>NZ_CP095046.1:3407478-5832456 GCF_022919215.1 Hymenobacter cellulosilyticus | reverse complement strand
GGGCTTCGGCCGTGGGCATTGAGGCGGCTAGTCCGCAGAAGCGCCTGGCCGTGGCTGTGCAGCGCATGGAAGACTACTATGCCACTCAGATAGGGGAAAAGAAAGCCGAAATCAGTGAGCTGCACGCGCCGGTAAGCCCGGCCGCTACCGCCGACTGGCGGCAGGAGCTGGCCACGCTGGACTCGACCTACAACCAGCTGAAGGTGGAGCTTTACCGCAATCCCGAGCCCGACGTGGTACTGGAAGCCATGAACCGCAACATGCAGATCCGGCTCGACATTCTCAACCAGCAGCTGCGCCTGCAGGAGCGGATGAAGGAGTATAACGCGGCCAATCCGGCCGTTGAAAAGGAGCTAAAGCCATGAAGACCAGCCTGAGAAACCCGGTACGTGCCTGGCGGTATCTGCTGGCCGGCGTGGGTCTGCTGGCCACTTCGCTGAGCAGCATGGCCCAGCACCCAGGCGAAGCCGCCGCCCAGTACTGCTATTTGGCCAGCCCGGAAACGGAAGCCTTCCTGCATCATTACGACGAAGCCGCCGAGCCCGAGCAAGCCGGTCAGAACGGTGCTCAGGGTCCGCAGCAGGGCCCCCAGCAGGAAGAAGCCAGCAACGCGGTGCCCGCCGCGGAGAAAAGCCGCAAGCTGAGCCGCACCTATGCTGCCGCCAATAAGCCCTACAGCCTCGATACCCGCTACGGCCGCGTACAAATTAATACCTGGAGCCGCAACGAGGTGCGCACCGATGTGGAGATTATCACCCGGGCTGATACCGACGAAAAAGCCCAGCAGCTGCTGGACATGATTCAGGTGCAGATGACCGACGCCGACGCCACCACCGGCGGCATTGTGTTCCGCTCGAA
The DNA here is from genome assembly GCF_022919215.1 of Hymenobacter cellulosilyticus. NCBI lineage: Bacteria > Pseudomonadati > Bacteroidota > Cytophagia > Cytophagales > Hymenobacteraceae > Hymenobacter > Hymenobacter cellulosilyticus. The sequence goes on along the minus strand of NZ_CP095046.1, from coordinate 5,831,598 downwards.
GTTTGGGGCCATGCCCGGGAATGCTGGAGCCGCACCAAGCTCTACGAGGTAAACTACACCGTGTGGCTGCCCAAAAATACGCCGCTGCGGGTGCATAATACCTTCGGCGACATCAGCATCACCAACGACCTGAGCGGCTCTACCGACCTGGCCGTGGAGTACGGCACGCTCCGGGTAGCCCGCCTCGACGGTCCCCAGAACCTGCTGCGCGTAGGCAACGGGCAGGGCGCCATCAGCTATGCCCGCAAGGCTACTATCGATGCGTCTTACTCCAAGCTGCGCCTCGACGAGGGCGTAACGGTGGATTTGCGCAACAACTACTCCGACATCGACGTGGGCACCGTGCAGGACCTGACCGTGCACAGCAAGTACGGCGACGTGGCCCTGGGCACGGTGCGCAACCTGCGCGGTTCGTCGGGCTACTCCAAGTTCAGCATCGACAAAATCAGTGAGCGGCTGGATATGACCGTGCAGTTCTGCCCGTCTTTTGAAGTGCGCAACACCGGCCGCAACTTCCGGCAAATCAACGTGGACGGCGGCTACAGCACGATTCTGCTCAACTTCCCCGACGGGCCGGCTTCAACTTCGACGTAAACACCCAGCACGGCAAGCTCCTGCTCGATAAGCGCCTGGTGAAGGTGGAGTCGGAGGAAAACAGCACTACATCGAGCGACATGCAGGGGCAGTTCGGCGCTATTTCGGTACGCAACCCGGCCAACGTGAACATCAAAGTCCGCTACAGCGACGTGCGCTTCAACCGCTAAGCCCGTTGTACTGCTTCCTACCGAAAAGAGCCGACCATCGTCGGCTCTTTTTTATTGCGTAATCTTGGCGCTGATTAAGCCCGGCGCCCCGACTTCCGCCGGCGCTTTTTTGCCGGATATGACGCGTATTCTTCTTTCTTTGGGCCTACTGTGGCTGAGCGCCGCAACGGCCTTTGCCCAACAACCCATGCCTGCTGCCCCGGTTCCGGCCCTGTCTTCTCCCATGCGCACCTTTGCGCTGCGCCTGCGCCCCGGCCAGGATCTGCGCCAGCAGCTGACGGCCTTCGTGCAGGAGCACCAGATCCGGGCGGCGGCTGTGGTAACCTGCGTGGGCAGCCTGACTACTACCACGCTGCGGCTGGCCAACCAGAGCGGGCCCAGCGTGTACCATGGCCACTTCGAAATCGTGTCGTTGGTGGGTACGCTCTCCGTAAATGGCAGCCACCTGCACCTGGCCGTATCCGACTCTACCGGCCGCACTATTGGTGGTCATCTGCTCGATGGCAACCTCGTCTACACCACGGCGGAGCTGGTTATCGGCGTGCTGGACGAGTTGGACTTCCGCCGCGAAACCGACCCGGTATCTACCTACCAGGAGTTGGCGGTATACCCGCGGGAAGCCGGGCGAAAAAAGCCGGCGGCGGAGCGCGGCAAAAAGCCGTCCGGCAAGCAATAATTCGCAGCTAATAACATTATTTCATTCGGGGGCGAAGCTGGACTTTCCGGAGCGCCGCCGAATCAGTATTATTGTAAGATTACCCGGTCCGTTAGCCCCGATTTTCGGCCCGAATTGCCCTTTTTATTATCCTTAGTTTAATGCAAATTTCTACTTGCGGTGCGCTTCTGGCGCTTTGCTCCCTGACGAGCGTAACGGTAAGCGCCCAGCAGCGCCCCACGCTGGCCAACTCCACCCTGATTCTGAAAGAAGCCGTCGGGCTGCACGACCAGGGCAACTACGCCGGGGCCATTGCGCAGTATCTGGCCGTGCCGGCCAGCGACACGGCCTACGTGCGGGTACAGCACGAGCTGGCCTTGTCTTACCTCTATAACAAGCAGTACCAGGAGGCCATAGCCGCCGGTCAGCGCGCCCTCGACCTGCACGTGCGCGACCCGCAGGTGTACAACATCATGGCTACGGCTTATGAGAATCTGGACAACGTGCCGGCCGCCCTCAAGCTGTATACTGAAGCCCTGCGCCTGCATCCGTATAACCAGGCGCTGTGGTACAACCAGGGCGTGAGCCAGAGCACGGCCGGGGATATTAAGGGGGCGGTGGCCAGCCTGCAGCGCAGCCTCGAACTGGCCCCGCTGCACGCCAACAGCCATTATTCCTTGGCTTACCTGGCCCAGCGCCAGGGACAAACCTCGCACGCCCTGCTCGGTATGCTCACTTATCTGGCCATTCAGCCCGACGGGGAGCGTAGCAATTCGGTGCTGGTCATGGCCGAGCAGCTGGCTTCCAACGCCGTGGAAATGGACGCCAAGGAGCGGCTGCCCGCTACGCTGCCCAACGGTGCGTTTCAGGAGCTGGACGAGCTGATAAACTCCAAGGTGGCCCTGCGCAAGGACTACGCTAGCAAGGTGAAGTTCAACGCCAACGTGGTGAAGCAGCTACAGCTGCTGGTGGAGAAGTTTCCGGCCGCCGATGCTGACCCCAACGACTTCTGGCTGCGGCTCTATAGTCCGCTGATAAAGGTGCTCCGGCAGGAAGACAACCTGACGGCCTTTACCTACCTCACGCTCCTGTCGGCCGGCGACAAGCAGGCCGCCCAGTGGGTGAAAAGCAACAAGGCCCGGGTCACCAAAATGGCGGAAGTCGTGGGCGTGGCCCTCAACGAGCTGCGCGTCACTCAACTCGTGCAGCGCGGCGGGAAGCTGACCCCGGTGAAGGGCTGGTACAACGACGAGGGAAACCTGGTAGGGCTTGGTGACGGGGAAGAGGATGCCAAAAAAGCGACTTTTCGTGGCCCCTGGCTGTTTCTGGACGACGTAGGCACCCCGGAAGAAGAGGGCGTTTTCTCGGCGGCCGGGGTGCGTAATGGTACCTGGAAGTCATTCTTTCCCGATGGCAAGGTACGGCTGGTGAAAAACTACGACGCGGAAGGCAAGCTGCACGGCGCCTACCTCGAGTACCACGACAACGGCACCCTATCCATTGAGGGCAACTACGTGCACGGGGAGCCCGAGGGCGTGGCCAAGCTGTATCGCTACTGCGGGTCGGTGTATGAGGCGCGCCCTTACCAGAAAGGCGAAATTGACGGCGAAACCGTGTACCTGGCAGCCGATGGCAAGACGGAAGGCCGCACTGCCTACCGCGCCGGCAAAAAGGAAGGGCCGGCCACAACGTATTACCCCAACGGGGTGCTGGAGGCCGAGTACACCTACGTGGCCGACCAGCGGCAGGGACCCTTCGCCGTGTATTACGCCGACAAAACCCTGGAACGCAAAGGCACCTACGACAAGGATGAGTTGCACGGACCCTACACCGCTCATTTCCCGAACGGCAAGTTGTACCAGACCGGCACCTACGACCACGGCAAAAGCGTGGGCCAGTGGCGCACGTATTACCGCTCGGGCAAGCTGAGCGTTGAGCAGAATTTCAACGCGGCCGGCGAACTGCACGGCACTCTGCGCGACTTCGATGCCACTGGCGCCCCCACGGCCGAGCTGGAGTATGAGCAGGGCCGCGTAACCCGGGTAACGGCCCTGGATAAGGCCGGTAAAACCTTGGCAAAAGTTGAGGTGAAGAAGGGCAAAACGCCGGTGCAGGTGCTGCGCGCCAACGGCAAGCCCCGTTCGACCGGCACCTACCTGAATGGGCACCCCGACGGCGAGTGGCGCTGGTACTACGGCACCGGGGCCCTCGAAACGGTGCGCCACTACAGCAATGGCGGCAAGCTCAACGGCCTCGTGGAGCAATATTATACCAACGGGCAGGTCCGCACGCGCCAGAGCTACACCAACGACGAAGCCGACGGCTACTTCGAAAGCTTTTACGAAGACGGGCAGCCAAGCCAGACGGGCTTTTGGCAGCACGACCAGCGCCAGGGGCTCTGGCGTGACTACTACGTGGATGGCCGGGTGAGTGAGGAGTACTACTACCGCAACGATGAGCAGCAGGGCCCGGCCCGCAGCTTTACACCCGGCGGCAAGCTCTCCGGGGAGCGGCAGTACCTCGACGGCCGCCTGCTGCTGGTCACGGCCCTCGACTCGACCGGCAAGGAAATAAGCCGGCAGCAGCTGACGCCCGATACCAAGGAATACATCTTGCGCTACCCGAGCGGTAAAATCCGTTACCGGATGCCCATGCTTTGCTTTGAGGAGCAGGGCAGTGGGGGCTGGCTTACCCCGGCTGGCGGCCCCGAAGCCACGCTGAGTATGCAGCAAGGCCAGCGCGAAGGCGCCTACCGGGCTGTGTCGTACACGGGCAAAACTGCGGTGGAAGGTCAGCTGCGGCAGGGCCGCCGCGAAGGCGAGTGGAAAACCTATTACCCTTCCGGGGCCTTGTCGAGCCGCGGCTCCTACTACCACGGCGAGCAGGACGGGGAGTGGACAACTTTCTTCGAGAACGGCAAAACGGGCTCGGTAGCTCAGTATCTGAACGGGCAGCGGCAGGGCACCCTGCGCACCTACAACATGCTGGGCGAGCTGCTGGTAGAAAAGCACTACGACGAGGACAACCTGGTTGGCTACCGGGCCGGTGGCGCCGATGGGCAGCCCCGGGGTGAGGTCATTCCGTTCGAAACCGGCAATGGCCCGCTCAAAATCCAGTTTGCCAACGGTAAGCCCGCCGTGGACGAAACCTACAAGGGCGCCTATGTTGACGGCCCGCAGACTTTGTACTACAGTACCGGCCAGGTGTACCGCCGCTCCCAGGTGCTCAATGGCGTGCTGACCGGTAAGCTCGAAACCTTCTATCCTGATGGCAAGCTGATGGAAGAAGAGTACTACGCCCACGATGAGCTGCAGGGCCGGGCCCGTTATTACCGGCCCAACGGAAAGCTAGAGCGGGAAGTAACCTACCGCAGCGGCGAACGGTCGGGCCCCACCGTGTACTACGACGCCCTGGGCAAACCGGTCAAAACAGATTACTACTGGAATAACTTCGTGTATGGCAGCAAATAAACTATCCTGGTACCTGGGCCTGGTTGTGGGCAGCCTGCTGCTCACGCAGCCCCGCCTGACGCAAGCCCAGCAGCCCCTGCAGGCGCTGCTGGCCGCCCAAAAACAGTACCCCGACGAAAAGGCCGTGTACCTTGACTACCGCGAAGACGTGGTAGTCGAGCTTAAGGGTGACTCGGTGCAGGTGCTGGCCCGCCACCACTACGACATGCTGCATCTGGCGCCGCAGTCGGCTATGTACGCCCGCGACAAAGTGTACAGCTCCCACTTCAACCGCCTGCAGAAGCTCGAAGCCCGCACCCTGATTCCGGCCGGCAACGATTACAAGGCACTGCGCATCTCCGACTTCAAAGAGAAGTTTGAGGTGCAGGAAGGGATTTTCTTCGACGATACCCGCTACACCACCTGGACGTTCCCGTCGGTGGCACCTGGCGTGCGCACCGTCGTGGACTACACCGTGCGCCACCCCGACGCCCGGTTTTTGTCGCCGTTCTACTTCGCCAACCACGTGCCCACGCGCCACGCCGAAGTCACGCTCACGGCGCCCAAGTCGGTGAAGATCAACTACAAGCTGTTTCACGTCGAAAACACGCCCGTCACCTTCACCAAGCAGGAGAAAGGCTCGTCGGTCATTTACCGCTGGACTGTGGACAACCTGCCCAGCCCCTCGCGCGACGACGACGGCCCGGAAATAGCCTACTACGCGCCCCACCTGGTGTATTACGTGGAGGAAGTACCCGCCGCCGGGCAGCCCCGCAAGATGCTTTCGGGCGTGCCCGAGCTGTTTTCGCTGTACTCCGGCTTCGTGGCTGGCCTCGACAAAAAGGAAAGCCCGGCCCTGCGCCGCGTAGTCGACTCCTTGGCCGTGGGCGCCGCTTCGGAAGAGGAGCGGGTGCGCCGCGTGTATTACTGGGTGCAGGACCACGTGCGCTACGTAGCCTTCGAAAACGGCCTGCGCGGCTTCGTGCCCGCCGATGCCGGCCAGGTGTACGCCCGCCGCTACGGCGACTGCAAGGACATGGCCAACCTAACCCACGAGATGCTGCGCATGGCCGGCGTGAAGTCCTACCTGACCTGGATTGGTACCCGGGCCCTGCCGTACCGCTACTCCGAGCTGGCCACGCCAGGCGTCGACAACCACATGATTGCCACCTGGGAGCCCAAGCCCGGGCAGTACGTGTTTCTGGACGCTACCAGCAAGCACAATCCTTTCAACATGCCCACGTCCATGATTCAAGGCAAGGAAGCCCTGCTGGCGCTGGACGGTAAGAACTGCAAAGTGGTGAGCGTGCCGGTGATGGGCAAGGAGAAAAGCAACGCCGTGGATATTTCCACCGTGGCCTTGAGCGGCACCACGCTCAAGGGCAAAGGGCAGCTGGCCTTGTCGGGCTACCCCAAAATCACCCAGGCCTACGCCCTCGATGGCATGGACAAAACCGAGGAGTCCAAGTACGTGAAGCGGGTGCTGGAGCGCGGCAACAACAAGTTCTTCGTCGACAGCTACGCCGTGCACAACGTGGCCGCCCGGGAGCAGCCTCTCACCATCGACTACGAGTACCGCCTGCAGGACTACGTGCAGCAGGTCGACGACGAAATCTACCTGAATCTGAACCTGGAGCAGCCCTACGGCAACGACCGGATAGACGCCGGTAAACGGCAGCTGCCGATGTACAACGAGTACGCCCACAGCAACCGGACCCGCACCGAGTTTGAGATTCCGACGGGCTACGAGGTCGAGTATTTGCCGGCCAATGCTTCTACCAAAGAAGACGTGCTGGGCTTCAGTATCCGCTACGAGCGCAAAGGCAACAAAATCGTGCAGGAAAAAGACCTGTACGTGAATTACCTGCTGCTGCAGCCCACCGAGTTTGCTAAGTGGAACACGGTAGTCGATAAGCTGGGCGCGGCCTACCGCGACGTTATTATCCTGAAAAAGAAGAAAGTGTAATTCTGCTTAACTCTCCGCTCTTACCCTATTGCGTCACGCGTTTTTGCTAGGACTCGGCCCCGGGCCGTGGTCAATTTCTCCTATGATAAAATCCTCTTTCCGTCTTTTGGGCCTCACCCTGGCCTTGGGTTGGCTGCTTATGCTGGACGTATGTGCCCAGGCTATTCCGGCTGGCCTGACCCACGCTAGCTACACCTGGGATGCCAAGCGCAAGCGCCTGCCCCTCACCGAAGCCGAAACCCAGCTGCCGGCTCTGTTGCTGCTCGATTTCACGGCCCAGGAGTATTTCTACGACGAGAAAACCCAGAAGCTGGGCCTGTACTCCACCAACCACAGCATCGTGCGTGTGAACAGCACCGATGCCATTGAGCGGTTCAACAAGATTTACGTGCCGGTGCAGGATGGGGCCTTGCTCTGGCTCAAGGCCCGCACGATTAGTCCGCGGGGCGAGGTGGTAGAGCTCAACCAAAGCAACATCAAAGAGCTCAAAGACCAGGACGGGGCCCGGGGCTTCAAGATTTTTGCCGTGGAAGGCGTGGAGAAAGGCAGTGAAATCGAATATGTGTACATGCGGCAGCGCAGCCCCAACTACTTCGGCCGCGAGTACCTGCAAGCCGATTTGCCGGCCCGTTCGGTCACCTTCGAGTTGATTTCACCCGAGCAGCTCACCTTCGATACTCGCGTGTACCACGGCCCCCAGGCCAGCCGCGACACCGTAATTGGCGGCAAGCACGTGGTGCGAATTGCCCTGAAGGACGTGGCCATTGCCCGGGAAGAGGCGTTTGCCAACTCCCAGGCCGAGCGGATGCGCATTGAGTATAAGCTGGCCTATAATGCCAGTCGGGGCCGGGAGCGGCTTTTTACCTGGGCCGAAGCCAGCCAGTACATTCACGGCTCGCTCTACACCTACACCAAGGATGAGCAAAAGGCCCTTGACAAGCTGCTGAAGCTGATGAAAGTGCCCGCCGGCGGCGTAACCGAGCAGGTGCAGTTCGTGGAAAACTACATCAAAACCAACTTCAACCCTTCGGAGGAATACGCCGAGGCAGAGCTTTCGGGCATTATTAATACCCGCAATGCTTCCGACCTGGGCTTTGCCCGCCTGTTTGCCGGGGTGCTGCGCAAGCTGGGCATTGAGCACGAAGTAGTAGTGACGTCCGACCGGAGCGTGTCGCCCTTCGACGAGTCGTTCGACACCTGGAATTACCTGGACAACTACATTTTCTACTTCCCGGCCACCAAGCAGATGCTGGCCCCCGCCCGGCCCGACTACCGCTACGGCATGGTGCCTTCGGAGTGGACGGCCAACCCCGGTCTGTTTATCCGGACCGTGAAGCTAGGCTCTACCGAGTCGGCGGTGGGAAAGGTGAAGGACATCCCGACCCTGGCCGCCGACCAGAACCCGAGCGACCTGGACATCAACGTGCAGTTTGCCCCAACCCTGGATAAGTCCACCGTCAATATCCGCTACATTTTGGGCGGCTACAACGCCCAGGTGATTCAGCCATTCTACTCCCTCATTCCGGAAGCCAAGCGCACCGAAATAGCCCAGGAGTTTATCAAAAGCTGCGTGCCCGACGCCACCTTCAAAAGCCTGAACGTCGTTAACGGGGAGCGGGGTCTGAGCCCCTTGGCCAAGCCCTTCATCGTGGAGGCCGGGGTGGAGTCGGCGGCCCTGCTCAACCGGGCCGGGCCGAAGTACTTGTTCAAAGTAGGCGAGCTGCTCGGGCCGCAGTCGGAACTCTACCAGGCCGATGCCCGGCAGTTCGACGTGGAAAACGAGTTTAACCGCCGCTACAACCGCGTCATCACTTTCGAGCTGCCGGCCGGCTACAGCATCCGTAACCTGAAGGATTTGAGCTACAACGTGAAAGCTGGCCCCGACGCGGCGGCCCCACTGTTCCTGTTTCAGTCGAGCTACGCCGTGGAGGGCCAGAAGGTGACGGTGACCATCAAGGAACACTACCAGCAGATTCGCTGGCCCAAAAAGGACTTCGAAGCCTTCCGCGAAGTAGTAAACGCGGCGGCCAACTTCAACAAGGTGGTGCTGGTGCTGGAAAAGAAAGGCTAAAGCAACAGGAGTCTGCCGGCTGCCTGGAACGCCCCATTTTCTGCGGAAAGTGGGGCGTTTTAGTTGGGTAAGCCTGCGCAGAAAACCAGGGGTACTATTCGGCATGCCGAATATTTTTTGTTCTTTGCAGTATCCTCACCCAGCCCGTTTTGCCATGTCCCAGCCCGCCGCCGTGCCTGCCCCCGCCGATACGCCCCAGGCAGCCGCCTTTCGCCGTACCATTGCCAACCCGCTGAAGCTGCGCCTGTTTATGCTGCGCAGTTTGCCCATGGCTTACCTGGCCGGCCTGCGGGTGCGCGAAATCACGCCGGCTCGGGCCACGGTGACGGTGCCGTTTAAGTATCTGACCAAAAATCCGTTTCGCAGCATCTACTTTGCCTGCCTGAGCATGGCGGCCGAAATGGCCAGCGGCGTGCTGTCGATGATGAACACAACCAGCGGCTCCCCGGTATCGATGCTGGTAGTGGGCATGGAGGCCGAGTTTACCAAGAAAGCCGTGGGCCTGATTGCCTTTACCAGCGAAGACGGCCTGCGTATCGCCCAGGCCATTGTCGAAAGCCGGGCTACCGGCGAGGGCCGCACTGTGGTGTGCACCAGCACCGGCCAGGACCAGGCCGGCGACACAGTGGCGGTGTTCCGCATCACCTGGTCGTTCCGGGCGAAGAAGGGGTAGGGTACAACTACCTGTCATTGCGAGCTAAGCGCGGTAATCCGTCCTCTGAAATGTAGAAAGCTCTCTTCACTGAAAAGCCCTTTATTCCAGCTGGAATAAAGGGCTTTCTGGTAAAAGATCGGGTCGTACTTCGCAGAGGACGGATTGCTTCGTCGTACCTCCTCGCAATGACCCGTTGGGTATTAGCACCTCAATATAATTGCTACTCCCGCTCCAGCAGATTGTCTTTGGTGATGACGTCGACCAGCCCATCTTCGCTGACCACAATGGCCATGCAGGGGTAAGGGCTGCTTTCCACGTAACGGATGGCCGAGTTGTAGCGGGCCCCACGGGTGCTGGTACCGTGGCCCGAAGCTTTACCGTCCAGAATGACCCCAATGGAGTAGCAATACGCGTCCGGGTCGACAAGCACGGCCCCATCGATGGCCGTGACCAGGCGGGTAATGAGGGGGGTAAGCGGCACGGGCTCAATAAGGGTGCATTGCAGCTTGAGGCGGTCGGCTTCGGCCAGGGCCTCGGTGGTCACCACTACGAGCGTGCCGTGCTTCTGGCGGCTGGCTTCCACCACAACATCCCAAAGGCGCTCCACTTTTTCGGGTGCGGTCAAATCGAAGATACGGCGCAGGTCCTTGCGGAACTGCAAGCGGTTGAGCCGGGGGCGGGGCAGGCTGGGCTGGCCGTAGTGGCTGCGCATGAGCACCTTGCCGTCGTGCTGAAACTCCCAGGCGTAGTGCGTCACGAAGTTGATCATGAACAGATCCTCGCGGCTGGCGTCATAGGTACCTACCAGGCGGCCCAGGGCGTACACGTTTTCGCCGTCGGCCAGCAGACTCACGTCGGGCGTGGTCATTTCCAGCAGCTTGCGCACGGCCCGGTAGTCGGTAAGCGGGGTAGGGCAGGTCAGGGCAAATACCTCTTCCAGATTGGGGTGGCGGCGGCGGGCCAGCAGCAGCTTGCCAATGCCTTCGGCCCCTTCGTAGCGCAGGGAGGAAATCGTGTTGCAGGTTGCAAACAGCTTGGCTGTCGACGGGTTGATGCCCAGGGCCTGGGCCGGGGTGTCCATCAGCAGCTTGCCGGCGGCCCGCACCAACTCGTCGGTTTCGCGGGGGCGCACCAGCATGCCCGCGCCCGGCTCGGGCTCATTTAGAGCCTTTAGGCACTCTTCCTGGAAGCGCTGCACGGCCGACAGCACCAGGGAAGGCGCCACGGGTTTGCCGTCGGTGTAGTAGCGGTCGGGCCGCAGCGACTGGTGGCTCTTGAGCACCTTCTGGTTGAGCTGCAGCACCGTCACGACAAAGAACTTATCGACCAGAACGGGGAAGCCAGCGAAGAACTGGTTTTTGCTGCCCAAGGCGTTTAGAGCCTCCTGCATGGCCATTTTTAGGCCCACACCCTGGTAGCGCTTACGGATGGTTTCCTCGGTGAGGTTTTCCCGGTCGGCCGAGCTCCAGAAGTAGGAGCTCTGCATTTCCTTGCCCCGGGCCATAATATTGCTGAAGTGCGCGAAGTCGAGGCCACAGTCGGCGGGCTCCAGGCACACTACTTCGGTTGAATTACCCTGGTCGGCGGGAATTCCAATGAGGGTGACTTTGGGAGCCAGGTCATCATCGAGGACGTTGAAGATGCCTTCAGCCATGGCCTGGGCCGCCTGTTGGAACCGGGCCTGGTAGGGCCAGATAGTAAGCGGACCGGAAACCGGCGGCGCGGGAATAGGAGCCACCGGCGGAGCGGATAAAAGGGGTAGCGGGGCCAACATAAGAATAGAAAGCAGGTGAAAGGAAGGGGCAGCGCAGCAGGAGCGGAAGGCCGGCTTACAGCCGGCAGCAAGCGGGGTACGGGAAGCAGGGGCCGGGCCGGCCACCCGTAGGCAGACGGCCCGGGAAGCAAAATACTTTAGAGCAGCTGAAACAGCACCGGCAAGACCATTTTTTGCTTTACCGGCTTGCCCTGGTACATGGCCGGCTCCCACTTGGGCGCGGCCTTAATCAGGCGCAGGGCTTCTTCGTCGAGGCCGGCACCGAGACGCTTGACGAGCTTGACGTCGGTGAGGGAGCCGTCGGGTTGAACCATGAATTCAACCATGACCTTGCCCTGAATGTTCTTCTTGCGGGCCAGAGCCGGGTATTTCTGGTTTTTCTGAATCCACTCGAAGAAGGCATCGATGCCGCCCACGGGCCGGGCCGGCTGCTCGGGCTTTATCACCTTGGGGCCGTCAGCGGGCTTGGAGTCGGCGCCTGCCTCATTATCGGATACCTGCGGGGCGGGCCCCCCAGCACCCAGGGGCATGTGGAAGGAAATGGGCACTGTAACGCGCTGCCGCACTTTTTCGCCCTTGTTTTCGGCCGGCACCCACTTGGGTCCGCCCTTGATCAGGCGCATGGCTTCGGCATCGAGGGCCGGGTCCAGGGCATTTTTCACGGCAATGTTGGAGATGCCGCCCGACTTTTCCACCACAAACGTCACTTCCACGGTGCCTTCCTTGCCGTTTTGCAGGGCCGCCGTGGGGTACTGCTGGTTTTTTTCCAGGTAGTCGGCGTAGCCCTGCAGGCCGGTGGTGGGCACGGCGGGCTTGGCCGCCACGTCGTAGATTTCGTCGGCCTTGGTCTTGGGGTACTTCAATTTCTGCTGGGCGTGAGCGGTGGTGAGGGCAGCCGTGCTTAGGGCAAGCAGCAGCGTCAGGCGACGGACAGTGGAGCGCATAGAAGTCGGGGTTAAACGAACAGCTGAACCGGGAGGCAACAACCGCACCAGCTCAGAAACGGACTATTCTCCTACGCATTGCGTCCGAATTCGGTAGTTTTGACGGTATGCAACCTGACGAAACCTCTACCGCGCACAATTCTTCCCGGGCCCCCGAGCCCGTAGGCCTTTATCCGCACGCCCGCCGGGTAGGCAATCTGCTGTTTCTCTCGGGCGTGGGGCCGCGGCAGCGCGGCCAAAAAGCCATTCCCGGCGTAGAGCTGGCCGCCGATAACACGGTACTGCGCTACGACTTTGCCAGCCAGTGCCACGCCGTGTTTCAGAACGTGCGCTACATTCTGGAAGAAGCCGGCTCCCGCTGGGAAGACCTGGTGGACGTGACCGTGTTCCTGACCAACATGAAGGATGACTTTGCGACCTATAACCAGCTGTACGCGGAGTATTTTCAAACCAATCAGCCCTGCCGCACGACGGTAGAAATCAACTGCCTGCCCACGCCCATTGCCATTGAGCTTAAGTGCATTGCGGTGGTAAATGAAGGCCGCTAACCACCGGCCGTTATGCTTATCTTTGGAGTTACTACAATTATCCGGTCAATGAAAAAAACAATACCCTTCGTATTTGCCACGCTATTCGGATTCGAAACGGCCTCGGCCCAAACCACCTCGCCCGACACGCTGCGGGTTATCAGCCTGAGTGAGGTGGTGGTGTCGGCTAACCGGGTGCAGGAGCGCAAGGCCGACATTCCCCAGCAGATTGACGTGCTGCCCGCGGCCCAGATCCGGCTGCAGAACCCGATGAACACGGCCGACGCGCTGGTCAACACCGGGCAGGTGTTTGTGCAGAAGTCGCAGTTTGGCGGTGGCAGTCCGGTGTTGCGCGGCTTCGAGGCCAACAAGATTCTGCTGGTGGTAGATGGGGTGCGGATGAACAACGCCATTTATCGGGCCGGCCACCTGCAGAACATTCTCAGCACCGACGCCAACGCCGTGGACCGTATTGAGGTGCTCAGCGGCGCGGGCTCAGTTATCTATGGCACCGACGCGCTGGGCGGCGTTATCAGCATTCTGACCCGCAACCCGCAGCTCGCGGACAGCACCACGGCCAGCCAGCCCCGGGTGCGTACCAACAACCTGCTGCGCTACGGTACGGCGGCCCGGGAAAAAACGGCTCATACCGACATCAGCCTGGGCTGGCAGAAGTTTGGCCTGCTTACCAGCATCACCGCCTCCGACTTCGACGACCTGCGCAAGGGCCGCCGCGACTATAAGTCGTTTCCCGGCTTCGGCGAAAACCTGCGCTACGTGGAGCGGCAGGATGGCAAAGACGTGGTGGTGGCCAACGACAACGTGAACATTCAGCGACAGTCGGGCTACCGGCAGCTTTCGGTGCTGCAAAAGCTGCTCTACCGGCCTAGTGCCAGCCAGCAGCACCTGCTGAACGTGCAGTACTCAACTACTTCCAACGTGCCCCGCTACGACCGGCTCCAAACCTACCGCAACGGCGCCTTGCGCTGGGCCGAGTGGAACTACGGCCCGGAAAAGCGGTTTTTGGCCAGCTACCAGTTTCAGTATTCCCGCCCGACGGCGCTATTTGATTTGCTGCGCTTTACGCCGGCCGTGCAGAAAGTGCAGGAAAGCCGCCTGGTGCGGGAGTTCGGCAAAGACCTGCGCGACGAAAACGTGGAAGACGTGCAGGTGCTGTCGGCCAACCTGGACTTGTTTAAGCAGCTCGGGGAGCATGAGCTGCGCTACGGGGCCGAGGTAACCCGCAACGAGGTAGAAAGCACCGGCACCCGGGTCAACATTGTGAGCGGGGCCACTACCGGCATTGCCACGCGCTACCCCAACGGTTCGACCTACGCCACCACGGGCGTGTACGCCTCCCACCGCTGGGAAATTACGCCTAAGCTCATCTTGTCCGACGGGCTGCGCTTCAGCACCGTGAAGCTCAAAGCCAATTTCAACCCCGAGTTTTTCAAGTCCAGTTTGCTCAACTCCGACCAGTCGTCTTCGTCGCTCAACGGCAACCTGGGCCTGGTCTGGATGCTGCCGGCCGGGTTCCGGGTCAGCGGCCTGGTTTCCACGGGCTTCCGCAACCCCAACCTGGACGACGTAAGCAAGACCTTCGAGCAGAACAACGGCACGCTCATCGTTCCCAATCTGGACCTGAAACCCGAGCAGATTTTCTACCGCGAAGCCGAGGTGTCGAATACCATCGAAGGCAAACTGCAAGTGGCCCTGACCGGTTTCTACAGCACCCTGACCGACGCTATTGTGGTGCGGCCTTACACGGCCCCTGACGGCTCCACGACGACCGTTTATAATGGGCAGACTTTCACTACCGTGGCCAATACCAACACCGGCAAGGCCCGGGTGTACGGCTTCAGTGGCCGCTTCAATGCCGCACTGATTAAGCACTGGAGCGCCCAGGCTTCGGTGACTTATACCAAAGGCCGTGACTTAAGCCTGGACGTGCCCCTGGACCATATTCCGCCGGTGTACGGCCGCGGAGCTATTACCTACCAGAGCCGCAAGCTCACGGCCGAGGCCTCGATGCTGTTCAACGGCCGCAAGGGCGTGGCCGACCACAGCCCCTCGGGGGAAGACAACCTGATTCAGAATACGCCGGTGGGCGCCCTGGGCTGGCAGACCTTCAACCTGCGCACCACTTACCAGATTACCCGCAGCTGGAGCGTGCAGTCGGGCCTGGAAAACATCCTGGACCAGAGCTACCGGCCCTTTGCCTCGGGCATCAACGCGGCGGGCCGCAATTTCTACCTGACCGTGCGCTTTGAGCGGTAGTTCGGAAAAGAAGCACGCATAGCGAGGGTGGGAGTGTTACTTTTGACGCTCTCACCCTTTTTTGTGCCGTGCCCGTAGCTTCTTCCGACTTCCGCCCGCTCTCCGTGGCTCCCGCCGAGCTGTTCTCAGAAAACCTGGCCGCCCACACTGCCCAGGAGCAGCACTACGCCGGCCGGCACCGGGTGGTGGCCTGGGTGCGGCTGGCCGCCTTCGGGGTCAGCATTGCGGCCGTGTGGTGGCTGTTTTCGCGTGGGCAGCTGCCGGCCGCCTTTGGCGTAGTGGCCCTGGCTTACGTGGTGTTTTTGCTGCTGGTGCGCTGGCACAATGCCGTGGGCTACCAGCGGGAGCATTACCGCCTGCTGGCCCAGCTCAACCAGGAAGAGCTGGCCCGCCTGGAAGGTAAGCTCAACGGCTTCGACCCCGGCCTGCGCTACCTCGACCCGGCCCACCCCTACAGTGCCGACCTCGACGTGTTCGGCCCGCACTCCCTGTACCAATTGCTGAACCGGGCCACTTCCCGCCTGGGGCACGACTGGCTGGCCGGCTGGCTGCTGGCCGGGGCCGAGCCGGCCGTAATCGAGCTGCGCCAACAGGCCGTGGCGGAGCTGGCGCCCGACGTAGCCTGGCAGCAGGAGTGGCAGGCCCGGGCCAAGCATTTTCCCAAGCAGGACGCCGACCCGCGCACCTTCACGGAGTGGCTCCGGCAGCCCGATTTTTTCCAGGGTAAAGGCTGGCTCACGCTGCTGATGGTTGTGTTGCCGCCGGTGGCCGTGGGCTGCGTGGTGCTGTGGTTCCTGGGGTATTCCGGACTGCTGGCCCTGGGGGCGGTGCTGGTGCTGGGCGCTCTGAACTCGGTGTTTCGGGTGGCCCGGGCCGAGTACTTCAGCCACAGCAGCTCCATGCGCGACGCCCTGCGGGCCTACCGCGACCAGCTGGCCTGGTTTGAAGCGCCAACCTGGACCTCAGCCCATTTGCGGCAGCTGCACGCTACTTTGCACGCCAGCGCCGAACACCAGCCCGCCTCCGTCCTGATCGGGCAGCTTTCCCGCATTACTGGTCTGTTTTCGGCCCGGGAAAGCCCGCTGATTGCCATTATCCTCAACAACCTGCTGCTCTGGGACCTGTGGTGCATGTGGCAGCTGGAACGCTGGAAAAAGCGTCTCGGCGGTCAGCTCGACGCCATGCTGGAAGTAGGAGCGGAGCTGGAGGCCCTGGTCAGCTTGGCCGGCTTTCAGGCCGCTAATCCCACCTATGCCGTGCCCGAGCTAAGCGCCACGCCGCTGGAAGTCACGGCCGTTGGGCTGGGTCACCCGCTCATTTTTGCCCGGCAGCGCATCAGCAATGACTTCAGCACCCGGGGCGCGGGTCATACGGGCGTTATTACCGGCTCGAATATGTCGGGAAAAAGCACGTTTCTGCGCACGGTGGGCCTGAATATGGTACTGGCCCAGGCCGGGGCGGTGGTCTGTGCGCAACAGCTGCGGCTGGCGCCGGCCCGGGTGTACACGGCCATGCGCACCCAGGACAACCTGGCCGAAAGTACGTCCTCGTTTTACGCCGAGCTCAAGCGCCTGCGCCTGCTGCTGGAGCTGACGGCTACCGGCCAGCCGGTATTTTACCTGCTCGATGAAATCCTGAAGGGTACCAACTCCCTGGACCGCCACCGCGGGCCCAGGCCCTGATCCGGCAGCTGCACCAGCGGCCCGCCAGCGGCCTGATCAGCACCCACGACTTGGAGCTGTCGGCTATGGCCGAGGAACTGCCCGGCGCCGTGACCAACTACAGCTTCAACAGCACCATCGAGGGCGACGAAATTCGCTTCGACTACCGCCTCACGCCCGGGCCCTGCCGCGAGTTCAATGCCAGCAAGCTGATGCAGCTCATGGGCATAGAAGTGAAATTGTGAAGTGGTGAATTGGTGAGTTTGACGTTCTGACGTATACTCGACTATTCCTACTGAACGCCCGGTCTGAGTTGCCGTAACTAATGACCTGCACCGTAAGTAGTGCGCAATAATGTGAGAAGCCGTTTGGGCTACTATACCAACTCACCATCTCACCACTTCACCATCTCTGCATAAGTGTACATCCGGGAAAATCTTCGTTGGCGCGTCATCTGGAAATATGCCTGGCGCAGCGTGCTGCTGTTCACGCTGTATTCCCTGTTCATGTGCTTTCTGTACGCCAAAGTCGGGCTGCGCTTTATTGCCATTCCCTGGCAGCCAGTAGCCACGCTCGGTATTGCCGTGTCGTTTTACATCGGCTTCAAGAATAACGGCTCCTACGACCGGTTCTGGGAAGGCCGGCAGCTGTGGGGCGGCATCGTGAATGCCAGCCGCACCTGGGCCATCAAGGCGCTGGAATTCGTAACGTCCGTGGTGGATGCGCCCAACGTGAGTGCCCCCGCCGCCAGTGCCTCCGAGCTTAGCCACCGCCACCGCCAGCTCGTGTACCGCCACATTGCCTGGTGCAATGCCTTGCGCATTCAGCTGCGCCGCCAGCCCGAGCTGTGGGACGAGCAGGTAGCGCCTTTTCTGGACCCGGAAGAGTCGGCAATTATGCGCGGCAAGCAGAACCCGGCTGCCCATCTGGTGCGTCAGCAAGCGGCCGAGCTGCGCATCCTGCGCGAGGAGCGGGGCTTGCTCAACGACTTCCAGCATGTGTCGATGATTGAGACGCTGGAGCAGCTCTACAACTTGCAGGGCGGCTGTGAGCGAATCAAGAATACGCCGTTTCCGCGGCAGTACGCCTTCTTTAGCTACGTGTTTGTGTGGATCTTTATTTCCCTGCTGCCCCTGGGCCTGCTGGGCGAGTTCTCCAAGCTGGGACCTTCCCACGTGTGGCTCACGGTGCCGTTTTCGGTGCTGGTATCGTGGGTGTTCAACACGATTGAAGTAGTCGGCCACACCAGCGAGAATCCCTTCGACAACCTGATGAACGACGTGCCCATGACGGCCTTGTGCCGCAGCATCGAAATTGACTTGCGCGAAATGCTGGGCGAAACCGATTTGCCGTCCCGTTTGGAGCCCATCGAGGACATTCTGTACTAGCCCTGGTGCGCCCGCCACCGAGTGGTTTGGTGTAATTAGGAGATTAGCTACACAAAAGCCCCGCTTTAGCCCGGTCGTGAGACGGGGCTTAAAGCGGGGCTTTTTGTGGGTTTAGGCGTTATAAGGCGCATTTCGGGCTCGGCGCTTTCCGGGAGTATTACCGTAAAAAAGGATGCAACATTGAATTGTAATAATCTAATTATTGATAAAAGGTAGAAACTATTAATTTAGTAATGAGCGTCTTACGCCTGAAAATAATATATTCGGGCCGTATACTATTTGCTGTCAAAATCGTATTTGACAACTGAAAAAAGGGCAGCCTCGCAGCTGCCCTGGTCCTCGTGATTTTCTGCTCTGAATACCGCCCTGAGTCCCCCTGTCTTGCCAAACCCGCCAACCATTCTTGACTATTGCGCATGGAAGTTTACCGAGAGATTCTGCCAGAAAGCTACCTGCTAATTCTGGCTGATGATGTGCCCGTTTCGCCCGAGCACGAAGACGACGCCCTGGACCGGGCGCTGAGTCGGGCCGCCCGCAGCGGAAAGTCCAGCGTCTGGGTCGACTGCAGCCACCTGCACCACCTACCCTCGGATGCGGCCGAGCTGCTCACCTATTATTACCACAAGCTCAGCAAGCACGGTATGAGCCTGGTACTCTGCCACCTCAGCGACGGTATTCGTCAGGAATTGGCCGCCCTGGCACCGGCTCTGAACATCCCGATTGTGCCCACCCTGCTCGACGCCGAAACCTATTGCCGCCATCAGCTCAGCCAGCGCGACGCCCAGACCGACGCCGCCTGAAGCCTGCTGTACGCCCACTTCACCAAGCCTTTCCCACGCCGGGAAAGGCTTGTTTTGGTTTGAGGGTCAGCGTACTTAGCTTGTAATGCTGCCCGAAGCTGGGCGGTTTTGCCAACAGCCCTTACCTTGCCGCCCGTATAAGGCTCCTGAACAGCCCCGAACCGGGGCAACCACGCGGCAATGAACGAGCAAACCCGGAAAATCCACTACTTCTTCTTCGGGCAGGATTTTTCCGACGGACTGCGCATCACCTTCGCCATTTTGCTGCCGGCTCTGGTGTGTTCCTGGCTCGGGCAGTTTGAAACCGGCCTCACACTTTCCACCGGGGCCGTCTGCATCAGCATCACCGATTTGCCGGGGCCCATTGAGCACAAGCGCAACGGCATGCTCTACGGCAACCTGTGCATCTTTCTGGTGGGCCTGCTCACCGGGGCCCTGAACTACTCCAACTGGCTGCTGGGCCTGGAAGTAGCTGTCTTGACCTTCTTCTTTACCATGTTTCTGGTGTACGGCGCCCGGGCCGGGGCCCTAGGCTCGGCGGCGTTGCTGGTCATGATTCTCAACATGGACAAGCCGCTGACGGCGGCCCAGGTGCTGCCCCACAGCCTGCTGCTGCTGGCCGGCGGCGTGTGGTATACCGTGCTGAGTCTGTTGCTGCACCAGGTGCGTCCCCACCGTGCCGCCCGTCAGGCCCTGGCCGAGTGCATTCACGCCATTGCCCAGTTTCTGACCATTAAAGCTGATTTCTATACCCTCAACACGACCCTGGACGAGGATTACCGGCGGCTGGTGGCCCAGCAGGTGGTGGTCAGTGAAAAGCAGGATGCCGTGCGGGAAGTGCTGTTCAAAAGCCGACAGATTGTAAACGAAACCACCAGCCGCGGCCGGCGCCTGGTCGTCACGTTCATCGACGTGGTGGACCTCTACGAGCATATCACGGCCACGTATTACGACTACGCGGCCCTGCGCGCCCAGTTTGGCCACACCGGCATTCTGGGGAAGTGGCCGAGCTGATCCGGCACATGGCCGTGGAGCTGGACCACATTGGGGCCGCCATTCAGGCCAACCGGCCCTACGCCACCCGGGCCACGCTCAAAACTCAGCTCGAAACCCTCAAAACCCGCATCGACGCCATCGGCGAGGAAGGCAGCTCGGGCAGCAACCTGGTGCTGAAGAAGATTCTGGTAAACCTGCGCAACCTCACCCAGCGCGTAAACGACATCCTGAATTACTTCGACTCGGCCAAGACCGGGCAGACCTACGGGCGGGAGCTGGAGTTTTCCCGCTTCGTGTCGCACGAGGAGTTTGACCTCAAGTCCATCGGCGACAACCTCACGTTCAACTCCTCGGTGTTTCGGCACGCCATCCGCATGACGCTGGCCTGCTCGGTGGGCTTTATTGCGTCCAAGTTGCTGTTTCCGGGCTACCACAGCTACTGGATTCTGATGACGACGACCTACATGCTCAAGCCCGGCTTCAGCCTGACGAAGGAGCGCAACTACCAGCGGATCTTGGGCACCCTGGCCGGTGGCGTCATCGGGGTGCTGATTCTGTGGCTGATTCCCGACAAAACCGTGCAGTTTGTGCTGATGGTAGTGCTCATGGTTATTTCCTACAGCTTTCAGCGCACCAACTACATCATCACCGTCACCTGCCTGACGCCCTTTATCCTGATTATGTTCAGCCTGCTGGGCGTGGGCTACCTGGGCCTGATTGAGGAGCGGGTTATCGACACGTTTATCGGCTGCGCCATTGCCTTTTCAGCCGGCTACCTGCTGTTTCCGAAGTGGGAGGCCGACCAGTTGCAGGTGTTCATGCGCGACGTGCTGCGGGCCAACCTGAACTACCTGCTCAAGCTGGCCGAGAATATTTCGGGCGTGTCCTACCACCAAACCGACTACAAGCTGGTGCGCAAAAACGTGTACGTTAGCTCCGCCAACCTTTCGGCCGCGTTTCAGCGCATGCTTTCCGAGCCCAAAAGCACCCAGCGCAAAAGCTCCGAAGTCCACGAGTTTGTGGTGCTGAACCACATTCTGGCTTCTAATATTGCCTCGATTACCTCCACGGCGCCTGGGCAGCCGCTGGCTCCGGCCACCCGTAAGCCCCTGCGGCAGGCGCTGCTGGGCCTGACCCGGAGCCTGAAAAAGCTTGACGACGAAGCCCAGGAGCCCGCCACCGACTTTCTGGCCGTGGAGCCCGAGGCCTTTCCCAAGCAGGTGCTCACGCCCGAAGACAACCTGCTCCGCGAACAGCTGGAGTTTATCCAGAAAGTGAGCAGCGACATCGGCAAAACCACCGACGCCATTCTGACGAAATAGCTTGGGGGTAAGGGTAACTCCGGCTCCCGGTGACTTGTTGCCCCGTTGGCTACAAACCGTGGTCGAAGGCGAACTGCAGCAGGGCAGCCATATTGGGCAATTCCAACTTGTGCATGATGTTGCGGCGGTGGGTGCCCACGGTAAACTCCGACAACGAGAGTCGCTCGGCAATGTCGCGGGTGGTGAGGCCGGCCCGGATCAGGCCCACTACTTCCCGCTCCCGGCTCGAAAGGCGGTGCAGGCGCAGCAGTGGCTCGGTAGCTTCGCCGCTCTCGGGGGCGGCCCGGCGGGCGCTCGGGGAAAAACCCGCTGCCCGGCGTGTACGCGCCGGATAGATTCCAGCAGGTGTTCGGCATCGGCTGACTTGGCCACGAAGCCGTGGGCGCCGGCCGCAGCCACCCGCTCAATGAGCTCGGGGGAGGCCGCCGTGCTAAACACCAGCACCCGCAGCTGCGGATATTGTTGCAGGGTGGGCAGCAGGGTCAGGCCATCGGGGCCGGGCAGGTGCAAGTCGAGCAGGAGCACATCGGCGGGCACTGCGGCTCCCACGGCCTTGCCCAGCCACTCCAGCAGGGCCGTACCCGAAGCTAATTGGTCTACCACTACCAGGTCGGGCTGGCCGGCAAAAAGCAGCGCCAGGCTTTGCGTGAGCATTAGGTGGTCGTCGACGATAAGCAGGCGGCAAGGACTGGAAGGCATGCTACGGGAAGGCGTGAAAAAAGAGGAGGGAGGCTAGTTAGCAAGGAATTCTGACAACAATACTACTGCCCTGCGGGGAGCTGTCGATGTAGAGCTGCCCGCGCAGATAGTCGGCCCGGGCCCGCACCCGCGCAACCCAATACCGCTGTTGCGGGAAGGCTCTGCGAAGCCCCGGCCGTTGTCTTCCACCATGATTTCTAGCTCCTCGGAGTGGCGCAGCATCTGTACCGATACTTCATTGGCCCGGGAGTGGCGAATGGCATTGTTGAGCAACTCGGCCGCAATGCGGTAGGCGGTCTGCTGAATGTGGGTCGGCAGTTCATTCACGGCCGCGTCGCAGTAGGTCCGCACGACCGGGCTGCCGTGCAGATTGTGCAGCTTGCTGAGGGCAGCCAGCGACTCGCTGAGCGTACCCAGGCCGGGCTCGGAGGGTAGCAGCGTGTGGCTGTAGGTACGTACTTCGTCGCGCAGGTGACGCAGCAGCAGCTCGGTGTGCTGGCCCACGGCCGCGGCGGCGGGCGAAGTAGCCAGGGCCTCGCGCATGGCCGGACCCTGCCAGGCCATGTGCAGCGCCGCCAGGTTGGGCCCCAGCGCGTCGTGCAGCTCCCGGGCCAGCTGGGCCCGTTCTTCTTCCTGGGCCGCAATCAGACGGGCACTTTGGGCGTTGCGCTGCCGCAGCTGTCGGATTCGCAGCTTTTCATTCTGCCGCAGCGTGTGCCGAAACCGGCCCGTGAGCAGGCCGCTAAGTACCAGCAGCTCCAGCACCAGGCCCCAGGCCAGGGCGTTGGGCTGCACCAGGTTGAAGTTGGTCAGCCCCAAATGATTCAGCCAGAACAGCAGAAAGCCTACGAAAAAGAAGAAGTAGGTCAGGGCGTAGTAGGCGCCCAGCTGCCGACGCCGGCGCGACAACAGCACGTTGAGCAAGGTTACCCAACTGTAGAGCGCCAGGGCCCCCAGCAGTACTTCGCGCAGCCCGTTGAGCAGGGTAGGGTAGAGAAGGCCGGAGCGCACCGCAACGGGAAACAGAACCGCATAGGCCAATACAAACGCCGCTGCCAGGGCCGAAAGCCAGTTGCCCAGGCGGTACAGCCGGGGCCAGCCGGAGCGCAGGCGCAGAAAGGACTGCATGATCTGCACGCCACAGGCCGCGGCCAGCAGCAGGAAATTAAACTGCCCCACCGACCATACTAGGCGGTACAGCGCGGCGGGCAGGACCCAGGCGTCGAACCCGTCTTCCATCAGCAGAAACAAGGTGATGCACACCACATACACCACGTACCAGATGTGGATTCGGTCGCGCAGGAAGGTGTAGAGCACCAGGTTGAACAGAGCACTGCTTACGTAAAAGCCCAGCAGCCAAATCCAGTGCCGCTCGAAGGGCGCCTCCACCTCAGAGGCCAGAAACTGTTCGGTCGTCTCGATGTACGTGGGCAGATACAGGGCACCCGCACGATGGTCGACGCGCAGATAAAGCACGGCCCGCTGACCGGCCTCCAGGACAAAGGGGAAGCTCAACGACCGGGCCGGGAAAGGGCGTTGATCGGCTTGCTGCCAGGAGCTGGCCTGCACCCGGTGAAACTGCTCGGAGCCGTTGGGCCGGAAGTAAAGCGTGGCGCTGTCGGTAAAGTTGTAGATGCTCCACACGTAGCGGCTGCGTTGGCTTGAGGTGTTGGCCACGGCAATACGCACCCATACGCGCTGGTGCAAAAAGCCCAGGCTAAGCGCCTTGTGCCAACGGCCGGTTTGAAAAGCCCCGGCTTGCCAGAGGCTGTCGGCCCTCTCGGGGCTGGGCTTCACCGCAAACGGCTCGGTGCAGTAGCGGTACACCTCCGACACGTGCCGATGGTTTTCATCCTGCAGGTACAGCGTGTCGAGTACGGTATGGTCATCAGCGCTGCTCTGGGCCCGGCCGGGTACCAAAAAGCCAAGCAAGAGCACGCAGAAAGAAAGCAGGCGGATGAGCACAGTGGAGGAGAAGCAGCGGGGCAGGCGTGGACGGAAAGTATACTCTGTACTTACCTAAACTCAACTGCGTTGCATGCCTGGCGAATTACTTACCGCTTATGTACAGGTCCTAGCAGCCAGAAGCCACCCCAAAACCAACTTGCACCACGGCTCAGCCACGACGAGTACTACTGAAGCGGCTCTTGCCGGGGGCAGTCCTAATCGTAGTATTGATACTGGTAACGGTAAAAAACGGGGCTGCCGTTGCCGGTATTCGTGGTTTCGCCCGTCAGGAGCCCTGTTGGGGAGTAGGAAAATACGGTATAGGTGGAGCGGATACTAACCCCGGCACTTACAGAGGAATTTTCCCGGCCGATTAGCTGCCCCAGGTTATTATAGGTGTAATTGATGACAGCCCGAGAAGAACGTAAATCCTTCGCTCTCGTGAATTCGTGCCGAATAAGGCGGTGCTGTGAGTCATAGAAACGGCGGTTCTGGGGCTGTAACCCGGTACCCCGGCGTAGCGCTGCCAATGCCTGAGCCGGCCCCATCTTTTGAGCACTGGTATCATTGGCTGCCGAGCCTAGTTTGCGCGGATTTATCTTGCCTGTTTCCAGCAGCCGGCCGCGCTGGTAGAGCAAATAGTCGAACTGATAGCTGGTGGGGTGCTGGTTCTTGTCATAAAAGCAAGTCAGGGTCAGCATTGTGTCGGGGTGGGGTACCAGGCGAAGGCTGCGCTGGACATACTCCGGGTAGTAATAATTGCCTACCAGTAGCCCGTGGGCCTTGATTTCGGTTAGCAGTGTGTCGCCGTTTTGGTAGAGCTGCTTTTCCTGCACCACGGTGTGGGTTCCATTCCGTTGGAGCACTTCCTGGTGGCCCCGTCCCAGCGCCGGATTGTACGTGTTGATAACGGTATAAGGACGGGCCGCATAAGGGTGTTCTACCAATGCCGTGCACTGGCCGTTGCTATTATAGCTCCACTGCCGATGTACCTGGCCTTGCCACCGGCCCACCTCCGTCCAGCGACCTTGCTCATCCACGGCCAGGTACTCAACGGTGTCTTGCACCTGGCCCTGTTTATCGAGGCGAGTTTTTAGCACGGTGCGCACTCGGTGGCGGGCATATTGGCGCCGGGTGGCAGAATCAGGCTCCTGTTTAATGGATCCGTCAGCGTCGACGGGAATCGTCGGAGCAATTATGATTGGCTTTGGGGCACGGTACTGATTTGGCGAGGATAATTGGTAGCGAGTTTGCGGCTGATACGGTTGCGGCTGATACAGCACACTTCCTTGCGCATGGCCCGAATAAGCTGCCAGCAGACCGGGCAACAGCAGGGTGCTCAATACGACGAAGCGCATAGGACAATAGGTTTATAAGGATAGTGACCAAAAGATAGGGCGGCAAAACCAGGAACCCAAAAACAAACAGACCCTGCCGGTAGCGGCAGGGTCTGCGGGTGAGTGGTTCGGTCAGGCTACTTCGCCGCCTGGGCTTCGGGCTTGAGCGTGCGGCCCAGCCACTCGAAGAACACCCGGTTCCAAAGCACCGCGTTCTGGGGCTTCTGAATCCAGTGGCCTTCGTTGGGGAAGTATAGGAAGCGGCTGGGAATGCCGCGCAGCTGGGCCGAGCCAAAAGCTTCCATGCCTTGGCCCTCGGGCACCCGGAAGTCCTTGCCGCCGTGAATCACCAGAATCGGGGTGTCCCACTGGCCCACAAACTGCTGGGGGTTAAACCCGGTGTAGCTCTTGTGCTGGGGCATTTCCCAGGGCGCGGCCCCAATGTCGTGCTTGGCAAAGAACATTTCCTCGGTGCTGGGGTACCAGCTGGTCAGATTAAACAGGCCGGCGTGGGCAATAAAGGTCTTGAAGCGGCCCTGGTGGTGGCCTGCCAGGTAGTACACCGAATAGCCGCCGTAGGAAGCCCCTACGCAGCCGCGCCGGTCCTTGTCCACGTAGCTTTCCTTGCTTACGTCGTCAATGGCGGAGAGGTAGTCCCGGATGGGCTGCCCGCCCCAGTCGCCGCTGATGCTGTTGTTCCATTCGGTACCGAAGCCCGGCAGGCCGCGGCGGTTGGGCGCCACTACGATGTAGCCGTTGGCGGCCATCAGCTGGAAGTTCCAGCGGTACGAAAAGCTCTGGGTAACCGGACTCTGAGGGCCGCCCTGGCAATACAGCAGGGTCGGGTATTTCTTGCTCGCGTCGAAGTCGGGCGGGTAGATGACGTAGACCAGCATCTGCTTGCCGTCGGTGGTGGTTACCTGCCGGCTTTCCACCTTGCCCATCTTCAGGCCACTCAGCTCGTCCTTGTTAATGGTGGTCAGCGGAGTTTCCTTGCCGGTTTTCAGATCCACGCGCACCAGGTCGGCGGGGCTGCTGATGGTAGTTTTGTTGGCAATTGCCTGGTCTTTGCCGGCCAGCTCAAACGAGTTGTAGTTCTGGGCACCCTTGGTGAGCTGCTTCACCTTGCCGCCCTTGCTGGGAACCGAGAAAATCTGGTCGGTGCCCTGAATAACGCTGGCGAAGTAGATGGTTTTGCCGTCGGTGCTCCAGCGGATGTTAGCCGCGGCCTGCTCCGAACCCTTGGTAATATCCGTGCGCTGCTTGGTTTTGAAGTCGTACACCACGATGCCGTTGCGGTCCGACTCAAAGCCCGGGGTGGCCATGCTTAGCCAGGCCACCTTCGAGCCGTCGGGCGAAAATACGGGCTCCGTGTCGTAGCCTTCCAGGCCCAGGCTCAGGTTTTCGGTTTTGCCTTCCCGGATGCTGTAGAGGTAGATGTCGGAGTTGGTGCTTTCGGCTTCGGCCTTGCCCGTGAGCTTGCGCGAGGTATAAGCCACTGAGTAGCCGTCGGGCGAAAAGGCCAGCTGCTCAGAGCCGGCCAAGGGCTGCAGGGGCGCGTCAAACTTCTCGCCGGCCATGGCATCCTTGCCGTAGCCGGTGGGCTTACCATCCGAGCCCACGGGCTGGAAAAACACGTGGGAGACTTTGTAATCGTCCCACACGTTCCAGTGGCGGTAGTTCAAATCGTCGATGATGCGGGCGTCGGCCTTGGGCAGGTCGGCGTACCAGTCCTTTACCTCCTTGCCCGTTTTCACGTCCTGGGTGTAGAGAATAAAATTACCCTTGGGCGCATACTTCAGATTACTCAGGCCTTCTTCCGGAAATTGGCTGAGCTGCTGCTTGCCCGAGCCATCGGCGCTGATGACGTAGAGCTGGTCGGTGCCGCCTTCGCTTGAGAGGAAGGTCAACTTGCCGTCGGGGCGCCAGTTGAGGGTATTTTCGGAAACGGCGGGGGTGTTGGTCAGCTGCTTTACCGCGCCGCCGGCCACGGGCACCAGGTAAATGTCGGCGCTGCCTTTGTTGTCGCCCAGGCTGTAGCGCGTCACTGTGAAGGCCACCGTTTTCTGGTCCGGCGACACCTGCATTTCGCCCAGGCGGCCCAGCTGCCAGAGCTTCTCCGGCGTCAGCACCGATTGTTGGGCCGCGGCCGCCAGGGGAAGGAGGGCCAGCGCGGCAAGGAATGGTTTTCTCATTGGGAAAGGTGGAAAAGGGAATTGCTCAGGAAAGGTAGAAAAACTCGCTCTACTGCCGCTGTAATCTACCCGGCCTCACTCTATCATGTGATTGAAAGAGAAATAAATAGCTTCTACATTTAGTCGGTGCCGCTCTTTCAATTCCTTCTGCCCTATGAAAACCTGCCACCCAAAAGCAATGCTGCTGGCGCTGTTCCTGCTAAGTGGCAGCTACAGCTGGTCCCAGACGGCAGCGCCGGCTACTGCGCCTGCCACGTCGAAGGCCTTGCCCAAGCTGCCGCCACCCCCGACGCTGCCGGCCAATGCTACGGCGGCCCAGAAAGAAGAATACCAGCGGCAGACCGCCGACTACGAGCGGCGGCGCTGGAATTATGTGCTAACCGATTCGGCGGCCCGGGTTCGAGTGCTGAACGAGGCCCCCAATACGCTACTGGTGGAATCCGTGAAAAATCATCCGGTGGGCACGGCGCTGGACGTGGGCATGGGTGAGGGCCGTAACGCCTTGTATCTGGCTCAGCTGGGCTGGCAGGTAACGGGCGTCGATATTGCCGATGAGGCCCTGGCCTACGCCCAGAAAAAAGCCCGGGCAATGAAGGTCAAAATCACCACTGTGCAGCAGGATGCGGACCGCTTCGACTGGGGCACCAACAAGTGGGACCTGATTGTGCTGTCCTACGCCGGGGGCCGCGAATACGCGCCAAAAGTAATGCAGGCTCTGAAGCCCGGGGGCCTGGTGGTGCTGGAAGGCTTCCACAAGGATGCCACGCAGACGATGAAAATCGGGGACGGCGTGGTGTACAGCACCAATGAGCTCAAAACGCTTTACAGCGCTGCTGGCCTGAAAATCGTGCGCTACGAGGAACCCCTGGGCACGGCCGACTTTGGCAAGCGTGAAGTGCGCCTTGTGAAGCTGGTAGCCCGCAAGTAGCCCGGAACCATAGCCCGCCCGGCACCCCGGAAACCGCCCGGCGTACTACCTTGCGCCCATGCCCGATTTTCGTCTTCGCGTTTTTCAGTCGGTGGCCCGGCACCTGAGCTTCACCAAGGCCGCCCAGGAACTCTTTATTACCCAGCCAGCCATTACCAAGCATATCCGGGAGCTGGAGCGCAGCTACGGGCAACGCCTGTTTGAGCGGCGCGGCAACCGCGTGAGCCTCACCGAAGCCGGCCGCCTGCTGCTCAGCCACGCCGACGCCGTAGAAACCCTGCACCAGCAGCTCACCGACCAGCTCCACGGCCTGCACGCCGAAGCAGCGGGCCGCCTGCGCCTGGGAGCCAGCACCACGCTGGCCCAGTACGTGCTGCCCCCGCTGCTGCCCGGCTTTCAGGCCCGCTACCCCCACGTCGAGCTGATTCTGCACAACGGCAACTCCGAGCAGATTGCCGAAGCCCTGCTCCACGGCCACATCGACCTGGGCTTTGTGGAAGGCCAGGTGAAAAACCGGGACCTGCACTACGAGCACCTGCTCGACGATGAGCTAGTAGCCGTACGCCGAGCCACCGCGGCGGGAGTACCGGCCGAGCCCCTGTCGTTGCGCAAGACCCTGGAGCACCCGCTGGTGCTGCGGGAGCGGGGCTCGGGCACGCTGGAAGTGCTGGAGTTTGCCCTGAAAGCCCACAAAACCAAGCTTTCCGATCTGCGGGTAGCCTTATACCTGGATAATACCGAAGCCATTAAGTCGTATCTGGAGGCGGCGCCCAACTGTCTGGGGTTCGTCTCGAAACGGGCGCTGCATAAGGAACTGGAAGCCGGACGACTAGAAATTGTGCCGGTGCAGGATCTGCAATTGCCCCGGCAGTTTGAGGCCGTGTGGCTGCAGGGCCAACCCTTGGCGGTGCCCGCCCGGCGGTTTCTGCTGTACGCGCAACAAGAATTCAGCAAGGATACTATAACCTGAGGTAATTACTGATAATCATTTTTGATTATCGAAAGGGTAGGGGCGGGCGTAGTTTTGGGGTAGTTATTGCTGCTGCCCCACCCATGAAAGCGTCCCACCCCGCCCCACCCGTATTGCCGCACCCCGCGGAAGCCCGCAGCGCATTTGCGGCTTTCCTGGTTCATCCTCTGCCGGTCTTCGGCCTTAGCGTTACTCCCCAGCAGCTGATTTTTAGTTTGGCCGTACTTGTGTGCGTGTCGCCGCTGGGGTCCCCGCCGCTGGCGCTGCTGCTGGGGCTGGTCGTAGCCCTAGTTGTGGGCAACCCGTTTCTGAGCTTGAGCCGCCGGGTTACCAGCAAGCTGCTGCAGTGGTCGGTTATTGGCCTGGGCTTTGGCATGAATGCACAGGCCGCAGTACAGGCCGGGCGGGAAGGGCTGCTTTTCACGGTGGCCTCTATTAGCACCACGCTGGTACTGGGCTACTTTGTGGGCCGCTGGCTGAAGCTCAATCCCAAAACCACCCACCTTATTGCCAGCGGCACCGCTATTTGTGGTGGCAGCGCTATTGCGGCCGTGGGCCCGGTGCTGCGGGCCGATGAGTCGCAAATGTCAGTGGCCCTCGGGGCGGTGTTCATCTTGAATTCCATTGCTTTGTTCGTGTTTCCAATGCTGGGTCACGAACTGCACATGAGCCAGAACCAGTTTGGCCTCTGGTGCGCCATTGCCATCCACGATACCAGCTCGGTGGTGGGCGCGGCCAGCCACTACGGCGACCAGGCCCTGCAGATTGCCACCACCGTAAAGCTGGCCCGGGCCCTATGGATTATCCCGGTGGCCCTGGGCACGGCGTTTCTCTTCAAAACCCCGGGGGCCAAAGTCAAGCTGCCCTATTTTATTCTGGGCTTTATCGGGGCCATGCTGCTCAATACCTACGTGCCCGCCCTCCAGCCCCTGGCGCCGGTGGCTGTGAAGCTGGCCAAAATCGGCCTTACCCTAACGTTGTTTCTGATTGGGGCCGGCCTCTCGGCTCAGGTGCTGCGCTCGGTGGGCGTGCGTCCCTTCGTTCAGGCCTTGCTGCTGTGGGTGGTGATTTCCGTGACTTCGCTCTACGCCATTCTGCACACGGTCAGCTAAAGGCCGCAAGGCCGCGCCTCGAAGGTGCGACTTCTAAAACCGAAAGGGCCGTCCCAATACTGGAGCGGCCCTTTCGGTTTTAGAAGTCAAAGCCAAGGGCTTTATTTATCGTCGGCTTTCTTGCGGCCGGAACCGCTCTTTTTACCGCCGCCGTCCTGCTTGTTGACGGTGGCCCAGGCCCGGCGCTCGGCCTCGTCTTCCGACAAGCCGCGCTTTTCGTAGCCTTCCTCAATGTGTTCGGCCTGCCGCTTTTGCTTGTCGGTATAGGCCGATTTATCTCCTTGTGGCATGATGCAAGTGCGGGTTAGGTGAGACAATAACCAGTATGGGTTTTTGTACGCGGGCCTCCCAAGGGTGTTATGTCGAGCTTGCGGGCAGGGAGTTGCGCCTAGCTGCCTATCTTCGCCCACTCAACTCAGTGCCAACTCCTGCTGCTATGCGCCAGCTCGCCGATATTCCGCATCCGGAAGCCAAAATCACGCTCTTTTCCTGGAACGGGAAGTACCTTATCAAACTCGAAAAAGGCCCCTTCGAGCAAACCTACAAAGTCAGTGAAATGGATGTGACCAGCGAGGCCGACGTGCGCGAGCTGCTCGACGAGGAGTTCATTGCCGCTGCCGTGCTGCGTTTCACCCAAATGCGCCAGGATTTGCAGGCCGCCTTCGAACGGCACGATATTTACTAGTCGGCGGCTCAGCCGTCACCTTTTTGCCTGATTTTACTGTCCTATGAAATTCTTCTTCGCAACGATTCTGCTGGCCGGCGTGGTCGGCCTGGCAGCTCCGCGGGCCAGTGCCCAGCTCTACGAGGCCCGCACGAGCAGCGTCAACTTCGAGAAAAAAGAGCGTGCCGCCGTAAAGGTGCAGGTGGAAGGCACCGCCGCCTGGACGCGCGACTTCTGGCAGTCTTGGATTAAGGATACCTATAACATCCGTCTTAAAGGCGACGGCGTGTTCGGCGTCGGCAAAAAAGACGTGCTGATGGCTAAGCAAACCCCGGCTTCCAGCGTATCGGGCAAGCTCATTGACTTCTACTCCATGATTACCTCGCCCTCGGATACGACTTCGGAGCTGTCCATCTTCGCCGGCTTCGGCCCCGATACCTTCCTGGACCCCGACAAGACTTCGACCGAGTTTGCCGCCCTGCGCAGCATGGCCCAGAGCTTTGCCACTGCGGCCCGCCAGAAGGCCTATAAGGAGCAGATAGCCGAGGCCGAAAAGCAGCTTAAGGAGTCGGAAAAGGAAAAGGAGCGGCTGCAGAAGGAAATTACGACCCTGGAGGCCAACACGACCAGCAACCTGGCCCGCATTGAGGCCCTGAAGCAAACCAACGCCAGCAACGCCCTCAAGGCCCGCGAAGACTCGGTGAAGCTCGTCACCACCGGCCAGCAAATGGAGCTGCGCAAAATTCAGCTGCAAAAGCGGCGTGACCGTTTGTCGGCTTTGGACCGTAAATAACCCACGGCTCTTTAGCCCCAACCGCTGCCTAGTATGGAAAAAGACCCGTCCCCTCTCGATACCCTGCGCCAGCTCAAGGAATGGCTGGACGCGGGCACCATCACGCCCGCCGAGTTTGACACGCTGAAGCGCAAGTTGCTGTTCAGTGAGCAAAACGCGGCTACGCCTCCCGCCCCAGCTTCCCCGGTGCCACCGGTAGCGCCCATCACGCCCGCCAGCCCGGTACCAGTTCCGCCACTGGTGCCGCCGAGTGCTGTTACTCCGCCCTCGGGCGGAGGCTTCACCGACACGCCCACACCGCCCCCGGTAGTAATGGCGCCGCTGGTGTCGGAGCCCGAGCGGCCCGTTACGCCGCCAATTTCGTCGTTGCCGCCCGTTACACCCACGGCCCCGCCGGTAGTGCCCGTAAACCCTAGCAGCCCGACGGAAACCTATAGCTACACCCGGGAGCGGCCTGCCGAGCCGATTTATACCAACGTACCAACTGAAAGCTTCGAGGCCAACGAACTGCCCGACGAACCCGACGAAACGCCTTACGTGGCCCCGGCCCGCAACCCGCTTTCTACCGTGCTCATCGTGGGTGGCATTCTGGCTTTGCTGGCTTTGATTGCCTACCTCACGCTTGGCAACCGCGAGTCGGAGCACCTAAGCAGCAAGAGCCGCACCGAGCAGGACAGCCTAAGCACCACGCCGGAAGTAGGCCCCCAGGCCGAGCAGATTGACCTGCCGCCCGCTGCCGCTCCCGAAACCGTGCGCGTGGCCCCCGTAGTGCCGCCTACTGCTGCTCCGGCTGAGGATACCGCCACTACGACGGCGGCTCCAGCCGCTGAGGCAACGCCCGCCGCGCCGCCCGTCGACGAAAGCGCCGTGCGTAGCCGCATCGAGAGCACGCTTTCGGCCTACTACGAAGACATGAAAGCTGCGCCCTTCAGCGCCAGCCAGTACTTTTCCCCGTCCGTGGAGCGCTTCTACACCCTACAGAATACGACGCCGGCCGCCATCAACGAGGAGCTGACCAAAAGCCACTTTCCCGAGTTCCTGGAGGCTTCCACCGAAATTGAGCCCGGTAGCCTGCAAATCAGCGACGTAGCCAATGATGGTTCGCGCGTGGTTACGTTTCTGGAGAAAAGTCAGGCCTTCCGCCAGTCCCAGCAAAAGCACCAGCAAACCCGGGCCCAGGTGCGGGTCCGGTTTGATAAGAACTACAAAATCAAGTACCTGCGTCAGGAGCGCCTCCTGGAAAACACCTTCACTGACTAGGCTTGGCCGAATGACCAAAGAAAATAGCTCATGCACCGCGGTGCATGAGCTATTTTTGTATTCCAGCCCTGGTTTCCTATGCGTACTTCTCTTCTATTCCGGTCGGTTTGCCTGAGCGTGGCGCTGCTGGCCACGAGCAGCTTAAGCTCCTGCCTGAAGGTAATTAAGCCCGGCAAGCAATTCACCGCCTATCGGCCCGCCACCATGCCCGACTATGCCCAGCCCGACAACTGGGCCGCGCTGCCCACCCGCCGCGACTCGGCCGATGTGGTGCCGCTGGGCTCGGGGCTGCGCGACAACCAGAAAAACGCCGTGGCCGACGTGTTCTACGTGCATCCCACTACCTTCCTCAGGAGTGAGTCCTGGAATGCTGACCTTTCGGATGAGCGTTTGAACCGCTTTACTGACAACAGCACAATTCGCAAGCAGGCCACGGTGTACAATGCGGCGGCCCGTATCTACGCTCCGCGCTACCGCCAGGCCACGCTTTACTCGTTCTTCGACGAGAAGACCACCAATGGCAAGGATGCCCTCGAACTGGCGTACTCCGATGTAAAAGCCGCTTTCCAGTACTATCTGGCCCACTACAACCAAGGCCGGCCCATCATTATAGCAGGCCACAGCCAGGGCACGTTTCACGCCACCCGCCTGCTCCACGAGTTCTTCGACAACGACGCCAAGCTGCGCAAACAGCTCGTAGTGGCCTACCTCATCGGCTTCAAGGTAAAAACCGATGAGTACCAGGCTATGCGCCCCTGCGAAGATTCTACTCAAACCGGCTGCTACGTGGGCTGGAACTCGGTAGAGACGGGCAATGAGTACCCGCCCTTTGCCGGCGGCTTGGCTACGAATCCGCTCACCTGGACCCTTGACACTACCGTGGTTCCGGCCCGGTTGAATAGGGGAGGAGTGCCGCTGGCCTTTAATCGGATTGATACGGCCGTAGTAGGTGCTCAGGTGCACCGCGGCCTGCTTTGGATCAACGTGCCCAAGCCCATCGGCTACCCGCGCTTCCTGCTGCCCGGCCAGCCCCAGCTCCGCCACTCTTTCCACATTGCCGACTACGCCCTGTTCTACCTCAACCTGCGCCGCAATGCAGTTACCCGAGTGCAGGCCTACACCGCCCAGCCCCAACGCCCGTAAAGCTCCCTTATGAAGAATATCAATTGGCCCCGCGTTCTGATCGGCCTGCTGTTTTTGCTGTTGCTGGCCGCGCTGGCTAAGAATTTAATCGGTGGTGCTAGCCGGCGGAAGCATAACACTCCCGTTAGTCAGCCGCGGTAGGATATACCGTTTTGTGGGTACTCCCCGGGAAGCTAAATTCTTCAGTAAACTAAAACATACAGATAATCAGCACTCCAATTGCCAGCAGACAGGGTATGAAGGCCCCAATACTCAGTGCGGCAGCAGCGTCAATCTTTTGCTTTCTGTACAGTGCTATGGTAATGTAGCCGTTTGTGAGCAGCATCAGCAGAAGCACACCAATAAATAGGTTACCGCTTTCCTCTAGATAAAACGCGTACCCAAGCGCGACTACGTTAGCAGCTAAAGATGCTAGTACCGCTCCTAGAAACATAGGGTATTTGTACCAGGGCCATGTTGGTTCACGAGTCTCCATTACTTCTAAATATAGCAAAACAAAAAAGGCCCGCTGGTGAAAACCAGCGGGCCTTTTCAATAAACTAAACTTCTTACAGCTTAGGCACCGATGGCCACGCGCTTGAAGTCGGTTACGGTCATGCCTTTCGACGTTTTGTCGAGCAGCTGAGCGATGGTCAGCGAGTTGTCTTTCACGAACTCCTGGTTCAACAGGGTGTTTTCCTTGTAGAACTTGTTCAGCTTGCCCTGAGCAATTTTCTCCAGCATAGCCTCGGGCTTGCCTTCGGCACGCGCCTGCTCTTTGCCGATTTCAATTTCGCGCTCGGTGATCGAAGCGTCTACACCGTCTTTGTCAACGGCTACGGGCTTCATGGCTACGATCTGCATAGCTACGTCGCGGCCTACGGCAGCGATGTCAGCACCACCTACGTTCTTCAGGCCTACGAGTACGCCTTTCTTGCTGTCCGAGTGGATGTAAGAAGCTACTTTCTCAGCGGTCAGGGTAACGTAAGTCAGGTTCAGCTTCTCGCCGATTTTGCCCATCAGGTCGGTGATGTGCTCCTGAATGGTCAGGCCATCTTCTTCCTTGGTAGCCAGCAGCTCTTCCTGCGACGTAGCGTTGGTACGTACGGCAGCATCGAGGATGCGCTGTACCAGCTCGCGGAAGTTGGCAACCTTGGCTACCGATTCCGTTTCGCAGGCCAAGGCCACCAGCTTGCCGGTGGTGCCGTCTTCGCTTACAGCTACGGCTACAAAGCCTTCCGACGTTTCGTTGTCAGCACGCTTGTCAGCAATCTTCTGACCCTGCTTGCGCAGAATGTCACGAGCAGCTTCGAAGTCGCCATCGGCTTCGGTCAGCGCTTTTTTGCAATCCATCATGCCTGCACCGGTCATGGTGCGGAGCTTGTTCACGTCTGCGGCGGTAATTGCGGCCATTCTTGTGAGAGTTAAAAGGAGGGGATATTATGAGAGGATAGAACCGCTAGCGTACCAGCAGGTTCTCAATAGGCGAAAGAGGGGAGGAGTACCTAAAGAAAAAGGGAACACCGGAGCCGAGTGCTTCGCATGTTCCCCTCTTCTCAATAGGTAGCCGGACTATTCGTCGGCGGCCAGCTTCTCTTGGATGCCTTCGTCTTCCGACTGCTTCTTGTCCGCTTCGTCTTTGTCGACTTTGCGCTCCGACAAGCCTTCTTCGATAGCCTTGCTGATGATACCTACGATCAGCGAAATTGAC
The DNA here is from genome assembly GCF_022919215.1 of Hymenobacter cellulosilyticus. Lineage (NCBI taxonomy): Bacteria > Pseudomonadati > Bacteroidota > Cytophagia > Cytophagales > Hymenobacteraceae > Hymenobacter > Hymenobacter cellulosilyticus. Next base: position 5,795,611 of record NZ_CP095046.1, on the reverse strand, counting down.
TTCGAGGCGTCGTCGTTAGCAGGGATGGGGAAGTTTACCAGCTCGGGGTTCGAGTTCGTATCGCAGATAGCGAAAACGGGGATACCGAGTTTCTGGGCTTCTTTAACGGCAATGTGCTCACGCTTTACGTCCACTACGAACAGGGCAGCAGGCAGGCGGCTCAGGTCGGCAATGCCGCCCAGTACACGCTCCAGCTTCTCCCGCTCGCGCGACAGCATCAGACGCTCACGCTTTGCAAGTGCTGCGTAGGCCGTGTTTTCCTTCACCATCTTGTCGATGGTGCTCATTTTCTTCAGCGACTTGCGAACCGTGGCGAAGTTGGTGAGCATGCCACCCAACCACCGGTCGGTAACGAATGGCATTTTCAGGCGCTTGGCCTCTTCGGTAACGATTTCCTGAGCCTGCTTCTTGGTAGCAACGAACATTACTTTCCGACCGCTCTTGGCGATGTTGCGGATAGCAGTGGCAGCTTGCTCCAGCGAAACCAGGGTTTTGTTCAGGTCAATGATATGGATGCCGTTCTTCTCCATGAAGATGTACGGCGCCATTTTCGGGTCCCACTTGCGCGTAAGGTGACCAAAGTGGGCACCTGCGTCGAGCAGTTCTTTATACGTGGTGGACTGAGCCATGATAAAATTCCTCTGGGTTTAGCGTTTCGAGAACTGGAACGAACGACGAGCCTTGCGCTTGCCGAACTTTTTGCGTTCCACCATGCGGGGGTCACGGGTCAGGAAGCCTTCTTTTTTCAGGGCGGGACGCACTTCGGCGTTGTCACCCACGAGGGCTTTCGAGATGGCCAAACGGATAGCCTCAGCCTGAGCCGAGATGCCACCACCGCGCACGTTCACCTTGATGTCATACTGGTTGAGTTGCTCAACCGTGTTCAAAGGCTGGTTCACGATGTTTTCCAGGAGTTCATTGCCAAAGTAGGCTTTCATTTCCCGGCCGTTGATAGTGATATTCCCTTGCCCGGCTTGCATGTAGATGCGAGCCACCGAGGTTTTTCTTCTACCAGAGGTGTTGGAGATTTCCATTAATGAAAAATTAGAGAAAAAAAGGAAAGCTGGTGAGGCTTACAGGTTCTTCAGATCAACAGCTACCGGCTGCTGAGCTTGGTGGGGATGCTCGGCACCTTCGTACACGAACAGGTTGCGGAATTGCTCACGGCCCAGACGGTTGCCGGGCAGCATGCCGCGTACAGCGTGCTCGATAACGCGGGTCGAGGAACGCTCCATGACCTCACGCATCGACTTGCGCTTCTGGCCACCGGGGTAACCAGAGTGCGACACGTAAATTTTGTCGGTCATCTTTTTACCCGTCACGCGCAGTTTGTCGGCGTTGATAACGATAACCGAATCGCCGCAATCAGAGTTGGGCGTGAACGAAGGCTTGTGTTTGCCGCGGAGAATGTTGGCAACTTGACTGGACAGACGGCCCAGGGTGTTGTCACCAGCATCAATCACGACCCAGCCCTTGTTGGCGTTGGCTTTGTTGACGGACACCGTCTTGAAGCTCAGATGATCCATTGGGGAGTTGAGTAAGCGTTTGAAAATGAGATAGAACCCAGCTAGGGTTCGGGAAAAACGGACACAAAGTTACCCTTTTTCACTTACGAAGCAAAGGGCTGGACAGAATTATCCGCTTAAAACCCATTCACTTACCCGCGTTGACGGTTTTTGACTATTCGCCATTCGTCCCAAAACCAGTGGTGTTTGCTACTACGGGAGCATTAAAGCTTAGCTATACTGCCGCAGGGTGTCGACCAGCACCCGGAAATCCTTGGGGTAAGGGGCTTCCACGGTTACTTCCTCGCCATTAAGAAGGGCAAACGTCAGCTTGGCCGCGTGCAGGGCAAAGCGTTTGATGAAGGGCTGCTCTTCCTCCCCATCCTTCATGTTAAACTTCTTCTTTAGGGTCGAGAGGTAGAAGTCTTCACCGCCGTACACTACGTCGCCCACGATGGGGGCCTGCAGATACATCAGGTGCAGGCGGATCTGGTGCATACGGCCGGTAATAGGTACACACTGCACTAGAGTGTGGCGGGCAAAAGGCTCCAGGGTGGTGAAGTAAGTTTCGGCGGGCTTGCCTTTGTAGGCCAGGCGTGCCTTGCCCTTGGTCGTGGTTTCAATGCTGCGGTCCACCAGCTTGTTGTCGAACTGGTGTACGCCCCAGGCCACGGCGTGGTAAAGCTTCTTGACCTCGCGGTTCTCGAACTGCATGGAGAGGTGGCGGTAGGCCTCCGGGTTTTTAGCCAGGGCCAGGGCGCCCGAGGTTTCCTTGTCGAGGCGGTGGCAGGCCTGCATGTCGTCGGAATACTCCCGGGCCATGCGCAGGATGTTGGGCGCGCCGCCTACCCGCTCGTCGAGCGTGGCTAAGAACGGCGGTTTGTTGATGACCACGAAGTCGTCGTCCTCAAACAGAATCAGGTCTTTAAAATCTAAGTGCTTCTTCATAGCGGGCCGCAAAGGTACGCCGAAGTCTTGGGAAGCTTAGGCTTCGGGCGCACTAACTTCTGTCGGAGCTTTGGGCAGGCGGGGCTTGGGCAGTTTAAACTCCAGGGTAGTGCCCACGCCTACCTCGCTGCGCACCCGAATCACCGACTTATGGGACTCTACAATGTGCTTGCTGATGGCCAGGCCCAGACCCGAGCCGCCGGAGTCGCGGGAGCGGCTTTTGTCGATGCGGTAAAACCGCTCAAAGATGCGGTTCTGGTGCTGCTTCGGAATACCGGCTCCGTCGTCGCGCACGGCCACGCGTACGGTTTTGCTGCTTTCCACGAGGCTCACTGTGACGTGGCCGGCTTCCTTGCCGTACTTGATGGCGTTGTCAATCAGGTTGACCAGCACTTGCCGGATGCGGTTCCGGTCGGCCAGCACGGGCAGGTGTTCGGTGTCGAGGCTAGGTGGGAACAGCTCCAGCGTCACGTTGCGCTGAGCGGCTTTCATCTCCAACTGCTCGAAAATTTCCCGGACCAAGGCTGCCAGGTCGAAGTTCTGCTTGCGCATGCGCACCACGCCTTTTTCCAGCTGGGAAATAGTCACCAAGTCCTGTACCAAGGCGTCGAGCGTGTCGAGGCTGGTAGCGGCTTTATTCAGGAATTTCTGGCGCAGGAAGTCGTCGTCCATGTCGCCATCCAGCACGGTGTGCAAAAAGCCCTGGGCGGCAAAAATGGGTGTTTTGAGCTCGTGCGACACATCGGCCAGAAACTCCCGGCGCAGCACCTGCAGGCGTTTGAGCTCGTCAATCTCCCGTTCCTTGCGCTCAGCCATTTCCAGGATTTCATCCCGCATGCGCTTCAGTGGCTCGGGCCGAAACAGAAACTTGTTGGACAGCCGCCGAAACTCCTTGCGCTTGATATTCTCCAGGCCGGCGTAGATGTTGTTGATTTCCCGGAAGAGCAGGGCCTCAAACGATAGATACACCAGCAGAAAACAGGCCGCCACCGTGATACCCATAGCCAGGGAAGCCTCCTGAAACGGCAGCGTAGGCGCTATCCAGGCAAACGTAACCAGCACGCAGGCCACAAGCAGCGCAATCAGGATGGCAATAGTGCGGGACGAGATATTCACCGGGCAAAAGAGAAATTACGACATAAAAATACGTCTGTCATCCGAAGCCTCCTACCGTGAGTAGACTTCGGATGACAGACGAGTGGCGGCAGCCAGCGGCAGCTTAATCAGCGTTGAACTTGTAGCCGACGCCCTTGATGGTCTGGATGTGGTGGTCCCCGACTTTCTCCCGGACTTTGCGCACGTGCACGTCCACGGTGCGGGCCAGAACGAAGACGTCGTTGCCCCAGATGTTCTGCAGCAGCTCCTCGCGGCCAAATACCTTATGAGGGGAGGCGGCCAGAAAAGCCAGCAGCTCAAACTCCTTCTTGGGCAGGGAAATCTTGCGGCCTTCCTGGAACACGGCAAAGCCGGTGCGGTCAATGGTCAGCCCGTTGATTTCAATGGTTTCCGACACGGCCGAGGTTTCATGGTCGCGGCGCACGTAGGCAGCAAGGCGGCTCATTAGGGCCCGGGGCTTAATGGGCTTAGCAATAAAGTCGTCGGCACCGGCGTCGAAGGCGGCTACTTCCGAGAATTCCTCGGCCCGGGCCGTCAGGAAGATAATGTACGTTTCCTTGAAGCGTGCCATGGCCCGCAGCTGCCGGCAGGTGTCGATGCCGTCGAGGTGGGGCATCATCACGTCGAGCAGAATGATGTCGGGCCCGAATTGGGGCGCAACTTCCAGGGCTTTGCGGCCGTCGGGGGCGCTGGCCACGATATAGCCTTCTTTGCGCAGGTTGTACTCAAGCAGTTCCACGATGTCCGGGTCATCATCGACTACCAGAATCTTGTAGGCGTTGGAGGAAGGAGTAGGGTGCACGGGTCGTGGGGTTTGGGGGTAAAAGAAAATGCGCGAGGACAAAAATACCTCCTGGCGGATGGTAGCGCGTGTTACCTTTTTGTGAACCGGACTGGCCGGCGCCGGCGGCTGCCGCAGATTTTGCCCGGGCCGCACCACCGGCGGTGGGCAATGCCGGTTCGGGATGAGACTCTGCAAAAGAGGCTTAGCGCTCTTTTTGGGCAAGGTTTCCGTTAGCGGCATAGCGTGGAGCTTGGTTGATAAGAGGAAAGAATGAACTCAGACAAGGGCGGAAGAGCATAAAAAAAGCGACCCGGGCGGAGTCGCTTTTAGAAACGGAATCAATTTTTGGCCACCAGGTTCAACCGGTTTCGCAGGCCTTGGTACTTGTACATATCGACTTTGACGGAGCCAACGAACATTTCAGCCTGAAACAGCACCGGGATTTTATTCCGGTCGTCGGAGAGGTATACCGACACGGCGTTTTCTCCTTTGAAAATCTTGTTTTCGGGCATCTTCGGAACCAGGCGGATGGCGCGAATCACGCCGGCTTTGGTTTCTACCGTTTCCTTACCCTTGTAGGTCACGTCCATGTTGAACACTTCATCGTCGAAGAAGCCCTGCACCCGGATGACCTCCCCGATTTTGCGGTTGTCGTAGTTCAGGGTCCGCAGGAAGTAGAAGCCGCTGACGATGTCCTGAATGTTGTCGGGCGTTTTGAAGGTGCCTTTCTTGGCCGGGTCCTGCTTGCGGTGGGTTTCCACCTGCACCACGTTTTTATCGTGGTCGAACTCCATGTACTCCTTTTTGCGGAAGCTGTTTTCCTCGATATTCTGAAAAAAGCGCTGGGGCAGGATGCTGGTCGTATCGATGTAGGAGCGCCAGGTGTCGCGGATGCGCAGGAAAAAGTCGAAGGAGCCGATGGTTTTTCCCGTAACGGTGGCCTTATAGCAGGGTCGGTCGTTGACTTTATGAATCTCGTCGGAGAGCTCCACCGTGGCTTCGGCCGCGTTGATCAGGCCGTAGTGCACCTTGTAGCGCAGCACCTCACCTTTGGTAAAGCTATGATTGGGAATAGTGCGCTCAGTCTTGGCTGTGTCAAACGACCACAAAAACGCACAAAAAGCAAGAAGCAACGGGGAAAACAGAAGCCAGCGACGGTTCATTGAAAACGGCAAAATGGTTTTGGCCGATGCTTATTCAAACGAGATGCCAGCAAAGATACCAGTAACTGTAGAAACAACATCGTACTTGGGCAAAAGGAACGCAAATGCGCGTCAGGGGTTCTTTTACCCAATTTCAGCCCAATAAGATACGCACAAAAAAAGCCTCTCCACTTTCGTAGAGAGGCTTTCTCGATAAACCGGGAAGCTTACTCGTCGTCTTCCTCAGCAATTGACTCGTCGGTGGGAATGGCGGCCAGCGCTGCTGCGGGCTCACCTTTCACCATGTCGCGAATCTGCTGCTCGATTTTGTCGGCCAGCTCGGGGTTGTCGAGCAGAATCTGCTTGACGCCCTCCCGGCCCTGACCGAGGCGGTTACCGTCGTAAGAGAACCAGGAGCCCGACTTGGCAATGATGCCCATGTCGACGCCCAGGTCGAGAATCTCGCCGACTTTGCTGATGCCTTCGCCGTAGATGATGTCGAACTCAACCACTTTGAACGGTGGCGCTACTTTGTTCTTCACCACCTTCACCTTGGTGCGGTTACCGGTCACGTTGTCCTTGTCTTCCTTGATCTGGCCGATACGACGAATGTCGAGACGAACCGAAGCGTAGAATTTCAGGGCGTTACCACCGGTCGTGGTTTCGGGGTTGCCGAACATCACGCCGATTTTCTCACGCAGCTGGTTGATGAAGATGCAGCAGCAGCCGGTCTTGTTGATGGTACCGGTCAGCTTCCGCAGGGCCTGGCTCATGAGGCGGGCCTGCAGGCCCATCTTGGAGTCGCCCATGTCGCCTTCCAGTTCGCCTTTGGGCACCAGAGCAGCTACGGAGTCAATTACGATGATGTCGATAGCACCCGAGGAAATCAGGTGGTCGGCTATTTCCAGTGCTTGCTCACCGTTGTCGGGCTGAGCAATCAGCAGGTTGGTTGTGTCGATACCCAGCTTTTCAGCGTAGGTTTTGTCGAAGGCGTGCTCGGCGTCGATAAACGCGGCGATACCGCCTTTCTTCTGGGCCTCGGCGATGCAGTGCATCGTGAGCGTCGTTTTACCGCTCGATTCAGGACCGTAGATTTCAACGACCCGGCCGCGGGGCAAGCCGCCGATGCCGAGCGCAATATCAAGACCGAGCGAGCCGGTGCTGATGGCCGGAATATCGACCACGCGCTCGTCGCTGAGCTTCATGACGGTGCCTTTACCGTAAGCTTTGTCAAGCTTATCCATCGTGAGCTGAAGCGCCTTCATCTTCTCGATGTTCGGATTGACAGCTTTATCAGTGGTGGGTGCAGCCATTGGAATGGGGTTAGGGATAAATGCTTAGGTTTGGTGAATGTAGGCGTTTTAGGCCGCTAAAACAACCCGATCAGGCCCTTTTACGACATCTGACGAGGGGTGTTCTTGGTCGGCAATGGGTAACACAACCGGGCTATATTTTGTCCCCACAATGCTAAAAAAATTTGCTGAATTTCGGGGTATAAACCAATGCTAAAATTTTTGTCAAAGGTACTGCCTGATTGCCAGGCAAAACCACTCGGGTTGGCTTTTCTAAGCTTATTTTTTTTGTTTAGTAGCGTACCAAAAAGTTGGGCTCAGCTCAACAACCGGGCTTTTTACCGGCCCATTGACCTGCGGTCCGAGAACGACCAGCAGCTGCGGTTGCAGGTCAGTAGCCTGCTGTTTAATAAGGACAATGAGTACTTCAACAAGATTGACGACGGCCGCACATACTACGGAGCCCAGCTAGCCCCGCGGCTGATTTACTTTCCCAGCCCCAAGTTTCGGCTGGAGGCCGGCGTCTTTCTGCAAAAAAACTACGGAACCGACCGGCTCCGGATAGTGCAGCCCCTGTTCACGGCCATTTACCAGCACGGTCCGCACCGGCTGTTGCTGGGCAACATACAGGGCAATGTGCAGCACGGCTATATCGAGCCCATGTTCGATTTCGAGCGGATTCTGACCACGCCGCTGGAGGAAGGCACGCAGTACCTGCTTACCACCCGTCACCTGACCCTGGACGCCTGGGTAAACTGGCAGCGGCAGCAGTACCCCAACAGCAATTTTCAGGAGGAGGTAGCCGGTGGCCTGGCGGCGGAAGCTACGGTGCTGGAAGACTCTTTGGGCTGGCGCGTGGGCATCCCGTTCCAGTTTACCGGCAAGCACTTGGGCGGGCAGATTGACACCTTGGATAAGCCCCTGCAAACCTACTTCAACCTGGCCACCGGACTGCGGGTGCGCAAAAAGCTGCCTTCGGACCTTTTCCGCGCAGTTTCCTTCGATGGGTATGTCACGCAGTTCATCGACTACTCCTTTACCCAGGAACTGGCCTTCAGCAAAGGCTATGGGCTTTACCTGAACGCCGGCCTGGATACCAAGCTTTCCAACCTGCAGGTGGCTTATTGGAAAGGCAGCCGCTATTTTTCCCCGCTGGGCGGCCGGCTCTACCAGTCTATTTCGTCCACCGTCAGTGACCCGGGTTACACTGAGCGCAACCGGGAGCTGCTAATTCTGCGGGTGCTGCGCGACTATCAGCTGGCCGATCAGCTGGTGCTGACTACGCGCTTTGAGCCGCTGTATGATCTGGGCAACAAGTCTATTGACTTTTCCTTTGCACTGTATCTGAACTTCAACCAGGAATTTCTGCTCACTACTCTGGGCCGAAAGAAGTAGCTGATTTCGGCCCGTGCTAGTCGGAAGAGGTCGGCGTAAGGCTGTAATAATAGATTTCGGGCTGGTTTTTCTGGGCCACAGGCGGGGCTTGGCCGGCAACCGCCGGAAGCCGGCCCGCTCGGCTACGGCACAGCTGCGCGGGTTGGTGGCGTAGCAGCGAATATCGAGACGAGTGGCACCTAACGGGGCCCTGAACCCGAAGACTACGGCAGCTTCCAAGGCTTCCTGGGCGTAGCCGTGGCCTTCGGCGTCGGCGGCCAGATAGTAGCCGATTTCGGCCGTTACGGCGCGGCTCCAGACCGGCTTCAGGCTGATGTCACCCAGGTAAGCGCCCGACGCTGTATGCCAGATGCCGAGTACCAGCAGGCGGCGCGAACTCCAGTCCTGGGTGTAGCCTTGCAGCACCTGCCGGGCGTCGTCTAGGGTCTGAACGGCAGCCACCCGGGAAGGAAAGGCGGGCTGCAGCCGGGCCCGCTCCTGGTCGATAACGGCGAAGAAGGCTTCCGCATCGGCGGCGACGTAGGGGCGGAGCGTAAGGCGCGGCGTGCGGATGGGCGTACGGGCAGGGGCTGGGGGCAGCTCAACAATATTCATAGGAACACAACCAGAATACCTTTGGCTACACGTAGCCGCCGCCGGAAGGTTGGCACCCGTTCGGGCGCGTTGGGGATAACCTCCACCGGAGAATGCCGTTAGTTTTTGGGACTTCCGTGCGCTACGGACTGCTAAATCAGGTCGGTGGGCAGAAGTTTTACGAATCTATCTAACGACACAACCAACAGCATCATGACCAGAAGATTGGAAGGCAAAGTAGCTATTGTTACCGGCGGTGGCGCGGGTATTGGCGAGGCCATCAGCAAGAAATTTGCCCGCGAAGGCGCCGCGGTACTCGTCGTGGGCCTGGCCGAAGACCCGGTGGGCGAAGTAGTAGAGGAAATTGTGGCGGCCGGAGGGCGGGCTGCGGCTTTTACCGGCGACATCTCCACCCAGGCTACTGCCGAAGCCTGCGTGCAACAGGCCGTGGAGCTGTTTGGTAAGCTCGACGTGCTGGTAAACAATGCCGGCGTGTTTCCGGCTACCGACGAGCTGGATAAGTACCCGGTGGAGGCCTTCGAGTATATGATTAAGAACAACATCTACACCGCGTTTCACATGAGCCGGGCCGCGCTGCCGTATTTGCAGAAAACCCGAGGCAACATCATTTCGGCGGGCTCGGAGGCCGGACAGATGGGTTCTCCCAACATCACGCCCTACGGCGGCACCAAAGCCTGGGTCATGACTTTCTCCAAGGGCCTGGCTGTGGAACAAGCCAAATACGGGGTGCGCGTCAACTGCGTGGGCCCAGGCCCGATTGATACGGCCTGGACGCACAAGGAAACCGGCCCGATGGATAAGAAGATGGAAAAAAACACGGTGGAAGGCGTGCCAATGGGCCGTCGGGGCACACCCGAGGAAGTGGCCAATGTGTACCTGTTCCTGGCCTCCGACGAAGCCAGCTACGTAACCGGCGCCACATACTTCGTGGATGGCGGCGTGACTTCCTCCAAGAGCTTGTCGGGTGAGGAAGTGCCGAGCGAGCTGAAAAAGGAGCCGGCTGGCGAGCTGGTTTTGTCCCACTCCCAGGATGGGCACGCCGAAATCCGCCCCCAAGATACCGGCCACATGAGCAGCTAAAGAGGCAGGGACAATGTCCCAACAAAAAAGCCACCTCGGGTTGAGGTGGCTTTTTTGTGGAGTTCAAACCCAGCTTATTTTTTCAGCGCGACGCCGGTACTCAGGTGGGGGTGCTGGTACTGCACGGGGCTGCCCAGGGCCTGCTGAATCCGCATCACGTTAACTAAGCGGGCTGTTTCGTTGAAGTATTCCAGCCGACGAATCAGCATTTCCTTGGTCAGCACGCGGCCTTCTGGCGTGCGCATAAAAGAACGTTTGTCTTCCAGAATGCGGCGCATAATGGCTTCGGTTTCGGCCTCCTGCCGCACGTACTGCTCCTCAAACTCAGCCAGCCGGGCTACGCCTTCGGTGGTGAGGCGGTAGGTAGCGCCGCCCGTGTTCAGGACTTCGCAGAGCACGTATACTTCCAGGGGCAGCGAAACTTCCAGGGGCGTCGTGCGCAAATCAAGGCCGGCCCGCAGCGCGTCGAGGATGATGCCGATGTTGCGCTCAAATTGCTGATAGTAGCCGAGAACTTCCACGTTGGAGAGAGTTAGGTGTTGATTGCTGAAAGTGGGATGATAGTTCACTATCACCCAGCGCCTTTCCGCGGGTTTTAAAGTAATTCTTTGACAATCTGGTCGATGCTGATGCCTTCAGCTTCGGCCTTGAAGTTGCGCACCAGGCGGTGACGCAAAATAGGTCCGGCAATGGCTTTCACGTCCTCAATATCGGGCGAGTATTTGCCATTGAGCAAGGCATTGCACTTGGCACCCACAATAAGGTGCTGCGAGGCCCGCGGACCGGCGCCCCATTCCAGCAACTGATTTACGCGGGCCGACGCCCGGTCGGTGTTGGGGCGGGTTTTGTGCACTAGGCTTACGGCGTACTCCACTACGTTATCGGCCACGGGCACGCGGCGCACCAGCTGCTGATACGCCTGAATATCGTCGGAATGCAGGATTTTGTTGACGCTCGGCTTCTTGTCCGACGTCGTATTTTTCACAATCTGCAGCTCTGCCTCGTAGCTGGGGTAGCCCAGTTCGATGTTGAACATAAACCGGTCGAGCTGGGCTTCGGGCAGCGGGTAAGTGCCTTCCTGCTCAATCGGGTTCTGGGTAGCCAACACGAAGAACGGGCGCTCCAGGGGGTAGCGTTTGCCAGCCACCGTTACGGAGTACTCCTGCATGCTTTCCAGCAAAGCAGCCTGGGTTTTGGGCGGCGTCCGGTTGATTTCATCGGCCAGCACGATGTTGGCAAACACGGGTCCTTTCACGAATTGAAAGTCGCGCTGCTGGTTCATCGTTTCCGAGCCTACGATGTCGGAGGGCATCAGGTCGGGCGTGAACTGAATCCGGTTAAACGAGAGGTCGAGCGAGTCGGCAATGGTTTGAATCAGCAGGGTTTTGGCCAAACCCGGTACACCCACCAACAGGCAGTGGCCCTGGGAAAAAACGGCCGTCAGCACGAGCCGGACAACCTCATCCTGGCCAATAATGACCTTGCCGATTTCCTGGCGCAGCGTACGGTAGGAGGCTGCCAGGGCATCGGCGGCTTCTTTATCAGAAGAGAAAGTGCGCATGAATAGGTGAAATTGTGAGATGGTGAAATTGTGAGTTGAGAAGCCGTGAAACAGAAGCTTGAGTCCGACTAGCGCACCTTGGTGCCTGCGGAACAAAAACTCGCTATTTCACCACTTCACCATTTCACCACTTAATAAACCGCGTCCAGCAGCTTGCAGTCGGCGTACTGCGGGTCGGCTTCGAGGTATACGGAGCCGCGGTTTTTGAGGAACCACTCATCCAGCGCCTTGTTTTTCTTTTCGTTCAGGGCAGCCTGGGCAATCTTCTGGTAGTCGTCCTTCAGGTTGGCCTGGTGGGGCGGCGTGTTCGACTTCAGCCAGATGATGCGCATGGCGTCTTTGCCATCGTCGGTGCGGTAGGGCAGGGGCGGGGTAATGTGGCCCACTTTCATCGTGTCGATGGTGAAGAAGATGGCCGGGTCGAGCTTGTCGAGGGCAGATAAGTGCCACCGTCCTGGCGGTTAGCCAACAAGCCGCCGTTGCCGCTGGTCTGCTTGTCGTCCGACATATCCTTGGCTGCCTTGGCAAACGTGATACTGTCACCCAGGATGCGGCGGCGCAGCTTAGTCAGCTGTGCCCCAGCCTCGTTTACATCGTTGCCACCGGCGGCAGGCTTGAGCAGAATGTGGCGGGTGCTGTAGCTGTCGCCTTTGCGCTCAATGAGCTGAATCAGGTGGAAGCCAAACTGGGACTCTACGATGGGCGAGAGTTGACCGGGTTCCAGCTTCAGGGCTGCCGCTTCGTACTCAGGCACCAGCTCCCGGCGCTTGAAGAAGCCCAGGTAGCCACCCTGCGCCCCGGAACCGGGGTCCTCAGAAAATTGCTTGGCCAGCGTCTCGAAGCTTTCCCCGGCCTGGATGCGGGCCCGCAGGTCGTTGAGCTTAGCAATGGTTTCCTGCTTGGCTTTGGGGTTTACCTGGGCCAGCTTTACAATCTGGCCTACTTCTACCTCAGTGGAATAGTAGGGCAGGCTGTCTTTGGGAATGCGGTTGAAATACTGGCGTACCTCGCGCGGGGTCACGGTGACCTTACCGGCAATGGTTTCCTGCATTTTCTGCTGAATCAGCTGCTCCTTCACCTGGGGGCGCAGGTCGTCCTTGAGCTGCTTAAGGGGCTTGTTGTAATACTCCTCCAGCTTTTTCTCAGAGCCAATCTGCTGCACGAAATAAGCCATGCGGCGGTCCAGCTCATTTTTCACCTGGCTGTCTTCCACCACCACCGAGTCGGTTTCGGCTTTGGCCAGCATCAGCTTGTTGAGCACGATGCTCTGCAGGATTTTGCAGCGCAAATCGGGCGGCAGCGGCTTGCCCTGGGCCTGCTGCACCTGCTGGGCGTAGGCAATTTCCAGGTCGGAACGCAGCACAATCTGGTTGTCGACTTTTACAATAATAGCATCCGCAATCTGCCGACCAGCGGGACGCCCAATGCCGAGCTGGGCGAAACTTGTACTAACTGTGCCAGCCAGCAAACCCATGCCAAGCAGGGCCACGCGGGCCGACGTACGAACGAATTGAGTCATGGAATCGAAAAGAGTAATGCCCGCGGCAGCCGTGCGTGCTGCACTTGCCGGAGCCAGCCGACTTCTGAAACGCAGAAAGTCGCCCGTAAATTTCAACATAAATCCTTTCTCCGGCAAAAACAACGGTTTACGCCCGTAAGCTCCGGCCGGGAAGTAGCCTAAGGAGTCGGCCGGAGCCCGGGGCGTTGCATGGCGGCGCACAGCAAAAAAGAAGCCCCGGCAACAACCGAGGCTTCTGAGAGAGTAGCGCCGGAAAATCCGGACCGTTTATTTGGTTACCAGCTTATCGACTTCGGGCTGGTTGACTTTCACCGGGTACTGGTCGCGCAGCTGCGAAATCCACTGCTTTTCCAGGAAGTTCTGGTAGTCAGAAGTAGCCTGACCGCGGGCTTCGGCCAGGGTTTTGGGCCCGGCCGGCAGCACTTTGTCGATGGTTACGGCGTAGTAGCGGCCGTCTTTATTCACTGTGTAGGTGCCAGGGCCTTTGCTGAGGAGCTCATCCACTACTTTGTTGTCGCCTTTCTGGAAGCTGCGCTGCTGAATCTGGACGGCCAGCGGGTTCTGTTCGTTGAGGCTTTCTTCCAGGGCCGTAGGGCTGGCGCTGGTCAGGGCCAATATGGCGGCCCCATCAGCAGTAGCTGCTTTGCTGGTGCTAGTGGTAATGCGGCGGGCAACGGCACCTTTGCCTACCAAGTATGATTTTACGCCGGCCACGCGGGGACCTACCAGGTTGGCTGCTTCTCCGCGCTTAGGGTGGCCGGTAATGGTTAGCGTTAGGGTCGTGTCGGAGGCCAAGCGGCTGGCCAGACGGTCCAGGCTAGCCCAGGCCCCTTCATAGCGGTTGCTTTGCCGGGCATGAAAGTCACGGTCCGGGCACTACGCGCTTTACTTCGTAGCGGCCAGCCTTCAGCTGGGTTTGGGCCTGCTTCAGCAAATCGGGGGTGGCGGCGCTGATGACGGTGCCCTGCACCCGCGGCTCCCACTGGTACTTGCTCTGGTTTTCGGCAAAGAACTTCTGCAGTCCAACGGAGTCCTCAATGGCTTTGGACCACACTTTCTCGTCCATCAGCTGAAACAGCAGAATTCCGTCGCGGTACTCTTTTACGAGCATGCGGTAGTCTTCGTACTTGGTTTCCAAGTTGGCTTTCTCGAAATCAGTCAGGCTCTGGTCCACGTACTGGTCGTAGAGCTGCTGCATGGCAAAGCGCGGCTCGGCGCCCTTTTTGGCCCGCTGGTTTTGCTGGGCATAGCTCAGGAAATCTTTAACCAGGTAGGGTTTGCCTTTGATGGTAAACAGCGGGCTATTGTCGCCTACGGTCTTGCTGGCTTTGGCCGGGGCCGCCGGAGCGGTATACTTGAAGCGGCCGTTTACCAAGGATGTGTCGGCTTTGGCAAACACAAAGTCTTTGCCGGCCTTGTTCTCGGTAAATTGGTTTTCGGTGCGAATCCGCTTCAGGAAGGCGGCGCGGTTGAGCTCCGAGCGGGAGTCTTTCGACACTTTACTTTTCAGCGAAGCCTCCATGTCCTCAAACTTGGGCACGGGCTGCTTCTCAATCAGCTTGATGATGTGCCAGCCGTAAGGCGTCTGCACGGGAGCCGACAGGTCACCGGGGTTCTGCAGGCGGAAGGCGGCTTCCTCGAAGGAGGGAATCATGCGGCCGGTGCCGAAGGGCGGCAGCTCACCACCGTTGGCGGCCGAGCCGGCGTCTTCCGAAAACTGGGCCACCAGCTTGTCCCAGGGCTCTTTGCGCTGCAGGCGGCTGGACAGCTCATCGATTTTCTTTTTGGCCGTTACCGAGTCAGCTTTGGGCATGCCCGGCGTGGCCCGGATCATGAGGTGAGCCACTTTGATTTCGCCCTGAGCCTGACGCACGTCATTCACCTTGATGATGTGGTAGCCAAAGCGGGTGCGCACCGGCTGCGACACTTCGCCCACCTTGGTGCGGTACGCGGCCGACTCAAACGGATACACCATCTGCATGGCCGTGAAGTAGCCCAGCTTGCCGCCATTGTCGCGGGCTGAGGGGTCTTCCGAAGTTTCGGCGGCTACTTTGTTGAAGTCCTCGCCGCCGGTTACGCGCTGGCGCAGGGCCATAATCTTGTTGTAAGCCGCCAGCGTATCGGCCGGGGCCGCGTCGGGAGCCATCCGGATCAGGATGTGGGAGGCGTTTACCTCCTTGCTCATCCGGTCGTAAGCCTCGCGCACCAGCTGGTCGGTTACGCTCTTCTCGGTGAGGTAGGGCTGGGCCAGCTGCTGCTTGTAGCCCTCCAACTCCCGCTTGAAAGCCTGGGTGGTATCGAGGCCACGCTGCTCGGCTTCCAGCACTTTGAGCTTAAAGTTGGTGTAGAGGTCCAGATACTCCTGCACGCTGGGCCGGGTGCCAAACTCGGGGGCGGTACCGTTATTCTTCCGATACACATAAGCAAACTCCCCGGCCGGCACCTCGTGGGTGCCCAGCGTTTCAATAACGGGTTGCTTGGCGGTGGTAACTGATTTGGTAGTCTGGCAGCCAGCGGCCAGCAGTGCAGCGGCCAGCGGGCCGGCGTACAAAATGCGTTTGTGCATACAATAAGTAAGATACTACAAAGCGTACAGCCATCGAAACGAGTTAGGACGGAAGGCTGACTGACGCAATTTTACGCATTTTTTTCGGGCTGCCGCTGCCGGGCCAAAACAGCTTTGGGCATAAAAAAAGCCCTTCCGTCGGGAAGGGCTTTTTCCAGTAGGTTTGGGGCCTACACGATGCGTTTGTACAGGCGGCACACGTTGTGGGTACCGGTAGTCGTAAACTCGACACGGTCCATGATGCGGTTGACGAGCGTCATGCCCACGCCTCCTTTTTTGCCGATGCGAATGTGCTCCTGCAGATCGGGCTCCTTGTAGAGGGAAGGTTGGTAGGAAGACTTGCTGTCGTCCTCGATTTCTATTTCGAAAACCTGATCGTCAACCGTCAGGCGAAGGTCCAAGAACTGGGATTCGTCTTCGTGGTTGGCGTGGATAATCAGGTTGGCTACTACTTCATCAACGGCCAGAATGATTTGATTAAGCTGCAAATCCGACAGGCCGTAAGCAGCCAGATAGCTGCTTACAAAATCGCGCACCACTTTAAGGTTGTGGCGGCTACAACTGATGCGGATTGCGTTTTTCATTCCCTCCTGTACCCCTAGAAGCTTAAATAGCGGTGGCTTCGGCCTCGGAAGGCACAATAGTCATCAAGGCATCCAGACCCAGAATCTCGAACACGTTATGCACTTTCTCCTGCATGTTGAAGAATACCAGCTTCACGTTAGCATCCTGAAAACGCTGCAGGTGGGAAATAAATACACCCAGGCCCGCCGAGGAAATATAGTTGAGGCGCTGGCAGTCAATCAGGACCTTTTTGTAGTCGAGTACTTCAGGCTTAGTCAGCTCCGTGTCCAGCAATACGGACGAGCTGGCGTCCAGTTCTCCGTCGAGGCTGAGCGTGAGGGTATTTTCGGTAGTTTGTTGATTAATTTTCATGCCTCCACTGTACGTTAAATTGTTACTTCTGGTTGAGCTGCTTTGAACTTGATAACCAGCAACGTCTGGTCATCGTGCATGGGCTGACCCTTGCTGAACTCGGCCAGATCGGCTAGAATATGCTCTTTGATTTCGTCGGCCTCCAGATAATACGTGTGTTCGAGCTGCTGTTTGAGCCGTTCCTCACCGTACTCTTCCTGGTTGGCTCCCCTGGCTTCTACGATACCATCGGTATAAATGACCATCACGTCGCCGGGATTGTAGTCATAAAACTGGTTTTTAATGTGCTTCTCGTAGGAGTCGTTGCGGATAATACCCAGGCCCAGGCCCGCCGTGCGGAAATAAGAAACCTCCTCCTTAATAGAGTGGTAGTATAGCGTATGGCAGTGGCCGGCGCGGGCAAAGACGAAGCCGCCGTGCTCATAGTCCACGATGTAGAGGGCGGCCGTTATGAAAGACGACTTTTCCAGGCAGTGCGTCAGGGCCCGGTTAGCCATGGACATAAACTTGCTGGGCACCGGAAACTTCTCCCGCTCATCCTTGGCCAGCGGATTCTCCTGCATCAGCGCATGGAAAATACCCTTCATCTGGGCCATGTGGAAGGCGGCCGTAATGCCCTTGCCCGATACGTCACCAATGAGAATGGCTAGGCGCTTGCCGGGCAAGTGCAGGAAGTCGTAGAAGTCGCCGCCTACCTCTTTAGCCGCCAAGGCATGGGAGCCAATTTCAAACCAGTTGTCGATGGGCAGGTCCTTGGGAATCAGGCTGTCCTGCACCGAAGAAGCAATTTTGAGCTCTTCCTTCACCCGCTCGTTCTGCAGGGAAGCCGCCACCAGCTGCAGGTTTTCAATGCTGAGCACCGTCTGGCTGGTGAAGGTCTGCAGGATGCCCAGGTTTTCGCGGTCGAAGCTTTGGCGCTGCTCTTTCAGCATGTAAAGGGCTCCGTATTGCCGCTTGGCCGAGCGCATGGGCATCACAATCAGGGAGCCGTAGGGCAGCTCCAGGCCACGAAAGCCGCTGCTGTTCGCCAGGTCGTTGTTGAGGTACTCAATCTGACCCAGGTTGTAATCGGTAAGCAAGGTGCGGATGGCGGCCACGTGGGCTTCAGTAACCTGGTAGCGTTGGCCCACGTGCAGCTGCCCATCGGTTTCCACATCCAGCCAGGCCGCGTCAGCTTCCACGGTCTGAATGGCAGCCTCAAACAGCATCTGGTACACTTCTTCTTCAGTCTGCCCCTTCTGAATAAGCTGGGTAAGGCGCTGCAGACTCAGAATTTCGTCGCGCTTTTGCTCGAATACGCCGGCTGTGGGCAGGTTGAAGAACGTTACCAGCAAACCGGCCAGGGAGTAGAACCCGGCAAAAAACACAGTCAGTAGCAGGAAGGCATGCTGGGGCTCAGGCGCCACCAGCTTGGGGTCCTGGGCAATGCGCAGGAAATAGATGCTGAAAATGCCCAGGCACAGCAATAACGCCAGCTGCAGAAAGACTACTTCCCACTTCTGGCGACGGTTCAGGTAAGCCACCCACTTCTGGTTTCCGCTCAGGTAAACCCCATACACGGCCAAGCCGCCCATAATAAAGTAGGCTACCGGCATAGGCGGAGCCCAGGAAAACAGACGAAACAGCAGCGTGCCACCCAGCAGCAGTTCAAACCACAGCCAGGCGCGGCGCAAGCGGGCTGAGGAGCGGAACAGGACTAAGGAGCGCCAGGAGTAATTGGTGTACGCCAGAAAAACGACGAACAGGGCCAGGTTGATGGTATAAATGCTGGCAAACAGAATCCGGTCGGCGCTGGGCTGCTCATACTGGATAAACCGCTCCAGCAGGTGCAACACCACGCAAACAGTGGCCAGCAGGCCCGGGCCCAGCACCAAGCGTCGCAGCAGGCCCACAAAGTCGGTGCCGCGCAACGGGTCGGGCCGGCTACGCTGGTACACAAAAACGCCGGCCACAAAAGCCGCCTGGGCCAGCAGCGTAACCCACTGCGCGGGTAAGCCGAAACGGGCTGCCGCCTCCGGACTGGCGTGCAACAGGGTACTGATAAGCAGTATCAGCCAGCTCAGCACGGTGAAGGGCAATACAATAGCTTTCAGCTTCTGTCGAAAGGACATGAAAATAAGTAAAATACTAACGGCGGTGCTAGGCATTGGCCCGCCGGAATATACGCGCAAGATACGGCCTGATTCGCAAATCTGCCGGAATGCCTGACTTACGGGCGGGTTACCCGTACGAATTTGCAAAAAAAGAGGCCAACTGCCCAGGGTGGCAATTGGCCTCTTATACAATATTTCGCAAGAAAGGTTAGCGGCTGCTGTAGTTAGGCGCTTCCCGGGTAATTTGCACGTCGTGGGGGTGACTCTCGCGCAGGCCGGCGCCGGTTATGCGCACCATCTGGGCCTTTTGCAGAACCTCAATGGTCGGAGCCCCGCAGTAGCCCATGCCCGCCCGCAAGCCGCCAGCCAGTTGGTAGAGCACTTCGCTGGCCGCTCCCTTGTAGGGCACCCGGCCCACGATGCCCTCGGGAACCAGCTTTTTCACGTCGTCTTCGGCGTCCTGGAAGTAGCGGTCCTTGGAGCCTTCCTCCATGGCTTCCACCGAGCCCATGCCGCGGTACGACTTGTACTTGCGGCCTTCGTAGAGCGTCACCTCCCCGGAGCTTCCTCGGTACCAGCCAGCAGGGAGCCCACCATGATGGTAGAGGCCCCACCGGCTAGGGCTTTCACCGCGTCGCCGCTGAACTTCACGCCCCCGTCGGCAATAAGGGGCACGCCGGTGCCTTCCAATCCGCGGGCTGCTTCCATTACGGCCGAAAGCTGGGGTACGCCGATGCCGGCAATGATGCGGGTGGTACAGATGGAGCCGGGGCCAACGCCCACTTTCACGGCGTCGGCACCAGCGTCGGCCAGGGCGCGGGCACCTTCGGCCGTGGCTACGTTGCCGGCAATAACTTCCAGGTTGGGAAATCTGGTTTTGATGCTGCGCACTGCGTCGAGTACGCCTTTGCTGTGGCCGTGGGCCGTATCCACGCTAACCACATCCACGCCGGCTTCTACCAGAGCCGCCACGCGGTCCAGCAAATCGGCGGTTACGCCCACGGCGGCTCCCACGCGCAGACGGCCGAATTCGTCTTTGCAGGCGTTGGGGCTGCGGCGGCGCTTGCGGATGTCGCGGTAGGTGATAAGGCCCACCAGGCGGCCATCGGTGTCAATTACGGGCAGCTTCTCTACTTTCGACTCCTGCAGAATCTCCTCGGCGTGGGCCAGCTCGGTGCCCGCCGTGGCCGTCACGAGCTTATCCTTGGTCATCACCTCCGAAACCGAGCGGTCCATATCCTTTTCGAAGCGCAGGTCGCGGTTGGTCAGGATGCCTTTGAGGCGGCGCTGGTCGTCGACAATCGGAATACCGCCGATTTTATTGTCGCGCATCAGGCGCTTGGCGTCGCCCAGGGAAGCCGTTTCCTCCAAAGTAAATGGGTCCAGAATCATCCCGCTTTCCGAGCGTTTCACGCGCCGCACCAGCTCGGCCTGGGCCTTGATGCTCATGTTTTTGTGAATGATGCCGATGCCACCTTCTTGAGCCATGGCAATGGCCATGTCGGCTTCGGTGACGGTATCCATGGCTGCCGAGACGAACGGGAGCTTCAGGCGGATGTTGCGGGTAAGCTGGGAGCTGGGGTCCGCGTCGCGGGGCAGTACCTCCGAATAGGCAGGTAGCAGCAGGACGTCGTCGTAGGTAAGTGCCTCGAAGGCAATTTTGGGCAGCGCGTTGGCCATGGCAATAAGATGATTAGGTACCGCTTATTGCCGGGTAAAACTACGACGAAAATTCGGGTAAGTCGGTGTTAAGCTTTTGCACTACCCGATTTTTGGCTGATAAAACTATTTTGCGCCGGCCTCTTTGACAGCTGCCAGTAGGGCCACGGGCCGAAAATCCGGGTTGAATTTCAACCCAACCTGTACCGAGTGGGGGCTGCCAAAGCTGCCGACGTTAGTGGAAGCGAGTTGGTTCTGATAGCCGATTTCCAGCGCCAGAGACTTCATAGCTTGGTAGCCCAGCCCGGCATAAGCCCGGTTCTGATCGAAAATACCGTGCTCCACGTTGCGGCCAAAGCCCAAAAACAGCTCATTGGATGCTGCCACGTAGGCCCCGCCGGTCTTGAGCACGGGCCCCGACAATGGGTAAGCCAGCTGCAGCCGGTAGCGGATTCGGTTTACGTATACCGGCGCGGCTCCCTCGGTTTGTTGTATCCAGCGCTGCTCCAAGCGGTAACGGTGCTGCAACTGCAGGCGGTCCTGCAAATCATTGAGCAGCACTTGCTGGTAGGCCCGGTGCTCGGGCCGCTGAGCAGCGGCTGGGGCATCGTTGTTGTCGGTAGTCAGCAGCAGGGCGTAGCCAGTTGAGAGCTGAAGCTCCCCAGTGGCATGGTAAGTAATACCAAGGCGCAGCACGTTTTGGTGCGGGGACCCAGCGCCTTTAGCCTGGCGCCACTGCGCTTCGAGGTGGCTGCCCCAACGGTCGGTGAGGCGGGCGTCGCTGGTTAGGGTTAGCCAAACAGCGCTGGATAGGGGCCGACTTTTTCCCAGCGTGGAGCTTTGGGCACGCCCACTCACGGCTGCCAACAGTAGCAGAGCAGTGAAAAACAGAATATGGGCGCGGGCAACAAGCATAACCAATGTTACGCAATTGTTATCCGTATTACCAAATTGTTACGATTGTATTTGCGGCCAAAAGGCAAATGATAACATTGGGCTCCGGAAAGAGGCTGAAAAAGATATAACTGTCTAGTGTTAATGCTATTCCGGCTAGCTAAGTAGGAAGAGGTTGCTGTTGAGCATTAGCCGCTCCAATCCCTGACGAGCTTAAATCAGATACAGCAGTTGGACTTTAGCCGGGTCGCTTCTTTGTGCCCCGGGTCGCAGGGGCATCCAGTGGGTTGTCGGGCCAGTGGTGCTTGGGGTAGCGGCCACGCAGGTCTTTGCGCACCTCGAAGTAGCCTGTGTTCCAAAAGCTACGCAAATCCCGGGTGACCTGCACCGGCCGCCGCGCCGGCGACAACAGGTGCATGGTCAGCGGGACCCGGCCCAGGCCCACGGTGGGCGTGTTGAGCAGGCCAAACACTTCCTGCAGGCGCACAGCTAGCACCGGCGCTTCTGGATTGGAGTAATCCAGCGTGATATTCGAGCCACTGGGAACGGGGCAATGGGCTGGGGCCAGGCGGTTCAGTTCCTGCTGTTGGGCCCAGCCGCCGGGCAGCCAGTTGAGCAGCGCTTCCCCAACGGCAGCCGGTTGACCTCGGCCATGGTACGCAGTCCTTCCAGATACGGACCCAGCCACTTGGGCAGCGCCGCCAGCAAGGCTTCATCCGACGTGTCGGGCCACTCCGCCGGGAAAAGATGGTGGGCAAAAGCCAGCCGCTCCCGGGTTTGCTGGGCTTCATCGGTCCAGGGCAGGCGAGCTATGCCACCCTGACGCAGCCCGTCGAGTAGGGCAGCGGCCACGGCTTCGGGAGCGGGTTGCGTCAGGGCGGTTTCGGCCAACGTAATGGCTCCGAGTCGCCGAATGCGGCGAGCCACGACCCGGCCGGCCGCAGCATCCCAGCGCACTTCCTCTAGGCTTTCGATAAGGTCGGAGAAATGCTGCTCCAGCTCTTCCCGTTCGATAGGGGCGGCCAGGGCAGCCCGGGGAGCATGAGGCGGGCCATCCAGGTGGGCCACGCCGAAGTAGGTGGTGCCTGGGCTGAAGTGCTCGGCTGGCAAGGCGGCGCGCTGCCCGGTAATGAGGCGCACCCGCTCGGGCGTTTCGCGCTGGGCCAGCCGGTCGGGGTAAGCCAGGCCCGCCAGCAAGCCGGCCACGTCGGCATCCAGGGGCGTGTCGCGGACGTGGGCGCGGTTGCGGAGTACGACAGCGGCTTCGCGCACCCGGCGCACGGCTCCGGCATCGGGTACCAGGCCCGGCAACGGGGCGCGGCCGGTGCTGAGGGCTTCCAGGCGCAGGCGCAAATCGGGCGGGGCCGGCGTGCCATCCGCTAGGCGCAGGATGTCGCGCTCGGTGAGCAGGGCCGCTAGGGCGCAGGCGGTAGCGCCGTGGCCCACTTCCTTGCCCGGATAACCAGATGGCCCAGGCGCGGAATCAGGCCCAGACCAGCTAGCGTACGGCCGTGGGGTGTGGGCTGACCTTCCCGGGTGAGGGCTCCCAGGCGCACGAGCAAGTCGCGGGCCTGGGCCAGAGCGGCAGCGGGCGGCGCATCGAGCCAACGCAACGTAGCCGGGTCCTGGGTCCCCCACAAGGCCAGTTCCAGAGCCAGGCCACTGAGGTCGGCGGTAAGGATTTCGGGCGGCAGGTGGGCCGGGCGCTGGGTGTGCTCGGCTTCGGTCCAGAGGCGGTAGCAGGTGCCGGGGCCCAGGCGGCCGGCGCGGCCCCGGCGCTGGTCGGCGGCGGCCTGGCTGACGGGTACGGTGGCCAGGGTGGTAAGGCCGGTGCGGGGCTCAAACTGCGGCACGCGGGCAAAGCCGCCATCCACCACAATCTGCACGCCCTCGATGGTCAGGCTGGTTTCGGCAATGCTGGTAGCCAGCACTACTTTGCGCCGACCTTGCGGGGCAGGGCGCAAGGCCGCATCCTGCTGCTCGGCTGGCAGCTCGCCATGCAGCACGTGAATATCGGTGGTAGAAGCTACGGCTCCTATGAGCTTATCGGCGGTGCGACGCTGGTCGGCCAAGCCGGGCAGAAACACCAGCACGTCGCCTTCCGCATGTTTGCTGAGTGCTTCCCGAACTAACGCCGGAGTCAAATCGGCTAGGCGCTCAGTGGGGCGGCTGCCGGCTGCCGCCACCCGGGCCGGCGACAAATAGTGGGTACTGACCGGGTGCTGCAAACCGGCACTTCGCACTACGGGCGCTTTAAGCCAGCTGCCCAGCCGCTCAGCTTCCAGCGTGGCGCTCATGATGAGCAGACGTAGGTCGGGGCGGAGCACGGCCTGGGCGTCGAGGGCCAGGGCCAAACCCAGGTCGGCCTGCAGGCTTCGCTCGTGAAATTCATCGAACAGCACGGCCGCCACGCCTTCCAAGGCCGGATCATCCTGTAGCATGCGGATCAGAATGACCTCCGTGGCTACTTCAATGCGCGTCTGGGCCGATACCCGGCTTTCCAGGCGCACCCGGTAGCCCACGGTTTGGCCTACCGGCTCCCCCAGAATGCTGGCCATGCGGGCGGCGGCAGCACGGGCCGCCAGGCGGCGCGGCTCCAGCACGATGATGCGGCCGGTGGGGGGCATCCAGGGAGCTTCGAGCAGGGCCAGCGGTACCACAGTGGTTTTGCCGGCGCCGGGCGGCGCCTGCAGCACGGCGCAGTTGGTGGCAGCCAGGGTGGTCAGCAGCTCGGGCAGAGCCGCGCATATCGGGAGGTCGGGCAGGCGCAAGCGGTGAGATAGTGAGATGATGAAATGGCGAGTTTGTTGTTCTGATATTGTGGACGGCCCTCACCATTTCACCATCTCACTATCTCACCAAAGTTAATACACCGGCACGCTGGGGTCCACACGCACAGACCAGGCGTGAATGCCACCGCGCAGGTTCAGCAGGTTGGTCAGGCCGTGGCGGTGCTGCAAGAACGACAAGGCCTGGGCCGAGCGGACGCCGTGGTGGCAAATCAGCACTACGGGCCGGTCGGAAGGCACTTCTTCCCAGCGCCGGGCAATTTCGCCCAGCGGGAGCAGTTCACTGCCCGTAATCTGGCAATACTCGAATTCCATGGGCTCCCGGACGTCGAGCAGGTGCAGGGCCTCGCCTTGCTGCAAGCGGGCGTGCAGATCTTCGGGGGTAATTTCGGGGAGCATAGAATAAGCGGGGCAAAAGTGAGAGGAGCCCGTAAAATTAGCGGGTCACTGGTTAGCTTTGGCCTCCGCCGGACTTGCGGGTCCGGGTTACCCCGAATTTTCCGCCAAACGACGCTGCCTTTGCTACATTCCCTCTACGAGTTCTGGACTTCCGCCGCGGGCAACTCCCCGCTGGAGTGGGTGGCCGTCATTACCGGGTTTGCCTGCGTGTGGCTGGCGGCCCGCGAGTCGCTCTGGAACTTCCCGGTGGCTATTTTCAGCTGCATCCTTTTCGCCGTAGTGTATTACCGCAGCCAGCTGTACTCGGATAGTCTGCTGCAGGGCTTTTTCATTCTGATGAGCATCTACGGCTGGTACGAGTGGCTGTATGGCGGCAACCGCAACACGGCCCTGGTCGTGACCCGCACCCGGCCCTGGGAATGGGCCGTGGTGGGAGTGGGCACAGTCGTATTTACCCTGGGCTTTGGCTATTACCTGCGGCACCACACCGACGCGGCGCTGCCATACTGGGACAGTTTTACCACCGCCGGCAGCCTGGGCGCCCAGTACCTGCTTACCCGCAAGCGGCTCGAAAACTGGCTGATCTGGATTCTGGTCGACCTGATTTACGTGCCGCTGCTGTGGTACAAGGACCTGCACCCGACCAGCGGCCTGTACGCCGTCTACCTTATTCTGGCTGCCTATGGCTACGTGGAGTGGCGCCGGGCTGCCCGCGTGGCAGCCGTCACCCCAACTCCCGTAAGCTGATGCTGCGCGTTGCTCTCACTGGCCCCGAATCGACGGGCAAAACCACGCTCAGCCGTCAGCTGGCCGACTACTACCACACCACCTGGGCCCCGGAATACGCCCGGCAGTACCTGGAAACACACGGACCGAGCTACACCTTCGAGGACCTGGAAATTATTGCCCGCGGGCAGGTAGCCACCGAGGATGTGGCCGCAGCTCAGGCCCACCGCGTGGTGTTCTGCGACACGGATTTGCTGGTTATCAAGGTGTGGTCGGAGCACGCGTTTGGGCAGTGTCCGGAGTGGGTGAAGCAGCGCATTGAGCAGCAGTGCTACGACTTGGTGCTGCTGCTGGGCGTGGATATTCCCTGGGAGGCCGACCCGCTGCGGGAACACCCCCACCACCGGCAATACTTCTACTCCCTGTATAAAGCCGAGCTCAACAGCCGCATGTCCAACTACGCCGAAATCAGCGGGACGCCCGAGCAGCGCCTTGAGCAGGCCTGCTTCTTCGTGGATGCCCTGCTGGCCGACCCTAAACCGGGGGCGGCCCGTACTGGGTTGTCATAAGCTCTGATTAATCAGCTCCGACATGAATTATTCACTCGAAAACGACCAGTGCCGCGTCGCGGTAAACAGCTACGGCGCCGAGCTGAGCAGCCTGGTGCGCAAAGACCTGCCCGAAATAGCCGACCTGGAGTACCTCTGGCAGGCCGACCCGGCCGTGTGGGGCCGCCACGCCCCGGTGCTCTTTCCGATTGTGGGCCGCCTGCCCGAGGATACTTACCGGCACCAGGGCCAGGAATATAAGCTGCCCCAGCACGGCTTTGCCCGGGACCGGGAGTTTACCCTGGTGGAGCAAACTACCGAGGAGCTGACCTTCGAGCTACAAGCCGACGAAGCCAGCCGGGCCGTGTACCCCTTCGAGTTCGTGCTGCGCATTACCTACCAGTTGCGTGGCCTGCAGCTTACGGTGCGCTGGCAGGTGCAAAATCCTGATTCGGCCCGGGAACTGCTCTTCAGCATTGGGGCTCATCCCGCCTTCCGCTGCCCGCTCATGCCGGAGGAGAAGTTCGAGGACTACTTTTTTCACTTCGACCACCCCGTAACCCTGGACCGCCACCTGCTGCAGGGCGGGCTGCTGAGCGGCCAAACCGCACCCGTGCTGCACGAGGAAACCGAAATGCCGCTGACCTACGAGCTGTTTGCCCAGGATGCCCTGGTGTTTAAGCATTTCGACTTCACCCACGTGTCGTTGCGCAGCTTTGCCTCCGACCGGGCCGTGCGCCTGCGCTTCGACGGGTTTCCCTTCCTGGGCCTCTGGACCAAGGGGAAAGATGCGCCGTTTGTGTGCGTGGAGCCCTGGCAGGGCATTGCCGGCTCGGTAGGCAGCCCCGTGGAGCTGGCCGACAAGGAAGGCATTCTGACCCTGGCCCCCGGCCAAACCTACTCGGCTGAGTATTCCATTGCCATAACCTAGCCCCAGTCTTTCATGGCAGTGCCCGAGTTGGAAATCCGCCGCATTACGCCCGCGCAAACCTACCCGCTGCGCCACGCCGTGCTGTGGCCCGACAAGCCCCTGGACTACGTGAAAGTGGAAAACGACGCGGCCGGGCAGCACTTCGGAGCTTTTGTGCAGGAGGAGCTGGTTTCGGTAATTTCTCTGTTCGTAACTGGCCCGGATGCCCGCTTCCGCAAGTTTGCCACCGCCCCGGAGTGGCAAAAGCAGGGCATCGGCTCCCGACTGTTGCAGTGCATTATGGAGGAAGCCCGGCAGCAGGGGGCACAGGAGCTGTGGTGCGATGCCCGGCAGGATGCGGCGGCTTTCTACCAGCGCTTCGGTATGGTAGGGCAGGGGCCGGTTTTCTACAAGGGCGACATTCCTTACCTGCGCATGAGCCTCCAGCTGTAGCTGCAGGGTAGGCACAACAACAGCGGCCTTTTTGCCTGCCTTACTTCCGGTATCGGCCACGATTAACCGGAAGCAGCTGGGCAAAAAGGCCGCTGTTTGCTTGTATAAGAAACCTTAGAAGGTAATTGTTTCCAGGGGCGCACTGGTGCGCTGGGGCGGCCGTAGTCGGGCTCCCAGTCGTTGATGGGCCGGGAGATGCCCGGCGGCAGGTCCAGGTCGG
Source organism: Hymenobacter cellulosilyticus (assembly GCF_022919215.1). Classification (NCBI taxonomy): domain Bacteria; kingdom Pseudomonadati; phylum Bacteroidota; class Cytophagia; order Cytophagales; family Hymenobacteraceae; genus Hymenobacter; species Hymenobacter cellulosilyticus. The sequence continues at coordinate 5,768,482 of NZ_CP095046.1, read as the reverse complement.
GCAGGCCGTCGTCGAGCGGCTCCCCGCCGTCGTCGTCGCCGTCGGTGTAGGGTGGGTGCTGGTAGCGGTGGCGCGGGGCCACGATGAAGTAAGCCAAAATGGCAAATACCACGAGCGTGTAGATGAGACTGATCATGGCAGCAACTGGTAAAATGACGACGCAAACAAGGCAGAGCCGGCAGGCTGTATCTGGCTAACGGAGTGGGTGGGACGGATGTTTTGGGATGACGTAATTTTTCCGGCCCACTCGTTAGCCAGTCTAATATAGTTGATTGTCAAGCGAAAGTAAAGCACAAGATTGTCGATTTGGAACTCCTTGCTGAGGGCTCTAGCTTTGCAGCATAGTTTTAGGGGTGCCCTACCAGCGGCTAGCTGCCGTGGGGCTGAGATCATACCCATTGAACCTGTCCGGGTAATGCCGGCGAAGGGAACAAACGATCCTCGAACGTGAAAACCTAGTGCGCCGACCCCTGGCGCAGGGCCCGTTCCACTTTTTCTTTACCATTTCCTTGAAGCATTTATTGGTTTGGGGGGCCGCCGCAGCGCTGCCCCTACTGGCAGCACCCGCCGCCTGGGCCCAGGGCCCCGTGGCCGGCACCGTCGCCGATGCCCGCACCGGCACCGTGCTGCCCGGCGCCACCGTGCTGCTCGACGGCGCCGTGGTGGGCGTCACCGACGCGACGGGTACCTTCATCCTGCCCGCGGTGCCGGCCGGTGCCCACGAGCTGCGCGTTACGTTTCTGGGCTACGATGCGCTGCGCCAGACTGTGCAGGGCCAGGCTACCGAGCAGCGCCTCACGCTGGGGCTACAAACCGGGGGCATCCTGACCGGCGAGGCCCTGGTAACGGCCAGCCGGGCCAACGACCGCACGGCCACGGCTTACACCAACGTGAGCCGGGCAGAGCTGGCCAAGCGCAACTTCGGCCAGGACATTCCCTACCTGCTCGACCAGACGCCTTCCGTAGTAGTGACTTCCGATGCTGGTGCCGGTGTGGGCTACACCGATATCCGCATCCGGGGCACGAGCAACACGGGTATCAACATGACCATCAACGGGGTGCCGCTGAACGATGCGGAGTCGCACGGCTCGTTCTTGGTGAACCTGCCCGATCTGGCTTCGTCCGTGAGCAGCCTGCAGGTGCAACGCGGGGTGGGCACCAGCCAGAATGGTGGGGCGGCGTTTGGGGCCAGCATCAACATTTCCACGTTTGATAACCGGCGCGAAGCCTACGGCGAAACCCAAAACAGCGTCGGCTCCTTCAATACCTGGAAAAACACCGTGCAGTTTGGCACCGGCCTGCTGGGCCAGCATTTCACCGTGGATGGCCGCCTCTCGCGCATCGCCACCGACGGCTACCTGAACCGGGCCGCGTCGGATCTGAAGTCATACTACCTCTCGGCCGGCTACCAGGCTAAGAATACGTTGGTCAAGTTCATCACCTTCTCGGGCCGGGAAAAAACCTACCAGGCCTGGAACGGGGTGCCCGAGCCGCTGATTACCGGGGACCGGAAGCTGCTCCAGCAGTTTATCGACAACGGGGAGCTCAGTGAGGCCGACGCCGCCCGCGGCCTGCAGGAAGGCCGGCGCTACAGCTACTACACCTACGACAACCAGACCGACAACTACCAGCAGAACCACTACCAGCTCCACCTTTCGCAGGGGCTGGGGCCGACTGGAACCTGGGTGCGGCCCTGCACCTGACCCGCGGCTTTGGCTACTACGAAAGCTACCGGGCGCGCCGCAAATTCGCCGATTACAACCTGCAGAACGTCATCATCGGGACTGATACGCTCACGCGCACCAACCTGATTGACCAGAAGTGGCTCGACAACTACTTCTACGGCGGCACGTTTGCCCTCAACTACCAGCCCCGCAACAACGACAAGCTGCAAGCTACCCTGGGCGGGGCCTGGAACCAGTTTGTCAACGACCATTACGGGGAGGTCATCTGGGCGCAGTATGCTTCCAACGGCAATATTCGCCACCGCTACTACTTCAACGACGCCCGCAAGACTGACTACAATGCCTACGCCCGCGCCACCTACCAGGTGCTGCCCCGCCTGGGTGTGTACGGCGACTTGCAGGTGCGCCACATCAAGTACGGCATTGATGGGGTGGAGGCGCAAAACCGGGACGTGGCCACCCACGAACGGTATTTGTTTGTCAATCCCAAGGCCGGCGCCACCTTTACCGTGTCGGAAGGGCAGCAGCTGTACGCCAGCTTTGCCCGGGGGCAGCGGGAGCCGGTGCGCTCCGACTTCACCGACCGGCCCGCCGGCCAGCCCCAGGCCCGGGCCGAGCGGCTCGACGACTTCGAGGCCGGCTACCGCCTGACGCGAACTAATACCACCTTGCTGGGCCCCAACACGGCCGTGCGCCTGGAGGCCAACTACTTCTACATGCACTACCGCGACCAGCTGGTAGCTACCGGCCGCCTCGATTCGGTGGGCAATGCCCTGCGTACCAACGTAGACCGCAGCTACCGCACGGGCCTGGAGCTGACCGGCTTCGTGTCGGCTGACGACAAAATCAGCCTAAGCTCCACGCTCACGATGAGCCGCAACCGGATTCTGGGCTTCCGGGAGGTGATTTATGATGCCAACTACCTGCCCGTAACGGCTGCCGAAGCCCGCACCACCACGATTTCCTACTCGCCTTCCCTGGTGTCGGCGCACACGCTGGAAGGCCAGCCGCTGAAGGGCCTGCGGGTGGCCTTGCTCTACAAGACCGTCAGTGAGCAGTATCTGGACAATACGGCCAGCGCCGACAAGCGCATCAAGCCCTATCAGGTGCTCGATTTTCGGGTGCGCTACAGCATCCGGCCGGTATTCGTGAAGGAAATTGAGCTGGGCCTGTTGGTCAACAACGTACTGAACCGTAAGTACGAAGCCAACGGCTACACCTACGGCTACCCCGGCGCCGACGGCCGCCCGCAAATCTTCAACTTCTACTTCCCCCAGGCTACCCGTAACTTCCTGGCGTCGGTAGGGGTGAAGTTCTAAGCCACTACTTCCGGCAAACGCTTCGGGTTGGTCGGATTCTTCGAACGGTGCGCTACTGTAAAAGCCCGTTGCAGGCAGCTGCAACGGGCTTTTGTACGCTCTACCAAAGCCAACTCAGCAGCAAAGTCCCCAAAGTCCGCGCGTACCAGGCTCAACTTTGCTGCTGAGTTGGCCGTGGTACGCACGTACCGTCCCCCTTCTTGGGCCAAATTGCCCGCAGTACGCGCGTACCATGGGCAATTTGGTGGCTGCATAGGCCATGGTACGCGCGTACTGCGGGCGTTTTGCCACCGATTTGCGCCTGGTACGCGCGTACTACGCCCAGCTTGACACCAAACCGGCTCTGGTACGCGCGTACCAGAGCCGGTTTGACTTGTTTCAGGGCATTCTGACCTGCGTAGGAGCCCAACGGGAGCTGGAACTCAGATAATCAGACGCACGCCACCGAGCTCGGAAATGTGGTAGGGAAACTGGTTGCCGGGCGAGCCAATGAACATGAAGTTCTTGGGGATGTTCCACTCGGTGGAAAGCCGGTCAATCAGCTCGGGGCCAAACTTGCCGTCGAGCGTCACAAAGTCTACCTCAATTTGCTCGTAGGCCCGGTCCAGCACCCGGATATCGGTCAGCAACTCCTGCGGGTAGCTCTCGCCCGGCTTGAGCAGGGTCACGATCTTGAGGCGGTTGGTAAACTCGTTTTCCACCACGTAGGCCATGACCTTGTTGAGGTTCGAGACATTGTCGCCCTTGGTGAAAAACACGAATTCCTGCTTGTGCAGCTCCTTGAGCTGCCGCTTTACAAATAGCCGGCCTAGGCGCGAGAAGCGGGAGTGCTCGGCAAAAGAGTTGATGGCCGCTAGTCCCAGGTTCAGAATGGCCGTGCGGTTGAGCATAACGTAGACCAGGGCCATGGTGGGCAGGAAGTACTGCAGGAACACAATCAGGTATTCGGGGTGAATCTTGATGTTGCCGTAGAGGGCCACCAGAATGCCAATGAGGGCCAGCAAAACGGTGCCAATGCCCGCGTACACCGGCCGGGGCAGGTTAGGCCGCTTGCTCTTAAGCAGGAAGTTGCCGAGCGCAAAAAACGCCATTACCGCCAAAAACGAAATGGTATACACCCCGACAGCGGCCCGAGCTGCCCATTGGTGATAAACAGAACTGAGGCGCAGAGCAGGAAGAAAGTAATCAGGATGAGGTAGTTGCTCTTGGCCTTGTTTTCCTTGAGAAAGAACTGGGGTAGAATCCGGTCCAGGGTCATGCGCTTCATCAGGCCGCTCACGCCCACAAACGAGGTCAGCACGGCCCCGCTGAGCACGGCCACGGCATCGACGGAGATGAGCATGCCTAGCCACCGGCCGCCGGTGGTGGTGCCCAGGTGGGAGAGTAGGGTTTCGGTGTGCTGGCCTACTTCCACCATGGGTAGGGCCGCAATAGCCAGGAAGGCAATAACCGGATTGAAGAAGCTGACCACAATCCACATGTTGCGCAGGGTCTTGGGAAACACGCCGCGGTCCTGCTCCTCCACGAAGTTGGCCGAGCTTTCGAAGCCCGAAATGCCCAGCATGGCCGCGCTAAAGCCAAAGAACAGCGCGTTGGCTACGCTGCCGCCTTTCACCGGCAGCTGAAAGTTCAAGCTCAGATTGTCGAGCCCATGGGTAGCCAGGTACCAGATGGCGCTGCCCACCAGCAAGGTCAGGGAAATGAGGTGGACCAGGAAAATGCCCACCGCCACCTTCGCCGACTCCGAAATGCCCAGAATGGTCAGCACCAGAAACAGGCCCAGCAGCCCCAGCGTGGCCCGATGATGGGCAGCCCGTGCCAGAGCGTATGCAGATAGTGCATGGCCTCGGAGGCCGAAATAACCGCCGTAGCCATGTACGACAGAATCGTGAGGCAGGCCGCCAGGGCCGCGTTGCGCTTACTGGTCGTGTTCAGCAGCACGTTGTAGGCGCCCCCGTTGAGCGGCAGCGCGCCCACTACTTCGCCGTAGATGCTGCGGAACAGAAACAGCACGGCCCCCACAATCAACAGGGCAATCCAGGCGTACTGCCCCGCATACGCTATAGCCAGGGCCGACACGTACAGACACGAGGACGAAATGTCGTTGCCGCAGATGGCGGTGGCTTCCAGCTCGTTTAATTTCTTTTCGTGACTCATGGAGAATAGGGAGGAAGGGAAAGAGCGGATAGGGAATGTGCCCTCTACGGAAGAATGGGTCTTTTTGAATATCAAAACTCAATATTCCCGACCGAGTAGGGCTGTCAGTCCGCAAGAATACAGCATATCATAAACTTTGCTGTGGCCCCGGCCTCTCCGAACCAACCCCGCCCAGGGCCTGTTCTGCATCCTGAAACTTCTATCTTTGAGGCTGATTCCCACCCAACCCCACGTTATGTCATCCCAATCCGACGTCCTCTCGCCCAAGGCCAAAGCCGAGCACCGCAGCGGTTCCCTGAATGCCGCCGGCTTCACCGATTACTACGACATCGACGGCCTGCTGACCGAGGAGCACAAGCTCATCCGCCAGAGCATCCGCGACTTTGTCAAAAAGGAAATCAGCCCCAGCATCGAGAAGTGGGCCCAGGACAATCATTTCCCCTCCGAAATCGTCAAGAAGTTCGGTGATGTGGGCGCCTTTGGGCCTACTATCCCCACTGAGTACGGCGGCGGCGGCCTCGACTACATCAGCTACGGCCTGATTATGCAGGAAATTGAGCGCGGCGACTCGGGCATGCGCTCCACGGCCTCGGTGCAGGGCTCGTTGGTGATGTACCCGATTTACGCCTACGGCTCGGAGGAGCAGCGCAAGAAGTACCTGCCCAAGCTGGCCTCGGGCGAGTGGCTGGGCTGTTTCGGCCTCACCGAGCCCGACCACGGCTCCAACCCCGGCGGCATGGTGACCAATATCAAGGATATGGGTGACTACTACCTGCTCAACGGCGCCAAGCTCTGGATTTCGAACTCGCCCGAGGCGCAGATTGCCGTGGTGTGGGCCAAAAACGAGCAGGGCCGCATCAAGGGCCTGATTGTGGAGCGGGGCATGGAAGGCTTTACGACTCCCGAAATTCACAACAAGTGGAGCCTGCGCGCCTCCTGTACCGGCGAGCTGGTGTTCGACAACGTGAAAGTGCCCAAGGAAAACCTGCTGCCCAACGTGGAGGGCCTGCGCGGTCCGCTCGGCTGCCTCGACTCGGCCCGCTACGGCATTGCCTGGGGCGCCATCGGCGTGGCCATCGACTGCTACGAGTCGGCCCTGAAGTACTCCCTGGAGCGGGAGCAGTTTGGTAAGCCGATTGCCGGCTTCCAGCTCCAGCAGAAAAAGCTGGCCGAAATGATTACCGAAATCACCAAGGCCCAGCTGATGGTGTGGCGCCTGGGCATGCTCAAAAACGAGGGCAAAGCCACCAGCGCCCAGATCAGTATGGCCAAGCGCAACTCCGTGGATATGGCCCTGCAGGTAGCCCGCGAAGCCCGCCAGATTCACGGCGGCATGGGCATCACCGGCGAGTATCCCATCATGCGCCACATGATGAACCTGGAGTCGGTTATTACCTACGAAGGCACCCACGATATTCACCTGCTCATCACCGGCGCCGATATTACCGGTATTCAGGCGTTTAAGTAGCCGGTTTCGGTTGCGGTCAGAAAAAGGGCATCTTACACTCGTAAGATGCCCTTTTTGCTTTTCGAACTCTAATGACGCGGCGGTACCTGGTTTTTTTCTTTGTCCTGCTTCTCTCCGGCTGCTCCACGCTGGGAGAACCAACGCCGGGCTGGTGGAGCTTCTCGGAAATTCCCCTGGCGCAGCGGCGACACTTTCCCCGGAAGTGGTCCGGGCCCCGGCCAGTAGTCCCTGATACAACTACTCACCGCTTCGTGCGCAGCCTGCTGGCCCAGCGTAGGAAAGACCCTCGGCTTCCGGATACCTCGACCAGTTTCTGGATCGGCAGTACCCTATTTGATCGGTATCCCTACGTTGAACTTACTGACACTCTCATTGGGCGCCGGTGCGCTAACTGCGCCGATCCGGAATTATCAGGTGGCTTGCTACGGCAACTTGTGTTGGCCGATAAGATATTATTGGCGGAGGATACGGTCTTTATACGTCAGCAGTCGGCTAAGGCCGTTTGGTTTGAATTGCAGCAGCAGTGGCTGCCAGGTTACCAAGTTGTGAAGGTTGATACCTTGCAGGCTCTGGCCCAGAAAGCAGTTAAGCAGCATCAACCCCGGCGGCATATTTTAAAGGAAGCCTTTCAGATTCTGAATACTCGATATTCGGCCGATTCAAAAGCTCATGGTGCCATCTTCTACCTGAGCCAGCCTCTCTTCTCCAAAGACCTGCAAACGGTCATTGTTTCGGTGAATTATACCTTTGGTACCGATGGAGCAGGCACAACTTACGTGCTGCACCGGGAAAACCGCCGCTGGGAAATACTACTGAAACTCAGTAGCTGGATTAGTTAAACTAATTCTTCTGTTACAATCTTATTCAACATTATCCCATGGGCAGATCCTGTGAGCTAAGGTCAATTTCGGATACGGATGCGCAAGACTTCCTTCAGTATCCGCAGAAGCTGGCTCAGTTGGAAGAGGACCGATATCAGCGCGCCAAGGAAGCCTCCAAGCGGACCGGGGGCTTGTTGTACTCGGACACCGATAATTCGCAAAGCTGCTTCTATGACTGGGTCGTACTGGTCGCCCTGGTTTCCTGCAGCCACACCGCTTGGCATATCCTTGTCAACGAAGGGGAGCAGGTCGGGGAAGACGCTTGGGCACTGGGCTTCGAAGCCCAGATATTCAGGGCCCCGCAGGTGTTGCAGCTTAGCACTGCTTTAGCCAGCGCGTTGGCCGAAATGCCGGAAAGCCCCGCCGCGGCTCCCGCCGACGAACCCCAGCCTCCCGCCGGCTGGGAACTGCTTAACGAAGACGATTATCTGCCCTTTCTCTGGGAAGAGAACAGCAGCCGGGCGCCGGAGGAGGAACAATCACCGGCCCCGACGGAGCGGCAGATGCAGCAGGAACTAGCGCGCTTTATTCAGGAAGCGGCCGAAGCCAACCACGCCCTGCTGCTTCTTGGCTAGGACAAACAACCTAACTCTGAGTCATCTTCACCAAAACTTCTCATGGGCCTGGACTCCGTAGAGCTGATAGTTGCCATCGAAACGCACTTCGGCATAGCCATTCCCGACCGGGAGGCCGAGAACATTGCTACCGTCGGCGACGCCGCGACCTGCGTGACCCGCCACTTGCGGCTACCACCTGAAGAAGGCCGGTCGGCTGTTTTTACCGCTCTGCTAAAGCAGGTAAGCCAATGCCTGCCCGAACCCCACGCGCTAACCTCTGCCGCGCTGCTGACTACGATCTGGCCGCCGGCGCACGTGTACCAAGGCCTTGCCCAACTTGGCAGCTGTCTGCAACTAGCCGTTCCCGAATTGCCCCAACCCCGGCGCCATGCCCTGTCCTGGCTGTTTGATGCTCCCAAGCCCCCGGCTTGGACCACCCAAACCCTAGCCGACCTGGTCGACTGGATGGTTACCCTGAACCATGCGCAGCTGCTGCCCAGCGTAACCCGGCTCTATGACGTTCAGCGCGTTGTAGTCGGAATTACCAGCGACACCTGCGGCATACCCGTACCAGAAATCAAGCTCACCCACAGCTTCACGAATGACCTAGGCATCGACTGATGTTGCCGCTCCACTAACTCATAAAAAAAGGGCCACCCCACGCTGGGGAGGCCCTTTTCTGATGTTAGTAAGCTTACTTCTCCAGTACGTACACCGTCTGGCTGAAGACGGTATTGCCGGTGCTGGTCACCACGTTGGGCGTGCTGCTGATAACGTGCCAGCCAGCCTTGGTGTACTCATTTACCGCGGCCAGGGCGGCCTTGTGCACGATGGCCGTATTGGCGGCCATGCGCTTGGCGCTGCCCCGGCTGAAGTCGAGCTCCTTCTCCTTTTGGGCTCCGTCGGGCCGAGGGTGATAATAGAGGCCTGCGCGTCGAGGCCAAATGACATGTTGCTGATAACCATCATGGTGCCGCCGGCCTCAGCTGGCTTCGGGTAAAACGACCAGGTGCCGAGGGCGGTCAAGGTTAGAGCAGCGGCGAGTAATGCTTTCTTCATAAAACAGGGCAAACTAGAAGGTGTGAAATGCGGACAAGGTAGGCCGAAATATTGGCTGCCACAATAGCTCAACAGCAGCTGTTTTCCCCAGGATGCCCAGCACTGTTTTCGTTGCCGATGGTAACCAGCAGGAAGTACTACCCTGGGTGCCAGAAACCACAAAGCCGACCCCGGGCAGAGGCGGCTTTGTCAGCAGAGTGCAACCCAGCGGGTTAGTTTCTTTCCAGCAGGTAGACTGCCGTAGTTACCACATTGGGGCTTAGCATAGGATGTTCCGGGTCGGGGTTGCGGGTTTCGGTTTGCTGCATCTGGGCTACCGTCCAGCCCTGCGCGCGCAACTCGTTGAGCTTCATTAGCACCAACGCCTGGTATTTGTATTCGCCTTTGGCTTTGGTAGTCAGCGTCTCCTCGGTGACTTCCCCGCGCGGTGAAATAATCACCAAAACAGGCCTGCCGGAGCCCCCATAAACCGAGAGCTGCATGTACTCGGGCGCGGCAGCGGTCTTCGGATAAAACGCCCAGCTGCCCAAGGCCACTACTGCGAGGATGGCCGTAACAAAGATCTTTTTCATACCTCAGAAAATAACGAACCGAACGGCCGACCCCTACTGCGCTGCCATCGCGTCTTTGCGAAACAAATAGCGGGTCGTGGAGCCCTCCTGAGTGGTACTCACCAATTGCCAACCCTCGGCGCTTAGCTCGTTTAGCTTTTTCACTTCCAGCTGGTACAGCTTGTTATGGCCATAGCGCAGGCGGCGGCTTGCCCGGCTGGTCGAGTCGGGCGTGAAGCGGGCAATGCTGGCATTAACCATTTTGGCAGGGTAGGCCGTGGCCTCCACCTGAATTTCCTCGGTTTTGAAGGTTCCGTCGGGCTGTACCACCGTCAGGGAGGCCCGCTGGTTTGTATCTACGGTTTGTTCCAACTCTCGCACCAACATCAGGTAGCGGGAACTAGTCGATTGGCGTTGGGCAAAGGCAATGCTGGTAGTCAGCAGCAGGCCCAGCAGGCAGGTAATCTTACGCATGGCAATAGTAGAGTTAGAATGAAAGAATAAGACGCCTCACCACGATTCTTCAGTCTTTGACAAGGCACAGAAACCAAGCCAAGTACTACCTAAATCCTATATACTGGCTTGCTAAAGCCCCGCAAGCCAAGCTCCGCAAGGAGCTGAGCCATAAGCTTGTAAAATTTTGGCGCGGCCCGCCTGCCTGTCCTCGTTGGTCGTATACGCTTAACCACCAACCCACTACCTCAACGCTATGGATACGAACAACGAGCACGAAAACGCCGAGTCGCGCCGGCAGGAGCGCCGGGAGCACGACAAAGAGCAGTACCGCCAGCAGGGCGACGAAATGCGCCAGGGCGGCCCCGACCCCAACTTGAGCCACCACGACCGGACCCGCAGCGGCGACGGTAACTTCACCCCGACAGTCAGGCCGACACTGGCTCCTCCGACGGCATTGCCAAAACCACTGCCGGCAGCGGTGGCAACAACGGCGGCCGCTACCACAACCTTGACGAAGTAAACAACAGCAGCCCCAACGCTGACCAGGGCGGCACCCCGGGCGCCGGCCAGAGCCGGGAGCCCCAGCTGCGCACGCCCAGCGCCCAAACCTCGCACACCAGCAAAGGCCCTCAGAGTGAGGGCGGCGAAAGCCAGAGCCAGGGCAGCAAAAGCGGCAACCAAGCCTAAAAAAAGCAGTGTAGAGAGCCAAAAAGGCTGCCTCCGTCTGGAAGCAGCCTTTTTGCTTATTGCCATACCCGTCTACCGCAGGTCGTCAAAGGCATACTGGGCCCCGCTCCAAAACTCGTCCAGGGCCATCAGCCGGGGCTTAAAGAACGAAATCAGCTTGGGCCAGTCTTCCCGGTCAAACATATTGGCCGGGCGTAGCTCCCGGTAGATGCGGCTTAGCTGCTGCCCGTTTTCGTCTTCCACCAGCGGCTCCCAGGTCCAGGCTTCGCCCAGGCTTTCCTCCAACATCGTTTTGAGCTCCACAAACTGCTGAAAAAACAGCTCCCGAATGCCTGCGTCCGGATGAGTAATGTCGATGCTGATGGTGGCGTGGCGCACGTCGGCCCGCAGCCGGAAATACACGTGCTTCAGCCCGGTTTTGTAGTTAATCCAATTGGTCGGCACCCCTTCCGCCGACGGTACGGGGGCCATATATTGCCCAAACGTGGTCCAGAAAGCCTGGCGGAGCTGGGCTGCTTCGGTTTTGCTATACATGAGTTAAATACCAGTGTAAAAAACGCACCTGGGCGTCTTTATCGTTGCTGACGTTGTTGAAACTGCCTTGTACGAGGCGGCGCGTCCCAGGTGCTGCCTGGCTCTTTTGGTGGGGTACGTCCAGCAGTCAGGCTTGGCCGCCACGTATACGAAACACCGTTTGCCCGACTACCCGTCGCTGCCGGCTCCGCAACTAAAAGCTTACCTGCCTGCGGCCTTATGCACAAAACCTGCCGCGACTCCGTAAATTGGCCCCATGACTACTGCTTCCGCATCCTCTGCCCCCGACCTGATCTTGCTTGAATGCCTGGTGGCCGGCACCACCCACCGCGAGAATCTGAAAAAGCATGAGCCCAAGCTCTACGTCGACCAGGCGCTCCAGCTGGTGCGCGAGGCCGACAGCAAATACGACGACTGGGCCGTGAAAGTCCTGACTACCCCGACCGAAGGCAGCCTCTGGCTGGGCTACCTGCCCGAAGTGCGCAACGAAACCGTTGCCCGCCTCCTCGATGCCGGCTATACCCTTGGTGCCCGCCTCGTGCACAAAGCCTGGGAAGAAGATTGGCTCCACCTCGAAATCGAAGTGCTGCTGCCCGGCGGCACCCGGGTTTAAGCGCCCAAGGTTTAAATCAGGTCCGTCAGGGCGGCTATTTCCTGGCGGGCCTGCGCTACTTCGGGCTCCTCGGCAAAGTTGGCCTGCACCCACTCGGTAAAGCCGCTCACCATTTCGCCCACGGCCTGCCGGCTGCTCATCGGCCCGCGCGCTGGAGCCTCGGCGGCCACCGGCTCGTTGTCTTCCGCCGGCCCCGACATAAAGTCTTCCAGTCCCAGGGCCACCAGCACATCCGATACAAATACCAGCCCGCACACCTGCATGGCCTGGTAAAGCTGCACCAGCTCGGGCATGGTCAGGGTAAAGTCTTCCCCGGCCTGCAGCGTCCCCAGCCGCTCCGACATAGGTTCCAAGTTATGCGCCTGCAACGCCGGAATCTGGGTTACCGCCCGCACAAACTCCACTTCCGAGTCGGTCGGCAGGCTGTGCACCAGCAGCACCGCCAGCCGCACCATCTGCAGTTGGGGCTCATTAAAGCGCACATTCGCCACCGAAGGTAAGGGCTCCGCCTCCGTCCCCACCGACTCGCTGTGGATGTAGAAGGCTTCCTCAATCTGCAGCCGGTGCTCTACCAGTCGGCCGGCCACGGCCCGGTCGGTTTCCGACAAATGCTGCTCCACGGTGGCCAGAAATGCCTCGCTCAGTTCCACGCAGTACAGCTTTATAGCTACCAACTGCTCTTCCGAAACGTACATCTGCTGCCGCACAAACCGCAGCACGGGCTCGGCCAGCGAGGTATCCAGGCCCAGGCGGCCCAGTAGCAGCAAGTCGTACACCTGACCGGGCTCCTGCCGCAAGGCCTCTATCAGCTCCTCCTGGCTCTGTACTGTGTTCAGGCTAGCTACCGTGGCGGCCGTAATGGGCGTGAGCAGCATCAGCTGCTGCACCAGGGCCGACTCAGGCCGGCTAAACAGCTCGGCGCATACCATCCCGTGCAACGACAGGCAATGGGCCAGCTGTTGGTAGATGTCGGCGGGCAGGTTAGTAATCCAGGTATCGGAAAGCGAAAAATTCATAGACACGGCGAATAGGGACACAAAGAAGGGAAGAAAGGCTTATTTCCAGGCATCTAAAGCCGCAAAACCCTCTGTTTGCTAATAAGGATAGTAGATTTAGGAGGATAAATGCTAAATTTTACTAAAAATCGGGAGCATTTTGGGCGTCGAAAGCGTTACCTTTATTCAACGCAATACCTGAATATAGCCCCGCTATGCGCGAACCATTCATGACCGGTGGCACTGACCACATGGACTCCGGCGAAAAAGAGATTGACAAGGCCCTGCGCCCGCTCAGCTTCGCCGACTTCACGGGTCAGGCCAAAGTAGTCGACAACCTGCAAATCTTCGTGGGCGCCGCCAAGCAGCGCGGCGAGGCCCTCGACCACGTGTTGCTGCACGGGCCTCCCGGACTGGGCAAAACCACGTTGTCGCACATCATCGCCAACGAGTTGGGTGCCGGCATCAAGATGACCTCGGGCCCCGTACTCGACAAGCCTTCTGACCTAGCTGGCCTGCTCACCAACCTGGACCCGCACGACGTGCTGTTCATTGATGAGATTCACCGGCTCAATCCCGTAGTGGAAGAGTATCTGTACTCGGCAATGGAGGACTACCGCATCGACATCCTGCTCGATTCGGGTCCGAATGCGCGGTCCGTCCAGATTTCGCTCTCGCCCTTTACCCTTATCGGCGCTACCACGCGCAGTGGTATGCTCACCTCGCCGCTGCGGGCCCGCTTCGGCATCAGCTCCCGCCTGGAGTACTACGACGCCAAGCTGCTGACCGACATCGTGATGCGCTCGGCCGAGATTCTGGCTACGCCCATTCACGAGGATGCTGCCTTCGAAATTGCCCGCCGCTCCCGTGGTACGCCCCGTATTGCCAACAACCTGCTGCGCCGCACCCGCGACTTTGCCCAAATCAAAGGCACCGGCACCATCACCGTCGATATTGCCCAGTTTGCCCTCAACGCCCTCGACGTGGACGCCCGCGGCCTCGACGACATGGACAAGCGCATCCTGAACACCATTATCGACAAGTTCAAAGGTGGGCCCGTAGGTATCAGCACCATTGCCACGGCTTGCGGCGAAGAAGCCGAAACCATCGAGGAAGTGTACGAGCCTTTCCTGATTCAGGAAGGTTACATCAAGCGCACCAGCCGCGGCCGCGAAGCTACCGAAGCCGCTTACAAGCACCTCGGCAAGCTTATGCCCCAGCACCTGCGCGGCAACTCCCCGGCGACCTGTTCGGAGCTCCGGCCGAGGAGTAGGGTTGTTGAATTCTCACTTCGACTGTCACTGTGAGCCTGCGTGACAAGCCAGATTAAATGGTCAAAGCCCTTTACCAAGAAACGGTAAAGGGCTTTTTCGTTGTTAGAGCCGCCAGTGGGATAAGTGAGGAAGGTATTCTTTCCCTTTGCTTAGGATGACCGGCAGACAAACCGAATATCAACCCTGGATACTGTATTTTTGTAGTTAGCTATTTCCTGACTCATGCTTCCCACTGCCCAGTATACTGCCTTTATCAAGCGCCGCGCGGCGGAGCTGGGCTTTATGTACTGTGGTATTTCCAAGGCCGAGTTTCTGGAAGAGGAAGCGCCCCGGCTCGAAAACTGGCTCAACCAGCAGATGAACGGCAAGATGGGCTACATGGCCAACCACTTCGACAAGCGCCTCGACCCGCGCCTGCTCGTGGACGGGGCCAAGTCGGTTATTTCCCTGCTGCTGAACTACTATCCGGCCCCGGAAGACCAGCAGCCCGCCGAGGATACGCTCAAGATCAGCAAGTACGCCTACGGCCGCGACTACCACTTCGTCATCAAGGACAAGCTAAAAGAGCTGCTACACGATATGCAGCAGGAAATAGGGGAGGTGGGCGGCCGGGTATTCGTCGACTCGGCTCCAGTGATGGATAAGGTGTGGGCCAAGAAAAGCGGCCTGGGCTGGGTGGGCAAAAATTCCAACCTGATAACGCCCGGCGTGGGCAGCTTCTACTTCATTGCCGAGCTCATCGTGGACCTGGAGCTGGACTACGACGGCCCCATCAAGGACTATTGCGGCACCTGCACCAAGTGTGTGGACGCCTGCCCGACGGATGCCATTACCAACCCCTACGTGGTAGATGGCAGCAAGTGCATCAGCTACTTCACTATTGAGCTTAAGGACCAGATTCCGCAGGAGGTGGCGGGCAAGTTTGGCAACTGGGTGTTCGGCTGCGACATCTGCCAGGACGTGTGCCCCTGGAACCGCTTTGCCAAGCCCCACCAGGAGCCGCAGTTTCGGCCCCATGCTCAACTGCCCCACCTCAAGGCCAACGATTGGCAGGAAATAACCCACGAGTTATTCTCGGAATTGTTTCGGCAGTCGGCAGTGAAGCGTACGGGCTACGCGGGCCTAACACGAAACATCCGGTTCGTGACAGACGAACCGGATGCGCAAATGAGCTTAGAAGAATAGAGGAGGGCTAGACGGCCGAGGCAAAAACACGATTAAGAATGCCTTGGTAGACTTTAGCGAACTGTTGATAGCACCAGGCTTTCAACTCGGCTAACTCCGTCGGGACGAGCATGCGGAAACCTTTGCGCAGCTCTTTCTCAAATAGAATTTTGTCGAAGCTGACTTTTAGCAGGATGGTTTTTACGTATTCCAGCATCGGTCAAGGTTGTTTTGGGTAGGTTGGGTAGGAGTAGGTTGGGGGGCAGAGGTGTTATACGAGAGCTGCAGAAAAAGCTGCGGCTGGGAGGCTAATACGGGTGATGTTTATTGAAAGATACAAGAATAAGTTTTGATAGTGCAAGCTGAGCCGTCTACTTTAACCCTTTCTTAATACAAAAAAAGAACGGCCGAAGCCGTTCTTGAAAGTATTCCCAACAGGTGCGTAGCTGGCTGCTAGCTGTAAATGAACAGAGAAGCAATGGTGGAGGCCGTCGTTGAGCTTATGGGCTCATCAAATGCCTCGGCCAAGCTGAGCTTCGCTTTATCCGCAGTGGAGGTTACAATTTGGGTGGTGTCGTTGGGGAAGAAGGGGATTTTAGTATCCACGGCGGGCAGTTGCTGCCGGTCCAGGTCCTCGCCGATGTACACCGCGTCCGTAACGTCCTTCACCGTAATTACTTCTTCTCCCTTGCTAATCCAGGGGCGCACGTTGGCTCCCTGAGCGCGCCGCAGGCCCCGGATGTGGGCCGCGTGCCGGGCTTCCACGGCGTGAATGCGGATGGCTGCTTCCAGCAGGTCGTTGTCCGTGAAGAGGCTGTCGGCCTGGCCTTTGTAGGCTCGCACGCCGGTGTCTTCCAGCAACTGAGCCACTTTAAGAAAGGTGCTGAAATCCTGGAAAACGGTGGGGAAAAGCGCTGCCCGCGTGCCGTTTTTGCTGCCGGTAAAGTCAAACTTGGGCTTGTCGGGCAGGGCAGCCCCCGACAGGCGCAGGGTTTCCTGCAGCAAGGCTACGTGGTCCTGCTCGTGCTGGTAGATCTGCTGGAAGACGGCTTTGGAGGAACCCGGGAATACGAGTGCTGATGCCAGGGCCTGCTTGTAGAACTCACTTTCCAGATATTCCAGGGTCAGGGCCAGCGAAAAGGCATCGAGCACCGTGTTGGAGCGGCGGCCGTATGCCTTGGTGAGCATGGTGCCGAAAGCCAGGGGCACTGCCGCAGCTACTGCCCGGCGGCCAGTTTGGCCCAGGCTGGTCAGAGCCCCGCGGCGGCCACTTAGGCGCTGGTAGGATTCGGGGTCAACGGCGGCAAGATCAGCGAGCAGTTGGAGAATGTTCATGGCAAAGAATAAGCGGAGCCGCAGCCGGGTTAGGCAGTTGGCAATCCGGAAACGACGATGGTATAAGGGAAAAAGCTGGCGGCAGCGGCAATAACCTGCGGAGGCGTCAGAACGGCACCCAAACCGCCGGCACCTACCACGTCGCTGAAAGGATCAGCGGGCTGCACCAGGTCACGGATAAAGGCTGCGTGGCGGGCCTCCACCGAGGCAATCTTGCTGACCAGGGCCAGGTTGGCTTTCGAGGTAAACAGCTTAGCCGCCCCGTTGTAAGCAGCTACGCCCAGGTCCTCAAACGTGCGGGCCGCGGCCAGCACACCCGCCCGGGTATTGAAATTGATGGTAGTAAAGTTAAACTCGACGGTAGCCATGGCATTGCTGCCCAGAAGCTGCCGGAAGAATTCGCGGTGAATCACCTCGTGGTCGCGCACGTCGGTGAGGGCTACCAGCTCTCCAGCCTGCAGGTCGGCCGGGGGCGTGGTCACTACTTTCTGGTAGAAAGCGGCCTCCAGCTGCTCGAGCAGGAACAGGTAGTTGAGCAAGCCCGGGTCGCCGGTCCCCAGGTTCAGGGATATTGCCTCCGTATTGTCGGGCTCGACGGGGTCTTTAACACAGCCCGCAAGTACCAGTGTGGAGGCAGCAACAGTAGCACCGGCTACCCGAAAAAAGGAGCGGCGCCGCATCGTACGGGCCAGAAAGGAAGGAGAAGCAGACTCAGACATTAGCTAAAAATACGCGGCAGAAAGACTTGGTGGCCTGTTTATAGAAAAGCAGCTCTTACAAAGATACTCCGATAAACTGGGATGCCCCAATGACAGGAGTAACGAGCCCAGGCAAAGGTTGCGTGTGCCGAACTGGCTGACAAAAAACAAAAAGGGTGACTCCACTGCGGAGTCACCCTTTTTATTACTGCGAAGAGTAGTGCGCTTAGGGCTGCACCAAGCCGCCGGCGCGGGAGCTGTCGAGCACCTCGGCCCGGGTCAGAATCTCGTCGAACGAGGCAGCAGCATCAGCAGCCGAATAGGTAGTGCCCAGCTGCGTGGTCAGGTTTACACCCGACTGCGAGATGTTGCTCTCCGGAATGGCGCCGGTGTAGGTAGCACCCATTTCGTTGAGGCCCACCCAGGGCGTCTGGCCGCGCATCGTGCGGATGTGCGCGGCGTGACGGGCTTCTACAGAGTGAATCTGCAGGGCTACCTGCAACAGGCTGGTGGTGCCGGCCATGGCTCCAATCAGTGCCCCGGCCTGGCCTTTGTAGGCTCGCACACCGGTGTCTTCCAGGGCTTGCGCTACGGCCAGTTGGTCGGCGTAAGCAGCCGGGAAGGCCGAAGTCTTGAACTTCACCCCAGCCACGGGAGTACCGTTCAGGGCTTTGATCGTGTTGGTGAGCAGCGTTACGTGGGCCGTCTCGTGCTTTTTAATCAAGGCAATGGCCCCGGCGGGAGCACCGGTCGGAACCTGTCCGCCAGCAATCATCTTGACGTAAAAGTCTTCCTCGAGCAGTTCCAGCGTCAGGGCGTAGTTCAGAACGTCGATAACGGCGCTGCCGGTGGTTTGGCCGTAGGCTTTCTGAAACAGGGAGGCTACAAATACCGGAGCGGCAGCCAGGGCACCCTTTTTGGCGGTTTCGCCCAAGGTTTTGAAAGCGGCGCGCCGGGAGTCGAAGCGGCCTAATACGTCGGCGTCTACCTCCGACAATTGCTCGATGATGCGAAATATGTTCATGATGGGGAGTCGTTAAACGGAGAAGAAATTACTTGCCTACGCTGGTCGCGTCGAGCTTTTCCTTGATAAAGCCCTGAGCTGCAGCAATAACATCGACGGGCTCCAGGGCCTTGTCGAGGCCAGTGGTAGCGTCCACGATGGAGTCGTCGGCGAAGCTGCCGTTGGCAATCAAATCCCGCACGTAAGCTGCGTGACGGGCCTCTACCGATACGATCTGACCGGCAATAACCAGGTAAGCCGGCGTTTTGAGGTATTTACCAGCGCCATTGTAGGCCTGCACGCCCAAGTCCTCAAAGGTCTTGGCAGCAGCCAGCACGGTAGCCCGCTTGGTGAAGTCGATTGAATCGAAGTTGGGATTCAGGTTGGCAATGATCTTACCGGGCGCATCACGGTTGATAGCGGCCTTGAGGAAGTCGCGGTGAATGGCTTCGTGCGCAGCTACCTGATTAAAATACTCTTTCTCGGTGGCGGAGAAGTCAGCAGCGGGGCTAGCCTTTACCCGGGCGTAGAAAGCCGCTTCCAGCTGTTCCAGGGCGTAGGCGTAGTTAAGTACTCCCACGTCGCCCGAGCCCAGGCTTACCGCGCCGGGAGCTACCGTTTCGTCGTCGTCATCGTTGCAACCGGAAAGCAGCAGAGCCGTGGCTCCGGCCGTAGCGCCGGCGTACATAAAGAAAGAGCGTCTTTTAATCGGAACGTAGAGGGGCTTGGCGAACTCGGCCTCGTCTCCACCGGAGGTGATGATTTTAGACATGGGAGGAAATTGTAAGGGTGAAAGGGAAAAGTAGGCAAAGCGCTGCCAGTACGGCTTTTGCAGTCGTTTTTTGCAGGACAAAACCTAGAAGCTGTTGAGATTTGAAACCATTTACGGCACTGCTTCAAAATCGGATTGCTATTGTTGAGCTTTTTCTGTATACCAAATAGTGTATATAGAATTTGAGCAAGCGGGCGTTTACCGGCATCTGGCCTGGTAGAGACGTTTTTATGTAGCTTTGCGCCCTCATTTTTGCCTGTAGAATGACCACCAAACTGGGCGTGTTTTTTTTGCTGCTTCTACTCCTGATTGGGGTCGGAGGGGAGCTGCGCGCCCAGACTGGGCCAGGACAGGCCGACATCGTGCTGGGCCGAACCAGCTTTCCGGTCAACGACTATTTCACCATCAGCTTCCGACTGCACGGGGCTCCGCTGGAGCGCTACTCGCCCTTTCCCGATATCGAAGGCTTTAAGAAAAGCAGCAAGTCGAGCACTACGACCACGCGCATCGTGGGCGGGCAAACGTCCACGGAGCTGACCATTACCCAGCGCTACGCGGCCTACAACGAGGGCGAATTTGAGCTCAAGCCTTTCACGATGACCGTGAACGGGCTAACGGTGCAGTCGGCCGGGGCTAAGCTGCAGGTGCTGGCTCAGCAAGCCGTGGTGCCCCCACCGGCCGCGGGTGGGGCCGTGCAGGGCCTGGGGTTGCTCGATAAGCTCTTCGGCAAGCCCAAGCCCCAGGAGTACGTAGAGCCCCACGACAACGCCTTTATGGCCCTGGTACCCGATAAAGCCACGGTTTTTGTGGGCGAAGGCGTGCACGTGGGCCTGTACTTTTACCTGACGCCCGCCGACCAGGGGCTGCTGAGCTTCTATAACTTCGGGGGGCAGCTGCCCGAGATTCTGCGGCGCATGCGGCAGCGCACGGCCTGGGAAGAGCCCTTTAATGAGCAGGAAATCGTGCCCGAAACAGTGGTGGCCGGGGCAAAACCTACCTGCGCTACCGCCTCTACGAGGCCGAATATTACCCGCTGAACACCGAGCCGCTGACTTTTCCGGAAATTCCGCTGCAGATGGTGAAGTACCGGGTAGCCAAAAAGCCCGAAGTCGGCCTCGACAACCGGATGGAAGGCTTTAAAATCTACCGAACGACGCCGCGTACTATTGCCGTCAAGGCCCTGCCGCCACACCCCCTGCGCGACCAGGTACCGGTGGGCGACTACCGCCTGCGCGAATCTATTGACCGCACCACTTTCCAGACCGGCAAGGCTTTCACGTATTCGTTCACGGTGGAAGGCGAAGGCAATCTGGCTGCCCTAACTGCGCCGGTACTGCCTCCGCTGCCGGCCGGGGTGGAAGTGTACGGGCCCGATACTGAGCTGGGCGTAACCCGTCAGGGCGGGCGCGTAGGCGGAAGCAAGCGGTTCACTTACCGGCTAATTGGCCGCCGCCCAGGCGAGCTTGCCCTCGACAGTCTCTTTAGCCTGGTTGTATTCAATCCCGAAACGGCACGCTACGACACGCTGCGGCCGAGGTGAGGCCCCGGCTGAAAGGAGCCCAGAGCACGGTTGGGGTCTTCAATGCCCGCCCCGACGACCCATTCTACCAGGATGTGCTGGACTCGGCCGACAACACGCTGCAGCGCCGCGACGCTTATACCGAAGTGCGGCGCTACGCCAACTATATTTTGCTGGCCCTGGGCGTAGTGGCTTTGGTAGGCTGGTGGCGCAGCGGGCGTCGGGAGTAAGGCGGTATAAAAAGCACCGCCTCGACGAGTCCTGGTTACTGCTTACTAATTCGGAGCTGTCGGTTCAGCCCCTGGCCCGTTTCCACTAGATAGATGCCGGCTGGCAGGTCGCCCATAGAAATATGAGCGCCCTGGCCCTGCAGCTTTACCCGGCCCAGCATGTCACGGACGACATAGGATGTTGGAGAGGGCAGATGCAGGATATCCTGGACGGGGTTGGGATATGCCGGCGCCAGCTCCGCATCAGGAGTCTGTACGGGCAGGATTTGGCAACTCTGCAAAATGGCGGCCGTTGTGCAGCCGGCCGCGTTGTTGTCAAAATAGGCCGAACCCTTCCGCCGCAGATAGCTGCAGATCCACGGCTGCGCACAGGCGGCCAGCTGGGGTTATTTTGAATAAATAAAACTGACAGCGTGATGTAGGATCTATATGCAAAGCCCCCTCAATACCCCGCAGCCGGGGGTTGTTTCTGACGTAAATGACGTACGGCGCATCATCTCCTCCGAAGCCCGAGATGCTGTCTAGCAGGGCGTTGTTCTGAACGTAGATATAATTGCTGGAGAACACAGTGTTTCGAAACCCGGAAATCACAGTCAGTCCTGGGTTGGTGTCAATGTTGACAACTGCGGGCGAGCCGTTGTTAAAGCCGGATACCTTCTGCAGGGCGGGATTATTATTGATGTTGAGCTGCTGCCACACCCGTAGGCGATTAAAGCCAGGAATCTTTTGCAACAGTGGATTGGCCACCACGTTGCAGACGTTTACCTGCAAGCCTCCGCTAAAGCCGGGTATGGTTGTCAGGCGTCCACAGTTCTGAATAACTAGGTTACCCACTTTCCGCAAGTTGGCGAAGGAAGGAATCTGCTGCAGGGCGTCATTTTGGGTGAGGCTAAAATTATCTACAGTACTCAGGGACGTGAAACCCAGAATTTCCTGCAGGGCCGGATTATTGCTGATATTGAATTGCGACGGCTCCTGACTGGTTGGGCCCACCAAGGTCGCTAGGTTTATAAAGCCGTTAATTGAGCGAAGGGCTGTGCATTGCGAAATGGAAAACAGACCAGTTGCCTGCAACGCATTAAACCCAGTAATGCTTTCCAGGGCGGGGTTGCGGGTGATGCTGACCGTTCGGGCAGTTCGTAAGGAGGGGAAGCCAGCAATGGCCGTTAAGCCGGAGCTGTTGAAGATAGTTACGTCTCCTGTTACGGATTCCAGGCTCTGAAACGAATTGACACCCAGGCTGGGATTAGAAGTGGCCGAGTTAATTGTCAAGTTGCCACCGATAGTCCGGATATTGGCCAGGCCCTGAAGGCTGGTAAGGTCACCGACAGAGATGTAAACCCCGCCGGTGACTGCCGTGATACACGACAACGGCGATAGGTCAACGATTTTGTCAGGGTCAGTAGAAGCGTTACTGCCACCGTATATGGCAAGGCTCAAGGCGGTTGTGCAGCCCGACGCGGCTACGTCATTCACTTGCTTTTGCGACGTCAGGTTAAACGCACACTGTTGGGCAGCCCCCAAGCGGGTAATTGCGCAGAGCAAGAAGAATAGTAGAAGTTGTTTCATGGCCAAAGCTGAGGGGCACTTGAACTGAGCATCAGTATCCCAGAAGTATTACTTAATGCTGCACACGGTAGCCGGGGTGTTGCGCAAGCGAAATGCTTGCCCACGTAAAGCTAGGGCTATCAGCAGGCCAGGACAATACCTACTTTCGGGTACTTTTTCTTTTTGGTCAAGCCGGGGCAATTACAGGCTCGCTACTCATTTTTTTAATGGAATAGTGCAGGCTGGCGCTGTCAAGTAGCAATCGGTAAGCTGAAAGGAGCAGGGGTGCTCTGGTCGTATAGTGTACGCTTCGCTTTCAGGGTAAATCCTTTACAGCGTCAGGCCTGCTAACTCAAGTTTTAGCAGTTCCTTTGCGGCCAAACTGATGCTTTGCCCATGAACACCTTCGGTACCTTATTCCGCATTACCACCTTCGGCGAATCCCACGGACCCGGCATCGGCGTTGTCATTGATGGCTGTCCGGCCGGAATTTCCATTGAGGTAGCCACCATTCAGGCGGCACTGGACCGGCGTCGGCCCGGGCAGTCGGAGCTGACGACCCCGCGCAAGGAGGCCGACCAGGTAGAGGTGCTGTCGGGTATTTTCAACGGGCAAACGACCGGCACTCCCATTGGCCTGCTGATTCGCAACCAGGACCAGGCCAGCCACGACTACTCCCACATTGAGCACGCCTACCGCCCTTCGCACGCCGACTATACCTACGACCAGAAGTACGGGCAGCGTGACTACCGGGGCGGGGCCGCAGTTCGGCCCGCGAAACGGCGGCCCGGGTGGCGGCCGGCGCGGTGGCTGGCGAGTTTTTGGCCCAGCACGGCATCCGGGCCCTGAGCTACGTGTCGCAAGTAGGGGCCGTAGTGGTGCCCGTGGGCTATGAGCAGCTGGATCTGAGCCTGATTGATACGAACATGGTGCGCTGCCCCCACCCCGAAACCGCCGAGCAGATGACCGAGCTGATTCGGCAGACCCGGGACCGGCAGGATACCGTAGGCGGCCTGGTGACGGGCGTGGTGCTGGGCGTACCGGCTGGCCTCGGCGAGCCGGTGTTTGATAAGCTCCACGCCGAATTAGGCAAGGCCATGCTCAGCATCAACGCGGTGAAAGGCTTCGAGTACGGTTCCGGCTTTGCGGGCACGCTGCTGTTTGGCTCCGAGCACAACGACGCCTTTTACACCGACGAGCAGGGCCAGGTGCGCACCCGTACCAACCACTCGGGTGGGATTCAGGGCGGCATCAGCAACGGGCAGGATATTTACTTCCGGGTGGCCTTCAAACCTGTGGCTACCATTCTGCAGCCTCAGACTACCATTAATGACCAGGGCGAGGAAATAACCCTGGCCGGCAAAGGCCGGCACGACCCCTGCGTGCTGCCCGGGCCGTACCCATCGTGGATGCCATGACCAACCTGGTCGTGGCTGATATGCTGCTGCGGGCCCGGGCCAACAAGGCGTAAGGCGCCGGCAAGTCTCTGAGCTTCTGGCACTGCGTAGCCACCCGATAGTCATTCTGGCGGGGCCAGAACATATCAAACTGCCACTACTTGCGTACCTTCGCAACATATAGCGCGTGGCACGGTTTTACCGCCACTGCTGTTTACTACTTTAGCGCAGCTTCCTGCGTTTTCTCTATCGTCTCCAAGTCTTTCAAACATGGCTGATACCCTCACTTCCCCGCTGCCCGGTTTCTATTTACGCCGAAGCCAGCCCCAACCCGAATCCATGAAGTTCGTGCTCAACACCCAGCTGCTTAGCGACGGGGTGAGCGTGGATTATCCTAACCTGGAGGCCGCCGCCAACTCGCCGCTGGCCCAGGAGCTGTTCAACTTCGACTACGTGAGCCGGGTGTTTATTGCGGCCAACTTCGTGACCATCACCAAGGCCTCGGACCTGACCTGGACCCACCTGATTCCCGAGCTGCGCACTTTCCTCAAGTCGTACGTAGAAGCCGGCGGACCCATCTTCACCGTGGACCCCGTGGCCGAGCAGAAAGCTGCCCACGAGGCCGTAGCCACCGGCGACGCCTCCGAGCAGGATCAGCAGATCAGCCAAAAAGTAATTGACCTGCTCGAAAACTACGTGCGCCCAGCTGTAGAGCAGGATGGCGGCAACATCACCTTCCGCTCCTACAACAAGGGCGTGGTGACCGTAAACCTGCAGGGCTCGTGCTCGGGCTGCCCCTCGGCCACCGTTACGCTGAAGTCGGGCATCGAAAACCTGCTCAAGCGCATGGTGCCCGAAGTAACCGAAGTCGTAGCCGAAGGCATTACGGTGTAAGTACTCCCCGCATTGATATAGAAAAGCCCGGCTAGCAGTAGCCGGGCTTTTTTTGTGGTGTGCTGCCTAGGGCTGCGTGTGGTTGTAATCAGTAAAAAATAAATTCCATTACAACCACGCTGGCAGTAATCGACTGCTTATAATCGAAATTAATTTTATTCCATTACAACCAGACTGGACCTCACCACCTACCGGCTTTTGACGGTAAAGGCCCGGCTCACATTGAAGCCGAAGTAGATGTCGCCGTCGAAGAAGTTGCCGGTAGTGCGGGGTACAAACAAGCTTTCCTGCATGCCCTGGGCATTGGTGAAGTGCAGCTGAAACACGTGGCCGCCGGTTTCGATATCGACGCCTACACCCAGGGCGTTGCGCATAGCATCGGCGGTGGAGCCGGGCAGCAAGTAGAAGTAGTCGGCCGTGAGAGCCAGGCGCTTGGTGAGCTTCTGCCGCACGGCCGCGCCCAGGGCGTACACGTCGTTTTGGTCCCGCTTGGTGTCCACGAAGTTGCGGTGCACCAGCGTGGGCATAAGCTGCACCGACAACGACGAACTGAACTTGCGCGCAATCAGGGCCTGGTAGGTGTAGGTCAGTCGGGTTTTGTCGGTGCGCTCAGGCTCCGCGAATTTCAGCGAGGTAAGGGCCGACGTGGCTAGCAGCGTCAGCGAAACCGGCATGGCGTGGGTGCCGGTGCTTTGCCGCAGGGCCTTGTATTTGACGAAGCCGTCGAAGGTTTTTTCCTGGGAGCTGCGGCCCACACCCAGAGCCAGCCGGTCGGTGAGGCCGTACTCGAAGCTTAGGCGCAGCACGGCCTGGTCGAGGCCGAAGAAGTTATAGGCCCCGCTGTTGAGCGTCCCGAAGCGGTGCTGAATCAGGAATAGCAGCGTGCCTTCCCCGGCGTCTCCACCGACTGGGAGTTGATGATGTGGGTGCCCTTGAAGGTAGCCAGAGTGAAGTCGGGTACGCGGGAGCGGGTGCTGTCGGCGGCCTTAGCTTCCAGCTCCTGCAGCAGGTCGTCGTCCTGGGCCAAGACTGGCAAAGCGCCGAGCAATACGAATAGCAAGCTGCCGAGCAGTTGCCGCAACGGGAAAGGGCGAAGTAGGCTCATCGGGCAACGGCGGTTTGGGACGTGGGCGCTGGGTCGCAGCTGAAGGCCAGGGTGACTTCCATGCTCTTGGCAATATTGTCGCGGACCAGGGCCGGAATTTCGATATTGTAGTCGGCTGGGGCCACCGCAAACTTGGAGGTTACCAGCAGGCGGTTGTTTTTCAGCTCCAGCGTACCCGGCACTTTCACCCGGCGCTTCACCCCGTGAATAGTCAGGTCGCCTTCTACCTGCACCGGCCGGGGCCGGCCGCCGGTAGCTGCCCGGCCTGAAAGCCCGCAATCCGGCCCACAAATGTGGCCTTTGGGTACTTGTCCGATTCCACGTAGTTTTCATTGAAGTGCTCCTGCATCAGGGTCCGCTTGAAAATGAACGACTTCATAGGCACACTAAAGGCCACTTTGCCCGTGTTCAGGTCCAGTACGCCGGCCGCCTGGGTGCTACGGCCCTCTATGTCTTCCAGGGGCGTGCCGGAGAAAAAGCGGATCATTCCGTCCTGGGTCGAGTATTTGCTCTGGGCCTGGGCGGCGGGCGGCAGCAGCAGGCAGAGCCCGAGTAATAACAGCGTTTTCATAGCAGGGCAGGCTTAGTTATTGGGGGCTTTGTTTTCCACCCACTGCTTGATGCGGGCCACGTCGCAGTCCGAAAGCTTGGGCATTCCCAGGGGCATAGGGTCGAAGCCGGGGGCGTGGCTCGTGACGCCCACCAGCATACCGTTGTCGGCGTAGCGCTTGGCCTGGGCGTAGCCTTCCAGGTTCACGTTGCCGCTCGGAAACCGGGCGCTGTGGCAGTTGCGGCAGCTTTGGTCCAGGATGGGCGAAATGGTGGCGCTGTAGGTGGTGCTCGTAACGTCGCACTGCACCGTGGGCTGCGCGGCAAAAAGCTCCTCCGCGTTGTCGTAGGCGCAACTGCTGAGCATAGCCAGTCCGCCAACCAGAAAAAGTACTGGGCGTAGCATATAAAGCAGGAAATGGTGGCAGACAAAACCGGCGCGGGGCGCGGTCAGGACCCGGCTAGCGGGTCGGGAGCAGGTGGTATTTAAGGCTGAAAAACACGCCGGCGCTGCTGAGCTTTACTTTGCCGAAGCCTACGCCGCCCAATGGCACCTTCACAAACGGCTCCCCCTGCACCGACCAGCGGTTGGCCAGGCTCCGCTCATAGCCCGCCGAGAGGTTGACCACGCTCAAGAAGTGGTTGGAGCCTTTGCTGATGTTCCAGTCGCGGGTGTAGTACTTCCCATAGTACTCGTAGTCGTAGGCATACTGCTCGTCGCGCATCAGCAGGGAGGTGAGCCCAGCCGATACAAACACGGCCATATTCTCACGATTGAGCACGTCGTAGCGCAGGTTGATGGGCAAATCAGTAATGCGGCACACGGCTCCCACTTGGTCGATGGTATAGTTGGCGTCCCAGGTGCCAGCGGGCACGGTGTAGTCACTGCCGCGGGCTACGTAGCGTTTCACGGAGCGAATGGCCGCCACATTGAGCCGGAGCCGGTTGGTGAAGCGGTACTCCACCACAATGCCCAGGTTGCTGCCGGGGGAAGTGGTTGTGGTCCAGCCCACAGTGCTTAGCTCCGGGGCATACAGTCCGCCAATACTGAGGCGGTAAGCCGGCTTCGTGCGGGCCGGCTGTTTGGGCTTTTGGTTATTCACAGAGTCCGCCGGGGCCGGCGCGGGCAGCGGGGTAGTGGGCCCTGCTGCTACCGAAGCAGCAGTAGCGGCCGAGTCAGCGGGTGGCGGGGTGGCTCCTGAAGGGCTGTCGGGTAGGGGCTCACCACCCGGCTGCAAAGCTGCTGCAACAGCTGTTTCAGAAGCCACCGGAGCGGAGGCCACCGTCTTGTCGGCGTCGGGCGTTACGGACGCGGGCACTGGAGCCTCTGGGCGGGGCGTGAAGGTAGGGGCTACCGGCAGCTCAGCCGCCGGCAAACCCGCCGGAACTTGAGTTGAACGCTCAGGCGCCGCCGGCGTGAGTGCCGCCGGGTGGGCAACCGACCTTCCAGCACTCGGGCCAGCCGCCACCACTGATTCTGTTGGGTAAGCCGTAGCCATGGTCTGAAAAGCCGGATTCGGCTTCCGAGTTGGTACTACCGCTATTGGCAGGCGGAAAGAACTCCGAGCTGGCCGGGTAGTCCGCCCGGGGGCTGTATTCGGCAGCGCGGCTTCAACTGGCGCGGGTGACGAAACTGCTGGAGTAGCTTCTGGTCCTGAAAGGCTCGGCAGGGCCACGGCAGCCAGGGTAGCAGCCGGTTGCCGACGAGCCGCAACGCCCTGGGCCGGAGTAGTTGATTCTGGCTTGGAAAGGATAGTCGGCGTAGCGCCTGGAGTTGCCGCTATTGAGGCAGGAGTTTGTCTGGCTGCCTTTCCGGCCTGGGGTTGTTGCGAATAGTTAGAATAGCTCAGCCAGCCCAGTAGGGCTAGCAGTAGCACCACGGTTTCCAACGCGAAGATGCGTACCACCTTCTGGCGCACGAGCTGCCCGGCGGCGGCTTCGTCCAGCTTCCGCTCCATCTGCAGCCAGGCGCTGAGGTTATGTTCGTCGGGATAGTTCTCGGCACTTCGCTGAAACAGCGCGTCGAGTTCCTCATCCGACATATCCGGCGTACGCATGGTGGTTGGTTTGTTTAAGAAGGTGCTTTAGGTGGGCACGCGCCTTGGACAGGTTGGATTTCGAAGCTCCCACTGAGATGCCCAGCTGGGTGCTTACTTCTTCGTGGGTAAAACCGTCGATGACGTAAAGGTTGAAAACCGTGCGGTAAGCCGGGGAAAGCTGCTGAATCAGGTGCAGCAGCTCATCATAGGAAAGGGTATCGAGAGCGGAATGGCCGGTGTCGGCTTCGGCAAAAGCCACGTCATTGAGCTCCTGCTGGTGCTGATGCTTTTCCTGACTGCGGTAATGGTCGATGGCCGTGTGAATCATGATGCGCTTGAGCCAGCCCCGAAACGAGCCGCTGACTTCGTGGCGGGCCACGTCGAAACGGCTCACGTCGCGGAACACCTTCAGGAACCCGTCGTTGACAGCCTCCATGGCCGCGTCGCGGGTGCGGGTGTAGCGCAGGCAGATACTCATGGCAAAGTTATAGTACAGCCCATACAGCCGCCGCTGCGCGTCGCGCTCCGCCCGCTGGCAGCCAGCCAGTAGGGCAACAAGCATCTCGGGGTCGTGGTCAGGTTGGGGCACGGCGGCGGGGGATATATCCAACGACTCG
Organism: Hymenobacter cellulosilyticus; assembly: GCF_022919215.1. Lineage (NCBI taxonomy): Bacteria > Pseudomonadati > Bacteroidota > Cytophagia > Cytophagales > Hymenobacteraceae > Hymenobacter > Hymenobacter cellulosilyticus. Next base: position 5,739,376 of record NZ_CP095046.1, on the reverse strand, counting down.
GAGGGCGGCGAAGAATGGTTGCCTCAGTTTATAAAATTTAATAAAATGGCTGGGCAGCAGCTACTAAAACGGCAACAAAAAAGCCTGACCGGCATGGTCAGGCTTTTTTGTTCGGCTATGAAATCGAATTAACCCAGTGAAGCGGGTCAACCCGTACTTCTTTATTGAACTGTGGTCGATAGCTTGGGAGCGTCGGCGTCGGTGATGACCGTCGAAGTGGTCGTGCCACGCTCGCGGGCTTCCTTGCGGCCGTAAGTGTCGAGGATAATCGGCGTAGCGATAAACAGCGACGAGTACGTACCGAAGATAATACCCACGATCATGGCGAAGGAGAACGAACGCAGCGTCTCACCACCGAAGATGTAGAGTACGATTACTACCAGGAATACGGTGGTAAACGTAATCATCGTGCGGGAGAACGTGCTGTTCAGGGCCGGGTTTACTACCTGGGCAAACGTCAGGTGCGGATTCTCGCGCAGGTATTCCCGGATCCGGTCGTAGATAACCACGGTGTCGTTCATCGAGAAGCCGATGATGGTCAGCACGGCGGCCACGAAGATCTGGTCCATTTCGTAGTTCAAACCGAACAGACGGGCAATGGGGTAGGCAGCAATAACCAGCAGGGCGTCGTGGAACAGGGCCACTACGGCCGCCATCGAGTACTGCCACTTTTCGAAGCGGAACAATACGTAGACGAAGATACCCAGCAGGGTCAGGCCCAGGCTCAGTACCGAAGTCTTCTTGATGTCGTCGGCAATGGTAGCGCCTACTTTCGAGGTGCTCTTGATCTGCGGATTGTCGGCGCCGTATTGCTTCAGGCCAGCCAGCAGCGCGTTCTGCACTTTCTCGTCGGCAGCGGTGCTTTCATCCTCGGCCAGGTAGCCGGTGGTGATGCGCAGGCGGGTCGGCGAGCCAAAGGTTTTTACCTCCGTACCAGCACCCTGGAAGTCATCGGCCAACGATTCTTTGATGTCGGAAGCAACTTCAGCCTTGTTGAAATCAACCACGTAGCTGCGGCCACCGCGGAAGTCAACCCCCAGGTTGGGGCCACCCTGCACGGCCATCAGCACGAAGCCGATGATGATGAAGATGGTCGAAACGGCATAGGCAATCTTGCGCTTGCCCACGATGTCGAAGTTCAGCCCTTGAACAGGTGACGCGAAATAGGCGTGCTGAAGGTGATGCTGCTGGTTTCCTTGTCTTTGGTGAGCCACTCAATGATGAGGCGCGACACGAATACGGCCGACAGGAAGGAGGTCAGTACGCCGATACCCAGGGTGATGGCGAAGTTCTGAACCGGACCCGTGCCGAAGAAGCCCAGGATAACGGCAATCAGCATCGTCGTTACGTTGGAGTCGAAGATGGCCGAGAAAGCGCGGGCGTAGCCTTTGTTGATGGCGTCTTTTACGGTCAGGCCATGGTCCAGTTCTTCGCGGATACGCTCGAAGATCAGTACGTTGGCGTCTACGGCCATGCCGAAGGTCAGCACCAGACCAGCAATACCGGGCAGGGTAAGGGCCGTGCCGAACTGGGCCAGTACGCCCAGAATCAGGAAGCCGTTGAAGAGCAGGGCAGCATCAGCTACCAAACCAGCCTTGCCGTAGTACACGGCCATGAAAATCATGATCAGCACCAAGCCAGCCAGCGACGAGTACAAACCCTGGTTGATGGCTTCCTGACCGAGCGAAGGACCTACTACGGCCTCTTCCACGATGCGAGTAGGAGCGGGGAGCTTACCGGCCTTCAGTACGTTGGCCAAGTCCTGAGCTTCTTCAATCGAGAAGTTGCCCGAGATGCTGGAGTTACCACCGGCAATTTCAGCCTGTACCACGGGAGCCGAGTACACGTAGTCATCAAGCACAATAGCCACCTGGCGGCCGATGTTGGCCGCCGTCAAGCGCTGCCACTTCTTGGCACCCGAGGGGTTCATTTGCATGCTTACCTCCGGACGACCACCCTGGTCGTAGTCCTGGCGGGCATCCGATACTACCTCGCCACCGAGCGGGGCGGTAGCCTCCCGCGACTTGCGGATGGCGTAGAACTGCAAGTACTCCTGGCCTTCGATTACGTCGGGCTTCACACCCCACAGGAAGGTCAGGTTGGCGGGCAATACGTTGCGCACCTCGGGGCTCTTCATCAGGGCATTCACGCGGGCAGTGTCGCGCACGTTCGAGCCCAGAGCACCGGGCATCGTGAAGAGCTTGGCCAGGGCGTTGCCCTGCTGGGGATTAGCCGAGTCAGCCTTAGCAGTCGTAGCGGGCTTGTTCTTAGCCAGCTGGCTGGCCAGGGAAGAAGAGTCGCCGGCGGCAGCGGTAGCAGCCGTAGCGGTAGTGTCGGTGGTAGCGGCGGGAGTAGCAGCGGCGGTGCCGTTGAGTTTCTCAGCAGCTTCTTTGGCGGTCAGTACTTCGCTGAGCTGGTTGAAGTAGGGGCCGAACTCGTCGGTGCGCCATACTTCCCAAAACTCCAGCTTGGCCTGGCCCTGCAGCAGCTTGCGCACGCGGTCCGGGTTGTCGACGCCGGGCAACTCGATCTGGATGCGGCCCGTGCCTTTCACGCGCTGGATGTTGGGCTGGTTTACGCCGAACTTGTCGACGCGGGTACGCAGGATGTTGAAGGAGCGGTCAATAGCTTCTTCCTCTTCCTTGTCGATGGCGGCAATTACCTTCTCGTTGGGCGAGTTGATGTCGATGCCCCGGCTCTTGTTGGTCGTGTTAGCAAAGATGCGGGCCAGCCGGTCGTTGGGCGCGATGGTGCGGTAGGCCTGGGCAAACAGCGCCGTGAAGGGCGTCGATGGGTTGGTCTTCTGCAGCTCCTGGGCCTGAGCCAGCGCCTTGTTGAAGTTTGCGTCCTTGGAGTTGCCCGACATAGCGCGCACGATTTCCACCGGCGACACTTCCAGCGTTACGTGCATGCCGCCTTTCAGGTCGAGGCCGAGGCCCAGCTCTGAGGCGCGTACGTCACGGTAGGTATAGTCGGCACCCAGAAAGCTGAATACCGGAGCGCGCCACACTGAGTCGAGGTAGTGTTGGCGCTGACGCTCGTCGAGCTTGCCACCCTGGGTAGCGTACGCCACCGCGTCTTGCTGAACGCCGCGCGAGACGTAGGTGAAGAAGAGAAAGTACGCGCATAAAGCCGTCACGACGGCCGTCAGCGCGATAATAAGTCCTTTATTACGCATTGAGAGAAAGTAAAATGTATTCGGGAAAGTAATCCGGATCGGGCGGCGGAGCTATGTCCGCGGCGCGTCAACTGCACTTGCAAGGGCAAGTCGGCTCCTAATAGAGCCGCACAACAGAACCGCCTCCGTTAGGGAGCGTGTGGCGACAGGGCTGCCACCAGCAGCCGGGAACGAAACAAATCAGGAACGGCACTGGGCCGGGGCTGCAATATGGCCGCTTGCTGTTGCAGACGGGGCCATACCAACGGTTCGAAGTCGGGCTGCCAGGCATCGGCGGCCGGAGCCAGCCATAAGCCCAGGGGGGCCGTGGCTTCTAAAAGAACTTTTTGCTTTACCAGAGCCGCTTTAGGCCCAGCACCCACGCGCGTTTCCTTGCCCACCGGAACCCGGTAGGTAGCAACGGCCTGATGGTTCAACGACAGCACAAACAGCAGGGTAGCTGTGAGCAGCGTGAAGCGCAGGCGAGGCAAAAAGTGGGAGATAAAGACGGACATTCTCAAGGCAATGGCTACAAATATAGCCAAACCCGGTAGCGCGGGCAAGGGAAATCCGGCAGATTAAGCCCAAAAAGACTAACAAACGTTATTAAAATCCGTAGCCAGCCACCGCGCAATTAGCCCTGTGAGCAAGTCAGCCCGCTGAAATTGGGCTAGGCCTGAGCCAGCAAAAAGCCTCGGGCAACTCCTTTTCAGAAGCGGCCCGAGGCTTTTTGTCTTGTCCGAAACAGGCTATTGTTTGGCTTCTACTACTTTGTTTCGCAGGAAGGAAACCAGCACCTCCAAGCCCCGGTCGAAGTGGCGGTTGTTGGGAATTACGATGTCGGCATCCTGCTTGAAGGGCTTGATGTACTTCTCGTAGGTCGGCGCTACGTGGTTGGTGTAGCGGTAAAGCACGTCTTCCAAATCATAGCCCCGCTCGTCCCGGTCGCGCACGATGCGGCGCTGCAGCTTCACGTGCTCCCGGGCATCGATGTATACTTTCAAGTCGAGCAGTTTGGCTACTTCCTCGAAGTAAAATACGAAGATGCCTTCCACGACCACGATAGGGGCGGGCCGGAAGACCAGCTCGGCCGGCTTCACGTTCGGGTTGTTGAACGTGTATTCCTGACGGCGCACCTCCCGACCCTGGCTGATTTGCAGCACATCGGCGGCATAGGCAGCCGAGTCGATGGAAGAGGGCAGGTCGAAGTTGGTGACGCCATTGACATCAATCGACTGGCTTTCGCGCGGGTGGTAGTAGTTGTCCTGCGAAATCAGGCAGATGTCTTCTTCAGGAAACGAGGCCAGCAGGCGGCGCAGAAAGGTGGTCTTGCCCGAGGCGCTGCCGCCCGTAATACCGACGATGAAAGGATGTTGCATGGGGGTGGGAAGTGGCCCGTACCGACAGGGCCAACCCTGCAAAAGTAACAAAATGACTTGTGCCGCGGTGTTTTTGGGCCCTTATAGCCGCGAATATTTCCGGTTTGGCTACCGTTTTCCCGCCTGAGCTTCTAAAAAGCGTATCAACTGCTCCACCGCCCGTGCCCGGTGACTCAGGGTGTTTTTCTCGGCCAGACTCATTTCGGCGAAAGTCAGACTGTGGTCGGCGGGCTGGAAAATAGGGTCGTAGCCAAAGCCGTCCGCGCCCCGCACCTGTTCGGTAATGGTGCCGTCTACGGCCCCGGCAAACTCGTGGACCGCGCCGCTGGGCAGTACCAGCGCCACCACGGTCCGGAACTGGGCCGCGCGGTTAGGCTGGCCTTGGAGTTCCTGCAGCAGCTTGGCCACGTTGTCGGCGGCGGAGCGCTGGGGACCGGCGTAGCGCGCCGAGTACACGCCCGGCTCTCCGTTCAGGGCGGCTACTTCCAGGCCGGTGTCATCGGCAAAGCACGAAGTCTGGTAGTTATTCCACACGTATTCGGCTTTCTGGCGGGCGTTGCCTTCCAGCGTGTCCTGGGTTTCGGGCAATTCCTCGTGGCAGCCAATGTCGCGCAGACTTACGAGCTCAATGCTGGCCGGCAGCAGGGCCCGGACTTCGGTGAGCTTATGCTCGTTATTCGTAGCAAAACAGATCCGCATCGGAAGGAAGAGGTGAGGTGGTGAAATTGTGAGTAGAAACGAGGCACCTAAGGCAAGCTCAGTGCCTCGCTTTGGCCGCGCCAGTAAGCTGCCGAGCAAAGATACACGCACAAAAAAACCGGCTCAGAGCCGGCTTGAGTATTTGATAACTCTCTATTTCACTCCTAGCGAAACATGGACTTGATGCTGCCCCAGGAGCGCTGCACGGCGCTGGGCGTGGTGCTGAGCACGGTAGTATAGTTCTGGTCACCGGTGGTGGTGTGCACCGTCAGGCGGTACGTGAAGGGGCCCCCACCGGTGGTGCCGGCCGTGCCGCGGTACATGTTGGTGTCCAGAAACTGGTAACGCCGCTGGCTGCCGGGCGCCTGGGTGGCCAGGTGGGCAAAAGCCGGCTCGTTGTTGGCCTTGCGCCAGAGGTCGTAGCCCTGCACGCCGGCTTCGTTCGTTATTTCCCACTCCACGCGCACGTTGGTGCCGTCAAAGTTGGCCTGAAACAGCGTAATCGTGGCCCCATAAGCCAGCGTGCCTATTAGTAGGCCGATTACGGTGAATAAAGTAGCGGTACGAAGCATAAAGGGACAATAGGGAGAGTAGAATATAGTCAGGGCGAAACCAAAAATATGCATTTTCCAGTTCTTTCGGCCAACAATCCTGTTAAAAGTAGAAAAGACGGCCGACGTTTTTAAAATCCGGAGCTAACGTGTACTTTTGCAGTCCCTTCCGCAAAATCGGCAGGGCCAGAAGGTTTAAACGGCATCACGACCATGAAAAAAGACATCCACCCCGAGTATCGCCAAGTTGTGTTCCAGGACACGTCCAGCGACTTTAAATTCATCACCCGCTCGACGATGAACTCCAACGAGACCATCACGATGGAGGACGGCAAGACGTACCCCGTCATCAAGGTGGAAGTTAGCAGCGCCTCGCACCCTTTCTACACCGGCAAAAACGTGTTTATCGACACCGCTGGCCGCGTTGAGAAATTCCGCAACCGCTACCAGAAGAAGTAGTTCTGGCCAGTGGCCGCAAGCGGATGCCTGCAGCTTACTAGATTATACAAAACTCCTTTTGGCCCGGCCAGAAGGAGTTTTTTGTTGCCTCAACGCCTGAGTTTTCGGCCTGGCTTACCTGCAAAGTTGACGCCCAGGCAAGCGGTTGTAGGCCTGAGGCGCTAACTTGCGGCTTTGTTTTTCGCTTATCTTTTCTTGCCCTGCATGACTGTTCTGCTCTTCGACGACCCCGCCATCCGGCCCCGCCTGTTGCCCTTTACTTTTACCCGCCCGGTAGCGGCCCTGCGCTGCGGCATCCTGACGGTGGCCGAAAAGTGGGAGCGCCGCCTCGGGCAGCCCGCGCACTACCTTACCGAGCAATATCTGCAGGCCAAGTATCCCGCCGGACCCATTGGGGGCCAGCCCTAGTTATCAACGGGCCGTATGTCCCGACGAGCTGCTGGCCAAGCAGGTGCAGGCGCTGCAGCCGGGTGAGGCCTTGATGGACGGCAACTTGCTGGTAGCGGCTCATCTTGCTGAAGCCCGTAATGTGGCCGAGCTTATTCAGGACGGCTTTTCCAACACCAGGGAAGTAGCCGAGCCGGTGCTGGCCCTGCGGGAAGTGTGGCACTTGTTTTTACACAACGGCGCCGAAATCCGCCGGGACTTTGCCTTGCTCACCCATGGCCGGCAGTCGCAGCCCGTGGGCGACGCGCATACCATCGTGTACGCCCCGAGAACATCTTTATTGAAGAGGGTGTCAAGATTCGGGCGGCTATTCTGAATGCCGAGGACGGGCCGATTTACCTGGGCAAAAACTCCCAGGTTCATGAGGGTGCCATTATCAAGGGCCCTTTGGCCTTGTGTGAAGGTTCGCACATTAATGTCGGGGCCAAAATGCGTGGCGACAACACCGTAGGGCCCTACAGTAAGGTAGGTGGGGAAGTCGGCAACTCCATTTTGCTTGGGTATTCCAACAAAGGCCACGACGGCTACCTGGGCAACTCCGTCATTGGGGAGTGGTGCAACCTGGGCGCCGATACCAATACATCGAACCTGAAGAACAACTACGCTCCGGTTAAAATCTGGAGCCACAGCGCGGGCCGCTTCGTCAATACCGGCCAGCAGTTCTGTGGCCTGATGATGGGCGACCATAGCAAGTGCGGCATCAACACGATGTTTAACACCGGTACAGTGGTCGGAGTAGGGGCCAACATTTTCGGAGCCGGCTTCCCACGCACCTTTATTCCTTCCTTCAGCTGGGGCGGGTCTGCGGGCTTCGAAACGTTCAAGATGCCCAAAGTGGCCGAAGTAGCCGAGCGGGTTATGGCCCGCCGTAATCTGCCTTACGATGCTACCGAGCAGGCCATCATGCAGCACGTCTTCGACACTACCGCCAAGGACCGGATCTGGGAAAAGGCCGTCGGCAAAGACGTTTCAGCTCCGACCACCGAGTAAAACAGTGCATGCCATGCGACCATACCGGGTAGAATATGTGCAGCTGGACAGCTGGGAAGCAGAACTAGTTGGTTTGTGGCTGGCCGAGAATGAGCAGTGGCTGTTGCTGCGCAACATCCCGGGTGATTATGTAGTGGATGGCTATGTACTGGTTGCTAAGTCGCACATTGTAGGGCGTAAGGCTCCGGCCGGCCGTAAGCAAACCGAACAGGTATTGAAGCTTAAAGGCATTGGTACGGACTTGCCGGAGAGCTTTGCTTTCGGCAGCGTCGTCGAATTGCTGAGGTACGCCGAGCGCCACTTTAAGCTGTTTCAAATTCAGGATGAAGAGGAAACCTGCTTTTGTGGGCAGCTGCGCGACGCTGACGAAACCAGTTTCCGGATCAACAGCCTCTCCCCACGCGCCGAGCTGGACCTAAATTACGACCTGCGGTTTCCATTCGATGAGCTGGTTACTATCGAATTCGGGAATGACTACCTAGATTCGCTGCAGCTGCTGTGGCACCACAAGGCCCGCCGCAAATGGAAAATTGACCAGCGTAGTCAGTCAAACTGATGCTGCGCCGGCACAAGCCGTTCTTCCACGCCTGCGCCGAGTTGCCTAGTAGAAAGGAGCCGGCCACTGGTCACTACTAACCCTTTGCCCGAGTAACCAACCAAGCAAATGCGTTTTTCTGAAATACCCGGTCAAGCAGAGATTAAGCGCGTGCTGGTGCAAACGGTGCACCGGCAGCACGTGGCCCACGCCCAGCTGTTTCGGGGAGCCGAAGGCTCGGCGGCCCTGGCCCTGGCCTTGGCTTATGCCACGTTTCTGAACTGTGAGCAGCGCGGCCCCGGGTCCCAGGATTCCTGCGGGCAGTGTGCGGCGTGTCAGAAAAATGACAAGCTCATTCACCCCGACCTGAACTTCATCCTGCCCGTCACGACCACCAAGGCGGTGTCGAAGGATGCGGTGAGCAGCAAATTCGCGGCGGATTGGCGCTCATTCGTGCTCGAAAACCCTTATCAGGGCCTTAACGACTGGATGCAGCACATCGGGGCCGATAACAAGCAGGGCAGCATTTCCAAGGAAGAGAGTCTGCAGCTGCTGAAGCTGGTTTCGCTCAAGGCTTTTGAAGCCCAGTTCAAAATTGTCATTATCTGGCTGCCGGAGCTAATGCATCCGGCCGCGGCCAACGCCGTGCTTAAATTGCTGGAAGAACCGCCACCGGCCACTATTTTTCTGCTCGTAAGCTTCTCGCCCGAACAGCTGCTGCCCACCATCATCAGCCGGGTGCAGCCAGTAGTGGTTCGTCCGTATTCCGAGGCCGACATTTCCGCCTTTTTGCGCGATGAGCACCAGGTGCCCGAGGTGAAGGCCCGGCAAATTGCCCAGCTGGTGGAAGGCAACCTGGGCGCGGCCCTAGCTGCCCGCGAAGCCGCCACCGACAACGACTACTTCACCTTCTTTGTGGAGTGGATGCGGCAGTGCTACGGCTACAAAGTCGATTTGATTCTGGCCAAAACCGACGAGTTCCAGAAGATGGGCCGCGAAAATCAGAAGGAGTTCCTGCAGTTCGGTCTGGGCATTCTGCGCAAGGTGCTGCTCTACAGCATCGACGCGCAGTTTGTCCCTCACCTGCCCGCTGCCGAGCAGCAGTTTGTGGCAGGCTTCAGCCGCTTCGTGCATCGTGCCAATGCCGACGCCCTAACTCAGGAGCTCAACGATGCGCACTACCATATTGAGCGCAATGCTAACCCGCGCATGGTCTTCGTGGATATGTCGCTACGGATTGCTGAATTGCTGAAAATGCCCGTTTAGAGGCTGTAAACGCAGAAAATACAGTTTGCTAATTTGATATAGTGGGCGCTAAAAGCCCTATAGGCAATTCCTCGCGGCCCCGCGGCTACCTTTGCAAATCCAAGTAAGCGCCCCGCTTTCGGAAACCAAAAGAAAACTTTTTGTCCCGTTTGGGTGTCGCCTCAAATTACCACCTTTCTTCCCATGGTTTTGAATCGTCCCATTCGTATTGGTACCCGCGGCAGCCGGCTGGCTTTGTGGCAGGCGCACCACGTGGCTGCCTGCCTGGAGCTGGCCCAGCTGACTACTGAAATTGTCATCATCACCACCAAAGGCGACGTAGTGCTGGACCGCTCCCTCGATAAAATTGGCGCCAAGGGCGTGTTCACGGAGGAGCTGGAGGAAAGCCTGCGCTCGGGCGCAATTGATATTGCCGTGCACAGCGCCAAGGACGTGCAAAGCACGATTCCGGCCGACCTGGAGCTACTGGCTTTTATGGAGCGGGAGAAAGTCAACGACGTCATCGTCAGCTACGACCCCGACCTGGATTTGAGCCGGCCCGACCTGATTCTGGGCACGAGTAGCACGCGCCGTAAGGCTGTGCTGCGCCGCCACTATCCGCACGCTACCACGGCCGAGGCCCGGGGCAACCTGCAAACCCGCCTGCGCAAGCTGGAAGAAGGCCAATATCACGCCCTGGTGCTGGCTTACGCCGGCGTGCACCGCATGGAGTACGACACGCTGATTCGCCACGTGCTGCCCGAAACGCAGTTTGTGCCCGCCACCGGGCAGGGCAGCGTGGCCGTGGAGTGTGCCCGTAGTCTGGAGCCCGAGTTGAAAGCCGAACTGCAGCGCATCCTCGACCACGAGCCGACTCATACTTGTCTGCTGGCCGAGCGGGCTTTCCTGCGCACCATGGAGGGCGGCTGCAGCATTCCCTCGTTTGCCCTGGCTACGTTCACCGACAGCGGCGCCCTGCAGCTGCACGGCGGCCTCGTCAGCCTCGACGGAGCGCAGTACCTGGAAGAAATTATGACGACGGCCGACCTAGCCCAGGCCGAAGCCATGGGCACGGAGCTAGCCGAACGGATTCTTAGCCGCGGCGGCCGCCAGATTCTGGACGAAATCCGGAGCCAGCGGGCCGTGAGCTAGCTGCTGCAATACCCAACAAAAAAGGCCGGAACTGACTTCCGGCCTTTTTTTATGCTAATGCGGGTTGCTCCTGTCTGGAAGGGGCGGCGAGTTTGTTGCGCAGCCAATACAGCAGCAGGGCGAAAATAGCCCCGCTGGTATCGGCCAGCATGTCCTTTTGCGCGTCCCAGATGTCGCCCTGGCTACCCAGAAACGCCGCTCCCGCGTCGCCACCGGCCGTTTCGGCATACACCCACTCGATAAGCTCGTAGGCCATGGCCACCGTCCCGATAACGCAAAGCGGAAACAGGTAAGCCACAGCGCGGTTGCGGATAACTTGGTACCGGTCGAGCAGCTCCAAAATGGCAAACGCGTAAAACCCGACGCTAACGTGGGCCACCCGGTCGTACATATTGCGCTTGAAACCAAAAAGGTTGTTAAACCAATCGAACGGCACTTTCTCGAAGGTGTAGTGCCCGCCAATGGTGTGCATAAACAGCAGCACGCTCATCAGCAGATACGCCAGGTTGGAGAACCGGATGCCGCGCATGTACAGCACTACCAAAGCTGCCGCAATGGCGACAATCGGCAGATTTTCGGCCACCCAGGTGCCCCGCTCGGCCGGGTTGATGGCCAGCACGGCAAACAGAATGATATAAGCCAGCAAAAGCAGCTTGGGAAACCAGTGCGGGGCGGCGTGGCCGAAGGAGAAGCAGACATATGGGAAGAGAATGAAAGACGAGCTTGGCGCAGAATACGGATATTTTGCAGTTTCGCCGCCGAAGGCTTAAAAAGACTGCCTGATACGGCCCGCTGCCCGAGCCTTCAGCCTTTCAGGGAAGAAACCTCGTATCAGCACTTTCGGGGCCGTCAGCATCTGGCCGGCGGGCTTTAGCTGGGGCTGCTGCCCGCCGATTTTGTGGCGCCGCCACCCGAAACCACGTAGTTTTGCCTTCTATCCTTTCACTTACTCCTCGCTATGAAGTCCTTTTCCCGCGCTACGGCGCTCTGCTGGCTGCTGATTTGCTTGCTGGCTCCTGCTTTGCACGCCGCCAAAGCCCCCAAAAAAAGCAAGAAGGATCAGGTGGTCACCATCAGCACTTCCCAGGGCGACATCAGGCTGATTCTGTTTGACGAGACGCCCCTGCACAAGGCAAACTTCCTGAAGCTGGCCCAGAGCGGCTTTTATAACGGCACCACGTTTCACCGCATCATCCAGAACTTCATGGTGCAGGGCGGCGACGGTAACTCCAAAGATGCCGACCCCAACAACGACGGTATGGGCCCGCAGAATGACGTAACCATTCCGGCCGAAATTCGCCCCGAGTTCTCCCACAAGTTTGGGGCCGTGGCCGCCGCCCGGCAAGGCGACATAGTGAACCCCACCAAAGCCAGCAGCAGCTCTCAGTTTTATATCGTGCAGAACCACAACGGCACTCCGCACCTGAACGGCGGCTACACCGTCTTCGGGCAGGTTATTAGCGGCCTCGACGTGGTCGATAAAATTGCGGCCCAGCCCAAGGATATGCGCGACCGGCCCACTACCGATATCAAAATGATGGTGAAAGTGGAGAAGCTGAAGAAGAAGAAAATCACCGAGCTCTACGGCTACAAATACGAATAGCACCGCCTTACCATGACCAAGCGAATTCTGGTAACCGGTTCTAATGGCCTGCTGGGCAAAAACTGGTAGAGCTCCTGCGCCAGCAGCCCGATGTGGAGCTGATTGCCTCCTCGCGCGGCACCAACAAGCTGGCCGGGCTCTATCCAAATCTGCACTTCGTCCCACTCGATGTGACGGACCGCCGCCAGGTGCAGCAGGTGTTGCGGGCCGAGCAGCCTACTCACCTGATTCATACTGCCGCCATGACCAACGTGGACGAGTGTGAGCTGAATCAGGAGTCGTGCTGGCTGCAAAATGTGACGGCCGTAGAATACCTGGTAGAAGCCTGTGAGCAGCTTTCTATTCACCTGACCCACGTCAGTACTGATTTCATCTTCAGTGGAGAGCATGGACCGCTTACGGAGGACGCTACTCCCGGTCCGGTCAATTTCTACGGAGAAAGTAAGCTGGCTGCCGAAAAGGCCGTGCAAGCCAGTTCTGCCCGCTGGGCCATTGTGCGTACAGTCCTCGTGTACGGCACGGCCCACGACTACGGCCGTACCAATATTGTGCTCTGGGTGCGCGATTCACTCCGGGCCGGCAAACAAATCAAGGTAGTCGATGACCAGTTCCGCACGCCCACCCTGGCCGAAGACTTGGCGCAGGGGTGCTGGCTGGTAGCCAAGCACGATGCTGCGGGCGTGTATCATATCAGCAGCAGCGAATTACTCACGCCTTACCAGATGGCGCTGCAGGTTGCCGATTATTTTCAGCTTGACCAAGCCCTGATTGTTAGGGTGGACGCCAATACGTTTACCCAACCGGCCAAGCGCCCCGCCCGCACCGGCTTTATCATCTCCAAAGCACAGCGCGACCTGGGTTACGAGCCGCATACTTTTCAGCAGGGCATTGCGGTGCTAGCGCAGCAGACGGCCAGCTAAAAAGCGGCCTCCACGCATTGGAAGGGTTTAAACGCAAAAAAACCGTTGGCAAAGCCAGCGGTTTTTTTACACACCTATTGCAACAACCTGTGGGTTTTGCCGCTGCGAGCAGAGCAGCGGGTGGCCCGTATTCATTTATTATTCACCGTTCACCGGCGGAACATTTTCATTACATTGGACTGCTTAGAGCAGTCTGAGAAACCGTCTGGCCCATTTGGCTGGCTGTTTCTTATGACAATATTAGGGCAGGAAAGGCCGGGTGTAAAGGATGATTTATTCATAATTGTGACATGCATAAATCAAGTCGGATTGAATTCAAAAAAGATGAAATTGGGGTAAGGCAAGCGCAGTATAAACCTGCGCTCTACGTGGTAAATGCGTTATAGGACATTATTTCAGGGCATTTGCCTGCTTAATTACAGTAGTAGCTGGCTGGAAAATCAATGGGTAATTGTGACGGATTACTTGCTGTTTAATGGGCTTTATCAGCCGAAGAAACGATAAGCCGCCGCAGTGCCAGGATCGTCAGCAAAATAGTGGTGGCAGGAAAGGCAATGAGCCACCAGGCAGTAGGGTCCTGCCGGGCTGTAGCCAGCAAGCGGCCCCAGCTTGCGACTTCAGGCGGTAGGCCCACTCCCAGGAAGGAAAGAGTGGTTTCGAAGCCGATGAGCGTAGCTACACTGAGCGGTAAATAAGCGGCAATGGTTTTACACAGGACGGGCCAAGTATGACGTATAATAATTTGCCAATGCGGTATTCCCAGCGCCTGGGCAGCTTCCACAAAAGGTAACTGCCGAATACGTAGCATCTCAGCCCGCACCAACTGCGCAGAGACTGTCCAGTAAGTAAGCGAAAGTATTGCTAGCAGCGAGAATACAGAAGATGACTGCACTGCGGCAATGGCTAACACCAGAACAAGTCGCGGCACTGAAGTCAGCAGCGCAATGAGGAGAAGCACGCCGGCATCCACGGGATTGAGCGGCGAGAAAAGTGTTTAAAGGAAGCCTGTCGGCACAGAAGTAAGGCTCCACCACTTGCTCCGAGCACCAGAACAAGTCCTGAAAAGGTAGTTTGGAAGAGAAACAGTACTAGCCCTGTACCACCCAGTACCAGCAGCTGCGGCGTGGAAATAGTAAGTCGCCGGTTGCCCCAGTAGCCAGCCAGGCTGCCCAGCAGTGTGCCCAGCACTGTGGCTGCCAGAGCAGCCGGTATACTGATCAGGCAAGCCGTGCGAGCGCCGAAGATGAGCCCAGCCAGCACGTCCCGGCCCTGCGGATCCGTACCAAGCCAGTGTGCGGCCTGCCCGGGCGGCTGGCTAATGGCTCCAAGGTCCGGGGTATCCGGTGCAAAGGATGTGGGCAGTACCCAGGTGCTGCCGGCCGCCAGCAGTACAAGCAAAAGCCACCCTATAGCCAGCCCCCAGCCCCCGGAACGCCTCGTTGCGGACTGTCTCACGTCTCCAGTTGAATTCGTGGGTCTGCTTGGTAGTAGAGCCAGTCGGCCAGGATTTGGCTAAGCAGCCGAACCAATGCTACCAGCAAGACTCCTCCCAGCAAAACGGGAAAGTCCCGGGCCGCAGCAGCTTCGGCAAGAGCACGGCCCATACCGGGTACCGCAAAAATCAGCTCTACTACTACCGCCCCAGCTACCAGGGCGGGCAGCAAATCGGTTATCTGGGTAATGGAGGGAAGAAGGGCATTGCGCAGCGCGTGTCGCCGCATTACCTGACCATGCGCCAGCCCTTTGGCCCGGGCCGTAGTGCTATAATTCTGCTGTAACTCGTGCTGCAGGGACGTGTCAAGTTGTACGACCATTGCCGGGAGACTAACCAACGTCAAGCTCAGCCAGGGCAAAACCAGATGATGTGCGTTGACCAGCCAGCGGGTCAGCCAACTCTGCGCCGGTTCAGAAGGGGCCAGGCCATAAGCCGGAAACAGGTCCAGTAGGTCCGGGTTGGCCAAAAGCAGCAGGAGCAGCAGCGCCACCACGAAAAGCGGCAAGCCCTGCAGCAAATGAAGAATTGCCAACAAGGTGCTGCGCCAACGTCGGGCTTGGCTCAAGCCTATAGCCAGACTGTAAGCCGTGCCGATGGTAAGTAAAAAAGCCCCACTAGTCAGGGCCAGGGTGGAAACCAGAGTTCGGCCCAGCAAGGACGTTACGGGCTGATTATCCCGGAAAGACCGGCCTAGGTCACCGCGTACCATACTGCGCAGCCAGAGGTGATACTGGTTTCGCCAGCCGTTCCACTGCCACCGGTAAGCTACTGTCTCTCTTGATGTTGGAGCCGGAGTAAGGTAGAATAGGGGCAGATCAAGCCCCAGTCGTTGCTGCAGACGAAACTCGGCCGACCGGAGCTGAGCTGCCGTGAGAGCATGGCCGCCCAAGGCACTGCCCTGTAATTCGGATAGCCGTAGCTGGTTGCTAGCCAGCAGCCGGCTTAGTAGGAAGATGATAGAAAGAATTCCCCAGGCCGTAGGCAAGGTGCGCAGGAGGCGGATAAACAGAAAGCGCCCCATTGTTTATTTGGCTCCACTCGGTGCTATTCGGATAGCAGTAGCCGTGTAGCCGGGCCGCAGCCCGGTCACCTGCACATTCGTTACCCGCTGAGACGCTGCCAGGCGGGAACGGAGGAAAAAAAGGACCGTGAGGGGCTTTTCTTCGTGGATCAGGCGTTGGAAGCGGCGCAGCAGGACGGCTTGTCGTGCCTCGTTCTCTTCCGCTGCAATGGCCTCGATAAGCTGGTCGCTGGCGGCATTTCCAAAGCCTGTATAATTACCTGAGCCGATGCTCTTCGAGTGCAGAATCGGCGCAAAATTGTAAACGAAAGGGTTGCCAGTGATAGTAAACAAATATAAGTCAACTGAGCCTGCCCGGAGCTTATCAAAGAATAAAGACGCTTCGAGTGGCTGGGGCTGAATCGGGATTCCTAGCTTGGCGGCGGCCGCTCGTAGCTGCAGTGCTATAGTTTCGAAGGCTGGGTCGCCGGCTCGGTAGCTTAGCGTAAGCGCCAAACGCTGCGGGGTGCCGTTAGTATCCTGGCGAATCCAGCCACCGCTGCCTTGCCGTTGCCAGCCAGCTTTTTGCAACAAGGATGTTGCCTCCTGGGGCGAAAACGTAGGGAGAGGCAGGCTGTCGTTGTAAAATTCCTTGCTATTGGGATTAATCAAACCAACACTGGGGTAGGCCATACCTAGCTGAGTAGCCTGAATCAGCGCCGGAACATCGAACAGGCTGCTCAGCGCCTGCCGCGTAAACCGATCCTGTAGCAGGGGTTGCCGGGTATTGAAACAGGCCGTTATCATCTTGTATGAGTCGGCCGTGAAGAACTGCAGCTTAGATTTAGAGTCAACTTCCTGCCGCAACCGCTGAAATTCCCTGGCCGGCATCATCGGAAATACGTCAATATCTCCGCGCCGCAGAGCTAGCAAAGCCGTTGCCTCATCGGGGATAATCTGATAATCGAGTTGTTGGGGATGGGCCTGCAGGGGTAGTAGAGGGGAGTGCAGCGTATCAGCCCACCAATGTGCTTTCCGTTTAAAGGTAAGAAAGCGCCCCGGCTCCCACTGCGCCAGCGTGTAAGCACCACTCCCGGGCAACCGCTCCGGGTGATGATCCAGCTGGGCTTGCTTATAACGCTGTACAAAAGCCCCAACAACCGGATTACGCCGATCCGCAGTCGTATCGGCTCGCAAAGCAGCCAGAGAAATAGGCCGCAACTGGCCTTGTGGGTCCAGGGGATATTCCGGAAGGATGACATAGTCGCCCGACGACCACGCATACTCTGGGGAGTGGCCCGCGCAGACGAGGGTAAAGCGGCGCGGGTCGGCTGGGTCAAGGCGAATGTCCCGTATGAAGCCCCATTGTGCCTGATTAGACTCGATGGGCAACCCCGGGCAGTTCATTACCTTGAGGGTAAAGGCAACATCACGAGCCAGAACTGGCTGGCCGTTGTCCCAGACCGCCTCGGGTCTTATTCGGTAGGTGAGTAGCGTCAGGGAATCTGTGCGCTCAACAGTAGGCAGGGCCTCGGCCAAGCAGGGGGTAAATTGCTGACGGCTGGGGTCTACAAACAACAAACTGGAATACAGCATATTTGCTGCTTCCAGTGAATTCTCATTGGGAAGAACTAGTGGGTCAAGATTTTCTGGGTCCCGCTCCCAGCGTATGCGTACGGCCGGAGCAGAATCTTCCCGGTGGGTAGAGCAGGCGCTGAAAGCGCCGCTCACCACGACCAGAAAACCAAACAAAAGGTGCTTCATGAAGAT
Organism: Hymenobacter cellulosilyticus; assembly: GCF_022919215.1. Lineage (NCBI taxonomy): Bacteria > Pseudomonadati > Bacteroidota > Cytophagia > Cytophagales > Hymenobacteraceae > Hymenobacter > Hymenobacter cellulosilyticus. The sequence continues at coordinate 5,721,974 of NZ_CP095046.1, read as the reverse complement.
GTCAGTGCTCGGAGTGAGGTCCGGGCAAGTTAGCTAACATTCGACAGGAAGCAGAGCGCCAGCTCGAAGTAGGCTTAAATCACCCCGCCGCCCCAGCCGCCGCCACCTTGCTCCGTTTCAGTAGGAGTAGGCGTAATGCTGATAGGAGTGGTATCGGCTGTTTTAGGAACAGGGTTAGCCTCGGTAGTAGCAGTAAAGCTGGCGAGTTGGAGCAGGGCAATTGCGATAAGTTCTAACATGGCGCTTTAGGAGGTTGAGTCGTTCAAGAGTTTGAATGACACAAATTTGCTTTATAACCGGGCTGGCGTAAAGGAAAGATATTGTGTAAAAGTGACTTGAAGTTTTAGCCTATAAAATTGGCTTTAATGCATCTCATAGGCGATATATAGCCTATGCTTAGGTAAAAGAGTAGCTGATAAGACTAATATGTGGCCCAGGTTTTTTGCAATTGTGACTTTTTGATTTTGGGGTGGGTAAAATTACCCAACTACAAAGGTGCAGAAGGGTTCGGCAAGTAATAAAGGAAATATTTTGAATATTTGTGACAAGGGTTATTGCCTTTTCTCCATCTTGCAAAGCTGCTTTCAGCATTTACAGCCCTATTTAGCACATGGAAAAATTAAGCAATCTGGCGCGGATTGTGACAGACCGCCGAGTGAAAGAATCTCCGCTATTCGACTTTGCAGCTAAAAAATCGACTAATAAGGACCTAAAACTCATTCGGATCCTGGAGGAGGCGCCCGATAGTACCCAGTTGCAGCTAACGAAAGCCCTGTACGGGAAGTCATCAGCCACCAGCAATACCTCTTTTCGCAAGCTTAAGTCGCGGGTGCAGCAGAAACTGCTAAATCATCTCTATTTCTTAGAGCAATCGGACCCGCGTCACTTGGTATCAAGAAGATACGAATTGCAATGTATAGGGTTATACCACCAAGTAACGATTTTATACGGGGAAGGGGAGTACATGCTAGCCGAGCAATTGCTGCGCAAATGCCTGCGGCAGGCGTTGGAAGGCGAGTTTACGGAATATGCTGTATTGGCTACCCGGCTTTTAGGTAAGCTGTATGTTGATTTACGGCAGCCGGCGCGTTATCGGGCGGCAAGCAAACAACTGCAACAACTGCAGCAGTTAATGGCTTTGGAGGACGAGGCCGGGCAGATTTACTGGAGCAGCAAGATGGCGCAGGCGCACACGGTACGCGCCCGTCGCGCCCTGCTAAACGATTTGCCTGGGTACTTGGCGCAGTTGCAGCAATTGCATGAAAAAGCCCGTAGCTACACCACCTTCAACTATCTGTATCTTATTCAATTGACCCTGCTCGAGTTTACGGGCAATTACGAGGAAATCATCAAGATCACCACGGCCACGGAAAAGCTGTGGGCCAAGGGCAAGATAAACCGGCGTCGCTTCGATAGCCGTTTTAATAATTACATGACGGTTTATGCCTATCTGCACAACAAGCAGGCGGCTATTGGATTAAGCCTTTCCGAAGACTATCTGAAAGACTTTCACCCTTCGTCGGGTAACTGGTTTTTCTTTATGGAAAACTACGTGCTGCTGGCCTTGCACGCTGGGCAGTACAGCCAGGCGCAGCATCTGCTGGAAATGGCCCATAAGAATCCATATTTCCGGAAACAGCGAGCGGCAGCCCGGCAGCGCTGGGACTTGTATAAGGCTTATATCTACTTTTTACAGCCGGAAAACTCGCCCCTGACGTTGCGGCACTTCAACCAGTTTGTGCAGACGGTACCCGACTACAGCCGGGATAAGCAGGGCTATAATGTGGCTATTCTTATTTTACAGTACCTAAACTTTTTGCGCCGCCAGGATGTGGAAAACCTGCTGGCTCGCTTGGAAAGCCTGCGTAAATACGAGCAGCGGCACCTGCGGGAGTCGGCAACGTTGCGTAGTCAGCTGTTTTTTCGGCTGCTGGTACTAACGGTAAAGGAGAATTTTGACCCCGAATCTTGCGAGAAGAAAGGTCGTCCACTGTTGCACCGCCTGCACGAAGCTCCGCAACCCGGGGAGGCATACGCTGAAATAGAAATTATTCCTTACGAAGCCCTCTGGGGTATTACACTGGATATTCTGCGAGCTAACGTCACGGAAAACAAAGCCGCCGAGCAGGCACGGCGGGCCCGGGTAGCTTAGGGGCGGCTGGCTACTGTATTGGCATGTGGCGCCGTCGTCTTCTTGGCAGGAAGGCCAGGAGCAGGCTTGGCTTTGGGCAGCGTCACCGTCTTGGCAGGCTGAGCTTTCGTAGCCGGAGCTTTCAGAGCCGGAGCGGGCTTAGTCTCCTGGGGAACGGAAGCTACTACCGGAGCGGCAACGGCAGGCGTAGCAGCCGTAGTGACGGGAGCAACGGCCGGAGCATTGGCAGCCGCTACGTAGCTTTCGTAGCGCTTATACTGAGCATCGGATAGCACACTCTTCAACTTCTCGGCATATTCTTTCTCCACCACGGCCATTTTGCTTTGCAGCATGGCCGGGTCGATGCTGTACATCTGCTTGATTTCCGTTTCCTGCACCAAACGCTCGTAAGTAAAGCGCTTTACCTGCTGGGTGCGGGCATCGTCGAGGGCAATTTGCTGGGCCAGGGTCCGGGTGTTAGCCATGGCCTGAGCCCGCAAATCCGGGGCTTGCTGAGCCTGTAGGTTTCCAATAGTGAAGCAGGCAGCAATCAGAGCGGAGAAGCAGAATTTCTTCATAAGAAGAGTTGGCAGAATAGGTGTGATATATAGGTGATGTCACAAAGAAACAAAAGCATATTGATATAATACTGTATCCGAAAAAATATATTGTAGTATGGCAAGAATCAATAGTGTAACTCAGGTGTAAGGCGCAAAATGAGGTCTTTGTGGGTTAAAGGACCTCTGGAGCTACGGCCTCATGCCGACAAAGAGAAGCCCGCAAAAACCAAACGGATAAGTTGGTCTTCGCGGGCTTCTCTTTGTCTGTTGCCCAATCGAGTGAAAAAAGCTTACCGGAATATCGAGCAGCAAATAGCCGTGCGTAACAACCGAAAGCAGGGGAGGCGGCTAAAACTTGTTGAGCCGTTGCAGCACCTCGCGCAGATACGTCTGGCCGATGGGAATCTGCTTGTTTTCAATGGTGATGGTATTATCCTCAATGGCCTGCACGCGCTTCAGATTGACAATAAAGGAGCGGTGGGCGCGGACAAAAATGGAAGAGGGAAATTTCTCCTCCACGGCTTTCATCGTGCTGTACACGATCAGCTTGCTGTGCGGCATAACGATGTGCACGTAGTCGCCCAGGGCCTCGACGTAGCTAACATCATTAAAGAGCACCTTGACCAGCTTCGTATCAACTTTGACAAAGGTAAAATCTGGGTCGGTGCCGGCCGCTATGGCTCCGGCGCTGGCCGAAGCGGCGGCTGAGAGGCTGGCATCAGCGGAAAGCTCCAGCGCTTTTTGGGCAGCTTTCAGAAAGCGCGCGTAGCTGATGGGCTTCACCAGATAATCGACTACATCGTGCTCAAAGGCCTCTACTGCGTAATGCTTGCTGCTGGTAATGAGAATAACCAGCGGCGGGTTCTGGAGCGTGTTGAGCAGGTCAATGCCCGACATCAGGGGCATTTCCACGTCCAGGAAAAGCAGATCAACGGGCTCAGTGCGCAGCACTTCGGCAGCAGCCATGGCGCTGTCGTAAGTTCCGATGGCAGTGAGAAAGGGCGTATTGTTGATACAGTTAATAACGATTTGGACGGATAGCGGATCGTCATCTACAACAAGGCAACGTAGGGGCGAGGAGGGTGCTGGCATAACGCCAAAGGTATAAGAAGAGGTGAGAAAGAGAAGCGCAGCGTGACGGGCTTACCGGCGGAGGTGGTTTTGGAGCCGAAGCTCCAGGTGGGGATACAGCGCGGCCAGTTGATGACCTATCATGGCAACTAGGTGCGAAGCCCCGTCCGCATCGGCCGGCGTAGGGGGCCGTTCGAGCTTTTCCAGGTGTTGCTGAATAGCCGGAACGTCGAAATATACGATTTGCCCTTTCAGCTTGTGGGCCATGCGGGCCAGCGCCTGCCGGTCGGGATTGGCAACCGTAGCAACCAGCTGTTGGTAGAGCCCAGGCGTTTGCTGGAGAAAGGTGGTGATTATTTGGGCAATAAACGCCTCGTTGCCGGCAGCCAGCTCTTCCAGCAAATGCCACCCGGGCCGAATGGTGCCGATATCGGTTGGGTCGGGAGTGGCGGGGCGAACAGCCGGAACCGGGCGGGCCCGCCCAGTATGGCGCACTAAGCTAGCGTGCAGCAGGGTGGGCTCGAAAGGCTTTGCCAGAGTCTCATTCATGCCGGCGGCCAGGGCGCGGGCCTGATCGGTGGGCGAAAAGGAGGCGGTAAGGCCGATGATGGGCAACTGTTGCAGATGCCGCAGCCGCCGCAGCCGCCGGGTGGCCTCATAGCCGTCCATTTCGGGCATCTGAATGTCCATCAACACTGCGTCGAAGAGCTGGGTGCTGGCTGCTTCTACGGCCTGCCGCCCGTTTTCGACCATCGTGGGTACAACATTCCATTCCTCCAGGGCCCGGCACACCACGAGCTGGTTGAGCTCATTGTCGTCGGCGACGAGCACGCGCAGGCTGGGTTCGAAGGGTAGGAGCACGATGGAGGAAGCGGGCATTGCAGGAAATAGCTATACGACGGCCGGCAACAAATTACTTACCGGTAACCTTAAACTCAGTGCGGCGGTTGAGCTGCCGGCCGCCTTTGGTGGAGTTGGTAGCCACTGGCTGGGAGTCGCCGTAGCCGGCAAAGGTAAGACGGCCTTTGTCGACGCCTTTGCCTACAAGGTAATCCACTACGGCTTTGGCGCGGCGCTGCGACAGGTCCTTATTGTATTCGGCCTTGCCCACGTTGTCGGTGTGGCCCGAAATTTCGAGGCGCAGGGCCGGCGTTTCAACCATCAGCTTCTGCAGCCGCTCCAGCTCGGCGGTACTTTCCTTTCGCAGCGTGGCTTTGTCGAAGTCGAAGAAGATGTTGTTGAGCACCACTTTCACGCCCACATCCAGCTTCTTCAGGGCAATATCCTTTACTACTTCCGAATAGGCCGCCCCAGCGGGCAGGTCAAAGTTTTCGGAGTGGAACAGGTAGCCTTCCTGGCGCACCACAATACCGTAGTTGACGCCCGAAGGCAGCGAAACCAGGTAGCGGCCCGACTGCGCATTGGCCCGGAACGAGGCAATCAGCTCGTTGCGGGAGTTGTCGACTACGTCGATAGTAGCCTCCAAGGGCTGCTTGGTGGCTTCGTCCGTCACGACGCCTTTAAGAATGGTTACCTGGGCCGTGGCAATGGGCACGGGCGGAGCCAAGGAGGCTTCCTTCACCGGCTGGGCGCGGGAAGCCAGCAACTGGTCTTCCTGCGACAAAACCGGCGGTTTTTCGGCGCCCAGGAAGGTAATCTGGTAGATGTCCTTGCTACCCAGGCCGTCGTCGCGGAAGGAGGAATAATAGCCGTGGCGGCCCGAGGCCGAAATCACGAAGAATACGTCATCGTCGGGCGTGTTGATGGGCCAGCCCAGGTTTTCGGGAGTACTCCACTTGCCGTTTTCAAACACCGACTTAAAGATGTCGTAGCCGCCCATGGAGTTGTGACCCTCGGAGCTAAAGTACATCGTTTTTCCGTCGGGGTGCAGAAACACGCCTTCCTCGCCGTAGGGCGTATTGATAGTCGGGCCCAGGTTGACGGCCGGTCCACGGCCCTCAATTTCAACTTTGTAAATGTCCCGGCTGCCCAGGCCGCCCGTCTTATCGGTCACGAAGTAGAGCGTGCGGCCATCGGGCGTGTAGGCGGCCGACGACTCGTGGGCCCGGCTGTTGATGCGGGAGCCCATCTTTTCGGGCTTGCGCCAAGCGGCACCACGCAGTTCGGCCTCGTTCAGGTCGCCGCCGTTGTCTTCCAGATATACCAGCAGGCGCTGCCCGTCGGGTGAAAGACCCACGGTCGCGTCGTGGCCCTCGTTATTGACAGGCTTGCCCAGGTTGCGGGCCGGCGACCAGCCCGAGGCCGTGCGGGTGCTCTGGTAAATGTCTTCGAAGAAACCGCCGGTTTCCGGGTCACGCTCCTTGCCGGTGGAATTGTCGCGGCGGGAAGTGAAGAGAATAACCGACTCATCGGCCGAAATCACGGGGCCGTAGTCGGCGTAGGGCGAGTTGACGGACGGGCCCGCGTTGTCGATAAAGACGCGGGAAGGCTTTTGCTCCAGCTTGCGGCCATTCTCGCACTCCTGAATTTTCTTGGTGATGGTGGCCATGATTGCCGCCGCATTCTTGCCGGTAGCGGCGGGCTGGGCGGCCTTATACTCGGCAATGGCTTCGGCCCACTTGGCGTTCAGGTGCAGGCTGCGGCCCAGCATATAATGGATGCTGGGGTCAATATCCTTGTTGAGCTGAAAGGCTTTCTGAATGTAGGGCAGGGCCCGGGGCTTATAGCCCGAGTGCAGGTAACAGTCGCCGATGCGCAGGTTGAGGCGGGCGTTGTTGGGGTTAAACTTCTGGGCTTCGAGGTAATGGGGCAGGGCCAACTCATATCGGGGCGGGTCCATGTCGTACCATTCGTCGCCAGTTTTGATTTCCTTCTGGGCTTCCTTCAGCCCGTCTTTGTTGGATTTGAAATTGTCTTTGTCAAACTCAACGTTTTGGGCGGCGGCCACCTGAGCCAGCAGCACCAGCGCTATCAGCAGAATTCTAGACATAAGGGCGGTTTTCACGCTGAAGTAAGAGCGGAAGAGTAAAACAGAAAGGTGCTATTGGGCGCCGCAGCCGGAGTTAGCGGCGTAGTTGGTGCCGGTTTCTAGGCCCAGCTCCGCGGCTTTGGTCCAGTCCTGGCAGGCACCGGCAGCATCGCGCAGCATTTCGCGGGCGTGGCCCCGGTTCATGTAAGCCTCAGCGTACTGGGCGTTCAGGGCAATGGCCTTGCCGGCATCGGCGGCGGCACTTTTGTAGTCTTCCAGCTTGATGTGGGCCGCGGCGCGGTTGTTCCAGGCAAAGGCGTAGTTGCCGTCCAGCTCAATGGCCTTGCTGAAGTCTTCCACAGCGCCTTTGTAGTCGCCGGCTTCGTAGCGGGTACTGCCGCGGTTGGTGAAGGCCGTGGCGTTGTCCTGCTTCTTACTCAGATAGGCATTGTAGTCGGCCAGGGCGCCTTTCAGGTCGTTGGCCCGGCGCTTGGCGGCGGCCCGGTTCAGCAGAGCCGGCAGAAAGTCGGGCTGCAGGCTCAGAACCTTGGTGTAGTCCTGAATGGCCGCGTCGAAGTTGTTGAGCTTGCGCTGGGTACTGGCCCGGTCGTGGTAGGCGTAAGCGTAGTTCGGGTCGGCTTTGATGGCCGCGTCGAAGTCTTCTTTCGCCGCCTTAAAGTCGCCTTTCTCGAAGCGCAGGGCCCCGCGGTAGTACCAGGAAGGCGCGTAGTCGGGCTTGATTTCGGCGGCTTTGCCGTAGTCCTGTTCGGCCTCGGTGGGCTTGCCCAGCGCCTCTTGAGCCTGGGCCCGACCAAAGTAGTTGCTGAAGCCAGTAGCTTCAAGCTTGATGGCCTGGTCGTAGTCCTGTACGGCCTGCTGATATTCCTTCAACTCGTAGCGGGTGGTGGCGCGGTTGTAGAAGGCCTTGGCGAAATCGGGCCGGAGTGTAAGGGCCCGGTCGAAGTCCTGAATGGCGGCCCGGTAGTTCTTGCTGTTGTACTTGGAAACGCCGCTGTTATAGAGCTTTTCCGCCTGCTGGGCCGGCGGCAGGGTCGATGCCCGCACGGTATCTACCTGAGCCTGAGCAGCCGCTCCCGAGAGGCACAACCCCAGGGCAAGGAGTATGATTTTCTGCATAACCTGTAAATGGAGGAACCTGACTCCTTAAATGTACTTTTATTTGGTCTAACGCCCCAACTACGACAATTCTTTCTTGTCAATAGCACTTTGGCAAGACTCACCTTAACTCGTCAGTAGCGGCTAGGACGTAATGTCCGGCTGGGCCCGCACCATATCTTCCCATTCCTGCACCAGCGGCCCCGTAACCACCGGCCGACCGGCGCGGCGGTACCAGTAAGCGGCATTGCCCAGGTCGCCTTCCTGGCGGTGAAGGTAGGCGTGCAGCCAGTTGTGCAAAGCGTCTTGCTCATTGGCCTGCGCCAGTTGATGGGCGGGGTTCCACTCCTGCCGGCCGGCGTGCCAGAGGCCGCGCAACACGTCCGACACGCCCGCCGGGGGCTCAGGTGCGGCCAGGCTGGCCACGAAGAATTCGTAAGTCATGGGGCGAATATATTGAACAGGAAATACACGAAGCGTTGTTAGGGAGCTAACCATTCGGGCCGCCGGCGGTTTATGCAAGCGCGGCGCCTGGAGTTTGCGTATTTTTGTCCGGCCTCCGGGCCCTTTCTTCTGATTTTTCATTCTCACTTTCAGCCCATTCTTTACCAATGGCAACGTATCCTGAATACATGGTGGCTCCTATCCGGCAAGACCTCACGTCGGCCGGCTTCGAGCAACTGATGACCCCCGAAGAAGTTGATTCGGTTTTGAACACCCAGAGCGGCACGGTGCTGCTGGCCGTTAACTCGGTCTGCGGCTGCGCCGCCGCCAAAGCCCGCCCCGCCCTGAAAATGGCCGTGTCGAGCTCCGAGAAGAAGCCTGCCAAGCTCGTAACCGTATTTGCCGGCATGGAAACCGAAGCCGTAGCCAAGGCCCGGGAGCATATGCTGCCCTATCCTCCCTCGTCGCCCAGCATTGCTTTGTTCAAAGACGGCGAGCTGGTGCACGTCATCGAGCGGCACCACATCGAAGGCAACGACCTGATGCGCATTGTCGACAACCTGCAGGGCGCTTTCGAAGAGTACTGCTAGATTGCTTTAGTGCTTGCCAATAAAAAGGCCCGGTAGCAGCTGCTACCGGGCCTTTTTTGTATGATGCAAACGAAGCTTACAAGCCCAGCGACTTGAAGAAGGCGTCCTGGTTGGGCTCCCGGCCCAGGAAGGCCTTCACCAGGTTATATTCCTCATCGGTGCCGCCGCGGGCCAGGATCATGTCTCGGTAACGCAGACCGGTTTTCTGATCCATAATGCCGTTCTTCTCAAACACGGAGAACATATCCTCGGCGTACACCTTGGACCACATATAGCCGTAATAGCCGGCGCCGTAGCCGGTGAGGTGGCCAAAAGCAGCCTGCATGTTGGTGCCGTCGAGGTAGGCGAAGGGCGTAATCTGGTTTTGCAGGCGCTTCACCACGTCGGTGGTCGTCTCGGTGCCGTTGGGGTCAAACTTATCGTGCAGGGTCATGTCGAGCGTGCCGTACAGAATCTGCTGGGAAGCACCGATGCCGGAGCCCACGTTGCGGGCCGCCCACATCTTGTCGTATAAATCCTTGGGCAGCACTTCGTTGGTCTGGTAATGCTTGGCAAAGGTCTTCAGGGCGTCATAGTTCCAGGCCCAGTTCTCCAGAATCTGGGAGGGAGCTTCCACGAAGTCGCGCTTCACGCTGGTGCCCGATTGGCTGCTGAGCTCAGCCGTGGTCAGCAGGTTGTGCATCACGTGACCAAACTCGTGGAAGAAGGTTACGACCTGCGAGTGGCTCATCAAAGCGGGCTTGCCGGCGGCGGGTGGGTTAAAGTTGCACAGCAGCACGGCCTGGGGCAGCTGGTAGCCCTTGGGCGTGGCCTTGCCGCTGCTCACCCCGAAGCAGGCGGCGTGGGTGTACTTGTTGTCGCGCGGAAACAGGTCGATGTAGAAGCGGCCGATGAGCTTACCGTCGCGCTGCACCTCAAACATGCGGGCATCTTTGTGCCACACCGAGGGGTCTTTCACCTCGTTAAACTTCAGGGCAAACAGGCTCTGCGTGGTCTGAAACAGGCCATCCACCACCTTGCTCACCTCGAAATACTCTTTCACTTTCTCGGCGTCGAGCTTGTACTTGTCCTTCATCAGCAGGTTGTTGTAGAAGGCGCTTTCCCAGGCGTTGATGGTTTTGGCGCTGGGGTCCTTGGTGTAGGCGCGCTTCACCACGAGAAGCTCCTCCAGATCCTGCTGGCTTTTCTGCTTTACCCGGTCTACCAGCTTGGTTTCGAAGGCCCACACCGTTTCGGGCGTTTTGGCCATGCGCGAACTGGTTTGGTAGGCAGCATAGGTCTTGTAGCCCAGCAGCGTGGCCTTTTTCTGACGCTCTACCAGCAACTGCTTCAGTACGTCGAGGTTTTTGTCGGCGGCGCGGTTGTTATATAAGATGTAGAGTTGCTTGCGCAGGGCATCCGACTCGGCATACTTCATAAAGGTGCCGTAAGCGGGGCCGTCCAGCCCGATGCGGTAGGCGTCGCCGGCCTTGGGGCGGCTCTTGATGTAGTCCTCGGGCAGGCCCTTCATGTCGGCCGCATTCACCAGCAAAAAGCCCTGATCCTTGGCAATGTTGGCCCCGAAGGCCAGGCTCAAATCCCCGATTTTGTCATTGATGGCCTGCAATTCCTTGCGTTTCTCGGGCGTGAGGGCAAAACCGTTGCGCTCGTAGTCCTCCACCGTTTCGGTCAGGTACTTCTTGCGGGCCCCGGTCAGGCTCTGGGCTTCCTTGGTCTTGGAGTAGTCCTTCACCGCCCGGTACAGTTGCTCATCGAGCTCCAGCTCGTTGCCGTACTTGCTGATCTGGGCAATGCTGCGCTGGGCCTGGTTGCGGATAGCCGAGTCGGGGCTGGCATTAAACAGGATGCTGATGGGCCCGGCCACATTGCCGATATGGTCGCCCAGGTTGTCGAGGGCCAGCATGGTGTTGGCGAAGGTGCGCTTAGTGGCCGGCACCTTATAGATGGCCTGCAACGACGCCTTGGTGTCGCTGATGACCATGTCGGTAGCTTGCTTCACGTCGGCTTTGGTAGCCCGCCGAAAGTCGATAACCTGGTTGAAGCCCGGCGTGAGCGGGTTGGTGGGCGGCGCGGGTTTGTCGGCGGCCGTGCTCAGCAGACTTGCCAAGCTGGCCAGGGCCGTAAAGCCGAGTTGCCGGGCCCTGGAAGAGGAGAGGTGAAGCATAGAAAGTGGAGTTAGGGAGATGCAGAGCCCAAGATACGCAGGCACCGGAATAGTCTAATTACACGATTCTGCCCGGCGGGCTGCTTGCCTTCCACGTCGGCTTCCTGCAAAAATGCCCCCAGAGCCTGCAAACAGCCTTTCCGAAGAGTACTCAAAGTCATTGGCGGGTTTGGAGCAAAACATTAGGATGTTTTGCTCCACTCTTGGGCAAGAGTTGGACAAGTCCTGCCCAAGAGTTGACTCAATCGTCGGCATGTTTTGCACACCCCACCCCGTAGCCTGAAAAGAATCCTATTCTTACCCAGCCAAAAAGCCACCCCGGCAGAGGTGGCTTTTTGGCTGGGTATAGTAAAGTAAAGCGTCATGTCGACCAACGGGAGACATCTCGCGTGCAATAGTGACTAGATTACTCTGGCAACGTCAGCACGCGAGATGTCTCCTCTCTGCTTGAAGCGCAGAATGGTCGACATGACGTTCTAAATTGTGGCTCTAGTTGGCGTATTCGCTCAGGAACTTGATGCGCATCAGGCGCAGGTCTTCCTCGGTGTACTCATCGGGGCCGAGCTCCTTGAGGGCCACGGCAATGTTGTCGGTGCTGGCCTGCAGGAAATAGTCGGTGATTTCGTCCTGCCGGTCCTGGTCGAGCACCCCGTCGATGTAGTAGTCGAGGTTGAGCTTGGTACCGGAGTAGCAGATGTGCTCAATCTCCTCCATCAGCTCCCGCATATCGATACCCTTGGAGGCGGCAATCTCCTCCAGGTCCATCTTCTTATCGATCTGCTGAATGATGTAGATCTTGATCTTCGACTTGTTGACGGCCGATTTGACCACCACGTCGGCAGCCGTCACGATGTCGTTTTCGTCGACGTACTTCTGGATCAGCGCCAGGAAGGGCTGGCCAAACTTCTGCGCCTTGCCCAGGCCCACACCGCCCACGTGGGCGAGGTCGTCCATCTTGGTAGGGAAGGTCGTGGCCATTTCCTTCAGGCTCGGGTCCTGAAACAGCACGTAGGGGGGCAGGTTCTTCTCCTTGGCTATCTTCTTGCGCAAGGATTTCAGCATCTCAAAAAGGGCGGCGTCGTGACCCGCGGCTTCCTGGACTTCCTCTTTTTCTTGCTCTTCTTTCACCTCTTCCTCGTAGTTGTGGTCCTTGGTGAGTTTGATTGAATGCGGATTCTCAATGAAATCTAAGCCTTTGGGGCAAATTTTCACTACCCCGAAGTTTTCAATATCCTTTTCCAGGAAGCCATTCAGCAAGGTCTGGCGCAGCAACGAGTGCCAGAAGGCCGCGTCGTGGTCTTTGCCTACGCCATAAATTGGCAGGGCGTTATGGCCGTAGCTTTCCACGTGGGCGTTGTTCATACCCATGAGCACGGTGCCGATGTGCTCGATGCCGAAGCGCTCCTCGGTCTGCACCACGGCTTTCAGGGCCATCAGTACCTCGTCTTTGGCCTCGAAGCGCTCCTTGGGGTGCTTGCAGTTGTCGCAAAAGCCGCAGTCCTTCTCGAAATGCTCGCCGAAGTAGTGCAGCAGCTGCTTGCGGCGGCACACGGCCGAGTCGGCGTAGTTAGCCATTTCCTGCAGCAGCAGCTTGGAGTTGTCGCGCTCCGTCACGGGCTTGTCCTTGTTGAACTTCTCCAGCTTCACGATGTCGTCGTAGCTGTAGAACATCAGGCAGTTGCCTTCCAGGCCGTCGCGGCCGCCGCGGCCGGTTTCCTGGTAGTAGCCCTCAATAGACTTGGGCGTGTCGTAGTGAATCACGAAGCGCACGTCGGGCTTGTCGATGCCCATACCGAAGGCAATGGTCGCCACAATCACGTCGGCCTCTTCGTTGAGGAAGGCGTCCTGGTTGGCCATGCGCACGTGCGGGTCGAGGCCGGCGTGGTAGGGCAGAGCCTTCACGTCATTGACGCGCAGCAGCTCGGCAATTTCCTCCACCTTCTTGCGGGAGAGGCAGTACACGATGCCCGCCTTGTTCTTATGCTGCTTCACATACTGAATCAGCTGCTTCTTGGTGTTGTGCTTGGGCCGCACCTCGTAATAGAGGTTGGTGCGGTTAAACGAGGTCTTGAACACCGAAGCCTCGTCCATCTGCAGGTTCTTCTGGATGTCGAGCTGCACCTTGGGCGTGGCCGTGGCCGTGAGGGCAATAATCGGTACCTGTCCGATATTGTCGATAATGCCCCGGATGCGGCGGTACTCGGGGCGGAAGTCGTGGCCCCACTCCGAAATACAGTGGGCCTCATCAATAGCCACGAAGCTAATGGTGGCCTTCTGCAGGAAGTCGATGGTTTCGTCTTTGGTCAGGCTCTCGGGCGCCACATACAGCAGCTTTACTTCGCCGCTGATGACGTCCTTTTTCACCCGGTTCATCTCCGACTTCGACAGGGTCGAGTTCAGAAACTGGGCGTTTACCCCGAAGGCGTTGAGCTGATCCACCTGATTTTTCATCAGGGCAATCAGGGGCGAAATAACGATGGCCGTGCCGGGCAGAATCAGCGCGGGCAGCTGGTAGCACAAGGACTTACCGGCGCCAGTGGGCATTATCACGAAGGTGTTGTTGCCCTCGATGACGTTCTGAATGATGGCTTCCTGGGTACCACGAAACTGACCGTACCCAAAAACTTCCTTTAACTTGCCTTTCAGATCAGCCTCTCGCTTGACTGCTTGTTTTACCGCTGGCATCGACATTTCCACTTGCTCTTTTGAGTTGCAGACTTGAGCACCAGCACAGCTAGTGTTGGTTACTCAATCTAGACAAATTTAGATTGAAACAGCAGAACGACACCAACACAATTGCAAAAAAAGTGCTTCTCGAAGAAGCTGACGCCGTTCGGGGTGTGGCCGAGGCCATTGCCCTGACGCCGGATTTTGCACAATGCGTAGCCGCCATACTCTCTTTACGGGGTAGAGTCGTGGTTACCGGCATCGGAAAGAGTGCCCACATTGCGGGCAAAATGGTGGCCACATTGAACTCCACGGGCACGCCCGCGCTGTTTATGCACGCCGCCGATGCCATTCACGGCGACCTGGGCATGATTCAGCCCGAGGATTTCGTCATTGCCATCAGCAAGAGCGGCGACACGCCCGAAATAAAAGTGCTGGTGCCGCTGCTGAAGCGCAAGGGCGTGCCGCTGGCGGCCCTGGTCAGCAATGCCGACTCCTACCTAGGCGTGCAGGCCGACTACGTGTTGCACGCCCCCGTGACTAAGGAGGCCTGTCCGCACAACCTGGCGCCCACGACCAGCACCACCGCCGCCCTGGCCCTGGGCGACGCGCTGGCCGTGTGCCTGCTCGAGTCGCGCGAGTTCACCTCCGCCGACTTTGCCCGCCTGCATCCCGGTGGCACGCTGGGTAAGAAGCTGTACCTGAAAGTAGGCGACCTGAGCCGGCAAAACCAGACCCCTCAAGTGCTGGAAAACGCCCCGCTCAAGGACATCATCCTGGAAATATCGGGCAAGCGCCTCGGGGCCACGGCTGTGCTGGCTCTAGCCGACGGGCACCTGCTGGGTATTATTACTGACGGCGACCTGCGGCGTATGCTCACCAACTTCACCCGGCTGGAAGACGTGCGGGCCCGCGACATCATGACGCCACAGCCCATGACCATCGATGTGGAAGACTTTGCGGCCGAGGCGCTGGTGCGGATGCAGAGCCGGAACATCACCCAGTTGATTGTCACGGAAAATGGGCAATTTAGTGGGTTCATTCACTTGCACGATTTACTACGCGAAGGCTTGGTGTAGTAAAATTGTTACATTTATTTACGATTAAATACTATGTTTGTTTTCCCCAAACCTGGTATTACACTTTAATCAGCTTTTTCTGATGAATCAGAATACGTTCCTCGTCGTGATGGCCGGCGGCATTGGCAGCCGCTTCTGGCCTTTCAGCCGCACGCACCTGCCCAAGCAGTTTCACGATGTAATGGGCGTGGGTCGCTCCATGCTCCAGCTTACCGTAGACCGGTTCAAGGAAATCTGCCCCGCCGACAACGTCTTCGTGGTCACCAACCGCGACTATATGGATCTGGTGCAGCAGCACCTGCCCGAGCTGCCCCCCAGCCAGATCCTGGGTGAGCCTATTGGCCGGAATACGGCGCCCTGCATTGCTTATGCCAGCTACTGCATTGCCAAGCGCAACCCCAAGGCGACTATCATTGTGACGCCCGCTGACCACGCCGTGCTGCACGAGGAAGAATTCCGAACCATCATTCGTCAGGCGGTGGAAGTGGCCGAAAACCACGATGTACTGCTCACCCTGGGCATTCAGCCGTCCCGCCCCGATACCGGCTACGGCTACATTCAGTACATCGACGAGGACAGCAAGAGCGGCCTGCCCCGGGGCGTAAAGAAGGTTAAGACCTTCACCGAAAAGCCGAATCTGGAGCTGGCCCGCATGTTTGTGGAAAGCGGTGACTTTCTGTGGAATTCGGGCCTGTTTGTGTGGCGCGCCGACGTTATTATTCACGCTTTCCATCAGTACCTGGCCGACATTGCCGAGGTATTCGATGAAGGCATCAGTGAGTTGGGCACCGAGCAGGAAGCGGATTTTATTGCCCAGGCCTACACCCGCTGCCGCAACATCAGCATCGACTATGGGGTGATGGAAAAGGCTGACAACGTGTACGTGCTGCCCGCCGACTTTGGCTGGAGCGACTTGGGCACCTGGGACTCCCTGCACCGCATGGGCCACCACGACGCCGACAACAACGTGGTAGACGGCGACGCGCTGCTCTACGACACGCGGGAGTGCGTCATCAAAACGCCTTCGGAGCGCCTCGTAGTGGTGCAGGGCCTCGACGGCTATATCATAGCCGAGTACGACAACGTGCTGCTGATCTGCAAGCGCACGGAAGAGCAGCGCGTGAAGGAATTCGTAGCCGACGTGAAGTCGAAAAAAGGCACTGGCTACAACTAACCTCCACCTGCTCAACTGCTATACAAAAAGGCCCGCTGCATCGTGCAGCGGGCCTTTTCTTTATACCCCAAACCGGAATTGGCCGGACTAGAAAGCTATAATGGCATTAACGCGGACGGCCGGAGCTTGGAGTTTGGTGCGGGTTTCGTAGTGCTGGTTAAAGCCCGAGGTTCGGTCATTGCTGCTGACGGAGTTGGGCGCACGAAGCACGTCGTAGTACACCTCCGGGTTCAGGTAAAAGTGCTTCCAAGTGCGAATTCTGAAGCCTAAGCCGGTACTGTTGCCTACCCCATTGGATTTCACGGCTACATCCGTGTTCAGGCAGCCGCAAAGGCCGCCGGTATAATTGCTCTCGGAGGTGAAGCGGCGGTAATAAAAGTCGCTGAAGACATACAGCCACGGGGCCGTAGCAATAGGGGAGTACTGGGCCCCGAGCCGCAGCCGCAGGTCTTTCCCTGTCGACCCGCCTACGGGACAGTCGGCGCAGTTATTGACGGTTCCGGTATTGTCTTTGCCGGTATTGTAGCTAACGCCGGAGCGCAAACCGAAGCGTCCGAGGTTGTAGCGGAACACCGCTCCCGATGCCCATTGAGCTTTATCGTTGAGTTGGCTGCTGGCGTAGTTATACGTCTGCTTGGCGAAGGGGAATAATTGACCACCTCCAGGCCCGCCTCAAAACGGTGGGGCTGGTCCTGGGCATGAGCCGCAAAGGTAAAACCAGTTAGAAGGGCCGCAGTCAGGGTAGTTTTCAGCATGATGAATAGGAATAGCGGTTGGCGGGAAAAGGCGGAATACGCCCACGAACTAGAAATAGGAGCCCAGGGTGGGGCCAAAAGTTGCAGCGCATTGCTAAAATCAATTCTGTTCGTAGGCAGGCTTTGGGGTTGCGCTATAAATGAAAAGCCCGCGGAACAGGCGTTCCGCAGGCTTTTCATTATGAGATGTAGAAGCTACTGCCCGCTTTTCAGGCGCTGGCGCAGTACTTCAAACAGCATGATGCCGCTGGCTACCGACACGTTGAGCGAGCCAATCTGGCCGGCCATGGGAATGCGCAGCTTGTGGTCGGCCAGCTTCAGGTATTCGGGCGAGATGCCGTCTTCCTCGCTGCCCATGAGCACGGCTACCGGGCCGGTCATATCCACGGTTTCGGCTTCCAGGCTAGCGTCCGACTTCTCGGTGCAGGCAATGATAGTCACGCCGGACTGCTGCAGAAACGTGATGGTTTCTTTTAAATTCGGCTCCCGGCATACCGGAATCAGGTTGAGGGCGCCGGCTGAGGTTTTCAGCGCGTCGCCATTAATCTGGGCCGCACCCCGGCTGGGCACTACAATGGCGTGCACGCCCATACATTCGGCGTTGCGGGCAATGGAGCCAAAGTTGCGCACGTCCGTAATCCGGTCGAGCAGCAGGAGCAGGGGTGTTTTGCCTTCCTCGTACAAGCCCGCCAGGATGCTGTCGAGCGGCTGGTAGTCGATAGGCGACACGAAAGCCACGGCGCCCTGGTGGTTTTTGCGGGTCAGGTCGTTGAGCTTCTCAATGGGCACCAGCGACATGGGAACGTTGGCAGCTTTGGCCAGCTCCGTAATTTCCTGAGTGACGCTGTTCTTGGTGCCGCGCAGCAGGAAAATCTTCTCCAGAGTCCGGCCAGCGCTCAACGCCTCCAGAATAGGGCGCAGACCAAACAGCATATCGATGCTGCGGTCGGCGGCGGGCTTGTGCGGGTAGCGCGGCTTAAAGTCACCGCCACTGTTGCCGCGCGAGTCCCGGGAACCTTCCCCACGAGACTCCCGGCCGGGCCCGCGCTGCTCCCGGCGGTCATCATTGCCGCGCTCTTCGCGACTTACCGGACGGTTTTCGCTGTTATAAAACGTGCGGCGCTCATTCAGCGGCCGCTCCGGGCGGTCATCATTCCTTTTCTCCATTGCTCAACGGCGGCATACCACAGCATTTCATACTCCGGCCGGCGCACCAATTCATAGTGTTCGGGGGCAAAGGTACTGGGTTTGTGCCGGAACGTATACGTGGTGCTGCCGTCCTTGGTGCTCCGGTACACCCAGTGCTCTTCACTAACTGTCCGATAAACGGTTTCGGGGCACCCAGCACGATGTAGAGCATGCCCCGGTCGGTCATCCAGCCGGCTTTGTGAGCGGTAAACAGCTGATTGGCCGCTGCTACCCGGCCGTAGTACGTGCGAATCAGCTGGCGGGCCTGGGTCTGGTTGCCGCCGGCCACTTTCAGCCAAAACTCGTCTACTGCCCGCTTCGGTACCTGGGCATCCAGCAAAGCCCGGCGCTCGGCAGAAGTCGTTAAGTAGATAAGGGGCTGAATGAGCTCATCAGCCGTGTTTAGCTCGGGGAAGTCTTCATCAGTCACCAGCAGGCCCACGGGAAGTGGTGTGCCTGCCACCCGCAAGGCATACAGGCCCGTCTGGCGCACTACCACCAGCTGCCCGCCGCGAAAGAAAAGGGAATCTCGGGCTGGCAGCTTGCGTGGCTGGGGGGAGCCCCTGCCGTCGACATGGGTGGCAGGGCGGCCGTGAAGCCAGAGTCGTAGCGTTTGACCGTCAGCGGCTTATCGGGACCGTAGCAGTCAATCAGGAACGGTTCTGCAAGGCGTACGTAACGGCGCAGCAGCGGGTCACCAAGGGAGTCGGTGAGCAGGAAGGGGCGGGCCAGGCGCTCTTTGGTAAGGCTGAGCCAAGCAGTTTCACCGGCGTCGGCGTCGTCTTCCGGGGCACAGGTGGCGCTCAACACCTGGCCGGGCTGCAGGGCCGAAGCTGGCACACAAAAGTCAACCCAGGCCGCTGCCTTCACCAGTCGAATACGCCGGGCCAGGTGGCGCACGGTGTCGCGCCAGAGCGGGCGTTTGGCTTGGTAGTTTTCCCAACCAGCCAGGCGCAGCGGCTGTCCGCGCTGCAGCACGCTGCCATCGGGAAAGAATAGGTAAATGCGCAGACTGTCGCCCTCCCGGCGGGTATCGGCCTGAATACGGCGTAAGGGCTGATACTGACCGGTAAAGTCGCGTCGTTGCGCGGTCAGCGGGTGAGCCGCTACACTAAGCAAAAGCAACAAGCCCAGGGTAAGGCAGTGAAGGAAAGCAGCAGGCATACAGTAAAGCTTAGACTACTCGCAATATCGACCAAAAACCGGGCCCGGGCCGTCTGGGCTGCGGTTGCCTTTTTCTACGGTGCTGCGGGGCAAACTGCTAAACACAAAAACAGCCGCCCTGGAGCAGGACGGCTGTTTTTGTATAATGGTTAGGCTGACAGAACCTTATTGACGAGGGTAGTACTGGTTCAGCAAGTCTACAGCCTTTTTGGCCCGGGCCTGGTCACCTACCTCTTCAGCAGCGCGGTACACGCTCTGCAGGGCCAGCAGGTTGGTTTGTACTTCCATGTCAAACAGGGAGTTGCTGTGGGTGCTGTAGTACGCCAACGACTGCTCGGCGCGGCTGGTCATGGTGTCCATGATTTCGTTGGCCCGGGCCTTTTCGCCTACCTGCATCAGCGGTACCACAAACTGCGGCACGTAATAATCGTAGCGAATAGACTTGTCGGGCATTACTTGGAAGCACTTGTCGAGCACCTGCTTGGCCGTGGCTTTGTCGCCGGCAGCCAGGTAAGCTTCGGCCAGGCGCGAGAATTTGTCGCGGTAGTTGGCTGGGAAGCGCAGGTTGTTTTCGTCGTAGAAAATGTCGGCCCGGTCCAGGTTGCGGAAGGCAAACTTTTTCATCATGTTCTCAAACATGAGGTCTTTGGCCACGTAGCCCTCGTTGCCGCGCGGGTCGTAGTTAGGGTCCTTGGCGGGCAGAACTCGATACGCCATGCCTTCAAGCTGGAAGTAGGGCTGCAGGTTCATGAAGTCGGCCGAGTTCACCGTGCTGGAGAAGTAGATAGGCCGCTTCCAGTTGTTGGTGGCCAGCATGTCCAGAATCACCAGGTTTTTCTTCTCGATGGCGCCTTTGCCCATATCCCACTCCATGCGGCTCACAAGCTGCTTGCGGCGGTCTTTGGGAATAATGCCCAGGGCTTCTACGGCCGAGGTATCCACGGGCAGGTAGAACTTGCGGGTCGGAAAGGAGAGCAGGGGCCGGCCGCTTTGGGTTTGCACCTGCAACAGCTGGCTGTTCTGATCTACAAGGCCAATAAACTCGCGCAGGTTTACTTCCTGCACCGCGGGGTTCTCCACGTAGGGCAGGTAGTCGTTGGTTCCCTGGGCGTAGTTGTCGCTCTTCATCGAGATGGGCAGGGGCTGCGACAAATAAGCGCGGCGCTTCATCTGCTCGATGTACCAGTCAGTGTTGAGGTAGCTCAATACGGCCACGCGCACGTCGGTTCGCACGCCTTCCACTTCCTGGGCGTACCAAAGCGGGAAAGTGTCGTTGTCGCCGTTGGTAAACAGAATAGCGTTTGGAGCACAGGAGTTTAGCAGGTTTTTGGCCGAGTCCACCGAGTTGTAGCGGTCCGAACGGTCGTGGTCGTCCCAGCCTTGGGCCACCATCAGCGCGGGCGCCAGCAGGCCTACCAGGGTAGCCGCCACAGCGCGGGCACCATCAGCCTTCAGCACGGCTTTCAGCAGATCGGCCAGACCCAGCACACCCAGGCCAATCCAGATGGCAAAAGCATACGTAGCACCGGTGAAGGTATAGTCCCGCTCCCGGGGCTCAATCGGGGGCTGATTGAGGTAGAACACAATAGCTAGGCCGGTGAATACGAACAGCAGGCCAATTACTAAGGCGTTGCGTCCATCACGCCGCACGTGAAAGAACAGGCCAATCAGGCCCATAATCAGCGGAATGGCGAAGAAATTATTGCGGGCTGGGCTGGTCGCAATCCGCTCGGGTAGCTCGTTTTTGCTTAGGCTAGTTGGCCACACCACGCCGGCCTGCTGGATATCACTGTCGCGACCTACATAGTTCCAGAGGAAGTAGCGCCAGTACATGTGGCCCATCTGGTAGCGCATCAGGAAGCTCAGGTTCTGGCCCATCGTGGGCTTCACGCCTTCCTGAATGTCGACCCACTTCTTGTAGTTGTAGATATGCTCGGGGCCGGGCTGTAGATACGGGGAATCAGCATCTTGTCCGTGTCACGGTAGATGGTTTCGAGGCGGCGCTCGGCCACCACGTACTTATCACCGCGGCGCACGTAGCGCGGAGCACCTTCTTTCTGATCAACGGGCTCGGCATTGAACTGCGGGCCGTAGAGCAGGGGCCGGTCGCCGTACTGCTCCCGCTTCAGGTAGCTCACGAAGGACAGCACATCCTTCGGGGCGTTTTCGTTGATGGTCGGCTCGTAGCTGCTGCGAATCGGCACAATCAGATAAGACGAGTAGCCAATCAGAATGAACACGAAGCTCAGCATGGCCGTGTTGACCAAGCGGTTGTGCGTCGTGAAAGAATAGCGGAAGCCAAACCAGATCAGGGCCACAAACAGCAGCAAGAAGAAAATCAAGCCCGAGTTGAAGGGCAGGCCGATGCTGTTTACAAAGAACACCTCGAAGGCACCGGCCAGCGTGGGCAAGCCGGGAATAATACCGGCCAGAATCAGGCCCACAATCACGCTGCTGATAACCAGCGTGAAGATGCCACCCCACATGGTCGGGTTCTGGTAGCGGCGGTAGTAGTAGATAAAGCCCAGGGCCGGAATAGCCAGCAGGTTGAGCAAGTGGACCCCAATGCTGAGGCCAATAACGTAGGCAATCAGGATCAGCCACTTATCGGAATCGGCCTCGTCGGCGCGGTTTTCCCACTTGAGCATAATCCAGACGACGGCCGCCGTACACAGGGCCGACATGGCGTACACTTCGGCCTCTACGGCGTTGAACCAGAACGAGTCGGAGAAGGCAAAGGCCAGGGCTCCAACTACGCCGGCACCCAGGACCAGCAGAGTCTGGCCGCCGGTGGGTTCCACGTGGCGATTGTCGTGCATGCCTGGCTGGTTTACCACGAGCTTTTTGGCCAGCATCGTGATGGTCCAGAACAGGAACAGCACGGTGAACGAGCTGCTCAGGGCCGACAGGAAGTTGACCAGCACCGATACTTTCGTAACGTCGCCGAAGGAGAAGAGGGAGAACAGGCGGCCCAGCAGCAGGAAGGTGGGGGCACCCGGGGGTGGGGCACCAGCAGCTTATAGGAGCAGGCAATAAACTCGCCGCAGTCCCAGAAGCTGGCTGTGGGTTCTAAGGTGAGTAGGTAAGTAACGGTGGCAATGGCAAAGACGAGCCAACCAACTAGATTATTCAGGCTTTTGTAACTCCGCATACTGGTTTAATCAGAGAAGGGCCAAAAGTAGGCAATAAATCTGGCCATGCCGCACGCCCAATTCACACACCTGCTGGCGGCTATATTCGGCAGCGGACATAAAAAAAGCAGCCAGAATATCTGGCTGCCTCTAAGAAAAGCTTTGAAGCCTGGAAAGTTCAGGCCTGCAAAATCAAGCGTTTGGTGCTGACTACTTTATCATTAACCAGCAGGCTGTAGAAGTATACTCCGGCGGGTAGGTCCGAGAGGTTAATCTGCATGCCTTCGGCTTCAATTTCGGGTTTGAGGCTGATCATACGCACCTCTCGCCCAATAATGTTGCTGAAGCGCAGCTTGTAGTTTTCCCCTGTTTTAGGCACCAATGACACCATTACCAGCCCCGGCTGGGGTTGGGATACACGCTTAGGGTAACGGCCTGAGCGCCTTCACCAGGTCGGCTGGGTGCTTGCTGAATCGGGTAAGCCGGGCGGTGCTGGCCCAGGGAAGTGTGAATCGTGCTGGCTAGGGCAGATACCTGCGCCAGGACCAAGGTCAGCAGTAAAAACAGACGCGTAGAAGTTTTCATATTCTAGGATTCAGAGTAGGAGCCGGGCAAAGCGCCGACTGAGGTTGTGCACTCGGTAAAGACAAGCACCGTGCCTTATTTTTTGCAGCAGTCAGGGCTTACCCGCTGGTAAGGTAGACAATCCTGGCGGTCAAAGGTTTAATGCAAGGGCCAGTCTTGCTGGCGCCGCCTACGAAACTATTTATGTATATATTTAATTTCCTGAAGAGCAAAACTTCTGAGCTCTTTGTTTATTTCTACTACCAGGCGGCCGGTTTCATCCACGCCCACAATCTGGCCTTGCACGGCTTGGCCATCTACTTCGTAGTCGTGGTTTTCCTGGTAGCGGTACAGGGCCTGCAGATAATCGAAGCGCAGGGCTGCCACACGGCCGGCGCGGAGCATCAGGTAGCGCCGCTCCAGGCTTTCGAGCAGGCGGGAGATGAGCGTTTTGAGGGGATATGCCCGGCCCGTCAGCCAGGCCAGGGAGGTGGCGGTGGGCATTCCAAATTCCCGCTGATTCACATTTATCCCAATACCCACCACACTATATTGAATCTTGGAGCCGCTTATGGTGTTTTCAATCAGGATACCACCCAGCTTCTGAGAGCCGTAATAAATGTCGTTCGGCCACTTCAGGCGCAGGCCAGCATCGGGACCCAGCAGGCTTTTGGCCCAGTCGAGCACACCCAGCGCTACAGCTTGGCTGAGCTGAAACTGGTCGGTGGGAGCCAGGAAGGTTGGCTGCCAGATTACCGATAATGTCAGGTTTTCGCCCGGGCTGGCTTCCCAGCGGTTACCACGTTGGCCCCGCCCAGCGGTCTGTTTGTCGGTTATAACCGTACAACCATCGGTGGCGCTGTTTTTGACAATAAGAGCCTGTGCCTCGGTGTTTGTCGAGGCGCATTCGGGCAACCAAACAATTTGTTGGCCCGTGAAGAGGGTTTGGGGGATAGTGCCTCCAC
Source organism: Hymenobacter cellulosilyticus (assembly GCF_022919215.1). Lineage (NCBI taxonomy): Bacteria > Pseudomonadati > Bacteroidota > Cytophagia > Cytophagales > Hymenobacteraceae > Hymenobacter > Hymenobacter cellulosilyticus. Next base: position 5,698,282 of record NZ_CP095046.1, on the reverse strand, counting down.
CTGATTTTCTTACTTTGTGCGTTCAAACCTAATAATACCCTATGAAAAGTACCCTGGTTCGGCAGGATTCAGACAGATTGGCAGACGTAGTAGTACGCGGCATGCAGGAGAAAAAGGCGGCCGATATCGTGGTGCTCAATCTGAAGGACCTTAAAAACGCAGTAGCGGATTATTTCATCATTTGCTCTGCTTCCTCCGATACCCAACTGGACGCCATTGCGCGTTCCGTGGAAGAAGAAGTTGAAAAGCTTACCGGTCAGAACCCCTGGCAAACGGAAGGCCGCATGAACCGGGAATGGGTACTGCTCGACTATGTCGACGTAGTGGTTCACATCTTCCTGCGTGACCGTCGGCAGTTCTACGCACTGGAAGAGTTGTGGGGTGATGCGGAAATAAAATATATCACGGAAGAAGCCGAAGCCGTTTAAAGTAAAACCGGCTTTGGTACGTCTTAACAACTAGGGTGGGCGGCTGTTCCGCCTTTGTTTTTCGTTTAGAAATCCTTTTCATGCCAGATACAAGCCCCAAAAAGAAAAAACCAATGCTGCCCTCGCCGGCTCCCCGGCCGAGTATGCAGATGTGGGTGCTGGCTGGGTTGGTGGTGTTCATCTTTGGGATGCTCTTCATCAACCGCAGCAGTTCCACAATTGAAATAAAGCAGCAGCGCTTTAAGCAGATGCTGCTGGCCGGCGACGTGAAAGACGTGACGCTGGTCAACGACCGGGTGGTAGAAGTGGCCCTGAAGCCGGAGGCGGCTAATAACGCCAAGTACAGCCAGGAGTTGCGGCAGCGTGGCCCCCTGTCGATGGATGCGGGTCCTCAGTACAGCTTCCGCGTTATTGACGGCAAAAGCTTCAAGGAAGACCTGGACAAAATGCAGGCAGGCCTCCCGGATACCCAACAGGTAGGCCTGAACATTGAGACCAAGCAGGGCTACGGTGAATACATCACCAGTTGGGGCCTGATCCTGGTACTCTTCGTTGGCTTCTGGTTCCTAATGCGCCGCATGAGCGGGGCAGGCGGGCCTGGTGGTCAGATCTTTAACATCGGTAAAAGCCGCGCCGCTCTTTTCGAAGGTGGCGACAAAGTAAAGGTGACGTTTAAAGACGTAGCTGGTCTGGAAGAAGCTAAGGAAGAGGTAGAGGAAATCGTTGAGTTCCTCAAAAATCCCTCGAAGTTCACCGTGCTGGGTGGTAAAATCCCCAAAGGTGCTTTGCTGGTAGGTCCTCCCGGTACGGGTAAGACCCTGATGGCAAAAGCCGTAGCCGGTGAAGCCGACGTGCCGTTCTTCTCCCTGTCGGGCTCCGACTTCGTGGAAATGTTTGTCGGGGTTGGTGCGGCCCGGGTTCGGGACTTGTTTAAGCAAGCCAAAGCTAAGGCGCCCTGCATCATCTTCATCGACGAAATTGACGCCATTGGTCGCAGCCGCAGCCGCGGAAACGTGCCCGGCGGCAACGATGAGCGGGAAAACACCCTAAACTCCCTGCTGGTAGAAATGGACGGTTTCGGTACCGACTCCGGGGTCATCATCCTGGCTGCTACCAACCGCCCCGACACGCTTGACTCGGCGTTGCTGCGTCCCGGCCGCTTCGACCGGCAGATCAGCATCGACAAGCCCGATATTAACGGCCGCACCCAGATTTTCGACGTGCACTTGAAGCCGCTGACCTTGGGTTCCGATGTGGATGCCCGTAAGCTGGCCGCTCAGACGCCTGGTTTTGCCGGTGCTGAAATTGCCAACGTCTGCAACGAAGCCGCCCTGATTGCCGCCCGCCGCGACAAAAAGATGGTGACCATGCAGGACTTCACCGATGCCGTAGACCGTGTTATCGGTGGCCTGGAAAAGCGGAACAAGATTATTTCGCCCAACGAGAAGCGGATTGTAGCTTACCACGAAGCTGGTCACGCCATTGCTGGCTGGTTCCTGGAGCATGCCGACCCGCTGGTAAAAGTGAGCATCGTGCCCCGTGGGGTGGCAGCCCTGGGTTACGCCCAGTATCTGCCCCGCGAGCAGTTCCTCTACAACACCGAGCAGCTGACCGACGAGATGTGCATGGCCCTGGGTGGCCGCGCCGCTGAAGAGTTGGTGTTCGGTAAAATATCTACCGGTGCCTTGTCGGATCTGGAGCGCATTACGAAGATGGCCTACAGCATCGTGACCATGTACGGCATGAATGCCAAGCTGGGCAACATCTCGTACTACGACTCGAAAGGCCAGAACGAGTACGGCTTCTCGAAGCCTTATTCGGAGGCTACTTCCCAGTTGATTGACGAGGAAGTACGCACCATCATTGACAATGCCTACACTCGTACCAAGGAGTTGCTCACCGAGCGCCGCCACGAGCTGGAAGTAATTGCCAAGGAGCTGCTGGAGAAAGAAGTGCTGCTGCAGGAAGACCTCGAGCGTCTGGTGGGCAAGCGCCCCTACGACAACCAGACTTCTTATCAGGCGCACATGGCCGGCACCGACCGTAGCGAGACGCTGAGTGAGCGGAAGCAGGAGCACCCCGTTCCGCTGAGCAACGACTTGCCCGAGAACAACCTGCCGGGCCTGGAAAACCGGCCGCGGGAAGCCGGCAACGACATCCCAACGGGCAGCACGGTTTCGCTCGACGTTTAAAAAGAACTTTATGCTTAGAAAAAGCCAGCCTGTTTCGGGCTGGCTTTTTTGCTTTTACTGAGGTTTGCGTATAGTGCCGCTGTGGCCTGTCGGCGTTACTCTCTATCTTTGACTACTTCCTCACCTGTCTTACGTGGTGATTCCTATGTCCGAAACTTCCCGCGACATCATCCTGCGCCGCATCCGCGAATCGTTGCAGCAGCCGGCTCCCCAGCCTGCCGCGCCCGATTTTACGCTGCCTCTGCACCCCGCACCCTCCGACGACTTAGCCGTTACGTTTGCCGAAAGCTTCGTGCGGGCCGGGGGCGTATTCTACTACTGCGTGTCGGAAGAGCATTTCTACGACCAGCTCTTCACCTACAAAAAAGATAAGTCGCTCGACAACCTGTACGTGTGGGAGCCGGAACTGAAAAAGATGCTGCACGCGGGCGGAATCGGCTTTATCGGCGACGAAACCGACTGGCTGAGCAAGGCCGATGCGGGCCTGACGACCTGCGAGGCCCTAGTAGCCCGGACGGGGAGCGTGCTGGTAAGCGCGGCTACGGCCAGCGGTCGGCGCCTGAGTATCTATCCCGACCAGCATTTGGTGCTGGCCCGCGCTTCCCAGATTGTACCCGACATTGGCGACGCACTCAAGCGGGTGCAGGAAGGCCACGACAAACTGCCCTCCATGATTTCGCTCACGACGGGCCCCAGTCGCACGGCTGATATTGAAAAAACGCTGGTGCTCGGAGCTCATGGTCCGCGCAGCATCGTGTTGTTTTTACTGGATGACGCGCCTGAAGCAACTGCCTGATCTTACTCTAGCGCCTGGCCGCAAAGTATATTTTGCCTCCGATTTTCACTTAGGAGCCCCCGACGCCGCCCGCTCGGCCGAGCGGGAGCGGAAAATCGTGCGCTGGCTCGACCAGGTTTCGGCTGATGCCGCCGCTATTTACCTGGTCGGCGACATCTTCGACTTCTGGTTTGAGTACCGGCACGCCATTCCCCGTGGTTTTATCCGGCTGCAGGGCAAGCTGGCCGAACTAACCGACGCAGGCATTCCGGTGACTTTCTTTACTGGCAACCACGACATGTGGATGTTCGACTACTTTACCAAGGAGCTCAACATTCCCATCCTGCGTAATCCAGTTAGTCAGCGCATCGGCAACCAGGAGTTTCATATCGGCCACGGCGACGGGCTCGGCCCGAAGGATTACACCTATAAAGTCCTGAAGCGGGTTTTTGCCAGCCCCATTGCCCAATGGCTGTTTGCCCGTCTGCACCCGAATTTTGGCATTGGCCTGGCCAACAAATGGAGCCAGCGTAGCCGTATCCAGAATGGCGCGGCCGATGAGAAGTACTTCGGCGAGGATGAGTGGCTGCTGGTGTACTGCCGGGAGCTGGAGCAGCAGCAGCACCACGACTACTACGTGTTTGGCCACCGGCACCTGCCCCTGAACGTGGCCGTGACGCCCCAGAGCCGCTACGTGAACCTGGGGGAGTGGGTCAATTATTGCTCCTACGCCGTATATGATGGGCATGAACTGGTCTTGCGGCACTTCGAGCAGAATGGAGAACTCAAAATCCACGGGTAGAGGCGCCCGACTAGGCAAGCAATGGCTGTTGCCGTCCGTTGCCTTCGGGCTGAGTTTTGTCTTCTCTACCCCGACTTTTGCCCAAACCACGGTCCCCTCGGCGGCTTCGGTGGTGCCCGCTGGCAAGCCCGCCCCGGCGGCTCCCGCTCCGGTAGTAAATGCTGCGGCCCAGACCGTGCCGGTAGCCGATGCCAACGGCTGGACGCTGACCCGCACTATTACCCTAACCCAGCCTGGCCCGGCTTCTCTGGACCGGCGCGGTAATCTGTACCTGGCCGATAACCAGAACAACATCCGGCAGTACGGCCCTGATGGGCAGGCACTGAATACCTTTTCGCCCCCGCAGCCCGGCAACACCGCCCAGATTGAAGCCTGGAATACGGCCAAGGTACTTGTGTTCTACGACGACCGGCAGCAGATTCTGATGCTGGACCGGTTTATGGCCCCGCTCACCCAGTTTCGCCTCTCGGATGTGCTGGATGGACTGGTGCGCACCGCTACGCTGGCTCCCGACGACCGGCTCTGGCTGCTGGATGAAAGCAACCTGGCCCTGCGTCAATATGACCCGGCCGGGCAGCGCATGGTGGTTTCCACCCAGATGGACCTGCTGATTGGTCGTTCCAAGCCCGACTTTCGGTTTATGCGCCAGTATCAGAACAACCTGTATCTGGTAGACCGCAGCAGTGGCATCTACGTGTTCGATAACCTGGGCAATTACCGCAAAAAGCTGCCTTTCCCGGGCTTGAGCACTATTGGCTTCCGCAACGACGAGCTGTATTATCTGGCCGACAACGTAGTACACTTCTTTCACCTTTACAACCTCACTGACCGGACGTTGCCGCTGCCTGCCGGAACTGCGGATGTGCGGCAGGTGCTGCTAGGGGAGCAGTTTGCCTATGTTATAACACCGCTTGGAGTGCAGGTATACAAGCTCTAAGAGTAGGTAACGCAGCCAGATTTCCGGCCCGTGAAGAGCAACCAGGAGCCTGCCGCCAGCAGGCTCTTTTTGTGCACATATTCAAAGTAGATTTGAAATATCTTTAAAATAATGGGCTGAATATTACGAGGTCTACGGCTTAGGTCAGGTTGCTGCCGCTGTTTTTTCTATCTTTAACAGGTCCGCCTGCCTAAGGCCGGACCCCGTATCCTCGTCCTTTAGCTTACTTGATGCGCTACTCTGTTGAGCTGTATTCCCGCTTTTTCGTTTCTCCCTTAGTTCTTACTGCTGCACTTCTGCTGGGTGCCGCCACTGCGGCCCTCGGGCAACAAGAGCGGCCGGCCCTGTTGAAACTGGCCCCGCCGTGCGTCGGGTAGCCCCGGGCAGCCCGCAGACGGTGCGAATAAGTGTCCGGCAGAAAGATGCTTTCCTGACTTGGGCCCAACAGGCGCTGCCGGCCCTTAAGGTAAAAACCGTACCGGCGGCTGGCGCCGCTATTCTGCAAGTCGAGAACGTGACGGCCGCTCAATTGCAGCAACTCAGCGCCTCGCCCTACGTCAACTTTGTCGACGTGCCCAACCGTCGGGCTCACGATGAACGGCAGCTTAATCAGTCGGACCTTTCGGTCAATAAGATTACCACCGCGCATTCCCGGTTTCCCCAACTGGGTGGGCAGGGCCTGACTATTTCCATCAAAGAAGATTCTTTCGACCCAACCGATATTGATTTTAAGGGCCGTGTGGTGTCCAGCAACTTGTTTAAGCAAGCCGCTTCCCCGCACGCCACGGCTATTGCCACGCTGGTAGGCGGAGCCGGCAACTCGGCTCCTTCGGGTAGGGGAGTGGCCTGGCAGGCGCGCTTGGCCACTTCCAGCTACGACAACCTGCTCCCCGACGACGGAGCAATTCTAACTCAGGCCGGAGTTTCGGTGCAAAACCACTCTTATGGCGTAGCGGCCATTGAGAATTACTACGGCTTGGAGTCGCAGGCGTATGATCAGCAAAGCCGGCAGTACCCGAACTTGCTGCACGTGTTTTCGTCCGGTAACGTCGGCACCCAAACCAGTACCGAAGGCCGGTACGCGGGTATTCCCAAGGTGGCTAACCTGACCGGGCAGTTCAAAACGTCCAAGAACACCCTGAGCGTGGGAGCTACTGATGAAGCCGGCCAAGTGGCGCCGCTCAGCTCCCGCGGTCCGGCTTATGATGGGCGCATCAAGCCCGAGCTGGTAGCATTCGGAGCGGGTGGTACCTCCGAGTCGGCGGCGCTGGTGTCGGGCATTGGGGCCCTGGTGCAGCAGTCATACCAGCTGCAAAACGGTGGGGCGTTGCCTTCGGCCGCGCTGGTCAAGGCCGTGCTACTCAACAGCGCCGACGATACCGGCCGCCCCGGCCCCGATTTCGACAGCGGGTTTGGACAGGTAGATGCCGTAGGAGCCGTACAAACGGTGCAAGCCAAGCGTTATTTCCTGGGCTCAACGGCCGCCGCTGGCCTGCGCACCTTTCCGGTGACCGTGCCTGCCGGGCAGCAGGAACTGAAAGTAACCCTGGCCTGGGCCGACCCCGAGGCGTCGCCTACGACCCCGCAGGCGCTGATTAACGATTTGGACTTGGTGCTGGTGCACGTGGCTTCCGGCCGGCGCTGGCAGCCCTGGGTGCTGAGTTCTTATCCGCACGCCGACTCTCTGACCCTGCTTCCCAAGCGCCGGGCCGACCATCTTAATAACGTGGAGCAAGTCAGCATTGCCGTGCCTGAAGCCGGGAGTACATCATTCAGGTGCGCGGATTAGCAATAGCTGGGACCCAAGACTTTGGCGTTGCTTACGAATATAGCGCGGGCTTTGAGTGGGTGCGGCCCGGGGCTGCTACTAATTTGCGTCCGGGAGCTACCAGCTTTCTGCGCTGGCAATGGTCGGGCCCGGCAGCTACGGTCGGCCAGTTGGAGTACCAGCCTCTAGGCTCCAGCAAGTGGCGCGTACTGCAAGCCGGCATCCCGCTGGCGCAAAGCAATTATGCCTGGCCCGTACCCGATACGACTACCCTGGCTCGGGTGCGGATGGTGGCTGGCAGCGGCACCTTTGTTTCCGATACGTTCACTGTGGCCCGGCCCCTGACGCCCACCGTCGGCTATGCCTGCCAGGATGAAGCCTTGATTCAGTGGGAGCAGGTGCCGGGCGCCAGCCGCTACCAGGTCTACCAACTAGTGCAGAATTACCTGGAGCCTTATGTAATTACTACCGATACGGCGCTGGTGCTGAACAAGGCGCAGATGCAGATTCGTTATTACGCCGTGGCGCCCATTATGGGGAAGCTGCTGGGCGAGAGAGGCAACACCATCGAGTTTACGGAGCAGGGTACGGCCTGCTACGTCAAAAGCTTCATTCCCCGGTCTGTCGTAACCGACACCGTGCTGTTTGATCTGGAAATCGGGACTACGTTCGGGGTGAAGTCTATATCCCTGGAGCGTCTGACTGCGGCTGGGCCCACGGTAGTCCAGACAATTTCGCCGGTAACGGCTCGGCAGCTGAGCTTTCTGGACAACAACCCGGCTCCGGGCCGCAATGAGTACCGGGTGCGGCTCGACTTAGCCAAGGGCGGGGTGGTATACAGCGACACGGAGCAAGTGCAGTTTGCGCGTCCCCGCGAAGTCCAGGCTTTTCCCAACCCAATTGTGGCCGGCGAACAGCTTCAAATCCTGGTAGCGGAAAGCGGCCCGGCCAAGATTCAGCTCTACGATATGACGGGCCACCTCGTGCGGGAAAGCACCGACACGGGCACCATCCGAACATTGTCGACGGTCGGCATAGCCAAAGGCTTGTATCTGTTGCGCGTCCAAACCGGGGACCGCACCACGATGACGACCAGGGTAGTGGTGCTATAAGCCTGCTGAGAACCGGGCCAAGTAGAGAAGCAGCACGCAGCAATAGCCGAAGAGCTCCGCTAGCCGGGCTCTTCGGCATTAGAGTCCGGTCACTCAGTACCAGCAGCCACGAAGCGCGTCGAACCTGCGGGGCTGCATAAGGAAGCAGCGTAAAGGCTGCTTGATCCTCCTTGGGCTGGGTGCTCTTGGGTAAGAATGCCAGCAAAGTGCGGAGTAAAAACATACAAAAAGGCCCGGCTCCTTGCGGAACCAGGCCTTTTTGGTTAGCTGCCGAAGTGGCTAGTAGATGTAGCGCAGAGCCGTTACGTCGTTGGTGTTGAACGGACGGTTGCCGCCCGAGCCAATGCAGGCCAGCATCCACGAGTTAGGATCAGCCGTGGTAGGCGTGCCGGGGATGTGTACGGCACCAACCGTGCTGGCACCTTCGTTGGTGTAAGCACCGCCGCAGCTATAAGCGCGGTTCATGTAGTCGGTGTGGCGGAAGCCGATGCAGTGACCCACTTCGTGGGCCAGAATGGTAGCAATGTACGTCGACGCGTTAGCCGTGCCGATAGCGCCATTGTTTACCAGTACCTGGCCGTAAGGATTGCCGCCCGAGGGGAAGCCAGCCGAAGCCAGGTAGCCCGAGCCAGCGGGAGCCGGGTTCAGAACGATGTTGCCGCCCGAGGTTACGCGGGTGAAGCGAATCAGCAGGTTTTGAGCGTTGTAGCGACGAATCAGCTCGTCGGTAGCCGTTACGTAGGCCGATGGCAGCGAAGTCGACACCCGGATGGAAATGGTGCGGCCCGAGCCTACGCTTACCAGGTTGTTGGTGCGGTACTGCTCGCCTTCGGCAATGCGCATCAGCTTGTAATCTGGCTTGTTGTTCAGCGCCTCATCCGTCAGCATGATGTCACCTTCCACGATGTAGCCACCCTCAACTTTCTGGGCATCCTTGGTCGTGAAGCCCAGCTGCTGGATTTTGCTGATAACATCGGCCGAAATCTCGTCTTTGGCAGTTACCTGCTCAGCTTCTTTCGAGCACGATGACAAGGCGGCTAGCGAGCCAGCACAGATGGCTACTGCGGAAAGTACTTTAGTAATTTTCATAAGAAAGGTTTGGTTGGGTTGGTGAAGGATGAGGTGGATGATGGGTCCAAATAGAAGATAATAATTATCAATGTCAACGATTTGGACTCATATTTTTAAAATTATTGCAAATAATGGCGTTTTAATCAGTCTTTAATCCAGATAGAATAGGGTTTTTGTGCTTTATCTTCATTATTGAATGTTGCGGAGAAATATGTGTATTTTGGCCCTGCAACGGGTTTCTGCCCATTTTTAGCTGCCCAGCCGGACCGCTGGAACTCCTCAGTAACTGCTGCTCTCACGGCTGAGCTACCGGCTGGCTGGTAAGTGTTGGCAAGAGTGCTGGCTGGGCACCACGAAGCCTGGCCAAACCTTTTGTAGGCTAATTGGTGTTCGTCGTTGCGGGCCCGAAAAGCGCCCGAACGAAGCAGTAGAGCGGCATTTTGGCCAAACCAGGCCAGAGGCCCGAAATGCTTATCTTTGTTCAAAACCGATTCCGTGTGAACTTCTGTGTTCACCTCACGATATAAATTCCCAAGCCGTGGCTTGCACTTCTTGTTCCTCCGGCGGCTGTTCTACCTCCGCTACGGGTTGCGGCTCTAAAGGCAGCTGCAGCTCTGGCGGCTGCACGCGCCTGAATGTATTCGACTGGCTGCAGGACGTAGACCTGCCCGTCGACTTCAAAGAGTTTGATATAGTTGAAATCCGCTTTAAAGGCGGCCGCAAAGAGTTTTTCCGCAATACCAACCGCCTGCCCCTGGTCACCGGTGACGCCGTCGTTATTGAAGCGGCCGGCAATGGCTGGCACCTGGGCCACGTCTCGCTGAAGGGTGAGCTGGTAAGGCTGCAGATGCGCAAAAAGAAAGTCCCGCTCGACTCCAAGGAGATTCGGGGCATTCTGCGCGTTGCCACGCCCCAGGACGTGGAGCGCTGGGAAGCTGTGCGCGACCTCGAAACGGGCACCATGTTCCGGGCCCGCTCGGTGGTGGAAGAGCTGCGCCTCAAAATGAAGCTCTCCGACGTGGAGTACCAGGCCGACCGCACCCGCGCCACGTTCTTCTACTCCGCCGACGACCGGGTAGACTTTCGTGACCTGATCAAGCGCCTCGCCGACGAGTTTCGGGTGCGGGTGGAGATGCGCCAGATTTCGCTGCGCCACGAAGCCGGCCGCCTCGGTGGTATCGGTTCCTGCGGGCGGGAGCTGTGCTGCTCTACCTGGCTTACCGACTTTAAGAGTGTAAGCACCACCGCCGCCCGCTACCAGAACCTGAGCCTGAACCCGGCCAAGCTTTCGGGGCAGTGCGGCCGCCTCAAGTGCTGCCTCAACTACGAGCTCGATACCTACCTCGATGCTTTGAAAGACATTCCGCAGGTGTCGCGCCCTTTGCAAACCGAGAAAGGGGAGGCCTTCCTGCAGAAAACCGACATCTTCAAGCGGCGTATGTGGTTTGCCTTTCGCGGCGACAACAACTGGGTGATGCTGGCCACCGACCGGGTTCGGGAGATTCAGGATATGAACAAGCGGGGCGAAAAACCGGAAAACCTGCTGGCTCCCGTGCTCGAAGCCGAGCGGGAGCCGGAGGTATCGGCCCACGTGGAAGGCAACCTCGACCGCCTCGACGATAAAATCAAAGGCAGTAAGCGACCCAAGCGTAAAAAGAAAAAGGATGGTGCTGCTGCTCCCGCGGCCCCGGCTGCTACGTCGCCCCAGGCGGCTCCGCGGGCGGGGGTGCGGATGGATGGCGCTGCCAAGGCACCGGCGCCCATGCCTGCTGATTCAAGTTCACCTAACGGCGAAACATCGGGTGAGCCCCGCCGCCCGCGTGGGGCAGCAGCTCGCCCTTTGAACCGGCGCAACAACCGGAGCCGTGGGGAAGGTGGCCGCAGCGCGGAAGCAGGGGCCAAGGCGGAACCCCGCGAAGGACGGGAGCCGCGGGAGGGCCGCGAACCTCGTGAAGGCCGTCCCCCACGGGGCGAGGGCCAAGGCGAGGCTCGGCCCCCGCGCGGAGAAGGCCGCCCCCGCGTAACCCGGCTGCCGCCGATGGTACTCCCCGTCCTCCACGCGACGAAAACGCGGAGCGGAGCGCGCGCAATGGTCGTTCTTCACGCCGTGGGCCCCGTCAGCCCCGCCCTGGTGGCGGCGAAGGAGCAGGTTCTGGTTCGGCTCCCGCAAATGCTTCGTAGAATGCGGAAGGTACTGACCTTAATAACCGGCCTGGCGCTACTAACTGGGCTGGCCGCCTGCGACGCCAACCAGGTATTCGAGAAGAACCTCGAGCTCGACAAAGCCGTGTGGACCGTGCAGCAAAAGCCCACGTTTGAGTTTGATATTCAGGACACCACTCAGCGTTACGATATCTACTTCAACATTCGTAACGAGTCGATGTATGGGTACTATAATCTGTATGTGAAGCACACGCTCCTGGACCCCAGCGGCAAGCGGCTCTCGCAGCAACTGCACCAGATGCTGCTGATGGACCCTCAGACCGGGGAACCACGCGGCCAAGGTTCGGGCGATATCTTCGACCACCAGTTTCTGGCGCTGCGGCAGCAGAAGTTTGCCCAGCCCGGTAATTACCGCGTGATTTTGGAGCAGTACATGCGCCAAGACCAACTGCCCGGCATCATGGCCGTGGGCGTGCGGGTAGCTAAAGCAGCCCAGTAAAGCGCAAATCAGCAAGCATAAAAAAGACCTCCCTGGCCGAGGCCGGAGAGGTCTTTTTTATGCGGCTAGCTCGGTGGAGCCGGCCACGGAGAGGCAATTAGTCAACCAGACGCACGCTAACGGCGTTCAGGCCTTTCTTGCCCTGCTGTACTTCGAATTCTACGCGGTCAGCGTCACGAACTGGCTGCTTCAGACCCGTGGCGTGTACGAAGATGTCCTCACCACCGCCATCCGGCGTGATGAAGCCAAAGCCCTTGGCTTCATTGAAAAATTTGATAATACCGGTACTCATGCTGGAAGATGGTGAGATGAAAGAATGAGGTAAATGTAAGAGGATTTTTTTCCAAACAAATACGGCTTTCCCGAACCCAGGCCCCGCCCGCTTCTACTACCGCTCCCACACATTAGGCTGCTTGGGGTCCTGACAGGGGCTATTTTATAAAAATACCACCCTGCTCCAAGCCAGGTCGGAGCAGGGTGGTAGTAGCCAAGAGAGGCAGGAAAGGGGGAGGGAAAATTAGATACGCTCTACTTTCACGGCATTCAGCCCCTTTTTGCCCTCAATTACGTCGAAGGTAACCCGGTCATTCTCCCGGATTTCATGAATCAGGCCGGTCTGGTGGACAAAAATATCCTGGTTAGTGTCATCCTGAACGATGAAACCGAAGCCTTTGGACTCATTAAAAAATTTCACTTTGCCAGTTTTCATAACTAGGGCCTGGTTGTGGTGGTAAAAGGTTGATTATTGAAGTGGCAGTAAAACTAAGCGGATTTTTTAATTGTAGTACACCCCCGGCTGAGAATAAAAAACCCGGCTGATTTGCTGATAACGGCTTTTCTCAGCAGCGCAGCGCATAATATGCCACCAATTATACGGGCTTTTTCCGGGAGGCAGGCCCAGGTAAAAAGCTTCCCAAGCTATCAGCTAGCCCGGCCGCGCCACGGGGGTATCTGGCTGTTTTTCATGGCTAACGGGCTTGCTAAATCAGTTAAGCGGCCCGGCTAGCATACCAGTTGGAAGATGCACCGTCTGCCCTGTCTTTCCTCTAGCCAGAAGCGGCCTTCTCCCTGGGGAAAAGGCCGCTTCTGGCTAGAGGAAAGTAGCACTGCCGTTATTCGTGGGTGGGCTTGAACCGGGAGCTGTTGTCGTGGGCAAACTCGGTGAAGGTGCGAGGCGGGCAACCGGTAATTTTCTCCACGGTATTCGTAACACCGGCCGTATAGCCCGCCTTCGACGCGCCGTATAGCTCCAGCATGGCGTCGCGCATCCAGGCGGGCGCCTGAGCCATGCTCTGGCGGGCGGCTTCTTCGGGGACGTCCACGTAGCTTACGGGCCGGCCGGTAGCCTCACTAATGGCGGCGGCTACTTCGGCAGTACTCAGCGCGGCGGGGCCGGTCAGCTCGTAGGCCTGCCCCTGGTGAGCCGCAATGTCGGCACTGAGGATGTGGGCAGCCGTGGCGGCAATGTCGCGCACGTCGATGTAGCTTACCTTGCCTTCGCCCAGCGGCATGTAGATTTTGCCTTCCTGGCAAATGGATTCCGCGTTGTAATTGCTGAAGTTCTGCATAAAGCTGCCGGGCCGCAGAATGGTGTAGGCAATGCCGCTTTGCTCCAGATACCGCTCGATTTCACGGTGCCAGCGCCCCAGCTGAATAGCGGGCTCAGCATCGGCGCCGGCTGCCGATAGCCGGACGATGTGCTGCACGCCGGCCTGCTTGGCCGCGTCAATTGTGCGCTTGGCTACCTCCACCTGATCTTCGCTGAAGGGCGTTATCAGGCACAGGCGCTCCACGCCGGTCAGGGCCACGTGCAGGGTTTCGGGCTTGCTGTAGTCGATTTCGACCAGTTGGACTTCGTGGTTCAGGTGCTTGAGCCGGTCGCCCTTAATAATGGAGTGTACGCCGGCGCGCACCGTCAGGCCGCGGTTGGCCAGGGCTTTGATCAGCTCGGAGCCCACGTTGCCCGTGGCGCCGGTAACCAGAATAGTGTGAGGCATGATGCAGGAAGTTTAGAAGGAAAGGGAAGCCAGTTATACGGCGAAGTCGACCGTTTACTAGCGGTGAACAGCGCGAAACAGCTTGCCTTTCTCGTTGCTGAAGATAAAGTCGCGGTCATTGACGAAAACCAGGGCCTCGGCCTGTCCGCTCGACGGAATCGGCAAACAACTCTTGGCCCCGTCGAAAAGCTTGCGGCCGGCCGCCACGTCAATCAGGTAGACTTTGCCGTAGCCGAGCAGGGCCACGGTGCGCCCGTCGGGACTGATATCGGCGCTGGTAATCCAAGTATTGATCCGGATACTGTCGACGAGGCGGGCTTTGTAGTTGCCGGGCGTGGCGGGTATCACGTATTCTTTGACCCACTGACCTTCCCCGCGGTTCTTAGTGAACAGGTACAAGCTGTCCGCCCGGTAGAAGAAGGCCTCGCAGTCGAAATTGCGCTGGGGCTTTTTCGGGGGAAACTTGCGTTGGTCGGGGTAGTGGAAGCGGATAGTATCTATATCCTGCAGGGTGGGGCCACTGAGGCGGTAGATGGCCAGGTTGCGGCGCTTGTTCTGGTTGTTGCCGAAGTCGCCGATGTAGAGGCGGCCCTGCTGGTCCTGGGCCAGATCTTCCCAGTCGTTGTTGGCCAGCGGGTCCAGGCTGAGTGTCTGGAGCAGGTCGCCCTGCTGGGTGATGCGGTAGAGCTTGGCCGTGTTACCCCCGTCGCCGTGGGTCCACAGGTCGCCGGTAGCATTGGCTATTTCCAGGCCCGAACTTTCCACGACCTCTTCCTTAGCCAGCCGGCCGATCTGCTTCACATCGTAGGCCTGGCTTACTTTTTCGAAGTTGCCCCGGTCCTGGTCGTTGGCGCAGCCACAGAGCACGGACTGGATAAATACCAAAATCGGAAACAGCTTGTCACGCAGTAAAAACAGCATTTCGAAGGAAAATTGACGATAAAATACGGCCTAGCACGGCTGCCAAGGCTTGTGGTCCATACGCAGGCCAGCAGAAAAACGGCCAGCTTAACAGTAAAAAATATCGGTCAAGTGCAAGTGAAATGTTTTTCAAGAGCCAGATTAGCAGTATATTGCTACGATAAACACACCACAATTCAGCTTCCTTAATGGGTTTTCGCTACGTTTTGCTGCTGGTCGGCAGCCTGATCAGCCTACGCTCAGTGGCTCAGGTCCCGGCTCCTTCGCTCACACCTGATTCCAGTGCAACTATCGTAGCGCCGGCCCCGCTGCCGGTACGCCCCCTGGCACCCGCCTCGCCCTGGCGGCGGCTCGCTCAGCCGGCCACGCTGCGGGTAGCCGTGCCGCTATCCCTGATTGGGGTAGCCTGGCTTAGCAATAAGGACAACGTGCTGCGGCGGGCCAAACGGGAAATTCAGGAAGAAACCCTCGAGGCCTTTCCTACCTTCGACACCCGCCTCGACGACTACACCCGCCACGTGCCCATCGCCGCGGCGTATGCCCTGCAGCTGGCCGGCGTGAAAGGCGAGCGGGGCGTGGTGCCGTTTACGCTGATTTACCTGCTGGCTCACCAAGTCAATATGGGCGTGACCAGCAACCTGAAGCGCCTGTGCCGGGAGCAGCGCCCCGACATTCCGACGGATTACAGCTCGTTTCCTTCCTCCCACACTAGTGAGGCTTTCATGACCGCGACGCTGCTGCACGAGCAGTACGGCAAAACCAACCCCTGGATCAGCGTGGGCGGCTACGCGGTGGCTACGGCCACGGGCACCATGCGGGTGCTGCACAACCGCCACTGGGTGACCGACGTGGTAGCTGGGGCCGGTATCGGGTTTCTGTCGGCCGAGGCCGTGTGGCACCTGTACCCGGCCCTGACGCGGCTGTTGCCAGCTAAGCTGGCCCAAAAATGCCTGCTGGTTCCAACCTACGTGCCCGGAGGCGGCATGGGTCTGTCGGTAGCAATCAAGCACTAGCCGGCGTTAAAAGCGCAGGTAAGGCCGCAGCTTGTCCAGGGTTTCGGCGTCCAGTATCCGGATTTGGCGCAGGTCGTCAGCCTGCTTGAAGGGTGGATGCTGCTGGCGAAACGCTACTATCACCCGGGCCAGCCGTTTGCCCACATAGGGGTGAGCCTGCAGTACCTCAAAGGGAGCAGAGTTAACTTCCAGCAAGGCCGGCGCGAAGCCCGGTGCTACAAACGAGTACTTGCGCAGGCTGTCGACCAGGTCGGGGGCGTCGCGCAGGCTGTAGATTTCAGTGAGTTGATCTTCGCGTAAAAAGCCGCCCAGCTGCTGCCGGTATTCCACCACCCGCCGGGACAGGCCTCGGCCGATGCCGCGAATCTGCATCAATTGGGTGGTATCGGCCGTGTTCAGGTCGAAAGGCGCCAAGTGCGTAGGCTTGTGGGGAAATTTGCTGGCGGGTCGGTCGGCAAAGGCGGGTGAAGCGGCATCCGGAGTGCGGACAAAGCGGGATTCACGCGGCGGCAGCTGATCGGGCAGCAGGATGTAAGGAGCCAGGCGGGCATACACCGAGTCGGGCAGGCCGTAGGTGCGCCGAATCTGCTCTTTGGCTTTAAAGCCGCCGATAACGTCCCGGAAATGCACCACGCGCTGGGCCAGGTAGTGCGAAAGGCCCCGGGCTTCCCAGTCGGGCGCCGTCAGAGCATTGGGGTCGAAGGGCGCCAGCGGCACCTGAGCCACCGGCTGCCGCCGCGGGTAGGTACGCCGGGCATAGCGCGGCTGAAAGGAGCGGGGCTGATGCCGCGTAGCCAGCTCAGCCGCCAGCTGATTCAGCTGCTGTTGGTCGGGGGCAGGGTCGTAGCGGGGTAGCACTGGCAGCAGCAGCCAGGGCAGGACCAGCAGTAATAATAGTAGTAAGAGCAAACCAACGAAGCCAGATGTTTCGCGGCGCGAGAAGCTGAAATAACGGCGGATTCCGCGCAGCCAGCCGGCGGCGGAAGGTGGGGTAACGCTAGGTTTCACGAAGAATAGGCTAAATAACTACCGCATAATAG
Organism: Hymenobacter cellulosilyticus; assembly: GCF_022919215.1. Taxonomy (NCBI): domain Bacteria; kingdom Pseudomonadati; phylum Bacteroidota; class Cytophagia; order Cytophagales; family Hymenobacteraceae; genus Hymenobacter; species Hymenobacter cellulosilyticus. Next base: position 5,681,564 of record NZ_CP095046.1, on the reverse strand, counting down.
AAAAATAACCCCAGAGCCAGTGCTGGTAACGGCCGTTATTTTTAGCAAGTTAGAGACCCTGCTACCGCCGGCAAGCTAGACGACCGGCGCGGCGGCCCCGGGCGGTGGTAAATGCAGTATCTGAAACGGTCTGCGGTGCGTAAGTGCCAATTAACCGGCGTTCGGGCGTAATATTACGTTCCCTTGCCTGCTACCCGTATTTCGACCCGTCTGCCATGAGTAAGTCTGCCCCGCGTACCACCGATTTCCTTGACCAGCTTGCTGCCCAGCTGCAAACGTTGCGGGAAACGACCGTCCGGCGCTTCCGGCCCCTGACCGACGACCAGCTCAACCGGCGGCCCGCCCCGACAAATGGAGCGTGGGCCAGTGCCTGGAGCACCTCAACATTGTGGGTGGCCACTACTTGCCCACCATCAACCGCAAACTTAAGCAGGCCCAGGAACGCGGCACCCGTCCATCCGATACCGTAAAATCGGGCTTTTTTGGCCGCAAGCTCATTGACGCCATGCGCCAGCCGGCCAGCGAAAAGCCGCTCAAGTCGCCGCAGCAGTACGCGCCCAGCGGCAGCCGCCTGCCCCGTACGGTAGTAGAAGTATTTGGCCGCCAGCTCGACGAGCTGATCAACATTGTGCAGCAGGCCCGGGGCATTAATGCCAACGCTGTGCGCATTCCTAACCCCATTATTCCGCTGCTGTACCTGCGTCTCACCGACCAGCTGGAGTTTATCGTCACGCACTTGCAGCGCCACGTGGCCCAGGCCGAGCGAGTGCTCGACAATAATCAGAAGTAGGACAAACCTCCTAAAACAAGTCGTCCGCTTTTCCAGGGAAGCTCCCTGGAAAAGCGGACGACTTGTTTTAGCCCAAGCTCCCCGAGGTTTAATGATGATGGTTGTGCTCGGGCGGGGGCGGCAGCTCGGCCGCGGCGCGGTAGAGCAGGGCGGTGGGCACCCGCGGGTAGTGGTGGTGCACGTGGTGAAAGGCAAACGACGACACCACCGGCGTCCAGATTTGGGCCAGGGCGGCTGCGGTGCGCGCAGCGGGGTGGCGGGAGGCCATGCGGTGCGGAATGTAGGAAGCCCAAATTGGCATGGTGGCACTCATAAAGAAGGCCACACCCCAGTAAACCAAGCCCACGACCGAGCCGGTAAGAAAGTATACGCACACAAAAACGGCCAGCAACACCGCCGTCAGGGCCGTTTCCAGGAGCTGAATCCGGCGGGTGTGGGGCGCAATGCGCAACGACTCGCGGCGCAGCATCAGAATGTGCCAGGGCCCTTGCCAGAGCACCCGCGAAAACGACCAGGTGGCCGGCGCGCCCTCGGGGTCGTCGTCGGTGAGGCAGCGGCCGTGGTGGCGCAGGTGGGTAACCTGCAGGGCGTGGCCGCTTTTGAGAATCAGCAGGCCGCTCAGGGTCAGAATCCGCTCATTGGTGGGCTTCGAAAGGCCCAGAGCGTTGTGCATGGCGTCGTGCATCTGCACGAAGGCGGCTAGGCACACGGCCACCGCTACCGGCACGGCCAGCCACCACCAGCCGGCCAGGGCCGAGGCCGTGTACAGGGCGGCCAGCGCCCAGGGCCGGGCCAGCTCAATGCGCCGCTGGCCGGTGGTAAGCTGCAGATGAGCCGAGTTCTTTTTCATGAGCACACTCCGTAAATACAGTAGAAAACCGTCGGACCAGGATTACTCCCGGCCTTCATGGCGGCGGGGCAGGTATTGAGTTTCGCTCAAGAGTGATTCCCACTGCTAATGCAGCTTCGGCTGCTGAGTCTGGACCCAGGGCGCGTCCAGGGGAAAGTTGATGCGGATTCCGATGTAAATAGGGGGGCTCTTCAAGGCATAAAACCCAGGACTACGGGCGGCTAAGTAGATAAGAAAGATACTGCGGCGCGGCCGGAAGCCAAGCCAACCCCGACAGTTTTTAGCCACTGACGGTGGGGTTTGGCAATATTTTTCGAGCGGGGGCGTGTGGAATAAAGCTCAACCAGGCATCAAAACTTTGCCAACTTGCCCTCCTCTTAGTCTATCCTATGCGTCCATTCCTGTTAAGCCTGCTGGCTCTGCTGATGTTATTTTCCACTGGCTCTTCCCGTTCTCTTCCCCCGGCAGCAACGGGCCCGACCCCAAAAAGTGGCAGCAGGTAGACCAGCTGCTGAAAAAAGACCAGACTGCCTCAGCTGGCAAGTTGGTCGATGAGCTTTACCGCGCCGCCCGTCAGCGCCAGGACACGCCCGAGTACCTGCGGGCTTTGCTCTACAAGCTGCGCCTGCTCGAAGCCAAGGAGGAAAACGCCGATGTGAAGTCTATTGCCCTGGTGGAGGCCGACCTGAAAACGGCCAAATTCCCGGCCCGGCCCATTCTGCACAGCCTGCTGGCCCAGCTCTACGCCCAGTATTACGACGCCCACCGCTATGAGCTTTATGACCGCACAGTTGCGGCCCCCAACGCCGCCGATGCCAGCGCCGCCGACATTCAGACCTGGGACGCCGCCCGCCTGGGCAGCGCCGTGGTGCAGCACTTCCGCGCCTCGCTCCAGGACGAGCCCCAGCGCCAGCAGAAGCTGCTGCTGAACGCCCTGGGTTACGCTGTAACCGGCGGCACAGCCGAAGGCCGGCAGCTGCGGCCCACGCTCTATGACCTGCTGGCCCACCGCGCCATGGAGGGCCTGGGCAACGACGAGCTCTACCTCACCACGCCCGCCGTTCAGTTCGAGCTTCAGGACCCGACCTTGTTCGGGCCCGCTACCGACTTTGCCCGCCTGCCGCTGGTAGCTCCGGCCGCCGACTCGCTCAACGGGCAGTTTCACGCCTTGCAGGCGTTGCAGCAGCTTACCGCTTTCCGCCTTACCGACGCGGCCAACCCCGCTGCCCTTGCTGATGTGACCCTGAAGCGTCTGCTCTTCGTGCACCAACACGCCGTGGTGCCGGATAAAGATGTGCTTTACCGCGCCGCCCTGGCCCGCGAGGCGGTGGCCCTCGAGCGTCTGCCGATTTCCACGGAGTTTTTGGTTGCGCAGGCCCAAAGCCTGGAGTTAACCGAGCCGGCCCAGGCCCGTGAAATTGCCCTGCAGGCCGAAAAGCGGTTTCCCAAATCCCGGGGAGCACAGATGGCACAGGCTCTGCGCCAGCGTATTGAAGCTGTGCAAGTAAGCTTTACTGCGGAAGAAGTAGTGCTGCCTAGCCAGCCGTGGCTGCTGAAGCTGCAGGTGCGCAACGCCCCTAAGCTGTATGCCAAAGCCTATCGGGTAAGCAATGCCTACAACGTGCGTCTTTCCGAGCCGGGCAGCGTGAGTGAGCCATACAACTTTGAGAAGCTCTTTGCCCAGGCACTAGCCAAAAAGCCGGTGGCGGCCTGGGAAATGAGCCTCGCCGGGCCGGAGGATTACCGTCCACACAGCGTGCAGCAGGCTGGTAAGCCATTGCCGCTGGGCTTTTACCTGATAGTGGTAAGTACCGCCGAGGAAAACCCAACGCGGGAGCGGAAAGGACTGGTTACGACCCGCTCATTTATAAGCGTGAGTGAGCTAAGCTATGTCCAGCGAAACGAAGATAGGGCCCGCCAAACGCAGCTGCTGCTAGCCCACCGGCAAAGTGGTAGCCCCTTGCCCGCCGTCAAAGTTTTGCCTTTGTTTCAATACTACGATGCCAAAGCCCGCACCACTAAACAGCGGCGCGGCCCCGCTATGCTGACGGATGCCGACGGACAGGTGCGCATTCCTATGTTGGCTGGTGAAAGCAGCAACACTCGCTTGTCCGGTATTTTTCTTACCAGGGCAATGACTCTTTATTGGTTGAAAATTTCAACGGCTACTATTATGGGCCAAGACGTCCAGAAGCGCCGGAGCAGGCATACCGCCGTACCTTTCTCTACACCGACCGCGCCATCTACCGGCCCGGCCAAACCCTATACTTCAAGGGCATTCTGACGGAAACCCGTGCGGGCAAGTCGCAGCTGCTTACCCGGCAGGCCATATCCGTGCGCCTGATAGACGTGAACGGGCAAACCGTGCAGACCTTGCCCTTTACTACTTCCGAATTTGGCTCTTTCCACGGCACGGTGGTGCTACCTACTGGTTTGCTCAACGGAGAGATGAGCCTGCAGACCGATGAAGGCGGTGCGAGCTTCGCGGTGGAAGACTACAAGCGCCCCACTTTTCAGGTCACGTTTGAGCCCGTGCCGGGTACGCCCGTGCTGGGTCAGGAACTGACCGTGCGGGGCAAAGCGGCGGCCTATGCCGGCCAGCCCGTCGATGGGGCTTTAGTGAGCTACCGGGTGGTGCGCCGCACGTTCTGGCCGCTGTTTAGCCGCGGGTATGATGGTGGTCAGCCCGAAATGGAGATTCTGAGCGGCACGGCCCAAACCGACTCGGCCGGCGGTTTTGCGGTGAAGTTTGTGGCAAAAGCAGATGCGCAGCTGGGTCGCAACAAGCGCGGCCCTGGAACCCTGGCTACGTGTTCGAGGTAACAGCCGATGTGACCGATGCGGCCGGCGAAACCCGCACTGGTCAGCAGCACATCAGCCTCGGCAGCACCGCTCTAACCCTGCGCCTGGACGTGCCTGAGCAGCTGAACCGGGAAAAGTTGCCAGCTCTGCGACTCTTCAGCACCAATGCGGCCGGTGAGGCCCGCCCTGCCCGCGGGCAGCTGCGCCTGTTCCGACTCACGCCCCTGCCCGCGCCCTGCGGCCCCGCGCCTGGGCGCGGCCGGAGCGGGAAGCTTTAAGCCAGCAAGAATTTAAGCGGCTGTTTCCCCTGGATGCCTACGGCTTGGAAGACAACGACAGCACCTGGGCCCGCACCTTAGTGCTCACCCAGGAGTTTGACACCGATAAAAGCCCAGGGCTGCCCTTACTCCCGGGGGCCTGGCCGGGCAAGAGCCCGGCCGCTATGTGCTGGAAGCTACAGTGCCGGCCACGGCGGGCAGTGAGGCCGTGCAAACGGAGCAGCCCTTTACGCTCTACTCTGCCGCCTCTGCCAAGCTGCCCCTGCCCACGCCCGACTGGTTTGTGACTTTGCAGGACAGCGTATTACCTGGTCAGCCGGCCCGTTTCCTGGTGGGAAGCTCCGAAGCCGAGGCCCGCATTCTGGTAGAAGCTGAAGCCAAAGGCGAATCCCTGCGCCGCGAATGGCTCACGCTACAGGCCGGGGAACAGCGCGTATTGGAGGTTCCAACGACGGCTGCACTAAGTGAAGCCCAGCTCTACGTACACGTGACGCAAGTGCGCGACAACCGTCTGTACCTGCACTCGGCCACAGTGCAGGTAGCCACCCCGCCCGCTCCGCTGGTCCTTAGCATTGCCACCTTCCGCGACAAGCTGCAGCCCGGCCAGAAGGAAACCTGGCGCGTCACGATTCACCAAGCCGCCGGACAGCCCGCCCAGGCGGAGCTATTGGCCACGCTCTACGACAAGTCCTTGGATGTTTTTCGGGCTCACAGCTTTAGTGGGTTGGAGTTTCCTAGGCCTTATTATCCGGCCGGACTAGCCTGGACCGGGCGGTTTGGGGTAGAGGAGTCGAATGGGTTATTTGACGTTGAGCCAAACGATAGTGATGTAGCGGTGCTGTATCCACACCTGAATTGGTGGCGGTATTCGCTAGGTAACGAGGAAAGCAGAAACGACTACAAGCTACTTTCCAAGAACTCCCGGGTGAGGTTTACACCGCCTATGATTAAGCAAGATGTTGAAGTTATAGCGGCTGGTGCCCCTGCGCCTCAGGCCCTGCGTATGTCGGTCAGTAGTGACAAGGTGAGTGATACAGCGTCAGGAGAAAACGCTGCCGAAGCCGCTGCCGCACCACCACCCTCTACTGCTGCCCCGCGCCTGATTTAGGCAATATCCAAGCCCGCAAGGATTTCCGCGAAACAGCCCTCTGGCTGCCTGACCTGCGCACCAATGCCCAGGGCGAAACCGTGCTGGAGTTCCAGATGCCCGAAGCCGTAACGCGCTGGCAGCTGCTGGCCCTGGCCCACGACCAGCAGCTGCACAGCGGCCTGCTGCAACGGGAACTGGTAACCCAGAAGCAGCTGCAGGTGACGCCCAATGCCCCGCGCTTTTTTCGGGAAGGCGACCAGCTGCGCTTCTCGGCCAAGCTCAGCAACCTCACCGACCAGCCCCTGAGCGGCACCGCCCAGCTTTTCCTCTTTGATGCCCGCACCCAGCAGCCAATAGAAGCCCGGGTGTTGAAAAGTGCGGCCCAGCTACCCTTCAAGCTCAGCGGCAACCAAAGCACGGCCGTAAGCTGGGAACTGAGTATTCCTGAAACCACCGAGGGCCAGCTGCCCCTGGAAGCCCTGACTTACCGCGTGGTGGCGCAAGGCCAAGCCACCGCCAACGGCAAGAAGCCCAAGCGCACCAAAAAGGCCAGCTCAAAAACTATAAACAACCAGCCGACTTTCTCCGATGGTGAGGAAAATACCCTGCCGGTGCTGCCCAACCGGATGCTGATTACTGAAAGTCTGCCGTTGCCCGTTGTGGGGCCGACCACGCGGGAGTTTGAGCTCAAGAAGCTGACCAGCACCACCTCGGCCACCCGCCGCAACTATTCCCTGACGTTGGAAATGACCCAGAACCCGGCCTGGTACGCCGTGCAGGCCCTGCCATACCTGACCGAATATCCTTATGAGTGCTCGGAGCAGGTCTTCAGCCGGCTCTATGCCAATCTGCTGGCCGCTAAAATTCTGCAGAGCAACCCCCGCATCCGGCCCGTGCTGGAAGAGTGGAAGCGCGCGGCCCAGAGCGGCGACAAAGCTGCCTTTACCAGCAAGCTGGAGCAAAACCAGGAGCTAAAGTCCCTGCTGCTTCAGGAAACGCCCTGGGTGCGCGACGCTCAGTCGGAAACCGAGCGGATGCGCCGCCTGACGGAGCTGTTTGATGAAGCCCGCCTCAAAGCCGAAACCAGCCGGGCCCTGACCAAGCTAGCCAAAATGCAAAGCCCAACCGGGGCCTTTCCCTGGTTTGAGCGCATGCCCGACGACCGGTACATCACCCAGCTTATCGTAGCCGGCTTTGGCAAGCTGCAGCGTCTGGGCGCCTTCTCAGCTCTGCAGGATGAGCAGGCCGGCCCGATTCTGACCGGGGCGCTGTCGTACCTGGATGGGCAGCTGCAGAAAGACTACACCGAGCTGCGCCGCCAGAAAAGCGTGGACCTTCAGCAAAACCACCTGACCGACCTGCAGATTCACGCCCTGTACGCCCGCAGCTTCTGGCCTGTGCCAGCCGTAACGAAGGCCGACCAGCCCGCCCGCACGTACTACCAGCAGCAAGCCGCCTCGTTCTGGACCGAGCAGACGCGCTACCTGCAGGCCCAGATTGCCCTGGCTTTGCACCGCCAGAAAAATCAGCCTACGGCCGTAAAAGAAATCATGACGGCTCTGACGCAGAACGCCCTGCATTCTGAGGAGCTGGGCATGTACTGGAAGGAGGTACGCGGCGGCTACTATTGGCGCGAAGCTCCCACCGAAACCCAGGCCACGCTCATCGAGGCCTTCGACGAAGTGCAGAACAACCGGCGGGCCGTGGACGAAATGAAGCTCTGGCTGCTCAAACAGAAGCAAACCCAGAACTGGCCCAGCACCCGCGCCACCGCCGATGCCTGCTATGCCCTGCTGCTGCGCGGCTCCGACTGGCTGCAGCCCGCCCAGCCCGTGCACATCTCGCTCGGCGGCGTAGCAGCCCCTGTGCCCACAAGTCAGCAGGCCGGCACCGGCTACTTCAAAACCACCTTCGATGCGGCCAGCATCCGGCCCGAGCAAGGCAAAGTCACGGTTCGGAAAACCGACGCGGGCGTGGCCTGGGGGCGCTGTACTGGCAGTATTTCGAGCAAATCGACAAGGTAACGGCGGCCACTGCCGGTCTGCAGCTGGAGCGCCAGCTGTATCGGGAACAGCGCACCGCCGGTGGTCCCGTGTTAGAGCCGCTCACGGCCGCCACGCCCCTGCGGGTGGGCGACGTGCTGGTGGTGCGCCTGGTGCTCCGCGCCGACCGCGACCTGGAATACGTGCACCTGAAGGACCAGCGGGCGGCGGGCCTGGAGCTCATTGCCCAGACCTCGGGCTACCGCTACCAAAGCGGGCTGGGCTATTATGAGAGCCCGCGGGATGCGGCCACCAACTTTTTCATCAGCTACTTCCCCAAGGGCACCCACACCTTTGAGTATCGGCTGCGGGCGGCACAGAGTGGCAACTTTTCGGGCGGCCTCAGTCAGCTGCAGTGTCTCTACGCCCGGAGTTTGCGGCCCATTCGGCCGGCACCCGGGTGCTGATAACGGCACTAGCAGATAAGCAGAGTAAATAGGATTTTTTAGGATGAAATGCCGGTTCAACGCGTTGAAAAGGCCTTTGGCGCAGTTTAAATAAGTAACCCGTTTGGTATTAAAAAATGGCAATAGTAATTTTGCCATTTCCCAGTCCTTGACCTGATATCAATGCGAATACTATCTGTTGTGGCCGGCCTGCTATTAATCAGCACGTCGGTCCTTGCACAAGAAGGAAAAAAAGCTGGTTCAACTGAGCATAAGGGCCAGGTAGCGCTGCCCGTTACGGCCACGTTGCCCGGCGAAGAGAAGCTCTCGGCCCGGGAGCGGGCCGAGCGTGATTTTCTGATGCCGGTACGGCGCAAGCAGGCCGCGGCCCTTAAAGCTGCTGCCCAGGAAGAAGCCGCCAGCCAGCAGGCCGCCACGGCGGAGGAAATGACGGCGCGCAATTTCATTGGGCCGGAAGAAGCCAAGGTTGAAGAAGCGGCGGCCCCGGCCGCCAAGCCCGCTACCCGGCCCCACACTACCCGTCGGCGCCGCTCTACGCACCATTCGTCCAGCTCCTCATCCCGCCGCTCCTCTGCTAAAAAGAAGACCAGCAGCACCCGAAAGAAAAGCAGCTCCTCAAAAAAGAAATCCAGCTCTGCCAAAAAGAAGAGCAGCTCAAGGAAACGTCGGCGGTAATCTTGCTCCGCCCGCACGACCCAACAAAAAAGGAGAACCAGTCTGGTTCTCCTTTTTTGTTGGGTCACTCTTCGCTCAGCGCCTAGGTGTTCTGGGGCATCAGGCGCACCACTAGGCCGTCGAGGCGGTTGTTGATGCGGATCTGGCAGGAGAGCCGGCTGCCCTGGGTCATCACGGGCAGGCTTTCGAGCATGGCCAGCTCGTCGTCGCTGGGCTCGTCGAGGGCCGGGCCGGCCAGCACCTCCACGTGGCAGGTACCGCACAGGGCCATGCCGCCGCAGGTCGCCTGAATATCGTAACCGCTGGCCTTAAGCACTTCCATCAGGCTCAGGGCCATGTCGGTGGGAGCCACTACTTCGCGCCGCTGGCTGGGCGCTTCCTCTACATATACGCGTACTTCGTCGGTCATATTCTTGGTTTACGGTTTCTTGTTTAGGGCTGTTGGCTTTGGCTACAACAAAGCAGCTCGGAAACCAACAGCCCTAAACTAAAAACTACAGAGTGGGCACCCCGTTCACGGTCGTGTACTTGAGCACGTAGCGTTTGTCGGGGAACATGTACTTGTAAGCACCCTGGGCCATAAGTGCCGCCTCGTGGAAGCCGCAGAGAATAAGCTTCAGCTTACCGGGGTAGGTGTTGATGTCGCCGATAGCGAAGATGCCGGGCACCGAGGTAGAGTAGTCCAGCGTGTTGACTTTCACCGCGTCGTCTTCGAGCTCCAGGCCCCACTCGCCAATCGGGCCGAGCTTGGGCGTGAGACCGAACAGCGGAATAAAGGCGTCCACGTGCAGGGTTTCAGTCGTGCCGTCGTTGGCTGTAATAGTCACGGCTTCCAAGCCATCCTGCCCGTGCACGTGCGTCACGTTGGAGGAGAGAACCAGGCGGGCCCGGCCGGCCTCGTGCAGCTTCTGCACTTTCTCGGCCGAGTCGGCGGCGCCGCGGAAGGTGGTGCCGCGGTGTACCAGGGTTACTTCCTTGGCCACGTCGGCCAGGAAGATGGTCCAGTCGAGGGCCGAGTCGCCGCCGCCGGCAATGACGATGCGCCGGTCGCGGAAGGTTTCCGGGTCGCGCACCATGTAGTACACACCACGGCCACCTTCGTAGTTTTCGAGGCTTTCCACGGCGGGCTTGCGGGGCTCAAACGAGCCCAGGCCGCCGGCAATGGCAATGGCTTTGCAGAAGATTTCGGTGCCGTCGGTGGTGAAGAGCTGGAACGAGCCGTCTTCAAGCTTGGCCAGGCGCTCTACCCGCTCACCCAGCGTGAAGGTAGGGTGGAAGGGCTCAATCTGCCGCATCAGGTTCTGGACCAGGTCGCCGGCCAGAATGTCGGGGAAGCCGGGAATATCGTAAATCGGCTTCTTAGGGTAGATTTCAGAAAGCTGACCGCCCACCTGGGGCAGGGCATCTACCACGTGGCAGCGCAGCTTCAACAAGCCCGCCTCAAACACCGCAAATAAGCCCACTGGGCCCGCCCCGATAATGCAGATATCGGTAGAAATGGAATTGGTCATGAACTAAGCAATAAGATGAGCGGCCGGCGCGGCCAGTAGCTTAACAACTAAGCCGCTGGAAACGTTGGCGCAAACGTCGGTTTGGCGGGACAAAACCCCACAAAATGCCACAACGCGTGGCGACTTTAGCTGAGTGGTAAAAGTCTGACGGGGCGCAAAGATACAAACAAGCGGGGCGTTTTCGCCGCCTGCCCTACGCTTTGCTTAACCAGGCCCTGGCCTCCTCCAGTGTACTGAAATAGCGGAAATCCAGCGGCAGACTCAGGGCGTCGCCCACGGCCCGGGCGGCCAGTCGCCCCAGCGGGGTCTGATTTTCCAGGATGGCGCAGTGGCTGTAGCCGGCCTCGCGCATGGCCCGCGGAATCCACTCCTGGGCTATCCATTGCTGAGCCGAGAGGGGCAAGGGCTGGCGCAGGCGGTGGTCGGTGAGTAGCTTACCCGTGCCGTGGTGCCGTAGGGCCTGCAGCGTGTGCTCATAAATGGAATGCAGCTCCTGGTCCTGGCACACTACATTAGCCCACACCAGCAGGATAAAGCCCTGGCTGTCGTAAGAAATGCTACAAAGCGCGTTGCGGAAGTAAATCGACGAAACGGAAGATGGCAATGACATGCCACAAAGAAACAGCGCTTTGGTGAACATCCACACGGAATGTTACCAAAGCGCTATATAATAGGGACCAACGCGCCGATTAGGCAAACATTCCCACTGCGTCCTTGCTCGGTAAAGCCGTTTTGCCGGTCAGCAGAGCATCCACCCGGCGGGCTACCTCGCGCCCTTCGGATATGGCCCAGACCACCAGGGACTGGCCCCGGCGCATGTCGCCGGCCACGAAAATCTTGGCCCGGCTGGTCGAGAAGTCGCCGTCGGCGGCCTGCACGTTGCCTCGGTCATCCAGGGCCACCCCCAGCTGCTGAAGCAAGCCTTCGTACTGCGGGGCGGCAAAGCCCAAAGCCAGCAGCACCATCGTGCAGGGAATTTCGCGCGCCGAGCCCTCGATTTCGGTGAAGTGCAGGCGGCGGCCCAGCACGTCGGTTTCCCAGGTGATATCCGTGACCAGCAAGGCCCGGAGCTGCCCGTTTTTGTCGGTCAGAAAAGCCTTGGTATTGACGCCCCAATACCGCTGGCAGCCTTCCTCGTGGGAGGTGCTGGTCCGGAAAATAGCCGGTTCCTGGGGCCAGGGCGTGTGAGCCGGCCGCTCGGTGCCGGGTTGGTGCATCAGGGCAAACTGGGTGATGGAGCGGGCCCGCTGCCGGTTGGCCGTGCCCACGCAGTCGGAGCCTGTGTCGCCGCTACCGATAACCACTACATCCTGTCCTTCGGCCCAGATGGCCTCGTCGAGCACAGGCAGGTTACTCACTCGGCGGTTGTGCTGGGTAAGGTAGTCCATGGCAAAGTGAATGCCGGCTAGCTCCCGGCCCGGCAGGCCCAGGTCGCGGGGCACGGTGGCTCCGCCGGCCAGCACCACCGCGTCGAAGTTGCGTGTCAGCTCCTCGGCGGGCAGGTCCTTACCAATTTCGGTATTGCAGCGGAAAATAATGCCGTCCTCTTCCAGGAGCTGAATTCGCCGGTCAATTACCCACTTATCCAGCTTGAAATCGGGAATGCCGTAGCGCAGCAGGCCGCCGGGCCGGTCGTCGCGCTCAAACACCGTGACGGTGTGGCCGGCCTTGGCCAGCTGGGCGGCAGCCGCCAGCCCGGCCGGACCCGAGCCCACCACGGCCACCGTTTTGCCCGACTTAAGCACCGGGGCCGTGGGCTGCACGTAGCCTTTGGCGAAGGCAATTTCGATGATGTGCTTCTCGATTTCCTCAATGGCTACCGGGGCCGAGTGGATGCTCAGCACACAGGCCGACTCGCAGGGCGCTGGACAAATCCGGCCGGTGAATTCGGGGAAGTTGTTGGTCGACGACAAAATCTGGTAGGCCTCGTGCCAGTCCTGCTTGTGCACCGCGTCGTTGAACTCGGGAATGATGTTGCCCAGCGGACAGCCGGCGTGGCAGAACGGAATACCGCAGTCCATGCAGCGGGCCGCCTGCTGGTTGAGCTGAGGCTCGGAGTACAGGCCCACAAACTCGTTGTTGTGCTGCACCCGCTCCTGGGGTGCGGCCTTGGGTGGCAGCTCGCGGCTGAATTCCTTGAAACCGGTAACGTGTCCCATGTTGCTATTCTGTGGTAGTCATGTGAGGGCAGCGAAACCTTTCCTTTTCTGGCCGTTGCAGCGCCCAGAACTTCAGTTTCGCCCGAAAGAGGTTGCCGCTGCCCTTCACATGACGTTCTTTTTAATGAGGAGTAAGCGCCTATCGGGCCGTGGCATAGTGGGCCTGCTGCAGCACTTTCTTGTATTCGGAAGGAAACACCTTGACAAAGCGCCCGGCTTCCTCGCCCCAGTTGCCCAGCAGATAGGCCGCCAGCTGGCTGCCCGTGAGCTGCTGGTGCTTGCGCAGCAAGGCCTGAATCTGGGCCTCGTCGTCGGCATCGAGCGGGTCGAGCTCCACCATTTCGGTGTTGCAGTTGTCGGGGAAGGTGCCGTCGGGGTCGTACACCCAGGCAATACCCCCGCTCATGCCGGCAGCGAAGTTGCGGCCCGTGCGGCCCAGAATCAGGGCCCGGCCGCCGGTCATGTACTCGCAGCCATGGTCCCCAACGCCCTCCACCACGGCCGTGGCCCCGGAGTTGCGCACGGCAAACCGCTCCCCGGCCTGCCCGCGCACAAACAGCTCCCCGGAAGTGGCGCCGTAGAGGGCCACGTTGCCGATGATGATGTTGTGCTCGGGTACAAACTTGCCGTCGGCGGCCGGGAAAATAGCCAGCTGCGCCCCGGAAAGGCCCTTGCCTACGTAGTCGTTGGCCTCACCTTCCAGGGCAAACGACAAGCCTTTCACGCTGAACGCCCCGAAGCTTTGCCCCGCTGAGCCATGGAAGCGGAAATTGACCGTATTCTCGGGCAGGCCGGCGGCATGGTAGCGCTTGGCTATTTCGTTGGAAAGCAGTGTGCCGATGGTGCGGTCGGTGTTGCGCACCGGAAACTCGGCAAACACCGGAATCCGCTCTTCCAGAGCCACCTGGGCGTGGTACAACAGCTGCCAGTCCAGAATATTGTCGAGGCCGTGGTCCTGAGCTTCGCTGTGGTAGAGCGTGCCGCCGGAGGGGTTGGCCGCCGGCTGCAGTACCCCTGACAAATCCAGCTTGCGGGCTTTCCAGTGGGTTATTCCCTCGCGCACCTTCAGAAACTGGGTGCGGCCCACCATGTCGTTGATAGTGCGGAAGCCTAGCTCAGCCATGATTTCACGCAGCTCTTCGGCCAGGAAACGGAACAGGTTTACGATGTGCTCGGGCTGCCCGCTGAAGAGCTTGCGCAGCTCCGGGTCTTGCGTCGCCACGCCCACGGGGCAGGTGTTGAGGTGGCACTTGCGCATCATCACGCAGCCGCCGGCTACCAGCGCGGCCGTGGCCACGCCCCATTCCTCGGCGCCCAGCAAAGCGGCTACGGCCAGGTCGCGGCCGGTTTTCATCTGCCCATCGGCCTGTAGCACCACCCGGCTGCGGAGCTGGTTGCGCAAAAGCGTCTGGTGGGCTTCGGCCAAGCCTAGCTCCCAGGGCAGACCGGCGTGTTTGATGGAGCTGATGGGCGAAGCCCCGGTGCCGCCGTCGTAGCCGGCAATGAGAATCACGTCGGCGTGGGCCTTGGCTACGCCCGCGGCAATAGTGCCTACGCCCGCCTTGCTTACCAGCTTCACGTTGATGCGGGCGGCCCGGTTGGCGTTTTTCAGGTCGAAGATTAGCTGGGCCAGGTCTTCGATGGAGTAGATGTCGTGGTGGGGCGGGGGCGAAATTAGGCCCACCCCGGGCGTGGCGTGCCGGGTTTTGGCAATCCAGGCGTCGACCTTGTGGCCGGGTAGCTGCCCGCCTTCCCCGGGCTTGGCACCCTGGGCCATCTTGATCTGCAACTCGTCGGCGTTGGTCAGGTAGTGGGCCGTGACGCCGAAGCGGGCCGAGGCAATCTGCTTGATGGCCGAGCGCATGGAGTCGCCGTTGGGCAACTGCTCGTAGCGCATCGGGTCTTCGCCGCCTTCTCCGGTGTTGCTCTTGCCCCCGATGCGGTTCATGGCAATGGCCAGGGTGCTGTGGGCCTCGTGCGAAATCGAGCCAAACGACATAGCACCCGTGGCGAAGCGCTTCATGATGCCTTCGGCCGGCTCTACTTCGTCGAGGGAAATAGAGGGCCGGTGGCGGGCAAAGTCGAGCAGGCCGCGCAGGGTAAACATCCGCTCGGGCTGCTCATTCACCAGCTTGGCGTAGCGGCGGTAGGTTTCGTAGTTGCCGGTGCGGGTAGCCAACTGGAGCAGGTGCACGGTTTCGGGATTGAACATGTGCGCCTCGCCCCGGCGCCGCCACTGGTACACGCCGCCGTCGGGCAACAATTGCTGCTCCTCGGGCGTGCTGCTCTTGAAGCCCTGAAAGTGCTTGTAGAGGGTTTCGCGGGCAATTTCATCGAGGCCCAGGCCGCCGATGCGGGTTACGGCGCCAGTGAAGTAGCTGTCCACCACTTCCTGGTTCAGGCCCAGAATTTCGAACACCTGGGCCCCGTGGTAGCTTTGCAGCGTGCTGATGCCCATTTTGGAGAAGATCTTCAGCAGCCCGTCGCACACGGCCTTCACGTAATTTTTCACCAGCTGGGGGTGCTCCTGACTGGTGTTGAAGTCGCCGCCCTGGTGCATGGTCTGAATGGTGGCCAGGGCCAGGTAGGGGTTGATGGCCGTGGCCCCAAAGGAAAGCAGGCAGGCAAAGTGGTGTACTTCCCAAATGTCGCCGGCTTCGACTACCAGGCCCACCGAGCCCCGGTGCCCCTTGCGAATCAGGTGGTGGTGCACGGCCGATACGGCCAGTAACGACGGGATGGGGGCGTGCTTGGAATCCAGGCCCCGGTCGGAGAGAATTAACACCTCAAAGCCGTCATTCACCGCGTCTTCGGCGTAGCGGCACAGGCGGGCCAGGCCGTCCTGCAACGAGCCGGGCTTGCCATCGGCCTTAAAGTAAGACAGCAGCGTCTTGGCATTGAACATGCCCGTGTCGATGCTGCGCAGCTTTTCCAGCTCCAGATTGTTCAGAATGGGCTGGCGCAACGCCACGCAGTGGCAATGCATCTTGTTCTCGTCGAGAATGTTGCCGTTGTTGCCGATGAACGTGGCCAGACTCATCACCAACCGCTCCCGAATCGGGTCAATCGGCGGATTGGTGACCTGGGCAAAGAACTGCTTGAAGTAGCTGCTCAAATGCTGGGGCTGGTCGGAAAGCACGGCCAGGGGCACGTCCACGCCCATTGAGCCGATGGGTTCCTTGCCTTCCAGAGCCATGGGCGTGATAATTGTGTCGATATCCTCGCGGGTGTAGCCAAATACCTGGTGGTACTTGAACACTGAGTCGGCGGCCAGGTCGGTAAACACCTGCCGGGGCTCGGGCAGCTCTTCCAGCCGAATCTGATAGTCATTCAGCCACTCGCCGTAAGGCTGTTGGGCGGCGGCCTGGGCCTTGATGCCCTGGTCGGTAATAATCTGGCCGGCTACGGTGTCGATGAGCAGCATCTTACCCGGCTGCAAACGGCCTTTCTGGATGACGGTCGACTCCGGAATGCTCAGCACCCCGGCTTCGGAAGCTACCATCACGCGGCCGTCGTCCGTCACCACGTAGCGCAGGGGCCGCAGGCCGTTGCGGTCCAGCATGGCCCCAATTTTCTGGCCGTCAGTGAAAATTAGCGCCGCCGGGCCGTCCCAGGGAGCCATAAAGGTGGCGTGAAACTCGTAGAACGCCTTTTTCCACGGGTCCATCTGGGTGTTGCCGTCCCAGGCTTCGGGCACCAGCATCATCATTACGTGCGGCAGGGAGCGGCCCGAGTGCAGCAGGATTTCCACGATGTTGTCGAGGCAGGCCGAGTCCGACTGCCCCTCGTCGATAACGGGCAGCAGCATGTCCATTTCCTCGGCGGAAAAGTACGGCGACACGTAGCTGCGCATGCCGGCGTAAAACCAGTTCAGATTCCCCCGCAGCGTATTGATTTCGCCGTTATGGGCCAGCAGCCGGAAAGGCTGGGCCAGCTTCCACGACGGAAACGTGTTGGTCGAAAAGCGCGAATGCACCATGCCGAAGGCCGAGGTAACCCGCTCATCCGACAAGTCGGGGAAGTAGCCGCGCACTTGGTAGGTGGTGAGCTGGCCCTTGTAAACAATGGTTTTGCAGGACAGGGAGGCGAAGTAAAAGTCGCCGCCGGCCTTGAGGTTGGCTTCCAGCACCAGCTTGGTGATGTAGCGGCGCAGTACGTAGAGCTTGCGCTCAAAATCCTCCGGATTGGTAACCCCGGCCGGGCGGCCAAAGAAAACCTGCTCCATGTCGGGCTCGGCAGCCAGAGCCGTAGGACCGATTCCGGCGGGGTTCACCGGCACCGGCCGGAAGCCCAGCACGGCCATGCCCAGCGTTGCCGCCGCGTCGTGAATCAGCTGG
The DNA here is from genome assembly GCF_022919215.1 of Hymenobacter cellulosilyticus. Lineage (NCBI taxonomy): Bacteria > Pseudomonadati > Bacteroidota > Cytophagia > Cytophagales > Hymenobacteraceae > Hymenobacter > Hymenobacter cellulosilyticus. The sequence goes on along the minus strand of NZ_CP095046.1, from coordinate 5,664,623 downwards.
CGGCAGGCATCCTTGGTCGAGTTTTTCTTGGGCAGAAACACCATGCCCACGCCGTAACTGCCGGGCTCGGGCAGGCGGATGCTCAGGGCGGTGCATTCTTCCAGGAAAAACCAGTGGGGCAGCTGCAGCAGCAGGCCGGCGCCGTCGCCCGAATCGGAGTCGCAGCCACAGGCACCGCGGTGCTCCATGTTTTCGAGCATGGTCAGCGCATCGGCAATAATCTGGTGCGACTTCTGCCCGTTCAGATACGTAATAAAGCCGGTGCCACAGGCATCGTGCTCAAACTCGGGGCGGTACAGACCCTGCGCGCTAGTATCGGGTGTCATCGGATATCGGTGTCGTGGGGAGTCCGTCGGCCAGTGTGGATGCAGGCCGAAATGGCAAGATATTCCCCTGCACGAAGCAGGCACGCCAGACTTACTCTGGCCTACGATTTCCAACGGCGCCCAAAGGCCGGGATTTACTTTGTTAATACACTGTAAATCAGTGTATAAGCGTGTTTAATAGCGGCGTTACGTTACAATAGCCGATGCGTAGCATCTGGGGCAGAGGCTCTTATTGAGGTTGAAATGGGTGCCAATGACAAGGGCTTCAGTCCGCTGATTCACGCCTTGCGGCAGCCGGGCTTGCAGACCCAGGCTGGGCAATGGAGCGGAACGGCGGGCTGAAGCCCCGAGCCACACTTTCACTAACTATCGAGCGATAAGAATAAAATCAGGCGGTGCGCTCTTCCAGGATGTAGCCGATGCCGTTGAGCGTATGAATCAGCTTGGGCGAGAAATTCTTATCTACTTTTTTGCGCAGGTAATTCACGTAGACGTCCACCACGTTGGTGCCGGTGTCGAAAGCCAGGTCCCAGACCTTTTGCACAATTTCCTGGCGGGTAACGGCCCGGCCCTGGTTGTGCATAAAATACTCGAGCAGGGCCAGCTCCCGGCCCGTGAGGTCGATGCGCTTGTCGCCGCGCTTCACTATGCGGCTACGGCCGTAAAGCTCCAGGTCGGCTACCTTCAGCACGTTTTCCGGCGGGGCCGCCGCGGGGTAGCGCCGGTGCAGGGCCCGCAGCCGGGCCAGCAGTTCGCCGAACTCGAAGGGCGTGACGAGGTAGTCGTCGGTGCCGGCTTCGAAGCCCTGAAGCTTGTACTCGGTGGTGGGGTTGTCGGTAAACATCAGCACCGAGAGCTTGTCGTGGTGCTGCCGGATATAGCGGCACAGCTCGAAGCCGCTGGATTCGGGCAGGTCGGCCTTGAGCAGCACCGCGGTGTAGATGGTGGTTGCCAGCATCTGTTGGGCCGAGGGTGCATTCAGGGCCACGGCTACGGTCAGGTTATGTTGTTCCAGGCCGCGCTTCAGCAGCGCGGCGGCCATTAAATCGTCTTCTACCAGCAAAATATTCATCCGCGCACAAGCAGTGGTCATCACGGCTCCCGGCGGCCGGTGGGAGGCTGCCGGAAGCAATGACCGGGTTGACAAAAGGTACTCAGGGTGGGATGGGAAGCGGGTGGGGCAAACAATCGGGCTACGGTACGCCCAGGGCAGCGTCGGCGTCGAAGGGCGGAATGGCAATGATAGGACCCGCGCCGGTGCTAACCGAATAGATGGAAGGAGCCTGGGTGAGGCTGCCAGCCAGGCGGCGCAGGCCTTCGGGCGCCACCTGGTAGCGGAATATCGTGTCGTACTCGGCAAAGTCGCGGCGCACGTCCACCTCCAGGTCGCGGATGACGCCGCCGTGGATGTCGTACACCCAGCCGTGCAGGTGCAGCGGCGTGGTGGCGTTCTGTACGGTCGAGCTTTGCTGCAGGTTGTAGACTTGCTCAATAACGTTGAGTTCGACCAGGCGGCGGTAGCGTTCCTCCTCGGTTTCCAGCGCGCCCAGCTCATGGTCGTGCTTGTGCATTACCTCGCGCACAGTGCTCAGCCAGCTGTGCACCACGCCCGCGTCTTCGTTCTGCATGGCCGTTTTTACGCCCCGGCAGCCGTAGTGCCCGCACACAATAATGTGCTGGATGTGCAGCTGCTCCACGGCGTATTGCAGCACCGAGGCCAGGTTCAGGTCGGTACTCACAACCAGGTTGGCCACGTTGCGGTGCACGAATACCTCGCCAGGCGCCGTGCCGGTCATCTCACTAACCGACACGTGGTTGTCGGAGCAGCCGATAAACAGGAATTTGGGCGTCTGCTGGGCCGCGGCCTCGAAGAAGTGGGGGTTGCGGCGCAGCTTCTCGGCCACCCAGTTGCGGTTGTTGTCGAAGAGCTTGTAGTAGGCTTCAAAGTCGGCTTCCTTGCTGCTCACGTGGGGCTGACCAGCCAGGTTCTGGGCGTAATCTTCGCCTTTGCGCAGGAAAATCAGCTGAATGTTGCGCTGCCGGGCCGTTTCGCGGAAGTTCTCGATGGCGCTGAGCACGTCCCGGTCGATGTAGGCCGAGTTGGTGCCATCAATTTCCACGGTGGTGTTCACCGGAATATCCTTGAGCACGGTCATGATGCTGGCCTTGTTCAGGAACGAGACATGCTCGCCCAGGCTGATGCGCAAGTGCTCCTGGCCCTGCACCGAGTAGCTTTGGAAGAAGTGGGCATTCTTGTAGGTTTCGCGCAGCACAAAGAACAAGCCCACCGCCGCGCCAATGCCGATACCAATGAGCAGGTCGGTCAGCAGAATGGCTACGATGGTCACGATGAAAGGCAGAAACTCGGTGATGCCGGCCTGGAAATGCTGCTTGAAGATGCTGATGCGGCCCAGCTTGTAGCCGGTCACGAGCAGGATGGCTGCCAGGGCTGCCCAGGGAATCAGGTTGAGCAAGCCCGGAAACAGCACCACGCTTATTACGAGCAGGCTGCCGTGGACCAGGGCCGCCAGCTTGGTGCGCCCCCGGCGTTGATGCTCACCGAACTGCGCACGATAACCGAGGTGAGGGGCAGGCCGCCCAGCAAACCGCTCACGATATTGCCGACGCCCTGCGCCTTGAGCTCGTGGTTGGTGGGCGTTTTACGCTTCAGCGGGTCCAGTTCATCCGTAGCTTCTACCGCCAGCAGGGCCTCCAGGCTAGCTACCAACGCAATGGAAAAGGCCGCGGTATATACTTTCAGGTTGGTAAGCTGGGAAAAGTCGGGCAGGGTAAACAGGTCGAGAAACTCCCCGGCACTTTTGGGCACGGGCAGCTGCACCAGGTGCGTGCCGGCCAGCATATAAGCCGGGTTGAGCAGGCCCGCCACGGTGTTGAGCGTAATGCCGATGATGATGACAATCAGCGCCGCCGGTACCGCCGACAGCACTCGGTTATTCTTAAAGAAGGGCTGTTCCCAGGCAATGAGGACGGCCAGGCTTACCAGGGCAATGACCAGGGCCGTGGGGTTGAACTCGCGCACGGCGTGTTCCATCAAGCCTTCCAGGTTGCCGCCGTTCCAGGAGAACAGGGCCAAGGACTCCACCGCGTCGGCGTCGTAGCCCAGAATATGGGGCAGCTGCTTCAGAATCAGAATAATGCCAATAGCGGCCAGCATGCCTTTGATAACCGAGGACGGAAAAAAGTTGCTGATAATACCGGCCCGCAGCACGCCCATCAGTATCTGTAGGCCACCAGCCACGCACAATGCCAATTGTAGGGCCCGAAATGAGCCCAATGCCTCCAGGCTACTAACCACAACCAGAATCAGACCGGCCTCAGGCCCGGAAATACTGACCGCCGAGCGGCTCAGAGCGCCTACTACCAAGCCCCCGACGATTCCGGCAATAATGCCCGAAAACAGTGGGGCGCCCGACGCCAGCGCAATACCCAGGCATAGGGGCACGGCCACCAAAAACGACACCAGGCCACCTTGCAGATCATTCTTGAAGTATGAAAAATCCCAGGTTTTGGGCGCAGCAGATATACTAGACATAGGCGAAGGAAAAGGCATGGTGATTCCGGCGCGGCCCAGAAGCCGCGAAGTGGAAATGAAGGACAGGAAGTCGGACACAGAGCCGGGCACATGGACTCGGATGCGGGCGGCGCAGCGTTAAAGAGGTTTTCTAATCAGGTGGGCCGACAAAAAGAGCTTCGTACTCAGATGGTTGAAATATCCGCTACAAATGTATAGTCTTAATACGGGGCTAGAATTAAAGCAGTATTATAAGCTTATTAGATTCTGGTTAAAAATTTATTAGAAACTGATGAAAGTAAATTGTTTTGAGAAATTGGAAATTAACGGCATAAAACAACTTTAACTATAATTTAATCGGAGTAGTGATGTTCAATCAAGATATTGATAGTAAGGCAACTATAATGTTGAGCTTGGCTTAGTAGTTTTTTGAAAGGCGAAATATTTTGTTTTTATATTCCTGTATGAAAACGTTTTAATTTTAAATTAAAGACTTCTAATCAGTGTTTTTAAGCAGTAATTACTACATGTCATCTAAAAGTATTTTGATCTTGTTTAAGGCTTCTTAATATTATTTTAATTTACGGACAGAGCCTAATTATTGCAGAGTTAGCCATACACAAAAGCACCCTGCAAGCCATTGAGTAGTGGCCTGCAGGGTGCTGATATCTAGGTGACGTTACGGGCTACGCCTTCTGCTTGCGGCGGCCTTCCAGAATGCGGAAGAAGGAGCGGGTATGGATTTCGTCCAGGGTGAGGCCGGTGGCCAGCACTTCCTCTTCGGTGATGGCGCCGCAGTTCATGGCCTTGAGGAAGAAGTTGAGCAGGCCCTGACCCGTGGCGGCGTCGTCGAAGATGTCGCCGGTGAGCGTGGAAATGGCGGCCCGCTCCACGAAGGTTTTCAGGCGGTTCAGCGCGTCGTCGTAGGAGCTCAAAAAGAAGTTGTAGGTGGCCGCGTAGCGCATCGGCAGCTGGGCCGGGTTCAGGTCCCAGCCCTGGTAGAGGCCGTTGACGAGCGAGTGGGTGGTGTGGTGGAAGCCCTGCCGCCAGGCGTTGTGCACCGAGTCGCGGTTTTCCTTGAGCTGCTCAAATGAGAGGTTGTCGCCGCGGTGGGGGCCGATGGGCATCACGTTGGTAGCCCCGTCGGAGAGGAAGATGCCGGTGCCGCCCAGGGCCACCTTGGTCATATGGTGGGCAAAGTCGCAGACGGGGTGGGCCATGGTCTGGTACTTGGCCGTAATGCCGGCCGAGGCCGTGTAGTCGTAGGTGCCGAAGTGAGCCGCCACGCAGCGGCCCTCACTGGCCCGGATGATGCGCATAAGCGGGTTGCGGCCTTCCTCATCCATGATGATTTGGGTGGCCTCCACCATAGTTTCCATCTTCAGCGTACCGGGCGCCAGGTTGTTGGCTTGCTCAATCAGCTCAAACAGACGCACCATTGTGGTCATCTGCTCGGGAATGGTCACCTTGGGCAGCATCACCACGAAGTTGTCGGGCAGCTTGCCGCCGGTAGCTTCGAGCAGGGTGGTCAGGAAGATATCGAGCGTACGGACGCCCCGGGCCTTGAGGTCCTCGGTGAAGGGCTTGATGCGGATACCAATAAAGGGCGACAAGGTGCCGTTCTGCATGCCTTTGGCTACTTCCTGGGCGGCGCGCACGGCCGTTTCGTCTTCTTCCGCGTCGGGCCGGTTGCCGAAGCCGTCTTCGAAGTCGACCCGGAAATCTTCCACGGCTTCGCGCTGCAGCTTCTTGATGATCTTGTTATACACCGAATAGGCCAGCCAGGCGTGTTCCTGCTTCCGCTCGGCCTCACTCATGGCGTCGAGGCGCTCGGTCAGGGCATGAATGTCTTTTTCCAGGCTGGGCAGGTGCTCGTGGCCCTTGAGCTGGAGCACGCGGGCCAGCTCGGTGAAGTTGGGGGCATAGGTGCGCAGGTTGTTCAGGGCAATTTCGCCCATGCGCACGCAGGTATCGGACTTAAACAGGTTGGCGCCACCGTACACGGTGTGTACCGGCTGGCGGTCAGGCTTGTCGCCAGGATAAGTCTGCTGAAAATGGCGGTTTGCCACGCCGAGCTGGTCCAGCAGCTGGCTTTTGTCGGTGTCTTGTAAGCTGAGTTTCATATGGGAGAAAAAGGCGGGAATTCTGGGAAGTCGGAAAGGTATTTTGTTCGTCATTCCGAGCGCAGCCGAGGAATCTCGCGTGCTGACGGTTGAGTACTAATCAAACGACGCCACGCGAGATATCTCACTGTGTTCGAAATGATCAACGACTGTATATGTAGCCTCAGCTGCCGCGGTAGGTGCTGTAGCCGAAGGGGTTGAGGAGCAGGGGAATGTGGTAGTGCTCGGCGGCCAGCACGTTGAAGACGATTTCGACGAAGGGGTAGAACACCGTGGTGCCCTGCTGCTGGAAGTAGTCCTGGGTGAAAAACTTCATTTTGTAGGTGCCCAGCCGCAGCTGCTGATCTTTGGGCAGCAGGTCGGGGATGCGTCCGTCCGGGTTGGTGCGGCCCCGGGCCAGCTCCTGCCAGGAGTCATTTTCCAGCAAGCCGGAAAGGGCAATGGTGACGCCCTGCGCCGGGCGGCCCAGGGTGGTATCCAAAATGTGGGTCGTAATCTGACTCATGCGGCTAAGAGTTTTTCGAGGCGAATCCGGGTGATTTTATCCTGCTCAGCCATGGCTACGTGAATTTCTTCCGCGGGCGAATTGGGCAGCCGGGCCTGCAGCAAAGCCAGCATTTCGTCGGCCGACTTGCCCGTGGCGCACACGATAAAGATGTAGCCAAACTTCTGCTCGTAGGCGTCGTTGCCAGCGGCCAAGGCTTTCAGTGTGTCCTGGGAAGCCTGCTTGACGGCGCCTTGCTCACCCGCGGCCCACTGGCTGGTGCTGGCAAACTTTTCCTTGAGCGAGTTGACGTCCCCGATTTTGGGGTGGTGGGTGAAAGCCTCGCGCCAGTCGGCTTCCGAGAGGTCGTACCAGATGGTTTTGGCCTGCTGAAAAAGTGTGTCAGCGTCGGGCACAGGTAAAGCGGCGTTCAGCTGCGCTACCCAGGCCGTGGCGCCGCAGCACTTGGCCAGGGCCTCGGCCCGGGAGGGAGCAGGGAGGGAATTGAGTTCGGAAAGAGTCATGGGGTGTTTGGGCAAACAAAACGCTGAAAAACGGTTGTCATCCTGAGCCCTGCGAAGGTCCTTATCACGCTAGCACGCGTCGCTCAACTGGCGTAAGGTCCTTCGCAGGCTCAGGATGACAACAGTAGAGAAGTGGATGCCTACAGCACCGTCGGGAAGCGGTTCACGTTCTTGTAATAGATGTACACCGACGGCTCCTTGCCCAGGGTAGTAGCCCACTGCTGGCAGTAGGGTGCCATCCAGATAGAGTCGCCTTTCTTGACCGGGTACCACTGCTGGTCGAGCACATAAATGGCCTGGCCTTCGAGGTACATCAGGCCGTGCTCCATGATGTGGGTTTCGACCATGGGCAGGTGTCCGCCCATGTCGTAGGTAAAGATGTTGACGGCCATGTCGAAGCTCAGCTCATTGGGTAGCAGCTCCTGAATGCGCAGCGCGTCATTGTTCATGTAGATGGGCGCCTTAGCAATATCCCGCTCCCCAAACAGCACGTCGGGCACGGTGTAGCCTTCCAGGGGTTCGTACACCTTGTGAAACGTCAGCACCTGGGTGCCTTCGGTGGGGTTTTGGAACAGGTAGGTCTTCTCGATGGGCACGTACACATACTGGCCCGCTGCCAGGGTTTTTTCCTGCCCGTCGATGGTGGCCTGGAGTTGGCCTTCCACTACGTAGAAGAAAATCTGGGCGGCCTGGGTCTGGCCTTTCAGCTCGCCGCCTTCGCGCAGGGTAATGAGGGTTTGGGCCAGCCGGGCGCCCATCTGCTCGTTGATGATGACGTTGACGGTGCAGTTGGTCCAGCCAGGCACGTTGCTATTGATGTAGCCGTCGGGGCAATAATGGCGTGGTTGTGCTTTACCACGGAGCGGGTCAGGGCAGAAATTTCCATCTAGTTCGGAAGGGTGGATTGGTAATGGGAGAAGAGAAGCTGCAAAAACCGCTCGGATACCTGCACGGCGGCGGCTACGTCGGACAGCTCCACGTTTTCCAGCGGGTTGTGACTTATGCCCTTAAAGCAGCGGATAAAGAGCATGGTAGCCGGCGAAACGGCCGAAATCGGTACCGCGTCGTGGCCGGCTCCGCTTACCAGGCGCACCGTTTCGTAGCCCGATTCGGTAATGGCCTGGCTGAGCAAGGTATTCATTTCCGGGGCGCAGCTCACCGGGGCCGTATACTGAATCAAGTTCCAGTGGAGCGTCAGGTTGCGTTTTTGGGCAATGCTGCGGGCTTTTTGCTCTAGCTCGGCGTAGGCCGTGGCCAGGCGGGCGGCGTCGGCGCTGCGCAAGTCCAGGCTGCAGACCACCTCGCCGGGAATCACGTTGCTGGCCGAGTGGCGCACGTCGAGCTTGCCCACGGTGGCTACCAGCTCGGCTTTATTGGCTACGCCAAACTGCTCGGCGGCCAGTACAAATTCGGCGGCCCCGGCCAGGGCGTCCTGGCGCATGTGCATGGGCACGGTGCCGGCGTGCCCGGCCATGCCCTGCCAGGTCAGCTCCACGCGCTGCTGCCCGGCAATGGCGGTGACCAAGGCCACGGGAATCTTGTTTTCCCAGAGCACGGGGCCCTGCTCAATATGGGTTTCGAAATAGCCCAGCCACTGGTCGGCAGGCAGGGCGTCGGCGGCCAGCAGCTGGGTATTGCCGCCCATGGTTTCGATGGCCTGGGCCAGGGAAATGCCGTGGGCGTCGGTTTTGGTCAGCAGACTATGGTCGAAAGAGCCGGCCACTACTTTGCTGCCGAGGTAGGTGGTGTGGTAGCGCACGCCTTCCTCATCACTGAAGGCAATTAGCTCGATATGGAAAGGCAGCTCGGTTTGGCTCAGCACAAACTGCTCCAGTAAGTCCAGGCCCATGAGCACACCCAGCGGCCCGTCGTACTTACCGGCATTCACTACCGTATCGATGTGAGAGGCTAGGACGAAGGTTTTGGCGCCGGCATGGCGGCTCACCAGCCGTCCGCGCACGTTGCCGATGCTGTCGACGCGGGTGCTGAGTCCGGCCGCGTCCATCCAGGACTTGACCAGGGCGCTGCCCTGCAGAAAAGCCGGGGTGCCGAAGGTGCGCGTCACGCCCTGGGTTTCTTCGCTAATGGCGGCCAGGGCCTCAATGCGGCGCAGGATTTTCTCGGCGCGGGAAGTGTAATTGTCGTCCACTCAGGTCGTGGGTTAGGTTATTAGATTGAAGAGGCCAGAACTCCGAACTAGGTTTGGCTCTGCATTCGGTTTACCGACTGGTCAGCAGCTGACCCTGGTTCAGGGCCACGAACTCGGGCCGCTGGTACACCGGCTGCCCGGCCAGATACGTCTGCTCCACCACGCCCCGCAGCCGTTGCCCCACGTAGGGCGACACTTTGTGCCGGTGCTGCAGCAGCTCGGCGGTGACTTCAAACGTCTGCTCCGGGTTTAGAATCAGCAGGTCGGCGTCGTAGCCTTGGGCAATCTGACCTTTGCGGTGGCTTTGGCCGATGAGCTTAGCCGGGTTGGTGCTCAGCCAGTGAGTAAGGTCACTTAAACTTGCGCCTCGTTTTTGAGCCGCCGTCCAGAGCACGGGCAGGGCCAGCTGCAGGGAGGCAATACCACCCCAGGCCGTGGTAAAGTCGCCGGAGTCAATCTGCTTCAGATCGGGCGGGGCGGGGAGTGGTCGGTGGCCACGAAGTCGATGATGCCCTGCTGCAAGGCGGCCCAGAGCTGGTCGTTATTGGCCTTTTCCCGAATCGGCGGGGCGCACTTAAACTGGGTCTGTCCGTCGGCAATATCCTCGGCGTTGAAAAACAGGTAATGCTGCCCGGTTTCCACCGTCAGCGGCAGGCCCTTCATCTTGGCCACGGCCACGGCCGCAATGGAGTCGGCCGACGACAGGTGGACGATGTGCACGGGGCAGCGGAACTCCTCACAGAGCCGAATCATCAGGTCCACCGCGTTGTCTTCCCAGTGCTTGGGCCGCGAAGCCAGGTAGTTTTGGTAGGAGCGTTTGTCGTGCTGCTTCCACTCGGCATCGTCGGTGGTTAGCTCGCAGTGCACCAGCAGCGGCAGATTGTGCCGGGCCAAAAGGGGCATTACCTGCCGCAAGTCGGCCTCGGTGGCGTTGGGGAAATCATCGATGCCGGAATGGGTCAGGAAGGCTTTGAAGCCCAGCACGCCGCGCTCAATGAGGCCCTCTACCTCCGCCGCATTGCCGGGCACGATGCCGCCCCAGAAACCCACGTTGGTGTGCAGCTGCCCCTGGGTAGCGGCCAGCTTGCGCTCGAAGTTGGCTACCGAGGTCGTAACCGGGGCCGAGTTCAGGGGCATGTCCACGAGCGTGGTAAGGCCGCCGGCCAGCGCGGCGCGGGTGGCCGTGTTGAAGCCTTCCCACTCGGTGCGCCCCGGCTCGTTGATGTGCACGTGCGGGTCGATGAGGCCCGGCAGCACGGCGTGGTCCCGCATATCCACGACGAGGCAGCTTACCTGGGCGTCGAAGGGCAAAACAGCGGCAATGCGGCCGTTGTCGATGAGCACCACGGCGGGCTGCTCTCCTTGGGGCAATACTACACGCTGGCTTTTTATGGCTACCTCTGGCATACGGAAGGTACTTTCTCTTTAAATTGGAGGCTTTTCCAAGCCAGTTTCCCACGACTTTCCCTCGCGGCACGGGTATTCACCTGCTTGCCCTGCGACCAAAGAACCTGCCTAGCGTGCTGCTACCGCGGAATCTTTGCCGGAAGTCGGCCTGTTGGACTGAAAAATCCTATTTTTCCCACTCTCCCAAAGGCCCTGCGGTAGGGTCTTGCTTTTTGACTGCATGACTCAAGTTTTACTTTTTTCTGCTTTCCTGCTGGGCCTCGTGCTGCTGCTGGGAGCCACGTACGCGCTGCAACGCTTCGCCAAAGTCGACAAAAGGGGTGGTAAGCTAGGGGAAAATGGCCTGACTATGCAAGGCTTCTCCTATCTTCTTATTCTGCTGACGGTTATTTACGTGTTGGCCGTCTTTTACATTCTCATCAAAGGCACGCCCTGGGAGGGGCATTTGATGGAGTGGCTCAACATTGTGGTGCGCCTGATGCACATCACCTTCGGCATTGCCTGGATTGGGGCCTCGTTCTACTTCGTGTTCCTGGAAAACGCCCTGAACCGCACCGACAACGTGCGCGAGGAGCTGGCCGGCAACCTCTGGGCCGTGCACGGCGGGGGCTTTTACTACTTGGAAAAGTATAAGCTGGCGCCCAAGGAAATCCCCCGCGACCTGCACTGGTTTAAGTACGAGGCCTATTTCACCTGGCTCTCGGGCTTCAGCCTGCTGTTTGTGGTGTATTACTTCAACGCCGGCTCCATGCTCATCGACCCGCAGGTGCTCGACGTGGCCCCGCTCACGGGCGTAGCCATCGGCGTGGGTTCCTTTGTGGTGGCCTGGCTGATATATGATGTGCTTTGCAAGTCGCCTCTGGTGAAGAAGGGGACGTGGTTTGCCTTGCTGGGCTTTCTGGTCATTGTTGGGTTTGCCTTCTTCTACTGCCAGGTGTTCAGCGCCCGGGCCGCCTACATTCACTTCGGGGCCATGCTGGGCACGCTCATGGTGGGCAACGTGTTCTTTACCATCATTCCGGCCCAGAAAGCCATGGTGAAAGCCGCCACGCTGGGGCAGCCTTTGGACCCTACGCTCGGCAAAAACGCCCTGACCCGCTCCCTGCACAACAACTACTTCACCCTGCCGGTGCTGTTTGTGATGGTCAGCAACCACTTTCCCAGCACCTTCGGACACTCCCAGCCCTGGCTAATTCTGGCCGCCATTTCTCTGGGTGTGGCGGGCGTGAAGCACTGGCTCAACCTGCGGGAAAAGAAGCAGGCCACCGTCTGGATTCTGCCCGCCTCTGTCGTGTTTTTGCTGGCCGTAGCCTTTGTTTCGGCCCCGCCCAAGCAGGCGGCGGCCGGTGGTGCGGCGGCCTGCACGCCCAACGTAAGCATAGCCCAGGTCAATGCTATTGTGCAAAACCGCTGCGTACGCTGCCACTCCTCCAACCCGACCGATGAGGTGTTTAAATCGGCGCCGAACGGGGTGAAATACGACACGCCGGAGGATATTATCCGGCTGCAGGACAAGATTATGCAGCGGGTGGTAGTGACCAAAACGATGCCCCAGAACAACAAAACCAACATGACCCAGGAGGAGCGCGACCTTATCCGGTGCTGGATTGAGCAGGGCGCCCAGAACAAGTAGCCGCATGAACGACTGGAGCACCGTGGAGGTAGCGCAGGTGCGGGGCCAGAGCCGGCTCATCACCTGCCACAACCTGCAGCCCCTGAAGCTGCTGAACCCGAAGTCGCCGACCCCGGCCTGCCACGTGGTGCTGAGCAGCTACGGCGGCGGCATGGTGGCCGGCGACGCTATCCGGCTGCGCGTCCATGTGGAAGAGGGCGCCCGGCTGTTTGTCAGCACCCAGGCCAATACCAAGATTTTTAAGTCGACCGATGGGGCGGTGGCCGAGCAGCACATTACCGGCCGGGTGGCCGAAAATGCTTTGGCCGTGGTGTTTCCCGACCCGGTGGTGCTACAGGCCGCCTGCCGCTACCGACAGGTACAGCAGTGGCAGCTTCATCCCACGGCCACGCTGCTGCTAGTCGACTGGTTTCATTCGGGCCGCATGGACCAGGGCGAGCAGTTTGCCTTTACCAGCCTGCACTCCGAGCTGCGGGTGCGGCGAGATGAAAAGCTGGTGCTGCTCGACCGGCTCAGCTTTGAGCCCGAACAGCACATTGCGGCCTCGCCCGCCAACTTCGCCGGCTACCAGACCTTTTTCTCGCTCTACCTGGTTGGCAGCCCGGAAAGCACGCTTTTCCAGCGCCTGGCCGCCCGCCTGGAGCAGCAGAAGATGCCCGGAAGCACTGGGCCCCACTTCCAAATCAGCAGCCAGGCGTGCCTAGTGGCCGTGAGCCGGGCGAAGGATGACGTCTACATTCTGCGCGCCGCTGCTCACAGTCGGGAGGCGTTGCAGCCCTTGTGTGAGCAGATTTTGCAGGAGCTGGCCTCAGAGGAAGTGCTGGGCTACAACCCGTTGTTGCGCAAGTATTAGCTTGGGAGTAGAGACACGTACTCGTGTCTGCTCGTGAGACATCTGCTCGTCTGCTGTTTTTCCGGCTTGCTATAGTTGCGGAGCGCGAAAACAAGTGTTTCTGTGCTCCGCAACTGCCCCGGGGCTTAGAAATATTTATTTGTAAGCTCCGCTACTCCCCGGAGCTCAAAACCATTTGTTTTCGTGCTCCGCTACTCGCCCGGAGCACGAAACCATTTGTTTTTAAGCCCTACTACTTCCTCTGTGGTCAAAAACAATTGTTTCCAGGCACAGAGGAATTACCGACGGTCTTCGCGCACGGAGGCCAGGGCCCGGGCCTTGGCTGCTTTGATGTGGTTGATAATCTCGTCCAGGCCGTGGCCGTCGATGGCGCGGGCGAAGAGGAAGGGACCTTCGCCTCGCATCTTGAGCGAGTCGCGCTCCATCACGCCCAGGTCGGCTTTGATCAGGTCCTTGAGGTCGATTTTATTGATAATGAGCAGATCGGACTGGGTGATGCCGGGCCGCCCTTACGGGGATTTTGTCGCCGCCCGACACGTCGATGACGTAGATGGAATAGTCGACCAGCTCCCGGCTGAAGTGGGCGGCCAGGTTGTCGCCGCCGCTTTCCACAAACAGAAACTCCAGCTTGTTCTCGAAGCGGGTCATAAGGCCTTCGAGGGCGTCCATGTTCAGGGAAATATCCTCCCGGATGGCGGCGTGGGGGCAGCCCCCGGTTTCGACGCCCACAATCCGGTCTTCGCTCAGGGCACTGTTTCGAATCAAGAAGTCGGCGTCTTCGCGGGTGAAAATGTCGTTGGTAACCACGCCCAGCTCGTGCTCGTGGCGCATTCGTTCGCACAGGGCTTTGAGCAGGGCAGTTTTGCCGGTGCCTACCGGTCCGCCGATGCCCACGGTGAAGGCCCGCTGGCGAAAGTTGCGGTAGGAAGGCAGGCGGCGGGTTTCGCGCTGGGCAAAGTCGCCCGGCGACTCGTAGGCTTCGTGGGTGTGCCCGTGGAGGAGCAGGGCGAGCTTATCGACAAAGGCCATGGGGTGAGATGGTGAAATGGTGAAGTGGTGAGTTGTCGTTCTTATTCTTCTTTCGTCTGTCATCCTGAGCTTTGCGAAGGATCTTATCACGGTAGCATGAGTTGTTGTTCCGCTCGCCGTTCGTATCCCATAAGGTCCTTCGCAAAGCTCAGGATGACAGCTTAAGCAGCCGATTTCGAACGTCAGTTCTGGAACAGCTTGGAGTAAATGTCGTCGTGCAGAACCTGGGCTGCATCGAGCACGAAGGCCGAGCGGGTGGCGTGGTGGTAGGTTTTGCCGGCCTGAGCGGCCAGGATGTGCTCGAAAACGGCGTAGAAATCGTGCTGAAGCTGGTGGCCTTCCATGGGGCCCAGAAAGCCCAGGCGGATGGCGGCGCTGAGCTGGTCGCGCAGCAGCATATGCAGAAACATGGTCTGCACCTGGTCGAGGGCAAAGCCGACTTGCTGTAGGCCCAGGGCAAATACCAGCGTGAAGTGCGGCGGTACCTGCTGCCTGGCAAACCACTGGCTGATGGCGGGCAATTCAGCTTCTGGGTAAAAAGAAACGAGCAGCTTGAGCCAATTGCGGCCCTGTACCACGCTGGCCTTGTGCAGGGCCGGCACCAGCAGCAGGGCTTCGTATTCCTGGACGACAGGCTCTAGTTCCGGACTCAGGCCTAACGCAAAGCAGGAGGTCATAAAAGGTAATTCCAGGCTCCCAATCTGCTGCAGGTGCGAATAAAGGAAGTTGCGTAGCTGGGTTTGGGTCTGAATCAGCCCAAATGTGACACTGCTTTCCAACCCGTAGGAATAGGCAAACGCGCCCGTCGGGATAGACGAGTCAACGAGGTGGAGCAAGCGGGCAAACTGGGACATTAAGGGAGGAAAAAAGGCTACTCTGGAACGTCATGTCTCCCGTTGATCGACATGACGGGCTAACTTAAAACAAGCTATACAGCTGGGCCAGGGGCAGCTTTTGGGCCGGCTCGCAGGTCAGGTGCACGCCGTCGACGGTCACGCGGTAAGTTTCGGGGTCGACCTGGATGTTGGGCAGGTAGTCGTTCAGGGCCATATCCTTTTTGGTCACCGTGCGGCAGCCTTGCACCGCTACCACTTGCTTTTGCAGGCCGTAGGTGCTTTGCACTTTCTCTACCGAGGCGGCCGACACGAATACCATCGACGCCTTGCCGATGGCCGCGCCCAACGAGCCGAACATAGGCCGGGAAAAGGAGGGCTGGGGCGTGGGGATGGAGGCATTGGCGTCGCCCATCTGGCTTTGCACGATGATGCCGCCCTTGAGAATCATTTCGGCCCGTACCCCGAAAAACTGCGGTTTCCAGAGCACCAGGTCGGCCAGCTTACCTTGCTCGATGGAGCCGATTTCGTGGGCAATGCCGTGGGCCCGGGCCGGGTTGATGGTGTACTTGGCCACGTAGCGCCGGGCCCGGAAATTGTCGGAAGTGCCAGCCGCGTCTTCGGGCAAAGCGCCGCGCTGCTGCTTCATCTTGTGGGCCGTTTGCCAGGTGCGGGTAATGACCTCGCCGACGCGGCCCATGGCCTGGGAGTCGGAAGAAATGATGCTCAGGGCGCCCAAGTCGTGCAGGATGTCCTCGGCGGCAATGGTTTCCTCTCGGATGCGGCTTTCGGCAAAAGCCACGTCCTCGGGAATGTTCTTGTCGAGGTGGTGGCACACCATGAGCATGTCCAGGTGCTCGTCGATGGTATTCACCGTGAAGGGCCGGGTGGGGTTGGTGCTCGAGGGAATAACGTTGGGCTCCCCGCAGATTTTGATGATGTCGGGGGCGTGGCCGCCGCCGGCGCCCTCGGTGTGGTAGGAATGAATGGTACGGCCCTTAAACGCCGCCGTGGAGGTTTCCACAAAGCCGCTTTCGTTGAGCGTATCGGTGTGGATGCAGACCTGCACGTCATACTCCTCGGCGATGGTCAGGCACTGGTCGATGGCCGCGGGCGTGGTGCCCCAGTCCTCGTGCAGCTTAAAGCCCAGGGCTCCGGCTTCCACTTGCTCCCGCAAACCCTCGGGCTTGGACGTGTTGCCCTTGCCTAGAAAGCCGAAGTTCAAGGGATACGCCTCGGTGGCCTTGAGCATCATTTCCAGGTAAAAGGCGCCGGGCGTGCAGGTCGTAGCCGTGGTGCCGGCCGCCGGGCCCGTGCCGCCGCCTATCATGGTGGTCAGGCCCGAGGCTAGGGCTTCGGGAATCTGCTGGGGGCTGATGAAGTGGATGTGGCAGTCGATGCCGCCGGCGGTGAGAATCTGGCCTTCCCCGGCTATGACTTCAGTTGTTACGCCCACGGTCATGCCGGGCGTCACGCCGGGCATAATGTGGGGGTTGCCAGCCTTGCCGATGCCGCTGATGCGCCCGTTCTTGATGCCAATGTCGGCCTTGTAAATACCGGTGTAGTCGAGCACCAGGGCGTTGGTAATAACCAAGTCCAAAGCTTCGTCCTGACTGATGCCGGCGGCCTGGCCCATACCGTCGCGCAAGACCTTACCGCCCCAAACTTGCATTCCTCGCCATACACGGTGTAGTCTTGCTCCACCTGAATCAGCAAGTCAGTGTCGCCCAGGCGGACTTTGTCGCCGGTGGTGGGCCGTACATATCGGCGTAAGCGCGGCGGGAAATAGGGAGGGACATAAGGGCAATATGTAAGAAGCGGTGACTTAAAAATTGAAGTAGAGATGCTTTCGGGTTTCAATTGAAACCGTGAGCAGCCGTAGGATCTTCGTGACTAATTCTCCGGCCTTCCCGGCTTGAAGTTTCTGCTGATACTCCAGCAGCCTTTTTCGTATTCGAAGCTTTGCTTGGTCATCGATAACCCAGTCGTTCTCGCCCCACTGAAGCATACTGTCGTTTTCCTCGTTGATTATATCGAGCACTGCAGTTTGATAGTCCAGAAAGTAAACCTCTTCTTCTGTCAGAATTAGAACATTTTGATGCGTGGCATGGGAAAGAGCCCAGTCGACAACGTCAGAGTATTCCAGTTCATCTTCGTCTACACTTTCATCGGGCACACACAGGAAAAAGCGCAGATTCATTGTCAGCCGCTAAGAATGAAAACGGGCTCCATCTAACTTCGCTTTACCCAAAGCGCCCTGCTTCCCTTCCTCACTCAACTGCCCATCAATCCAGCCGTTGCCGCCATACACGATTCGCTCGCCGCCCAGGGCTACCAGCGTCACGCGCTTCCGCTCCCCGGGCTCGAAGCGTACCGCCGTGCCGGCCGGAATATTGAGCCGGAATCCGTAGGCCGCGGCCCGGTCGAACTGCAGGGCGGCGTTGGTTTCGAAGAAGGGGTAGTGGGAGCCCACCTGCACCGGCCGGTCGCCCATATTCACGACTTCCACTTCCACCGTGTCGCGGTTTTCGTTCAAAATCAGCTCGCCTTCGGTTAGCTGGTACTCGCCGGGCGTGTCGTTGATCAGGTTGTCGGGCTGGGCTACGGCGGCCGTGCGGGTCAGGCCGGAGCCGTAGAGGGCCAGGGCCGGGTCACCGGTTTCGCGGCAGATGGGATGGTGCACCGTGACCAGCTTAGTGCCGTCGGGAAAAGTGCCTTCCACCTGCACCTCGTGAATCATGTCGGCCACGCCGGGCATCACGTCCTGCAAGCCCAGCAGCAGCTTGCCCTTGTTCATGAGCGTGGTCACGGCCTCCCCGTCGCGGATAAACTCCAGCAGCTGGGTGGCCAACAGGGCCAGGGCTTCGGGATAGTTCAGCAGCAGGCCCCGGGCGTAGCGCTTCTGGGCCACGAAGCCGGCTTGGTGCAGCACCAGTTTGTCGAGGTCTTTGGGAGTCAGGTGCATCGCTTGGTAAGGATTGCTAAAGGAGAATAGTGGTTGTAGCGGAGTGGTTTGGGGAAAGCCCGGAGTTGTTCCTCAACTACTGGACAATCACCATTTCATATTCACGTAAATCATCCAGGCGCCATAGCCCACGCAGAGGACGGACGAGAGCAGGATGCTGCCGAATTTCAGGACCCGGTTGACTTTCATGCGCCTGGTAAATGGAATGCTGCACAAGCCGGCCACCACGAACATGCCCAGAATAGAGCCCAGCCCGAACACCAGCATATAAAGAATGCCGGGCAAAGGCCGGCGAATTTCGCTCATCACCAGCAGCACCAGGGCCCCGCTGCCCGCCAGGCCGTGCAGCAGGCCCACGGTGTAAGCCAGGCGGTGCTGGTAGCGGGCCGGGCGCACGTTGATGGGCTTGTCCCAGCCTACCAGCCGGCTCAGGCCCATGGCAATGAGCAGCACGCCCACAGCCGCTTCGAAGTAGCCGGAAGTCAGGAACGTGACCCGGCTGAGCAGCACCACCGAGCCCACCAGTACCAGCATGGTGGTGTGGCCCAAGCCCCAGTAGATACCGTCGCGCAGGGCCTCGGCCGTGGTGTCCCGGCGCGACACCATATTGCCCACCGCCAGCAGGTGGTCGGGCTCGAAGGCGTGCCCCAGGCCGGCCACTGAAGCAAACATAATCGGGACTAAAGCTTCCATGCAGAGCTGCGCATACCAAAGGCTTGAGCGCTCAATATAGAAGATAGTCAGGCTTAGCGCCCGCTGAGCCGCATATTTTCCTTTAAAAAGCCGCGGCCGGTTCGTCTTCCGCGGGCAGGTTCAGTTGCGAATAGGGTTAACGCTGCGGGCCGGATTCCTTTTTTCTCCGCAAGTGTTCAACCAGTCGGGGCCACGGTTGGCGTGGTGCTGGAACCCATTCGGCCAAAAAATTCCTGTGCTTCCGGCATTCTCTATTTCTTGCATAGTTGCCCGATATCGTAGTGCCTTAGTATGTCTGAATTAACCTCTTCCGCAGCTACTCCTTCCCTCGCCGATTTTGCCCAGGCCCAGGCGCGTATCGCGCAGCTTGAACAGGCGCTGCACCAGGCTCACCAGGCCAAGCAGGTCGCCGATGAGCGCATGGCGTATTATGCCAACTACCTCACGGAAGGAGTGGTGCTGCTGAATTCGGAAGGCCGGGTGTTATTGCTGAATGAGCCTTTCTGCCAGTTTTTCGGTGTTCCGCACCCGGCCAGTCAGTGGCTGCAACGGTCGGTGGCCGAGCTCAGTGCCGAAATCACCTTGTGCTGCGACCAGACCCAACAGCTGGTTCACGAGTTTGAGGCCGTGGCGCAGAGCGGGCAGCCCGCCTACGGCAAGCAGGTGCTGCTGACCAACGGCCGGATTCTGGACTGCGACGTGGTGCCCTTGCAGGCCCTGGAAGTAGGCTCGACCAACGTGCTGCTGCGCTACCGCGACGTGACCAGCCAACACCAGGCCGCGGCCGAGCTGCAGGCCATGTCGCGTATTCCGGAGCAGAACCCCAACCCGGTGCTACGTTTCCAGAAGGATGGGGAGCTGTTGTTTGCTAATGCAGCCCTGCGCCACCTACGTGACAATCTTGACGCCGAGAGCCGGACTCAGGTATGGCAATCCTTGCTGGCCGCTGCCGCTCAGGCCCTGGCCACGGATACGTCCCAAACCCTGGAAGTGGCCTTCGGCCCGCGGCTGTTCCGGGTTAAGGTTATGCCCTTCGTGGCGGAAGAATACACCAACCTCTACCTGCAGGAAATTACCGAGCAGCGTGAGGTAGAGCTGCAGATGGCCAAGCAGCGCCAGTTCTACGAAACGATTCTGGATGAGCTGCCGGTAGAGGTCGTGATGCTCGATGCCCAGCAGCGCTACCTCTACGCCAATCCCTACGCCGTGCCCGACGCTGAGGCCCGGGCCTGGTTGCCGGGTCACACCATCACCGAGTTTTGCCAGCGCTACAACTACCCGCTGACACTGGCCGAGCAGCGCCACAGCATGTTTGAGCTGGCCCAGCAAGACGATCAGCTCATCATCTGGGACGATATTACGCCCTATCCCGACGGCATGCGCTGCCACCAGCGCCACTTCAAGGCCATTGCCGGTCCCGACGGCACCCTGCAGTTTATGCTTGGCTACGGGCTCGATATTACCGACCGGGTAAAGGCCCAGCAGCAGCTCCTCGACGAGCAGAAATTCACCCAGCAGGTGCTGGACACCATTCCCAGCCTGATTTACGTGCGCGACGCGGCCGGCAACCTGGTATTTCGCAACCACGCCATGCGCCAACTCCAAGAGTTTCGGCCCTATCGGGCCAAGGCGGCCCAGGAACCCGGCAGCATTGTGGCCCGGGAAGAGCAAGAGTACACCGCCGCCGATGCCCACGTGCTGGCTACCGGGGAAGAAATCAAAAAGGAAGACCCTTACACGCTGCCTACCGGCGAAACCCTGTGGTTCCAGACGACCAAGCGCCCCCTACGCCGGCCCGATGGCACTGTGGAAGTGCTGGGCGTCAGCACCGACATTACTGACCTGAAAGCGGCCACCGAAGCTGCCGAAGCTGCCGCCAAAGCCCGGGAAAACTTCCTGGCCAACATGAGCCACGAGATTCGCACGCCCCTCAACGGAGTGCTGGGCATGGCCGGGCAGCTGGCCAAAACCAACCTCAACGAGCGGCAGCAGGAACTGCTGAAGGTGATTCGCTCCTCCGGGCAGCACTTGCTGGGCATCCTGAACGACGTGCTCGACATGGCCAAGATTACCTCGGGCAAGCTGGAGTTTGAGCAAACCGCCTTCAACCTCTGCGACTCAATGGGGCAGGCCGTGGAGCCGCTGGCGCTGCTGGCCATTGAAAAAGGCCTTGAGTTTAAGGGCACCCCGCTGCGGGAAAGCTGCCCCAACTCCTGGGTGGTCGGCGACCCGTTCCGCCTCAACCAGATTCTGATCAACCTCGTGTCCAACGCCGTGAAGTTCACTGAGCGCGGCACCATCACGGTGGGCGGCTACTACGTGGGCGAAACCGAAACCCACCTGACCACTGAGTTTCGGGTCACGGATACCGGCATTGGCATTGCCCCGACAAAATTGACCGGATTTTCGAAGGCTTTACCCAGGCCTACGCCGATACGACCCGCCGCTTTGGCGGCACGGGACTGGGCCTGAGCATCAGTCGGGTGCTGGTCGAAAAGCTGGGCGGCGTGCTCAAGGTGGAAAGTGAAGTTGGGCGCGGCAGCACCTTCTCCTTTACGCTCACTCTGCCCAAGGCCGAAGCGCCCCGGGCCAAAACCGAGGACGTACTGGATAACGGCTCGTTGATCGGTCGCCGGATTCTGCTGGCCGAAGACAATGAAATTAACCGCGACGTGGCCCGCCTCATGCTGGAAGAATGGCAGGTGCAGGTGGATGAGGCCCCCGACGGCTTAATCGCCGTAGAAATGCACGCTGCCAACGCCTACGACGTGATTCTGATGGACATTCAGATGCCCAACATGAATGGTCTGGAGGCCACGGCCCGCATCCGGCAGCATCCCGACTCGCAGCGCGCCCAGGTTCCGATTCTGGCTCTAACGGCTAATGCCTTCCGGGCTGACAACGAGTTGTACCTGGCCGCCGGCATGAACGACTGCCTGGCCAAGCCTTTCGAGGAAGACGCACTGTATCAGAAGCTGGTCAACCTGGTAGCCTCGGCGGCCCAGCACACCCGCAGCTACGACTTGACCAGTCTGCGGGAGCTGGCCCGCGGCAAGCAGGCCTTTGTCGACAAGATTATTCGCTCCTTTTTGCGCAATATTCCCGAAACCGTGCAGGACCTGCGCCTGGCGGCCGGCGACGGAAACTGGGTGCGGGTAGCAGAGCTGGTGCACCACATCAAGCCCAACCTGGTGCAGCTGGGCGTGGAGGGGGTGGATGAAGCCGTAAAGCAGCTGGAGCAGGCCCGTCACGGTATCGGCGCCTCCGAAACCCGCCTGGCCGCCGTTGGTCACCTGACCACCCGCCTCGACCGGGTGGTGCAGGAGCTACCCACCGAGCTCAGCTCAGAAGGCGCGTAACGGCTACTACTTAAAGACTGCGCAGCTTGCGGAAAAACTCTTCCTGGTAGGATTTGCCCACCGGAATTTCATGGTCGCCGAGCAGGAGCTGGTTGTCTTCGACGGCCTCAATGCGCTTGGTATTGACGATGAAGGAGCGGTGCACGCGCACGAAATGGCTGAATGGTAGCCGCTCTTCCAAGGCCTTGAGCGTGATGTATACGATGTGCTTGTGCTTGGCCGTCACGAACACCGAGTAGGTAGACATGGCCTCGATGTACAGCACCTCATTGAAGTCGAGCTTAACGAGCTTGTTGTTAACCTTAACGAAAAGCTCCGAGTTGTTGGTGGCTGAGCTGCCTTCGGGCAGGGTCGGGGCCGGCATGGCTGCGCGCTGGGCCAGCACCCGGGCCACTGCTTTGCTGAAGCGGGCAAAGTCTACGGGCTTGACCATATAGTCGGCGACGGCCAGCTCGAAGGCGGCGACGGCAAAATCGGCGTGGGTAGTGACCAGGATTACCTCGGGCTGGGGTTCGGGCAGGGCGCGCACCAGGTCCAGGCCGCTGAGGTGGGGCATTTCAATATCCAGAAACAGCAGGTCGATGGGCGTGCCGCTGCGCAGCAGGTTCAAGGCCTGCACCGCATCGGGGAGGGAGGCTACCAGTTCCAGGGAGTCCGTCATTTCCACGAAATGCTCGAGCGTAAGACGATTAATTTCGTTATCGTCGATAACCAGGCAGCGCAGACGAGCAGGGGAAGTAGGCATGAAGAGCGTAAAAAAGGGAGGTGCAAAAGGGCGGGGTAGCGGCAATTCAGTCGTTGGCATAGGCAGCCAGTCCGTTCGGAAAGCCAAAGGTAATGTTGAGCTAAAAGGCCAGCGTCAAGATAAGGTACAATCTACGTTTGCGTCGTTCAGTTTCACAAACACTTCTCGCTAACCTGTTTTTGCTGCCCGATGAAAAACGTACTGCACCTGTTGATTGGATTTACCTTCGCTGCATTTAGCTCCACATCGGCCCACGCTGCCACTCCATTCGCATCGGGCAAGCCTAGCCCTACGGCTGACCAGAGCTACCGGGTCCGGGCCCTGCAGCTTTCCTGCTACTACACCTCGGCCCTGCGGCTGAGTATGAGTCAGGCCACGGCGGTAAAGCAGGCTACCACTCAGGAATTGCAGCAACTCACTCAGCTTGAGGAAGCCGCCGAAGCTGCCAATCCAGCGAAGGCTCCATCTTTTACCACCGAGCAGGTTTTGCAGCAATACGACGCGGCCATGCTGCGTATTCTGACGCCCGATCAATACAACACGTTTCACCTCTTGCAGGCGCGGCAGTCTGGCCAGGTACTACAACTCAATGGCCACCTTGCCCATAGATAAGTGACGTAAGACGGTTGGCGGCTTTCGTTGGCCTAATTCAGGTGCGCATCGGCTTGGCTGGTGCGCACTTTTTTTATACTTGCACGAAAGACCAGCTACAGCGCTTCAGCCTTGAGTAGCAGGTTCTAAGAATAGAAAAAGTAGTTTTTATTAATCTTTTTTATTAATCTTATGGGCCGCTTTTATCAACCCGAGCCCATGAAATACCTGGCTGCATTCTCGCTCATGCTGGCCCTTGCCGGCCCCGTAGTAGCACAGTCGGGCAAGGCTGGGCACGTTCTGGAACAACGGCGGGCCACCTTGGGCACCGACGTACACAAGTTTCGGCACCTGGTGCCCGAGCGGGTCGAGACCAGCACCCAGACGGTATACTACACCAGCAAGCGCGAAAATCTGCAGGTTGGCGGCTACACCGTCACCGGAATCAGCTACGGTTTTTATAAAGACAAGCTTTGCTCAATAGAGTTGCGCGTGATGGGCGACGTGAACTGCAAAGGCATTCACAACCTGCTCCTCACGGAATACGGCCCCAGCCAGCGCGTGGCAGCCAAGAGCGAGAACTGGACCGACCCGCAGGTGACGCTACGCTACACCGAAGTGCCCCAGGGCTTTGCTACCATCGTGCTGGCCAGCAAAACCCTGATGGAGCAGCGCCTGGCCGAAAGCAAGCTGCCCGCTTTTCACAGCGCCTAGCCGCTAAAGCTTCAAACCAAACGTTTTCAGACAGGAGCCCGCAGGGCTCCTGTTTTTGTTTGCGGCAAATCCTACTTCAGTCCCCGGAACTTGCGCTGCATGATTTCCTGAACCGGCACATTCTCAATTTTGCTTTCCAGCCAGGAAATAATGTCGAGGTAGAGGAAGGGACGGCGCTCAAAGGGTTGGGCGGCAATGCGGATTAGCTGCTCCTTGAGTTGAATAAAGGCAGCCTTCAGCTCGTCGGGGGCCACGTCGCCCACGCTGCGCAGAAACTGGAAGATGGCCACCTGCATCTGCTGCTGGTCGTTCATCTTGCCCAGAAAGCGGTACACCGACTTGATTTGGTACTCCAACGCCTCGTCGCGGCCGGCTTCATAGTGGGCAATCAAGTTCAGGATGCGAGCAAAGCACTGAATGTCCTCGCGCAGGCTCACGTCCCGAAACTGGATTATTTTGGTGAGGTACTCAATGGCCTTGTCGTTGTTGCCGCTGCCGAAATATAGGCTGGCAATCTTGTAGTAGAACACGAGCCGGCGGTGCGAATCGAGCTGCACCTGGAACCGGTCGAGGTTGTCGAGCAAGTCAGGAATAAGCGTCAGGCCGGCCGTAAAGCGGCCCTGCAGGAAGTAGGCGTTGATGCGGTTGGTGTAGATGTACAAGAACAGCAGCATCTCCGTATTCGGGTTGGTGCGGCGCTCCGGGTCGGCGGCAAAGGCCTCCAGGGTTTCGAGTACTTCGATGAACTTGCTGAAGTAGAGCAGGTTGTAGAGCGAAATCAGTAGGTTGTGCAGGCCCTTGATGTAGAGCATGGTTTGCTGCTCCTTCATGGGCGGGTTCTGTTCAAACAAATCCACCCATTTCTGGGCGTAACGGAAGCAGGCCGGGAAATTCTGGGTGATGGTATGGTACCACACGTGGGCCTGGTAGTAGTAGAGCCGCTCGTAAAAGCCGGCCTGCTGCATATCTACCGTCGGTAGGGCGTCGTGAAAGTAGGCCGTGATGTTGTCGTAGTCTTCCTGGTTGCGGACGTGCCCGATTTTCAGGTATAACCCGTACATGCGCAGCGCCACGTTAGACAATTCGTGCATCTGGGCCACGTGCGCAGCCGTGTCGGAGGACTCCGCCGACAGCACCTCGGCCCGGCCCCGCAAGCTGCGCGTAATGTATTGCGACTCAATGAGCTTCTCAAAATCCAGGGCCAGCAGGGCAATATGGGGCATTTCGACCTGATGGGCGGTCTGCTTTACTTTCTCCAGCATTTTGAGACTCTGCTGGTAGAGGCCGCGGTTGTAGAGCACCCGGGCGTAGTCGAGCTGCTCGTGCAGCTGAATGTCGAGGTTCTGGCCCGAGTGGTACATGCGCAGGCTGGCCAGCAGCTGCTTGTAAAGGTTGGCCTTCAGGTTGGCCACTTGCACTTTTTTGATAGCCGGCACCTGGGCCAGTACTCGCTCTTCGTCGTAGGCTGCCTGCCCGTCGAGGGCGTCGAAGAGTTGCAGAAACTTCAGGCCTTCGTTGGAGCCCTGACGGTTGGTAAACAGCCGGAAGTGCCGCTTTTCAGAGCGGGTTAAGGACTTAATTAACTGAAAAACAGGGTCAATGCTTTCGTTAGGCATTGTAATGGCTTGTTTGGTAAGTGTTTGTATTTCAGGTAATTGCAGAGATATAAGCTATAATTGGAAATAGTGGTTATCCTACATATTGGTTTTCGTGGGGGCTGCTGCGGCTGCTACTTGCTGGCAGCTTAGGGCACTAGCCGGCTACTTCCGGGCAAGTTACAACTGCTTCCGACTTTGGCTAATCACCGCTCAAATTCCGGAACCCGCAGACAACTCAAACCAGAATCCGTCGCCAGTTATTGCCCGGCAATTGGAATTGCTGACCACCAATTTAAATAAAACCAAGTG
Organism: Hymenobacter cellulosilyticus; assembly: GCF_022919215.1. NCBI lineage: Bacteria > Pseudomonadati > Bacteroidota > Cytophagia > Cytophagales > Hymenobacteraceae > Hymenobacter > Hymenobacter cellulosilyticus. The sequence goes on along the minus strand of NZ_CP095046.1, from coordinate 5,638,756 downwards.
GATTGCAGGGCTACGCTTCGTTTGCACCAACCCCGCCGCCCGTCTGCCTTTTGCCATGCTCTTCGCCTTTCTAGTCGTCATTCGGGTCATTATTCCGCCGCCGCTGGGCTGAAGGGACTGCTTTTGTTTGCCACAAACGAGCCTTTCTAAGCCCCGCGCTCAGGAAGGCTTTTTTACTACCTGCTCCTGCCAACTGCTTCCACTTAACCTCACCGTTTATGTATTTCAACAGTAACACCGTCGCCTTCCTGGATGGTGAGTTCGTGCCGGCCTCCGAGGCTACCTGTGGGGCTTACGCCCAGTCGCTGCACTACGGATACGCCGTTTTCGAGGGCATCCGGGCCTATAATACGCCCCAGGGTTCCCAGGTTTTCAAAGCACGGGAGCATTACGAGCGGTTTCACTACTCCTGCCAGGCCATCGGGCTGCCGCTAAACTACTCGGTGGAGGAACTGACCCAGATAACCTACCAGCTGCTGGAAAAAAACGGGCTAACCGACGCCTACATTCGGCCCCTGGCCTACGCCGCCACGCCCAATATGAGCCTGAAGCACGCCACGACCGGCAACCTGCTGATGGCCGTGTGGGAGTGGGGCAAGTACCTGGGCGACCAAAGCCTGCGCCTGACGGTGTCGCCCTACGAGCGGCCCAACCCCAAGGCCGTGCCGATTGAAGCCAAAGTGGCCGGGCACTACGTCAACTCCATCATTGCCAGCTCCGAGGCCAAGGGCCGGGGCTACGACGAAGCCTTGCTGCTGGACATGAACGGCTACGTGGCCGAAGGACCCGGCGCCAACTTCTTTTTCGAGAGAGACGGAGAACTGTATACGGCCCCGGCCGGCAGCATTCTGCGCGGCATCACCCGCAATACTATTATTGATCTGGCCCGCGAAGCCGGTATTCGGGTGCACGAGCAGTTTTTCACCCCGGCCGAGCTGCAAGGCGCGCAAGGTGCCTTCATGACCGGCACCGCCGCCGAGGTTATCGGTGTCTCGTCGGTGGATGATGTGGTGTTTGAAAAGCCTTTTGCCGAAACCATCGGGGCTCAGCTAGCCAGCCGCTACCACGACCTGGTAACTGGTGTGCTGGTTCCGGCGCACCTGGTTCAACGCTAGGGAAGCAGCACCCGCGCCCGGTAGCTGAGCTGCTCTCCGGGTAATATTCTAAAACAAACAGCCCGCATGCCCGGGCGCGTTTCCGCGCCCGACGGCCCAGTCGTGCCCTTTTCAGATGAACAAATACAGCCGCATTTACACCCAGAACGACAGTTTGCCCGCTTCCCAGGCCATGCTTATTGGCTCGGGCTTGTCGGAGGCCGACCTGCGCAAGCCGTTCGTGGGCATCTGCTCCACCGGCTTCGACGGCAACACCTGCAACATGCACCTGAACGGCCTTGCCGACCATGTAAAGGAAGGCGTGCAGGCGCACGGGCTGGTGGGGCTGCGGTTCAACACCATTGGCGTTTCCGACGGCATTACCAACGGCACGCCGGGCATGCGCTACTCGTTGGTGTCGCGCGAAATCATTGCTGATTCCATCGAGGCCATGGCCGGGGCCCACAACTACGACGCGCTGGCCTGCGTGGTGGGCTGCGACAAAAACATGCCCGGCTCTTTGATGGCCATGGCGCGGCTAAACCGCCCGGCGCTGATGGTATACGGCGGCACAATTAAGGGCGGGGAGTTCAAAGGGCAGCAGCTCAACATCGTGTCGTGCTTCGAGGCCTACGGCAAGAAGCTGCAGAACAATATTTCCGACGAAGATTACCGCGGCATTATCAAACACGCCTGCCCGGGCCCCGGGGCCTGCGGCGGCATGTACACAGCCAATACCATGGCCTCGGCGGCCGAAGTGCTGGGCATGTCGGTGCCGTATTCGTCGTCGGCGCCGGCCGTAAGTCAGCAGAAGCGCGAGGAGTGCCTGCGCACCGGCGAGTACCTGCTGCGCCTGCTGGAAATGGACCTCAAGCCCCGCGACATTCTGGTGCGCGAGGCCTTCGAAAACGCCATGGTGCTTATTACGGCCCTGGGTGGCTCCACCAACGCGGTGATTCACCTGATGGCCATTGCCGACGCGGCCGGGGTGAAGTTGACCCTGCAGGACTTCCAGGCGGTAAGCAACCGGGTACCCATGCTGGCCGATCTGAAGCCCAGCGGCAAGTACCTGATGGAGGATTTGTCGGCCCTGGGTGGGGTGCCAGCGGTAATGAAAACCCTACTCAACGAAGGACTGCTGACCGGTGACCTGCTGACCGTGACGGGCAAAACGCTGGCTGAAAACCTGGCCGGTATTTCCGCTCTGGGTGAGGAGCAGGACTTACTGCGGCCGTTTTCGAACCCCATCAAAGCCGACGGTCACATCCAGATTCTCTACGGCAATCTGGCTCCGGAAGGCGCCGTGGCTAAAATTACCGGTAAGGAGGGCACCCGCTTCGAGGGCCCGGCCAGCGTGTTCGACTCGGAGGAAGAATTGAACGAAGGTCTGAGCCAGGTACAGCCCGGGCAGGTGGTGATTATCCGCTACGTGGGGCCCAAGGGCGGACCGGGTATGCCCGAAATGCTCAAGCCGACCTCGGCCATCATCGGGGCCGGGCTGGGCGACAAAGTGGCTCTGGTCACCGACGGGCGCTTTTCGGGCGGCACCCACGGCTTCGTCATCGGCCACGTGAGCCCCGAGGCCTACGACGGCGGGCCCATTGCCCTGGTCCGCAACGGCGACCAAGTGGTGCTGGACGCGGCCAATAACACGATGACCGTGCTGGTAGACGAAGCCGAGCTGGCCGCCCGCCGCGCCCAGTGGACGCCACCGGCCGTGAATGCGCCCCGGGGCGTATTGCGCAAATACATCCGCACCGTGGGCTCGGCCAGCGAGGGGTGCATTACTGATTCGTGAGTCCGTCAAACCCCAAGACTATGTTGATCCAGGAAAAGACAACTCAGCTGTTGCCGGAAACGGCCCTCCAAACGATGTCGGGGCGGAAATGACTTTGCGGGCCCTGCTGGCCGAAGGCGTAGACACGATTTTCGGCTATCCGGGCGGCGCCATCATTCCCATCTACGACGCGCTGTATGACTTCGACGGGCAGCTCAACCACGTGCTGGTGCGCCACGAGCAGGGCGGCATTCACGCGGCCCAGGGCTACGCCCGGGCCTCAGGCAAAGTAGGCGTCGTGTTTGCTACCAGCGGACCGGGGGCTACGAACCTGGTGACCGGCCTGGCCGACGCCCAGATTGACAGCACCCCGCTGGTGTGCATCACCGGGCAGGTTTTTGCGCACTTGCTGGGCACCGACGCTTTCCAGGAAACCGACATCATCAACATCACCACGCCGGTTACCAAGTGGAATTTCCAGGTCACGGAAGCCAGTCAGCTGCCCGAGGCCCTGGCAAAGGCCTTTTACATTGCCCGCAGCGGCCGGCCCGGCCCGGTGCTCATTGATATTACCAAGAATGCCCAGCTCCAGAAGCACGACTTTGCGGAGTATCAACCCTGCAACCACATCCGCAGCTACCGGCCCGCGCCCATTGTGCGGCCCGAGTACATCCGGCAGGCAGCGGAGCTGATTAATCGGGCGGCGCGTCCGTTGGTTCTGTGGGTCAGGGAGTGTTGTTGGGTCAAGCCGAAGCTGAATTTCGCGCCTTCATTGACAAAAGCGGTATTCCAGCCGCCTGGACGATTCTGGGAGCCGGAGCTTTGCCTACCGACCACCCGCTGAACGTGGGCATGCTGGGCATGCACGGCAACTACGGCCCCAACGTGCTGACCAATGAGTGCGACGTGCTCATCGCCATCGGTATGCGCTTCGACGACCGGGTGACGGGCCGCCTCGACAAATACGCCAAGCAGGCCCAGGTCATTCACCTCGATATCGACCCCACCGAAATCGACAAAAACGTGGCCGCTACGGTGCCAGTTTGGGGCGACTGCAAGGAAACCCTGCCCTTGCTTACTGAGCTTATCGAAGCCAAAACGCATCCGCAGTGGCGGCTGCGCTTCGAGCAGTTTCAGGCCGAGGAAGTGGCCGCCGTCATTCAGGACGAGCTGTTTCCGACTTCTGATGAGCTGACCATGGGGGAGGTGATTCAGCAGCTGAATGAGCTGACCCAGGGCGAGGCCATTGTGGTAACCGACGTGGGCCAGCACCAAATGGTAGCCTGCCGCTACGCGAAGTTCAACCACTCGCGCAGCAACATCACCAGCGGCGGCCTGGGCACCATGGGGTTTGCCCTGCCGGCCGCCATCGGAGCCAAGTTTGGCCGCCCCGACCGGCCAGTAGTGGCCATCATCGGCGACGGGGGCATCCAGATGACCATTCAGGAGCTGGGCACCATCATGCAAACCGGCGTGGACGTGAAGATCATCATTCTCAATAACCAGTTCTTGGGCATGGTGCGCCAATGGCAGGAGCTGTTTCACGAGCGGCGCTATTCCTTCGTCAACATCGCCAGCCCCGACTACGTGACCGTGGCCCGCGGCTACAGCATCAGTGGCAAGCGGGTGGCGGAGCGGCAAGAGTTGAAAAGCAGCCTGCAGGAAATGCTGCAGCACCCGGGTTCCTTTCTGCTGGAAGTCATGGTGACCAAGGAAAACAACATCTTCCCCATGGTGCCTCAAGGCTGCAGCGTGAGCGAAATCCGGCTGCGGTAGAAAGGAGTGACGAAGTAGAACAACGTCATGTCGAGCCCAGCGAGACATCTCACGTGCAGCGCTAAAATCATTTGCTATAACAACATCAGCACGCGAAATGCTTCGGCTACGCCTCTGCTTGACGCTTAGTCTAAACAGTGAGAAGCCATGAGTGAGCATCCCATCGACCGGCAGGAATACAACATCACGGCCTACACCGAGAACCAGATTGGCTTGCTCAACCGCATTGCCATCATCTTCTCGCGCCGCAAAATCAACATCGAAAGCCTGAATACCTCGCCCTCGGAAATCGAGGGAATTCACCGCTTCAACATCGTGATTCACGAAACTGAGGACGTGGTGCGCAAGATTGCCAAGCAGATCGAAAAGCAGGTGGAAGTGCTCAAGGTCTACTACAACACCAACCAAGAAGTCATCTGGCAGGAAATGGCGCTCTACAAAGTGCCCACCGATGTCATCGCCGAAAAAGCCTCCGTGGAGCGCCTGCTGCGCGAGTACGGTGCCCGTGCCGTGGTGATCCGCAAGGATTACACGGTATTTGAAACCACCGGCCACCGCGAGGAAACCGACAACCTGATCCGGGTGCTGCAACCCTACGGCCTCATCGAGTTCGTGCGCTCGGCCCGCATTGCCATCATCAAGCACAGCGACGGGTTCAACCGCAAGTTGCGCGAGTTTGAGCGCACCGAGCCCGGCTCAGAAGTCGTGGAAAACGAGTTCCTCAACCGCCGCGACGAGGTCTTTACCATGTAGCTGCATTGGCAGCCGGTTTAACGGAAACGTTCTACCAGTTCGTCATTCCGAGCGGAGCAAAGCGCAGTCGAGGAATCTCGCGTGCCATGGGAATCAATGCCGTTGCAGCGAAGCAGTAGAGATGCTTCGACTCCCCTCGGCATGACGGTCTTTGCAACCAGAATCAACAACGTCAGCACGCGAGATGTCTCGCCGGGCTCGACATGACGCCCACAGGAGGATAAACTAGCAGGCCTTTTAGCTCAAAATCAATTTAACACTCAACATTCACCCTTACCCATTTCCATCATGGCAACCATCAACTTTGGCGGCGTAGACGAAACTGTAATCACCCGCGACGAATATCCGCTGTTCAAGGCCCAGGCCTACCTCAAGGACGAAGTCATTGCCGTGATTGGATACGGGGTGCAGGGTCCGGGTCAGGCGCTAAACCTGCGCGACAACGGCTTCAACGTCATCATTGGTCAGCGCCAGGACTCGCCTTCCTGGGAAAAGGCCCTGCAGGATGGCTGGGTAGAAGGCGAAACCCTGTTCTCCATCGAGGAAGCCGCTGAGCGGGGTACCATCATTGCCAACCTGCTGTCGGATGCCGGCCAGATTGCGCTGTGGCCCACGCTCAAGCAGCACCTGACGCCGGGCAAAACGCTCTACTTCTCCCACGGCTTTGGCATCACCTTCAACGACCAGACCAACATCATTCCGCCCGCCGACGTGGACGTGATTCTGGTAGCGCCCAAGGGCAGCGGCACCAGCCTGCGCCGTCTGTATTTGCAGGGCGGTGGCCTGAACTCCTCGTACGCCGTGTTTCAGGATGCTACCGGTGAGGCCCTGGAAAAGGCCATTGCCCTGGGCATCGGCGTGGGCTCGGGCTATCTGTTCGAAACCGACTTCAGAAAGGAAGTATACTCCGACCTGACCGGGGAGCGGGGCGTGCTGATGGGGGCCTTGGCCGGCATCATTGAGGCCCAGTACCAGGTGTTGCGCCAGCGCGGCCACTCGCCTTCGGAAGCCTTCAACGAAACCGTGGAGGAGCTGACCCAGAGCCTGGTGCCGTTGGTCGGCGAAAATGGTATGGACTGGATGTTCAGCAATTGCTCGGTAACGGCCCAGCGCGGCGCCCTCGACTGGAAAGGCCGCTTCCGCGAAGCCACATTGCCGGTCCTCAATGAGCTCTACGACAGCGTAGCCTCGGGCAAGGAAGCGGAGCGCACCATCCAGCGCGGCTCGACGCCCAACTACCGCCAGGAACTGGAAGTGGAATTGAAGGAAGTCCGGGACTCGGAGCTGTGGCAGACGGGTGCTACCGTGCGCCAGCTCCGCTCCCTGAAGAAAACCGCCGAAGCCGATGCATAGCGAAACTATAGCCCCTTCAGTTCCCGCGGTGCTGCTGGAAAACGTGGAGCAGGCTGCTCGCAACCTGCAGGGCGTGATTTACGAAACGCTGCTCCAGCAAAACCTGGGCCTCTCGGCCGCCTATGGCGCGTCGGTATATCTGAAGCGGGAAGACTTGCAGGTAGTGCGCTCCTACAAAATTCGGGGCGCCTACCATAAGATTGCCACGCTGACTCAGGAGCAGGGCGCCCGGGAAGTAGTATGTGCCAGTGCCGGCAACCACGCTCAGGGTGTGGCCTATGCCTGCCAATTGCTGGGGCTGAAGGGCTATATTTTCATGCCGGCCAACACGCCGGCCCAAAAAGTGAGCAAAGTGCGTCTCTTCGGCCAGGAACAGGTCGAAGTTATCCTGACCGGTAACACCTTCGACGACACGTTTCAGGCCGCCAAGCTTTTCTGCGACGAGCGGGGTAGCGCCTTCGTCCACCCGTTTGATGACTTGGCCATTGTGGAAGGACAGGCCACCGTGGGCTTGGAAATCCTGAAAGCCGCGCCTGCTGCCATTGACTACGTTTTCATGCCCATCGGGGCGGAGGTCTGGCCTCAGGCGTGGGCAGCGTGTTTCGGCAGCTGAGTCCGAAGACCAAGCTCATCGGCGTACAGCCCTTGGGCGCGCCGTCCATGCAGCAAGCCATTCAGGCGGGACGGCGGCAGGCTCTGGCGCACATCGAAAGCTTCGTGGACGGGGCGGCCGTAAAGTGCCCCGGCGCGTTGACCTTCGAGCTGTGCCGGGAACTGCTCGACGACGTGGTTTTAGTGCCCGAAGGTCAGGTGTGCGAAGACCTGCTTAAGATGTACAACGAGGAAGGCATCGTGCTGGAGCCGGCCGGCACGCTCAGCATCTCGGCCCTGCGCCAGTTTGCCGAGGAAATTCGGGGTAAAACGGTGGTGTGCGTGCTCAGCGGCAGCAACAACGACATCACCCGCATGGAGGACATCAAAGAGCGGGCCATGCGCCACCAGGGCCTCAAGCACTACTTCATGGTGACCTTCAACCAGCGACCTGGGGCCCTGCGCCGCTTCGTCAACAACGTGCTCCACCCCGACGACGACATCATCCACTTCCAGTACATTAAGAAGAACAACAAGGAAAAAGGACCGGTTTTCGTCGGCATTGAAGTCAAGAAGCCCCACGAAATCGAGGGAATTCAGCAGCGGATGCAGGAGGAAGGCTTTGCCTACGAGTACCTCAACGGCAAGCAGGACTTTCTAAGCCTGCTGGTGTAGAAGAACATCATGCTGAGCGTAGCCGAGGCATTTCTACTCAATAGTAACTTTCGTTGCCTGTCATCCTGAGCCTTGCGAAGGACCTGCCTCGCCTAAATGATAAGCCTCATTCACTGCATAAAGCCTTTTACTACGCCAGTGGTAAAGGGCTTTTGTATGTTAAATAAAGGTGGGTCAGAACCTGGAGGAAGATCCTTCGAAAAGCTCAGAACGACAGGCGACGCGAGCTAATAAAAGCTGGGAATGCTTCCATTAGCTCACTTTACCCGCTCTTTCACCAAGCCGCTGCAACGCTAATTTTAGCGTTAGCCGTTGTATTTGTGTAAACTATATATAGTTGATAATTAAATAATTAAAAATATAAAGCTCGTTATTGGAAATAGTAGGCGTGCCGAGAAATTGTTTTCCCTGACGCGTTTTACCGGTGTACTTGCGGGCAGCAATTCGCTGTAAGTACTCCGAAAACATGGCTGCTCAGAAAATTCAGATCTTCGATACGACCCTGCGCGATGGTGAGCAGGTGCCCGGCTGCAAGCTCAACCAGGATGAAAAACTGGTTATTGCCCGGCAGCTGGAGCTACTCGGCGTCGACGTAATTGAGGCGGGTTTCCCAGTGTCGAGTCCCGGCGACTTTGCCGCGGTGGCAGCCATTGCGGCCCAAACCCGGGAGGCTACAGTCTGCGGCCTTTCCCGAGCCGTTGAAAACGACATTCGCGTGGCGGCTGAATCATTGCGGCACGCCCGCTATCCGCGCATTCACACCGGTATTGGTACTTCCGAGTCGCACATCAAGTTCAAGCTCAACTCCACGCCCGAGCAGGTAATTGAGCGGGCTGTGGCCGCCGTCAAGCTAGCCAAGTCTTTCGTGGAAGACGTGGAGTTTTATGCCGAAGATGCCGGCCGCACCGACAACGTGTACCTGGCCCGCGTCTGCGAAGCGGCCATCAAGGCGGGAGCCACGGTGCTCAATATTCCCGACACGACCGGCTATTGCCTGCCCGGGGAATACGGCGCCAAAATTAAATACCTGTACGAGAACGTGCGGGGCGTGCACAACGTGACGCTTTCCACGCATTGCCATAACGACTTGGGCTTGGCTACGGCCAACTCCATTGCTGGCGTCATGAACGGCGCCCGGCAGATTGAATGCACGATTAACGGGGTAGGGGAGCGGGCCGGAAACACGGCTTTAGAGGAGGTTGTAATGATTCTGCGCCAGCACCCTTACCTCAATCTGGACACCAGCATCACCACGCAGCTCCTGGCCGAAACCTCGGCCATGGTGTCGCATATGATGGCCATGCCGGTGCAACCCAACAAAGCTATTGTGGGAGCGAATGCCTTTTCGCATTCGAGTGGGATACACCAGGACGGCGTTATTAAGCACCGCGAGACGTACGAAATCATTGATCCGCGCGAGGTGGGCGTGGCGGATTCGTCGATTGTACTAACCGCTCGTTCGGGGCGCGCCGCCCTGGCGTACCGCCTACAAAAAATTGGCTACGACTTCGACAAAACGGCCCTGAATAAGGCTTATGCCTCGTTTCTGCAACTGGCCGACCGTCAGAAAGAAGTAGTGGATACTGACCTGCACATCTTGGTGGAGCAGGAAAACTTAGTGGCCGCCAACTAATACCGTGATGAACGCGCCCCAACAAATCAGCCAGGAAGCGCCGCAAGCCGCTGCCCGTCCACCCCGGTGCACCGATTGGTTTACCTACGCGGGCAAAACCCTGCGGCAAACCAGTCAGCAAGAGGAAGCAGACCGCTCTAAGGCTTCAAAGTAACTAGCATGGCCAAGTCCTTATTCGATAAAATCTGGGATGCCCACGTGGTGAAAGCCATTCCGGGCGGGCTCGAGGTGTTTTACATCGACCGGCACCTGATTCACGAAGTTACCAGCCCGCAGGCTTTCGACGAGCTGCAGGAGCGGGGCTTGCCCCTGAGCCGGCCGGAGCAGATTCTGGCCACCGCCGACCACAACGTGCCGACCCGCAACCAGCACCTGCCCATTCAGGATCCGCTGAGTCGCTCCCAAGTGGATAAGCTCACCGAGAACTGTGAGAAGTTTGGTGTGGAGCTGTTCGGGCTGGGCCACCAGTACCAGGGCATCGTGCACGTCATCGGGCCGGAACTAGGCATCACTCAGCCGGGCATGACCATCGTGTGCGGCGACAGTCACACCTCCACCCACGGCGCTTTTGGGGCCATTGCCTTCGGTATTGGCACCAGCCAGGTCACGCAGGTAATGGCCTCGCAGTGCCTGCTCATCAGTCGGCCCAAGCGCATGCGCATCACCGTGGACGGCCAGCTGCGGCCCGGCGTGACGGCCAAGGACGTGATTCTCTACATTATTTCGAAGCTCGGTACGGGCGGGGCCACCGGCTACTTCGTGGAGTATGCCGGCAGCGCCATTCGGGGCCTGAGCATGGAAGGCCGGATGACGGTCTGCAACATGAGCATCGAAATGGGTGCCCGCGGCGGCCTTATTGCTCCCGATGCTACCACGTTTGAGTACCTGCACGGCCGGCCCTACGCCCCGCAGGGGGAGCGGTGGGAGCAGGCCGTGGAGTATTGGCAGACTCTGTATTCGGAGGAAGGCGCCGAGTTTGAATCGGACCTGACCTTCGACGCGGCCACCATTACGCCCATGATTACCTACGGCACCAACCCCGGCATGGGCATGGCCCTGAGCGGTGCCATTCCGGTGCTGGGCACCGATGGGGAAGCGGCTAGCTTTGATAAGTCATTGGCCTACATGGGCTTTAAGCCGGGTGAGTCCTTGCTCGGTAAGGAAATCAACTACGTCTTTATCGGCAGCTGCACCAACTCCCGCATCGAGGATTTGCGGGCGGTGGCAGCTTACGTGAAAGGCAAGCACAAGGCCGGGCACGTGGAGGCCATCATTGTGCCGGGTTCCAAACAAGTGGAAAAGCAGGCCATAGAAGAAGGCCTCGACCAAGTATTAGCCGAAGCCGGCTTTGAGCTGCGCGAACCCGGCTGCTCGGCCTGTCTGGCCATGAACGACGACAAGATTCCAGCCGGGGCTTACTGCGTGTCGACCTCTAACCGCAACTTCGAAGGTCGCCAAGGCCCAGGGGCCCGCACCTTGCTGGCCAGCCCGCTGGTGGCCGCTATAACAGCTGTAGAGGGCCGTATCGTCGACATCACCCAGTATTTGAATTAACAACCTGCCATTCTGCCGCGCCCCAAGCGTCGCCCGGCACGCAAGCGAGAGGAGGAATCAGCTAGGGAGCTGGCCTTGGGCCCGCCGGACCAGCCCGCTACCGGAAACTGGTTTCTTCTTTCACTTGACGCAGGCTATAGAATCACTTCCATTTCGTCCCACCCATGGAAAAATTTCAAACGCTCCGCTCGGGCGTCGTCCCGCTGCCCATCGAAAACGTCGATACGGACCAGATTATTCCGGCTCGTTTCCTGAAGGCCACCACCCGGGAGGGGTTTGGCCAAAACCTGTTTGCCGACTGGCGCTACCAGGCCGACGGGCAGCCCAAGGCCGATTTCGTGTTGAATAACCCGCGTTATCAGGGCCAGATTCTGCTGGCCGGCAAAAACTTCGGTTGCGGCTCCAGCCGGGAACACGCTGCCTGGGCCTTGTATGATGCGGGCTTCAAAGTGGTTATTTCCAGCTACTTCGCCGACATCTTCCGCGGCAATGCCCTGAACACGGGTCTGCTGCCGCTGCAGGTTTCGGAGGAAGTATTGCAAGGCTTGTTCCGGCAGATTGAGCTGGAGCCCGAAACGCAGCTGGTCGTGGATTTGCCCAGCCAGACTTTGGCTATACCGGTGTGGGATGCCAGCATCAGCTTCGAGCTGGATGCTTACAAGAAGGAGTGCCTGATCAACGGCTACGACGATATCGACTATTTGGTGAGCCAGCGCGACGCCATTAAAACCTATGAACAGCTCCGCAAATGGGTATTTTAAGCAAACGAATCGTGGTGCTGTCGGGTGACGGTATCGGGCCAGAAGTGTGTCAGGAGGCGGTACGGGCTCTGAAAGCCGTAGCCGATAAATTTGGGCACGACTTTACCTTCGATTACCAGCTCATGGGTGCCTGCGCCATCGACGCGACCGGCGACCCGCTGCCGGAAGCTACGCTCGACGCCTGCCGCCGCGCCGATGCCGTGCTGCTCGGGGCCATCGGCGACCCCAAGTATGACAACAACCCCAGTGCCAAGGTGCGCCCCGAACAAGGGCTGCTGCGCCTGCGCAAGTCGCTGGGCCTGTACGCCAACATTCGGCCCGTGACGGCCTACGACCGGCTGCTGGAACACTCGCCGCTGAAGAAGGAGCGGATTCAGGGCGCCGACATGGTCATCTTCCGGGAACTGACCGGCGGGGTGTACTTCGGCGAGAAAGGCCGCAACGAGGACGGCTCGGCCTACGACAACTGCACCTACAGCCGTTTTGAAATCGAGCGGATTGCGCACCGCGCCTTCCAGGCTGCAGAAGCGCGCCGCGGCAAGCTGACGCTGGTAGACAAGGCCAACGTGCTGGAAACTTCCCGGCTGTGGCGCGAAGTCGTGCAGGATATTTCCCTACAGTACCCCAAAGTGCTGGTCGATTATCTGTTTGTGGACAACGCAGCCATGCAGATGATTTTGAGCCCCAAGCAGTTCGACGTGATTCTGACCGAGAACATGTTTGGCGACATCATCTCCGACGAAGCTTCGGTTATTGCCGGCTCCCTGGGCTTACTACCCTCGGCCTCGGTAGGCGACGAAACCGCGCTGTTTGAGCCCATTCACGGCTCCTATCCCCAGGCTAAGGGCAAAGGCATTGCCAACCCCATTGCCACCATTCTGTCGGCGGCCATGATGCTGGAGCACTTTGGCCTACAGGAAGAAGCCAAATCCGTACGCAAAGCCGTGGACAATGCCCTGGAGCAAGGCGTGCTGACCCCGGAACTCAACGCCAAGTCACCTTACACGACCGAGCAGGTGGGCAGCTTCGTGGCCTATGGCATCCTGGATATTCTGGATTGCCAGCTGCACAAGAACAACATTGCTCTTGGTTTGAGCACGATTATTTAAGATTGGTTTGACCATAAAAAACCCCGTCACATATGTGGCGGGGCTTTTTGTGTTTAAGCGAATCTGGTTTGGGCCGGTGCTACTGGGCTTTGATAAAGCGGCGTACCACGCTGGCCTGGTCTTCAGCTGTGAGGCGCAGCGTGTACACCCCGGCTTTCAGGGCCGAAACGTCCAGGTCGGTGGCCTGCAGCTGCCCGCTCAGCACGGTGCGGCCGGTGGCATCAATAATCTGGTAGCGGCTGCCGGCCAGGCTGGTTTCGGCCCGCAAGTGCAGCACGTGCGCGGCGGGGTTGGGGTAAACTTCCAGGCTACGGCCTAGGCTGCCGGCATCGGCAGTAGCCAGCGTCGTTTCGGCGGGCCGGGCGGCGGTGCCCTTCGTGATGCGCAGCCAGTTGAAGTTCCAGCCGCCGGCCTGGGCATACACGCCGAAGCTGTAGGTACCCGCATTTACGTTGACCGTTTGCCGCACCGTAGTCCAGTTTTGCCAGCCGCCGGTGGCGGGAATTGTCACGTTGCCGAGCTGAATGCTGCCCGCGTTTAAATCCGACGACAGGGTGCTGCCACTGGGGCTGGCCACGCGGTACTCGATGGTGTACGTGCCCGAAGTTGGGAAATTGATGTTGGCGTAGGCCATCCAGTCGGTAGCGTCGATGAAGCCCACGTTCTGGCCGCCGCCGGTGTCGGTGGTCGTCTCGGTTTGCACGCCCTGCATGCTGGTAAAGGCTTCGGCTTGGATAGTCGTTGAGGAAGTGGGCGGTGGTGTGGTGCTGGCAAAGCTGAGCCAGTTGACGTTGCACCCTGTCGAAGCTGAGGCGAACAAACGCAGGGTCTGGCGACCGGCCGGCAGCGTCACAGTAGCATTGATGGTTTGCCAGTTCTGCCAGCCGCCCGTGTTGCCTACGTTGACGCTGCCTAGTACCGTGCCAGCGCTGTTGCGCAGCTGCAGCGTAGCGCCGCCGTAAGCCGAAGATACCCGGAAGCCCACGGTGTAAGAACCGGCCGTGGCCACGTTCACCGAGTAGTCGAGCCAGTCGCCGGTTTCGTACCAGGCCACATTTAGTCCGCCGCCGGTGTCGGTAGTCGTTTCGGTTTGGGTGCCCGATTGTGCCGAAGAGCTTTCGGCCTCAATTCGCCCCGGGATGGCCTGGGCTGGGGCGGAGTCACGCCGTTGCGCTGCACGACTACCTGGTTGATGGCCGTGAGCAGGGAGTTGGCGCCGGTAACGTCCTGCGACAGTTCCCAGATCATAATGCCGCTGCCCTGGTCGAAGGCCAAGTTGGTTTTGCTCTTGATGGTCGGGATGCCGTTGTAGCCCACGCCGTCGAAGACGTCGGCATTGGGGCTGGCGCCGCGGGCCAGCAGTTGAGCGTACGATTCCCAGGTGGGCCGGCCGTAGAAGGGCACGCCGAGCACGGTTTTGTTGGCTGGCAGGCCGCGACCCTTCCAGTAGTTGATGGACTGCACCGCGTAGTCGTAGGTGGAGTGGTCGAAGTTGTTGAAGTCGTAGGCCATCAGGTTCAGAAAGTCTACGGACGTAAAGACGCTGTTCAGAATGCTGGCTCCGCCTGTGCCCACCACGGCGGCCGTAAGCAGCTTGCCGCGGCTGTGCATCTCGGTGGAAAGCTGTTGCATCAGCAGGGCGTGGTTGTTGGCCGAAGCCCCGGCGTCGGGGTATTCCCAGTCGATATCCACGCCGTCGAGGTTGTACTGATTGGCAAAGTTGACCAGGTTCGTGACGAAGGTGTTGCGGTACGAAGCATTGGCCCCAATACTCTCGAAGCCGCTGTCGTTGCCGTCGTTCCAGCCGCCCACCGAAATCAGCACTTTCACCCCGTTGGCGTGGGCCAACGAAACCAGGCTTTGGAGCTTGGCGGGGTTTTCAATGGGCTGCAAACCACCGGTAGCCGTGGGGAGCAGAAAGGCGTAGTTGATGTGAGTCAGTTTGCTGTACTGCACGCTGTTCACGTCTCCGGCCCAGGAGGGCACGTAGCCGATAACCCGGAACTGGGCCAGAGTTGGCAGCGTGATAAGGCTGAACAATAGCAGCAGCAAAAGCCTGGAAAGTGAAGAAGTTGTTTTCATAGAGTGGAAATGGTTAGGTGAAAGAAAGCAAAGGGCAAGCCGCCGGAGAGGCGGAGAATTTTGTCATTCGTAAACAGGCAGTGCCACCGGAAGCAGACCTGAATCCGGCTTCCGGTGGCACTGCATTTACTGCTTCACAAACCGCTGCACCAGTTTTTGGTGGTCTTGCGTGAGGGCAATTAGCGTGTAGAGCCCCGGCTTTAACGCGGCTATATTCAGCGGCTGCCCGTCGTAGGAACCCTGCCATACTTGCTTGCCTTCCACGCTGACAATGCTCAGGGCCGCACCGGCCAACGCTGGGTCTGGAGTGAGGCCCAGCGTATTGGTGGCGGGTTAGGATACACTTCTAGCGCCTGCGCCCGGCCAGCGGTAGCCGTTGTGGCCAAAACCTGAGCAGAGCGGGCACTGGTTGTACTGCCTGCCTTGGTAATGCGGATCCAGTTCAGGTTCCAGCCGCCAGCCTGGGCAAACACGCCGAAGTTGTAGGTGCCCGCAGTGACGTTTACCGTTTGCGACACGGTAGTCCAGTTCTGCCAGCCGCCGGTAGCGGGAATAGCTACGTTGCCTAGCTGCGTGGTGCCCGCATTCAAATCGGCTGATACCCGGCCGCCGCTGGGACTGGCTACGCGGTACTCGATGGTGTAAGCACCCGAGGTGGGGAAGGTCACACTGTTGTAGATCATCCAGTCGTTGGTGTCAATCCAGCCCACGTCCTGCCCGCCGCCCGTATCCGAGCAGGCTTCTAGCTGCACTCCGCTCATCGTGCTGTACGACTCAGCCTGCAGCGTCACGGACGAAGTGGCCGGTGGGGTAGTGGCCGGGCCGTACACCTCGATTTCGTAGATGGAATAGCCGTAGGCAGTAGCGCGGCGGGTGCCATAGAGGCGCAGGTAGCGGCCCCGGCCGGCCAGGCCCGTAATGTCGTCGACGCCCCCGTCGCCGTTGAGTACGGTGTGGATGGAGGTCCAGGAAGTGCCGTCCGTGGACGTTTGCAGCTGGTAGTCTTTGCCGTAGGCTGCTTCCCAACTGATTTTTACCCGGGCAATGTCTTTCACCGTGCCCAGATCGAGCTGCAGATACTGCGGATCGGCGAAGTTGCTGCTCCAGCGCGTGGTCAGGTTGCGGTCGATGGCGCTGGCGGCTCCGGTGGCGCTGCTCTCACTCGACGAGGCGACGGCGCCGGTTGGGGTGAGCAGGTTTTGCGGGGCGCTACCACCGCTGAAGGGCAGGCTGACATAGAGCTGGCCCAGCTCTGTAAGCTGCCCCGAAGCGGGAGCCAGCAGGTTGATATTGGGTATTTCATTGTTGCGGCCCGAAAACCAGGCGTAGCGAAACACGGCCGGCTCATTTTCCAGGTAGTTCACCGCGTCGGTCAGGTACTTTTTCTGCACGTCCAGGGTAATCTGGCTGGCGGGCATGTCGCCGCAGGAAAACTCGGTGAGCCAGATGGGCTTGTTATACTTTTTCAGCTCCGCAATTTTGTCGCGCAGCCACCGCTCTTCGCACACGTAGGTGTGCACGGCAATGTAGTCGACCTGGCACGTGGGGCAGGCGGCAAAAAAGGCGTCGAGGTATTGGGTGGGCGAGTAGTAGGTCACGCCGTTTTCCGAGACGCAGTCGCCGCAGTAGTTCACGGCGGGCGACACGAGCTTGAGGTTTTTGCGGCGGGCCACTTCCTGCAGCGTGGGCCAGAGCGCGGCGGCCTGGGTTGGCGTCAGGTTGGCCTGGGAGCGGAAATTGGGCTCGTTGAACCCCAGCAGATATTTGGCCCCGGCGGGAATATTAGCCGCCAGCCGGTCGGCCGTGAACGGGGTACCGTCCAGGTCGCGGCCCCATTGCATGGGCACGTAGTCGATTCCCAGCCCCGGGTAGATAGTGGCCACGCCGGCCTCGGGACGGGAGTACCAGTTGTACCACCAACTGATGCCCGGCGCCAGCGCCTGCATATCGGCCGCCGAGTGGTAGCCATAGGCCAGGCCCCGTTTAGTGCTCTTCGTAGGAGTCTGAGCCTGGGTAAGCTGGGCCAGCAGGCTACGAGTAATCCTAGCAGCCACCAGCCCGCAGTTCTCCGAAACATGTAGTTTTTCATAGCAAAAGGTTAGTAGAAGTGACTGCTCCAACTGGCGTGATGCCTCCCGTGTTCTTGGTCAGGTAGCAAAAAGAAGGACTACCCACCGGTAGTCCTTCTTTTTGCTACCTGGCTATTGCTTGATAAGCTGCCGGGTAAGTTTTTTCTGATCCTTGGTTTCGATTACCAGCCGGTAGACGCCGGCCCGCAAGGCCGACATATCCAGCGCACCTCCGCCCACGACTCCCTGAGCTTTTACTTGCCCGTAAGAATCCAGTACCTGATACGCGCTGCCTTCCAGCTCTGGGCCTGCTTCCAGGCGCACCCAGTCCGTTACCGGGTTAGGATACAGGCTCAGCCGTGCGCTGCTGGCCGCGGTAGTTTCGGGTGCCTGGGCTACAGCAGCGCTGCCCACTTTGGTGATGCGGACCCAGTTGAGGTTCCAGCCGCCGGTCTGGGCATAGATGCCGAAGTTGTAGGTACCAGCCGTTACGTCCACGGTGCGCGACACGGTGGTCCAAGCCTGCCAGCCGCCGGTAGCCGGAATGGCCGTATTACCGAATTGCGTAGTGCCGGCATTCAGGTCCGAGGAAATGGTGCCACCGCTGGCGCCGCTGGCTACGCGGTACTCAATCAGGTAAGAGCCCGAGGTAGGGAAGTTGATGCCGTTCCAGACTAGGTAGTCGCCGGCATCTACGTAGCCCATGTTCTGACCCCCGCCCGCGTCGGTGGTGGTTTCCGCCGTCATGCCGTTGTTTACGCTGGCCGCTTCAGCCTGCAAGGTCACGCTAAAGGACTGGCTGGCCGCAGGCTGCACCCGCAGCGAAGTGGCTTTGTCATTCCAGTTGCTGGTGCCTAATGGGTTGTTTACCAGACAGCCATTGCCGGCCGTCAGAGTCAAAGCAGTGCCGCTGAAGTTGTCGTTTTCGTACAGTACCACCTGGTAGCCGCTGTTCACGGTGAGCGAAGAAATATCGTCGTTCAGGATACCGCGGCTTTGTAGAGCAGCCAGGGTATAGTCGCCCGCAGGCAGGGCCACGGCCGTGCCGGTGTAGTTGCAGTCTTTATACACAGTAGCTACACCGCCCGAGGCCGGAGCCGGGGCCGTGCCCGTAATGTTGAACGTGCCCAGAGAGCCGTAGTCGGAGTAACCTTCGGTAACCGGGTTGCCGTAGCTGGTGCCGTCTATCTGCAGGTAATACGAGCCCGCGCTCAGGTTGGCGCTGAGCGTCGTGCTCAGGCTGCCCTGGGTGTCAAAGGTCCCGATTTGGGTTCCACTGCTGGTAAACAGGCGCCCTACGATGTCCAAGTTGCCGTGCCGGCCCACTGTGTTCAGGTTCAGATTGACCGTGCCGCCGCTGGTGGAAAAAGCGAAGTAGTCCTGGTCGCCGGTCCGCTCGATAATGCCCGAGCCGCTGAGGCTGTTGCCGTTGCGGGCCAGGTTGGTAGCTCCGCTGATGCTGCCGCTATGGTCGTCGTTGCGGTAGCCCACGTTGTAGGTGGCGCTGGCCATAATGGCCAGATCGTCCTGGGTCTGGCTGGCCGAGGCATACTCGCCGCGGCTCCAGTGCGTGACGGGCTTGTAATAGCCCGCGCCCATAATCGGGGCCCAGTTGCCGGCCGAGGAACGGGCGTCGTAATACTCTTCCTTAGGATTGAGGCGGCCGTCGTGGCTCAGGCCCAGGGTGTGGCCTACTTCGTGCGAGGCCGCTTCGCCACCGGCTTTAGGCGAGGTCATAAACACCCAGCAGGGCGTGTCGTCGTTCCAGTTGAAGGACGTCAGATAAGCCACCCCACCCGCGCCCGGCGCCGCCGTATTGGTCGGCGTGATGATGCAGCGCATGCGCATGGTTTTGGGGTAGGAGTTAAACACGGCCTCGTCGGTGGTCACGTTCATGCTGAAGGGCCGGAAATCTTCACTGACCAGCTCCCAAAACTCCTGAATGGCCGCGTCGGTCATGCCCGCCGGGCCGCGTTGATGGGGTTGCCGTTGTTCCAGGGCGTGCCCGACACGTATTGGCCGTCGAAGTCGAGCATGATGCAGCCCCGGGCGCCGGGCAGGCTCTGCAGGGAAACCACGGCGGCGCGGTTGTCGGCGGTGCCAGGCTGGGGTGCCGGGTTGCGGTAGCCCACGGGCTGGTGGTAGTCCACGCAGAGCACCTTGTCTATGTCGACAGGCTGCACCCGTACGTTGCCGCGCGCGTCGGCCGAGTACTGGTAAGCCTGGCGGGTTTGACGCAGAATAATGTTGCCCTGGACTGTATTGCCTTCAATGCGCAGCAGAAACGACGAGCCCGGCACGTTCTGGATTTCGCCCACCAGGTACTCACCGCTACCGGTCAGGTCTTCCCGATGGTTGACTTTGCCTACAAATGCCTGGCTGCCCGACACCCGCAGACTAATCGTTGGAGTTGCCCGCCGGCTCTCGGCCGTGGCTACCTGGCTTTCCAGCTGCCGGACCAGCTCCTGGCTCGAGCCGACCGCGTAGAATGCCCGGCTTTCCTGATTTTGCGCCCAAGCTGGGTTGCTGAGTCCGCCACCGAGCAGCAAGGCTCCTAGGCCATACAGATACTTGTTTTTCATGATGGATAATTTGGTAGGAGTTGGATTGTGGAAAGAGCAGAAAAGGAGCAGAATGAGAATCAGAAGGCAGCAGAATAGCAGGCTGCCCGTTCAGGCAGCCTGCCAAATCCCGTACTGGAAGGTTACTTGCTGAAGCGGCGCGTCAGCTTCTGCTGGTCTTTAGTGACGATAACCAGCGTGTAGAGGCCGTTTTTGAGGTTTGCTACATCTAGGCGGCTGGTGCTCAGCGTGCCGCTGGCTACTACGTGGCCCCGGTCGTTGACAATCTGGTACTGACTGCCGCTCAGGTCCTGGCCCGCCTGCACGTTGAGCTGATTGGTAGCCGGGTTGGGGTACACGCTCAGCTCGGTTGTTACTTCCGGAGCCGTGGTGCTAGCCGGGGCCGTCCGGGCCGTGCCGGCCTTGGTAATGCGGATCCAGTTGAGGTTCCAGCCGCCAGCTTGGGCAAACACGCCCAGGTTGTAGGTGCCCGCATTCACGTTCACGGTCTGAGCCACGGTGGTCCATGTTTGCCAGCCGCCGGTGGCGGGAATGGCTACGTTGCCCAACTGGGTGGAGCCTGCATTCAGATCAGCCGATACCCGGCCCCCGCTGGGGCTGGCCACGCGGTACTCAATCGTGTAGGCGCCCGAGGTCGGGAAATTGACGCTATTGTAGGCCATCCAGTCGTTGGTGTCAATCCAGCCCACGTCCTGCCCGCCGCCCGTGTCTGAGCAGGCTTCCAGTTGCACCCCGTTCATGGTGCTGTACGACTCGGCTTGAATGGTGATGGAGGAGGTGGGTGGGGGAGTGCTGGTTTTCTGATACACCCGCACGTAGTCCACAAACATGGTGGCTGGCAGCTTGCTTTCATCCACGGTCTGTCCTGGCCAGTTACCGGCTACAGCCAGGTTCAGCAGTAGGAAGAAAGGCCGCTGAAATTCTTCGGTGCTGCCCGTGCCGCCGCTTATGTTGATTTCATGGTACTTGATGCCGTCCACAAACCAGCGGATGTAGGCTGGCTCCCATTCTACGGTGTACACGTGGTAATTTTCGGGCGAGGTAACAACGTTGCCGCCGTATTCGGCGTGGCCGTTGCTGTCCCAGTGCACGGTGCCATACACCTTGTTTTCGGCGTTGATGTGCTCCATTACGTCAATTTCGCCGCAGGCCGGCCAGCCTACCTGCCCGATGTTGGCTCCCAGCATCCAGAAAGCCGGCCACAGGCCCTGGCCCAGCGGCAGCTTCATACGGGCCTCAATCTTGCCGTAGGTAAACTGCTTCAGCCCTGGGTTTTCATGCGCGACGATGTATAGGCCATGCCTCCCACATTTTCCCGCCGGGCCGTAATCATCAGGTCCGTGCTGTTGACAGTAGCGTTGGCGCGCTGGTAATACTGCTTTTCATTGTTGCCCCAGCCGCCGCCACCGGTTTCGAACACCCAGCTGGAGCTGATGCTACCATTAAACTCGTCGGCCCAGACTTGCTGGTAGGTTTGGGCTTTTGCCGGAACGTGGCACAATGCCAAGAATGCCGCGGCGCGCCACAGCGTGGTAAAGGTCTTTTTCATGATTGGTGGGATTGGAAGTGAAAGGAACAGATATGCGGAAGCCGGCCGAATACCAAGACTCGGAGTAAGACCAGACTAGAAAGCAAATAGGGAGTGCTAAGCGACGGCGCGAGCAATAGGTGAAGCTGCGCGAGTAGGTAAGAGGGTCGGTAGCAATAGGAGCGTGTAGTCAAATATACCCCTTTCAGCAACTAAAAGCAAGCTGCTAAATAGGTTTAGCAACCCACCAAAGTTTACTCAGACGGGCACTTACACGCTTAAGACACACCTTGTACACAACGTTTAAAGGAGAAATCAAGCTGATTTACAGCTTCTAGGACACAAATACCGCCGTTTAAAAAACACGCAAAAAAGTTTGAGCATCGGCCGGTATTATTGTTATAATTTTAAAATATACGTCGCAATAGTGTAAATCAGGCAAGGTTTGCCTCCATGGGTAGGATACACCTTATCCGAATGCTTGCGGGGATTTGCCCCTGGGCCTAACACAAGCGAGGCCGGACAATAACTGCCCGGCCTCGTTGCCTACTGTTGAGTACGTTGGGGTGCAGGCGCTAGCCTTGCGACTGATACTTCGACTTAATGAAGTCCAGCATTTCCTGAATTTGCTCGTCCGTTTTCTGGGCCTGAATTTTCCATAGGGCATCAATGAGCAGCAGCAGCAAGCTCACTTCCTTGTCGGGCTCCTGGTAGCGGAGCTTCTCGAAGGCCCGGTGCAGCAGGGCCGGTACGGGCTGCAAAAACCGCTCGTGCTGCTTCTGGGCCACTTCGCTGTTGGTCAGCCGCGACTGTAGCTTCCAGAAGTGGGGCTCTTCCTTCACCAGCTTGTAAGGCAGCTCAATCACGCTGTGGATAAGGCCCAGCGGGTCGCGCTCCTCCAGCCAGCCACGGTTGGCCTCGATGATGCGCTTGTAGCCGTTCTTGATGATAAACTCCAGAAGTTGTTCCTTGGAGCCGAAATACTTGAAAATAAGGGCTTCCGAAACACCCGCTTCTTTGGCAATAAGCTGCGTGGGGGTGTGCTCGAAGCCCTTGTCGCCGAATAGCTGCAATGCTACCTGGGCAATATGCTGCTTACGGTTGGTCATGGGCGCGTTTTATTTGGGCGGGGAATATCCCGGCGGGGCTGCTGGTAGCAGGTAAGAGGGCTGCGTAGTTAAAAGGTCACTGGTTCTTAATAACCAGATCGTGGCAGGCGAAGTCGACTGCTGGCAGAACAACCCTGCAAATCTATTAATCTGGGACTAGCTAACCACAACCGTAGGCGGGCAAAAACAGAATTGTTTTGCTTGCTACCCCTCCAGATGGATAGCACTAGTACAAAAAAAGCCCCCGCAAGGTTTTGCGGGGCTTTTTTGGAAGGGGCTAACTGCGCAGAGCGGGCAAATTAATTAGGGGCGGCGATTCACGGCGTTCAGGTCCTCGAAGGCCTGCTTGAGGCGCGCCACGAAGGTTTCTTCGCCTTTGCGCAGCCACACGCGCGGGTCGTAGTACTTCTTGTTGGGCGAGTCAGCGCCGCTGGGGTTGCCGATCTGGCCCTGCAGGTAGGCTTCGTTCTGCACGTAGTAATCCTTGATACCTTCCCACAAAGCCCACTGCAGGTCGGTGTCGATGTTCATTTTGATGGCGCCGTAGCTAATGGCCTCGCGGATTTCCTCCTGCGACGAGCCCGAGCCGCCGTGGAACACGAAATCGATGGGCAGGGCCTCCTCGATGTTGTGCTTCTGGCGCAGAAACTCCTGGGAGTTGTGCAGAATCTTGGGCTGCAGCTTCACGTTGCCGGGCTTGTACACGCCGTGTACGTTGCCGAAAGCGGCAGCAATGGTAAAGCGGCTGCTCACCTCGCTCAGCTGCTCGTAGGCGTAGGCCACTTCCTCGGGCTGGGTGTAGAGCTTCGAGGAGTCCACGTCGGAGTTGTCGACGCCGTCTTCCTCGCCGCCGGTTACGCCCAGCTCGATTTCCAGCGTCATGCCCATCTTGCTCATGCGCTCCAGGTAGCGCTTGCAGATTTCAATGTTTTCCTCAATCGGCTCTTCCGACAAGTCCAGCATGTGGGAGCTGTAGAGCGGCTGGCCGTACTGGGCGAAGTGCTTTTCGCCGGCCGTGAGCAGGCCGTCAATCCAGGGCAGAAGCTTCTTGGCGGCGTGGTCGGTGTGCAGAATCACGGGCACATCGTAGAGCTCCGCCATCTGGTGCACGTGCTGGGCTCCCGAAATGGCGCCGGCAATGCTGGCGCGCTGGTCGCCGTTGGGCACCGATTTGCCGGCGAAGAACTGCGCGCCGCCGTTCGAAAACTGGATGATAACCGGCGAGTTGAGCGCCTTAGCCGTTTCTAGCACAGCATTCACCGTGTTGCTGCCCGTCACGTTGACAGCGGGCAGGGCAAAGCCCTGGGCCTTGGCTACTTTAAACAGGGACTGAACTTCGTCGCCGTGGAGCACGCCGGCGCGCAAGCCGGTAAGCGTTGATTCTGCCATTGAGGGAGAGAAATTAGGGTACGAAAGGGGAATGGAATGAGGAAGAGCTAGAGTACGCGGCGGCCTCTGGGATGGAGCCTTTTCCGGGGCAGCAGTGAGCCTTGCCGCCGGAACTTGCCCGCGCAGAAACCGTACTGTTCAGCTGGATTACCGCCCGGCTAACCGGGCTAAAACAGCCAAAAGCCTCGGGGCTGTGCGGCCCCGGAACTGGGCTAAAGATAAGGCAGATTTCATACACGCGTGGGTTTTGCTGTGAAATTGGCTCTATCTTGAGCCCTGGCATCTGTCCAACCAATTTTCCAAGTGCATGGCAAACCGTCGGGCCTCCATTACTGATTTAGCTAAAGCCCTGAACCTGTCGGCCTCCACGATTTCCCGGGCCCTGGCCGACCACAACGACGTGAGTGAGGCCACCAAGGAAAGGGTGCGGCAGGCGGCCCAGGAACTCAATTACCGGCCCAACCAATTGGCCGCCGCCCTACGCCGCGGCCAGAGCAAAACCTTGGGTGTGCTGGTGCCCCACATTACCGGTAACTTCTTTCCCCACGTCGTGCACGGCATTGCCACCGAGGCCAGCAAGTCGGGCTACAACGTGCTGATCTGCCAGTCGGATGAGGATGTGCGGCAGGAGAAGAAGAACATCGACCTGTTTATGAATGCCCAGGTCGAAGGCATTCTGGTGTCCTTGGCCAATACCACCCAGGATTTCACCCACTTCAACGACGTGAAGGACCAACGCCTGCCACTGGTGTTTTTCGACCGGATTATCGAGGGGTTCCAGGGGCCCAACGTGAGTGCCGTGGTGCTCAACGACTACCTCGGGGCCTACCAAGCCGTGTCTCACCTGATTGAGCAGGGCTGTACCCGGATTGCCATTTTCAGCGGCCCGCTGCACGTTAACATCAACAAGAACCGCTACCAGGGCTACCTCGACGCCCTGCAGGCCCACGGGTTGCCGCTGCGCCGCGAGTACGTGTCGCACCACGCCGATATTAACCTGAAAAGCGGCACCCAGGCCATGCGCAAGCTGCTCAAGCTGCCTCAGCGCCCCGACGCGGTGTTTGCCTCCAACGACCTAGCCATTGTGGGTGCCATGCAGGTAGCCAAGGAGCAGGGCCTGCGCGTGCCGGAGGATATGGCCCTGATTGGCTTCAGCAACGAGGCCTTCACCGAGCTTACTGAGCCTACCTTGACGTCGGTAGACCAGCGCAGTGAGCAGATGGGCCGCACCGCGGTACGCCTGCTGCTCAAGCTCCTGAACCGGCCCGCCACGGCCGCGCCCCTCAAGCCGGTGGTGCTGGAGCCCAAGCTCATCATCCGCGAGTCGTCGGTGCGGCTACCGGCAAATCGCTAATGCTCAGTCAGGGACAACAAGCTGACCGGATAGCCAGCAAAGCAAGATTTGCCAGGGCGCTCTACTATGGAGCTGTCGGGGCCTTAGTAAACTGAGGCCTGACCCTAGGCTCCCGGCGGTTAGAAACGGCACGAATAGTCGGGGAAATATGTCGTCTTAACTGCGTGATTCGCCGTAGAGTGAGTTGCGGAATAAATGTATCATTAGGGCATTTCCTGCCCGCCACCTATTCCGTATACCCTTGTTGGTATATTCCGCTTCGGTGTACTCCTGCTCCCTCGTATGAAGCACTTTCTACTTCGATTTCCTTTTCTGTTAGCGGGGTTGGTCCTGCTGGCCCAGCGGCCGTGGCCCAAACCTCCGAACGGCGCACAGGCCTGGGCCTGGTTGCCAGCGGCCTGCAGTATCAGGGCGACTTTGGCTCCGACTATTGGAAATTCGACAACACCCGCCTGGCGCCGGGCCTACTTATTACTCAATACCTGGGCAAGGGGCTCGACCTCAATAGCCAGGTGTTTTATGGGGAACTAACTGGCCGTCGCAGTCCCGACACGCACTTTGCCACCACGGTGGTCAACGTGAATCTGGGATTTAAGCTGAAGCTCAACAACGGCTGGGCTCTCAAGGAAAATAGTCTTATCCAGCCGTATCTGCTGGCTGCCCCGGGCTTCACCTACGCCAGCCGGGCCGGACTGTTTGGCGGCTCCCGCATCGATCTGGACAAAGGCTACCTTGATTTATTTGCCGCCGCCGGTATCAGCATCCGCCTGGGCCCCGGCGCCAGCCTGTTTGTGCAAAGCGGGCAGCATCTGCCGCTCAATGCCAACCTCGACGGCACCGTGGAGCAGGCCACACCCCGCTGGGCCGACCGGTTTTTGCAGCACAGCGTGGGTCTGACGTTCAACCTAGGCCAGGCTCTGGATATGGATGAGGACGGAGTCTCGGACCGCCTCGATAAGTGCCCAAGTACGCCGGCTGGGGTGATGGTGGATGAAAAGGGCTGCCCCCGCGACGGCGACGAAGACGGTGTACCCGATTACCAGGATGCCTGTGCCACGGAGGCCGGCGTGGCCGAACTACGCGGCTGCCCCGATAAAGACAGCGACGGGGTAACCGACTCGGAAGACAACTGCCCCGATATTGCCGGCACCGTGGAGCTTGGCGGCTGCCCCGATGCTGACAGTGACGGCGTCATCGACCCCGACGACAAGTGCCCCGACACGCCCGCCGGCGCTACCGTAGACGTTTCGGGCTGCCCCGTAGCTGGTGCCAAAGATAGTACCGCGGTTTCGTCGCCCCCGGCAGGTGCGGCCAGCGGCGACACCGACGGCGACGGTGTGCTCAATGCCAAGGACCGCTGCCCCAACAGTGCTGGGCCTGCCAGCAACGGGGCTGTCCCGTGCTTAAGGCGGAAGTCCGCCGGAGCCTGCAGGCTGCTACTCGCTCTATCCGCTTTGCAAGCAACCGGGCCATTCTGCTGCCTTCCTCTTTCCCCACCCTCGACGCCTTGGTGCCGATTTTAAGTCAGTACCCCGACTACTCGCTCAGCATTGCCGGGCACACCGACAACAAGGGGGCAGCCGCCTTAAATCTGGCGCTTTCCCGGGAACGGGCCGCCGCTGCCAAGCGCTATCTGGTGCAACACGGCGTGGCCGAAAACCGGATTGAAATGCGCGGCTACGGTGCCCGTCATCCGCTGGTCAGCAATGCTACGGAGGCCGGCCGCGCCCGAAACCGCCGCGTAGAGTTCGACTTGTTCGTCAGCTCCAGCCCCAATTCAGCTCAGCTCAAATACGGATCAGAGCCTACCAAAGCCGACGTACCAGCCAAGCCCGTAAAAGCCAACCCGGCGCGGAAAAAGCCTGCTGCTAACCGACTGGGGCGCACCCGAAAATCTGCTCCAAAAGCCGGCCCTCGCAAGGCAGCCGGCCCGGTGGCTCCTGCGAAAAAGGCGGCAGCACCGAAAGCTCCCGTCCGCCGTGCCACTCCGCCCCGGGGCTAGCTGACTGAGACATCCTTTCATAAAAATCCCTTAGCAGCCGGCTAAGGGATTTTTTTATGAAACTCCCAGAATAGGCCAGACCGGTCTTAGTGGAAAGTCAACCCAAGCTGGCCGGCAGCTGCTCTCAGGAAGCAATTGGCTGCTTGTCTGATACTTTAAATCCTCTTGCAAATCCGCTGCCCACGTAGTCGTATAAACGGCTTCGGCTATTTCTCCCTTTGCGCATGACTCCTGATAATTTTCCGCATTTCCAGGCACCGGCTGGCCTCATCAAGGGCTGGTACGACGGCCCCGTAGTGCGCGCTACCGGTATTCGCTACGCCCGTGCCAAGCGGTTTGAACCACCCGTGGCCGAGCCGCCCGCTACCACGCCAATTCAGGCTACTTCTCCTGCCCCGGCTTGTCCGCAAGTAGCCGATTCGTTGTTGGCTCCGGCGCTGGGTAGTCTCTTTGCAGGCATTACGTACGATGAAGACTGTCTGCGCCTTTCCATCACCCGGCCGGCCGAGCACCAGCCTCATGAGCAGCTGCCTGTCATCGTGTGGGTGCACGGCGGCTCCTACGTGACCGGTGCCGGCGACCTAGCTGTGTATGATCCGGCCGCATGGGTAAGTGAGCAGCGGGTATTATTCGTAGCAGTGACGTATCGGCTGGGGCTGCTGGGCTTCTTGGGCCAGGAGGGAGGCGCCCCGCCCAATCTGGGCTTGCTGGATCTGCTGGAGGCCCTGCGCTGGGTGCAGCGCAACATTGCGGCCTTCGGGGCAGTCCAGAGCTGGTTACGATGTTTGGGCAGTCGGCCGGGGCCGATGCCGTTGCCCACCTGATGGTGGCTGAGGGCGCCCAGGGCTTATTCAAGCGTGCTATTTTGCACAGTGCCCCGCTGGGTCTTGCGCGCAACCGCCGCGCCATGAACCAGGCCATGTCGGCCGCGGCCGGCACCTTCGAGCCCACTGCCACTCTTGATGAGGTTCTGGCCCGCGAAAGCACGGTAACGCAAGCTGCGCGCCGGTTTGGGCTGAAAGGCGGCATGCCTTTCGGAACCCAGTACGGAGCCTATCCCTTGCCAGCCGAGGCCGATATCGACAAATCCTGGCAGGCCGTGGCACCGCACGTGGATGTTCTTATTGGTGCCACGGCCGAGGAAACCCGGTTTTTCGCAGTTCTCGACCCCAAGTACCGTCGGCTGTTAAGTTTGCCCCTGCTGGGGCGGCTGCTGTCCCGCCCGTTGGTTGCCATCAGCTCGCGCCTGGTGTATCTGAAAGCTACCCGGGCATTTGCGCGGCGACACGCGCGGGCAGGCGGGCGGGCCTACCATTTTGTGGTGCTGTTCCGCCCGCCCGGCAGCGAATTTGGCGCCGCCCATACCATCGATTTACCTCTATTGCTGGGAACCCAAGCTAGTTGGTCCTTTGCCCCGATTCTGGGCACGGCTACCTGGGAACAGGTTCAGGAAGCCGGCCGGCAGGTGCGGCAGCTGTGGGCCGACTTTGCCCGTACCGGCGTGCTACCCGCTCAGGTGGAAATTCCCGGCGTGTTGCGGGTGAGGCAGGTATAGATAAGACGTCAGCTTTATAATTTATACCCGGCCAGTAGCTGGTACAGCTTTTCGAATTAATAAAATGTGCGTAAAACAACCCGCCGAATTACTACATAAACTTATCTGGTAACAGGATAGAGTAGCTGCTGTATTTACCTTATTATTAGCGAACAGCACTATTGTGGTATACGAATTATAGTCGTTAGAAGGAAGATGTAACACTCGAGGTGCTAACATTATGGCTTTATCCGCAATTCCCAATGAATTGCGCACAACATAGGGTCAGTAGAATCAAGTGCTGTTTAGTCTACCGCTCTAAGTATTCAATTAGTCGTTTGCCACCGTTCTGGAATGGTACCTCAACCAAGCGATAAAGTAAGGTTGCTAAACATAAGCTGATGATGAGAACTAGCACGTACCGAATTCCAAAGTTAGCCAGTGCAGCAACCAAGTGGTTTGGAGTCACTATTTCTGCGTAGCCCATGACCCGCACTGCATACATCACGGCGAAATGCACTAGATATAAACTAAAACTTACTTCCCCAATGTAATTTATAATAGGGTTTACTAACAGGCGGAAATTGTACTGACTCAGACCATAGGCCAGCACCATAAAAGCAGCGCCAAATAAATAATGTTTTCCCGCTGGCTCAACACCATGGTAGGGTAGCCCAGTCAATAACAATAATAGACTTACGCCGGCTGCTAATAGCCAAGTTGAAGGCTTTATAGTTTTCGATAAGTCGTTGCGCACTAGTAAAAAATATAGCAAAATGCCGAACCCAAATATCGGTAGTTGACTAGGAAAATAGTAGAATACAAAATCCAGCCAGCTTGGTCGCACGGTCACCAGCACAATAGACAGAAGGGCCGAGGCTAGAATGCTAAATACAATAAAGCGGACGCAATGGTCGACCGTTTTAAGTTTGCTAAATAATAGTGGAGCTAGGCAATAAAACCACATCTCGACGGTAATACTCCAGCCACCAGGCACAATTGAATGAATCCATTCTGGTCGAAGGCCATGGAGGAAGGTTAAATTTGCTAGAAGTGAAGATACCGTAACCATGGGAACATGCACGGTAGTAAAAAAAAGGCTGTAAAAGGCAACACCTAGATAATAAAGTGGTGCTATCCGAAAAAAACGTCGAAGAAAGAAATTTCGGGTAGGGTGCTTTTCTTCTTTGCGCCTCGACATCGACAGCCATAAAGTGAAAGCGCTTGCTACGAAAAAAAGCTGCACGCCCCGGGCACCCTGGGAAATGAATGTTGTCATCATACGTGACAGCATGGGTTTATCGGCGTCGAACAACTCCAAATTATGCACAAGTATCACGCCCAGAATGGCTAAGCCGCGAAGAGCATTTATATACTGAAGTTTTATAGGGGGCTTTATGGTCGCCGTGGCCGTCGTCATAACGAATGGTGCTCTTGCGTTGAAAATACAGTTATTTATATCCCAACAATGGTCGAGGTTGGGCATTGGTAAGAAAGATCTGAGAAGTGAGTATTACTCAGATTTCATGAGAATGAGCCGTGCAGGTTTCCAGCTGTTGTTATTATTAACCTACCGCTATTCGAGTGGCGCTGCATCTGGTAGCCATCAGTTTCTTTCGAATGTAAAGAGACATGGTTACAAAGCTTTATCCATGCTAATGAAGCTTTGCTTGCGCATAGTTATAGGGTAAAGAACCCAATCACACCAGAGTACGAGGCTCTCAAATATAGAGGAACAAGACTTAATCTGGGCATTCGTGGCCTAGCATCACGTTCTTTGGGAAAGATGTGAAGCAGATTTTCCAAAGACTATGACTGGACAAACAAGTGTACTTTTCGCAGAGAGTCAAGCTGGCTTTCGCACGTATCGGCTATAATTTCGTGGCTGGCTAAACGTGCTTGTGGCTTTCTCGTGTAGTAGAGCAAGAAGTACTCGGCGTTTATGATGCATCTAAACTCTTGGAGAAGTTTTCCATCGAAACCGAATGCCAGTGCAGTTGAAGCTTAGTGAAAATTGTATTGGCCTGTGCTGTTCCCAACGTTGCTGTCGTAAGGACGAGCAACCTTGACCCCTACAGGCCACTATCACTAAACCGATTATAAGTACCTAAATAGTATGCCTTGGTGAGCCAAGGTGTTGGACGGCTCGTGGTTATATGGAACTGGCCCGGCTGCTGATGCAGCTGTTTCTGTAGCAGAGCACCAAGGCCAAAACTACCGGGTATGTAACTCAGCAATAGCTAAGCGACCATTCATTTCAGCTGGCAGCCGTGGGGCGGAGGTAAGTACGCCGGCTGTACTGCAAATGCTGAATCAGAACCTAAAGTAGGGCGGGAGTCTATTTTCCCCAAGCAGCGCGCACCTTGCCGCCCACCAAATAAAAAAGGCCTCTAGCAGCATGCTAGAGGCCTTTTTCTGTGGTCGTATAAGGAGTCGAACCTTAAACCTTCTGATTCGTAGTCAGATG
This sequence comes from Hymenobacter cellulosilyticus, assembly GCF_022919215.1. Taxonomy (NCBI): domain Bacteria; kingdom Pseudomonadati; phylum Bacteroidota; class Cytophagia; order Cytophagales; family Hymenobacteraceae; genus Hymenobacter; species Hymenobacter cellulosilyticus. The sequence continues at coordinate 5,607,564 of NZ_CP095046.1, read as the reverse complement.
CTCTATCCAATTGAGCTATACAACCATTTACCGTTTTGGTGCTGCAAAGATAAGAGCAAAAACTTGGGCTAAGCAAACGGGAAGCGAAAATTCTTCTGAAAAAAGACCCTAAGAAAGCACAAATCGTTGAAAACCAGTTTTAATATTTTTCAACTAGTGGTATTGCTTCGGCTCAGGGCGCGTTTCAGAGCATGGTTAAACACGTAGTACAGCCCAAACAGGGAAATAACGACTAACGCCAGCAGCAGCAGCTTGCCGGTCGTGCCCGTGTCGGGGTTCTTTACTAGGGTAAACACATCCTTGGCCTTGGTACCAAGCCAGTAGAAAAACAAGCTGCGGGGCAGCATTCCCACCACACTACCCAGCAGGAAGCGGCGCCGGTCGATGCGCATCACGGCTAAAATGAACGTCATCAGTGCAAAAGGCGTGACGGGGAAATGCGCAAGAGGAACACCAGCTGCCAACTGTCGTTCTTTAATTCCCGCATCACTGCATCGGCTTTCGGAAAGTGCTTCAGGAAAGTCAGCATTTTGCCGTGGTCAAGGCTGGAGGCAATCTGGTAGCCAGTCAGCGCGGCTAGGGTATAGGCCACCAGCATGCCCGGAAACCCTGCCCAGCCAAAGTAAAAGCCCGTGATAAGCACTGCAAGCGTAGTGTGCATCAGGGAGAATGCCATGGCTACCCCGATAATGACAAAATACAACAGGCTTTGTCCTAGCGAGAGATGCTGCATCAGCTCCTGGTTTCGATAAAGCACGAAACCCAGCGACGAGCTGCCCAAAAAAGGCAGACCCGCCAGCAAAATCATAGACAGCAGGGTAGAGGCATTTTTCTGGAAGAGTTCCCGAAGAAATTTCATGGGCAGGGCGGAAAAACAATCGGGCCGGCTAGGAGCAGCCGGCCCGAAGGTAAAACGAAAGAACTCGGCAGAAGGCTACACGGCTGTGCTGCGGCTCAGGCTGGCGGGGACTTTATTCGCTGGCTGTCTTGGCACCGAAAAAGCGCCGGATAGCCGTCCAGCCGCCGGCTGCCAGGGCCAGGATTACTTTCCAGAACTTTACAATCAACGCGAAGAAGCCCACTTTGGCCAGCACCTTGCCCGCTATCAGACCGCCAATACCGTAGGCCGCTACCTCGTCGATTTCAGGGTTGAAGTCGGCATACTGCTGCCCTTTGGTGAATTCCACGCTCTTGATGATGGCCGGAATAGTGCTGCGGATTTCGGCCAACTGATTCATGCTGCCAATGGCGTTCAGGTTCAGCACCCCCTTGCGGCCCAGCAGGCGCACGTTGTAGTTAAGCGTGTTGTCGGCAGTGCCGCTGAAGCGCAGCTCCTTGGCCCAGTGCAGCACGTTAAGCTTCTGGTCGTAGAAGGGCTTGGCGGCCCAGCCAATGAGCAGTACGCGCCCGAAGCCTGCTTTTTCCCGCTCTTCATTGGCTTCCTCCGTATCGTCCTGCATTTGCTTGAGCAGGTCATCGTAGTTGATGTCGGCCGCGTCGTCGTCTTTCACGTAGCCCGACGGGTCGTATTCGACCGCAAAAGCCCAGCTGTTGGTATCGAGCGGGCCCCGGTCGGCGGGAAACAGCATGCCGAGCGATTCGCCATCGGGGTTGCCCCAGAGTTTGGTCAACACGTAGTCGCTCTGCTTTACGTCGAGGTAACGGAAGCCCTGGGGCACGTTCAGGGAGCCCAAATTGTTGGGTAAAGCCACGTGACCGGTCTGGTAGTGCAGCGTAGCCTGTACCGAATCGATATAGGCTTGCTCACGGGCCGCCGAATCAGGCGGAGTAGGGGCACCTTGCGTGGCTACGCCCAAGCCCAGCAGGGCCCAAAGGAGTAGAAATTGTTTCAAGTAACTATTGCGTTAGGTGTGAACAGGATTTTGCCACCAAGATACGGCTTCACCTGCGGAGCTTGCTCGGGTTTCCCTGGCTTTCGGAAAACTTTTCTCTCAGCTACCTTCTTACCTTTGACGCCCTGATCCTGCGCAACGCGTCCACTTTTCGATTCGTAATAACTCACCCATGAAATTCGGTACCAAAGCCATCCACGCCGGCGTGCATCCCGACCCCACCACCGGGGCCATCATGACGCCTATTTACCAGACTTCAACCTATGTGCAGCGCTCCCCCGGCGACCACAAAGGCTACGAATACTCGCGCACTCATAATCCCACGCGCACCCAGCTGCAGGACGCGCTGGCTGCCCTCGACAACGGTAAGCACGGTTTGGCTTTTGCCTCGGGCATGGCCGCTACCGACTGCGTAATCAAGTTGCTGCAGCCCGGCGACGAGGTAATTTCGACCAACGACCTGTACGGCGGCTCTTACCGCATCTTCACCAAAGTATACGAGCCCCTGGGTATCAAATTCCACTTCGTGCCCATGCACGACATGGAAGCCGTACGGGCTAAGGTAACAGACCGCACCAAGCTGATCTGGGTGGAAACGCCCACCAACCCGCTGCTCAACGTCATCGACATTGCCGCCGCTGCGGCCGTGGCTAAGGAAGCCGGCGCTTTGCTGGTAGTCGACAACACCTTCTCGACGCCTTACCTGCAAACGCCGCTGGAGCTGGGGGCCGACATCGTGGTGTATTCGCTGACCAAGTACATGGCTGGTCACTCCGACACCGTGATGGGCGCCATTGTGGTCAACGACGACGAAGTGCACCAGCGCCTGAGCTTCTACCAGAACGCCTGCGGCGGCACGCCCGGTCCCCAGGACTGCTTCCTGGTGCTGCGCGGCCTCAAGACCCTGCATATTCGTATGCAGCGCCACTGCGAAAACGGCCGTGCTGTAGCCGAGTACCTCAAGGCCCATCCCAAAGTGGAAAAAGTGTTCTGGCCCGGCTTCACTGACCATCCCAACCACGAGGTGGCAGCCAAGCAGATGAACGACTTCGGCGGCATGATTTCCTTCGTGCTGGAAGGCGACCGGAAAGAGGATGCCGTGGCCGTACTGGAGAAATTTCAGCTGTTTTCCCTGGCTGAAAGCCTCGGCGGCGTGGAAAGTCTCTCGGGCCACCCCGCCACGATGACCCACGCCAGCATTCCGGCCGATGCCCGTAAGGCCGCCGGCCTGTCCGACTCCCTGATTCGCCTGAGTGTGGGAATCGAGGACGTGGAGGACCTGATTGAGGACCTCAAGCAGGCCATTGGCTAAACTTATGCCGGGACCCAAGTAAGGGCCAAGCGTAATGAAAACGGACTTTCCCAAGCCAGGGAAAGTCCGTTTTGCGTTTCAGGAGCATGCAGCTGTCAATCTGCGGGCCGCGGGCGGCCGTATATGCGGCAGGTTCTTTCTGCTGCTTATGCGTCTTCTGCTTATTCTTTTTCTGTTTCTTGGGTTCGGCTGCACCCAGGACGGCGTCGAGCGGGCAGTGCCCAGCACCGGCTCGGGCGGCACCGCTTCCAACGGCAGCTTTCTGTCCCTGGGCGACTCCTACACGATTGGGGAAGGCGTAAGCGCCGCCGACCGGTGGAGCGTGCAGCTGGCGCGTTCGGCCGGCCTGGCTACCCCCGATATTATTGCCCGCACCGGCTGGACCACCGGAGAACTGCAGCAAGCCATTGCGGCGGCGCAGATTACAAAAACCTATGATTTGGTGTCGTTGATGATTGGGGTCAACAACCAGTTTCGGGGGCTGCCGCTGAGCAGCTACCGCACCGAGTTTCGGGCGCTGCTGCGCACGGCCATCGGGTTTGCCGCCAACCGGCCCGGGCGCGTGGTGGTGCTTTCTACCCCGACTGGAGCTACTCGCCCTTTGGGCAGAGCTACGACCAGGACCGCGTGACCCGTGAAATAAACCAGCTTAACGCCGTAGCCCGCGACGAGTGTCAGCAGGCGGGCGTAGCCTACGTGGACATAACCGGGCTAACCCGCATCGCCGCCGGGGATGCCAGCGAATTTGCTCCCGATGGCCTGCACTACTCCGGCAAACACATGCAGAAGTGGGCCCAGCAGGCCTTGCTGACAGTGAAAACCCTGCTCTGACAAGGTGACTATACCGAAGACAATTACAGGGAATTACGCTTCTGGGTAAAGTAAAGTGGAAGGCTGGGCGTCTGCGGTCAAAAAACAGGCTGACAGCCTGGACCACCTATGAAAACACCTTCGCAGTTCAACGGTAAGAAGTACCTGAATACCATTCCCACCGGCATGTCGATGGACTACTGGCAGATGATGCGCCGCTGGCTGCGGGGCAAAGAGGAGCGGGAGCCTAAAAAGCCGTTGGGGCCATTCCGGGCCAACGTGGCCGCGCTGGCTGAGCCGGTGCCCGCCACGGCCCTGCGCGTGACGTGGTTTGGGCACTCTTCCACGCTGATTGAGCTGGATGGCAAACGGATTCTGACCGACCCGGTATGGCGGCTGCGGGCCTCCCCACTGAGCATGGCCGGCCCCAAACGGTTCTTTCCCGCGCCCTTGCTGCTGACCGAGCTGCCCCCGCTCGATGCCGTGGTGCTGTCCCACGACCACTACGACCACCTCGACAAGGATGCCATCCGGACGCTGAGCCGCGCTGGCGTGCCGTTTTTCTGTCCGCTGGGCGTGGGTGGGCACTTGCGCCGCTGGGGGGTGCCAGCCGCCCAGATAACCGAGCTGGACTGGTGGCAGGAAGCTAAGCTGACCGACACGCACACGCTGGTAGCCACGCCGGCCCGGCACTTTTCGGGCCGGCGCCTCACCCGCGACAATACCCTCTGGGCTTCCTGGTGCCTGTTGGGCCCCACGCACCGCGCCTTTTTCGGCGGCGACTCAGGACCCTATGAGGCAGGGTTCCGCGAAATTGGCGCGGCTTACGGACCTTTTGATCTGGTGATGCTGGAAATTGGGGCTTACGACGAGTTGTGGGCCGATATCCACATGGGACCCGACCATGCTCTGGCCGCGCACCGGGCCCTGGGCGAGGGCGCATTGCTGCCCTTGCACTGGGCCACCTTCAACCTGGCCTTCCACGCCTGGGACGAGCCTGTGGAGCATTTGGTAGCGGCGGCCGGTCCGGAGGTAACCTTGCTGCTGCCGGCCCCGGGGCAGCGGGTGGAAGTGGCCGACGGGCCGCTGCCGCAGCAGTGGTGGCGCCGGTAAGCTTGGCTATGAGCCACAAGCTGACGAGAAGAGCCGCGGCTTATCGGGCGACGGTGCTAACGGCCTTTGATTAAAGATTTATATCAATATATTACTGCATAATCCTTGGGTAACAGCTTTCTGGCCGCCGGAGTAGCTCGGTGTAATCTGGGCTGTAGTATTTGAACAACGAGCATAACCCGGCGGCTGACAGCACCGGCGGGTGCCGGGGCAGGGCGAATCCGGTTAGCCCAGGCTTCAGCGGGAATAAACCCGACTTTCCATGCAGCTGTAGGGATTAGCATCTATATTAGGCCAGTCAGGCTGAGTACCAACACAACACCATTGTAACCGGGTGTACGGCTTCCCGCAATTCTTGCTAGCCGATTTTCCAACCACTTACATTTTGGTTTTATGAGAAGACGCCTACTCTTTGTCTACACCTTGCTGGCTGGCCTGCTCTTGCTGGTGGTCCGCGCCGAGGCCCAGAATCTTACCGTGACCGGCCGGGTAACTGCCGCCAACGGCTCGGCCCAGCCCGGCGTGACGGTGCTGGAAAAAGGCACCGCCAACGGTACGTCCACCGACGGCGACGGGCGTTACAGCATCAGCGTGCCCGGCGCGGCTACGCTGGTTTTTTCGGCCATCGGCTCGGCCGCCCAGCAGATTGCCGTAAATGGCCGCACCAGCATCGACGTGCGCCTGCAGGATGCCGCTACCGACCTCAACGAGGTGGTCGTAACCGGCTCCCGGGCCACGGAAGGCCGCTCCAACATCCTGACTACCGCGCCGGTCGACGTTATTTCGGCCCGGGAAATCAAGGTGTTTGCCCAAACCGACGTTTCGCAGATCCTGACCTACGTGGCGCCCTCGTTTCAATCGTCGCGCCAGGCCATTTCCGACGGCACCGACCACGTGGACCCGGCCTCCCTGCGCGGCCTCGGCCCCGACCAGGTGCTAGTACTGGTCAACGGCAAGCGGCGGCACTCCTCGGCCTTGGTGAACATCAACGGTACGGTGGGCCGCGGCTCGGTAGGCACTGATTTGAACACGATTCCCAACGCCAGCATCAAGCGCATTGAGGTGCTGCGCGACGGAGCCGCCGCCCAGTACGGCTCCGATGCCATTGCCGGCGTTATCAACATTCAGCTCAAGGACGACACCACTGGCGTGCAGGCCAGCAGCACCGTGGGCCAGACCTACGAGGGCGACGGCCGCCTCTACCAAGCCGACGCCAACGTGGGAATCGGGCTGAATGGCCGCGGCTACCTCGATTTGAGCGGACAGTTCAGCAACCGCAGCTACACCAACCGCACCGGCGCCGACACGGCTCCGCTGATTTACCTGGGTGGCAACGGCGGCAACTACCCCGGCAGCGCCGACACCGAGCAGAAGCGCCGCGAACTAAAGGCCCAGGACGATGCCCTGGTGGCCCAGAATGGCTACGACCGGCGAAACCTGCGCCTGGGTCAGTCGGATGCCCGCAACTACGGCGGCTTTCTCAACTTCGGCTACACACTGGTGCCGGCCCTGGGGCTGGAGGCCTACATTACGGCCGGCGCTACCCACCGTACGGGCAAGGCCGCGGGCTTTTACCGCTTGCCCAACCAGATTACCCAGACCGACGCTACTATTTACCCCAACGGCTTTTTGCCGTTCATCAACACGCTTATCGACGACCAGTCCATCATTTCGGGTTTGCGCACCCGGGTAGCGGGCTTCGACGTGGACTTAAGCAACACGTTTGGCCGCAACGAGCTGCGCTTCGACATCAGCAACACGCTCAACGCTTCCTTGCCGATTGGCCTCAGCCCAACCAACTTTTACGCCGGCAGCATTGCTTTTCGCCAGAATACGAGCAACCTGAACTTCACCCGCCACTTCACCGACGTGGCCGCCCTGAGTACGCTCAACGTGGCCTTTGGCCTGGAGTACCGCGACGACAACTACCAGATTAAAGCCGGGGAGCGGGGCTCCTATGCTAACTACGGCCGCCTGATTGCGCCGGGCACTCCGGCCGCGGCCGGGGCCCAGGTGTTTCCCGGCTACCAGCCCTCCGACGCCGTAAACCGCAGCCGCACCAATACGGCCGGCTATATCGACCTGGAAAGCGACATCACTGAGAAACTGCTGGTAAGCCTAGCCGGCCGCGCCGAGCGTTACAGCGATTTTGGCAACAACGTGAGTGGCAAGCTGGCCGCCCGCTACAGCATTCTGCCCGACGTGGCCGTGCGCGGGGCGTTGAGCAACGGGTTTCGGGCTCCTTCGCTGCAGCAGCGCTACTTTACCAACACCAGCACCCAGTTTGTGCAGGGTGCCCCCAATCAGGTGCTGACCGTCAACAACGACAACCCCATCGTGCGCAACAGCTTCACGCCGGGCGGCACCGGGCAGCAGGGTTTCGGCATCCCGGCTTTGAAGCAGGAAAAGTCCGTGAACTACAGCCTGGGCGTCACGGCCCGGGTGCTGCGCACGGCCAGCGTGACCGTGGATGCCTACCAGATTGACATCAAGGACCGGATTGTGCTGTCGTCGCAGTTTAGCCGCGCCAACGCGACGGTGGCTGCCATTCTGGGCACCTTACCGGTAAGCCAGGTGCAGTTCTTTGCCAACGCCATTGATACCCGCACCCGCGGCATCGACGTGGTGGCCAACAACCGCATGGAGCTGGGCCCGGGCCGCCTAAGCCTGACCATTGCCGCAAACTTCAACAAAACCGAAGTACGCAAGGTCAACAGTTCGTCCACGATTGATGCCGACCAGACCGGCCTGCAGAACACCCTGTTTGACCGCCAGCAGCGGGGCCGCATCGAGAGTGCCCAGCCCCGCAGCAAAATCAACCTGACGGCCGGCTACTCATTCGGGATATTCAGCGTGGAAGCCCGCACGGTGCACTTCGGTTCGGTGGAATACCGCGACGCCCGCCTCGACAACCCCGGCGCCAACAACGGCTTCCTGTTTTCCAGCATCGACCAGACCTTCGCGGCCAAGTGGATTACCGACCTGACCCTGAGCGTGCAGCTCAACAAGGAAATCGGGCTGACCGTGGGCGCCAACAATATCTTCGACGTGTACCCCGACAAATACCGGGTGAATGAGCTCAACAACGAGCAAAACTTTGCCGTGGGCGCCTTGTCCTACAATTCCTCCCGCGACAATACCAACCGGGGCCGCACCATCTACAACCCCAACCAGTTTGGCTACAACGGCGGCTTCTACTTCGCTCGCCTGCTCATCAACCTACCCACGACCAAGTAGCGGGAAGGATTCCGCAAACGCCAAACGGCCGGCTTTCCACTCGCGGAAAGCCGGCCGTTTGGCGTTTACGCCAGATGCGTAATACCCGGTTACTGAGCCGAGCGTAGCAGGCGGGCCACCTGCCGGCCATCAGCAGTGCGGGCGAAGTACAGCCCGGCCGATACCGTGGCTGCGGGCTGCCACACCACTAAGCCGTCGGGGCGGCTGGTGAGGCGGGCTACTTCGCGGCCCAGCTCATCTGTAACAATGACGGCCTGCGTGCGGCGCGCCTCCAGCTGAAACTGTACTTGGTCGTGGAAGGGCAGGGGGAAGGCCGTCAGAACTTGGGGTTGGGCGGTTTTGGTGGCCAACGTTTGCGCCCCCACCCGAAAAGTAAGAGTAGCCACTTCACTGCCTACTGACGGACAACCGTTGTCCTCCAGCGTAACGGCCAGGGAGTAGCGGCCATGGGGCAACGTAGTCGGTACCTGCCAGATTAGTCGGCCCTGGTTAGCAACTGGGCGGGTGAAGGTGGCCTCCGGTAAAAACCACGCTACGTCGCTGTTCATGGTCACGGTCTGCCCGGCGTCGGGGTCAGCGCCGGCAAGGGTGAGGCTAAGAGCCTGACCGGGAGTTACCCGAATGGGTTGACCCAGCGGGAGCGAAGCGTTGCCGCTGGTCAGGGCGCTGAGGATAGGGTTGCGGTTGGTGCCATTATTACGTACGGTATAGATGACATCCCGCGTGACACTGCCGATTTTAATCCACGTCCCATTGAGGAGGCGGAACTCATCAACACGGACTGCTACCACAAAAGGGCCGAGTTGGTTTATGAGCGGCAAGGTCAATAACTCCCCGGTAGCGGCATTAAGCTGAAAATAAGACGCTGCAACGCCGTTGTTTGCTTGAAACGAGAACAAAGGATTTGCCGCTGAAAAGGTCCGGGCCGGGTAGCTGATGGCCTGACCGTTGGCGTCCTGAAAAGTGCCCGCCGCGTAAGACCCGTAGGGAATATCAGCCGCGCAGGTATTCTGCTGGCTCGTATACGTTTGGGGCGGCACTGACTGGTAGACCAGTGAATCACCTTCACTGTCGAAGGTACTAAAGCTGTAGCGGTGCAGCTGGCTGCCGCCCGCGTACGGCAGCGTGTAAGCCGTAAATTTCGGGGAGTTATTACTGATTCCAGTCGAGTTGTCCAGGTAGGCCTCAATATGGAAGGCCCGGGTTTCGGAAGCCAGAATATTGCGTATTCCGTTGGTGCGGTTTTCCTCGTTAATGCTCAGGAGCCAGCGGCCGGGCGGTAGTTGAACCACACCTTCAAAAACGATGAGCTGATACGCAAAGCCGCCGGCGCAGCCCATTCCCGAAATGGGCTGGGTAGAAACTCGATTGAGTGAGCTGGTAAAGCTACCTGCTTCCGTCGTGGAGCAGCCGTTGCGGGCCACCATCAGCGGAATCTGCGCGGTGTAATCGGCTTGCGTAGTTAAGTCGCGGTACAGCCGCGCCCGCACGTAGTATTGGTTGGGCAACGTAGTAAATCTGTTGCGTTCATAGGTCAGGTCGCCGCCCAAGATGTGAGTGGCCTGCACGGCCGGTACAAATCCGAATGCGAGAAGACCGAAAAGGAATAAGAACAGAGGAAAGCGTGATGCCATATAAAGTGCCGAATTGAGAAGAAAATCAGAGTGGACCTACAAAAACAAAGCAGCCTTCAAGGCTGCTTTGCCAAAGTATAATACCAGTTGCCGGTGTCTTTTACTTACCGGTAGAGGTCGAATTCGAGTCCAGAATCTTAAGCAGCTCGTTGAGCTTGGGCGTCAGGATGATTTCGGTGCGGCGGTTCAGAGCCTTGTTGCCGGGCGAGTCGTTAGAGGCCACTGGAATGAACTGGCTGCGGCCCGAGGCTGTGATGCGCTGGGGTTCCACGCCGCCAGAAGTAATAAGACGAGCAATTTCAGTGGCCCGCAGCACGCTCAAGTCCCAGTTGTCCTGCATGGCCGCCGTAGGTCGGCTGAAAGGCACGTTGTCGGTGTGGCCTTCCACCACCACGTTCACGTCGGGCTGATTTTTAAGCACGGCTGCCAGTTGTTTCAGCGCCTCCTGGCCCTTGGGGTCTACCTTCGTCGAGCCGGTCTTAAACAGCAGCTGCTCCGAAAGCGACACGTATACTTTACCATCCTTCATTTTCACCTGCAGGTCGGTGCCCTGAAAGCCGCGCAAGGCATTGCTCACGCTGGCTCGTAGGTCATTCACGGCTTTGTCCTTGTCGGCCAGGGCCTGGGTCAGCTCGGCCAGCTTGGCTTCGCGCACCTTCAGGTCAGCATTTAGTTTGTCGATATCGGCTTTGCTGCGGCGCAGGTTGGTATCCAACTCGCCCAGCTCGGCCTCCCGGCGGGCCAGGTCCTTGGCTACTTTATTGTAGTCGGCCGACTTATCGGCCATGGCCCGGTCGCTGTTTTTGAGGAGCTTATCGTAGCTGTCGGTGAGCTGGGTGTAGAGGGAGCGGGTGCGGCGCAGGGCGTTGCCGGTCTGGGCCGAGTCCTCCACGAGGCGCTTGTTGGTCAGGCGCATCTCGCTCAGCTCGTCGGTAGCTTTCTTAAGCTCGGTCACAGCTTGCCGCTGCTGGCGCTCTGCTTCGGCCTTGCCCTGCTCGGTGGCCTGTTGGCGGGCCCGCAGGTCATCGTATTTTTTGGAAGCCACACAGCCCGGCAGCGCCGTACCAGCTAATACAGCTATGCCGACCAGAAGAGAAGAGATTTTTTTCACGCAGGTATTATCTTGAATAAGCACTATCGGGCCATCCATTCAGAGTGAATCGACATCCCCGAAGCAAGGTAGCGAGGCCGCGCCGGATCTGCCAGCTACAGCTCGCCGCCGTTTGATTTTCGACCTATATTTGTTTACCCTTCCGTGTTTCCTTCCGACTTATTCCCTCCATGCCTATTCTTCCCACGCTGAGCGCCGAAACCGAGGCGCTGCTCAACCCCATTCAGGACGTTCACCTCGACCAATCCATTACGCTTGCGTAAAAGCCCGGAAGCCCGCTGCCCAGTGCATAGCAATGTAATCGGGCCGCTGACTTACCTTTGCCTACCACACATTTGTTGCAAGCAGCAAGACCCAGGGCCGGCCCCGACTCCTGTTCGTCTTATCTTGCAGCTCCCAACTAATCAGAATGTCTACAATGTCTTGGTTTAAGCGCGTAGAGAAAGGCATCGTCACCCCGACGGAGCAGAAGAAGGAGACGCCAGACGGCCTGTGGTATAAGTGCCCCGAATGCAAAACCGTGGCTACCATGGCTGAGCACAAGCGGCTGCTGTATACCTGCGCCAAATGCAACCACCACGACCGGATCGACTCGGCCGAGTACTTTGAGCTGCTCTTCGACCACAACCAGTTCACGGAGCTGGATGAGAACCTGACCTCCGGCGACCCACTTCACTTCGTCGATACCAAAGCGTATCCGCAGCGCGTGGCCGCCACCCAGAAAAGCACCGGCCTGAAAGACGCTGTGCGCACTGCCCACGGCCGTCTCAATGGCCTGGAGCTGGTAGTGGCCTGCATGGACTTCAAATTTATCGGCGGCTCGATGGGCTCGGTAGTAGGTGAGAAAATTGCCCGCGCCATTGATTACGCCCGCCAAAACCGGATTCCGTTCCTGATGATTTCCAAGTCGGGTGGGGCGCGCATGATGGAGGCCGGCTACTCGCTGATGCAGATGGCCAAGACCTCGGCCAAGCTGGCCCTGCTCTCAGAAGCCGGCATCCCCTACATTTCCATGCTCACCGACCCCACCACGGGCGGCGTCACGGCTTCCTTCGCCATGCTCGGCGACTTCAACATTGCCGAGCCCGGCGCGTTGATTGGCTTTGCCGGTCCCCGGGTTATCAAGGAAACCATCGGTAAGGACCTGCCCAAAGATTTTCAGAGCTCCGAGTTTGTACTGGAGCACGGCTTCCTGGATTTCATCGTGGACCGCAAAGCTCTCAAGCAGCGCCTCACCGATTTGCTGACCATGTTGCGCCCCGCGGAAGTAGCTGTGCCTCAAACCCAGCCTACGCTGCGCTAGTTAGTCCCGAATTTTCGGCAAGCTTTTTGGAAAAAGCCCGTTTAGCGCACAACTGGTGCGTTGATCGGGCTTTTCTCTTGCCTCTGGCGAAAAAGATAAACTGTTGTTCAGCTTCGTATAGGCTACTACCTATATTTGGCGAACATTTTGCCAGCAAGTCAAGTAAGCACATCCGGACTGGTAAGCAAACCCGCTCTTTTTTTCTTTCCACCAATTCACTTCTGATGAAATCTCCCAAATCCCTTCTGGCTATGTTCATGGCCCTGACCATGTTCCTCGGCTCCTGCGCCTCCTCGCAGCCCGCCAGCCAGCCCGACCTCTCTACGAACAATGGTACGGGTGCCCGCAAAACGGGTATGAGTAAGACGGCCAAAGGCGGCCTGATTGGTGCCGGTGCCGGTGCTGCAGCTGGTGCCGTGCTGGGCCGCGTAATCGGCGGTAAGTCGGGTACGGCTGCTGGTGCTATTATCGGTGCTGCCGTGGGTGGTACCGGCGGTGCTCTCATTGGCCGCAAAATGGACAAGCAAGCCGAAGAGCTGCAGCGCGACATGAAAAATGCCCGCGTTGAGCGCGTTGGTGAAGGTATCAAAATTACCTTCGACTCAGGTATCCTGTTCGACACCAATAAGTCGGACCTGCGGGCTGCCTCACAAACCGAAATCACCAAGATGGCTGAGGTGCTCAAGAAGTACCCCGATACCAACGTCATCATCGAGGGCCACACCGACAACTCCGGTTCGGATGCCATCAACCAGCCTCTTTCCGAGCGTCGCGCTCAGGCCGTGGCCAACTACACCATCGGTCAGGGTGTAGACGCAGCACGCGTTCAGACCAAAGGGTATGGCTCGTCGCAGCCCGTGGCTGATAATACCACCGCTGAAGGCAAGCAGGCAAACCGTCGCGTAGAAGTTGCCATCTTCGCCAACGAGAAAATGAAGAAGGCTGCTGAAAACGGCACTCTGTAAGCTGCTAAGTACAACTGCATTTTTAAAAGGCCGCGCCAATTTGGCGCGGCCTTTTTATTTTCACTACTGGTACATGAACTAAGAAGGAGCTGTTCGCTGGTCCCTTCAGCTTAAATTAGACTAATTATCAAGCCCCAATTTAAAATTAGAAGAAGCAGGTTTGTAAAATAATAAATAATAGGAGCATGATAATAAAAGACTGGGTTTAAGTAAGCCAGTGACAGCAATAATTATCTGTGTTTTGCCGTTAGAGTAAATAACAAGGTTTTTTAAAAAGCTCATTTAAAGCCTGTGAATGCTGTTTTCGAAGTTTTTTTTGGGCTTAGTACTAGTTTGGCAAGGGGATTGCAAATTGCTTTACAACACGAAAGCAAGCTTGCTACTTGAAGCAGGAACTTTGCTTCAAAAAGAAAAACCTCTGCATATTTACATCATACCAAAAACACAAACCTCAACAAAATGAAAAGCCTTCGTTCGTATATCGCATTTATGATGGCAGTGTTGCTGCTGGGCACTAACTACGCCCAGGCTCAAACGACGACCACGGAAAAGAAGCCTTGGAGCAAGACGGCTAAAGGCGCTATCATCGGTGGTTTGGGTGGTGCTGCTGGCGGTGCCGTTCTGGGCCGCGTAATCGGTGGTAAGTCGGGTACGGCCAAAGGTGCCATCATTGGTGCTGCCGTCGGTGGTGCTGGCGGTGCTCTGATTGGTCGCCGTATGGACAAGCAAGCTGCTGAGCTGAAGCGTGAAATGGCTGGTGCCCGCGTTGAGCGCGTTGGTGAAGGCATCAAAATCACCTTCGATTCGGGCCTGCTGTTTGCTAAGAACTCGGCTGCTCTGACCTCGACGGCTCAGGAAAACATTGCTGAGCTGGCTAAGACCCTCATCAAGTACAACGACACCAACGTAATCGTGGAAGGCCACACCGACACCAGCGGTTCGGACGCCATCAACGATCCTCTGTCGCAGCGCCGGGCTCAGGCTGTAGCCAACTATGCCCAGCAGCAAGGTGTAGACGCTTCGCGCTTCACGGTAACGGGTTACGGCTCGAAGCAGCCAGTAGCCGACAACTCGACCGAAGCTGGTCGGATTGCTAACCGTCGTGTAGAAGTTGCCATCTTCGCTAACGAGAAACTGAAGAAGGCTGCCGAAAAAGGCACCATCTAAGCAATCTAGTTTCTAAGAACAAAAAGGCGGTGCCCTCGGGTGCCGCCTTTTTTTATGCCCTGCTTCTTGGTTCTGCAGCCACCAAGGCCCTAAATGCACCCACGTCAGGCAACCCGTGCCGAGCCCGGACGGTACAACTGTGCATGACTGATGCCTATTCGCTGCCTGCGGCCGACAAGACCTGGCAGAACCACGTGATTCTGAACGATTTTTTTGGCCCCCTGGACCCCAAGCCGCGCCGTACGCCCATGCGGGAGCTGATCAGCACCCTGTTGTCGCACCGCACCACCCACCACGACGAGGAACTGGCCTACGACCGGATGCTGGAGGCTTTCGGAGATTGGGAAGGCGTGTTAGCCGCGCCTACCGCCGACCTGGCCCACGCCATCCGGACCACCCGCTGGCCCGATACGCAGGCACCCCGCATCCAGGAGATTCTGCGCCGGATCAAGGCCGAGCAGGGCAGCTTTACGCTCGACTTTCTGGCGGACTGGCCCGCGGAAAAAGGGCTGGAATGGCTAACCGATATGCCGGGTATCGGGCTGAAGACGGCATCCCTGGTACTGCTCTTTAACTACCAGAAGCCGGTGCTGCCCGTCGATACCCACGTACACCGGGTAGCCCAGCGCGTGGGCATGATAGGGCCAAAAGTATCTGTCGAGAAGGCGCATCAGCTGCTGCTGGCTCAGCTGCCGAAGGATGCGCTGGTACTGCTCAACTTTCACAAGCACAACTACTGGCATGGGCAGCATATCTGCTTTTTCACTAAGCCCGACTGTCCTAATTGTCCCTTAAAAGGGTTCTGCAACTATTACCTGGAGCACTACGGACCGGCTACGCCCGAGGCTTTGGCGGCTACTCCCAAACATTGGGACGTGGGCCGCGGTATTCTGCAGCACTAAGATGGTTGGGCAGCGCTGGGTGCTCCAAGCTTTGCCCACCAACTCCTGCTTACCTTTGGGCCACTATGCGGATTGTTCGTCACCCGGTGCTTTGCAATTATTACGTCACGTACCGGTGCAATGCACGGTGCTCATTTTGTGATATCTGGGAGAAACCCTCGCCCTATATCCAACTGGCCGACGTGGAGCAGAACCTGCGGGACCTGAAGCGTCTGGGCGTGAGCGTGGTCGACTTTACGGGCGGGGAGCCGCTGCTACACCGTCAGATCCACGAGTTTGTGGGCCTGGCCCACGACATGGGCTTTATTACGACGCTAACCACCAATTGCCTGCTGTACCCAAAGTACGCCGAAAAGCTGCGGGGCAAGGTGGATATGCTGCATTTCTCCTTGGACGCTTCCGAGAAGGAAGTGCACGACAAAGGCCGCGGCGTGGCCTGCTACGACTTCGTGCTGGAAAGCATCCGGGTGGCCAAAGAGTTGGGGGAGCGGCCCGATATTCTCTTTACCGTGTTCCGGGAGAATCTGCACGACCTAGAAGCCGTGTACCGCGACATTGCTCAGCCCAATGGCCTGATGCTGATAATCAACCCGGCCTTTGAATACAACAGCGTGGAAACCGGGGAGCAGCTAACCACAGCGGAGCTGGATTATCTGTCGGCCTTCGGTAAAAAGCGGGGCGTATATTTGAATGAAGCCTTTATTCAATTGCGCAAAGACGGGGGCAACCACGTCGCCGCTCCGGTGTGCAAGGCTGCTAGCACCACGCTGGTCATCTCGCCTAGCAACGAGCTGGTGGTGCCCTGTTACCACTTAGGGGAGCAGAAATTTCCCATTCAGGGCCAACTTTACGAGTTGTATCAGTCGCCGGAAGTAGGGCGGATGGTGGCCCTGGAGGGGCGGCTGCCCCAGTGTGAGGGCTGCACTATCAACTGCTACATGCAGCCCAGCTTCGCGGTGGAAATCAACAAGTATTTCTGGCAAGCCTTGCCCAGCACGCTGAAATACAACGTGCAGAAAGGTACCTGGCGGCGGATGCTGGCCCGGTAGAGGTGAAGTAGAGGACTAGTGAGTTGGTGAGTTTTTCGTTCTTGCAGCCCTGTTTGTTCTGTTAGAACATCAACTCACGATTTCGCCAGCTCACCACTTCATCCTATGCCCGCTCTGATTCTGCCCGTGCACGGCATTTTGCCAACCTGGGGCGCCAACTGCTTCGTGGCCGACAACGCCACTATTATCGGCGACGTGATCTTAGGCGCTGATTGCACCGTGTGGTTTAACGCCGTTATCCGCGGCGACGTGAACAGCATCCGCATTGGCGACAAAACCAATATTCAGGATGGGGCCGTGCTGCACTGCACCTACCAGAAGGCTGCTACCACCGTCGGGTCCCGGGTCAGCATCGGCCACAAAGCCATTGTGCATGGCTGCACCATTGAGGATGATGTGCTGATCGGGATGGGCGCCATTGTGATGGACCAGGCTGTGGTGGGGCAGGGGTGCATTATTGCTGCCGGGGCCGTGGTTCTGGAAAATACGCAGTGTGAGCCGGGCTACTTGTACGCCGGAATACCAGCCCGCAAGATCAAGCCCGTAACGGAAGAGCAGCGGGCCAACCTAAGCCGCACCGCCGACAACTATGTGCTGTACGCCAGCTGGCTCAAGCCCGAGTAGCGGAGCAGCTTCGGATTAGTTGTGAGGGCCGCAAATTATGCTGTTATTGATTTCCATATTCTGGGCATACTGTTCAGGACCCATTCAACACATTCTTTGTGAAAAAGCCTTACTCTCTTTTCCTCGGCGGCCTGATGGCCGTTACCACCTTTACTTCCCAGGCCCAATCCGTAGCTCATCCGTCAGCACCAACTGAGCTGGTAGCTTCTGCTACGTCTACAGCTAGCACGGCTCATCCTACTCCTGAGCCCGTAACGGCGCCAGCCCGGCAGGCGGCGGCCGTCCTGGCAGTGGCTCCCGAGCAGCGCCAGGCCGAGCAGCAGGCCACGAAGCAGCCCGAGGCACCAACTAAGCCCACCAAAGTCTCCAAGGGCGTCTGGATTGCCATTGGCGTCGGAGTGCTGCTGGCAGTTTTGCGGATTGTAGCGGCGAGCTAGACTATTGTACAAGCTAGATACAAGCATAAAAAAAGCCCGTTCTTGACTAAGAACGGGCTTTTCTGTAGTAAACGGCGACTTGCGCCGACTTACATATCCAAACCTTCGCCGGGTTCCAGTTCGCGCTCCTCATCGGCTGTAACCCGAAGCTGTACCAACTCCACGGCCCGGCGGGAGCGTTGCAATACCCGAAACTCGTAGTTGTCGAGCACGGCCACGTCGCCTACTTCCGGAATATTGCCATAGATGACGTTGAGCAGGCCACCTACGGTTTCGTAGTCGTCGCCCTCGGGCAAGGGGTAGGGCAGGTACTCGTTGGCGTCGGAAATCGGGGTAGAGGTATTGACGCGGTAGTCGGTTTCCGAAATCTTCTCGACAACCGGTACCTCGTTGTCATACTCATCCTGGATTTCGCCCACCAGCTCCTCCATAATATCCTCGATGGTCACAATGCCCGAGACCCCGCCGAACTCATCCGAGACGATGGCCATGTGGGTGTGCTTGCGCTGAAACTGGCGCAGCAGCCGGTTGATTTTCTTGGTCTCCGGGACGAAGTAGGCCGGGCGCATGATTTTGGACAGCACAATCGGCTCGTGGCGACGCACAATCGGCAGCAGGTCCTTCACGTAGAGCACGCCCACGATGTTGTCGATATTGTCTTCGAACACCGGAATGCGGGAGTAGCCTTCGTTGTAGACGATTTCCAGGATGTTGTCCTGGGGCGTAGCCACGTCGATGGCCGAAAGCTTTGTGCGGGGCACCATGATCTGCTTTACCATCCGGTCGTTGAACTGGAACACGTTCTCGATCAGCTCGTGCTCCGACTCCTGGATTTCGCCGCTTTGCTTGCTTTGATCCAGCAGCAGGCGCAGCTCTTCCGAGGTGTGCACCTCGGTGCCATGCGTGGCGCTACCCCAAACAAGCCGGCTACGATATTCGACAGCCGGTCGAGCACCCAGATCAGGGGAAGGTGACAAACGCAAAGGCCCGCAAGGGGATGGCAATGGCCATGGAAGTCGTTTCGGGCTTCTGAATTGCCAGAACCTTGGGTGCCTGTTCGCCGAGCACGATGTGCAGCACGGTAATCAGGGTAAACGACGTGAACAGGGCAATTTTGTGAACGGCCGCGTCAGAAACGGTAATGTTGAGCTGGTGAATAATCGCCATGACGACCTCCGCTACTACGCTTTCCCCGATCCAGCCCAGCGCCAGCGAAGCCAGGGTAATGCCCAGCTGGGTGGCGGATAAGTAGTAGTTCAGGTCGTGCAGCATGCTCTCGACCAGCTTGGCCAAGCGGTTTCCTCCCTGCGCTTTTATCTCAATCTGTGACAGGCGGACCTTAACGAAGGCAAACTCAGCGGCTACGAAAAAGCCGTTTATCAGCACCAACAAAAACGTCAGTAGTATTTTTAATCCCATATGTGCGGGAGCAAGACTCGACCGGCCTGGCTTCCTTTGTAATGCAAAAGTACGAGATTCTACCCAAGCGGTTCCGGCTCAGTTGCTATCTGCTGCCGGTTGACCACCGCTGCGGGCGGGGCTGGCAGGGCCAAGCGGGGCTGGGGTGCAGCCTTAATAATAAGATTGTGACACTTCCTGCCGTACTTTGTTTGTTTCCAACGCTGTCGTTGTTCTAACTCCGCTTCATGCTTTTTAGTAAAAAAATACTGCTATCCCTGTGGTTCCTGCTGCTGCTAATTGGTCAGGCTGCCGCCCAGGTGCTCACGCCCGCCAAGCTCAGCGTTGCCACCAGCCAGTCCACGGCCAAGGCGGGGGAGGAGGTCGACCTCATTGTCAATGCCCGCATTGATAACACCTGGCACCTCTACGCCACCGACTTCGACCCCGACCTGGGGCCTACCGTTTTTGCCTTCACCTTTGCCAAAAGCCCCGCCTACGAGCTGGTGGGGAAGCCCAAGTCGGTAGGCGCCAAAAAGAAGTTTGACGACGTGTTTAAAGGCGACGTCACGTACTTCGAGAGAACCGGGCAGATCCGGCAGCGCATCCGCGTGCTACAGCCCGGCCCGCTGACCGTCAAGGCGGACGTCGAATACCAGAGCTGCACCGACGTAGACGGCCGCTGCATTCCCGGCAACGAAACCCTAAGCTTCGGGCCCATCGAGGTGAGTGGGACGGCCGTTGCGGCCGAAACGCCAGCTGCTACCGCGCCGCCGGCTGCGGCTGCTTCCTCGGCCGCTACTCCTGCTACGGCATCAGGCGCCACTGCTGCTACCCCGGCTCCACTTCCCGATACGGCTGCAGTAGCTACGGCCCCGGCTTCAGCCACAACCGAAGCGCCGACGGCTGTGGCTCCTGCTGCAACACCGGAAATAGCCACCGGAGCCGCTGCGGTGGCCGCCACGACTTCCAATCAGCCCGCTGGTACCGGCATGAGCTTGTGGAAATACCTGCTGCTGGCCTTCGGTGCCGGCCTGGTAGCAGTACTCATGCCCTGCGTGTATCCCATGCTGCCCATGACGGTTTCGTACTTTACCAACAAGAGCAGCCGGGGCGAGGCCATCAGCAAGGCCTTGGTTTACGGTTTGTCTATCATCAGCATCTATACCGGCGTGGGCGTGGTAGTGAGCCTGCTCTTTGGGGCCGATGCCGCCAACGTTATCAGCTCCCACTGGCTGCCCAACCTGTTGTCCTTCGTTATTTTCCTGCTGTTTGGCATGTCGTTTCTGGGCATGTTCGAAATCAATGCGCCCAGCAGCTTGGTCAATAAAGTAGACGCTAAAGCTGATAAGGGCGGCTGGTCGGGCCTGTTTTTCATGGCGGCCACGCTGGTGCTCGTATCATTTTCCTGCACCGTACCTATTGTCGGCTCAGTGGCCATTGCGGCGGCTAACGGCGAGTTGCTGCGGCCCACGCTGGGCATGCTGGCCTTTTCTACGGCGTTTGCCCTGCCCTTCGTGCTGTTTGCCCTGTTTCCTACCTGGCTGAAGTCCATGCCCCGTTCGGGCGGCTGGCTCAACACGCTGAAAGTGGTGCTCGGTTTTGTGGAGCTGGCCATGGCCTTTAAGTTTCTGAGCTCGGCCGACCTGTCGTACCACTGGGGCCTGTTGCCGCGGCCGGTTTTTCTGGCTATCTGGATTGTGCTGGCGGGTTTGCTGGGCCTGTACCTGCTGGGCAAAATTCGCCTGCCCCACGACAGCGACAATCCGCGCGTGAGTGTGCCTCACCTGCTGTTAGGCGCCGTGGCGTTGTCGTTTATGCTCTACATGGTGCCCGGCTTGTTTGGCGCGCCGCTCAATGCTCTCTCAGCTTTGGCTCCGCCGCCTGCCCGCCAGGATTTCGCCTGGCTTAGCTCGGGCCAAGCTCCGGTGCAAGCCGCCGCCAACACGCTTTGTACTACCCCACGCTATGCTGATGCCTTGGAGCTGCCGCACAATTTGTCGGGCTACTTTACTTTGCAGGAAGCGCTAGAATGTGCCCGGCAGAAGAACAAACCCATCTTCGTGGACTTCACCGGTCACAACTGCGGCAACTGCCGGGTAATGGAAGCAGGCGTGTGGAGCGACCCGCGTGTGCTGCAGCGCCTGCGCGACGACTACATCATCGTGGCCTTGTATGCTGATGATAAAACTGAGCTGCCCGCCGACCAGTGGTACACCTCCAAGCGCGACCAACGCGTGAAAAAGACCCTGGGCGAGCAAAACCTGGATTTCCAGATCAGCCGCTTCAACATGAACGCCCAGCCGTACTACACTTTGCTCAGCCCCAGCAGCACTCTGGAAAATCCGGTAGTTCTGACCTCAGCGGTGACGTATGAGTCGGATGTGAACAAGTTTATTGCGTTCCTGGACGCGGGCAAGGCCCAGCACCAGCGGCAAAGCGCTGCCGTGGCACGCCAGTAAAATAAGGTCCTGATACCGTTTATTTTCCTCGCAAGGAAAAGCCGAAGTGGTATTGAGTAAGTCTACTCTTATTCAATGCTACTTCGGCTTTTGCGCATTTTATCATTTAAGCTAAGCAACCTTTTGCCTGATTTTGTACTCCCTTATTGTCAATGGGCATTATATCCGGTTGTGCAACTGTTTTTCCCCGAATGACTACTGCTATACCCGTTCCGAACTATCACTTGGTTAGGCTTGGCCTTTTATATGCCAACTTTCAACTTCTTCTGTTTTTTGATTTCCTTTGCACCCAGTTGGGTTTCAGAAGCAGAGAATTGACAGCTTCTACCGCAGATTATTACTACAAAAAAAGGCTGCACCCACCCAGATGCAGCCTCTTGAAGAACGTACCCACCCAGATACGTCCTGGTTTTTCCCTCCTCACATTGTCCAACTGATCAGCTGTAGAAGAAGGGTTCGAACCTCCACGGTGTAGTTAGCCGGCCGCCGGACCAGTTTCTCCCAATTCACCACCCCGAGAGAGGAGGGCATGTCTGCCAGTTTCATCATTCTACAAGATGGTCCAGCACCGTTTGCGTTGGATTGTAACAAATTTAGTATTTCAATTGAATACATAAAATAATTGCAGACATATGGCATAAACTTTACATAATTTTTAGTATCACTGACGAAGATTTGCAAATTAGGCAATCAACCCGCTGAAAAATGGCCCGCAATTACGAACTTGACGACACCGACCGCAAAATATTGGCCCTTCTGATCGAGGATGCCAAGATTCCTTACACCGAAATTGCTCGTAAGGTGCACGTTTCAGGGGGCACCGTGCACGTCCGAATGGCGCGTTTAGAGGAATTAGGCATTGTGAAGGGGGCTACCCTCAAAATTGATTACCAAAAGCTAGGCTATGGCGTAAGCGCATTCCTGGGAATTTATCTGCTGAAAAGCTCGGTGTATGCCAGCGTGGTAGAGCAACTTCGGGAAATTCCCGAAGTCGTGAGCATTCATTTTACCACCGGCGCTTACGGCGTATTTGCCCGCCTGGTATGCCGCGACACCCAGCACCTGCGCGACGTACTGCACGACCGGGTGCAGCTTATCGAAGGAATTGAGCGTACCGAAACGCTTATTTCGCTGGAAGAAACCATGAATCGGGCAATTCAGCTGCAGTAAGTACGTATTTCTAACAGCGTTTTTACAAGGGCCAGCTTCCTGCTTAACGGCGAGGGAGCTGGCCCTTCTGTGTCTATAGCGGCATCGAAGTCAGTTTTTTGATTGTGCACTATTCCTGGAAACCAGATCTGTAAATTTCGAGTACCCGAGTATAGTGAACTAGCCGTGAATACCGTAGATTTAAAGTCTGGTTTACCGCTACTTGGCTAGAACCAAGTAAGTAAGTATCTTTCGTTAGCTGATTACTGTCTGCAAATCCATGAAAGCGCTACTCATTGCATTTTTGGCGACGGCAGCCTTTTTGCCCACGGCCCGCGCGCAGAGCCTGCCTGCCGTTTATTTAAATGCCCGCGACGAGGAAACCGTACCGGATAGCGCCACCCACTACCGCGTTGTGGACCGTAAGAAAGGGGAGGGCGGCTACGCCATGCGTGACTATGCCCTCAACGGTACGCTGCTGCTACGGGGTACTCTTACGGGCCTCGAGCCGGCCGTGCGCAATGGCTTGTTTACCTGGTATCATCCGAATGGTAACAAGGCCGGGCAAGTGCACTACCACAACGACGAGGCCGACGGCGTGTACGTGTCGTGGTATGAGGATGGCAAGGTGAGTCAGCGCGGGGAGTACACCGACGGGATGCGTACGGGCAAGTGGATTAGTGTGCACCGCAACGGGCAAAAACGCTCTGAGGGTACGTACGTGGCCAGCCGCCCGCACGGCGAGTGGCGCTACTACTACGATACGGGCCAGCTTAGCGCCGTGGAGCGGCTCGAAAACGGCCGGAGTACTAATCTGAAGTTCTTTAATCTGGAAGGGGAGCTGTATGCCGGAGTGCCACGCCGCCGGCAGTCAGCCGAGTTTCCGGGCGGGCAGGCAGCTCTGATGCAGTATTTGGCCCGCAATACCATTTACTCCAAAGCGGCCCGTCGTAAGAATATCACCGGCAAAGTATACGTCTCGTACACGGTGGGCGAAGACGGGCGGGTAAGTCAGGTACGGGTGGTGCGCGGCCTGGCGCCCGAAGTAGATATCGAAGCCCGCCGGGTGGTGGCCGCCCTGCCGGCCTTCAAACCCGGACGAGAATACAACGTACCCACCGCCATGACTTATACCTTGCCCATCATGTTTGCGCCCAACTTCAAGCTGTTTGGCGGCGTGAAAGCTACCCAGACACCTCCCTCCGAAGCCCGGGCCGGCAACCCCGACGAGAGCTACTAATCCTGCTTCCCAGCCGCAAAAAAGCCCTGCCGTTCCGGAGAACAGCAGGGCTTTTACTATGTAGTGGGCCGCTAAACGAGTTAGGCGGTTACCTGGGCATCCAATTTCTGGGCCAGCACGTGCTTGGGCACGGCGCCTACTTGCTTGTCCACGATCTGACCGTTTTTGAACACGAGCAGCGTCGGAATGCTGCGAATGCCAAACTTGGCCGAGGTCTGGGGGTTGGAGTCTACGTCGACCTTGCCAATCACGGCCCGGCCTTCATATTCACCGGCCAGCTCTTCAACTACCGGGCCGACCATGCGGCACGGACCGCACCACTCGGCCCAGAAATCCACGAGCACGGGTTTGTCGGAGTTGATAATCTGGTCGAAGTTAGCATCGGTAATCTCGATGGCTTTATGTCCCATGACAATAGGGGGTTTGTGGTGACAATGAAAATGCTCCTTACGAAACTTGGGGCTGCAAGGTAGCAGATTGGGAGTTCAACAAGTCCCGCGCCGGAAAGTTTCACCGGCCAGCTTGTCATATTTCCCTCACCGGGCGGAAAGCTTCGCCTCTGCCGGTAGCTCACGGCCAAGCCAAGTAGGAGGGAAGAAGAGTTACGCTTTTTTATCGACCACAAACTGATAGGCGCGGGCATACTCCTGGGCGCGGTGGCGGAGCTTATAAAACACATACAGATTAAAGAAGTGCATGGCGCCTAGAATCAGGATGATGGTGCCAATCTTGATACTAAGCGTTTCGACGCTGGCCTGGTAGCTGCTGATTTCGTCAGTACTGCGGAGCGTCAGAGTGGCATACCCGATGTTGATGAGGTAAAAGCCCATGAGTAGAAGCTTGTTGACCGAATCAGCCAACTGCTCGTTGCCGTGGAAGATATCGACCAGAAACGTGCGGCCGTTCGTGAAAAGCGTGCGGGCTACCCATACCGTGAGCAGGACCGTGACGGGCAGATATACCCCGTAAACGAGCAAGTGGTAATTCATGACAGAGAGGAGTTAGAAGTGAAAAAAACAAACGAATAAGAAGCACAGAAGCTCAGCCGGTCGAAAAAGCTAGGGCAGCTGGGGTACCAGGTCGGCCAGGGCCAGGTCGCAGGTCGGAAACTGGAAGGCAAAGCCCGCCTGGGTTAGCCGCTGGGGCACGACTTTGCGGCTTTTCAGAATAAGCTCGGTCTCGGTTCTGAGCAGCAGGGCGCCAATTTCGAGCAGCCACCGGGGCTGGGGCAGGTGCAAGCGTGGCCGGTAGTAATGGTCGAGCAGGCCATTAAACTCCTGATTAATCAGGGGAGTAGGCGCACAGAAATTGAAGGTGCCATCCAGGTCGGGGCGGGACAGCAGAAACTCCACGGCGCGGCAAAAGTCCAGCACGTGGAGCCAACTTACCCACTGCCGGCCCGTGCCCTGCGGCGTGCCCAGGCCATACCGCGCCAGGCGCGCCACGACGGGCAAGGCGCCACCATCAGGACCCAGGACAATGGCTGTGCGCAAGGCCGCGCGGCGCGTGTGGGGAGTAGCAGCCTGCCAAAACTCCGCTTCCCACTGCTGAGCTACCGTTTCGGAGAAGTTGTGACCAATAACCCGGCCGCCTCTGTGTTGGCGGGCTCCTTGCCTTCGGTGTGGGTATAAATAGTGGCTGTCGATAAGTTGAGCCACACCGCCGGCGGATTCTGGCAAGCCCCAATGGCTTGGCCAATGACCCGGGTGCTTTCGGTGCGGCTGCGGGTAATGGCGTCCTTGTTGGCCGCGGTGTAGCGGCAGTCAACTGTGCGGCCCGCCAGATTAATTACTACTGCGGCTCCTTCCAGCTCCGCGGCCCAGGGCCCAAGCGTGCGCCCGTCCCACTGCACACCCCGCGCCTGCGGCTGGCGGCTAAGCACTACTACGGAGTAGCCCAGTTGGGTGAAATAGCGCGTCAGGTGTTGACCCAGGAACCCATTACCACCGGCGAGAATCATTTTAGGCCGTGTCATAAAGCTGTGTTGTTGGTAGGCTGAAGAAAGGCGGACAGACAGGAAAATAGAATGGATTATGACTTGTATGAAACTTTCAGTAAAATTTGAAAGAAATAAGTAAAAAAATAGGCCCTTATGGTTGGCTGGGGCGCATGAGCTTCATGAAGGTGCTGAGAAACCAGTTTTCATCGGCTTTAATCAAGGTAGCAGCGGCTCGGTCGGCAAACTCCGCAAAGTTGTGGATGCTGCCAATCATTTGGGTAAAGGCCTCGGTTTCTTCGGCTGTAGCAGTAGCGGAAGGCTCTACCTGACTGATTTCACTGAGCACACGCATGATGGGTTCCAACTCCCGGCGGCGGCGTTCTTTTAAGATAAGCGTGGCTACCCGGTGAATATCTTTCTCGGCCGAAAAGAACTCGCGCCGCTCGCCGGGCCGCAGTTCCTTGCGCACGATACCCCAGTCCATTAGGGCCCGCACGTTCATGTTCACGTTGCCCCGCGAAATCTGGAGCTGGTCCATAATGTCCTCGGTGCTCAAGGCTCCCAACGATACCAGCAGCAGGGCATGGACCTGGGCCATGGTGCGGCTCACGCCCCAGGCCGAGCCCAGTGTGCCCCAGCCTTCGATGAATCTGCGCTTAGCTTCGTCGAGTTGCATGGCTCAAATGTAGGAGTATCTATCAAACTTTCAATAAATATTGAAAATTAATTTTGCGGCTACTCTGCTATACTTTCCTTTGGATAGATAATAAAAAATCATGCTTTAATTCAAATCTATGCTAGCTGGTTTTGTCCAATTCATTCGATAAGCGTATGCAGAAGCTTAATATCGGCTACGGAAGCTAAAAGGCTGCTTATTAAAATATTAGTATGTAAAAATAGAGGTAATTATAGTGCTAAAAAGTAGCCAGAGTAAGGCGGCTTAGGGAACTCGACAGTAGGAACCATCGAAAAACGGGAGCGTAAGATTGGGCCATGGAACCCAACCGCCCATCCGCTAATTTTTCCGAAACGCCCCGGCAGGCCGCTGCCCCGGACAACCCTGGTAATACCGGTCATCGAAGAACAGGCCGTTATCAACCGGGAGGTGGTGGAAAGTGGTCGGGTACGCCTGTCCAAGACGGTTCACGAGCGGGAAGAAATGCTCGAAATTCCGCTGCAGCACGAGGAAGTGCTGGTAGAACGAGTACCCGTCAACCAGTTTGTGGCCGACGGAGCCCCTACGCCCGGCCTGCGCTACGACGGCGACACCACAATTATTCCGGTGCTGCGCGAAGTAGTAGTAACGCGCCTATTGGTGGTGGAGGAAATCCGGGTGACCAAGCGCACTCAGACTACCACGCTTACTCAGCCCATTATGCTGCGGCACGAGGAAATCCACGTTGCCCGCAATTCGGCCGACGGAGCCGGCCCGGCCGCAGCGCCAGGAACGGCGCCCATTCAGTAAAACAGAAAACACAACCTATTCATACCCCAACCCTAAATTCTTTCACAATGAACCAGACCGTAGTAGGATTCTTCGATAATATTCAAGCCGCTCAGCAGGCTTCGGCCCAACTTATTGCTGCCGGTTTTACTCAGGAAAATGTTGACATCTCCTCGGGCGGTGCCGCTACTGCCGGTGGCAGCACCAATAGCAGCAACTACCAGAACACCAGTGGCACAACCACCGAGGCCGTAGGCGACGCCGCCGGCCGTACCGGGGACAGTGTGAGCAACTTCTTCAGCAACCTGTTTGGTGGCGACGATACCGAAGATGCCCGCCGCTACTCGCACGTAGCCCGGCAGGGCCACTCTATTTTGACTGTACACTGCCAGTCGGCAGAGCACGCTCACCGGGCTGCCGAAATTCTGGATAATGCTGGCGCCGTTGACGTGGATGAGCGCGCGGCACAAACCGGCTATGCCGGAGCTAACAACCTGCAGGCTGGTGCCACTACGGGCCAAGAAGGTCTGTCGGCCCAGGTGATTGAAGAAAACCTGCAGGTAGGCAAGCGCGTGGAGCAAACCGGTGGCGCCCGTCTGCGGAGCCGCATCGTGGAGCGTCCGGTAGAAGCCAGCGTACGTCTGCGGGAAGAGCACGTAAGTGTGGAGCGTCATCCCGTAAACCGCCCCGCTACGGAAGCCGATTTCAATGCCTTTAAGGAAGGCGAAATTGAAATCACGGAAAGCGCCGAACGTGCTGTAGTAGGCAAAGAAGCCCGCGTAGTAGAAGAAGTAACCTTGGGCAAGGAAGTAACCGAGCGAGAGGAAACCATCCGTGACACGGTGCGCAAAACCGAAGTAGATGTAGAGCGCATCAACGACGCCACGACTCAGCGCAGCGGCTATACCACCGACGAGGAGCAGCGCCGTAACTCGTAGATAAGTGAACAATGAAATGAAAAAGGGAGCCAGATTCTGGCTCCCTTTTTTGGGTTTACAAATGGCTATTTACTTGGCCGCGGCAGCCCGTAGCTTATCTAACGCATCAAGATCTGCTTCGCCCTGCGCGGCGCTTACCCATTGCCAGAGTGGTTCCCCAGCCGTAGCGGGAATAGCCGATACTTTTAGGTAGTTCAGCTTGGCAGCATTCGGTACCAGCAGTTGGCAAGGGTTGGGCGTGGCTACGCCCAAACACAGCCGCAGCATCCGGGCATAATAGGGCCAGGGCAGCTCCAGGTATTCATTCGGCCGCAGCTTCCCGACCTCTCTGCCTTCCACAAACACGGGAATGGGCGCCGGGGAAGCATCATTCTGGCGGTACAGATACACATAGGCCGTATCGAGCCGGGTAGGGCGGGGCGTAGCGGATTGGGGAAAGGAGCCATTTGGCCCGTCCGCATATCGAGGGCATAAGGGGTTGGCTCGCCGGTATGGTTCTGGGCATATACGGTGCCTACTCCAGTTACCATTGACCGGACCTGGGCTTCCGATTTGGCGCGTATATACTCCGGGTCGAGCGGCTTTTCGCCCACAAACGTGAAGAAGTTGCCTTGGCGTACCAGAGGAAAATACCGCTTTTCGTGCTGAATGTAGAGCTGCTCTCCATCCGCAAAACCCAGGCGGGCTGGCGCATAGGCTGATTCTTGCCCTTGGCGTCTACAGTTACCGGCCGAAACCGGGCCACACCACGCCATAGCCGCCGGCCGTCGAGGCCTCGCAGCCGCAAGGGCACTGTGTCGGCGTGCACGGTCAGGGTGGTATCGGGACGGTTGGCCAAGAATTGCTCGAAGCTATAATACACGCCAGGCCGCGGCGCTTGTCGCAGAATGGCAGGTAAGGGTGTTTTCTTTCCGGCCGCAGTGAGCGTAACGGGAACATCAGTGGCGAGTTGTGAAAGCGCCCGGGCAGGCGATAAGTTGGTTTGGGCCCAGTCGGTGGCCGCTACCTGTCCCAGGCACTGCTGCAGCAGCAAGGCCAGGTGCATGGGATGCTGGGCGGTGGTTTCCAGGGCACGCTTGGCGGTGCGGGCCGCCACACTCCGAACAAAATGGTAGCCGTCGGGTCGGTGCTCGTACACATCGGCCGCCAGATCAGCACTGGCCTCTTCCGTTATTTTGCCCATCTGCTCATTGATCCGCAGCTCCCGCACGCAAAGCACCACGGCATGGTCGCCAGTGCGGGCGGGCAGCTGCTTGCGCAGAAAAGAGCTGAGCTCAGCTTCCAAGCCGTTGAGAAAGAGTACCGCTGCCTGCCGGTTATCAAGGCCGCGGTAAACCAACCCCACCGTCGGAGATTGGCCGGGCCGCCCATCCACGACTTGCTCCACGTGCAGCACCCGGTCGGGCAGTACAATTTGTTGCTGACCTAAATCAAGGTAGTAAGTCTGAGCCCGGGCCGGACCAGCCAGCAGACTACAGAGGGCCAGTAGAAAAAGGTAAAACTGAAAACGGGTAGATGTCGGCATAGGCTAAAAGATTGACAAATCCGGAATAAGCAAACGGGTAGTAAGATAAGCCGTACCCGTATACCGAAGCGGCTTGCAGAAGTGTGCTGCAAGCCGCTTTGCTATATGCTATATAAGTGCCGCGTTTAAATCAACTGGCAGGCTTCGATTTCCATGGCCCGCATCCGGCGAATGAATTCCTTGGGTTCGATGCGGTAGCGCCGCGAATAGGTGTCGACAGCAAGGTGCTCGTGGGGCTCGGCGAATTTGATTTCGAGCTTTTTCGAACCCGCGCAGCCTTCCACGGCTTCCATAAACCGGTCCATGAAAGGCTCGGTGATGGTGCGTAGGTCGAGCTGCACCCGCACACCGTTGGCGAGCTTTTCGGCCACGTTGAACAGGGGCTCCATGGTCAGAATCTTGAACTCGAACTGGTCGGAGTCGCGGAAGCGCTGGGCGTATTTGCCCCGAATGTACATGGGCGGTACCTGCTCCTTGTCGTAGTTGCGGGGGTTAATCAGGGCCGAGAAACGGCTGTAGTCGTCGCGGAACAAGGCCAGGTTCAACGACGACTCGTAGTCTTCCACGCTGAACGAGACGAAGGGCTGACCGGTCTTGGTGGTTTTGAACATGACGTTCGAAATCAGGCCGGCTACCGTCACCTCGCGGTTTTTATAGTTCTCCACCTTGTCCAGCCCGCAGGTGCAGTAGGAGTCGATTTCGAGCTTGAAGTCGTCGAGTGGGTGGCCCGAGAGGTAGAAGCCTACCACTTCCTTTTCACGGCGCAGCTGCTCAGTAGCGGGCCAGGGCTCCATGTCGGCCACCTTGGGCAGGGGCATGGCTACCGCGCCAAAAGCCCCGCCGCCAAACAGGCTTTGCTGGGCCGAATCCTGGTCGGCCTGGTACTGCTGGCCCATGCGCACGGCCTTGTCAATCAGGTTCTGGTCGCCGCTGGGGCTTCCACGAACTGCCGGCGGTGGTAGCGCTCAAACGAATCGAAAGCGCCCGACAAGGCCAGGCTTTCGAAGGTCTTCTTGTTGACGGCCCGCAGGTTGACGCGCTTGGAGAAGTCGAAGATATCGGTGAACGGGCCTTTCTTGCCGCGTTCCGCTACAATGTTCTCAATGGCGGCCTCACCGGCGCCCTTCACGGCGGCCATACCGAAGCGGATCTGGCCCTTTTCGTTTACGTTGAACTTGAGAATGGATTCGTTCACGTCGGGCCCAAGTACGGCCACACCCTGGCGGCGGGCTTCCTCGATAAAGAAGGTCACCTTCTTGATATCCGACATGTTGTTGGTCAGCACGGCGGCCATGTACTCGGCCGGGTAGTTGGCCTTGAGGTAGCCGGTCTGGTAGGCCACTACCGAGTAGGCAGCCGAGTGGGAGCGGTTGAAGCCGTAGGCCGCAAACTTCTCCATCACGTCGAACACCTCGTTGGCCTTCTTTTCCTTGATGCCGTGCAGCTCGGCCGCGCCCTTGCAGAACTTCTCCCGCTCCTGGGCCATCTTCTTCATGTCCTTCTTACCCATGGCCCGGCGCAGCAAGTCGGCACCACCCAGGGAGTAGCCGGCCAAGATCTGGGCGGCCTGCATAATCTGCTCCTGGTACACCATGATGCCCTGGGAGTAGTTCAGAATGGGCTCCAGCAGCTCGTGCGGGTATTCCACTTCCTCGCGGCCGTGCTTGCGGTTGATGAAGTTCGGAATGAACTGCATCGGGCCGGGCCGGTACAAGGCGTTCATGGCAATCAGGTCCTCAATGTTGGTCGGCTTGAGGTCCTTGAGGTACATGCGCATGCCCTCGGATTCAAACTGGAACGTGCCAATCGTGTCGCCGCGCTGGTAAAGCTCGTAGGTTTTGGGGTCGTCGAGCGGGATGTCGTCGATGTTGATATCGACGCCGTGGTTCTTCTTGATCAGCTCCAGGGCATCGACGATGATGGTCAAGGTTTTTAGGCCCAGAAAGTCCATCTTCAGCATCCCGGCACTCTCAATCACCTTGCCGTCGAACTGCGTGACGAGCAGGTCCGAGTCCTTGGAGGTCGAAACCGGAATGTACTTGGTAATGTCGTCGGGGCGATGATGACGCCGGCCGCGTGAATACCGGTGTTGCGCACCGAGCCTTCGAGCTTTTCAGCCAGGCGTAGGATGTGCCCGCGCAGGTTGTCGGCCGCGTCGTCGCGCCGGATCATGTCCAGCTCCTGGTTTTCAGCAAAGGCCCAGCCAGCGTGGTGCCGGGCTTTTCGGGCACCATCTTGGCCAGCTCGTTGGTCAGGGCAGGGGCAGCTCCATGGCCCGGGCCACGTCCTTGATACTGGACTTGGCGGCCATGGTACCGAAGGTGATAATCTGAGCCACCTGGGTTTTGCCGTACTTATCCACCACGTAGTCAATCACGCGCTGGCGGTTCACGTCGTCGAAGTCGATATCGATATCGGGCATGGACACGCGCTCCGGATTGAGGAAACGCTCGAACAGCAACGAGTACTTAATCGGGTCGATGTTGGTGATACCCACGCAGTAGGCCACCGCAGAACCGGCGGCCGAGCCCCGGCCCGGCCCTACGGCCACGCCCACGCTGCGGCCGTGGTTGATAAAGTCCTGGGTGATAAGGAAGTAGCCCGCAAAGCCCATCGTCTGGATAATGCGCAGCTCGTAGTCCAGGCGCTCCTCGATTTCGGGCGTGCGCTCGGAGTAGCGGGGCGGCTTGGTCATCGTCACGACGCCTTTGCCGGCACTTGGCCCGAAGGCCCCCACGTAGGTCAGCTCGCGCAGAAACTCGTCGGCGTTGGCGAAGGCCGCAGGAATGGGGAAGTTGGGCAGCAGAATGTCGCGCTGCAGCTTGGGCGGCGTGATTTTATCAACGATTTCGTTGGTGTTGTCCACGCTTTCCGGCACGTCGCTGAACAGCTGGTTCATCTGCTCCTGGCTCTTGAAAAAGAACTGGTCGTTGGGGAAACCGAAGCGGGAGCGGGGCTTGGGCATCTGAAATTCCTCGTCGATGCGCATAAGCTGGCGCCGCACGGAGTCGTCGGACGAGGCCAGGGGGCGCAGGTTGTCGAGGTGGTCGTAAAGCACCTTTTTCTCGCCCGAAATCAGGCGGAAGTACTTGGTCTGGAAGTCGCCGACCGGGATGCTGTACTCTTCCCCGGTATTCACGCACAGGAGCAGATCGTGGGGCGCAAAGTCCTCCTGATTGACGTAGTGCGAGTCGTTGGTGCAGATGACCTTAACGTTGTACTTCTTCGCCCAGCGCAGCAAAATCTGGTTCAGGTCTTCCTGGCTTTTGCCGGTGTTGTCGATGTTCTCGATGCCGTGGCGCTGGATTTCGATGTAGTAGTCGTCGCCGAATACGTCGAGCCACCACTTGAGCTGCTTCTCGGCTTCCTCCTCACTTTTCCAGAGCAAAGCCTGGGGGATTTCGGCGCCGATGCAGCAGGAAGTGGCAATCAAACCTTCGTGGTACTGCAGCAGCAGCTCCTTGTCGATACGTGGGTACTTGGAGTACACGCCCTCAATAAAGCTCATGGAGCAGAGCTTAGCCAGGTTCTGGTAGCCGGCCTGGTCCTTGGCCAGCAAGAGCTGGTGGTGACGCACGTCCCGCTCGCCTTTTTCCCGGCTGAAGCTTTTCTTGTGCCGGTCTTCCACCAGGTAAAACTCGCAGCCCACGATGGGCTTCACGTTGTACTTATTGGCTTCGGCCACGAAGTTGAAAGCCCCGAACATATTGCCGTGGTCGGTGAGGGCTACGGCGGGCATGCCGTCGGCCTGGGCCTTTTTCATCAGGGCTCCGATGCTGGCCTGGCCGTCGAGCAGGGAGTATTGGGTATGGCAGTGCAGGTGCGAGAATACGGGCATGGGCAAACAGGCCCCGGGCCATTAGGACCCGAAGCCGAAAGTAAAGTTACCGCCAAATGCGGGGTCAGGAAAGATTGCGCGGCAAGTGGTTTTTGCGTACTAACACCAAAAGGAGGGCCTTGGGTGCCGTCCTCGACAGCTGAAGCGCTCAGGTAGCAAAAAGGTGAATCGGGCAGCTTGGTTAACAGTTGACTGGGGCTGAAGTGTACTCAGAGTAGAAAACTTTCCTCTCCAAGCAGAAATAGTCTGCAACTGGCTTTTATGGCTCTGACCAACTGAAAGTCTCTTTCTGAGCAGATAGCCTCGTTTCGGCGTTGCAACTAAGCCAAGCAAACCATAGTCTACAAAAGCTCATCCGTAAGAATCTGGCTATCTTGCTCCAACTATTGGACTTATTCCGCGTCCCGGGCCGTTATAGTTCAGCCTTGCTATGCTAGCCCTCGGCTTCTTTATTCGATATGCTCTTTCGGCCGTTGCCCCCGGGGCGCGGCGCTTTCTTATTCCTCGGGTAGCTATTTATTGTTGTCGTCATCCCCGGTCGAGCGGTTCGGCCAGTATTTGCCCATGAAGTATTTGGTTGCCCTCACCGACCCGGTCTACGACCCGGCGGCCCCGTTTCCCGGCTGGATGCCTGGTTGCTGCAGTTTATTCAGGACAAGCGGGACCTGCCGTTTGTGTACCTCATCCTGGAAATATCGGTCACGCTGCTGCCTTTGGTGGCCCTGCTGTTTGTGCCCGGGTTGCCAGCGGGCTGGTGGTGGGCGGCGTTTGCCGTGTATATGGGTTTGACCACCTTTTACTTCAAAGGTCCGTTTGGGCTGATGCTGCATTGCACCAGTCACCGCATCCTGTTCAAGAAAAAGTACAGCCGGCTCAACCACTACATTCCCTGGGTTATCGGGCCGCTGTTTGGGCAAACCCCCGAAACCTACCTGACCCACCACCTCGGCATGCACCACCCCGAGAATAACCTGCCCGACGACGAAAGCTCCACCATGTACTACCAGCGCGACTCGGTAGCCAGCTTTGGCCGCTACCTGGTCGATTTTTTCCTGCTGGGCATTCCTAAACTGGTGCTGTATCTGGGGCGGACCAGCAAGCCCAAGCTGCGGTTTCGGCTGCTGCGCGGGAGGTAATCTACCTGCTGACTTGCCTGGGGCTGGCCTTCGTAAACCTGCCCGCCACGCTGGCCGTGCTGATTCTGCCCGTCATCGTGACCCGGGCCGTGATGATGCTCGGCAACTGGAGCCAGCACGCCTTTATTAACGCGGCCACGCCCGACAACTGCTACACCAACAGCGTGACCTGCATCAATACCAAGTACAACCACAAGTGCTGGAACGACGGTTACCACATTAGCCACCACCTCAAGCCCGCCCTGCACTGGACCGAACACCCGGCCCACTTCCGCAAAAACCTGGACCAGTACACACAGAATCAGGCGGTAGTGTTCGACGGAATTCACTTCCTGCACATTTTTGCCTACCTGATGACCCGCCGCTACGACTTGCTGGCCAAGAACTTCGTGAACCTGGGCGGGCAGTATCAGTCTGACGCCGAAGTAGTAGCCTTTCTGAAGTCGCGCACCCGGCGCATAGCCCGGCTGGCCCACAAGTGGCCGTAGCTGCGTAAAGCTGACCAGGGACTAACAACAAAAAAGGGACGCTGTAGCAGCGTCCCTTTTTTGTTGGGTTAAGCCAGGTTGGTCTTACTTGGCTGGGTTCAATACCAGCACTTCGCCAATCTTCACGGCCCCGGTTGGCTTGTTGTTCCATTCCTGCACCTGAGCCGGGGTTACGCCGTAGTGGCGGGAAATGCTGAACAACGTCTCGCCCTTCTGCACCGTGTGCCGCACCTGAGCTGCAGTAGCAGCACTGACCGGGGCCGGGGCCGGGGCCGCTGCTGTTGTGGCGGCCGGAGCTGCTTTAGCCGTTGCCGGTGCCGTAAGCGGGGCTACCTTAAAGCCCGTGGCTGGCTTGGCCGCTCCGGTTTTCGATGAAGCCAGGGAATTGGCAGCCGGAGCTGGTTTAGCAGACTTCGTCGGCTTAGAAGGCGCGGGGCTATGGTACCCATCGGCTCGGAAGCCGGGGCCGCGGCTACTACCGGAGCGGGCCGGGAAGCACCCACGAAGCCCGAGGCCCGCAGCCGCTCGGTGGCGGCTTTCAGGTCGGGGTTTTTGGCGGCGCGGGCGTCGAAGTTGCGAAACTGCGGGCTGCGCATCAGGGTCTGGAGTTCAATCTGCCAGGGCTGCTGGCGCAGGCGCTGGGCCAACACCTGCTGCTGCTCCCGGGGCAGGCTGGCCGTGTAGTGGCTCAGGCGCTGGTTGAGGGCCGGGATTTCCTGCAGAGCCGTTTCAATCAGGGTAACAGCCCGGGTGTCGCTGGGCTCAAAGTAAATTTCGCGTAGCTGCCGTACGCTGGCTTGCACCAGGCCCGACATCACCCGCACAGAATCTTCGGAAAGGGCGGCCGGAGCCGGGGCCGTGGGCTGCTGAGCCTGGGCCGCCAAGGGCCCGTAAGCAGGCCGCCAAACAGGAGTACTCGAAAGAAGGGACGCATTCGGAAAATCAGAGAATAAAAATCGGAAACCGTTCAAAGATACTGGATAAGCTACTTAGCAGCCTTAATAACGAGGACTTCTCCCAACTTCACGTTGGTATCGGCCTTGTTATTCCACTCCATTACCTGCTTGATGCTCACGCCGTAGCGCCGGGCAATGCCGTACATCGACTCGCCGGCTACCACCGTATGATTCACCGGCGCTGCCGAGGCTACCGTTCCGTCTGCCGGGCTAGCCTCGGAGCTGCCCGCAGCGGCTGTGGGCGCGGCTACCCGCAGCACCTGACCCAGGCGCAACGAAGGGCTGGCCGGCAAATTGTTCCAGGCAATCAGGTCCGCGGGCGCAGGCCGTACTTGCGGGCCACGGCGTAGAGCGTTTCGCCCTTCTGTACGGTATGCTGCCCACTGGCCGGCACCGGTTCTACTACAGTAGTCGTGGGAGCCGGGGAGGAAGCAGGGGCGGGGTGGGCCGCGGTGCTGGCGGGCGTAGTTGCCACCGGGGCAGGAGCAGCTACCGGGCCGTAGGGGCTTTGGGGGTTGCGGGCGGGGCAGTTTTTACGGGCTCAGCCGCTACAGCTTCTTCCTCGGGCTCATCGGCCACGGGAGTAGTTGTAGGCAGCGGCTTTTTGGGCTGCGCTGCCGCGGGAGCTTCTTTCGGTGCGGGGGTAGCCGGAGCTACCGTTGGCTTGGCCGCTGTAGCCTGGGCAGCTCGTTCAGATTCTCCATGTGGTCATCTGTTGCGCTATCGGCCTGAGTTACCAGGGTTTTGTCGGTGTTGGTCGTAGCTGAATCCGCGTCCTCGCCGTCTTCCAGAATCCGGTTGGCGGCGGCCGTTGTGCCCGTGTAAGGCTCGGCTTCGTCCTTTACTTTCTCTTTCTTCCGGACAGGCTTGGCCGAGGCGGTAGCGGGAGCGGCAGTTGACGAGGTCCGCTCGAAAGCGGCCAGGGCGGCCGCATCGTCGCTCTTGGCGTATTCAATGGCTACTTCCTTGGGCCGAGTGTGCTGCAGCCACAGAATGCGGCCGGGGCGCAGCTCCTCGTTGCGGGGCATGCGGTTTTTGCTCCAGATGGCCTTGGCGCGCACCCCGTACTTTTGCGACACGGTGGCTACACTTTCGCCGGGCTGGGCCACGTGGTACTCTACGGCAGCCTTGTCGCGCTTCTTCTGCACGAAGTAGGGCTGGCCCACTACGATGTTGTCGAAGGCAAACAGGTCGTTGTACTGCATGAACTTACGCATCTTCATGCCCGCCCGCTGCGCCAGACTTTCCTTGGTGTCGCCGGGCAGGGCAATGATGGCACGCAGCCCGTTCACCTGCACAAACTCGGCGTTTTCCGGGTCAGGCGCGGGCTCGTGCAGGAGTTGGCCGGCGGCGGCGGTTTTCTGCTGGGCCGCCATAGCCGTCAGCTGCAGCGGGTCCGTTACGGGCACCAGGATGGTATAGGCCTTGTCGAGCGGCACGGGGCCGTCGTTGAGCAGCCACCGGTTGTGCTTGGCCAGCTCCTGGGGGCTGGTTTGCAAGGAAGCCGCCAGGGCCGAGAGTTGCTGCCCAGCCGCGGCCGGAAACTCGGCCAGCAGCATCGGGGGCTTAGGATTTTGGCCGCAGGCGGGCTCGAAGGCAACTTTATGAGCCAGGAAGGTCAGGATATACGTATGGGTCTGCTCCGTAATTTCCATCTCGGTAGCCCCGGGTCGGTTGGCAGGGCGTAAGGCTTGGCGCCGGTCAGGCCCAGGTTGTAGCTGAGCAGGGTGTTAAGCCAGTTGTGAAACGTATTGTTGTTGCGCAGAAAGTACTTAGCCGCCGCCCGCGACGACACTACGATGTGCTTGCGCTCATCCACCACGTCGTTGACCAGCACGCCCAGCTCCGTAGCCGACTCCCGCTTGAACTGCCAGTAGCCCACCGCGTCGTGAATAGACTGGGCCTCGCCCTGCAGGCCGCTTTCCTGGAGCACCAGATAGCGAAAATCCAGGGGCACGCCCTCAGTTTGAAACACCCGGTCGATGAGGGGAAGTGGGCGTCGGCCAGGTTTACGCGGGCCTGAAACGAAGGCTGATAGCGCCGGATGGCATCTACTTTCTGTTGGACGGCGGCCCGGCCCCCATCGGTGAGACGCAGGTGCAGACCGGCAAAATACAGGTCCGAGGGAACCGTCACGCTCTGGGCTGCGGCCAGCAGGGGCAGCAGGCAGAGCAGCGTGAGTATAAGTCGTTTCATAGGAGGCACACACGGCCGTTCTGGCTTCAATCCTACTGAGGACCAGCGCCGACCGTGTACAAAGTAGGCGAAAAAACGGTGGATACGGCAGAAAATGGCGTAAAAATGCTCATTTTTCAGGCTGCAGTGCCGCTCCCAAACCCGTGGCGAGGCGTGCCCGGTGCAAAATTCGGGCACTAAAAACCCCACCGGAGCCGCTGCTTTTGCCAAGCTGCCGCCCTGGTGGGGTTGGATGGAGTTACCCGAAAAAATGAAAGGCCCTTAACCGCCAAACCCGCTGCCGGGCCCGCCGCCACCGCCGGGCGGACGGCCGCCGGGAATGCCGCCGGGGGGCCAAACTGCCGGTTTCCGTCGCGGGGGCATCGGTGGGAGCCGCGCCCGAGCCGCTGAAGTTGCGCAGGTTGTAGGTAAACATTACCATAAAGTAGCGCTGCAGGATGTTGGTGCGCACGTCTTCGGTGTAGGCGTCGGTGATGTTGCGCTGAATGCTGTTGTTCTGGGCCAGCAGGTCGAAGGCATAGAGCCGGATTTCAGCCTGCTGCTTGGCAAACAGCTTTTTGCCCAGGCTGGCGTTCCAGAGTACGAAGTTCTGATTGTAGCCGGCCGTCAGGCCCGAGAGGGCCACGTGGTTTACTTCCGACTGCAGCGTCACGCCTTTGAGCAGGATCCAGTTGAGGCGCAACGTGGTGTTCTGGCGGAAATACTGGCTGTTGCTGTTGCTCTGCACCGTATTGCGGGCGTAGGTCTGAGTAGAATTCGACGACAAGGTGAAGTCCAGCTCGGGGCTGATGTTGCTGCTCAGCACCGCGCCCAGGCCAAAGTTGGGGGAACGGTTGTAATTCAGTACCCCGTTGACGAAGCCCGGCGTCTGGCTGAAGCTGGCCGAGGCGTTCAGGTTCAGGTTCGACTTAATAACCTTCAGCGGCAGGGTGTAGTTGGCAAACGAGCGGAGCGAATACTGATTGTTCAGGTTGACGGGCCGGATGATGGTACCGCCGGCGGGCACAATTACGCCCGTGCCGTCGATGGCCGTGGGGCGCTGCACCACCGTGGTGCTGTTGGCAATGGAGTTGTCGGTGTAGGAGCCGCCAATCAAGGCAAAGAAGGAGCGCGAGGTTTCGGGCTGGGAGGAGGAGTAGCGCAAAAACAGGTTGTGCGAGTATTCCTGGGCCAGATCAGGGTTGCCGGTCCGGATCTGCAGCTGGTTGGAGTTATTTACCACCGCCTGCAGCTGGTTGATGCTCGGGTTCTGGGTGCGGGTCTGGTAGTTGAGGCGCAGGTTCTGGTTGCGCGAGAATTTGTACTGCACCGAGGCGTTGGGCAAAACGCTCCAGAAAGGCCGGTCCGTGGTAACGGTTTGCGGAAACTCCTGCTCATTGTGCAGCTGGGCGTATTGCACCGACGTGCCCACGGCCCACTCCAGCTTCTCGAACTGGTAGCGGTAAGTCAGGCCGCCGGAATTGGTGATGTAGCGGCTGGTAAACACGTTGCTAAGCTGCTCATCGAGTACCTGCTGCTCCCCGTTGAGCAGGTTGTAGGTTTTCTTGTCCGAATCGTTGGGCGAGTAGTTCAGCGTGTAGTTCAGCTGCAGCTGGCTTTTCAGGCTGATGGGCTCGGTGTAGTTGGCCGAGCCGTTCCAGGTCCAGCCCACCTGGTCGAGGCGGGAGTACTGGTTGGTTTGGCTTAGTCTAATGTCGGGCCGGGAGGTGTAGTCGAAGTTGTCCGAATACAGGTAGTTATCCGCGTCCCGGTCGTTGTAAGTGGTATTGAGGCCCAGCGAGAAGGTGCGGCCGCGCTTGGCGAAGCGGTGGCGGTACAGCAGTTGGTTGGTGAAGGTAATGCCGTCCTGGGCCGAGTTGTAGCGGCTTAGGTTGGCGCTCTGCACGCTGTCGGGCACGTCGGAGAAGCCGCTCAGGAAGGTGTTGCCGTCCAGGTTACTGTCGCTCGAATTGCGCTGCATCGTGAAGCGCGGCTGCCACAGAATCGAGTTCGTGCTGTCGATTTTGTAGTCGAGGCGCAGGTTGAAGCGGTTGTTGATATTGCGGGCCGAGCCTTCCGAAATTTCGTTGTAGCCCAGCGTGCGCAGCAGCGGCGACTGGCGGCTGTAGGGCGAGTAGAAGGCACTGTCGCGCACGTTGTAGAGGCGGTTGGTAGTGCTGTTGGAGTTGTTGTCGCTCAGGTTGAAGAAGTAGCTGGCCTGCACATCTACTTTCTTGCCCCAGGTATCGGAGAAGTTCAGGCCCACGGCGTGGGTGGTAGAAATGCCGCTGGCCTGGTTTACCAGGAAGTTGCCGGCATTACTGCCGCCCTGCTGGCCCTGTCCGCCGCCGCGGTTGCCGCCCTGTCCACCCCGGGCCCCGCCCTGGCCGCCGCGGGCTCCGCCGCCGCCCTGGGCCGAGGTGCCAATTACGCCCAGTAGGTCATCAGTACCGAAGTTCTGCTGGTTCACGTTGTTGGACTGGGCCACCACCGAAAAGCGACGCGTACCCTTGAACGAGTTCAGGTTGCCGCTGACCTGGTACTTGCCGTCGGCCAGGGAATTGGTGCTGCTTGGGCCGTAGCCGGCCACGATGCGCCCAAACTGTCCGTTGCGGAAGTTGGGCTTGGTTACGATGTTGATGGTTTTCTCGGTGTTGCCGTCGTTGAAGCCGGTAAACTGCGACTGGTCGCTGCGGCGGTCAAACACCTGGATTTTGTCGATGGCCTCGGCCGGCAGGTTTTTCAGCACGGCGTCCGGGTCGCTGCCGAAAAACTCCTTGCCATCTACCGTAATGCGCTGCACCTGCTCGCCCTGGGCCTGCACTTTGCCATCCTGCACCACCACGCCGGGCATTTTGGTAATCAAATCCTGGGCGTTGGCATCGGGGTTGGTTTTGAAGGCCCGGGAGTCAAACTGCGTGGTGTCGCCCTTCTGCACGGCGGCGGCGGCCTGGCCTACCACTTCCACGCCCTTAAGCTTTACCTGACTGGTGGCCAGCGTGAGGGAACCCAACGCCACGGGGCCATTGGTTACTTCCACCGGCCGACGCAAGGTAACGTAGCCCAGAAAAGAAGTCGTCAGCACGTAGCGGCCGGGCGCAGCCGGTATTGAGAAGCTGCCCGTCGGGTCCACGGCGGTACCAGTCTTGGCCGAGTCGGGCAGGCGCACCAGCAGCACGTTGGCCCCAATCAGCGGCGACTGGTCGGTGATGTCGACTACGCGGCCGGAAACGGGGTAGGTTTGTGCAAATCCGGGCAGTGCCCCGAGCAACAACAACAGAAGTAGAGCTACTTTTCTCATTATACTATTCAGCCTGAAGCTCCATAGACGCGGCTTCAGGGCAAATGTTTAATGAGGCCCGGGAAAATTACTGTTTGCGTACCATCAGGAGCCCGTCGCGCAGGGCAGAAACACATTCTCTACCCGCTCGTCCTGCTGCACAAAGTCGTTGAAGGCCCGCACGGCGTGGGCGTCTTTGTCGGCCGGCTTCAGGGGTAGGAAGGCAGTGCTTTACCGCTCCAGAGCACGTTGTCGATCAGGATAAAGCCGCCGGGGCGCACCTGTGGAAGCACCAGCTCGTAGTAGCGCGCATTATTGATTTTGTCGGCGTCAATAAACACCAAATCCCAGGGCTCGGTGAGCGTAGCCAGCACAGCCGTAGCGTCGCCAATGTGCAGGTGAATCCGGTCGGTGAGGCCCGCCTCGGCCACGTAGCGCCGGATGCGGGCTTCCAGCTCAGGGTTTTGCTCCACGGTGTGCAGTTCGCCGTCGGGCAGCAGCCCCTCGGCCAAGCACAGGGCCGAGTAGCCCGTAAACGTGCCCAGCTCCAGCACGCGCCGGGGCCGCACCATGTGGCTGAGCATGCTCAATACCCGGCCCTGCAAGTGGCCCGAAAGCATGCGCGGGGCTAGCACCTGCACGTGGGTTTCGCGGTTGAGGCGGCGCAGCAGCTCGGGTTCGGGCGAGGAGTGGGTTTCGGCGTAGGTCTGCAGTTCGTCGGGATGCACGGCGGAGAAAAGTAAATTCAGGAAAATCAGGAGTCAGTACCAGGAGCCAGGGCCAAACGGCGGCGCAGCACGCCGGCCGCTACGAGTAGGCCCACCAGCCCGGCACTCATGCCCGTTACCAGTACCGAGTTGGCATCGAAGGGCCAGATGCGGGCCGAGTAAATCATAAATGGGCCCCAAAGCAGCACCAGCACGGCGCCGGTGGCCAGCCAGAACGTGAACCGGGTGCGGGTAGGCGGCAACGGCGGAGTGGGCTGAGCAGGCAATTGCAGCACGTACCATAGAATGCTGCCCAGGCCGATAAACGTGCTGACGTATTGCAGAAACTGGTACAGGGGCCACTCGGGGCCGAAACCCGGCAGGGTTTGGCGTAGCCAGGCCCAGTGCAGCACTACCAGGCCGTCGTCGTGGGTAAACCAGTCCCAGAAAATGTGCGACAGGCAGCCCAGCAAGGCCCCCAGCAGCACCGGCCCCGAAAACAGCCGCCGCCAGCCCCAGCGCCCCGCGGTGAGCGGCAGCAACCGGGACCGGAACATGGTGGGCAGGCATTGCACTAAAGGCAGCTTCACCAGGTTATGAAAAAGCCCGGCAAAGACCAGCACCAGGGGCAAATCCAGCCAGAAAATGCCGGCCCAGGTGTGCCCGTAAATACCATCGGGCCGCAGCCGCAGAAAATACTCGAAGTCAGGAGCCATAGCACCCAGCACCAGGGCCGTAGCCGAAAGCCTGCGCGGCCCGACACGAAACAGAGGTAAAACCAGGGCCGGATGGGCGGGCGTGAACGGCATGCCGCTAACAGTTCAGGGAAAGATATATAAGCAACCAGAACGCAAATAACGGCAAAGCCCGCCAGGCTCTACGCTTCTCCAGGCAGAGGCCGTAGCGTAAAGAGCCAAATATAGAAGCCCGAACGGCCCCGCACGTACTGGGCGGCCGTTACCTGGTATAGTCCCTCGTACCGGTATACCAGCGTGCCGTCTTCGGTGGCAACTTTGTGCAGGACCCGTACCGGAAGCTGGGTTTCCAGGCTTTTGTGAAATGCCT
This sequence comes from Hymenobacter cellulosilyticus, assembly GCF_022919215.1. NCBI lineage: Bacteria > Pseudomonadati > Bacteroidota > Cytophagia > Cytophagales > Hymenobacteraceae > Hymenobacter > Hymenobacter cellulosilyticus. The sequence continues at coordinate 5,564,307 of NZ_CP095046.1, read as the reverse complement.
GGTTGCGGGCCGTCAGTTCCTGGTCGGCTACCTGATGGCCGGTTTTGGGGTCCCGGCCGCCGTGGCCGGCGTAGAGAATCTGGTCTTCGCCAAACACGTCATCCTCGTACTGCCCGGCCAGCACAATGGAATCGACCCCCTCGGCTGGTATGCCGCTGACGCCCGCCCGTAGCGGCCGGTGCAGCCCTGCCGCACTCAGGGCCAGCCGCGAAGCAAACGTGTCGCCGGGCCGGTAAGTACCAACGTGACCAAAGATGCGCAAAATGGTGAAGTGGTGAGATAGTGAAATGGAGAGTTGTCGTTTAACGACACCTCTCCTTGCGAGGCTGAAAGCTGAAGTAATCCGTCTTATGAAATGTGCCGAGCAGCCTTAAGGGGAAAGCCCTTTCCCGTTCGTTCGGCAAAGGGCTTTCTAAGTCTAGGGCGTCTGTTACTAGCAGAAGACGGATTGTTTCGTTCCTTGCAATGACAGGTAAGGTTTGGTCGTCAGAGCGAAAAACTCACCATCTCACCATTTCACTATCTCACCTACTCTGGTAAGTACTGCAGCACGCTCAGGTTGTCTTCGCGCAGCACGTCGTTGGCTAGATCACGCAGCTCCTCGGCGGTAATCTGCCGTATCTGGGCAAATACCTCGTTGATGGATTCCACCCGGCCCAGGTCCAGGGTGCTTTTGCCCAGCAGCTGCATCATACCGCTGTTGCTTTCCTCCGACATGGCCAGCTGGCCCATCAGCTGCTCTTTTACCACGTGCAGCTGATTGGTAGTCAGGGTTTTCTCGCGCAGCAGCTTCAGCTCCTTGTTGACCAGCGAAATGGTGCGGGCCACCTGCTTTTTCTCGGTGCCAAAGTAGATGCCGAACAAACCCGTGTCGGTGTAGGGGCTGTAAGTCGAGTCGATGGTGTAGACCAGGCCGTACTTTTCGCGCACCGCCAGGTTCAGGCGGGAGTTCATTCCCGGCCCGCCCAGCAGGTTATTCAGCATGAAAAACGGAATCCGGCGCGCGTCGCCAATGGCGTAGGCCGGCCCGCCGATAATGCAGTGGGCCTGATTGATCGGCTTGCGCTCGGTTAGCTCTACCTGCTGAAAGGCCGTGAAGGGCGTGCGGGGCCGGGCGCCCAGCTTGGCCGGAATCGGGGCCAGATACTTATCGGCCAGGCGCTTCACCTCCTTGAAGGGCAGGTTGCTTACCGAGCTGAACGCCAGCCGGTCGGTGCGCACGTTGTCGGCCAGAAACCGGTAGAAATCCTGCTGCTGAAAGCCCGACACACTCTCGCGGGTGCCCAGGATGTTGTGGCCCAGGGAATGGTTGGGGAAAATCACGTCGTCGAAGTCGTCCACAATGGCGTCCTCGGGCGCATCCTGATACATGCTCATTTCCTCCAGAATCACGCCGCGCTCCTTCTCGATTTCCTTTTCCGGAAACACCGAGTTGAACGTCAGGTCGGTCAGCAGCTCAAAGGCCCGCTCGAAGTGGGTGCTGAGCAGCGAGGCGTAAAAGCAGATTTTCTCCTTGGTGGTATAGGCATTGAGCTCCCCGCCCACGGTTTCGAGGCGGTTCAGGATATGAAAGCTCTTACGCTTTTCGGTGCCTTTGAACGCCATGTGCTCCCAGAAGTGAGCCAGACCGAGCTGGTGCGGCTTCTCGTCGCGGGAGCCAATGTCGAGCAGAAAGCCGCAGTGCGCAATCTTGGTGTGCAGTACTTGTTTATGTAGAACCCGAATGCCGTTGGGCAACTCGTAGAGGTCGTAATCAGACATTGAATAGGGTCTTGAAGACTGGAGCCGGCCGCCCGAAAAAGTGGTTGGGCCGGAAAAGATATTAACCAGCAAGCCACGCCGCTGGTTTCATCCCGGCAAAGGTAGATTGTTAATGGGCGGAGTTTATGTGCTCAGGTGCGAATGTGGAGCAATGACACGAGTTCTACCACAACTCATTAAACCGCTTCCGCCTCGGCCAGGGCACTGAGCAGCTGACTGGTTTCGATGCCGTGGGCGCAGTGAAAGTGGTTCAGGGGGCATTTGCGGTAGCCGTGCAGGCCGCAGGGCTTGCACTCCAGCTCCTCGGGCAGCTCCACCACCCGCGAAAAGGGGCTGAGCGGACCAAACCCAAAGAACGGTACCGTAGAGCAGTAAATGGCGCAGGTAGGCGCGCCCTGGGCCGAGCATAGGTGCATGGGCGCCGAGTCGTTGACGTAGTTCAGCACCGCCCCGCGCATTAGGGCCGCCGAGGCCAGCAAGGACAGCTTACCCGCCAAGTTGACCACTCCGGCCCGGCCGCTGGCCTGCAACAGCGCCTCGCACTCAGCCACGTCCGGTGGCCCGCCGATAAGGAACACGGTGTACTTGGGCGGCAGGGCCCGCAGCAGCTTCAGCCACTGCTCCCGCGGAAACTGCTTGGTAAACCACACCGACGTGGGAGCAATGCACAGGTAGGGCTGCCCGTTTGCTAGCTCGGCGGCCTGAGCGGCGGCAGCTTCGTCGGCGGCCGAGGGGTAGAGGCGGGGCGGGGTCAGGGGCCCGTCGTAGGCCGGGTCGAGCAGGTGCAGGTTGCGCGATACCTCGTGTACGCCCGCCCCGATGACGTGGGGAATGGCCCGGGTGAAGCGGAAAGCAAACGGGTTCTTGTCGAAACCCACCCGCTCGGGCGCGCCCGAAAAAGCCGTCAGAAAGCCCGTGGAGGCAAAGCGCTGCAGGGTAATGACGCGCTGGTAGTCGGCCCCGCGGATTTGCTGCAGCAGGTGCCACAGGCCCCGGTACTTATCTTTTTTCTTGTCCCAGATCAGCACCCGGCGCACGTGCGGGTGGTCTTTTACCAGGCCCTCGTTGCCCTTGCGCACCAAAAAGTCGACGGGCGTATCGGGCTCGGTGGCGTGCAGGCGCTCCAGCAGGGCCGTAGCCAGAATAACGTCGCCGATAAAGGCGGTTTGGATAAGCAGAACGGCGCGGCGGGCAACAGGATTGGGCATAGACGAGTAGCAGGCTGCAAAGATACCGCGCCCCGGCCCAGGTTCAAGCGGTGCGCACGGTCCGGTGCACGTATAAGCATTCTATTAACTTGCAGCCGGCCCGCCGCCGGTGGGTCTTTCGTTTGCACTCTAACCTCATCCCATGCGTTACGGCCCCATCGATCCGCAGCTCTTTATTCAGAATCGGCGCAATTTTGTTCAGCAGCTGCCCCCGGCGTCGCTGGCCATTTTCCACTCCAACGACACGATGCCGACCAACGCGGACGGCACCATGGCCTTCCGTCAGAACAATGACCTGTTCTACCTCTCCGGCGTGGATCAGGAGGAAAGCATCCTGGTGATTTTTCCCGACGCCAAACTGCCCCAGTACCGCGAAATCCTGTTTCTGAAGGAAACCAGTGAGCATATCCTGGTTTGGGAAGGCTACAAGCTGACCAAGGAAGACGCCCGTGCCCAGTCCGGGGTGCGCACCATCCTGTGGCTCGACTCCTTCGAAACCGTGCTGCCGGCCCTGATGAACGAGGCCGAAAACGTGTACCTCAACTCCAATGAGCACATCCGGGCCGTGGTGGAGGTCGAAACGCGGGATGCCCGCTTGGGCAAAAAGCTGCGCGAGGCATATCCGCTGCACCAGTATCGCCGCGTGGCCCCCCTCATGCACCACTTGCGCGCCATCAAGAGCGAGGAAGAAATCCGACTAATGCGGGAGGCGGCCAACATCACCGAAAAAGCTTTCCGCCGCCTGCTGGGCTTTATCCGGCCCGGGGTGTGGGAATACGAGATTGAAGCCGAGATTCTGCACGAGTTTGTGCGCAACCGCAGCCGGGGTCCAGCCTACGGCAGCATCATTGCCTCCGGGGCCAATGCCTGCATTCTGCACTACGTCAGCAACGACCGGGAGTGCCACGACGGCGACGTGCTGCTGATGGACTTCGGCGCTGAGTTTGCCAACTACGCCGCCGACTTGTCACGCTCCGTGCCCGTGAACGGCACCTTCACCAAGCGGCAGCGCGCCGTGTACGAGGCCGTGCTGCGAGTCATGAAGCACGCCACCTCCCGCCTGGTGGCCGGCAACAACATCGAGGACTACCACGCCGAGGTGGGCCGCACCATGGAGCAGGAGCTCATCAAGCTCGACTTGCTCAACGAGAATGATGTAAAGAACCAGGACCCGGCGGCCCCGCTCTACAAAAAGTACTTTATGCACGGCACCAGCCACTACCTGGGCCTCGACGTGCACGACGTGGGCGCCAAGTACCGCGTGTTCGAGCCCGGCATGGTGTACACCTGCGAACCGGGCATCTACATCCGGGAGGAAGGCCTGGGCATTCGCCTGGAAAATGATATTCTCATCACCAAGACCGGCAACGAGGACCTGATGAAGAACATTCCGCTTGAGGCCGACGACATTGAACGCCTGATGCACGAGGCCCGCCGCTAGGCTTATTTTTATTAAAATCCCGTGGCCCAGCAAGAGCCGCCCGCAATCCGGGCGGCTCTTTTTGCATTGTGAGCTTTCCCGGAAAATTAAAATATATCGATTTTCTGCAAAAAAATCTGCGCTGCCCGGAGTCATTGAGAAGCAGGCAGAAAGCTGCTGTGTGCGGGCTTTTTTAGGTAAAAAGCAGGGGGCAAAGACAACCTTCTCGCATTCGAAAAGTATAGTTCGGTACCTATGTTTGCGGCACCGCGCCTGTTTTGCGCCCCGCAGGCAGGCGTTTTTGTCACCCAAATCCGTTCTCATGAAACGTTCTCTAACCTCTTCTCTCGCCCTGGGACTGACGCTGCTGGCGGCGGCCCCGGAAGGGCACGCGCAGACAGCCGACCGTAAAACGGCCCTGAGCCTCTACGGCAGCGCGTATCAGTACAAGGGTAGCCTCGGCTCCGACTTCTGGAACTGGAGCAATAACTCCTACGGCCCTGGTATCAGCATCAACCGCTACCTCACGCCCGGCCTCGACCTGGGACTGCAGGGCGCGTACGTGGAGCTGAAGGGCACTCAGAGCCCCAGCACGCTTTTCAGCACCAACGTGGTGAACGTGAACCTGGCCTTCAAGCTGAAGCTCAACAACGGCTGGGCGCTGAAGGAAGACGCCGTGGTGCAGCCCTACCTGCTGGTAGCCCCGGGCATTGCCTATACCAGCCGCGAAGGCCTGGTGCGTGGCACCCGCATTGACGAGGATAAAACGTATTTCGACGCGTTTGGCGCGGCTGGTATCAACTTCCGCCTCAGCGACGCCGTGGGCCTGTTCGTGCAGACCGGGCAGCACATTCCGCTGAATGCCAACCTGGACGGGGAGCCGATTCGGGACGATGACAAATTTGATGACCGCTACCTGCAGCACACCGTGGGCCTAACCCTGGCCTTCGGTAAAGCCAAAGACACCGACGGTGACGGCGTGCCAGACCGCAAAGACAAATGCCCCGATACGCCTACCGGCGTGGCCGTGGATGAGAATGGCTGCCCCCTCGACGGCGACGGCGACGGTGTACCAGATTATCAGGACAAGTGCCCCACTGAAAAAGGCCTGACCACGCTCGAAGGTTGCCCCGACCGTGACAACGACGGCGTGCGCGACAGCGAAGATGCCTGCCCCGACACGCCTGGTACGCCCCAGATGCGCGGCTGCCCCGATACCGACAAGGACGGCGTAGCTGATCCACAGGATAAGTGCCCCGACACCCCTGCCGGTACGCAGGTAGATGCCAATGGCTGCCCGCTGGTACTCGACCAGGACAACGACGGTATCCTCGACAACGTGGACAAATGCCCCAACACGCCTGCCGGCACCCGCGTGGATGCCAATGGCTGCCCCTTAGTAGTTGACCCCGCCCTGCGCAAGCTGGAAGTGCCCGTGCGCTTCAAAACCAACAGCACCGTAATTGAGCGCAGCTCCTACCCTGCCTTGAACAAGATGATTGAAGCGCTGAAAACCCACCCTGAGTACGGTATCCGCGTAATCGGCCACGCCGACAGCCGCGGCACCGACGAGTACAACCAGGGCCTGTCGGAGCGCCGCGCCGAATCGGTGAAGCGCTACTTCACCGGCAAGCAGGTAGAAGGCAGCCGCGTCGTGACGGAAGGTCGTGGCGAAGGTGAGCCTGCCGCCCCGAATACCTCGAAGGCCGGTATGTCGCAGAACCGCCGCGTAGAGTTCAAGTTTGAATTCTTCACCCTGCCCCAGCCCTCTATCTAACCTGTTGGGTTGCTGCCAAACAAAAAGGGCCTCACCAAATCGGTGAGGCCCTTTTTTGTGCGCTACGGCTTCGGGGAGAACCCTGTAGCTCTGCTATTTTCTGCCGGGCTTCGGGCAAGTCCTGAAGGCGCAAAGCGACGGTATAGTACTGCAGGGCTTTGGCCTTGTCGTTGCGCGCCTCGTAGTAGGCAGCCAGGCTGGCGTGGGCGTTGTAGCTCTGGGGGTAGTTTTTTAGGTTCAGCTGCAAAAACTGGTAGGCTTTTTCCCAGAGCTTTTGCTGCATATAGCCCCAGGCGTACATATTCATGGTTTCCTCCGGCGGCAGCACGGCGTAGCCATACTGCTGCGAAAGCTCCGCATAATGCCGCTGCACGGCCGCTACCGTAAAGCTCGGGTCGGTAACAGAAGTGGGCAAAGCAAGCTCCTTGTACTGAAAGAAGCCCCGTAGCGCATCGTGTTGGGCTGGCAGCGCCACGGAGAAGTGGGTGTCATCGGGGTAATATTTCCACTGCCACGTCAAGCCGCTGGGTTTCTGCTTCCGCAGCAGGTCGACCAGGGCCAGGTTGGCGCGGGTGTGCCGCGTGGTTCCGGTGGTGTCGCGCCGCACTTGAGTGGTATCGAGGCCGGGCTTTTCGGTGTGTGCCACGGCTAGAAACAGCTTTTGCCCGGTAAACTTGCGCTGCACAACCGCCGTGTTCAATTTATGTAGCACCAGCGTATTGTCCCACCACAGACTGGGTTCGATGGCCAAGTACGCGTTGAACAGCTTGGGTCTGGTTGCCAGGGTGTTCAATACGGCCAAACCACCCAAAGAATGGCCCACCAGCAGCCGGTAGGGCACCGTGGGATACTTCGCCTCGATATAGGGCAGCAGCTCGGTTTCGAGAAAATTCAGGAATTTTTCGCCGCCGCCAGACAAGTTCAGCGTGCGGTCTTCGGCCCCGTCCCAGCGCTTAGTCGAGTGCGTGGGCGTCAAGTCGCGGGTACGGGTGGGATAGGGGTGGGGAATCCCGACGATTATCATTTCCGGACCCTTGCCGCTCAAGTTTAGCTGCTGGTTCAGAGCCGTGACGTACGAGAAATTCAAGTCGCCGTCCAGCAGATACAGCACCGGGTAGCGCTTGGGCGCATAGCCTACTTCGGCCGGCCCGGGCGGTACATAAATCCACACGCCCCGCTTTTCCTGCAGCACCTTGGAGGTCAGGCTGTCGATGTGGCCTATTTCAATTTTCTTACGCTGGGCCCAAACTGTGCTGGCTCCAAATTGAAGCAGCAGCAGGATTCCCACTGCTTTCAGTTTCCACTGCATAGCTATTAACGGGTTAAATAAGCCACTACTTTGTGCGGGTTAAGGATCAGGCAGATAAAGTATTGGATTTATTATCGGCGCACAACTGCTGAGCGAGTTCTGGCGCAGCGGCGACCTTTGAAAGCACAAAAAAGCCGCCCGGTTACCGAGCGGCTTTTTATACTAAGAATTAAGTGGTCCTACTTGGAAAGCTCCCCCGATACGCTGGGCAGAAACTTTACCAGCTTATTAACTTGGTCCTGGGTGAAGTCGCCGGAAATAGCCACCAGCATAAACGATTCGGGCGCGCCCTGCACGTTGCCGGTTGCAACTACCTCTTTTACTCGGTCGCCCTGCTGCCTGGCCGAGTAGCGCATTACGGTGGTGCCGGCTTCGGCCGTTACGGGCAGGGGCGTGTAGCGCTCATTGGCCAGCAGGCCGTCTACTTCCTTAGTCAGTCCTTCAGCCACCAGTTCGCGGGCACTGCCCGAAGTAGGGGAGAAGGTGAGCACCTTCACGCTGCGCACCGACGAAATGGCCTGGGTCAGGTCGTTGTCGCCGCCCAGGTTGCCGAGCTTGAGCAGCAGCAGGCGGGTAGTGAGGCCAGCCGACCAGTCGGTGGCTTTAAAGCCCGAGCGGTTTTCGTATTTGTTGAAGAATTCGGCCACGGTGCGGGCGGGAGTGCCGGGGCCACTGGTGCGGCAGCTGCTGGCGGCCAGCAGCGCAACGAGCATCCAGAGAGTTAGGAGACGGTTTTTCATAGCGTAAAAAAAGGCAAAAAGAGGAAACTGCCTTTCCCATACGCAGCCCCGGCCGGGCCGTTGGCTTTAATCAAAATCTACGGTGTTGATAAAAAACACGTCCCGGCCGCTCCAGTTAGGGGCCCGCACGTGCTGGTAGCCGAAAGCCAGAAAGCGGCTGCCGTACCAGGCTTGCATGTTGGTATCACTGGTGCTGGTCGATTTTTCCTTGATGCCGGGCTTAAGCGTGGTTTGCACGGGTACTTCCAGATCATTAGGTGAAGCCGTGGTACGGTCCACAATCTTATAGCGAATGTGATGGTCGTCGATATAAGTCAGGGCGTAGCGCCGGCCGTCGGGTAGGGGCCGGATGCGCACCGTTTCCTGGAGGTGAAAGTTTTCTACATCCTTTAGAACAAAGGTGTTGTCCCACAATAGGTTGCCCCGCCGGTCAAAGCCGCAGACAATGGCATGCGTAGTTCGGTAGCCATCGAAGTTGCGGGAGTTGCTCGTGAAGCCAAAGCCGTAGCGGTTGTAGGTGTAGTGCGGCGTGTAGATTTCGGCCACCAGCACGTAGCCTTCGGGGCTGGGCAGCAAATCGTGCATGAGCAGGCGGTAATGCAGGCGAAACTCCCGGTCGGCGGCCAGCCGGCGGGCCCCGCGCTGCCGCAGCCGGGCCTGGCGGTTAGGACTCATGAAGTCGAAGAAGTGCTTCAGATGCAGAAAGTCGTAGAATCGTAGCGACGGCCGGGCTCCGCTGGGCGTCAGGGGCTGGGTCAGGTCGGTGGCAAACAGGCCCTGGGAGTAGCGAATGTCGCGCAGGGTGTAGGTGCCCGCCATCAGCCCGTTGGTAGAGTCGCCGGGGCTGAGCTGGGCCGTGAGCAAACTCCGGTTGCTTTCGGCCTGCACAAACTCGCTGTGCAGGAGCTTGCCCTGGGGGAAATCTGCTTGACCTGCAGCCGGGATTTGACGCCGTTATTCTGGCTTACCACAAACTTGATCTGGTTTGCTACCGAATCGGTTATAAACGTAAACTGGCTTTCCAGGGCCTCGTACACGGCGGGCAAGAACTCAAACTCTCCCGACTGCAGCTTGAGCAGGAGCACTGTGAGGTGCTGCTCCAGCTGCACGGTTACAAACAGGTTCCCGTCCAGGGCCTTCATGCTTTGTACCCTGTGCGTCAGCTTGGTGTCGTAGGTGGTAGTGCGAATCTGGCCGGTGCGGCTGTTCAGGGCCGCAATCCACAGCTTGTTGCTCAGGTAGTCGTCCTGAAACAGGGCATATACCATGGTTCCTTCGCCGCATATTTCCGTTAGTTGAAACCGCTCTGGTACTTCCAGCGGCTTTTCCCAGCGGCTATGCAGCGCCTTGTCCAGCTTCTGAAATACGTAGGAGCTTTTGCCGGTAATTTTGGCTTCGCGCTCCACGAGCAGCACCACGCTGCTATCCTCCGGAATGGCCAGCACCTGCACGTCGCTGGAAAACGACTGCAGATCCAGCTCCAGGCGGGCCGTTTGTCGGGGCGCGTCCGGGGCAGCTCCTGGGCCCGGGCTCGGCCCGGCAGCAGGCTCCACAGCAGAAGCAAAAGGAGTCGGAGTACGGGTTGTTTCATAGTCGGTTGGGTGCCACCACGTCTACCCTGATAGCAGCACGTGGAAGATACGAGGAAGGCGACAGATAGTCACGTGGGTTGCTTATACAGATGCACAACTCGCCGCGTTTCCACACAACACGCTGCGCGGGCTGTTCTGTTCACGGGCACAAAAAAGCCTGGCTGCCCCAAAAGGCGCCAGGCTTGGTTGGTTACCGCGGCCAGTCGTTAGCTGCCAAGTTCGAGCAGCACGTCAAACTCCTCGGCCCGCAGCGGCATCACGCTCAGGCGCGACTGCCGCAGAAGCCCGATCTGGGTGAGGCGGCTGTCCTGCTTGATCTGAGCCAGCGCCACGGGGCGGGCCAGGGCTTGGTGAGGCCGCAATTCCACGGCCACCCAGCCGCTGCCCGCCTCGGCGGTGGCGTCGGGGGCGGCCACGGCACTTACCTGGGCAATGCCAACCACGGTTTTCTCCGTGACGCTGTGGTAAAACAAAACGAAATCGCCGGGCTGCATCTGCAGCAGGTAGTTGCGGGCCTGAAAGTTGCGCACTCCGGTCCAGTCGGTGCGGCCGTCACGGGTGAAGTCGAGCCAGGAATAGGCGCTGGGTTCTGATTTTACGAGCCAGTAATTCATGAAAGCAAAGCGGAAAGCAAATGGAAAAGCCCGGCAAAAGAAAACTGAAAAAACGTCAGTTCAGCTTTTGCCGGGCTTTTTACCCAAATAAGCAGGGCCTTATTCGACCCGGCGAATTTTGAGAACATCATCCTGCAGGGAAATAATCTGCAGGCCGTAACTGGCGCTTTGGCCGCTGGGCGTGACGCGCAGCTGCTGGTTTCGTTCTATTATCCAGCGCCCGGGAAACACGGCAATGCCATCCGTAGGCGAGGGGCCGCGTCCGATAAATACGCCGTCGGCCTCCAGACGGAAGCCGTAGCGGGGGCGGGAAGCGGGCAGTTCAACCGTTTCGGGCCGGAATATTTTAATGTCGCTGCCCGGCTGCTCTTCCTCCCACGACTCCTGCCAGCCCCGGCCCTGCACCTGGGTTTCAAACACAGCCTGGCTCACGGTGGGAGCCGCCGTGTCGGATTCTTTCTCACAGCTGGCCAGCAGCATGGGGACGGATAGTAAAAACAGTAAGCGGCGCAACATAGAATAAGTGAAAAAACCAGGAATATAGAGCAGATGGTATAAAGTGCGCTAAGGTTGCACGGCCTTCGTTATTCGACGCGCTTTACTTTGAGCACGCCGTTTTCCAGGGACACAATTTCGAGCTTGTAGTCGGGCTCTTTCTTGTCGTCGAGGCTGATGCGGATGACGTTGGAGCCTTCCGCTTTCCACTGGCCTTTGCGGCCTTCCAGGCCGTCGGTGGGGGCAATGTCGTACTGGGTAAACAGGCCGTTGTGGTCGAACTGAAAGCCCGTACGGCCCCGGGAAGGCGGAAACGCGTAAGTGTTGGGGCGGTACACGCGCACGTCGTCCTGGTCTTCCTCGTGGGCGTGCAGCCAGGTGCCTTCCAGACGCTTGAGTTCGGGCGACGAGGCGCGCGAATCGGTATTGCAGGTGCCTGCCAACAAAAACAAACTCATGGAAGCCAACAACAGGATTAGGCGCATACCGGCAAAGGAAAATTGAACAACAGGTCGTCCGGGCCCCGAAATGGCCCGTAGGAGCGAATGTACGACTTTGGCCCGTACCTTTGACGGGCCGCTGCCTCGTGGTTTTTGGGTACTGTTATCTGTTTCGGGCTTTTCGGTCCGGCATTACCCCACCAAAAACCAATAACTACAAACCAGAAACCAAGTGGATAACCGCGCCCTCATCCGTGCCTTTCGTCTGGCTGCCTCCCTCATGGAGCTGCACGAGGAAAACCCGTTTAAAATCCGTGCTTACGAAGGCACAGCGGCCACCCTGGAGCGGCTGGAGCTGCCCGTGGCCGACATGGACCGCACCGGCCTACCCGACCGCACCGGCCTGAGCAAGACGGCCGCCGCCAAAGTGGCCGAAATGCTCGACACGGGCACGTTTGAGGAATTGCGCAAGCTGCTGGAAGCTACCCCGCCCGGCGTGGTGGAGATGCTCAACATCAAGGGCATCGGCCCCAAGAAAATTCGGGTGCTGTGGCGGGAGCTGGGCGTGGAGAGCCCCGAGCAGCTGCGCGAAGCCGCCGAGCGGGATGAGGTGAGCAAGCTCAAGGGCTTTGGCAAAAAAACCCAGGACACGATTCTGGCTGCTTTGGAATTCAACCAGGATAGCCAGGGCAAATTGCTCTACCCGCAAGCCGAGGAACTGGCCGAAGACCTGGCCCGGCGCCTGCGCGAGGCCCTGGGCACCGACTCGGTAGCCGTGGCGGGGAAGTCCGTCGTCGCCTCGAAATCGTGGAAACCGTGACCCTGGTGGCGGCCACTGCCCAGCCCTGGCAGGCCCACGAGCTGCTCGGCCACCTCGATGGCCTCACGCCCGATGCTCAGCGCTCCGGTCCGTTTGCCTGGCGCGGCACGGCCACGGGCGTGAAAGTAGAAGTGTATCTGGTTAGCAAGGAAAATTTCGTGAATCAGCTGTTTCTGCACTCGGCCACCGAGGCTCACCTGTCGGAGCCACTCACGGGCAGCCGGGCGGGCTCGTTGCGGCAGCTGGTCAAGCAGGAGAAATTCTACCAGGAAACCGCCATTTACGAGAAGGCCGGCCTGCAATACGTGGAGCCCGAGCTGCGTGAAGGTCTGGGCGAAGTAGCCCTGGCCCAGGAGCACAAACTGCCCACGCTGCTGACCGACGAAGACCTGCGCGGCTCTTTACACAACCACAGTACCTACTCCGACGGCGCCCACACCCTGCGCCAGATGGCCGAGTTCCTGCGCGACCAAGGCTACGAGTACCTAGGCATCTGTGACCATTCGCAGGCTGCGCACTACGCCAACGGCCTCAGCCCCGAGCGGGTGCGGCAGCAGCAGCGCGAAATCGACCAGCTCAACCAGGAGCTGGCCCCGTTCCGCATCTTCAAGGGCATCGAAAGCGACATTCTCGGCGACGGCAGCCTGGATTACACCAACAGCGTGCTGGAGACCTTCGACTTCATCGTGGCCTCGGTGCACAGCAACCTGCGCATGGACGAGCGTAAGGCCACCGAGCGGCTGCTGCGGGCCATTGCCAACCCCTATACCACCATGCTGGGCCACCCCACGGGGCGGCTGCTGCTGCGGCGGGAAGGCTACCCCATCAACCACAAGGCCATTATCGACGCCTGCGCCCAGCACAACGTCATCATCGAAATCAACTCCAACCCCTGGCGCCTCGACCTAGACTGGCGCTGGGTGCGCTACGCACTGGACCAGGGCGTGAAGCTTAGCATCAACCCCGACGCCCACCACACCAACGGCTACGCCGACATGCGCTACGGCGTGATGATGGGCCGCAAGGGCGGACTGACCAAGGACATGACCTTCAACGCCCTGAGCGCCGAGGAAATGGCCGCCTACTTTGCCGAGCGCAAGGCCAATATCAAGCCGCCCCTGGAATACAAAGACTCCCTGTTCGGGTAAATTGCCTGTCCGCCCTGCTTCCGGCGGCCGTGAGTAGCTTTTATGAAGATTCTGGTTCTGCGCTTTTCCTCCATCGGCGACATCGTGCTGACGACCCCCGTGGTGCGGGCCCTCAAGCAGCAGGTGCCCGGCGCCCAGGTGCACTATTGTACCAAGCCGGCTTACCGCAGCATTATCGAGCCCAACCCCTACGTGGATAAGGCTCACTACCTCACCGGCTCCTTGGCCGAGCTGGTAGCCGAGCTCAAGCAGGAGCAGTTCGACTTTGTGGTAGACCTGCACAATAACCTGCGCACCAGCATTCTGAAGCTGCGGCTGGGCGTCAAGTCGTCCAGCTTTGATAAGCTCAACTGGCAGAAATGGCTGCTCGTCAATGCCAAGGTGGACGTGCTGCCCCGGGTGCACATTGTGGAACGGTACCTGGCTGCCGCAGCCCCCTGGGCGTGCAAGACGACCGGCAGGGCCTCGACTACTTCATTCCACCCAAAGATGAAGTGGACCTGGCTACGCTGCCGGCCGAATTTCAACGGGGCTATGTAGCCTTTGCCATCGGGGCCCAGCACGCCACCAAGCGCCTGCCTACCGAGCGAATCATTGAGCTTTGTGCCCAGCTCGGCCGCCCCATTGTGCTGCTCGGCGGCCCCGAGGACGAAACGACCGGCCACATTGTGGTGCAGGCCCTGGAAAACTCCCCCACTCACAACCTTACTTCTTTCCCGGTTTACAACGCCTGCGGGCAGTATTCCCTGAATCAGTCGGCTTCCCTGGTACGGCAGGCTCAGCTGGTAGTCAGCCACGACACGGGCCTGATGCACATTGCCGCGGCCTTTCATAAGGAGATTTTCAGCGTGTGGGGCAACACCGTGCCGGAGTTTGGCATGTATCCCTACCGTACCGAGTTTCGGGCGCTGGAAGTGCCGGGCCTGTCGTGCCGGCCCTGTTCTAAGATTGGCTACGCCAAATGTCCGCAGGGCCATTTCCGGTGCATGCGCGACATTGAGTTCGACCTCGACCTGCCACCCACCCACGACGGCCGCTAGCTCGATGCGCGGTGCCCGGCGGGGCAAAGTATGCGGAATTACCTATCTTTTCTCTTCGAAGCCCAGCAGCAATTGCGGGCGGAAGCTAAAAGCGCATACTATGTTACTAGACAAACACGTGCTGGTGCGCGTTGGGGCCGATGCCCTGCAAGCCGATGTACAGGCCGGCCGCCACACGTATATCATTGATGAACCCGTGGAGGTAGGCGGGCAGGACCACGGCCCCACGCCCTACGATTTGCTGCTCAGTGCCCTGGGGGCCTGCACCGCCATTACCCTGCGTCTCTATGCCAACCAGAAAAAGTGGCCCTCGAAGGCATTGAGGTGCGCCTGAGTCACCAGCGGGTGCACGAGCACGACTGCGAAAAGTGCGAAGAAGCCGGCCAGATGCTGGAGGAAGTTACCAAGGAGCTCCGCCTTATTGGGCCGCTCACCGAAGAGCAGCGTCAGCGTTTGGAAGTTATTTCTCAGAAGTGCCCGGTGCAGAAAACCCTGATGAGCGGCCTGCGCATCACCACGCGCCTAGTGCCCGAAACTGAATTATTATCCTCCTAACCTTTGCTGCACTATGGCTCTTTGTCAACACCTTTCCGCCCTTGAAACTCTGGTTCCGGCCGCCGACTACAGCTGCCCCGAGTGTGTAGCCCAGGGCGACACCTGGGTGCACCTGCGCGTGTGCCAAAGCTGCGGCCACGTCGGCTGCTGCGACCAGTCGAAAAACAAGCACGCTACCAAGCACTTTCAGGCCACCTCTCACCCTGTCATTATTTCGGCTGAGCCCGGCGAGCAGTGGGCCTGGTGCTACCAGGACCAGGCTATGGCCGAGTACTAGTTCTGTAACTCCCCACTAAAAAAAGCCCCTGCTACAATCGTAGCAAGGGCTTTTTAGTAGGCAGCTGGAAAAGGCCGGATTAGCCGATTTTGCTGAAGCCGCAGTAGCTGTGCAGCACTTCGGGCAGGTGAATGCCGTCCTCGGCCTGGTTGTTTTCCAGCAAGGCCGCCACGATGCGGGGCAGGGCCAGGGCCGAGCCGTTGAGCGTGTGTAGCAGCTGCATCTTGTTGTTTTCGCCGCGGTAGCGCAGCTTGAGGCGGTTGGCCTGGTAAGTTTCGAAGTTCGAAGCCGAGCTTACTTCCAGCCAGCGGCCCTGAGCGGCGCTCCACACTTCCAGGTCGAAGGTCAAAGCCGAGGTGAAGCCCATGTCGCCGCCGCAGAGGCGCAGCACGCGGTAGGGGAGGCCCAGCTTCTGCAGCAGCCCTTCGATGTGGGCTACCATGCCTTCCAGGGCCTCGTAGCTTTTCTCGGGCTCGGTAATCTGCACGATTTCTACCTTATCGAACTGGTGCAGGCGGTTGAGGCCGCGCACGTGGGCTCCCCAGGAACCGGCCTCCCGGCGGAAACAGGGCGTGTAGCCGGCGTTGCGAATCGGCAGCTTCTCGGGGCAATGATTTCGTTGCGGTAGAGGTTGGTGATGGGCACCTCCGCCGTCGGAATCAGGTACAGGTCGTCGGCGGTGGAGTGGTACATCTGCCCTTCCTTGTCGGGCAGCTGGCCGGTGCCGTAGCCGCTGGCCTCGTTTACCAGAATCGGGGGCTGAATTTCGGTATAGCCGGCGTTGCGGGCTTCGTCAAGGAAAAAGTTGATCAAAGCGCGCTGCAGCCGGGCACCCTGACCTTTGTACACCGGAAAGCCCGCGCCGGTAATCTTGTTGCCCAGGGCAAAGTCGATGATGTCGTACTGCTCAATCAGGTCCCAATGGGGCTTGGCACCGGCTCCCAGCTCGGGCTTAGTACCTACTTCCCGTACTACCTCGTTATCGTCGGCCGAGCGGCCTTCGGGCACGCTGCTGTGCGGCACGTTGGGCAGCTTATACAGGAGCTGCTGCAAGCCTTCCTCTACCTGCACCAGCTCGTCGGAGTGGACTTTGGTGAGCTGCTTTAGCTCGGCAGTACGAGCTTTCAGCGTTTCGGCCCCGACTTTGTCGCCGCTTTTCATCAGGCCTCCGATTTGCCGGGCCAGGTCGTTGGCTTCGGCCTGGGCCTGGTCGTGCTCGGTTTGCAGCTGCTTGCGGCGCTGGTCCAGGTTCAGAATGGCGGAAACGTCGGCCTCCGCGGTTTTGTAGTGTCTTTTGGCCAGGCCAGCCAGGACCAGCTCGGTATTATCTCGCAGAACAGAAACTTGCAGCATAAGGCAGAAAACGCGGTTTTGAACAGGGGCAAAAGTAGGTTTTTTTGAATAGGCTTTCGGATAAAAACACGATTGGGCCGCTAGTGTAACCTAAAACGGGGTTTGCCGGTAAGCAGCAATACCAATGCCGTGAGGCTCGGCCGAGAGTGACTCCAAACTACTGGGCAGAGCTTCGCACCAATCCGGTAAAAAAAATGTATCCCATTTGGCGGTTCGGGCGTATTACGCTAACATTGCGTAAGCAAGCCGGCCGCTGATGCCGGGCCCGCAGTCAGTTTTTATTGCGCACGGCCCGATTTATCTCCAGCGCCTCCCCTCCCTGATTACCCCCTTTCATTCCGAACTACTGTGCTTCGCGCCGCCTTGCGGCTGCTTTTGCTGCCCGGATTGGCCTGTGTTGCTTTGAGTCGGTTGCTCCGCCCGTTTTTTCTCCCAGTTTTAGTGTATGTACAATATTGAAGAGTTGAAGGACCGTCTGCTTTCTGAGTTGAAGGAAATAGCGGAAGAACTGAACGTCGGTAACTTCAAGAAGCTCAGCAAGCAGGATCTGATTTATAAGATTCTCGATCAGCAGGCCATCACGCCGGCCGACAAGCTCCCCAAAAAAGTGAAAACCGGGGACGACAAGCCGGTAGCTGCAGCACCCCTGGCTTTCTCGGATGTAGCCGTGGCTGCGGCCGCGCCTGAACTGCCGGCTCCGGTAGCTGTAGCGCCCGCCCCGGCCCGGGCTAATTCCCGCGCGCCCCGCACCACGCCGCCCCGCCGCGACAATGGCGTAGCCCGCGCAGCGGCCGCAGCAGCTCCCGTTGTGGCTTCGGCCCCCGAGGTGGCGGCTCCCGCTGTCCTAGAAGCAGTGGTGGCTGAGCCCGTCGGCGCCGCTCCCGACGCGGCCGCCCGACCTATCAAACCGTATCAGCGCCCTGAGCGCCGTACTCGCGCCGAGGCCCGCAACCGGGCTGAAGAAGCGCCGGCAGCCGTAGCTGAGCCGGAGGTAGAAGAACAAAATAATGCAACTGCAGAGGTAACGGCTCCAGCGCCGGCTGAAGTAGCCGTGGCAGATGCACCTGTCGCTGTAGCCACTGAAACCGCTGTAGCGCCAGCCCCGATTATTTTCCGCGAGCCTCGGCCTGAGCAGGCCAATGGGCAGCCGCGGGAAGGCCGGGAAGATGGCCGTGAGCCCCGCAACTTCCGGGAAAACCGTGAAACTCGCGAAAACCGCGAACCACGGGAGCCCCGCACCGATGCCCCCGTGAGCCGCGTACGGATGCCCCCGCGAAGCTCGTGAGTACCGCGCTGATGCTCCTCGTGAGCCGCGTGAAAACCGGGACCAGCGTGAGCCCCGGGCTTTGCGCGATTCGCCCCGCGAGCTGCGGGAGCCGCGCGAAGGTCGGGAAGGCCGCCGCGAAGACCGGTTTGCTGCCCGCGACCAGCAGCGGCAGTTGCGCCAGGGTGGTGAGCAGCGCCAGCCGGGTGAGCCCCGCCCCAGGGTGAACAGGCCCAGCAGCGCCCCCGCAACGATTTCGACATTGTAATTCCCAGCGAAGGTACCCTGGAAATGATGCCCGACGGCGGCTACGGCTTCCTGCGGTCACCGTTTTACAACTATCTAGCTTCACCCGACGATATTTACGTAGCGCCCCAGCAGGTCAAGCAGTTTGCTCTGAAAGCTGGCGACACGGTAAAATGCACCATCCGGCCGCCCCGCGAAGGTGAGAAGTACTTTGCCTTGGTAGGCGTGGAAGGCATCAACGGCCGCACGTTGGAGGAAGCCCGGGACCGTATCCCGTTTGCCAACCTCACCCCGCTGTTTGCCGAAGAGCGCCTGAAGCTTTCGACCAAGTCGAGCCAGCTGAGCACCCGAATTCTGGACCTGTTTGCCCCCATTGGTAAAGGTCAGCGCGGTCTGATTGTGGCCCAGCCCAAAACCGGTAAAACGGTGCTGCTGCAGGAAATTGCCAACTCGATTTCCGAAAACCACCCCGAAGTCTACCTCATCATCCTGCTGATTGATGAGCGCCCGGAAGAAGTAACGGACATGGCCCGCTCGGTGAAAGCCGAGGTGCTAAGCTCCACCTTCGACGAAACGGCTGACCGCCACGTCAAGATTGCCAGCATTGCCCTGGAAAAGGCCAAACGCCTCGTAGAGTGCGGCCACGATGTGGTAATTCTGCTCGACTCGATTACCCGCCTGGCCCGCGCTTACAACACGGTGCAGCCCGCTTCGGGCAAAATCCTGTCGGGTGGTGTGGACGCCAATGCCCTGCACAAGCCCAAGCGCTTCTTCGGTGCGGCCCGCAATGTGGAGAATGGCGGCTCCTTGACCATCATTGCTACGGCCTTGATTGAAACCGGCTCCAAGATGGACGAGGTTATTTTCGAGGAATTCAAGGGCACCGGCAACATGGAATTGCAGCTGGACCGCAAGCTGGCTAACAAGCGCATCTTCCCGGCCATCGACGTGCCGGCTTCCGGTACCCGCCGCGAAGACCTGCTGATGAACCGCGACGAGCTGAACCGTATTTGGGTGCTGCGCAAGTTTATGGCCGACATGACTGCCTCGGAGGCCATGGAATTCCTGAAGGACCGCATGAAAGGCACCAAGGACAACGAGGAGTTCCTGCTGTCGATGAACGGCTAAGTTCAGAGTTGATTTATATAGCAAAAGGCCAGTGGAACCTCGTTTCACTGGCCTTTTCGTTTTATCCGCGGCAAACATTTGCCTTCCTTTGCCGGTCTTACCGCTTTGCCGAACCTACGATGGAACAAACTCCCGACCTGCCCGAGCTTCTCTACATCTTCGACCCGCTCTGCGGCTGGTGCTACGGCATGAGCCCGGTGGTGGAGCAGATTCAAAATGAGTTTCAGGGCCGCCTTACCGTGTCAGTGCTCAGCGGCGGCATGGTTACGGGCCTGAATGTAGGCTCGATTCGCCAGGATTGGGAGTACATCAGCGCAGCGCTGGAGCAGGTAGAAAAAGTAGCCGGGGTGCAGTTCGGGCAGGCTTTCCGGGAACTGGGCGCCGAAGGCAGCCGTGTGCAGGATTCCGAGCCGCCGAGCCGGGCCCTGACCGTTTTCCGCCAGCTCGACCCCTATAATCAAACGGCCAGCTTTGCCCACGCCCTGCAGCAAGCCTACTTTGGCGAAGGCAAAGACCTCAACGACCCGGACACCTACGCCGTGCTGGCCGCTGATTTTGGGCTGAACGTAGCGGAGTTTCAGCGGCGCTGGGCACTGCCCGAAACTGCCCAGGCCACGCGTCAGGAATTTGCCGCCGTGGGCCGTATTGGAGTGCAAGGGTTTCCTACCACGATTCTGCGCGTCGGCAACCAGGGTTACCTGCTGGCCCGCGGCTTTATGCCCTACGACGCTTTTGCCAGCAGCATCGAGCAGGCGCTGCAGCAGGCGGCGGAAGAAGGAGCTAAGTAAACGAGCCGGGAATCCCGCTTAGCTGCCGAAGCCGGGCAGGTGCACCACCTGCTTTTTGAGCGGCGACCAGACGATGCGTTTCCGGTCTTCCTTGCCGACTAAGTACTGGAAGCTGACGGCGTCGGGGCGTTGGCGCAAATCGTCCCAGGTGGGGCGGTCCAGCTCGCCGGGCGCGTACGTTTCCTTGGGGCCAATGGCGGGCTTGCGGAAGTTGGACTCGGCGAAAAAGGTGTTGAGGCGGCGCCGCACAAAGGCTTCGCGCTCGGCCTGGGTGGCGGTGGCCGTTTTCATTTCGTACACCATCGAGGCCTCCAGGTCGCCGGGGCTGAGCATTTCCCGGAAAATAACCTGGCCCGCAGCATCGGTAATGGTAATAGAAACCTCGCCGTTGAGTACGGAAGCGCCCCGCAATACGGCCATAAACTGATCGGGAGTACCGGGGGCGGAGAATACGTGGCGGGCCCGCACCACCTGCAGCGTGTCCGACTGGGCCGTGACCGAGCGGGCCCGGGTGGTATCCAGCGGCTCGGCGGCTGTAGCTACGGAATCGGTGGTGACGGCCGCGCCGTTGTTCTGCGACGAATCGGTGGTAGAGCAGGCTCCGGCAAATAGCAGCAGAGAGGCAAAAGCAGCGTAGCGCATCGTTTTTTACGTTTTATCCGCCCAAATACGAAGTCCAGCGGGGAGTGTTGAGCTAAGCACCGCCACTGGGGTAGTAGGGCCGGCCAGCAGCGCCCAGAAAAACATCAGCACAAACGCCGCACTTAAGCACAACGACGAGACTTGGTTCATACGCATAGTGTGCTCGAAGTCGGCGGCGGCGGGGCTGTGCCACACGGCCCAGGCCCAGCGCCCAAACAGCACCACCACTGGCCCGGTAGCTACCAGGAAAATCAGCAGGTTGCGAAGTTCGTCGCGCTGCCAATACGTGAAGCCCAGCAGCAGTGCCCCGCTCAGCAACCCCACGGCGGCAAAAACGAAGGTGCCGCGCAAACCCAGCCACAAGCTCAGCGTCAGGTCGCCGCGCTGCCGGTCTTCCTGGTGCTGATACACCTGGGTGAGCGGGTAGGAGCCGCACAAAAACAGCGTGCTGACCAGGGCCAGCAGCAGGTTGGTAGGTGCCAGAATGGCGGCTGAATCTATGCCCACGCCGACCTGGGTCATCAGAAAAGTGAAAGCGCCCTGAAACACGACGACCACGAAGGTGCTCAGAAACGGGTATTTCTTGAGCCGGACTCCTTCGTAGCTGTAGGCTTTCGAAACCAGCAGATACACCGCCACCAGGGCTGCAAACAGCGGAGACAGAAGCCAACCGCCCAGCACGGCCAGGGCATCAAAGAGCCAGACCAAATGAATCAGCTCCTCCGACACTTTGGGCGGCTGTTTCAGGCCCCCGATGCTGCCTTCGTCCCGGTCGTAGTAGGAGTTATAGCCGTTGGATGCCGGGTAGGCCAGCAGGTGTAGCACCACGAACACGCCCAGGGCACGGGTCCCGTCTACGGCCCGGGGCAGGGCGCTGAGCCCAAACCAGTAAACCGGCATCAGGTACACGGAAAAGGGAATGCGCAGCAAGGGCAGCGCCCGGCGGTAAGCAAGCAGCATAGGGCAAATGTAGGTTGTAAGCCTTTACCACTCTTACCGCGGCCGGCCAATCAGGTAGGTTACTTCCGGGCCCCAGCTGTGCCGCACCTTGCCCGCCTGCCACTCAAAGCGCTGCTCAGGGTCGGCGCGGCGGGCCAGGGCCAGCAGCTGCTCGGGCGGGTACATGCGCAGAATAGACACGGTGCCGTCCCATATGGTAAACAGGGGAATCAGCGGAATCAGGTAGGTAAATAGCAGCCGGGTTAGGCTGAAGGGGCGGATAAAGGGCGTAATCAGCAGCTGGGCCACGGGCAGCACCGTCCAGGCCAGCAGGATTTCCAGCCAGTGCTTGCCCGCTCCTTCGAATACGCCTATGCCCGCGTTCTGCCGCACGGCATCGGCCAGTAAGGCTTCGGCGGCAGTCGGGGAGAAGTGGTGAAAAGCGGAAAATATTGTGCGAAAGCCAGTCAACGTCGGCGGCACCGCCAGGGCATCAACCGGCGTGGGCTCGAAGTCAATGGCCGGGGCATTGCGTTCGGCCAGCAGCTGCCAGGCGGCCGGCTGGGGGTACAAGTCGGTGAGCGTGACCTGCAGCTCCCGCAGCTCGGGGTACTGCCGCAGGGCCAGCGTGACGCCCTCGGTGCCGCCCCCGGCCCCAGCCCCCAGTTCCACCAGCCGCTGCTGCCCCGTAGCTTGTAGGGCTTCCCGCAGCAGCGGCACGATGGGCTTATACGTATCCAGGACGCTGATCATAAAGCGCAGGTAGTCCATCATGCCCGCCCGGATAACGCCGGGAAACCAGGGCAGGTCCTCAAATTCGAATAGCTGAAGGCGCAGGCGCATGCGGAGGTTTAGGAGGGAGAAGGGAATGCAGAACGCAGGTATTTTCGGTTAGACCACAGCGTCACCAGGTAAGCCGCCAACATCCAGGGTCGGCAGACCTCCAAAGCCCAGCCTAAGCTCACGTCGAGTAGTTCGGACCAGGCTGCCCGTACGTAGGGTACGGGTAGAAATGCACTCAGGGTTATGCCCGCCAGCAGTAGGAGCCAGCGCTGCCAGGCCGGCCAGCTGGGTCCGTAGCCCCGCAAGAGTCCAAGTGTCAGCAGCAGAATAAAGAATACCGGCCAGGAAAAATTGAAGGCCATACAGAATAAAAAGGCCAAGGTTGCCTGCAAATTCTCCAGAGCCTCGGCTAACTCGGTCTGCTCGGCATTACTGCCTCTGAAATCAGCCGATAAAGGTATCCACAGCAGCGCCCCAACAATGAGAATAAGCAGATACTGGCTTAACGTAGCCAGCATTATGCGACTCAGGGCACGCCAGCGGTTGGCACTAAAGGGAGCGGAGTAAGTCATAGAATGGCAGAGCTTGAAAAATGTTCAGTAGGAAAGGCTTGCAATGTATCATTTCTCTATTAGCTTTGCATTACAAAGTGCTCTGAAAGACATGAAGCCAGCTACTGATCCACTCGCTCAACTCACCGAGATTCGCGCCATTATGGAGCGGTCTTCCCGCTTCTTGTCGCTCAGTGGCCTGTCGGGGGTAGGGGCGGGCGTGGTGGCGCTGGCCGGGGCGGCTGTGGGGCACTGGTATCTGCAAACCCACTTTGGCACCCGGGGCTTTCTGCGTCTGATGGAAGGCTCGGAGGCCGACCGGCAGGCGGCGCTGCCCTTTTTGCTGGGCTTGGCCGTCGTCATGATTGCGCTGGCCTTGCTGGTAGCCTTCTACTTTACCTGGCGCCGGGCCGCCCAGGAAGGCCGCACGCTGTGGGATGCCCCGGCCCGCCGGCTGGCCCTGAGCCTGGCCATTCCGCTGGTCGCAGGCGGCTTGTTCTGCGTGGGGTTGTATCTTCGCGGCGCGGCGTCGTTCGTGGTGCCGGGCTTGCTGTTGTTTTACGGCCTGGCCCTGCTCAACGCCAGCAAATACACCCTCGACGAAATCCGGCTGCTGGGCCTCACCCAGATGGGCCTGGGCCTGGTGGCTGTGCTGCTGCCCGGCTGGGGCCTGATTTTCTTCGCTCTGGGTTTCGGGCTGGGCCATATCGGCTACGGCTTAGTTATGTACAACCGCTACGAACGGGCCCCGCGGCCTACGCTGTGAAACACCTCATCCATACGCTCAATAAGGCTTTCGACAACCGGGTGCGGTTGGGCGTCATGGCAGTGCTTATGGCCAACGAAACCGTGAGCTTTAATGAGCTGAAAGATGCCCTCGACTTGACCGACGGCAACCTGGCCAGCCACGTGTCGGCCCTGGAAAAAGCGGGGTATGTGCTGGTCAATAAGCAGTTTGTAGGCAAGAAGCCCAACACGACGTATCAGGCCTCGAAAGAAGGAAAATCGGCTTTTCAGGACCATCTAACGGCCCTCGAAAAATTACTGCGCGGCTCGGCGTAGTTTTTTTGTCTTTCAACTTTGAAATACAAAGTTCTTTTAAATAAAATATACCATGACAACTCTAACCTCGGCAGCCGCCGAATGGCCGGCGGCCAGCCGCCCGGCCGCTCAGCCTTTCCCGCTCACTGCCCTGCAAAAGCTGCTGCTGCCGGTGGGCGCCATTCTGTTCGACGTCCTGTTCTGGCAGGAGCGCATGGCCCTGAATATGCTGCTCTACACCGTATTTGTGGTGGGCGGAGTGCTGGCGGGCCTGCCCCGGCACTCGGCCGTGTGGCGCTCGGGGTACTTCTGGCTGACGCTGGGCGGCACCGTACTCAGCGCCCTGATGGTGGCCGTGTACGGCTCGGGCGCGGCCCAGCTGAGTGCC
The DNA here is from genome assembly GCF_022919215.1 of Hymenobacter cellulosilyticus. Lineage (NCBI taxonomy): Bacteria > Pseudomonadati > Bacteroidota > Cytophagia > Cytophagales > Hymenobacteraceae > Hymenobacter > Hymenobacter cellulosilyticus. Next base: position 5,539,988 of record NZ_CP095046.1, on the reverse strand, counting down.
GTGGCTTCCCTGGCCATCTGGCTGGGCTACGTAAATCAGGCTCACCTCAAGCTGGTAGGCTACGCTCTGCTCACGGGCCTCAGTAACCTGCTGCCGGCCACCCAGCGCCTCACCCAGTTTGTACGCCTGCCCCGTAACCTGGATGGGCGCGTAAGCCGCACGCGCTACTATGGCCGTTTGCTGGTGGTGCCGCTGGCTGCCCTGCTGGTATTTCACGTGCTATTCGCTATTGCCAACCCGAAGTACAACGACTTAGCGGGCCGGCTACTAGATGCTATTGGCGAGTTCCTGGACCAGATTTTTGCGTGGCCGTCGGTGCTGCACCTGCTGTTTTTCGCCCTGGGCTTGGTGCTCACGGCCGGGGCCATCTTCATCATTCCGGTGCATTTTTTCGCCGACCAGGAGTCGCGCTTCGGGGAGTTTGTGCGCCGCAGCCGGGACCGGGTGGCCTCGTTTGCAGTGCGCCGCCCCGATTTCCGCGCCAAGACGTTTCATGTGTTGGACCTGCGCAAGGAGTACCTGATGGCCCTGAGTTTGATTGGGTTGGTCAACGTGCTGCTGCTGGTTGTCAACGTCATTGATATCCGCTGGATCTGGTTTGGCTTCGTGCCGACCCCGGGCTTCGACCTCACCCAGTTTGTGCACGAAGGCACCTACGTGCTGATTCTGAGCATTCTGGTAGCCATGGGCATTGTGCTGTGGTTTTTCCGCCGCAACCTGAACTTCTACCAGCCCGGTTTGCCCTTGCTGCGCCGCGCCGCCACGGTGTGGGTGCTGCAAAACGCGGTGCTGGCCGTGTCGGTGGGGCTGCGCAACTACTACTACATCCAGTACACGGGCCTGGCTTACAAGCGCATCGGTGTGTACGGCTTCCTGCTGCTGACCTTTTTCGGGCTGGCTACGGTGCTGCTCAAAATCTGGCAGCGCCGCTCGGCCTACGCCCTGTTCCGCCTCAACGCCCTGGCCGCTTACGCCGTGATGGTGCTGCTGGCCTGCGGCAACTGGGAAATCTGGATTGCCCGCTACAACCTGCAAGCGCGCTTCGCGAAAGTGGATTATGGATTCCTGCTCGACATGCCCGACCGGGTACTGCCCGAACTGGCGGCCCGGCAGGCCTCGCTGAGCGGCCGCCGGCTGGTGCAGGAGAACAACTACAACACCTGGGTTCCGCTGCCCGAGGCCGACGCCCGAGAGCAGCTGCAAAGCCGCATCCGGCAGTTCCGGGCCCAGCAGGCCCGGCGCCACTGGCCCAGCTACACTTGGGCCGACTACCGGGCCGCGCAGTATTTCGAAGCCCATGCTACAGTTCAGCAGTAGCGGCTCTTCCAGCTTAGGCGCTGCCCACGCCAACATATGCGCTGATGTCGAAAGCAGTTAAACCCCAGTCCAGTCCAAGCCTAGCCCGGTGGCTGCGCTACAGCTTTGGCTATACGGCAGCTTGTATGGCAGCTTGCACGCTGGTCTGGTACCTGTGTGCAGAACAGGGCAACTGCTTCATGATGGGCCAAAGTGGTGGCAGTGGGCTACTGCTAATTCTGCTCATGTGCTTGGTGCTGGGGTGCGTGCTGGTATCACAACAGGCCATTCCGGCGGCCTGGCCGGGGGTAGGACCAGGCAATGTACTCGAAGCCGGTTGGCTCCGACTCCTGGCCCTGACGTGGTGGGTGGCGCTAGAGCTGCTGCGCGTGGCGTGGTGGGCGCTGAATGTGCTACTGCTGCTCTACTGGTTGTTGAGCGTCGCCGACGACGGCCGGCCGTGGTACAGCTGACAGGATTATTTCCTCTTTTCCAACATACTCTATGATACAATTCGCTTTAAGCCTGCTCATGGTGCTGCTCTGCGCCGGGGGCGTACTGCTACTGGCCCTGGTGCTGGCCTGGCAGGAGCGGGCCGCCTCACCCGACGTGCGCCGGCAGCGCCTGCTGTATCTGGTGCTGCCCGTGGCCAGCGCCGTGCTGGCTCTGCTGCTGGGGGCCGTGTTCCTACTCATGACCATCTGGTCGCCCCAGGGCGCCGACATTCTGGCCAGCCTGTAATTATTTCTTCCTCATTTCTCTGCTTATGACTACCACCATAGCCGCGCCGGCTGAAATATCTACTACGGGCCGCTGGCTGGCCGGGGCCCAGCAACTTAAGGACACCCTAACCATCCTCGGCATGAACATCCTGCTTTTGTTTGGGGTGCTGTGCGGTATTGCCATTCCCGGCCTTGTGCTCTACTTCCTGCGCTGGAAGCTGGTCCGCGGCAAGGGCCGCCGCCAGTCAGCCGCGACGCACTGGGCAATTACGCTAGTCCATGAGCTCTGCTGCGGCCTGCTGTTTATGTCGGCCGATATGCAAAACGAGCTGCACGAATGGGGCGCGGGCCTAGCCGTGGGCTACCTGCTGGGCTGCCTTATCAGTCTCGCCGGCCTAATCGAAAACCTGGGTTCGGTTTCCCCTGCACCCACCACAACTCCCGAATGAAACCTACTACCGAACGGCAAAGTCCGCACCTGCATCCTGTGGGATTGATACCACCGCCCACCTGCTTTTTGCATAGCTCCCAGCGTATGAAACCCCTACCGAATCCTGCCTCCGTCAAATGGCCTTCCGCCGGCCGTAGCCTGGGTATTCTGGTGGCCGTAGTGGCCGTGCTCTGGCTTTGGCTGCAGCTCCCCGACTTTTACCAGGCCGGCCACCGCGCCTCCGAAACCGGACAGTGGCTGGCTGAACTGGTATACAATGACTGGAGCGCCCTGGCCCTGATGCTGGTGGCCAACGTGCTAGTAGCCCGCTATACAACCGCGCCCATGTGGCGACTGGGCCACAGCATCGAGCTGCAGGGCATGCGCGGCGCCTTTGTATTCGTGCTCGGTACGCTGTTTCACCTGGTCGTGGCGGGCTGCGGAGTGGCGGTGCTGGTGCTGGGCAGCGGCTGGCTTGAAACCGGCGCATGAGTACGCTGCTGCATCTGGGGCGGCTAGTGCTGCGCGTGGCTCCGCGGCGGCTGTGGTGGGCGCTGGGCGGGTTGGTGTTTTGCCTTGCCAACCTGATATTTAGTCACGAGATATGGCCGAATACGCCTTCAGCCAACTCGTTTTTCGTCGTCGGCGCAATGGGTTGCGGTGTGCTTTTGCCCTGGTTGGCCGCGCGAATAGCGTGGTTAGTCGCCGAGGAAGTTGAAAGCTTTTTCTGGAAAGCCTTGTGGCGTCTGGCCGCTATTATCGGCTACGGCGGAGCAGCCATTTTAACCTTATTAGGCATCATTGCGCTGCTTGTTAAGCTTTAAGGAGCAGGAAAGGCCATCGGCCCAAGGCCGCAAATTTTCTTAGCTTACGGATCCACCCGTCAACTTTGCCCCACCCGATGGCCCGTACCGCGCTGCTTGTTCTGCTGTTTCTGGCCTTAGCTATAGAGCTTGTGCTCACCGCCGGTGGCTTCGCGGCACCTGATCTGGTCTTAGCTAAATTCGGGGTAGGAGCCACCGTCGATACCCGCTTCATGGCCTTTGCGCTGGCCTGGCTGCTGCTATTTGTCTCCTTGGTAGATGCGGTGGCCTTATGGCAGGTGTGGCGTCGGCAGCCGCAGTATCCCACGCTGTGCTACCTGCTCGGGTTCTGGTGGATAGGCATCGGGCTGGGCCTATACCTGGGCTACGGCCGCCTCGACAATCTGGCCCTGGATACGGGCAAAGGTCTGCTCATTGTGCTGGCTACCTGGGCCACTCGCCGGTCCGCCGAGCTGGGCGCTAGGGGCTAGCAGGTGCAAATAGCCGCGCCGTAATGGTGGCATCCGCTTATCGGGCCGCTGCTAACTGGTATATTTGCACTTCAGTTGCCGGGAGCTCAGGCTCCTCCTGACTATATCTGTCCCGAATGTCCGCTTCCGAACAACCGAAACCCACTCCGACCACTGCCCCCAAGCGCCGCTGGCCCAACCTCGTTTCGCGGGCCGTCTGGGGTCTTTTTGTGGTGTCGGTCGGCGTTTTTCTGCTGTATCCTATCCTGGTAAAAAGCAACTTTCTGTTTCTGTTCGGCAAGTCGCCGAGCCTGGAGGAAATGGAGAGTCCCAAGGTGGAGCAGGCTTCCGAGCTCTACACCGCCGACGGCGTACTGATTGGCAAATACTTCCGGGAAAACCGCTCCCCGGTGCCATTCAACCAGATTTCGCCTCTGCTGGTCAAGGCCCTTATTGCTACCGAAGACATCCGCTTCTACGAGCATTCCGGCATCGACCTTACGGCTTTGGCCCGGGCCGTAGCCGGCGGCGGCCGCAACGGCGGCGGCTCTACCATCACCCAGCAGCTGGCCAAGAACCTCTACAAAACCCGCCGCGGTGAGCGGGGCCTACTGGGCCACATTCCCCTGGTCAGCACCCTGATCAGCAAAACCAAGGAGTGGCTGACGGCCGTGGAGCTGGAAAAGCGCTACACCAAAGAGGAAATTCTACGAATGTACCTCAACACCGTGGAGTACGGCTCCCAGGCCTTCGGTATCAAAGTCGCGGCTAAAACCTTTTTCAACACCTCGCCCGACAGCCTCAAGCCCGAGCAGGCTGCCATGTTGGTGGGCATGCTCAACAACCCCACGGCCTTCAACCCGCGCTTCCACCCTGAAACGGCCCTGAAACGCCGCAACCTGGTGCTGGAGCGCATGGGCCAGGCCGGCGTACTGACTGCCAAAGCCACCGATTCGCTCCAGCAGCAGCCCATCGTGCTGCAGTACCGCGTCGAGAAGCATATCGATGGGCCCGATACCTACTTCCGCGGGGCCGTGAGTCAGTTCGTGAATAAGTGGTGCGAGGCCAACGGCTACGACATGTACCGCGACGGGCTGAAAATCTACACCACCATCGACTCCCGCATGCAGGCCCACGCCGAGGACGCCGTGCAGGACCGCATGAAAAAGCTGCAGCAGCAGTTCGACCGGTTCTGGAAAAACCGCGGCGGCAACCCCTGGGTGGATGACGAGGGCAAGGAAATTCCCGGCTTTATCGAAACTCAGATCAAGCGCACCGAGCTGTATAAGGAGCTGGCCGCCCGCTACAAAGGCCAGCCCGCCCGCCTCGACTCGGCCCTGCACGCCAAGCGCCCGATGAAGGTCTTTACCTGGAAAGGTGACGGCGACACCACGCTCGTTCTCTCGCCCCTCGACTCGCTGGCTTACTACAAGCATTTCCTGCACGCGGGCATGATGACTATGGACCCCTTCACGGGCCACGTCAAGGCCTGGGTGGGTGGCATCAACTACCGCTTCTTCAAGTACGACCACGTGAAGCAAGGCCGCCGCCAGGCCGGCTCCACCTTCAAGCCCTTCGTCTACCTCACCGCCCTCGACAACGGCTACACGCCCTGCGACCGAATCCGGGACCAGCGCGTGACGATTAAGTACGTCGAAAATGGCAAGGATATGGAGTGGCAGCCCGACAACGTGACCCGCGAATATACCGGCAGCAACATGACGCTGCGCCACGCCATGGCCCGCTCGGTCAACTCCGTTACGGCCCAGCTCACCGAGAAGGTAGGCTGGGAAAACGTGGCCAAGTACGCCCACAAAGTCGGCATTAAGAGCCCACTGCTGCCGGTGCCCAGCATCGGTCTGGGCTCGGGCGGCGACGTGAACGTGTACGAAATGGTGGATGCCTACAGCACTTTCGTCAACAACGGCTTCCAGAGCGAGCCGCAATTTATCACCCGCATCGAAGACCGCAACGGCAACGTTATTCACCAGTTCGACCCCAAGCAGAAGCGTGCTATTCCGTCCGAAACGGCCTGGCTGATGCTCTACATGCTGCGCGGCGGCATGGACGAGCCCGGCGGCACCTCGCAGGCTTTGTGGGAGTACGACCTCTGGAAAAAGGACAATCAGATTGGCGGCAAGACCGGCACTACTTCCAACTACTCCGACGGCTGGTACATGGGCGTCACCAAGGACCTCGTGACCGGCGTTTGGGTAGGTGGCGAAGACCGTAGTATCCATTTCTACGGCTCCCAGCAGGGGGAAGGCGGCCGCATGGCTTTGCCCATCTTCGGCACCTACATGGAAAAGCTTTACAAGGACGAAGAGCTGGATATCACCATGGGCCCGTTCCCCAAGCCAGCTTCCAAAATCACGAAGAAGTACATCTGCGTAACGGAGTCGGAGCCGCGCCGCCGCCGCGCTGAGCCCGTGGACACCATTGCCACCGACAACCTGCTGGAGCAGTTAAATACCGAAGGCGCCGCCGTGCCCGACAGCATCAAGCTGTAATAGGGCGCAGCTACTGCTTTTCGCCGCTCTCAATCGGCTTAGCTAACTGTCGCTTTATTCCCTTCGGGCTTTTTTCTAGAAAGCCACAGCCCACCAACGGCCAGTGCTGCCAGCGTGACCGAAAGCAATTGAAAACGCCAGCGCCAGTAGTCGGGGCTGGTAAGAGGCTGATGAGGATGCAGCGAATTACTCCAGGCAATAAAGGCATCGGCAATGGGTAGCTGGCCCAGCAAGTAGTATTTGCCGCTGCTGTCGTGCCAGGGCAACCCAAAGGCTTCGATACTGTTGCGCAAGCCCAGGGCAGTAGTCGTATCACCAAAGCGCTGCATGGTGCGGCGCCCAACCAGAGAGGCCGCCCCGCCCACGCCCCAGATAACAGGGCCAGAATCAATATCCTCGGCGGCGGGCGCGCCCGCCGCAGCTTCTGTTATGCCGGGCAAGCCCAAACGGCTGGTTAAAAACAAGGCCCGGTAGCGACGGAAGTGCGGCCGGGCATACGTTGAGTCAATCTCAAACAGAAAGTTGAGTAGCTGGCTCTGCGAAGAGCCCCGGGCTGGCACCAGCACAGCTCCCGACCCCGCTTGTACTTCGTGCGGAATCAAACCATGAAGGTCCAGTCGTGTATTCACTCTTTCGAGCCAGCGCTGAATCAGGAGTTGGTAGCGGGGAGTATAGATACGGTCGTGCCAGGCCAGGGCAGCTACGGCCATGACGCCGTCGGCAGGCCAGGCCGCCCCGGCGTACGACTCCAGGTAAGGATTGGCACTGGCTTCCAGAGCACCGGCAATCAGCGCGCACTGCTCTTTAAACCGGCGTTGGTTTGCAGAGTCTCGCTCAGCCGGGGGCAGGGCTGCCAGGTAGCGCCCTCGCACGTAGCCTGACCAACCCTGGTAAAAGGCGCCGTAGGGGAGAGGTAAATCCGGATTGAAAATGGACTGAGCAACCGGTGACTGAATTTCTTGCAGCGCCCATCGGGCTTCAGTCTGAGCCTCCCGGCGCAGGGCAGAACCAACTGGCAGGTGAGGCAGCAATTCTATCCAGGTAAGGGCATAAAGTGAGTTGAGGTACACCAATCCCTCTGGATACAGCTGCTGCATCCGCTCACCGGCTTGTTTCTGGTGCAGCTCTTCGCGCAGAAAGTGCAGTTGCTGCACCACCTCCTCTTCTACGGGCTGTGGCTGGGGTGAATAATAAAGACGGCAATTCAGATAGGCTAGCACACTCAGCACGCCGACTGCCAATGCTCTCACCAGCCACCGCATGGGCTATTCGCCGCCGCCGTAGAATGACTGCAGAGCCGGCTTCAAATCAGGATACTCAAAGCGGAAGCCGGTACCCAGCACCTTGGCCGCACTAACCCGCTGGGAGGCCAGAATAATTTCGCTCATCTCGCCCAGCACGAGCTTCAAACCAAATGCCGGTACTTTGGGCAGCACCAGGGGACGGTGCATTACCTGGGCCAGTACTTCCGTGAACTGCTTGTTGGTAACCGGATTTGGCGCCACGCCGTTGTAGACGCCCTGCCACTGGGGCTCTTCCAGGGCCTGAATGAACAGACGGCACACGTCATCAAGGTGAATCCAGGACATGTACTGCTTGCCCGAACCCAGCGGTGCTCCAGCCATCAGCTTGATGGGCCGGGCCATAGCTGGCAATGCTCCACCTTGGGTGCTAAGTACAATGCCGATGCGGATAATAACGGTCCGGATGCCCATTTCCTGCACCGGCTGCACGGCCATTTCCCACTGGTGGGCCACGTCGGCCAGAAAGTCGTCGGCTGGGGCCGGGGGCGTGTCCTCATTCACCAGCCGGTCGGCACTGTCGCCGTAAATGCCGATGGCCGAAGCCGACACGAAAGTGCGCACGTGGTGACGGTCCTTTGCTAGCTCCCGGGTAAGCAGGTCCGTACCGCCCAGGCGGCTGGTCATAATATCCCGCTTGCGCTCATCCGTCCACTTGCCCTCCGACACGCTGGCACCGGCCAGGTTGATGATATAGTCGGCGTATGGCACAGCTGCCTCATCAATGGTGCCGTGCTGCGGGTCCCAACGGAAGCTGCGGTAGCGGCTTTGGCTGGGCGTGCGGCTGAGCAGAGCTACCTCGTAGCCTGCGTCAATCAGCATTTCGGCCAAGCGGGTGCCAATCAAACCGGTACCACCCGTGATGAGAACTTTTCGGGACATGTTAATAAGCGCTAATGAGCCGGCCAGTTGCCGGACATGGGCTGGATAAGCGGAAAACAGGCCGCAAGCTACTCCTTAATAGCCAACGGTGTATCACGTTCATTTGCCCAGCAGCCGTAAAAACTCGGCCCGCAGTGCGGCATCTTCCTTAAACACCCCACCGTATTCCGCCGTCAGGGTGCTGCTACTCGTGTCATTCACGCCGCGGCTCATCACGCATAGGTGGTCGGCTTCGATGAGTACGGCCACGTTTTCGGTGCGCAGGGAATTCTTGAGTTCCTCGGCAATCTGCCGGGTAAGGCGCTCCTGCACCTGGGGCCGGCGGGCGTAGTACTGTACCACCCGGTTTAGCTTCGACAAGCCCACCACGTGCTCCCCGGGCAGGTAGGCCACGTGGGCCTTACCCATAATCGGAACGAAGTGGTGCTCGCAGCACGAAAACACGGTAATATCCTTTTCTACCAGCATCTGCTGGTAACCATAGCGGTTCTCAAACAGCTTCACGTCGGGGCGGTGCTGGGGGTCGAGGCCCCGGAACCATTCCTGCACGTACATCTTGGCTACCCGGCGCGGCGTGCCCTGCAGACTGTCGTCGGTCAGGTCCAGGCCCAGCAGCTGCATGATCTGGTGGAAATGCTCGGCGATGCCAGCAATTTTTTCCTCTTCCGACAAGGCAAACGCATCGGGCCGGAGAGGGGTACGCAGGTCCGGCGACAAGTGGGAGTCGGCCGGCCCGAAGCTGTGCGCGGCTGCCGCCGCTGACACGGAATTATCCATGGTATTCAACAAAGTTGCGGTCCGTTTCATATAGCGTGACCGACAGGGCGAGGTGGGGCTCGACATGAGCCCGCAGCCGGTTCCAAATCACGACAGCAATATTCTCGGCCGTAGGGTTAAGCTCGCGAAAATCCTCGGTGTCGAGATTCAGGTTCCGGTGGTCAAAGGTATCCAGAATCTCGCGTTTGATTAAGTCGCTGAGGCGCTTCAGGTCATATACGTAGCCCGTGGCCGGGTCTACCGGGCCGGTAAGGCGCACAGTCACCTCGTAGTTATGCCCATGATAGTTAGGGTTATTGCACTTGCCGAATACGCGGGCATTGTGCTCGTCGCTCCACGCCGGGTTGTGCAGGCGGTGCGCAGCGTTAAAATGTTCAGTTCGACCAACGGTTACATGCATAGATTCTTGGAACTGGTAATACGGGCTTTTGTTTTGATTTCCAAATAGATTAAGCGGTTTTTGTGCAATGAAGCAGTTTTACTTATTCCTGTTTTAAGGATATGTCATTTGAATTATGGGAATATTAGATAGCCTCTATCCAATAAAATGAATATTCTGCAAAAAAAATCAAGTTTGTGTGCGTCAACATCTGATGAGTCTGGTTAAATTTGGTGAGTTGGATTCCTCCGCCGGAGCCCACACCACCTTTTGTAAACACTTTCTCTTTAACTTTTTCATTTCACTATGAAACCAGGCGTACTCCTCTCTCTACTCCTGATGCTGTTGCTATCAGTGACTGGCTACGCGCAGAAATCGCCCGTAGATGAAACAGACATGGCCATCAAGGGCATTCCTCGTAAAGGCCAGCGTGTTACCATCCAGCTGGACAGCAAGCGTGTTGACGATTCGTGGCAAAAAATGCTGAACGAAAAATTCGGCAGCAAGTTCAAGTCGGACAAGGGTGTATACACCATGGACGGCGTTGTAATTGAAGACATCTCCAAGACCCCGATCCGTGTGATCAGCAAAGTAGATGCTACCCCAACCGGTACGACCGTATGGTGGTCGATTGACTTGGGCAATGCTTACCTGAGCAAGGACGCTACGCCGGTGCAGTGGAAGGCTTCGGAGAAATACCTGAAGGATTTCGCCCGCATGCTCTACCGTGAAGACTTGGCCGTGCAGGTTTCGGAAGCTGAAAAGGCTCTGGTTTCTTCGCAGAACAACCACATGGCTGTTATCAACAAAGCTGACGCCATCAAGAAGGACATCGAGAAGAACAAGCTGAAGAAGCAGGAAATCCAGCAGCAGCTGGCTCAGAATGCCGCTGAACTGCTCCAGTACAACAACCTGGTGGACATGAACCTGAAAGAGCAGGAAGCTGCCCGCGCCGACATTGTCAACATGCGCGTAGCTCTGGAAGCTGTTAAGGAGCGCATGAACAAGATTGAGTAGTGTACCCTACTCCCCAACAAAAAAGCCCGGTCGAGAGTCGACCGGGCTTTTTTGTTGAATAACTAATTCGTCAGCGGCTATTTCATGGCCTGGCGCACCTGTTGCTCGGCGGCCTTTTCATCCTTCCAGCCTACCAGGCGGATTTCTCCCATCCGGCCCTGGTGCTGAAACCACTGGCCCACGGCCTCCTTGGCGCTGGGAAATTGCTTTACCAAAGCTTTCCATGAAGTAATGCCAGGCAGAATCTGCTGGCTGGGCCGGGCCGGTACGGCTATTAATACCTGTTCCAGCACGCCATTATCGTCGAGAGTGAGCAGGCCGATGGGCAGCACTTCTACCACCGTACCCTCTGGCTGGGTTTCAGCCAGTATCAGGGCCTGCAGGGGCATGCTGGTGCTGGGCAAGCGGGTACCGGGGATAAAGCCCTGGTTGCCGGGGCAAGGCAGGAACTCAACCACATGGTCGAGGCCCGCCCTGCGCACAGGAACAAAGTCTTTTTTGCCGGTGTCGTAGCGCTGGGCGTGGTTGCTGCCAGCGGGTACTTCCACCACAACCTGCAGCAGCTTGCGTTCGGGCGAAAACGTGGGTAGCTCGGCATAATTAGGCTGGCAGCTGCTCAGCCCCACCATTCCTAAACCCACGATAATAATCCCGAACGCAAACCGCATAGGCACAAGGTTACTGAGCTAAGTATTGGTTGAGCTGCTGAAACGGATTGAGCTGATCCAAACGCAGAACAAAGCGAATCCGGTCCGTGAAGTCTTTGCGGCTGCTGGGCAGGCCATCGGCGTACTGCGAACCGGCTACGGGCAGATACAACTGAAATATATCCCGTATCACGGGCAGTACCAAGCCCGCGTCGTAATAGAGCCGCTGGCTATTGACTTTGCCATCCAGCTGGAAACGCTCATCCGTAGCTCCGAAGTCGGCAAAGATACCCAGGCGCGTCACCGGCAGATCGGCCTGCAGGTTGAGCGTGCTCAGCCACTTCTGGCTGTATACTGGCAGGAAAGCCTTGAAAGCCCCGTCCCGGTCGTCGGTCTGGTGTACCTGGGCGGTGAAGGCGTGCGAAATCTGCTGCCGGTCCAGGAAGGGCGTTTGCCGACGGTAATCGGGGCTGCCGCTCAAGCCCATGACAAAGTCGGAGGAGCTGTCGAGGAAACGGCCACCGAACAAGCGCACCGACACCCGTTTCTTGGGCGAATAAAACCGCTGGTAAGCAGCCGAAGCGCGCAGCAGAACGGCATTGGTCGAGTTGGTTTCCTGCGAAATGGTCGAGGTCAGCTGGTTAAGCTCTACATGGGCGCTCCATTTCTGCAGGGCGTTGCCGCCTTCTACCCCGTACTCACCCGTTTGGATGCTCATGGTTTCGTTGCCGCGGTCCTGCAGGCGCACGGCCGTGTTGGCTAGCCGGATGGTGTGCTGGGGGCCATCATAGGCCGAGAAAGGCAGCTTCAGGGTAATGCTGGGCTCTACCTTAAAGTACCGCTCAAAGCGCTGTAGCGTCAGCCCGGTCACGATTTGGCGCACCACGGAGTTGGGCAGCACGCTCACGTTTACGTTGGCAATACCGTTGAGCTCGTTACGGTTGAAGCTGTACATCGGCATCAACAGGTAGTTCAGGTTTTTGGGCGTTAGCGGGTTGTTATAAAACGCCGCGCCCAGCATGAGCTTGTCCGAAGTATTGGCCCCAATAACCGGCGCCCAGTTAATAGTCGACCGGTCCCAGCGCTCCACGCCGGCTAGGGGCTTGATGCTGATGGGCTCGAAGCGGCGCAAGGATCCGCTGATTTTCATTCGGTCGTCGCGGCGGTTGAGCTGGGGCGTGAGGTAATTGGCGTCCACTACCACGGCGGCCACTCCTTCTTTGCGGAAGTTAACCTGGGCCTCGTCCTGCTCGTCTTCGGTGCCAATAAGCGTGGTCCACTGGGTTTCGAGCACCTTGCCTTCAGCATCCACAGTGCTGACGGGCACGGCAAACGGGGCGGGCGAGTCATTACGCACCAGCACCTTTACCTGCGTATCCGTTATCTGGATATCGGACACGGCCGCGTCGTAGCGGTGGGTGTTTTGCAGCATGTCCTTGAAAAACCAGTCGAGCTGCTGCCCCGTGGACGATTCGAAGACGGCCTGCATATCCTCGGGGTAGGGGTGGCGGAACTGCCACTGGTCGTAATAGGCGTGCATGACCTTGTCGAACTGTTCCTGCCCCAGGTAGCCGGCCAAGTACCTCAGCAGGGCCGCCGTCTTCAGGTACACAATGAAGGCGTAGTTATTCTTGCCAAATTTGTCGGCCCGCGGGCCCGCTACCGGCTGGTCGAGGCCACGGCTGGCTACAACCTGATACGGCACTTGGCCCAGAGCTGAGGTTGGCAAGCCGTCGATTCCCAGCTTTGTCGTCAGGGCTTTAGATTTAAGCATCCCGCCGAACATACCACCTTGCGGGTCGTCGCGCTCGGACACGCGGGCATCCACGTAAGAGTTGACACCTTCATCCATCCAGGCGTGGTCCCGCTCATTCGAGCCCAGAATACCATAGAACCAGTTATGGCCTACCTCGTGCACAATGGCTGAGGGTAGGGTTACGGTCACCATCGGGTATTCCATGCCGGAGCCGGCACTTAGGGCCCCATCCACGGCCGTGGCAGCCGAGTATGGGTATTCGCCTACCCACTGCGAGTAGTAGGTCAGCGCGTCGTTCACGTCCTGCAGGCCCTTGATCCACTTAGGCGCGTCTGCGTTGGTAAAGAGCACCCAGGACGTAACCTGCCGGCCCGAAGGTAGCGTCACACCGCTTTTCAGCACGTTGAAGCGCTTGTCGGCAAACCAGGCAAAGTCGTGGACGCGGTCCTGCACGTAGCGCAGGGTCTTGGTTTCCGAAGATGAGGCCGGGAAGGAAACGTCCTTGCCAAAGTCGGCTGCAGTTTTCTTCAGGGCCGTGGCTTCCGCCAGCTTGTCCATGCGCTGCTGCTCATCGGGGTTCTGCAGTACGCCCGTGGCACCTACGGTATAGTTGGCCGGCAGCGTGATGCGCACATCGAAGGAGCCAAACTCGGAGTAGAACTCGCCCTGGTCGAGGTAAGGCATCTGGTGCCAGCCCTTCTTGTCGTATACGGCGGGCTTGGGGTACCACTGGGTTATCTGATAAGACTGCTCGACGTGGCCGAAGCGGGAAAACGAGTCCGGAATCTTGACGTGGAAAGGCGTCGAGATGGTGGCCTTGGCGCCGGGGCCAGGGGCTGGGGCAGAATCAGCTTGGCAATGTCCGGGTTTTCGGGGTCGTAGGCGAGCTGGGCGCTCTGGCCGTTTACCTTAAAGTCGAGCTGGTCGATGTAGCCGCGCTGGGAATCCTTGGCAAACTCAAACTTACGGCTCCCGTTGCGTAGCTGCTGCTTGGCAAAGGCAGTAGACGTGTTCTTGTAGGCGTTGGGCCACAAGTGAAACCAGATGTAGGTGAGCTGGTCGGGCGAGTTGTTAGTGTACTGCAGCTCCTCAGTGCCCGGAGCTCGTGCTGCTTGTCGTCGAGCGTTACGTCGATGGAATAGTTGGCTTCCTGCTGCCAGTACCCCTTGGGGGCCGGACTTTGCTGGGCAATAGTCAGGTAGGGGAGGGTGAGCAGGATAGCGCCGGCAAATACTTTTTTCATGAAAGGAGAGCAGGGTAGAAAGGAATCGGTAGCGAAAGTACGTTTTCGGGGCCGGAAAAGCTGCGCCGCAGATAACCTCATCGGCAGGAGCCCGTTTACACAGCCAAAGTACCGCGACAACCTTACCGCCAAAACCCCCGCTACCATGGAAAAGAAAGAAGTGCAACACCAAGTCCACCTCGATGCTGCTACGGGCATGCTCACCGGCAACCTACAGGAAGTAGCCTCCCACGCCGGGTTCGACAACGTGCTGCAACGCTGGATTCAGGACCTCAAAGATGTCGACAACCCCGAGCTGCACCAGCTCATCGTGGACCTTCAGGAGCTGAAAGCCCACTTCGGCTCGGGCACCTACGATAAAAACGTTATTGGCCGCCTGCTGGGCCGCCTCGGCGAAAACACCATCAAGTCTGCCGTGTTTGCCGACGGTAACACCAAGCCTCGCGTAGAGCAGCTCGGGGAGGCCCTGCTGGCTGCTGCCAAGCAAGTGCAACACACCCAGACCAGCGCTGAGCAGGATCTGCAGAATAACAACCAGCCGAACAGCTAAACCAGCTGTTACTGAATCAGCTTAAACGCAAAAAAGCCGGCTCCTTTCACAGGAGCCGGCTTTTGTACTTCTAAAGAGAAGCGGGATTAACCGCGACGCTCTTTGATTTTGGCAGCTTTGCCCGACAGGCCACGCAGGTAGAACAGACGAGCGCGACGTACTTTGCCGCGACGCACCAGCTCGATCTTGTCGATGTTGGGCGACAGCAAAGGGAAAATACGCTCGGTACCGATCTGGTTCGAGATTTTGCGCACAGTGAAGGTTTCGCCGTTGGTGCTGGCGTTTTTGCGCTGGATAACAACACCCTGGAACTGCTGAATACGCTCCTTGTTGCCCTCGCGAATTTTCACGTGGACGTTAACGGTGTCGCCGGCGGCGAAAACAGGGAAGCTGGCGCGGCGCTCCTGGGACTCCTGCTGGATAAAATCGAGTAATACGCTCATGGCTGGAAAAACTTGAAAAAGGACGGCGCCGCCGCCCAAGGGGTTTCGCTTAAAGAGGCGCAAATATAGCGCTCTGTTTTGATGATTACAAATGGCAGAAATTGTTCAGTAGTGGATTATGGAGCTGCGGAAGGCTTTACGGCGCAAAAACCAACATTCAGCTCATTAACCACTTAACAAATTTATTCTGCCAGTAAGTCGGGGCGGCGCTGACGCGTCCGTTCCACGGCTTGTTCGTGGCGCCAGGTCTCTACCAGCGGCGTGTTGCCGGAGAGCAGAATATCGGGCACCTTTTCGCCCCGCCATTCCGCGGGTCGGGTGTACACGGGTGGGGCCAGCAGGTTGTCCTGAAACGAGTCGCTCAGGGCTGATTCCTCGTTGCCGAGCACGCCCGGCAAGAGCCGTACCACGGCGTCTACCAGAATAGCTGCGCCTAACTCGCCTCCGCTCAGCACGTAGTCGCCCACGCTGATTTCGTGGGTGATGTAGGCCTTGCGAATCCGCTCATCCACGCCCTTATAATGGCCGCAGAGAATGAGCAGGTTGCCAGCCAGGGAAAGCCGGTTAACCAGCGGCTGACGCAGCGTCTCGCCGTCGGGTGTCATGTAGATGACGGCATCGTAGCTGCGTTGGGCCAACAGCTCGTCGAAGCAAGCGGCAATGGGCTCTACCCGCAGGACCATACCGGCTCCGCCGCCAAAGACGTAGTCGTCAATCTGCCCGTGCTTGTTGATGGCGTAGCGCCGCAGGTCGTGCACGTGAATTTCGGCCAGTCCTTTCTCCTGGGCCCGCTTCACAATGGAAACGGCGAAAGGGCTGGTCAGCAATTCAGGCTGGCAGGTGACGATGTCGAGGCGCATAGCTTACTTCTGGTCCGCCGGCTCCTCGTCCTCAGTTTCGGGCCCGTCGAATTCGTCGGGCTCGTCCCGCTCCCGGAAGCTGGGCTCAGGTACACGTCAAGCAAGCCCTCAGGCAGATTCACGTAAAGCTTTTTCTCTGCCTGGTCGGCACGGGAAACCAGCTCGTCCACCACCGGCACCAATACTTCCTTGCCCTTGTAGCGCATGCCCATCAAATCCTGCTGGGGCATCTCGTAGAAGGTTTCCACGGTGCCCAGCTCGCCCAATACGGCATCAACTACGGTGTAGCCAATCACGTCGTGGAAGTAGAACTGGTCGTCTTCCAGCTCGGGCAGCTCGGCCAGCGGGCGGTAAAGCTTGGCGTTGCGCAGGGGCTCGGCAGCCTCTATCGTGTCGATGCCAGTAAGCTTGAGCAGGGCCCGGTCGTCGGCCTGGGGCTGGAGCTTGTCCACGCCGTACTCCACGAGCTTGCCAGGTTTGCCGGGCAACTCCAGGTACACCGATTTCAGGCTCCGGTACTCATCCAGATCGGCCACGTCCATAAAGGCTACTACAAAGCCTTTCAGGCCGTGCGTTTTGCCCAGGGAGCCCAGCAGGTAGCAGTCGTCGATAGTCATGCGAAAAGGGAGAAGTAAGGTCAAAAAAGTAGGGAGTCTGGAAGCGGCGCTGCAGGAGCACCACCCTTCCAAACTCCCTGACTCTGGGCTAGCGCTTAGGCGCCGGCTTCCTCGGTGCCTTCGGTCGAAGCAGCAGCCTCGGTCGTTTCACCTTCGGCAGCTTCAGCAGCGGGGGCAGCTACGGGCGTATTCTTGATACGCAGCGCTTCGGCGCGAGCCTCTTTAACTTTGGTCTCAGCAGCCAGAGCAGCCTTGCGGGCTTCGTCCTTAGCAGAGCCCAGCGAAGTGCGCTTGCCTTCGATTTTGGCGTCTTTCTGCTCTTTCCAGGCAGTGAAACGCTCGTCGGCTACGTCTTGCGAAATGGCACCTTTGATAACACCCAGCTGCAGGTGCTTGCGGTACAGTACACCACGGTAAGAGAGCATAGCACGCACCGTATCGGTGGGCTGGGCACCTTTCATGATCCAGTCGAAAGCTTTGTCGCCGTCGAAGTTGATGGAAGCAGGGTTGGTGTTGGGGTCGTAGGTACCGATTTTCTCGATGAAACGGCCGTCGCGGGGAGCACGGGCGTCAGCTACTACGATATCGAATTGAGCGGCCTTTTTACGGCCACGACGGGCGAGGCGGATTTTAACTGCCATAAACCGGGTTGGTTAAGCGACGCAACTCGTGCGTCTGGTTGAAAATGAGGTGCAAAGGTAAGGGAAAAGGTGAAGTTGTGAAAGGTGAAGTTGTGATTGTGCAGTATATAGTTTCGAATGCTTCTATGTGGTCAGAGGAAACGTCCCAACTATAGAAAAGAAACGAGTCCCGCCAGCCTAGACTAGAGGGACTCGAACTATGTTGCTGCTAGAAAAGGCTATAAGGTAAATTCACCATTTGCCCTTTTGCAACCTCACCACTTAAGCGGCGGCTTTCATCTTCTGAGCGGTTACTTTGCGCTTGATCTTGATGATACCAGCCTTATCTAAGGTCCAGATAACCGAGTAGGTTGGGTCGAATTCCCACCACTTCACACCAAAGTTGACGCGCATGGGCAGCTTGTGGTGGTTGTTCTGGAACAGCTCGCCGAAAGCCAAGAAGTCCAGGGCCAGGGTGTTCTTGCTGTGGTCGTGGTTGTCGAAGTTCTGGTAGCCATACTTGTGGCCGCCCCAGTTGACAATGGCACCGTGAATGGGGCCCATCAGGAAGTGAATCGGGAGCAGCAGGTACATCCACCAGGCGGTAGCAAACTGCACGTAGAAGAGCACGTAGAGCGTGCCCCAGCCCACGCGGGAGTACCATTTGTCGCCGATGTTCTCAATCAACGACCACTCGGGGTAGTCGCCCTCGAAACGCTCGGCGGCGGCGTAGTTGCGGTTCAGCACGTCGTTGTAGATGTTCTTGGTCTTCCACATCATGCTGAAGGCATTCGACGAGAACAGGGGCGAATGCGGATCCATTTCCGTGTCGGAGTAGGCGTGGTGCATGCGGTGCAGCAGCGCGTACGCCCGCGGCGACAAAAACGACGAACCCTGACAGATGTAGGTGAACAGGAAGAAGAACCGCTCCCAGAATTTGTTCATCGTGAACATCTTGTGGGCGGCGTAGCGGTGCAGATAGAACGTCTGCGTGAAGAGCGACAGGTAGTAGTGCGCTACAAAGAAAATGAGTATCGGCATGGGCCAGAAAAATTAGGGACGCTCTAGAAGTCGGCAGCAAACTGCCCGCACAAACCCAACGGTTGGCTATAAGTTCACATTTGCCAATACAAACCTACGGCCACGCTGACGGGCGGTCAATTATTTGACCTAAAACGCCAAAATCTTATTCAGGCCGGCCGCAAGTGCCGCGGGGTAAGCACCGCCGGACCTGTTGAGTCCAGCTAAAGCACAAACTTCTAGACGGTGTAGAAGGTTTGGGCAGCCTCCCAGTGGGCCATTTCCGGCACCGGGGCCCGGAAGCACATAGCCTCTTTCGTAACCGGGTGTTCAAACTCCAGCTGCCGGGCGTGCAGGGCAATGCTCACGTCGGGCAGGGGAGCCAGGAAACCGTACTTCACGTCGCCGACGATGGGCGTGCCCAGGCCCGTGGCCAGCTGCACCCGAATCTGGTGGGGGCGGCCGGTAATAGGATTCACCTGAATCAGAAAACGGTTGCCGGCCTGGCCCAGCACCTGGTAATCCAAATCCGCTTTCAGGCCCTGAGGGTGCATTTTGGGGTAGGCCTTGGTCACGTTGCGAATTGGGTCTTTCACCAGCCAGTGGGTGAGGTGGCCGCTATTAGGCTCGGGGCACTTGCCTACCAGGGCCCAGTAGGTTTTATGCACCTTATTGTCCCGAAACATTTCGTTTAGCCGGCTCAGAGCCTTGCTGGTTTTGGCCAGGGCCACGACGCCGCTCACGGGCCGGTCGAGACGGTGGGCCACGCCCACGAAGGCCGCCCCGGGCTTTTTGTATTTAAACCGGAGGTATTCGGCAGCTTTCACCGACAGCGGCTCATCCCCGGTGTTGTCGCCTTGCACGAGCACGCCGGCGGGCTTGTTGAGGATAAGCAGGTGGTTGTCTTCGAACAGAATTTCTTTCTGCTCCGACCAGATATTAGGACGATTCACGCGGTAAAGGTAAGCGGCAGACGGTTAGCAGCGGTTAGTAGGCTTCCTCGGCGCTGGGGAAGTCATGACTTTTCACGTCCTGCACGTAGCGCGTCACGGCATCATGCATCAGGTCGGCCAGCTCGGCGTAGCGGCGCAGGAAGCGGGGCTTAAACTCCTTGGTAATGCCCAGCATGTCGTGCACGACCAGCACCTGCCCGTCCACGTTGGGGCCGGCCCCAATGCCGATAACCGGAATAGAGAGCTTTTCGGCTACTTGCTTGGCCAGGGTCGACGGAATCTTTTCGAGCACCAAGGCAAAGCAGCCCAGGTCTTGGAGCAGCTGGGCATCCTCGATAAGCTTCTGGGCTTCGGCTTCTTCCTTGGCCCGCACGGTGTAGGTGCCAAACTTGTAGATGCTCTGGGGCGTGAGGCCCAGGTGGCCCATAACAGGAATGCCAGCCGTCAGAATCCGGGTAATAGACTCCTTGATTTCGGCACCACCTTCGAGCTTGATGGCGTGTCCGCCCGATTCCTTCATAATGCGGATGGCCGAGCGCAGCGCCTCCGAAGAATTGCCCTGGTACGAGCCAAATGGCATGTCTACCACCACCAGGGCCCGCTTTACGGCCCGCACCACCGACTGGGCATGGTAAATCATCTGGTCCAGGGTGATGGGCAGCGTCGTTTCGTGGCCGGCCATGACGTTAGAAGCCGAGTCGCCGACCAGCAGCACATCGATGCCCGCCCCGTCGAGGATGGTGGCCATCGAGAAATCATAGGCGGTAAGCATCGAAATCTTTTCGCCCCGCCGTTTCATGGCCAGGAGTTGATGCGTGGTAACGAGCTTAACTTCTTTGTGCTGCGACATCAGAGAGGACTGCTAAAGCGGAAGGGAAAGGAATAAGGGCAAAGCTGCGGATTTTTTGGCAGAACCAGCGCTTTGGGTGCCGGTCAGCCGCCCTTACCTGGTTTGCCCAAAGCGCAGCGGCTAGGGAGTACCCCACAAAAAAGCTGCCCGCCTCCTGGTGAAAAGAGGCGGGCGGCGCAGGTAGTTACAGCAGAATTAGCGGTTCCAGAAGCTGCGGTTGCGGTTGAGCTTCAGGTCCTGCAGCAACGACGACTTGGCCGAAATCGTCACGCCGTAGCCCCGGAATTCGCCGAAGGGCGTCCAGGTCCCCGAAATTTGCCAGCAGTGTAGGTCCCGGTAGAAATCCAGCATAGGGGCCACGGGCCGCTTGCTGATAAAGTCGTAGCTGGTGGTATAGCCAAAGCGGAAGTTGGGCGTCAGCTTTACCGAGCCCGTAACGTTCAGCGAAGCCCGGGCAATGGCGCGGGGCCGGAGGTAAGTGCCACGGGAAGGAATGGGCCCGGGGTCAGTGTAGTTGATGGCAAAGCTGGAAGTCAGCTCCCAGGGAATGTCGAAGTCCACGTACTCCTCGTACGGATTGATACGGTTGGGGGAGCCCAGGGTGTTGGTCGGGGCCACATCCCGCTTTACGGTCGACTTTCGCTTGCCCTGCGAAGGGTTGAACTGGTAGTTCAGGGAGAAGTCGGCAGTCTGCAGGCGGGCCAGGCGGCGGCTGGACTGCTCCAGCAGGAACCGGTTCAGCTCGCGGCCGGTAGAGTCGCGCTGGTAGAAGGAGAAGCTGGCAGTGGCATTCACACTCAGCTTGCGGGCCACCTGGGTGTGAAAGTTCATAAACAGGGGCTGGAGATTCAGGGAATCGGCGGCTATGTTATAAGCCGTACTAAAGTCCAGACCATCAATCAGGCTGACTTTCTCAAAGGGCGTCGTACCGGTCGTGTCGTTGTTGTTGCGCACCTTCATTTCCACCTGGTTGTTTAGGGTGAAAGAAATTGCGCTGGCCCGGATCGTATTCGGTGTTGAATACAGAAAGTTGTTGTAGCGGGAGAAGCTTAACGGATTGAGGATGCGCCCCCGGCTGTCACGCTGGTTGTACGACTGGCCCTGAGCGTTGGTCAGGCTGCCAAGATCCGGGTTAACCCAGTTCAGGCTGGAGCGCCCGGTGTAGTCGGGTGAGTAGCTGTAGCTGACGCTGGGGGTAAGCTTGTGGCGGATAGCCTGAATCTTGTGCGTGCCCTTGCGTACCAGCGTGCCGTAGAGGTTGGTCGTCAAGCTCAGGCCTGCCGCGCGTTCCGACACCACATTGAAGCCCCGTACCGTATCGATGCGGATGGCCCGGGCCACTTCGTTGTATTCGTAGCTAAGGCGCTGCCCAAACCAATACTGCCGATACCGGACCGAAGGCGTCAGAATGATGTTTTTGAGCACCGGATAGTTGCCCAGCGAAATCTGGAAGTCGTGCTGCATGCCGTTGCGGGCGTTGCGCAGGAAGGGCCGCAGGTTGGAGAAACGCACCGGAATTTGGCTGCCCTCATTGGTGCCACCCAGCAGGGGCAGGCCATTCAGGGTACGGGCCGGAATCTGGTTGCTGAGCTCATTGCGGGCCTGTAGGTCGTAGCTGATGGAAAGCTGCTCGTAGAACTTGCCCTTGGGCGTCAGGCCAAACCATTCGTAGGGGTACTGCCGGGCCACGCCCACCGTCACGCTGGGCAGGGTAAAAGTCATCAGCCCGTTCGTATTCTGGCTCTGGGTGAGCTGCACGTTGTAGTTGACCGGCGAGTTGCGAATCGTCTTCGAGTACTGAATGGTCGAGTTGAAGGCCGCCGCCAGGTACCGGCGCTGGTCGTAACTGTTCTGCCGGTTGAAGTCGGGGCTGCCCGCCGCCACGCTGGCCGAGAACCGGCCGCCACCGGGCCGGGGCGTAGGCGTGTGGTTCCAGTTGACCCACAGCGTGCGGGCCGAGCGGGGCTTGCGGTACTCCGGGTTGGTATTAATCGAGTTCGAGGGCAGAATAATATCCGGCGGACGCACGCTGTAGGAGAAGTTCAGCAGGCCATTGTAGGAGTAGCGCTTCAGGTACTGGGTTTCGGCCATCAGGTTGTAGCCCCCAAAGGAGTTGCCGATACCCGAGTAGATGTCGCCGGTCAGGCGCACGCCCACGTTGTCGTTGACCACCCAGTAGTAGCCGCCGTTGCGCAGGGCAAAGCCCCGGTCCGACGTTTGGCCGAAGGTAGGAAACAGCAGGCCCGACGCCCGGCTTTTGCCCGGGGTGGGGAAGTAGCCAAACAAAAAGCCCAGCGGCGTGGGAATGTCGCCGATAACCATGTTGAAGGGCCCGGTAACCACCTTTTCCTTCGGAATCATCTTCATCCGGGTGGCATTGATGAAGAAGTGCGGGTTTTCCAGGTTGCAGGTGGTGTAGCGCCCGTTGCGGCCGAATATTTCGTTCAGCTCGTTTTTCTTGATGGTTTCGGCGTGCACGTAGCCTTCCCCTGCTGGGTTACGGCCTCGGCAATCTTGCCGCGCTTGGTTTTGAAGTTGTAGTTGATGCGGCCCGCCGTATAAGTGCCGCCACCGTCCTTGAACACGGGCTTGCCGGTAACCTTCCCGGTTGTATCGGCGGCGCCTTCGGCCGTGAGCAGGTTCTTGCTGTAGTCGATGGTGATGCGCTGGGCCTTCAGCTCCATGTCCCCGTAGTCGATGTCCGACTTATTGTACAGCCGCGCCACTTTATTCTGCACTTCGAACCGAATCGAGTCCGTCGCCGAATATTTAATGGTGGTTTCAATGTCGCCTTTGGGCCGGGCCGAAACGCGCAGCGAGTCGCCGGCGCGGCTGGTATCGGTGGCCGTTACCAGAGGGCGGGTGCGGACGGTATCGGCTCCTAAGGCAGAAGGGCGGCCTGCACCCGCGGGGGCGCTTAAGCCGGGCATACCGCCTGGGGCCGGAATCCTAGTTCTGCGCTGCGCCCAGGTCGTGGCAGTACTGCCGAGCCCGAGCACAACAACGAGCAACAGAGGTGCCCAGGTACGATAGAAAAGACGGAATGCGGACAGGATAGACAGCGTAGACAGGGCCACGTGGTTTTTATCGTTTATTTTGTGGCTGTTTGCAAAGGTAACGGGTAGCTGCCCCAACTAACGAACTCCGTGCGGAATATTGTCGCTCTTTGCCTGTCGGGCCTGTTTTTTCTTTCGGGCTCATCGGGAGCGGTAGTGCCGGGTGCGCCCGGGCTGCCGCCCGAAAAATACCATCTGCGTACCGTCGTGCTTGATGCCGGGCACGGGGGAAGGACCGTGGCTGCACCGGCGTGAAGGCGCGGGAGGCCGATGTATCCCTGAAAATCATCCTGGAGCTGGGCAAGATTATCGAGGAAAACATGCCCGATGTGAAGGTGGTATACACCCGCAAGACCGACGTATTTGTGGAGCTGGCCGACCGGGCCGGCATTGCCAATAAGCACGGGGCCGACCTTTTCATCAGCGTGCACTGCAACGCCAGCGCCCCTTCGGCCTTCGGCACCGAAGTCTGGACCATGGGGCCGCACAAGACCGACGCCAACCTCTCGGTGGCCAAGCGCGAAAACGCGGTTATTCTGCAGGAAGACAACTATAAGGAGCGCTACAGCGGCTTCGACCCCACTTCGCCCCAGAGCCACATCCTGTTTTCGCTCTACCAAAGCGCCCACATGGTCAACAGTCTGCGCTTTGCCCAACAGGTCGACCGGCAGTTTCGCACTACCGTGAAGCGGCACTCGCGCGGAGTCAAGCAGGCCGGCTTTCTGGTGCTCTGGAAATCCACCATGCCTTCGGTGCTGATTGAAGCTGGCTTTCTGACCAACCGCACCGAAGAACAGTATCTAAACGATAAGTCGGGGCAAACGTATATGGCCTCGGGCATCTACCGGGCTTTCCGGGATTATAAAACGGAACTGGAAGCCATGAACGATGAATAGCCGGCTTCAATCCACTTTGAATTGAGTTAGCGTTTATTACCTGCCCGTTACACCCTCAAGATCTGACGCAGCGTGTCAAAAGAAATTAAAGTGGCCCTGCTGGGCATTGTTGCCCTGGCAGCCTTATATATCGGGTTCAACTTCCTGAAAGGCAGTAACCTCCTCTCGTCGGACCGAACCTACTTCGCCCGCTACGACAACGTCGACGGCCTGACTGTGGGCAACCCGGTTATTCTCAACGGTATCAAAGTGGGGCAGGTCAAGAACATGGAGCTGCTGCCCGAAGACCGGAACCGCATCCGCGTGTCGTTGGAGCTGCAGAAGGGCATCACGGTGGGCGACTCCACGGTGGCCAGCCTCTCGGGCTCGTTGCTGGGTAGCAAGACCATCACCTTGTTTCTGGGCAAGAACTCCAAGGTGTACGACGGGGGCCAGGAACTCAAGTCCTACACCGTGGCCAGCATCACCGACGCCTTCCAGGCCAAGGCCCTGCCCGTGCTCGGCACCGTAGACTCAACCCTGATGAAGGTCAACGGCTTTTTGAGTAAGGAAGCCAAGGTAAGCCTGCAAGCCACGCTGCTCAACGCCCAGGGTTCAACGGAAGCCCTGAAAAACCTGCTGATTATGAATCAGCGCAACATCAACCAGATTACCACCAACATGGCCACGCTCACGGCCGAGCTGAACAAGACCAGCAAGAAGTTTGACCGGATTGCCTCCAACTTCTCCCAGCTGAGCGACTCGCTGAAAAGCGCCCCGGTAGGCCCGGCCATGCGCAAGCTCAACGCCACCATGACCGAAGCGCAGAGCTCCATGACGGCCCTGAACAGAGCCATGACCGACCAGAAAGGCTCGTTGGGCAAGCTCATCAATAATGACTCGCTCTACACCAACCTCAACGCCACGGCCGCCAGCTCCAACGCCCTGCTTGTCGACTTGAAGGCCAACCCCAAGCGCTACGTACACTTCTCGGTGTTTGGCGGGGCGGCAAAGACAAGACCAAGAAGGAAACCACCAAAAAGGCCGACGGCGAAATCAAAGTTGAGGAAAAGAAGGTAGAAACCACGCCTTCCATCGGCGCCACCGACTCGACCGTTAAATAGCCACTTCATCACCAGTAGCGCGAAGCCGCCGCTTCGCGCTACTTGCTTACCTTTGAATCCGCCTTCCCAAGGCGGATTTTTTTATGCACGCACTCACGGTGAGATGGTGAAGTGGTGAAATGATGAGTTGAGGTTTTGACGGCGCAAAACCGCGCCAGCTGAACAACAACTCACCATTTCACCACTTCATCACTTCACTACTTTCCTCCCCACCCACGATGAACCTGGAATTCAACAAAAACGAAGACAGCATTAAGCAACTGACCTTTCAACTTTCCCAGCGCCTGAAAAGGGTGCAGCTCGGCGGCGGCGAAAAGCGCCTGGCCGCCCACAAGGCCAAGGGCAAGCTCACGGCCCGGGAAAGAATCGAGTACCTGGTTGATAAAGGTTCGGCCACGGTTGAAATCGGCGCTTTTGCCGGCGAGGGAATGTATAAGGAGGAGGGAGGCTGCCCCTCGGGCGGTGTGGTGGTCGTCATTGGCTGGGTGCAGGGCCGGCAGTGCGTGATTGTGGCCAACGACGCCACGGTGAAGGCCGGGGCCTGGTTCCCGATTACGGCCAAGAAGAACCTGCGGGCCCAGGAAATTAGCATCGAAAACAAGCTGCCCATTATCTACCTCGTCGACTCGGCCGGGGTGTATCTGCCGATGCAGGACGAAATCTTCCCCGACAAGGAGCACTTCGGCCGCATCTTCCGCAACAATGCCGTGATGAGCTCCATGGGCATCGTGCAGCTGGCCGCCATTATGGGCCCTTGCGTGGCCGGCGGCGCCTACCTGCCGATTATGAGCGACGAGGCCATGATTGTGGACGGCACGGGCTCGGTGTTCCTGGCGGGTTCCTACCTGGTGAAGTCGGCCATCGGCGAAACCATCGACAACGAAACCCTGGGCGGGGCTACCACCCACTCCGAAATTTCGGGCGTGACGGACTATAAGTTTGCCACCGACGAGGAGTGCCTGGACCACATTCGCAACATCTTCGATAAGCTCGGGGCCAGCCCCACGGCGGGCTTCTCGCGCAAAGCGCCCGTGGCTCCGGCCAAGGACGAAAAGGAAATCCTGGGCCTCTTGCCGTCGGACCGGGTGAAGCCCTACGACATGATGGACATCATCGAGCGGCTGGTCGACAACTCGGAGTTTGAGCCCTACAAGGACCTCTACGGGCAGACGCTGATCTGCGGCCTGGCCCGCATTGATGGCTGGGCCGTGGGCATCGTAGCCAATCAGCGCAAGATTGTGAAGACCAAGAAGGGCGCCATGCAGATGGGCGGGGTTATCTACTCCGACTCGGCCGACAAAGCCGCACGCTTCATCATGAACTGCAACCAGAAGAAGATTCCGCTGGTGTTTCTGCACGACGTGTCGGGCTTCATGGTAGGCTCCCAGAGTGAGCACGGCGGCATTATTAAGGACGGGGCGAAGATGGTGAATGCCATGGCCAACTCGGTGGTGCCCAAGTTCTCGGTTATCATCGGCAACAGCTACGGGGCCGGCAACTACGCCATGTGCGGCAAGGCCTACGACCCCCGCCTCATCGTGGCCTGGCCCACGGCCCAGCTGGCCGTAATGAGCGGGGCCGCCGCCGCCAACACGCTGCTCCAGATTCAGGTGGCCTCGCTTAAAGCTAAAGGGGAGGAAATCACGCCCGAGGCCGAAAAGGAGCTTCTGGACCGTATCAAGGCCCGCTACGAGGAGCAACTCTCGCCCTACTACGCCGCTGCCCGCCTCTGGGTCGACGCCGTTATCGACCCGCTCGAAACCCGCAAGGTGATTTCGGAAGGTATCAGCATGGCCAACCACGCGCCCATTGAGAAGCAGTACAACGTGGGCGTAATTCAGGTGTGATGACGAGGAGGTGGCTTATATGCTGTCTAGTTTCGCTTTGGACGAGCAGCTGTTCGTCCAAATCGGAAGCGGTCCAGGATGAGGCGTATGAGCCGCATGAGCATCCGCCACCCCCACCACCTCCGCCGCCGGACAGAGTTTGGAACCGGGTCGACTCTATCGCACATTACGAGGAGGGACACGTGTATCCAGCTTTCGCGCTGGCGAGAACCGTGGATTACCCCCGGCAAAAGCTGCCCTCCAGTTTACGATACCGGGGCTTTTTCTACGATGAAACGACCATTGGCATGCTGGCTGCGAAAAACAGCATGGTCTTCGCCTTCTCGCGGTTTAACAACCCGCTGCACTTCAATGAGAAGACCGGAAAAATGGAGGACATTGTGATTGACGATGAGTCCCAGGATAATTTCTTCTTTCAGATAAACGGTAAAAGCCGCCATTTTCGTCTGACTAACAATCAGCTGCTGCAAGCCAAGCTAACGGATGTTACCAGTGCTTTTGCGGCCTTGTCTGCGTCTAACGGTAATAACTATCGAATCCAATCGGGTAGTCTTGAAGGCTGGCTTATCGATGATTCAACTTGGCGAGTAAAGCTGAATGCCTCTTATCAGGATATGTGGAATGACTCAATCCAGATTGTTCGACTGAAAGTCAACCAGTTATTTCGAGTGGCTAAGCCAGACACTGGTATGTGGCAGTACATACATTCGCGAGAGGAGAAATAGATATTCACGTTGCATAAACTCACCCGGCCCGCCGCAACGCCCGTTGCGGCGGGCCGGGTGAGTTTTGGGCCGCATTGAGACCTGCTCTAATGGGGCCAGTGTCGCAGCCCGGCCGCGACTTATGGCTTATTGCTTACTTGGTAGAAGATAGTGTGAAATTCTCTACAGTCTTCTACCAAATTTGGTAGAAGCATATGGTATAAAATAATCATCCTTCTACCAGTCTTGGTAGAAGCGTAACTAAATTCTGTTATCTGCGTCTACCTGCTGGGCCTCCCCGGTTATTGTCCAATTAGCGGTAATAATAGTATTTCTAGCCTTATCCTATGCCTGCTGCTCCTACTTCCTTACCAGTTGACCTGAGCCTCACAGCTGCCATACGGGCTCATCTGGTGTTGTCGACGCGGCAGCTGGCTCGCTACCTGGGCGTGTCCACGGGGTTTGTTTCGCACGTGGAGGCCGGGCGGCGGGGGCTGCCTCCAGCCCTGGCTCCGCGCTTGCTGCGGCTCAGTGCCCTGTTGCCGCCGCCCCTGGGGCAGGGGCCCCCGGCTTTGCCCACGCCAGATTCTTTCGATCCGCAGGCCCCGCTGCCTCCGCCTGATGCTCAGCTGCCAACGCTTCCCGTCCCGGCCCCGGCTTCTAAGCAGTTGCAGCGCCGTCTGCACGACTGCCGGTTGCTGCTGCTAACGCATGGCCAGGAGCTGGCTCGGTTACAGGCCCGCGCCACGCTGTTGGCCCGCCGTCGTTACGGGCTGGCTCAACTTCAGACGGTCACCGCCTTTCCCGAACCGGCCGAGGCCGTACATTATGCCCGTTGGCTGGCCGAACTGGTGGCCGATCTGGCCCTGACAGAACCTCACCCAGCCAATGCCGCGGCAAGCTTCCACGTGCTGGCGGCCCGGGTAGCCGGGCTGCGGGCCGAGGTAGCCGCGTTGGCAGCCAGCGGTGCGGGAGAGTAGAGGCCAGTAGAACCAGGCGGCATAGCCGTATTCTGGCCAGCTGGCCCGGGCCTGATTTTTCCTCCCCGGCTGGGTTTTTACCTTTGCCCGCGAAAAATAACTGTTGGCCAACCCAACGATGACCATGCGAAGAAGACTGCGGGAGCCTGCGCGCCGGATAAAGCTGATTGTCTACGAGGAGATGCTGTTCGATTACAAAGAGCACATCTGGACGTTTCTGGGCTCTTTTGTCGGCATCGGACTCATTGGCCTGCTGAACAGCTACGTGCTGGAGCGCACTGATACGCTGTGGATAATTGGTTCGTTCGGGGCAACCTCCGTTTTACTGTACGGCCACATCAACTCGCCGCTGGCCCAGCCGCGCAATCTCATTGGCGGCCACCTGATCGGCGCCTTTATTGGCGTCACGGTCCAGAAGTTGGTAGGCGGGGAGCTATGGCTGGCCGCAGCCCTGGCCGTGTCCTTGACCATTGTGAGCATGCAGATTACCAAGACCCTGCACCCGCCCGGCGGCGCTACTGCCCTGGTTGCCAACATAGGCTCGGCCCAGCTCAAGGCCCTAGGTTACTGGTATATGCTCATGCCAGTGCTAACGGGCGTCGTCATTCTGTTGCTGGTGGCCCTGGTGTTCAACAATATTACGGGCACGCGCAGCTACCCCCGCAACAAGCACTGGTACAAGATCTGGCAGCGCCGATATATGTAGGTTGTTGAATATTGGCGTAGCTTGCAGAACCCCTTATAAAACATGGGTTTACTATGCAAAGAATATGTAGCCTGTTGCTGGTTGCCGGTAGCATCAGCACGGCGGTAGCCCAGGGGCCCCGCCCGCAGAAAGTGTTTACCGAAGACATCGACCGGTTCTGGGTGGCCTACGATAGTGTGCAAACCACCACCGACCATGCCCGGCAGCTGGCCTTCGTTACCGATCTGTACATCAAGCCGGGTACCGCCGGGCTGGCCGCCTTCATAAAAGTCCGGGACAATTCGGCCGAAAGATGGGTGACGCTGATCAATAAGTATCCCGGTATTGGGCCTCGATTCGGCCCAATACGCTAGCCGTAAAAAACAGCGCCAAGGATTTTGAGCAAAGCATCCGGCGGTTTAAGCGCCTGTATCCGGAGCTGCGCGATGCCAGCCTTTACTTCACCGTGGGCGGGTTGAACTCCGGCGGCACGGTAGATGGGAATAAGGTGCTTATCGGGACGGAAATAGCCACGGGCAATCCCCAAACGGACGTATCGGAGTTTACCAACCCGTGGCTGGGCTCAGTCTTCAAGGCGCAGGCGCAGAATAACATCGTGTCCTTGAACGTGCACGAGTATGTGCATACCCAGCAGCAAACGAACGAAGACGACATGAACTTGCTGGGGAAGGCGCTGAAGGAAGGAGCCTGCGACTTTATCACGGAGCTGGTGATACGCCAGCCCCTGCAAACCAATTACATTCTCTACGGAAATGCCCACGAGAAAGAGCTAAGGGAAGCCTTCAAGCAGGAAATGCTGACCGCCAACTACAGCCAGTGGCTCTACAACGGGTCCACGCTGGGCGCCAAGGCCGATTTGGGCTACTTCATGGGCTATGCCATCTGTAAGGCCTATTATGCCCAGGCCCGCAATAAGCGGCAGGCCATCAAAGAAATCATCGAGCTGAAGTACGCCGACCCGGCTGCCACGGAAAGCTTCCTGCGGCAGTCGGGCTACTACCCGGAGGGCTGGGACAAGGCCACTCGACCACCCGTCGGCCGGTGAGCTGGTAATCTGACGAAGTGGGCTAACCTGTTGCCTGCAGGCTCACCAAGGCCTTGGCTTAGCCAGAATATAGGCGCGGACCGATGTTGGGAAAGGAGGCGGCGTTATCTTGCAAGCTAATCCAGACTCTTTATGAGCAACTTTCCAATATATGGTGGCATTGCGGTGGTCGTAATGCTGGTGATGCAGTACCTGAACAAAGCCGCCAAACAAGGCCCGCGGGTAGACGCCGAGGGAAATAGCGTGCTGCTGCCCCGGTTTTATGGGGTGCTGGGCCTGCTAGCCGCCGCGGCTGGCACCGGGGTGCTGCTCTACGGCCTGTTTGATTACAATCCGGAAAACATTGGTCCGCAGTTGGGCCTCTTCGCGCTGTTTGCCGGCTTGGGCCTGCCCCTGGTTTTGATGGCCTATGTGCACCGCCTCACCCTGACCCGGAAGGAATCCGGCAAAAGAATATGTTTGGGCAGGAGAAGTTTGTTCGGTGGGACGAAATCCAAACCGTGCGCTACGGCGCCATAAGCACCGAGCTCAAAATCAGTGACGGCACCCGGCAAGTGAAGGGGCATATCCATCTGGTGGGCATCAACCAGCTAATTGAAAAGCTGACCCAGCAGCTGGGCCGCTCCCGGGCCGAACTGGGCATTCCGGGTTTGTAAGACTATTCTAAAACTGTAACAAATTCATAATGAACGGGCGGAGACAACTCGCCTGCTCCTATAGTAACTAGTCTCGTCGCTCGGTTAACCCTGTCGCCTTTTGGAGCGGCTTACCCGAGCCGCTTATTTCCCGGTGGCCGCTTAGGCTGCTGGGAGTGTTATTGCTTACAATCTATACCTAATACCGTTATGGCTATTTCCCCGACTGCCGAGCCGTTGCTGCTCGTGGTGCGCACGTATTATGGGTTGGCCCAGCAGGAACTGGCTGATTTTCTGGGCGTGTCCCGGGGGCTGGTAGCCCTGGTCGAAACCGGCCGCCGGACGCTGCCACCCCCGGCCGAAGTCCGACTGGCCTTGCTCAGTGCCCACGTGAGTCGTGAGGCTACCTGCCCGGCGTCATCGTTGCCGGCGCCTGCCTGGGAGCCCCTGCAGCTGCATCAGCGCAAATGCCTGCGCCAAGCCCAGGGCCTCCGGCAGGAACTTGCCCAACGCCAAACTCAAACTGCCCAGTATCAGCGCCGGCTCCAGACCTTGCCGGCGCTTTACCAAGCCTTGCTACCTACCACGCCAGATGGGGCAGAGACGAAACTTTGGCTTCAAAAGATAGAAACCCAGGCCCGCCACGGCTTGGTGGAATGT
The DNA here is from genome assembly GCF_022919215.1 of Hymenobacter cellulosilyticus. Lineage (NCBI taxonomy): Bacteria > Pseudomonadati > Bacteroidota > Cytophagia > Cytophagales > Hymenobacteraceae > Hymenobacter > Hymenobacter cellulosilyticus. The sequence goes on along the minus strand of NZ_CP095046.1, from coordinate 5,508,210 downwards.
GGGCCCGCAGCGCAGGCTTTGCTCACGGTGCGGATTGCAGCCCTGGAGTTTGAAGCCGCTGAGGTTGGTCGGCAGCTTGCCGCCGGGGCCCAGCCTGTGGCTTAACGCACCCGGTGCAGCCCACCAATTTAGTTTGCACCCGTATAGCCCTCGGACTTTATCCTATCCGGAAGACTATGGCCAAGAAAACCGTCTCAGAAATTATTGTCGATACGTTGATGGCCGCCGGCGTTACCCGGGTGTACGGTGTAGTCGGCGACTCGCTCAACGGCATTACCGACGTGATTCGGGCCCGGGAAGGCATTGAGTGGATTCATGTGCGCAACGAGGAAGCCGGCGCTTTTGCCGCCGGGGCCGAAGCCCACGTAACGGGCAGTCTGGCCGTGTGTGCTGGCTCCTGCGGCCCCGGCAATACTCACTTGCTCAACGGCCTCTACGACTGCCACCGCAGCCGGGTGCCGGTGCTGGCCATTGCCGCCCAGATTCCCAGCGTCGAAATCGGGAGCCAGTACTTCCAGGAAACCCACCCCGAAATCACCTTTAAGGAGTGCAGCGCCTACTGTGAGCTCATTGGCCACCCCGACCAGACCGTGCGCTGCACCGAAATTGCCATCCAGACGGCCCTGACCCAGCGTGGCGTGGCAGTGCTGGTGGTGCCCGGCGACATCAGCCACCAATCGGCCGAAGCGCCCGAGCCCCGCCTGCCAGTGCTGCGCAGCAAGGCCACGTTGGTGCCCGGCATGGAAGAGCTGCGCGCCGCCGCCGACTTGCTCAACACCAGCGACAAAGTCACCATTATGGCCGGGGCCGGCTGCGCCCAGGCCCACGCCGAACTGCTACAGGTGGCCGAAATGCTGGGCGCCCCGGTGGTACACGCGTTGCGCGGCAAAGAATACGTGGAGCCCAATAACCCCTACGACGTGGGCATGACCGGTTTGCTGGGCTTCACCTCGGGCTACGAGGCCCTAATGGACGCCGACGCCATGCTCCTGCTCGGCACCGATTTTCCCTACGTTCAGTTTCTGCCCCAGGAAGCCCGCACCGTGCAGATTGACGTGCGGGGTGAGCATATCGGCCGCCGGGCCCGGGTGGAAGTAGGCCTGGTGGGGGATGTGGCCGCCACCCTGCAGGCCCTGCTGCCGCTGCTGAATCATAAGTCGGACCGCCGCCACTTGGAAAAATCCCTGGACAACTACCGCGAAGCCCGTCAGGACCTCGACGAGCTGGCCGTGGGCGAATCGGGCGACACAAGCATGCACCCACAGTACGTGGCCCGGCTGCTTAACGAACAGGCTGCCGAAGACGCTATTTTCACCTGCGACGTGGGCACGCCTACCATCTGGGCCGCCCGGTATTTGCAGTTCAACGGCAAGCGGCGCCTGATTGGCTCTTTCAACCACGGCAGTATGGCCAACGCCATGCCCAGGCTTTGGGTGCTCAACTGGCTTTCCCCGGTCGTCAGGTTATTGCCCTGGCCGGCGACGGAGGCTTTGCCATGCTCATGGGCGAGTTGCTGACGCTGAAGCAGCTGAAGGCCCCGGCTAAAATTGTCATCTTCAACAACAACAGCCTGGCCTTTGTGGAGCTGGAAATGAAGGCCTCGGGCCTGCTGCACTACGGCACCGACCTGGAAAACCCCAACTTCGCGGCGCTGGCTGAGGCGGCCGGCATCCGCGGCATCCGCGTCACGGATCCGGCGGCACTGCCCGCGGCCATTGCCGAAATGCTGGCTCACCCCGGCCCGGTTATTCTGGATGCCGTGGTGAAGCGCACCGAATTGTCGATGCCACCCACGATTCAGAAGGATCAGGTGCTGGGGTTTAGTCTCTACACGCTTAAAGCCATTATGAGCGGCCGGGGCGACGAGGTGCTGGAGCTGGCTAAAACTAACCTGCTCCGGTAGAAAAGCGCTGGAACCGGAAACTCATTTCGGGGCTGCTGAAGTATTTGGGGGCTAGCGGTACTCAACTACGTAGCGTCCTAGCTGTTCTGAATCTGCCACCGTACTTTGACCTAGCAATTGGCTACCATCCTTTTCTCGGAATTGAACAATATTCCCCCGGATATATGTTAATTCCTAGCAGCCAGCCGCGGCAGAACCGCGCTGGTTGCTTTTATTTGCTCTTTCCCGCCTATCGGGGCTCCTCGGCGACCCGCTTACCAATCCATGACCAACAAAGAAATTAAAGCCCTCATTTCCCTGCTGGACGATCCGGAAATTGCCCCGCAGATTCAGGACCGTATTCAAACGCTGGGCGAAAGTATTATCCCGTTTTTAGAAGAATCCTGGGAAGAAAGTCTCGACCCGCAGCAACAGCAGCGCCTCGAAGACCTGATTCATAACCTACAGTTCGAGGGCCTGCAGCAGCGCCTGCGGGTGTGGCGCGACTCGGGCGGCGAAAACTTGCTGGAAGGTATGTGGCTGCTCAACTCCTATCAGTACCCTGACGCTGACCTGCAGGCCCTGAACCGCGCCATTGAGCAGTTGCGTTTCGAGGTCTGGACTCTGCTGCGCCCGGATATGCACCCCGCCGACCAGGTGCAGGTGCTGAATCACGTGCTGTTTCGCAACCATAAGTTTGCCGCCAACACCCAGAATTTTCACTCCCCGGCCAACTCCATGCTCCATCTGGTGCTCGAAACTCGCCGCGGCAACCCACTCACGCTCTGCGTGATTTATCTGTTGGTAGCCCAGCGCCTTGAGCTGCCGGTTTACGGTGTGAACCTGCCCAATCTGTTTGTCCTCACCTTTCAGCCCAAGGACAAGGCATTCCCGGCCTTTTACATCAACTGCTACAACCGCGGCCTGATCTTGTCGCGCACGGATATCGAGCATTACGTGGCCCAGCTCAACCTGTCGTCCAACGACATTTTCTTCGAGCCCTGTTCCCACCTCGATATCGTGCGCCGGGCCCTGCGCAACCTGATGCTCAGCTTCGAAAAGATGCAGGAACCCGCCAAAGCCATTGAAGTCAGCAAGCTGCTGGCCATTCTCACCGATGAAAGCGGCAACCCCACCGACAACGAAGCCGGAGCCGAAGACGAGGACTAGCCTTATCTGGCTGAAGGGCAAAACCATCGGGTCATTGCGAGCAAAGCGAAGCAATCCGTCCTCTGAAATGTGCTCAGCTTTCTAATGTAAAAAGCCCTTTCCCGTTGCCAACGGAAAGGGCTTTTTGGTAACAGGGCGTGTTGTACTGCGCAGAGGACGGATTGCTTCGTTCCTCGCAATGACGCGTTGTCCTACTACTTTTTAATCAAGCAGCCGGCGGCGCGCTTGTCGGGGACGCCGGCGGGACGACCAGCCAGCAGGTTGTCCAGCACCTGGGCCAGGTACTTTTCCTTGGCGTAGGCTTCTACCTGAGCATTGTCGTCGATGGCGCCTTTGTAGCGAATCACGAAGCCCGTTCCGGCCGGCACTAGTACCACTGCTTCGGGCGTTTTGGTAGCTCCCAGCAGCGTGCTGACCTTCTGGCCTTCGTCGGTAAGGTAAGGGTAGTCGTCGGCGCCGGTGGTTTTCATCTTCAGCTTTTCCGAGTCTGCTGCGTCGGCCGTGGCCTCCAGATTGATGGGCGTATTGATGAACAAAAATTGTACGCCCCGGCCGCTATAAGCCGAGTTCAGCGCGTTCAGGCGGTTCTGGTAAAGCTTGGAAAAGGCGCAGTTCGGATTCACGAACACCACTACTACGGCCTTGTTTTTGGCGTAGCTGCTTAGCGTCACGGCGGTATTGGTGGGGCTTTGCAGGCTAAAGTCACTGACCGAGCGGGCATCCTGGGCGCGGGCCACACCCACGGCAAGAGCGGAAAAAACCAGGGCTACGGCAGCAATTAGGGAAATTCGGCGAAAGGTCATGTAGAAAGACGAAAGTCAGAAGGAGGGAGGCAACTCGTCTTCCACGCAGTAGGTGAGGACGTAGTCGGAGGCAAAGCGCTGGTAGTGAATCTGGTGTTGGCTGCGGAAGTTTTCGAACAGCAGGTGCCCCGTCAACACACCTGCCTCCCGCAGCTCAAACGGGTTGAGCCGAATTTGCTCTTTGAACACCAGGCCCCGGCGACTGTGAAGCTTATAGAGCGTCTCTTTGGCACTCCAATAGAGACTGTGTTTCGCTACTTCGTCGCCGGTGTTGGCTAGCTCGTCTTTCGATAAAAACCTGGGAGCCAACATTTGCGCTTTGGTGCGCACCATTTCAATATCTGTGCCAACGCGGCCGCGGGTGGCTACGATGCCCGCCACCCACTGGCCCGAGTGCGACAACGAAACCGCGTAATCAGGCAATTGCTCGAAATATGGCCGGCCGTTTTCGTCGTTGCGCAGCACAGCTTGGGCCCCGGGGCCCAGGGCCGAGAGCAGGGCGTGGGCCAGCGTCCGGCCGGCCAGCCACTGCAAGGTACGGGCCTCGTCGCGGGCGGTGGGCTGCAGCTGGCTGTAGAGCTCCGGCCGGGGCACCAGCTGTAATAAGTCGGCGGGCTGCTCCGTGAGGTTCCACAAGCCCAGCAGGGCATGATCGGACAGTGGCGTGACGGAGTGCAGGGGCATAACTACTATACGATGGGCCGGTCGGACCAGACTTTAGGGCCCGCAAAATATAAACCGGCTGAAGAGAAATGGCCGGACAGATAACCCGACGGCCGACATATACCGGGCTGCCTCGCCAAAACTGGCGTATTTTTGCCCTAAATCCTAACCCTAGCCCATGCCGCTGCTGTATCGTCCGGAGGTTCACAAACTTGCCACCCTAAGCGGCCACCACGACTGCGTGTACGCCCTGACCGGCGACCCGGAGCAGCCCACGGTGTATTCGGCCGGCTCCGACGGCTTTGTGGTGGCCTGGAACACTGACCAGCCCGAGCAGGACGGAGAGCTGGTGGCCCGGGTTGAAAACTCAGTATACGCCCTACGTTACGTGCCTGGCCGCCACTTGCTACTCATCGGCCACAACTTTCAGGGCGTGCAGGTTATCGACTTACAGCAGAAAAAGCTAGTCCACGCCACGGCTCTGCCGCCGGTGGCCATCTTCGATATTGCCTACTCCGAGGCGCGGCAGCGCATGTATGTGGCCCTGGCCGACGGTACGCTGGCCGTGCTGCACGCCCAGGATTTTCGGCTGCTACAGCTGCTGCGCCTTTCCGAGAAAAGTCTGCGCTGCCTGGCTCTGCACGAGGAGCGGAATGAGCTGGCCGTGGGCGGCAGTGATATGCTGATTCGGGTACTGGATGCCGCTTCGCTGGAAGTGAAATATACGCTGGAGGGCTCCACCAACTCGGTTTTTACCGCCGCCTACTCACCCGACGGGCGCTGGCTGCTGACGGCCGGCCGCGACGCCCACCTGCGCATCTGGGACGTGGCGAATGAGTACCGGGAGCAGCAAACCATTATTGCCCACCTGTTTGCCATCAACCACGTGGCCTACAGCCCCGATGGGCAGTTTTTTGCCACCTGCAGCATGGACAAGTCCATCAAGCTCTGGGAGGCCGACAGCTTCCGGCTCCTGCGCGTGCTCGACAAGGCCCGGCACGCCGGCCACGGCACTTCGGTAAACAAGTTATTTTGGTCCGGACCGCGGAAACGGCTAGTTTCGTGTAGCGACGACCGAAGTCTTGCGGTTTGGCAACTGGTGCAGAGTAGCTAGGAGTGCGGCCGGCAGTTGAGACTTAACCCGTGCAAGAGCGCGCCGCCCGCCGGCCGCCGTTTCTGCCCGCTCCCTCTTTCTTTTCCAGTACTTCATTCTCAGTACTCCCATGAAAATTACCGCCCTCGATATCCGGCAGAAGACCTTTGAAAAGGCCTTCCGCGGCCTCAACAAAGAAGAAGTAGAAGCTTTCCTGGTGACTCTGTCGCAACAGTGGGAGCGAATGGGCGACGAAAACCGGGAGCTGCGCCTCAAGCTGGAGCACGCCACCCAGGAAGTAAGCAAGATGCGGGAAGTGGAAACCTCGCTTTATCGCACCCTCAAAACGGCCGAGGACACCGGCAACAGCATTACTGAGCAAGCCCAGCGCGAAGCCGAGCTGCGCGTGCGCGAAGCCCAGCTCAAGGCCGAGCAGATCTTAGCCGACGCCCGGCAAAAAGCCCGGCAGGTAGTGGATGACGCCTACAAGCAGGCTGAGCGTACCGTAGGGGAGATGAAGACGGAAGTAAACGGGCTGGGCCAGGAGTGCCAGCGCCTGGAGGGCCACCTCGAAGGTCTCGTGCGGGATTTGCAGCGCCTGGCCAACGACACGATAGACAAGGTGGAAAAAGTGAAAGCTCGGCCGAAAACCGAGGCGGCTGCCATCCTTTCCCGGGCCGCTAGCGTAAAGGTGAGCAAACCTGATACCTCACCCGAAACCGATACTGCCATGTACGTAGGCTCTGCTTCCACCTCTTCCGTAGCCGCCGTAGCGGGTGCTACTGCTGCCACTGCCGGCGGCGTAGCCCTGCGCGACACGCCCGCTGCCCGCCCCATCGGGCCGCAGCCCGGCAGCTACAACCCCAAGCCGGGTCAGCAGCCCGACCCCGGCGCTCCGGCCCAGACGCCCGGTCCCGATATCGAGCCCATGCGCACGCCCAACGAAAACCCGGGCCACGTAGATCCCTCGCGCATCTACAACCCCGAGCCGTCGCGCGTGCCCGAGCCCGATTCGCCCCGCATCGAGCCCACCGCCCCGGATATTCAGCCCATCGGCCCTGGTCACCCCGAAATCACCCAGCCTTCGCCGGCCACACACCCAGGCATGGCGGCGGCCGCTACTGCCGAGAAGTCATTCTTCGACGAAATATAGGTTTTGCCTTTCGGTAGATTTTTCGAATAAGCCGGCTTTAGCGGACGATTAACAGGGAAGCCTGCCTCTCGGGGCGGGCTTCTTTTTTATAAAGCAATGGGAAGTAAGTGCAGCTAAGAAAAGCTCACCGCTTCACCCTCTCACAAGTTCACCACTTCACCATATGGGCCAGATTGCACTGGAAGGAATGGAGTTTTTCGCCTACCACGGCTTTTTCGATGAAGAGCAGAGGCTCGGCAACCGCTACAGCGTTGACCTCTACGTTGGCACCGACCTGCACGCGGCGGGCACTTCCGATGATCTAGCTTCCACGGTCAACTATGTGGACTTATACGGTATAGTGAAAACGGAAATGGCCGTGCCGGCTCGGCTGCTGGAGCACGTCGGCCACCGCATCCTGGACCGGGTGCTGGAGCAGTACCCCCACGTGAAATCGGTGAAGGTGAGCGTGGCCAAGCACAACCCGCCGTTTGGGGGTGTCTGTGCCCGCTCCCGCGTAACGATGAAGCGGAAGCGGGCGAAGGTGCAACCGTAATGCAAGAGAAAAGTCTTTTGTTGAAAACCAGCTTAACAGCTGGTTTTATTGCTTTTAACGCCGTTCACCAAGCTGGGCATGCCTGCTTGATGAGGCGTACCGCGAAGGATATACGAAATAAATCGTAGATAAAATTTGCTTCTACGATCAACTTCGTATATGTTTGATGTACGAAGTAGTTCGTATCAAGAAAAGCACCCCGTTATGAGTAAGGCATCCCTTCCCAAACCCACCGAATCGGAACTTGAAATCCTGCAGGTACTCTGGCAGCACGGCCCGAGCACCGTCCGGTTCGTGAACGACGAGCTCAGCCAGAAGCGCGAAGTAGGTTACACCACCACGCTGAAGCTGTTGCAGCTCATGCTCGACAAGGGCCTGGTGCTGCGCGACGACGACAGCCGCACCCACGTGTACCGCGCTGCCGTGCGGGAAGAGGAAACCCAGAGCCAGCTGCTCGACCGGTTTGTGGAAGCTGCCTTCGGAGGCTCGGCCATGAAGCTGGTAATGCAGGCCCTGGGCAACCGCCGCACCTCCAAGGAAGAGCTGCGACAGATCCGGACGCTGCTCAACGAAATCGAAGAGGACAAACCCGAAACTGAGAAAGGAGGCCCGATGAACTGGCTTGAGAATACCTTGTCGCCGGAGCTGGTCCGGGCCGTGGGCTGGACGATTGTGCATTCCCTCTGGCAGGGTGCTATTGTAGGTTTGGCGTTGGTGGGGCTGTTGCTGGTGCTGCGCCGGCACTCGGCTCAGGTGCGCTACAACGTGGCCGGCCTGGCCCTGGTCATTATGCTCGGGCTGGCGCTGGTTACGTTTGGGCGGCACTACGCCCTGGCTCTGGCCAACCACACCCCGGCGGCCGCCGCTTCGGACATAGTACCGGCTGGTGAGGCCACAGGCCTGAGCTTGCTACAGCCTTCAGCGGCCACGTCGGCAGCAGTTGCCGAGCAGTCGGTGTCGTTGCTCGAAACCGGGCGGCAGTACTTCGACCAGCACCTGCCCCTGATTGTGGCGGCGTGGTTTCTGGGTTTGCTGGCCATGACGCTGCGTTTGCTCGGCGGGCTGGCCTACGTGCAGCGCCTGCGTCACTACCGTGTTGAACCTCTCTCGGAGCAGTGGAACGAGCGTTTTAAGGCCCTGGCCCAGCGTGCCGGCATCAAGCGCACGGTGAGCCTGCTGGAGTCGGCGCTGGTGAAGGCCCCGCTAGTGGCCGGCCACCTCAAGCCCGTGATTCTGCTGCCTCTAGGCACAGTAATGGGGCTGAGTCAAGCCCAGCTGGAAGCCATTCTGGCCCACGAGCTGGCTCACATTGCCCGCCGCGACTATTTGATGAACATTCTGCAATCGGTGGCCGAAATCCTGTTTTTCTACCACCCGGCCGCCTGGTTTATTACGGCCTGTATGCGCACGGAGCGCGAAAACTGCTGCGACGATGAGGCTACGGCCATCTGCGGCGACCCGCTGACGCTGGCCAAAGCTCTGGCGGCCCTGGCCGAAATGGGGCAGGACGTGTACCCCGCGCCCCGTCTGGCTTTGTCGGCCGTGGGCCCCGATGGTTCCCTGCTGGGCCGCATTCGGCGGCTGGTGCAGCGCCGGGCTGCACCTACTTTCTCCGAGGGCTTCATGGCGGCCTTGGTGGTAGTTGGCGGCCTGGCTTTGATTGGCCTGACCACCGTGGTAGCCATGGCTAACCCCCGACCCTGGCCCGAGCGCGCCAAGGAACTGGTAGGCGCCGTATTTGGTCCTGAAAACAGCATTTGGAGTAATAGTCTGCCTACGTTTCAGGGCGCTACCGCTCCAACGGCAGCCGTAGCCGCTGCTGCCGACGATGACGACAAGAAGAAGCGCAAGTCGAAAGGCAAAGACGACAAGCACGTGGTAATTGTGCGCGACGCCGAAGACGGGCAGACACTGCGCCGCGGCAAAGATGGGGGCACTGTGGTCGTGAAGCGCGACAAGAAAGGCCGCGTCACGGAGCTTTACGTGGACGGGCAGCGCATCGACATGGATGAGCCCAAGCCTAAGACCAAGGCTAACAGCACGGAAATTATTCGGCTGGCCCCGAAAAGCGGCACGGCCCGCCGCTCGGGTTCCAATTCAAACTTCAACTTTGACTTCGACGGCCGCAACTACGGCATGTCGGCCCGCGACCAGGAAGAGTTGCGCAGTTCCATGCGCCGCCTGGAACAGGACCTGGCCCGCAGCAGCGACGATTTTCACCGCAGCACCGCCAAGGGGTTTGTCTTCAATGACGGCAACGGGGTAGAAATCCGCACTGGCAGAGACGGGGTGAGCATCAACTCGGACCGCATAACGGCCAAGGCACTACAGGAAGCCGAGACTTCCCTGCGCGAAGCCGAGCGCAACGAAACCGATGCGGAAGCGCGCACTAAAATTCGCGAGGAGCTGGACCGCATCCGGGAGCGGCGCGAGGAAATGCGGGAGCGGCAGCAGGAAGCCAGCGAGGCAGCCCGGGAGCGGCAGGAAGCTGAGCGCGAACGGCTGCAAGCCGACCGTGAGCGGTTGCAAGCTGATCGGGAACGGCGGCAGGCTGAACGGGAACGGGCCCAGGCCGAGCGCGAACGGGCCCGCGCCATTCGGGAAGAGCAGAACCATAAAGTGGAAGAAGCCATGATTGATGAGCTGGAAAAAGACAAGCTCATCAAGGACAAGAAATACTTCCAGCTGGTCCTGAAAGGCAACGAAATGGTAGTCGACGGGCAGAAGCAGCCCGACGCGGTAGCGGCCAAGTACCGCAGGCTGTTTGAGGACGGCACCGGCCGCACCATCGGCACCAATGGTTCGGTGGTGTTCAGCAACACCGGCTCCAACCGCAACCGCATCTATTCCAATACTACCGGGGGCTCTAGTTATATGCCCGAGCCTCCAGCGGCGCCCCGTGCCCCTAAGGCTCCGCGTAGCAGCAGCTTGGCTCCTACTCCACCCACGCCGCCCCGGGCCCCGCGGGCACCCCGCAACGTGAAGGTAAATTCGGTAGCCCTGGGTGACCAGCTGCGCAAAGACGGCCTGATTGAGGCCGGAGCCCGCTCGTATCAGTTTCAGCTCAATGCCTCAAGCATGACGGTGAACGGACAGCGGCAGCCGGAAGAAACGGCGAAGCGCTACCGGGAGCTGCTCGGCAAAAACGACGGCAAAAGCTTCAATATGGACGTCGTAATTACCGAATAGCACGGTCTGTTTCAGAAAGGCCTGCCCGCCGGCAGGCCTTTTTTTATGGCCTTAAGCCAAGCCGTGAGGCAACCATTAGGTATTGGCTATCATCTATAGCACCACTCTCCACTCCTTCATTTTGTGTTCATGCATTTACGTGTACTCATCAGTTGTTTTTTAGGGCTGCTTACGTACACGGCGGCCGCGCAAACGTCCGCACCGGAGGCCGCTACGCCGACCGCTGCGGCCGTGCCGGCTCCCAAAAAACACCTGCAGGCTCTACGCATCACCACGCCGGTGAAGCTGGATGGCGTTCTGGACGAACAGCTGTGGCAGCAGGCTCCCATTGCTACCGACTTTATTCAGAACCGGCCCAACCCCGGTCCGCCCGAGAAGCACAAGACCGAAGTGCGCGTGCTCTACGACGACGCCAACCTCTACATCGGGGCCGTGATGCACGACGCGGCCGGCGACTCCATCATGCGGGAGCTGACCGCCCGCGACAATTTCGGCAACACCGACTTTATCGGCATCTTCCTGGATACCTACCAGGACAAGCTCAACGGCTACGGCTTTTTCGTGACGACTGGCGGGGTACAGATGGACGCCCGCTACTCGCCGGCCGGGGGCGAAGATTTCAACTGGAACGCCGTGTGGGACTCACGCACCACCGTGAAAGGCAACGACTGGTACGCCGAAATGAGGATTCCGTACTCGGCCATCCGCTTCAGCAAAACAGCCGAGCAGGTGTGGGGCCTCAACTTTATGCGGCAGCGCAAGCGCGACAACCAGGCCTTTTTCTGGAATGAGGTAAAGCCCGCCGTGGATGGCTTCGTGAACCAGTGGGGCACGCTGGAAGGCTTGCGTAACATTGAGCCCCCGCTGCGCCTCTCGCTGACGCCCTACATTTCGGGCTACGTCAACCACAACCCGCTTAACGAAGAGGGCACGCGCCGCACGACCACCAGCTTCAACGGCGGGGCCGACGTGAAGTGGGGCATCAATGAAAGTTTCACCCTGGACGCAACCCTGGTGCCCGACTTTGGGCAGGTGCAGAGCGACAACCAGGTACTCAACCTCTCGCCCTTCGAGGTGCAGTTTGCCGAAAACCGCCAGTTCTTTACCGAGGGCACCGAGCTCTTCAGCAAGGGCAACCTGTTTTATTCCCGCCGGGTGGGCGCCACGCCCATCGGCTTCTACAACGTGGAAGCCGGAGACCGGGAGAAAATCGTGCGCAACCCTGCGGAAACCCGCCTGCTGAACGCCACCAAGGTGTCGGGCCGTACGAGCAAGGGGCTGGGCGTGGGCGTGTTCAACGCCGTGAGCAACGATGTGTACGCCACGATTCAGAACACCGAAACGGGGCAGGAGCGGGAGGAACTGACCCAGCCGTTCAGCAACTACAACATTGCTGTGCTGGACCAGTCGCTCAAAAACAACTCCTACGTTTCGCTCATCAACACCAACGTGACGCGCTTTGGGCGCACCTACGACGCCAACGTGACGGGCGGGCTGTTTCGCTTCGCCAATAAGAAAAACTCCTACGCCGTGGATGGCCGTCTAGTGTATTCGCGCCGCCGCGGCTACTTTTTCCACGATGAAGAGCAGGTCGACGACCAGGACGGCTTTAAGTACCAGGTGGGCGTGAGCAAAATCAGCGGCAACTTCACCTGGGCTTCAACCAGGGCATTGAGTCGCACACGTATAATCCCAACGACCTGGGCATTCTGTTCGGCAACAACAACATCAGCCAGGGCCTGTATGGCAATTACAACCACTACAAGCCCTTCTGGAAGGTCAACAACTTCTACTCTTACTTCGGCCTCGACCAGTCGTACCTCTACAAGCCCACGCTCTACCAGAAAACCAACCTCTACGGCGGAGCCAATACCACCTTCACCAAGAGCTTCATTACCACGGGCTTCAACTTCGACGTGAACCCCATCAACCGCGACTATTTTGAGCCCCGCGTAAATCCGTTGGGCAAATTCTACGTGCGGGTGCCGGCCAACGGCAACTTCGGGGCCTTTGTCTCGTCGGATTACCGCAAGAAGCTGGCCCTGGACTTGAACGCCGGGGTGCGGGTATATGGGGAAGACGACCGGTTTGAGCGGCCCCGCCGCCTGGGCATCGGCTTCGGCTTTTCGCCCCGCTACCGCGTCAACAACAAGCTCAACTTCCGCTACAGCCTCGACTGGAGCACCAACCGCAACCAGATTGGCTACGTGAATCCCTCCAGCGGCGACGACGGCAGCCTGAGCAGTGACTACCCCGAGGACAAGAAGATTCTGGATGAATTTCCGGAGGCCATCCTGCTGGGCCGCCGCCGCGTGGTCACGGTTTCGAACGTGCTGACGGCTGCCTACACCTTCACCAACCGGATGTCGCTCACGGTGCGTACTCGCCACTACACCAGCACGGTGCGCTACCTGGGCTTTGCCCGCCTGGCTCCGGGCGGGGAGGAAACGCCGGTAGACTACACCCGCAACCGTGACAATACCTTCAATGCTTTCAACATCGACGCGGTGTACTCGTGGTGGTTTGCGCCCGGCTCCCAGATCAGCATCGTTTGGAAAAACGCCGGCTCGACCTTCCTGCAGGCCAACCAGGCCACGCCCTTGTACTTCGACAACCTGAGCAACACCATCAACACCCCGCACAACAACTCGGTGTCGGTAAAAATCCTGTACTACCTCGACTATCTGGCCCTGCGGCCGCGCCGGGCTTAGGTCGTGAGCTTTTTTCGAAAGAGTCCGCCGGAAACGGCGGACTCTTTTTTTGTGGCGTAGCTTTAGGAGAAACCAGGGAAAAATATCCATTTGCCAAACCCGCCGCAAACCTGCTCGGGCGCACGAACCCCGTAAGGCAAAGCCACTACCACCCTCTATCCGACTTCAACAATGCAGCTAGGTTCTATAGCCTTATTAGTGCGTGACTACGACGAGGCCCTGACTTATTACGTCGGGGTGCTGGGCTTCCGGCTCCTGGAAGATACTGACCTGAGTCAGGGCAAACGCTGGGTACGCGTAGTGCCTCCCGGCGCCGAAACCGGGCTGCTGCTGGCCCAGGCCAAAGGCGAAGACCAGGAAAAAGCCGTTGGTAACCAGTGCGGCGGCCGGGTCTTCCTGTTTCTGCACACCGCCGAGTTCTGGGCTGACTACCACCGCCTGCACGCCCGGGGCGTACAGTTTCTGGAGGAGCCCCGCCAGGAAAGCTACGGCCACGTGGCCGTCTTTGCCGACCTCTACGGTAATAAGTGGGACTTGCTGGAAGTGCAGCGCGGCTTATAAGCCCAACAGCTCAGCGGCGGCCCCAAAGGCCGATTTGCTGCCGTCAATTACCTGCTGGCGCAGAGCGGGCAAATGCTGCTGCACGCTGGCCTTGGCATAAAACTGCTCTTCCAGGCCCTGGCGAATGGCCTCGTAGAGCCAGTGCAGGTTTTGCTCCTGCCGGCGCTGCTGGAAGTAGCCGCTCTGCTGGGTTTGCTGCACGTACTGCTCTACCACCTGCCACACCTCGGGCACGCCCCGGCCGCTCAGGGCCGAGCTGATGGTCACCACCGGCTGCCAGCCCGAGGGAGCCAGTGGGAACAGGTGCAGGGCGTTCTGGTACTCGCGGCGGGCCAGCTTGGCAGCCGTTTCGTTCTGCCCATCGGCTTTGGTAATGGTTACCGCATCGGCCATTTCCATAATGCCTTTCTTGATGCCCTGCAGCTCGTCGCCGGCCCCGGCCAGCATGAGCAGTAGAAAGAAGTCGACCATGCCGTGCACGGCGGTTTCGCTCTGGCCCACGCCCACGGTCTCGATGAAAATAACGTCGTGGCCGGCGGCTTCGCACAAGATCATGGCCTCGCGGGTACTGCGCGTAACGCCACCCAGGCTGCGGCCCGCCGGCGAAGGCCGGATGTAGGCCCGCTCGTGAGCGGCCAGCTGGTTCATCCGGGTTTTGTCGCCCAGGATGCTGCCGCCGCTGCGCTGACTTGTGGGGTCGACGGCCAGTACGGCCAGGCGCTTGCCCTGCGTGAGCAGCGCCAAGCCCAGGGCTTCGATAAACGTACTTTTGCCCACGCCCGGTACGCCCGTAATACCCACCCGCACCGAGCGGCCGGCATGGGGCAGCACCCGGTCGAGAACCTGCTCGGCCAGGCGCTGGTCGGAGGGCAGGGTGCTTTCCACGAGCGTAATGGCCCGACTCAGCACCATGCGGTTGCCGGCCAGGATGCCTTCGGCGTACTCGTCAACGGAAAAGCGCTTAGCCAAGAGAGGGGAGTTTTGGAAAGAAAGCCCGGTGCTGGCAACTGCCAAGGCCGGAAGAGGTTTACATTTGCCGGCACGACAAATCCTGCTGGTACGCAAAATAACGGGCGCCGACCACACTTCCGGTGAACCCGGCACGCTGTCAGTCAGTATTTAGTTGTAAGCTTTTTGCAATCAATGGCTTGAAGATTATCGGCCTTCGACTTCTTATCCTCTTTCTGCCCCGTGAAAAATATTCGTTTTGCCCTGCTAACCGGCCTGGGGCTGCTGGCCGCCACCAGCCTGCGGGCCCAGACTGAGATGAGTTCTTTCTCCATTGTGGGACGGGGCGGCGTAGCTAATACCTTCGCCAGCGACTACCAGGCCATCGGGGTAAACCCGGCCAACATGGCCCGCATGAACAACGCGGTGGTGGCTTTTTCCATCGGGGAAGGCGGCGTGGGCATCAGCTCCCAGTCGCTGACGCGCAGCCAAGCCTGGCGCTTTCTGCGCAACTCCGACCAAGCCCTGACCAAGGCCGACAAGCTGGAGCTGGCCCAGGCTTTTACGTCCGACAACACCTTCAACTTCAACGCTGATGTGACTACGGTGGCCGTGTCGGCTTCCTTTCCGGTGTTGGGCAGCTTTGCCTTCAGCAACCGGCAGCGTATGGTGGGCCACATGGGCCTGAATAAGAACGCGGCCGAAATCCTGTTTCTGGGTCAGGAAGCCCCAATTTATGCCAACTATAACCCCGCCACCTCGCCGCTGATAACCGAGTCGCTGGCCGGCACCACGTTTCAAGGTACCTGGTACAACGAGTTCAACTTTGCCTTTGCCCGCCGCCTGGTTACCCTGCCGCTGTTCCGGCTGTCGGGGGCGCGGGCTACCGCTATATTCAGGGCGTGGGCATTGTGGACGTGCGCATCGAGCCGGGCAAGATTACGGCCTACAGCGCTATGTCGCCGCTGTTCGATATTGACTACGGCAAAGTAGTAAGCAACGCTTCTTTCAACCGGCAGGAGCGGGGCAATGGGCTGCAGCCGGTGGGCAAAGGCAACGGCTTCGATTTGGGCCTGGCTATGGAAGCCGGCAAAATGCTGCGGGCCAGCCTGTCCGTCACCGACCTGGGCCACATGACCTGGGAAGGCAACCTGCTGACCGCCTCCGACCAGAAGCTCAAGAAGCTGCGCTCCAACGGCGTCGACAACTACGACTTCCTGGCCGAGGCCACCAAGATTTTTGCCTCCGGCACCGACAGCGTGTTTGTGTACCAGCCCAGCCAGGAGTACCGCGCCGACTTGCCCACCAAGCTGCGGGCCGGGGCCGGCCTGCGTATCACCAACCGCCTGGAGCTGGGCCTCGACGTGACCTTGCCGCTAAATGAGGTGGCCGGCAACATTCCCAGTCCCTTCGTAGGCGCCGGCATCGACTTCAAGCCCACCAAGTACCTGCGGCTGAGCAGCGGTATTGCGGGCGGGGCCGGTTACGGCTTTGCCCTGCCGCTGGGCGTCACCTTCACCACAAGCATCTACGAATTCGGGTCAGCACCCGTGATGTGCCGGGCCTGCTGGCCGATAAGAACCCCTACGCCTCGGTAGCGGCCGGTTTCGTCCGGTTCCGGTTCGGGGAAATCAAGGAATAGCATTGCCGGCGGGATGAGCTAGGCGAAAAGGTGATTTACGATGAATACGAGTGGTTTTTAGCTGCTTTGAGCAGTAGCTGAACGTGGGCCCGTTGACATTTGTCAGCGGGCTTTTTTGATAAATGTCAAAGGACTGCGGGGTGGGGCTGCGCCACCTTTGTGCTGTCGGAATAACCCGCCGAAGTGGCGCCGACTCACCCTTTTTCATTCCGCAAAACCACGTACTACGTCATGTCCAAAATCATCTTAATCACCGGTACCAGCACGGGCTTTGGTAAGCTCATGACTACCACCCTGGCTGCTGCCGGCCACACCGTGCTGGCCGCCATGCGCGAAACCACCGGCAAGAATGCCGCCGTAGCTCAAGAACTGGCCGCTTTGCCCCGCGTGGAAGTCGTAGAGCTCGACGTTACCAGCGACGACTCGGTACAGCAGGCCGTAACTCAGGCCCTGTCCCGACACGGCCGCATCGACGTGCTGATCAACAACGCCGCCGTGACCGGCTACGGCCTGCTGGAAGCTTATTCCCTCGACCAGATTCGTCGCATGTTCGACGTGAATTTCTACGGCGTGTTGCGCACCTACCAGGCCGTGCTGCCGGCTATGCGGCAGGCCAAGCAGGGTCTGGTTATCAACATTACCTCGGGCGCCAGCGGCCACACGTTGCCCTTCATGATTCCGTATCTGGCTTCGAAGTTTGCGGTGGAAAGCGTGACGGAAGGGCTGCAGGACGAACTGCGCGACTACAACATCGAGAACGTCAGCATCCAGCCCGGCGTGTATCCTACGGAAATGAATTCGGGCGTCAAGCCCGGCGTTAATGCCGATAAGGAAGCCATTGTGGCCGAGTACGGCGAGGCGGCCGCTGATAAGTTCAACGCTATGGGCGCCGGGCTGTATGGCAAAATGGTTGCCTTCGACATGAACCCTCAGGCCATTGCCGACGGCGTCTTGCACCTGGTGGACATGCCCGACGGCACGCGCCCGTTGCGCTACCCAATCGATGCCATTGCCGAAGGTACCGACAAAGAGTTCATCGACGCCCGGGCGGCCATCAAGGCCAAGTGGCTGACCAAATACACAGTCTAAGTGCCCCAGTAGGTAGCCCTCACTGCCAACACTGCTCCGCGGTTGGCAGTGAGGGCTAGCTGAAAACTCAAACGAAGGTAGCGCGCTGCTCAAGGAAAATTCCTGGGCGGTGTGCTACCTTCGTTGGCGTATGTTTGATGTGTTTGCTACCTATCTGCAAAGCAAGGCCAATTTTACGGCGGAAGATCTGGAGCGTGTTCGGGCTGCGAGTGTGCTGCGGCCGCTGCGGAAGCGCCAGTATCTGCTGCAGGCCGGCGACGTGCTGCTTGCCCATTCTTTCGTAACGGCGGGCTGCCTGCGCACTTATTCTGTGGATCCTAAAGGGGCCGAGCATACCATGTACTTCTCGGTTGAAAACTGGTGGGCCGGCGACCAGGAAAGCCTCACCACGGGGCTGCCCTCGCGCTTCAACATCGAAGCTATTGAGGACTCGGTGGTAGTTCAAATCAAAAAGGAGGACTTTGCCCAGTTGCGTCGGGAGGTGCCGCCCCTCGATAAAGTCGTCAATGACATTTTGTACCGCAGCTTTGTGGCCGCTCAAGGCCGGATCCACTCGGCCATCAGCTACTCGGCCGAGGAAAAGTACCGGGAGTTTCTGCAGAAATATCCCGGGCTGGCACTGCGCGTGCCCCAGCACATGATAGCCTCCTTCCTGGGTATAACAACGGAAACGCTCAGCCGCATCCGCCGGCATTTACACTAAGCTAGTTGGCCGCAGGTGGAGCTTATTTTCGGAAAGCTGAAAAATAAGCTCCACCTGCGGCTATAAAAAAGCCCGGCCGCCTAAGCGGCCGGGGCTTTTTGGGCCGACGAAAGCCGGCTTCAAGCTAATGAATCAGGGCTTAGCGCACGAAGTTGGGCAGGCCAAGCTTACTGCGGCGGCCTCCCAGCTTCAGGCCATCGTCCACGTAGCCACAGGCTTTGCCAGCAGCGTTGGGGTCCTGAATGAGGCCCAGGAAAGGGTTGTCTTCGCGGGCCACGTAGATTTTGCCGTCGGGCCCCAGCTGCAGGGCGCCAATCTTGCGGTTGGCCGAGGTGCCCACTTTTACCGCGTTTTCCTTGCTTTTGGTCGTCAGGTCGAACTGCCAGATTTCGGCTTGCCCACCGCCCTTGCCGTTGCAGGTGCCGTAGAGCTTGGTGCCATCGGGGGAAAACTCCACGCCGTAGGCTTCCTCGTAGGTGCCAAACTGCCGCGGGTTGCTGACTTTGCCGGTCATGTTGTCAAAGTCAAACACCTCGAATTTGTTGCTTTCCCGCCAGATAGCCGAGGCGATTTTGCGACCATCGGGCGAGAATTTCAGGCTGCCAATAGCGTTGCGGCCCGGTCCGGCGTTCATACTGCCCACGTTGCTCAGAATGGGCTTGGTTTCGACGCCGTCGGCCGTAACCAGGTAGGAGACGAAGGCATTAGAATTCCAGCGGTGGCCCACCACCCAGATGTCGCGGCCGTTTTTGTGCTTCACGGCGGCCAGCTTCTCGGCCACCGGCGAAATGAGCAGCATATTGGCCCGGGGCACGTCGCCAAAGCCATCCTCCCGGGTCATGTCCACTACGGAGTAGCGCATGCCGTTCTTGCCGCCCTGGGGTGCCGTGGTGAAGATGTAGAACACGTTGCCGCTGCCGGGGTCGGGCACAATTAGGGCGCTCTGGCTGCTAGATTTGCTGCCCATCAGACCCTTGCCGTTGAGCATAATCTGGTGCTTGCGGTTGTAGACCACTTCGCCATCGGTGTAGAACAGCAGCTGGCCCTGCTGGTTGGTAGCCACCGAGGAGCCTTCGTAGGTACTCATCTTGCCATCGAGCAAGGGGGTAGGGGCGGCCGTGCCGGAAAACTTCAGGCCTGCCTGCCCGCCAAAGTACCAGATGGATTGCTCGCCCTGGGCGCGGGCGGGAGCAGAAGCGGCCAGACTGGCCAGGAAAAGCAGAAAAAGGGACAGACGTTTCATATACGGGAAGCTCTACGCAGCCTGATGGTTGGCGGCTGCGCAGCGGCAAAGTAAGAATTGAAATCCGTGCCAAACTGTACTGAGCTGCGGCCCGGGCCCAGGGCAAGGGTGAGTAGTCCGGGAATTTAGGCCGAAGTGGTCCGTATGGCGGTGGTCAGAATGCCTACAAAGTCCTGGGGCGCGTCTACGTACAGGGCCAGGGTGCAAGTGGTTGTGCGTAGGCCATAGATGCCGGTGACCGTAATGGGTACGTGGCAGGTAAGCAGCACGTTGGGAGGCGTCAGCAGGGGTTTGGCAAGGTTAAGGGTGGCGGCGGGCAGCTTGTCAGGGTCACGCAGCAGCTCGGCGCGGGCAATAGCCGCCCGCGGCACCGTAAACGACCACACCAGGCCGACCCGGATACGCACGTAGTCGGCATCTACCACTACGGGCTTCTGCAGGGCCGCGGCCAGGTGACCCACCAGAAAGATCAGGCTGTAAAGGCTCAGGACAAGCAAGACAACGGCCGCCCCGTAGCTCCAACGGACCACCAAAAAGTGTACGGCAAGGGCTTCGGCCACCGTTACCAGCAGCAGGGTGCCCAGAATGGCTACGAAAGCTGATTCACGGTGCACCGTGAAGCGCTGCCCACAGCCGGGCTCAGGTGCCCTAAGCCAAAAAAACAGGCCGTAGCGGAGCATCAGTATTTCCCCCACCACGGGCCGGAGCGGAGTTCCGAAAACCGTTTGAAAGGCAGCTTCCAGGTTTAGAGCCAAATCGGGCTGCTGGCTGCGCGCCAGGCGGTAGGCCCGAATCAGGCTTCGCAGGCGCCAGAGCATTAGCAGCCCCAACAGCGGCTCGGCCAGCACCCATGACTGCCGCACCCAGGCTAGGTACGTTTGCTGCGGGGCGGGCAGCACCACGGTGGCCAGGGCTACGGCAGCCACAAAAGCCCCAGTCAGCGTAAAGGGGCTGAGCCGGTAGGGGCGCACGAGGCAGAAGTAGTAGAGCAGGGGCAAGCCCACCACCAGGTCGAAGGTAACGGCCAGGGGCAGGGCAGGTACGGTGGTAAACTGCCGGTGCCGGGTTATGAGGAGCTCCACCAGAACAACCAGCACGGTAAGGCCCAGAAATGCCAGGAGCGGCTTGCGGGTAGGGTAGGCGTTGGCGTGCATGCAGCGTAGTCCCGGCAGGGCATTGGTTACCACAAGAAAGGCGGAAAAATGCGCCGCTGCAATGCCTGGCCTTTTTATACAGGGCAGAACCCGCTACCCTCTAAATAGCCCACTCCCCGGCCAGCAGCCGCGCTACCAGGGGCTGAATAATCCGGTAGCTGGCGCCCCAAAGCTGGTAGGGCCCCACGCGGTAATAGTCAACCAGCATCCGCTGCTCCCAGCCCGGCAGCTGCCACCATTCCTGCACGTGAGTAGCCGGATCAGCTAGGGTGCGCAGGCTGATTTCGAGTACTTCGGCAATTTCGGGAGCCTGCCACCACCACGTTTCGGGCCGGCGGATGCTAGCCAGAAAGGGCGCAATGTGGAAGCCGCCGGTAAACGTGCTAAGCTCGGGCAGCGCGGTCAGAACGCGGATGTCGGTGGGTTGTAGCCCCACTTCTTCCTCCGCTTCCCGCAGGGCTGTAGCCAGCAACGACTCGTCTTCCGGGTCGCGCTTGCCGCCAGGAAACGCCAGCTGCCCGCCGTGAATGCCCCGTTCCCCGCGCCGTACCAGTACCAGCTGCAACTCCCCGGCCGCGTCGCGGTACACGGGCACAATGACGGCTGATTCGCGCAGTTGAATGGAGGAATTATTCATGGGTGAGAGACATGATAGACTACGCTGGCAAAAATAGCAATGCAATATTATATCAGCCTTAGCCCTTGCTTGCAGTATTAGTCAGGTGCCGATGAGGTGTCTAGTTTTATATAGTTATTCATTGTTTTCCAGTTGCTGTACCAAAAATCCTTTATAATAAGACATTCTACCGAGGTTAAGCAGTCAATTAGTTTGTACGCCAGGCCTAGTTTGCCGTCGGGAGCAGTTGTGGATACGTACTTTGTATAGGTTATAGTCTTGCTTTTGGTCCACAGGAATGAGAATGTTGTGATTTCGATGTTGCCCGTACTGTGGTCAATAATGATTGTTTTTGCTAGTTTATTTATGCGTTTGGCTCTGACAACGACAGGGATGTAATAAAATAAAAATACAGCCAGGATAGTAGGAAATATATTTAGTGCTAGTGATAGTACTAGGTTGTTGTTGCCGGAATAGAAATACCAAAATAGGCCTGGTATTATGAGGAGAAAAACAGCCAAGCTATACACAGTATCTCTGGTTTTTTCATGCTTATACTTATAAGCCAATGCATCGGCTTCAAAAGTTATTTTATTCACACTAGACAAATTTTCTACAGGAAAATACTTCCTCAAATTGGTATACTGGTAAAAGTAACAACTTGGGGATGGTACCTACAAATCCGGGTTGTCCTAGTGTTCATTTAGCGCACCACATACGCGCCATTCGCCTGGATTTCCACGGTTGGCAGCGTCAGATGTTGGTCAAAATAAGCAAAGCCGGGCTGCAGGCTCTGCCAGAAGCTGTAGTGCTTGTTGGTTTGATACCGCTCCATATTCTGGGCGTTCAGCTCGAAGGGGAAGATGTGAATCTGCAGATCCTGCTGCCCGGCGCAGCGCGCTTCCAGGGCCAGCAGGTATACTTCCTGCACGCAGTCGTCGGTGATGGGCAGGCAGCCTACCGTCACGTCGGAGCCGTGCACGAAGATGTGGTTGCCGGGGTCGGGGCCGCCCAGAGCCCGGTCCGAGGCGTTGGGATAGTCCAGGCCCAGCGACATGTAATACGTGCTGATGGGGTTGAACCGGTCGATGTGGTAGAAGCCCTCGGGTACCTGATTGTCGCCGGCATGGCGCTTGGGGCCCAGGCTGCCCGAGGTGCCGGCCACGTGGTAGCTGCGCAGCAGTTGAAACGTGGCGTCGCCCTGGTTGCGCGCCCAGACTTCGAGCCGCCGCCCAATCTTGAACACCCGGAAAAACACCTCCAACCGGGCCGGGTCGATGCGGCGGCCGCGCAGCAACTGCTGCAACTGGGGCCACTTGCGGGCATAGGCCAGTTTTACGCGGGGGTAGGTGAGCTGATATTCCCGCAGCGCCGGGTTGGGCGGACAAGCGGCCACCAGCATCCATAGGCTGGCAGCCAGAAAAAGGATTCGCATGAGACGGGAGCCCGGGAAAAGCGTATAGCAGATACTACGGCCAAGCTGAGCTGTATCAAAGAACGGCAGATTCCTAATGGAAAGTATACTATATAGAAGATAAATACGGTTGAGCTTCCCTTGGCAGTTACTCGCAGTTTTAAGCCCTTGTAAGCACTATAAGCCGGATAATATCTTGGGCCAGGGCTCATTAATTTCTTCACGCTAAATCCGTTTGCCTTAAGTCTATATCATGGCTGAGTCCCATTACCAACCCGATGTGCTGGGTTCCGAGTTTGAGCAGCAAGTCATTCAGCAGCCCGCCGACTACGAAGGCGCGGTGGTGTGCACGCTGGTGCGGCTGCGGGAGCAGGCCCCGGGCCCGCGGGCGGTGCTGTACGTACACGGCTTCACCGACTACTTTTTCCAGCGCGACATGGCCCTGGAGTACCGCCGCCACGGCTTCCGCTTCTACGCCCTGGATTTGCGCAAGTACGGCCGTTCCTGGCTGGCCCATCAGGCACCCAACAACGTGCGCGACCTGCAGGAGTACTTTCCCGATCTGGACGCGGCGCTGGCTAGGATGCAGGCCGAAGGCTGTACTGCCATCGTGCTCAACGGGCATTCCACGGGGGCCTTATTACGGCTCTTTACGCCCAGGAAGGCGCTCAGCGGGAGCAGCTGGCGGCCCTGTTTTTGAATAGCCCGTTTCTGGACATGCACCAAAACTGGCTTAACCGTCGCCTCGGCGTGCCCCTGGCTGCCCGGCTGGGCCGCGTAGCACCTGATTTTCAGCTGCCAGCTAATCTGCCCACCGAGTACGGGCGCAGCCTGCACCAGCAGTACCAGGGCGAGTGGGACTATAATCTGACCTGGAAGCCTATCGAGGTGTTCCCCGTGAAGCTGGGTTGGCTGCGGGCCATTCATGCCGGGCACCGCCGCGTAGCCCGTGGGCTGAGCATTCCGCAGCCCATCCTGGTGCTGCATTCCGACAAAACTGTGACTTCCTCCGGCGACAGGGAGCAGTACACCCGGGCCGATGGCGTGCTGAATGTGCGCCACATTCGGGAGCTAAGCCCGCGGCTGGGGCCGCGCGTAACGGTGCAGGCCATTCCCGGCGGCATTCATGACCTGGTGCTTTCCCGACCGGCGGTGCGGGCCCACGTCTACCAGGTACTATTTGAATGGCTGACTACCGTACTGCCTTCAACCTAAGGGAGCGGGATATCAATGAGTGGGTACGCCTAGCGGGGTGTTAACCACTTTGCCCGAAGCTTGTTAGATGCTTGGGCCGGCAGGTTATCAGGCAAGAGCTCAGGCAGAGTATGAAAATCAAATGCGGGGTTGTAATGCTGGGTGTATACCTGCTCCGAACGGTGGTGGAGGCGCAATCCGTGGGGGAGTCGCTGCGGCGAGTGCCGGGGCAAATGGTGGTGCTAGGCCATGCCGGCTCGGGGTTTTTTACGCCCTGAATCCGTTTAATCCTTTGCCGCCGAGTAGTCTGCGCAGCGAGCTGAAAGCCCTGCGGGATGGGGCCGAGGGGCTGGAAATCGACTTGCAGCTCAGCCAGGACAGCGTGCCGGTGCTCTACCACGACACGACACTCGATACCATGACCAAAACCGGCAAGGGCTGCACCAACGAGTATTCCGCGGCCGAGCTGACGCATCTGCAGTTTCGCGGCGGCTGGCCCTACGACTGGTTTCAGCACGAGCGGCTGGTAACCCTGGATACGCTGCTGGCGCGGCTGGCCCGGCGGCCGCAGTTTCCCTACCTGCATCTGGATTTGCACGAATCCTTGCCCTGCCTTTCCCCGACCAGACCCGGCGCAACTCAGCGGCCCTGGCTCGGCAAATAGTCCGGTGCCTACAGCGCTACCAGGTGCCCGCCGGCCGCGTGCTGATTGTGTCCGACCGGGTATCGACCCTGCAGCACTTTCGCCGCCTGTGGCCCGCTTTGCCCCTGGGCTACGAAATTACCAGTCAATACGCGGCTAACCTGACCGTAGCCCAGGCTGAAAAAGTAGATGCCGTGGTACTCAACGAAGAGCTTACTACCCCGCAAAATGCGGCGCAGGCCCACGCAGCTGGGCTGGCTGTGGTCACCTTTGGTTGCCGGTCCCGGCGCGGCATCCGCAAGCTAGTAGCTGCCCAGCCGGACGCGTACGAGGTAGACAATGTCGGGAAGCTGCTTCGCCTCCTGGGCCGCCCGGCTGCTCCCGCTACCAGTAGCCGCTGACTTGGCCCTACAGCCCAAAAAGCCCCGACGTGCCATACACCGGGGCTTTTTGGATAGAGTTTAGGCTTACCGCAAAACCATTTCGGGCTGTGCTAAGGGCCGTTATACCGTGGGCTGGGCGGCGCCTACTACGCTGCTGCGACGCTCCAGCAGCACCGTGTCGCGCCAGATGCCACCCAACTGCCCGATTTTCTCCCGGCGGCCCACCAGTCGAAATCCGGCGGCTTCGTGGAGGCGGATACTGGCCGTGTTTTCGGGGAATATGCCGGCCTGCAGGGTCCACATTCCCTGGGCTTCCGACTCGGCTACCAGCGCTGCCAGCAGCTGCCGGCCCACGCCCTGGCCCCGAGCATCGGCGGCCACGTACACGCTTACTTCCCCCACGCCCCCGTACACGCAGCGCCCCGATACCGGCGACAGCGCCGCCCAGCCCAACACCCGGCCCGCGTCGTCTACGGCTACCAGGCGGCTGTGGCGCAGGTGGCCCTGGTCCCATTCGTCCCAGCTGGGTGCGGTGGTTTGAAACGTGGCGTTGCCCGTGGCCAGACCAGCTTCATAAATGGCTTGGGCCTCGGGCCAATGGGCGGCAGTAAAGGGCAAAATCGTCATGGCAGAGTGTAGGTAGCTTTAATGGCAAACGTAGTCGGCCCGCCGTAGCAGGCCGGCGTTTTAATCGGGAAAAAGAAGATTTTCTGCTGCTTAGCGGCGTTTTGCTAGGCTTAGCTGAAAAGCTGCTTTAGCAGCACCCGCCGCCCGGGGCGCATCCCGCTACCTGCAGCTGGGGCAAAGCCTGCAGGTGGGCAGGAATACCGCAGGCATCCTGGGCCAGGCAGGCCGTTTGCTTGGGCGTCAAAACGAAGTCCTGGCCGTCGAAGGTCAGGCCAAACTTGCCGATGGTTTCCTGTTGATACTCTACCTCGATGTCCAGGTCTTCCCGGCCAGAATTTTCTCCGACAAAGTCAGGATGTGCAGAAACTTCTGGGGTGCCAGGCGGTGGTCGTAGTCGCCGGCTTCCCAGAGCTGGAAGTTGGCCACGGTTTCCCGCCGCTCTACTCCGCCGCAGTCAATAAAATGCTTGCTCACCAAGCCTACCTCGGTCACATGAAAGTGGGAGGGCAGGTATTCGCCGCCGGGCAGTCGGAAGTTGACGGCCGCAAGCCCGGCCAGGCTCTGCTTCATTTCGGAGATTTTCATGGTCGTAAGGAGTGGGAGTATAGGATGGAAAAATTCTTGAAAAAGAAACGAGCTAGCAGGCGCAGGCCTCCGCTGAGCCCCCGGCCGTAGTGCTTGTAGCCACTTCGAAAAAGGCCGAAAACTGCTGGTAGACCGCGCGCAGCAGCTCCGTGTTGAGGCAGTAGCAGACCGTTAGCCCGTCGATTTCGCCCTGAATCAGGTCCAGGGCTTTCAGCTCCTGCAAGTGCTGCGACACTGTGGTGCGCGACAAGGGCAGCTCGGCGGCAATATCACCGGAAATGCAGGTTTGCTTGGCCGCCAGCAATTGAATGATGGCCACCCGCGCCGGGTGGGCCAGGGCTTTGGCCATGCGGGCCAGGTACTGCTGGTCGGCGGTAAAATCGGCACTTTTTGAAAAGGTCATGATGAACTATGAAGTATGACGTAAATATACGTCATACATTGAAAGTTGTACTCCGCCTTCCAGAATTTTTAAGGTAAGTCAGCTAGCGGGCCGGGCCCCGACCAGCTTCGCCCTACTACGCCGGATAGAAAATATAGCCTTTGGCAGATGAAAACGAGGCGCTCAGCCAAAAGCCTGACAGGGCTGCGGCTAGTTGCTTCTCTTTGAAAGAAATAAGGCGCTGCCGGTCGGCGTCGTAACCATTCTTCTCCCACCTTTCACCGCTTTTGTCATGCGTATTTCCGTATTCCGCCGGGTTTCTACTTTCGTGGCCGTGTTGCTGTTGTTGTGTGCTTCGCTGAGCGCAGTGGCTGACACGCCTTACCAGCGGGCCCGGCAGCGGGGTCGTCGTTACGTTCACCGCCCCATCTATAAGCACTACCAGAGCCCGACGCGGCAACGCGGCAGCCTGCTGGCGCTGTTCCGCTAACTGGCTGCCCAAACCCGGACTGAAGCCGAGAAATTAAATGGCTGGGCTATAGGGCCGTCGGGCGGGGTTCGTTATTTTAAGGCTTTCCTTGAACGAATCCGGGTATGCAGGATTATTACCGCCTTCTGGGTGTGGATGTTACCGCCTCGCAGGTTGAAATTGAGCAGGCGTACCAGCGCCAGAAAACCCGCCTGAGCCGCCGTACCGCCGACCCGGCCATGCAGGCCCGCCTGCGGGAAGTGCACACGGGCTACGAAATTCTGACGCACCCGGGCCGGCGGCTGGCCTACAACGTGCTGCTGGCCCAGGAGCCCGAGCCCGAGTTGCCGCCCGACCCCACGGCGCTGATGATGGCGCGCTATGCCCCGGCCGCCCGCTGGCTCAACCTGGCCCTGGTGGCGTTTTGCCTGCTGCTGGCCCTCGACTGGCTACTGCCCCCGCGGGAGTTTGCCCGCGAAACCGTGCTGACCCGGCAGATTGTGTCCGTGTCTTCGTCGGCCTCCGACCCGCAGATGGCCTACGACGTGACCACGCCCGCACGGCGTTTCGGGTGCCCAGCCGCTATGGGCACCGTGTGCGTGAAGGCATGCAGGTAACGGTAAGCCAAACGCCGCTGCTGGGCGTAGTGCGCCGCATCAGTGCCCCGCCCACTACGTTGGGCGAGTACCCTATTTTTAAGGCCTCGGGCGGCAATATCTACGGCTCGTTTAGCCCATTGCTCGGAGTGCTGCTGGTGGTAGCCACGCTAGGCCTGCTGCCGGGCCGCTCCCCGGAGATGCGCGTCAATACGGCGGTGGTGGGCTTCCTGCTGGCCGTAGTAGCCTTGGTGGTGCTCATCTGGTTTTAAGCCGAAGCTGATTTTGAAAGTGTAAACAAAAAGGGCCTCCCGCTACCGGGAGGCCCTTTTTTGTAAATCACAGAATAGCGAAGCTGCTAGGCAATGCTGCGAATCACGCCGCCGTCGACGCGTACGGAGGCGCCGTTGGTGGCCGCGGCCAGGGGGCTGGCCAGGTAGGCTACCATCGTGGCAATTTCGTCGGGGGTGGCGAAGCGCTGTAGCAACGACGAGGGCCGGGCATTCTGGAAAAAGTCGTGCTCGGCTTCCTCCTTGGTTTTGCCTTCGGCCGAGAGCTTGGCCAGAAACTCCTGCACGCCTTCCGAAGCCGTAGGTCCCGGCAGCACCGAGTTGACCGTGACGTTGGTGCCTTTAGTCAGCTCAGCCATGCCGCGGGCTACACCGAGCTGGGCGGTTTTGGTGGTGCCGTAGTGTATCATTTCCTCGGGAATCTGCAGGCCCGATTCGCTGGAGATGAACAGAATCCGGCCCCAGTTCTGGGCCAGCATCAGCGGGAAATACTGCCGGGACAGCCGTACCCCGCTCAGCACGTTCACCTCGAAAAACCGCAGCCATTCCTCGTCGGTGATGTCGGCGAAAGGCCGGGGCTCGAAAATGCCCACGTTGTTCACCAGAATGTCTACCGTGGGCACTTCCCGCAGCAGGTTCTGTACCTCTTCGGCCTTGCCGAAGTCGACGGCGACGCCCCGCACCCGGGCTTCGGGCGTGGCGGCCAGAATAGCAGCCCGGGCCTCGTCGATGCGGGCCGTGGTGCGCCCGGTCAGAATAACTTCGGCGCCCTCGGCGGCCAGGCGTTGGGCAATAGCCAGTCCGATACCGGCCGTGGAGCCGGTAACCAGCGCCAGTTTATTGGTGAGTTGTAAATCCATCTTAGAAGTAAAGTAGCAGCCTACAATCCTTCTTAAACCAGCCCGGCCGGATTTTGTCTTCTACCAACCAGCCAAAGGGAAAAAGCATAAGCCGCCCGCCCAACTGAGAATTCAGCCAAGCGGACGGCTCTAGCCAGGCGCGTATATCAGCCCTTAGCGCACGTTCACCAGCTGCGTCGTCACTTGCTGATTATGCTCCAGATTGAGCACGTACAGGCCACCGGGCAGGCCGGCGGTATCAAACGTTGCATCGGTATTGCCGGCCGTAGTGTGCAGGGTTTGCTGGGCCACAACGCGCCCGAACGGGCTCAGGAGCGTAGCCTTAAATGCCTCATCAGCCACCGGGGCCTCGATGCGGAGCGTAAAGCGGCCCTGCGCCGGGTTGGGAAATACGCTCGTCACCAGCGGGGCAGGCTGGACTTCCCGGCGCGTACCGGCACTTTCCAAACGGGCCAGATAGCCGGCCGTGGCGGGGCTGGAAGTGGCATAAGGACCAAACTGGCAGCTGCCCGTGGCAATGCCCGCCGTGTATACCGTGTTGCGC
This sequence comes from Hymenobacter cellulosilyticus, assembly GCF_022919215.1. Lineage (NCBI taxonomy): Bacteria > Pseudomonadati > Bacteroidota > Cytophagia > Cytophagales > Hymenobacteraceae > Hymenobacter > Hymenobacter cellulosilyticus. The sequence continues at coordinate 5,479,068 of NZ_CP095046.1, read as the reverse complement.
CCGTCCAGAATCAGGCTGGTGCCGGTGCTGCTGCCGGGGCCGCCCACTAGCGTGGTGCGCGCCACTTGCCCAGTGGCCTGCAACTGGGTGATGAAGGCCTGCCCGTTGGCCTGGGAGCCGGTGAGGTAGGCACAGCCCGCGGCCTTATCCACGGCAATATCGGTGGGGAAGTCGTAGTTGGGGCCGCCCAGGGCCGTAGCCCATTCCGCCTGACCCTGCGGGGTGTAACGTGCCACGAAGATGTCGGCGCTGCCGGTGCTGGTGAGCGTGCTAGTCCCAAAGGATGTGGTGCCGCTAAAGCTGTCGGCCAGATAGACTTTGCCGGCGGCATCGGTGCCCAGGCTGCGTCCGTCGCCGGAGCCGGCCGGGGCCAGCGCCCACCGCAGCTGGCCCTGGGCGGCATCAAAACGCAGCAGAAACAGGTTGCTGTCGGAGTTGGCGGGCTGCAGGGTGGTGCCGTCGATGGTCAGCGTGTTAAAGAAATTGCCGCTCACGTAGCAGTTGCCAGCCCCGTCGACCACCGTGGCCCGGCCCGCGCTCAGCGCGTAAGCTCCGGCGGGAGCGTCCCACACCTTGGCCCAGCGCACCGCGCCCTGGGAGGAATAGCTGGCCAGAAACGCCCGGTTTTGGCGGTTGCTGAAGCTCAAGCTGCCAAAGCGGACGGTGGCCCCACTCACCGTGCCCGTTACGAAGCTGTTGCCGCTGGCGTCCACGGCCACCGACCAGCCCTGGTTCGGAGTAGTGTTCCGGTCGGGAGCGGTGCTGCTAACCTGCCGCGCCCAGCTAACCGTGCCCGTCGGGGTAGTTTTGAGCAGCAGCACGTCGGCCGCGTCCAGAGTCTGGGAAACGAGCAGGGTGTTGCGACCATGGCTAAGCGTGCCACGGAAAGAACCCGTCAGGTAGCAGTTGCCGTTGCGGTCCACAGCCAGGCTGTTGGGCAGCCCGTCAATGCTCACGTTGAACTGAGTGACTTGCTGCACCTGCCCGCTGGCGTCGAGGCGGGCTATGTACAGGCAAGGGCCGGGGCTGGTGAGCACGCGGTTGCCGAGTTGCAGGCGGTTATCAAAGCGGCCCGTCAGGTAAAAATCTCCGGTGGGCGCGCAGGCAATATCGGTTATGGAATTGACGCCTTCCACAGTACGCAGCCAGCTCCAGGTCGGGGTTTGGGCAAGGGTAGCAGCGGAGGCCAGCAGAAAGAGGGCGAAAGTGAGGAAGAGTTGTTTCATAGTAGCGCGGCGCGGATGGGAGAATGAGAAAAATGGGTGAAAAGTGAAATGGTAAAGTCAAAGGGAAGCCCGGCCGCGACCTTGCCGCGGAGTAGGGGAAGACTAGCTGAGTAAGAAAGGGAAGAGGCCGACAACTGGCAGAATTGCCGTAGCTCCACACCGGGAGCAGGGCCAGGAAGCATAACGATAAGGCCGCACGAGGGCAGCGGCCCGCACCATAGTCAGAACCCGCTTATAATACAGGCCTGGGTTTAGCTAAGATGTTAACAATCTGCTGTATGTCCAACTTCAAACGGTAGCGCCTTTGCGACTCGCTACTCAACCTCTCCGTACAACTGCAACCGGAGCCCGGTACCACGATCCAACTACTTGTTCTAAAAATGAAATTATTAAATCTTATTTATAAATGACATTATCCAAGAAAAAGAATTTCGTCCTGCCCACCGTGGCACGGGCCTAGTGCCCAGCTTGTTGGTGGGCTGTTAACACTCGTTACAGTCGAGCCGGAAGACGGCGTATGTCAAGGGGCAAGCTCAGAATAGAAAAGCAGCGGCCAGAACCTTTTTACTAGGTCCAGCCCCACCTCTAAAAAGCCGAACTTCCCTTTGCCGTCGACCGGGTAAAAACCACCTAGGCTTTGATTTGAGCTTAAAAGAGAGTGAATCAGGACAGGCATTGCAGCCTCCATTATGCTGCGCCAAGTGACCTGAACTCTTGCTGAAAAAAATCTTTCGGAACTCGCTACTGCGCCGTCCTATCAGCAGCCTCCCGCCCGCTTGTATTACCTCTTGTATTACCTACAGACTTCCAAGGTCCAGGACAGCGCCGGCTTGCAGCTCGTGAACTTCTACTGCATCGGCGGGCGAGAGGTGCTGCCGGAGCTGCTCAGGCGTGCCCAGCAGTGAGGCAAACGTGCCGTAGTGGAACGGCACCACGTGGCGCACCTGCAACAGGCGGGCAGCCACGGCGGCTTCGCGCGGCCCCATCGTGTACCGGTCACCAATGGGCAGTAGGGCCACGGTAGGCTGGTAGAGCTCAGCCAGCAGGCGCATGTCACCAAACAGGGCCGTGTCGCCGGCCGCATAAAGCACCACGTCGTCCGACAGGTGCAGGATGTAGCCGACGGCCTCGTGCTGAAAGCCGGTTTTAGAACCGGGCAAATCAACGTGGGCCGCGTGGTGGGCTACGGTCATGGTCAGGCGCAGATCCAGCACGTCGATGCCGCCGCCCACGTTCATGGGCTCCAACTGCTCGGCGGGCACGCCCTGCTCAGCGAGGTAAAAGCGCACCGGAGCCGGAGCCACCACCCGGGCCCCGGTTCGGGCCAGCAGCGCTGGCAGCTCGGGGTCGAAATGGTCGTCGTGGCCGTGGGTGATGAGCACCAGGTCGGCGCGCTCGGGCGTGCGCAGCGCCGCGGGCACGTAGGGGTTGCCGGTCAGCCAGGGGTCGAGCAGAATGATGCGGCCCTCGGGCGTAGTAATGCGGAAGCTGGCGTGACCCAGAAACTGTAGTTGGGAGGAAGCAGACATACGGATAGGGGTAGCGAGGGCGCAAAATAGCAGCGGAGTGCTACACCCGTACCATCAGGCAGCTGCTGGCTGGTATTTTCTGAATCCCGGGTAGCTCTTGAATTATCCCGTTGGTCAAGTATCCTGAGGCGCGGCAAAAGACCGTTTTTTCTACTGGTTTTCCAGTATATATCGGTTTGTCTGGTTAGTAATCAAACTTGGCTTTCTAACTTCGACTCACTTTCGTCCTGCCAAGGACTATTCAAACACTACTTATTCATCTCATTCCACCCCACTTATTATGTCGTTTTCTACTTCCTTTAAGCCGCTCCTGCCCCGTCTGGGCCTGCTCGCCTTGCTGGGCCTGACTTCTTTGGCAACCCAGGCGCAAACCGCTCCTACCTGGGCCAGCGTGCAGCGCGTCGGCGCTGCGACTGCCAACAGCGGCAGCTTCGGCCGTAAAATTGCCCTGGCGCCTGACGGTAGCCAGTTCGTGACGGGCTTCTTCGAAGGCACGATTACGCTGGGCACGGTCACGCTGACGGAGGGACCCGGGGCCGGCGACGGCCACATGTTCCTGGCCAAGTATAACCCCGATGGTACCGTTGCCTGGGCTACTGCCTTGGAGTCGTCCAACGGTGACGTGTATAGCAACGTGGCTGCCGATGCTGCCGGCAACGTGTATATCGTCGGGTACTTCGCCGATGATCTGACCCTGGGCAGCACCACGCTCACCAGTGACGGCAACGATGCCTACATCGCCAAGTACAACGGCCAAGGCGTGCTGCAGTGGGTCCGGCAGGGCGGCAGCGAAGGTGCCTTCGCGCAGGGCGTAGCTGTCGACGCCAGCGGCAACGTGCTTATTGCCGGCGACTTCAATGACGCCATTAGCTTTGGCGGCCCGACAGTGACGGGGGAAGGTATTTTTCTGGCTCGCTTGTCGCCAACCGGCACCGTGGTGCAAACAAACGTAATCGGGACCCTGGGCCTGGCCAACGACCTGGCGCTGGACGCGGCCGGCAATGCCTACATTACCGGAAGCTTTGGACAAACGGCCTCTTTTGGCACCATCAGCCTCACCAGCGCGGGCGAGAGTGATATGTATGTGTGCAAAGTGAGTCCGGCCGGTGTTATCCTGTGGGCCCAGCGCGACGGTGATGCCTTCGAAGACAGCGGCCTGAGCGTAGCCGTGGATGCCAACGGCAACCCCGTGGTGGCAGGCTTCTACAATGGAGTAGATATCGGCAACGACAATGACAGCGGCATTTACGTGGCCCGCTTCACTACCCAGGGCAGCCCCGTCTGGACCAAGCGGATCAAGCCCTCCGCACTAGGTGAATACGTAGCCAACGAGGTAGCCTACGACAACCGCGGCGGTTACTACGTGACCGGAGGCTTCCAGGGCACCGCAGCGTTTGGCTCTACGGTTCTGAACAGCGTGGGGAAAGCCTGTTCGTGGCCCGCTTCGACAGCCCCGGCAACGTGCTGTGGGCCGATAAAGCCAACGGCGCTACTACCGACGACCTTTCCACCGGCCTAGGATTAGCCACTGACAAGGATGGCAATGCCTTCGTTACGGGCGCGGTCGTAGGCCGCATCACCTTCGGCAACCTGCCCGCTACTACCGGCGACCTGGGCGCTATAGTTGCCAAGCTCAGCGCGGGCGGCACCGTGGCTAGCACTCGCACAGCGCCTGTTGCCAGTAAGCTCAGCGTGTTCCCCAACCCGGCTTCCGGCAGCGCTACCCTCACGCTGCCAGCCGGTGGGGGGCGCCTGGTGCTGAGTGATGCCCTGGGTCGTACGGTGCGCGAGCAGCAGCTGCCCGCCGTAGCGGGTGCCTGCCCCGTGTCGCTCGAAGGCCTCACGCCCGGCGTATACCAGCTGCGCGCCACGCTGGCCAACGGCGAAGTTGCCCACGCAGCTTTGAGCGTCCGCTAGGCAACCTACACTGCTTACCACAAAAAGAGCCCGGCTAGGCAGCCGGGCTCTTTTTGCTTTATAATACTGCCCATCAGGGCCAGCAACCTTACTGCTTGACCAGGCGCTGGTTGACAATACCGGCCGTGGTTTGGAGCCGGATGCTGTACACGCCCGCGGGCAGGCCGTTCATATCGAAGGTGTGGGCGGTGGTGCCGGCTGGCAGCACTACCGTGCGCACGGTCTGGCCCAGGGGGTTGAGTACCTCGGCGCTGCGGGCGGCTCCATTCCAGCGCAGGGTTACCGGGCCGGTAGTCGGATTCGGGTAGGCCTCGGCGGCCAGTGCCCCAGCGGCTTTGCTCTTGTTGGTCAGCAGCACAAAAGCCGAGTAGGTGTAGAGGTCGGAGTTGATGTAGCCGGTGCTGCGGTTGGGCTCATACACCTGGCTCAACAGGCGCAGCAACTCGCCCGTGGCCGCGTAACGCAGCACCAAACGTTGGCCGAACTCCAGGCTCCAGGCGTTGTTTTTCCATTCTTCCGAGGTGTACTCCGTGTTGTAGCCCTGGGTGTCGTAGGTGTGCTTGTCGCGAAAGGTGTTCTGCCAGGTACCCGTCGCAAGAAACTCTTCGGCCGTCACGATATAGCTGTCATTAGCCCCGTAAACATACGTATAGCGCGACGCCGGCTGCCATTGGCTTTGCCACATTTCCACCAGCACCGTGCTGTTCTGCCGCTTGCTCCAGTTGTGCCAGGTGTAGGTGTAGCGGGCTTCATCCTGCCAGGCACCCTGTTTCCAGGCTTGCTGCACCATCGAGGTCCACTCGTTGTTGGCCGACACAGTGTAAGTCAACTTATGGGAATTGACGAAAACTCCCATGTCGAAGTCCTGTACTACCTCAGTAAGCAGCACGCCGGCTGGGTTGTAGGTCAGCTGGTAACGGCTGCCGTCATTGGTGCGCCAGGCCGTGCCGGTCCACTCCTGGTACAACGCCTCGGTGATGTTACCATAGGAGTCATAGATAACCGCGTAGTGCCCGGTGTTGACCCAGGCTGAGCCGTTCCAGGTCTGGTACACTTCCTCCGTGTTCAGGCCCTGGGCATTGTAGCTGTAGAGGCTGCGGTACTGCGGCTCCTGGGTAGCCGAGTCGGCCACTGCGTCCTGGGTTAGGCGACCCTGGCTGTCGTAGGCGTAGGTTTCCACCGTGGCCTTGGTCCAGCTGTTGTTGGTCGAGTTCCAGGTGTGGTGCACGGCCCGGCCGGGCTTGGTGCTGTTTGTAAAGCGGCGCGCCGTAGGAGCGGAGGCCGACTTGCCCAGCCGGAGCAGCGACTCGTGCTCGGGGCGGCCGGTGGGCTGCTGGGGCCGGGCCATTTGGGCCGTAGCGCCCACTGCGGTGCCGAGCAGGAGCCCGGTAACAAGGGTAATAATGCGCATAAAGAGGATAAGTGAAAAACGAAAAAGCAGGCTAAGATACAGCCGTCTGGCTACCCGAGCATGACTCACTCGCGCTGCCGATGGTTGCATGCCCACCGTGGTACAGTAGGCCCGGTCACAAAAAAGCCCGGCTAGAGTAGCCGGGCCCTGGTAATGCCGCATATTGATACTAATCGAGCAGTGCTTTTAGCCCCAGATGGGCTGCCAGGTCTGCTCGGCCACGGCCGCGGTATTGGTCGAGAGAAAGTCGTTGTAGAGCTGCTCGGCCTGGCCCTGACTAAGCAACGGGGGCCTTCGATGGGCAGTACCAGCAAGGCTGCCCCGGGAGCCAGCTCCAGGGCGGTGCTCAGTTCCCGCTGCAGCTGGCTTACGTCGCCCTGGTAGGCTTCCTGAATTTTAACGACGGTCAGGGGCTGGCCCTGGTGCTCGATGCGGGCAAAGACGCCGGCCGGAATAATGGGGTTGGGTTCCATGAACAGATAACGGAGGTGGTGCACTGGCTCTACGCAGAACCCCATCCCTGCGGTCAGCTGACGGTGGCAAAACCCATCCTGAGCCGCTACGCTGAGGAGCAACTGCCTACAGAATGCGGGTAACGTCCAGCTGCCGGAACCCGACGACCGCCTCCGGCAGCTGGGTACGGCTCAGCAGCTGCGCCAGCGGCTTGGGCAGCTGACTGACCAGCAAAGGCACCACCGGCCGGGCCACGAGGTGGTAGCGGGTGTCGGCGCGCTCGTGCAGGCGGGTTTTCTCGAAGGAAAACAGGCCGCGACGGGCGTAGCGGGCAAAGCTCTGGTAGCCCCCGGCCTGCTCGGCCCCGTCTTCCACTGCAGCGGCCTCAGCAGCGGTGGTGTCGGGTAAGGTCAGGAAATATTGGTGCAATTCGAGCAGCACTTCCTGGGAGGCCGCCACCGATTCGGGCAGAATGCCGCCGCCGGAAGCCACGTGCAGGACGTGGCCCTGACTGTCCACGGCAAACCAATCAATGTCGGCGTCTTCCTGGTCTAGTTCGTCGATGCGCATAGCGGAGGTGAAGTTGTGAAGCTTCAAAAGTAGCGGGAAAGTTCGGCCGTGCGGCCCGCCGGCCACGGGCGCCCTCAGGAAATCTGCACCACGCCTGCAATGTGCGTTACGGCCCACTGGTCGAGGCGGTGCAGAATGGGGCCCAGCTCGGCGCCCTTGGTCGAAAGCTGGTAGGTGACTTCGGGCGGAAAGCCGTTGTGCACGGTGCGCTCCACCAGGCCAGCCGCTTCCAGCTGCCGCAGCTGCTCCAACAGCACTTTCTTGGATACCCGCGGGATGTCGCGCCACAGCTCGGTAAAGCGCCGGGGACCCGAAAACAGGTGGAAAAGGATAATGGGCTTCCACTTGCCCGCCAGCAGACCCAGGGCCACGCGGGTGGCGCAAAATTCGACATCGTGGTAGGTATGGCGCATGGCTGGCAAACGAAGTGGGAAACAAAAAGGTGAACAGGTTACCAGTTGGTAACCTTCTTGGGGCAAGGTAGGAGGCTATCTACTTTTGACTTGTTCGGAATGGGCCGCTAGCCGTATCGGTTCCGCTCAGTGTCACTCAGTGCTCAGACTGCCACTCTTAACCCGCTTTTCTCATGCAAGTTCAACTAATTCGCAATGCCACGCTACTGCTCAAGGTGGCGGGCAAAACCCTGCTCGTCGATCCGCTGCTGGCACCCCGCTTCCAGTACGACCCCATCCCGCAAACGGCCAACACCGTGCGCAACCCCACCGTCGACCTGCCCTTTGCTGCCACCGAGCTGCCCGCCCTGCTGGCTTCCCTCGACGCGGTGCTGCTCACCCACACCCACCTCGACCACTGGGACACCGTAGCCCAGCAGCAGCTGCCCAAAGATCTGCCCATTCTCTGCCAGCCCGCCGACACCGAACTCCTGCGCACCGCCGGCTTCACTCAGGTACTGCCCATCGACACCCAGTTGGAGTGGGAAGGAATCCGCGTTTACCGCACCAGCGGGCAGCACGGCCGGGGCGAAATCGGGCGGCAGATGGGCACTGTGTCGGGTTTCGTGGTGGAAGCCGAGGGGCAGCGCCTCTACATTGCCGGCGACACCATCTGGTGCGAGGAGGTGGAGCAGGCCCTCGACCTCTACCACCCCAACTTTATTGTGGTCAACGCCGGCGCTGCCCAGTTCCTGCAAGGCGGTGCCATTGTCATGACGGCCGCCGACGTAGCCCAGGTAGCCCGCCACGCCCCGCAAGCCAGCATCTACGCCGTGCACCTGGAGGCCGTGAACCACTGCGCCGAAGACCGCGCCACTACCCGCGCCTACCTCGCCCAGCAAGGCCTCACCGCCCGCGTCCACGTGCCTGCCGACGGCGAGTGGCTGACTCTTCAGCCCAACTAATACCCACTCCCCGCTTACTCCCCTCTATCTATTCAAGAAGCCCTTTACCATTTGCTGGTAAAGGGCTTCTTGTCGTTGGCATCAAGGGTAGTGGGGTAGAAGAGGCAGGTCCTTCGCAAGCTCAGGATGACAGACGAGGGGACCTTCGTTATCCACTACTCAAAGGATTTTTACAGCAAAATAATCATCTGTCATCCTGAGCGGCGCGAAGCAGAGCGAAGGACCTGCCTCCCCTAAGTGACAAGGCATATTCCCTGCTCCAAAGCTCACAGCTCCGCATAATTCAGCGTCAGCCACTGCGGATTCTCCACTGCAATCAGTGCATCCTTCTTCGCCCGCGTCCAGCCTTTAATTTCCTTCTCCCGGGCAATGGCGCCTTCGATATGCTCGAAATACTCGACATAGACCAGATTGTAGCAGTAGTAGTGCTCGGCAAACGTGCTGGGGTTGCCCCGGTTGTCAAAGTGCTCCTGCACCCGGCGCCGCACATCATTCGTCACGCCGGTGTAGAGCGAAGTCTTGGCCGGGTTCGTGACGATGTAGACGTAGTAGCCGTGGGCGTTTAGCACGTTGGTATCAGACTTGGTGGGGTAAGCGAGGAAGGTCCTTCGCGTTGCTCAGGATGACAGACGGAGAAAAGCAGACGGAGAAAAGTGGGTGAAAAACGGAAGACGGAAAAAGATTGAGGATGAATGGCCGGCTATAAAAGGCTGACGATAAGCAGTAAATGATAGGAGGCGGGCGAAAAGATGGGCGGCAGACGGGCTACTTGGCGGGCTCGCCCGGTTTGGGGCTTGCGTTGTCCTCGGGCGCCTCGGCTTTGGCGAGGCGGTAGAGCTTCTGTTTGACTGGGGCGGTGGCGAAGGCCACTTTGGCGGCCTTGCTCAGCTGCTGTCCGAAGCTATAGGCCGCGTTCTGGAGGCGCACGTAGTCGTCAGAACCTTCGGTGTTGGCGCCCTTGCGGATTTCCTGGGTGGTATCGGCCCGGTCGAGGTCCTTGCTCAGCTGCTCCAGGGTGGCCAGCTTGGCCGCCGTGAAACCGTGCTTGCTCAGTTCATCTTGGTCGCGGGTGGCGGCGCTGAGGGCCGTGGAGAGCAGGGCCCGCATCTTGTCGTGCTTCTGCCGGGCCTGGGCGTACTGCTTTTTACCGTACTGGTCGAGGCGGCCGGGGTTCTTGGGAAAGGCCTGCTCCACGTAGTAAAACAGGGCCTGCACCTGGGTCCGGGACTGTTCCATAAGGCTTTCCACGGTCTGGGTGTCCTCGCGCAGATCGGCGCGCAGCAGGTTGCCGGAAGTGGCCTGCTCGGCCGCCTCCAGGGCCGCCAGCCACTGCTGCCCAAAGGCGGCGGTAAAGGTGGGATTGAAGGCGGTGAAGGCCGCCAGATCGGTAAGGTAATGCCCGTGCATGGTGCGCATCTCCTGGCGCATCTTGCTGTCGGTGCTGAGGTACTGCCGCACCTCGGGCTTGTTCTTTTTCATACGGATAGCATAATAATAATGAATACTATCCGTAACATTAACTAAAGTCGTCTGCGCTGGCAATAGCCTATAAGCCAGTTCGGTACGCAACGGCCTATTGGCCCTATGAACAAGGAGTAGGGCGGTACAAATGCTGGCCCCTACGGTGTGAATGATCTTCTAAGACCCTTGAACGAGCTACTAAGCCGCGTGAATCCTCTTCTAACGGGCGTGAATGATCTTCTAAGCAGTGTGAACGATGTTCAAAGATGCGTGAACGACCTCCTAAGACCCGTGAAGCATCTTCGAAGCACCGTGAATGACATTCTAAGCAGTGTAAACGAGCTTCGAAGCAGCGGGAGTGGCCGCCGAGGCGGCGGGGGCGGGGGAGAAACGAAACCGGCCCGCTGGTGGGCGGGCCGGGGGCAGATTATCCTTATTAAGATTCTCAACTAGCTCTATCTTCTCTCCCTTGCTTTTAATTTAAGAAGGGCTCCATTGATTTCTTCTGTTACACTTGCTTCTATTTCTGTGATAGATTTTAGATTGCTAATATCTATTCCTGTGTCTTTGAATAGTGAGTCCTCTAGCATCTTTAAATATGTCATAAATATTGAGACTCGTTCTTTTCTCAAATTCATTCTGGCATATAAATTTGATTTTCTATTTATGTCATTAGTTAATTCAGATATTTGCTGCCAGGTTTCTGCGTCTTCTATTGCTGTGTCATACATGCATTCTTCAGTGTAAACTAATGTATCGGTTAAAATTCTAATGTAATATCCTCCAGATTTTGTAGCTGCTACTGCCGACTGTTCGGTTATTTCTCCAGCTGAAAGAGATTTAGTTAAACCTTTCTTAGTTAGATGGTCAATAACCGTTGTTATTTGAGAAATGGTTATGGCGCACTTTGAGAATTTATCAAAAATATCATTGATAGTTGTATTCAATGTAGAAGCATTCGAAGCTCTATCTACTAAATATGATAGGATATATAATCGTAATAGCCTGAGTTTTTTAGAGTTTAGCTTTGAGTCAAATAAGTTAATGCAGTCTGTAGCATCCTCTCTAAAATGCCTCCAATAGCCTAGCATAGATCCTTTAAAGACTTCGTGGAAAGGAAAATGATATTTGTCACCCCCACTCAAGTACCTTTGTATTGCTGTGTCTGCATGGATATGGCCTGATGTGAGAAGGTTAGTTACTAAGCCTATCCCTTTCCTTATATTTAAGTCTGATACAGAATCAATGTACTGACCTGTGCCTTCGTCAAGAATACTTTTTTGTACTATGTCAAAGAATGAAGCAAGGTCAGATACATTCAAAGTTATTCCATTGGCAAATGGAATTTTTCCTTGTTCCTTCTCTAGTATCTTTTTAGAATAAGACAGTCTTCTCGACAATACTTCCCTAAAAGGTGGGGCGTCAATCCATAGCTTTCTTAGTTCATAAGCATTAAAAGTCGAATTTGAGCTGTGTTTTACAAAAGTTGTGTCTCTTATACTAACAAATACATTTACGTGTATTCTCTTTGATAATGCCAATCCCTCAGAGAATACTGAGGTTTCTAGCTTTTCATCCTCGTATAGGTCAACGTTATCTAAAACTACAACACATAGATGATGCTTTACAAGATACTTAAATACTTTGTCTACATATGGTTCTTTGTGGTCTAGGTCTTTTTTGATTAGATCATTAAAAATAACTTTATTAAACTCTTCTTTATTGAGGAATATTGGCGCATAAGGCCCTCTTGCTAACGCAGCTATTTCGTCACTGTACGCTGGCTCTATTGTAGTTTTGTATTCTGTATTTTCATACAAATACTTTAATAATTCTTCATATATAAAAATTCTGGGTTTCCTGTTTGCCCCATCTTTTCAAAGTCTATGTAAATCCAGTGTGATTTTGTTTTATTTAGTAGCTCCTTTCCAGATATTAGTTCAAAATGTTTCAGAAAAGTGGACTTGCCGGATCCTACTGATCCTATCAATAAAGTGACCGGAGGAGCAAATGTGGCTTTAGGTGCTTTTAAAATATTGCCAATATGGTCTCCGTCAGGTTTGTCTTTCTTAATCCTTTTTGCGCTGTTGTTTTGGTCAAATATATTTGGCTTAGGGTCTGCCAAATGCATTCGTAGTACGCTGTCGTATTTAGTTCTTGATTCAGTAGAGACAAAACATTCACCAAGTGCATCTGTATTCTCTAGTAGTGCATCTGCATAAAGAGCATTGTCCAGTGCAGGGGTTATATATTCAGCTATGCTATTCCTGTCTATTCTCATGCTTTTATAATTGGATATATTTATTAGTCTATTTTCTGGTGATATAGGTTTGTTATTTAACGAATCTAGGCTTTTGTTGCTGACTCTTACAAGTGAGAATATATCAAATAGTTGTTCCGCATGACCGTATTTGTCGAAAGGAAATAAAATATTTGCATAAGTTTCTTGGGTTTTATTTACGGCCGAATAAAAGCACCAACAAACTCCATTAGTAACGACCACTATGTCTGCTTCTTTTTCTAATGCATAATTTTCTGCTTGCTTTATTGCATCAGCAATTTCTCCTTGTCCGAGCACAGTTCCATTTAGTTTTAACTTGCTTTTGAAGCTTGGGTTTGGGAAAGAGGCTCCCGCCCTTTTTGCTTCTACTACGATTGTATAGTCGCCAGATTTTAGAATATAATCTACAAAATTTGCTTTCTCTCCTCTTGCGAATGATTCAACATCGATGTTGCCATATTGCCAGGATAGGAACTCTCGTATTATTCTGTCTATAATATCAAACCTGGTTTGAGCTTCGTTTATTGAGGTTATATCTCGATTTTGAATATATTTTTTTATCTCGTCAAAGGATTCTGAGGCTTCTGACCAATCTTGGAAAACGTTATGAGTAGCCATTTTGAAATATAACTTTATGAAATGAGCATGTACTAAATTTACTCCTCCAGCTTCCGCAGAATCTCCTGGGCCGCCACGGCAATGACCGTTCCCGGTCCATAGACGCCGACGACGCCGGCATTGTAGAGGAAGTCGTAGTCCTGGGCGGGGATGACGCCGCCGGCAATGACGAGGATGTCTTCGCGGCCGAGCTGCCGCAGCTCCTGAATCAGCTGGGGAATCAGGGTTTTGTGGCCGGCAGCGAGGCTGCTCACGCCCACTACGTGCACGTCGTTCTCGGTGGCCTGGCGGGCTACTTCGGCGGGCGTTTGGAACAGGGGCGCGATGTCCACGTCGAAGCCCACGTCGGCAAAGGAAGTGGCAATAATCTTGGAGCCCCGGTCGTGCCCGTCCTGGCCCATTTTGGCCACCATCATGCGGGGGCGGCGGCCTTCGGCCACGGCAAAAGCATCGGCGGCGGCGCGGGCCTTGGCAAACTCCTCGTCGTAGTTCATCTCGGCCGAATACACGCCCGAAATAGCCCGGATGGTAGCCTGGTGGCGGCCGTACACGGCTTCCAGGGCATCGGAAATCTCGCCCAGGGTAGCGCGCAGGCGGGCGGCGCTGACGGCCAGTTCCAGCAGGTTGCCCTGTCCGCTGCGGGCCGCGTCGGTGAGAGCCGTCAAGGCGGCTTTTACCGCCTCGGCATCACGCTCGGCCTTGATCTTGTTGAGGCGCTCAATCTGGGACGTGCGCACGGCGGCGTTGTCGATGTCGAGCACGTCGATTTGCTGCTCGTCGCCCAGCTGCCGGTCGGTGAGGCGGTACTTGTTTACGCCTACCACCGTTTCCTTGCCTGAGTCGATGCGGGCCTGCTTGCGGGCCGAGGCTTCCTCGATGCGCATCTTGGGCAGGCCGGTTTCAATGGCCTTGGCCATGCCGCCCAGGCTTTCCACTTCCTGAATCAGGGCCCAGGCTTTGTCGGCCAGCTCGTGGGTCAGGCTTTCTACATAATAGGAACCGCCCCAGGGGTCCACGACGCGGGTAATGTCGGTTTCGTGCTGAAGGTAGAGCTGGGTGTTGCGGGCAATGCGGGCCGAGAAGTCGGTGGGCAGGGCAATGGCCTCGTCGAGGGCGTTGGTGTGCAGGCTCTGGGTGCCGCCCAGGGCCGCGGCCAGGGCTTCCACAGCGGTGCGGGCCACGTTGTTGAAGGGGTCCTGCTCGGTAAGCGAGTAGCCCGAGGTCTGGCAGTGTGTGCGCAGGGCCAGGCTTTTCGGGTTCTGGGGGTTGAACTGCTTCATGAGCTTGGCCCAGAGTAGGCGGCCGGCCCGCAGCTTGGCAATTTCCATGAAGTGGTTCATCCCGATGGCCCAGAAAAAGGACAGGCGGGGCGCAAACTGGTCCACGTCCATGCCCACGGCCAGGCCGGCGCGCACGTACTCCAGGCCGTCGGCCAGGGTGTAGGCCAACTCGATATCGGCCGTGGCTCCGGCTTCCTGCATGTGGTAGCCCGAGATGCTGATGGAGTTGAACTTGGGCATGTGCTTGGCCGTGTAGGCGAAGATGTCGGCAATGATGCGCATGCTTGGCTCGGGCGGGTAGATGTAGGTGTTGCGCACCATGAACTCCTTCAGAATGTCGTTCTGAATGGTACCTGCCAGCTTCTCCGGCGTTACGCCCTGCTCCTCAGCGGCGGTAATGTAAAAAGCCATAATCGGCAGCACCGCCCCGTTCATGGTCATCGATACCGACATCTGGTCCAGCGGAATCTGGTCGAACAAGATCTTCATGTCCTCCACCGAGTCGATGGCTACGCCGGCCTTGCCCACGTCGCCTTCCACGCGGGGGTGGTCGGAGTCGTAGCCCCGGTGAGTCGCCAGGTCGAAGGCCACCGACAGGCCTTTTTGGCCGCCAGCCAGGTTGCGGCGGTAGAAGGCGTTGGATTCTTCAGCCGTGCTAAAGCCCGCGTACTGCCGGATGGTCCAGGGATTCTGCACGTACATCGTGGCGTAAGGCCCGCGCAGATAAGGCGCCGTGCCGGCCCCGAAACCCAGGTGGTCGAGCCCGGCTACGTCCTGCGCCGAGTAGTGGCTTTTCACCGTAATGCCCTCGGGCGTGGTAGTGCCATCGGTAGCGGGAGCCAGGGCGGGCAGGGGAGCGGCGTTGTAGGGAATGTGGGCGAAGTCGGGTTTCATCGGGGCAAGCGTAGAGCCGGGAGGCGTAAACAGAATGAGGCAGGAAAGATACTTGGTTTAACGGGAAAGAATTTTTCCAGTCGCTTTAGGAATCGGAGATGTTATTCTATATTTGACTACCGATATCACCTTTTATTCAATAAGTGAATGAATAGAAACTTACTCTCCTGGTATTCCTGTGTTGTATCAGTCGTAGTAGGAGCAAGCTTACTGGTTGCTGATCCTGCCCAGGCACAAATAGGCCGCCAGCCCGGCTACATTTTGCCTGTGGCCGGCGACACCGTCCGGGGAACTGTAGTAATAGGCCGCTCCCAACGCAACGCCCAGGTCTGCGAATTTGAAGCCGCTGGCCAAGCCGCAATCAGAGAGTACCAGCCCGCCGAGCTTCGCGGCTACGGTACCACCGCCGGGCTGAGCTACGAAAGCCAGACGGTGCCGTTGATTGCCGGTGCAGCGGCCCAGCCAGTGTTTCTGGAAGTCGTTACCCGTGGGGCTCTGACCTTGTACGCACTGCAGAACGGTAACGCGGAGCGGTTCTTCCTGGCGGGTTACCGGCCGGGCAAGCTGGTGGAGCTGGAGCTTCGTACTGCCACGATAAAGCGCGGAGCCCAGCAATTTCTGGTCAAACAACGGCTTTACCAAGACACGCTGGCCCAGGCATTCCAGGCCTGCCCGGCTCAGGCCCGGCGGACGAACACTGTGGAATTCCGGCTGGCCGATCTAGAAAAAGCGGTGCGCAACTACAACCTGTGTGCCTCCCCCAGACGGTAGGTAAGAAAGCTGCCAAGCGCGGCAGCTTTGACTTTGGTTTAGTGGCCGGCCTGAGCGTTTACGACCAGTTCATCATGGGAAAGGGGAATAACACCAGCGACTACGACCAGGTGTACGAGGGGAAAAGCACTCTGAAAGCCGGGCTGGAAGCAGTCTATACACCAGGTTTTAAGGGAGCTCCCTTTACGGTGCGAGCTGCCTTGGTATACGAGCCCGGGCGTACTTTTACTTCCGAGCGTAGTTTCTATCCCCAGGCGGCGGTCAACAAGAAGGCGCTCATGGAGCTTGACTACGCGGTGCTTTCGGCGATGGTACGCTACCGCATTGGTCAACACCGCCTGCGGCCATACCTTGAAGGCGGCTTGTCCCTCAATATGCTTGTCCGCGTGAAACAGGACTACGTGACCTATACGACTACTGGCAATAATACTTATTATACCAACGAACTGCTAGGATCTCATTTCGATCTTACCTACGGGGGGAAGCCGGAGCTGGAGTAGAAGTAGCGATGCCTGCTGGTAACACGTTGTGGTTGGGGGCACGGGCATCAGCCTCGCCAGGCCCATCCGTAGCGGTAGACGGTTCCACTCTAAGAAGTGTTTCCCTCTTGATAGGCTACACGCTAGGCCGCTAAACCCGCAAGCATCCTGCACCCCGCTACCCGACTGGCAACGAATCCTATCAGCATCAGCGTGGGGCTTGGGTGCCGGAGTAGGTGCTGAGCTGATACTGCCTGGGGGCGGCCTCTGTCAATCAGACTGCGGGCAGAGAAAAGCACTGGCCCGGCTAACCAGGAGCTTTCCTCAACCTTCACGAATGTCAATTTTCTGGTGGGCCACTCTCTTACCAAGTAAGCCTACAGTGCCCAAAAAAAGGCCGTTACCACGCGTGGTAACGGCCTTTTTTGCATTGTGAGGAGGTTTAGCGCCGGCCTTGTAGGCGGGCCAGCACGTCTTCGGTGCTATACCCTTCCACCGTAAATTCCTTGAACCCGAAAAGTGACACGGCTTCCTGCATCGTGTCCAGGTCGGCGGTGAGCAGGGTGGGCGGGATGAAGTCGGGCTCATCGACGGGCACGCGACATACCACCCGGGCAAAGTGCCCAAACTGGTCGGGCGTGGCATACATCAGCGTAGCGGCTTCGGGCGTCGAAAACAGCACCGAGAGGGTGCCTTCCGGGTGGCTCGCTTTCAGGGCTAACCGTTCCTGCATGGGCAGTAGCCGCAGAAAAGACTCCAGAATCAGCTGGTTGGTGTGGGTGCCCAGCAGCACCACGGCCGCCCGGCGGCGCTTCTTCTCGCGGCGCTGGAAGTGCAGGGCCGTAGCCAGCCGCAGCACCTCCGATGGGTAGGCCGCCCGCGTCGAGTCAAAGTCCTTGCTGCGCAGCAGGCGCTTGGGGTTGTAGTCGAAATGCTCCTGGGCGTTCTGAAACCGGTTGGTGCCCACAATCACCTGCTCGCCGGAAGCAATACGCTGAAACTGAGCCTGGGCCACCACGTGCAGCTCCTGCAATACCATACCCAGGGCTGAGGGCAGTCCACCGGCAGCATCGACGCGCTGAAACAGGGCCCAGGCGTCCTGGGCCAGCTGATCGGTAATGGTTTCGAGGTAGTAGGAGCCCGCCGCGGGGTCGGCTACGCGGTTCAGACCGGCTTCTTCCCGCAGAATCACGGGCAGGTTGCGGGCCAGGCGACTCGAAAACTCGTTCGGGCTTTGGTAGAGTCGGTCAAAAGGAGCCACGCTGACGGCCGTAGCCCCACCCAGCACGGCAGCCATGGTTTCGGTCGTGACGCGCAGCAGGTTGGTATGCGGGTCGAGCGTAGTCTGGGACCAGGTGGAGGTAACGGCGAAAATAGGCAGGGTCGGGGCCAGGTCCGTGGGCAGTTCGAAAGCGTGCAGCAAGGTGGCTAACAGGCGGCGCAGGGCTCGCAGCTTCGCTATTTCAAAAAAGTAGTTCGGGTTCAGGGCTATCTGTATCTGCAGGGCAGCCGCTACCTGGGCCCGGGTTACGTCGGCCGCCGGCAGCTGCTCCAGATACGTAGCCGCCGCCGCCAACACGAAGCCGATTTGCTGGGTAACGGTGCCGCCGCGGTTGGCAAAGAATGCGCCGTTGAGCGTCAGGGCCCGGAATTCCGGCATAGCGCTGGTGAGTCCTAGCACCGTGCGCAGCTCGGCCAGCTGGTGGGGAGGTCGGGGCATGGTCCGTCACGGGGTCGAAGCGCAGGAAGCCGCGTAGCGAAGAAGTGCCGGTAGCCAGCAGGCGTTCCACAAAGCTGGCCACGCCCAGCCGGACGGCATAGCCCACGTACGTAGTGGCCAGCGGCAGTTTCTCGTGCAGGTAGGTCACGTCGAAGGCGGCGGCGTCGGTCAGCTCGAAGTAAACCCCATCGGCGCCACGCTGCAGGGCATCGGCGGCCTGGTCGATGGCCGTGTGGCCTTTATCGGCGGCGCCCACGGCGTAGGTCGGCACGTTCAGCCAGTCGGTGCCGGAGCTGGTGGCCCCGGTGGTGGGCAGTAGATCCAGGGCTTCCCGATGATAAAAAGGCTGCACTACCAGGCCGTCCGGGGTGGTCCACTCCAGCGTTGCCGGGTCGGCCCCTTTCAGGTCGCGGCGGATGCGTTCCTGCCAGGCCGCGGTGCTGATGGACTCAAATTCGGAAAAGGAGACGGGCGTAGCGCGCGGGGTGTCGGCCATTGGGAGGGTGGTGAAGCCAGAAAACGGAACTGCCGGATCGGACGGCCTAAAGATACCGGATTGGCCTTAGAACAGCCACCGCAAAGACTGGCGGATGGCCGGGTTTGCCTAAGACTTTATCTGCCGGCGGCCAGCAGGCCCGCTTTCATGGGCTGGGAGTTGACGACTTCAGGGCTCTGGTTTAAGTTCTTAGGCACGGCGGTGCTGCTCCGTTCGCTTATTTCGCCGGAGTTCGGAGTCAAGACTGATTCTGGCACTACTACGTACTGTTCGGCGTTAACCTCACCAAATAAGTCTGGCTGCCGTACCTTTGCCTTCCGCCTATTCCTACTTGCATGTCCTTTTTCCGTTCCAACGTCTCGGCGCTGAGTTTCCTGCTGGCGGCCTCGCTCACCTTCGGCTGTCAGCGCGGCGTGTATCAGGCTAAGCCGGCTCTGGGTTCCGTAACGGCTCAGCCCGTTAGTAAGACCCAGCCCGAAGACCCCAAGGCCGCTGCTACCATCGAGCCCTACAAGCAGCGCGTTACGCAGCAGATGACCGAAGTGCTGGGCGTGGCTCCAGTGGCTATTACCAAGAACAACGGGGAGTCGCCGCTGGCTAACCTTGTGGCCGACGTGCAGCGGGAACGGGCCACCCAGGCCCTGGGCCAGCCCATCGACGTGGGCGTGATGACCAACGGCGGCCTGCGCGCCGCCTTGCCCGCCGGTCCCGTTACCATGGGCTCCATCTTCGAGCTGATGCCTTTCGAAAACGAGCTAGTGGTACTTGATACGCCCGGCCCGGTAATGCAGGAAATGCTCAACTATGCGGCCCGCATTAAAATGGCGCTGTCGAACGTGACCTACACCGTGGGTGCCGACGGGAAGGCTGCCAATGTGCTTATCGGCGGCAAGCCCTTCGACCCGAGCCGCACCTACACCATCGCCATTTCCGACTACCTGGCCGGCGGCGGCGACCAGATGGTGTTCTTCAAGGCTATCAAGCCCCGTAGTACTGGCGTGCTGCTGCGCACAGCCATTGTGGACCACATCCGCAGCCTCACCAAGCAAGGCAAGCCGCTGGAAGCCAAAGTTGAAGGCAGAGTGAAAGTAATGTGATTTGAATGTGCTGATGTGAAAATGTGCTCAGGTGCTGATTAGTAGATGGGTAACTGACCGTAGTTTTTATCCATACTACAGAAAGCAAGCCGCCTAACACATTTTCCACATTTCTCACATTCAACTCACATTAGCACCTGAGCACATTTCCCCATTAGCACCTTAACCAAGATGAACCGTCGCGATTTTATCAAGCATACGTCGCTGGGGCTGCCGGCCTGGGCCTGATGGGCCTGAGTTTGCCCGCGGTAGGCCGCGATACCAAAAACGTGCGCCTGACCATTCTGCACACCAACGACATGCATTCGCGCATTGAGCCTTTTCCGGACAACAGCGCGCAGTGGGCCGGCATGGGTGGTATGGCCCGGCGCGCCAGCCTCATTGAGCAGATTCGTAAGCAGGAGCCCAACGTGCTGCTGCTCGACTCGGGCGACATCTGGCAGGGTACGCCCTACTTCAACTTCTTCAACGGGGAGCTGGAGTACAAGCTGATGACGCAGATGGCCTACGACGCCAGTACCCTGGGCAACCACGACTTCGACAACGGCCTGGAAGGGCTGAAAAAGCAGCTGCCCAACGCCGGCTTTCCCTTCCTGATTGCCAACTACGACTTCTCCCAGACCATTCTGGCCGGGCAGTTCAAGCCATATAAGGTGTTCGAAAAGGCCGGCATGCGCATTGGTGTGTTCGGTATCGGCATTGAAATGCAGGGCCTGATTTCGGACCGCAACATCGGCGGCACCAAGTACCTCGACCCGGTGGCTGTGTCGCAGACCATGGTGGCCACGCTGCGCGGTGCCGAGCGGTGCGACATGGTGATTTGCCTTTCCCACCTGGGCTACAAGTACGAAAGCGCCAAAATCGACGACCACAAGCTAGCCGCTCAGGTGCCCGGCATCGACCTGATTTTGGGTGGGCACACGCACACGTTCCTGGAAAAGCCCGACGTAATAGAAGGCGCTGCCGGCCGTAGTACGCTGATTAATCAGGTCGGCTGGTCCGGCATTCACCTGGGCCGCCTCGACTATTCCTTCGAGCACGGGACCAAACGCCTAGCCGTGGCCAGCTCAGCCGTAGTACCTGTGACGACGGCGTGAGAAAAGCAAGGAAAACAGCGTTTTTTTGTATCCTGACTTTTCCACATTTTTGTCTCCCCTAGAAAAAACGGCTCCGAAATGGGCCGTTTCTGACCCTATTGTCCGCCCGCTAAGCACTTGTTGCTTTTGTCTTAACTAATTGATGCTGAAGGATTGCCGAACCGTATGGGCCAACTGTCTTCGCGTCATCAAGGCTAACATTGGTGAGCAGAGCTTCCGCACGTGGTTTGAGCCAATTGTGCCGGTGCAGCTCCACAATAACGTTTTGATCATCCAAGTGCCCAGCCAGTTTTTCTACGAATGGCTGGAGGAGCACTATGTCGATGTATTAAAGAAAGGCATCTACCAGGAGCTGGGGCCGGAAGGGCGGCTGGAGTACTCCATTGTGGTAGATCAGGGCAACAGTCAGAACAAGCCCCGCACGGTCAATATTCCCACGGCCCGCAAAGCTGCGGCTCCTACCCAGGCGGCTTCGACGGCCGGAGCCATTGCGGCTAGTGCCCTCACCGGCTCGGCCCGCAACGTGGCCGCCGCCGCTGCTGCCCCGGATACCAGTAATACCCTGCGCAACCCGTTCGAAGCCACCAAGGCCATTGACCGGAACTACGTGAAGTCGCAGCTGAACGGTACGTACTCGTTTGAGAACTACGTGGAGGGCGACTGTAACCGCCTGGCCCGCTCAGCCGGCCTCGCCGTGGCCAACAAGCCCGGCACGACCTCCTTCAACCCGCTGATGGTATACGGTGGCGTGGGGTTGGGCAAAACGCACCTGGTGCAGGCCATTGGCAACCATATCAAGGCCACCTCGCCCGACAAGTTCGTGCTCTACGTCTCGGCCGAGAAGTTCACGAACCAGTTTATCGAAAGCCTGCGCAACAACGGGGTGCAGGACTTTGCCAACTTCTACCTGCTGGTTGATATCCTGATTCTGGACGACGTGCAGTTCCTCTCGGGCAAGGACAAAACCCAGGAGATGTTCTTTCATATCTTCAACCACCTGCACCAGGCCGGCAAGCAGATCGTGATGACCTCCGATAGGCCACCCCGCGACCTGAATGGCTTGGAAGACCGACTTCTGTCGCGCTTTAAGTGGGGCCTGACGGCTGACTTGCAGAGCCCCGACTTCGAGACCCGCATGGCCATCATCCAGAACAAGATGGAGCAGGACGGCATCGACATTCCGCCCCAGGTGGTGGAATACCTGGCCCACTCGGTTAATACCAACGTGCGGGAGCTGGAAGGCGTGCTGATCTCGCTGGTGGCCCAGAGTAGCCTGAACCGCCGGGAAATTGATCTGGAAATGGCCAAGCAGGCCCTACGCCACATCATTGAGGAAGTGGAGGCCGAGGTGAACCTGGACTTCATTCAGAAGACCGTGGCCGAGTACTTTGGCATTTCCCTGGATTTGCTCAAGGCCAAAACCCGCAAGAAGGAAGTCGTGACGGCGCGGCAGGTGGCCATGTACTTTGCCAAGGAGCACACCAGCCACTCGCTCAAAAGCATCGGTTTCCATTTCGGCGGCCGCGACCATAGCACCGTCATCCACTCCGTCCAGACCGTTTCGGACCTGATTGACAGCGACAAAAACTTCCGCAACACGATAGTGGACCTGCGCAAGAAGTTTGCGGGCAAGTAGACTGGCCGGATGGGAGCCCGCAGCATTACTTTCTTGCTGGTGTCTGCCACACTTGGCCTGACAGTAGCAGCCTGCAGTGGTCCGGCCGCCGAGAAAACTGGCGCGGTGAAAGAAGCTGCACAAGTTCCGATAGCCGCTATTCCTCCGAGTGAGCAACCGCCCTGCCTGCTACCGGAATACGACCTGAAAATGGTTGAGGCGAGTCCCAAAACAGCTGAGCAGGCCAAGTTGAGCACTACGCTGGTAGCCGAAATGGTGCGCCAGAACCCCCAGTTGCCTCGTCTTTTTAAAGACTATAATAAGTACTGGGAGCTGTACGCCCTGGACACGGTGCGCTGCAAAGAGTTTATGATTGTGTCTTACCTGTACCGGCACGAGGACTGCTGTTCCGATGTCTACTACGTGACGTTCAGCCCCGACGGAAAAAAGGTAATCGACTGGGCTACTATTGCAAATACCGGCATGGATGGCATGTGGAGCGCCACGGCTACTATGAATACTCAGCAGATTCGGCTCCGCGTTACGGAGTTGGAGCAGGATAGTGAAGACGATGGGCAACCAGGATTCTGGGACTCGGTGGTGACCGACTACTCTGTTACTCCGCAAGGAAAGTTTGTCCGCGCCCGAGTGGATAGTGTGCGCATGAGGCAAGCTGCCCGGTAATAGAAAAGCCCGCTGCAAAGCGGGCTTTTCTATCTCTATGTCGTTACTCGCTAGATACGTGGGGCCGGGGCCGTTTCGCGCAGGGTGATGTTGTACTGGGCAGCGAACTGCCGGATTTCGTTGCGGAAGTTTTCCCGGCGCTTCGGGCCTTTTACCTCTCGCAGGTTCAGCGTGTACAGGTCGTTGGAGTGCAGGCGGATGCGCAGCTGCATGGGGGCCAGGTCAATGGCCTCGATGTCCTCGGCGGCGAAAACCTGCTTGGGCCGGAACAGGCCGCCTTTGTGCACGATGTAGCCGGGCGTAAACTCCAAGTAGCTCTGGGTACCGAAAATTGGCGCATTGTGTACCAACACGTAGCCAATGTACACCAAGCTGAACACCAGGAATACGTAGTGCAGAAAGTGGTAGTCCAGGTGGCCTTCGTCGGAAACAATCAGGAACAGCGTGTAGGCAATCCAGAGGCCGCCAATAAGCATCTGCCCCAGAAAGGAACCTTAGACGTGTCGGCGGGCCGCAGCCGAATGCGGGTGGTTTTGGTAGCGCGGGCATAAGAGAGTAGAAGTCTGACAACAAAGTAAACGAAAAACCGGCAACGCGACGGGCGCAGCCGGTTTTTATCAGAAATCAGGCAATGCTTACTTCAGCGTGGCTGAGGCCAGCTCCATTTCGGGCACGGCGCTCAGCAAAGCCGAAATGGGGCAGTGCAGCTTGGCGTTTTCGGCCTGCTTCTGGAATTCTTCCTGGGTGATGCCTTCCACCTCGCCTTCGGTGGTCAGCGTGATTTTAACCACCTTGGGCACTTCGCCGGAGGTGTCGAGCGTCACTTTCGACTCGGTGCGAATCTGCTTAACCTGGGCTCCGGCTTTGGTCAGCTGTCCGGTCAGGAACATGGTGTAGCAGCCGGCGTGGGCGGCTCCGATCAGCTCCTCGGGTTGGTGCCCTTCTCGCCCTGAAACCGGGCGCCCACCGAGTACGGCGCTTTTACCGTGCCGCTCTGGGTCGAAATTTCGCCGCTGCCTTTAATGTCACCGTTCCAAACGGCATTTCCGCGCTGATTAATCATGGTAGTGCTGGTATAGTTGAGGTTGTGTAACTGAATATACTCATTAGCGGGCGGCGGAGTTGGTGCAATTCCACTTTACACCCCATCTTGCCTACTTTCCGGCCTTTATGAGTTCATCCACTTCTGCCCAACCTGCTCCCTTAATCCGTTTTCGGCAGCTGATTATCGGGCTGGGCTGGCTGGGATTTGGGCTGTTTGTTGCAAATGAAATAGCGAATGGTGAGCCATTTGAAACCACTAACCACACGCTGTTGCGGACCTTTGATGTCGCCAAAAACATCCTGTTTGCCTTGTGGCCGCTGGGCGTATGGCTGCAGGTCAAGTCCCGGCTTGGTGATTTCTGGCGTTTTCTGACCGGTGTTTTCCTTCTGCTCCTGGTAATTCCCATAGGGCTATACTGCAGCTTACTGATTGTCTTGGAAGATACCGCTGTCTGGCAGGACGAGCTGGTTCACTATGAGTCAGTAAACCCGCCCGTGCGGATTGTGCAGCAGCACTACTACAGTGGGTTTGCCACCTCTGATATGCAATATCGGGTCGTGAAAATCACGCCGCTGTGGGGGCCCTGGCAGCACGTAGAACCCGCCGACTCAGCCCGCTTTCCCGAGGAGCACTACCGCTAGATTCACTTCAGGCACCAAAAGAAGTCCGTACTTCGCCTCGGTTCACTTAGTACTTTTTGCCTTTATGGGTCTGAAATCCGCCCTGAGCCGCCCGCTGGCCGCCTATATTCACCACCGCTACCAGCAGTGGCAGCAAAACCCCGTAGCTACCCAGCAGCGCGTGTTCCGGGAGCTGATTGCAAAGGGGAGAAACACGGCTTTCGGGCGCGACCATGACTTTGCCGCCATCAATGCGCCCGCCGACCTGGCCCGGCAGGTGCCCGTGCGCGACTACGAAGCCCTGGCCCGTACTTCGAGCGGGTGAAGCACGGGGAGGCCGACGTGCTCTGGCCCGGCAAGCCCGAATACCTGGCCAAAACCTCCGGCACGACCTCGGGCGCCAAGTACATTCCCCTGACCAAGGACAGCATTCCGAACCACATTAACGGAGCCCGGGACGCCCTGTTTCACTACATCCACGCCACGGGCAAAAGCCGGTTTCTGGATGGCAAACTGATGTTTTTGTCGGGCAGCCCGGAGCTGGAGAAAGTGGGCGGCATTCATACCGGGCGGTTGTCGGGCATTGTGAATCACCACGTACCGGCCTATTTGCGGCGCAATCAGTTGCCGACGTACTCCACCAACATCATCGACGACTGGGAAACCAAACTCGACCATATCGTGGAAGAGACGTTGCCCGAGAATATGACCCTGATTTCGGGCATTCCGCCCTGGGTGCAGATGTACTTCGACAAGCTGGTGCAGATTACGGGCAAGCCGGTGAAGGACATTTTCCCGCAGTTCGACCTCTTCGTGTACGGGGGCGTCAACTTCGAGCCCTACCGGGCCAAGCTGTTCGAAACCATCGGCCGGCCCGTGGACAGCATCGAGCTGTTTCCGGCCTCCGAAGGCTTTCTGGCGTTTCAGGACGAGCCCGGCAACCCTGGCATGCTACTGTTGCTCGACGCGGGCATATTCTACGAATTCGTTCCCGCCGAGCAGTTCTTCGAGCCCAATCCGCCCCGCCTTACCATCGGGGAAGTGGAGCTGGATAAGCAATACGCCCTGGTGCTCAACTCCAACGCCGGCCTCTGGGGCTACAGCATCGGCGACACGGTGCGCTTCGTGAGCCTGAGTCCGTACCGCGTGGTAGTCAGTGGACGCATCAAGCACTTCTTGTCGGCCTTTGGTGAACACGTCATTGGGGAGGAAGTAGAGCAGACGCTGCGCGAGGCCATGAGTCAGTTTGCGGAAGTGGAAGTCGTGGAATTCACCGTGGCCCCACGCGTGAGCTCCGACCCGCAGCAGCCGAGCCGGCACGAGTGGCTGGTGGAGTTTGCCCGCCCGCCCCACGATGCTGCCGCCTTTGCCGCCGCCCTGGATGCCGGCCTGCGCCGCCGCAACGTGTACTACGACGATTTGCTGGCTGGCAGCATCCTGGCCCCGCTGCAGCTCACGCCGCTGCCGGCCGGGGCGTTTCAGCGCTACATGAAAAGCCTGGGCAAGCTCGGCGGACAGAACAAAGTGCCCCGCCTGAGCAACGACCGAAATATTGCTGACGCGCTGTCGGGCGTTTAGGCCCTATGCGCATTGCCTTCGACCTCGACAATACCCTGATCTGCTGCGGCTACAATTTTCCGCTGGAGCCCAAACGCTCGGTTTGGGCCCGGCTGCTGGGTGGGGAACCCCTGCGCCGGGGCATCGTTGAGCTCCACGACTTTTGCCGGGCCCAGGGCTGGGAAGTGTGGGTATACACCACCTCATACCGCCGTCCTTGGTATATCCGCAAGCTGTTCTGGTTCTACGGCTTGCGGCTGGATGGTGTCGTGAACCAGGCGCGGCACCAGCGGGAAGCCAAGGCGCGCTGCACCAAGCACCCGCCCAGCTTTGGCATCGACTGGCTGGTGGATGATGCGCCGGGCGTAGGAATAGAAGCTGAGCGGCATAACTTTCGGGCCGTCATCATTTCACCCGAGGCCGATGATTGGGTCAGGCAGGTAAAAGCGGCGTTGCTGAGACCGTGAAGCGCTGAGTAAGTGGCAAGATTAGCCAGACAAGCCGATTTAAAGTAAATACCCATTATGCCAAACGCCATAAGCTGGCCGGCTACCCTTCGGCAAATCAGCCGGGAAGTCTTGTCGGATCCATACTTTATCAGCGGGAAGCTAGCGGCTCTAATTACCCCGCAGCAGCGCCAGGTGCAGTGGTTTGGGGCTCCGGGCGCTCCGGAAGCAGAGCTGAATGCCTTGGAAGCAAGACTGCAAATAATGCTGCCGCCTTCCTACCGGGCGTTTCTGCAAGCTTCCAACGGTTTCGGCCCGCTTGACAGGTTTATCTGGCGCCTCAAGCCCAGCGCGGAAGTCGACTGGCTGGTGAAGACAGAGGCTGACCTGGTGGAAATGTGGGAGATTGATGTCGAAACGGTGCCCAGCGTGCCGGACGAGGAGTACTTCATCTACGGCGCCGAGCAAAATAAAATCCAGGTGCGTGGGGAGTACTTCCGGGGCTTGCTAATGGTATCAGACTGGGGCGACGCCGGGTTTCTGGCCCTCAATCCCGATGTGCAGCACCAGGGCGAGTGGGAGGCCTGGCACTTTGCCCACTGGATACCCGGCGCCGCGCGTTACCGCTCGTTTGCCGAGCTAATCAAGGCCCATTTGGCGGCTTATCGGGCTATGAAAAGTGGAGCTAAGTAATTATGAAGCGGGGAGAAATAAGAATTGTTGCTACTGTACATGGGTACATGCCGGCCGGAGCCTGTGAGTTTGATGTCACGGTTTGCAAAGGCACAATCAAGTACGGTCTGCATTTCTATAGTGATGTTGCCGCTTGGAAAAGCTTTGGCGAAAGGCTCACTACCTTTTCAGGATATGCAGCTGATCAGGCGCAAGTCGAGTTAGGCTCCTTGGCATCGTCAACGTACCTGAGCCTGTGCGCCTCTCGGCAGGGTTGAAGGTGGTGATGAGTGAGGAGGATGAAAGCCCGCACCGTTGCCGGCTTGAATTTACAATTGGGGCCGAAGTAGCGTCTTTAAATAAGCTGGGCCAGCTGCTAGGCAGTTGGCAGGTTGAAAATGATTCAGAAATAGTATGGGAAGCCTACACGAGCTAACAAAACAAACTCTCTACACGCTCTGCGAGCACTACGTCCAGGACCGCCTCAACGCTTGCCTAGCTGCTATTCAAGCTGCCCAGGAATCGGCCAACAGCGAAACCAAGAGCAGTGCCGGCGACAAGTACGAAACCGGCCGCGCCATGGCCCAGAACGAGCGGGACCGAAACCTGGTGCAGCTTCAGCAGGCCCGGCAGCTCCAGGGCGAGCTGCAGCGCATCGACCCCACCAAGCCCTGCGACACGGTGCGGCCCGGGGCCCTGGTCCATACCTCGCTGGGCTGGTTTTTTATCAGCATCAGCGCCGGTAAGCTCACCGCGGAGGGCACTGACTACTTTGCCGTGTCGGCCGTAGCACCCGTAGCCGCGGCCCTGAGCGGCAAACGGGTGGGGGAGGAAGCCGTGTTCAATGGCAAGCGGATTACAATAACCGCAATTCACTAGTATGCATGAACTACTGGCGTCACAACGCTTGATGCGGGTAGTTGCTGCTGGGGGCTATCCGCTTGAGGGCCTAGGCGCGGGTGAAGTTGCTAAAATGTTTAAGCAGAGTTGCAGAGGTTCAGGAAATCCGGATATTGGGGCCCAATGAGTTGCCTGACTGCCTACCGGCGGCTCTGGCTTTCGGTTTTCGTACTCTCTTGCGTTATTCCGCCCAAATGCTAAAAACGTTTTTCGTGCTGGCCGCCTGTTGGCTGGTAGTTGCGGGGCCGGTCCAGGCCCAGTCGGCCCCGGCCGACCTGGCGCAGTGGGTCAATCCACTGATGGGCACTGATTCTAAGCCCGAATTATCGAACGGCAACACTTACCCGGCCATAGCCCTGCCCTGGGGCATGAATTTCTGGATGCCCCAAACCGGTAAGATGGGCAGCGGCTGGGCTTACCAGTACTCGGCCGACAAGCTGCGGGGCTTTAAGCAAACCCACCAGCCCTCGCCCTGGATGAACGACTACGGGCAGTTTGCCCTGATGCCCATCACCGGCCAGCGCGTATTCGACGAGGATGACCGGGCCAGCTGGTTTTCGCACAAAGCCGAGGTAGCCGAGCCCAACTACTACCGCGTGTACCTGGCCGACCACGACGTGGTAACCGAAATTGCACCTACCGAGCGCGCGGCCCGCTTCCGCTTCACCTTCCCGCAGACCGACAGCGCCTACGTCGTGATTGATGCCCTCGATAAGGGCTCCTACGTGAAGGTGCTGCCTGCGCAACGCAAGGTTGTAGGCTATACTACCCGCAACCGGGGCGGTGTGCCAAAGAACTTCCGGAACTACTTCGTACTGGAATTTGACCACGATTTCACCAGCACGGCCCTCTACCAGGACAAGAAGCTGGCTGGCGGCACGCTGGAAGTAACGGCCGACCACGCCGGCGCCGTCGTCGGCTTCAAAACCCGCAAGGGCGAGCGGGTAAACGCCCGGGTAGCTTCTTCGTTTATCAGTCCCGAGCAGGCCGAGCTTAACCTGCGCGAAATTGGTGACCGGGACTTTGACGCCGTGCGCCAACAGGGCCGCGCCGCCTGGAACAAGGTGCTGGGCCGCATCGAGCTGGAGGGCGGCACCACCGACCAGCGCCGCACGTTTTACTCCTGCCTGTACCGCTCCCTGCTGTTCCCGCGCAAGCTCTACGAGCTGGATGCCAACGGGCAGGTAATGCACTACAGCCCCTTCAACGGGCAAGTGCTGCCGGGCTATATGTACACCGATACCGGCTTTTGGGACACGTTCCGGGCTTTGTTTCCCTTTCTCAACCTGCTGTATCCGGAAGTAAACACTGAAATTCAGCAAGGCCTGGCCAACGACTACCGGGAAAGCGGCTGGCTGCCCGAGT
Organism: Hymenobacter cellulosilyticus; assembly: GCF_022919215.1. Classification (NCBI taxonomy): domain Bacteria; kingdom Pseudomonadati; phylum Bacteroidota; class Cytophagia; order Cytophagales; family Hymenobacteraceae; genus Hymenobacter; species Hymenobacter cellulosilyticus. The sequence goes on along the minus strand of NZ_CP095046.1, from coordinate 5,449,507 downwards.
GGGCCAGTCCGGGCCTGCGCAACGTGATGGTGGGCAACAACTCGGCCTCGGTAGTGGCCGATGCTTACCTGAAAGGCATTCGGGGACAAGACATGAACGTGCTCTACGAAGCCCTAACCCACGGCGCCAACAACCCCGGTCCGCTGACAGCTGTGGGCCGCGCCGGTATTGACTATTACAAGAAGCTGGGCTACGTGCCCTACGACGTTAAAATCAACGAAAACGCGGCCCGTACCCTCGAATACGCCTACGACGACTTTACCATCTACCAGCTGGCCAAGGCGCTGAACCGGCCGAAAAAGGAAATCAACCTTTACGCCAAGCGCAGCCAGAACTACCGCAACCTGTTCGACAAGCAAACCGGCCTGATGCGGGGCCGCAACCAGGACGGCACTTTCCAGACGCCCTTCAACCCCTTCAAATGGGGTGACGCTTTCACCGAGGGCAACAGCTGGCACTACACCTGGTCGGTATTTCACGACGTGCAGGGCCTGATTGACCTGATGGGCGGCAAGCAAAAGTTTGTGGCTACGCTGGACACGGTCTTTACCCTGCCGCCGGTGTTTGACGAGTCGTATTACGGCGAGGTCATCCACGAAATCCGGGAGATGCAAATTGCCAATATGGGCAACTACGCCCACGGCAACCAGCCCATTCAGCACATGCCCTACCTCTACAACTACGCCGGCCAGCCCTGGAAAACCCAGTATTGGGTGCGCGAGGCCCTGACCCGCCTCTACCAGCCCACGGCCGACGGCTACTGCGGCGACGAGGACAACGGGCAAACTTCGGCCTGGTACGTGTTTTCGGCCCTGGGCTTCTACCCCGTATGCCCGGCTACCAATCAGTATGTGCTTGGCGCCCCGCTTTTTCCGAAGGCCACCCTGCACTTGCCTTCCGGCAAAGACGTGGTGCTGAACGCGCCCCGGAATTCGGCCGACAACCGCTACGTCAACGGACTTACGCTCAACGGGCAGGAATACGACAAGAACTGGCTCAGCCACGAGGAGCTTATGCAAGGCGCGGTACTCAACTTCGACATGAGCCCCACGCCCAACAAAAGCCGCGGCACCCAGGCTTCGGCCGCGCCGTACTCCTTCTCGCCGGCCAAAAAGTAAGCGTTGGGCAGGCTGCCTTACAGCTTGGGCAGTAGCCCCGAAATGCCTTTGATGTTCAACCGCACGAAGTTTTTGACTCGCTCAAACTTGGCCGTAGTTTCCTCCAGCTCCTCATCCTTGTCGAGCTTGCTGGGGCGGTGGGTTTCCAGCAAATCGAAGATGCTAGCGGCAATATCGATGTAGCCCAGAATCATCAGCAGCAGGAGTTTCTTCTCGTCTTCCTGGTAGTTTTTGGTGCGCACGGCCTTCACCAGGCTGTCGAGCTGGTTGGTTTCATCAATGTACAGGTCGCGCAGGTAGAGGCGCTGCTGCTGGTAGTCGGCCAGTTGCTGGGGCTCGGTTTGGGCCGCCGAGAAGGGGAAGGACGTGGTGAATGACGTGGCGGCGCGAAAATCCTTTTCGGCGGCGTACACGGTTTCGAGGTGCTTTTGTAAACTGGTCCACAGCCCGTTGCGGGCTTTGTCGAAGGCGGAAGGAGCGGCGGGAGCGGAATTGGTCATACGGCTATGGAATACGGCAGCGGCAAAAGTACGTGGTTCCGGGGCGCTTCCGGGCCGGGTTGTACCACGAACGCAAAGTTCGGCTTACTTTTGTCTGGGGCAACCCCACCATGCCCGTAGCTTTGCACTTCCCATGTCCTCTCCTTTGAAACGCGTCACGTTGCTGGGTTCCACCGGCTCTATCGGCACCCAGGCTCTCGACGTTATCCGTGCTCATCCCGGCCGCTTTCAGGTCACTACGCTCTCGGCCCACTCCAACGCTGAGCTGCTGATCCGGCAAGCCCAGGAGTTTCGGCCGGCCGTAGTGGTTATCGGCGACGAGCAGAAGTACGAAGCCGTGAAAACTGCCCTGGCCGGGCAAGCCACCGAAGTGCTGACCGGCATTACGGCCCTGACCGAAGTAGCCGGCCGCCCCGACACCGACATCGTGCTGACGGCCATGGTGGGCTATTCGGGCCTGCTGCCCACGGTGGCTGCCATTCGGGCCGGCAAGGATATAGCCCTGGCTAATAAGGAAACCCTGGTCGTGGCCGGGCAGCTAATCACGCGCTTGGTAAAAGAGCACGGCGTGGGCCTCTACCCGGTTGACTCCGAGCACTCAGCTATTTTCCAGTGTCTGGTAGGGGAGGAGCGCAACCCGATTGAGAAAATCATCCTCACGGCTTCGGGCGGGCCGTTCCGGGGCCGCACGGCCGAGCAGCTGGCTACCGTTACCAAGGCTCAGGCTCTGAAGCACCCCAACTGGGACATGGGTGCCAAAATTACCATCGACTCGGCCTCGCTCATGAACAAGGGCCTGGAGGTTATTGAGGCCAAGTGGCTGTTCGGGCTCAACAATGACCAGATTGACGTGGTAGTGCACCCACAAAGCATCATTCACTCGCTGGTGCAGTTTCAGGACGGCTCCCTGAAGGCCCAGCTGGGCTTGCCAGACATGAAGCTGCCCATTCAGTATGCCCTGGGCTACCCCGAGCGGCTGCCCTCCGACTTTCCCCGCTTCTCCTTCCTGGATTACCCCGACCTCACCTTCGAGCAGCCCGACCGCGCCACGTTCCGCAACCTGCCCCTGGCGTTTGAGGCCATGCGGCAGGGCGGCAACGCGCCGTGCGTGCTCAACGCGGCCAACGAAATTGCCGTAGCCGCCTTTCTGCGCGACGAAATCGGGTTTCTCGAAATGCCGAGCCTGGTGGAAAGCTGCCTCACGAAGGTTTCGTACCTTGCCGAACCGTCGCTGGACGACTACGTGCTGACCGACCAGGAAACGCGCCGCGTGGCGCACGAACTGGTTGGCCGCCGGTGAGTGTTGTCTGGCAGGTAAGAGTCATGTCGACCAACGGGAAACATTTCGCCTGCAGTAGTAAATAATTACTCTTGCGGTAGAGATGCTTCGCGGGGCTCAGCATGACAACCCCATAATTTACCTTTCTCCTCAATACCAAGTTTCGCTTTGGAAGTATTAATCATGGCCGGCCAGATGTTGCTGGGCCTTTCTATTCTGGTGGGTTTGCACGAGTTCGGGCATTTCGCCGCCGCCAAGTACTTCAAGATTCGCGTCGATAAGTTCTACATCTTCTTCGACTTCCTGTTTCCGATGCCGGGCGTGATGAACTTCGCCCTGTTCAAGAAGAAAATCGGGGAGACGGAGTACGGCCTGGGCTGGTTTCCGCTGGGTGGCTACGTGGCCATTCACGGTATGATCGACGAAACCCAGGACGCCGAAAGCCTCTCGGCTGAGCCCCAGCCCAACGAGTTTCGGGCCAAGCCAGCCTGGCAGCGCCTGATTGTGATGCTGGGTGGCATCATCATGAACGTCATCACGGGCATCGTCATCTTCTCGGCCCTGACCTTCATTTACGGAGAAAGCTACCTGCCTGCTTCCGAAGTACGCTACGGCGTGGTGCCCAACAAGCTGGGCGAGGAAATGGGCTTCCGCACCGGCGACAAAATCGTTAAAATCAATGGCCGGCCCTTCACCGAGTTTAATGAGGTGTACAACACCGATGTAATGCTGAGCTCCAATGGCTACTATACCGTGGACCGCAACGGGCAGCTGCTGGATATCCCGATTCCTCCGGGCTTCATGGACCGCCTAGCCGCTAAGGGGCAGACCGCCTTTGTATTGCCCCGGAACCCTTTCGTGGTAGGACAGGTGGTTTCGGGCAGCGGGGCGGCCAAAGGTGGCCTGCTGACCAATGACCAGATAACTACTGTAGCAGGCAAACCGACCCAGTTTTTCCCCGAGCTTCAGGCTGCCTTACTAGCCAGTGCTGGCAAAACAGTGCCGGTGCAAGTGACGCGCAACGGGCAGGCTATTACGCTGCAGATTGCCGTGGATGAGGAAGGCCATATTGGCTTTATGCCCAAATCCCTACTGAAAGACGCTACTCGTACCTACGGCCTAGCCGCCTCAGTGCCCGCTGGTACCAAAAAAGCCTTCGGGGTAATAACGACGCAGATGAAAGCCTTTGGCCAGATTCTCAGTGGCAATGCCTCGTTCACCAAGAACATCGGCGGCCCCGTAGAAATTGCCCAGCAGTACGGCGGGCAGTGGGAGTGGGAGCGGTTCTGGACCCTGACGGGCATGCTGTCCATGGTGCTGGCCTTCATGAATCTGCTGCCGATTCCGGCCCTCGATGGCGGCCACGTGGTGTTCCTGCTCTATGAAATGATTGCCGGCCGCAAACCTTCCGACGCCTTTATGGAAAACGCCCAGAAAGTCGGCATGGTCCTGATTCTGGGCTTGATGGCCTACGTGCTGGTTATCAAGCAAGTGCTAAAGCTGTTCTAACCGGCCGCATGCCGGGAATCTTTTGGCGCAAAGCCGTGCTCCTGTAAAGTGGCACGGCTTTTCTTTGCCTACCCGTTTATGACTTTCAATCGGATGAACCTACCATCAACTTTCTCTGGCCGCTGGTGGCTCCTGGCAGCTTTGCTCGTAGTGCTGAGCTTGCCCGCCCTGGCCCACGCGTACCACGCCAGCATTATGGAAGCGCGCTACAATGCTCCAAAGCAGCAGCTGGAAATCAGCCTGAAAGTATTCACCGACGACTTCGAAAAAGCCTTGTCGGTGGGGCAGCTCAAGCCTATCAGTTTCGAGCAGACACCCCGGGCCCAGATGACGCAGCTTGTCACGGAGCTGCTGCGCAAGTCCCTGGCCTTTGGCACCCGCCCCGGCGAAACCCTGCCGCTGCAGCTAATCGGCTTCGAAAAGGACCACGAGGCGCACTGGCTCTATTTGGTTGTGAAGCTGCCTAAGCCCACCAACACCCTCGTGCTGCGCCACAAGCTGCTGCTGGAAACCTTTGCCGACCAAATGAACATCGTGAACCTCGACGCCGGCGGTAAAAAGCAAAGCGCCCTGTTCCGCGACGGCAACGAAGAGCAGAAGCTGGTGTTTTGATGTGCTAATTCTTAATGTGGAGAACGTGCAGGATGTGCCATTGCGAAGCCAAAGGCTGAAGCAATCCATCCTCTGAAATGTGCTAAGCCTTCCAAAGTGAAGAGCCCCTAATCGTAGATAACGGTTAGGGGCTTTCTGGTAAAAGGTCGGTTGTCACCAGTAGAGGACGGATTGCCACGGCTTTCGGCCTCGCAAGGACACGCTCTTTTCATTTCTCACATTCAACTATATCAGCACATTCCCCACATTAGAAAACTACTTCCAGTCCAGGGTACCGTCGGCTGGTTTCTTGTCGTCGCCGGGTTTGGGTTTGTCCTCCTCGGGCTTGATGAGGCGGAATTCCACGCGGCGGTTGATGCGGGCATCTTCCTCTGTTACTTCCTCTTTCAGGGGCTGGGTGCTGCCGTAGCCCATGCTTTCAATGCGGTTGGGCTTGAGCTTGCCCTTCGTTTCAATATAGCGCCGGATAGCCTCGGCCCGGTCTTTCGACAGGTTCTCGTTGAAATCCGGGTCGCCCTTGGAGTCGGTATGGCCCTTAATGCTCAGCCGGAACGTGGGGTGGTCGACCATGAACAGGGCAATGCGGTCCAGAATCGGGTGCATGGCTGGCCGGATGGTGGCCTTGTCCTGGTCAAACTCAATGTTTTTGAAAATCAGCGGCAGGCCGTAATCAATGGAATTGGTTACGAGCTTCATGACCGTGTCGCCCTTGAGTTCCAGCTGCTTTTCTACGGTGAAGTAATCCGGGCTCTGAATCAGAATCACGTAGTGCGAGCCTTCAATCAGGTCGAAGTCGAAGGTGCCGTCGGGGCGCACGTATTTGCTGGCTACCTCAATGCCGTTGTCGGTATCAATAACGCTGACGATGCCGTTGAGCGGCTTGCTGGTCACGGAGTCTACCAGTGAGCCTTCAATGTGAGTAGTAGCCAGGGGCTGGGCCTCCATAGGCAGCGGAAAGGAGTAGAGGTCCAGGTTTTTCATGTCCTTGGCCTCCGACCGGGCATAGTACAAGTCCTTTGATTCGGAGTCGATGGTGAAATAGTACTCCGAACCTTTGCCGTTTACCAGCGGCCCGATGTTGCGCGGCTCCTGCCAGCGGCCCCGCACCCGGTAGGTTTTGTAGATATCGAAGTCGCCGTAATTAAGCAGCTGTCCGCGCGAGGAGAAGTACAGCACGTTGTAAAGTGGATGGTAGTAGGGGCTCACCTCACTTTCCCGGGTATTCACCACCGGGCCCAGGTTCTGCGCCTTGGTCCACTGCCCGGCCTTGTTTTTGGCCGTATACCAAATGTCCGACAAGCCAAAGCCGCCCAGCCGGTCGGAGGCGAAGTAGAGCGTGTCCTCGTTGCGCGACAACGTCGGCTGGGAGTCCCAGGCCGGAGAGTTGACGGTGGTGCCCAGGGTTTTGGGTGTGGTCCACTGCCCGTCTTTGAATGTGGACACGTACAGGTCGCAGTTGCCGTGGCAGGTGGGGCACTCACAGCGGGCAAAGTACAGGGTCTTGCCGTCCTTGCTGATGCAGGCCGAGCCCTCGTTGTATTGCGAGTTAATCGGCTTAGGCAAGGGCTCGGCATCGGTCCACGACACGCCTTCCTTGTGCGAAGTATACAGGTCTTCGTCCACGGCGTCCTGGATGCCACGGGTTTTGCGCTTGGAAGAGAAAATCAGCTGGTCGGCGCCGGCGTTCAGCGTGGGGCCGTAGTCTTCCCGCTTGGAGTTGATGGCGTCGCCCATGCTCGTGTACACGCCCTTGGGCGGGTGAAACGTGGCAATGCTCTTGCGGTACTCCACGATGTCGTAATACACCTTGAGCGGCACGTACAGATCGGCTTCCTTCTGCTCCAGCGAGTCGTAGTAGAGCTGGATCTTCTTCACATCCTGGCGGTGGTGCTTCAAGGCCAGGCGGTAGTAAGCTTTGGCTTTTTCCTCGTTGCCGGCCTTTTCCCAGAGCTGAGCCAGGCGCCAGAGCAGGGGCGTATCCTTGGCAAAGTTTTGAATGCCGAACAGAGCCACGTAGCTTTCCAGCAGGCTCCGGGCCTGGTTGTAGTTGCGGCGCTTTTCAGCCTTTTGAATGGCTTTCAGGGCTTTTTTATCCTGAAAGTACGCCAGCTTGTTGATGTTGATGAAGTCCGGCGTGCCGTCGGGGCGCACCCGCAGCTGCCGCGTCACTTTGCCCGTGAGCTTGCGCGTCGGTGGGGCCGATTTTTTTTGCTGGGTATGCCCGGTTCCGAGGAAACCAAAAAAGAGCAAGAGGGTGAGCAGCGGGCGTAGAGAGCGGGGCATAATTCAATAAGGCACGAGCACCGGCCCAAACGGCGCGGCGAGAAGTCAAAAATAGGAATTTTATCATCTACTCCGTGCCGGCCCGGCTGCCGGAGTGACCGGGCCGTGTGCCGCCTTGGCCGATTCTATTTGGGCAAAACTGTATTCTCGTCCGTGGCATAGCACTTGACAAAGCCGTATATTCGGAAGCTCGCTCGCTTCGTTTTGTGTGTTGCCTGCTTTAGCTGTCATTCTGGCACCGCTTTCCTATTCCCGACCTACATACCTATGAGTTCATACGATCCGCGCAAGCCCAAGACGACTACCCTGCTCATGACCGAAGATCCTGCCGAAATGGTGTCCATTGTGGCCGCCGACCCGGACCAGCCTTTGTCGGAGCAGGAGTCGCCGGAGTTGCTGCCGCTGCTGCCCGTGCGCAATACCGTGCTGTTTCCCGGCGTGGTGCTGCCCGTCACGGTTACGCGCAAGAAAAGTATCCGGCTGGTGCGCAAGGCCTACCGTGGCAACAAGATTGTGGGCGTAGTAGCCCAGAAAAATACCCAGAGCGACGACCCCACGCTGGCCGATTTGTTTGAGGTGGGTACCATGGCCCGTATCCTGAAGCTGCTGGTGCTGCCCGACGGCAACACGACCATCATCATTCAGGGCCAGAGCCGCTTCCGCATCGAGGAGCAGACTCAGGACACGCCTTACCTCACGGCCCGCGTCAGCTACTTCCCCGAGACATTTCCCAACAAGAATTCCAAGGAAGTCAAGGGCCTGGTGTCGTCGTTGAAAGACGCGGCGGCCAAGATGCTCAAGCTCAACCCCGAAATTCCGCAGGAAGCGCAGGTGGCCCTGGACAATATTGAGTCGCCGGCCTTTCTGACGCATTTCTTGTCTTCCAACATCAACGTGGAAGTGGGCCTCAAGCAGAAGCTGCTGGAAATCAACGACGGCGTGGAGCGCGGCACCATGCTGCTGGAGATGATGATGAAGGAGATTCAGCTTCTGGAAATCAAGCACGAAATCCAGACCAAGGTCCACACCGACATCGACCAGCAGCAGCGCGACTATTTCCTGCGCCAGCAAATCAAAGTGCTGCAGGACGAACTCGGCTTCGATGGCCCCGACCAGGAAATCGAGAAGCTGCGGCAGCGTGCCAAGGACAAGAAGTGGCCCGAAGCCGTGGCCAAGCACTTCAATAAGGAGCTCGAAAAGCTGGCCCGCGTCAACCCCCAGGCTGCCGAGTTTCCCATTAGCGTCAACTACGTCGAGTTTCTGCTGGATTTGCCCTGGGCTGAGTACACCAAGGACAACTTCAACCTGAAGCGCACCAAGAAGATCCTCGACCAGGACCATTACGGCCTGGAAAAGGTGAAGGAGCGTATCATTGAGTACCTGGCTGTGCTCAAGCTCAAGCAGGACATGAAAGCGCCCATTCTGTGCCTTTACGGGCCTCCCGGCGTGGGCAAAACCTCTTTGGGACGCTCTATTGCCCAGTCATTAGGTCGCAAGTACGTGCGCATGAGCCTGGGTGGGGTGCGCGACGAGGCCGAAATCCGGGGCCACCGCAAAACCTATGTGGGGGCCATGCCCGGCCGCATCATTGCCCAGATCAAGAAGGCCGGCGCTTCGAACCCGGTTATCGTGCTCGATGAAATCGACAAGATTGCCTCCGACTTCCGCGGCGACCCATCGTCGGCTTTGCTTGAAGTGTTGGACCCCGAGCAGAACTCGACTTTCACCGACAACTACCTGGAGGTGGAGTACGACCTCTCGAAGGTGCTTTTCATTGCCACGGCCAACTCCCTGGACACCATTCAGCCCGCCCTGCGCGACCGGATGGAAATCATTGATTTGACTGGCTACACGCTGGAGGAGAAAACCCAGATTGCCAAAAAACACCTCTGGCCCAAGCAGCTCACCGAGCACGGCCTGAGCCTGAAGGACGTGACCATCACCACGCCCGCTTTGCAGCGCGTTATCGACGATTACACCCGCGAGTCGGGGGTGCGGAGCCTGGAGCGCAAGCTCGGGGCCGTGGCCCGTAACATTGCCAAGAACAAGGCCATGAAGGAGCCCTTCCCCGAAAACCTGGAGCCCAAGGACGTGAGCCGCATCCTGGGCGCCGCCATTTTCGACCGGGACCTGTACCAGGACAACGAAACGGCCGGCGTGGTAACGGGCTTGGCCTGGACGAGCGTGGGCGGCGACATTCTCTTTATCGAAAGCCTGCTTAGCCGGGGCCGGGGCAAGCTCACCTTGTCGGGCCAGCTTGGCGACGTGATGAAAGAGTCGGCTATTACGGCGCTCAGCTACCTGCGCAGCCGGGCCGAAGAGCTGGATATCGACTACCGCATCTTTGACCAGTACGACCTGCACATTCACTTCCCCGAGGGAGCCGTGCCCAAAGACGGACCCAGCGCCGGTATTGCCATCTTCACCAGCATAGCTTCGGTGTTTACCCAGCGCAAAATCCGCAGCCACCTGGCCATGACCGGCGAAATCACCCTGCGTGGTAAGGTACTGCCAGTGGGCGGCATCAAGGAGAAGATTCTGGCCGCCAAGCGCGCCGGTATCAAGGACGTTATCCTTTGCGAGAAGAACCGGAAGGACATCAACGAAATACCGGCCGACTACCTCAAGGACCTGACCGTGCACTATGCCGACCGGGTCGATGACGTGCTCAAAGTGGCCCTGCTTGACGAGAAGGTGGCCCACCCCATCAAGCTCATCGTGCGCGACGAGCCGGCTATGGCCCCGGGGCCAGCGTGGAAGTGGCTTAAGCGGTAGTCTGAGGCTGAGCTAATGATACTCGTGGGAAGGTTGGGAAATTCCTCCCGGCCTTCCCACGATTGTTATAGAGCCTGATCAAGTCCCTCGGTCTATATCTTTTTGTTTTGATGCCGGTAGGAAGTCCCGGAGCCTATATTTTTTTGTTTCTAAGCCCTGGGGCAGCCCTTGAGTACTAAAACAGAAAAATATAGGCTCCGGGACTTCCCCGGGTCTTCCAACGATTGTTTCTGAGCTCGGGGGAGCAGCCGAGCTCTAAAACAATTGTTGGAAGACCCGGGGGAGTTCTTTAACCTGCCAAACAATAAAAGCAGCGGGTCGGGCGTCTTACCCAGGATGCTTTCCAATCAACTATCTTAGAGGTATGAATCGACTGCTACACCGCTCAGCTTTGGTGCGCATTACTGTATTAGGGTTGGGCTGCCTGCTGGCCCGGCCAGCCGCGGCCCAAATAGGCGGGCAGCAGGCGTTTTCCTTTCTCAATCTGCCGCCCAGCGCCAAGCTGGCTGGGCTGGGTGGGGTCAACGTTTCGTCGCGCGATGCTGACGGCACCATGCTCTACGGTAATCCGGCCCTGCTCAACAAGGAAATGGACGGCCGCTTAGCCTTAGGCTACGTCGATTTCCTGGCCGATATTAAGCAGAGCACGGCCACGTACGTGTTCAATACCGAGCGGGCCGGCCGCTTTGGTCTGGGCCTGACCTACCTCGACTACGGGCAGTTTGAGCAGTTCGACGCAGCCGGCAACAGCCAGGGCCAGTTCTCGGTTAGTGAGTACGCCTTCGGGGTTTCCAATGCCTACACCAGCGGTAACTTCACCCTGGCGGGCACGCTGAAGCTGGCAGTGTCGGGCATTGCCGGCAACCATTCGGTGGCCACGCTGGCCGATGTGGGCGCCCTGTTCAAGCACCCTACTCAGGATTTCAACGTGGGCCTGACCGTGCGCAACGCCGGAATTCAGCTCAAGCCCTATGCTGGCGCCGAGCGGGAGCCCATGCCACTCGACGTACAGATCGGGGCATCGATTAAGCCCGAGCACATGCCGCTGCGCATCTCTATTTCGGCCCACCATCTGCAGCAGCTCGACATTGTATACCTCGACCCCACCATTCGCGGGCAGCTCGATGAGGATGGTAATGAAGTGAAACCTAAGAAAAGCCTGGGCGACAAAATTGCGCGGCACTTCGTGGTCGGTGGGGAGCTGATTCTGGGCAAGAACCTGAACGTGCGCATGGGTTACAATCACCTGCAGCGCCGAGAGCTTCGCCTCGAAAACACCGCGGGCGGCGCTGGTATCAGCTTCGGTGTGATGCTGCGCATCAGCCAGTTTCAGCTCGATTATACCCGGGCCGGCTACCATGCTTCCGGGGCGGCCAATTACTTCACCGTAGCCCGCAACATCGATACCCTGTTCAAGAAGAATGACTCGCAATAGTCATTGCTTGCGCTTACCGGATGGTGCAACCTTCCGGGGCGCCACCTGTTTCCTGCCAACCTTTCGCCGCAGTTCCTGGTAACAAGGAACTGCGTTCTTTTTACCTAGTCTGCCTCTCTCCACCTATGCTGGACTCCGCCACCTTCCTTACCCCCGCCCAGATCGTTGCCGAACTGGATAAGTACATTATCGGTCAGCACGACGCCAAGCGTCACGTCGCCATTGCCCTGCGCAACCGGTGGCGCCGCTTGCACGCGCCGCTGGATATGCAGCGCGAAATCGTGCCCAACAACATTCTGATGATTGGCTCCACCGGGGTCGGCAAAACCGAAATTGCCCGCCGCCTGGCCAGCATTGCCGACGCGCCTTTTACCAAAGTAGAAGCATCCAAATTCACGGAAGTAGGCTACGTGGGCCGCGACGTGGAAAGCATGGTCCGCGACTTGGTCGAGCAGTCGGTGAATATGGTCAAGCAGCGCCGCAAGGAAGAAGTCAAGGTCCGGGCTGCCCAGGCCGTAGAAGACATCATCCTCGATGCTCTGATTCCACCCGTAACCGGTAGCGGGCTGGCTACTACCAAGCCTTCCGTGGGCTTCGGCACCGAAGGCAGCATGCCCGACTCCGACTATGAGCTGAATGAGCGGACCCGGGAAAAATTTCGCCTCAAGATTCGCAACGGCGAGCTTGAAGACCGCAAGATTGAAATCAAGGTGCAACAGAACAGCTCGCCCGGCATTGGGGTGGTAGGCGGTCCGGCGGGCCTTGATGAAGCCTCGCTGTCGGGATTACAGGATATGCTGGGCAGCATGATTCCCAAGAAAACCCGCAAGCGTAAAGTCACCATTGCCGAAGCGCGGAAGATTCTGCTTGATGAAGAAGCGGCCAAGCTCATCGACATGGACGAGGTAAAAGACGAAGCCATTCGCAATGCTGAAAATGCCGGTATCATCTTCATTGACGAGATTGACAAAGTAGCTAGCCGGGCCGGTAAGGGTGGGGGAGGTGGCCCCGACGTTAGCCGGGAAGGGGTGCAGCGCGACCTGCTCCCTATCGTGGAAGGCAGCGCCGTCAACACCAAGTATGGCGTGATCCACACCGACCACATCCTCTTCATTGCCGCCGGAGCCTTTCACGTAGCCAAGCCCAGCGACCTGATTCCGGAATTGCAAGGCCGCTTTCCTATCCGCGTTGAGCTGCAAAGCCTGACCAAGGACGACTTCTTCCGCATTCTGAAAGACCCAAGAACGCCCTGACCAAGCAGTACGAAGCCTTGCTGCAGGCCGAGGAAGTTCAGCTTTCCTTCGACGACGCGGCCCTGGAACGCTTGGCTGAAATTGCTTTTGAGGTCAACTCTGAAGTCGAGAACATTGGGGCCCGCCGCTTGCACACCGTCATGAGCCGCTTGCTCAACGACATTCTGTTTGATGTGCCAGACGTAATTGGAGCCCACGCCCAGATTCAGATTACCAAAGAATTGGTGGAGGAACGGCTCCGGGACATGGTCCGTAACCGGGACCTGAGCCAGTATATTCTCTGAGTCGGTAAGCCACTGAAGTGGTAAAATAGCAAGTGCCGTTCAACGGTTAAGGGAGTCTGCGCGTACGTATGCGCACCTTCCTGGCCTTGAACGGCACTTGCTATTTCATCACCTCACCACTTCACCAATGCACTATTATATCATTACGGGCGCCAGTCGCGGCCTTGGCAAAGCTTTGGCGGAAGCCGTGCTTCGCCAGCCTGGTACTACCGTCGTAGGGGTATCCCGGCACGCAACAATTGAGCACGAGCGTTACCTGCACCAGCCTTTGGACCTCTCTGATATTGCAGCCGTAGAGAATAACCTGCACAAGGTATTTCCACGTTGGACGGATGCGGCCAGCGTTACGCTCATTAACAATGCGGCCGTAGTAGGCGAAATTGGTTACGTGGGCGAGCAGACGAATGAGCACTACAACTTCGTATTCGATGTCAATCTGGTAGCCCCGGCTATGCTGATGAACACGTTCCTGAGTGCCTATTCCGGGCTTACGGTTCCTCGTACCCTACTCAACATCAGTAGTGGAGCCGCCCAACGCCCCGTCGATGGCTGGGCCGCCTACTGCGCCTCCAAAGCTGCCCTAGATGCCTTGACTGCTACAGCCCACAAAGAGCAGGACCTGCGTGGGTCCGGAGTGCGTGTTCGTAGCTTGTCGCCGGGCGTTATCGATACCGGCATGCAGGAGCATATCCGCGCCGCTGATCCAACCAGCTTCAGCGAGGCTGCCCGCTTTGCCGACTACCATGCGCAGGGCCGCTTAGCTTCCGCTGAAGATGTAGCGGGCCGAATTATAGTCTGGCTCCAGCGCCCCACGGCTGAAGCTGAGCCGGTGCTACTCCGTTTGGCTGATTTGTAAGGTCATAAAAAAAGCCCCGACCATACGGCCGGGGCTTTTTGTTACCTACGAATTCTGACTAGTAGCCAGGGTTCGGGGTCAAGCCTGGGTTCGTAACCAGTTCGCTGGCCGGAATCGGCCAAACAAACAGGTTGCTCCCGTAGGCTACTGGTGCAACAGCAGGAGTGGGGAAGGTACCACCACAGGTGTAGAAATCGAAAGAGGTTAGCTGACCAGCGTTACCGTCAATCTTGGCAGGTATACCGCCGCCCGGAACCGGGCTGAAGATAGATTTCTCACCGGATAGACGGTGGATATCATCCCAACGCATGCCCTCACCTACGAACTCGATACGGCGCTCATTCAGGATTGCCTGTGTGAGAGCTGATCCGGTTAAGGAGCCTACCGCATAACGGTCAGCTGTTGCCACTGCACGGTTGCGTACACTGTTGAGGTAAGTCAACGCTTGTACCTCGTTAGCACCACCAAGGCGGGAAAGAGCTTCAGCCTGGTTTAGTAAAACTTCTGCGTAGCGAATCAGCGGCGCAAAGTCGCTGCTGGTGGCTGCATCTGTATACTTTCTGGTAACGTAAACAATCCGTACACCGTCCTTCTGCATCAGTTCAGTACGGCGCGTATCAGCACAGGTGAAGAATGGCGCGTTATACAGGATAGGGCTTACTGCCAGTAGAGACCGGCCATTGATACCACCATTGGCTGGGGTAGCAGATGCGCCATACACGTTTGCTAGTGCTCCGTTGGTGCCAGCGTTATCATCCGCGCTGTTTTCAATTGAGAAGATGTTCTCAGAAGTTTGCACGATGCCACCTGGGAAGGCCGCCCGTGGCGTTGCAGCCAGGGTATAGCGGAACGTGGTATTACCCGTGATAAGCTTATCACCTTCTTTCACCGCTTCTGCCCATTCCCCTTGGTGCAAACGCAGACGCTGCTTCAGAGCAATAGCGGCACCTTTCGTAGCGCGAGATACCCGTAAGCTACCGGCACGCGTTGCTGGGAGATTGGCTTCTGCGAAGTCCAGGTCGGCCAGCATTTTGGTGTAATCCTCCGCTACCGTTCCACGACCTACTGTTTTGGCTAGGTCCAGTGCCTCAAGAGTGTTTATTGCCGTTTCACGATAAGGCACACCCATTTGGCTACCCTTACCGTCAGAGTAAGGGCGTGAGAAATGAATTACCAACTCATGGTGCGACAAAGCACGCAGGAAGCGCATTTCGGCTTCGTAATCGGCTGCTAACTGGGGAGTGATAAGGCCATTTGCTGCTGCTTTACGAACACCCTCAATCGTAACGTTAGCTTGGTTGATAACCGAATAGAGGTTAGACCACATGGCTACTACGTTCGGGCTAGAGGGGTTAATCGAGTTTGCAAAAACAAGATTAAAGAAGCCCGCCATGTCTGATACGTCTTCACCACGGGCATCATCCAAAGCATTGGCAGCGGCACCAAAAGGATAGCCTCGCACCGCCAGAGCTTGACCGTTCAATGGATCGTAATAACCCGATTGCGCGGCGTTGTAAACGCCGGTTACGGCTAGGGCAATGCGCGCCGGGTTAGTAAAAGCATCTGCCTCAATTAGTGTGTTCTGAGGTCGCAAATCTGTTACCTCTTTATCACACGAGCTCAATCCCAAAGTAGCAGTAAACGCTAAAGTGGCAAGACAGGCTTTAGGGAAAGAATTAATAAAATTTTTCATTTTATTTCAGAAGCTAGGTTTAGAAAACAACGTTGATGCCACCAGTGAACACGCGCTGTTGCGGGTTGCTGTTGAAGTCGACGCCTGCTTGCTGGTTGATAATCGTGTTGTTCGTTGAGTTGGCATTGGTGTTCACTTCAGGGTCAACACCTTTGTAGCCAGTAATAGTTGCAATGTTCTGACCTTGTACGAATACCCGTACCCGGCTCAGACCCACAACACTTGTGTAGCGCTGGGGCAGCGAGTAACCTAGGGTCACGTTCTGCAGACGGATGAAGTCGCCTTTCTCCACGAAACGGGTCAGGGCATTGTTTTCCTGGTTGATGAAAGCACCGTTACCCTGTACAATTTTCGGGGTGTTGGTTACGTCACCTTCCTTCTGCCAACGATCCAGAATTTCGGTCGAGTTGTTCACGAAGTCCATGCGCAGCAACTGCTGACGGCTCTGGTTGAAGATTTTGTTGCCACCGCTGTAGCGCAGGAATACGTCCAAGTCAAAGCCTTTGAAGGTCAAGGTATTCGACAGACCACCGAAGAATTTCGGGTTGGTCTGGCCCAGGATGAACTTGTCGCTGAGAGCCAAAGGAGCCGTAGCTACCAGGGCTGCACCAGGGTTGCTTGGATCGTAGAGGTAGTAAGCGCTCTGACGGGCGCCGCGGTCGGTGCTAGCCTGAATCAGGGTACCGTTGCCACGCTTATAGATTGGGTAGCCATTAGCAGGGTTTACACCCTGATAATCGTAACCGAACAAGGCACCAATCGATTCGCCAACACGGGTAATGTTGAACGGCGAAACGATGTCTTCATTATTGCTCAGAGCAGTAATCTGGTTTTTGTTGGTCGAGAAGTTGAAGCTGGTTGACCAGGTGAAGTTCTCCTTCTGGATGTTCTGCGTGTTGATGGTTACTTCAAAGCCCTTGTTGTACAATGCACCTACGTTGGCACGGTACGAGCTGTTTTGAGGTATACCAGCAGAAAGAGGAGTTCTAACGGCCAGAATAGCACCATCGATGTCATTGTAGTAATAGTCGATGTTGGCATTGATGCGGCCGTTCAGGAAGCCTAAGTCGACACCTACGTCTGTCTTCTTAGAAGTTTCCCATTCTAGCAGTGGGTTGCGGAACTGGGTGTAAGCCGAGCCGTTTTGTGAGCCATATTTGCCGGATCCATAAAGACCTTCATATGGGAAGTTGCTGCCAAGCTCAGTGTTACCAACTTGGGCATAGCTACCACGGATTTTGAATTCATTCCAGAAGGAAGTTACTCCCGAGTTTTTGAAGAAAGGTTCTTCCGAAACACGCCAGCCCACGGAGCCGCCGGGGAAGTAGCCCAGACGCGTAGAAGTTGGCAGTGATGACAGCTTATCCGCCCGCACCGTAGCACTTATCAAGTAACGGTCTTTTAAGGAGTAGTTCAACCGGCCGAAGTAAGAGGCCAAGCCGTTCTGACCATTACCACCGAAAATAGTAGGCGTAGTCAAAGTACCGCTAACAATGCTGTTCGGGCCCAGATCCCGGTCCGAGAGGCCGGTGCCTTGAGCCTGGTAGAAGTAGTCTTCAGTCTTCTGGAATTCAGTACCGATTACCGCGTTGATTTTGTGAATCTCGGCGAAGCTCGTGTTGTAAGTAGCCGTATTGGCAATGTTCCAGCGTACCGAAGGACCGAAGCCTTGGAAAACAGAACCGTTCACGCTACGACCATCGCCAGCGCGAGGATCTAGGTATTGGAAGTCGTCATTCATCTGGGTGTCGGTACCCAGCTGTGAACGCAGACGCAGGCCGGTAACAGGCTCAACCTCCAGGTAGGTATTACCCAGGATGCGGTAGCCGATTGAGCGGTAGATGTTATTCTCCAGGGGGAAAATAATGTTCGTGTAAGCAAAGGAAATAGGGCTACCGTTGTTGCCTTCGCCAATAGCGCCAGCAGCATTCTGGAAAGGCGTGCCATCGGGGTTACGCGACGGTACGTTGGGGAACAGCGACAGAGCGTTGGTCACGTTACCCGACAAAGCGTTGGGATTGGTGTTCAGACCCAGGGTCTTGGTCCGGGACAGACCCAGATTCATACCCAAGCGCAACCATTTCTTTACCTCCGTATCCACATTCGAGCGGAAGGTAAAACGCTGCAGCGAGTTCTGTTTTACTACACCGTCTTGGTCGGTATAGCCAGCAGAGAAGTAATAGTTAGTTTTTTCGCTAGCACCCGAAACCGATACCACGTGGTTCTGCTGAAAGCCAGTGCGGAACACTTCGTCCTGCCAGTCGGTGCTTACAAGATTGCCGTTGGCATCATAGTAAGGAGCAGCCAGGAGCTTGGTGCCTGCAGGCGGATTTGCGTTGCGCTGTTTCTCGTTGCTGATGGTAATGAAATCTTCAGCACCCAGAACCTCATAACGCTTAAGGGTCTGTGCTACACCTACGTAAGTATCATACGATACTGCTGTCTTGCCGAGGCGGCCTTTCTTGGTTGTAATTAGAATTACGCCGTTAGCAGCGCGCGAACCGTAGATAGCCGTCGACGAGCCGTCTTTCAGTACTTCGTAGGACTCGATGTCGGCGGGGTTGATGTCAGCCAGCGCATTGGAGAAGCCAGCGCCCAGAGCACTGGTGTTACCCGTGAAGATAGGCTGGCCGTCAACTACAATCAGAGGAGTAGTACCCGAAGAAATCGAGTTCGTACCACGAATCTGGATGCGAGGCTGCTGACCCAACAGGCCCGAGGGAGCCTGTACCTGTACACCGGCAGCACGACCAGCGAGCTGCTGGGCAAAGCTTGGGGTAGCCAGGTTAGCAACAGCTTCACCTTGTACCGAGGCAATAGAGCCCGTTACATCACGGCGTTCCTGCGTGCCGTAACCCGTAACAACAACTTCGCTCAATTGCTTGCTATCACCGGCCAGGCCGATGTTGAGCTGATCTTCCGTTCCAATAGCACGCTCCGTCTGGATGTAGCCAATCGAGCTAAATACCAGTGTGCCCCCTGCTGGTGGAACGCTCAGGGTATACGTTCCGTCAGAATTAGTAGAAACCCCGTTCGTAGTGCCTTTCAAAAGTACCGTCACACCTGGCAGGCCTTCCCCTGACTGGCGGTCGGTAACCCGACCGGAAATATTCCGGTTCTGGGCAGTCACCTGCTGTAACAAGGTGAGCATGAGTAGTAAACTCATGAATAGAATTTTTTTCATGCAGAAAAAAGTTTGGGTTAAAATATAAGCGGGGGCGAAAAAACCGCTTTTACTTCTTAAAAATACTCACAGTTAATCGAAACTATACTGTCTCCTTACTTTTTTTTCGTCACTACTTATTTTTGAGGACGTCCTGTGAATAATCATATATACCATTCCCAATATGGCTTTGAAACTTAATCGGGTATGATTCTAATGGATTATTGGAATCAGAATATAAATTTTTAATCCATTTCTAATTCTAAAATTATGTCGCAAAAAGAAGGGCTAACATTCCTAAGAATGTTAGCCCTTGCTATTAATTATGTTACGGACGGTAACTAGGGATTACGGAATACAGCTATAGCTGCATAAGGAGCCAGAGTCTGAGTTCCAGTTGGAATATTCATCGCATTTACCGGCGCCAAAATGATCCGGCGCCCCCCTCTACTACATATTCAAATGTGAAGACAATAGCATCATTCTGCAGGATCAGGTTGTTGGTCACATCCGGTCCTCCGGCCGGTATCACCGGAACCAGGTTAGAACCCGAAAGGCGCTGCAAATCCTTCAAAGCTTCAGAGCTATTTAAAGTAACAGTAGCCGGGAAGGTGCTGTAGTCACCAACTTTTACGCGCGGCCCAATTGTCGCACCACGGCGGTAGCTCTTGTATACCTCAACGGTCTGCAGCTTTAAGTCGCGCTGCTGGCCTGGGTCGATGGTAAATTCGAAGACGGGACGCGTTGTAGTAGGAGTGGTAGCGGCCCGGGCCGCAGCGTAGTTGAAGAAGTCTTTCCCGGCAGTAACCTGAGGAAAGATGGCGGGCACGCTCTCAACGGCCGGCGCTGGCAGTGCATTTTCATCCTTGCAGGAGCTGAGGGCTCCGCCGGAGGCAACAAGTAGCAACAAGCCAAAAACTATTTTTTTCATGGAAGTCAGAGTTGTGATGGTTGAACAGCAGAGCAAACTCTAGTTTATATCCCAGAAAATACGGTCGGTGTAAACGTTCACCTGCTTTGGGGCATTGGGGTTGGCCGTCAAATCGTCCTGCCGGTAAGGCAGACGAATCGGGTACCCACCCGTCAGCTGCGTATTAGGCTCGCTTGGGCTGCCGGGCAGCGTAATGGCTGGGTAGCCCGTGCGGCGGTAGTCCGTATAGATGTCTTCCCCGAAGCCCCAGCCTGCCTTATACTTCTCCTGCATGATAATACGCAGCTTACCAGCTGTTGTGCTTTCCGCATCGTAGCGGGCTAGGACGTCGGCGGTATAGCCCTCGATGGTTTGAGGGTCGCTTTCCGAGTCCGGTCCGGAAACTGGGATAAGCGGGCTACCGTCGGCGGCGGCAATGGTATTTACTTTATCGAAAGCTGCTTTGACCCCGGCTTCCAGAGCAGTGCGGGCCGCCGTTGGATTGTTCAGAATCGTGAGCTGAGCTTCGGCCTCAGTGAAGCGGCGGCTGGCGTGCGTCAGGAAGCGCTGGGCAACTACGCCTTTGCCCGAATTTACATCGGCCACACCGCCACTGCCATTATCATATTTACCGCCTACGGCATAAAGCCCAGGGAGCGTCCGAATTGTGGAGTTGTTTTGGTTATTGTTAGGACCGAAGCTGCCAACAAGCACCGTAATAAACCGGCCCAGCTGGAAATCAGCCAGGGGCTGTGACGCCGGTGAGCTAACCTGGTTGTAGAAGTAATACCGCAGGCGGGGGTCATCCTTGCCACCATTGTCGGCATTGGCCAGCATCATATCGACGTAGAAGAAACGGCCGATAAGGTTTTCGCGGCTGGCTGTTACGTAATCAGCAATGTAACCCAGGTTGCGGTTTTCCGGCGTGGTCGAGGCGTTGTACTTAAACTCGTAGTCGTCCGCATTGGTCGTCATCAGGTCCTGGGCCAGCACCGCGCTAACCTTGGAGCTCAATGATTCCGAGCCTAGAACGGGAGTTGGGTTCAGCCGAATCTGGTTGTAAAGCTTCAGCTTCAGCGTGCGACCCATGCGGGCCCACTGCGCCACATTCCCTTTGTAGATCAAGTCAGCCGAGCTAATGCCCGGTGAGCTAACCTTCTTGTCCAGGTTGGCTAGGCCAGCATCAATCAGAGTGAACAGATCCTTATATATATCCGAGTCCTTGTCAAACTTGGGGGCCCGGTTGGCGGCGCCTTGCAGAGCCTCCGAATAAGGAATGTCACCCCACATGTCCACCATCTGGCTTACCACGAAAGCTTTCTGGATTTGGGCGATGCCCACGTAATCCCAGCTCTGCGAAGCGGTGCCCTGCTTAATTACCTGCTCGTTGTTGATCAAGCAGTCCGAATAAAGCCCGGCCCACTGGTTGCCGAAGGAGCTGCCGTCGGGCGTGTACGAGCCGACGTCGCGGGTGCTAGCCAGCTGGTTGACCAAAGTGGAAGTAGCCTGGCTCAGGCCAAGGGCACTCAGGCCCAGATAAACGCTCATCGAGCCTTGCGTCGCGGGCAGAATCTCCTGCAACCGCGCCGAAGTGGGGTTCAGGGGGTCGACGTTGATGTCGTAGAAATCTTTGCAACCGGGCGTAGCGGCCAACAGGCTCAGCAGACCCAGTGCAGCGGTACCTTTACGTAAATTCATATAAGAAGAAAGCAAGAAGGTCAGGACTAGAAGTTAACCCGCAGGTTCACGCCGTAGCGACGTACCGAAGGAGAGTTGGTGTATTCGATGCCCTGCACGTTGGAACCAGAGTTGTAAGTGCTGGTTTCAGGATCGAAGTTGGTGTACTTCGGAATGTTAGGGGAATACCACCACAAGTTGCGGCCCGACAAAGAAATGTTGATGTTGCCAAAGGGCGTCTTCTGCAACAAGGTCTTGGGCAGGTCGTAGCCCAGGGTGATTTCACGCAGACGCACAGTGGTAGCATCATAAATAGACTGCTCGGCCTGACCGCCAATACCGGCAGAACCCGCACCGAAGTAGTAATCGTTCAACGAAATAGCCCGGTTGTTCGGAATGGTGTTGCCATTGCCGTCACGAATAGGCTGGTGAGTGTTAGGGTCGCCCTGCACACCTTTAATTACGAAGAGCTGCTCACGGTCCTCGGTGTCACGGGTTACCCCGCGGCCCAGCTCCGACTGCAGCGTGGTCGAATAGATGCTGCCACCCTTGCGGTAGTCAATCAGGGTGTTGAGGGTAATGCCCTTGTAGGTGAACGTGTTGATGAAGCCCATCAGGAAGTCAGGGTTCGGGTTGCCCAGGATCTTTGGTTCCAGTGCCGGAATCAGACGGCCCGTGTTGGGGTCTACCAGCAGATTACCCTGGTCGTCGCGGTCAGCATTGGAGCCGTAGAGCGAGCCGTAATACTGACCAGGCTGCAGAATAGGCTGCACGAGGCCCGAGCCAAAGCCTGGCTCAATAACCAGCAAGTCGAGGCCGTCGGTCAGGCTTTCCACAATGTTCTTGTTGCGGGTGAAGTTGAGCGTGCTCGACCAGCGGAAGCCCCGCAGATCTACTGGCACCACCGTAGCAGCCAGTTCGATGCCCTTGTTCGAGATTTCGCCGAAGTTGGTCAGCAGTACACCGTAGCCCGTAGCCGAAGGCAGGGTTACTTCTCCAATCTGGTTGGTCGTTCTGCGGTCATAAATCGAGGTGCTGATAACCACGCGGTTTTTCAGGAAATTCAGGTCAGCACCAAATTCCAGTTCCTTCGTGAATTCGGGGGTCAAAGCCGGGTTACCAATCTGTGAGCTCAAAGCCAGAGCTGGTACTCCGTTGAAGGGGAAGTCGGTAGTGCCGACGTTGTTGCCGTAGCGGGGGTTGTTGATGTAGCGCGTCAGACCGGCCGAATAGGGGTCTGCGTCGTTACCTACGCGGGAATAGCTGGCCCGAACTTTACCCGAGGAGAACCAGGGCAGGTCCAGCTTCAGGGCTTCCGAGAATACCAGCGAGCCGCTGGCGCTATAGTAGAAGAAGCCGCGGCCGGTTTCGCCGATTTCGCCATTCTTGTTCAGGGTCGACGATTGGTCGCGACGCAGCGTACCGTTCAGGAAGGCCCAGTCTTTGTAGCCTACGCCTACTTCACCCAGCATACCCATCAGGCGCTTTTTGCGGAACTGCGGACCGTAAGGCTGAATAGCCGTTGTGTTGCCCAGGTTGTCGATACCGAAGATGATGATACCCGTACCCAGGAACGAAGCTGCCTCAAACTGGCGCTGGTTGATCTGGTTGCCGATGAGAGCCCGCAGGCTGATATCCTCGGTCAGGTTCTTATCAAATGTCAGGGTTACCGTCTGCTCCAGTTCGGTGTTCTGCAAATGGTCTTCCACAATACGGCCGGTGCCATATTTACCCGTGTTGCCGGGACGAATCGTCGAGCGGCGCGCGTCGGTGTAGGTGTTCAAACCACCACGGTAAGCCAGCGTCAGCCATTCCTTGATGGCGTAGGAGCCCGTGAGGCTCGAAGAAACCCGGTCTACCCGCGAGGTGTAGGAGTTATTGGTAGTCGACCAGATAGGGTTGTCAGCCTGGGTGGAAAGCCAGCCGAACACGGAGCCATTGGTAATCGGGTCGGTGTTAGGCAGGTTCTGCAGGTCCAGGTTGCGGGGAATAAACAACAGACGCGACAAGGCCGAAGAGCCGCCTTGGGCGCTGCTACCGCCTACGAGCGGGCCGCGCTGAGCCGAGTTGGTGTAGGTTACGTTGCCCCCGATGGTGAACTTATTGTAGAAGCCCGAACCGCCGGCGCTGATGTTGTTGCGCACGAACGAGGAGTTCGGGATAATACCCGTGTTGTCGGAGCGCGAAAGCACCGCCGTGAATTTGGCGTTGTCGCTGTTGCCCGTCAGGGTTACAGAGTTGTCATACTGACGGCCAGTGTCGAAAAAGTCCCGAACGTTGTTGGGTGCTGCCTGATAAGGAATGGTTGAGCCAGCAGGAATGTCGGGGAAGTTGGGGTTGCCAGCCTGGGGTGAGCAATCGTAGCGGGGGCCTGAGGGCTACCGAAGCGTGGACCCCACGAGCCGTTCGTCGTGAATGGCCCCAGGAAGTTAGAGCCGGTGCCGTAGCTGTTCTGGTAGTCGGGCAAGCCGGCTACTTTTTCCAGGGAGAAGGAAGACGTATAGCCCAACTGAATGCCTTTGGCACCCCGCTGGTTGCTACCCGTTTTGGTGGTGATAATGATAACGCCACCAGCAGCGCGTGAGCCATAAAGTGCCGCTGCTGCTGCACCTTTCAGAATCGTCTGCGACTCAATGTTGTTAGGGTCAATATCAACGGCCCGGTTGGAGTTGATGGTACCTTCTACCAGCACGTCATCGGAGTCGAACTGGCTGTTGTCAAAAGGAACGCCGTCAATAATGAACAGTGGGCCGTTGCTACGGGTCAGGGAAGTATTGCCCGAATGATGATGCGCGTAGAGCCTCCGGGGTGCTGCTGGCGCTGGTCACGTTTACACCCGTGACCTTGCCTGCCAGGGCCCGAATAGCATCCGGCTCCGATTTCTGAACCAACTGGTCGGCCTTAATCTCAGATACTGCATAGCCCAACGCCCGCTTTTCGCGCGAAATGCCCAGAGCCGTTACAACTACTTCGTTTAGCTCCTCCGTGTTTACCGCCAGCGTAACGTCAATCGTATTGCTAGTGGTTATGGCCCGCTCTTGCGAACCGTAGCCCAGTTGCTTGAAAACCAGAGTAGTCGCATCCGCAGGAACCGACAGGGTGTAACTTCCTTCTGCATTAGTAGCGGTGCCAATGCTGGTACCTTTTACCAATACGCTGGCTCCAGGCAAGCCATCGTTGGTGGCGACATCGAGTACTCGTCCTGATATAACCCGATTCTGCGCCCAAGCGCTTCCAATCAGGGTTAAGGACAAGAATAAACTCATTAGTAAGAGTTTTTTCATGAAAGAGTAAAATGAAAATGAAACAAATAAGCGTGTACTAGGGCGAAATCGTAATCCTAAAAATAAGGATTATTTCTTACTCAACATTGGCAATATACATCCACCCTGTTTCTGGGTTCAAGTTTATTGCATGAATGAATAACTACGCAGTAGCCTGGGAGGTCTTCGTTAGCAGCTGTTCTGCTAAGTAAAATCTTGTTGGGCATCTATAAGCGGTTAGCACAAAAAAGAAGGGCTGCCAATCGATGGCAGCCCTTCTTTAAACAGATTTTCCGAAGATTACTTCTTATCCCAGAAAATACGGCTAGTAACAACGTCGCCACCAATAGCAGCCGAGGCCGCATTGTAGTTGGCGCCATTAAGGTTAGCCTCAGTTGTGGGGTATGGGAGACGTAATGGAATTTCCGAAATGGCTTTGGCTGGCTTCTCCAGTTTTGGCGAATCTAAACGGCGCCACTCTTTCCAAGCCTCTACTGGGTTATTGTAGAGAGCTACCCATTTCTGGTAACCAATCTTCTCCTGCCAGGTAGCAGGAGCAGTGCCTCCGTTTGGCTTGGCAGTAGCGTAAGCAACGGTTGGGTTCTTCAGATAAGCAGTTGCCTCAGCTGTAGTACCGCCCCACTCCGTGACAGAGGCAGTTACCCCCGCATTGTAGTGGTCTGCAGCGGTACCAGTACCACCAATGGTGTAACCACGCTCCTGAGCTTCAGCCAGCATAAATTCAACCTCGGCGTAATTCATTAAGGTGCCAGCAAAGGTTGG
The DNA here is from genome assembly GCF_022919215.1 of Hymenobacter cellulosilyticus. Classification (NCBI taxonomy): domain Bacteria; kingdom Pseudomonadati; phylum Bacteroidota; class Cytophagia; order Cytophagales; family Hymenobacteraceae; genus Hymenobacter; species Hymenobacter cellulosilyticus. The sequence continues at coordinate 5,424,114 of NZ_CP095046.1, read as the reverse complement.
ATCTTCCAGAATAGCACCTGGTGCCGAGTTGTTGGCATACACGTTAGGAGCTCCGTACGTACCACCCTTGAAAACTGCAGGCGTAGTAGGAGTAGCTGCAGTGAAAGGCTTGAAGTACTCGTCGATGCGTGGGTCACCCCATGCATTGAGCTTGTCGATAAACGTGTTAGCGCCTACGAAGTCAGCACGGCCGCTCTGAACCAGCGACACATACAGAGGATTCGTATTGGGCACAGCCGACAGGTACTTCAACTTAGCGTTATCCTCGTTAGAAGAGAGAAGCTTCGACAGGTCAGCTGCTGCCTCTTGAGCCAGGGTTTTGGATGTAGCAGCATCGTCATCAGCGATGGTCAAAGCCAGACGCAGCTTCAGCGAGTTAGCAAACTTCATCCAACGCGCCATGCTCCCTGAGTAGTAAAGATCCGCAGTACCCAAACCAGTTGCGGTTGACTTCATCGACGTAATTGCCGTATTCAGACGCTTGATGAGGTCGGTATAAATAACCTTGTCATCGTCGTACTTCGGAGTCAGGTTTTCAGAATTCAGCGCGGCCGAATACGGAACGTCGCCGAAGGTGTTTACCAGAACCGACCACGTATATACTTCCAATACCTCAATGCAGGCTATCTGATTAGCTTTAATATCGGCATTAAGAAGGTTGTCAGCAGCAATAATACGCTTGCCTTCGTTCAGGTCGCTAAGCACATCCCGGTACAAGGGGTCCCAGAAGTTGCGGTTGATCTGACGAGTAGCAATGATGTACTGGCTTTCGTCTGGGTAAGTCGTTTCAGCCCAATACTGAACGTACAGACGGAAAGGGTTGATGTTGTAATCTGGAGTGTTGATTGTATTCGACAACATCCGCTCAGCATTGCTGACCAGGGAAACCCCAGGAGCTGTAGTAGCAGCCTTCGGGTTGATGTTATCGTAATCTTCCAGCTTGCTGCACGAGGAGGCAAACAATACCGCCGGAATGCAGAATAGAAGGGCCTTTTTCATTGTTCTCTTTCGGTTAAGATGTCGGTCGACTTTCAATTAAAATGAAAATCGCAGGTTAAATCCAATGTTTCTGGTCGTTGGATAGCTACCAGACATGTAACCCTGACCCAAGTTGCCGCTGCTCAAGTTATCTTCTGGATCAGCGTAGGGAACGTTCTTCTTGATGATCCACAGGTTACGACCAGTCAGCGAAATGTCAACGCCTTTGATGCCTCCCACCTTAGCTACCAACGGAGCTGGCAGCGAATAGGTCAGCGAAGCTTCTCTGAGTTTAACAAAACCAGCGTCGTAAACGTGCATTTCCTGAGGCTGGTTGTAGCCATATACACCTTCGCCGTTTTCAACGCGAATGTCATTTTTCGAGCCGTCGGCCTTCACACCTTCGAAGATGATACCACCACCTTCAGCAATTGGCAGACGCGAAGGGTTGCCCAAATCGTTGAGACCAACCGTTTCTGGGTACAGACCCGTGCCGAAGCCATAGTAGGTGTCCAAGTTGAAGAGCTGACCACCTTTTTTAACGTCCAGCAGGAAATACAACGAGATGCCTTTGTAAGCTACGGTGTTCGAGATACCGCCAGTCCAGTCAGCATTAGGGTTGGCAATAACAGTCGTGGCAGGGGAAGGAACGTACAGGCCGTTCTCACCAACCAGTTTCTCTCCGTTCAGGTACGTGAAGCCAGCACCACGGATAGTACCGAAAGGTTGGCCAATCGTAGCGTTCGACGAAACACCACCCTGATAGGTAGCAATAACAAGGTTGTCGGTACCTTCTTTCAGGCTCAGGATTTTATTGCGGTTACGAGTCCAGTTGGCATTTACCGTCCAGCTGAAGTTGTCGTTTTTAACCGGCGTAACAAAAGCCGTCAATTCGATACCCTTGTTTTCTACTTCACCCGAGTTTACAAACTTGTTGTTGAAGCCGGTAGTGGTAGGCACCAGAATGGGAATGATCTGATTGATGGTGCTCGAACGATAAAGCGTTACGTCAAAGCCCAAGCGGCTGTTGAGGAAGGCCATTTCAACACCTCCTTCAGTGCTGCGGGTTCTTTCGGGAACCAGCTCAGCATTGTTCTGCGTGTTAGGCAACGAGAACAGGGGAACCGAGCCATAGCCACCTACGGGAACGTTGATTTCGGTACCCTGCTTGTTGTAGCTGTTGAAGGTCGAGTATGGCGCGGCATCAGAGCCTACTTCGGCATAGTTGAGGCGGGCTTTACCGTAGGACAGCCACGATACATCCTTCAGCAATTCCGAGAAGACGAAGCTACCAGCTACAGAAGGATAATAGTACACGTTCTTGCCTTCTGGCAGCGTCGAAGATTTGTCTCTTCTACCGGTTACGTCAAGGAAAGCAAGTTCCTTATAACCAAAAGTACCGCTGGCGAAATAGCCATCCACACCCCAGCGACGGTCAGTCTCAATTGGGGGGCTCAAGGGGTTAACCGAGTTCGACAAGGCATACAGACGCGGAACTACCAAGCCACCGGAAGTGAGAGAGTAGTTCGAGCCATCCTGCTGTCTTCTGTAGTTAGCACCTACCAAGCCACGGAAGCTGAAATCTTCCGTAATGTTCTTGTTGAAATTGACAATCAGATCGTAGTTGGATTCACGGGAAGTGCGGTCGTAGCGCGAGTAGAAAGGAACACCGGTGCTGCCAATAGCATTGCGCTCTTCCTGCTTCTCATCGTACGAGTCCAGCGTTACGCGGCCCATTACATCTACCCAATCAGCGATTTTGTAGGTAGCTACAATGTTACCGAAGTAGCGGTAGCGTTCATCGTTTTCGGCATTCTCGTAACGAATCCAGTACAGGTTATCCGAGTAGATAGGACGAATATCCGTAGCACTGCGGGGGTTCCACGTAATGTTCTGCTTGTTACGGAAGTAAGCCTCTTTCTGCTCTTTAATGTCAACGTTGGTCTGGAACCACTGACGGAACTGCTGCATCGGGTTCCAAGAGTCGTAACCCGTACCATAACGGCCCAGGCCCTGAGTCTTGGTGAAGTTGATAGCAGCGCTGGTAGTCAGCTTAGGCGTCAATTTAAACGAGGCCGCGAAGTTGGCCATGTTCTTCTTGATTTCGCTGTTTGGCAGGATGCCTTTGTCGTTCGTGTTGGTATAACCCAGTTTGAAGGTCGCAGTCTCGTTGCCACCATCGATGGTGATGTTGTTGTTCAACGAAACGGAGTTCTTCAGTAGGTACTCCGGGCCGTTTTCGGCAGCAATCCAGGGAGTAGCCTGACGGTAAGTAGGCGAGGTAGGGTCGAGTGAGTTCCACTGGTGAACCAGCAGGTTACGGTCGAATTTAGCACCGTAGGAAGCATCTTCCGTGAAAGGAACAACCAGGTCTGGAACACCGTCGCCGTTCATGTCACGCTGGTTGAAGTACTCGTCTTCGTTTGGGCCATAATAAGCACCGTAGCCAGCACCGTACTCTTTCTGGTACTTAACGAACGTGCTCTTATCAACGAAGCCCATTTGAGCACCTGTGTTGATCGTAACGCCCAGGCCACGCTTGCCTTTCTTGGTCGTAATCAGGATTACGCCGTTCGAAGCCCGCGAACCGTACAGAGCAGTTGCAGCAGCACCCTTAAGAACGGTTACTGAAGCAATGTCATCCGGGTTGACGTCAGCACCGGTATTGCCGTAGTCATAACCACCACGACCCGAAGTCTGGTCCGAGTTGTTGGTGTTGGTGTTCGCAATCGGAACTCCATCGACTACGAACAAAGCTTGGTTGTTGCCATACAGCGACTTTTGGCCGCGGATAACAACGTTCGTCGAACCACCCAGGGTATTGTTCTGCTTGATGTTAACACCAGCAACTTTACCCGACAGCGAGTTGATGAAGTTGGGGTTACGAGCTTTCGTTATGTCGTTCCCTTCTACCTGCGTAGCCGAGTAAGGAAGCGAGTTACGAGTTCTTTCGACACCCAGTGCGGTTACCACAACTTCGCCAATCTGTTTGGTGTCAGTTGCCAGACCGATGTCGATGGTCGAGGAGGCCCCGATTGGCCGCTCAGTGGCCGTATAGCCAATAGAAGTAAAGGAAAGCGTGGTCGCCGAAGCTGGTACACTCAGGGAGTACGTACCATCCGCGTTTGTGGAAGCACCAATAGTGGTGCCTTTCACCAGCACGGTAACTCCGGGCAATCCCTGACCGTTGGCCTGGTCAGTGACCCGTCCCGAAATGGTCCGATCCTGCGCGATGGCCTGCTGCAACAGGCTAGTCATCAGCAGGATGACCATAAATAAGAGTTTTTTCATTTGACTTTTGGTTTGGTGAGTGAAAAGGTAAAGAGATAGTTGTGAAAGTGGGCGAATAAGGCAAGTATAGCGGGAAAAACCGCATTTAGCAACTTTTAGGAAACATAGGGAAGCCACTAGTTATGACTAGTTTCCCTTACCAACAGCATCACTCGTCCGCTCCCGGGTGCTAAAAAAGCGCGCACCGGATATGTACAAGTTACTAAATCCGGCGCAGAAAAACAGGTTTCAAGCTAATAACCGTTAGTATATTTACTTTCAGTGATATAGCTGTCAGCCTAGTTTTGCATTAAGAAGCCCTTGATGTACTCATCTAGGTCGCCATCCAATACGGCCTGCACATCGGTGCGCTCAATTCCAGTACGCAGATCCTTAATCAGCTTGTAGGGGTGCAGCACGTAGTTGCGGATCTGAGAGCCAAAGTCGATGCGCTTCTTGCCCGCCTCGATTTTGTCACGCTCGGCATGGCGCTTATCCATCTCAATCTGGTACAAGCGCGACTTAAGCATGCGTAGGGCGTGCTCTTTGTTCATGAGCTGACTCCGCTCAATCTGAACAGCAATGATGATTCCCGAGGGAGCGTGCGTGAGCCGTACGGCTGTTTCTACCTTGTTCACGTTTTGCCCGCCGGCTCCACCAGCCCGGTAAGTGTCCCAGGTAATGTCGGCCGGATTGATCTGGATGTTGATAGTCTCATCGACCACCGGATAGGCGAAAACCGACGCGAAAGACGTGTGGCGGCGTCCACTGCTGTCAAAAGGGGAGATGCGCACGAGGCGGTGCACCCCGATTTCACTTTTGAGGTAGCCGTAGGCAAAGTCGCCGTCTATTTCCAGCGAAGCTGACTTGATACCGGCGCCTTCTCCCGGCTGGTAGCTTAGCTGCCGCACGCTGAAGCCGTGCTTTTCGCCCACATGATGTACATGCGCATCAGCATCTCGGCCCAATCCTGACTTTCGGTGCCCCCGGCGCCGGGGTTGATGTCGATGATGGCAGAAAGCTGGTCCTCCTCGTCGGAGAGCATGCGCTTAAACTCCAACTGCTCGACTAGCTTCTGCGTGGCATCAAACTCTTGCTGAATTTCGGCCTCCGTAACGTCGCCTTCGCGGTAGAAGTCAAATAAAACTTCTATTTCACCAACGGCTTTATCGACCTTCTCAAAATCGTCAGTCCAGACTTTGACGCTTTTAATGTCTTTCAAAATAGCCTCCGCTTTCTTGGAATCATCCCAGAAGCCGGGGCTGTTGTCTGTTTTTCGGTTTCTACGACCTGGGCTTTGCGGTTGTCGTAGTCAAAGGTACCTCCTCAAGGCCTCAGCGCGGCCCTTCAATTCCTTAACCTGATCTTGGGTCATGGGAAAAAAAGATGAATGTTGAAAAATGGGTGTTAAGCAAAGGTAACTAATGCAAAACGCCCGCCGCCGAATAGTTCTCGGTGACGGGCGTAGCCCTAAAAACGCGGTTTAAAACCGTTATACCTGCACCATCCAGTGGTGAGTATCGGGGCCTCACCGGTGCGAATGTCGCTTAGTATAGCACTGGCTTTCTGGGAAAACGAGTTGGCTGTTGGCGTGGGCAGGCTGTAATCCTGGCCCTGGTAGCCGATAGTAGCAATGGGGGCAATGGTAGCGGCTGTACCCACTCCAAAGGCTTCCTGCAGCGTACCGTTGGCTTGAGCGGCCATTATTTCCGTAGCCGACACCTTGCGCTCTTCCACGGTCATGCCCAGGTCGCGGGCTACTTGCAGCACGCTCTTACGGGTAATGCCATCCAGAATTGAGGTGCTCAAGGCGGGCGTGATAACCTTGCCGTCGATAACGAACATCACGTTCATCGTGCCCGACTCTTCAATAAATTGGTGAGCCGACGAGTCAGTCCAGAGCAGCTGGTGGTAGCCTTCCTGCTGAGCCAGCTTGGTGGGCCACATGGCCGCGCCGTAGTTGCCGGCCGCTTTGGCATAGCCCGCACCGCCTTCGGCCGAGCGTACAAACTTTTCTTCAAAACGTACCCGCAACGGCTTGTTATAATACAAGCCAACCGGGCAGGTGAAGATCATGAAGCGGTAATTATCCGAAGGCCGAACCCCAATGAACCCATCGGTGGCAAACATAAAGGGGCGGATGTACAAGGCACTGCCCGGAGCTTTGGGCACCCAGTTGGCGTCGAGGCGAATAAGCTGAGACAAGCCTTGCATGAACAGTTCCTCGGGCAATTGAGGCATGCACATACGCTCAGCCGAAAGGTTAAGGCGCTGCAGATTGTCGTAAGGGCGGAACAAAGCAATTTCGCCCTGCGGATTCTTGTAAGCCTTCATGCCCTCAAAAATGGCCTGACCGTAGTGCAGGGCCGAGTTGGCGGGGCTTACGGCCATGTCGCCGTAGGGCACAATCTGAGGCTCCTGCCATTCGCCATCCTGATAGTCGACAACAAACATGTGGTCGGAGAAAACCTTGCCGAATTCAAGGTTGGCTGGATCTAGCTCCTGAAGGCGCGAGGCCGTGGTACGCTGGGTCCGAATAGTGAGTGTGTCGAGCATAATGCAGGATAGTGGGAGAGTGGGAAAAGAGCGGGTGGGAAAAGCGGGAGTCTTCCTGAAACGGGCCTAGGCAAGGCGCGGTTTCCAGGTAACTTCTTCGGCATTCAATTCGTGCGCCATCTGGCGGCTGAGCACGAATAAATAGTCCGACAAACGGTTGAGGTACATCACCACCAGGTCGGCTACGAACGAGTCTTCGCGCAGGGCAATAACCAGGCGCTCGGCGCGGCGGCATACGCAGCGGGCCACGTGAGCATAGGATACGGACGGGTGGCCGCCGGGCAGAATAAACACGCGCAACTCAGGCAAACCTTCGTTCATGCGGTCCATTTCGCGTTCCAGCAGCAGGACATCTTCCTCGTGCAGGTCAGGAATCTTCATCTTCGACTTCTCAGGGTCGGAAGCCAGGGAAGCGCCCATGGTGAAGAGCCGGTCCTGAATTTCCTTGAGCAGGTCGCGGCGGTTTTGATTGACCTCTTGGTCGCGCACTAGACCGATGTAGGAGTTGAGTTCATCGACGGTGCCGTAGCACTCGATGCGCAGGCTGGACTTAGGAACCCGGGTGCCCCCAATCAGGGAAGTGAGGCCTTTGTCGCCGGTTTTAGTGTAGATCTTCATGCAATGAGCGAAGGACAGAGGGCAGGAGCTGAGGTTGCAGAAAAAACAAGAACAAAAAAATCAGCTCAATGTCGGCGCCTCGGCCTTGAAAAGTCACCTGAGGATGTGGGAGGCCACCTTGTCATTGGGCACATCCGACTCCACTTGCCCGTCGCGCAGGCGGACGATTCGGTGGGCAAAGTTGGCAATATCTTCCTCGTGCGTAACCATGATAATGGTGTTGCCTTTGGCATAGAGGGCCTCAAACAAGTCCATAATCTCGTGGCTGGTCTTGGAATCGAGGGCACCGGTCGGTTCGTCGGCGAGCAGCACGCTGGGGTCGTTGACCAGGGCCCGGGCAATGGCTACGCGCTGGCGCTGACCACCCGACAGCTCGTTAGGCTTGTGCTTGGCGCGGGTATCCAGCCCGACGCTGCGGAGCGCCAGCATGGCTTTCTCTTCGCGGTCCGACTTGCTGTAGCCGGCATAAATCAGGGGCAGAGCTACGTTGTCGAGAGAAGTAGCCCGGGCAGCAGGTTGAAGCTCTGGAAAATGAAGCCGATTTCCTTGTTGCGCACGTCGGCCAGCTGATTGTCCGACATACTGCTGACGTTCTTGCCGTTCAGGATGTAAGTACCACGCGTGGGTGTGTCTAGGCAGCCCACAATGTTCATCAGCGTGGACTTGCCCGAGCCCGAGGGCCCATGAAGGCCACGTACTCACCCCGCTGGATGGTAATGGTAACTGACCGAAGCGCCTGAATGAGCTCGGTGCCCATCTGGTATTCCTTCGCAATGTCGTGCGTTTCAATTACAGGATGTAGCATAAGCAGCCAGGTTTAGTCCTAATTCCAGGGGTTGGCCGACGCCGTTTGACTGGCTCGCCGTGCGTTGTACTGTGTAAGAAAGGTACTGTATTCTGCGGGTGAAAGCAATGGACGCAGCCTTTCCAGAGAAGCTGCGGCGTACTCACTTAAACCGGCCGGAATGGCTGCCAGCGTGTAAGCCTTCAGCAGGGGCACCGACTCAGGGTTGTATTCCAGGCCCTTGAGCAAGGCATTGTAGGCCGGCATATCCTGCTGGCGGCTCAAGTAAAAATCAGCCGCGGCTACTACACCTTCTTCCAAAAATGGTGCTTCCCGCACGAGCTGGTCGAAGAGCTTTGCGGCTTGTACGGCATTGTTGTCTAACTGAGCCAAGCTGGCCTGGTAGTAAAGCCGGTACGGCCGGTCTTGGCGGTGAAAGTAGCCTTGCTGCACCACATTGCGCAGCGGCGCCAGTTGCTTGCCTTGCAGATACACCTGACCGCGCAGCACGTTCCAAGCCGAAGCTGCAGTGGTTTGGGTGGCGGGTTTGGGGGCAAACAGCTCAATGGCCTGCTGGGCTGCTGGTAGCTGGCCGGCTCGCAGGGCCCGTGGAATCTGGGCCAGCAGCGCCGCCTCCCGCGAAGCCGGGGTGCCAAGTGCTGCTGCCTGGGTAATCAGGCTCCCGTGATTCAACGAACTGCCCCGCAACACCAGATATTGGGCCTTCACGGAGTCGGGTGCCGTAGGATACTGGGTGTTGAAGTCCAGCGTCAGAATATTTAGCAGCCGCTGGGCCCGCTGACTAAGTGCAAAGGTCTTATCGGGCAAGGCTTTCAGGGCGGAAGCTCGGGCTGAGTCCGGCTGATTGAGCAAAGCCTGGGCATACGCCCGGAAGAGGGCTGCTTCCAGGTAGCCGTTACGGTTGGCATCGGCTAAGCGGGCCGCCGCCGGTGCGTACTGCCGCTGCTCCAGCAACCACAAGCCCCATAGGTTCTGATAGTAGGCACTGCCCGTGGAGTTGCCTGTGGTAAGGGGCAGCAGTGTGGCTTGGGCCGCAACGGGTTGGCCGCTGTAGTGCTGGGTAAGGGCCCGCAGAAAAGTCAGTTGGTCGAAATAAGCACTGTTTTCGGGTTGCTGAGCCAAACGCTCGAGTAGCTTCAGCTGACTTTTGTCAGCCAGGGCAGCGCGGTGCAGGGCATCGTGGTAGAGGCGGGCAAACTGGGCCGTCGTCAGCACGGGAGAGAGTAGCGTAGTAGCTTCTGGCCGGCGGGGTTGCCCGCTTAGCAGGTTTAGCAAAGACACGTTGCTGGCCCAGCCGGCATTGTCGGCCGCACTCTTGCGCTCGGCAATCAGCTGACGTGCGGCTTCGGCCTGCTGGGTTTGAATCAGAAAAGCCAGCCGATTGGTTTCGACGGCCGGGCTGTTGGGAGCCAAGGCTTCGGCGCGCCGCAGATAATAGTCCACCGAATCGGTGAGGGTAGAGCGGGAGTAGAGCTGGGCTAGGTCGTTGGCCAGGCGGGCACTGCGCGGCGTGCTCTTGATGCCTTGGCGCAACACATGCAGCCGGTCGAAAAAGTCGGTAGGCTCATTGTAGAGAGCTGCCAGGCGCAGGGAAATCTTTTCCGAAGGCGCCCGGCTTAAGGCACGCCGCAGGGCATTTATTTCATTCTGCCGCTGGGAACGGAAATGGTACAGCGCCGCCCGGCCCATACTGGCGCGGTGGTTGTGCTGGTCAAGCACGTCACTTTCGGCGTAGTACCGCTCAGCCAGCAAGGCCAGTCCTTCGGTATTGGCTTGCTCCTCGCTCTGCAGGCGGGTCAGGTCACCCACGTTGTTGAAGTAGCCGGCCTGCACCTGGTCGAGTACGAAGAAGTTGTTACGCATCTGAACAGCCAGTAAGCTGCCTATGCCCACCACGTACACGATATAGAAGGGCAGCCGTTTGGGCTCGTACACCACCCAGAACACGCGCAGCTTCTGCCGAATCAGGGTAACAAAGTTGAAGAGCAGGTACAGCAGGAAGGCCGCACCCACACAAAGCAATGCCAGAGCGGTAAAGTCGCGGGCGGCGCTGAGCAGCGGGTCATTAGCCGTGGCAAAGGCAAAGCCCAGAAAGCCTGCCGCCACCGTGAGCAGCACCAGATACAGCAGCTGGGCGGCTTCGAAGGGCACAAACTCCCCGTAGGTAGCCGCCCGGCGGCGCAGGTTCAGCCAGCTGATAATGGCCGCCGGGATGAGCAGCACCAGTGGTTCGAGGTTGACACCGGGCAGAATAAGCAATTCCCCATTGTTCCAGTAGTACAGCAGCAGTGTGCCCAGGTAGAGGAAGCTGGTAAGCAGAAACGGCAGAATGCCGTAGCGGCTTCCGGGGTTTTCGGCTTGGGAATTAAACCACAATAGCCCGTAGATATTCTCAATGCTGAGCCAAAGTACGAGCAGTGCCACGGCCGCTGCGCCACTGCTTGTAGCGTAGCTTACTAAGTGCAGAGCCGTGGTGTCGGTCGGATTGTCGCTGCGCTGAAATACGAGCGTGGCCAGACCTGCCACGAGCAAGGCAAAGGTCAGCAGACGGCGGACCAGGGAAATATCGGTCCAAAAGGCGTGAAACACGAAGGCCGGCACGCCCAGGGCCAGCAAGGTCAGAATAAGGAAGTACTGCTCCCGCGAGTCGAAAATGCCGAGCATATCGGCATTAAAGGACATGAGCAGGAAAAACAACAGCGCCATACCCGCCACAAACGACAACCGGGGCAGGGTGCTGATAACGGCCAGGTAAAACACCAGGGCCACAGCCAGCAGCCCCAGCAGGGCGACTGCCGCGTCGGGCCGCACGAAGGGTCCAGTTATGTCGTGCGTCGCGCTAACCAAGTAGCCATTGACGCGCACTGGCAACTCATCCAGGCCTACCCGCACGTGCTGCAGCACGGTGGGCACGGGCTTGAGTTGGGCTACTTCCTGCACCCGCAGCGTATAGTCGTCGCCGGTGAAGTAATAATACAAGGCCAGGGCCAGCGCAATACCGGCCAGCAGGCCGAGTATTCGGAGAATAATACGCCAGCTGGAAGAGCGGGGAGAAGAAAGCAGGAGCGTCAAGACAGAAGGTTATTCCAGCACTTTAGGTACGCGGAAGTAGTCGGAATCCTTGCGCGGGGCGTTGCGCAGGCCTTCCTGGTGACTTACCGAGTTACGGGCTTCATCGGGGCGCAGTACATTGATTTCGTGCGACAGATGCACCAGCGGCTCCACGTTGGTCGTGTCCAGCTCGCTGAGCTGGGCCACCCAGTCCAGAATCTTGTTCAGGTCGCCGAGCATCTGCTGCTCTTTCGTAGCGTCGAATTCGAGGCGGGAAAGATGGGCCAGTTTGCGCAGGGTTGATAAATCGGTGCTCACAGGTAAAAGGAAAATAAGGAGTTCAACTTAAGAATTGGGCAGAACCTGCTCCGGGCTTGGCTGCAGGTCCGGGTCGACGGCAGGTGCCACGGGGCGTTTGCCCAGGCGGGAAGGTTCCGGAATGCCGGCAGCCTCGGGACGAAACGCGCTGGCAATAGTACGAAAAGCTTGGTCCCGGATGCGGGGCACGTCGGCATTGGTCAGGCCCTGGGTGAAGATAGGCTCGTGAATTACTACCTGCAAGGGCGTGTAACGTACCCGGATACCGCCAACATCGGGCATAAACCGGTGGTTCAATGGCATGGAAACTGGCACGATGGGCACGCCAGTAGCAATGGCCAACTGAAAGGCCCCGTCCTTGAACGGACCCATTTCCTCGCCGGGCTTTTTGGAAATGGTGCCCTCCGGAAAAATCACCACCGAGCGGCCGGCTTCCAGACTTTGCTTGGCCTGCACCATGGCTCGGCCCCGGCTCACGGCGCTGTTGCGATTCACGGTGATATAAACGCTGCCGAAAATGGGCCCCCAGAGCGGCACCTTAGCCAGGGCACTCTTGCCAATGATGTTCAAGAAGCCCGGAATGGCCTTAAATAGGACCGGAATGTCAATGTAAGAGCTGTGGTTGGAAACGTAGATGCAGGGCTGCTCGGCCGGTAGCGGCTGTTTGCGGACGATATCCACGGGCATGCCCCACATACGAATGGCAAACGATGACCAGCCCCGGTTGATGGCGTGCAGGTGGCGGTGCAAGGACGGCTTGCGGCCCAGCAGCACCTGAATCGGATAGGTGACCACGAAGGGCAGCACAAACCAGAACGTGCTCCAGGTGGTGTAGATGCGGTGCCAGAGGTAATGCAACAGTCGACGCATACCGGCAAAAATACAAGCTATATTCTTAGAAGCAGTTTGCCGGCAGGTTTTCGGCCGTGCCGCAGACGGGCTGGGCCGTTACTGAACCTGCCGGCTTTGCAATACCTTTTCGGCCTTAAGCAAACCCGCCACGCTGATGGCGTCGGTAATTCGGTCGTCCATTACCATGGCCACGGCTTCGGCCAGGGGCAGCTTCCACAGGCGCAGGTCCTCGGTTTCCTCGGGCTCTACTTCGCCAGCTTCGAGGTCTTCGGCTAAGTACACAAAGCCTTCCTCATCGGTTACCGAGTTGGAAGTGTGCAAACGGGCAATTTTGGTCCAGCGCTTGGCCGTGAAGCCGGTTTCTTCCTTAAGCTCCCGCTGGGCCGATTCCAGGACGTCCAGCTCAATCGGGCCACCACCCATCGGAATTTCCCAGGAGTACTCATTCAGCGGGTAGCGGTACTGGCCCACCAGCCAGGTATTTCCTTCCGCGTCCACGGGCACGATTCCCAGGGCCTTGTTCTTCATCGATACCACTCCGTAAATGCCCCGGCCCCCTTTAGGGTTGATAACCTGATCTTCCCGCACCCGAATCCAGGGGTTCTGATAGGTCAGCTCGGAGCTAAGAATTTGCCACGGATTGCGGGTTTCGTCGAAGTCGGAAGAAGGAATATGGCTCATATGAGAAGGTAAGTCAGAACTGCTGAACTACGTAAAGGTAGTATTTCGCTGCTAGCCCAGAAGGGCATTTCATGTCCATCGGGCTACAAGCCGGGTTAGTCGGGTGAGAAGCCGCGTTTGACAAAAACACCCCAATAAACGCCTGACACCAAGTAGTTTTGTCGTAGAAAGGAACCAGCACAGATAGAGGTTGTGGAAAGGAAGTCTCTGTCTTGTGTACACTCCGACCGGGTCAAGGAGTAGGGTGGATGAATTTCTTCCGGTCGGTGCAAAATTAAGAGCCGTTGCCTAGAGCAGCGGCTTTTTTTGTGTTCAAATTTTCCTGAGCCCTACGCCAAAATCTTGTTAGGCCCTAGGCCGGCCAGGCCTCAACCCCAACGCTGTGGGGTGCGTACCAGTCAGTAATTGGCTGTTTACATCCCAGCCGGTACCGGATATTTTTATGGCAAATCAACCCAAAAACCAGTCCGCCCAGTCCCAGCCCGGAGACCCACTGTTCAACCTGAAGCACGCCCAAGCAGAAGCCGAGCTGGCCCAGAATACCGGCGGTCTTGGTCCGATAACCAACGAGTACATTACTACTGATGAAGATGCTGCCCTCGACGAAGGCCCCCGTGATAAGCAGGGCAACCGTCGTGGTGAGCCGGATCTACCCGACGCCGGTACTACTGCTGGTCGTCACTAAGCTTTAAAAACGCGTACCCCAAAAAGGGCCTCTCCGGTTGCTGCGGCAGCCGGGGAGGCCTTTTTGTTTGCGGACCGGATTGGGTGGCCCGATGGTGGCGTCCTACCTTTGTCGGTATATGCTGCTTGCCTCCCACACCGGACTCCGCCTCGAAGCGGGCCTCGACGAAGCCGGCCGCGGCTGCCTGGCCGGCCCGGTCTTCGCCGCCGCCGTTATTCTGCCGCCCGATTTTGCTCCTGCTTACCTCAACGACTCCAAGCTGATGACGGCCAAGCGGCGCGAAACCATCCGCAAGGAAATCTGCCGGGAGGCCGTGGCTTGGGCCGTGGGCGAAGCCAACACCACCGAAATTGCCTCCATCAATATTGCCCAGGCCAGCTACCTGGCTATGCACCGGGCGGTAGCTTTATTAACGCAGGTTCCGGAGCATCTGATTGTGGATGGCAACCGGTTCCGGCCGTATCTGGGCATCGAGCACACCTGCTTTGTGAAAGGGGATGGGCGCTACCGCAGCATTGCCGCCGCTTCGGTGCTGGCCAAGACCTTCCGCGACGACCGAATGCACGAGTTGGCTCTGGAGTTTCCCATGTACGGCTGGGAGCAGAATGCCGGCTACCCCACCGAAAAGCACCGCGCCGCCATCCGGGAGTACGGCCCTAGCGAGCATCACCGCATGGGCTTCCGGCTGCTTTGAGTGGTGAATTTGTGAGATGGTGAACTCGTGAGTTGTCGTTCAGTTAGCGCTTGTTATGTTAAGCGGCGTGAAGCAAAGGACCTTCCTTCGGTAAGTGTCAGCCCCAACTTAACGTAAAAAAGCCTCTTCCTACGTTTGTGGGAAAGGGCTTTTTTACGTTGATAAAACCAGTAGTCAGGTAGGTGGGGAGAAGCCTTCGCAAGCGCCAGTTGAACGACAACTCACGAGTTCACCATCTCACAAATTCACCATTTAATCTTTCAGGCGGAGCAAATCTAGGAAGAGGCTGAAACCGTCGACGGTGGAGCCGCCTTCGCCGAACTTATCGAAGTTGAGGGGCTTGATAATATAGCCGCTCACGGCCAGGTCCCGGGCTTTGAGACGGTCGGTTTCCAGGTCGGAGGTGGTCATGATAAATACGTTCAGGCCCACAAATTCGGGGTCGGAGCGCAGAGCGTCCAGCAGCTCCAGGCCGTTCATGCGGGGCATGTTGATGTCGAGCATTACCACGCTGGGTTTGCTGATCTGGTTCTGCCCGCCTTCGCCCTTAAGGAGCTGCAGGGCTTCACGGCCGTTTTTGGCGATGTGGAGGGGACGTTGATATCGTGTTTACGTAACTCCCGCTGCACATTCATGATATCCATCTGGTCGTCTTCAACGAGCAGAATACTGGGGGCAACTTCGGCGGTAGACATATTGGGAAAGGAAAAGTCGAATCTAAATCTGCCTTCTATACGGAAGTTTTAATATTCAGACGGTCTTAGGAGCCGATTGAGCGGCTGTAATTCGGCGTTCGGCGTGCATAGCCCGCTCTTTGGGCCAGGTGAAGATGAAGGTAGCCCCTTGTCCTTCTGAGGATTCGACGTGAATGGTACCGCCCTGCCGCTCCACGATTTTCTTAACGATGGCCAGGCCCACGCCCGTACTTTCCAGCGTGTCGCGCTCTACCAAAGTCTGGAAAATGACGAAAATCCGCTCGTGGTACTCCGGGTCGATGCCCGGGCCGTTGTCGGCAATAGAAAAGGTGTACTGTTGCCGGTCTTCGCGGCAGCCAATACGCACCACGCCCTGCTCAGGACGGTCATGGTACTTCAGGGCGTTGCTGATCAGGTTGGTGAAGACCTGCTGCAGCTGCACCCGGTTCGAGGTCATGGTGGGCAGATACGTGGGCAGTTCCACCCTGAAACCGGTCGGGGGGCCAGGGAATCTACGATTTCGTTAAGCAGTTCCCGCACATTGATTCGCTCATCGGCCTGCTTGGTGCGCCCAATACGGGCCAGGTCTAGGATGCCGCTGATCAGGTTTTCCATGCGGTGCACCCGGGTCCGCATCAGCATCAGAAATTCGCGGATATGGTCGGGGACGTCCTTGCCCATGTCTTCCTCAATCCAGCGGGAGGCGCTTTCAATGCCCCGCAGCGGCGCTTTCAAATCGTGCGACACCACGTAGGCAAACTGGTCGAGCTCCTGGTTGCGGCGCTCCAGCTGGGTGATGGTCGAGTCGATGGTGCGGGCCATGACGTTGAGCGAGTCGGCCAGCTCGGTGAGCTCGTCCTGGGAGGTATCCTGAATGCGGGTGTTGTAGTCGCCGGTGGCAATCTGGGTCGACAGGCCCACCATCATATCAATGCGGTGCGCAATGAGGCGGGTAATGTAAGACGCCCAAAGCAGGCCGATGCCGATGGCCAGCACCGTGACGATAATCGAAATCAGGCGGGTCTGGCGAATACTGTCCTCCAGCTTCTGCCGCACTTTGTCGCGGTCGGCCAGCTCGGTGCGCTCGAAGCCGGCAAACAGCACCCGAATCTGGTCCATGATCTGCTTGCCCGTCAGGCTTTCGGCCAGCTGCCGGTGGGCCATGCCCTCCATGCCAATCTGGTTGGGGTTGCGGCGGCGGGCCTCGCGCTTTTCACTGATGAGCAGGTGAGAGTAAGCCGACCACTGCTGGTACAGGCGCTGGGTGCGCTGGATGCGGGCGTACTGCGGGTCGTCGAGTGCTATCTGGCTGCGCAGGTTCGCAAACTGCTTCAGCAGCTCCTGTTCCCCTTTGTAATAGGGCTGAAGCACGGCTTCGCTGCCAATGAGCATAAACCCCCGGAAGCCGGATTCCATGTCGATGATGTTGCGAAACAGTGTGGACGCCTCGGCCGTGATAATCTGGGAGGCCTGGACCCGCTCGGAGTTGCGCAGCACCTGGCGCGAGAGCTGGTAATTGACGAACACGACCAGGGCAAACAGGGCCGAAATGACCAGGAAGCCGGCAAATAACTTGGTGGAAAGCTTAAGCTTCATGCAGCGCCGCTACGGAAAGGACTGGTTGAGTTAGCGAGGCGTACGCAGCTTGTCCTGGATAGTTTGCAGCAGCTGCGTGATTCGGTCGGTGAGGGGGAGCAACTCGGTCAGGCCCTCGCGAGCCTGCTCGGTAAAGCCCTGCAGGTACATGTCCATGAGCTGATTGGCCTGGGCATGCACCTGCCGGTGAGCCCGGTCCAGGGCGGCCCATTCGGGCACGTGGCCCCACTCGCTGCGGCGGCGCTCCGTAATCCAGATGCCGAGGCTGCACTGGTCCGGGTCACGGGCCGGACCTTCGGCCAAGGCACTGCCGTAGAGAAAAGAGCGGAGCTTGGATTTGAACAGCAGGTGCTTGAGCATTGCCGTTTCAAAGTCCTGTTTAATATCTGAATCCATAAATAACTGCCCGCGGGCGGCATGCTGAAAGAGAAGGGCAAAGGTAGCCAACCCGGCAAAAAAGGTGGTTACGCCCCGGCGAGTCGTAGCAGAAGTGGGGCGTACGGATGAAGTCTGTACGATCCGGCCGGGGGAAATGGCTAATTTCGCCCGGTCCTTTCTAAGGGACCTACGCAAACCACCTTCTCTACTTCCCAACCCGCCCCATGGCCGAAGAACTCAAAACCGTTGTCCTGAATGACGTGCACCAGCAGCTAGGTGCCAAAATGGTCCCCTTTGCCGGGTATAACATGCCCGTGCGCTACTCCTCCGACCTGGAAGAGCACCGCACCGTACGGCGGGCTGTGGGTATTTTCGACGTGTCGCACATGGGCGAGTTTCGGGTGCGTGGCCCCAGGCCCTGGACCTGATTCAGCGCGTAACCAGCAACGACGCCAGCAAGCTCGCCGATGGCAAGGCTCAGTACTCCTGCCTGCCCAACCAAGAAGGCGGCATCGTGGACGACCTGCTGGTGTACAAGCTGGCCGACGAAGACTACATGCTGGTCGTAAATGCCTCCAACATTGAGAAAGACTGGAACTGGATCAGCCAGTTCAACACCGGCGGGGCCGAGCTTGAAAACATTTCCGACCAGACCAGCCTGTTCGCCGTGCAGGGTCCTAAGGCGGCCGAGGCGCTGCAAAGCCTGACCGACGCCGACCTGAAAAGCATTCCGTACTACAGCTTCGTGCAGGGCACGTTTGCTGGCGCGCCCAACGTCATCATCTCGGCTACGGGCTACACCGGGGCCGGCGGCTTCGAGCTGTATATCCCTAACGAGCACGCCCAGCAGGTGTGGGACAAGATTATGGAAGCCGGGCAGCCCTTCGGCCTGAAGCCCATCGGGCTGGGGGCGCGCGACACGCTGCGCCTGGAAATGGGCTTCTCGCTCTACGGCAATGATATTGACGACTCGACTTCGCCGCTGGAGGCGGGCCTGGGCTGGATTACCAAGTTTACCAAGGAGTTTACTAACTCGGCCAACCTCAAGGCTCAGAAGGAGCAGGGCGTAAGCCGTAAGCTGGTGGCTTTCCTGATGGATGGGGCCGGTATTCCGCGCAGCCACTACGAGCTGGTAAACGAGGCCGGGGAGAAAATCGGGGAGGTGACTTCCGGTACTCAGTCCCCTCGTTGAGCAAGGGTATAGGCCTGGGCTACGTGAAAACCGAGTTCAGCGCGCCCGGCGGCCAGATCTTCGTGCAGGTGCGGGGTAAGAACTTCCCCGCTACGGTGGTTAAGCTGCCCTTCGTGAAAGGCACGGAGGAGGCGTAACTGGCTTTCTGCTTAGCAATTGTACCTGTCATCCTGAGCAAAGCGAAGGACCTTACCACGTCAGAGCAAAATCGTTGTTACGACCCATGCTAACGTGATAAGGTCCTTCGCTTTGCTCAGGATGACAGTAGTGCTTGGAAACGGCTGCGGGGGCGGTGCTTCTGCAAGCTCGGAATGACGTTCCTATTTCATTTTTCTTACCTAATACCTTTTGCATGCCCTCAGTTGATATTTGCTTTAGTCCGGAGCTGTTGCCGTTGTACCAGTTGGAAGGGAAGGTGGCCGTGGTGGTGGATATTCTGCGGGCAACCTCCTCGATTGTAACGGCCCTGGCGGCGGGCGTGACCCATATCGTGCCCTTCAGTGAGCTGGAAGACTGCCAGGCGCTGGCTGCCCAGGGCTACCTGACGGCTGCCGAGCGGGACGGGCGGCAGGCGGCTGGCTTCGATCTGGGCAACTCCCCGTTTGGCTACCTCGACGGGGTGCTGCCGGTGCAGGGGCGGGGCGTGGCCATTACAACTACCAACGGTACCCGGGCCCTGCACTTGTCACTAGCGGCAGATGCCGTGGTAATCGGGGCTTTTCTGAACCTGGAAGCCGTGGCAGAGTTTGCGCGCCAGCAGAACAAGGATGTAGTGGTGGTGTGCGCGGGCTGGAAGGGAATGTTCAACCTGGAAGATACCGTCTTTGGCGGGGCCCTGGCCGAGCGCCTGGCTGCCACGTTTGACACGAGCAGCAGTGACGCGACGCTGGCCGCCCTGCACCTGTGGCAGCAGGCCAAGCCGGGTCTTGCGGGCTACCTGCTACAGTCGGCGCACGTGCGGCGGCTCAATTCGCTGGAGGCCAATAAGGACTTTGACTACTGCGTGCAGGTGGATACGCACCGGATAGTGCCTATTTGGCGCGACGGGCGCTTAGTGGTAAACAGCTAACCCCAGCGCGTAGGCTGCAATCAAAAAACAGGGCGCCCGGAAACAATTTCCGGGCGCCCTGTTGGCTTATCGGTCGGCCCTGAACCGGTTTCGGACGGCCAAGAAATCATTTCGGACGGTCTTGAACCGGCTTCAGACACCCAAAAAACCATTTCGGACAGTCAAGAAACCATTTCGGACGGCCCAGAATGGCTTTCGGACGGTATTGAAGCGGCTTCGGACGGCCTTGAGCAAGCTTCGGACACTTTTACAGCAGAGTGCCTCGGCTAGCGGAGCTTCTCGTTTTGCTGGTGACGGGTGGCGTCGCGCTGGGTTTTCTTTTCCAGATTGCGCTGCAGGGCCTCGGTGAGGTTGACGCCGGTTTGGTTGGCCAGGCAAATGACGACGAAGAGCACATCGGCCAGCTCGTCGGCCAGCACTTTGTCTTTATCCGACTCCTTGAAGGACTGCTCCCCGTACTGCCGGGCAATGATGCGGGCCACTTCCCCGACTTCCTCGGTAAGCATGGCCATGTTGGTCAGCTCATTGAAATACCGCACCCCGGTGGTCTGAATCCAGGTATCCACGGTTTTTTGGGCTTCTTCGATGGTCATAGGTGGTGAAATGGTGAGGTGGTGAGATGGTGAGTTTTTGTTCGGCTGGCGCCCGTTCCTGTCTTTGCCAGGACGCAGGACATTCCGCGCATCAAGCGGCGTCAATCCGTCCTCCGCGAAGGTAGGCACAGCCTTTCACCGGCAAGCCCTTTTCCTGCTGTCATTGCGAGGCGCACCCGTGGCAATCCTTCCTCTACTAGTGACAAACGTTCTTTTATTAGAAAGCTCTAACGCCAGAGCAAACGGTAGGACTTTTCAGTTTAGAAAACTCGGCACATTTCAGAGGACGGATTGCTTCGCTTTGCTCGCAATGACACTAGAACATCAACTCACCATCTCACTATCTCACCATCTCACCTTTCGGGGAGTCGAGGACGATGGTGACGGGGCCGTCGTTGAGGAGCTCTACTTTCATGTCGGCGCCAAACTCGCCGGTGGGCACGGGCTGGCCGAGCAGGGTTTCGAGCAGCTGCACAAACTGCTGGTAGAGCGGAATGGCCACGGGGGGCGGGGCGGCACCGGTGTAGCTGGGGCGGTTGCCTTTGCGGGCATCGGCCAGCAGGGTAAACTGGCTTACGACCAGCACCTGCCCCTGAATGTCTTGGACGCTGCGGTTCATCTTGCCTTCTTCGTCGCTGAAAATGCGCATCTGCACGAGCTTGCGGGCAATCCAGTCGAGGGATTGGGTGTTGTCGTCGGGGCAAAGCCGGCCAGCACCAGCAGGCCGGGGCCAATCTGGCCGGTGATGCGGCCTTCCACAGTGACGCTGGCGCGGCTGACGCGCTGAATAACTACTCGCATAGGGCGGGAAGCGGAAAAGCTGAATGTTGGGGTGGGTTGCCGTACTTCGCGGAGCCAACCGGCACCACGTACCCCGCATGACGGCCACGAAGAACGACAATCCGACGAGAAAAAACGCCCTTTTCCTGCTGCTGAGCCTCGTGCTGGTAGCGGCAGTGCGCCTTTACGGCCTGCGCCACGCGGCCCTGCCCGACTACGACTCGGTGCGCAACTGGCAGATTGTGCAGGAAATAGCCCAGGGGAATTTTCGTAATCTGTTTCACCACGGCAGCCCGGCTTTTCGGTACTCTACGTGCCGGTGGCCTGGGTCACGACCAACTTTCACGTGTTTCAGCACCTGAATGCCCTGCTGGCCGTGGCGGCGGTAGGGCCCTGGCGTGGTTTGTAACCCGAATAGCCCAGCTCAAGCCCTGGGAAACGGCCCTGCTGACGCTGTTTGTGGGCTCCTCGGTGTTCCTGACCTTCTCCGGCCGCGACTTTACCATGGGCTCGGCTTCGCTGCTGGTGTTTGCCGGGTTGCTGCAAGCGTACTACCAGCGGCTGGAAGAGCCCAGCTCCCGGCAGCTGCGGCGGGTCGCGCTCTGGCTGGCGCTGGGGCTGAGCATCAACTACAAGTTTATCCTGACCCTGCCGATTCTGGGCGTATTCGAGCTGTTGCAGCGCGACGGACTGCTCTGGCGGCAGCGCAACTGGCTGCGGGTGGCCCTTATTCTGGCCGCGCCGTTTGTGGTGTTCGGGCTGATTGGGGTGCTGGCCGGGCTGCCCTGGTACCGGTGGCCGGCCGTGTACTACAACGTGCTGTTTCCGGGCGCGCCTAATGCCGCCGGCCGGCAGGGCAGCGTACAGCTGGATTTTACCTTCTACCTGTGGTTTCTGGCGCGGTTTGAGTCGTGTCTGGTGCTCCTGGGAGTGCTGCTGGTGCCGTTTCTGTGGCGGCGGGAGCTGTTCCGGGAGTTGAGACGCATCAATCTGGTGCGCTACCTAGCCGTGTGGGCTTACTCGTATCTAGCGGGCATGTCGTTGCTGCTGAAAGCACCGCGGGGGCTGCTGCTGGCTTATAGCCTTTTCTATATCCTGGCTTTCCTGTCGCTGCGGCGAAAGGTGGGCGGGTGGCGCTTTGTCGGGATATTACTGCTTGCCTGTACCTTCAATATAGGTTGGGTTCAGGAAGAAGTGTATGCTTATACGCCCAGCAGCTACCCGCAGGTGGCCGAGTGGCTGCGGGCCCATCGGGCAACGAAAGTAGTGAGTACCGTAGGCCTGGGCCTGGCGCCGTTCGGAATTGACTCGGTGGTGAGCATTACCTCCGAAAAGCAGCTTCCGGCTTTGCGCAAGCGCGGTTTTCAGTACGTGCTGCTGGATGATTACTACAGGGTAACCAATGTGCAGCAGTTCGACTCGCTGCGTCAGCAGAAGCCCTTGGCTATTTGGCCGGAGCCCATGCTGACCTCCTCTCTGCTGGCTCTGGAGCACATGGAATACACCGGCCTGAGCGTAGAAGAGACTATGAGACGGCAGCATATGATTGAGAGGCTGAAGCTGAAGCGGGAGCTCAGGCTATACCGGCTGCAATAAAACCAACACTAAGGCATCTTACCGCAGAATCTTCAGGCTGTCAAGGGTATGCTGGTATTTGCGGGCATTGCGCTTGTGGTCGGCGTAGGTTTCGGCGAAGTCCGAAAAGCCGCTCCGGTCGGGTCGGGCGCAGAAGAAGTAGTACTTGTGGGCTGCGGGCTTGAGCACGGCGTTCAGGCTGGAGCGGTTGGCTGAGGTGATGGGGCCGGGCGGCAGACCTTTGTGCTTGTAAGTGTTGTAGGGCGAGTCTACGAGCTTATCCTTGTTGAGCACCCGTTTCACCCCGAAGTTGCCGATGGCCCAGAGCAGAGTTGGGTCGGCCTGCAGGCGCATGCCGCGCTTGAGCCGGTTCAGGTACACGCCGGCAATGATGGGCTTGTCGGTGGGCTCCGAGGTTTCGCGCTGCACGATGCTGGCCAGCACGTGTACCTGGGTAGGCGAAAGGCCCAGAGAATCGGCCCGCTGTCGGCGCTGGGGCGTCCAGAACCGTTGGTGCATGGCCGCCGCCGAATCCAGAAACTGAGTGGCCGAGGTGTTCCACTCAAACTTGTAGGGTCCTGGCAGGAACATCGTCAGAATGGTGGTCGTGTCGAGGTGGTAGCGGCGCAGCAGCAGACCGTTGTCGTTGAGCAGGCGGCGTAGCTGGGCTGAATCGGCTTCGAGCTGCCGGGCCACCTGGCGCACGAGCTGGGGCTTGTACTTGAAGGCGTCGAGGGTGAAGGCCACCGTATCCTGGGGGCCCTGAGTGAGCTTGTCTACCAGGGCCGAGTTGCCCAGCTCCGGGGTCAGCAAATAGCGGCCGGGGCGCACGTGGGCCGGATAGTCGCGCCACTGGGCTACCTGCCGGAAGGTTTCCGGGTCGCGCAGTAGTTCGTGCTTTTCCAGGGAATCCAGCACGGCCTGGTAGGAAGCACCGGTACGGATGTAGAGGTAGGCCGGGCCGAAAGCCGAAGCAGCCACATTGGGCTTCCACAGAATCTGCCAAGCCTTAAAGCCAACGATGCCGCCGGCTAGCAGCAACAGCAGGAGCAGAACCCGGCCGACCCGCCACCAGAGCGGAGTAGCTGTAGAAGTATGTTGTTGACTCAAAATGCTGAAATACGGCTTGTTTTAGGGCTTCACGGCCTTGGCCACCACCCGCTGCCACACAAAGGTAAAGTCTGCATCGGGAAGCTCCCGAATCTGGAACTCCCGTTGGGCCTCCGCTGAGGCCTGCCGGAACTCCTGGCGAACCAAGTCAGCCGTTGCGCCCGTGCAGCCGGCTTTTTCCAGCCAGTCGTTGAGCTGCATGGCCCCGTCGGGGGCTGCTTCTTCGATTTTCTCTACTTGCAGACCTGCCATTTCTAGTGCGGCCTGCCACTCCCGCGGCTCCAGGTTGCGGGCGTGGGAAGGGTCCCGCAGCTTTTCCACGTAATTCTGCCACTGGTTTAGCTCCGGCTTATTATCGGGCACGGAGGTGTCGGCCAACAAAAACCGGCCACCGGGCCGCAGTACGCGGTGCACTTCGGCCAGAAACTGCGGCACGGAATCGAAATGGTGGGGCGCTACCCGGCACGTGACGATGCTGAACGAAGCATCGGGAAAGGGCAGCTGCTCGGCTGCGCCTTCCAGCCAGGTTACGTTGGTCAGCCGTTGTTCCTGCTGCCGTTTCCGGGCCTCGGCCAGCATCCCGGTCGACACATCCAGCCCACCACCGACTGTACGTAGGGGCAAAGGCCAGGGCCGTGAAGCCCGTGCCGGTGGCTACGTCTAGTACCGTATCGGTGGGCTGGCAGTCGGCGTGCTCCAGGAGCCACCGCAGCAGCGCCTCGCTCCAGGTGTTCCACTGCGTGTTGTAGTGCGTAGCCTGGCGGTCAAACTGTTCTTTTGCGGACGACATAGCGGTTAGTTGTTGGATGCTGATTATTAGTAGAACGTCATGTTGAGCCACGCGGGACATCCAGCGTGGCTTCATTGGATTAGTAATCAGACGTCAGCACGCAAGATTCCTCGCGGGGCTCGGAATAACGTTCTTTCTGACAACGAACAACTAAAATTTACCCCGCATTGACCAACGTGGCAATGGCGGCTTCGATATCCTTGGTGCGCTGCTTCCGCTCGATTTCCACGGGGCGGCGGCCCGTACTTCGCAGTCGTAGATGGCGCACCGCTCACAGGTCTCGTTCACGATACGCACTGGAATGGCCAAGTCTTCGAGGAAGTTGATTTTCTGCCGGAGGTTGTCGTCGTTGAGCAAACCTACCGTCACACTTACGGCGGGCTCGTCGGGGCCGCCGGCCCGGGCCAGGGTCAGGCACAGATACTCGTCGTCGGTACCAAAGTAGTGGGAGCGTTGGGCCGAAATAGCCGTGTTTGGCGCGCCGGAAAGCGGCTCCTGCCGCAACTCCGAAATCAGGCGCAGCGACACCCAGCGGCGACAGTAATGCTCGTGCAGCTCATTGCCGTGGGGGTTGTGCAGGCGGGAAAGGTGCAATTCCTTGGTCAGCAGAAAGCCCGCGTTGGCGTTGGCTTGGTCGAAGCGCAGGAAAAACAGGCTCTGCAGGCCGAAGTGCCGGGGCAGCAGGTTGGTGATGCGCTGCATGAACATCTCCGGCGACACGTCATACTTGGTAATCAGGTCCAGAAATGCCGTCGGGTCCCACTTTTTGCTGGCAAACAGCTTCTGGAAGTCCCGGGTGAGGCTTTCTTCCTCCATCAGCAGGGCCCCAGCAAAATAGGAGGCCTTGAAGTTGTTGAGCACCTCGTCGAAGCTGCGCACCGGGAAGGAGGCATTCACATAGGGCCGCTCTCGCAGATTAAGGTAGTTGAAGGCCAGTTCCCGGCCCAGCACAAAGGCCTCCTGGGCCCGGGTAAGGCCGGGGCGCATGAGCAGGCGCTTGGTTTTGGGCTGAAACACAGACCGCAGCCGGCCCAGGCTAACGTACTCGCCCAGCTTGGTGCGGTCCACGATGTAGCCATATTTCTCGGTCAGAACCTGTTCCAGCTGCCGGGTGGCAAAGGGTGCCGCTACCATCAGCTTTTCCTGCCCGATGAAAGTGCGCACATCCTGTTCCAGCTCTTCGAAATAGTTGTCGTGCATCTCCTGATAGGAGCGCAGAGCCGCCAGAAAGAAGTGCTCCTGCCGCATTTCGTAGTTGCGGGCAATTTCGAACAGCGTCCCGATGAAGGCATTCATCTTGGCTGGGGCATCCGAAATCAGCTCCACGATGCGCACCGGGTCCAGCCCGAACATCTCCAGCGGAAACTCCTTGAGCAGGTCCGACTGCAGCAGCTCAGAAATGGGCTCCAGCTTGCGGCTCAGGGTGAGAGAAGTAAGCTGGTCGTAGCTTACTTCCAGCACTTTGCTCAGGCTCAAGATTTTATCGGCCTTAGGATACTTCTTGCCCTTCTCTATTTCATTCAGGTACGACACCGACACGTCGCAGGCCCGCGCCAGCTCGGCGGGAGTGAAGCCGCGTTCCTGCCGTAGCTCGCGCAGTTTCAAACCGAAAATTAACCGGACAACCTGACCGTGACTAAGCATAAGGGAATACAGAAGTAGGCTCCACACCACCAACCAAGGCAGCAGGAACGGCTACAAGAAAAAGATATTGGGCTAAAAGCCTAGCAAAAGTAGGTAAAAACCAACTTTTATAAACTTTAGCGAATATTCGCTTGAATAATAAAATTCGCTAACGTATGTTTGGTTATATTCTTTCCCGCTTCTCTCCAAAAGCATCCAGCCTATGTTACCTTTCGCCGACTCCCAAACCCTAGTTTCGCCTCCTGCCTACCTCACGCCCGAGCGGGTGAAAGTGGTGGGTGCCTATTCGCCTGAGTTTGCCGAAATCCTCACGCCCTCGGCCCTAGCCTTTGTGGCCGAGCTGCACCGCCGCTTCGACCGTACCCGCCGCGAGCTGCTGGGGCGGCGGGAGGCCCGGCAGCGCGACTTCGAAGCCGGCATTCTGCCCGATTTCCTGCCCGAAACCCAGATGATTCGGGATAAGCCCTGGACCGTAGCCCCCATCCCGCCGACTTGCAGGACCGCCGGGTGGAAATTACCGGGCCGGTGGAGCGCAAGATGATTATCAATGCCCTGAACTCCGGAGCTAAGGTGTTTATGGCCGATCTGGAGGATTCTAACTCCCCAACCTGGGCCAACGTTATAGAGGGGCAGCGCAACCTGCGGGACGCCGTGCGTCGGACCATTTCCTTGAGCACACCCGCGAAAGAGTACAAGCTCAACGAGCAAACCGCTACGCTCGTGGTGCGGCCCCGGGGCTGGCATTTGGTGGAGAAGCACGTGCTGGTAGACGGGGAGCCTATTAGCGCCTCTATGTTCGACTTCGGGCTGTACTTTTTCCACAACGCTCACGAGCTGTGTGCCCGGGGCAGTGCGCCCTATTATTACCTGCCCAAGATTGAAAGTCACCTGGAAGCCCGGCTGTGGAACGACATTTTCGGCTTTGCCCAATGGTCGTTGAAAATGCCCAAGTGCACCATCAAGGCCACGGTGCTGATTGAGACGCTGCCGGCTGCTTTTGAGCTCAACGAAATTCTCTACGAGCTGCGGGAGCACAGTGCGGGCCTGAACTGCGGGCGCTGGGACTATATCTTCTCCTACATCAAGCGCCTGGGGCTGAAGCCAGAGTTTCGCCTGCCCGACCGCGCCCAGGTAACTATGTCGGTACCTTTCATGGCGGCCTACTCACAGTTGGTTATCCAGACCTGCCACCGCCGCGGGGTGCACGCCATCGGGGGCATGGCCGCCCAGATTCCGATTAAGAACGACCCGGAAGCAAACGAAGCCGCCCTGGAGAAAGTGCGGCTGGATAAGGTGCGCGAAGCCAAAAACGGCCACGACGGTACCTGGGTGGCCCACCCCGGCCTGGTACCGGTGGCCTTGGACGTGTTCAATGAACTCATGCCCCAGCCCAACCAGATTGACAACAAGCGCGAAGACGTGAAGGTAACCGCCGCCGATCTGGTGCAAGCGCCCCAGGGCACCATTACCGAGGAAGGTCTAAAGCTCAATATCGACGTAGCCATTCAGTACCTCGAGGCCTGGCTGGGCGGTAACGGCTGCGTACCGATTTATAATCTGATGGAAGACGCTGCTACGGCCGAAATCAGTCGGGCGCAGGTGTGGCAGTGGCTGCATACGCCGGGTACTACGCTGGCCGATGGCCGTGAAATTACCGTGGAGCTGTACCGGTCCTACGTGCCCCAGCAGCTGGAGAAAATACGGGCGCTAGTAGGGGAGGAGCGCTACACCAAAGGACAATACCTGCCGGCCGCCCGCCTGTTCGACAGCCTCGTGACCAGTGAAAAGTTTGTCGAGTTCCTGACCGTGCCGGCTTACGAGCAGCTGCTAAGCTAAGCCTGCCTTCTGAGCAGTAGGTCTTTTGCCTGATTCGCACGAGCAAAATCGTGCGCCACTTCTTTATTGCCTTTCCTTAAAAGCGGCTTTTCAGCCTGCCAGGCCCCGCTTTGCCTTTTCTGTCCGCTTTCCAATTCATCCTGTTCAAGCCTTTCTTTCCACCCGCAGGCCGGGCCTGCCCAACCTTCTCTCCCATGAACAAGCAAGAACGTATTGCCGCCATTAAGCATGACTGGGCTACTAATCCGCGCTGGCAAGGTGTAGAGCGGCCCTACTCGGCCGAAGACGTGGTGAAGCTGCAGAACTCCATCCGCATCGAGTATACTCTGGCCCGGCAGGGAGCCGAGCGGCTCTGGAAGCTGCTGCACTCCGAGCAGTACGTGGCTGGCCTTGGGGCCCTGACCGGCAATCAGGCCGTGCAGGAAGTGCAAGCTGGCCTCAACGCCATTTATCTCAGTGGCTGGCAGGTGGCCGCCGATGCCAACGGGGCCGGTCAGATGTACCCCGACCAAAGCCTGTACCCAGTAGACAGCGTACCAAATGTAGTGCGGCGCATCAACAACGCCCTGCTGCGCGCCGACCAGATTCAAAACCTGAGCGGAGAGGGCCACGTGCATTGGCTGGTGCCCATCGTGGCCGATGCTGAGGCGGGTTTTGGGGGCAACCTCAACGCGTTTGAGTTGATGAAGATGATGATTGAGGCCGGAGCCGCCGGGGTGCATTTCGAGGATCAGCTGTCCTCGGCCAAGAAGTGTGGGCACCTGGGTGGCAAAGTGCTGGTGCCCACCCAAGAGGCCATCAACAAGCTGGTAGCCGCCCGCCTGGCGGCCGATGTGCTGGGCGTGCCCACGCTGGTGGTAGCCCGCACCGACGCCGATGCCGCCGACCTGATTACCTCCGACGTAGACGAGCGGGACCTGCCCTTTGTAGTGACGGACGAAGAGCGGACCAGTGAGGGGTTCTACCGGGTGCGGCCCGGGGTGGAGGCCTGTATTGCCCGCGGCCTGGCCTATGCGCCGTACGCTGACTTGCTCTGGATGGAAACCTCTCACCCCGACTTGGAGCAGGCCCGGGCCTTTGCCGAAGGAATTCATGCGCAGTTTCCGGGCAAGCTGCTGGCGTATAACTGCTCCCCTTCATTCAACTGGGCGGCCAAGCTGAGCGTGGCGCAGATGGAAACCTTCCGGGAGGAGCTGGCCGCTCTGGGCTTCAAGTTTCAGTTTATTACCCTGGCCGGCTTTCACGCCCTCAACACCAGCATGTTTGAGTTGGCCCGGGCCTACCGGGACCGAGGCATGGCGGGTTACTCGGAGCTGCAGGAGCGGGAGTTTGCCCTTCAGAAGCAAGGTTTCAAAGCCGTCAAGCACCAGTCATTCGTGGGTACAGGCTACTTCGACGCCGTGCAGAGCGTTGTTTCTTCCGGCAAAGCCAGCACTTCGGCTCTGGTAGGCTCTACGGAGGAAGCTCAGTTTCAGAGTGCCCACTAAGTATGATGGCAACACCAAGCTAGGCTAAGGCTTACTATACAAGAAAGGCCTCTTCATACGAAGAGGCCTTTCTTGTAATTCAGCGGTTATGAGCAATATTTTGGCGGAATGAAATGTCTATAATTAATGATTTTAGTGTCTGTTATACAATTGATTATTGGAGGAATACCTGAAACAATAGAGTCTGGTTTTTACTGATTTTTGTTCGAGCAGGCCCTAATACATAGGTATATTTGAATCAAGTATACGAAGTAGATAATCAGCTATAGTTAAACCTTCGTGGGTTGCTTATATAGTGGTGCAGTAACTTATTTTAAAAAAGAAAGCCGCCTTAACAAGGCGGCTTTCTTTTTTGGGGCCTAGAGTTTCTAAAACGGCTCGGCAATCTGGCCATAGTCGAGGCCGTGGCGCTGGCAGGCTTCCTGCAGGATGGTTTTCTGCCAGGGGCGCAACACTTGGTCGGCGCCCAGCTCCACGATGTCGGCCACGAGGCGGTTGGAGAGCACCAGGTTAGCCACGTACACGTTGATATCGGCCGTAATAAGCCCCTTGAGTTGGGTTAGAAGCTGCTCGCGGGCATCAGCTTTGGCTGCCTTATCGCCGGTAAGGCGGCGACGGAAAGGAAAGCGGCGCTGCTCACCAGTTTGGGCGGGCTCGGGCACGGCCACAAACTTATCGGGGGAAAGAGCCGCCAGCTGCTCCAGATACGGCGTGCGCTTCAGCTCGGGGTGCAAGCCGCGGGTGTTTTTCCAGTCATTGGCGTCGCGGGGAGTGTCGCGTACCAGCTCCGAGAGCCGGTCGTTGGCAAACACCATGTACGGCGGCTTGTCGAGCTGCCGGGCTACCTGGTCGCGCAGCATGTACAGGTCGCGGAACAGGGGCAACTCGCCGGGCAGGATCCGGTATTTGCCCGCAATGCGCAAGTAAGGCCGGTCGTCGCGGGTGTAGCGTACCTCCTCCAAAGCGGCGTTTTCCTGTTCGGCCCATTCGGTGCGGCCCAGTTCGTCCAGCTTGGCTTTGAGGCGGTCGGCCAGCTCAAACAGGTAGAGCACGTCGTTGGCGGCATACACCTTCTGGGCCTCGGTGAGGGGACGCTTCAGCCAGTTCGACTTCTGCTCACCCTTATCAACCTCCAAACCCAGTTCGGCCTGAATCAGGCGGCCCAGGGAAATGTTGTTGTCTGACTCGCCCAGCAGGGTGTACTGCACGCTGGTGTCGAGAATGTTGCGCACGTGTACGCCGTAAAGCTCATCGAGGAGCAGAATGTCGGACTTGCAGCTGTGGAATACCTTTTCCACGGCCGGGTCGCGCAGCAGGGCCCAGATGGGCTCCAGCTCCTGGGCCGGGTTGGTCAGCGGAATTGGGTCGAGCAGGTAGACTACCTGCCCGTCGTAAATCTGGATCAACGCCAAGTTGCGGCCGTAGCGGTGGCGCATGTCGTCGAATTCGAGGTCAACGGCCAGGCGCTTGGCAGTTTGCAGAGCGGTGCCGGCCTGCTCCATTTCGGCAGCGGTGGTCAGGTACTGAATAGTAGGTGTAGACATTCAGGCAAATAGAAAGGCAGCGGCAAGGCTGCTAGATGATGGCTCAGGCCATTTTGGTAAAGGTAGGCAGCCGAGGCAAGCAAAACCAACCCGCCAGCCCCCGGTGCCCAACTGGGCATTGCCGGCGGGAAAGTAGCAGAATGCCCGTTACAAATCAGCCTGGGCCTCGTCTTCCTCGTCGTCTTCGTCGTGGTGGCTGAAGTCCAGCTCCCGGGCTACCCGCAGCGTTTCCTGGATAACTTCCTCCATCAAGGCCTTGGTATCGGCGTCGAGGGTGCGCTCAAACAAACCCAGCAGCAGTTCGCCGTCCTCATTTACGTAGAGGTTGGTGTAGAGCTTTTCAAACAGCTTGGCGTCCTTGGTAATGACAGCGTCAATTTCATTCACCGACTTCGCCTTCAGGGCCCGGTGCATCACGTCCATCACCTTGCGGCTTTCCTCATGGTCGCCCAGGTCGGCCAGCAGCTTGAGAATGGACATGGCCACGGCCAGGCGCACCCGCTCGAAGCGGAAGGCAATATCGGCCTTGCCGGCCTGCTCGAAAGTTTTGTAGGCGGCCAAGTCGGCGGCCGACAGGTACTGGGCAACTTCGGCCTCCGTGCGGAAGGCCTCGTGCAGGAGCTGTTCGTAGAAAGTGGTGCTCATCGGGAAAGAAAACGAAGGGACTCCACCCGGTAAAAACAGGAGGGGAACCAAATTAAACGGCAGGATTCGGCGGTAGACCGTAACCCAGAGGCCCAAAGGTACGATTGCAGAAGAAGCTTAAGGCTCTTCCGCTCACGCTGGCTGCCAACTTGGTGGCTACCGTCGTGGTTAGTCCCTATTGATTTTCTGGTTTCACCCTAAATTCTTACCCCGATGACGCATAAAACGAAATGGCTGGTTTTTGCCCCTTCCGGACTAGTCGTAATTGGCTTTGGCGCCTGCCTTATTCAGTGGGCCACCGCCATGAAGCAGGAAGGCAAGCCCACTTCCCAATGGGTGGGAGCCGGTACGCTGGCGTTGGGCGTGTTTAATGCCGGCGTCAGCCTGTTCGGCCGGGGTGTGGCCGAAAGTGTACTGTATCAGATCCGCGAGAAAGACGCCACGCCGGGTGAAGGCAACCAGCAGTAAAATGCCTTTTCGGAAGCCGTAGCTTCGGAAGCAACGAGCAGCGTTTAACTCAGCAGCTTATGCCTGATGAGCTAAGCGCTGCTCCTCGTTTTCTTCCAGGTCGTTGAGCTCAATCTGTAGGGCCACGACCGAAATCTGGATTTCGTAGAGCGACATGCCCAATGAAACCAGCAACGCCAGCAGGCTGCCGCCAAACACTACCGCCCCGGCCGAGTTGAAGCCCGCATAAATCAGGAACATGGCCAGCACGCAGCCCAGCATGGAGCCTACGCCCACGGCCTGCATGTTGCGCACCATCTCCACCCGCCGGCGCAGGTTGTGTATCTGCTGAATCAGGTGGGGGCTATGGGTGGTCTTGTACTGCGTCTTGAGCGTGCGCACGATGTTGACTAAGGCCAGAAAGCGGTTGGTGTAGGCCAGTAGCAGCAACGACAAAGCGGGAAAAAGCAAGGCTGGCGTTGTAAGGGTAATTTCCATGGGCAATGCGGTAAGCAAAATGGGCATTTCGGCCGACTGCGGACTTCTACTTTTGTGGAAGACCGGCAAAGCACGTGGCCTAAAGTAGCCGCAGAATCAATAGGTTTGGCCTGCCCGCCGGATTTCCCGCCGTTTCTCTTCCTTGACACCACACATGCATACTCGTAAAGTACCGGCTCTTGTTCGAGCCCTATTGTTGCTGCCGCTCTTATTGCTGGCGGGCCGCGTAGTGGCCCAGGCGCCGGTGGGGGCAGCTTGCTTACGCCGTCACAATTTCTGGGCTACCCGCTGGGCAGCCGCTTTACGCCCCACGCCCAACTGCTGAATTATGTGCAGCAGGTAACCCAAAACTCTGGCGGACGGATGCGGGTGCAGCCCTACGGCGCTACTTACGAAGGCCGGCCATTGGAAGTAATTCAGGTAGGAACCCCGGAAAATCTGGCCCGACTAGAGGAAATCCGGCGAAACAACCTGCGACGGGCGGGCTTGGAAACCGGCACGGTGCAAAAGCAGATGCCAGCCGTGGTGTGGCTCAGCTACAACATTCACGGCAACGAGGCCGTGTCGTCGGAAGCCGTGATGGAAGTGCTCTACGACCTGGCTAACCCGCAGAATACACAGGCCCAGCAGTGGCTGCAAAACGTGGTCGTGCTGATAGACCCCTGCGTGAACCCCGACGGGCACGAGCGGTACGTGCAGTGGTATAACCGGGCCCGCAGCGCCCAGCCCAATGCCTCGCCCTACGCCTGGGAGCACCACGAGCCCTGGCCCGGCGGCCGCTACAACCATTATTTCTTCGACCTGAACCGGGACTGGGCCTGGCAAACCCAGCAGGAAAGCCAGCAGCGCGTGGCGCTCTACAACCAGTGGCTGCCCCAGGTGCACGCCGATTTCCACGAGATGAGCGTGGACGACCCGTACTACTTCTCGCCGGCCGCCAAGCCCTTCCACGAGGATATCACGCCCTGGCAGCGCAATTTCCAGAACGTCATCGGCGACTATAACCGCAAAGTGTTCGACCAAAACAACTGGCTCTACTTCACCCGCGAAACCTACGACCTGTTCTATCCAAGCTACGGCGACACCTACCCCAGCTTCAACGGCGCCATTGGCATGACCTATGAGCAGGGCGGCTCGGGCCGGGCCGGGGTGCGCGTAGCCAAGGCCGACGGCGACACGCTCACGCTGAGCCAGCGCATTGCTCACCACCACGCTACCAGTCTGGCTACCATTCAGGCGGCCTCCGACCGGCAGCCCGAGCTGGTACGGGAGTTTGAGAAGTACTATACCAACGCCCGCACCCAACCCCGCGGGCCTTACAAGGCCTTCGTGCTCAGTGGGAGTGCCGCTCCGGGCCAGCTGCAGGCTCTTACCCAGTACCTCGACCGGCAGCAGATTCAGTACGGCTACGCGGGCCGCAAGCTCAGTACCCGGGCTTTCAGCTACGCTACCGGCAAAACCGAGAACCTGCAGATCAAGGCGGAGGATATTGTAGTCAGCATGTATCAGCCCAAATCGA
Source organism: Hymenobacter cellulosilyticus (assembly GCF_022919215.1). Lineage (NCBI taxonomy): Bacteria > Pseudomonadati > Bacteroidota > Cytophagia > Cytophagales > Hymenobacteraceae > Hymenobacter > Hymenobacter cellulosilyticus. Next base: position 5,390,208 of record NZ_CP095046.1, on the reverse strand, counting down.
CGCTGGTGAAGGTGTTGTTTGAGCCCCGCCCGGCCCTGGAAGACTCCCTGACCTACGACATTACGGCCTGGGCCTTGCCGTATTCCTTCGGGTTGAATGCCTATGCCTTGACCTCACGATTGGAGGCCAGCGCCAAAAAGCCGGTTGCTCCCGTAGCTACCAGCGTTGCCCCAGTCGAAAAACCCTACGCCTACGTGGCTCGGTGGAGCAGTTTGCAGGATATGAAGTTTCTGAGCCGGCTGCTCCAGCAGCGGGTGAAGGTGCGGGTTGCCCAGCGGGCTTTTGAGGCGGAAGGGCAGAAGTACCAGCCCGGCACTCTCATACTTACCCGTACGGGCAATGAAACTCTGGGTGCCCGCTTCGACCAGCTGGTACGGGCCCAGGCCGATTCAACCGGCGTGCAGGTGCAGGCCGTGGGCTCGGGCTTTTCGACTAGTGGCGCCGACCTGGGCTCGGGCTACGTGCGCTACGTAAGTCGGCCCAACGTGGCAGTGGTAGCCGGGGAAGGCGTTTCGGCTACGGCTTTTGGCGAAGTATGGCACTTCTTCGAGCAGCAGTTGGGCTACCCCGTCACGGTGCTGGGCGCCGACTACCTGCGCACGGTGCCCCTACAGAAGTTTGACGTGCTCATCCTGCCCGATGGCAACTACGCGGATATTTACCCTGAGAAAAGCCTGGAGGCCCTGAAAGCCTGGGTACGCGGGGGCGGTAAGCTGATTGCTCTGGAAGGGGCCGCGGCTTTCCTGGCCAACAAAAAGGACTTCCTACTCAAAACCAAAGCCCCCGACAGCACTGCTAAAGCCCGCACCGCCTACCAGCAGCTGCGCCGCTACGCCGAAGCCGAGCGGCAGCAGATTGGGGAACGAGTGCAGGGCAGCGTGTACCGCGTGCAGCTCGACAATACCCACCCGCTGGCGTTTGGCTACGGCTCCACGTACTTTGCCCTCATCCGCGACACGCTTAATTACCGCTTTTTGGAGGCCGGCGGTTGGAACGTTGGTGTGCTTAAGCGCGACAACTACGCCGCCGGCTTTACCGGCCGCAGTGCCCGCCGCAAGCTCACCGACACCTTCGTGCTGGGCACCCAGGAGATGGGCCGGGGGCAGGTCGTGTACTTAGCCGATAACCCATTGTTCCGTGGTTTCTGGCAGGGTGGCAAGCTGATTTTCGGCAACGCGCTGTTCTTTGTGGGGCAGTAAAGTCGGCCACTTACTACCAGCAAAAAGCCCCGGCCAACGAATTGGCCGGGGCTTTTTTGGGTAAGACGCGGTTAGACTAGTCTACTACGTCCTCAGCTTTATTTTTCACGGCCGAAGCACCTTTCTTCACGACTTTGCCGGTTTTCTGGGCGCCTTTTTTCACAACCTGGCCGGTTTTCTTACCAGCGTATTTGGCGTCTTGCTTGGTGTTGTAGGCAGCCTGACCCGCTTTGGTGCGGCCCGAACGGCTTTCTACTTTCACCGTGCCATTGTCGCGCACTTCAGCGGTGGTTTTGGCACCGGTGGCGTCGTCACGAACTACAGCCTTATTGTCCTGCGCGTGCGCAGCAACCGAAAATGCTACCATAGCCAGCAGCAGAGTTATCTTTTTCATGATGAAGAGTCGTCGTTAGAAATAGGGAATTCTAGGTCCTTATACGGGTCCGATAAAATAGGTTGTATCTACCCGTACAACCAATAAGCTCAACTAGTGTGGAGCTTGAGCCAGCACATTGGGCCTGAGGTAAAAGCACTGTCTGAAAATGCGCACTGAGGCAGCAGGCTTACTTTTTTCATAGGCAGCAGGGAGCTAAGGGTGAAGATGCGGAGGAATATTCACCTGAGTATATGAAGAAGCCGTGAAGCTTTAGGAAAGCAGTTAGGGCAGCAGCAGGGAACTGTCGCCGTAGCTCAAAAACCGGTAGTCGTGGGCCAAGGCGTGGTCGTATACCCGGCGCCAGTCGGGCCCGATAAGCGCCGCCACAAGCAGCAACAGGGTGCTTTCGGGCTGGTGAAAGTTGGTGACCAAACCCTGGATAACCCGGAACCGGTAACCCGGGGCAATCAGTAGCTGAGTGGTAGCCTGAATCGTGTCGGCTCCGCTCTGTTCCAGATGGGCCAGCAGGGCCTCAAGTGCCTCCTGCAACGGTACTACCCGAGTTTCCTCGTACGGTTGCCACTGCGTAACGTGCCAGATGGGTTCCGTGGTAGGCTGCTGCGTGAGCCGGGCGCCAAGCCAGTACAGGCTTTCCAGGGTGCGCAGGCTGGTGGTGCCAACGGCAATAATAGGCCGGGGCGCGTGGGCTAACAGCTGGCGCAGCAAAGCCGCGTTTACGGCAATAGGCTCGGCGTGCATGGCGTGGTCTTCCATCTGGGCGGCTTTCACCGGTTGGAAAGTACCGGCCCCACGTGCAGAGTTAGCTCAGCCGTAGCAATACCCCGGGCTTTGAGGTCGGCAAAGACGGCGTCGGAAAAGTGCAGGCCGGCCGTGGGAGCCGCTACGGCCCCTTCGTGGGCCGCGTACACCGTTTGGTAGCGCACCGCGTCTACGTCCGTGTCGGCGCGGTTGAGGTAAGGGGGCAGGGGCAAATGCCCGGCGGCACGCAAAACTTCGGCGAAAGGAGCTTCGGCTGGCTGCCAGCTAAATTGAATCAAGGAATAGCCGTCGGCAGCTTCCACACGCTCGGCCGTCAGTACTGCTTCGGCATCGTTCAGGGTAAAAGCCACCTGCACCGGACCAGCTTTCCAGCGCTTACCGTTACCGACCAGGCATTTCCAGACGCAGCTGCCGGTTTGCTGCATGGCCAGCTCTACCGAGCGGTGCGGGGCTACCGGCTCCAGGCAAAACAGCTCCACGATGCCCCCGTCGGCTTGTGGCAGAACAGGCGGGCCCGCACCACTTTGGTATTGTTGAATACGAGCAGTGCGTCGGCCGGCAGCTCGGTGGGCAGGTCGGTGAAGCGCCGGTCCTGCAGGCTGCCTTGGCGGTACACCAGCAGCTGCGACTGGTCACGGTTAGGCAACGGTTCGGGCGCGATGCGCGCCGCCGGCAGCTCATAGGTATAATCGAAGATGGAAAGCAGGCGTGGGTCGGGAGTGGCTGACATAGCCACAAAGGTACGCCGAGGCGCCGGCTTCGTCAGTACGGCTAGCTGCTACTTGGGCCGCCGGAAAAACATCAGGTGCTGCTGGGGCAGGGTTTCGATGCTTTCAATAAACTCCAGGCCCACGGCCTTCATTTCCTTACGGGCCTGCTCCACGCTCATCTTGTGAATGCGCTTGATGGGTACTTTAGGGTCTTCGGCCCGGTATTCGGCCAGGGCTACCCGGCCGTTGGGCTTCAGCGCCGACTTAATGGCCCGCATCATTTCCCGGGGGTGGTCAAACTCGTGGTAGGCGTCCACAATCAGGGCCAGATCCACACTGTTAGCCGGCAGATTAGGGTTTTGTACCGTACCCAGCACCGGCTCCACGTTGGGGGCGTTGTTGCGCTCCTTGTTGTCCTGCAAGTAGGTTATCATCTCGGGCTGGATATCCACGGCCAGGACCTTGCCCTGGGGTACGAGGGCACTCATCCGAAACGAGAAGTAACCCGTGCCCGCACCAATGTCGGCTACTACATCAGTAGGTTTGAGGCGCAGGGCTTTGAGCAGCACGTCGGTTCCTTCTTCCTGCTCCCGTCCGGAGCGCTCCAGCCAGTCGGCGCCCTCGTGGCCCATAACGTGCGCAATCTGCCGGCCCAGGTAATAGCGGCTGATGCCGTTGGGGTCGGCCGGCGGACGAATCTCATAGCCGGTGGTGTCGGGCACGGAGGACTGCCGGCGTTGCTCGGCCGCAGTGGCCGCGGTACTTTCACTCAGCGGCTGGGTACAGGCCTGAAATAGCAGAAGACTCAGAGCCCAGGAGCCCAAGAGGGAAAAGGAAGGAATAGTCATACGCACAGGTGCAAATAAACTGTGTTCGGACAAACATCCATGCGAGGGGAAGGGTTCGTTCGGGCTGTAGCGGTTGAGCTACGAAGAAATATTCACCATATTTTATATTGGTAAAGACCGTTGTGCTTAGGGAGTTGGCTGTTGGAAAGAGGATAAAATTCAGTTTGAAAAAGACAAAGTCGGGCCACTATTTATATTTTTGCCCGTAGAAAGCCTGTTTTCGAACTCTTCACCAACTTCCTTACCACATGAAACACGTATCCGGACTCCTACACAAGCTGACCGCCTTCGCGGCAATTGTCGTTGCGCTGAGCAGCTGTAATCGGGCTGAGTATGCAATGCTGCCCAAGACTTCATCGTACCACGGCACCGCCAACCGGGCTGTAAGCGTGAAGCCCGCCCCAGTAGCTGCTACTCCCGCTCCAGAAGTAGCTGCCGTTCCGGAAGCTGCTCCCGCAGTTGCCCCCGCTACCGTAGCCTCGGCTCCTGCTGCCCCCGCTACTGCTTCTAAGGCTGTGTCGGCTGCTCCCGCTGTAAAGGAAGCCGCAACTGTTGCTGCCGTGCAGCCCGCCACTAAGGCTCAGGCTAGCCGCAAGCTGAACCTGATCGAACGGTCGATTGTGGCGAAAGTGGCCAAGAAGGCTGAGAAGCTGAGCAGCAAGATGGAAGTGAAAAAGCATAGTGAAGTAGCTAGCACCAACAAGCTGCAAGGCAAACTGCGCCAGGGTGTAATCCTGTTGCTGGTAGGTCTGCTGATTGAGATTCTGGGTGCGGCCACCGGTATCGGCCTCATCTACGTGCTGGGTGCCATCATTGCCCTGATCGGCTTGGTGCTCATCATCCTTTACCTGCTCGACGAGTTGTAGGACTTACCGGGTATACAATAAAAAGCCCTGCTGGCAGCTGCCAGCAGGGCTTTTTTGTTTCTACATCCACCCATATGCTGAGTTCACCGGGGCTAGCTTTACTCTACTTTACGTAGTTGACGCGGTGCTATTCATAATGGGCCCAGATAAACAGCTCCATGGATACGCTGCCCTCTACATTGGGTCGACATCAGCCACGAGGCGGGCCTGCTTGAACTCCTTCTGGTCTTTTACCACGTTCATAGCCTCTATAATCTGAGCTTTGGCGTGCTTGAGCACCGTGTGTTCCCGGTCGAGCTTGATGGTAATTTCCTGCAGATAGAAGTTCCGAATCCTGAAGATGTACGGCGCTTCCGGCCCCAGCACGGCCTCCCGGCCCAGGCGGAATACCAGCTCCTGGGTTAGCAGAATGGCGGCTTGCTCGGCTACGAGCTGATCTACGTGCTTTACTGTAAGCCGAATCACGCGCATGAAGGGCGGAAAGCCGTACTCGCGCCGCTGGGTTATTTCGTACTCATAGAATTCGAGGTAGTCGTTACGGATGACTTTGTCGAAAATCACCTGAGCCGGGTCGGCCGTCTGGATAATAACCTTACCCTTCTTGCCTTTGCGGCCGGCCCGCCCGCTCACCTGCACAAACATCTGGAAGGCCCGTTCGTGGGCCCGGAAATCGGGGTAGTGAATGATGCTGTCGGCGTTGATGATGCCCACCAGGCTCACGTTGGCAAAGTCCAGGCCCTTGGTCACCATCTGGGTACCCACCAGCACGTTGGTCGTCTGCTGCTCGAAGTCGGCAATAATTTGCTGGTAGGAGTTCTTGGCCCGGGTCGTGTCGAGGTCCATGCGCTGCACGTTGGCCTGGGGCAGCATAATCTTAAGGTCGTCCTCAATCTTCTCGGTACCGAAGCCCACAGTCTTCAGGTTGCGGGAGCCGCAGGCGGGGCATTCCACCGGCATTCGGTCGTGGAAACCGCAGTAGTGGCAGCGCAGCTCGTGGGCGTGTTTGTGGTAGCTCAGGCTCACGGCGCAGTTCTTACACTTCGGAATCCAGCCGCAGTCGAGGCAGGAAATGAAGGGCGAGTAGCCGCGGCGGTTCTGAAACAGAATAACCTGCTCTTTCAAACCCAGCTTCCGCTCGATTTCACTCAGTAGCTCGGGCGTGAAGTGGTTGAGCATTTTCTTGGCGTCGCGCTGCTTGCGCGTATCCACCAGCTCAATTTCGGGCAAACCTGCTTCGCCAAAGCGTTTGCTGAGCGTAACCAGGCCCCAGCGCCCGGCTCGGGTCTGATAGTAGGTTTCCACGGCCGGCGTGGCCGAGCCCAGCAGGGTTTTAGCGCCCTGGAAGTTGGCCATCATCAGGGCCACTTCCCGGGCGTTGTAGCGCGGCGAGGGGTCATACTGCTTATAGCTGCTCTCGTGCTCCTCGTCCACGATGATGAGGGACATATTGTCGAAGGGCAGGAACACAGCGGAGCGCACGCCTACTACCACCTGAAAGCGGCCCGACAACACCCCATTCCACACTTCCACCCGCTCATTGTCCGAGAACTTGGAGTGGTAGACGCCCAGGCGGGTGCCGAATACGCGCATCAGGCGGGTTACAATCTGGGCCGTGAGGGCAATTTCGGGCAATAAGTACAGCACCTGCCCGCCGCCTTCCAGAGCCTTGCGGATCAGTTCAATATAGATTTCGGTTTTGCCCGCACCCGTTACGCCGTGCAGCAGCACAATGTCCTTCTCCCCAAACTGCTTGAGCACCTCATCGTGGGCCGCCGTTTGGGCCTCGCTCAGGGAGAAGTGAATCTTGGCCTCCGGCGAGTCGTCCATCGGGAAGCGCGACACAATGACGTCGAACTGCTCCAGGACCCCGTTTTTAATCAGCGTGTTGACGGCCGAAGGGGAGAGGTGGGGGCTGCTGGTCAGAGCGGCCTTTTCCATTCCCTGGTGGTTGGCGTGCACGTTCTGGTACACCGGCACCCGCTGCAGGTAGCGCATCAGCACGTCGAGTTGCTTGGGCTTGCTGGCCATTTTGGCAAACAGCTCCTCCAGCACATTATCCTCCACGAAATGGTGGGCCAGCCGCACTTTCTTCACCACCTTGGGTGAGTACTTATCGGCCAAGTGCTCAAACAGAAAGATGACGTCCTTCTGAATCAGCGACTTAATGACCTTGTGAAAGTTGGTGTTGCCCAGCAGGTCGCCGACTTCGGTAAAGGTCAGGGCCTTGCCATCCTCGGAGCTGAGTACGGCCACAATCCGCTCTTCCTGCTCGCTGAGCGGGTAGGGGTTGTTTTCGGGCTCGAAAGCCGGATGCAGTTGAATGCGGGACTCAGAGCTGAGCTTCAGCGCCGAGGGCAAAGCCGCGTTGATGACCTCGCCCAGGGTGCACATGTAGTAGTCGGCCATCCAGCGAAACAACTTCAGCTGGGCCTGAGTCACCACTGGTGCATCGTCGATAAACTCCAGGATGTATTTGGCCTGGTACTGGGCCGGCGGCGTTTCGTGCACGGCCGCCACAATGCAGCTAAGCGTTTTCTTGGCCCCAAACTGCACAATCACGCGGCCCCGATGACGACTTCGTCGTTCATCTCGTAGGGCACGCGGTAGGTATACAGCTTGGGCAGCGGCAGGGGCAGAATCACGTCCACAAACAGCGTGACGCGGTCGGCTCCGGCGGCTTCCGGCTGGGCAAAGTCAAAGGAAAGGCTCAACGGACAGATCAGCTAACAACAGGACCGCAAAGGTAAGCCGAATTGCGGGCCGCAGGTTTCTCTGGGCTTGGCAATTCGGCTTATGTCGGTCAGAGCCAAGAAGTAAAAGTTAGCCAGCACCCGGCGCAGGCAGCTGGGCCAAAGCATCCGCAACGCTATATACCGGCTGCTGACAGGCCCGGTTGAAGCACACGTACAGGGTAGTTTGCCCGTTCTGGGCCGTGCGGTGCAGCAGCAGCGGCAACTCACTGGCCTCTGTGGTACCGGCTACCACGGCATGGGGCAAAAAGTGCCGGCCAAGCTCCTCCCGCAAGGCTTCTGCGTCGGGACCTACAATGGCAATTTCGGCCATGGGCTGCAGCAGAGCTGCATACAGCGCCGCCCAAGTGGTCAGGTGCTGGGGCTCTTTCACCACCAGCTCCTGAACCTGGCCCAGCATTCGTGCGGCTAGCTCCCGATACTCTTCTTTTTCGAGGTGCAGGCTCAGCCGTAGCAGGTTGTGAGCCATAACCGAGTTGGAAGCGGGAATGACGTTGTCGAACAGCTCTTTTTTGCGGGCAATCAGCGTTTCACCCGCGTCGTCGGTGTAGAAGAACTGATTTTCCTCAGGGTCGAAAAAGTGGTCCTGCACGTACTGCGTCATGGTTTCGGCCTCCTGCAGCCACTGGGCGTCGAAAGAAACCTCGTAGAGGCTAATATAAGCTTGAATAACCAGGGCGTAGTCTTCCAGGAACCCGTCGATGGTGGCACGGCCGGCTTTGAAGCTGCGGCGCAGGCGCGGGCCCTGCCGCAGGTTGGTTTGCAGAAACCGGGCGTTTTGCAGGGCCAATTCTAGGAAGCCAGCTTCGCCAAACGTCCGGTAGGCATCCACCAGCCCGCTTAGCATCAAAGCATTCCAACCCGTGAGGATCTTGTCGTCGAGGCCTGGGCGCACCCGCTGATTGCGGGCCCGCCGGATTTTCTGCTTCCACTCGGCTACTATGGCCTCCAGTACCGCCACTTCCAACTCGTGCTCGGCGGCAAAGTCGGCGTCGGACTGCCGGCGGTGCAGAATGTTGCGGCCGTGTTCCCAGTTGCCCAACGCAGTGCAGTTGTAATAGGCCGAAAACAAAGCTTCCTCGTCGCCGAGAATCTGCTGCAGTTCCTCTTTGGTAAACACGTAAAACTTGCCTTCCTCGCCCTCACTGTCGGCATCCAGCGACGAATAGAATCCTCCCTGCGGACTTGTCAATTCCCGCTTTACAAACGCTATGGTGTCGTACACCACGTCGCGGAACAGTGGGTCCTGAGTCAACTGGAAGGCTTCGGAATACAGGCTCACCAGCTGCCCGTTGTCGTAGAGCATCTTCTCGAAATGGGGCACCAGCCACTCGGCATCCACCGAATAGCGCGCAAAGCCCCGCCTACCTGGTCGTAAATGCCACCCCAGGCCATTTCGCGCAGCGTCAGTAGGGTTTGGTTGAGTACCAGCTGGCTGCCGGTACGAGCATAGCAACGCAGCAGAAACCGCCAGATACTGGGCATCGGAAACTTTGGGGCCCGGTTCATGCCGCCTTTTTCCGAGTCGAAGTGTACGCCCAGGTTGTAAACCAGCAGCTTGAACTGTTCCTCCGATAAAGCTGCATCTGCCAGGCCTGCCCCATACTTCTCCAAGTCACTAGTTCGCAGCAGGCGCGCAAACTCTTCGGCCGACTTGTCTAACTCAGCCCGGTGTTCTCCCTGGTAAGCCTCCCCGATACTCTGCAGCAGTTGACCCCAGCTACGGGCGGGAAGTAGGTTCCGCCGTAAAATGGCTTAGCCTCCGGGTTCAAAAACACATTCAGGGGCCAACCGCCCGGTACGCCCATGGCCTGCAGGGCATCCATGTACACTTGGTCCACATCGGGCCGCTCTTCCCGGTCCACCTTGATGCAAACAAAATGCTCATTCATGAGCTGGGCCAGAGCCGGATTCTCGAACGACTCCCGCTCCATTACATGGCACCAGTGACAGGCCGCGTACCCGATGCTCACAATGATGGGCTTTTGCTCGGCCCGGGCTCGGCTCAGCGCTTCCTCACCCCACGGGTACCAATCCACCGGATTATGGGCGTGCTGAAGCAAGTACGGGCTGGTTTCCTGACTAAGGCGGTTGGTGTGAGCCGGCTGAGAAGACGACATAGAAATGGAGCTGGGGTGAAAAGACAAAACCCGGCTGTTGAGGCCGGGTTTTGGTTTACGAAGCAGGTGGCGTTTCGTCGGCCGCTGCGGGTTTTTTCCGGGGTGGGCGGCTGCGCTTCTTCGGAGTTTCTGCCTTAGGTTCTTCAGGCGCCGGCTCTGGTACTGGCGGAGTCGCTTTGGATTTCCGGGGCGCTGCCTTTGGGGCAGCTGCTTTGGGCGTGGCTGCTTTAGGGCCGGAGTTGGTTCCACTGGAGCCACGGCTGCCTTTGCCCGTGAAGGACGAGGCTTCCTGGCTGGTTTCGGTTTCTCAGCGGTTTCCGTAGCTTCAGTAAGCTCTGGTACTACTGCTTCCACCGGTGCTGTTTCCACGGAAACTACAGTTTCAGCAGCCGGCTCGGGTACTGCTGCGGGAGCAGGCTGCTCGACTGGGGCTGACTCGGGTACTGCTGCTTCCACCGGAATCGACTCGACTACAGGGGCAGCTTGCTCTGCGTACAGCGGGGCCGGCTTCCTACGCGACTTGGTCGGAGGCGTGGTTATTACCCGGTCTTTGGTATCCCGGGGCTTTTTCTCCGTGGCCAAGCTGCCTTTACTGCGTCCCTTCAGGCCGCGGCGTTTTGGTGCCTCTTCCTCTTCCGGCTCATCCATAGGCTGCAGCCAGTCTACATTCGGAGCGGGCTGAGGCTTTGCCACTACCGGGACGGCAACAGGTGCAGGTGCTTCGGCAGGAGTAGGCTCAGGCGTAGGCTCTGGTGCCACGGGTTCCGGAGTCGATTCATCTGCCACATTTGGTTCTGCCGAGGTAGGTGCCGCAGGCGAAAGGGTTTCTGCCGGGGCTAACTGCTCGGCTTCCGCTGGTTCAACAGCGGCCGTAGCTGAAACCGAGGCTGCAGCAGCGGCTTCGGCTGCTTGCTGAGCGTAAAGCTGGGCGGCCTTTTTGCGGGCCGTACGCTTGGCTCCGCCCCGGCTCCGTCGTTTTTTCTTAGGGAACTGCGGTACTTCGCTTTCTAAAGCGAGGTCTAGGCTTTCTTCTCCCGACGCTTCCTCCTCGTCGTCATCCTCCGACTCCGGTTGCTCAATTGCCACCTCTGAGGCTGTATCAACTACTGGTGCGGCTACAGGCACTACTTCCGCTACGGCGTGGGTAAGCGGAGTCTCGGGTTCACCAATATCAATGCGCTCCTCATCATCGTCCTCCTCCAATTCGGGTTCGGGCAGGAGCTCAGGCTTGGGTAAGGGCAAAGCGGCCAGTTGCTGCTCAAGCTCCCGAATTTCGGCGCGAACATCAGTTTGGCCAGCCAAGCGGTGCAGCCGGGCGAGGGTTGCTTCCAGGAATTCCCGATGTTCCGGGGCTTCCGGATATAGTGGGCGGTGGCCCAGAGCTTGGCGCACGGCTTCCCACTCTTTGCGGAAGCGGCCAAAAGCAGGGTCGAAGTAGGTACGGGTGAAACGCTCCCAGATGTAGTTCTCGGCCACATCCGAGGGGTGCAACATATCAGCCGCATAAAAGCGGTAGTCCCGCAAATCGTCCAGCAGCAGTTCGTAGGCCGGGAAGTACGACACGTCGGGTAGCAACTCACTCAGGTAGTGGCAGGCCACGCGCAGCACCGATTTGCTTACCGAGTTCAGGGGCAGCGTATCCTTCAGGTGCCGCACGGGGCTTACCGTCAGAATAAAGCGCAGCTTCGGGTTGGCCCGCCGCAGGTACGCGTGGGTTTCGGCTACGGCGTTGATAATCTCATCGGGCGTCAGCAGTACTTTCTCGAACTTCTCAGCCGGTACTTTGTGGCAGTTGTTGACTACCTCATCAGTTTCCAGCAGGCGGTAAGCATAAGCCGAGCCCAGCGTAAGCATGACTACATCGGTGCGCTGCAAAAACTCGCCGACTTCCTGTACCAATCCCTGAATCCGCTGCAGCAGCGTCACGGGCGAATCGGCCCCGATGCTTGCGTGCAGGTCGTAGCTTTGCCAGCGGCCCCGGGCTTCCACCAGGTGCTGCTGCCAGTCCATGTCTTCACCGGCGGCCGCGCGAAGCAGCTGGCACGCCGAAAGAGGGTTGAATACGGTGCCAAAAGGATTAACCAGGGTTTTGACCTTGGCAGCTGCCAGGCGAGACCCAATTGTATCCGAAAAGCACGAGCCCACCGTCAGCACTTGGGCCGAGAGCGGCAGCTGTTGGGGGTGCGGCGTAAGCGGTAATTCAGTACGGAACATTCTATAGGTATAAGGCCTAACTACGGCCAACGAACAGGCAACCTACTCAACTCTGCCCGTTCAGCCAAAACCGAAACCGACCAGGAGCAGGGAGAGGCCCTGGGAAAGCCTACGGCCTTCTGGGCCTCATGGATCATCTTGCCCTAGCACCAAAGGTATACACCTCTCATCAAGAAGATGTTTCCCAAAGAGAAGCTAGGGTAAAACTGCTGCTTTAATCCAGAGGAAAAAGCAAACCAGCCAATAGCAAAAAAGCCTGACTACCGCGGTAGTCAGGCTTTTTATTACTCTATGCAGGTAGCTTACTCAGCTACTACGTTGAAGCGCACCTGGTGCTTTACTTCTTTATGCAGGTTGATGGTAGCCGTGTACTCACCAGCCGACGCAGGCTCCTGATCGAAGGAGATGCGCTTGCGGTCTACGTCTACGCCCTTAGCTTTCAGAGCCTCGGCCAGCTGCAGGGTGGTCACGCGGCCGAAAATCTTGCCGGTTTCGCCCACTTTGGCTTTGATTTCGAAAGCAGCCTCACCGATTTTGTCGGCAATAGCCTGCGCGTCACCTTTGATCTTGTCGGCTTTGTGAGCAGCCTGACGTACGTTCTCGGCAACGATTTTCTTGTTGGTCTTGTCGGCCAGAATAGCCAGACCCTGCGGCAGCAGGTAGTTACGACCGTAACCAGACTTTACAGTAACGATGTCGTTCTTGTAGCCCAGGTTCTTTACGTCGTCTTTCAGAATTACTTCCATGTCAGTCTCTGTAAGAAAAGTTTACTTCAACGAATCGGTTACGTAGGGCATCAAAGCCAAGTGACGGGCTTTAGCCACGGCTTGAGCAATTTTGCGCTGGAATTTCAGGCTGGTGCCGGTGATACGACGGGGCAGAATGCGGCCCTGCTCGTTCACAAACTTCAGCAGGAAGTTCGGGTCTTTGTAGTCCACGTACTTAATGCCGTTCTTCTTGAAGCGGCAGTATTTCTTGCGCGTGTCCTGCTTGTGGATTTTCTCGTTGGCTAGGCTCATGGTCTTATTGGGCTACGGCTTCCGATTGTTGTTTAGCCTTCTGCTGGTTCATCTCGCCGTTGCGACGACGCTGGCTGTAGGCCACCGCGTGCTTGTCGAGAACAGTCGTCAGGAAGCGGATGATGCGCTCGTCGCGGCGGAATGCCAGCTCGAGTACGTCAACGATGTTACCTGAGCCAGTGAACTCCACCAGGAAATAGTATCCGGTGTTTTTCTTCTGGATTGGGTAAGCCAACTTCTTGAGGCCCCAGTTTTCGGTGTGGATAATGTCGGCGCTATTTTCCTTAAGCACCTGCGAGAACTTCTCGATCGTCTCTTGCACCTGCGTCTCGTTCAGAACGGGAGTTAGGATGAAGACCGTCTCGTAATTTCTTACTTCCATTAGACGGGATGAAAAAATTAAATGAAAAAATGAATCAGGGCGCAAAGATACTACTTATCCGGGCTTATCCTCAAGGTGCCTGGTAAATTTATCTGAGTAGTTGAAATTAAAGGCCCTAGGTAGGGAAATTGCCAAACCTTTGAAGCTAAGATAAGTTAGCAAAGGGAGTAGTATTAATCCGAGGGAGCTGAAAGCTCAAGTGTAGAAGGGCATAGTGTATTCCTATTATATAAGGAGATACGCGGCAGGGTTTTTTAGAATGATTCTAAGCAAGCCACAATGGGCGAAAATTAGCCCAGGCAGGTTTGCGGTCTGCGATTCCCGACCTACATTTGTGGCCTTGAAGTACCCCTGCCTTTCTTTTTCCCAGTCACATTGTGCTATGAATAGCATCCGACTTCGTCCTCTCTCCCACGTCTTTCTAGCTCTGTTTCTGACATTTGCTGCGGTGGGTTCCTCCACCGCCCAGCAAGCAGAAACAGTTCCCGTTGCTACCGCACCGGCTGCTAGCAAGGATGGCGTGACGCCCGGCTCTACTGCCGCCGCCGCCCCAGCCGCCGCTGCGGGTGCCACCACCGGTGATGCCGCTGCTATCAGCGCTGGCAACACACTGTTCACGCAAAACTGCGCCCAGTGCCACGCCATCAATGAGGTAGTAGTAGGCCCGCCCTTAAAGACGTGCACAAGCGTCGCCCCATTTCCTGGTTGATTCCGTGGATTAAGAACTCCAGCAAAGTTGTTGCCAGCGGCGACGAGTACGCGGTGAAAATCTTCAACCAGTACCAGAAGCAGCAGATGCCGAGCTTCCAGCTCTCCGACGCTGAAATCACCTCGATTATCTCCTACGTTGCTGCCGAAAGTGACAAGCCGGCTACGGCTGCCGCTGGCGGTGTAACAGCTGAGAATGCTGGCAAAGTTGATGGTGCGGATGGTGGCGCTGCCGCCGGAGCCGGAACGGGCAACAGCACGATCGACATTCTGCTGATTGTATTAGTAGTAGTGCTGCTGGTGTTGGTGGTAACCTTGGTTATCATCGCCAACATCATGAAAGACGTGCTGCGCGGCCGCAAGGATCTCGATGGTCGCGACGTGGAGCAATTGGAGCAGCGCTTCGACTTCAGCAAGATCTACAAGTCGCCTGTAGTGCGCGGTTTGGCTCTGGGTCTGTTTGTTCTCGTTGTGTTGTATGAGTCGGTACAGGGCGTAATGGCCATCGGCTTGGCTCAGGGCTACCAGCCTACCCAGCCTATTGCTTTCTCGCACAAGCTGCACGCCGGTGAAAACCAGATCAACTGCTCGTACTGCCACACTTCGGTATATAAGAGCAAGAGTGCTAACATTCCTTCGGCCAACATCTGTATGAACTGCCACTCGCAGATCAAAACGGAGTCGCCCGAAATCAAGAAGATCTACCGCGCTATCGAGCGCAAGCAGCCGATTCAGTGGGTTCGTATTCACAACCTGCCCGACTTGGCTTACTTCAACCACTCCCAGCACACCCAAGTAGGTGGCATCGAGTGCCAGACCTGTCACGGTCCAATTCAGAACATGGAGGTAGTGTACCAGTATTCGCCCCTGACCATGGGCTGGTGCATCAACTGCCACCGCGAGACTCCCTCAACACGAAGGGCAACGGCTACTACAACAACCTCGTGAAACTGCACGATGCTGCTAACAGCGGTGCTCCCTTCACGGTGTCGTCGAACGGCGGTACGGAGTGCTCGAAGTGCCACTACTAGCCTGACAAGGTCTTAGGTGCCCGGAATGCAGCCACTGCTTCTGGTGCGCCTAAGACCTGTTTTCTTCTTTAAAAACACGCATACCAACTTAGAGACTTACCGGACCAGAATCCAAGTCGCTAAGTCCCTAAGACCCTAGTCCCCAAAAAACACGATGCAAGAGTCGCCTAAGTACTGGAAGGGAATTGAGGAACTGGAAAGCTCACCGGAGTTTGTCAAAAACGCGTTCAGCGAGTTTGGCGATTTCCTGCCGGTGAAGGAATCCCACGGCTCTTCCGACGCCGCGGTAGCCCCGCGTCGCGACTTCCTCAAACTCATGGGCTTCGGTATTGCCGCTGCTACCCTGGCAAGCTGCGAAACCCCGGTCCGCAAGGCAATTCCATACCTCAACAAACCCGAAGAGGTTGATCCAGGTATTGCCAACTTTTACGCTTCCACTTATTTCAACGGTACCGACTACAACGCTGTGTTGGTAAAAACCCGTGAGGGCCGTCCGATTAAGCTAGAAGGCAACCCCGGTTCGCCTATCACGCGTGGTGGCCTGTCGGCCCGGGCTCAGGCCTCGGTACTGAGCCTCTACGACAAAGGCCGTCTGCAGCACTTCGCTATCAAAGGCAAGAAAGCGGCTACCGACCAGGTTGACCAGGAAATCCGCACGAAGCTGGCCGGTGTTACCGGTCGTATTGCCATCGTGTCGCCAACCATCATCAGCCCCACGACCAAGAAGGTAATTGCTGAGTTTGCCTCGCGCTACCCCAACACGGAGCACGTGATGTACGATGCCAACTCGCAGTCGGCATTGCTCCGCGCCAACGGTGGGGTGCTGCCTTCCTACGATTTCAGCAAGGCTGCCGTAATCGTAAGCTTGGGCGCCGACTTCCTTGGTACTTGGCTCTCCCGGTTGAATATGCTCATCAGTATATCACCAACCGTAAAGTTTCGGCCGAGAAGAAGACGATGAACCGTCACTTCCAGTTTGAATCGGCAATGACGCTGACGGGTGCCAACGCCGACGTGCGAGTGCCGGTTAAGCCTTCGGAAATGGGGGCTACGGCTGTTGCTCTGTACAACGCTATAGTTGGGGGTGGTGCTGCTGCCGGTTCAGCCCAGCTGAAAAAAGCTGCTGCCGAGTTGCGCGCCGCTGGTGCCCGTGGCTTGGTAGTTTCGGGTTCAAACGACGTAGCAATCCAAACGCTCGTTACGGCTATCAACCAGACGCTTGGTAGCGCGGCTGTTGACGTGGCTAATCCTTCCATGCTGCGCCAGGGCGACGACGCCCGGATGGTGCGCTTGGTAAATGATATGAATGCCGGTACCGTAGGTGCGGTTATTTTCTATCACGCCAACCCAGCTTACGATCATCCGCTGGCTGCGAAAGTGCAAACTGGTATTGCCAAGGTTCCGGTAAGCATTTCGCTTAATGACCGTTTGGACGAAACCGGCTCCCTGTGCTACTACGCTTGCCCAGACCACAACTTCCTGGAGTCGTGGAATGACTACGAGCCTAAGCGTGGCTTCCTGAGCTTAGCTCAGCCTGCTATTTCGCCTTTGTTTGCTACCCGTCAGGCGCAGGATAGCCTGCTAACCTGGGCTGGCAATCCGCAGAGCTACTATAACTACCTACGCGCTTCGTGGCGCGGCCTGCTGGGCGGCAACTTCCAGGCAGGTTGGGACAAGGCAGTGCATGATGGGGTAGCCCTTGGCACCCTGTCGCCGGCTCCAGTTGCTCAGGTTGCTCCCGCCATGAGCCCTGCTCAGGCAGTAGCCGCTATCGGCTCCGCTCCTAAAGGCTCGGGTGTTGAGTTGGCCATCTACGAAAAAGTAGGTATCGGCTCGGGCAATTGCGAAGCCAACAACCCCTGGCTGCAGGAGTTGCCTGATCCAGTTTCGAAAGCAACCTGGGGGAACTACGTAGCTGTTCCCCGTGCTATGGCTGTGAAGAACGGCTGGGAGCAGGGCGACGTGCTGAAAGTAACGGCTAACGGCGTTTCGATTGAACTGCCCGTGCTGGTTCAGCCTGGCCAGGCCAACGATACGGTAGGCATCGCCATTGGCTACGGCCGTAAAATGGCTGGCAAAGTCGGCGACAACGTGGGTGCCAACGTGTACCCAATGGCTTCGATGCGCGACAATAACATCATCTTCGCCAACAACGTAACGTTGGAAAAGACTGGTGCTCAGTCGCCCATTGCCCAGACCCAGACGCACCACACCATCATGGACCGCAAGCCAGTGGTTCAGGAGTCGACGCTAGCTAAATACATTGAGAACCCACGGGAGGTAACTGAATACGATAAGATTGCTACGCCGGAAGGCTTAGAGAAACCCAACAAGGTTTCGCTGTGGCAAGATTACGAATACAAGAACCACCACTGGGGTATGGTTATCGACCTCAACTCCTGCATCGGCTGCGGCTCGTGCGTGGTTGGTTGCCAGGTTGAGAACAACGTTGCCGTAGTAGGTAAGCAAGAGGTAATCAACCGCCGCGAAATGCACTGGCTGCGTATCGACCGCTACTACAGCTCGGACGCTAGCAAAGAGGATTTCGCCGAGAAAGGCAAGCTGGATACCTACAAGGCTATGGAAGATCCGTCGGAAAACCCGTCGGTTATTTTCCAGCCTATGCTTTGCCAGCACTGCAACCATGCTCCTTGCGAAACGGTGTGCCCTGTATTGGCTACTACCCACAGCTCGGAAGGTCTCAACCAAATGACCTATAACCGTTGTGTTGGTACCCGTTACTGCGCTAACAACTGCCCATACAAGGTTCGTCGCTTCAACTGGTTCTCGTACTACTCGAACGAAAAGTTCGAAGACGTAAACGGCCATATGTTCACCGACCTGGGCCGCATGGTACTGAACCCTGACGTAACTGTTCGGGCTCGGGGTGTGATGGAAAAATGCTCGTTCTGCGTGCAGCGCATTCAGCTTGGTAAGCTGGAAGCCAAGAAGCAGAAGCGCCGTCCGAAAGATGGAGAAGTGGTAACCGCCTGCGCGCAGTCGTGCCCCACCCAAGCTATTGTATTCGGCGACATGCGTGATCCGGAGTCACAGATTTCGAAGATCATCCGTCGCGAGGATGGTGAGCGGGGCTTCCACGTGCTGGATGCCATCAACGTGCAGCCAAACATCACGTATCTGACCAAGATCCGTAACACGGAAACTGAAGTTCGCAACGCTTAATCACAGGGTCAAGGAGCTTAGGATTGTAGGGTAGGGAGATGACCGACCAATGGTTCGGAACAGACGAGAGCCTCTACAGTCCTAAGCCCCCAACTAACCAACTAAAACTATGCAGCACGTATCGCCTGTACGGGAGCCGCTCGTAACCGGGGGAAATCGTACCACGACGTCACTCAAGACGTGTGCCGCCAGGTAGAAGCCGCCCGAATGTTCGGTGGATGGCCGCCCTGAGCGTTGCGCTCTTTTTCCTCGGCGTTTTCCTCTACTCTGTGTACCGCACCCTGTGGTATGGTATCGGAGAGTGGGGTTTGAATAAAACTGTCGGCTGGGCCTGGGACATCACCAACTTCGTATGGTGGGTAGGTATCGGTCACGCCGGCACACTGATTTCGGCAGTGCTCCTGCTGTTCCGTCAGAAGTGGCGGAGCTCCATCAACCGCGCTGCAGAAGCTATGACGATCTTCGCCGTAATCTGCGCCGCTATGTTCCCGGTTCTGCACATGGGTCGTCCGTGGCTTGCTTACTGGGTATTCCCGCTGCAGAACACCTTCGGCTCGCTGTGGGTAAACTTCAATTCGCCGCTGTTGTGGGACGTATTCGCTATTTCGACCTACTTCACTGTGTCGCTAGTGTTCTGGTACACGGGTCTGGTACCCGACTTCGCTACCATCCGCGACCGTGCTAAAGGTCCAATTGCTAAAGTAGCTTATTCGCTGCTGAGCATGGGCTGGACGGGTTCGGCCAAGCACTGGAGCCGCTACGAAACCGTGTCGCTGATCCTGGCCGGTGTTTCGACCCCGCTGGTACTGTCGGTACACACCATCGTATCGATGGACTTTGCAACCTCGGTTGTTCCGGGCTGGCACACGACCATCTTCCCTCCCTACTTCGTGGCTGGTGCTATCTTCTCGGGCTTCGCCATGGTACTGACGCTGATGCTCATTACCCGGGTAGTATTTAAGCTGGAAGATTATATCACGATGGAGCACATCGCACTCATGAACAAAATCATGATGATTACGGGCTCTATCGTAGGTGTGGCTTACATCACCGAATTCTTCATTGCCTGGTATTCGCAGGTTGAGTTTGAGCAGTACGCATTTATCAACCGTGCTACTGGTCCTTACTGGTGGGCTTACTGGTCGATGATGACCTGCAACGTAATTACTCCCCAGCTGGTGTGGATTCGCAAAGTACGCTACAGCATCCCGCTGACTTTCGTACTGTCGATCATTGTAAACATCGGTATGTGGTTCGAGCGTTTCGTAATCATCGTGACCTCGCTGCACCGCGACTACCTGCCCTCGAGCTGGGTAATGTTCTCGCCCACGATTATCGACATCGGTATCTACGTGGGTACAATGGGCTTGTTCTTCACCCTGTTCCTGCTCTTCGCCAAATTCTTCCCTGTGATTAACATGGCCGAAGTGAAGACCGTGCTGAAGTATACGGTGGATAACGGTCCGACCTACACTGGTCATGACCCGCACCACGACCTGATTCACAAGCCAACCACCCACGGAGTGCCTGCCAATGCTCCGGTAAACTACAATAAGCATGACTAAGCGCTTCGCCCTCGGCATCTTCGACGACGAAGACGTGCTGATGCACGCCATTGAGAACGTCCGCGCGGCGGGCGTTAAAATCTATGAAGTGTTTACCCCGTTCCCCATTCACGGCATTGATGATGCTCTGGGTATCGAACGGTCCCGCTTGCCCATCGCCGCGTTCTTCTACGGTATGTGCGGTCTGGCCTTCGCACTGTGGATGCAGATCTACATGCTGGGCTTCGACTGGCCCATGATTATTGGTGGTAAGCCGCACATTGCGCTGCCCGCCTTCATTCCAGTATCCTTCGAATTGACGGTATTCTTTACCTGCCACGGCATGGTAATTACCTTCTACACGATTAGCAAGCTCTACCCACGCTGGAGAACTCCGGTACTGGACGTGCGCTCGACGGACGACAAGTTCGTAATGGCCATTGAGATCAACGAAAGCACTGACCTCAACAACCTGAGCAAGCTGCTGCGCGAGAATGGCGCCTCGGAGGTGAACGAAAAAGAAATGACTAAGAACTAATGACGCACACGCTGAAACTAGGTCTGCAAGCGTCGGCTATTCTATTTGCCTCGGTGCTGACTACAGCTTGTAACAAGGCTGATGACACCGGCTTGGAGTATGCGCCGCAGATGTACGAGCCTATTGCCTACGAGCCTCTTAAGCAGATTCATACCAATACGGTGAACCCGATGGGACTGAACATGCGCACTCCAGTAGTGGGCACGGTTCCAAGCGGTAAGCTGGCTTATTACTCGCACATTCCTAAAGATAGTGTAGGTACGGCCGAGCGGCGTCTGCGCAATCCTTACTCCTATACCAAAGCTAATTTGGAAGAGGGTAAGGTTCTGTATACCCGTATCTGTTCACATTGCCACGGTGAATCCGGCGCTGGTGACGGTCCGGTAGGTCAGAAGTTCAAGGGCGTTCCGAATTACGCGGCTGGTTCTTACAAAACCATGAATGATGCGCACATCTACCACGTAATTCAGTGGGGACGTAACCGCATGATGCCTCACGGCTCGATCGTGAATCCTGAGGAGCGCTGGAAGATAGCCATGTACGTCCGCGTACTGCAAGCTGGCAAAGGCCCCGATGGGCTGGCTGACTACGTAAAAGTTAGCCGCGACTCGAGCGAAATGACGGACCGCGCTACCCAATCCCCAGTATTGGAAGCACAGGCTGATAAAGGTTCAACCACTCCCGGTCAAGGTGACCAGGCACGAAACGGAACGGCGAACTAACTATGGCAACTCTGACGCATCAAGAAAGCGCCACGGCTGAATACCTGGAGCTTTCGCCGAAAACCCGCAGAACCTTCATCAGCATCATCGTTGCTGGGGTAGTACTGCTAGGAATAGGTCTTATTATTGCCGCCATGAACAAGGGCGGTGGACATGAAGCTGCTGGTGCAGT
This sequence comes from Hymenobacter cellulosilyticus, assembly GCF_022919215.1. Lineage (NCBI taxonomy): Bacteria > Pseudomonadati > Bacteroidota > Cytophagia > Cytophagales > Hymenobacteraceae > Hymenobacter > Hymenobacter cellulosilyticus. Next base: position 5,369,046 of record NZ_CP095046.1, on the reverse strand, counting down.
CCACGGTGCTGCTCACGCAGCCGGTCCGGAGGCTGGCGCTGGCGCGGCTCATCATGAGGGCAGCCCTGTATGGCTGAAGCGCTTGTTGGTGAGCTTGTGGCACAACAACGTATTCTTTGTAGGTGTATCGGCTATCGGTACCTTCTTTGTAGCACTGCAGTATGTAGCCTACGCAGGTTGGTCGGTAGTTATCAAGCGCCTCAACGAAGCCATGAGTGTATGGCTGATTCCAGGTCTGATCATCTTCCTGGTTGTATTTTTCGCTGGTCGTCATGACCTGTTCCACTGGACTCACGATGGTATCATGGATCCGAAGGCGGAAAACTATGATGCCATTATTGCTGGTAAGAGCGGTTTTCTGAACACGCCATTCTACCTGATCCGCATGGTAGTATACCTGGGTATCTGGTGGTTCTTCACCGAGCGTTTGCGCAAGCTGTCGTTGGCTGAAGATCTGAACGGTGGTACCGAGTATTTCCACAAGAGCATCAATGTAGCTGCCTTGTTCCTGGTGTTATATGCAGTAACCTCGTCCATGTCGGCTTGGGACTGGGTAATGTCGGTTGACGTGCACTGGTTCTCAACCATGTTCGGCTGGTACGTATTTGCCTCTTGGTGGGTATCAGGTATCGCTGTTACAACTCTGACTGCTATTTACTTGAAGCAGGCTGGCTACCTGAAGTTTGTTAACGCCAACCACCTGCATGACCTTGGTAAGTTCATGTTCGGCTTCAGCATCTTCTGGACCTACGTTTGGTTCTCGCAGTTTATGCTGATTTGGTACGCTAACCTGCCTGAGGAAGCGGTTTACTACAACCAGCGTCTGGGTGGCTTTAATGGTGCCTACACCTGGATCTTCTTCTTTAACCTGGTTATTAACTTCGCTTTTCCTTTTCTGGTGCTCATGCGTCGTGATGCCAAGCGTCAGATGATCATGTTGAAGATTGTAAGCATTGCGATTTTGATCGGCCACTGGTCAGATTTCTATCTAATGCTGATGCCTGCAACTATGAAGGGCGAGAATGGGTTCGTCATAGAGATTGGCGTTGCCCTGATTTTCTTGGGTAGCTTCCTGCTCCTGTTCACCAAGCGCTTGGCGCAAGCCTCCCTGGTACCGGTTAACCACCCGTTCCTGGACGAAAGCGTGCACCACACGACTTAATTAGACATGAGTATTGAGAAGTGAGAAGTTAGACTGTAATGTGTAACGGAACTCTCACTTCTAACCTCTCAACTCTCACCTCTTCATTCAACTAATGATTGCTCTTGGTATTCTTCTGGTACTCGTGCTGCTGCTGGTCGTATTCGGCTTGCTGTTCCGTATCCAGATATTGACTTCCATTTTCTCGGGTAGCTCTGCGCGCGAGATTGGCACGAGTAACCGCGTCAACGCCATCCTCTTCATCATCTTCATGATTGTTGGTGGAGCTGCGTTTGCTTACTCCTTCATCGAGAACTATGGCAAGATGAACCCGCCGATTGCGTCGGTTCACGGCTTTGAGATGGAGCGCCTGTTCTGGACTACGATGATCATTATTGGCATCGTGTTCGTTCTGACTCACATTGCGCTGTTCGTGTATTCGTACAAGTACCAGCACCAGGAGGGTCGTCGCGCTTACTTCTTCCCTCACAACAACAAGATCGAGATTATCTGGACCGTAATTCCGGCCATCGTAATGGCTGGTCTGGTATTCGCTGGCTGGAAAGAGTGGACCAAGATTACCGGTCCAGCTCCTAAAGACTCGGTAGTACTGGAAGTAATGGGCAAGCAGTTCAACTGGCTTGTGCGTTACCCCGGTCGGGATCAGAAGTTGGGCGTGGTAAACTACCGCTTGATTGACGCCACCAACGAGTTCGGCTTCGACCTCAGCGACAAGAGTGGTTTGGACGACTTCGTGGCCGGTGAGATTCACGTGCCCAAGGGACACCCAGTGCTGCTGAAGATTCGCTCACGCGATGTACTGCACGCTGTCTACATGCCGCATTTCCGCGTGCAGATGTACGCTGTGCCCGGTATGCCAACTAAGTTTTGGTTTACTCCAACCAAGACGACCGATGAGATGCGTGCTCAGCTAGGTAACCCCAAGTTCAACTACGAGCTGGCCTGTAACCAAATCTGTGGTCGTGGTCACTTCGCCATGAAGCTGAACATTGTTGTGGATGAGCCAGACGATTACGTGGCTTGGTTTGCCCAGCAAAAGTCCTTCTCGGAGCAGAACCCTGATGTTCTGGCTAGCTTCAAGCAGAAATCGGATAAATTGGTAGAAAAGGAAAACGCTTCAGCTGCTGCTGTTGTTGTAACTCCGGCTGCCAAGGCCTCGCTCTAATTCTTATTTAACGCACGCTCTCTTCTATGGCTGCTAATCTTCCTACTCACTCGCAAGTGCAGGGTGGCATCGGGGTAACCGAGCCAAGTACTACGCACGACGAGCACCTGCACCACGACGAGCACCATGATCAGCACTGGCTGTTCAAGTACGTCTTCAGTCAGGACCACAAAGTAATTGCCAAGCAGTTCCTAATTACGGGTATCTTCTGGGCAATCATTGGTGGTACTCTTTCCAGCTTGTTCCGCCTACAGCTCGGCTGGCCCGAGTCGACCTTTGAGTGGCTGTCGCCATTCCTGGGTAAGTGGATCGAAGCTGGTAAACTCAACCCCGAGTTTTATTTGGCTCTGGTCACAATGCACGGTACCATCATGGTATTCTTCGTGCTAACGGCTGGCTTGTCGGGTACCTTCTCCAACTTCCTGATTCCGCTGCAGGTTGGTGCCCGCGACATGGCTTCGGGCTTTATGAACATGCTTTCCTACTGGTTTTTCTTTATCTCCAGTGTTATCATGTTCGCCTCGCTGTTCATCGAGACGGGTCCTGCCGCTGCTGGCTGGACAATTTATCCACCGCTGAGCGCTCTGCCCCAGGCTATTCCCGGTTCGGGCTTGGGTATGACGCTGTGGCTGGTTTCAATGGCGCTGTTCATCGTGTCGCAGCTGCTGGGTGGTGTTAACTACATCACTACGGTAATCAACCTGCGTACTCGCGGCATGTCGATGTCGAAGCTGCCCCTGACCATCTGGGCCTTCTTCCTGACGGCTATCCTGGGTCTGCTCTCTTTCCCAGTTCTGTTCTCGGCCGCTCTGCTGCTGATCTTCGACCGTTCGTTCGGTACGTCGTTCTTCCTGTCGGATATCTACATTGCCGGTCAGGCACTGAACCACCAGGGTGGTAGCCCAATTCTGTTCCAGCACTTGTTCTGGTTCCTGGGTCACCCCGAAGTATACATCGTTATTATGCCTGCCATGGGTATGGTATCGGAAATCCTGGCAACCAATTCGCGCAAGCCAATCTTCGGCTACCGCGCTATGATTGGCTCGCTGCTCGGTATTTCGCTGCTCTCGTTCGTTGTGTGGGCTCACCACATGTTCGTAACCGGCATGAACCCCTTCCTTGGTTCGGTGTTCATGTTCCTGACGCTGATTATTGCTGTACCATCGGCTGTAAAGACTTTCAACTGGCTGGCGACCCTGTGGCGCGGTAACATCCGCTTCACCACCGCCATGCTGTTCTCGATTGGCTTTGTGTCGCTGTTCATTTCGGGTGGTCTGACCGGTATTATCCTAGGTAACGCTGCCATCGACATCCAGATGCACAACACGTACTTCGTGGTAGCTCACTTCCACTTGGTAATGGGTTCGTCAGCCTTCTTCGGTCTGTTTGCTGGTGTGTATCACTGGTTCCCGAAGATGTTCGGCCGTATGCTCGACGAGAAGCTTGGTTATATCCACTTCTGGCTGACCTTCATTGGCGTATACCTGGTGTTCATGCCAATGCACTACGTTGGTATTGCTGGTTTCCCCCGTCGTTACTACGCTTGGACTGGTTTCGACTCGTTCAGCCAGTTTGCTGACTTGAACAAGTTTATCTCGGCTGCTGCTATCCTGGCCTTCCTCGGTCAATTCATCTTCGTCTTTAACTTCTTCTACAGCATTTTCCGCGGCCGTCGGGCTACCGAAAACCCCTGGAAGTCGACGACGCTGGAGTGGACGACGCCGGTGGTTCCTGGTCACGGCAACTGGCCCGGCGAAATCCCTGCCGTATACCGTTGGCCCTATGACTATAGCAAGCCCGGTGCCGCTGAGGACTTCATCCCGCAAAACGTACCGTATTCGCAGACCCAGTCTTCGAACTTGCCTTACGAGCGCGACACCGAAGAATAGCCTGCTAAATGCCATCTGAAACGGGCCGCTGTATTCACGGCGGCCCGTTTTTTATTACCCAGACATGGGGAAATCCGGTACCGGCATCACCGGCTGGGTTTCCCCATTTTGCTGTCTAATCAAACCGTCTTTTCGATTGTTTCATTAGTAGCATAAGCACTCGTAAAGACTATGATTGTACCCGCATTTGTGCGCCGCTTCCGCCTGATTGGAATCGTAACCGTAGTGGCTGTTTACATCCTGATTATGGTAGGGGGAGTAGTGCGCAGTACCGGCTCTGGAATGGGTTGCCCTGACTGGCCGAAATGCTTTGGAACCTGGATTCCACCTACGCAAGCCAGCCAGTTGCCCGCCAACTACAAAGAAATCTACACGGCTCAGCGCGTAGCCAAGAATCAGAAACTAGCTAAAACGCTCCAACGGCTGGGCTTTAAACAAGTGGCCGGCGAGATTTTCGCCCACCCCACGCAATACATAGAAACCGACTTCAACGTCACCAAGACCTGGATTGAGTACGTCAACCGCTTGGTAGGGGCCCTGATTGGGGTGTTTGTTTTCTTGACAGTCGTGTTTGCGCTACCGTACTGGCGGCGTGACCGAAGCGTATTTTGGTTGTCTTTCTGGTCCTTCCTGCTGACCGGAGTTCAGGGTTATCTGGGGTCGCTGGTTGTATCAACCAACTTGCTGCCTATCATGGTGACTATTCACATGGGTCTGGCGCTGCTTATTGTAGCCTTGCTGATCTACGCGGTAATACGCTCCCAGCGCGAGACGGCCACCTCAGAGCCAGTGCCCGTAGCTCCTGCTATGCCCGCATGGCTGTGGCTGATTACGCTACTTACCTTTGCCCAGATCGTGCTGGGCACTCAGGTGCGCGAGGAAGTAGATATAGTAGCTAGCACGGCCAACTATCTGAACCGCACGGCTTGGGTTGAGCAGTTAGGCAACGTCTTTAAGGTCCACCGCACGTTTTCAGCTTTATTGCTGCTCCTGAATGCCTACGTGGCTTACCGGTTATATCAGTTGCCCTCAAATCAATTGCGCCGAATGGCTCTGCTGAACATGGGGCTAATTGGTCTGGAAATCGTTGCGGGCATTACGCTGGCGTACTTTGCCTTACCGGCGCTGGTGCAGCCCATTCATCTCACGGTAGCTACCGTCTTATTCGGAACCCAGTTTCTGACTATTGTTCTGTATAGTCGGGCAACGAAATTCGAGCGGCAGGCCGCTTATCCGAGCGTTGTTGCGTAACTTTGCGGCCCCGTTTGAGGCTGATCTGGCGGGAGTTTTGATTGCGTAAGAATGACGAAAGCCAAAGCCTATTTCCAGTTAATCAAGTTCCGACTGGCATTAACGGTGGCCTTTTCTAGTGCCATCGGCTACTTGCTCGGTGCGCAGGAGTTTGATTGGAGCCGGGCCTTGCTCGTATTGCTGGGCGGACTGGCCGTGACGGGCTCGGCCAACACCATCAATCAGATTCACGAAATTGACCTTGACAAGCTCATGAAGCGCACGGCCAAGCGGCCGTTGCCGACGGGCGTACTGTCGGCTGCTGAAGCTTGGGTCTTTGCCCTTGTGATGGGCATTGCGGGGTTGTTTATCCTCGGGTACTTTTTCAACACGCTGGCGGCTGCGCTTTCCCTGCTGTCGTTGATTCTGTACGGCTTCGTATATACCCCGCTCAAGACCATTTCTCCTATTTGCGTGGCCGTTGGAGCCATTCCGGGTGGGATGCCGCCGCTGCTGGGCTGGGTGGCCGCTACGGGCGTGCTGGGTACGGAAGCCTGGGTGCTGTTTGGGATTCAATTCATGTGGCAGTTTCCGCACTTTTGGGCCATTGCCTGGGTTTTAGATGAGGACTACAAGAAGGCCGGCTTCAAGATGCTGCCCACCCCGGGCGGCAAGGATTTGCGGACGGCTTTCCAGATCATGACTTACACGCTGCTGCTGATTCCGCTGAGCTTGCTGCCCCTGCAGCTGGGCATGGCGGGCAAAACCTCAGCGCTGATTGCCGTGGTCTGTGGAGTCCTGTTTTTGATGCAGACCTTTTACCTGATGCGAACCTGCTCTAAAAAGGCTGCCATGCGCATTATGTTCGGGTCGTTTCTATACCTGCCAATCGTGCAGATTGCGCTGGTTTTTGATAAAATTTAACGTTTCAGGATGGCAACTTCCGAAATTTTGCAAGACAAAGAAGCCGGCACGGGTACCCACCCCAAGCGGCTGCTACTGTGGCTGATGATGATCAGCATTACGATGATTTTTGCTGCCTATACCAGCGCCTACATTGTGCGGCGGGAGGAAGGCAACTGGCTGGAGTTCGATTTGCCGGGCGGCCTGCTCTACACCACTGTTGTGATTCTGCTCAGTAGCGCGACTATGCAGTGGGCTTACTTTTCGGCGCAAAAGGACGAGGTGCGCCGGGCCCAAATCGGTCTATTCCTGACGTTTGTACTGGGCCTCGTGTTTCTGGTCGGGCAGTGGAACGTGTGGGGAGACCTGGTAGAGAACAAGATCTTTTTCGGCGGCGTAGACGCAAACCCATCTGGCTCCTTCCTCTATGTGCTGACCGGCGTGCACGGTTTTCACTTAATTACGGGCCTAATCTTTCTGCTCATCGTATTGCGTAAAAGCCTGAACTATCAGGTACATTCCCGCCAGATGCTCTCCATTGGCAATGCCACAATCTACTGGCACTTCCTCGGCGCGCTTTGGTTGTACCTGTATTTGTTCCTACTTTTGAACCACTGATTTCGTTTTTACTTCGCTCGTTATGTCCACCACCTCCACGACGCAGACGCTTCACAACAACGCCTCCATCGAGCGGCCCCGCTCCGGGACCTGGGATGGCGGCAATGAACCCTTTAAGGCTAGCTATGGCAAGCTGATGATGTGGTTCTTCCTGCTGTCGGATGCCTTTACGTTTGCTGCCTTCCTGACAACCTACGGGTTGATGCGCCACCGCCACCTGGCTTACACCGGTGACCACGCCAAATTTGAGTTTTCCACGGCGTACTGGCCTATCCCCGACAAAGTTTTCAACTCCTTCCCCGGTCTGCATGGCATGGATTTGCCGTTGGCCTTCGTGGCGTTGATGACGATGATTCTGATTTTCAGCTCCGTGACGATGGTACTGGCCGTAGAAGCCGGCCACCGCATGGACAAGGCCGACGTACAGAAATGGCTGTTGTGGACGCTGCTCTTCGGGGCTACGTTCGTAAGCTGCCAGGCCTGGGAGTGGAGCCACTTTATCCACGGTACGGACGCGGGCACCAAAATGCTGGACGGTACAATTTTCCATGGTGCTAACCTGCAGATGAACCAGTACGGTCCCGTACTATTTGCCGACCTGTTCTTCTTTATCACCGGCTTCCACGGCACTCACGTATTTAGCGGTCTGGTGCTGCTGACCTGGGCTTTCATCGCTACCACCAACGGTACTTTTGAAAAGCGTGGCCACTACGAGATGGTAGAGAAAATCGGTTTGTACTGGCACTTCGTAGACTTGGTGTGGGTATTCGTATTTACCTTCTTCTACCTCGTTTAATACGAACCCGTTTCGTCACTTCACTTCGCTTTTAATTCCCTACTCATATGGCTCATCACGCAACTGACCACACCCAGCCAACCGGTGAGATTCCGCGCCCCGTTACGGGCTGGATCTGGAGAACATTCTTTGTTCTGGTCGGCATTACTGCCCTGGAATTTGCCGTAACCTTTATCATGGACCCGAGCACCTTCCGGAACTCGATCCTGATTATCCTCACCATTTTCAAGGCTTTCTTTATCGTGGCTGAGTTCATGCACCTCAAGCATGAGACCAAGGGCCTGATCTGGTCCATCATGATACCTATGGCTTTGCTGATCTGGCTGATGGTGGCCCTGATTACCGAAGGCTCGGCTATCGGCGAGACCATCTACAACGCGTTTAAGTAACCAATGCGGCCCAAGCAAACCCTGGTCCTGGGCCTCATTCTGCTATTGCCGGTACTAGCGTTTTTGTTTCTGAAAACCTTCGGTACCAATCGTTTCGCGCTGCCAACTTACCTGCCCGACCGTGTCGATTCGACGCTGGTAGGGGGGAAGTGGCAGCGCGATACTGTTTTTCATACCTTGGCTGATTTTCGACTGCCCTCACAATCGGGGCGCGTGATAAGCCGGCAGGACCTGAATGGCGGGCTCTATGTGGCCAATTTCTTTTTTGCCACCTGCCCCGGCGCTTGTCCACGGGTGAGCAGCCAGATGATGCGGGTGCAGGAGAAGTTTCGCAAGGAGCCCCGCGTAAAGCTCGTATCCTTCACCGTCGACCCCGAGCACGACTCGGTAGCCGTGCTGGCCCGCTATGCCGAGCAGTACAGCGCTATTGCCGGGAAGTGGTTTTTCCTGACTGGCAACAAAGCTGAGCTATACCGGTTAGCAACGCAGGAGTTTCGCCTGCCGGCTCCCTCGGGTACTGCCCCGGGCATTGTGCACAGTCAGAACCTGTATCTGGTGGACCGCAACCACCAGGTGCGGGGCATTTATGACGGCATGAAGCCGCGGGAGGTAGAGCGCCTCATCACCGAAATCAGCGTTTTGCTGTACAATTATGACCACGACAAGTCCGGTCGTTAATCCAGGGAACAACGCCCGGATCAAGGCCATCATGATTACCCTTGGAGTGGCTATACCAGTGGTAGTAGCCATTCTGCATTTCTACTCCAAGTCATTTCATATTGCCGGTGCCCAGGTAAAATTTCTGCCGGCCGTAAATGCGGTGCTCAATTCCCTGACCGCAGTATGCCTGCTGCTGGGTTTCTACTTTATCCGGCAGAAACAGGTACTGAAACACCGGGCGATGATGGGCACGGCCTTCGTGCTGGGTGCCCTGTTCCTGGTTTCCTACGTGGTATACCATTCCCAGGTAGACTCCACTGTCTTTGGGGGAAGGGACTGATTCGCGGCATCTACTACTTTATCCTGCTGACCCATATTCTACTGGCAGCCGTAACGGTAGGTTTGGTGCTGTTCACGCTGTACTTCGCCCTGACGGAGCAGTTTGCCAAGCACCGGCGCATTGCCCGCTGGACCTTTCCCATCTGGCTGTACGTTTCGATTACGGGCGTAATCGTGTACTTCATGATTTCGCCGTACTATACCTGATTCGCAGGCAACTTTTTCTCACGCAGTAGGTTTTCAAATAGATGAAAAAGATAGGAGCTGGATTATTTGCCCTGATGCTAGCCGTGCTGTTGAGCGTGGCCCCACTGGGCGCACAAGCACAGTGCACCATGTGTAAAACACAGGTGGAAGCTGCCCGCACCGAGAAGGACTCATACGATACCTCGGGCCTGAATAAGGGCATCGTGTACCTGATGGCCATTCCTTACCTGCTGATTGGCACGGTAGGTTACTTCTGGTACCGCAACAGCCACAAGAAAAAGAAGTAAGGCCTGAAGCCGCCTGACTCTTTCCGGTTTGGCAGTATGCAACAGCTAGAAAACGAAACCGTGTTTTGCTCACACTGTTGTTTCGCTAAGTCAGGTGGTGATGCTGTGCTTTTTTGGTGGCATACGCCTCCGGACCTCCGTCTGATAGGCTGGTTTGCAAACTTCTACGAATAGGAAATGCCGCCCTTTGGCGGCATTTTTGTTGGGCCCCGGTTCCAAAATTTCTCTGTTGTAGCCATTACGTATTACCTCTGCTGTTGAAGTCGTCCCGTTTTTCACCCTTTGTCGTGCTGCTGGTGGCCACTCTCTGCTTTGTGGGGCCTTCCTGAGCAACCAGTACGGGACGCGCGCTTCCGGCGTATTGCTGCACACCGACGTGGTGCGCCTGCAAAACCTGGTGGAAGGGGCCGAGCAGGTCGCTCAGCGCGAAGGCACGGATGTGGCCCGGCGCCTGCTGAGCGGGGAGCTCAACTTTGGCACTTTGGTCGGCCGTACTACCTACCCCTGCTTTGTCTTCCGCGGCGAGAAGCTCCTGTACTGGTCGGACCATACCACCCGGCCCGAGCCCGAGAATGTAGGCCAGCCGTTCCGCGAGAAGCTGGTGGAAATGAAGTTTGGCTACTATCTGGCGTTCCGGCAAACGGCGGGCCCCTACGTAGTGCTGACGTATATTCCGCTGGAAAAGCGCTACGGTATAAGCAACCGATATTTGCGGGAAGGGTCGGAAAAGGCTCTGTTTCGCGGGCTCAACGTGCGGATTATGCCCAACATGCCGGGTTCCCGCCTGCCGTGGCTTCGTTCCCAGGAAGGCAAGTATCTGTGCTCGGTGGAGAGCTTGCAGAGCAACCCCATAACGGGCAAATACCTGCTGCTCGCCTTTCTGGGGCTAGGCACAGGGCTTTACATTGTGGGCTGGCTGGTCTTGGCCAGGCGCCTTCTGGGCCAGGGTCGTATTCTGGCCGGTACCGCCAGTATCGTGGTGCCGCTGGCGGCTTATCGGGCGGTATTGCTTTATCTGGGCCTGCCTTTTTCCATTGTGGAACTGCCGCTCTTCGACCCGCGCCTGTATGCCGCGTCCTGGCTTTCCCCCTCCCTGGGCGACCTGCTCATCAATGCCCTGCTGCTCACCCTGACGGCATATTACCTGCTGCTGCTGTTTCGGCGCTACGGTATGGTGCGGCAGCTGCGCCACATTCAGAACTTTTGGGGGCGGGTGGTCAGCGGGGCCGTAATAGTTATGGCTTTCTGGGGCTACTGGAGCTATTGTTCCGGTTTTACGCCAATAGTTTCAATAACTCCCAACTGGTACTGGATATCACCCAGAATATTCAGGTTTCGAATTTTAAGCTGCTGCTGGGCCTGGCCATCGTGCTGCACACGGGTAGCTATTTGGTTGGGTTTTATATCCTGTCCCAGCTTTTCATTGCCATTGGCCGGCCCTCTACCCGCCGGCTGGGCGCTGCTTTACTGGCGGTTTCCACTTTACTGTTCCTGCCTACGGGTGTAGCGCTGGGCCAGTCGACGGCCATTCTGCTGGGCCTCACGCTGCTGTTTTTCCTGGTGGTACGCATCACCGGGCTCAAGCAGATTGCCTCCATCGTGCCCTATCAGGTGTATCTGTTCATCTTTCTGATGCTGGGTATCAGCTCGGCCGTTGGGGCGCTGGCGTTGTACGAGCATTTCGACCGGCAATTGGTGCTGACCAAACAGAAGATTGCCGGGAACCTGCTGGTAGATAATGACCTGCAAGGGGAATACCTGCTGGCCGAGCGTACCCGCGAAATGGCCGCCGACCCGCTGATTCGGGCCATGCTGGCCAGCCCGTTTAGCAATCAGGACGTGGTGCGGCAGAAGATTGTCAAGTACTACCTGCGCGACTATTTCGACAAGTACGAGGTGAAAGTAACTCTGTTCGACCCATCCGGCAAGCCGATTCAGGAGCCCAAGTCGACAGTTCAACTGGGTGCGATGCGCCGGCAGCTGCTGCGCGCGGCCGTAGCTACCGACCAGCCCGACGTCTACCTCATTCGCAACCCCAACTCGTTTAGTACCCGGCGCTACGTGGCCTTTGTGGCCGTGCCGAGCCCGCGCGGGGCAATAGCAGCGTGCTGCTAGAGCTGTCCTTGAAAAAGCTGGCGGCCTACAGCGTGGTGCCGGAGCTGCTGGTTGACCAGAAGTTCTTCCAGCCCAGCCTGGGGCCAGAGCTCAGCTACGCAGGCTACGAAAATGGCCGTCTGGTGTACAATGAGGGCGACTTCGACTACGTCAACCAACTCTCGGCCCAGCAACTGCTCGACCCGCGTCTGTACAGCTCCGGGTTGTCAGTCAAGGGGTTTCACCACCTGGCCGTGCGCGGCCCCCAGAACCGCACGGCGGTAGTCACCACGGCAACGTACTCCGTAGCCGACTGGCTGGCCAACTTCTCCTTCTTGTTTTTGCTGCACACCTTTTTCTCCCTGGTGTGTATCGGGGTTACATGCTGGCCCGGGGCCGATACTTCGAGGCTTTCCGCACCAACTTCAGCACCAAGATTCAGCTGTTTCTCAACTTTGGCATTCTCGTGCCCCTGGTGGTAGTAAGTATTGCCACGGCCAGCCAGGTGACCAACTCCTACAAGCGCGACTTGCTGCGCACCTATGAGCGGCGGGGGCGAACGGTGCAGGAAAATCTGCTCAAAAACCGCGGCGTACTGGCCGACACTGCCAGCCGTACAGCCCTGGTGGATCTGGCCGAAAACGTGTCGAGCCTGACCGAAACCGACCTGAACCTCTACGATGCCCAGGGCGTGCTGCTGGTAAGCAGCCAGCCCCTCATCTTCGAGACGGGCCTGCTGAGCCCTTTGATGAATCCGCAGGCCGCCGCTGCCTTGGCCGAACAGGCTCAGCCCCGGGTGCTGCTTACCGAGCGGGCCGGCTCCCTGTCCTTCAACTCGCTGTACCTGCCGTTGCGCACGGTTATCGGGCCGGAGCGGGCCAACGTGGTGGTGGGCTACGTGGGCATTCCGTTTTTCGACTCGGAAAAAGAGCTGGACAACAAGCTCATCGAGCTGATTTCGACCATTCTGAACATCTTCACCGTGATGTTCATCCTGTTCCTAGTGCTGACTTTTATTGCCTCCCGGATGCTGACTTCGCCGCTGAAGGTGCTGACCGAGAAGCTGCGGCATACCACCCTGACCGGGCAGAACGAGATGCTGGCCTACGAGTCGTCAGACGAAATCGGGCTGCTGGTGCGCGAGTATAACGCCATGCTGCTCAAGCTGGAGGAAAGCAAGCAGGAGCTGGCCACCCAGGAAAAAGAGGCCGCCTGGCGCGAAATGGCCCGGCAGGTAGCCCACGAAATCAAGAACCCGCTGACGCCGATGAAGCTGAGCCTTCAGTTTCTGCAGAAGGCCATTGCCGAAAAACGGCCCAACGCCGAGGAGCTGATTAGCCGGATTTCCCAGACCCTGATTACCCAGGTCGACGTGCTCAGCGACATTGCCACCTCGTTCAGCAACTTCACCAACCTGCCCGCCATGCGCCCCGAGCGGCTCGACGTGGCTTCCATTCTGCGCCGCTGCGTAGGCCTGCACCAGGGGGAGCCCGGGGCGGCAAAATTGACCTGAAACTGACGTCGGAGGCCGAAGACGGGCAGTACGTGGTGTTTGCCGACGAGAATCTGCTGGTGCGCACCTTTAATAACCTGCTCATCAATGCCCTGCAGGCCGTGCCCGAGTCGCGCAAGCCCTTGATTCAGGCCCAGCTCGAAATCGTGGAAGAGGACCGGGTACGGGTGTGTATTCAGGACAACGGGGCCGGGATTCCGGAGAACGTGCGCGACAAAGTGTTTGTGCCGAACTTTACGACCAAGGAATCCGGCTCGGGCATCGGGCTGGCCGTGGCCCGGCGCGGGATTGAAAGCGCGGGCGGCAAAATCTGGTTTGAAACGCAGGAAGGCATCGGTACCACGTTCTGTATTGAGCTGCCGCTGGCTCCAGCGTAGCTTTGCAAGCGCCGGCCGCCTAAGTTCTGGAGCCGGTACAAGAAGAACCGCCTTGTTCCGGGAGTTCTAACCCCAAGTTCTCCTGGCGGCTGGCACGAAATGGCTGCCGTTGCGCGTTGTTGAGCCGCATTACTACCCGCCGAGAATTAACCCGTTGCCAGTACCGAATGATCAGCAGCAATACGCTTCAATTCCTGCGCATTTGCCTGTTGGTGCTCGGAGGGCTGCTGGGCGTACAGGCGGCCCAGGCCCAGCAACAACGGGACGTGCCATCATCGCGGCGCTGCCGCTGGGTGCGCCTCACCCCGGGCCGCGACACAACCAGCTTTACGCTGACGGATTCGGTGACCATTGTGCCTTCTTCCGTGAGCGTCCTGGGCCGCTCCGTGGACTACGACACCCGCACCGGCCGCTACCGGATAGTGCGCCCGGCGCCGGCCGCCGCTCCTGATTCCACCGGTGCCATACCAAGCCCCGTGGCCGACTCGGTGCTGGTGTGCTACCGGGTGCTGCCGCTGCAGCTGGCCGGCCCCGCTACCGGCGGCCCCGTTCTCTGATGGACAGCGTGGGCTTCGGACGACGCCCGTTCGGGATGCAGGATTTTGCCGTCAAGGAGCAGATTCTTAGCACACCGGGCATCAACAAGACCGGTAATTTGTCGCGCGGCATTTCCTTTGGCAACACCCAGAACGTATTTGTCAACTCCTCGCTCAACCTGCAGCTCGACGGCAAGCTCACCGACGACATCACGCTTACGGCCGCCATCAGTGACCAGAGCGTGCCGTTTCAGCCCGAAGGCAACACCCAGCAGCTCCAGGAATTCGACCGGATTTATATCACCCTGACTCATCCGCGCTGGAACCTAACGGCCGGCGACGTGGTGCTGCGCAACAAGCCCGACTACTTCCTGCGCTTCTACAAGAATGTGCAGGGCGCCGCCATCGAAGCTAACCTGACCACCAAGCCCGGCTACCGCAGCACGACCACGGTGGCAGCGGGCGTGGCCAAGGGCAAGTTTGCCTCCATCGACATTGCGCCCATCGAGAACGTGCAGGGGCCGTACCGCCTGCGTGGCCCCAACGGCGAGCAGTTCATCATCGTGCTGGCCAACTCCGAGCGGGTGTACCTCGACGGCCGCCTGATGACCCGGGGCTTTGATTTCGACTACGTCATCGACTACAACCAGGCCGAGGTAACGTTTTCGCCCCAGCACCTGATTACCCGCAACTCCCGCATTAAGGTCGACTTCGAGTATTCCGATTTCAACTATGCCCGCTCGCTCTACCACCTGAGCCACTACCAGGAAGTGGGTAAGCTGAGCGTGCACGCCAACTATTACCGCGAAGCCGACAACCCCGACAACTCGCCCAACCTGACCCTGGACGACACCACCCGGGCCCTGCTGCAGCGCGTAAGTGAAAACGTGAGTCAGGTGAGCGCGCCCGGGGCTACTGCCGAGCAGTACGACCGGCGACAGGTGCAGTACAACCAAACCGAAGTGCTGGACCCCGGCACTCAGCAGCTGGTCAGAATCTACACCTACCCGCCCGACTCCACCCGGCAGGTGTACACGGTGCGCTTTACCGACAAGGGCACGGGCGGCGGCAGCTACAACCTGAGTACGCGCTATACCAATGCCAACGGCCGGGTGTACGAGTACGTGGGGCCGGGCCGGGGGCGCTACCTCGACGAGCGGCTCTTGCCCACACCCCTGGAAAAGCAGATGGTTTCGGTGGGTGCCAATTACCGCCTCGATTCCACTACGGCTGTCTTCGTGAACGTGGCTTCCACGGCCCTCGACCTCAACCGATTTTCGCCCCAGGCCGATAAGGGGCAGGCCCTGCACGTGGGCTACACCGTGCTGGACCGCACGCTGGCCCTGCCTGTGCTTAAGTCCTACAAGTTTCGCAGCGCCCTGGATTACGAGTACACCAGCCACCGCTTCGCACCCATCGACCGGTACCGGGACATTGAGTTTGACCGCAACTGGAGCACCACCAGCACTGTGCAGGGCAACGCTACCCGAAGGGCAGCGCGGGAAGACAACGTGCTCAATTTCTCGGTGGGCGCCGTAAAGGATGCCAACAACCTGATCAACTACCGGGTGACGCGGCGCTACCGGGCCGACGAAGTCAACGGAATTCAGAACTGGCTGGATGTGGCCCAGAAGGTGGGGGACGTAGAAATGCGCGCCGGCCTGTTTTTGCTGAGTACCGAAGCCGGGCGGTTCCGCTCGCAGTGGGCCCGCGGCGAAGCCGCCGCCCGCTACGCCCGCGGCCCGATTGTGCCCGGCTACGCCTACCGCTTCGATAAAAACCGGGTGGCCCTGCCCAGCGGCGACTCGCTAAGCTCAGCCAACTACTTCGACGAGCACAATGTGTTTGTGCAAAGCCAGGACAGCGCCAAAACCCGCTACCGCCTCGACTACACCTACCGGCGCGACCAAACGCCTCTGCTCAACGAGCTCCAAACTCGCGGGCAGGCCCAAACCTGGCAAGGCACCCTGGCTACCCGCCTGGGCAAGAACCAGGACCTGAATCTGCTGGCTACCTACCGCGACCTGAGTGCCCGCGACAGTGCCCGCCAGAGCACCGTGCTGGGCAAAATCGACTGGAACGCCACGTTTCTGCAGAATGTGCTGCGCTCGGAGCTGAGCTACAGCGTGGCTACCGGCCGGGAGCTGCGGCGCGACTTTTCCTTTATTGCCGTGGTAGCGGGGCAGGGCACTCACTACTACCAGGATACCAACAAGGACGGAATTCAGCAGAAGGACGAGTTTTTTGAAGCTCAGACGCCCGAGGCGCAATACCGGACCTACATCAAGGTATTTTTGCCCACCGACGACTACATCGTGGCCTTTACCAACCGCTTCGGCTACCGCCTTACCCTGAATGCCCCGCGGCAGTGGCGCGACCAGCCCGGCTGGCGCAGCCTGCTGGCCCGATTCTCCACCATCAGCAGCGTCACCCTCGACCGGCGCACCATCGACAAAAGCCTGAGCTCCCGCCTCAACCCGTTTGCTTTCCAGACAGCCGACACGCTACTTCTGTCGCTGAATAAGCAGCTGCGCAATACGCTGTACTTCAACCGCTCCAACCCGATTTTTGGGGCCGAATTTACCGTGCAGCAAACCCAGCAGAAGGTGCTACTTTCCCAGGGCTTCGACCTGCGCAACCTGGCCAGCCAGTCGGTGCTGCTGCGCCGTACGCTGGCCCAGTCCTTTACCGGGCGACTCAATACGGCCCGCAGCATCCGGGAAAGTATTTCCGACTACTCGCCGACCCGCAACTTCCGGCTGCTGATTTACGAAGTGACGCCCGAAATCAGCTACCAGCCCAACAGCACCCTGCGCTTCACCGGTACCTACCAGCGCCTCGACAAGCGCAACACCGCCGGCCCCGACCAGGATATTCGCGGGGTGTTTGATGAGCTAGGCCTGGAAACACGCGTCAGTCAGGTGAGTAAGCGCACGGTGAGCGGCACGGCCCGCTACGTGCGCGTAGGCTTCGATGACGACCAGACCTCGCTGGTGGCCCTGGAAATCCTGAATGCCCTGCGCCCCGGCAGCAACTTCACCTGGAACCTGAACGTGGAGCAGCGCCTGAGTAACGGCTTGAACATCACCCTGGCCTATGACGGCCGCAAGCCCAACGGGCTGGCCCCCATTCATACCGGCCGCATGCAGGTGTCGGTGCTGTTTTAGCCCGGCGCTGCTATGCCAATGCCCCGAACCGGGCTGCCTGGAACCAACCAGGCGCACCAATTCGGGGCATAACAAGTAGGGCAGCTGCGGGCTGGCGTCGGCGCATCTAGCGGATTTCCACCTGCATCTTGCTCTTCACGGCCTGCACGGTCTTGGCCTGGGAAGGGTTGACCTCAGCCCGGGCAGCCACTGGCCGGCTGCCGGCGCGGGTAATCAGCTCCACGGTGATGTTGTCCAGGGTTTTCTCTTCTTCACGCAGCGTGGTGAGCGGGAAAGCAGCCTTTACTTCCAAGTGGGTCTGGCAATTGATGCAGGAGCCCGAGTCCCAGCGGCTCAGCACGGATTTGTAACCGATAAGCTCTTTCTTTCCGTCCTTTTCCGCAAAAGCCGCGATGATAAAGGAGCCCTTGATGGGCGCCTTGTTGACCTGGGAAACGTGCAGCACTTTGGCGTCGGGGGCTGGGGCCGCTACGGCCGGAGTAGCTTGCGCCGTAACCGGCACCTCAGCCAAAGAGCCGACCGTATACGTGTAGCCCAACTGGGTTTCGATATTGATACAGTCGTGCGAGGTGTAGAGCGGTCCGTCGTTGTCGAGGCCGTGCTTGAATGGGTTCAGAGCGGTATCCAGAGTCAGCTGGGTGTCGGGAGCAATGCCTGGGGTGGGACCCTGCGCATCCGAGGAACTCGTGCCGGGGTACGAGGCAATAATTTCGAGCTGGTCGGTGGCTTGGTGCTGCTGCTGCCACAGCCAGAAAACCCGGTCGATGTTGCAGTGGTGAAAGTAGAAGATGGGGTCCAGGGCAGCGGTGTCGTTTTCGCCCATGTCGCCGTTGGCATCCTGAATCAGTGACAAGTCGGTGCCTGGTACGTCGAACCCGCCCACGGCCAGGTGAATATCGTTGTGGGGCTGCTCCAGTGGCATCACCTGCTCGGCGGCGGGCTTATCCTTGTTCCATTCCTGGGCCGAAGTTGTGTTGGAAAACACCGTGTAGTTGGGCGCCTGCAGGCACTGCTGAAACTCCGCCAAAATTCCAATCGGGTTGTCAGTGCCATTGTAGAAGGTGTGCTTCATCCACTGCACGACGTTGGAATCAAGCAAGCCAATGTTCTTCTCCGTATCGGGATACTGCGCGTTATGGGCGGTGGTAGCGGCCTGGTCCTGAGGCGTTCCTACGAGGCCCGACAGCGGGTAGCGCACCGTTTGGTAACCGATGGGCTTCGAGTAATTTGGGTCGTCGGGGTTGTTCTGATTATCCGTTTGCACAGCATCGACGATGGCCACCGGCAGCGTGAAGGACCGCAGCGGGTTCGGAATCACAACTCCGTCCAGCGGGTAGGTTTCGGCCGTGAGTACCTTCGGAATGCCGGTGCTCAGGGTGTAGCTGTCGGTTTCGTCCCAATACGGCAGCGTCACGTCTTCGCAGCCGGGAATGCTGCGCAGCGCCTCCTCAATTTTCAGGCAATACACCCGGTGCCAGGTCGGAAACAGCACGTTGCCGTGGTTGCAGTAGCCGCCCCAATAGGCTCCGTTGGTAGCGCCTTCGCCCCGGAAAGGCTCCCCGTGGTAGCCACCCAGATTGAAAAACGACTTAAGATCATCGGCAGGCAAGGTCTTGATACCGGCCCAGGCCCGGATTAGGTCGTCGAGGGGCTTGGTATTACCGGCGTCGTACTCTTTTTGCAGTTCGGTTACGGAGTAGCGGGTGCGGATAGCGGAGGGAGAATTCATGCGGAAACGTTAGATTTAATGCGTGATAAGGTGGTAAAGGAGAATGTGTTGAGCAGGGAGCCCGCAACCAGGGCGGCAATGCCGGCCAACGCCAGCCACGAGCTCAGGCCCAGGCCGGTGCGGGCCAGCAGAATACAGCCCGCGCCCACTATACTGCAGGCAAAAGCCGCATACCGCTGCGCGGCCAGCTGCCGAAAAAGCAGGTATAAGTGAATCAGCAGCAGTCCGACCAGGCCGGGTAGCATCCAGGGCTGGTAGGAGGGCAGCCAGGTAATGCCGATGCTGCCCAGCACGCTCATGTAAGCCGCCCAGCAAAGCGGGCATTTGGGGAAGAAGGCAATGCCGATGCTGACCAGGGCAGGGGGAACCACCTTGAGTAAGTGGCTGGCCGTGACGCGGGCTTTGCTCGCAGGGGCCGGCGGGGCGGGCTGCGCGCAGCCACAGGAGCAGGAATTTGGTAGAGTAGCGGTTTGCATGCTGGTCAAGTGCCTGACTTGTTGATCGAAGCAGAGCAAATGTAGAGCTTGCCCAAAGCCGCTCTGCACGTAGAAAAGCCCGTTTTCAGAACCGCGTATTAATACTTGGTTGAGGTTTGTCCAGGGCTTCTTCGGCCAGCTGAAGACTGAGGCGCACACAGAAAAGCCGCTCCTGACAACCATGATTCTGGCTGCCAGGAGCGGCTGTTTTCTTGCAGTAAGAAGCTTAGCTACGGCGGGTTATTTCCCGGCCTTACAGCGTCAGGAGCTTGCGCAGGTGGTTGACCACGGCCAGCTCAGCCTGACCCGCGGGGCCTTGGCCGCGTCCAGCTGCTTAAGGGCCGTGGCCTGCCAGGCGGCGGAGGGCTTCTGGCCTTTTTCCAGCATCTGCAGACGCTCCAGGCCCAGGGCCGAGAGCAGCCGCAGCTGGGTTGAAAGCGGGGCATATTCCCACAAGCTGGAGCCTTTCAGCAGCAGCGGCTGGAGTTTCTGGTCATTGCTTTCCCAGGTGCGGAGCTGGGAGTTCAGGAATGACAGCAGGGCCTTAGAGCTGGCGCCCTTAAACCGCTCGGCGGCCGGGGCCAGCTCCAGATACTGATTCAGCCCTTCCACGGCCACCCCAAACTGCCGCGCCGCTTCCGACTCGGCCGGGGCCGCGTCTACCAGGCGAGTGAGTGGGGTAGTGGGCGTATAGGTGAAGCCCTGGAAATGGCGCTTGTACTCTTTTACGGGCTCTAGTACCCCGGCCAACGTGCGCAGCGCGGCCACGTCGCGGCCCCGGCCAGTTGCGCCAACAGCTGCTCCGGGGCCTTGCGGTGCCGCAGCCCCAGGGTTTCGAGCTCGGCCGAAATCACGCCCAGGCGGCGGTACATATCGGACACGTCGCGCACGTAGGCCGCCGACCACAGCCGCTCGGCCACCGCCGCGGCCCGGGGCCAGATGCGGCTTTCGATGATGACGCTGTCGGCAAACTCCGACCACATAGTCGCCTCACCGCCCAGAATCAAGCCTTTCTGGCTGGCTGAGAGGGGCGCATCGGCCGGCACCGGGTCGTTGAGGTAATGGCTGGCGGCTGTCAGGTTCAGGTCCAGGTAGTAGCCGTTGGAGAGCAGCGCAGCGTGGCCCTGCTTGGCGGCGTCGTAGAGGCCTTTGCGCCCGCGCCAGCTCTGAATAACGGCATCCTGAGGCAGGCCCGGACCCAGGATTTCGTCCCAGCCCACCATTTTCTTCTGGTACTTGGTTACAAACTGCAGAATGCGCCGGTTGAAGTACGTTTGCAGGGCGTGCTTGTCGAGCTGCCCGTTGTCCTTGAGAAAGCCGTTTTCCTTCGACCAGGCCATAATGCGCGGACTGCGCCGCCACTGCCGCCCGTCGTTTTCGTCGCCGCCGATGTGGAAGTACGGGTCGGGAAACAGCGCCGTCATTTCACCCAGTACCTTGTCGATCAGCTGGTAGGTGGTTTCCTTCGTGGGGTCCAGGGCAATGTTGAGCGTGCGCCAGGTCTGGGCCGGGCCGTAAGTGGAGTCGATGGAAGCCAGCTCCGGATACGCGGCCATCCAGCTGGTAGTGTGGCCGGGCATGTCGAACTCCGGAATCACCCGAATGCCGCGCTGGGCCGCGTACTGAATAACCTCGCGCACCTGCGCCTGGGTGTAGAACTGCCCGCCTACCTGGTGCAGGCGGGCAGCACTTTGCTTTCGACCCGAAAGGCCTGGTCGTCGGAAAGGTGCCAGTGGAGCACGTTGAGTTTCACGGCGGCCATGCCGTCGAGGTTGCGCTTGAGCACGGGCAAGGGCATAAAGTGCCGGGCAGCATCAATGAGCAAGCCCCGCCACTTGAAGCGGGGCGAATCGGCAATATCGACTTCGGTAAAGCCAAGTTCCTTTTTCTCCGTGCTTAGTAGCTGGCGCAGCGTAGCCAGGCCGCGCAGAATGCCCAGGTGGGTGTTGGCCGAGAGAGAAATGCCCATGGGCGTAACGCGCAGGCTGTACATTTCGTCGTCGCCCAGAACGGACAGCTGCCCGAGGTGGCCGTAGTAGATGGTCAGGTCGGCGCCGGCGCCGGAAGTCACGAACTGGGTAGCCAGGCGCTGGTTGTTGGCTTGCCGACCCAGCCAGTTGCCAAACTCCGTCAGTGTGGGCCGCAGCGCCGAATCAGCCTTAGGTCCTTGCAGCTGCACCCGCCACTGGCCTTTCAGCGCAAAGCGGCTTTTGCCCCACTGCACCATGGATGGCACGGGCAGCAGGCCCCGCGTATCGGTTACCAGGGGAGCCTGGGCCGCCAGCGGAGAGGCCTTCAGGCACCAGAGAAAAACGACGACTATAAACCGGGACAGAAGGGGACGAATCAGCATAAGCAAAGAAAGCAGCGAATGTTAAAGGTACGCAACGACCGGGCCTGAGTGCACGAAACCGGCTATGATCCGCTATTTTGGTGCTTTTATCGGCCCAGCGGCCCCTTCATCGGACTTATACCAAGTATGAAATCTGCCTCCCGGCTTGCGTGGCTTCTGTGCGTGGGTATTTTGTTGAGCACGGCTTTTCACACCTGGGTGTGGCACAAGGAAAAACTTGAAATCATCAGTTCCGACACGGCGGGCTATTACCTCTACCTGCCCGCAGCCCTGATTCACCACGACTTGCGGCAGCTCAACTTCCGGGACGAGATGATAGCCAAGTACCGGCCCACGCCCCGGTTTGAGCACGCCCACCGCGACTCGGTGTCGGGCAACTTCGTGCTGAAGTATTCTTCCGGTCTAGCGTTGCAGGAGCTGCCGTTTTTTCTGGTGGCCCACGCCCTGGCCCAGCCCCTGGGCTACCCCGCCGACGGTTATTCGCAGCCCTATCAGTGGGCGCTGCTGGTAGCCAGCTTGCTGGTGGCCTTCGGGAGTTTGGCCCTGGTGCGCCGGGCGCTGCTGCCGCGGTTTGGGGAGTGGCCCACCGCCCTGACGCTGCTGATTCTGGTGCTGGGTACTAATTACCTGGTGTACAGCGCTGGGCAGGGCGCTATGACCCACAACTGGCTGCTGGGCTGGTACGCGGTGCTGCTGCTGCTTACGCCCAGCTTTTACCGGCGGCCCACGCTGGGCAAAGCCCTGGGAATAGGCGCTACAGTGGGAATAATGACTTTGACGCGTCCTACCGAAATTCTGGCCGTGCTGCTGCCCTTGCTCTGGGGCTTGCAGGTTAGCCAGGCCGCGTGGCAGGAGCGGCTGGCGTTCTGGCGCCGCCACGCGGGCCTGCTGGCGGCAGCCGTGCTTGCCGGCGGCTTGCTGGTGAGCATTCAGCTCTTTTACTGGCACTACGCCACCGGCTCCTGGATTTACTACAGCTACGTGGACGAAGGCTTCGACTGGCTCAAGCCCCACATCTGGGAAGGAGTGTTCAGCTTCCGCAGCGGCTGGCTGATGTACTCACCTATGTTGCTCACGGCCCTGGTGGGCTATGCGGCCCTGCGCCGGCAGCAGCCCGACGCTTTCTGGGCAATGGTGGTGTATCTGGTGCTGTTTATCTACGTCACGTTTGCCTGGCAGCAGTGGACCTATGGCGGCGCCCTGGGTTCCCGGGCCATGATTCAGAGCTACGCCGTGCTGGCCTGGCCGCTGGCGGCGGCCTTGCACTGGCTGCTGGCCCGGCCCCGCTGGGCGGCGGCTTACGGGGTGGTGGCCGTGGTGGGCTGCTACTACAGCGTCTGGCTGATTTTCTCGGGCTTGGTGTTTGTCGGCGACATGACCCGGTCTTACCTCTGGCGCATCTTGTTCCGCTACGAGGTGCCCGTCGAAACCCGCCTGCTGCTGGACAGCAACTCGGAGTTTACCGGCACGCCTGCCAAAGTCCGGGTGCTGTGGAAGCAGGATTTTGAGCAGGAAAAACTCGGGCTGTGCGGCACTCCGGCCCTGGAAGGCAACTGCTCCCTGGCCCTGGATTCCCTGCATCCGCAAAGCACGGAGTACGTCCTGCCCGCCCGCCCCGGCGACTTCGAGTGGGTGCGGGCCTCGGCCGTGGCCAAGGCCAACTACAAAGAGTGGGAAATGCCCCGCATGACCCAGTACGTCATCCGGTTTCGGCGCGGTACGGAGGTGGTGAAAGAGCGCACGGTACGCCTGCAGCGCGCCCTGGAAGACAACTGGCCGCGGGAGCTGCACTTCGATATGCGCCCCCCGAAGGATGATTTCGACAACGTGTCGGTCGTGTTCCTGTACTACGGCACCAAAACCGGCCTGCTGCTCGACTCGGCTACGCTCACGGCTTTCGACGAGGAATAGCAGTTGCGCGTCCTAAATCAACCCCCGCGACTTAAACTCCAGGTAGCGGTTGATGGTATTGACGGTGAGCTGCTGGGGCGGGGTGAGCAGGCTGTAAATACCGTAGCGCTGCAGCTCGCGCACAATCTGGCGCTTCTCCTGGGCAAATCTCTCGGCAATGGTCTGGTTGTACACGTCGGCCGTGCTGGTCGCGGGCTGGTCGAGGTAGTGCTGCAGCTCGGTGTTTTCGAAGAACACCACCAGCAGCAGATGGTCTTTGGCCAGGCCCCGCAGGTAAGGGAGCTGGCGTTGCAGGCCGTTGAGGGTTTCGAAGTTGGTAAACAGAATCAGCAGGCTGCGCTGCCGGATTTTAGACTTGATGTTGGAGTACAGCAGCTGGTAGTCGGTTTCCAGGTAGCGGGTGCGCTGCTTGTAAAGCACTTCCAGAATCTTCTGCATGTGGCCCGCCCGCCGCTCGGCCGGCACCACGGTGCTTAGCCGGTCGGCAAAGGTCAGCAGGCCGGCCTTGTCGTGTTTGAGCAGGGCAATGTTGCTGACCACAAGGGAGGCGTTGATGGCATAATCCAGCAGGCTCAAGCCCTCAAACGGCATGCGCATCACCCGGCCTTTATCAATGAGGCAGTACACTTGCTGGGCCCGCTCGTCCTGGTAGTGGTTCACGACCAGCGTATCGGTGCCGGTACCGGCGCGGCGGGCTGTGGCTTTCCAGTTGATGGTGCGCGGGTCGTCGCCAGGCACGTAGGGCCGGATTTGCTCAAACTCCATGCTGTGGCCCACCCGCCGGATGCGTTTCACCCCGATTTCCGTAAGTCGGTTGCTGATGGCTAGCAGCTCGTACTGGCGCATCTGCAAAAACGACGGATACACGGGCACCACCTGCTCCTGCCCGTAGCGGAAGCGCCGCTGCGCCAGCCCCAGCGGGGATTTGACAAACACGTTCAGGGCTCCAAACTGATACTCGCCCCGCCGCACCGGCCGCAGCTGGTAGTGAATGATGCTCGTTTGGCCCGCCGGTATCGTCGCCCGAAACAACACGTCGCGGCGCTGAAACTGGGGCGGAATCTCGTCGATGGTTTCCGTCGTGACCGGGAAGCGGTAAGTGTTTTCCAGGTAGATGGCCACGTCATTGTCGCTACCGTTGGCCAGCTTGTCGCCCAGCACCCGCCGGCCAAACACCCCGCCGGCTCCGGTGCGCGCCGGGGCATACAGCAGCAATAGGTCAACCAGCGTCAGCACCACCAGCAGGCCCAGCACCAGCTGCATGGGCACCAGCAGGGCCGGCCAGAAAAAGGCTACCACCAGCCCGAAGACCACGGCCAGCAGCAGCAGGAAAAAGCGCAGGGTCAGAAACAGGGATTTCAAAGCGGGCAGTCGGAATACAGGCGTGGCGGAACCGCGAAAACGGCTAATCCGGGTGGTTAGAACAAGCTGCGGGGCTAGCGGGGCACTTCAATCTGCTGTACTATCTGCTTGACCACGTCGTCGGCCGTCTGGCCTTCCATCTCGCGCTCGGGCGTGAGCAGAATGCGGTGACGCAACACGTGGGGTGCCAGGTACTGCACGTCTTCCGGCGTCACGAAGTCGCGGCCCCGCAGGGCGGCCAGGGCTTTGGCCCCGTTGAGCAAAGCCAGGGAAGCCCGCGGCGAAGCCCCAGATACAGGCTTTTGTGGGCCCTCGTCTGACCCACGAGCCGGGCAATGTATTCCAGCAACTGGGGCTCTACGTGCTGGCGCTGCACCTGCTGGCGCAGTTCGCGCAGGTCGTCGGCGGTCAGCACGGCCTGCACCTGCTCGGGGCCGTGCTGCCCAGGCCCGCGTGGTGGCCCTGCAGAATGGCTACTTCCTCGTTTAGGCTGGGGTAGCCCACGTTCAGCTTAAACAGGAACCGGTCGAGCTGGGCCTCGGGCAGGCGGTAGGTGCCTTCCTGCTCAATCGGGTTCTGGGTAGCCAGCACCACAAACGGGTCGGTCATGGCGTAGCGCGTGCCGTCCTGAGTTATCTGCCGCTCTTCCATCACCTCAAACAGGGCTGATTGGGTCTTGGCCGGGGCCCGGTTGATTTCGTCGATGAGCACGATGCTGGCGAAGATAGGGCCGGGCCGGAATTCAAATTCCGACTTATTGGGCAGGAATACAGCCGTGCCCAGCACATCGGATGGCATCAGGTCGGGAGTAAACTGCAGGCGGCTGAACGACACGGCCAGGGTGCGGGCCAGCAGCTTAGCCGTAAGGGTTTTGGCTACGCCGGGCACGCCTTCCAGCAGCACGTGCCCGTCGGCCAGTACGGCGGTCAGCAGCAGTTCGGCCAGGTCATGCTGACCCACAATCACCTTGCTTAGCTCCCGCCGGATGGCCTCGGCGTGGCGGCTCAGGCTGCTTAGGTCGGTGCGGGGAACAAAGGCTGCCGGAGCTTCGGGCGCCGCCGCTGGGGCAGATGGCTCAGCGGCCGGAAAGGGAGAGTCAGAGGTGTTTTCCATGGGAAGAGGCCGCGAAGCGACTCGGTAGGGGAAAAATGTCAGTGAGAATTATTTAATTAACGCTGTGCTATACTGGCGTGAAATAGGGATTTATAGCCAATGAAGCTCGTGTCGGAATAATGAAAAAACGGTAAAATCATAATTTGAGGGATAGTACAATTATTTGCTGACGGCTTGGCGAAATTCGTGCAAGGCGTGACTAAGCAGCAGCAGTTCCGCATCCGAAACCTGCGGCGCCGTGCGCACCATGTTGATGCGGCGCACCAGTTGCTCCACTGCCGGCAAGGAAACACCGGCTTTTTGCGCCAGCCGTTCCCTGGCTTCAGTATCGTTCAAATCAAGGGCTGGCTCGTTGAGGCGCTGCCGCAGAAACTCCAGAAACAGCCCAATTTTCTTCTCGGCAATCAGGGCGTGGTTGCCACCCTGCCGGTAGAGGCTGGCCACGGTACGGGTAAACTGCAGCGTGGTGTTGGACAGAGGATTTAGAATCGGGATGACGCGCTGCCGCCGCCGGGCTTCGAACAGCACGAAAAGCAAAGCGCCCATTAGGCTTAGGTATAACGCTTGGCGCAGGGCGTCGTGGGCCAGCAGCACCCGCAGCAACGACTGTTCACCCTGCCGGCCCTGCTTCTGGTACTCATCCCACCACACCGGCCGACCAGCGGGCAGGTAGGAGAGGGCCGCAAAAGCCAGGTTGCTGGTGGGCGGCTGCAGCACGAAGTAGTTGGTAAACGCCAGCGGCACGGAGCAGACGTACACGTGGCCCCGGCCGTGCGGAATTCGCACCAGTACGGCCCGGCCTTCCGCATCAGCCGCCAGCTGAGTAGCCCGCAGGCCGTTGTCGGGCAGAATCCGGTAGGAGGCGCCTAGGTGGGGAAAACGGTAGGAGCGGCCTGCCGCGCGGGCTAGTGTGGGGTTGGTCAGAAACAGCTCGACGGAGTCGTTGAGCAGGCCTTTGGGGGTATTGTTGCGCAGGCGGGGCTTGCCCAGAAACGGGGCCGTACGGAACCCCAGGGTGTCGGCAAACCTGGTATCGAACTGCTCGGCGGCAATAAATACGTCGTTGCCGCGGTACACGTGCCGGAGCAGGGCGCGGCTATCGGTCGGGCTCAGGTTGAAGTTGTCGTTAACAAACAGGTAGGTTGCCTTGGGGAAGTCTGATTCGGCCAGCCCCTGAGCGTAGTCACTTTCCTCTTCTGCCGTTTCTGGCGTGGCCGCGGGCTCCTCGCGCACCGAGGCTACAGAATCGGTGGTAGCAACAGCAGCGCTATCTGTGTCGGCAACCATTTCGTCCTCCAGATACACTTCCCCGTCGGCAGTAGGCGTCCCTTCGTCCTCGCCTTCGAGCTGACTGTAAATCGGCAGCCGAATGGGCTTTACCTGGCGGGCCGGTACACCCATTACTTCGGGCAGCATTTGGTAAAGCACGTAGGTGCCGTAGGGAATCTTGTCTTTGTTCTGGTATGTGGGCCGCCAGTCCAGGGGCTTGGGGCGGTGATACTCCACGGCTATGTAGGCTCCAAACAGAATGGCCAGACCCAGCAGATACCAACGGAAAGTCGTCATGGGGCAATGATGCTAGGCGGCGTGGGGCACGGTGGACAGCTGACGCTGGAAGGCCACGCGTACGTCGCGGGCCAGCGTGTAGTGGCTTAAGGGCAAATCCTGCTGCTCGCCGTACCACACGTATTCAAATTGCTGGGTAAGCTCCCGGAAGGCTGGCCGCAGCTGACCGGCTTTCAGCTCCTGCAAGTAGTCGTGGTTGGTTTTGTCGGGCTGCCACTGAATCAGGCCCTGGTCGGTGAGCTGCTTGAGCACAAATAAATAGCCCAGGCGCACGGCCAGACGGTAGTTGCCGACAGCCTCGGCTTCGGTCAGCAAGGCGTCAAAGTCAAGCCCGTGGATATCTTCCGTGGTCGTATCATAGGGCATGGGCATAGTGCGCGGAGCCCGCCCGAAAGCGCGGGTCAGATCTACCTGCATCAGCTTGAGCACCACAAAAACCAAAGCCACCACCAGCAGGGCATAAATGCCGTACTCCCACACGATTTTGCCACCGCGCGTCGAGAGCACCCCGCTGAGCCAGTGCATAACCCGGGCCCAGAACAGGTCCCAACTGCTTTGCTCGCTTTTTACTTCCACGTACTGAAAGTCGCGCTGCTCGCGCAGCTCCCGCAGCCGTTCGGGGCCGGGCGACGCAGCGGAACCACTGTGCTGCGGTCGGCGGGCAAGGGGTGCACGGTAATTTCCGGCTTGCCGGCCGGCTTCTGGGCCCAACCGGCCGTGCCGGCCAGAAGTAGCAACAGCAGGAGCAAACTCCCACCGAAAAAACGCCGCCGAATTCGCAAGAGCACTACCAAGGAAGCTGAATATAGAACGGAATCGAGCCGGTGGGCCGGGCCCGAAGCTGGCCCACAAGGGCGAAAGATAAGGCAGAAGCGCCCGGAAGACAGGAATTAGTACTCACCTTCTTCATCGGGGCGGTATGCCTGGTTGTAGGCCAGGGGTGCCGAGCCCTGACCAATAGTGCCAATCAGGGAACGTAGCCCCAGGCCTTCCTTGCGCTCCACCAGGTTGAAATACTGAAAGCTGCTGGCCATCAGCGGAATGGCGTAGGTAAACATGATGCCCAGCGCGTACAGGCACTGCGTCAGAATGCCCAGTACATCGGAATCCAGCCCGGGGATTTTTAAAATCTTGCCGAGCAAAACAGCATACTGCGGCAGCATAAACACGATGCACAGCATACCCTGAATCATTCCCGTCACCACCAGCAGCCCAGCCGTCGACCACCACTTGCCCTGCACCAGGTAGAAGCTGCGCCGCAGACTCTGCCACAGGTTGTCTTCTTCGAGCCACAGAATGGGGAAAAACAGCGTCAGCGGCACCATGACGTAAACGAAGGCCGGGAAAATAATCAGGAAGAGCACCCCAAAAAAGGAGGTAATGGCCATCAAGGCTACCAAGGCGATGCTCACCAGCATGTAAATGCCGAGCAATAGGGCAAACGCCCCGAACATGCGGCCTATCCGGCTCTTGATGACCTGCCACACTAGCGCGGGCGTAGGCACGGTTTCCGTGGTGAGCAGGATGCGCAGGTAGCCATACACCGTACCCATCAGCAGCGTGCCGGCCACCAAAGCGCCAAGCATCGTCAAACCAGCTCCGGAGAAAAAAGCGCCATTACTGAACTGGGGTGTGTTGCCTGAATTACTGCTGCCAATCCCATTGAACGCCGTGTTGGTCAGGATACCCATGCCGGCCCCCATGATCAGCGCGGCGGGCAGCACGAAGTACACCAGGCACTTGCCCAAGGGGCGCCAGTGCGCGGTAATAAACTCAAACGTGGCCGCTATTTTATTGCCAAAATCCCGCTCCTGCCGAAAATCCGCCGCGGTGGTAAAAGTCGATTTCATAAGGGAAGAAAGCTCAGGAAGTGGCCGCCCGGCGGGCCAGCTGCCGCGGATACAGAATAAAGTACCAGATGATGAAGGCGGCCGAGCTGCCAATAATGAGCAAGCTTAGCAGCATGGGCATTTCGGTGTGACGCGTGACGAAGCCTTCCAGAAAACCGGCCGTAATGAAAATCGGGACCAGGCCCAGGGCCAGCTTCAGCCCGTCGCGGGCACCCTGCCGGAAGGAGTCGGCCCGGGAAAAGGTGCCGGGAAACAGCAGGCTGCGCGCCATGACCAGCCCGGCCCCGCCGGCCAGCACCACGGCCGATATTTCCAGCGTGCCGTGTATCCAGATGGTGAGCAGGGACGGGAGCAGCACGCCTTTCTGGTAGAAGAAATACTGAAAAGCGCCCAGCATTACCCCGTTTTGAAACAAGGCCCACACCGTGCCCAGTCCCAGCGTAGCGCCTAGGGCGTAGGCCGTCAGGGCCACGTAGATGTTGTTCATGGTGATGTAGAGAAACATGGGCGCCTCGCTCATGCCTTTGTAGACGGCCATTGGGTCGCCCCGCTCGATGTTCTCGATGGTACGGTTCACATATTCGTCGCCCAGTACCACGCGCACAAAGGTGTCATCGTAGGCCGCCGAGAGTACACCCAGCAGAGTGAAAACTGTGAAGAGGACCAGGGACCAGGCCATGGCGCGGTGGTGCCGGGCCACCAGCAAGGGCAGCTCCTGTTGCCAGAAGTGCCCGAAGCGCGTGGTGTTTTCGCTCTTGTTCTGGTAGAGCTTCTGGTGCAGGCGCGCCGTCAGGTCGTTGAGGTAGCGCGTGGTGGTCGAGGCGGGGTAAAACGTCTGGGCGTAGGCCAGATCGTCGGTCAGCTCGATAAAGCGGGCCGCCAGCTCGTCGGGGCCGGCGGGTAGCTCATTTTCGTAGCGCCGCCACTTGGCCTCATTTTGCCGAAGAAATACCGCCTCACGCATATAAGTAGGTTGATAACTGGAAAAGCCGAACTAAACCGTAGCGCCAGGCAGCTGAAAAGAAAGAGCCGCCGGCTGGGCTGCCGACCCTCGTATCAAATAAGGCCAGCCCGGTAGCCGCAGAAGCTGGGGCTGGATGTGCGAAGATTGGTAAATTTTTCGACCCGATTACCTTTACATAAGGACTAAATTGCGTCCTTGGTCGGCCTTCGGGCTTTACTATCTTCGGTTCCTATTCTCACCTGTTGCCTTATTATGAGTACTATTCGCGTCCAGACTACCCAGAACGTTACGCTCGAATATGAGGTGGCCAGCGTTGGGGAGCGTATCGTGGCCAACATTATCGACACCCTGATTCTCATCGGCTGGGGCGTGGCCTGGGTGCTGCTGTTCACGGCCCTGGGCATCAAGGAAGCCGGTATGGCGGCGGCGGTGGCCTTGGTGGTAGGTTTGCCCTTCATCTTTTACCACCTCGCCTGCGAAGTTCTGTTTAATGGGCAGAGCCTGGGTAAGAAAGCGCGCCATATCAAAGTAATCCGCCTGGATGGTACCCCGCCCCGCATCGGCGACTACCTGCTGCGCTGGGTGCTGCGCATCGTGGATATGGGCTTTATGAGCGGCCTGATTGCGGTAATTGTTATTCTGACTAATGGCAAAGGCCAGCGCATCGGTGACCTGGCCGCCGGTACCTGCGTGGTGAGTACCCGCCCGCGCCAGGATGCCGGTAGCTTGCTGGCCCCGGCCCTGACCGACGCTAACTACGTGGTAGTATTTCCCCAGGCTGCCCTGCTGGCCGACCACGATGTGGCTACCATCCGCCAGCTGCTGGCCAAAGGCCTGGAGCGGGACAATTATGTGTTTATCAATGAAGTGGCCAACCGCGTAAAGGAAGTGACTGGCGTGCAGACTGATTTGAACGATGAGGCCTTCCTGCGCACCATTCTGCGCGACCATGCCCACCTGGCCGCCGAGGGCAGCTAAGATGCGCTGACGCTGACCGGTCCACCGGACAAGACCTGTATGACTCAACAAAAAGCCCATCCGCTAGCAGCAGATGGGCTTTTTTATTGGCGGCTTTAGTCAGCCGAAGTGGTTAGGCTTAGTTCAGCAGTACCCCGCGCTGGGTGCCGGCCGACTTGCCGTCGAGCAGGAGCTGGAAGAAGTACACGCCCTGCCGCAGGTCCGAGGTATTGTTCCAGCGCACAGCCTGTGTGCCAGCGCCCAGGCGGCCGGCTTCAATCCGGTCGACCTGACGGCCCAGGGCATCGGTTACAACCAACGTAACCTGCGCCGCGGAGGCCAAAGTGAAGGCGACGCGGGTTTCGGCCGTTACGGGGTTGGGGTACAGGCCCAAACCGGCTACCTCTTCCCGGTCGCGGGTACCGGTGGTAACGCCGGTAGCGGCGGCCACGGCAATGTCGCGGACGGTGATGCCGTTGCCGATAGCGCCCACGGCAGTAGCAGCGCCGGTGGTCAGGTTCACGGTGTAGAAGTTGCTATTGGCCGAAGTGCCGGTAGTAGCCACCATGTAGGCCGAATTAATGCCCACGCCCGTGCTGTAGATATCCAGGTCCACGTTGGCCGGGTTGGTGTTGGCCACGATGCCGGAGCTGCCCACAGTGGTCAGCTGCCCGTCGGCGGGCGGGTTGGCCGTGCTCTGGGTGTTGAGCAGGTTCAGGGCCTCGTCGTAGTTGTAGAGCGTGGTACCGGTGGTGGAGCTGGCACCCGTGAAGCTGTTGGTATAGGCCACGGCCCCGATGGTAGGCGTGTTGGTGCCCGTGGTGTAAGCGACCGGACCATCGGTAGCGGCCAGCGTCCCGGTTACGGGGTTGAGGCGGAAGTTATTGCGGTTGGCGCCCACTACCCGAATCCGGTCCACGGTAGGGTTGAAGTCGAAGCCGATGCTGCCCGTACCCAAAGCCAGGGCAAAGACGCCGCTGGTTGGGGTAGCCACGCCGGTCGTGCCGTTGATGGTGTACAGCTGAGCCGTCTGGGCCGTGGCGTTGTAGCCCAGTGCGTAGAGGGCGTTATTCAGCGGCCGTACGTCGAGGCCCACCAGTGTCTGGCTGGCGTCTACGCCGGTAATGCCCGTAGCAGTACGAATCAGGCCGGGCTGGGCCGAGTCGAAGGTAACCAGGTTGGTACCAGCCAGGGCGTATACCAGCTGGCCCGTAATGGCGGGCAGCGTGGCGGGCCGGCTGATGGCCAATGCCAGATCTACGAAGCTGAAGGCGTTATTGCCCCCAGCGTCCCGGCGGCCGTAGCGGCGCCAGTCGTCAGATTCACGGTGAAGAGCTGGTTGGTAGCCAGCAAGGTGTTGGGCGTGATGGTCGAAACCGACATGTAGGCCACGTTCTGCCCGTTGGCCGGATTGAAGTAGATGTCGAGGTCCGAAACCTGAAAAGCGGTGTTGATAGGTACCCCTAATTCTCCGACCGTGTTGAGGGTGCCGTTGTTAGGCGGGTCCTGGCGCACCAAGCGGTTAAAGGAATCGTCGAGGTTGTAGAGCGTGGTGCCCGTAGCGCCAATATACGAGTTGGTATAAGCCGACGAGCCCACTCCGGGCGTCTGGCTGGCGTTGGCATCGGTAGTGGAGTAGGCCAATGAGCCGTCGGTGGCAGCAATACCGCCTGTCACGGGGTTGAGGCGGTAGTTGGCCCGGTTAGCGGCCGTCACCCGGATGCGGTCCACGGTGGGGTTGAAGTCGAAGCCGATGCGGGCGGTGTTAGTGCCCAGGGCCAGGGTAATCAGGCCGCCCACGGGCGTAAGAGCGCCCGTAGGGGCGAGGATGTAAAGCTGGGCGTTGTTGGTCGCAGCTGCGTCGTTGTACCCCAGCGCGAAAATCTGACCCGTAGCCGGGCGCGTGTCAATGCCCACCAGGTCCTGGTCGGCGCCCAGGCCGGTAATCGGCACGGAAGAGGTAAACGTGCCCGGGGCCGTTACCTGGAAGGTCGCCAGGCTGTAGCCATTGAGCTGGCTAACGGTAAGTCCGTAGGCAGTTTGGGCCGAAGCGGGGTTGATGGCAGCCGTGAGGCCCAGGGCCGTCAGGCCGAGAAAAGCTTTGCCAAAAGCACGTAGTGGGTTAGTAACGGTTCGTTTCATGATAAACAGGAATGGGGTGTTAAGAATAAGACGGCTGCGGGCGCGCCCTGAGCTACTTGATACGACTCTACGGGTATACCGACGGCTTTGGATTGCATTTAACCCATTTTTAATCTGCACCCGGCTTTTTTGCGGCCCCGCTGGCTGCTTAGGCTTAACGAGAGAGCTTAAAGCAGCAAAGGCAGCCCCGGGAAGAGGCTGCCTTTGCGAAGAGGAATTGACGGACCAGGACAGCCTACCAGGCCACGGGTTTGCCCTGCCAGGTTACAAAGCTGCCGTTTTCCTCGGCGTGGAGCTGGTCGGTGAGGCGGATGATGCCCCGGGCCGAGTCGGCGGCGGGTAGGGCCGCGCCGGTGCCACCCATGTCGGTCCGCATCCAACCTGGGTCTACCATAATGGAAATGATGCCGTAGTGCCCCGCTTCGGCCGCCAGGGTGCGCATGTACATGTTCATGGCGGCCTTGCTGGCGCTGTAGTGGTAGTGGCTGCCCGAGGCCTTCAGCTCCAGGGAGCCCAGGCCCGACGACAAGCTGACCACCCGGCTTTTGTGGCCAGCCTTGAGCAGGGGCAGAAACTGCTGGGTTACCAGCAGCGGCCCCACGGCGTTGGTGCCGAATACCTGCATGGCGTCGTCGTAGCGCAGCTGGCCCAGCTTCTGGGTTTCCTGGGTGTCTTCAATGCCTGAGCCCGGGTGGCCCGGCAGAATTCCGGCGTTGTTGATCAGGATATCGAGGTGGTCGGTGGCGGCGGCTACCTGCTCGTAGGCGGCGGCCAATGACTCGGCCCGGGTCACATCCAGGGCAGGGTCACGAGCTGGCCGGGGTATTGCTGACTGAGGGCCTGCAAGTCGGTGGCACCTTCGGGCTGGCGGGAGGCGGCAAACACCTGGTCGCCGCGCTCCAGGTACTGGCGGGTGAGTTCGAGGCCCAGGCCGCGGTTGGCCCCGGTAATAAGCACAGATTTCATGGGTGGAGAGCTTAGTTATTACACAATCGGAAAGGGGCAAAAGCGGGTTTGCCGCCGGAAGTTTAGGTAAATAAAAGCCGGTTTGGGACTACTTCTGCCCGGCCGCCGCGAAAAAGCCGGTCGGGAACGTTCCCGACCGGCTTTTTCGTCAAAAGAATAAAAAGCCCGGCCTTAGTCCAGCTGCACTACCCGGGTCTTGGATAGCCGGTCGTGCAGGCCAGGACTGGTTCCCAGAAAGGTAAAGGCCTCTAAGGGAATCATCCGGCACAGAGTCCGCTTCAGAATGTCGTTGGGCTTGGGCTTGGAGCCGTCTTCCATTACCACCCGGGTACGGGTAATGAGCTTGCCCATGGTTCGGCCCGTAGTTAGCTCCAAAGAGAAGTAATACACCGCTAAAAGCAAGAGGGTAAACGCACAAAATCCCGCATTACCCATCTTGAAAATAAAACCCGCCAGTCTAAAGGAGAGCAGAAAAAAACTTACGATGGAGAAGCTTAAGTAGAAGGTAACAAGATCTATCAGGTTATTGGCGAAGCGCTGGCCCGAGGTGGCCTCCGTCAGGGCCAGGGGCGAGTTGAGCAGATCGGCAAAGACGGACGGATTTTCGACACGTTCATCCGGGTAATCCTGGTCAGCGTAATATTGTTGCATAGTGCGGCAGCATAAGTTGAGCCTACAAGATGCGGATAAATTGCTTTGTCTTTTGCCTGATAAAAGCAGTTCCTTCCTCTGGCCGGAAGGAAGTAAATCTGAGCCAGGGAAGGTACAACCCCCTTACGCAGTGAGCCCGGCAATAAGGGGCTGCAGACCCGCCACAAAGTTCCGGGTAATTTTGCCGTCGGGGTCCAGCGTGGGGTCCAGAATCGTGATGTCGAGTCCTGCTGCCAGCGGGGATTGTAGCAGCGGCAGCAGCAGCTCGGCCAGCTCGGCGTAGCTCAGGCCGCCGGGCTGGGGCGAATCCACGGCGGGCATCAGGGCATTATCGAGCACGTCCACATCAAGATGAATCCAGAAGCCATCCAGCTTCTGGTCGGCGGCATACTCCAGGAAAGCCTCAGCACTTGCCCGAAGTCCCCGGCGGCGCAGCTCCACCAGGTCCAGGTACCGAATGGGGAGGCGGTTATGGCCGCCACGTAGTCTGGGTCCATATCCCGGTTGCCGACGCTCCAGGCGTGTTCGGGGCGCACGTAGGGGTGCTGCCCGCCCAAAGTGGTAAGCTTTGTGGGGCCCCGCCCCGTTACCAGGGCCAGGTCCATGCCGGCCGCGCCGCCCGTGGCCGACAAGCCCGGCCAGGCATAATCGGTGTGCCCGTCCAGAAAAAACAAGCCGTAAGTGCCCACCGCTTTTAGGCCCAGCATAGTGCCCAGCAGAATGCTGCAGTCGCCACCCACGACCACCGTAAAGGCTCCGGGCCGCACCAGTTCCGCAAGGCACGCGGCCAGCTGCTGCGAGTACTGGGCAATGGCGTCGGCATTGCGCACCCCGGATTCCGGATCCAACTGCCCGGTGTAGGGTGGGGCCGGCACGGTGCGCACGAGCTGGGGCTGCAAGGCTGCGTGGAAGCCCCACTGCTTCAGCCAGGCCGGCAGCTGGTCTACGGCGGGGGCCGTGCCAGGGGTAAGCTCCTTCAAGCCCAGGTTGCTGGGCGCTTCAATAAGGTGCACAGTGGGCATGGGACAGAGAATTGAGTAAGAACTGCTCGAATAGAAGACGCATGCCCAGGCAGTACGCTACTTGATTTTTAGTTCTGGAATCAGGGGGTCGGTATCAAGCAGTTCCAGCTCCTGCACCATGGGCAGGGTACCCTGCTTGTACTTCAGGAAATGCGGGGTCTTGATGTGCGCCTGGTAGGCGGCCTCGGTGGCATACATCTCAAGAATGGTCAGGTGATTAGGCCTTTTTCGCTCGAACACCGCATACAAGGTCAATACCCCCGGCTCTTTGCTGATGGAAGCTTCAATTTCTTCCTTCAGCAAGGCCTTGTAACGGGTGAGCTGGGTCGAATCCACCACGATTCGGGAGAGGCGCACCTTTTGGGGCTTCTGCCCTGCGCATGGGGGCGCCAGCTGACTATGGCCAAAACCAACCCAAAGCCTAGAGCCAGTTTTGGTAATACGGAGGAAAATTTCATGGGAAAAATCAATAGGGTGAAACCCAAATCAGGACGGTAATTCTGCTCTGAAGCCTGCCGGAAGTACGGGGACAAAGCCGGCCAGCCGACAACCAGGCTTACTAAGTTACGCGGCTGCTTCCTGGAAGGCTGCCAGGATATTGGGGCAAGGCAGCGTTCCGCACCCAAAACTTGTGACCTAGGTCACCGTTCTGCCGCCGCCTTCCGCCGGACCTTTGTCTAGTAGATTTCACCACGTGCCAGCCAGCTTTCTGTTCGGGAAACTCCTGCTGAAAATCGGGTCAAGATGGCGCCCATGATCCTGCTTCAGCAAGACGATGGCAGCGGCTTGCAATCTACCCACGAAAACGAAACCCACGCACATGCACACCCACAAGCTCGCCACCATCCTGGGGCCCTGCTGCTGCTGATTGGCAGCCTCACGGCCCAGGCCCAAAAGCAAAACCGATCAACGATGAAAAAGAAAATTTTATTCGTGGTGACGAGCCACGATACGAAAGGTAGCACCGGCGAGAAAACCGGATACTACCTGAGCGAAGTCTCCCACGCCTGGAAAGTGTTAACCGCGGCCGGCTACGAAATTGATTTTGTAAGCCCCAAAGGCGGCAACCCGCCGGTAGATGGCTTTGACCTGACGGATCCTGAGAACAAGGAGTTTTGGGAAAATAAGCAGTACCACCAGAAGATTTCGCACAGCCTGAAGCCCGCCGAGGTTCGGCCGGAGGAGTATGCGGCCATCTACTACGCCGGCGGGCACGGCGCCATGTGGGACCTGCCCGATAATGCCGCCATTGCCAGCATTGCCGCCGCTATTTATCAGCGCAACGGCCTGGTAGCCGCCGTGTGCCACGGGCCCGCGGGGCTGGTAAACATCAAGCTAAGCGACGGCTCCTATCTGGTTGCTGGCAAAAAGATAAACGGCTTCAGCAACGAGGAAGAAGCCCTGGTGAAGCTGACAACCGTCGTGCCTTTCCTGCTGGAAAACAAGCTCATCGAGCGAGGCGGGCAGTACGAAAAGTCGGCCCCGTGGCAAACCCACGTAACCAGTGACCAACGCGTGATTACGGGTCAAAATCCCCAATCGGCCAAGGCCGTAGCAGAAGCTATTCGGGACGGCCTGAAATAAAAGAACCCCTGTTTTCCGACGAAAGGGCTTATTCCCTCGTGTACACCACATGAGCGAATAAGCCCTTTTCGTGTGCTTCTCAGCCAGGATCTGCCAATCAGGTCCGCGCGGGAGCACATCGCACCGTAAGACTTTATAAGGAGCCTTGCATCCACTATCCCAGTCCTTTTTATTTGTCTGGCTAATTTCTCGCTTTAGCCTTTCACCCGTTGGCTGCGCGTGCCTGACAACGGTTCTTTGCTTGTCCACGGCTTTCCTGCTCGCATTCGTGGTGACGCACGCGGCCGCCCGCTAAAAGCGCGAATCGCCCGGCGGGCTCTACTTGACCATATAAGCTGGGGCAACTCACCGTCATAAACCCAAATGGAATTCGCCCCTTTTCTGCGTCGGCATATCGAGGAAATAGTCCCGCTTTCTGAGGAAGAGTTTGAGGCAGTTGCCAGGCATTTCGTGCCACGAACCGTTGCCAAGCAGGAATACCTAATCGAGGTAGGCCACCGGGTAACGACAGAATTCCTAGTGGTGAAAGGTTGTTTGAAAACTTCCGCCTACGATGCGGAAGGGAAAGAGTACATCGTGCAGTTTGCCCTCGAGAATTGGTGGGTGTCGGACTACCCCGCGTTAACCCACAAGGCTAGCGCCGGAATGGCCGTGCAGGCGTTGGAGCCGAGCATCGTGCTGGAGCTTCCCGTGGAGCAGCGCGACAATATGTGTCAGCAGGTACCCGCCATGCACATATTCTTCGGCAATAAAGCCTTGCGGGGCTATGTGGCGGCCCAAAACCGGGTGCTTTCCTTGCTCCGCAATTCGGCTAAAGAGAAGTATGAGTTGCTACTGGGCCAGTACCCTGAGCTGTTTCAGCGCCTGCCCAAGAAAACCCTTGCTCACTACTTAGGGGTGTCCCGGGAGACATTAAGCCGCCTGGAAAAACGGGGTTAATGGGGTTCTCCACGCGGGGCGTTACTCGGTACCGTGGCCCCAGGGTAGGAGGGTACGGCCTCAGGCCGGGCCAAAACGAGCAAGGCCTCAACTACACGGGTTGAGCCCTTGTCGGGGCAGTGTCGCGGCAGTTCTCTTATTCTACCACTAGCTTGGCGCTCATCTTACCCGCCCGCACCAGGTAAAGGCCCGGGTGCAGCCCGATCAGGTCGAGGGCTGTGTGGTGCTGGCTTGTTCCCGCACTATGCGGCCGGTCAAGTCGAGTACCTGCACGGGGCCCGTAGCGTTCTGGACCTGCACTGCGTCCCGGGCCGGGTTAGGCACTAGGCGCAAGGTAGCCGGAGCCGTAAGGGCGCAGGCCAGCACGGCCACTGGCGAGAAGCTTTCCTTGCCGTCCAGATCCAGCTGGCGAAGCCGGTAGTAAGCCGTGGCCGCCCCTGGGGCCGCCGTCAGCAGGGTGTAGCTCTGGCGCTGGGCGGTAGTGCCGACGCCGGGTACAAAGCTGATTTTGGTGAATGAGCGGGCATCCAGGCTCCGTTGCACTTCGAAGCCGGCATTGTTTTCTTCCGAAGCCGTCTGCCAGGTCAGGCGCACGCCGGCCGGGACGCAGGCTGCTTGGAAGCCAACCAACGAGACGGGAAGGGTCCCGGGTGGAATCGTGTTGGGAATAAGGTTGATGCCTGCTTCCGAAGTGCCGTAGCCGCTTTTAAAGGCCGTGGCGTTAATCGGGTCGGACGTTTGCAGGGCCGGCGACATGGCGCTCGTCGGGAAGGTGATGTCCGTGTTGAATGAACCATCGGCCCCTGTAGTCAGCGAGCCAATGTAGGCGCTGGGCTCACCGTGGGGAAAGCTCTGCCCGTCCCCGGCAAAAACTTCCCCGTTCTGGTTGGTATCCGTGGTGTTGTCGCCCCGGTAAAATTCCACTACCGTACCGGCAAACAGGGTTTGGCCGGCCGTGCGCCCCACAAACCCTTCCACGTGTAGCACGGTGTTGCCCCCGACGGTGGTCACGTTTTTCTTCGTGATAATGGGGTAGTTCATGCCCCCATTGGCTTTGTTCATATCCAGGGTGCCGTCGTTAGGCGTCACACCGTCGCCCTGACCGTAGGCGCTGTTGCCGCCGACGCGGTAGGTGGCCGGCGTGTAGTCAATGGCAATCAATCCCTGGCCGCCCGTAGTGCCGTCACCGTTGCCATAAATAGCGTTTTGGGTGACCTGCACGTTGCGCTGACCATAGTTAATCACCACGGCCGACGACTGGTTGCCGCTGATAATGTTTTTGCTGATAACGTCGGTGTTGGAGCTCTGGCGGCCGTCGGCGCGCAGCAGGTAATGGATGCCGGAGCCTTCGAGGCGGCTGCTGGTACCTCCCTTGCCGTTCCCCTGAATTGTATTGTTGCTGACCAGGTTGTTTCGGATGGCGCTAATCTCGAACTGAATACCGCTGCTGTTGCTGTCCCGGATCAGGTTTTCGGTAATGGTCAGCGGCCCCGAGGCAGCTTGGTCGCCCACTGAGATATTGTCGCCGCCCGCCGTGGTCCGGCCGGCCTGCAAAAACTCGTTCTGGGTGATGGTATAGCCGCTGTTAGCATCATTAAAGCCACCCGAATAATTCAGGTTGGACGAGCCGGCGTGGGCGAATATGTTGTTGCGGACGGTACCAGAGGGGTTGCGCAGATACAGCAGAATGTTGCTGGTCAGATTGGCCGAGGGAGCCGCAATGGAGAAGGCCGTGGTACCAAACGCATTGCCTTCGATCAGCAGATTGGTGCCCGAGTCGGCCTGCACGCCGTAGGTGCCGCCGTGAATCGACAAGCCCCGCACCACCATGCTGTTGCCATTCAGGGTTAGGCCGATGGTGCCGCCCAGCACGGCCAGTTCCACTTCCGGACCCGCCACCCGGGCCAGGGGCTTGCTTTCCGTACCCACAACCCCACCGGTTCCCAGTTGGACCGAGTTAGAGTTGGAAAGAGTGGTCTGAGTGGTGCCGTCGATGGCGGTGCCGGGGTCGGTGAGGGTAGGTAGGGTAGAAGCCAGGGTAATCAGGGCGCGGCTGCTGGTCGTGGAAGCCGCGCCGCTGGCATTAGTGAGCTGGTTGTCGAGGCCTGCCCGTAAGCCGGGCCGGGCTGTCCCGTCCGAAATCATGAAGATGCTGGTTTCCTGCCCGGCCGGAAAGTTGGTCCCCGTGGCTGTGCCCGCGTTGCTGAACTGGCGCTGGTCGATGGCGGAATTCGACAAGGCGTTGGCGTTGAGTATAAACTGCCGCAACGAACCCTGGCCCGCATCGTTGGTGTTCACCACCACGTCGAAGCTGAAGCCAAAGTCGATGTTCGTAAAGTTTTCGTTGTCATCGGCGTCGGTTACCGTCGTTTGCACCTGGGCGCCGGTGTTTAAACTACCGGAAGTGGTGTTGCCGACATCGGCCTGCGTTGGGTCCTCGCCGCCCACGTAGTTTGGGTCGTCCACCTGGCTATTCGGATTGTTACCTGTGTAGCGCTTCCGAAACGTGACGACGGGTATCAAATTGGTGGCCGTTCCCCGGCTGGAGGTTACCGAACCGCTAACCACCCGCACCACGAACGTACTGTTTCCCGTGGAGTAGGAATAGCTCCAGGTTCCATCGGCTGCGGCGGTAACAGCGGTAACGAACGTGCCGCTCCGGTAAATTTCAATCCGGGCCGGGCGGCCCACGAAGCCCCCAGTGGTGGAGTAAGGCGCCCCACTGCCGCCGCCGTAGTTGACGTCCTCAAAGACGCGGCCGGAAAGGGTGCCAGCTGTTGCGGAGCTGGCGCAAAGACCCAGGGGCAAAAGAAGCCCTAGCAAGCGGAGTGTATGCTTCATAGAGTAGGATAGAGTCGGGGACAAAAGAGCTTTTTGCCAACAGTAGCGTGCTGGCACGTCCGACAAAGCTACATCTAGTATATAGTAATATTATAATCTACGCCGCCCTTTTTCAGACAAGAGGCTTCAATGAAGACAGCGGCCCCAGCTCACGAGAAAGACCAAACGAAGCCGCTAGCCTTCAGATAGCTTCCCACGGAAGTGTAAAAAAGCGCGTAGTGGTCACTCGGCACAGCCGAGCGACTGCGCAGGGAAGGTGTTATGTTTAACCACCGTTTTCGTGAACTGGGCAGCGCAGAGATTGGCCTAACCAAATTTGCTTAGGGGTGGTGCGATAGTTTGGTAAAGGCAAAGATTCCCAGAGCCAACCCAATGCTGAGAGCCCATTCCATCCATGTACTGTATACCAACCGGCGGCGAAAAAGCCAGCTCAGTAGCCCGATGTGCAGGGCTACACACCCTGCTGAAATCCAGTCGCCCGCCCTATCTCCAGATGCGCCACAGCAGTAGGTGAAGAAATACACAAATACCCCAACGACTTGCCACGCAAAATACCCGACAATCGAGAGGGCGAGGCGCAACACAGAGAGTAGTAGCGGCCCTATTCTGGAAGAGAGTTTCGTGGCAAGCGTCGGTGGCTGGTGGTCGGTCATAGCGGGAGCAAAGTACCCGATAAGCGTTAGGCAACCTTTCGTTTTTTATTCCGACCGTTTCGCTGAGCTAGAATCATAAGCAAACGGGCCGGTTGTTTCTTCCCTCTTCATGGGTAATCTAGGCCGGTCGCAAGTTTTATCGCTATGTAGGGGGAAGGCAAGCGGGCAACTTACCGCGCCGAGACATTCCCCTGGGGCTGGGCAAAAGCCTCAATTACGCCCTTGCTCATTTGCTTGAGCAGCACGCCGGGGGCCAGGCGACTCATGTAGCGCATGACGCGCGACAGGCCGGGGTAGATTTCCAATCTATCCTGCTGGAGCCCTTCAATGGCTTGGGCGATGAGCTTGCCCGGATCCATTAACATGCTCTCGTCCATCACGCCGGCAAACGGGTCCGCCAAGGGCGTTTTTGCGGCGGGCGCGACCAGTTCAAACACCTTTACTTGGGTAGGTTGCAGTT
Source organism: Hymenobacter cellulosilyticus (assembly GCF_022919215.1). Lineage (NCBI taxonomy): Bacteria > Pseudomonadati > Bacteroidota > Cytophagia > Cytophagales > Hymenobacteraceae > Hymenobacter > Hymenobacter cellulosilyticus. The sequence continues at coordinate 5,326,175 of NZ_CP095046.1, read as the reverse complement.
GCACTCGCAGGGCTTTGGTGTAGGCGCGCAGCCCCGCCTTGGTACCCCCGTAGATGGGAGCCAGCGGAAATGGTGTTAAGGCCAGGCCCGAGGTAACGTTTAGGATGGCGGCTGTCTGTTGGGTTTTGAGGTGCGGCAAGAATTGCTGCACCATGCGAATAGGACCCGACAGGTTGATTTCGACTTCCCGGGTGAGGTCGAGCAAGTCCAGCGTCGGGTCTTGCAGGTTTAGCTTGCGCATCTCCCCGGCGTTGTTAATCAGAATGTTGAGCGCCGGAAATTGGCTGACAACCTGTTGGTAGAGGTGCTGGATAGCCTGCGGGTCGCTTACATCACTTTGAAAGGTGTGCACGCGGGGCAGGCGGCGCTTGGTGTCGTCGAGCTTGGCTTGGTTGCGGCCCGTGATGAGCACGGTGTTGCCCAGCTCTAGTAGCCGGGCCGCAAACTCGTAGCCGAAGCCGCTGGTACCGCCGGTAATGAGGATGGTGTTGTGACGTAAATCCATGGGTTGGTAGGGGAATAATGACCGGGCAAAGGTCTGCCCGGAAACCAACGGGGTGTTTGCGTCTAGCAATCCATCTTTTGCAAAATTCACACCTTGGTCTACAGCCGGAAGGCGCCGGGCGATAAGGAAGTCTGCCGCTTGAAGAAGTTGGAAAAGTGCGCGACTTCCGCAAAACCGAGGCTGTCGGAGATTTCTGAGATGTTCCAGTTGGTTTGCTTCAGCAGCAGCTTGGCTTCCTGGATGACGCGGCCGGCAATCAGCTCGGTGGTGGTGCGGCCGGTATTTTCCTTCAGCACCTTGTTCAGGTGGTTGACGTGCACGGCCAGCTGGTCGGCGTAGTCCTTGGCCGTGCGCAGCCGCAGCTTCTGCTGCGGCGTTTCGATGGGAAACTGTCGCTCCAGCAGCTCCGCAAACAGCGAGCTTACCCGCGTCGCGGCCGTGTGCGCCGGGTAGAGCGCCGTGGCCGGCTGCAGCTTCTGCCCCCAGTGAATCAGCTCCAGCACGTAGGTGCGCAGCAGGTCGTACTTGTAGGCGTAGGCCGAGGTAATCTCGCGGGCCATCTTGCGGAAAAGGTCGTGGAGTTCAGCGTATTCCTCGTTCGTAAGGGCAAAGACGGGGTAGCCGCCCGGCTGAAAGAGGGGCAGTTCCTCCAGCCGCACGCCGCTCTTGGCGGGCAGCAAAAATGCGTCGGTGAACACGCAGAAGTAGCCGTCCTGCTCCTGATCTTCGGGCAGCCAGTGGTAGGGTACCTTGGGGGTGGCAAACAGCAGCGCGTGCTGCTCTATTTCCACTACTTTATCCGCGTACTCAGCCCGGCTGCGGCCCCGGATGAGGCTAATCTTGTAATACGCCCGCCGGTCATATGGCATCGTCGGCTTCTCGCGGTGGTGCCGAAAGAGGTCGGCCACGTTGAAGACGTTGAAGTGTCCGATTTCCTGCTGAATATCGGGCGGTAACAGGGTGTGCAGTTCCGCGCCAGCCGCTGTAGCCAACTGCTGGTAAAAAGCGTCAAGCGAAGTAGTTTGCATAGGTTGAGGGTTGCGAAATCCAAAGGTAGGACTTCTGGGCAAGGTAAGGCTGGCCGCGCGCAACTGCTGGCTCCGGGTGCCGGCCTTGACTAAATGGTTGGGTCGAAAAGTCGCTCCCTATTTGACAGAAAAGAACAAGGGCTAGAGGGGACCTAGCAAAAACGCTCCTTTTCCTGAACTGCCGCCTATGCACTTCTATTTGCATGGCAAAACAGCTCTACAGACCAGATTGAGTTCAAAAAACGGGTTCACCTTTCAACGTACCCGAAATTCGAAGTGGAGATGAGTTTCGGGTACTGTTTTGGTAGAGGTTTCCTCCGCATTCGGCAGGCTCATTGGGTAGCTACAGATATAGCCGCTACCCGAGACTTCCCTGGCACGCGAACTACAAAGTTCGCGCTGCTATCTAACCATAAAAAAAGGCCCCGCATCATTCGTGATGCGGGGCCTTTAATCTTAGCTACTTATAGCCTTATCCGGCCGCAATGGCTTTGCGCTTGCTTACGCGGGGGTGACGCTCGTCGGTGCCCTGGGCCAGCAGCTCGTCGTCGCGGTCCGACTTCTTGATCGTCCAGCTCAGCGAGTAGAGGTCCTTGCGCCGGTCGCGCAGGTTGCGCACCGCCCCGCTCGTGTTCAGGTCCTTGAGCAGGTCCAAATCCAGATCGGCAATCAGGGTCATCTCCGTATTAGGCGTGGCCTCGGCCACGATGGCGTCGTGGGGGAAGGCGAAGTCCGAGGGGCTGAACACGGCGCTCTGCGAGTACTGAATGTCCATGTTTTCAACCCGGGGCAGGTTGCCGACCGAGCCGGTGATGGCCACGTAGCACTCGTTTTCAATGGCCCGGGCCTGGGCACAGATCCGCACGCGCTGATAGGCGTTCTTGGTGTCAGTCCAGAAGGGCACGAACAGGATTTTTACGCCCTCGTCGGAGAGCATACGAGCCAGTTCGGGGAACTCCACGTCGTAGCACACCAGGATGCCGATTTTGCCGAAGTCGGTGTCGAAGCACTTGAGCTTGTCGCCGCCGCGCATGCCCCAGTAGGAAGCTTCGTCGGGCGTTACGTGCAGCTTGTACTGCTCGTCCACGGTGCCGTCGCGGCGGCAGAGGTAGGCCACGTTGTGCAGCTTGCCATCCTCGTAGACGGGCATGGAGCCCGCCACGATGTTGATGTTGTAGCTCACAGCCAGCTCCATCATCTTGGCCTTGATGGGCTCGGTGAAGGCCGCCATGGCCCGGATGGCCACCGCCGGCGAGTCCTCGTTGGTGAGGGCCATGAGCGGGGCGTTGAAGAACTCGGGGAACATCACGCAGTCGGACTTATAGCCCGAGACGGTGTCAACGAAGAATTCCATCTGTTGCAAGAGGTCTTCCAGGGAGCGGGTGGCGCGCATCTGCCACTGCACGATGCCGATGCGCACGTTGCTTTTCTGGTTGCCAATGAGCTTTTCCTCTTCCTCGTAGTACACGTTGATCCACTCCAGGAGCGTAGCAAAGGCCTTGCTTTCGGAGTCGTAGGGCAAATAGCCGCGGATGATTTTGCGGACGTGAAACTCGTTGGAGAGCTGGAAGGTGAGGATGGGGTCGGTGATTTCCTTGTTGCGCACCATCTCCACGTACTTGGCCGGTGTCATCTCGTTGGCGTAGGCCGCGTAGCCCGGAATCCGGCCCCCGGCCACCATGGCCCGCAGGTTCAGGTTTTCGCAGAGCTCCTTGCGGGCGTCGTAGAGGCGGCGGCCCAGGCGCAGGCTGCGGTACTCGGGGTCCACGAACACGTCGACGCCGTAGAGCGTGTCGCCGTCGGGGTTGTGGGTGTTGAACTTGCCCTGCCCGGTAATCTTGGCGTAAGTGTGCTTGTCGCCAAACTCGGAGTACTGCACGATGATGGCCAGGGCCGCAGCCACGACCACGCCGTTGTCCTCGATGCAGATCTGCCCCTCGGGAAACTTGCGGATCAGAGCGCCGAATTCCTCGGCCGACCAGGAGCCTTCCATGTTGGAGTACACCTTGTCCATGATGGCCTTCACAGCCTTGAAGTCGGACCGGCGCAGGGTGCGCAGCACCAGCTTGTGGGCTGGCACCGCCGTGGGCGTGAGCAGCTCCGGAACCGAGGGTTTATCAGCAGCAACTTTCTTAGCGTGGCTGCCGCTCGTTTTGCCATTTGCAGAAGTGGCCATATAATAGGAAGGAAGAAGTGTCGAAAGAAGGTGGCAAAGATACCAGGATAGAAGCCCCGGGTTTCATTTTACGAGGCCACAACAACTTAGATGGGAAAATAGCTCATCCGGCACTGGTTTCGGTTTGCCCTTCGGCTATACTTGTGTCCTGCTTTCCAAATGCCGGTGGAGCTGAGTCCCAGCTTTCCTACTTCTCGCTTTGCCATGCGCCCAGAAACCTCCCTGCCCATCGTATTTCCCCTTGGGTTTGTGGCCTTCTGGCTGCTGATGTGCTGGGTTGTTTCTCTGAGCGGCTGGCGGCAGCTGGCCCGGTATTTTCCGGCTGGCAACTATCCTAGGGCGGTATTTCACCAGTCATTCTGGCTGCAGTCGGCTACGCTTCGGCGGCCCGATGCGGTGCTGTCCGGGTCCAGGTACGGCGGCGTGCTGCGAATTCAGTACGGACCTGAGGGTCTGCGGCTGTCCGTGCTGCCGACGTTCCGCTTTGGGCATCCGCCCCTGCTGATTCCGTGGTCGGCCATTGGGGTACCCCAGGAGCGCCGCGGCACCTGGGGCTGGGAACCTACTACGTTGTTACCGTGACGCTACCCGACAAAGCTGGCGAAGTAGAAATTCAGTTTATCCGCCGCCTGCTGGTCGATACTATTGCCGATTATCTGCAGCTGGCCACTTTAGGTACAAGGTAGAATCAAGCCAGTGCAGCAGTGGAGTTTAGTCGCGCGGACGGGCAAATACCGGAATGAAACGCCGGGCCCCGCCGCTCGACTCCAGGCGCGGGTGCTTTACCTTTTGTTCGTCGTAGTAGTAGGAGTTGCTCATGTACTGGGTTTCCAGCGTAAACAGGGCCGGGGCCGCCGACTCGGGCAGGGCCGGGCGCGGCAGGACGGCTCCCCAGCTTTGGTTGTCGAGCCGGACGATGGCCGCGTCGGTGATGCGTAGCGAATCCAGGTTGCTGGAGCGAGGGCTGAGCGTATCCATACCCGCCGTGACTTTCACCAGCTGGTACGCTTCATCGTAGCCCTTGGGAATGGTCAGGGCCAGGCGGGCGGGGCCTGGCTGCTGGTAGAGCGACTCCAGGGCCAGCCAGTAGCCCAGCTGCCCGAAGTTGGCGCTGTTGGCGGTATAGTACCGGAAGTCTGGGCGTAAGACCGTGGCGGGCGGTTGAGCAGCGTTGATTTCCTGTATACCTACGCGCTGGCCATTTTCGAAGAACTCCATATAATCGTGCCCGGTACCCTGCTTGGGGTATTTGAACTGCGCAAGCTGGCCGGGTTGGAGCTTCACCCGAAGCAGCACCTTGTGGGTTGGTACGGTGATAAACTGCGTGTTCTTCTCCTTGAAGCGCAGCAGCCGGATTTCCAGCGCTACCTCGCGGGCCACTTGGTTGTAGAGCAGCAGGCGGTGCGTGAGCTTGGGCATCTGTTGCTCCCACACGTCCCAGGCCAGGAAATTCTTCGACCAGATGCCCACCACAATCTGGCTGGCCCGGGCAGGCAGCTGGAATAAGAACAGCAGCACAACAAGGTAGATTCTCATACGGAGTGGTGGTGGGCTGCAGGGGAAGAATGTCCTGGCAGAGGTGGAAAATACAAGCGGGGACCTAAAGTCCCCGCTTAAACTTACAAATGCACGGGCTGAGCCGGTATTAAATTACCATTTCCGGTACGCCGGCCGCCGGAATCACCAGCTTGCCGGCTGTAGCGGCCTGAATCTGCTCTACCGATACGCCCGGGGCCCGCTCACGCAGCACGAAGCCGTCGGGGGTAATATCGAGCACAGCCAGCTCCGTCACGATTTTCTTCACGCAGCGCAGGCCCGTAATGGGCAGGGTGCAGGCGGGCAACAGCTTGCTACTCCCATCTTTGGCTACGTGCTGCATGGCCACGATGATGTTCTTGGCCGAAGCCACTAGGTCCATGGCGCCGCCCATGCCTTTCACCATTTTGCCCGGAATCTTCCAGTTGGCAATGTCCCCGTTTTCGGAAACTTCCATGGCGCCCAGGATGGTCAAATCCACGTGCTCCCCGCGAATCATGCCGAAGGAGTCGGCCGAGCTGAAGATGCTGGAGCCAGGCAGGGTCGTGACGGTCTGCTTGCCGGCGTTAATCAGGTCGGGGTCCACCTGGTCGTCGGTGGGGAAGGGGCCCATGCCGAGCAGGCCGTTTTCACTTTGCAGCTCCACGTTGATACCGGCCGGAATGTAGTTGGCTACCAGCGTCGGGATGCCGATGCCGAGGTTGACGTAGGAGTTGTCTTTTACTTCCTGAGCTATTCGTTTGGCAATGCCGTGTTTGTCAAGCATAAGGGTCGTTCTGGGGGCGCGGGGTAGGCGCCCGGTCGTGGGAGTTGGGTAGGGTAAGGGCCTCGGGGAAAAGGAAAGTCACTAGGCGCTTTCACCTCCAATGGGGCCGTAGAGGATGGCCCAGGTGGCAAAGTCGGCCGAAAACACCTCGAAAAAGTGGGGCATGCCGGCCGGCACAAAAAGTAGGTCGCCGGGGTGGCACTGAATCATTTCGCCGGCCCGGTTGAAGACGGCCTCGCCGCTGATAACGACGTAGACCTCGTCCTGGGGGTGGGGCGTCTGGGTGTCGACTTCACTGGGCGCGAAATACTCGGTGCGCATGCTGCCGTGGCGCAGCAGCACGGTGAAAGGAGGGTTTCCTTCCTTCTGAATTTTGGCCTGGGCCTGCAGCAGGGAGATATTCGCGTCCATGGGAAGGCGGGTTAGATGGTAGCCGGGCGCACGGTACGCTGCTCGATGCGCTTCTCGTAGTCTTTGCCCTGGAAAATACGCTGCACAAAAATGCCCGGCGTGTGAATCTGGTTGGGGTCCAGCTCGCCGGCGGGCACCAGCTCTTCCACTTCAGCTACGGTAATTTTGCCGGCGGTGGCCATCATGGGGTTGAAGTTGCGGGCCGTACCCTTGTAAATCAGGTTGCCGGCCGTGTCGCCCTTCCAGGCCTTCACAAAAGCAAAATCGGCGTGCAGGGCGGTTTCGAGCAGGTACATCTTGCCGTTGAACTCCCGGCTTTCCTTGCCTTCGCCCACCTCGGTGCCGTAGCCCGCCGGGGTGTAGAAGGCCGGAATGCCCGCTCCGCCGGCCCGGCACCGCTCGGCCAGGGTGCCCTGCGGAATCAGCTCGACTTCCAGCTCGCCCGAGAGCAGCTGCCGCTCAAACTCGGCATTCTCGCCCACGTAGCTCGAAATCATCTTGCGTACCTGCTTGGTTTGCAGCATCAGCCCGATGCCGAAGTCGTCGACGCCAGCGTTGTTGCTGATGCAGGTCAGGTTTTTGACGCCGAGGCGCAGGATTTCCTGGATGGAGTTTTCGGGAATGCCGCACAGGCCGAAGCCGCCGAGCATCAGGGTCATACCATCGGTGAGGCCGTGCAGGGCCGCCTGGGCATCGGCTACTACTTTGTTAATCATGGGGTGGGAAAGGAGGGTTTGCGGGTCGAAAATAGCAAGATGCCCGGGAAATGAAGCAGCCCGGCCTTCTGGACAGAAAACCGGGCTGCTTCATCGGGTATCAATTCAGGACGCAGCAGTTAGAACGTCATTCCGAGCGGAGTCGAGGAATCTCGCGTGATGATGTCTGATTACTACTCAAACGATGCCACGCGAGATGTCTCGCTTTGCTCGACTTGACGGACTAATTTAAGAGTAACAGACCAAGCCTAACTCAGCCGCCGACCAAGTGCTGACGGGCGTCCTCGGCATCCTGAGCCAGCTGGGCTTTGAGCTCGTCGAGGCCGTTGAACTTCTGCTCGTCGCGCAGGCGGGCCACCAGCTGCACGGTCAGGGGCTGGTCGTAGAGGTCACCGTCGAAGTCGAGCAGATGGGTTTCCACGGTCTGATCGAGGTTGCCGGCCACGGTGGGCCGTACCCCGATGTTGAGCATGGCCTGGTGGTGAGTGCCAGCGGCAGTGGTGGCCATAACGGCGTACACGCCCCGGGCCGGCACCAGCTTCAGGGGCTCTTCTACCTGCATGTTGGCCGTGGGGAAGCCAATAGTGCGACCCAGCTGCTTGCCGCGCACCACGGTGCCGGTCAGCGGATAGCTGTAGCCCAGGTAGCGGTTGGCGGTCAGAATGTCGCCGGCTTCCAGGGCCCGGCGGATGCGGGTGCTGCTGACAGCCAAAGCATCCACGTCCTCGCGCGGAATTTCCTCTACTTCCAGGCCGTAACGGTCGGCATGCTGACTCAGGTGCTCGAAGCTGCCTTCCCGGTTTTTGCCGAAGCGGTGGTCGTAACCAATTACCAGCTTACGCGCGCCGACCGTGTCGAGCAGAATCTGCTGGATGTACTGCTCCGAGGTCAGCTCCGAAAACTCCTTGGTGAAGGGCACGATCAGCAGATAGTCCACGCCGAAGTCAGCCAGCTGCTTGGAGCGTTCTTCCAGCGTAGAGAGCAGCTGAATGTTCAAGGGCTCGGGATGAGCCAGGGGCGGCTCCAGTACCAGGCGCGGGTGGGGCCAGTAGGAAATGACCACCGAAGGGCCGCCGGTTTGCTTGGCTACTTCCAGCAGGCGGCGCAAAATCTTCTGGTGCCCCAGGTGCACGCCGTCGAAAGTGCCGGTCGTAACGGTGGCATTGCCGAGGTGAGGAAACTGCGCCGGGTCGTGAAAGACTTCCATCGGAGGAAAATAAGTGTAGTGGTGAATGAGCGAAGCCTCGCCCGGGTAGCTTTTTACGAAGCCGAAGCCGTCGGGTCTGAGTCGGGAGCCGGATTGGTGCTGGCCTGGAAATACTCCAGGCCGGCGCGCTGCTCGGGGCGGCGGGCTTTGGCCGGGCGCGGCGGCCGGCTGGCGTCGCCCTCGGGCTGCGGCGGCCGCAACGCTTCCAGGGTTTCCATCGTCAGGGCATCTTCCACGCGGTACTCCCCGATGCGGGTGCGGATAAGCTTGGTCAGGTGAGCCCCGCAGCCCAGGTGCAGGCCAAAGTCGCGGGCCAGGCTGCGGATGTAGGTACCCTTGGTGCACACCACCCGAAACTCCACGTCGGGCAAGTTGATGCCGGTCAGCTCAAACTCCTTAATGGTTACTTCCTTGGACTTAATTTCGGCCGTGTCGCCGCGGCGGGCCACTTCGTAGGCACGCTCCCCGTTGATTTTCACCGCCGAGTACAGCGGCGGCGTCTGCTGAATCGGGCCGGTAAAGGCCAGCGCCGCTTCCTGTAGCTGCTCGGGCGTGATGTGGGCGTAGGGCAGCTCGGCATCGACGGGCGTTTCCAGGTCAAACGACGGGGTGGTCTGGCCCAGGCGGAAGGTGCCGGTGTACTCTTTTTCCTGGACCTGAATCAAGTCAATCTGCTTGGTTTTCTTGCCCGTGCACAAGATCAGCAGGCCGGTAGCCAGCGGGTCGAGGGTGCCGGCGTGGCCGATTTTTTTGATGCGCAGTGTGTTCTTGACCTTGCGCACCACGTCGAACGAGGTCCAGGTCAGGGGTTTGTCAAGCAGCAAAACCTCGCCGGTTTCAAAGTCGAACGTGCGTTGGTTTTCGCTCATATCAGGTGCAGATTAATTCCCAGGGCAATCATTACCAGAATGGTAACGCCCACGATGATGCGGTACATGCCAAAAGCCCGGAAGCCGAACTTCGACACAAAATTCACAAAAGACTTCACCGCCAGCAGGGCTACAATGAAGGCCACGACATTGCCGAACGCCAGCACTTCGAGGTCCTCGACCTTAGGCGCATTCACCTTGTAGGTCTTGTACATCTCGTAGGCCGTAATCACGAACATGGTGGGCACGGCCAGCAAAAAGGAGAAGTCGGCAGCCGAGCGACGGTCGAAGCCCTGGGCCAGGCCACCCACGATGGTAGCGGCCGAGCGCGACACGCCGGGCACCAGGGCCAGGCACTGAAACAAGCCGATTTTGAGGGCCTGCAGCGTACTGGGCGTGGTCACCTGCTTGCGCGACTCACTAAACCAGCGGTCCACGAAGAGCAGCACAATGCCGCCCACTACCAGCGACGAAGCCACTACCGTGACGCTTTTGAGCAGGTCAGCAATGACATCCTTGAGCAGAAAGCCCAGCAGACCGAAGGGCAAGAAAGCCACGGCCAGCTTCACGTAGAAGTCGAAGCTCTGCAGAAAGCGGCGCCAGTAGAGCACCACCACCGACAGAATAGCGCCGAACTGGATGGATGTAATGTAGGTTTCGGTAAACGGTAATTGGCCGATGCCCAGCAGGTTGGCCACGATAATCATGTGGCCGGTGCTGGAAACGGGTAGAAACTCGGTTAAGCCTTCGACAATAGCCAGAATCAGGGCGTGCCAGTAGTTCATTTAGGAACGCTTGTAGGTAGGAGCCGTGGGAGCGGGGGCTACCGGAGCGGCCGGAGCTATGGGCTGGGCGTTAACTTCGGCGCGGGTGACGGTATCGGTAGCTACAGGCGCGGCGTCGCCGGGTTTGGCCATAATGGCCCAGAACTCAATGATAAAGCCCACGGCCAGCAGAATCGGGCCCAGGGTAATGCCTAGGAAACCTTCGCCGTAGTCGGCCGAGTCCAGGGTCATGGTAATAAAGCCAGCTGCCAGAATAGCTAGCCCGAGCCACATCAGGCGGTAGTTGCGCTTGCCGAAGGCAAAGCGGGGAGTTTGTTTCGGTTCCATATTCGTGTGTGAAGCGTAAGGTTTGGTGCGTAGTGCTTTAGGTTGTAACGTCACGGCTGGGGTGCTGTACACCGTGCACTAGCTTAGTATAAATCGTCGAGCGACATGCCCAGGTACTTGCGCACGGCGCGGTAGGAGCTCAGAAAGCCGATGCCGCAGCCCAGCAGCACCATGCTTACCATCAGGATGCCAATGAGGCGCTCGTCGCGCAGCAGGCGCAGCTCTTCCAGCTGCAAATACGCGTACTGGAGCCCGGCCAGCAGCAGCAGAGCCGCAATGGCGCCGCTGGCAAAGCCCTGCCAGGTAGCCCGCCGCAGGAAAGGCCGCTGAATGAAAAAGGAAGTGGCACCCACCAGCTGCATGCTCCGAATTAGGAAGCGCTGGGAGAACAGGGCCAGCTTGATAGTATTGTTAATCAGCACCGTAACAACCAGCGTGAGAACCAGGGCAAAGCCTAATAGCACCAGGCTGATCTTGCGCAGGTTCTTGTTGACCGAGTCAATAAAGCTCTGCACGTATTCCACCTCGTACACGCCCGGCTCGGCCCGTAGCTCCTGCACGATGCGCCGCATCTGGGTCGAATCGGTGTAATCGGCGCTGATTTTCAGCAGGTAGGCGTCGCGCAGGGGATTGTCGCCCAGGAACTGCACGGCGTCCTCGCCGGTCTGGTCCAGAAACTGCTTAGCGCCTTCTTCCTTGGAGAGAAACCGCACCTGGGGCTGGTCGTTTTTGTAGGCCACGTACTTCTTGCGGCTCAAGTCCTGCTGTAGCCGAAGCAGCTGGGTTTCGGGCAGGTCCCGGTCGAGGTACACCTGCATTTCGATGTTTTCCTTGACCAGATTGGAGAGCTTGTGGGCGTGAATCAGCAGCAGGCCAAACAAGCCAATGACCAGCAAGGACAGCGTAATGCTGAACACTACCATCAGGTGCGGGTAGCTGCCAAGCTTTTTCTTGCGGGTCGGGCGGTTTTGGGCCATACGGGCAAAGGTAACTTTTGGAATGTTGAATGTGAATGTTGCGGGCGGATTGTTGCTGGTTAATTGAGGAATTAGCCAATCGACCAGCCGCATTCAACAATCAGCTTCCTCCGTGCAGCTTCACCTAGAGAACGGTACGCGGGTCGTCGTCCACGTTGAGCACCTCGCGGGCCTTGCGGGCAGCGGCGGCCCGCCGGCTTAGCCGCTTGCGCGAAAACAGCTCCCGGAACGAGTCGAATTGTTCGGTGTTGAGCAAGCTGATTCCAGCCCGGGCCTGGTTGGCCCGCGCCGCCTCGTCGGTGGTGGTAATGTTGTTGAAGTCGCGGGGCGTGGTTTCGTAGCGCAGCTTGGCCCGGAATTTCCCATCGGGCCGCAAGTAGTACTCTAGGCTCAAATCGCCGAGCAGGGAAGCCTGGCCGGTGGTGTTGGGTGTGCCGTCGGGATTGACAGTGCCGTTGGCCCCGCTATTGAAGCCGCCCTCCCGGGTTACGCGCAGGCGGCCGTTGAGGAAGTTGTAGCTCAGGCGTACCTGCAACGCCTGCAGCTGCTCGGCCGTCAAGCCGTTGATGTTAAAGTCGATTTCCAGGTTTTGGTCAATCTGGGAGGTGAGCAAACCCAGCTGAGTGCTCAGAATCTGGCCCAGACTGTTCTGTACCGTGTTGTCGTTGCCACGCAGGCTAATCTGGGTGAACTGTCCGGGCGGTGAGAGCTGCTTGAACACCAGCAAGCTGAATACCTGGCGGTTGAGTTCCTGCTCGTCGTTGCGCAAGGACGATGTGAAAGCCGCTAGGTCGCCTTCCAGGGACGAGGGCGCGTCGTTGAACTCCAGGTTCAGACGAATCACGGGCAGCAGCAGCGGGCCGGTCAGGTTCATCACGGCCGTTACTGGCACCACGGCCCGGCTATTGAGGGCGGCCTGCCCCAGAATTGGGGCCAGGGACGTGCGCTGGGTGTAGGCCGCCGTAACGTTCATCTCGCCGGCCAGCGGGTCGCCATTCCAGGAAATGGTACCGCCGGGGCGCACCACGAATTCCTTGTTAATCAGACCCTGCAGCGTAAAGTTGTAGGCCCCGCGCACAATTTCAATCTGCCCGAACATGTTGAAGTCGCCGCGGGTGTCGATGTTCAGGCGCAGCTGTCCGGCAGCCGTGCCCCTGATTACGTCGCCGGTGCTTTCGTCCAGCAGGATTTCCACGTAGGCATCGGGCGTCACGTCCAGGTTCATGTTCAGGCGCAGGCCCGACAAGTCTATCTTTCCCGCGGCAGCCGTAGGTACCTTCACGGTGGTAACTGTGTCGCGCAGGTTGCGGTTTACGAACTTTATATAGTTGGCTTGCTGAGCTTTAGCTGCATTATCGAGGGGCAGCGACAGACGGGTACCCGCGTCGCTACGGGCCCGCACATTCACAACCAGGTTGTTGGTAGGCCCAAAGATTACCGCGTCGCCGGTGGCGTAGGCCGTGCCGAAGTACAGTTCGTTGTCTTTGCGGGTCGTGTTGAGTACCAGGAGCTTGGCAAAGCTGGCCCTGAGGCCCAGGCGCATGTTCTGGAAGCCCTGGTGAAAGATGTTGCCGTCGAGCGTACCGGTGTTGCCCAGCGGGTCGCGCAGCTTGATTTCCCGGAAGTTGATCCGGTCCTCGCTGAAGCGGATCCGGTCGGAGAAAGTGTAGGTGGTGCCCAAGTAGATAAACGTGAGCTTGCCGTTGGTCACGTCCACGTTGCCGGTCAGGGTGGGTGCGGCCAGGCGACCGGTCAGGCGCAGAGTGCCCGCGGCCGTGCCGTCCATGTCCTTAAAGAGGAAATTGAGCAGGGGCTCGGCCAGCTTCACCGGGGCATTGTCGAGCACAGCCGTTACGTTGAGCTGCTGTTCCTTGGCCTGGGGAGCGTAGGTCCCGGCCACTCGCACCACGCGTTGCTCGTTGCGCAGCACGTCGGCATCTACAAGGAGTTGCCCGTTGCGGTTGTTCCACTCACTGCTGCCGCGCACGTTGCCAATCAGTACCTTATCAAACTGCAGGGAGTCGATGCCGAGCGTGCTGTTAATTTTCAGGGGCCGTACACGCCGCTGATGGTGCCGGCCGCATTCACCCGGCCTGCCAGGTTTTGCGTGGTCAGGGAATTGAGCGTGGTCAGGTCGAAGTCCTTGACGGCCAGTTGCAGCTGCTTGCTGGGGTCGGTAGAAAGAAAGCCTTGAGCACTGATGCTCTGCGGGCCGTTGCTCAGGGTAAAGTTCTGAATGTTAAACTCTTTGCCGCCGCCCGAGATAATGACGGAGTTGTCAGCGGCAATATTCCAGTCCTTGCCCAGCAGGTTCACGCCCGACTGCCGGAAGATGATTTGCACGGCCTGGGGCAAGAAAACCAGGGAGCCATTGATGGCCGCCTTATTGGTCGTGTTGGTTTGGGCTAGGGACGTGGAAAAGTTGATGCGCTCCTGGTCCCAGACGCCTTCCACGTAGAATTTCTCGGTGTTGCCCAGCCCAGGCAGCACCTGCCGCTCGGACGTAATGTTGGCCTGAGCCAGCACTTCGGGCTGGTAAGGCAGCTTGCTGGTGTTGAATTCAAAGTCGGTATTCACGGCCCGCACACTGTCGTACTGAATGCCGTTGAAGTGGCCGGCCAAGGAGAAAATCGAGGTGGGCCCGTTGCGGAAAGAGCCGTCGATGCGGGAGAAGTCCGACACGGTGAGGCTGGGCACAAACAGCTGCAGCACCGGGTTGGCCTGCTTCAGGTACAAATCCAGGGCAATCTGGTAATCCTGAATGGGGCGCTGCTGCTTGCGGCGGTAGTAGTTGGCAATAGCCGCGTCGTTGCTTTCGAAGTTGAGCTGGTACTCGGTCAGCAGCGTTTGCACGTCCCGGGCTACGGTGCTGAAGTTGAAGTTGCCGGCGGCCGTAAGGTTGAGCACCTCCGAGCGGACCGTCACGCGGCGCTGGGCTCCGGTGCGCTGACTCACCACGTCGAACGTGTCGATGGGCACGGTGCGGCCGGCAAAGCTCAGGCGGGAATTGCGCAGGATGGCCCGGCCAATGAGGTTGTCGAGCTTGAGGCCCTCAAACTGCACGTCGGCGGTAGTTGCCACCACCACGCTTTGCTTGGTCAAACCCAGGGCCTGCAGGTCGGCGCGCCGGATCCGGGCTTGCACGTCAAACGCCTGCCGGGCCTTGTTCAGGTCGATGGTGCCGTTGGCGTCAATCTGCAGGTTAGGGTCATTCACGGCCAGCTGACCATCAAACGACTGGCGGCTGAACTGCCCGTTGGTGGTGATGTTGCGGAAGCGGTAGCCATTCAGCCAGATGCTCTGCACGCTGGCGTTGGCCTTGAGTCGGGCCCGTTCGGGCGTGAAGCCTACGCCTTCCACCCGGCCGTTCATGGTGATGTCGCGCACCATGGTTTCGTCGCCGAGCAGCTTGCCCAGCTGGAAAGCTGTGGTCTTTACCTGCCCTTCGTAGGTGGAATAAGCCGGGTCCGTCTTGAACTTGATGTTCACGTCGGATACCACCTCGCCCAGGGCCGTGCGGAAGGCGCCGTTGGCCACGAAGTCGTTGTAGAAGCCCAGAAACTGCCCGTTTAGGCGCACCGTGCCCAGGCGGGCCACGTAGGGCCAGCCCGAGGCCGGAATGTAGCGCCGGATGTCGCGCCCGTCAATAACCGAAGGCTTGAGGCGCATTTCCACGAAGCTTTCCTTCAGGTTGGGCAGGCCCTGCACGTTGATGTTGCCCCGCACCCGGGTGTTCTTGCCGTACACCACGTCCAGGTTCTTGGTCGTGAAGTTGGTTACGTACCCCTTGGCCTCGCCCGAAATCAGCACGGTTTCCTTCAGGTCCCGGATAAAGGGCTGGGGCGCAAACAGGGCAATGTCGTCGGAGTATACCCGCGACGAATCCAGCCGGGCCGTGACTTTCACCGAGTCGTTAAAATCAACGAAGTTGAGGAAGTGCTGGTAGTTGAACTTGATGTAGGGCCGCAGCCGGCTGTTGCCCACGCGCAAATCCAGGCCATCAAATTCCCAGAACTTGTCGCCGTAAGTCATGTTGGCCGTCAGCTCTTTCAGCCGGGTTTTGGACGGGGTATCCACGGCCCGCAGCCCGTCAATCTGGGCGTGAATCGTGTCGCCGCGCAGCCACAGCTGGCTCACGTCGCCGTAGATACTGTCGATGTACATGTGGGCGTAGTCGATGGTACGCCCGTAGGATTCGGCCCGGGCCACGTTGCGGCGGTCCAGCACGAAGCGGCCGTTGCGTAGGGCAATGGCCTTAATCTTAAAATCGAACGGCTTGCTGGCAACCTTGGTCGTGTCGGTGGGCCCAATCAGGCGCTTGACGGCGGCCAGAAACTGCGACAGGTTGGTGGAGTCGGGCTGGTTGGCATAGGTTATCTGCGCAAAGCGCGGCTCTTCCAGCGTGAGCTTGCCTACGTGCAGGTGAGTGGGGTCGAAAAGGGAAAACAGCTCGATGTCGGCGTCGGCCTTGCCAATGTTGAACAACTCGCCGCCCTGCCGGTCTAGCACCCGCACGCCTTCCAGCACCACCCGGGTAAAGGGGCGCACGTCCACGCGTCCCACGATGACGCGCTGCCCGAGCTTTTTGGTCAGGATGGTAGCCGCCCGGTGGGCCAGGTTGGTTTGCACGCTCGGAATTCGCAGGGCTATCAGCGCGCCACCTACCACCAGCCCCAGCAACAGGAGCAGGCCCAGCAGAATTTTAAGCGTGATAGAGACGAACCGGGGCACAGATAAGGAACTAGAGAATGTTGGGCTTACGTACGAAGATGCGGGATTTGCGGCAATGGCTGCCTGGCTGGCAACATAGTTTCCAAACCAGGGCCGAAAAGCCCCAGCCGCTCTTTACGCTACACAGACACTGGACAAGCGGCTTGGTTTAGTGTTTTAAACGACCTTTGTAGTAAAATTATGCAGCCATCCGCCGTAAAACAGGCGGTAGTACTGCTCCTAACTCTTCTGATACGCATGCAATTCCCCGTCATTCTGGCTATCGAGTCTTCCTGTGATGATACGTCGGCGGCCGTAATGGCTGGCGGCGAAATCCTGGCCAACGTAGTAGCCACGCAGCAAGTGCACGAACAATACGGCGGCGTGGTGCCGGAGTTGGCCTCCCGCGCCCACCAGCAGCACCTAATTCCGGTGGTACAGGAAGCCCTACGCCGGGCAAAGGTAGACAAATCCGCCCTCGACGCGGTGGCTTTCACCCAAGGTCCGGGCCTACTCGGCTCCTTGCTGGTGGGCAGCATGTTTGCCAAAACCTTTGCCCAGGCCCTGGGCAAGCCCCTGATTGCCGTCAACCACATGCGGGCCCACATCCTGGCTCACTTCATCCGGGCCCCGCGGCCGGCGTTTCCGTTTTTGTGCCTCACCGTCAGCGGCGGGCACACCCAGCTGGTCATCGTACGCAGTCCCATGGACATGCAGGTTATCGGCCAAACCATCGACGACGCGGCCGGCGAGGCTTTCGACAAAACAGCCAAGCTGCTGGGTCTGCCGTATCCCGGCGGCCCCCACCTGGATAAGCAGGCCAAGCTGGGCAACCCCACGCGCTTCCCGTTTCCGTTGGGGGCCATGCCCGGCTACGACTTTTCCTTTAGCGGCCTGAAAACCTCGGTGCTCTACTTTCTGCGCCAGCAAACGGCCCAGAATCCGAACTTCGTGCAGGAAAACCTGGCCGACCTCTGCGCCAGTATTCAATACACCATCATTCAAACCCTGCTCCGCCAACTCGTGCGGGCTGCTCAGGACAACGGGCTAACCCAGATTGCCCTGGCCGGGGCGTGGCGGCCAACTCCGGCCTGCGCGCCGCCCTGACCGAGCTAACCGCCGAAAAAGGGTGGGAGGTCTTCATTCCCGACTTCGAGTTCTGCACCGACAACGCCGGCATGGTGGCCATGACGGCCCACTTCCAGTTCGAGGCCCAGGACTTTGCCGAGCCACTGGTCAGCCCCGACCCGCGCCTGAAGCTCACGTAGAACGGCTTGGCTGCGGCTCAAGTGGTGCGGACGTTGTTTGCCCAGGCGGCGCGGCTGTTATTGTTCAACGATGAGACGCAAATAGGCGTCTCTACCGTATTCGGTTCGCCCAATCCCGCGAATTTGCGTACCTACGCTACTCTTTAGAATACCCGCCGCGCCGTGCAAGCTGCGCGGCGGCATTTGCACCCCATCATGGCCAAACAAAAAGACGATACCCCAAGCGCGTTAATATCCTGAACCGCCGCGCCAGCTACGAATACAGTTTCCTGGCCAAATACGACGCGGGCATGATGCTGCAGGGCACCGAAATCAAAAGCATCCGGGAAGGCAACGTGAACATGCAGGACGGCTTCTGCACCTTCCACCCCGACGGCTCGCTGTGGGTGCACAACCTGAGCATTTCGCAGTACACCCTGGGTACCTACAACAATCACGAGCCTAAGCGGGAGCGGAAGCTGCTGCTCAACAAAAAGGAGTTGCGCCAGCTCGCCAACAAAACCCAGGAGCAGGGCGTCACCATCATTCCCGTGCGCCTCTTCGTCAACGACCGGGGCTTTGCCAAGCTCGAAATTGCCTTGGCCAAGGGTAAAAAGCTCTTCGACAAGCGCGACGATATCAAGGCCAAAGACCAGAAGCGCGAAATGGACCGCGCCCGGGAATACTAGCGGTGAGATTGTGAGTAGTGAAATGGTGAGTTTTAAAGAAGATATTTGGCTGGCTGAGTTTTAAGCGGGAGCTTCGCGGATTGTTATACACAGGTGCTGTTCGTGGCAATGATCTAGCATTGCTACACCAAAACTCACCATCTCACCACCTCACCATTTCACCATCTGTGAACCACGGAATCTGCGCCCTGAGCGTCGTGCCGGTGCGGGCCGAGCCTGCGGATAAAGCCGAAATTGTTACGCAGCTGATTTTCGGCGACTGTTACACCGTGCTCCAAACCCAGGGTAATTGGCAGCAAATCCGGACCACGGCCGACAACTACGTGGGCTGGATGGACCCCAAGCAGCACCAGCCCGTGACGGCCGAGTACCTGGCCGCCTGGAGCGCCCAGGACCACCCCCGCAGCCTCGATGTGGTGCAAGTGGTGAGCAATGCCCAGGTCCGCATTCCAGTAACCATCGGGGCCCGGTTGCCCTTTTTCGACGGCATGACGTTGCGGCTGGGCGAGGAAAACTACTTCTATAACGGCGCCGCTACCAATCCCCAGAACGGCCACGGTCTGCAAGGGCCCATCGATAAGCGCCTGGCCCTACTGCTCAAGGCCGGTCATATCTTCCTCAAGGCGCCTTACCTGTGGGGCGGCCGCAGCCTGTTCGGTATCGACTGCTCGGGTCTGGTGCAGCAGCTCTACGGTCTGATCGGGGTACAGCTCCCCCGCGACGCCCGCCAGCAGATTGACCACGGCCGCACCGTGCACTTTGTGTCCCAGACCCAGCCCGGCGACCTGGCCTTTTTCGACAACGCCGAGGGCAACATCGTGCACGTGGGTTTGCTGCTCGAAGACCAGCAGATTCTGCACGCCAGCGGGGAAGTCCGCATCGACCCTTTGGATCATAACGGTATCTTCAACCGGCAGCGCCAGAAGTACTCCCACAAGCTCCGCCTCATCAAGCGGATTCTGGCCGACTAAAGGGCAAGGGCGCGAAGGCACTAGGTTAATACGCAACGGGTGCTTTGGGCAGTAGCAGGCCAGACTATATTCCTACCGCAGCTCTTCTATATAGCGCCGCCAGCTGACCACTTTCGTCGGAGGAAACTTAAGCCCGCCGCTATTGTTAATACGCTTAGAATCATCTAGCTTTCGCTGTATCAGATGATCTTTTCACCGAGCGTATGGACCAAAAAGTGCTAGTTCTCAATGGCGACTACACCGCCATTACGCTGTGCAGCGTGCAGAAGGCTTTTGTGCTACTCTTTCTCGACAAAGCCGAGATGATAGCCAAGTCGGAGCACGGGGTGCTGCGTACCATTTCTTCGGCTTATCCCAAGCCCAGCATTATTCGCCTGCAGCGCTACGTGCGGGTGCCGTACAAGGGCATTGCCCTGAGCCGGCACAACATCATGAAGCGGGACCATTTTGAGTGCCAATACTGCGGCTCCACCAAAAATCTGACCCTGGACCACGTGCTGCCCCGTTCGCGCGGCGGTGAGTCGTCGTGGACCAACCTGCTGACGGCCTGTGCCCGCTGCAACCACGCCAAGGGGCACCGTACACCGTCGGAAGCCGGGCTGACCATTAGGCAGGTTCCGAAGAAACCCACACTGTCGGGTTTCCTCAGGCTCAGTGCCGGCACCATCGACCAAAATTGGCATGCCTATTTAACCAACTAACGCCGGGAGCAGCAGCTTCCGGCTTTTTTTTTCCTTTTATGTTGGGTTTGGGCCCCAGCCTGCGGTGTCTTTGCTGGGGCGCAGCAGGCTAGGGGCTCACATAGGTAGGAGGCTAACTTCCAGATTTGCAGCGGAAAGCCGGTGTTTGGCACTATTGAGCAATAAGGCGGTATTGTACAAAATGTGGGCGTAGCGCACCAATTACGGTGCAGCTGCTGTTTAGAGCGGTATCTTTGCAGTAGTCCACCCAGCCTTTATTCATGTCAGCAGTACCCAAGTTTGCGGCTTCCCGCTCTTTTCACACCGAGTTAAAAAACCGCATCAACGCCTACTTCGAGGAATCGGGCATGGAGCCCACGGGCACTACCAGCCTGTTTGTCAAGGCCATTATCCTGACAACCATCTTCGTGGCGCTGTATATCCACGTGGTGTTTTTCACGCCCTCGACACTGCTGGCCCTTATTGAATGCGCGCTGATGGGGCTGTAGGCTCGGCCGTGGGCTTCAACGTAATGCACGACGGCTCGCACGGCTCGTTCAGCAAGTCCAAGTTCGTGAATCAGTTTGCGGCCTTTACCCTCAACGTACTAGGCGGTAGCAGCTTTATGTGGAACATGAAGCATAACCTGATTCACCACATGTACACCAATGTGGACGGCTTCGACGACGACATCGACGCCCAGCCCTGGCTGCGCTTGAGCACCACGCAGCCCCGGCACCGCTTCCACAAGTTTCAGCACCTGTACTTCTGGTTTTTCTACGCCCTGCTCTTCATTGCCTGGATTTTCTTCATGGACTACCAGAAGTACTTCAAGGGCAAAATAGGGGAGGTGCCGATTAAGAAAATGACGGCCACCGACCAGGGCGTGTTCTGGGGTTTCAAGGCCCTGCACCTGTTCCTGTTTATGGCTATGCCTATTTACCTGCTCGGTTTTTGGGCTTGGCTGGCGGGCTTTGTGGTTTTCGCCACCGTGGTAGGTTTCACCATGAGCATCGTGTTTCAGCTGGCGCACACCGTGGAGCACGCAGCCTTCCCCATGCCCCACGAAACGACCAATAAGCTCGAAGACGAGTGGGCTATTCACCAGATCAAGACGACGGCCAACTTTGCTACCGATAACAAAGTCATCAGCTGGCTGGTAGGCGGCTTGAATTTCCAGGTCGAGCACCACTTGTTTCCCAAGATTTCGCACGTGCACTATCCTGAAATCAGCAAGATCATCAAGCAGATGTGCCAGGAGTTCGGGGTGACTTACAACGAGTACCCGAAGATGCGCTACGCGGTGGCTTCCCACGTGTCGTTTCTGCGGCAGATGGGCCGGGCATAAGCTGGTCGGAATACAGGACAAAAGCCGGACTTCAAACTAAAAGTCCGGCTTTTGCGTTGATACTGTTGACTTTCTCTCAGCAGAAACTCAAAAAGTATAGTAGATATCCGCAAGGTGTGGACGTCAGAATAAGTGCCAGAGGCGGCTGCCCGGGCACTGACCCAAGCTGCCAGCAGCTGGGTTGCACAATCCATTCCCTTGTTGATGGCCCTACCCAAATTCGCTCCTCCGCGTAATTTTTACGCCGAGTTACGAGCCCGTACAAACCAATATTTCGAAGAAGCCGGCAAAGCCAGCACGGGGGCTTCAGCATTGCTGGCAAGGCCTTGTTGCTGACATCCGCCTTTGTGCTGCTGTACGTGCACCTGGTATTTTTTACACCCGCCACCGGATGGGCTCTGCTGGAGTGCGTGCTGCTGGGCGGCGTTATTTCCGCTATTGGCTTCAATGTAATGCACGACGGGGCCCATGGCTCGTTCAGCAGCAACAAGTGGCTCAACCACTTCGCCGCTTTTACCCTCAATATTTTGGGCGGTAGCAGCTATATGTGGAATGCCAAGCACAACGTAGTGCACCACATGTACACCAACATCGAAGGTGCCGACGACGACATTGACATCCGGCCCTGGATGCGCATGAGCGTAGGCCAGCCCCGCCACAAGCTGCACCGTTTTCAGCATTTATACTTCTGGTTTTTGTACTGCATGCTGTACATATCCTGGATTTTTGTGATGGACTACCAGAAGTATTTCACCAAGAAAATTGGGGATATGCCGCTGAAGAAGATGGACACCACTGACCACCTCATTTTTTGGGGCTTTAAGGTGCTAAACCTCTTTCTCTACATTGCTCTGCCTATTTACACGGTAGGCTTTCTGGGCTGGCTGGCCGGCTTTGCCGTTACTACCTGCTTTGCAGGTCTGGTACTGAGTCTGGTGTTTCAGCTGGCGCACACCGTGGAGCACACGGCTTTCCCGGTACCCCACGAAATAACCGGTAAAATGGAAGATGAGTGGGCTATTCACCAAATCAAGACGACGGCCAACTTTGCTACCGACAACAAAGTCATCAGCTGGCTGGTAGGCGGCTTGAATTTCCAGGTTGAGCACCACCTGTTTCCCAAGATTTCCCACGTGCACTACCCCGCCATCAGCAAGATCATCAAGCAGATGTGCCAGGAGTTCAATATCGAGTATATCGAGTACCCCAAGATGCGCTACGCTGTGGCTTCCCACGTGTCGTTTCTGCGGCAGATGGGCCGAGCCGCTTAGGCGTTCGGCATATAGCATTTATAAAAAAAGGCCCGCTCATTGAGCAGGCCTTTTTTGTTACTTCTGATTAGAAAATAGCTCCTGGGTATTTCTAGAAGCCTTGACGACCGGTAGCCGAGGTGCCAGCAGCGGAGTGAACCCCTACAAAATCTAGCAGATCCTGGTTGAGGCGGTCCTTTTCCGTAACAAACAAGCCGTGGGGAGCCCCATCGTATTCGATGTACTGGGCATGAGGCACGTACTGGGTCATGCGCTGCCCGCTTACCTTAATCGGCACCGTTTCATCGCTGGTGCCGTGGATAACCAATGCCGGAACCTTAATGGCCTGCAGATCCTGGCGGAAATCGGTGGCGGCAAAGGCGTACACGTCCTGCTCAGTGGCCCGGGGTGAGGCAATCTGGCACATGGCCTGCATCCAGTCCAGCGTAGCCTGGCTCACGGGGTGGCTCAGGGTGCCCACGCCAAAGAACTGTTTGCCAAAGGTGGACAGGAAGTCGAACCGGTCCTTGTGCAGGCCCTCAATCATCTTGTCGAAGTTTTCCTTGGGCGCCCCATCGGGGTTGTCATCGGTTTGCAGCAAAAAGGGCGTCACGGCCGCGACAAAGGCTACCCGGCTTACCCGGGCACCGCCGTGGCGGCTCATGTAGCGGGCCACTTCCCCGCCGCCCATCGAGAAGCCTACCAGGGTTACATCCTGCAGGTCAAGCTCGTCGAGCACAGCCTTCAGGTCGTCGGCCAGGGTATCATATTCGTTGCCTTCCCAGGTTTTGGATGAGTTGCCGAAGCCGCGGCGGGTGTAGGCAATAACGCGGTTGCCGTGCTTGGGCAACTCCGCCAACTGGTATTCCCACATTTCGTGGGAGGCGGGCCAGCCGTGAATCAGAACGATGGGGTTACCCTGTCCTTGGTCGGTATAATGAAGTTTTACGTCGTGGCCGTTGGCATCCTTGCCGGCAGTGATGTAGCTCATGGAATAGAAGGTGTGGTGGTAGGTATCAGATTCAGAATCAATACTGACCCGCTTCCTGCCGAGTTGCCAAGCGTATTTTCACGCAGGAAGCAGTGCTAAATGCGTTGTCAGGTTAACGGCTGGTATGAGTCGGTAAACCGCTATAATTACCAGATAAGAATGGTATCAACAAGCCAAAATTTTGAACATAATAGGGGTAGCTCAAGCAACGGTCCGTAGCAAGTAACCTGCCCCCGGATAACATGGCGGATACAGACAGCTTTTCACCGTGTAATTGCCAGCCCAGCTGCTACCTGTCAGGACTTGCACAGAGCTTAATCAGAACGCTTTTTGGTGCATATTGCACGTTCAAACATACCGTTGCGCGTACAACATGGCGTTTTATCAGTCACTTACAACGTTTACAGAGTTACCGGAAGCGAAGCAGCGTCAGTGGGCAGTAGGCGGCTTCTTCGCTCTGCTGCTGCTAGTAGGAGTTTTTATATTCAAGGATTATGGCGTTTCCTGGGATGAGTCCATTGACCGGATAAATGGCCTGGTGAATGCCAAGTACATGCTCGACCAAGTGGCTCCCGAATGGGTGTCTCAGCAGGCCTTGTTAGTCAACGTACCCGAGTTTCACTCGCATGAGGAAGTCGACCACGGCGCCTTGTTTCACTTGCCCTTCGCCTTCATCGAAATCATGGCTGGCGGCATCGATTCGCGCACGTACTACCTGATTCGCCACTTCAGCATCTTCCTGTCTTTCGTGCTGGGCACCTGGGCGCTTTACAAGATTGCCCTTATCCGCTTCCAGAGCTGGAAGCTGGGCCTACTGGCTGCCGCGCTCCTGGTTTTGTCGCCCCGCATCTTTGCTGATGCCTTCTACAACGGCAAGGACCTGGTGTTTATGGCCTTTTTTACCGTGGCCGTCTACACGCTGGTTCGGTTGCTGGAACGCCCCACCGTGGGTGCCGCCGTGCTGCACGGTCTGGCCACGGCCATTGCCACCGACATGCGGATTCTGGGCTGTATGCTCTTTGCCCTGTCCCTGGGCATGTTCGTTCTGGAAGCCATCTACGCCACCGATTCCCGCCGCCGCAGCCTGTTGCTCAAGGTGTTTGGCGTGTACTGCGTAGCGACTGTGGCTTTCACCATCATGGGCTGGCCTT
The DNA here is from genome assembly GCF_022919215.1 of Hymenobacter cellulosilyticus. NCBI lineage: Bacteria > Pseudomonadati > Bacteroidota > Cytophagia > Cytophagales > Hymenobacteraceae > Hymenobacter > Hymenobacter cellulosilyticus. The sequence continues at coordinate 5,301,835 of NZ_CP095046.1, read as the reverse complement.
TTTTGTGGGAAAAGCCCTTTATGAAATTTGCGCTGGCCTTCGAGAAGATGCGGCGCTTCCGTTGGGAAGGCTCGTTGCTATACCTGGGCGAAGAAATAATGGGTACCAACCTGCCGTGGCACTACACTCCCGTCTGGATTGCCATCAGCACGCCGGTAGCCTACACACTGGCCTGTGTCATCGGGGCACTTGCCTACGTGTATGCGCTGCTGCGTAGTGGTCTAGGTACGCTACGAACCTTTGCTGGCCGCCTCGATTTGCTGTTCAGCGGCTGGTTTGTGCTGCCCATCCTGATGATCATCGTGCTGCACTCGGTTATCTACGATGGGTGGCGCCATATGTATTTTGTGTATCCGGGGCTGCTGCTGCTGGCCGTGCGCGGCGTGGCGTGGCTCTGGGAAGTGAGCCGCTCCCACGCGCTGCTGCGCCGCGTAGCGCTGGGCTTGGCGCTATTGGCCGGGGCCGAAGCCGTTCTGACAACGGGCCGCATGGTTGCTTCCCACCCGCACCAGCAGGTGTATTACTCGTTCCTGTCAGCCGAGCAGGCCGGCGACCTTTTTGAGCGGGACTACTGGGGCCTTTCGTTTCGCAAAGGGCTGGAGTGGATACTGGCGCACGACTCGGCGTCTACTATTCCGGTCGACTGCGCCTTTCCGATTCTGCTTGAGAATAATATGGCCATTCTGAAGCCCGAGGACCGGAGCCGTCTGCAGATAAAGCCCGGGGACCGGAACGCCTATTACTTTGCCAGCTACCGTACGCATCCGCAGGCTTACCCCGACTCGATGGGCTCCGAGCTGCACAGTATCTACACCAACGGCATCAAGATTCTCTCGGTTTACCACCGCTGGTAAGGTTCCGGAGCGGCCAGCAACGGGCTTTGCCGATTGGGCGCTCTGAAATAATTTCAGCATTTTTGCTGGCCTGACCATACGCTACATAGCCGGATTTCTGCCACGCTTGCTTGGCCCGGAATCTTGGTTGAACCCAGCTTCATGGCTTGACATGCGCGCACCTATTCGGCAGTAGAATGAATATTGAATACGAACTGAAGTATCACCAGATTGAGGAAAATTACTGGTGGTTTCAGGCCCGGCGCGACATGGTGTTTCGTCTTGTTCAGGACCTGAAGCTGCCTAAGTCGGCCGCTATTCTGGAAATAGGCTGCTCGGGCGGCCCGCTGATGCAGCGCCTGGCTGCTACCGGCTACACCGACCTGACGGGTATCGACGTTAGCGCGGCGGGTATTGCCGTGGCCCAGCAGCGTGGCATTCCCAACGTTTCGTGCATGGACGGCGCCCACCTGGATTTCCCCGACAATGCCTTCGATCTGGTTATTGCTTCCGACGTGCTGGAGCATATTCAGGACGAGGCCCAGGCCCTGCGCGAGTGGATGCGGGTGCTGCGCCCCGGCGGCCAGATCCTGATCTTCGTGCCGGCTTTCTCTTTTTTGTGGGGCAAGCACGATGTGGTCAATCAGCATTTTCGGCGCTACAGCGCAGCCCAGCTCACGGCCAGTATCCGCGGAGCCGGCTTACTGGTTAAGCGCAGCTCGTACTGGAACGTGGGCTTGTTTTTCCCGACGGCGGCCGTGCGCCTGCTCAACCGGTGGCAGCCCAAGCCCGAAGCTTCAACCGAACCCCTGAAGGACGACTTCTTTGCCACGCCGCCGCTGCTTAATACCTTGCTGCGTGGTTTTATTACGGCCGAGAACCGGCTGCTCCAACTTGTCAATGCGCCCGTGGGCGTCAGCGTTTTTGCCCTGGCCCGCAAACCCCAGGCTGCCTAACCCTTCTTTTCTAACTGCCCCGTGGATCTATCCATCGTCATTCCTATCTACAACGAGGAAACCAACCTGCCGGCCCTGAATGCGCGCGTCAGCGCTGTGCTCGATGCGCTGCCCATGCAAACCGAGCTGATCTACGTCAATGATGGTTCGCACGACCGGTCCCTGGAAATGATTCGGGAAATGGCCGCCCGGGACCCGCGCATTCACTACATCACCTTCAGCCGTAACTTCGGCCACCAGATTGCCATTACTGCCGGTCTGGATTTGTCGTCGGGTGCGGCTGTGGTCGTCATGGACGGCGACCTGCAGGACCCGCCGGAACTGATTGCGGAGCTGCACGCCAAGCTCAACGAAGGCTATGAGGTAGTGTACGCCAAGCGCCGTACCCGGCAGGGTGAAAGCGCTATTAAGCTGCTGACGGCCAAGGTGTTTTATCGTCTGCTGGCCCGCATTACCTCCGTAAACATCCCGCTCGATACAGGTGACTTCCGCATCATGAGCCGCAAGGTGGTAAATGCCCTGAAGCAGATGCCGGAGCAGAACAAGTTTATCCGGGGCCAGATTGCCTGGATTGGCTACCGCCAGACCTTCCTCGAATTTGACCGCTCGGAGCGGGCCGGCGGCGTACCCGGCTACACCTACAGCAAGCTTATCGGGCTGGCCATGGACGGCATCACCAGCTTCTCGGATCTGCCCCTGCGTATGGCTACGTTCAGCGGGTTTGTCGTGTCAGGAGCGGCTTTCCTGGTTATGCTCTACGCCATTTACGCCCGGTTCTTCCTGTTACATTCCGGGACGGGCTGGCCTTCTATCATGGTCAGCGTTCTGTTTTTGGGCGGCGTGCAGCTGATGGCCGTCGGGGTCATTGGTGAGTACATTGCCCGCCTTGGGGCCAACTCCCGGCAGCGCCCCTTGTACATCATCGACGACACTGATATTCCTGGTGCTATGCCCACCGAAAGCAAATCGGTAGAACGGGCGTTGCGCGGGTAGCTAGGCCACGCCAATACGTTCAGGCAATCCATAGACGAAGCCGCTGGGAAATCACCCAGCGGCTTTTTTCTTTTCGCACAAACAGCAACGCACCCTCGCCGGAGTCACCACCCCCTACAGCGTGTACAAAACAGGCTTCGGTGAAGTCTGAGTTGAAGATGACCCGGGAAAGCGTAATTCCTATGCTCAACGCTGGAAAGTGAGCTGACCGTCGAGCTACCATAACCCGAAAATGATTCCGTTTTAGAAGGCTAGTCAGCTGGGGCGGGAGTGGAGCCGATTCGGTTACCGAGTCTGCAAGAGTTGCTACGAGCCTTTTCTGGGTGGCAGAAGCCACTCGACCAGTCCCTATTCTACGGTAATAAGGCCATTGGCTTTTCTTGCCAAAGAGCGAATCTGCTACGTAGAGCGGTACTTCAGAAGTGTCGCTGGCGTGAGCTCCCGGCCGTGGCGGAAGAGACATTCGATGAGCCGCAATGAGTTCGTCAAACAAATCTTCGAGTACCTGCGCCTCCTGCTGGCGGTAATAGGCCGGGTCGGGCACGCGTGTATCGGTGGCCTTTTGACAAGCGCCGCTCAGCAGTACCAACGCCCCAATTATCAGCCAGTTCTTCATCCGCTCAAAGTAATGCTTTTCAGCTGGTTTGGTCTCTAGTAAACTTGCCGCAAACTCTGTATCTTTGCCGCCCCGCCAGGGTGGCGGGGTCTGGGGCTGTGCCTCAGGAAGTTACTCATAACGCGGACCCGGATTTGATCCTAAGCCGGCCGTGTATAGTAGGATCAACCAGTATTATGGCAGTAGAAGTAGTTGACAACTTCGATTGGGACAACGTCGGAGCTTCGCAGTTCGGTGGTAACTATACCGCAGAGCAGCGCGCCGAGATGGAGCAGATGTACGGCGACACGCTGACAACTGTGCAGGAAGAAGAAGTGGTAAAAGGTACCGTAGTAGGTATCACTGACCGCGACGTAATCCTGAACATCGGCTTCAAGTCGGACGGCTTGGTGCCCCTGTCGGAATTCCGCGACCTGACCGACCTCAAAATCGGTGACCAGGTTGAGGTATTCATCGAAGACCAGGAAGACTCCAACGGTCAGCTGATCCTTTCGCGCAAAAAGGCGAAGATCAAGCAGGCTTGGAAGTCTATCTACGATGCTCTGGAGAATGACACCATTCTCGAAGGCGTAGTAAAGCGTCGGACCAAAGGTGGTCTGATCATGGATCTGGATGGCGTAGAAGCCTTCCTGCCCGGCTCGCAGATTGACGTGAAGCCTATCCGTGACTTCGACATTTATGTCGGCCGTCGTATGGAAGTGAAGGTTGTGAAAATCAACGCCGCTTTCGACAACGTAGTAGTATCGCACAAAGTCCTGATCGAAAAAGACCTCGAGAAGCAGCGCGAAGCTATCCTCAACAACCTGGAGAAAGGCCAGATCCTCGAAGGCGTTATCAAGAACATGACCAACTTCGGTGTGTTCATCGACCTTGGTGGTGTCGACGGTCTGCTGCACATCACGGACATCTCGTGGGGCCGCATCGCGCACCCTTCGGAGGTTCTGCAGCTCGACCAGAAGCTCAACGTGGTTGTTCTGGACTTCGACGAAGCCAAAAAGCGTATCTCGCTCGGCCTGAAGCAGCTGACTCCCCACCCATGGGATTCGCTTGTAGCCGAGATGGGCGTAGGCTCGAAGGTGAAAGGCCGCATCGTGAACGTAGCCGACTACGGCGCGTTCATGGAAATCATCCCCGGTGTTGAAGGTCTGATCCACGTTTCGGAAATGAGCTGGAGCCAGCACCTGCGCAACCCGCAGGACTTCATCAAGCAGGGCGACGTAGTAGAGGCTCAGATCCTGACCCTCGACCGCGACGACCGCAAGATGAGCCTGGGTATCAAGCAACTGACCGAAGACCCATGGACCCGCGCTGACTTCGGCACGAAGTACGCCGTAGGCTCCAAGCACAACGGTCTGGTGCGCAACCTGACCAACTTCGGCCTGTTCGTAGAACTGGAAGAAGGTGTAGACGGCCTCGTGCACGTGTCCGACCTGTCGTGGACCAAGAAGATCAAGCACCCCTCCGAAATGGTGAAGGTGGGCGACCGTCTGGACGTACAGGTACTGGAGCTCGACGTAGCCAACCGTCGTCTGGCCCTGGGCCACAAGCAGCTGGAAGAAAACCCCTGGGATACGTTCCAGACGGTATTCACTCCCGGCTCAGTTCACAAGGCTACCATCACCGAGAAGAATGACCGTGGTGCCGTGCTCGAGCTGCCTTACGGCATCGAAGGCTTCGCGTATCCTAAGTCGCTGCAGAAAGAAGACGGCTCGCAGGCTGAGAACGGCGAGCAGCTGGACTTCCGCGTAGTTGAATTCTCAAAGGATGACCGTCGCATCGTACTGTCGCACACGGCTGCTTACAACCAGCAGGCTGAAGAGGATAGCCGCGCTTCGAAATTCACCAAGAAGAAGCCTGCCGGCGGTGCCGGTGCTGCTGCTCAGGGTGAAGGCAAGCTGAGCGACCTCAAGAAGCCCGCCGCTGGCGAGAAGTCGACCCTGGGTGACCTGGATGCTCTGTCCGCTCTGCGCGACAAGATGATGGGCACCGAGCGTCAGGCTGGTGAGCAGAAGCTGCAGGCTACGGCCCCCAAGGCTGAAGCTCCCGCTGCTGCCGAAGCTCCTGCCGAAGGTGGTATCCTGGCGGCCGTAACCGGTGCTGCCTCGGCCGCATTCGACAAAGTATCGGAAGTAGCCGGCGACGCTCTGGACGCCGCTACCCACTCCGCCGCTTTCGAGAAAGCCAAGGAAGTAGCTGGCGACGTAGTTGACCGCGCTAAGGACCTGTTGGCTGGCGACGACGCTGCTGACAAGAAAGACGAGGAGAAAGCCTAAGCTTTTTGCAAGTCAATAGTAGAAGAGGCCCCGGCGCAAGTCGGGGCCTTTTTTATGCTTCGACCAGCGGGCTTGCCGTTGACTAGCTCAAGTTAAGCCGTGCAGATAATTCTTTTGCCAGAAAGCCAACGGCTTAAGCTTGAAGAAAAGGAAAAACGCTGAGTTGATTTGGAAAAGGAAGAATATGCCGTAGCTTTGCAACCCAATCCACACCCGGTGACGTGACCGAGTGGCTAGGTAGAGGTCTGCAAAACCTCCTACAGCGGTTCGAATCCGCTCGTCACCTCTCTTTTTTAGTTCCTGTTTTCAGTAGCTCTGTGCCCCGGTCGATTAGCCCCGACCGGGGTTTTTTGCTTTCTAGGCAGTTGATATAGTAAACTATACATATTTTTTCGGGGATTTATACGGAGACTTCCGAGCTGATTCGCTGAAACTGAAAGGGTTTGCGGCCAAGGCAGAAAATCAGCCGGAATAGGGTTTCCTAAATCATTATCCCTACATTTCATTCCCGCGTAAAAGCGGGCACGCAACTACTCTTTCTCTTCCTTTCATTCTATGAAAATCATTGACCTCCGCACGATGCGCGGCCCGAGCTACTGGTCCGTCAAGCATTACAAGCTGATTGTAATGAAAGTCGACCTGGGCGAGCAGGCCGATGTGTGGTCGAACCACTTCCCGGTCCTGGCCGAGCAATTACCCACGCTGCTGCCCGAACTTGGGCAGGTTCCGGCTAACGAAACCGAAAAATCAGTTCATAAGCATCCGCCGCTGACCGTAGATCAACTACTGGACGGTGAGCCACTGGGCCACGTTATTCAGCATGTGGCCCTGGCCCTGCAGCGCATGGCTGGCATGCCCGTGTACTGGGGCAAGTCGTATCCGGCCCACCAGCCGGGGGTGGAGTTCGTTGTATTTGCCTATCAGGAGGAAAGAGCCGGCCGCGTAGCCGCCGAGGCTGCCGTGCAACTGGTATCGGACCTGTGCGAAGGTAAAGCAGTAGATGTAAAGGCTACGGTAGATGAACTGCACGAAATCCGGGAAGACGAGTTTGTGGGTCCTAGCACCTGGAGCATCGTGTCGGAGGCGGCCTCGCGCAATATTCCCTACATCCAGCTTAAGAACAGCAACATCATCCAGCTGGGCTACGGGGTAAACCAGAAGCGTATCTGGGCCACCACAACCAGCTATACCTCCCACGCCGGGGTAGAGGTAGCCGGCAATAAGAACCGCACCAAGGCCATGCTCCGCGACTCGGGCGTGCCCGTGCCTAATGGCACCACGGTATACTCCGAAGCTGGTCTGCGCGACGCCATTGAAGACCTGGGTTTTCCCATCGTGACCAAGCCGCTGGACGGCAACCACGGCAAGGGGGCTACTATCCGCATTATGAACTGGGAAGATGCCGTGGAGGGCCTAAAGGCCGCCCAGGTGTACTCTCGCGCCGTAATTGTGGAGCAGTTTATTGAGGGCGACGACCACCGCCTGCTCGTGGTAAACGGTAAGCTCATTGCGGCCGCCAAGCGCACTCCGGCCGCCGTAACCGGCAATGGCACCAACACCATTCAGGAGCTGATTGACGAAGTAAACAAGGACCCGCGGCGTGGTATCGGCCACGAAAAGGTGCTGACCAGCATCAAAGCCGATCAGCACACGCTGGATATCCTCAAGTCTCAGGACCTGACCCTGGACTCGGTACTGCCCGATGGGCAGCAACTGTACCTGAAAAGCACCGCCAATATCAGCACCGGTGGTACGGCCACCGACGTCACTGATCTGGTGCACCCCTACAACGTGCTCTTGGCCCAGCGCGTGGCCGGCATCGTAGGTCTCGACATCTGCGGCATCGACGTGCTGACTTCCGACATTGCTATTCCGCTGAACGAAACCCGGGGCGCTGTCATCGAGGTAAATGCCGCCCCGGGCTTCCGGATGCACATTTCGCCGGCCGAGGGCCTGCCCCGCAACGTGGCCGAGCCCGTGGTCGACATGCTGTTTCCGCAGGGCACCAATGCCCGGATTCCGATTTTTGCAATAACGGGCACCAATGGCAAGACCACCACTACGCACCTGTTGTCGCACATTGTAGCTTCCAAGGGGTATAAAGTAGGTCATACCACTACCAGCGGCATCTATATTCAGGGTGTGCAGCTGCAGAGCGGCGACTGCACCGGTGGGCAAAGTGCGGAGTTCGTGCTCAAAGACCCAACGGTAAACTTTGCAGTGCTCGAAACGGCCCGCGGGGGTATGCTGCGCTCCGGCCTGGGCTTTCACACCTGCGACGTAGCCATTGTGACCAACGTAGCGGCCGACCACCTGGGCATGCGCGACATCTACACCGTAGAGGAAATGGCCCAGGTAAAAGGCGTGGTGCCCCGCACGGTGCGCAAAAACGGCTGGGCTGTGCTCAACGCCGACGACGACCTGGTGTACGCCATGCGCGAAAAGCTGGAATGCCGCGTAGCCCTGTTCAGCATGAATGAGCATAACCCCCGCATTCGGGAGCACGTCGAGCACGGCGGAATTGCGGCTGTGTACGAGGAAGGCTACATCACCATTTATAAGAACAGCTACAAGCTGCGCATCGACCGGGCTGCTGAGTTCCCCATCACGTTTGGCGGGCGGGCTACCTTCAACATCGAAAACTCCCTGGCCGCGGCGCTGGCTTGCTACTGCTACGGCTTCGACCGGGACGACATCAAGCAGGCAATGCGCACCTTCGTGCCATCGGCTGCCAAGACGCCGGGCCGCATGAACGTCTACAAGTTTCCCAACTTCGAGGTCATTGTCGACTACGCCCACAATACGCACGGCGTCGAGAAGTTTGCCGAATTCCTCAACGCCACCGAGGCTACGCGGAAAGTAGGGGTGGTGTCGGGTCTGGGTGACCGGCGCGACGAGGATACCCTGAGCTTTTCACGCGTGGTAGGCAGCGTCTTCGACGAGGTGGTGCTGCGCCAGGACCGGGACCTGCGCGGTAAAACCAAGGAAGAGCTCAAGGAGATTATGATGCACGGCCTGCGCCTGGACAAGCCCGAACTGCCCATCACCTACATCGAAGACGAGATGGACGCCATTGACCACGTGCTGAACACGGCCCAGCCGGGCTCAGTCGTGGTGCTCTTCACCGAGAACATTAAGGCGACGCTGCAGAAGCTGGATGAGTTTGAATCCCGCGTGGCCGTATCGGCTTCGTAAGAACGAAGGAATTGTCAGCACAAGTCAACAAAAAAGCCCCGCAGCAGTGCGGGGCTTTTTTGTTGACCTGAAGGTAAGCTAGAAGTTAAAGCGGGCTGGGAAGGTAAATCAGCCACAGCCGAAAACTTCGTTTTAAGCGGGGGTTACTTCAGCGTGAAGGTCGACTTGCCAATCATCACGCCGCCCGAATACAGCTCTACAGTGTGCAGGCCAGTCTTGTAGGGGGCACCTTTGGCGTAAAGAAACTGCACGGGCTGCCGGGTATTGTCGAACACGATATCCTGCTTGGCCGTGTAAAAAGCCTCCGAGCCTTCAATCATGAAGGTGCCGCCGCCGGTGCTCAGGTTGTAGAGTGCCGCGCCGTCGGGCTCAATCAGGCGCATCATGATTTCCTTGGTTTCCTTCGGCGACACGTCGTTGCGGGCCAGGTTGAAGGTCACCTTCACCTTTTCCACGCGCTTGGCCTTAAACTCGTTGTCGTCGTCGTCCTTTTCCTTGTTGCGCGAGTTCACGACGCCCACCCGGATGTTTTCGGCCTGCAGGCGCGAGGCAATGCTCACTTTTTCGGCCAGCTCCTGGTTGGAGCGCACTACGGTCGTAATCGTGTCGGTGAGGCGGTTCTGGCGCTCTTTCAGCGTGTTGGTTTCGGTATACAGCGCCTCGTTGTCGCTCTTCAGCTGGGCAATTTCCTCGTCCTTTTTCCGCAGCTGGTTTTCGAAGTTGGCGGCCCGCTGTTTAAAGCGGCGCTGCTCGGAAATCGAAAAGCTGCCGGCTTTAAAGGAGCGCAGCTTGAGCAGGTCGGCATTGATGGACGCAATTTTAGCCTCCAGCGAGTCATTAGCCAGGCCCATGCCCTGCACTTCCTGGCTCTGCCGCTCAAAATCAGCCTTCAGGGCTTCGTATTGCTTGATTTGCTCTTCCAGCTTGGCATCCTTGACTTTGATATCGGCGGTGAGCTGCTCGTTTTGTTTGCCCTTTTGCTGGTTCATGTAAAACAGCACGCCGTTAATACCCAGCAGAACCAGGATCAGGGCCACTATCAGCAGGACGCGGTTGTTGTTCTTGGGCTCGGAGCTTTGGTCTTGTTCCATTGCGGGAAAGGGTTAAATGAAGCCCGGACAGTCCGGACGGTGGGTTACCTTTATGCACAAAAATAAAGGGATTGCCTACCTAGGCAAGTTTCGCGAATAAATACTACATCCGCATGCACTCGGATTTACAGCTTGACGCCGCTTACTGGAATGGGCGCTACACTGCGGGCCAAACCGGCTGGGACACTGGCGCGATAACGCCCCCGTTGCGGGATTATTTTCAGCAGCTGAGCCTGCCACGCACGGCCCGCATCCTGATTCCGGGGGCGGGGCGGGGCTATGAGGCTGAATATCTGCATACTGCCGGTTTTGAGAATGTTTTCGTGGCGGATATTGCTCCGGAAGCCTTACGTGACCTGCACCAACGGGTTCCGGGTTTCCCCTCCGGCCATCTGCTGGAACAGGACTTTTTCGCGTTGCCCACAGCTCCAACTTACGATTTAATTGTGGAGCAAACCTTTTTCTGTGCCCTCGACCCCAGCCTGCGGCCCTCCTACGCCCGGCAGTGTGCCGCGCTGCTCCGGCCCGGCGGCACGCTCATGGGCCTGCTCTTCGACACCGAGTTTGCCCAGGCCGGCCCGCCGTTTGGCGGCAGCAAGGCTGAGTACGAAGTTTACTTTGCGCCGTATTTCGATTTGGTACACTTCGCGCCGGCCTACAATTCCATCAAGCCCCGGCAGGGCAAGGAGCTGTTTATTTGTTTGAAGCGGAAATAAAGCTACCGTGAATCGTTCCATACCGGTTTCGCACCTTATCAAATGGTTGGGTAAGGTAATGAATGTGGTAGTGCTGCTGGTATGCGGCGCGGCTACGGTGTGGGCTGCCCAACTTTATTGGATACGTCGAGCCTTGCCTTACGACTCCAATGGGAATTATTACCACTCCCAAACCAGAATTCGCTACAGTGCCGACATAGTGCCGGTTGCTGGCGGTTTGACGCTGCTGTTCGGGACCCTAACGTTGCTTCTGCTGTTTTCTGCTTATCGTCTGTATATAGCAGGACCCCGGCGTCGAAGTCGCTAGCGGTTTTATCCCATCTTTGCAGGACATTTACTGCCCCGTCATCTTCGTTTTCAGCGACGGTATTTTTGCTCATTATATCCGTATTTCTGCCTTTTGCCATGATAGAGTCTCTCGCCACCGCACTGCCCCATTTCCGCAATACTAATTCCGGCCAGTTTTTCCTGATGGCCGGGCCCTGCGTGATTGAGGGCGAAGACATGGCCCTGCGCATTGCTGAAAAGGTCAAGCACATGACCGACAAGCTTCAGATTCCCTACATCTTCAAGGGTTCTTACCGCAAGGCCAACCGCTCCCGCCTTGATTCCTTCACCGGCATCGGCGACGAAACGGCTCTGCGCATCCTGCAGAAAGTCGGCCGCGAAATCGGGGTGCCCACGGTCACCGACATTCACGAGTCCGACGAAGCAGCACTGGCAGCTGAGTACGTGGACGTGCTCCAGATTCCGGCTTTCCTCTGCCGGCAAACCGATTTGCTGATTGCGGCAGCCAAAACCGGCAAGGTCGTTAACGTGAAAAAAGGCCAGTTCCTGAACGGGGAGTCCATGCAGTTTGCCGTGGATAAAATCAAGCAGTCGGGCAATGACCACGTGATTCTGACCGACCGGGGCAATTCCTTTGGCTATTCCGACCTGGTCGTCGACTTCCGCAATCTGCCCGCCATGCGCAGCTTTGGCGTGCCCGTGGTAATGGACGTAACGCACTCCCTGCAGCGGCCCAACCAGGCCAGCGGCGTCACCGGCGGCCAGCCCGCCCTGATTGAAACCATTGCCAAAGCCGCCATTGCCGTGGGCACCGATGGCCTCTTCATCGAAACTCACCCTACACCCGCCACAGCCAAGTCGGACGGGGCCAACATGCTGGCTCTCGACCGGCTGGAAGACTTGCTGGTAAAGCTAACCCGGGTACGGGAAGCCATTCGGTAGATTCAGAGTAAGAAATATACTGCTGGCGAATGTCGGTAGCAGAACAGCCCGCATCTTTTGCCTGGTTACGTACCGGAGCGGAAAAGGCGGGCTGTTCTGCTACTATTAGGGGGCCAGTTGCTTCACGCGGTTGAGCAGCTTGTCTACCGCATGGTCGAAGCGCAGGGTAAAGTGCTGCTTAGGCTGATTGGTCCGGAAAAACACCAGCCCGATAAAGAACAAGTCGATAGTGAGCCGCACATCCGGGTGCGCCTTGATGGTGTGCCAGGCCCGCTCCATTTCCGCCGACCAGTGAATATCGTCCAGCACGAACACGCTCCGCTCGGTGCGATAGGGCAGACACTGCTCAAAGTACCGCACTGTGGGCTCGTAGCGGTGGTTGCCGTCGAAAAAGGCGAAGTCCAGTGGGCCAGGTAAGGCTGCCAGGGCTGGGGCCAGGGTTTCATCCAGGTTACCTTCCCGCACCTCGATATTGTGCAAGTTCAGACCTTCGAATGTCTGCCGCGCCACAGCTGCCGTTTGCGGGCAGCCTTCAAACGTCAGAACCCGGGCCCGGGAATCGGCAGAAGCCAGGTAGGCGGTAGTAATGCCCAGAGACGTACCCAGCTCCAGAATGGTGCGCGGCTGAAAGTGGTTGACCAGCCGAAACAGCAGTTGCCCGAAGGGGCGGGGCTTGGCCGCCGCGCGGGCAATACTGCTCAGGCTGCGCTGCCTACCCGCCCCCGTGTGGGAGCCGGCCCCAAAGTCCCGGACCGTTATCAGCGTCGTATCTTGCCGCAGCTGCTCCCGGCGGGCCTCAATTGGGCCGTAGGCGGCAAAGGCGCCATCGTGGTGAATAACGTGGGTGTAGAGCCCAAAAACGAACGGGGAATGCAACCCATGTGCATTCCCGAGCGGAATAAAAAGCGGATGTAGCTGAAAGCCTGGAAAAGCAAGAATGAGTGCGTAGGGCCTAGAGTTAGAGTGCTTGGCAAGTTGTATATCACCTCCCGGGCCCAGCACTAGGCTCTGGGCGCGAGGCACGCAAAACCTAGTTCAGGCGGTAGGGAACCACCAGGGTAAATTCTGGAATGTCGACGCTGAACTCGCGGCCATCCACGAGGCGCTCCATCTGGTAGGAGCCGCACATCTTACCCAAGCCCGACTTGAGGTTGCAGCCCGACACGTACTGGTGCGACTCGCCGGGCTCCAGCACCGGCTGCTGGCCCACGACGCCTTCGCCTTCTACTTCGCGCACTACGCCGTTGGCATCGTAGATATACCAGTGGCGGCGGAGGAGCTTCACGGTGTATTCGCTGCCGTTAAGAATATCAATCTTGTAGGCAAACACGTAATGCTCCTGGGCTGGACTGGAATAGTCTGGCAAATAATTGGTCGTAACGCTAACGGTAACGCCCTGCGTAGTCGTCGTATTCATGGCTCCTGTGCGGTTCTGTGAAGGACTAACAACAGTGTCCGGAAATTGGTTTATCTACGCAGCGGCGCCCCTACAAGGACGGCCAACCCGCAAAAAACTTTCCCCTTATGTCCGTAAAGATAGAAGAAAGCTGGCGCAAGGTACTCGCCGACGAGTTCGAAAAACCATATTTTCAGCATCTGCTAAATTTTGTGCGGGGCGAATACGCCACCACCACGGTTTACCCGCCCGGCCCCGCCATCTTCCACGCCTTCGACGCCTGTCCCTTCGACCAGGTTAAGGTCGTGATTTTGGGGCAGGACCCCTACCACGGCAAGGGCCAGGCCAATGGCTTGTCGTTTTCGGTGGCCGATGGAGTCCGCACCCCGCCGTCCCTGCAAAACATCTTCAAGGAACTGCAGGACGACATTCCTACCAGCACTCCGCCCGCCAATGGCAACCTGGACCGCTGGGCCCGGCAGGGTGTGCTGCTGCTCAACGCGACGCTCACGGTTCGGGCCAAGGAGCCCGGCTCCCACCAGAAGAAAGGCTGGGAACAGTTTACTGATGCCGTAATTCAGCGCATTTCGCAAGAAAAAGAACACGTCGTCTTTATCCTGTGGGGAGCCTACGCCCAGAAGAAAGGCGAAGTCATCGACGAGAAGAAGCACCTGGTTATTCGCTCTGCTCACCCGTCGCCCTACGCCGCCGACCGGGGCTTTTTCGGCTCCCGGCCCTTCAGCAAAACCAACGCCTACCTCCAACAGCACGGCGAGCAGCCAATCGAGTGGTAGGCAAGCTCTGCCATGAGAATTCGCTACATCCTGCTCTGGCTACTGGTAACGGTACTGCTAGCAATTCGCACCTATTACAATTACCAGCACAACCATTATCAGGACTTCGCTGCGTTGGCTGTATTCGCCTATTCGCTCGGCCTGTTCCTGCTTGTAGTTGTCGCACGCTGGCTTTTCAATAGGCTAAAGTGAGTTGTGCAAACTGAGCCTGTAAATGAAAAGACCCACTGAAGCTATTCGGTGGGCCTTTTCATTTGCGCAGTAAGAAGCGAAGCGCCTAGTCGATGAAGTTGAACAGGCGGTTCCAGCGGATTTTGTGGAAGAAGTCGGCGTAGGGGTCAACCGACATCCAGATCAGCACGGCCTTGCCCACAATGTGGTCCTCGGGCACAAAGCCCCAGTAGCGCGAGTCCAGCGAATCGTGGCGGTTGTCGCCCATCATGAAGTAATAGTTCTGCTTGAAGGTGTAGCTCGTCAGCGGCTTGCCATTCTGCATGAGCACGTTGTTCTCCAGCGTCACGCCCTCATTGTGCTCGTAGCGCATGATGATTTTCTGGTAGATGGGCGTGTTTTCCGGAGTGAGCTGCACCGTCTGGCCTTCCTTGGGCAACTGTAGCGGGCCGTAGTTGTCCTTGTTCCAGGTTTTGGCTACGCCGTAAGGGCCGGCGTGCTGTGCGGGTAATCGGGGTTATTGGGAAATACCTCGGCCTCCCCTGACCGGCCGGCGCCTGATCCAGTACCACACCTTTGATAAAGGACTGCTTCTTGAAGAATTCGGCCGTCTGCGGGGTAGCATCCACCACGTAAGCGGGGCCCATCTGCGTCATCTGGGGCTGAGGTACGCCAGTAGGACTGTTGAAATCGGAAATGCCCTGTTCCTGAAATACTTTGTCGCGCACGGGCTCATTGACCTGCAGAAAATAGCGGTTCTGGCTCTGGGGCGGATCAACGGCCGGCTTGCCGTTCACATACACCTGCAGATTCTTGATTTCCAGCACGTCGCCGGCTACGGCTACGCAGCGCTTGATGTAGTTAGTGCGCAGGTCGGCGGGGTGCATATCCTCGAAGGGCACGTTGAAAACCACTACGTCATTGCGCTTTACTTCCGAAAAGCCCGGTAGGCGGTAGGAGGGGAGCTGAATGGCGTCGGAGTAGCTCTTGACGTTGAAGCCCCACAGCGTCTGGTGCGTCAGCGGGACCTGCAGGGGCGTTTGTGGGGTGCGCGGGCCGTAGTGCAGCTTGCTCACAAACAGATAATCCCCGACCAGCAGGGAGTGTTCCATCGACGGCGTGGGAATAGTGTAGGCCTCAAACGTAGCCCACCGAATCAGGGTGGCGGCTATGACGGCAAACAGAATGGCGTCGCCCCACTCCCGAAAGAAACCCTTAGGCTTTTTATGCGGCGTCGAAGTATCGGTGTTGGTAGCAGCAGCGGCGTTGGCAGCGGCAAGGCGCTCCTCCCAGGATTGAACAGCCATATGTCGGCAAGATGAAAGCGAATTGGCAGCCTGGTCAGGCTGCATTAGAACGCTGTAATATCTGAATAAATATGCGGGAAGCATACTGCTTCCCGCCGCTGCCGGGCCGCCCGCTATGCCGGCGCCCCGTTAGCAGTCGTATTACAATCCCAGCAAATCTTTCATTCCAAATACGCCCTGGTGGCCGGGCAGCCACTCGGCAGCCAGTAGGGCCCCAGCACGAATCCGTCGCGGGAATGCGCCTCGTGGGAAAGCTCGATCTGGTCGACGCCGGAGGTATAGGTCACGATATGGGTGCCCACCACCTGACCTTCGCGTTCCGAGATTATGGCCAACTCGCTCGGGTTCTGGGTGGCTTCGTTGCGCCAGGTCGTCTTGCTGGGGAAGTGGCGCAGAATGCCTTCGGCCGCCGTCAGGGCCGTACCGCTGGGCTGGTCGACTTTCTGGGTGTGGTGAATTTCCCGAACTTGCACGTCGTAGCCGCCAAACTGGTGCATTTTGGCCGCGATGTACTCGTTGAAGTGGAAAAACAGGTTGACGCCCACGCTGTAGTTGGAAGCATAAAACAACGCTCCGCCTTGCTGCTGGCACAAGGCCTGTGCTTCGGCAAAGTGATGCAGCCAACCCGTGGAGCCGCATACGACCGGCAAGCCCTGCCGCAGACAGGCCATAACGTTGGCAAAGGCCGCATCGGGGTGGGTAAACTCAATGGCCGCATCGACGGTCGAAGAGTTGAAATCAGAGATGTGCACCTCGGGGCGCGTGGGGTCGACGATACCAACAATCTGGTGGCCACGGGCCACCGCTTGGGCTTCGATGGCCTGGCCCATTTTGCCGTAGCCAATCAGGAGCAGCTTCATTTAAGGGGGCGCCTGGAGCGCGTATTATTCAAGGTAAGAGTAAGGGAGAGGCCCGGCGTAACAACGGCCGTGGGCATCCAGATCAGGGTGGGCTGCCACTGCAAACCCAAATCGTCGCTGATGTCGAAGTCCTTGAGGTGGGCATCGACGATGGCATCGAGAATGGTTAGGCCGTAGGCCACGGCCGAGTAGGCAATGAATACGTCGCGCTGGGTGCGGTATACGCTCAGGCCGCGTACGGCGCGGGTGCTGTCCGGAATTAAGTCCGCGTTCGGGCCGGAGGGCTTGCGTCCGGCGGCAAAGTCTTCCAGGGCCGTCTCGTATTCTTTGTAGCGGCTCTGGTAGAAAAACTCGCCGTAGAGCGTACCGCCGATAGCCCCGTACACCAGCGGCAGCTTCCAGAATTTGCGGTTATAGATCTGGCCCGCGCCCGGTAGCATAAGGGCCAGCAACCCAGCCTTGGAAGGCTCCGTCATGGCGATGCCAAACAGCTTGGCCGTGCGCCGGGAGGCATCCGTAACCGTTGGAGTGCTGACTACGGCCGAGTCGGGGCCGGCTGTTATTACCTGGGCCCGGACGGGCGCTGCGCCGGCCAGCAGGGCGGCTAGTAGTGCGCCCGCAGTTAGTTGGCTCCGATTCCCGGTCATCAAATAAGGTCGCTTAAGCAGGTTGCAGAATATGCAGAATGCGCTGCATGTCTTCTACCGAGTCAAACGCAATTTTGATTTCACCATTGCCCTGGGGCCCGGGCTTTACCAGAACCTTGCTGCCAAACCGGTCGGAGAGGAACCGCTCGGTGCGACGCAGCTCGGCCACGGGAATTACCACTTGCGTTTCCTGCACAGCCTGGCCATTAGGAGCATCGGCTTTCTTGGGCGCCACCAAACCGGCGCGTACCAGCTGCTCCACCTTGCGCACCGACAGCTCTTCGGCCACGATGCGGTGAAACAAAGCCAGCTGTTGTTCCGCGTCGTCGATGTTGATCAGGGCGCGGGCGTGGCCCATAGAAATGACCGTGTCGCGCAGGCCGATCTGGATATCCGGCGGCAGCTTGAGCAGGCGCAGGTAGTTGGTCACCGTCGAGCGGTTTTTGCCGACCCGGTCGCCCAACTCTTCCTGCTTGAGGTTGCACTCGCTCACGAGGCGCTGGTAGCTCAGGGCTATTTCAATAGCGTTGAGGTTTTCGCGCTGAATGTTCTCAATCAGGGCCATTTCCAGCATTTGCTGGTCGTCGGCCTTGCGAATGTAGGCGGGAATCGAGTCGAGGCCGGCCAGCTTGGAGGCCTGCAAACGCCGTTCACCCGAGATGAGCTGGTAGGCGTTGGTGCCGGTTTGGCGCACCGTCACGGGCTGGATAATGCCCTGAATCTTGATGGATTCAGCCAGTTCCTGCAGCGCTTCCTGATCGAAGTGGGTGCGGGGCTGGTAGGGGTTAGCCTCAATCTGCCCGACGGGAATAAAGCCTACGGAGTTCATGGGGTGGGGCACAAGGCCGACCCGGTCGCTCTTTTTCTCGTAGCTGCCTTCAATGAGGGCGTTCAGGCCGCGGCCCAGACCGCCAATCTTGCGTTTGGCTGCAGCGGGGGCCGCCGGAGCGTTTTTCTCTTCGTTCTTCTCTGACATACCGACATTCCACGCCCACCCAATACCAGGTGAAAGCGGGAGTCAAAAATACACAAACCCTTGGGAAGCGGCTGAAAAATGTTCCACGGGTGCGAAAAAAACGTGGAACATAGCCCGGAAGGTTTGGCTGTCAGCAGTTGTGCGGCAAGGGTGCGCTGTGCAACGGGCCTGGTTGGTCGTAGGCTATGTGCTGTCAGGTGGGTGAGAATGTTGCTATTCTTATAGGGCTAGGAGGCAAGCCCTATAAGAATAGCAACCGATTCTGTAAACGAGCAGCCGCTAGAAACCAGAAAGGCCGGCGAATCTCGCCGGCCTTTCTGGTTGTATTGCAGGGGCAGTAGCGGAGTTATCAGGACTATTTGCCCGTAGCTTGGGCGACGGGAAGCTGGCTGTCGAGGCGGAAATTCTCAAACATGGCCGTAGCTGAGGCTGGGCCTTTGGCCAGGATTCCGGCCCGAACGCCCCGGTCCCAAGGAGGAAGGTAGGTGCCATTGATGGGAGCCGTGAGACCGGGTAGGTTTTGCCAGGTTTTGCCGCCGTCGGTGCTCCAGGTAAAGCGGAACAGGTTGCCATTCTGGGCCTGCAAACGCAAGGTCACGGCCGAAGAAGTAGGCAGTTTTGCTTCGCTCAAGGTTTTTTGCTTGCCTTTTTCGAGCTGCCAGAGCTGGAGCTTGCCGCTGCCGGCCGTCAGGGCCAGGGTATTTTCCGGGTCGCCGTGGGCGGCAATGCCCGCAATTGTGCCGGCGGGTAGCTTCGAGGGGTTCAGCAGGGTCGTGGTGGCAGTGTAGTCGGCGGTAGTGGTGTGCTGGCCCAGAACGGCGCCGCTGTGCTGGGGCCGGGCCGTGAGCAGCAGCTTGCCGCCCTGCAGGGCTACAGTGGGCCGCTCCTCGACGGGCCACTGCCAGGAAGGTAGCAGGGTGGGCTGGTCGAACTCGTCGGTGAGGTTGCGGGGTGCCACGGGTGCGCTTTGGGTTGGAACGGAGTTGCCGCTCTTGAAATCGGGCCAGTCATTGGCCGTCCAGGTAAACTCGCTGATGACGCCCTGCCGGCCCACAAACTCGAAGCTGCGGGTGTCGTAGGCGTGGTGCAGCATGTACCAGCGCTTGCCGCGGTTGAACACGGTGCCGTGGCCGGGGCAGGCCCATTTCTCGTTCTTGGTCAGGATAGGGTTCTTTTCATACTTTTCCCAGGGCCCGAGCAGGCTTTTGGAGCGGGCCACGCCCATGCCGTAGGTGCAGGTGTGGCCGCAGCAGCCGTTGCCGGCATAAAAGGCGTAGAAATACTCATTGCGCTTGATCATGCACACGCCTTCCACCAGGTTGCCCTCCCAGGGCGCGGTGTTGCGAAACAGCTCCTTTTTCTCGCCCACCAGAGCAGTGTGCTCCTCGTTCAGACGTTGGGCCCAGATAGGTGTGGGCTGCTGTACGCTGTTGCCGTCTTCCTTCCAGATCAGGTAGAGCTGCCCGTTTTCATCCCGCATCGGAAACCCATCGATGGAGCCGTCGGGCTGGGCCACCATGGGGCCGTGGTCGGTGTAGGGGCCCTCGGGACGGTCGGCGCTGGCTATGCCCACGGCCAGGTTGCCGCCCTTCTTATGAGCTGTATAATAGATGTAGGTTTTGTTGCCTTCCTGGCTGATTTCCGGAGCCCAGAAATAGTAGTCGGCCCAGGCCGGCAGCTCCCCGGGAAATACGTGTCCCACCAGCTTCCAGTCGGTCAGGTTCGTGGATTGCAGCAGCGGGAACACCGGTCCCCAGTTAGACGACGTAGCCGTGGCCCAGTAGGTGTCGCCCACTTTCGTAATGGACGGGTCGGGGAAGTCGCCGGGCAGCACCGGATTCACGATGGAAATTGCCGGCAACTCTTCTTCGGCAATCGTTTCGGCCGTAGTGGCCGTGGGGGTGCTCACGCTGGTAGTAGCGCTTTGGCAGGCGCCGAGCAGCAGGCCCAGGCTGAGCAGCAGCGTGGGCGAGGACTTGAGTAATTGAGCCATGAAAGAGAAAAACAGTCAGGGAAAGAGCGTAAGAGGTGAGGAGGCGCGAGGCGTTATTCGCCGGCCGGCTTAGGCAGGGCCGTGGCCGTGGCTACGGGCGTGCCGAAAGCCGGCGTGCCATCTGCGTTCCAGGTAAACTTTTGCATGCGCGGGCTGCGGTTGTCGCCGCATCCTTGTCCGGGCTGAGGGTTGGCGTGGTAAAGAATCCAGTCCTCGGTGCCGTCCTTGCTTTGGAAAAAGCTGTTGTGACCGGGGCCAAAAGCCCGACCAGCCGGGTTTTTCACAAAGACCGGCGTGGCCGACTTCGTCCAGGCCGTAAGCTTCATGGGGTCGGCGGTGGCGGAGGCCGTGAGCATGCCCAGCGCGTAGTCGTCGGTGCTGCAGTGGCTGGCCGAGTAGATGATAAAGGTTTTGTCGCCGTGCTTAAGCACTTGCGGACCTTCATTTACGGCAGGAGTGCCGTTTTGCTCCCAGCTGTACTCGGGCCGGGAAAGCTCGACTCGGGGCCCAACAAGCGTCCAGGGGTTGCTCATTTCGGCAATATAGAGGCGCTGCACCTGGCTGCTGGCCACCTCATGGCCCGACCACAGCAGGTAGCGTTTGCCGTTCTGCTCCAGCACCGTGCCGTCGATGGCCCACAGATCCTGGCCAGGCACGGCTATGCGGCCTTTATCGACCCAGGTACCGGTGGTGGGGTCGGCACTGGCATTTTCCAGCACGTTGATGCGGTGCCCGTCGCAGCAGAGCGGGTCGGCGGAGTAGTAGATGTACCACTTGCCGTCGAGGAAATGCAGCTCCGGAGCCCAGATGTCGCGCTGGTTGACGCCGGTCTGCTGGGGCGTCCAAACCACGGTGCTAACGGCCGAGCCCAGCTCCGACATTTTTGCCGTCTTGCGAATCGTCAGGTTGTTGCCGGTCGTGTGCATGTAATAGTACACGTCGCCCCGGCGGATAACCCACGGGTCGGGCCCAACGGTAAGCAACGGGTTGGTAAAGGTGGTCGTGGTCGTCGGCGTGACGGGCGGCGGTGCCGGAGTAGCAGCCTTCTGGCAGGCCAGCGTCAGGGCCAGCAGGCTCAAGGGAATCAGGCGGGAAAAGGAAAACATAGCGGGTGGGATTAAGGAACACAAAATCCGGACAAGGATACTACCAAGTACGTGGAATACGACTCCGGTTTAAAAGCTCAGCCCTGTAGCTTGTCGAAAATGAAAAGGCCGTTCCGGCAAGGCCGGAACGGCTTTTCTCTCCTTGGCTAAGGGCTGACTACCATTGCGGGTTCTGTTGCAGCCGGTTCAGGTCGACTTCGGTTTGCAGCAAGGGCAGCAGGCGCGACTTGCCGGGTACGAAGTTGTTGAAGTCCGGGTCGCGGGCCTTGAGCAGGTTCACCGAAGCCGCGTCGTTGAGCATATCCCAGCGCTGCAGGTCAAACCAGCGCACCCCTTCGCCCGTGAGTTCGGTTACCCGCTCGTGCATCAGCTGGGTGCGCAGCGCTTCCCGGGTCATAGTCGTCGGTAGTGGCGTCAGACCGGCCCGCTGGCGTACCTGGTTTATCAGCGGAATGGCCCCGGCCTGGTTGTTTTGCTCATTCATGGCCTCGGCCTGAAGCAGGAGCACATCCGCGTAGCGCATTACCCGCTGGTTGATAGGCGAGTCGAAATCCTCAAACGTGCGGTAGTAGTCGGTCTGGTACTTGCGCCAGTACACGCGGGAGCGGTTGCGGGCATCTTTGCCATAGCGGGTCAGAAAGCCTACGCCGTACACCAGCGTATCGGCATCAGAGGCCAGGGTAGTGGGAAACTGGGTTTGGTCGCGGCGGTTGTAGAACACGGTAGCGGCCAGGCGCGGGTCGCGCTGCCCGGTGGCGGTGGGTTCCTGCAAAAACTCGCGCACCACCCAGGGCCGCACCTCGCCGTCGTTGAAGCCAAAGCCGGGCACGCCCCAGAACTGGGAGCGTTGCCCACCCTGGGAGGAGGTAGCGTCGGGGCCCCCGCCGGCGTCATTACCGCCCTTGCGCTCATCAGAAAACTGCACCTCGAAGATAGACTCCGAGTTGTTCTCCGTCGTGTGGCGGAAGTTGTCGGTGTAATTCGGTACCAGGCTATATACGCCGGAGCTGATCACCTGTGCGAATTGTGCTTGCGCCTCTGCCCAGCGTTTGTTTTGCATGTGGGCCTTGCCGAGCAGGGTAGTGGCTGCGCCTTTGGTGGCCCGGCCCACGTCGGTGCCGGTGTAGGTAGCGGGCAGGTCGGGCTGGGCGGCGGTCAGGTCACTCACCACCTGGGCCCATACATCGGCCTCCCGACCCTGCGGGCTGCTTTGGCTCAGGTTGGTAGAGTACTGCGTCACCAGCGGCACGTTGCCGTAGAGCGACACGAGGTTGTAGTAACATAAGGCCCGCAGGAACCGCGCTTCGGCCACGATGCGCTTTTGCAGCTGCGCGTCCATGCCCTGAATGGTAGGCACCCGGTCAATTACCTGGTTGCAGCGGAGAATGGTGCGGTAATGGTCGCGCCAGATGTTGTTCGACACTTCAAAGTCGTAATTCGTCTGGATGAAGTGGGTAAAGTCGGCCAGTTCGCCCCAGGGGCTTTGGCTAAAGCCGGTGTCGTCGCGCAGGTCAAAGGCAAAGTTGAGCCAGCGTCGGTACATGCCCAGGCCCTGCAAGCCGGCGTAGCAGGCCACGGACCCCGAACCGCGTCGTCGGAGGTTTTCCAGGCCGACTCGGTAGTGGGAGAATTAGGGTTGGGTTGATCGAGCAGGTTTTTCTCGCAGGCCGTGGCGCTCAGCAGTAAGGTGCTAGCCAGCCCGAGGCGGGTCAAGAGAGGCAGAAAAGAAGCTTTCATATGGGAGGCTACTTAAAAGTAAAGAGAACCGGGCTTAGAAGCCCGCCTGAAGGCCCAGCGTGAAGGAGCGCAGGTTGGGGTAGGAGCCTTCATCAATGCCACGGGCCAGGTTGTTGCCAACGGTGTTGAAGGCCCCGCTACCCACCGTTTCGGGGTCGTAGCCAGTGTAGTCGGTCAACGTAAACAGGTTCTGGGCCGTGGCCACAATGCGCAGCGAAGCCACGTACTTGGTGCGTTCCAGCGCCGCCTTGGGCACGGAGAAGGCCAGTTGCAGGTTCTTCAGGCGCAGATACGAGCCATCTTCCAGCCAGCGTGTCGAGTTGAAGCGGGCGTTGTTGCCGGCCGCGTCGCCGTTCTGGGGGCCACCCGACTTAATAGCCCGTGGCGTGGTGTTCGAGGGGTTGGTGGGCGTCCAGGGGCTGAAGTCTGCGCGGTAGTTGCTGTTGTCGGCCGTGTTGTCGGTCAGGAAGCGGCCCAGGTTCATCACGTCGTTGCCCTGCACGCCCTGGAAGAAGGCCGTCAAGTCGACCGGACCGTAGCCCAGGTTCAGGTTCAGGCCATACTGCACCTTTGGAAACACCTGGCCCACGTGCGAACGGTCTTTCTCGTTAATGATGCCGTTATTGTCTATATCCTTGTAGCGCACGTCGCCCGGAGCCAATCCGGCCGGAATGTTGGCCTCCCCGGTCTGATAGATACCGTCGAACTGGTAGAGAAAGAACGAGCCCACCTCATGCCCCACCTCGGTGCGGGTAATTTCGCGGGGCCACCGGTGAAGAAGTTGGGGGCGCCGGCGCCTTCAAGGCCGGTTGTACCCAGGTCCAGCACCGTGTTTTTCAGCGTAGTCACGTTGGCCGTAGCGCCGTAGCGGAACGTATGGCGGTCGTCGTTGTAACCCAGAACAGCTTCCACGCCCTTGTTTTCGAGCTTGCCAATGTTGCGGAACGGGTTGGGGCCGGCGTTGCCAAGAACAGAGGGCAGGGGCGGGTTGATTAACGCATCTATGGTTTTTGATACATAATAATCAGCCGACAACGTCAGGCGGTTTTCTAGGAACCCGATGTCGAAGCCCACGTTGGTTGTATTGCGGCTCTCCCACCGAATTCCTCGGCTGGCGTAATTAGTTTGAATGGCTCCATTTTGAATAGCGCCGCCCAGTACATAGTTGGCGTTAGTGTTGATATAGCCCTGCGAAAGGTACGACCCGCCAAAGTCGCCACTGAGCAGGTCGTTGCCGAGGCGGCCGTAGGAAGCCCGCAGTTTGAGGTCGGAAACGCCGGTGATGCCTTCAAAGAAAGCTTCCTTTGACACCCGCCAGCCCACGGAAGCCGCGCCGAAGTTGCCCCAGCGGTTGTCGACTTCAAAGCGGGAAGAGCCGTCGCGACGGAAAGCAGCGGTCAGCAGATAGCGCTGGTCGTAGTCATAGGTGGCCTGGCCAAAAAACGACTGCTTACCCCACACATACGACGAGCCGATGGCCTGGGGCGTGGTGGTGCCAGCGCTCAGTTCCCAGAAATAGGTGGGGCCATTGCCGTAGCCGAAGTTTACACCCCGGGTAAAGTCCTGCTGGAAGCGCTGCTGGCTGTAGCCACCCACCACGGTCACGTTGTGGTTGCCGAAGCTTTTGTCGAAGGTGAGCGTGTGCTCGGCCATGCCGAAAAACTCAGTGCCCTGGTTTTCCCCGAAGTTGGAGAGCTGCGTAATGTCGTTCTGGCGCCAGATGCCGTACTGCCGCTTCTGCTGGTCGTGGAAGGCGTGGAACTCCGTGGCCAGGTTGAGGCGGTAGCGCAGGAAGTCGAAAATCGAGACCTCGCCGTACACGTTGCCTTGCAAGCGGTTTGAGGTGCCCGTGTCGTTGAGCAGCTCTTGCGAGGCAATAGGGTTCAGGCCAAACGTGCTGGCGTTGCCGTTGCCGATGCCAAAGCCGCCGGGCGTCGTGGGGTCATACACCGGAATGACGGGCAGCATCTGCACCACGTTGTAAAACGGCGAACCATAGAAGGGAATGACGTTCAGGCGGGTCTGGTTGGTGCGCGAAAGCATGGCGTTTTCCCCGAACCGGAACCGGCCACGGTTAAAGCCCGTGTTGACGCGGACGCTGTACCGTTCAAACTCCGGCCCTCTCACCGTGCCTTTCTGATTGAAGTAGCCCCCAGTTACGTTGAAGGTCGAGTTGGGTCCACCGCCCGAAAAACCTAGGTTGTAGTCCTGAATCGAGCCTTGCTTGAAAAATTCCTCCTGCCAGTCGGTGTCTACGCCGGCCGGAAGGTTGGCCGCAAACGGCTGACGCGGCAGGCCGGCATTGTCGTAGGCTTGGTTGTTGATGGCCGCCCACTGCGACGCATTCATCAAATCCAGGCGCCGCACCAGGTTTTGCACACCGCCCGTCACGTTGAAATTGATGGCGGTAGCGCCTGATTTGCCCTTTTTGGTGGTAATGATAATTACCCCGTTGGCCCCCGAAGCTCCGTACGGCGCCAAGGAGGCAGCGTCCTTGAGTACCTGCACCGATTCCACGTCGGCGGGGTTGAAGTCGCGCTGCCCGCCTTGGCTCTGCACCCACAGCCCGTCGATGACGTAGAGCGGACCGCTGCCGCTGGCAATAGTGCCCAGGCCGCGGATGTTGATGTTGGGAGCCTGCCCGGGCTGGCCGGAGTTGGTGACCTGTACGCCCGGCATGCGGCCCTGAATGGCTTCCCCAACGGAAGCTACCGGTGCCCGCCTTACTTCCTGGGCGCTGACACTGGCCACCGAACCGGTTACGTCCTGGCGGTTCTGAACCAGATACCCCACAACTACTACGTCATTGAGCAGCTTGGCATCCACGCCCAGCGCCACGTTTACCTCACTGCGCCCACTGACGGGCACGTCCTGGCTTAGGTAGCCCACAAAGGAAAAAGTCAGGGTAGCGTTGTCGCCTACGGTAAGCGTGTAACGCCCATCGGCATCAGTGGTGACGCCGTTGGTGGTGCCTTTTTCGAGTACGGTGACGCCCGGCATGGGCTGGCCTTTCTCATCGAGTACCCGTCCGCTTACCGGAGAAGCAATGGGTAGGGTTGCCGGGAGGGCATCCGGAGCAAAGCGGGGGGAGTAGCCGCTTCAGCGGAGGCGGCCGGGAGCAGGAGCAGGCCGCACAGCGTGGCGGGTACTGTCAGCCTACGTATTCTGAGTAGGGAGTCCTTCATAGCTGAAAATGGGTAGGATTGAGGAGGAAAGAGGTGGGGAAGTACTACAAACGTTTGCAGGGAAATTCAAGAATTGCAAACGTTTGCGTTGTATGGGAGAGAAAGGGGAATGGAATTGGGATGGAAATCAGGAGCTTCAAAATGGTTTGGTGGATACGCAGCCGTAGGGTAAGCGGGCTGACAGGGCTAATATTAGCTCGTAACTATAGATACTAATTTAAGCAATGTCAAGAAATTATATAAAATATTTAGAGTTGAACGCTAGGGTTGTGCTTAGCTCAGCAGTTCAGTCCTGACTTGCGGGGCTCTCCATCAGCATGGCTGGGGAAGTATGAAAGAAGCAACTATGCTACGCAGTTTTATTCGCAAACGTTTGCATGACTAGGCTCAAGCCTTCTCATTGAACTTCGAAGTATGTTATAGAACAATGGCGAAAATGAGTTCTGAAGATCAGCTACATATCGTTCCGTATGTGCCGATGTGTCTCCCGCGGATTTTGTTTTGGCTACAGCTGTACCTGGCGCTGCCGTCATCTAAATTCATATGTGGAGTTATTTGCCATTCAGCTTGCGGATCAGCTCTGTTTCCTCTTTGCGGTAAGGGGTGCCGTCCCGCCGGAACACCTCGTGAAACCATTCAGCCGGTTCACTGCCATCGGGTATCGGGGTTTCCCACTGGTACTTGGTATTGGTCTTGCCATCAACCAGGCCCCAGTTGATGGCTCCCACGTTCTGAGTCTTTAGCATGGGCATGATGGTAGCAAAGCGCGAGTTGCGGGGCCGTGCCATGTACTCGGTGCAGATGAGGGGGCGGCCGTGAGTTTCCAAGAGCTCTATAAGGCGCTGGTGGCTAGCTACATCATCGTAGCTATGGTAGGTGATGATATCCGAGTGCAGCGCCTGGTAGGTGTTAAGAGTCTGAAAATCCCAGGCCCACAAGCCCACGCTCAGGGGCTGATCGGGGTTTACTGCCCGAGCCCAAGCAAACACGTTGCGCACCAGGGGCAGGGAGGAGGTAAGCTTACCCGAGTTGCCGGGCTCGTTGTATAAGTCCCAGAGTAAGATTCGCTTGTCGTGCTTAAAGCTGCTAAGCACGTCCTGCACGTAAGGCTTCAGAGTCATAAAAGTTGCTGAGTCTCGGGAAGCCGGGTCGCCGGGATCCTGCAGCCAGCCGGAGTTATGGATTCCGGGTTTCGGCACGGGCTGGGCCCCGATGGCTGCCTGCTTGTTCCAGCAGTCGTCGAAAAAGACGAACATGGTCTGGATGTGGTGCTTATCGGCCAGGGTCAAGTACGTATTCATCCGGGCCTTAAACCCTTTGGGGTCCTGTTTCCAGGCTAGGCTGTGCAGAAAAACCCGCATCGTGTTGAATCCGATGCCTTCGGCAAAACCCAGCTCCCGGTCAATGGTGGTCGGGTCGAAGGTGTCAGCCTGCCACATTTCGAGTTGATTGATGGCCGTGCTGGGCGTGAAGTTGGCCCCACTGATCCAGCTATGCGCTTTGTACCAGGCTTTTGCCTTTTCCACCGTCCAGCGCTGTCCGACGGTCTGAGCAGCATTAATAGCTGGGGCGTTACTTCTTACCTTAGTCTTTTGGGCATCAGCACTGCCGCAGGCCAGTAAAACGGTAAGGAACAGTATAAGCTTCTTCATAAGCTAAGAGACGGTACGTTTACAAACGTTTGCGTGTAAGAAGTAAGGGCTTTGTTGCTTGATGCTGCAGTGCTGGAAAAGCTGGCGTTCTGATGACAAAGAGAATATAGGCCTTATTTTTCTAAGATATATTCTATATTGGTCCTGCTGCTTTGCTATTTCAAGGTTTATACCTAATGGCAGCATACCCAATAAGACGTGTCTCGGCCGTCAATTTGCAAGGTATTATGGCCTTGATTAGGTAACTCTACGTAGATAGCCACGCAAACGTTTGCATGTTGTTCAGCTATTATCAATAAATGCACCCGCACGCTGGTAAAAGACAGCTATATAGGCGAGGCTAGGATAGTCAGTAGCTCCTGCCCTGCATGGTACAATTCTAGCTTGTTCTGCTAGCCGAAAACGCCCTGGATACGTCTTGCCCGCCATTCGCTCATCCCACCAACTTCCTCTCATGCCTTCTCGTCGTCATTTCCTTCAGCAAGCCACCAGCGGCCTCGCTGCGCTGGCTTTGCATAGTCAGGCCCTGGCCCGCGCCGCGGCCCGCACGTATACTAATCCGGTGTATGCCGGCCAGTTTCCCGACCCCTTTGTGTTGCGCCACCAGGGCCGCTACTATGCTTTCGGGACCACCGGCCAGGGACGAACGGCGGACGGGCGCATTTTTACGGTGCTTACTTCCACTAATCTGGTCGACTGGAAGCCGGCTGGCGGTGCCCTAACCCCGCCGCAGGGCGCTACGGGAGCCGACTTTTGGGCCCGGAAGTAATGTACCACCAGGGCACGTTCTACATGTACTATTCTATGGGGGGCGGCGCTATTGGCGCTGCGGTAGGGCACCGGCTGCACGTGGCCACCAGCAAAACGCCGCAGGGGCCTTACACGCAGGTGGCCCTGCTCGACGTGCCCGACAGTAAGTTTACGATTGATGCCCACCCGTTTCAGGATACCGACGGGCAGTGGTATCTGTTCTACGCCCGCGACTTTATCGACTCCGACAACGGCTACCGCCCGGGTACCGGCCTGGTTGTCGACCGGCTCATTGATATGACCCGCCTAGCCGGGAAAGCCGCACGGTGATGCGGGCCCGGCACGACTGGACGGTGTTTGAGAAAAACAGGCTTATGCCGCTCTACGACAACCGCACGTTTGCCGAGTGGCACACGCTGGAAGGTCCTTTTGTGCGCAAGCACGGCGGCAAATACTATTGTTTCTACAGCGGGGCCAACTTCCTTACGCCCCGCTACGGAGTCGACTACTGCGTGGCCGATTCGATTATGGGACCTTATGCGGATACCGGCGCGGAGAAAGGGCCCCGAGTGCTGCACGCTGTAGCGGGCCACGTACGTGGCCCTGGTCACCATTCCCACGTGTTAAGCCCGGATGGCAAGACTGAATATCTCGTGTACCATGCCTGGGATAAAGCCATGAAGGAGCGGCAGCTTTGCATCGACAAGCTGGCCTGGACTGCCCAGGGGCCCCGCTGTCAGGGGCCTACGTATACGCCGCAACCGTTGCCTTAAGAAAGTAGGCGTAGTAAAAGGAGTTTTAGAAGATTTTCTGGTGGCCTTGCCAGCTAGGCATGAGCCTCTTACGAGTACTGTTTGGGAGGGTAGAGCGCAAATTTTCCGCAAATTTTGTTTTGCTTGGACAGCTATTTGCGTAGGCGTTGCGCAGACAGTGCAGAGCACTGCTTTTTCATTTTTTAATTTAATACGATTGTGGCCCGCGCAAAAGCTTCTATCTCAGATCTGGCGAAGCAGCTGGGCGTTTCGGTTTCTACTATTTCCCGGGCGCTCAGTGACCACCCTACCATTAGTGCGGCTACCAAGAAAAAGGTCTGGAAGCTGGCCCAGGAGCTACACTACCAGCCCAACCACATGGCCGCGGGCCTGCGCAAAGGCCGTAGCAACCTGCTCGGCGTGATTGTGCCGCACATCGATGGGCACTTCTTCACTATGGTAGTCAAAGGCATCGAAACCGTGGCCACCAAGGCGGGCTTCAACGTGATGATCTGCCAGTCGAATGAGGATGTGAAGCACGAGCAGAAAAACATTGAGTCTCTGCTCAGCGCCCAGGTGGAAGGTATTCTGGTGTCGTTGGCGCGCAACACGCTCGACTTCAAGCATTTCGACAAAGTGCGCAAGCAGGAAATTCCGCTGGTGTTTTTCGACCGGGTGCTCGACGGGCTCGATGTTAGCGCCGTGGTTATCGACGACCGGGAAGGGGCGTATCAATCAACCAAGCACCTGGTTGCCCAGGGCTGCCGCCGGATTGCGCATTTCGGGGGCCTTTGCACCTGAATATCTACAAGAACCGCCGCCTGGGCTACATCGACGCGTTGCTGGAGGCCGGCCTGCCCATAGACGAAGAGCTGGTTTTTCACTGCGACATGACCCAGGAAGACGGGGTAGCGGGCATGCAACGCATGTTGCAGCTCAAGAAGCGCCCCGACGCCATCTTTTCGGCCAGCGACTTTTCCGTCGTAGGGGCCTTGCAGGAGCTGAAGCGGCAGGGGCTGCGGACCCCGCAGGATATAGCGCTGGCCGGGTTCAGCAATGAGACGTTCACCTCCATGACCGAGCCCATGCTGACTACCGTCGACCAGCGCTGTGAGCAGATGGGGCAGGCGGCGGTGCGACTGTTTCTGGAGATGCTCGAAGAGCGCAGTGCCCTGTTTTCGCCCCGCCGCATCGTGCTGCAGCCCGACCTGCTGATTCGCGGCTCGTCGTTGCGGGCTGCTAAGGAAGTGGCGGTAAAGTAGGGGTGGCAACGCCTGCTGACCGCGTGGCAAGGAGCAATAACTGAGTGACAATGCGTTGTGTCGAGGCGTCATTGAAGCGTAATGGGGCGTCAACGACCAATGACGAGGCGACAACGTCCCGTAGCGGGGTGTCATTGGGGAGCAACCGGGTGTCAATGCGTGCTACCCATGTAATAAGGCATTGTGTCGGGGACGCCGGGCTACTGCGGGGCTATTATACGAAGTCTGTTTCGTGCTGTTGATATAGTAGCGCAACGTACCTTCGGTAAAATAAGGTTGGGTATAAATCCATGCTAACCAATAAAAAGATGGGATTGGATATTGGCGTAAGTACAGATAAGGATGAAGAACTGTATTCGGACGATGAGCATGACTACTTTAACGAGCACAGTTTAAGCCGAACCTTCTGCCAGCTTATGGGGAGGAGTAATGTCGTGGAGCACGAAACCGAGCTTGACCAAATCAGCCGGATAACGGGAGTGGATATTGCGCCTTTATATGACATGAATAACTACCCGCATGAGGAGTATCTGGACTTTCGGGTCGCAGTGGCGGAATCAGAAGAGGAAAGAACTAAGATTCTTACTGAAGCTCAAGCGGATAAAGAGCGGTTAACGGGAAATGTTGATACAGTCAAGCAAATGCTGCTTCACTTAATTGGAAAGTTGGAAACCATTCCAAACCTGCCAGCGCTGCTGCTGCCTACTGACTTCGATTCCCTGGGTAACGAAGCCTACTTCTCGGACTTTAAAGTTGATAAAGGGCAGGGCTACATTGGCAATAACTTTGGGCAGGACCTGCGGAATTTTAGTCGGCATTTAGACTATGCAAAAAGCAAAGGCGTCACGACCGTTTGGTTTAATTATGGCTGATAAAAACCATAAAAGCATATAATATGGAACAAGAAAGGCCGGCGAGATTCGCCGGCCTTTCTTGTTCTGCTTAAGAATAATAAGCCCTACGCGGCCTCGCCTTCCGTGGCTTCCGGCGCACTAGCTTCCACGTTCTTTTCCACGATTTCGCGGGCCAGGTTGAGGTAGCTGATGCTGCCCTTGCTTTCAGCGTCGTGCAGAATGACCGGAATGCCGAACGAGGGAGACTCCGAGAGCTTCACGTTGCGCGGGATGATGGTATCGAAGACGAGTTGCTGGAAGTGGAGCTTTACTTCTTCCACCACCTGGTTGGAAAGGCGCAGGCGCACGTCGTACATCGTGAGCAGAATGCCCTCGATTTCCAGCTCCTCGTTCAGGCGGCTCTGGATGATCTTAATGGTGTTGAGCAGCTTGCCCAGGCCTTCGAGGGCGAAGTACTCGCACTGCACGGGCACAATCACGGAGTGGGCGGCCGTCAGGGCATTCACCGTAATCAAACCCAACGACGGGGAGCAGTCGATGATGATGAAGTCATACTGATCGATGAGGGGCGCAGGGCGTCCTTCATCTTCTCCTCGCGGTTGGGCAGGTTGATCATCTCCACCTCGGCGCCTACCAGGTCAATGTGGGAGGGCATCAGGTCGAGATGGGGCAGAATGTTGGTGTTCAGGATGATGTCCTGGGCATTGATGCCATCCACCATGCACTCGTAGATGCTGTTTTCGATGTCCTTCGGGTCGAAGCCCACGCCCGAGGTGGCGTTAGCCTGCGGATCGGCATCCACCAGGAGCGTCCGGTACTCCAGCGCCGCCAGACTGGCTGCCAGGTTGATGGCCGAAGTGGTTTTGCCGACTCCGCCCTTCTGATTGGCTACCGCAATGATTTTTCCCATGAGTTGTAGAAGCTGTGAGCTACGTTAAAGATAGCCGTTAGCTTGTCGATAGTTAATGTTCAAAGGTAAAAAGCTGGCTGCAATGAAGCGGCGGCCGGCCTTTTACAGGGTAATGGTTTCGCCGACTTTCATCAGCACCAGCTCTTTACCGGCCGCCGAAGCTTTGGCCTGCGTCTCGGCGTGGTCGATGGCAATGGGCGGGAAGGTGTCGAAGTGCATGCCGATGATTTTGCCGGCGCCGGTCCAGTCGGCGGCTACCAGCGCGTCGTCGATGCCCATGGTGAAATGGTCGCCGATGGGCAGCAGGGCCGCATCCAGCTTGTACCGCTCACCGATGAGCTTCATATCGTAGGTCAGGGCCGTGTCGCCGGCGAAGTACAGCGTCTTGCCTTCCGACTCAATGATAAAGCCCGCCGCCAAGCCGGCGTAGGAACCATCGGGCAGGGAGGAGCTGTGGGCCGCGGCTACCAGCTTTACCGTGCCAAAGGGCAGCTTGATGGAGCCGCCCAGGTTCATCTGGTAGGTCGCCTTGAGGCCTTTCTCGCCAAACCAGCTGAGCAATTCCACCATGCCCAGCAGCTCGGCGCCGGTGTTCTGGGCAATTTCGACGGTATCGGCGACGTGGTCACCGTGCCCGTGGCTGAGGAAGATGTAGTCGGCCTGAATGGCAGCTACGTCGATGTCCTTGGCCAAGGGGTTGAGCCGGATAAAAGGATCAAAGAGGATTTTGCTGCCACCGGTTTCGAGCAGAAAGCTTGCGTGGCCGTAGTACGTCAGGTTCATAAGGGAGCGGGTTTGCCGAAAGTTGCTAAGAAAACTGCTTTGCGGGCAAAGCGGCCGTAAAAAAGCAACCCCCGACGGAAAGACAACAACTAATAGCCAAAAGCTAGTAGCTATACGCTTAGTTTTGCACAAATATAAGCGATTCCCCCGTTCCCATGCTGTTGTCTGCACGTCGTTTTGCCGGTTATGTTGTCCCGTTGCTCACGGCGTTAGCCAGCTGCGGCGGCCCCAGCCAAAGCACCGATGCGCGGCGCGTTTTCCGCTACAACCAGCCCGAGGCCCTGACTTCCCTGGACCCGGCGTTTTCCAACAAGCAAGCCAACATCTGGGCCGTAACCCAGCTCTACAACGGCCTCGTGGAGCTGGACTCAACCCTACAGCCGGTGCCCTCCGTGGCCCGGCGCTACGAAATATCGGCCGATGGCCGGCACTACACCTTCCACCTGCGGCCCAACGTGCGCTTTCACGATGCGGAGGTATTCGCGGGCGGCAAGGGCCGGGCCGTGGTAGCCCAGGACTTCGTCTACAGCTTCCGGCGGCTGCTCGACGCTACGACGGCCAGTCCCGGCGGCTGGATTTTCCGGGGCAAGGTGCTGGAAAACGTAGCCGGGAGCCGTCGGATACCTGCTTTGTGGCCGTGAACGACTCTACGCTGCGCATCCACTTGCAGGAGCCATTTATTCCGTTTCTGGGCATTCTGGCCATGCCCTACGCCTACGTGGTGCCGCGCGAGGCCGTAGCCAAGTACGGCAAAGACTTCCGGGAGCATCCCGTGGGCACCGGGCCTTTCCGGTTTAAGGAGTGGGACGAGGGCAACGCCATTATCTACCACCGCAACCCCACCTACTGGAAAAAGGACGAGCAGGGCCGGCAGCTGCCCTACGTCGACGCGGTGCAGATCAGCTTTATTCAGGACCGTAAAACCGAGTTCCTGACCTTTATGCAGGGCAAGCTCGACTTTCTTTCGGGTATCCGGGCCGGCAGCCGGGACCTAATTATGCACCCCGACGGTACGGTGCGGGAAGACTTTCAGGGCAAGTTTCGGCTGCAGAAGGCTCCGTACCTGAACACCGAGTACCTGGGCTTCCAGCTCGACCCGACCAACCTGCGCGGGAGGCGGCCAGCCCCGCCCTGCGCGACAAAAGGGTGCGGCAGGCCTTGAGCTACGCCCTGAACAAGCCCGAGCTGATTGCCTACTTCCTCAACAACGTGGGCGTGCCGGGCCACTCAGGCTTCGTGCCGTCGTCCTTGCCTTCCTACAGTGAGCAGCTGGTGCCGGGCTACACGTATCAGCCCCAAAAGGCGCGGGAGCTGTTGCAGGCGGCGGGTTTTGGGCCCCAGAATCCGCTGAAGCTGCGCCTGGGTACGGTAGCTGAGCGCAAGGAGGTGTGCGAGTATCTGCAGAAGAAGTGGGCCGAGGTGGGCGTAACGGTGAGCATTGAGGTGAATCAGTCGGCGGCCCAGCAGGAAATGGTCGACAACGGCCGGGCGGCCTTTTTCACCAAAAGCTGGCTGGGTGACTACCCCGACGCGGAAAACTACCTGGCCTTGTTCTACAGCAAGAACTTTGCCCCGGCCGGACCCAACAAAACCCACTTCAAAAGCCCTGAGTACGACCGGCTGTACGAGCAGGCCATCCGGGAGCAGGATGTGGCTAAGCGCTACGCCCTATATCAGCAGATGGACCGGATTGTGGTGAACGAGTCGCCGGTGATTCCACTGTACTACGACCAGGTGGTGCGTCTGACCCAGAACAACATCCGCGGCCTGACACCCAACCCCATGAACCAGCTGGTGCTGGAGCGGGTGCGTAAGGAGTAGGGGCAGAGCGGGCTTTATTTGGAGGAATACCGCGGCGGGCTAAACCCATCCGTAAACTAACGGTTGTTGGTATATTCACCCAGGCCTATTCTCCATGACCTACCGCTACCGGCTGCTTTTGTTTTTTCTTTTCGGGCTTACGTTTCACCTGCAGGCTCAGACGGTGGGGCAAATCAGCGGGACAGTGCGCGACCGGGCCACCCAGGAAGTGCTGCCCGGCGTGACGGTGGTGCTGGAAGGCACCGACTTCGGCACGGCCACCGACGAGCAGGGCCGTTATAAGCTGGCCGGCGTGCCTACTGGCTCCTACAACCTGCGGGCTTCTTTTGTGGGCTACGAGGCCCTGCTGCGCTCCAACGTGAGCGTAACCAGCGGCAACGCCAACATTATCAATCTGGAGCTGAGCGCCGGGCCAAGCAGCTAGGCGAAGTGACCGTGACGGCCAGCCGCGCCATTCGGGTGGCTACAGCCGAAACCCCGCTGAGCGTGCAGCGCCTCAATACCGAGGAAATCAAAACCTATCCGGGCGGCAACTTCGACATCTCCAAAGTGGTGCAGAGCCTGCCCGGGGTGGGCGGGGCGGCACCGGCGGCACGGCCGGCTTCCGCAACGACATCATCATCCGGGGCGGGGCCCCCAACGAAAACGTGTACTACCTCGACGGAATTGAGGTGCCGGTTATCAACCACTTTGCCACCCAGGGCAGCACTGGCGGCCCGGCCGGCATCCTGAACGTGTCGTTTATTGAGGACGTGACGCTGAGCAGTTCGGCCTTCGAGGCCCGCTACGACAATGCCCTGAGCAGCGTGCTGCAGTTTCGGCAGCGCGACGGTAACCCCGAGCGGGTGCAGGGCAACGTGCGCCTAAGCGGAACCGAGGTGGCCGGCACCCTAGAAGGCCCGCTGGCGAAGAATACCACCTTTCTGGTGTCACTGCGCCGCTCGTATCTGCAGCTATTGTTCAAGGCTTTGGACCTTCCCATCCGGCCCAATTACTGGGATTCGCAGTTTAAGGTAACCACCAAGCTTTCCGACAAAACCACGCTGACGGCCCTGGGGCTGGGCGCCCTAGACCATTTTGAGCTGGCGGCCCCGCGCAATTCCTCACCCGATAAGGAATATCTGCTGCGCTCCACACCCACCTACGACCAGTGGAACTACACCACCGGCCTAGCGTTGCGCCACCTGCTGCCCAGCGGCTACCTAAACGTGGCCCTGAGCCGCACCCAGCTGGAAAACAAGGTCGACCTGTTTGAGGGTGGCACTGGGAAAGACGAAGCCAACCGCGTATTGCTGACCCGCTCGGGCGAAACCGAAAACAAGCTGCGCGTGGACGTAAACCGCACCGCCGGCCGCTGGCAGTACGCCTACGGGGCCAGCGGGCAGCTGATTCACTACGACAACCGCTTTCAGCAGCGCTTACGCCGCGAAATACGGGATGAGCAGGGCGCAGTGGTGGCGCCGGGCGTCACGGTCAGCTTTGCCTCCGACCTGGATTTTGTGCGGTTCGGGGCATTTGCCCAGGCCACGCGCACCTTGCTGCCCTCGGGCCGCCTCACCCTCTCGGCCGGGGTGCGTACCGATGGCAACTCCTTTACCGACGACGGCCGCAACCTGCTGCGGACGTTGTCGCCGCGGGTTTCGGCGGCCTACGCCCTCACCGATAAGCTCAACCTGAATGCTTCGGTGGGGCGCTACTACAAGATTCCGCCTTCTACGATTCTGGGTTTTCGCGACAATAATGGCCGGCTGGTCAACCAGGGCAACCGCTACATTCGCTCCGACCACTATGTGGCCGGTCTGGAATTGTTGCCCCGGCCGAACACGCGCTTTACTCTCGAAGGCTTCTACAAGAGGTACAGCAACTACCCGGTGAGTGTGCGCGACGGAATATCCCTGGCCAACCTGGGCGGCGACTTCGCGGCTCTGGGCAACGAGGCCGTAACCAGCACCGGCCGGGGCCGGACTTTCGGCGGGGAGTTCTTTTTCCAGCAGAAGCTGACCAGCAAAACCTTTGCGGTGGTGTCCTACACCATTTTTCGCAGTGAGTTCAGCGGCCTCGACAACCAGTACCGGCCCTCGGCCTGGGACTCGCGCCACCTGGTATCGGGGCTGCTGGGGCGTAAGCTGGGGCGCAATTGGGAGGTCGGCCTCAAGTACCGCTTTGCCGCCGGCTCGCCCTACACGCCCTTCAATTTGGAGGCTTCGCGGCAGAACTACCTGACCATCGGCACCGGTATTCTCGACTATAGCCAGCTTAATACCCAGCGCCTGGGCTCTTTTCAGCAGGTTGACTTCCGCCTCGATAAGAAGTACAACTTCCGGCGCCTGACCCTGGACTTTTACGTCGACGTGCAGAACGTGCTGCTGGCCAAGTCGCCGGCCACCCCGAGCTACAGCTTCCAGCGCACCGACGACAACACGGCTTTCATCACCACCGACGGCCAGCCCCTGCGCCCCGACGGCAGCAACGCCCTGCCCATTCTCATCGACAACGCCAGCGCCCTGGTAACGCCCACCATCGGCTTCATCGTGGAGTTCTAGCAGCTGGTATAAAACAGCTGTCATCCTGAGCAAAGCGAAGGACCTTATCACGGCAGAACGAGCGTCGTAACAACGGCTTGTTCAAGCGTGGTAAGGTCCTTCGCTTTGCTCAGGATGACAGACCAAACAGTGACCGTCCCCCACCTACCTATCCGCGGCGGCATTGGTGCCTCCGGATACCTTCTCGATTTCGGCTCCAACAAACTTGAGCAGGGTTTCCAGTTCGGGAGGGGTTCCTTCCTCGGCCTGCACGGTTTTGAGTTGTCCGTTGGCCTGCCGGATGCTCAGGATGGTGGCGGGCAGGTCG
Source organism: Hymenobacter cellulosilyticus (assembly GCF_022919215.1). Classification (NCBI taxonomy): domain Bacteria; kingdom Pseudomonadati; phylum Bacteroidota; class Cytophagia; order Cytophagales; family Hymenobacteraceae; genus Hymenobacter; species Hymenobacter cellulosilyticus. The sequence continues at coordinate 5,264,126 of NZ_CP095046.1, read as the reverse complement.
GTTGAGCCCTGGGAGTAGCGTTCCTCGTAGGTGGCAAAGTTGAGGCGGCGGGCATCGTCGAGAATCTTGTTGACGGTGGCCAGGGGAATTTTCATTTCGTGGGGACCGGTCAGAGGCACGTAGCGGTAGCCGATGTACGACACGTGGCCGTCGGAGAAAATGGTGGCCTCATAGTGCGGGCAGGTACCAAAGCAAGGGGTCCGCTTGAAGACAATGACGGGCACGGCCTCCACTTTTTTGGCGGCCACGGGCTTTTTGGTTACCACCTTTACCTTGGTCTTGACTGGCTGCCGGCTTAGCGAGACGGTTTTGGTCTTGGCCTTATTCTTATCGGCGAGCAGGTTCTGGGCGGGGGCGCTAACAGCCCCTAGCAGGGCGGCAAGCAGCAAAGCAAAGGAGAGGCGCATAGACAAGGACATTAAAAGGTGAGCGGCCAGGTAAGTTCCAAAAAACGAGCCACTAACCAACTACCTACGCCCGGAATACCGGCTGCGGTTTGGGCTAGGTCAGCAGAGCCTGAACAAGCAGCCCGGAAGTGGGCTTCTGCTGCTGTGGAAGCATAGTCAAACCACCTCAGATGCCTGCCGTCCAAGCGCGTGCGCTAAGGCCAGCCAATAGTGGGAGAACAGGCCGCAAACGCACAACGCCTTTCCACCGGGCGGTGAAAAGGCGTTGTGCGTTTACGGCAGCGCTTAGAGGAGACTACGAGCGGCGCGTGGGCTTGCGGGGCTTGTCGCCTTTGGGCTCCCGGGGTTCACGGGGTTCCGAGCCACCCTGCTTGGCCTGGGCCTCGCGCTCCTGGGCGGCCTTCATGGCCTCGGCCAGGCGGGCTTGGAAACCTGAGGGCTTCTTGTCCTTGTTCTTCACCTTGTTGGCTTCGAGCTGGGCGCGCAGCTTGGTTTCATCCACGAAGCTACGGGTGATAAACTGCTGACCGAAGGTGACCATGTTCGATACGAAGTAGTACCAGGTCAGACCGGCGGCGAAGCTGTTCAGCACGAACATGTAGATAACCGGCATTACGTAGCCAATAACCTTCATCTGGCCCTGCATCTGGGTGTTGACCTGGTTGCTCTGCCAGGTCATAAGCAGGGTGGAGGCCGTCATCAGCAGGGTGAAGAGGCTGACATGGTCGCCGTACCACTTGATGTAGAAGGGCAGCTTGATGAACACGTCGTAGCTGCTCAGGTCCTTGGCCCAGAGGAACTGTTCTTGGCGCAGCTCAATAGCGTTGGGGAAAAACTGGAACATGGCCAGCAAGATCGGTATGGTGAGCAGCGTAGGTACGCAGCCAGCCAGCGGGCTTACCCCAAAAGTGGAGTAAAGCTTCATCGTTTCGCTCTGAATCTTGGTCTGGTCGTCGCCGTACTTTTCCTTGAGCGCGTCGATTTCGGGCTTCAGCACTTTCATGCGGGCCTGTGAGACGTAGGTTTTGTAGGTCAAAGGCCAGGTCACGAGCTTGATGAGCAGCACGAGCAGGGCAATGATGATGCCGTAGGAGCCGATAAACTGCTCCAGGAAGTGGAACACGGGCAGAATCACGCCCTTATTCACCCAGCGGAAAATGCCCCAGCCCAGGTACACGTTGCGCTCGAAGCCGGGGGCCACGTTTTCCAGAATCGGCAGGGAGTTGGGCCCAAAGTAGTAGCGGAAAGTCGCCTTGTTGGCTTGCACGTCGGCTACCGGAATAGCCAGCGTAGAGCTCATCGTTTTGAGGTAAGTCGAGTCTTCCAGGTCTACTTTGGAGTTGAACTGCCCGTTGCTGAACTGGTTATCGGCAATGATACCGGCAATGAAGAAGTCGTGCTTGTGGGCAGCCCACTTCAGAGGCTCACCAATTTTGATTTCCTCGGGGTTCTCGGAAGCTTCAACCAGAGCACCGTGGTCGTCGGAGGCCAGGTAGTGGTTGATGGTCGAGTGGTTACGGTTCTGCTTGGCATCCTGCTCGGTCTGGCGCACGTGGTCCACGAAGCTGAAGGTAAGCGGCTCGGCGGCCAGCGTGCTGGCCACGCCGGGCATGCGCAGGGCGTAGCCCACCTCGTAGGAGTCGTCAAATAAGGTATAGGCCTGCTCAATGCTGCCCCGGCCACGGCGGCCGTGAAGGTCAGCTGCTGGCCTTTCCGTTCCCCGCTGGTCACGGCCTGCACGGCGGCGGGCTGGAAGTACAGGTCGGAGAGCTTGATGGTGCGGCCGTCGGTGGTACGGAAGCGGGTGTCGAGCTGGGCACTCTGGGCGTCGAGCAGGTCGAGTGGCTTGCCGAAGAAGGTCTTGTACTTATTCAGGCGCACGGCCTCTACCCGGCCCCCCTTCGAGGAAAAGGTTACCGTCAGGTTGGCGTTCTGCAGCTGCACCTGTTGGGCTGTGCCCTGGCTGGCGGCGGCAAACGCGCCCAGCGTACGGGCGGCCGTAGCCGAGTCGAGCGGGGCAGGAGCGGCCGCGCCGGCCTTGCTGGCGGCCGTGGTAGCCTTGGCGGCGGGTTGTTCTTTCGGCGGCTTCGGCGAGAAGAAGAACAGGTAGACGAGGAGCAAGGCCGAAATCAGAAACAGGCCGGTTGCTTGGTTTTTGTCCATCGAAGGAAGGTACTGACGGGAAAAAGTGAGGGGCGCCGGGCGCCACGAAACGCAAAGGTACGGGGAAAGCACGGCTTGCCTCAAAAATCCGGCGAGCCAGGACAAAGGTCGGGATTGGCAGATGAATATTCGCAAACCGGCGTATTTGGCAGAAGCGGCCTGCCGGGCCCTGTCATGGCGGACGGCGCTAAGCCATTCGTGCTCCGGAACGTGCAGATTATGTTGAAGTGAAAAGCCCTTTACTACCGCGGTAGTAAAGGGCTTTCTAATAAAAGAGCGGGTCGTGCTGGGCAGCGGACGCCAGGCTTCGTCCTGCCCGCCACGACGTGTAGTTCCCGTAGTTTAGAACTCGTTCTTGTGGTGCTGGATGGCGGCTTTCACGAAGCGCACGAACAGCGGGTGCGGGTTCTGAACCGTGCTTTTGAGCTCGGGGTGAAACTGCCCGGCCACAAACCACGGGTGGTTCGGAATTTCGATGACCTCAACCAGGCCCGTATCGGGGTTGGTGCCAGAGGGAACCATGCCAGCTTCCTCGAACTGCTTCAAAAACTCGTTGTTGAACTCATAGCGGTGGCGGTGCCGCTCACTGATGTGGTTACGGCCGTAGGCCTTGGCCGCTTTCGAGCCCTTGCGCAGTTCACAGTCGTAGGCGCCCAGGCGCATGGTGCCGCCTTTCTGGGTGATGTTCTTCTGCTCTTCCATCATGGCAATGACGGGGAAGGGAGAGTTGGGGTCCATTTCCGTCGACGAAGCGCCTTCCAGCTGCAGCACGTTGCGGGCAAACTCCACTACCGCGCACTGCATGCCCAGACAGATACCGAAAAACGGAATCCGGTTTTCGCGCACGTACTTAATAGCCGCTACCTTGCCCTCGAAGCCCCGCTCCCGAAGCCGGGTGCTACGAGCACGCCGTCCACACCGTGCAGCAGCTGCCCGATGTTTTCGGCCGTCACGTGGTCCGACTGGATGCTGCGCACCGTGACCTTGCACTCGTTTTGGGCGCCGGCGTGTACAAAAGCCTCGTTGATGGACTTGTAGGCGTCGGGTAGCTCCACGTACTTGCCTACCAGGGCAATGGTGATTTCCTCGGTGGGGTTTTTGAGGCGGCCCAGAAAGTCTTTCCAGATTTCCAGGTCGGGCTGGGCGTGGCCGCCGGTCAGCTTCATTTTCTTGATTACCCGCTCGTCGAGGTGCTCCTTGAGCATGAGCAGGGGCACCGAGTAAATGCTGTCGGCATCGAGAGCCTCGATAACCGAGTTGATTTTCACGTTGCAGAACAGCGCAATCTTCTTGCGCATCTCCATCGGAATGGGGTGCTCGGAGCGGCACACCAGAATGTCGGGCTGCAGACCGGCCTCACGCAGGTCGCGCACCGAGTGCTGGGTGGGCTTAGTTTTTAGCTCGCCGGCCGCGGCCAGGTAGGGCAGCAGGGTGAGGTGAATGACGACTGAATCGTTGGGTGGCAGCTCCCAGCGCAGCTGGCGGACGGCCTCCACGAAGGGCAGGCTCTCGATGTCGCCGATGCAGCCCCGATTTCGGTAATGACGATGTCGAACTCGCCTTTTTCGCCCAGCATGAGCATGCGGCGCTTGATTTCGTCGGTAATGTGGGGCACTACCTGCACCGTTTTGCCGAGGTAGGCACCTTCGCGCTCCTGCCGGATTACGTGGTCGTAGATGCGGCCGGTGGTGACGTTATTGGCCTGGGAGGTCGGCACGTTCAGGAACCGCTCGTAGTGGCCCAGGTCCAGGTCAGTTTCGGCCCCGTCGTCGGTCACGTAGCATTCGCCGTGCTCGTATGGGTTCAGCGTGCCCGGGTCGATGTTGATGTAGGGGTCGAACTTCTGGATGGTGACCCGGAAGCCCCGGGCCTGCAAAAGTTTGGCGAGGGAGGCGGCAATGATGCCTTTACCCAGGGAGGAAGTCACGCCGCCGGTAACAAAAATGTACTTGGCGGTAGTCGCGGGAGTGGGGGTTCTGTCTGGCATAACAGGACGCAAAGCTACTCAAATATGTGGGAGGGGCGCGGCGCAAATCTGAATCTTGTCGAGAATAGTTGGGAAATCAGGTTGGGGAAAAGCCCCTTTCCGTGCCTGGATATAGGGTGGCAGCCGGCCGTAATAACGCCCCAAAATTTCCATTTTCAATTAAGCCTTTACTTCAACTCCCTGGCCCTAAGTGCCACACCGCCGCCGGGCTGGAGCGGGGCGCAAAAAGCGGCAAAATCTGTGGTTGAGTTTGCATATTGCGCGGCTCAAACCCGCTGCTCATGTCCCGCTGCCTGTTGCTAGTATCTTTTTTGCTGTGCGCGTACCTGCTGCCCGCGGCCCGGGCCCAAAGCTCAGCCGACGACAACGTGGCCGAAACCGCATTGCGGCGGGGCAAAGGTCCCCGCTGGCTCAACAAACTACTGACCGGCTCCGCGGTGTTGAGTCAGCACCACGTGGGCTCAGCATCACCGATGCCATTACGGGCGAGGCTATTTATGAGCTCAACAGCGCGGAGTATTTCCAGCCGGCCAGCACCATGAAGCTCTTTAGCCTCTACGCCGGCCTGCATCTGCTCGGCGACTCCCTGCCCAGCCTGTGCTACGTGGTGCGCCCCGATTCGCTTGTCTTCTGGGGCACCGGCGACCCGACCTTGCTGCACGGCGACGTGCCCAGCCGCCGCGCCTTCACGTTTCTGCAAAACCGGCCCGAAAAGCTGTTCTATACCGCCATTCCCAGCGTGGAAGCCTTCGGGCCGGGCTGGAGCTGGGACGACTACAACTACTACTTTTCCCCGGAGCGCAGCCCATTGCCGCTGTATGGCAACACTGTGCGCTTTTATGCCCGGCCCGGCCAGCCGCTGCGGGTAGCGCCCCGCATCTTCGCGGCCCTGGTGGAAGCCGCCCCGCCCGGCGCCAGCAGCCCCGACCATGTGCGGCGCCCCTTGCTCGAAAACCACTTCGTGGTGTATCCTTCCACCCGCAGCTGGGTGGATGAAACCCCTTTCCGCACCGGGCCCGACGTGGTGCTGCGGCTGCTGCAGGACACGCTGCGCCGCCCAGTGCTGGCCCTGCCGTGGCGCCCCCGGCACCAGGACAGTATCCGGACCCTGCCCGGCTTGCCCGTCGACTCACTGTACCGGCGCATGCTGCAGGTGAGCGACAATTTCCTGGCCGAGCAGCTACTACTCATGTGCTCCAGCCGGCTGGGTTCGGACTCGCTCAATACGGCCCGCGCCATCCGGGCCGTGCGCCAACAGTTTCTGGCCGACCTGCCCGATGCCCCGCGCTGGGTCGACGGCTCGGGCCTGTCGCGCCTGAACCTGGCCACTGCCCGCGACCTGACGGCCCTGCTGGTGAAGCTGCACCGGGAAGTGTCCGAGCCCCGCCTACTGAGCTTGCTAGCAGCCGGCGGCGGGCACGGCACCCTGCGCCGCGGCTACCACGACGCCCGCGGCACGTGGTTCTGGGGTAAAACCGGGACGCTCACCAACGTGCACAACCTCAGCGGTTACCTACGCACCCGTAAGGGCCGGCTGCTGGCCGTGAGCTTTATGAACAATAACCACGTGGCCGAAACCGGGGCCGTGCGCCGCGAGATGGAGCGGATTCTGGCCCAGGTTCGGGAGCGGCTCTAGTCCCGCCGCACTTAGTTGAAGCCTCCTTCCTTTTACCGGTCTTCGTAAACTGAATACCCATGCGCCAATACTGTCAAATTATGTGGGCCGTAATTGGCTTGCTGAGCTTACCGGCCTGTCAATCAGGAGGGAAGGAGGATAAAATTCGGGCCGCTCAACCTCACGCCGCGCCGGTTGCACCCGAAGCGCCGCCCCGGGTTGCTACAGCCTCGACCGCGCCGGTAGACTCCGTGCGGGAGCTGGCCCGCTTCACGCCGGCCGGCTACCGGGTCGAAGCCGTGAGCCAAGGAGATTTAAACCGGGACGCGTTTCCCGACCAAATAGTGGTGTTGCGTTCATTGGCCGCCGATAGCAGCACCATGGGCGACGAGACACCGCGGCCGCTGCTCCTGCTGCTGGGCTCGGCTACGGGCCGCTACACCCTGGGGCCCGCAACGATAAAGTGGTGCTCTGCACCGGCTGTGGCGGCATGATGGGTGACCCGTTTCAGGGCATAGCCATCAAAAACGGTTACTTCTCCTTGGAGTACTACGGCGGTAGTGCCTGGCGCTGGACGCACATTACTACGTTTAAATACGACCCGGCCCGCCGCACCTGGTTTTTGCACCGGGAGGGCGGCGAGAGTTTTCACGCCACCGACCCCGACAAGGTGGAGTCCTACGGCCGTACCATCCGCGACTTCGGCCGCGTTGCCTTCGCCGACTACGACAGCAACAAGCAGTTTGGTCAGTAAGCCAGCCGGGCTGCCGGGCTGCTTGCTGGCTTACGCGTGCCAGCGTTCTGCGCCGTCGAGCTAGCGCCGACTAACTGCATTTTTGACAGGAACGAAAAGTTAGGCTATCTGAGCTATGGGGAACGGATTGGTAGTCTGTTATTTGCATTTTATCCAGAACGGTAGGCTAGTTATCAAGGTAAAGCATGGTTGAGTTGGCATGACTGCCCGATTATCGGTAGATTCATGCCGCCATTTGCTGCTGACCGGCTAAAACCTTCTCTAGTCTGCCGGTTTGTCAACTGTATAACCTTAAACTATTCCGCTGTGCGTCGCTTGATACTTTGCTCGCTGGTGACCGGTCTTTGTGCCGGCGCAACAACAACGGCTCTGAGTGCCACCACGTCTGGTCACGACCTTGGCGGCTCGCCGTTTCTCTTCACTTCGCAGCCCGCGCAAGGCGCCGGTTCGGGCCTGACTGGCAGCTACTTTGCCAATGGTAGTCTGGCCGGAGCGCCTCTGCAGCAGCGCGTAGATCCGTCTATCAGCTTCAACTGGGGCACGGGTGCTCCCGGCCCCGACCTCTCGGACGACAACTTCTCCATCCGCTGGGAAGGGCTGCTGGCGGCCCCGGCCACGGGCAGCTACCGCTTCATCGGCAAAACCGTGGATGAAGTGCGCGTGTGGGTCAACGGCAAGAAGATCATCGACACCTTCAACGGCAATAAAGTCGGTGCCACCGGTAGCAGCGGCATTGCCCTGGCCGCCGGCGAGAAAACAACCATCAAGATTGAGTTTGCCGCCGGCGAAGGCGAAGCCCAGTTTCAGATGATGTGGGCCCCGCCCGGCCAAGGACCCCAGGTAATTCCAACTGCTTATCTGTATCCGCAAGGCTCTTCAAGCCTGCCCGACCCGGCCGGTACGGCGGTAGCGGCGGCTCCGGCCGCCCCAAAACCCGCGCCTGCTGCCCCGGCTAAAGTGGTAGCCAAAGCCAAAGTAGAGCCCAAGCCCCGCGAGGCCAAGCCCGCTCCGGCCCCGGTAGCCAAGCCCGAGGCGAAAGTAGCTAAGGCGGCTCCGGCCCCGGCTAAACCCGATCCGGCCATTGCCAAGGCTGAAAAAGCCACGGCCAAAGCTGCCGCGAAGGCCGCCAAAGAAACTCCGCCAGCCCCGGCTCTGGAGCCCGGCGTGTACGTGCTGACCTCGCGCACCACGGGCAAACCCCTCGAAATCGACGACCCTTCGCGCCCCAACAGCCGTATCTACAACGGGCTGGGCACGGCCAGCAAAGAGGCCGATAGCCGCAACCAAGAGCCCCAGTGGCGCATTGAGCGGCTGGCCGACGGCTTCTACCGCCTGGTGGTACCCGGCAACAACCGGGTGCTGGAAGTACTGGGCAGCTCCACTTCCAACGGGGCCGAAATGGATTTGTGGCCCTACTACAGCGGCAACAACCAGGTATGGCGCATCGAGCCCACCGAAAACGGCTACTATAAGCTGCTGGCCAAGCATAGCAACAAGGCTCTGACGGCCAAGGACTCGGCGGCAGGTACCATACAGCAGTGGCGCTATACCGGTAAGGAAAACCAGATGTGGAAGCTCAAGCCAGCCAAGTCAGAGGAGCCTACGGCCGTGGCCATGGCCAGCAGCAAGCCCGGCGTAGGAGCCAATAAGATGAGCATCTACCCCAACCCCAGCAACGGCGTGGTGCAGCTGCGCTACGAACTGCCCGAGGAAATCCCGATGGGCTGGGTGCTCTACAACCAGAATGGCGCACCGGTCCGCGTGTCGGACTACCGCCGCCAGCCCAAAGGTGCCCATCACCAGACCCTGGACTTTACGGGCCTGCCCGCCGGCGACTATAACCTGCGCATGACCGTGGGTACCGTCACGACCCGGGAGCAGCTGCAGCTGCGCAACCCGAAAGCTGACCCGGTGCCTACCGCGCCGCTGGGCAGCAACTAAAGCAGCTGACACGATACCAACAAGAAAGGCGGCTCCCACGGGAGCCGCCTTTCTTGTTGGTATCGTGCCTGGGCACCCAGCCGACGCACGCGGACCGGCTACCTGAAAAGCTTGTTAAAGGCGTCGCGCCAGGACCAGGGTAGTTTGGTAACCGCAGAAGATTTGGTGCCTGAGGCCTGAGCAGAGCCCGAATCGGCTAGTGTGGCTGCCTTCGCAACGAGTTTTGGTTGTGGCTTGAACTTGGTGGGCACGGGCAAGTGTGGTAAGGCCTGTTCGAAGCCAGCCTGCTGAAATGCTTCCCGCACTTGCGCCTCGAAATCGGACAGGTGAGTTGGCAGGTTTGTCTCGTTGGTTAGAAACTCTGCTTGCTCGCGAAAGTAGAAGATAATATTACGCCCCCGGGGCTGTATTCCATGCCGCCAAGCATCCCAGGACGCGGAAACACCGTCGGGAAACAGCGGTGCCAGCTTGCCCGCTACTAGGTGGCGTAGGCGGTGGACATTGGTCTCATCGGTCTGGCACTCGTCGACTAGGGCCTGCAGAGCTTGCTGACGGGTCGTGTAGGTGAAGTCGGGGTGGCGCAGCAGGTGAATCAGGTCGAAAAGGTCCTTGAACCGGGGGCGCACCAGCGTTTGGTGAATTTTCCAGGAAATCTGCAGCGCCAGCGGGGCCGTGTGTGGCACCAAGAACGGCTCCCCGTGCAAAGGACGGTAGAGCAGGGGCACGCTAGGTACGCTCAGGGGCAGGTTGAAGGAAATATCGAGCGGAATTTCATCGAGCTTTTCCTCGCCGTCGAGCCAATAAGCTAGGTCGGTATTGACGGTCGGGAAGTCGTCATCCATGGCGTAGTCAATCGTGCGCCAAAACGCGTTTTCCCGGAAGCTGCGGAACCTCACCCCGTCGTGGGCGGCTTGCTCGGTAACCTGCACTACCCAGTCGTTGAACACCTCCCGGGCACTACTGACTTCAGCCAGCGGCTCCATATACAGCCAGTCCAGGTCGCCGGGGATACGGTCGGCAGGGTTGGCAAAGTACTGCCGCGTCACGTAGCTGCCCTTGAGCATGAAGGGTAGATTGAGCTGGGCGGCCCGGCGAATAAAGGCTTCGTAGACCAGGAATTCGCGCTGTTGTACGGTTAAAATATCCATACTCGACTAGGATTAGTTTGGCAGCCAGCCCTGGTCGAGCCCGCTGTTGCTGTCGTAGAGGCAATATTCGGCCTGCTGCTTTTGAATGGGCCACTCGGGCTGCAAGGCGTGCTGCAGCTGCGCCAGCCGCTGCCGAAACACCGTGGCCGGGCCAAATTCCCGCAGCGTAACAAAGCGCGTCGCGGCGGCATCTTTCAGGGCATTGCGCGACAGGTGCGCGCCGTGCTGGGTACAGACGGCCAGCAACGAGGACACCTGCTCATACGGTACCCGGCCGTGCCATTCGTAGTAGGGCCGAAACGCTGCGCCGGCCGCCGGAGTAGCTAAGTAGGGGTAGTCAGCCGGCACCTCAATCTTGACCCGCTGCACCGGTAACTGGCGAAACCCTAGTAGCTCGGCATCGGCGGTAGCGGCGGCCAGGGCGGCGGGCAAATCGGGAAGGAGCAGCACCTTACTGAGCATGGGCTGCTGCTGGTGCTGCCCCCGGGCTAGCTCAATCAGCAGGGGCTTGGCTTGCAGCGCTTCGCAGGCTCGCACGAAAGCACGTACCTGGTCCGCGGATAAGCTGCCCGTCGTAAGGTGAATTTCGAACGGAAACAGGGCAACTGACATACTTTGAAGCAACTTACTTTGGTCAAGCCTTGGTTGAGCAACTGGAATTCAATGGGGCGCTTCGCCTGGCACAAGCTCTGACGCTGCGGAGTATGTCAGCAGGTTTGATACAGCCAGATATACTTGCTGCCATTCCAATAAATCATGCCGATTGGGCCCTCTTCATTGCCCATTTCGATGGTCGGGTAGCGGAGTTTTACGGTGCGCTCGGCTAGAGTGTCCGTTTTATCCAGTAGTATCTCAAACGTACTCGGCTTGGTGTATAGGCTCCAGGAAAAGAAACCGGTAAAGCTACCCTGCAGCAGTTCTGGCCCCTTGCCTCCACCCAGTAGATGGTGCTGGGGAAGGCCCTGATGTAAAATCAGAATTCCCCGGCTTTGGGTTTGCTTGCGGGTGACCAAGATGGCCACGTCCTGTTTTCCGTCACCGTTGAAATCGGCTTGTAAGAAACCGGGCTGGAGGTAAGAAGTGCGCGCGTAGGTTTTCTCCAGCCCAGACTGTTGCCAGCGGGTTTGGGCCCAGCCGGGTAGTGCAGCGGCTGCAGAAGCAAAAAGGTTGGTTGCTACAAGGAACGCAAGCATAAGAGGGCCGGTGTGTGACTGAAAGGTTTTCTCGTTAGCCGTAATCCTGCTTAGTACAGAACCCGAAACTTAATGGTGTGCTCTACCTCGCGCAGGGCCTGAATCACCTCCTGGTCGTACTCCTGGTTGATGTCGGTAATCACGTAGCCGATCTGCTCGTTGGTTTTCAGGTACTGTCCCAGGATGTTGACGTGGTGGGCGGCCAGCACGTTGTTGATGCGGGCCAGCACGCCGGGCACGTTAGCGTGAATGTGAATCAGGCGGTGAGCCTGCTGGGTCGGCAGCTGAATGTTGGGGAAGTTGACGCTCTGCTGGGTATTGCCAGTGTTGATGTACTGCATAATCCGCTCGGGCACAAACTCGGCAATGTTGCGCTGGGCCTCGGCCGTGCTGCCGCCGATATGGGGCGTGAGCAGCACGTTGGGCAGGCCCCGCAGCTCGCTTTCAAAGCCTTCGTCGTTGGTCTTGGGCTCGTAGGGAAACACGTCGACAGCCGCGCCGCCGAGGTGGCCGCTGCGCAGGGCCGCGGCCAGGGCCGGCACATCCACCACGTGGCCGCGGGCGTTGTTGAGCAGGATGGCGCCGGGCTTCATCAACGCCAGCTCGGCGGCGCCAATCAGGTTGGTATTGTCCTTGCGGCCGTCCACGTGCAGGGTCACGATGTCGGCTTGCTGCAGGAGCTCCTGCAGGGTGCGGCAGCGCACGGCGTTGCCCAGCTGCAGCTTTTCGGCTACGTCGTAGTAGAGCACCTGCATGCCCACGGCCTCGGCTACTACTGACAGCTGAGAGCCGATGTTGCCGTAGCCCACGATGCCCAGCTTTTTGCCCCGGATTTCAAACGAGCCCTTGGCCGACTTATCCCACTCGCCCTGGTGCATCTTAGGGTTTTTCTCCGGAATGCGGCGGGCCAGCACGATGATTTCGCCCAGGGCCAGCTCGACTACCGAGCGGGTGTTGGAGAAGGGCGCGTTGAAGACAGCCACGCCGCGCTTCATGGCCTCGGTGAGGTCAATCTGGTTGGTGCCGATGCAGAAGGCGCCGATGGCAATCAGGCGGTTGGCCCGTTCCAGCACCCGCGCCGTTACCTGGGTTTTGCTCCGGATACCCAGAATGCTTACGCCCTCGATGCGCTCCAGCAGCTCCTCTTCGTCGAGGCCGCCGGGCACGGAATCAACCTGGTAGCCTTCGGCGCGAAACAGCTCGGCGGCGCGCACGTCGGGGTTTTCGAGCAGCAATACCTTAATGCGGTTTTTGGGGTAGCTCAGGGTCATGGGTAGCTTGTTCTGATAGAGAAACTCGTCGAAAGAAGGCAGCACTTCGTCGGCGCGGGCCACTACGGCTTCGCGGCTGACGTTTTCGGTAAAGGCATAGAAGCGGTTGGCCAGGCCGGCCTCCCGGATCTGGTAGTCGGTGTAGCCGTCGCCGAGCACGTACACGTCGCCTTCGAGGTCGAGCTGCTGGAGCTGCAGAATCTTGCCCCCGTCGCGGCTCAGCACGTTGTCGGGGTCGAAGCCGCTGATGCGGCCCGTCTCGTCGAAGGTAAAGGTGTTGGCCAGCACGTGGTCGGCCTGAATGCCAAAGTCGGCCACCACAGGCTCGATAAACTCCCGGAAGCCGCTGCTCACGATATAAACCCGGCCCGGAAACCGCTCGAAGAAGCTGCGGTTGCGCACGATGCTTTCCGAAACCTTGCCCTTGAGCTGCGCCACCAGCAGGGGCAGATGTTCGCGCCGGGCCGGCAGCAAGGCCAGCCGCTGCTTCAAGGACTCCGAGAAGCTGAGGTTGCCGCTCATGCCCTGGTCGGTGAGGGCCCGGATTTCGCCGACTACTTTCTCCCGGTCGGGGTGGCCCTGCAGGGCAATGTCGGCCAGCTCGTCCAGGCCTTCGACCTGGGTAAAGGTGCTGTCGAAGTCGATGATGAGGTAGGGCAGCGTGGCGGTTGGTTTGGGCATAGCGGCGGTAATATCGGGCACAAAACCCATTCGGCCCGGGAAAATTCTTGGGGGAAGTTTACAACCTTTGCCCAGGTTGCCTGCTCATTCTTAAAATGTCCTTACCTGTAGTAGTCGTTATGAAGAAGTTCACGCTATTTTTCCTTGGTGCCCTAGCCGCCCATTTCAGCTACGGGCAGCGCACCGAATTCTCGATTCACCTGAACTCGGGCGCGGCGGCTTACCGTGGAGCGGCGGCCAGCAGCAACTCCACCATTATTATGCCCACCCTGGGAGCCGGAACGGGACCTTACACCACCAACGCCTACGGCCGCCGCCCGGCCTTTTCCTACGGGCTGGCCGGGCAGTGGCAGCGCCTAACCGGCGGGCAGAACCTGCTGGGCGTGCAGGCCGGCTACGACGTGCTGCGCAGCCGGGTGCAAATCACTTCGGTTCTCGACCGAAACAGCAACGTTATTCAAACTGATGGCCACACCACGCTAACCAATAATTTCATCAATGTGCATCCCTTTTTTGGTCACCGCTTTGAGCTGGGTAGCGTTGCGCTGGATCTGACGGCCGGGCCGGAAGCGGGCTATCTGCTACACAGCGAGGAGCGGGGCGAGGCCGTGAGCGGCAAGGGGGTGAGCTACACCACCAAGCGGGGCCATGCCCACCCCGATGTCGACGTGCGCGGCCGCCTCAACCTGACGGCCTACTACAAGGAAGTTGGTTTGTCGCTGGGCTACTCGTATGGGCTGACCAACTATGGCGGTGACGTAGCGGGTGAAGCCAATGAGGTGTATTCCCAGGCGTTTCGGGCGGGGCTGTCGTTTCGGTTGACCAAGTAGAGGCGGCCGCCTGAGTATACCTGTTGAAAGCAGCGCAACGTTTGATGCCCGTACCCATCTACTTTTCCTTTTGACCTTATCGTCGTTGAAACGCTTTCTAAAGGGCCTTGCTATTGTGGGCAGCCTAGTACTGGGCTTCGTACTATTTGTGGTAAATACCAGCGTCGTCCTGGACTTTTTCTTCTGGCGCGACGTAGCTGGTAAGGTCACTGCGGCCCGGATACGGCGGGTGCAACCGGGCATGAGCATGCGGCAAGTGGTGCACATTCTGGGGCGGCCTTACACTATGCTTTCCGAGGAAGGCAGTGAAACCTATAACCTGAGCATGCGCAGCACTAACAAGCAAGGCGCCAACGAAACCGACACGCTAGATATAGAAGCCTGGATGCGCCAGGCCACAGCTGATTCGGCAGTGCATAGCAGTAGTGTGGGTAGCACCCCTGCCCACGACCGGAGTACGACGTTTACCTACACCCGCCCGGTAGCGTGGGCGGGGCGCTACCCCATGCTGTGGGTGCATTTCGACTCTTCGGCCCATGTTTCGAGCGTATACGCCAAAGTTTACCGGCCTTATTCCGTGCTCGACGATGAGGTTATCTACTCCTTGAGTCCGCCATCCGAATGGAATAGTAATCTAGATCACCTGGAATCTACGTTCGACTAAGCAACGCCGCGCTACTGCTCGTAAAATTCCACCGGCAACCCGTCGGGGTCCTGAATGAAGGTGAAGCGCCGGCCGGTAAACTCGTCGGTCCGGATGGGCTCAGAACTTACCTGGTGCTGGTCGAGCCAGGCCACGGTGGCTTCCAAATCGGAAACAGCGAAGGCCAGGTGGCGCAGGCCGGTGGCTTCGGGCCGGCTGAGGCGGCGGGGCGGCTCGGGAAAGGAAAACAGCTCGATGACGTAGTGCCCGTTGAGCGCCAGGTCCAGCTTGTAGGACTGCCGCTCGGCCCGGTACACTTCCCGGATAATGCTGAGGCCCAGCACCTCAGTGTAAAAGCGCTTCGACACGGCGTAGTCGGCGCAGATAATGGCAATGTGGTGCACGTGCAGCAGTGGAATCATGCTCAAAGGTACGGGCACCGGCCAGGAAGGGCCACGGCTGTTTAGAGTTCCCACGAATGAATGCCAACCGGCCTTAAGCTATTCGCTTGGCTTCGCAGGCCGGAGTCCACTGGTCGTCCTGGCACACGGGACAGCGTGCTACGCCCTGCTTGGGCAGCTCCCGCACCTTGCCGCAGGTGGCGCAGGCGTGAGGCCCGGCCTGCGGGGCGTGCTGGTGCAGCTGGGTAAGGCGCTCGGGCCAGATGGGCAGGCCGGGCTGTACATCCTCATCCGTGTAAAAGTAGGCGCTGACCTCCCCGGTAGCCTCGATGTAGGCCCGGCGCACCTGGCCCAGGTGCTCTACCTGCAACTTGCGCAGCTCCCCGAACAGCTCTTTCTGAGTCAGATTCTGCTGCCGGAACTCCTCGATACAAAGGCTGCCGTCCTCGATGAGCAACACGGGTTTGCCTTCCAGCCAGTTGCTGAAGCGCGGATACTTTTCGGTAGCCTTGTTAAAGAGCAGATACAGCACCGGCACCACCACGAACACCACCGCCGCGTGCAGCAGGGGCGTGTCGTCGTAGAGCATGGCGTCGCCGGCGGCTGAGCCCAGAGCCAGGATGATGCTGAGCTCGAAGATGGACAGCTGCCGCACCCCGCGCCGGCCCGTGACGCGCAAGGCCCCGATAACCATAAGGTAGGTAAGCACACAGCGCACTACTACTTCCAGCAGAAACAGGGGCGGAGCATCATCCGAGAACAGGATTCGGTTCCAATCGAAGGGTTGGATAGCGGCGGCTATAAGCATAGAGTAACAGAATAGTTGAGCTTCCTAACGCAAGCCCGCCGCGTATAGTTGAGTTGTTTTGATTAGAAAGCCTTAACAATCAATTAAAAAACAATTAAAAGTGTGGCTATGATGTAAGCCCGGCTATATCATAATGCCGGCTGGGGAGTATACCTATGCAGGCAGTTTTCCGGCCCGGCCCCACGCTATGACCCGCAAAAACAAACCCTTCGAATTTGTTCTCGAATCCGTAACCCAGCACGGCGTGGCCGACGGGGTGGAAGAATTAACTCTGCATACCAACGCGGGCGAGATGCCTGCCCGGCTTCATCCGGCCGGAGAAGGCGCGCCCGCCGTGGTGTGGGTGGGCGGCGCCGGCGGTGGCCTCGATGGCCCGGCCTGGGGCCTGTACCCGCGCCTGGCTGCCCAACTCACCGCCCACGGCATTGCCTCGCTGCGGGTGCACTACCGCCGGCCTAACTACCTGGAAGAGTGCGTGGCCGACACCATGCTGGCTGTGCAGTACCTCGCGCTCCAGCACCACTACCGCCGCATTGCCTTGGTGGGCCATTCCTTCGGCGGGGCTGTGGTAATAGCGGCCGGGGCCCTGAGTGAAGCGGTAACGGCCGTGGTAGCCATGAGCAGCCAGACCTACGGCACCAACCTGGCCCCGCAGGTGAGCCCGCGGCCGTTGCTGCTGCTACATGGTACGGCCGACGAAATCTTGCCCGCTACCTGCTCCGAAATGATTTACGCCCGGGCCCGGGAGCCCAAGGAGCTGAAACTGTACCCCAACTGTCGCCACGGCCTAGACGAGTGCCGGGAGCAGGTAGACCACGATGTGGTGGCCTGGCTCCGGCAGCAGCTGCAAGGCCCCGAAAAGGGGTAAGAGCCAAACAGCACAACGCCCGGCCGCAACTGGTGCGGCCGGGCGTTGGCAACTATCCGGGACGGGGCGTGCTGCCTAGTCTTTGGGCTTGATTTTGTCCTTGCGACGCTTGTCTTTCACTTTCACGTCATTGGGCACCGTCTGTACCGGCGGGGCCTGCGTTACGGTCGCGGGAGCCTGGTCCACAGTAGTTGTGGTCGACTCCACGGTGGTCGTGGCGGGCGTGGTGGGTGAGGCAGGCGTCGCGGGGGTGGCCGGGGTAGCCGGCGTCACGGTCGTTTGCTTGGTCGTGGTAGTCGTAGTCGACTGCGCCTGGGCAGAGTATGCACCCGTGGCGAGCAAGGCGGCGAAAACAAATAGCTTCTTCATGGGAGCAAAAAGTTTCGTGGAACCATAAACCGGTTGTGGTTGAAAGCCGGTCTTGAGTTGCCTCTAACGTAGCTCGACGGGGAAGGTTGGAGATGGATAATTTTTTAATATACATATTACTATGTAAGAGCCGCTTAGTACTGTAAAAAAACCAAGGACTGATCTGCAACAAGGACAGTTCTAGTTGAGGTCAGGGAGGGTCGGCTAGGAACAGTGGGCACAGACGGCGAGCAGTATCTTCCGGAGAAAAGGCACGTAGAGCAAAAACGGCGGAATAGTTGACCTGACTCGGGACAAAACGAGTTGCGGCCGGTTTATCAGCCATACTCCTGACTTTAGCATCTCATGCGCACCATCAAGAAAATTCACCGCGCCGCGTACTCGCCCATTGCCGACCTGAAAACCTACTCGCCGCTGCCCTCGCGCACCCTCGACCAGGTCGACCCGTTTCTGTTTCTGAACCACCACGGCCCCCAGACCTACAAGCCCCGCAACAACGGCCTGCCCTTTGGGCCCCACCCGCACCGCGGCATGGAAACGGTCACCTTCATCCTGGAGGGCGACATTATGCACAAGGACAGCGGGGGCCACGAAAGCGTGATTACCGCCGGCGGGGTGCAGTGGATGACGGCCGGCCGCGGCCTGATTCACGCCGAGGTGTCGTCCCAGGAGTTCAAGCAAACCGGCGGCCCCCTGGAAATTCTGCAGCTCTGGCTTAACCTGCCGGCCCGCCTCAAAATGACCGAGCCGCGCTACATCGGCCTGCAGAAGGAAGATATTCCCAGCCTTTCGCTGGACGAGGGGAAAGTAACGGTCAACCTGATTGCCGGGGAGTGGGAGGGGCATAAGCCCGCCTTCGAAACGCTGTCGGAAGTGCAGCTGAACACGATTTTCTTCCAGCCCGGCGGGGAAATAACCGTGAACGTGCCAGCCGCTCACAACATCTTTTTCTACATCATTCGCGGCCAGCTCACCGTCAACGGCCAAACCGTGGACGCCCTGAACCTGGTGGAATTCAACAACGACGGCGACGCGCTGCGCATCCAGGCCGGCCCGGCCGAAAGCGTGCTGCTCTTCGGCCACGCCCAGCCTTTCGACGAGCCGGTGGTAGCCCAGGGGCCTTTCGTGATGAACACCGAGGAGGAGATTCACCAGGCCTACGACGACTACCGCCGCGGCAAATTCGGCCAGTGGCAGCACTAGGAACTGAAGCCGGAACCTTGTGTCATTACGAGGACGCAGGACGAAGCAATCCGTCCTCTGAAATGTGCCGAGTTTTCTAAACTGAAAAGCCCTTTCTCGTTGTTAAGGGAAGGGGCTTTCTGGTAAAAGGGCAGGTAGTACTGCGTAGAGGACGGATTGCCGCGCTTCGCTCGCAATGACACGTTGGGAGACTAGGTTATTGTTTCTGCCGCTCATACACCACGTAGCCGTGGGGTGGCAGAGGGAGCTTGGTGTCCGCTGACAGGCGCTGAAGCTTACCGCTGAACAGCTCCCGGTAGTTGCCTTCTAGGTTCTGGTTCTGGGGCAAAGCCCACTGCCGGGGCTTGGCGGCCACGTTAACTGCCACCAGCACCGTTGCCTCGTTTTTGCGGCGGCTGAAAGC
The DNA here is from genome assembly GCF_022919215.1 of Hymenobacter cellulosilyticus. NCBI lineage: Bacteria > Pseudomonadati > Bacteroidota > Cytophagia > Cytophagales > Hymenobacteraceae > Hymenobacter > Hymenobacter cellulosilyticus. Next base: position 5,245,441 of record NZ_CP095046.1, on the reverse strand, counting down.
ATACACGTCGGTAGAATCCGGGGTGGGCAGGGCCGTAAACTGGCTGCACGCGTCGCCGTTGAGCAGGGCCGGGTGGTGCTTTTTAAGAGTCAGCAGCTTAGTGTAGAAATTTTCCAGCGGGTAATTGCCCCAATTGATGGTGTCTTTGTCGAAGAAGGCTAGGCGCTTTTTGAGGCCGGCTTCCTGCCCGGTATATACCATGGGCATGCCGGGCAGCAGGGCCGCCAGCACGGCCATAGGCTGCACATTGGGACCCAGGCGCTCATACTCGCTCCCGTCCCAGCTGTTGATGTCGTGGCTGCTGGTAAAGTTCATCAGGTACACGCTCGGCGGGTACATACGCCGCTCCCGGGCCCGGTACACGTTGATATCGTAGGCGGGGCGCTGATGACGGGCCACGCTGTCGAGCACGTCGTGCAGGCGCAGGCCGTAGGTCATGTCAAAGGCTTTTTCCAGCAAGTGGGTGTTGGGGTCAAACTCGCCGGGCTTCAGGAAAGTCGGGGGAAATAGCTCGTCCCACTCGGCCAGCATAAACACGGGCTTTAGCTTCTCCAGCTCGGCCCGGGTTTGCTCCCAGAAGGGCGTGGGCACCAGGCCGGCCACGTCGCAGCGGAACCCGTCGAAACCGCCTTCCCGGACCCAATAAGCCATGCTTTCCCGCATGTAGCGCTGCAGCTCGGGCTTGCTATAGTCGAGGTCAATAACGTCCTGCCAGTCGGCTACCGGCGGGCGAAACTGGCCGCTGGCGGTTTTGGTAAACCAGTCGGGGTGCTGCTGGGCCAGCTTACTGTCCCAACTGGTATGGTTGGCCACCCAGTCCAGAATGACGTGCATGCCCAGCTTGTGGGCTTCGGCTACCAGGTGCTGCACGTCCTGCATGGTGCCCAGCTCGGGGTTCACGGCCCGGTAGTCGCGGATGGAGTAGGGGCTGCCCAGCTGGCCTTTGCGGTTCTGCTGGCCAATGGGCTGAATCGGCATCAGCCACAGAATGCCCACGCCCATTTTCTGCAGGTGGGGCAGCTCGGCCTCAAACGCCTTGATAGTGCCCTGGGGGTATACTGCCGGATGTTGACCTCGTAAATGCTGGCGTTGCGGGCCCATTCGGGATGCTGCACGGTGAACTTGGCCGGAATGTCGGCGCACTTCGTGGTGGTTTCGGCAGAGGGAGAGGAACAGGCCGCAGCCAGCAGCAGGCCGGCACCGAGCAGGGTGGAAAGAGGACGGTAAAGCATGCGGGCAAGTAACCTTTTTCGTTGGCAACGCCCTAGCCACACCCGAAAAAAGCCGGTAGCTGCGGCAATGCTGCGTTTACTCCTGATACGACGAGTTCGCCGGGGTACGGTGAGTAGCGTTAGGATTATAGCGCACGCCGCCAAACAGATACAGCATAATGGCCCGCGAATACCGAAACACCAGTGGCATAAGGGCCAGGCTGGCCACGGCCACCGTCAGCACATAGACCCACACGGCCGGGTCGCCGAGCACGTAGTAGCACAGCACTCCGCTGAGCGTGAAAATGGCCACTGAAAAGGCGTAGCTTACGTACATGGCGCCCCAGTAAAAGCCCGGCTCAGGCTCAAAGGCCTGCCCGCACACGGGGCAGTGCTCGTGCATGCGGGCAAAGTTGGAGCTCAGGGCCGGGTTGGTAAACAGTGGCCCCTCGTGGCAGCGCGGGCAGCGCAGCGCCAGGCAGGCCAAAGCGGATGATTCAATGCGGGGCATGGCAAACGGGCGTAAAGACGAAAGGAAGCTTGCCGTTTTCCTACGCACAGAACCCCGGTGTGGCTGCCTGAAGCTCCAGATTAAGCCCCGTTGCCAACAAAAAAGTCCCGGCCGGCTACCCGACCAGGACTAACAAGATGCAGAGGAATTACGGAAGTAATTCAAGCCCCTACGAGAGCCTGCCCGGGAGGCGCCTAAGGCTGGTTTCTACCGGGCGGCACTCTTACCAGCTTACGCACTAGCCTCGCCCAGCTGCTGCAGGTCGTCGGCGCTGAGTTGCAGCTCGGTTGACTTAAGCAGCTCCGTGACTTGCTCGGGGCTGGTGGCGGAGGCAATGGGCGCCGTCAGGCCGGGTTGGGCCATAATCCAGGCCAGGGCCACCTGGGCGGGCGTGGCCTGCAGGCGGGCCGCTACCGCGTCGAGGGCACCCAGAATGCGCAGGCCTTTGTCGTTGAGGTATTTCTGGCCTACGCCACCGCCCCGGGCGCTTTTCTGCAGGTCGGCCTCCGAACGGTACTTGCCAGTGAGGAAGCCCGCAGCCAGGCCGTAGTAGGGAATCACGCCCACGTTGTGCTCCTGCACCAGCGGCAGCAGGTTTTGCTCGAAGTCGGCGCGGTCGTAGAGGTTGTAGAGAGGCTGCAGGGTTTCGTAGCGCGGAAAGCCGTGCTGCTCACTGGCGGCCATGGATTCGCGCAGGCGCTCAGCCGTAAAATTGGAAGCGCCGATAACCCGCACCTTGCCTTGCTGCACCAGCTGGGCATAGGCTTCCAGCGTCTCGTCTACGGGCACCGTGGGGTCGTCCTTGTGCGACTGATATAGGTCGATATAATCGGTTTGCAGGCGCTTGAGCGAGCCTTCCACGGCCCGCAAGATGTAGTCTTTGGCCAAGCCTTTGTTCTCGGCGTTTACTTCCCAGCCTACTTTGGTAGCAATAACCACGTCGTCGCGGCGGCCGCGCTGCCGAAGCCACTGCCCGATAATAGTTTCCGACTCGCCGCCCACGTGCCCGGGCACCCACACCGAGTAGCCGTCGGCCGTGTCAATGGCGTTGCCGCCGCCCGCCACGAAGGCGTCCAAGATGCGGAAGGAAGTAGACTGGTCGGCCGTCCAGCCGAAAACGTTGCCGCCCAAAACCAGCGGGGTAATATGCAGGTCGGACCGACCCAAGGTGCGTGTAGAAGCCATAGAAGTACTGAGTAGTCAGGAAATGAAATCCGCCAGGGCCGGCGGCAGCGTAGTACTACTGGTTACGGAGCAAATTGTTTTGCCCGGCGGCGAATGGTGCGCGGTAAGTGCCTTAGCACCCGAAGTCCAGCCGAAAGCAGCGGGGCCAACGACTACTTCCGCCCCTGCTTGCCGTACACATTGGTAGTCCTGTCACACTTAAGTCCGCTTTCCCATGAGCAAACATGGTTTTCTCGTCCTCGCCCTGCTGCTAAGCTTGGGCGCCGCCCCGGTGGTGGCCCAGTCAAAGAAGTCGGCTCCCAGTCGCGCTACCCCGGCTAAAACCTACTACCTGGTGTTGCTCAAAAACGTGGCCCAGCGCCAGGCCGATGTGGAGATGCAGTCCACCATCCGGGCCGGGCACGCGGCGCATCTGCAGCAACTCACCAAACAGGGCCGCCTTACGCTGGCCGGGCGCTGCCCCGGGCCCGACAGCGCCCTGGGCGGCATGTACATCCTGCGGGCGGCCAGCCTGGAAGAGGCTCAGCGCCTCACCCAGGCCGACCCTGCCGTGCAGGCCGGCAGCCTGAGCATGGAAATTTATCCGTGGGAAAATCAGGATCTGGGCCGGCCTTAGGGAGCGGTAGCAGGGTCGGAGCTCCGCACTAACTTTTGGGCCTGGGCTGGGAATTCTCATATTTGGGCACAAAGCTTGCCAGGGCGCTTCCTCTGCCCGCGGGGCTCTACCCTTATACCAGCCTGTTGCCTGATGCGTTTTCTGGCCCTATTCCTTGTGCTGCTCAGCAGCTTTAGTGCCCGCGGGCAAGCACTTACGGAGCGCGACTTCAAAAAGTACTTCGACAGCTACGGTCTGCGCGGCTCGTTTTTGCTCTACGACCAGAAAGCTAACCGCTACACGGCCTACGACGTGGCCCGCTGCAACCAGGGCTACCTGCCCGGGGCTACGTTCAACATTCCCAACACCCTGATTGGCCTCGAATCCGGCGTGCTGTCCGATACCAGCCACGTCTTTCCCTGGGACCAGGTGAAGCGCGACCAGGCCGCCTGGAACCGGGACCTGCGGCTGGGGGCGGCCCTGCGCCACGACTGCCAGCCTTGCATGCAGCAGATTGCCCAGGAAGTGGGTGTGCCCCGCTACCAGCAGGCCCTGCTCCGGCTCAAGTTTGGGCAGATGGTGGTGACGCCCGAAGTGCTGCAAACCTTCTGGACGGCCGGTATTTCGCGCATTTCCCAGTTTCAGATGGTAACGTTTCTGCGTCACCTCTACGCCGAAAAGCTCCCGCCCGCGCCCCACAACCAAGCCCTGACCAAGCAGCTGTTTTTGCTGAAATCTACGCCGCAGTTCAAGCTCTACGGTACCAGCGCCTGGACCCAACGGGCCAAGCTCACCAATGGCTGGTTTGTGGGCTGGCTCGAGCAAGCCGGCAACGTGTACGTGTTTGCCCTGAACGCCGAGCCCAAGGACGGCAAGCCCGCCGACGAAAAGTTTATGGCCGGCCGACAGGCCATTGCCGAGCAGATTTTGCAGGAAATGGCTTTGCTCACCAACTAAAAGCGCCACCCAACCGCCCGGGCCCTACGGCACTCCGGCTGTGACCCGGCCTCTACGCCATGAAGTGGAACGTGCGAGAATGGCTGCAGCGCTACGGCCCGGCCGAAATCCTCTCAGTGCTGGCTACGCTGGGCGCGGCCGGCGTGGCGTATCGGCTGAGTGGAAGCTACGTCAGCACGGCGCTGGCGGGCACCTGGGCCGGCAACGTGGCTTACTTCGGCTACATTCTGGCCCTGGATATCTGGCACACGCGCCGGCAGCTGCGTGCTGCCGGACAGTTATACACGGGCCGGACGCTGCTGCGCAATCTGCGGGCTCTGGTCGTGGAATTCGGTCTGGCCGAGGTGTTCGATAGTTTTCTGGTACGCCCGGCGCTGATGTACTATTTGCCCCGCGCCGTGGGTAGCCTGGCAGGCGGCATTCTGCTGGCTAAGCTCCTGGCCGACGTCACCTTCTACGTACCGGCCATTATCAGCTACGAGCTCAGCAAGAAGCGCCTGCGCCGGTTTGAGAAATAAGCACCTGCGTCTTGGGAAGGTAATGGGGTTTAACGAGCAATAAGCAATTATTCGCGCAGCAGCACCAGGCGCTGGTGCTGTTCCTGCATTTCGGCCGTGTACACGCCATTCGGCACGGGCTGGCCCTGGTCGTTGGTGCCGTCCCAAACCACAGAATGTACTCCGGCTGCTTGCTGTTGGGCCTCGAATGTGCGCACCACCTGGCCCGCGGCAGTACGGATGCGCAGCGGGTAGCTGCCGGGCGCGTGCAGGGTGTAGCGCAGCTCGGTGCGGCCGCCGAAGCTACGGTTGCTGGGGGCTTCCAGGGTCAGCACCTCGGGGGCCGGACTGCTTAGCCGCTCGTTCAGCCTCAGCCCCTGAATCGTAACCCGCACGGGCTTTTCGTCCAGCAGAAAATGCACCAGCACGGTTTGTTCGGCTGGGTTGTACTGCCAGTCGGTGGCTGGCACGGTCTGCCCGTCGATGAGCACGGCCGTGGGCGCGGCCATTACGCGCGGTATTTCCAGGTTGACGGTGCGCCACACCGGGCTGCCGGCGTAGCCATAGCCGCTGCTGCGCACCTGCACCACAGCCTGTGCCCGGCCCAGCAGTCCGGCGAAGGAAATGGACTCGTAGTTGCCGAGCTGCTTGACCTGTGCCGATTTGCCGTCGTCATCATACAGGGTGAAGCTCGATTCGGGCACTGTGGAGTCCGCGTAGTAGCGCACGTTCAGGGTATCGGTGCGGTAGTGGGCGGTGCTGGCTACGTAGGGTGCCCGGGGCAAGAAGGCGCCGGCCCGTACCAGCAGCGGCACTTGGGCTAGCGGGGCTGGTATGCCCACCGTTTGGCTGCCGCTGTAGGTGTGGTGAGTGTAGAAATCAATCCAGCGGCCGGGGGTAACACCACATTGCGGCGCCGTTGCCCGGGCTGCAGCACCGGCGCCACCAGCAGCTCGGAGCCCAGCAGGAACTGGTCGTTGACGTTGGCCAGGGACGCGGTGTTGTTGGCTCTGACCTCCTGGCGCTGCCGGGCCGTGAGGCGGGCCAGGCCCCAGCTGCTGGAGGCCTTCAGGTTCCAGCTCCAGTCGCCGCCTTCTTCCGTAAAGCCAGCCGCCTGTTCTTCCGGCGTCAGGGGCTGGGGAGTGGCCGACCGTACGTTGGTAGGCACCGGCAGCGTGACCCGGCTGGTAGGGCCATAGTTCATGGGGCGGGCCAGGGGCGTACCGGTTTCCGAGTTTTCCCAGGCCAGGGTGTAGAGGTAAGGCAGCAGTTCGTAGCGCAAATGGGCGTAGCGGCGCACGATGCTACGGTAGGGCTCGGGGTACCAGTACGGTTCGGGGGCCACCACGCCGTGGGGCCGCATAATGGGGCCGAAGCTGGCCATTTGCAGCCAGCGCGTGTACAGTTCCGAGTCGGTGTTGGAACCGGCAAAGCCGCCCGCGTCGGAGTGCATGTAGCCCACGCCGCCCATTCCCATGCTAAGCATAATAGGCACCTGCGCCTGCAACCCCGACCACGACCGACTCACGTCGCCCGACCACGGGAATACCGAGTTGCGCTGCATGCCCGCCCAGCCCGAGCGGGCCAGGTTAAACAGGCGCTCCTGCGGGTAGTGCTGGATGTAGCCATCCTGCAAAATGCTGGCCCAGGCCTGACCATACGCATTGTGAATCTTACGAGTAGGGCCCGGGTTGTAGAACATGTCGGCGGGCTGGTTTTCCGGCTCTCCTAAGTCGCTCCACCAGCCGCCCACGCCGTCTTGCTTGAGCCGGTCGTACTGCTGCCAGAGCCACTGCCGGGCCGCGGGCCGAAACATATCCAGCAGCGTAGCCGGCCCTGCCCAAAACGATTGGACGGTATAGGGCTTTCCCGCCGCGTCGCGCCCTACCAAGTCTTGGCTGCGCACCAGGGAGTCGTTGAGGGAGGTGCGCATCACGTAGGGCTCCGAAATCAGGATGGTTTTGACGCCGCTGGAGTCCAGGCGGCTCAGCAGGCGCTTGGGGTTGGGAAACTGCTGGGGCTGCCAGCGGAAGTCACCCTGCCGGGTGGTGCCCCCAAACCAATAGAGGTCCAGCACCAGGGCATCGAGCGGGAAGTCCGCCTGGCGCATGCGGCGGGCCGTCTGGAGCATTTCCTGCTCGGTTTTGTAGCCGAAGCGGCTTTGAATCAGGCCCAGGCCCCAGCGCGGCGGCAGGGGCTGCCGGCCGGTCAGCCAGGTGTAGCGGTCCAGAACAGCGGCGTAGGAGTCGCCGGCAATGATAAAATACGCCAGGCTGCCCAGGTTTTCGGCGCGGTATTCCAGCGTGTTTTTTTCGGTGGCACCCAGGTCGAGCTTCCCGGGGGCGTGGTTGTCAAAAAATAACATGTAGCCCCGGCTGCTAACCACCGTGGGCAAAGTCACATTCAGCGTTGGCTCCCCGTTCTGATAGCCGTAGTGGGCCTCGTTGTAGAGTGTAAGCTTCTGGCCACGCCGGTCCAGCGGCAAAGCCCGAGAGCCGGTGCCGTAGAGGTGCTCGTCGGGCGTGAGCCGGAAGGAGATGCCCACGCCGCCTGAGATGCCATTCTGGGGAAGCTGCTGAAAAGCCCCGGCGGCATCGGCTACCAGAACTTCGGCGTCGCGGCGGTAGCTGATGCGGAGCGGGATCTTTTGAATGACCACCTCCCCGGGACAGGCCATTTTGACTCGAATATCGGTGGGCGACACGAGCACCCTGCTGCAAAAATCCTTACCGTAGCGGGCCAGCAATTCCGGGCTTGGCGGTCCGTCGCAGCCTGGGCTGCAGCTTAGGTTGAGCCGAGAGGATGGGGGCTGAACTACGCTTACCGAGGGAATTTCCTGTACGGACTGACCCTTGGGAAAGTATTCTACCCGCACAATGCTTTCGTTCCAGGGCCGGATGCGCAGTGTGCCGCCGTTCGTACTTTTAATAGTGAGTATTCCATTTCGATACGAGTGGCTCTGATAATTGCCAAGGCCCTGCCTTGGGCCCGCACTTTCCTGGCGCGCAAACGGGTCCTGGCTGGGCGGCCCGCCACTTTCGCGCTGCGCTACGCCGGGCAAAGAAGAAAGGAAAAGGCCCAGCAGGACCCCGGCGCGGCGAAAAGACGAGTGCATAGCAGCAGAACGAATGAGGACGCCAAGATACGGCCTTAGGCAAAGCCTGCCCAAAGCCGGGAGCAACGACGTGCGCGCCCGGCCCGTACAGAAAAGCTCAACCCCAATTCCTACGACCATGGCCCTTTCCTCCGACAACCTCAACGACCACCTCTATTCCACCAACCTCACGTTGAGCGACCTGTTCAACAACCACACCTTCGCCCACGACCCCAGCGGCCTGATTCCGATTCTGGACAGCTGGGGCCCGCAGCTGCAAAACTCCAACAGCGCCGTGCTGCAAGCCGCCGCCGGGGAACTGGGCCAGCTGAAAGCCTCCCTGCAAAACGGCGACCGGGCCGGGGCTGCCGCGCTGATGCAGCGCCTGGGCGAACAGGCTTCCCGCTCGGCCAGCAACACCCACGACTGGGCCGGACCCACCTGCACAACGGCATCGGCGACCAGCTGCGCCACCTGGGCCAGTTGCTGATTATGGCCGCCGGCAACCTTAAATCCCTGGTTGCCTAGCCGCTCTTTCCTCACGCTTTCCACCAAAACCCTACCTCATGGCCACGCCAACCGATAACCCCGAAAACCACCTCAACGCCGCCATCAACGTGCTCAACGGCAACATCCAGCAAGCCAGCACTGAGGGCCTGAGCAATATTCAAGACTGGATTCGTACGCTCAGCCAGAGCGGCGAGGCCGTGCACTCGGAAATTCTGCAGGAGCTGCGCAGCCTGCAAAGCCATATCACCAACAACGACGTCGACAGCATCGGCAGCTCCCTGTTCACGTTGGGTGAGCAGGTCACCGGTGCCGCCGACTCCCAGACCGAGTCTATTGCCACCCGCCTCAACCTGCTGGGGCAAGCCCTAGCCAACGCCGCCCGCCAGCTCAAGCCCGCCGACCAGGCCTAGGTCTGAAGTATTTTTCTTAGCCTGTCATCCTGCGTGACAAGGTTCAATAAACGTATAAAGCCCTTTATCGGTGGTCCGATAAAGGGCTTTTCGCTTTAGAAGACTCAGCACATTTCAGAGGACGGATTGCTTCGTTCCTCGCAATGACACGGGTAGGTTGGACGTCAAAGTCACCGTATCACCTAATACCCCAGGGCCGTATCGTCGCCGCGGGGGTCGGCGCCGCCTTCGAGGCGGCCGTCGGGCAGGATGCGGATAGCATCTACGCGGCCCCAGGCATTGCGGGGGTGCAGGGTGTAGCCGCGGCGCTGCAGGGAATCGGCGGTGGCGGGCGTGAGGGCCTCGGCTTCCACATCGATGTAGTCGGGTAGCCACTGATGGTGCAGGCGGGGCACGCTCACGGCCTGCTGCATGCTCATGTCGTAGTCGACGACGTGCAGAATGGTCTGCAGCACGCTGGTAATAATGGTGCTGCCGCCGGGCGTGCCCACCACCATCTGCAGCTTGCCGCCCCGGGTCAGAATGGCCGGCGTCATCGAGGACAGCATCCGCTTGCCGGGGGCAATGGCGTTGGCGCTGCCGCCCACCAGGCCGTAGGCATTCGGCACCCCGGCTTTCGAGGAGAAGTCGTCCATTTCGTTGTTCAGCAGAAAACCCGCCCCGGCCACCACCACCTTGCTGCCGTAGGCCCGTTGAGCGTGGTGGTGCAGCTTACCGCGTTGCCCTGGCTGTCCACGATGCTGTAGTGGGTGGTCTGGTCACTCTCGTAGGCCGGCAGGCCCGGGCCGGCCGTTACCTCCTTGCTAGGCGTGGCGCGGTGGGGCAGGGTGGTAGCCATGCGCTGCTTATTGTAGTTCTTATCGAGCAGCTGGGCTACGGGCACCCGGCCAAAGTCCGGGTCGCCGAGGTAGGTGGCCCGGTCGGCGTACACGCGGCGCTGGGCCTCGGTAATCAGGTGCACGCCCGTGGGCGAGTGCCAGCCGGCTTTCTTCAGGTCGAAGGGCTCCAACATCTGCAGCATTTGCAGCAAAGCCACTCCGCCGCTGCTGGGCGGTGGAAACGTGCTGACTTCGTAGCCCCGGTACTGCCCGTGCAACACGGTGCGCCACTTGGGCTGGTAGCTCTTGAGGTCCTGCTTGGTAATAATGCCCTTGCCCCGCTCCATTTCAGCCGTGAGCAAATCGGCGGTGCGGCCTTCGTAGAAACCAGCCCGGCCCTGGTCCCGGATGCGGGCCAGCGTCTGTGCCAGCTCCATGTAGCGGATTGTGTCGCCGGGCTGCCAAGTGCCATTGTCGGCGGCCAGGTAGGCCAGGGTTTTCTTGGGTTGTACTTCAGGAAAATAGCCCGGTTGGCATTCAGACCCGACGCTTCCTTGGCAGTCAGGGCTAGGCCGTGGGCGGCTAAATCCACGGCCGGCTGGACCACTTCGGCCCAGCTAAGCTTGCCCAGCTTCTTGTGCAGAGCCTCCATGCCCGCCACGGTGCCGGGCACGCCCACGGCTAGGTGGCCCGCCGTGCTCAGGTCAGGCACCACGTTGCCCTGGGCATCGAGGTACATGTCGCGGGAGGCGGCGGCCGGGGCGGTTTCCCGGAAGTCTAGGGCGCCTTCCTGCCCGTTATTGCCCCGGTAGAGCAAGAACCCGCCGCCGCCAATGTTGCCCGCTACGGGCAGGGCCACGGCCAGGGCAAACTGCACGGCCACGGCCGCATCGTAGGCATTGCCGCCCTTGCGCAGAATCTCCAGCCCGATGCGCGAAGCTTCCGGGTGGGCCGACACGACCATGGCCTTGGCCGCCGTTACGCCCATGGTTTGGGTCACCGGGGCGGCGGGTACCGTAGTAGCAGAAGGGGCAGAGGCCCGGGAGCAGGACAGCAGCGCCGCCAGGGCAAGCAGGGAAAGGCGAGAGTTCATGTGGTGAAGATAGAACTGTCGGCGGCAAAAAACGCGGCCCCACCCTTGCCCAGCCAGCAATACGTCGGTCTTCACCTTATGACTTCTCCCGCCGCTAAAAGCAGCTAGCTAGGTAGGCAGGCCCAGCAGGTAGAGCTTGTTGCCCCGACCCGTAATCCGGCCTTTTTCCCAGGTGTAGCCTTCGGTTTCGAGGCCGGCCAGCAGCTCGTCCATATCCTGCAGGGTGTAGGTGCGGGCGTTGGAAACGGCTCCATCCCAGGCAAAGCAGAGCGGAATAATTGGAATCAGGTAGGTGAAAACTAGCTGCCGCCAGGTGAGAGGCCGGGCAAAGAGTGTGAGGAAAAAGGCCATCAGGAAAATGAGCGGCAAAGAAACCCACCAAATGGCCGTGGGCAGACTGTTGTCGCTCATTTCGTAGATGCAGATGGGTTGCCGACTGTCGCGGGCGTTTTGCAGAATAGCCCGGGCCAGCGCCGGCTGCATGTGGTGAAAGCTGCCCGTCATGGTCCGCACGCCGGGTAAGTCGGCTCCTACGCGGCTGGCGTCTACGGGCGTAGTGCGGTAGGAGAGGCTGGGCGTGTTGGCTCTGTTTATTGCGGCGGCTACTTCAGTGTTGGGATATAAATCAGTCAACACCAGGGCCAGGTCCCGGTGGCCAGCTTGCCGCAGATTGGCCAACACCTCCAGCATAGGGCCGCCGCTACCCGAGCAGAGGTCCACAAGGGTTGGCTGGCGGCTATGAGCCAGCGCCCGGGCCACGAGTTTGGTTAGCTCCTCGGGCGAGCCAATGGCGCGGTGCATCACCACCATCAGCCGGGTGAGGCAGGTTCGCAGCCAGCCGGGAAACCAGGGAAAGTCCTCCAGCTCAAACAGGTGTATTCTCTTCATCTGATGCGGGCTCTGGCTTAATCAGGTGAATATAGCCCCGCAATAGTAGTCAATGTATGCCCAATAGCCCGCTCAGATTGGGTTGGATTGCCGTAAACGGCGTAATGCGTCAACCAAGGAAAAGCCTTGGCAAATCCAGGCATTGAACCCCGTCCGGCGTAATGCTACCTTGCGCCTGCCCGGCCGTACTGCGGCGGGAATCGTAGTTTTGGCTTCAACCTCTCCCGTTGTTATGGAATCTTCTTCGCTGACTGCCGCCGCCGAACCCACGCTGCCCCTGGTGCAAAACGACCCCTGGCTGGCGCCCTACGAACCAATATTACAGCAGCGCCAGCAGCGGCTGGAGCAGCGCTTAGCCGATATTATTGCCCAGTGCGGCTCCCTGGCCAAGTTTGCCACTGCTCATCAGCGCCTGGGCCTCAACTACGACGGCCGCCGCCGCGGCTACTGGTTCCGGGAGTGGGCCCCGGCCGCTACCTACCTGTCTTTAATTGGCGACTTCAACAACTGGGACCGGGGCGCCACGCCTCTGCAAAAAGGTGCGGATGGGGTCTGGGAAGTGTTTTTGCCCGATAAAAACCACAAGGACGCCCTAACCCACGGCAGCCGCTTCAAGGTGCACGTGGGCGCGGCCAACGGCGGTAAAGACCGGCTGCCGGCCACCCTGCGCCGGGCCGTGCAGGACGAAGAAACCAAGGACTTCGCGGGCCAGGTGTGGCGCCCGGAAGTTCCGTTTGCCTGGACCGACCAGAAATTCCGCATTCAGAACTACGTGCGGGAGCCCTTCATTTATGAGGCCCACGTGGGCATGGCCACCGAGGAGCACCGCCTGGGCACCTACCGCGAGTTTGCCGATAACATCCTGCCCCGGGTGCAGCAGCTGGGCTACAACTGCATTCAGCTGATGGCTGTGATGGAGCACCCGTACTACGGCTCCTTCGGCTACCACGTGGCCAATTTCTTTGCCGCCTCGTCCCGCTTCGGCACGCCCGAAGACCTCAAGTACCTGATTAATGAGGCCCACAACCGCGGCATTGCCGTTTTACTCGACGTGGTGCATTCTCACGCCGTGAAAAACGAGGCCGAGGGCTTGGCCAACTTCGACGGCTCGGGCGGGCAGTATTTCCACGAAGGCGAGCGGGGCAACCACCCCGGCTGGGACTCCAAGCTCTTCGACTACAGCAAGCCCGAGGTGCAGCAGTTCTTGCTGAGCAACCTGCGCTATTGGCTCGAGGAGTTCCACTTCGACGGCTTCCGCTTCGATGGCGTGACCAGCATGCTCTACCACCACCACGGCGAGGGCGTAGCCTTTGGTACCTACGACCAGTATTTCGGCCCCGACGTGGATGAGGACGCCGTGCTCTACCTACAGCTGGCCACCACGCTGGTACACGAGCTCAAGAAAGGCGCCCTGCTCATTGCCGAAGACATGAGCGGCATGCCCGGCCTTTGCCGCCCAATTCAGGAAGGCGGCATCGGCTTCGACTACCGCCTGGGCATGGGCATTCCCGATTACTGGATTAAGCTGCTCAAGCACAAGCGCGACGAAGACTGGAACCTGGGGGAGCTGTGGTACACGCTCACCAACCGCCGCCTGGGCGAGAAAACCGTGGCCTACGCCGAAAGCCACGACCAGGCTCTGGTGGGCGACAAAACCCTTTCGCACTGGCTCATGGATGCGGCCGTGTACCACAACATGCACAAGGACGACCCCAGCGACATCGTAGCCCGGGGCCTGGCCTTGCACAAGATGATTCGGCTCCTGACCCTGGCTTTGGGCGGAGAGGCCTATCTGAACTTTATCGGCAACGAGTTTGGCCACCCCGAGTGGGTCGATTTCCCGCGGCAGGGCAACAACTGGAGCTACCAGCACGCCCGCCGGCAATGGTCGTTGGCTGACAATCCTGACCTGAAGTACCAGTTCTTCCAGGCTTTCGACCAGGCCATGGTAACCACAGCCCGGCAGCGCCGCCTGCTTTCGGCCCGCCGGCTAAGGAGCTGAATCAGGACAACAATAATCAGGTGCTCATCTTCGAGCGGGGCGGCCTGATCTTTATTTTCAACTTCCACGTCAGCAGCAGCATCTTCGACTACCGCTTCTTCGTGCCCCAGCCCGGCCGCTACCGCATCATTCTGACCTCCGACGCGGCCCAGTTCGGCGGCTTCCAGCGCGTGGATGATTCGATTATCTACGAAACCTTCCAGGAAGACGAGGTCAACAAGCTGAGCCTCTACGTGACGAACCGCACCGCCTTGGTGCTGGCTCGGGTGTAGCAACTCCCGGTCGGTTTTGACGAGCTAGAACAACCTCAAGGCTGCCGGGCAAGCTGCGGTACCGCACTTCCTGAAAGTGGCAGTGCGGTACCGCATCAGCAAAATCGAAGGCCGACATGATTTCCGGAGAAGCCCCGACGATTGAAGCTGCCTTATATCTGCACATGAAATCCAATTCCCTTGCCGCCTTTTACGAAGCCTGTGCTCCAACTCCGGAGTCCGCAGTTGGCGTGTTGCCGCCGCCCGATATGGGGCAGGGAGTGGGGCATTTCAACGTGTTTGCGTTGGCAGACCTGCGCGGGGCAGCCCCAATGACGTTTAGCCGGCGGGACTACTACAAAATTACCCTCTGCCGGGGCGCAGTCAGGTGGAGTATGCCGACCAGGCTCCACACGTCGGCGCCAGCACCTTGTTTCTGGTGACGCCGCGCGTGCCCTACCGGTGGCTGCCGCTCACCGAAGATTTTGCGGGCTATAGCTGCCTCTTCGACGACGCGTTTCTGCTGCCCGCCCGGAGCGGGGTAGTGCTGGCGGAGCTGCCGATTTTTCAGCCCGGAGCCTACCCGGTGTGGGAAGTGGCCGAGGCCGACTGTGTGGCTATCGAAGCTATTTTCCAGAAGATGGCGCACGAACTCGGGTCGGGCTATGCCTACAAGCACGACTTGCTGCGCACCTACCTCTGGGAGTTGATTCACCTCGTGCAGAAACTGCAGCCGGCTCCCGCCCCGCTGGCAACGCACAGCGCCGCCGAACGGGTAGCTGCCCAATTCACGGAGCTGCTGGAGCAGCAGTTTCCGCGCCACAGCCCGCAACCGCCGCTGCGCCTGCGCACCGCCACCGACTATGCCCACCAATTGGCCGTGCACGTCAATCACCTCAACCGGGTGCTGAAGGAAACGACGGGCCACACCACTACGGCTCTTATCAGCCGCCGCCTGACGCAGGAAGCCAAGCTTTTACTAAAGCAAACCGCCTGGAGTATTTCGGAAATTGCCGATAGCCTGGGCTTTGCCGATGTGGCCCACTTCTGCACCTTTTTCAAGCGCCACGCTGCCCAAACGCCGGGGGACTTTCGGCGCTTAGCCGTGTTCGGACTCTGACATGTTTGAAATCTAAAACAGATGGGTTGACTGGCGAAGTTTACCCGCTGCTTACCCGCCGGACCTTTGTGGGGTACCAACTCACCTCCCTAATTCAGGAGGCTAAACCTACAGGCAACATGGCAAACAAGAAAATTGCGCTGGTCACCGGCGGCAACAAAGGCATCGGCTTCGAAATTGTGCGGGAGCTGCTGCAGGCGGGCTGCCGGGTGTATCTGGGAGCCCGGCAACCTGCCAAAGGTGAGCAAGCCGTAGCCAAGCTGGCCGCCGAAGGCGACGTCCGGTTTCTCGAAGTAAACTTGGCTGAGCCGGCAACGCTCGACGCGGCAGCGGCCCACCTGCAGCGCGAGGAAGGCCACCTCGACATTCTGGTCAACAATGCGGGCATCAATGTGGCCGGTGACGGGGCGCCTAGCACGGCCGCCGTGCGCAGCGTGGAGCAAGTGCTGCAAACCAACTTCCTGGGCACGCTGGCCGTTACCCAAACGTTTTTACCACTAGTGAAGCAGGCCGCGGCGGGGCGCATTGTCAACGTCTCTAGTCCACTGGCCTCGCTCACCCTCAGTGGGCAGAACGACTGGGGCCTGCTGGGATACTCGGCCTCAAAAGCCGCCCTGAACATGCTCACCGTGCAGCTCGCCTACGAGCTACGGGATACCGCCATCAAGGTAAATTCCGCCAACCCCGGCTACACAGCCACCGACCTGAACGGCTTTGCCGGCACCGACACCCCCGCTCAAGGAGCGGCAGAGGCCGTCCGGCTGGCCCTGCTACCGACCGATGGCCCTACCGGCACAACCTCCGCTGTGACTGGCCCATTGCCCTGGTAAGAGCTTACCGACGAGTGGCAGCTAATTGTATGTGGTCGGCTCGAATACTGATGCTTGGCCACCGCCGGGTAAGCGTAGAGCTTCCGGGCTCTTGCCCGCGCTGCCGGCCGCCACCTGTTTAGCCCCGTTAATAACCCCTGCTAACACCACAAAGGCCGTCGATACGGACGGCCTTTGTGGTGTTAGCAACGTTAGTCAAGCTTTTTGCCCGCGCTAATCAGCTCAATGGACTCCTTGATGCGGCGCATGCGGGTTTCGGGCTTCTTGGCGCGCTCTATCCACTGCACGTACTCGCGGCGGTAGGGGTAGGGCAGCTGGTCGAACTTGGTCCGGTAACCCGACTGGGACAGCGCACGGGCTAGGTCCTCGGGCAGCTCAAAAGAAGCTTCCTCCGTGTCGAGCTGAATAACTACTTCTACTTCGAGGCCCCAGGTTTTATCGATGGCCCGGCGGATTTGCTTGCCCACGGGCAGCATGTACTCGCCGTCCTTGTTCTGCACCAGCGTCAGCCGAAACGGAAACCCGTCGATGGTGCCGCGCACGTGAAAGGGCGGCTTCTGCTGAAACGTCTCGCCGGGCGCGAAGGGAATCAGCACCTGGACGCCACCGTCGGTGTCGTCTAGTTCCAGGGTAGCTGCAAAGCGTTGTTCGAAAGATTCGGACATGTAAAAGGGAATAGGGTGGGCCGCTAGTTAGGAGCGGGGAGTCACCTGGGTCAGTGCGGCGTTGAGGGCCGTAGTGTCGTCGGCCGCAACTACCCGAATCCGGGCCGCGGGAATATTGTAAAAGGACGTCAGGCGCTGGGCCAGGGTTTCAGTGGTAGCCAGCACCAAGTCGGCCCGGCGCAAAGCTAAGCGTTCCAACTCCAGAATCCAGCCCCGGTCAGCCGGCGAGTCGCGGTCGGCGGCCAACGACTGCACGTGCAGCACCATGGGCCGGCCCGTGAGCTGCCGGATTTCCAGGGCCGCCAGCCAGGCGTGCCAGTCGGCGGCATACACCACGCCAAACGGCTGACTTACGGCCAGCGGAGTCGCAAAGCGCGCGTACTGAATCACCCGAAAGTTGAGGTCGGCGTCGTTTTCGGCGTTATCCAGCGCTTTAAGGGCCTGCACGAATGAAGCCTGGGCGGCGGTTTGCGCGTCGGCCGGGGTAGAAGCCACGGGCTGGCGGCTGGCGGTTACCGGTACCGCAGCTTCTTCGGTTGCCGGCAGCGTCAGGTTATCGGCCGTTTGGTCAAGTGCGGCGGCTTCTTCCGGGCCTACCTCAGCTGAGGCCTCGGCAAAGATATCCTCGTTCAGTAAGTCCGGGCTGGCCGCTGGGGCTGCCTTAGCTGCCGGCGGAATCGGATTAGCGTTAGTCAGAGCGGTACCCTGCACCACGGGCAGAGCAGGGTCAATGGCCGTACCCTGCAGGGCCGAAGCCGCGGAAGCTTCCGGAGCAACCGATTGCGCATCGGCCCCGGCGTAAGGCGCGGCCGGCGCCTGCCACGAGCCCGGCGCCGCCACCCGGCGCGAGGTAGCTGCGGCCGCCAGCTGGGCCGCACTCAGCAAGTTAAGCCGGATAACCTGGTCGGCCGAAGTCAGCGCGGCCGAGTCGGGCAGCTGGGGCACAATCACGGATACGGGTAAGTGCTCGGCCAGCTGGCGCGAGAGCTCCAGGGCTGGCGTGGTGGCGGGAGCGGCCGCCTGCGCCGCTTCATCCCAGCCCAGCAATAACACATTGAGAGAATTGCTTTCCATAAGAATCAGGCGGTAACGGCGAAAGAGAAGCGAAAGAAAAAGGGCCTGGTAGCCCTGTAATACGGTTTCAGCGGTTGGAACGCTAATGTTAGGCAAAATTCGCGGGAATCATTTTTACCTTGCAGGCTTAATTGTTGTGCTTCCGGGCGGACCGGAGTTTTTTTTGCCCACTTCTTCCAGACGACCCATCGATGGCCGATTCGATTCAGGACAATAACTACATGGTCAATGACCTGGCCGCCAAAGGGAAGCAGGAGTTCTTCCCCGGCCAAGTCCTTTCCTGCACCCAGCAGGGGCCCGATTTCCTCTTCACCTGCGACAATGGCGTGCAACTTAGCGTGCAGGTCATTACCGACAAAATTTTACGCTTCCGCTACGCCACCGAAGTCGGCTTTGCCGCCGACTTCAGCTACGCCGTGCTCGCCGACCAGCCCGGGCGGCGCTGGAGTTTCTGGAGTTTCGCGAGAAGCCCGACCATTACCGCATCACCACCGAGCGCCTGATCTGCACCATCAGCAAGCAGAACGCCGCCTCCCGGGTGCTAGACCGCTCGGGCACGCTCCTGTCGGCCGACGAGAAAGGCTTCCACTGGGAGTACGACTACGAAACCGGCAACGACATCGTCAAGATGAGCAAGCAGGTGCAAAGCGGCGTGCACTACTACGGCCTGGGCGACAAGCCCGACAACATGAACCTGCGCGGCAAGCGCTTCACCAACTGGGGCACCGACACCTACGGCTACACCAAAGGCTCGGACCCACTCTACAAGAACATCCCGTTCTACCTGGAGTTGCAGCAGAAAATTGCCCACGGCATCTTCTTCGACAACACCTTTAAGGCCAGCTTCGACTTTGCCGCCGAGCGGGCCGACGTGACCAGCTTCTGGGCCATGGGCGGCGAGATGAACTACTACTTCATTTACGGCCCCACGCTCACGGAAGTCACCCAGGAATACACCCGCCTGACCTGCCCGCCCGAACTGCCGCCCCTGTGGGCCCTGGGCTACCACCAGTGCAAGTGGAGCTATTTCCCCGAAAGCACCTTCCGCGGCATCGCCAAGGGCTTCCGGGACCGTAAAATTCCCTGCGACGCCCTGTATCTGGACATCGACTACATGGACGGCTACCGGTGCTTTACCTGGAGCCCGGCCCACTTCCCGACCCCAAGAAGATGGTGAAGGAGCTGGCTGAGGATGGCTTCAAAACCATCGTCATCATTGACCCCGGCATCAAGATTGACCCCAACTACAGCGTCTATAAGGAAGGCCTCGAAAACGACTACTTCTGCCGCCGCGCCGACGGCCCGCTGATGAAGGGCTCGGTGTGGCCCGGCCTCTGCAACTTCCCCGACTACACCCGCCCCGACGTGCGCGAGTGGTGGGCGGGCCTGTTCAAAGGCCTGATTCAGGAAGACGGCGTGCGGGGCGTGTGGAACGACATGAACGAGCCGGCCGTGTTCGAGA
This sequence comes from Hymenobacter cellulosilyticus, assembly GCF_022919215.1. Taxonomy (NCBI): domain Bacteria; kingdom Pseudomonadati; phylum Bacteroidota; class Cytophagia; order Cytophagales; family Hymenobacteraceae; genus Hymenobacter; species Hymenobacter cellulosilyticus. The sequence goes on along the minus strand of NZ_CP095046.1, from coordinate 5,226,268 downwards.
AGGGCACCTTCCCCGACGACGTGCGCTTCAGCTACGACGGGCACTCGGCGTCCCACAAAAAGGCCCACAACATCTACGGCATGCAGATGGCCCGGGCCACGGCCGCCGGCGTGAAGCAGTTTAGCTACCCCAACCGGCCCTTTACCATCACGCGCAGCACTTACGCCGGCGGGCAGCGCTACTCCTCGGCCTGGACCGGCGACAATATTGCCAGCTGGGAGCACCTGTGGCTGGCCAACATTCAGTGCCAGCGCCTGAGCATCTCGGGCTTCAGCTTCGTAGGCTCCGACGTGGGCGGCTTCATCGACACGCCCGACGGGGAGCTGTACGTGCGCTGGGTGGCCCTGGCGGCTTTCCATCCGTTCTTCCGCACCCACAGCTCCGGTGACCACGGCGACCAGGAACCCTGGAGTTTCGGCGAGCAGTACTTGGATCTGGCCCGCAGCTTTATTGAGCTGCGCTACCGCCTGCTGCCCTACATGTACACCACCTTCTGGCAGTACGTGCAGAATGGTACGCCCGTGCTGCGGCCCCTCACGTTCCTCGACCAGAACGACACGGAAACCTACCTGCGCATGGCCGAGTTCAGCCTCGGCGACCACCTGCTCGTGTGCCCCATCACCCAGGCCGGCGCCGACGGCCGCTGGATGTATTTGCCCCGCGGCGACTGGTTCTACTACTGGACCGACGAGGCCAAAGCTGGCGGTGCCGAAGTGTGGGCCAGCGCCCCGCTCGACCGGATTCCACTGTTCGTGAAGGCCGGCGCCGTGATTCCGATGTACCCGCTGATGCAGTATGTGGGCGAGAAAAAGGTGGAAGAGCTGACCCTGCACGTGTACTACAAGCAAGGCTCCGAAACCAGCGTGGTCTACGACGACGGGGGCGAAGGCTACGGCTACCAGCAAGGCCAAAGCACCACCCGCCGCTTTACCGTAACGGGCACCGCCACCAGCCTGACCATCACCCAGGCCACGGAAGGCGACTACCAGCCCAGCTTCACCACTTACCGCGTCTTGCTCCACGGCCTAAGCTTTACTGCTGCTCAAGCCGCGGTTGATGGAACGGACGCCACTCTAACCGAGGAAACTACCGAAACGGGGCTGCTGGTGCCTGCGCTGAGCATCACTAGTGCCTTCACTACGCTAAGCCTGACGGGCAAAGTCAGCTAGCCCAGACGTGGCGCTACGGCCGCCTAGCCAGAATGGAAGCCCCGGGTCGGATTTGACGGCCCGGGGCTTTTTCGTGCTTGCTCGTTCGGTTGCTACGGCCGGTAGCTCCCTGCTATCGGGCCCGTTTATCCTGCCAAAGCGGGTATTGGTGTAATAAATTTCAATTGGCTGAAGGCTGATGCTATGTTTGTATCATCACAAAGGGAATAGCAGATAAAAGGTATTTTATAGAGTGTTTTATAATCTGGTAAACCAGTTGCATAGCTGAATTATAACGTTGTAAGTAATTTGAAATTATAAGTCGGGAGAAGTGCTCTATTTTTTAACTCTGTGAATTTTATAGGTTGTTATTTTATTGCAAGTGAGTGTTAGGTTAAAGTTATTGTTAAGCAGCAGTTTATTATTAGTGTAGATAGCTATTTTATTAGGATTAATTATTTTATGAAGGGCCGGTCCGGGATTATTCCGGGCCGGCCTCTTCGTGTAGGGGTGAAGCAGCGGGGCAAGTAAGCCTCCGGCGCCAGAGCGAACTGTGAAGAAGTCCTGGCGGAAGCCCAATAGTAGCCATTGATAGGCTTGCCTGATGTGCTATTTCTGTGCACTGGTTGCCGCACAGCCCTGCCGAACCCGAAATCAGCCGGATAGGTATCCGAACAGGAGGTTGGTCCTTAGAAAGCCCGGCTTGGTGTAATAAATTTCAAATCAGCTCAGGCCTGCTTTATGTTTGTATCATCAGAAAGGCACTAAGAACTCAACAACGAAATAAGCAAAAGGATATGAAAAAGCGTTATTGGACTAGGGTTACTTCCGTTATTAATAACATGTTTGATTTTATATTATTTGAGCTGTAAGGTTTATTGATATTTTATATTGATTGTTATTTAGTATTATAGTTATTAAACGTATTTTTAATTATTAGGTATTGTTATTTATAAAAAACAACCCGGCCGATTAACGGCTGGGTTGTTTTTTTATGTGCTAAGTACGTGCACTGCGTTTTAATGCTTATAGCTGTTCACGCAGGTACTGGTAGACTTCCGGGTTAGAAAGTAAACCCGCGTGGCTTTGCTGGGCAAACACCCGGGTTTGCACCTGAGCCTCGGGGGCAGGGCCGGGTCCCCAAACACGCGGCCTAAGGCGCTGCCGGCCCCTACCAGTCCGTCGCCGAAGTAGTGATGCAGCGCTGAGGTAGCCGTTTTGAGCAGGGAACCTACCAGCACGTGGTAGCGCACCCCGGGCAGGGGCGGAACGACCGTGCGGGGCGGCATCAGCAAGTCGTCGGCGTGGGGACTCTGCCAGTCGGCATCCACCAGAAAAGCATGACGCAGGTCTTTGATACCATTACTGCGCTGGTCCATGGCCTTGCTCAGAAAGCGGGTCGGAGCCACGTTTATTTTGCGCAGCATCACGGAAGTCAGGTGGCTGTTCTGCTCCAGAAATGACCCCTCGTTGGGCACGCCCAGCAAGAACACTGACCGTAGTCGGTGCACCCACTCCAGGGACGGCCCATCGGCCGGGTGCGTGCCATAGTAGCCCGCGCTACGGATGACCAGACCACCCATCGAATGCCCGACCAGCACCAATTCTCCCACGCCTTCGGGATGCTGATTTACCAGTTCGGTAAGCAATTCGGCCAGCTGCTGGCCGTTCTCAGAAATGTGCAAGCCGCTGTTGTAGCGGAGGTACAGGCAACGCACTCCGGCTTCGCGTTGCAATAAGGGGCCGTAGCGGGGCGTATCCGGGGTGCCGGTTTGCCAGATCATCTCGTCGCCCATCAGGCCGTGCAAAAACACGACGGTCGTGAGCGGCGGACCGGGCAGGTGCAGGTCGGCCACGGCCACATCAGCTCCCAGCTGGCGGAAGCTCATCTGGATGGCACGCGGATCGTGGCGGGCCGCTAGCTGGTCGCCGATGGCTCCGTTGAGAATCGGGAGAGTAAAGTGGCGGTACGACTGCCCGGTGTGGTAGAGGTAGTCGAGGCCCTGAGCCGGAAGCGAAACCGCCCTTCGGGCCGCCGCCGAGAATCGGCGCCAGCGCGAAGGGCGGTCGGAAGAATCACCGGAAGGTGAGGTTATATCGGTCACTGCAGCAGGAGTTTGTGAACTACCGGTCCTTCGGGCGTATCAAGGCGCAGGGTATACAAGCCGGCCTTTTGCCCCCGTAGGTCTACGGTGCGCTGGCCCGTAGCGTTGACGGGTGCCGCCGCGCCACGGTACACTACCCGGCCCGCTACGTCGGTAACGGTGTAGGCCGAGCGGGTCCAGCTGGCGTCACGGGCGGTGCTGAGCGTAAACAGGCCCGTGTTGCTGGGGTTTGGAGACACAGTAATGGCTGCATTGCGTGCAGCATTCACGGTAGCCAGGGCCGTACCGGCTACGGTCACGTCATCAACGAAGAGCACGGTGCCAGCCATGGGCTCGTCCGCAGTGCTGGATGAAAAGATGATCTGGATGGTGTCCGGAGCAATGGAGGACTCGTATTCCAGGGGTACTGATGCCAGGGTGTATCCGTTGGCGGGGGTAATCAGCAGTTCACCGCTGGCTACCAGGCTCTGCTGGCCATTTACGGTTTTAGTCAGAACCACCTGAGCGGCGGGCATGTCGGCGGCGGCGTTGGCACCGGTAAGCTTGTAAAAGAACTCCACACGGGCCGGACGGCCGGTGAAGGAAATGCCTCCGATGGTGTTAGAGGCCGGGTTAACAGTGCCCCCAATGCCCAAGATACCGGGGAGCATACCAAGCAGCACGTTGTTGGTATTGGCCAGCCGGGCCGCGTAGGTTCCGCCGTGGGCGTCGGTGGTGCGGGTGGTAGCATTCACGGCAAAGGGTAAGCCGGGAATAACGGCCTGGGCTACGTCATCGGTCGTGAACCAGTCGGTGGGCGCCTGGTAGGGGCCGCGGGTTTCCCAGTTTTCGAGGGTGCCGTTCGACAGAGCCTGGGCCGAGGCCGCAGTCAGGGTTACGGCAGTGGTCAGAGCCGTCAGGAAAAGGCGTACGAATGTTTTTTTCATAGCACGTAAGTAAAAAGGTAGATGAGTAATGCGTTTTGTTAAGCTAGATGTGAAAACGGGGCTGGGGGTTGCCAGCTGGCCAAAGGTAGAACATAGTTTATATGAAGTACAATCACATCTTAGGGTGACACTATTTTACTGGAGCCGGCTTGCGCGTGAATAGTGCGTAAAGCAGCCCCAGCAGGCTACCCGTGAGTAAGCCCCCAAGGTGAGCCGCATTGTCAGTCGGGCCGCTGCCTTCCAGTCCCGCCTGCAACTGACTGGGTACAAGCAGCAGAATCAGCCAGAACAATCCGTAGCGCTGCTGCCGGCTCAGCGGCACGGCACCCGTCAGAGCGAGGGCCAGCAGCAGGCCGTACAGCCCGAAAATAGCCCCGGAAGCCCCCACCGAGTTGACGCCCAGCGTGTGCCACCAGGCGCTGGTCAGGCTGCCGCCCACCCCGCTGAGCAGGTAGATCAGCAGCAGCCGGAGCGGCCCGATCAGGAATTCCGTCAGCCGACCCAGGAACAGCAGGGCCAGGCTGTTAAGTAGTAAATGGGTAAGTCCGCCGTGTAGAAAGCAGCTGGTCAGCAGCCGCCAGGGCTGCTGATGCAGGCTCAGGGGCGAAAAGTTGGAACCCCAGCTAATGAGGTCGGTGGCCCGGGGCTGGAAAGCATCTACTCCCGCAGCCACCATCAGGCCAAACACGAGGAAGTTCAGGGCTAGCAGGAGCGGGGTGCCAAAGTAGGAGGTCGAAGGCCAGAGCAGGCGCCCGAGCGTGTCGGCGGCCAGCTGGTACCAGGGCTGCTCGGCGGCTGGTGGTACTGCGGGCTGGTGGGGCTCAACCAGCTCGGTGGGTACCAGGCCGCGCTGCTGCAGTTCCCGCACGGCCGCCGCGCCCAGGGCTGGCGGGTAGCGGCGGGCATTCTGGGCAAAGTACAGCAGCTCCGCATCGGTTTTCTGGGCGAATAGCTCGGCTAATGTTGACTCGGCAGCCATAGTGGTCATAAAAGCCGGAAGAACGGGAAAAGTTTGGCGGCGGCGCTCTTCCTCGGCCGGGTCAGCCTTTACTTGGTAGTCACAATCACGGCGCCGGAGTGCGCCCGGGGCCCAAACGTGCGCACCGCCATTTCGGGCCCCAGCACCGTCACCCGCTCAATGTCGGCGGGGTCGAGGCGAGTTACCTGGCTTGGGGCCTCACCGGTTTGCGGGTCGCTGGCCAGCAGCTCGCCGTCCAGCACGTATACCGGGTTGTGGCCGGGCCGGGTAGGCGGCAGCTCGGTTAGGATTTGCATGGCCGGCGCTACCCGGGCGTGGGTCTTGGTTACGGTGCCCGGCTTGAGGCGCTGCGCCACTGGCACGCCCAGCAAGGCCTGCCGCATGTACAGCACCGAGTCGTTCATGAGCATGGCATACTCATTCAGCACCGGGGCCCCCACTTTGTAGGCATTGCGCTGGGCTTCCAGGGTCGTCACCCGAATAGTAGCCACGTGATGCATCTGGCTGAGCTCCCGCAGCATGGTGGGCTGCAGACGGTGGCTGTACACGAGGGCACTGGTCAGCCGCCGCCACTTGTCGAGGGCTATGTCCACGTGGCCGGGAAAGGTAGCGTCGGTTTTTTCGGCTACCACCTGGTCGAACAGGTAGCTCGACTGATTTTCGGCTTCCCAGAAACGGCGGGCCAGAATCAGGAACTTGCGCTGGGCGGTGGTATCGGCCCGCTCGGCAGCGGGCAGGGTAGTAGGCATGGTTTGCAGCTGCACGGTGGTCAGCGAGTCGAACGAGGGTAGCATATGCGTGGCCACCGCTACCAGCTGCGCCGGCTTCGGCTTGGCCGGCGCCGGCGGCTGGGGCGCCGTGGGCCAGAAGAACAGGCCGGCTGCGGCCAGTACCAGGCCCGCGCCCAAGGCCGGCACCAGCCAGTTGCGGGCCGGGGCTTCTTCGTAGGAAGCCTCCGCGGCGCCGGCGGTGGCCGGTGGGGGCGGCGGAGTTACCGAGATGCCCCGGCGGCTTAGCTCGTGCCGGGCCCGGACGATTAGATCGGCATGGTAAAAGCCCGGGTTCTGTACCAGGTACAGCAGCTCCGCGTCGGTTTTGGAAAGCAGGAAATCAGAGTTCGGAGAAAGCGGGGCAGACATGAGCGAAGCTGAACTATACGAGCACGTATCAACCCGTAAGTTGGTAAAAACCGCGGGCAAAACCAGCGGCCGGCCTTAAACCAGCCCGGCCCATCGGCGTATAGACCAAGGCACGGCCCCGCGGCGGTGCTTTCCCAACTAGCCCCACCAGCTCATGCAAGATCCTGAGGAAATACCCACTGACGGCCGCAACATTCAGCAGGCCAGTACTTCGCAGTCGGAGCAGCGCCAGCCCGAGGGCCGGCAGGCGCCCGGTACCACCGAGGCCCTACGCGGCCTTAATGCCGACGACAACTCCGGCAGCGGCGGCACTGAAGGCGGCCACGAAATCAAGGGCAAGCGCGTAAGCACCGGCCCCAACTACGACCAGCCCGGCAACGCGGCCGACGGCGACGTGGGCGGCAGTTCCACTTCGGCCGGCACCGGCGTATCGGGCGGCGAAACCGGGCAGGTGCCGCAGCTGTAGCACCCGGCCCATCTTTTTACCTGAGGCTATACTGGCTTCTTCTTTCCACCCCACCTAATCTATTCTCATCATGTCGAACAAACCCAATAACCCCAACAATACGTCCGAAGACAGCGGCGCTCAGCGCGTAAGCACCACCAACCACGGTCAGGACGGTACCTCGAAGAACGAGGCCTTTGCTGCCGCCCAGAAAGCCCAGCAGGAAGAGCAGGACCAGCAAAATGATGCCACCACCAGCACCCAGAGCAACATGGGCAACGGTGACGGTATCCGCGGCGAGTACGGCGACGCCAGCCAGACCAACGGCATGGAAGGCGGCAACAAAGACGAAGCCGATACCCGCAAAAACCACAACTAAGCCTTTTCGGCCTCCACAATACGTTTGAAAAACGCCGCTCCGCCGCTGCTCGCAGCCGGAGCGGCGTTTTTTTATGCGCGGGTTCGGCCGGGCTTCGGTAGTTTCCGAATCCGCGGTTGAATGGGAAGCCGTGCCCGGCCTTATATTGGCCCGCTTCACTTTCCGCCTTCTTGCCATGAATCCGCAGCCGTATCTGGACCGCCTACAGTATGCTGGAGCAACCAGCGTGAGTTTGCCAACCCTGCGGGACTTGCAGGCGGCCCACTTATTCCGGGTGCCTTTCGAAAACCTGGACATTCACCAAAGCCGCCCAATCGAGCTGGGCGGCAGCTACGCCAAAGTGGTGGAGCAGCGGCGCGGCGGGTTTTGCTACGAGCTCAACGGCGCTTTTGCCAAACTCTTGCGGGCCCTGGGCTTTGAGGTCAAGCTGATTTCGGGCCGGGTGCACAGCGCCAAAAACGGATTTGGGCCCGAATTCGACCATATGGCCTGCATCGTCACCCTGGCCGGCACCGATTACCTGGTCGATGTAGGTTTCGGCGAGTTTAGCCTGGGTCCGCTGGCGCTCCGGCTCGACGAGGAGCAAACCGACCCGCGTGGCCGGTTCCGGCTGATCCGCCACGATGAGCAGTATCTGCTGGTGCAAAAGTTCGACGGCACGGACTTTCGGCCCGAATACCTGTTCAGTGAAACGCCGCGGGAGCTAACTGAATTTGCCGGAATGTGCCACTTTCACCAAACCAGCCCGGCGTCGCACTTCACCCAAAAGCGCCTGTGCTCCCTGGCCACTCCCAGCGGGCGAATCACGATTACCGGCAACACCCTTCGGCTAAAAGAAGGGGAGAAGCTGACCGAAACCGAGCTTGCCGGCCCGGCGGAGTTTAACCAAGCCCTGCGGCAGTATTTCGGCATACAGCTCTAACATAACCCCATGCGGGCCAAAGGGTGCATTTAAAGGGATGAGCCGGGTTTTCTGCAAATGCTGCGCCGGCAATTCAGCTTCAGCGCCCGATTTTAGCAGGGCAACTGCGGCGGGCGGCTACGGGGTGCGTAATTTGCAGACGTTTTCTCCGTTTCTGTGCTGATGTTCCGACTGTTTGCCGCTGGCCGCCCCACTGCTTTTTGGATTGCTTTCTTCTTGATTCTGCTCGGCTTCGGCCGGCCGCTCCGGGCCCAGGACGGGCCGCCCAAGCGTGAGCTGCGCGGGGTCTGGATTGCCACCGTGGAGAATATTGACTGGCCCAGCAGCCGCACCCTCACCCCGAGCAGCAGCGCCGCGAGTACCGCCGCATTCTGGATGTGCAGCAGCGCAATGGCATCAACGCCGTGTTTGTGCAGGTGCGGCCCGCCGCCGACGCCTTTTACCAGAGTGAGCTGGAGCCCTGGAGCAAGTGGCTGACCGGGCAGCAGGGCAAGGCGCCCAGCCCGGCCTACGACCCACTGCCGTTTCTGATTGAGGAAGCCCACGTCCGGGGCATGGAGTTTCACGCCTGGTTTAATCCCTACCGGGCCAGCATGGACTCCGTGACGCGCCGCTTGGCTCCCAACCACCCGTTTAAGCAGCACCCCGAGTGGTTTTTGCGCTTCGGCGGCAAGCTGCTCTTCAATCCCGGTTTGCCCGAAGTCCGCAACTACATTACCCAGGTCATTCTGGACGTGGTGCGCCGCTACGATATTGACGGGGTGCATTTCGACGACTACTTCTACCCGTACCCCGAGCCGGGCCTGAAAATCCATGACGAGGTGGCGTTTAAGCAGTACAATCCCGACAGCCTAAAGCTGGCCGACTGGCGGCGGCAGAACGTGAACAAGCTCATTGCCGGTCTCCACGACACGATTCAGGGCACCAAGCGCTGGGTGAAGTTCGGCATTTCGCCCTTCGGCGTCTGGATGAACAAGTCGGCCCACCCCGAGGGCTCCGACACCCGGGCCGGGCAGCCCAGCTACGCCAACCTCTACGCCGATTCCCGCCTCTGGCTGCAGGAAGGCTGGATTGACTACATCGTGCCCCAGCTGTATTGGAGCACCAACTTTAAGCTGGTGCCCTACGCCACGCTGCTGGAGTGGTGGACACGCAACCACTTTGGCCGCCACCTCTACATCGGGCAGGGCGCTTACCGCATGCTGGAAAACACCCGCTCCGACACGACCTGGCGCAACCCGCGCGAGTTGCCGCGGCAGGTGCGCCTCAACCGCTCGTACCCCACCGAAGTCAGCGGCAGCGTGTTTTTCAGTGCCCGCTCCCTGATGTCCAACCCGCTGCACACCCGCGACTCGCTGCGCCAGAATCTGTTTCGCTACCCAGCCCTGGTACCCACCATGCCCTGGCTCGATGCCGTGCCGCCCCGCCCAGCCCAGAACCTGGTGCTGACCCGGGCCGGCGCTGTTACGACCCTGAGCTGGCAGCCCGGCCCGGTGGCGGCCGATGGGGACGTGGCCCGCTACTTCGTGGTGTACCGCTTCACCAAAGACCAGCAGCCTACTCCCGACGACCCGCGCAACATCGTGGCCCTGGTGCAAAACCACCCCGGCACCGCGCCCATGCTGGTCGATACCAGTGCCGCGCCCGGCACCGACTACGCCTACTACCTCACGGCCGTGGACCGGCTGCACAACGAAAGCACTCCGGTGCGGGTGACCACCCAGGGCAAGGCGGCCGAAATCATCGTGGCCCAAGCGCCCACAGCCGCGCCGACGGCTACACCTGCGCCGGCGCGGCCGGTACCCACACCCCGTCCGGCGGTAGTGCAGGCCGACGCAGAAACCGCAACGGAGACCAAAGTGAAAGTCAAAACCAAGAAGCGCGGCTTTTTTGCCCGGTTGTTTGGTAAAAAGTGAGTGCATCTGTACCGCTCTAAAAGCCCGGCCCGACAGCCGGGCTTTTTTGTTGGCTGCCAGCGGTAATGAGTTGGGTATAGCTCTGATTAGCAGCAGTGGAGGAGGTATTATCTATATAGTGCAATTATTATATGGCTTTGGGTAAGGCTTTTTGGTGCTTTTCGCCATCCATTCGAGCATCTGGGAGTGAGTAATTACTCATCAAGCAACCTAAAAACCCTATTTGGCAACGTTCCCGACAACGTTTGCATAAAATAATCCGAGTTAATTCTGTGGTTTCTGGCTGATTACGGCAACCTTATGAGAGAGGTGCGTGCTAACTCACGCCCGTTGGTTCTTCGACAAATCTAACTTTCCACCCAACCCCTTTCCTCATGAAAAACTGGTTACTACTTATGGTGCTGCTGCTCGGCCTAGCCGGGCAGGCCTGGGCCCAGCAGGCTCGGCAGCTCACCGGACAAGTACTTGATGAAGCCTCGGGCCAGGGCTTGCCCGGCGTGACAGTAGTGGTGAAAGGCACCACCATCGGTACCGGTACCGATGCCAACGGGGGATTTTCGCTGAGCCTGCCCGCCGGCACCGAGCCTACACTGGTGCTCAGCTACGTAGGCTACCTGGCTCAGACGGTGACCGTGGATAATTCCAATACGGTAAAAGTTCGGCTCAAAACCGACCAGAAGGCTCTGGATGAAGTGGTGGTAATCGGCTACGGAGAGGTGAAGAAAAGTGACGTGACGGGCGCCATCGTGTCGGTGAAGGAAGCCGACCTGAAGAAGATTCCGGCCGCCAACGTCATGGAAACTCTGCAGGGCCGCCTGCCCGGCGTGGATATCACCAGCGCCGGCGGCTCGGCCGGGGGAGCCGTCAACATTGCCGTGCGCGGCAACCGCTCTATTCTGGCCAGCAACGGTCCGCTCTTTATCGTGGACGGGGTGCAGTATAACTCCATCCAGGACATCAACCCCAATGATATCCAGAGCATGGAAGTGCTGAAAGACGCCGCTTCCACGGCCATCTACGGGGCCCGGGGCGCCAACGGCGTTATCATCGTGACCACTAAGAAAGGGGCGGCCGGCAAAACCACCATTTCCCTGAACTCTTACTACGGCATCACCGACAAGGTATACTACCCCAAGGTGAACAACGGGGCCGAGTACGTGGCCCAGAAGCGGGAAGCCAACCGCACTACCGGCAACTGGAGCAGCCCCGCCGACGACTCGAAAATCTTCACGCCGCTAGAACTGCAGGCCATTGCCAACGGCACAACCACCGACTGGGCCGACCTGCTGCTGCGCAACGGCGTGCAGCAAGAGCACCAGATTGGCGTAGGTGGTGGTTCGGAGAAAACCAAGTTTTACCTCTCCGGCGACTACTACAACGAGCAGGGCTTGTTCCGCAACGACAAGCTGAACCGCTATTCCTTCCGAGCCAACATCGACCAGGCCATCAACGACAAGGTGCGCATCGGCCTGCAAAACCAGCTCACCTACTACAACCTCGACGCCCGGCGCGACCCTACCAACCTGGCCAACAAAATCAACCCGCTGTTTACGCCCTACGACGCCAACGGCAACTTCGTAAACTACCCCAACAACGCGGCCTTCCTCAACCCGCTGGCCGACGAGCAGACCGACGCGTATTCCAACAACACCCGCCGGACCCGCACGTTCTCGACGGCCTACGTGAGCTACCAGATTCTGCCCAACCTGAACCTGCGCTCCAACGTGGGTTTGACGCTGTCGAATGAGCGCACCGGCATCTACCAGGGGCAGTACTCCATCGACCGGAACGGCCAAGTCAACCAGGCTTCCTACGGCACCGGCTTCGAAACCAACTGGAGCTGGGAAAACATCCTGAACTACAACAAGACTTTCGGGGACCACTCCATTTCGGCCACCGGCGTCACCTCGCTGCTGACGTTCAACCTGGAAAAATCGACGGCGCAGGGCCGCGGTATTCCGGTGCCTTACCAGCAGTATTACGCCCTGGCCAACGCCGCCCAGGTTGTGACACCCTACACCAACCTGACGCGCAGCAAGCTGCTCTCCCTCACCGGCCGGGTGCAGTACGGCTTCAAGAGCCGCTACTTGCTCACGCTGACTGCCCGCGAAGACGGCTCTTCTAAGCTCTACCAGGGCAACAACTTTGCCTTCTTCCCCTCGGCCGCCGTGGCCTGGCGCATCATCGACGAGGAGTTCATGAAAGGCCTAACGCCCGTAACTGACCTGAAACTGCGCGTGAGCTACGGTAAGGCCGGCAACTACGACGTGGACCCGTATTCATCGCAGAGCGTGCTGACGCGCATTCCCTACAGCTTCGGCGAAACCAGCGCCGCTGGCTATGGCTTCGACAAGCGCGTGGGCAACACCGAGCTGGGCTGGGAGATTTCCTGGACCAAAAACGTCGGCCTGGACTTCGGCCTGATCCGCAACCGCGTTACGGGCTCCATCGACGTGTACGAGACCATGACCAAAGACCTGCTGCTCGACAACTTCCTGCCCTCGACCACGGGCCGTGGCAACATCATCGAGAACATCGGGCAAACCCGCAACCGGGGCGTGGAAGTAGGCATCAATGCCCTGGCCGTAGAAACGCCCGACTTCCGCTGGAACGTGGGCGTGACCTGGTTTAAAAACCAGGAGCGCATCCTGGAGTTGGGTGGCGCCGACGATTTGGTCAACAACCGTTTCGTGGGCTACCCCGTGCGCGTGTTCTACGACTACGAGAAAATCGGCATCTGGCAAAACGACGAGGCCGACCTAGCCAAAACCTTCGGCCAGAAGCCCGGCCAGATTAAGGTGAAAGATATTTCGGGTCCCGACGGCGTGCCGGACGGCAAAATCTCGGCCGCCTACGACCGGCGCGTGCTCGGCTCGGCCGTGCCCAAGTGGAGCGGCAGCTTCAACAGCGACTTCAGCTACAAAGGCATCGACCTCTCGTTTCAGGTCTTTGCCCGCATCGGCCAGATGATCAACTACGAGTACGCCCAGATCTTCGACCCCCAGGGCATTGAGAACAGCGGCGTGCACAACTACTGGACCCCCGAAAACCCCAGCAACGAGTACCCCCGCCCCGACGCTGCCCTCTCGAAATCGACGATGCAGAACAGCCTCTACGGCACCACGCTGCAGTACCGCGAGGGTTCGTTTGCCAAGCTGCGCGGCGTAACGCTGGGCTACAACCTGCCCAAGGGCTGGCTGGAGAAAGTGGGCGTGGGCTCGGCCCGCATCTACGTGCAGGGCAAGAACCTGTACACCGTCAGCAAAATCGACAACTACGACCCCGAGCGGGCGGCCCCATCACGACGCCCATTCCCCGCGTCGTACTGGCCGGTATTAACCTGGGATTCTAAGGGTTAAGTTGCTAGTTGTCAGAAATTAAGCGTCATACTCAAAGACGAGCCTCATGAAATTCTCGAAATACATATATAGCACCCTGGCGGCCGTAGCGCTGGCCGGACTTACCTCCTGCGAAAAGCAGCTGGAAGAGTACAATCCCTCGGGCCTGACACCCGAATCGGTGTATACCACGCCGGCCGGCTTCGACAATCTGGTGAATGCCGCTTACTCCTATACCCGCTGGTGGTACGGCAAGGAAGACGGCTACAGCATGTCGGAAATGGGCACCGACCTGTGGCTGCGCGGGGCCGGCGACGTAAACCCCGACCTGACCGACTACACCACGCTGCAATCCAGCTCCCGGGCCGTGGAGTCGCTGTGGAGCAAGCTCTACATCGGCATCAACGTCTGCAACGCCGGCATCAGCCGGGTAGGGCAGTCGGGTATGAGCGACGCCACGAAGAAAGTCCGGGAAGGCGAGCTGCGCTTCCTGCGGGCCTTCTACTACTGGCACATCGTGGAAAGCTGGGGCGGTGTGCACTTCACCACTGCCGAAACCCTGGGCGCAGTCAAAACGGCCAACCGCACCCCGGTGGACGAGTTCTACAAGCAGATTTTCGAAGACTTGGCTATTGCCGTAGCCAACCTGCCCAACACGCCCCAGGTCGCCACCGAGTACGGCCGCGTGACCAAGCCGGCCGCTGAGGCCTTCCTGGCTAAGATGTACCTGACCCGGGGCGACAACCAAAAGGCTGCCGAGCTGGCCCAGAAGGTTATTTCTGGCTACAGCTTCAGTCTGCAGCCCCGCTACGCCGATTTGTGGTCGATGAGCAACCTGGAAAACAAGGAAATCGTGTGGGCCGTGAATTATTCCCGCGACCTGACCCTGAACGACCGGGTGGATGCCAACCTCTACCCCGACGGCCACTCCCGCGGGGGAACAACGGCCACCTGGTGTGGATGATGAAGTATGACGACCAGCCCGGCATGAGCCGCGACATTGCCAACGGCCGGCCGTTCAACCGTTTCATGCCCACCAAGTTCCTGCTCAACCTGTTTGATGAGACCAAGGACTCGCGCTACGCGGCTTCCTTCCGCACGGTGTGGCTGGCCAACACGGCCGTCACGACGGGCACCAAACCCCTGGCAGTAGGCGACACGGCTATTCTGGCAACTAAAAAAGTGGTTTCCACAGCTGTGCGCAACGCCAAAAAGTACCGCATCTACGACGTCAACGACATCTACAATGCCAACGGCACGGGCAAGAACCGCCTGCAGTACGTGTGCCTGCGCAAGTTTGACGACCCCACCCGGCCCACGCCCCAGGAAGAGCAGAGCGCCCGCGACGCCTACGTGATTCGCTTGGCCGACGTGTACCTGATGGCGGCCGAAGCTAACTTCAAGCTGGGCAATACCGCCGACGCCGTCAAGCAGATCAACGCGGTGCGGGAACGGGCTGCCCTGCCCGGCAAAGTAGCCGACATGCGCATTGCCGCCGCCGACCTCAGCCTGGATTTCATCCTGGATGAGCGGGCCCGGGAGCTGGCCGGCGAGCAGCTGCGCTGGTTTGATTTGAAACGCACGGGCAAGCTGGTGGAGCGGGTAAAGAAAAACAACCCCGAAGCCGGCGCCAGCATTCAGGACTACCACCTGGTGCGGCCGATTCCGCAGCGCCAGCTGGATGCCGTAACCAACAAGACCGAGTTTATCCAGAACCCCAACTATCGGTAGGAGCGAAGCACTGCAAGCAAAAGGCCCGTCTGGTATATCAGACGGGCCTTTTTTTATAAACTAGCGTTGCTTTCTACACCGCGTGACACTGCTCGCACACACCCGACATCAGGTAGTCGCGGTGAACGGCCTGGAAGCCGCCGGGCAGCTGCACGGCCGGAATTGCAACCTGGTTGAGGCAGTACGTGTGCTGGCAGACGGAGCACTTGAAGTGAACGTGGTCGTCGGCGTGGGCCTGCTCGGTGCAGGTGGCCGAGCAGGCGGCGAAACGGATAACGTCGGAGCTGTCGAGCACCCGGTGAATAACGCCCTTCTGCTCGAAGGTGCGCAGGGTGCGGTAGAGGGTAATCCGGTCGGTGTCGGCTTCCAGCGCCTGCTCGATGTCGTTGCTGGAAAGGGCAAAGGCCTTGCTGAACAACACGGCCAGCACCGCCCGGCGCATGGGCGTCTGGCGGAGGCCGTGGCGGGCGAGAGTCAGCGAAATGTGGTCGGGAGTTGCCATGAAGTTTCCAAAAGTACGAGGTTGGCACCGAAGCGCGAATGCACCGCCCGGGAGTAATCCGGCCCCGGAGTAACAACGCTACGGCCAAAAAGTGCGCACAGTGGCTGACATGCCGAATTTCGCCATCTTAGCCAGGCGTTCAGCGGCCCAAAGCTCTGCCGCGAATAACTATCCAAGCCCTATTTTTCTGCTATGTCCCATTCGTCCGCCACTGCCCCGGTTTCCGCTACTGCTGCCGTTGTCCCCGAGCCTCGCACTGCTACGCTGCCCGGCCGCCTGCTCTCGCTCGACGTGTTTCGGGGCTTACCGTCATGGCCATGCTGCTGGTAAACAACCCCGGCGACTGGGGCCACATCTACGCCCCGCTGGCCCACGCCGAGTGGCACGGCTGCACGCCAACCGACCTGATATTTCCCTTTTTCCTGTTTATCGTGGGCGTGTCCATCGTCTATGCCCTGGACTCGGCCCGGCAAGTCACGCCCCACGGGCCGCTGCTGCGGCGCATTGCGCGGCGGGCGGCGGTGCTGTTCGGGCTGGGTTTGTTTGCCTCCCTGTTTCTTGATTGGGACCTGAGCACCGTCCGGATTCCGGGCGTACTGGCCCGTATTGCCCTGGTGTTTCTGGCCTGCGGAGTGCTGTTCGTGAAAACTACCTGGCGGCAGCAACTGGCCGTATTGGCCCTGCTGCTGGTGGGCTACAACGTGCTGCTGCAGCTGGTCCCCGTGCCCGGTGTGGGAGCCGCTAACCTAGAGCCGGCCACCAACCTGGGCGCCTGGCTCGACCGGCTCGTGCTAGGCGAGGCTCACCTCTGGAAGGAAAGCAAAACCTGGGACCCCGAAGGCCTGCTCAGCACGCTGCCGGCCGTGGGAACAGGCCTGCTGGGTTTGCTGGCCGGGCAGCTGCTGCGCCTACAGCGCCTGGACGCAGCTTCGCGGGTAGCCTGGCTCTTTGTGGCCGGGGGCGCGGCCCTGCTGCTGGGACTGGTGTGGAATAGCTGGTTTCCTATCAACAAAAGTTTGTGGACCAGTTCCTTCGTGCTGTATACCGGCGGCATTGCGGCCCTAACGCTAGCCGCCTTTTACTGGCTGATTGACGTGCAGAACTACCGCCGCGGCCTCACGCCCTTCGTCGCTTTTGGCGTGAATGCCATTACCGCCTTCTTCCTCTCCAGCCTGCTGGCCCGTGGCCTGAACCGGTGGCAGGTTACGGGCCAGCAGGGTCCCACTGGCCTGCAGAACTGGCTCTACCAGACCTTCTTCGTGCCCTACATTGCCGACCCCTACCTGGCTTCACTGGCCGGCGGCCTGGCCTGCGTGCTGATCTGGCTCGGGGTGCTCTGGGTGATGTACCGGCGCGGCATCATCATCAAGGTCTGAGCATAGCGTGGCCCGGCCCGGAGCTGTCTACGCCGTTGGGGCCGGAGCCTTGGGCAGGGTTTGGGCCAGGGTGATAAGCTTTTCCTCCAGCTCCTGAGCAGCTAGCACGCACACGGTTTCTATCTTGGCATACAGGGAATTAAGCGTCGTCATGGTTTCTTCACTGGCCCCGTCGCCCACGTCGGTCGGTATCAGATTGACGGCCAGGGCCTGAATGGCTTTAGCCTTGTCCTCAAACTCCGGGTTCATGCCCATGGTGGCAAAGGTGGGAATGATGGAGTGCGTCGCCATTTTCAGGGCAATCCACTGCTTCTCGTCGATGGCCTTTTTCATGGTCTGGACCAGCTGCGGAATCTCCTGCAAATAGAGCCGGATCATTTCGGCCATGCGCGCGTCGCTCTTGGTAATGCGCTTGAGGTAGTCGAAGTTGACATAGGTCAGCGCCTGGGTTTGCAGATCTTCCCGGGTGAGCATGTCCGCTGTCTTGTCGTGGTCGGAGTTCTGCAGGTACTTTATAATCTTGCTGTAGAGCAGCTTGTCGTCGATGGGCTTGGAGATGTAGTCGTTCATGCCCACGGCCTTGCACTTCTCCACGTCTACCGTCGTCACGTCGGCCGTGAGTGCAATGATGGGCACCTTCAGGTTCAATTGGTTACGGATGTACTCGGTGGCTTCGAAGCCGTTCATTTCCGGCATCTGCAAGTCCATCAGCACCACGTCGAAGCTGGTTTTGCGCAGCTTCTCCACGGCTATTTTTCCGTTGCCGGCCACTTCCATTTCAAAGCCGAAGTCCTCCAGTAAGGTTTTCATCAGCAGCTGGTTCAGGGCAATATCTTCCACGACCAGAATCCGCACGTCCTTGAAACCAGCTTCCAGCTCAATGTCGGGCGCCAGCTCGGCTTCGGCTTTTTCGTGGGTTTTGTCGAAGCTCAGAATAAAGCTGAACGTGGAGCCCGCGCCCACCTTGCTTTTCACGTTGATGGTGCCGCCCTGGGGCTCCACCAGGTTCTTGACAATGGCCAAGCCCAAGCCTGTGCCGCCGTAGAGCCGGCTCGTGCCGCTGGTGGCCTGCTGAAAATCGTCGAAGACGGTGCCCAGCTTGGACTCCTCGATGCCGATGCCAGTGTCGGTGACGGCAAACTCCAGGATGACCTTCTCTGCATCCTGCACCAGCATCCGCACGCCCACGGTTATCTGGCCCTCACTGGTAAACTTGACGGCGTTGCTCACCAGGTTCAGAATCACCTGGTGCAGGCGCACCGGGTCACCGACCAACACCTCCGGAATCCGGGAGTCGTAGTCCATCACCAGAGCCAGGTTTTTCTCCTGAATCTTGGTTTCGAACAGGTGCACCATGGCCGTCACGGAAGCCGAAAGCTTGAAGGGCACCTTCTCGAAGGTCATCTTGCCCGCGTCCACCTTGGCCAGGTCCAGAATGTCGTTGATGAGCACAATCAGCGTGTCGCCGCTGAGCTTGATGGCCGTCAGGTATTCCTTCTGCTTGTCGGTCAGCTCGGTTTTGAGCACCACCTTCGTGAAGCCGATAATGGCGTTCATCGGCGTGCGGATTTCGTGGCTCATGTTGCTCAGAAACTGCTGCTTGGCTTTCACGGCCGTTTCGGCAATGGCCGTGGCGGTTTCGGCCTTGGCCTGGGCTTCCTCGGCCAGTACGGTGGCCCGCTCAGCCGCTATTTTGGCCTCGGTCAGCTCGGTGGCAATGCGCTTCTGGTCGGTTACGTCCCGGGCCACAATCACAACGCCGAGCACCGTGCCCTGGTCGTTTTTGTACACTGAGCCGTTGAAGAGGACGTCAGTCAGCTTGCCGTCCTTGTGGCGCAGCGTCAGGGGTGAATCGGCCACGGTGCCTTTGGCAAACACCTCCTGGTACACTTCCCGGGCCATTTGCGGGTCGGTGAAGTACACGAAGAAGTCGGAGCCGATGAGCTGCTCCCGGTCCATGCCGGTGATGTTGACCGTGGCCAGGTTCATGTCCGTTATTTTGCCTTCCGGACTAATGGTCACCAGCGGGTCGCGGCTGGCCTCGATCAGGCCGCGGGCGTAGTTAGCCACGCGCAGCTCGGCGGCCCGCTTTACTTTCTCATCGTTCTGGAAGGCCAGCTCTTTGTTGGCCAGCACGAGCTCGGCGGCCCGCTTTTCCTTCTCATCATTCTGGAAAGCCAGCTCAATATTGGCAATGCTGAGCTCGGCAGCCCGCTTTTCCTTCTCGTCGTTCTGAAACGCTAACTCCTCGTTGGCTACACTAAGCTCCTGGGCCCGTTTCTCTTTCTCGTTGTTCTGAAAGGCCAGCTCCTCATTGGCAATGCTGAGCTCGGCAGCCCGCTTCTCCTTCTCATCGTTCTGAAACGCCAGTTCTTTGTTGGCAATACTTAGCTCCTGGGCTCTTTTCTCCTTTTCATCGTTCTGAAACGCCAGCTCGGTGTTGGCAATGCTCAATTCCTGGGCCCGCTTTTCCTTTTCGTCGTTCTGGAACGCCAGCTCCTCATTGGCAATGCTCAGTTCCTGCGCCCGTTTTTCTTTCTCGTCGTTCTGAAAGGCCAGTTCCTTGTTCGCAATGCTGAGCTCAGCCGCCCGCTTTTCTTTCTCATCATTCTGGAACGCCAGCTCCTCGTTGGCGATGCTCAGCTCATCGGCCCGCTTTTCCTTCTCATCATTTTGAAAGGCCAGCTCAATATTGGCAATGCTGAGTTCGTCGGCCCGCTTTTCCTTCTCGTGGTGCTGAAAGGCCAGTTCTTTGTTGGCAATACTTAATTCGGTAGCCCAGTTTTTCTCGGCAATTTCCCGCATCACGATTACCGCTCCCAGCAGCTCGCCCTGGTCGTCCTTGTACATCGAACCGTCGAAGAGCACCTCCGTCAGCGTGCCGTTGGTGTGCAGCAGGGTAAAGGGCACGTTGGAAACGGCCCCGCCGGCTACTACCTCCGCGTACACTCCCCGCACCAGCTCGGGCTCCGTGAAATAAGAAAGGAAATCGGAGCCTACTAGCGTGTCGCGGCCGATACCTGTAATCTTGACGGCCGCCTCGTTGGTATCCATGATGGTGCCCTGCAGGTTGACCGTAACCAATAAATCCTGGCTGGCTTCAATCAACCGGCGGTACTTCTTTTCGCTTTCCTTCATAGTTCTGGTCTTACAGTCTCAGCAGCAGCATTCTTGCAATTGCCCGCTGGCAAAAAAGAGAACTGGGTCGTCCGGAAAAAGCGTGGTGTGTCGTAGTTTAGTGCAAACTACGAGCGGCTACTTTCTTTGTAGAAGTTTGAGAACCATGTAAGGTACTCATTCTGCAGGCAAGAAAATTTATATTAGCTGAGTGGCTGTTGCCAGCACGATGAAGCAGGTGCCGCAGGAAAGAAAACTTCCGGCTTAATAGCAACTCAAGCAGTATCTTGCACCCGCTTAAAGCACCTGGTTGCTTTACCCGATTTATTCGCTGTGCCGCCCTGGGGTGGGTTATAAGCGCCAACTCGCTTTTTTCATTTGGAACGGGGCCGCCTCAACGGGCCGTCTGTCAATCCTGCTTACTTTATTTACCGTGCGTATCTTGTTTCCCCTGGCCGTAGCAGCCTTACTGCTGACCGCCCCGGCCGTGCAGGCCCAAACCACTACACCTTCGCCAACGGCTACTAGCACGCCGGCCCAGCGCAAAGCCGCCGAGGCACTGCTGAGCACTATGCAGGTCGAGAAAACCCTGGTGACGGCCATCGACCGGGTGATGACCATGCAGATTCAGCAGCGTCCGGAAATAGCGCCTATGGAGCCGGAAATGCGGGCTTTCATGACCAAGTACATGAGCTGGTCGTCGCTGAAA
This sequence comes from Hymenobacter cellulosilyticus, assembly GCF_022919215.1. Classification (NCBI taxonomy): domain Bacteria; kingdom Pseudomonadati; phylum Bacteroidota; class Cytophagia; order Cytophagales; family Hymenobacteraceae; genus Hymenobacter; species Hymenobacter cellulosilyticus. The sequence continues at coordinate 5,205,536 of NZ_CP095046.1, read as the reverse complement.
GACGAAATGATCAGCCTGTATGCCGCTGAGTTCAGCGAAAAGGAGCTGCAGGAAATGACCAAGTTCTACGCCACCCCACCGGGCAGAAGTTTGTGTCGAAGCAAGGCTTCCTGATGCAGGCCGGCATGGAGCTGGGGCAGCGCCGGGTGCAGGAAAACCTGCCCGAGCTGCAGCGGACCCTGGAAGCCAAGATGAAAAGCCTGGAGCAGAAGTAACGGCTTCCTGTCACAAACCATAACGGCCGGCGCCCTGCTTATGCGGAGCGCCGGCCGTTATGGTTTGTGGTATTTACACTGCGGGAAATTCGTAGCCGGCGAAGTCCTGGCGGAGCTTGGTTTTGAGCAGCTTGCCGGTGGCGGTGTGGGGCAGCTGGTCCACAAATTCTACGGCGTCCGGCTTCCACCAGTGGGCCACTTTCCCCTCGAAGAAGTCGAGCAGCTCTTCTTTGCTGACCTGGGCTTCGGGCTTCCGCACCACCACCAGCAGGGGCCTTTCGCTCCACTTCGGGTGGGGCAGGCCGATGACGGCCGCTTCGGCCACGCCGGGGTGGGCCACGGCCAGGTTCTCCAGATCAATCGAGCTGATCCACTCCCCACCCGACTTGATGACGTCCTTCGAGCGGTCGGTGATGTTCATAAAGCCGTCGGCATCAATGGTGGCCACGTCGCCGGTGCGGAACCAGCCGTCGGGGGTAAACTGCGCGCGGTTATCGGACTCGTAGTAGCCGCCGGCCACAAAGGGCCCGCGCACGAGCAGGTCGCCGAAGGCTGTGCCGTCGTGGGGCAGCTCCCGGCCCTCGTCGTCCACGATTTTCATGTCGATGCCGAAAATGCTGCGGCCCTGCTTGGTGCTGATGGCAAACTGCTCGTCGGGGCTGAGTTGGAGCTGGTTGCTTTTGGGTGTATTGACGGTGCCCAGCGGGGAAGTTTCGCTCATGCCCCAGGCGTGGCGGATGCTGACGCCCAACTCCTCGTCGAAGGCCTTGAGCAGGGCTGGCGGGCAGGAGGCCCCGCCCACTATCATCTTGGTAAGGGTGCGGAAGCGGGCCTTTTTCTCCCGCATAAAGGTGAGCAGGCCAAGCCAGATGGTCGGCACGCCGGCTGAGAACGTTACGCCTTCGTTTTCGAACAACTCAAACAAGCTGGCCGCGTCGAGGCCGGGGCCGGGCAGCACCAGCTTGCAGCCTATCATGGGCGCCAGGTACGGGATGCCCCAGGCGTTGACGTGGAACATGGGCACTACGGGCAGAATCACATCGCGGGCCGAGCAGTTGAAGCAGTCGGGCAGGCCGGCGGCGTAGCTGTGCAGCACGGTGGAGCGGTGGGAGTAAAGCACGCCCTTGGGCTGGTCGGTGGTACCGGAGGTGTAGCAAAGCGAGGAGGCGGTGTTCTCATCGAAAGTGGGCCACTCAAACTCGGTGCGGTGGGCGGCCAGTAGGTCTTCGTAGCAGCGGATATCGGGCAGGGCGCTGGCCTCGGGCATGTGGGCGCGGTCGGTCAGCAGCACCCAGCCTTCCACCTTCGGGCAGTGCGGAGCCAGCTTTTCTACCAAAGGCAGAAAGGTCAGGTCGAAGAAGATAAACCGGTCGGCGGCGTGGTTGATGATGTAGATGAGCTGCTCGGCAAACAGGCGGGGGTTGATGGTATGACACACCGCCCCGATGCCCGACACGCCGTAGTACAACTCGAAGTGGCGGTGGTTGTTCCAGGCCAGCGTCCCGATTCGGTCCCCGTTCTGCACGCCCAGCTCGGTTAGGGCATTGGCCAGCTGTTTGGCCCGCTGGTGGGCGGCGTGGTAGGTGTAGCGGTGGATGCCGCCCTCGGTCAGGCGCGTCACGATTTCAGTGTCGGCGTGCCATTTGGCGGCGTGCTGCAAGAGCCCTGCAATGCGCAGGGGCTCGTTCATCATTAATCCGTGCATAGTGTTGGGGTGGGGTAGGGTTAATGTGCGGATGTGCTAATATGGAGAATGTGCTGATGCTTTCCGTGTCATGGCGAGCAAAGCGCGGCCATCCGTCCTCTGAAATGTGCGGAGTAAACGGAAGTGAAAAGCCCTTTACTCCGGCTGGAATAAAGGGCTTACTAGGTAAAGAGCGTGACTACCTGCGCAGCGGACGGATTGCTTCGGCTAGCGCCTCGCAATGACACTGGGAGATAGGGCGGTTATGGGAGCTTGTACCAAAGCCCGGTGCCATCTTCCTCGAAGCCGACTATCCCCTCGTTTTTCGCCAAATAGAGCGTACGGACTACTTTAGCGCGGCGTGTTGAGCGGCTGTTTTCATCCGTAGAGCGGGATTTCAGCACTTCGGGGTAGGTACGGGGGCCAAGCGTCAGGTTGAGGACCACAGTCAGGTCCAGGTAGGCATAGTCCTTAGGAGCGCCAAATATGATTTCTTGTAGGGGAAAGGAGAAATATATTGGATGCCAGCCCAGAAGTAGGTAGCCGCCAGAGAAGGTGAATTACTTGATCCTGCCGGGTACAAGCCTATCCTAAGCAAACGAATCTGGTGCCGGATTGAATCGGTGATGGTGGTAACCAGGGTGCCGCCCACGGTGCTAGATTTGGTGATGTAGTCGAACTGGATAGAGTCGGTGCGCTCGGCCAGCACGTTAAACTGCTGTTTCCGGTCCCTCTTTTTGGTAAACAGCCCGAGACTATACTCCACCATCTCCTCGTTTACCTCCGTGATGCGGTAGGTGCGCACCTTGCCATCCTTGGCGTGGCCGAAGCGCAGCACATCGCCGATGCGGTAGGGCTGCCAGGCTAGCTGGTCGGCCGACATTCTATACTCCGGGTCCGGCTCCGACTCGCGGGAGCAGGCAGTAAGCAGGAAGGCCGCCAAGCCAGCGATAGGTAGCAGGGTAGGAAGACGCATCATAAAAGGATTAGTTAAAAAATAGGCAAAGAACCGACAATAAGCCTGGGTAGGATCCGCAACCCGTGCCAAAGGTTGCATAGGTCTTGGTTTTGGTGCTTACTCCTCCACTGTCGTCTCCACTTGCTGCTTTTGCGTCTTACGAATACTTTCCAGGGCCACCTGCAGAATATCAGTGCGCACGTTCAGCTCGCCGAGCTTGTTGTTGCGCCGGGTCGGATTTACGCGGTTGGAAAGAAAGACGTACACCAACTCTTGCTCAGGGTCGACCCAGAAGAAGGTGCCGGTGAAGCCCGAGTGGCCGAAGCTGCTGGCGGAAGCGTCGTGGGCGGTGTTGCCGGCGGGCTGGGCGGCTTGGCGGTCGAAGCCCAGGCCGCGGCGGTTGCCCTGGTCGCAGAACTGGCAGCGGGTGTACTCGGCCAGTATTTCGGGCTTCAGGATCTGCTGGCCGCCGTACTGCCCTTTCCAGGCGTAGGCCTGGGCCAGCTTGGCTACGTCGTTGGCGTTGCCAAACAGGCCGGCATGACCGGAAAGGCCGCCCATCAGGGCCCCGCCTTCATCGTGTACGGTGCCGTGGAGCTGCTGGCGGCGGAATACGGAGTCGTACTCGGTGGGGGCCACGCGGCTGCGCGGGAAGCGGCGGGTAGGGTTGAAGCCCAGGGTAGTAGCGCCCAGCGGGCCATACACTTGCTGCTGCAGAAACTGGTCGAAGGGCTGGCCGGTGATGCGCTTGACCAGCAACGGGTAGAGGTAAAACGACAGGTCACTGTACACGTAGCCGGGCTTGTCATTCAGAGGCGACTCGCCAATTTGCTTTACCAGTTGCTCGGGCAAATCCTTGCGACCCCAGAGCTTGGTCGCTACCTGCAACGGGAAGCGGGCCGAGGAGTCGGGGCGGAAAAAGCGGCGGCTGAGCCGGGCATCGGGAGCCGGTTTCTTGTTCGGGTCGGGTTTGCGGAAGCCGGCAAACAGCCCGGCGAAGAATCCTTTAGGCTGGGTGTAGCCCTGCCAGAACGAAATCCAGGCTTTCAGGCGGGCCTGGTGGGCCAGCACGTCGCGCAGCTTCAGATCCTGCTTGTTGGTGCCCTTAAATTCGGGGAAGTAGAAGCCCAGGGTTTGGTCGGGGCTGAACTTACCCTGTTCCTGGAGCTTGAGCAGGGCCGGAATGGCGGCCGTGGCTTTGGTCAAAGAAGCCAGGTCGTAGAGGTCCGTGTTGCGCACCGGGCGGCTGGGCTTGCCGGCCTGGGCGGGAGCATCGGCAAAGCTGAAGGTGCCGTAGCTTTTGCGCAAGACCACCGTACCCTGGCGGGCAATGAGCACCTCGCAACCAGGCATGGCGCGGGCGGCCATAGCCTTGTTTACGATGGAGTCGACGCGGGCTTCGAGGGTATTGCTCATGCCCGCGTCCTCGGGGAAGCCGTAGCGCAGGCGCTGCCCGCCCTTGGTGGTCAGGCCGTAGCCGCGCACGTACTTGTCGGTCACCGTTACCGGCAGCTTACCGCTGGCCCCGATGCCGCCGAAAATCACCTGGGCCGTTATTTCCTGGGCGTTGCGGCTTTCCTGGTAGGCTAGCAGCACGGCGTCAGCCCGGTCCAGGTCCCGAATTTTGGCCACGGCGTAGGCGTTGCCAAACACGCTGACGATGACGCGCTGCTTGGCGCTGGTCAGTTCGCGCAGCATCAGGTTGGTTTCGGGCGTCACGCCGAAGTTGGTAGCCGGCAGGCGGCCCAGATTATTGACGCCCACCAGCAGAGTGTTGTAGTGCTGCAGGGTGGTCCGCATCTGGGTCATCTCGTCCAGGGTAGCCGTGGCCGACAGCCAGTAGTGGTCCACGGTAGCGTAGTCGGCCGTGAGGCGCTGGAAGTCGGTGGTGTCCTTGGTGCCGATGGTGAGCGTGGCCAAGCGCAGGGTGTCGAGGCGCTGCAGGGGCAGGAAGTTTTTTTGGTTGCGCAGCACCGTTACGCTCAGGCTGGAAAGCTTCTGGCTCAGGGCCTGGGCATGCACCGGGTTGAGGTCCTGGTAGAGGGTACGCAGCTCGATGGGGCGGTACTTGTCGAGGCCAGCCCACTGCTTCAGGGCCAGTACTTTGCGGCAGCGGGCATCAATATCTTCCTGCTTGAGCTGCCCGGCGTTGATGGCCGCCCGCACCATTTTTAGGGCCAGGGGAATGTTCTTAGAGAACTCCAGAATGTCGTTGCCGGCCAGCAAGGCGCGCAAGTCGGCCTCGCCGGGCGGGTACTTATTGATGACGCCCTTCATGTTCATGGCATCCGTAAATATCACGCCCTGAAAGCCCAGCTGCTGCTTAACCATGCCCGTCACTATGGGCTTAGACAAAGTGCTGGGCATGCCCGTGGAGTCGAGGGCCGGGATGTTGAGGTGGGCAATCATGATGCCGCCCAGGCCCCGCCGCATCAGGCTGTGGAACGGGAAAAGCTCCAGAGTATCGAGCCGGCGGCGGTCAACGCGCACCAGGGGCAGGGCCAGGTGGGAATCGGTGTCGGTGTCGCCGTGGCCGGGGAAGTGCTTGGCCACGGCCAGCACGCCCGCGTCCTGCATGCCGCGCATATACAGGTAGCTTTTCTCGGTCACGTTTTCGCGCTGCTCGCCCCAGCTGCGGAAGCCGATGACGGGGTTGGCCGCGTTGTTGTTCACATCCACCACCGGGGCAAAGTTGACGTGCATGCCCAGGCGCTTAAACTGGCCAGCCACTTCCTTGCCCATGTCGTAGAGCAGCTGATTGTCGCGGATGCCGCCCATGCTCATCTGATAGGGAAACCGCACGATGCTGTCCAGGCGCATGCCCGCGCCCCATTCGGCGTCCATGGCCACCAGCAGGGGGACTTTGCTCTGGCTTTGGTAGCGGTTCAGCAGCTTGCTCTGCCGCACCGGCCCGCCCTGGAAAAAGATGAGTCCGCCGATGCCGTACTGCTGAATCAAGGCCGAAACCGAATCCTCGTCAATCCGCTTGCGGTTGGAGTAGGCCGCCACCATAAACAGCTGAGCCACGCGCTGGTCGGGCGTGAGCGTCTTCATCACCGAATCAACCCAGCGCGAGGAGCTAAGCTGAGCCGCGAAGGGCACCGGCTGCGCCCCGCGCGCTTTAACCGGGGCAGCGGCTTTGCCGGCAACCGTTTTAGCCGGTATGGTCGCCGGAGTTGGCTGGGCCGCGGCCGTCTTCCGGGCTTTAGCCTTGGCGGCGGCCGCCTGCGCTTCGCGGTAGTCGAGGATTTCCTGTCGCCGCCGGGCTGCCGCGCTTAGTTTGCCGCGCTTGGCTGTCGTACGGGAGGTTTTCTTGGTAGCGGAAGATTTTTTGCGGCTTTGCGCGGCGGTATCCGGAGCATGAAGTAAGGTCAGGAGCAGCCAAAAAAGCGGAAAGAAGCGGAGACAAGTCAAAATAGGCGCAGAACTAGTGGAACGGCGAATTTACGGGAAAGCGCAACTTACCACTTGCCGGGTAGCACCGCCCACCGCCGCTGCCCGCCGGCTACGGAGCTGCCGCTAGCTGGGCCCGGGGTTAACAATACCCTGGTTTCCAGAACGCAGCCCGAATATGCCTTTTTAAATACCTGACAGAAAGTATTTTATTATTGCGTCTATAGACGCAATTTAAGTAGCCTTTTTTCGATTGGCACCGTACATTTAGAAGGAACAGGATTCTGGAAAGGCAATTAGCCTTTTTAACTGATTGACCGGCTAGCTTCCTGTTGCTCTGCCCTTTCTAGTAGCCTTCGTTGCTTCCCGTTGCAACGCCCCGTGCCCCGATTTACACCAGTTGGCGGCCCTGCTCTATTGCCACCCCGCGGCAGCATGCCGCCCCACTGACTACCTATTGCAACTATTGCCTGCAGGCAACCCCTCCGGGTTGTCGACCTGGCTGTGCTATGTCCTATCCACTACCGCCGAAGTTGTCGGCCGAATCTGGTTTTTGTTGCCGCTTGCCAGAAGCAGCCCACCTATTGCCGCAACCCGCTTTCTATTCACTCTATTCTTTCACCACTTCCCATGAAAACCCTGAAAACCAACCCCACCCGCCCGCGCCACGCGTGGGTGAAATGCCTGCTGCTGGGCCTGGCTACTACCGGCAGCCTGAGTGCTATGGCCCAAACGCAAACGGCGGTGCAGCAGTACGGCCAGCTGAAAGTAGTCGGCAGCAAGATTGTCGACAAGAATAACCAGCCCGTGAGCCTGGCCGGCAACAGCCTGTTCTGGAGCAACGACGGCTGGGGCGGCGAGAAGTACTACACGGCCAACACCGTCAGCTGGCTTAAAAACAACTGGAACGCCAAGGTGGTGCGCGTGGCCATGGGCGTCGAGGACGCGGGCGGCTACATCAGCAACCCGGCCGGTAACCGCCAGAAAGTGAAAACCGTGGTAGATGCAGCCCTGGCTCAGGGCTTGTACGTCATCATCGACTGGCACTCGCACCACGCCGAAAGCTACCAGAGCCAGGCCATTGCTTTTTTTCAGGACATGGCCCGCACCTACGGCAATACGCCCAACGTTATCTACGAAGTGTATAACGAGCCGCTGCAGGTGTCGTGGACGGGCGTTATCAAGCCGTATGCCGAGGCCGTAGCCGGCGCCATCCGCGCCATTGACCCCGACAACCTGATTATCGTGGGCACGCCCACCTGGTCGCAGGACGTGGACGTGGCGGCAGCCAGTCCCATTACGCGCTACTCCAATATTGCCTACACCCTGCACTTCTACGCGGCCTCTCACAAGCAGAGTCTGCGCGACAAAACCCAGGCGGCCCTGAATCGGGGAGTGGCAGTGTTCGTGACCGAATACGGTACCACCGAAGCCTCGGGCAATGGCTACGTGGATGCGGCCTCCACCCAGGAATGGATGAATTTCCTAAAGCAAAACAGCATCAGTCACGCCAACTGGGCCTTCAACGACAAGGCCGAAACCGCCTCGGCCCTGAAGCCCGGCACCAGTTCCACCGCGGCCTGGTCGGATAGCTACCTGACACAGTCGGGGGCCCTGGTGAAAGGCTACATCCAGAACTGGAACGGCACCACCAGCGGCGGTGGGGGAGGCGGAGTCGTAACCCCGCCGCCAACTACCAGCGGCACCATCGTGCAGGCCGAAAGCTACAACGCCATGGCCGGCGTGCAAACCGAAACGACTACCGACACTGGCGGCGGGCTGAACGTGGGCTGGCTGGACCCCGGCGACTGGATGGCCTACACCGTGGACATTCCCACGGCCGGCGACTACCTCATTCAGTACCGCGTGGCCAGCGCCAGCGGCGGGGGGCGCATCAGCCTGGAGCAGAACGCCGGTACCACGCAACGCGGTACGGTAAACGTGCCGGCCACCGGTGGCTGGCAAACCTGGACTACGGTTTCGCACACGGTTACGCTGCCCGCAGGCCGGCAGGATATTGCCATTGGCGTACCGGCCGGGGGCTTTAACCTTAACTGGTGGAGCTTCGCGAAAGTAACCACCAGCGCCCGGCAGGCGGCCGCCACCGAAATGCTGTACCCCAACCCGGCCCAGAAGCAGCTTACCGTAGCCCTGCCCGCGTCCTCGGGCTCGGTGCAGGTAGCTATTCTCGACGGGCAAGGCCACGAAGTAAGTCAGCGTCGGGTGTCGGGCGCCGCAGCTGGCCAGCAGCTGCAGCTCCCGGTGGAAAGCCTGAAGCCGGGCGTGTACCTGGTCCGCATTGTCAGCAACGGGCAGGTCGAAACCCACCGGTTTGTAAAGGAGTAAGCGGTACCAGTACCTAAAAAAAGCCTGCCGGAAGTGTTCCGGCAGGCTTTTTAAGTTTTATAGTCGCCCTACAACACGCAGGCCCGGAAAAGGAAATAGATGAAACCCCGATGCCTGGTCACCAAAACCCCGACCTATAGTTACCAAAATCCCGATGCGTGGTCCCACTCGTCCGCGGTGTAGCCCCAACGATCCGCGGTGTGGCCTCATCCGTCCGCGGCCTGGCCCCGGTCGTCCGCGGTGTAGTCTCGATGCTCCGCGGTGTAGCCGTAGTGGTTCGCGGTGTGGTCCCGGTCGTCCGCGGTACAGATTTAATGCTCCGCGGTGTAGCCCCGGTCGTCCGCGGTACGGACGCAACGCTCCGCGGTATAGTCACAACGTTTGACCGGCGGTGAGAAATTGGGTCTGACCCCGCGTCCCCGCCGCTAGTTGACCTCGATTTCCTGGCTATAGAATTCCTGGTCGTCCTCGCCTTTCAGGGCTGCCGTGACCAGCAGCTTTTTGCCCTGCTGCCGGAAGCGCAGCACCCCGTAGTGCTTCTGATTTACCAAGGGGCCTACCCGGTACTGGTTGGGCTCCCCCGCGTTTTGGGTGGCCGAGTGGGTCAGGCCGCTGGCCGTAATTTCGTAGATGGGCTGAGCCCGGCCGGCCAGGGTTATCTTCGACATCTCCCCGATGTGCCGGTCGCCGCTGAGCAGGATTACCCCCTTGGCCCGGCTCGATACCAGCAGGCTCAGCAGGCGTTGGCGAGCGGCCGGAAAGTTGGCCCACTTCTCATAAGGATGCTCCTGGGCCAGAAACTGGATGCCGCTGCCGATGATGTGCACGTCGGCGTCGGAGCCGGTGAGCTGCTGCTTGAGCCACTGCCACTGGTCCGCCCCCAGAATGTCGCCGGTGGGGCTAGGCAGGTAATTGCGCGCAAAGCCGCGCTCCAGCGGATCCAGGAAATAGCGGTTGTCGAGCAGAATGACTTTCACTTTTTTCTTGCCGAGGCGGTAAGTGTAGGCCGCATACAAGCCCTGCTGCTTTCGGCGGGCACTTTCCCTCGGCTCCTGCAGAAAATCGAGGGCCAACTGCTGGCTCTGCTGCTTAAACGGGTACTCCTTGCCGGCATCGTTGCGGCCGTAGTCGTGGTCGTCCCAGGTGCCGATAATATTAGGCACCTGCTGGCGGAACTGCCGGTAGCCGGGCTGGTTGAGCTGGGCAATGTACTTGGCTTGCAGAGCCTGCATGTCGTTGGTGTCGCCGTAGATATTGTCGCCCAGCCATACCCACACGTCGGGTTTTTCGCGGCCAATAGCGGGCCAAAGCGGCTGCGGCAGCTCCACCCGGTTGCAGGAGCCAAAGGCCACGGTCAGCACTTTGGACTGCTGCGCCCGGGCCGGGGAGCCAGGCAGGAAGGTCAGCGCGAGCAACAAATACAGCAGGTGTTTCATGGCGCAAAGATGCCGTTTGTCGGCCGGCGGCGGTGTGAACAATGTGTTAAGTCCAGCAGTCAAGTCCGGTCAAGGGAACTATCCGGCAAAACTTTCCCTGTCGTAAGCCGAAGCGGTCCTACTTTTGCAAGGCCGCATACGCCCGCCGTTGGCTTGGTCGTTACCAAGGCCGGGGCGCCTGCCTCACGTACCTTTTTTCGCCGTTCTGATGACTTCTGTTGCTCTCGTTTCCGCCGCTGCCCGGCCCCGCCGGTTCCGGCCCACGTTTCTTTTAGTGCTGCTCGGGCTGCTCCTGGCCCAGTTTACCCAGGCCCAGCAGCTGCGGGGCGTTGTGCTGGATAAGGAGTCCAATCAGCCCCTGCCGTTTGCCAGCGTATCGGTGCCCGGTACCACGATGGGTACCACCACCAACACCGAGGGCGAGTTTACGCTGCGGGTTACCAAGCTGCCCATCACCCTGCTCATCACCGAGCTGGGCCACGTGCGCGACACGCTGCGCGTAACCTCGGCCGCCGAGCCCGTTCGGGTAGCGCTGGCCCCGGCTACCATCACGCTGCCCGAGGTGAAAGTAGGCAGCTACGCCTTCCGCCTCGTCGACCGGGCCTTCCGCCAGCTGCAGCGCAACTACAACCGCAAGTTCTACGGCAAAGCTTTCTACCGCCAGACGACCCGCATTGCCGGGGAGCCCACCGAACTGCAGGAAGTGGTCTGGAACGTGAAGTCGACCACGGCCCGCATCGAGGGCACGGCCATTGCCCAGGGCCGCTACGCCGCCAAAGCCAGCCTGACCAGCTTCAGCAACTTTTCCCTGTACACCAAGTCCTACGGCCTCTTCGACGCCAAGGCCGATACCACCAAGTCGCTGGCCCTGCTCAGCCCCAACGTGGTGAAAAACTACCTGCTGGAGCTCAAAGGCGTAGTGGCCGGCCCCGACTCGACCAAGGGTGGTATTGCCGAAATCGACTTCGAAACCCGCCCCGAGCTAACCAAATACAAGGCCCAGGGCACTATCTGGATTGACGTGGATAGCTACAAAGTGGTGCGCTACCGCATGAGCACGCCTAACTTCACGGCCACTACTTCCAACGCCAACCAGAAGTTCAGCAACACCAAGCTCGACATCGAAATGTCGTTTCAGAACACGGAGGATGCCGTAGCGCCGCTGGAATACATGAAGGTGAACCTGGCCGCCGATTTGACCTCACCCGGCAAGCCCGTCACCCCGCTTACCGTGTCGTCATTCACCTTCTTCTACGACACCAACACCACGCCTACCTCGATTCCCTACGCCCGCGTGAGCGTGGACGACCGGGACCTGGCCGCCATCAAGAGCATTAAGTACGACCCCGAATTCTGGGCCAACAACCCGGTGGTAAAGCGCACCCCGGTCGAAGACGAAGTAATTCAGTCGTTCGAAAAGAAAGGCGCTTTCGGAACCATGGTACCCAAAGCAGAGGCCAAGCCCGACGTACGCATCAGCAACGACGGCCGCATCATCAAGTAGCACCGGTCAACGGTTTCAAGCAAAAAAGCCCGGAAGTCGCTCCGGGGCTTTTTTGTTAGGTGAGCAGTAGGCTAACCTAGGGGTTGGTGCTCCACATGCCGGCCTCCTTGATAAAGATGCGGCGGTTAAGCTTGAGCTGGGAAATGATGAACTCGGCCAGGTCTTCGGGCTGCATTACCTTCTCGGGGTTGCCGTCGGTGAGCTTGTTATTGATGGCCAGCTCGGTAGCTACGGTGCTGGGCGTGAGGGCCGAAACCCGGATGTTCTGCTTACGCACTTCCTGCATCAGCGACTCGGTTAGGCCCAGGATGGCAAACTTCGAGGCGCTGTAGGCGCTGGTGGTAGCGGCACCGCGCTGCCCGGCCGTGGAAGCAATGTTGATAATGTCGCCCGTTTCTCGCGCTATCATCTGGGGCAGCACGGCCCGGGTGGTATAGTACGTGCCCAGCAGGTTCACCTGAATAATATGCTCCCACTCGGCCGGCTCCATATCTACCAGCTTGGCGAAGGTGCCGATGCCGGCGTTGTTAATCAGAATGTCGATGGTGCCTAAGTCGGCCAGGGCCTGGGCTACGGCGGCTTCCACGGCGGCCCGGTCGGCCACGTCGGCCACCACGACCAGGGCCCGGCCGCCCTGCGCCTCGATTTCCTGGGCTACAGCGCGCAGCTGCTCTTCCGAGCGGGCCAATAACGCCACCTGTACGCCTTCCTGGGCCAAGGCCAGGGCTACGGCGCGTCCAATTCCTTTTCCGGCGCCCGTTACCAGGGCAGTTTTACCGTTGAGTGCTTCCATTGCGGGTTGGGTGTGATGAGTAAATGGCTTGTATAACTCAGCACGGGCTTTCTGGTTGGGGCCGCGGCCAAAAAACAGTGTCCGTCCGGCGGGAGCAGCCCTATTTCAGCAGCAGCTCCATCTGAATGTTGCAGCGCTCATACGGGGAGGCGGGGCCCGACACGGTTTTGCGGAAACCCAGCTTGTGGTACAGATTCAGGGCCGGACCCAGCTTGGTATTGCTTTCCAGATACAGCCGCCCAGCGCCCAGCATAAGGGCTTTGGCCACCGCCGCTTCGCCCAGCCGCAGACCGATACCCAGGCCCTGCGCCGCCGGCGATACGGCCATCTTGGCCAGCTCGTACGTGTCGTCACTCATTTTAATCAACGCGCAGGTGCCCACGATCCGGCCTTCGTACTCGGCCAGCAGAATGTGCCCGCCGCGCTGCAGAATGTATTCGTCGGGGTGGTCCAGGGCCTTGAGGTCGGCTTCCTCTAGGCGGAAGTAGCGCTCAATCCACTCGGCGTTGAGCCCCTTGAAAGCCGGTTGGTGCTCGGGAGCGTAGTCGAGGATGCGGACCTGCCCGGCAATGCGCTGGTCGCGGATGGCCTTCACCCGGGTGGCCAGGCTGCGGCGCGACAACGCGTATTCCATTTCGCCAATAGCCAGCCAAAGGTTGTGCCGGGTTTCGGTCAGCAGCTCCTCGGTAGCCTGACGCACGTCGGTGGCTTGCTGCTGCAGGGCCGGCCACAGCTCGGTTCCGGTGGGCGTGAGGCTTACGATGCTGCGGCGCTGGTCAGCCTCGCCGCGCTGCACGCTCACCAAATCGTGCTTCGCCAGCTCTTTAAGCACCTGGCTAACTGCGGCGTGGGTATGGCCGATGCGCTCAGCAATTTCCCCAACGTGCAGCTCGGGCTGGGAGGCCACCGTGTAGAAAACGGGAAACCAGCGCGGCTCGAAAGGAACGTGATACAGCGCGTATACGGCCGCGGCCTGGCTGGTCATTTGCTCATTAAGGCGGCGCAGGCGGCTACCGAGAGCTGCCGGGCCAAGTTGCTCGAAGAAATCCATGCTGCAAGTGTAAGGGTTTGTGTAAGTACTTACAAGTATTGAAAGAAGAAACTTGACAAGCCAGCTTGCTGCCTGATACAGCGCAGGAAGGAAAAGGCCGCGGTGGCAAAGACTCAACTGTAGTAGTTCTCAAAAGCTGGCCATAGCGCAGCTTTAGGCAGCTGGTTGCGTCTTTTCAAGCCAAACGCTTTACCTTCCTGACCTCAACTACCACACACATTCTCTCAGAATGAAAAAACTTGCTCTGGGCGGCCTGCTCGCCTGTGCGCTGCTGGCCAGCTGCAACCAGCAAAAGACCGGCGACCAAAACGGCACCACTACTGGCGCTGATGCCAACGTGAAAGACCTTAAGACGCTGTTCGAAAACTACTGGGAAGAGCAGGCCAAGCTGTTTCCGATGAGTGCCACGGCTCAGGGCGACAACCGTTACAACGACCAGCTGCCCAACGACCAGACCAAAGCCTTCCGTGACGGCCTAGGCACGTTTTATCAGCGCTACCTGACGCAGCTGGGCAAGTTCAACCGCGACGAGCTGTCGGCCAACGACCGGGTGAGCTACGACCTGTTTCAGTATGATCTGCAGATGCGCCTCGACGGCCTGAAACAGGGCATCCTGGTGGGCAGCGACTACCCCGGCAGTTGGATGATTCCCTTCAGCCAGTTTGGCGGCCTGCCTATTTCGCTGGGTCAGTACGGAGCCGGCACGGGTATTCAGCCCTTCAAAACCGTCAAGGACTACGACAACTGGCTGGGCCGGGCCCACGGCTTCCCAGTATGGGCCGACTCGGCCATCAGCAACTTCCGCCAGGGCATGAAAGCCGGCGTGGTGCTGCCCCGGGCCCTGGTCGAGAAAATGATTCCGCAGATGCGCAACTTGGTCGTGACCGACGCCGCCAAGTCGCTGTTCTATGGTCCGGTCGACGCCTTTCCCAAGGATTTCAGCGTGGCCGACCGCAAGCGGATTTCTTCCGCCTACCAGGAAGCTATTCTGACCGAGCTTTCGCCCACGTATAAGAAGCTGGCTGACTTTCTGGAGAATGAATACCTGCCTAAGGCCCGCGCCACTACCGGCATCAGCGGTTTGCCCGACGGGGCTGCCAAGTACCGTTACCTAGTAAAATACTGGACGACAACGGACAAAACGCCGGAGGAAATCTACCAGACGGGCCTGGCCGAGGTGAAGCGGATCCGTTCGGAAATGGAGCGGGTCAAGACCCAGGTGGGCTTTAAGGGTGACTTGCCGGCTTTCTTCCAGTACATGAAGACCGACAAGCAATTCATGCCTTACAAAACGCCCGAGGATGTTCTGGGCGCTTTCCGGGGCATTCAGTCCCGCATCACGCCCAACCTGAAAAAGATGTTTGGGCGCACGCCCAAAACCGGCTTCGAGATTCACCAGACGGAGGCGTTCCGGGCAGCTTCGGCTTCGGCCGAGTACAACCAGGGCACGCCCGACGGCTCCCGTCCCGGCATTTTCTACGTCCCGATTCTGGACGCTACCACCTTTAATACCACCTCGGGCATGGAGTCGTTGTTCCTGCACGAAGCCATTCCGGGTCACCACTACCAGATTTCGCTGCAGCAGGAAAACCAGGATTTGCCTAAGTTTCGCCGCTTTGCCTGGTACGGAGCCATGGGCGAAGGCTGGGCCCTGTATACCGAAAGCTTGGGCAAGGAGCTAGGCCTCTACACCGACCCCTACCAGTACATGGGTGCGCTAGGTGACGAAATTCACCGCGCCATTCGTCTGGTGGTGGACGTGGGCATGCACACCAAAAACATGACCCGGGAGCAGGCCATCAAGTATATGATGGACAACGAGGCCATCAACGAGCAGGGCGCCACGGCCGAAATCGAGCGGTATATGGCCATTCCGGGGCAGGCACTGAGCTACAAAATCGGCCAGCTCAAGATTCGGGAGCTACGCGAGAAATACACCAAGCAGCTGGCGGCCGGAGCCTCGGGCAAGCTACGCGAAAAGTACCCGCACCAGAATGGGGAGCATTTCAGCCTCAGCGCTTTCCACGACGAGCTGTTGAAGGATGGCGTGATGCCCCTGCAGGTGCTGGAACGCAAGATGGACGACTGGGCCACGGACCAGAAATAACGGCATGGTACTCTACCAAACACAAACGGAAAGCCTCCCAGGCTTTCCGTTTGTGTTTATAAGCCATTTAGCCGAGTTGTCTTTGATAGGAAACAACCCGGGGCTGAACTTTGCTTAGGACATAGTACAAAAGCTAGAAAATTGTCGGGCTGCTTTTGAGCGGGCACAGTCAGGTATTGTTCACCTTCGAAGATAATTTAGAACGCTAGGATATTGCTAAATCATGGTAAATGGGCTCATTGTACTCCATGTCTGGCCAGTAGTAGTACGTTGTTTAGCGTTATATAGTGTCATTTTGGATATATATGAGTTTTGGTTTAAAATTGGAATATGTTAAGAATGCTATAATATCTGTATAAATAAGGTAAGATACTGATAGTCACAGAGTAAATTTGCACCGTCGAGCTGTGCTTTTTTGGAAGTATAGTTCAACGCCTGCTCTGTTTCTACCATTCTAGCATACCTATGCACATGTTTACTGCTTCTGCCCGGCTTATTCCGGGCTGGAGCCGCCTGACGCGTCTTGGCCAAACGGCCCGGCTCTGGCTGGCTCTTGCTCTCTTGTTACCTGCTGCTACGACCTGGGCTCAGCGCGTCCGGGGCAGCGACGGTAACCGCACCGTGACGACGGGCACCATCATCGTCAACGAATACGCCAAGGTTACGGCCGACGCGGCGGCGGGGGCTACTCTGCTGCGGGTCAGCAACAACACGCTGAACGCCAACAGCCGCTTTCCCGGGGCCCTGACCCAGGGAGACCTGATCCTGCTGATTCAAATGCAGGGTGCCAGCATTGCTACGAATGACGCGGCCTTTTACGGTACGGTATCGGCGTATAACAATGCCGGCCGCTACGAGCTGCTGGAAGTGGCCTCCGTATCGGGCACCGACGTTATCAACCTGACGTGCGGCCTGAAGTACGACTACACGGCTGCCGGCCAGACCCAGGTAGTACGTCTGCCGCGCTTCAGCACGCTCACCGTGAACAGCGGAGCCGCCGTGAGCGGCGCAGCCTGGGACCGGACTACCGGATTGGGTGGCATCGTGGCGATGGAAGTAGCTAACGGAACCATTGTGAACGGTACCATTACTGCTACCGGCCTGGGTTTCCGGGGTGGTGCGGTCGACAATAACTCGGAAGATGCCAACAATATAGTGATGGGCTTCCGCAGCACGGCGTCCACCTTCGGGGCTGAAAAAGGGGAAAGCATTGCCGGCGCCGGCGTAGACTACGACGCCTTGGGCGGCCGCTACGGCCGTGGCGCCGCAGCCAACGGAGGCGGGGGCGGCAACTCCCACAACGCGGCCGGCGGCGGCGGCGCCAACGTGGGCCTGGGCACCTGGACCGGTTTGGGCAACCCCGACCGGGGCACCAACAATGCGTACGACGACGCCTGGAATCTGGAAGGATCGGGCTTTGCTACCTCCACTTCCTCCGGGGGCGGCCGGGGCGGCTATAGCTACGCCTCTGCCAACCAGAATGCCTTGGTGGTAGGGCCGGGAGCTAGCAGCTGGGGCGGCAACGACCGTCAGAATAACGGTGGCTACGGCGGCCGGCCACTCGAGAACCGGGGCCGGCTCTACCTGGGTGGCGGTGGCGGCGCCGGCGACGGCAACAACACTGTATCTACCTCCGGCGGCAACGGTGGCGGTCTGGTATATCTGCTGACCGGCGGAGCCGTATCGGGCTCGGGCTCGGTATTGGCGAATGGTACGACCGGCTTCCGCGGCAACAATATCCCAACCTCGGGCGGCACGGATGCTGCCGGCGGCGGCGGTGGCGGTGGTAGCATTGTACTGCACGTCAGCGGCACCATCACCGGCATTACGGCCAGCGCTCAGGGCGGCACCGGCGGCTCCCAGCGCGACGCCGGCGTCGAGTCGGAAGGACCCGGCGGCGGCGGTGGCGGCGGCCTGATTCAGTATACCAACAACTCCGGCACCAACTTTACGACCCAGGTGCTGGGCGGGGTAAGCGGTACTACCTCTTCCACCGGCCTGACGGAATTTCCGCTCAACGGTGCCACCCGTGGTGCCAGTGGCCTAGTGCAACCCGTGCTCTACAACGCCCAGTGCGCCGTGGCCGACGTGACCACCAGCATTGTGCCCCTGACCAACCCCACGCCGGCCGGCCAGCCCGGCGGTTTTACCGTAAGCTTCAGCAACACCGGTCCTAGTGGCGCCAACGAGGTGATTGGGCAGGTAAAGCTGCCCACCGGGCTGTCCATTCTTTCCATCAGCAATGGTGGGGTGTACAATCCTGCTTCGGGCTTGGTCGATTATCCGGCCCTGACAAACCTGACCAACGGCCAGGTTTTCACGTCGACCATCCGGTTTACCACGCCGCCGGTTCCTTCTATTGTCGCCTACTCGCTGATTTATACCACGACCGGGCAGGGTGCTAACACCCAGACCGATACCGGATACGACTCCTTCGCCGTGACGCCGGTGGCCGATGTGACGACCACCATTACCGGTCCTGCGGTGCTGGGCCAGGGTCAGCCTTCGGGCACCTACACCGTCAACTTCACCAACAACGGCCCCTCTACCGCCACCAACGTAGCGCAGTCCATCCGCCTGCCAGCTGGCAGCACCAACGTTTCGGCGCCAGGTGCCCAGTCGATAGTAGTGAACAACGGGGTTATTGTCACGTATCCGGCCACTACGCTGGAAAGCGGTGCCACCAGCTCGTACCAGCTCAGCTTTACAGCCCCCAATACTTCGGGCCCCGTAACGCTGGTCAGCTCCACGGGTACCAGCACCAGCCAAGGCCCGAATACGGCCGCTGACCAGTTTACTTTCAACGCCACCGTAACGACTACTGCCGCCGAGCTGCAGGCCACTATTTCGGCCGAGTCTGGCACCGTGCTGGCTGGGCAGGAGGGCGTGTTCAACGTGGTTTTCCGCAACAACGGCCCCAATACGGCTCCCGGAACCGCTGCTCAGGTGCAGCTGCCAGCCGGCCTGGTCCTGACGGATGCGGCTGGTGGATCCTACAATCAGGGTACCGGCCTGCTCACTTTCCCCAACCTTACCTCCTTAGGTAATGGCTCGACCTTCTCGCCGGTAATCAGGTTCACGGCGCCAGCTACGGCCACCACCGTTAGCGCCACGGCTTCCATTACCTCGAATGCCTTCGACTCGAACACCAGCAACAACAGCGCTACGGCTCCTATTACCGTAACGCCGGCGGCCGACGTGGTAACGACCATCAGCGGCCCAGCTACGGCAGCGGCCGGCTCTTCGGTGACCTACACGGCAACGGTGCAGAATAACGGCCCCTCGACTGCCAACAGCGTAGCACCCACCGTTCAGCTGCCCCGGGCTCTGCTTTCGGTAACGGTTCCGGCCGGCGCCAGCTACAATGTCAATACCGGTATTGTAACGCTGCCCACTATCGGGACGATGAACAACGGCGACAAGCAGGATTACACCATCAGCTTTACGCTGCCCAACAACAATCAGCCGGTGAGTGGGCAGGCCCGCAACACGGCCACCACCACCGACGCTGCTGCGCCCAACAACAACGGCAGCCTGGCCGCCGCCAACGTGACGACCATCGTGACGCTGCCCTCCGGCTCGTGCTCCGGGTCTACCTTCAACAGTCAGCCGGCCACGCAGGGCCTGTACGCGGAGTACTACAAAGGCTACTTCAGCGACAACTTCTCCTTCTTCAACACCAATACGCCCGCACTGACCCGCACCGTGGGCAACGTGAGCTTCAGCAGCCGCGCCGGCTGGGGCGACATTACCTCAGCCATGAACTCGGGCACGGCATCCGACCCGGACAACTACTCGTCGCGGATGCGGGGCTACATCACCATCGTTACGGGGGGCACCTACACCTTCACGCTGTATAGCGACGATGCTTCCTGGCTCTGGATTGGCAACAATGCCCGGGATACCAACCTGCAAGCATCAAAAGCTGTGGTAAATGCCGGCGGCAACCACTCCGCAGGCTTCTACACGGGGGTTATCAATCTGGCCGCCGGTACCTATCCGGTTACAATTCTGTACGGGGAAGGCTCCGGTGACAATGTGCTGACCTTCAACTATAACGGACCCGATACGGGCGGTAGTGCAGTGGCCGTGCCTGGCTCGGCGCTGTGTTCTACGCAGTTCAGCGGCCCGCTGCCCGTGGAGCTGACCCAGTTTACCGCTACGCCCAGCAACCTGGACGCCCAGCTCAGCTGGACTACGGCTCAGGAGAAAAACAGCGCTTATTTTGCGGTGGAACGCTCGGTAGCCGGCCAGCCTTTCCGGGCTATTGGTCAGGTAAAAGCCCAGGGCACCACTACCCAGGCTCAGCGCTACGCCTTTGTGGATGCCGGTGCGGCCCGTTTGGCTACCACCGTGTACTACCGCCTGCATCAGGTGGATAAAGACGGCAGCAGCACCTACTCGCCGGTACGCACCGTGCTGTTTGGAGCCGGCGCCGCCGACTTCTCCGTGGTGCCTAACCCAACGACCGACAAGCTGCGCGTGCAGTTCACCGACGCTACCGTGCAAGCCACGGCTACGGTGTACTCGGTGCTGGGCCAGGCTCTGCTGACTCAGGCGCTGAACTCGAGCGGCCAAGCGGAGCTGGATGTGCGGGCCCTGCCCGCCGGCAGCTACGTACTGCGCCTGCTCACGTCGAACGGCTCGACCCGCAATTTCCACTTCGTGAAACAGTAGTCTACACCGCGGCGGCTCCCGGTAGCGGGAGTCGCCGCAGGTAACGCAAATGGCCCCGGCCGGTACGCAGCATGCGCTGTAGTGCCGGCCGGTGGTGTTTCTGGGCTGGCAAGAAAGTGGGAAACTAGGACCGGCAGCGTGTATCTTGGGCTAAAATTCTTCCGCAACTAATGAGAAAGACCATCCTGACCGGCGTGGCGGTTTGCTCCCTGCTGGCCTCGTTTACCCTACCGGCGTTGCGCCCTCAGCGCCCGGCCGATGATGACAAGCGCCTGGCCGCGCTGTTCGACGCCTATTGGGAGAAAAACAACCGCCTGTTTCCACTCAGCGCCACTTCCCAGGGCGACAACCGCTACAACGACCAGCTGCCCAACGACCAAACCAAGGCCTACCGCGACACACTGCAGGCCTTTTACCAGGGCTACCTAGCCAAGCTGGGTAGCTTTAAGCGGGCCCAGCTTTCGGCCAACGACAAAATCAGCTACGACATTTTCCAGTACAAGCTCCAGACCGAGCTTAATGGACTCCGGCAAAATGCCTGGCTGACGCCCTTCAAGCAGTTCTGGGGCCTGCCCATTTCCTTTGTGCAGCTGGGTTCGGGCGAAGGGGCCCAGCCTTTCAAAACGGTGCAGGACTACGACAACTGGCTGGTGCGGGCCCGGCAGTTCCCGGTGTGGGCCGACTCGGCCATCAGCAACTTCCGCCGCGGGGCCAAGGCCGGCGTGGTGCTGCCCCGGGCGCTGGTGGTTAAGATGATTCCGCAGGCCCAGGCCCTGGTGGTGGCCGAGGCCCCGAAAAGCATTTTCTACGGCCCTATCAATAAGCTGCCGGCCAGCTTTTCGGCCGCCGACAAGCAGCGCCTGACCACGGCCTACCAGCAGCTCATTCTGACCGACATTGTGCCCACGTATAAGAAGCTGGCCGATTTTCTGCAGAACGAGTACCTGCCCAAAGCTCGCACTACTACCGGCCTGGCCGACGTGCCCGGAGGCCCCGAGCTGTACAAGTTCTACGTGAAGAACTGGACGACGACGGACAAGACGCCGGAGGAAATCTACCAGACGGGCCTGGCCGAGGTGAAGCGGATTCGCTCGGAAATGGAGCGGGTCAAGACCCAGGTAGGCTTCAAAGGCGACTTGCCGGCTTTCTTCCAGTACATGAAGACCCACAAGCAATTTATGCCTTACAAAACCCCCGAGGAAGTGCTGACGGCCTACCGGGGCATTCAGGCCCGCATCATGCCGGCCCTGCCCAAGTACTTCAGCCGCCAGCCCAAGAGTGCGTTTGAAATCCGGCAGACGGAGGCATTCCGGGCAGCTTCGGCTTCGGCCGAGTACAACCGCGCCGCCGCCGACGGCTCCCGTCCCGGCATTTTCTACGTCCCGATTCTGGACGCCGCCACCTTTACTACGCCGGGCATGGAGTCGTTGTTCCTGCACGAAGCTATTCCGGGTCACCACTTCCACATTTCGCTGCAGCAAGAAAACACTGCTCTGCCCAAGTTCCGGCGGTTTGGCGGCTACAGCGCCAGCTCCGAGGGCTGGGCCCTGTATACCGAAAGCCTGGGCAAGGAGCTGGGCCTCTACACCGACCCTTACCAGTACATGGGCGCGCTCAGCAATGAAATCCACCGCGCTATCCGCCTGGTAGTGGATGTGGGCATGAACACCAAGGGCATGACCCGGGAGCAGGCTATTAAGTACATGATGGACAATGAGGCCATCAACGAGCAAAGAGCTACGGCCGAAATCGAGCGGTACATGGCTATTCCAGGCCAGGCCCTGAGCTACAAGATCGGGCAGCTCAAGATTCAGGAGCTGCGCGACAAGTACAAAAAGCAGCTCGGCGCCAAGTTCAGCTTGCGGGCTTTCCACGACGAATTCCTCAAGGACGGCATCATGCCGCTGGCCGTGCTGGAACGGAAGATGGATGCCTGGGCTGCCGCCCAGAAGTAACCTTTTTACAACCGAAAACTGCCTCCTTTCCAGCTGCGCCAGCGGCCGGGAGGGAGGCAGTTTTGTGAATAAACCAGATGTTATGATGAAAGCAAATCAGAACGAGGGGCCAGACCGTAACTGCAGGCTGAACAAAAGCCGGGGTTGGCGGTCCTTGCTGAGAACTAACTGCTTGCCATGCGCCACCTGACCGCCGCCGATATTGCCGCTTTCGAAAAGATTTACCGCCTCAACTTGGTCAACTCCATTACCGGCTACAAGCCCGCCAACCTGATTGGTACGGCCTCGGCCGCGGGAGCTACCAACTTGGCCATCTTCAGCTCGGTAATTCACCTGGGCTCGGCCCCGGCAGTGCTGGGCATCGTCACGCGGCCTGCTACTGTGCCGCGCCACACCTACGAGAACATCAAAGCCACCGGCTGCTACACCATTAATCACGTGCCGGCCGACCGGGTAGCCGCCGCCCACTACACCTCCGCCGAATTTGGCCGCGACGAGTCTGAGTTTGATCAGTGCGGCTTTACGGCCGAGTACCGCGACGATTTTCCGGCTCCATACGTGGCCGAATGCCAGATTGGTATTGGCCTGCGCCTGAAAGAAGAGTTGCCGATTCACAACGGCACGGTGCTGCTGGTGGGTGAGGTAGAGCACGTATACCTGCCCGAAACCGTGCTGCGCGCCGATGGTACCCTGGACCTGCAGCAGGCCGGAGCCATCTGCATTTCCGGCCTCGACGGCTACCACCAGGTTACGCCCCTGGCCTCGTTTGCCTACGCCCGCCCCGGGCAGGGCCCGCAGCCCAAGTAAGCGGGCGGCAGGAGAGAAGTAGCTCGTTGGGCCAACGTCAGCGGCGGTGGTGCGTTAAAGAAGGCTCCATCTTCTTTCGCACTCTATTTCTTTCTGATATGGCTTCTCCTTTCTGGAAAACTCTGAGCTTGGGTACGCTGGCCGGGCTGCGCAGCATGACGCCGCTGGCCGCCCTGAGCAGCTCCTTCGCCAAACACCGCTCCGATGCCCTGGGCGCGTCGCCGTTGCGGCTGCTGCAGTCGGGTGTGGCCGCCAAGGGCCTGACGGTGCTGGCTGCCAGTGAAATGGTAGCCGACAAGCTGCCCGGTATGCCCGACCGGATTACGCCTACTGCCTTGCTGGGTCGTGGCTTGTCGGGGGCAATAATGGGCGCCATGCTCTACAAGTCGAAGCGCCGGTCCGGTTTCGGTGGTGGTTTGCTGGGGCATTGTCTGCCGTGGCGGGCACTTATGGTAGCTTTTACCTACGCAAAGAACTGGGCAAGCAAACTAAGGTGCCCGACACCGTGTGGGCCCTGGTAGAAGACGCTACGGTGTTTGGCAGCAGCAAGGCTGCCGTTAGAAACGTAGCTGCTACTACTGCCCGCCGCGACGCCCATGTGCCGCGCCACCGGCCCGCCCAGCCTTCTTATCACGCCAATTATCCTTCGCTGTTCTAAGGCTGGCAAGCTCTGAAACGTAAAAATGCCCGCAGTCCAGTAAATTGCGGGGCATTTCTGCGGAAATCAGTACTGGTTATTGGGTGCGGCCGGAGCTGCCGTTGCGGTCGGTCGTACCCGTGTTCTGGGTCGAGCCAGGGGCGGTGCTGGGGCCGTGCTGTTCTGCGAAGGGGCCTTGGTATCGTTCAGGCTGTTGTTGTTGGTAACCTTGTCCACCGAGTTGGGCGTGCCGGAAGCGGCCTGGGGGGAAGTCGAACTGTTGCCGCCCGGCGACGAGTTCATGGCGTTGTCGGTTGATTGAGCCTGGTCGGCAGCCGAGCCTTCGCCACCAGCGGCCGGTGCGTTCTGCTGGCCGTTTACGCTGTCCATATTGGTTTCAATGGAGCGGGCCGGGGAGCCGTCGAGAAGTCGTTGACGTTCTGCCGGTCTTCGCCGGGCGTGCCGCCCCGGTCGCAAGCCGTGGTCAAAGAAGCCGCGGCGCCCAGCACAGCAGCCAGCACAAAGCGCTGAGTGAGTTTCATAGTTCAGGTGTTTGGAGTACAGTGTAGACTTGGAAATCAGGTATACGCAAAATCTGTCCTCCATAGCTGAAGTAGGCAGCCCCTTGATTTGAATCTGGTCAAAAGCCGGGCCTTGCGCTATCCTATTCCGGCCTTCGAACCCGTAGCTTTGCCGCATGGCTATTCCAGCATTAATGAACTGGAGCGGGGGCAAAGATTCGGCCCTGGCGCTCTACCACGCCCTGCAAGACCCGCGCTACGAGGTTCGGCACCTGCTTACCAGCGTTAACAGTCACTACCAGCGCGTGTCCATGCACGGGGTGCGGGTGGCCTTGCTCAAAGCCCAGGCCCGGCAGATCGGCTTGCCTCTGACCAAGCTGGAGCTGCCCGAGGCCCCCGACATGGCCGACTATGAGCAGCTCATGCGGGCCACGCTGGCACCGTTACAGGCCCAGGGCATGCACCACGCCATATTCGGTGACATTTTTCTGGCCGACCTGCGCCACTACCGTGAGGAGCAGCTGGCCCGGGTCGGAATGCAGGCCGTATTTCCGCTTTGGGAGCGCAGCAGCGCCGATATTCTGCGCGAGTACCTGGCCCTGGGTTTCCAGGCAGTTGTGGTGTGCGTAAACGAGCAGTGGCTCGACCAAAGCTTCTGCGGCCGTTTGCTCGACGAAAACTTTCTGCGCGACTTGCCGCCGGGGTGGACGCCTGCGGGGAAAACGGCGAATACCACAGCTTCGTCTTTGCCGCGCCGTATTTCCGCGAACCTATAGCCTTTGAGCGGGGCGAAATTGTGCGGCGTACTTACCCGGCCCCGGGTGGCGGCGAAGCCGGGTTCTGGTACTGCGACCTGCTGCCCGCAGCAGCGCCGATTGGCTAACTTGTCAGCACTGCGGGCCCTGCACCCGCCACTGGCCCGCGTCGTAGCGGCAATCGGTGGAAATGCCGCCCTCCCGCAGCACCCAGTTGCCGGGGCGGCCCAGCCACTTGAGGCGGCCGTCGGGCAGCACGGAGTTGGCAAAGTCGTGGGACTGGACGTCGATGGTTTCCGTTTCTACCCGGTTGACGGTCAGGTACTCCACATACTGTAGGCGAAGCTTGCCCGTGTCGAGGCAGCTGGGGTGCAACGCCAGGTTGTGGGCCGGGCTGGGCATCGCCGCTGATGGGTAGAGCAAACCGTCGAAAGCAGTACCCAACTCGCAGGCTTCCGCAATGGCTACCGACAGCCGGTAGTGATGGTGGTTGTCGTCGTGCACCGAGCGGGTAAAGGCCTTGGTCAGGAACTCGGCAATGGGTTGTACTACCGCAGGCAGTTGGGCCAGGGCCTGAGCCAGAGCCTTTTCCCGGTCAGAGTGCGGGTCGTCGGCGCACACGTCGGCGTAGCCAAAGCTAGCCAGACGCAGCGGCTGCTGAGTTTGCCAGCGGCTAATAACAATCTGGTCCTTGGGCTGCACGCTGGCCTCAAAAAACGGTGGGTGCCAGGTAGCGCTGCAGTAGAACATGGGCTGTCCGGCCCGGTTAGCCCGCTGGTCGGCGGTTACAAGCTCGGCGGGCGGGTAGGAAACGTGCTGCAGATGCGTGGGCGGCTCGGTACAGGCTTTGCCGCGGTACAGCAGCAGGCCGGGGCCAAACTCGATGAGGCGGAGCGGGTGGCCCTGCAGTAGGTCCCGAATCCGCTCGGCCAACTCATCAATGGAATGTTTGCGCAAATCCAGATGCTGGAGCGACGCTATTTTGTGCCTGGTTTCCTCCACGGCAGACCCCTGGCGGGCGTCGGGTTGGGATACGGCCATATATACTTATGCGTGGGTGTTTGGCAAAGAGGGGCAAAAAGGGCGGGGCGCAGAAAAGGGTAAGCTTTTGAAGGGTAGTAACGGGACCATCACACTAAGTGGGCCGAAGCATCCCTGCCGCAGGTACAGCAGAGATGCTTCGGCCAACTCAGTACAACGCGCTGATCCCGTGAGTCAGCTTTCTAGAACTCGTAGGAGTCCCGGTGGCGGCGGGCATAATCGTCGGAGTGGTCCTGGTGTTTGGGGCGGCGGGCTTTATCTTTGTCGCGCAGCAACAGATAACCCAGGCCGCCTACCAGCGCCGCCCCAATAATCCATTTGGGCAGCGGGGCCTCGGTGGAAGGCGGTACGGATACCGTACCGGTTTCGTCGGCTACAACCGGGTGACCCACGTAGCGGCCCTGCTTGGGTACGGCTTGCTGCTCAAAGTGCAAAGCCAGATCATGCAGCTGCCGGCGCAGTTCTTCGCCATGCATCGGTATTCCATGACCCGTGGCGGCAATCTGGGGCTCCAAAGCTGCCAGCTTTTCCACCGAGGCGCGCGACTGGGCCCAGTCCTGGGTGAAGTAGGCGGGCGGGCCGTGCACTTCCTGGCGCTGCTCCCACACGGCCGTCCCCGACTCCTGCTGCACCGTTACGAAGGCGTCGCCGGCAATTAGGGTGCGGTCGTACTCCCGGAAAAACGATACGTGGCCGGCGGTGTGGCCCGGCGTCGGAATCCAGCGCCATTCTGACAAGAAGGGCACCGTACCGTTGAGGGGCAAGGGCTGCACCCGGGAACCTAGGTCAATAGGCTTTTTGGGGTATAGAAACGACATAGCGGCCATGGCTCCACCACCCACCGTGGGGTCTGGGGCGGATACGACGAGCGGCCCGTTAGGTAAGGCAGCTCCAGCGGATGGGCATACACGGGTACGTTCCACTCTTCGGCCAGCGTGTGCAGGGCGCCTACGTGGTCGAAGTGGCCGTGGGTGAGGATGATGGCCGACGGCGGGTTGTTGGGACCGAAAATAGCTTCGGCATTCTCCTTGATTTTGGCCGCCGAGCCGGGCAGGCCGGCATCAACCAGCACCCAAGGCTCCAGGGGCGAGGAGGTGTCGCGCACGAAGTACAGGTTTACAAAGACGTTGCGCAGACCCCACACGCCGGGCACGACGGCCTGCAGGGCGGGGGTATTGGCGCGGGTTGCGGTATTTGGCATACGGACGAGATTGAGTAGGGGAAATCAGTCGGCCGGCCCCGACCAAAGCCCGGAGCAGCGTTCAGAAGTACGCAGACTGCGCGGTTTGGATAAGGAAAATACCGGATTTAGGGAATAGAGTCGGCGGCGCTGTCGAGGTTGGCCGCCGTGGGCTGTGGAGCTTCGCAGGTGCATAATACCTCCCGTTTGGGTGTGGCAACCTGATAGTTAGGCAAGGATACTTCCTTCATATACACTACCTCCAAACGCCGCAGCGGCGGGTGCACCGGGTTTTCGTGCCAGATGCGCAGCAGGTAGTTGCAGTAATAGGGCCGCATGTACTCGTTGGTCACAAACAAGTAATTTTCGCTGTATTTGCGCCACCGGTCGTTCTTGAATAAGGACACCACCGAAGCGGGCTTCTGCTCCGTCATCGGCTGCCCGTCGCGGTTCAGGTCTACATGCTTGCCGTCGGCAGTGGTGCCGTCCAGAATGTACCAGCCGTCGTCTTTAAACACGGCTGGTGCAAACATGCCCCAGTGCTGGTCTACGCGAAACAGGTAGCCAAACCAGCGCAATGAGTCCGACATGTACAGCGAGGGCCGGTTGACGCTGTCCAGGTTCCACCAGATGACATAGCCCAGCAGCACGGTTACCACGGCATTGCGCACGCCGCGCAGCATGGTGCGGGTGCTGTCGGGCAGGTCCCACTGATGCTCCACCCGCAGGCGTAGCGGCACCCGAAACCGGGCCAGGCGGGGCCGTAACAGCGCCGTTCGGGCCGCCACCCGGGGACCCAGGCGTTGGGCTCCCAGGGCAAAGCGCTTATCCAGCCAATTCATGGCCGCCGGCGGGAGCAAACCCAGCACGGAGGCCATATTGATCAGGAAAAACAACCCCACAAACAGCGTCAGGCTAATGCCCAGGTGAAAGCCGTACATCACGCCCACAAACACCAGTCGCCACCACGTGACCCGAAACGGAATGAAGAGCAGAAACGGCAGCAGCAGCTCGGTGTAGTAGGTAGCGAAAGTGAGAAAATGCAGCAGCTTAGGATAAGGGTACAACAGCTTGCCGCCCGGCATTAATACCTGGTCTAAGCTCAGGGCATAGTAAAGGGCAGTGCCTTCCGTGGTCCATTCCGGGGCGCTTTTCAGCAGGGCCGTGCACCAGTACACCAGCGCAATTTGCACGATGTAGGCCACGGTGGCCGCGCTGAAATAGGTAAGCTTGGCAGGCTGCTCCCGGCCGCGGGCATCCAGGGAATACAGACGGCCCCAGGGCAGAAACAGTCCCCAAAACAGCAGCATGCGCAGTAAGTCGTCGCCGCCCTGCCCGATTAAAGGGTTACGATTCTGCACCGAAACTAGCAGCAGCCAGGTCAGCAGGGTAGCCAGGCGGGTGTGGTAGCCCAATAGTAGGCACACAGCCGCTAGGGCTTCGAGCAGAAATAGCACGGCTTGCACGCCCCACAGGCCGCTAATAGCGTGTAAGGACAACTGGTAGGGGTTCCAGCAGTACTGATAAAGCACGTGCAGCGGCAGCACGCCCATGTTGGCATAGTGGGCTTCCAGATCGGTGCTGCGGATGCCTACGTCCAGCAAAATAACGGCGCCCAGCGCTATGCGCATCAGGGCCAGAGCGCGCAGATCAACTACGAAAGGACGACGAAGTAAAGTAAGGAAAGCGGGCATATACTGCCACGTGTGCGGTTAGGTAAAAGAAAAAGGCGGGAAAGCTCGCCATCGGTTGGGATGGTGGGCTTTCCCGCCCTTACGTAGTTGCGTCGGTTTTAGACGCAATACGGCTTAGCGCGTGGTTGAGCCGCTGGTGCTGCCCGAAGTGGTGCCGGACGTAGTACGGCCCGAAGTAGTACCGGAAGTGGTACGGCCGGCAGTGGTGCTGCCGCTGGTAGTTGAGCGGCGCGAACCGGAAGTAGTGGAGCCCGAAGTAGTGCCCGAGGTGGTGCGGCCGCTAGTCGTGCCAGACGTAGAGCCGCTGGTGCTGCCCGAAGTAGTACCCATGCTACCGGAAGTGGTACCCGAAGTCATCGAGCCCGAGGTAGAGCCGGAAGTACTGGAGCCCGAAGTCGTTGTCGAGCCGCTGGTGGTGCCGTAAGTACCCGATGTGGTACCGCTGGTAGTGCCCGCCGTCATCGAACCGGACGTGGAGCCGCTGGTCACAGAACCCGAAGTAGTACCCATGCTGCCCGAGGTGGAGCCGCTGGTCATCGAACCGGCGGTAGAGCCACCACCGGTAGAGCCTGAAGTGGTTGTCGAGCCGCTGGTGGTAGTGCTGCCGCTCGTGGTAGAGTAGGTGTCCGAGCTAGAGCCCGAGGTCGAGCCGCTGGTAGTACCATAGGTGCCCGAGGTGCTGCCGCTAGTCGAGCCCGAGCCGGTCATATCCGAGCTAGAGCCGGAGGTGGAGCCGCTACCGGTAGTGCTGGTGCCGGTTTTGCTGGCGTTGCAGCCGGTCATCAAGTTGGCGCTTACTAGGGCCGAAGCTACCAGAAGGGCCAGGGGAGCAAAAGGTTTCTTTTTCATAGCAGGAGTAGTGAGTAGGTTGAAGGATGGAAGGAATGCAAAGCAAGACGAAGACATTTCCTTATGTGGCCCTGCCAGATAAGGCACTGAAGCCGAGTATTGTACCGGGCGCTGCCCAGCTTCGGAGTAACTAATGCCGAAGCTAGAGCAAGACCGGAAAGCTGCGAAAAAGGGCAACTACCGCTTGGTAATTACCCTTTTACTGCATCTGTTGACTAGTCGATATTATTGGCCGCCAGTAGTACCACCGGTGCTGCCCGTGCCGCCGGCGGTGCTGCCGCCAGCCGTGGTACCACCGGCTGTAGTTCCGCCCGTGGTAGAGCCGGTACCCATGTCGCCACCCGTAGAGCCGGAGCCAGCCGTAGTGCCGCCCGCCGTAGTTCCGCCGGCGGTGGAGGAGCCGCCCATATCACCGCCGCCACCCATGTCGCCGGTTCCGCCCGCGCTGCTCGAATCAGAGCTCATGGAAGCATCGTTGGTTGTGGTGGCTTCTTCGGTGGCCATGCTGGAGCCGCCACCGTTTTCGGCGGTGCCGCTGCCGTTGTTGTCGCCGCAAGAGCTAAACGAAAAGGCCCCCACACTGAGGGCTGCTGCCAGAATCATTATCCGTGGTTTGTACATAGGAGTAGGGCAAGAGAACGGTGAAAGAATAGTTTTGCTTTTGCTATACGGCTCATTAATACGCTATAACCAAGAAAATGTATAAAAATAAATACTGAATTTTTGCGATAAACCCTGATGCGAAAACTACGCAATGGTTAAGCTTGCCAAGTCCGGATACAGAAACTATGGTTTGAAAACCGGACCAAGGCCCCAAAATCGGGCTTGCAGGGGCAGATAAGGTTCCTGGATGAATCGGGTAGCTTACTTTTGAGCTATTACGTTGTTAGCTCGTACTCCTGCTCCCTGCTTTATGACTGCTCCCACTGCGATTATCCTGTTCGACGGCGTCTGTAACCTCTGCAATGGGTTTGTGCAGTTCGTGATTCAGCACGATCCGCAAGGGCACTTTCGGTTTGCGTCCCTGCAATCAGCCACGGGACAGGCGCTGCTAGCTGAACACGGTCTGACCCTGGGTGCCGCCGGCCCCGAAACCGTGATGCTGGTAGAGCAAAACCGTATTTTTACCCATTCCACGGCGGTACTGCGCATTGCCCGGCAGCTCGGCGGCGCCTGGATGTTGCTCTATGCCTTTATCGTAGTGCCCAAAGTTCTGCGCGACGCAGCTTACCGCTTCGTGGCCCGGCACCGCTACCAGTGGTTTGGTCAGCGTGAGGCCTGCATGCTGCCCACCCCGAACTGCGGCAGCGCTTTCTGGCCTAAAGCACAGTCCTTCTAATTCGTCCTTTTTCTCCGCCCTTAATTTCCCAACCCGCCGCTTTCCCTCATGCAAGCACTCCAACTCAACGGCATCAACGAGCCCCTCCACCTGCAGGAAGTTGATACGCCCAGCCCCGGCCCGGGCGAAGTCCTGGTCGAAATTCATGCCGCCGCCCTCAACCACCGCGACGTCTGGATTCAGAAGGGGCAGTACGCTGGCCTGCGCTATCCCTGTATCGTAGGCTCCGACGGGGCTGGTATCATCACGGCCGTGGGGCCCGGCGCCGATGCGTCGCTCCGGGGCCAGTCGGTACTTATAAACCCGGGCCACAACTGGGGCGACAATCCCGCTGCTCAGGCCCGGGGCTTCACGATTCTGGGCTTGCCCGAGCAGGGTACGTTTGCCCAATACGTGCGCGTGGCGGCTCACTACGTCTGGCCGCTGCCGGCGCATCTGTCGTTTGAGCAGGCCGCCGCTTTGCCCCTGGGCGGTGTTACGGCCTACCGGGCCGCCTTTACCCGGGCCAAGCTGCAGGCCGGCGAGCGGGTGCTCATCACTGGCATCGGTGGGGGAGTAGCCCTGCTGGTTTTGCAAATGGCCGTGGCCGTTGGGGCCGAAGTCTGGGTCACGTCGGGTTCGGCCGAGAAGCTGGAGCGGGCCCGGCAGCTGGGCGCCAAAGGCGGCGCTAACTACAACGATGAAAAGTGGGCGGCGGCCCTGGTCAAGCAAGCCGGAGGCCCCTTCGACGTGATTATCGACAGCGCCGCTGGTCCGGGCTTTGAGGCCTTGCTCGATGCAGCGGCTTCGGGGGGACGCATCGTGTTTTACGGTGGTACCCAGGGCGCTATTACCCAGTTGTCCCCGGCCAAGATTTTCTGGAAGCAGCTCAATATTATGGGCTCGACCATGGGCACCGAGCAGGATTTTGCCGACATGATTCGCCTCGTCGAGCAACACAAGCTCGTGCCGGTAGTAGATCAGGTCTTTGCGTTTGCCGACGGCGAGGCCGCCATGCAGCGTATGGCTGAAGGCCAGCAATTCGGGAAAATAGTGCTGAAAATCAAGAAGTAAAAAGCGTGATAAATAGCGGTTTTATCCAGGTATAAGGGAATGTTAGCCGAGGGTTTTATGTTACTTATGCAGCCAACAGTAAGACGATTTTAAAGCTGCTAGAAGAAGATGAAAAACCCCGTTGAGTACCTGGAGAACCACGTTTTTGAAGCCCGTCGTCCGCGTAAGGAGCTACAGCAGGTGGTAGCCTACGACGACGCGGTGCGCGCCATTGAAGCAGCGCTGGCTGACGCGGAAAAATACAAGTATCTGCTGATGCGGGCCCTGCGCCGTCACGCCGACGATACCCGTCCCGCCCAGCATGCTTCGGCCGGTACTTCCACACCGGTACTGCCACTCTACCCCGATGGGGCCGACCACGAGCAGGCGGCTTAAGAGCCTCTTTGCCTTTGCTCTATCTTATATATTCAGCGGGTGACTTCCTTCACGGGAGTCACCCGTACTTGTTTATGATGGTGCCAATAAGAAAACCAGCTCGGCACTAACAACATCACCGGTCCTGAACTCGAAAAAGGAGGTAACCGTGGCGTCGGATGCCGCAGGGGTAACCATGGGGTTTGTATGCACTACTTGTTCAGCCGGATATTAGTACTGATTCTGGTAGCTGTTGCCTGTCCGGGGCAAGGGCAGCGCTTTGCGGCCATCGGCGACTATGGTTCGGGCAGCCGCGCCGAGCAGGAAGTGGCGGCTCTGGTGCACAGCTGGCGGCCCGACTTCGTCATTACCCTGGGCGACAACAACTACGACCTGGGTGAGGCCACTACCATCGACACCAACATCGGGCAGTTCTACCACGATTATATCGGTAATTACCAAGGTAAATACGGGCCCGGAGCAACTGAAAACCGGTTTTTTCCTTCCCTGGGCAACCATGATATCTACACCGGCAACGGGCAGCCGTACCTGAGCTACTTTAGCCTGCCGGGTCAGGAGCGCTACTACGACTTCGTGCGGGGTAATGTGCATTTCTTTGTGTTGAACAGCAACAGCTCCGAGCCCGACGGCATTGACAGCCGCTCCCGTCAGGCGCAGTGGCTGCAGCAGGGCCTGGCCGCCTCCACCGCCCCCTGGAAAGTAGTGTACCTGCATCATCCGCCGTATTCTTCGGGAGAGCACGGCAACACGCCCGAAATGCAGTGGCCCTACTGCCTCTGGGGCGCCTCAGTAGTGCTGGCCGGCCACGACCACCTCTACGAGCGGATTATGGTCAACGGGCTGGCGTATTTCGTCAATGGGCTGGGAGGAAAAAGCATATATTCCCTGCACCGCCCGGTGCCCGGCAGTCAGGTGCGCTACAACGACGACTACGGCGCCATGCTCTGCACTGCCACGCCTGACAGCCTGGTGCTCCGCTTCATTACCCGCGCCGGCAAAGTCATTGATACGTACTCGTTGCAGCAGTCCGGGCAGGCCTTTGGCCCGTTGGCCCGCACTTCTGGCGGCCTATTAATACTGCCCAACCCTCTAACCGAAAACGCAGCTATTGAAGTGCGGGTGCCGGTAACAGCCGAAACAACGCTGCGCGTGCTCGATACTACCGGGCGGGAAGTCGTCGTGCTGCACCGGGGGGTGCTGGCAGCTGGCCCGCACCGCATTCAGTGGCAGCGCGGCCGGCTGGCCCCAGGGATGTACTTTCTGCAGCTGACCAACGGCTGTTCTACCCAAACCGTACGGGCCGTGGCGCTTTAATCTGCCTCGAAAATATGGTGCAGATGCTGGGCCAACGCCGCAGCCTGGGTGCGCAGTTCTGGTACGGCCGTCGACTCAAAATAGGCTGGCCGCCGGCTAGGGCCTAGAGTATAGAACACTTCGGAAACCTGGCCTTGCGCATTGCACAAAGCCCCGTGCGCATCGGTTCTGATGCCTAGGTGCAGAGCGTCGGGCACCAACTGGTCGGCCGCGCGCAGGCTGCCAACCAACGGGTCCGGAATCCGGCTGTAGTCGAGCAAGGGGCCGGTGCAGGAAATAACGTGCTGCACCAGCAGTTCCTGGCTCTGCCCGCGTCCGGCTACCGTCACCCGCAAGTCGGCCTCCTGCGCTTCGATGTGGGTTACTCTGCCCAGCTGCATTTCCACGATGCCCGCGTCCAGCATCTGCTGCACGGCCGCCGCGTTCTGGGGCGGACTGCGGTGCCGTACCACCGACCAGATAGACGCCACGTGGCGCAGAAACCGGGCCTGCTCGGCCGGGGGCCAGGCCTGCCAGATTCGTCCCAGGTCGGGGCGCAGGGAGTCAATGACCGGGCGC
This sequence comes from Hymenobacter cellulosilyticus, assembly GCF_022919215.1. NCBI lineage: Bacteria > Pseudomonadati > Bacteroidota > Cytophagia > Cytophagales > Hymenobacteraceae > Hymenobacter > Hymenobacter cellulosilyticus. The sequence goes on along the minus strand of NZ_CP095046.1, from coordinate 5,171,294 downwards.
CAGTCCTGACCCTGCTGCTGGGCCTGCCGCACGTGGCGGCGCACTACTCGCACTACCTCGGCCACCGTGGCGAGTCCGGTCAGCTCCTGGGCGTAGAAGCTAGGATACGACCGGTCCAGTGGCCCGTGAACGGACGGCCACCGCCCACTGCGGGCCACTACCGTCACGGGGCCGTGGTGCCCGTCGGCGGCCAGGCCCAGCAGCACATCCACGGCCGTCAGGCCCGAGCCAATCAGCAGCACCGCGTGGTGAGGAGCAATATTTTGCAGGGCCTGCGGGCCCCAGGGGTTGGGGTGGTAGCCGGGGTGACTTCTGACGGCGGGACTTAGTCTGAGGTCGGGAGCCGGTGGGAAGTTGCCTAGGGTCAATACCACGTGCTGACTTAGAATTTCGTGGCCGTCGGCCAGGCGCACGGTGGCCGCTGTAGCATCCTGGGCCAGGGTTGCCACCACTGCTTTTTGGTGGTGAGCGAAAAAGCGCATGCCGTTTTCGGCGGGCCAGGCCAGCACATTCTCCGTGAGCTGCTGCAGGTATTTGCCGTAGGTCTGCCGGGAGCAGAACCCATTAGTGCACGCCGGGGCGTGGCTGCTCGCCAGCCAGTCGATGAAGTGGTTGGGTTCCTGCGGGAAGGCGCTCAGAAACGGGGCCCGCACGTTGAGCAGGTATTCCTTGCGCCGGGCCGAATACGCCAGCCCGGGCCCGGTCAGGGCCCGGGGCTCCACGATGTGTACGTCTACCGGGTAGGGGCCGCCGGGCAGGCGGGCCAGCTGGACCATAAGCATGGAGCCGGAGAAGCCTCCGCCCAGAATCGTGATGGTTCGTCGTGACACCTTGGCTGGTTGTGGGGGTGGGAGCAGGCGGGCGGAATTCGGGTAGAAAATGCGGTGAAAAGCTAAGCCTAAAAAAGTCGGCGCCTTCGAGAAGACCAAAACTCAGGGCAAAAACAAACCGCCCGGCCGTACACTACATGCGGGCGGGCGGCGGGAAGTACGGAGCTCAACGGGCAAAAAGCCTGCTGGGGCCGAAATTTTATAGGTACTGGCCCGGCACCAGGTAGTTGCGCACGTAGTCGTCGATGCCGTCCTCGAGCCGGGTGAAAGGCCGGTCGTAGCCAATGCTGCGCAGCTTGCTCATGTCGGCCTGGGTGTAGTACTGGTAGGTGTCTCGAATGTCCTCGGGCGTGTCGCGGAAGCGGATGTCGGCGGTGCGGTCCAGGGCTTTGAATGTGTTCAAAGTCAGGTCCAGGAAGGTCCGGGCCTCGCCGGTGCCCAGGTTGTAGATGCCCGAGTGCTGGCGGTTGTGCATCAAAAAGTAGCACACTTCCACCACGTCCTTCACGTACACGAAGTCGCGCTGCTGCTCCCCATCGGCGTAGTCGGGGTTGTGGGAGCGGAACAACGTCATGGAGCCCGTCTGCCGGATCTGCTCGAAGGCGTGGAAAATCACCGAGGCCATGCGGCCCTTGTGGTACTCGTTGGGGCCGTAAACGTTGAAAAACTTCAGCCCTGCCCAGAAAAACGGCTTTTCGGGCTGATTCACGGCCCAGTTGTCGAAGTCGTTCTTCGAGTCGCCGTAGGGGTTCAAAGGGCGTAGCAGGGGCAGCAGGGCGTCGTCGTCGGAGTAGCCCAGGGTGCCCGAGCCGTAGGTAGCGGCCGAGGAGGCGTACACCAGCGGTAGCTGGTACTGGCAGCAGGCCCGCCACATTTTCTGGGAGTATTCCAGATTGAGCAGGTCGAAAACGGCCTTGTCCTGCTCGGTCGTGTCGGTGCGGGCGCCCAGGTGGAAGATGAACTCCACTTCCTCGTGGTTCTTGTCGAGCCAGTCGAAAAACTCGTTGCGGTCCACGTATTCGCGCAGGTGCTTGCCCTTGAGGTTAATGAGCTTGCGCTCCACGGCGAAATTATCCACCACCACGATATCGTTGAAGTTGGCGGCGTTCAGGCGGGTAACAAGGCAGCTGGCAATAAAGCCAGCCGCTCCGGTGACAACAATCATAAGGCTGATATTTTGGCCAAAAGTAGGGAAAAACGCGGGCTGAGTCGCAGAGGTAGGCAGTGCGAGCTTTGTAGCTCGCGTTCCTCAACGACAAACCTGGTAGTAGATGGTTCAGATACGCGAACTACAAAGTTCACGCTACTACCTTTGGCCCATGATTCGTTTTCTATTGCCTTTACTTATCCTGAGTGGCTTATTGGGCGGCTGTCAGTCGAATGACAAGCCGGCTGCTACCGCTGTTACAACGCCCGCCACCCAGCAAGTCACCGACGACCTGGGCCACCAGCTCACCCTTCCGGCCCGCCCGCGCCGCATCATGTCCCTGGCGGCTTCCATGACGGAGATGCTGTTTGCCGTGGCCGACACCGCCACGATTATTGCCCGCACCCAGGTGTGCGACTACCCCAAAGCGGCCCTGCGCAAGTGCGTTATCAATAGCTACCCGCTCGATATTGAGGGCCTCGTGGCCCTGCATCCGGAAGTCGTGTTTACCACCGAAGGCATTACATCCCTCGACGATATTGCCCGTCTCGAAAAGCTGGGCATTCCGGTGTATTGCCAGCGGTATCTGAAAGTGGATGACATTTTTCGGGGCCTCACGGATCTGGGCCGCATTCTGGGCCGCCCTGCCCAGGCCCGGAAGCTGACCGACTCCCTGCGGGCCGAGCTACACACGGTGGCTCAGGGCTCATCAGCCTCGGCCGCCCGTCCGCGCGTACTGGCCATTACCTGGCAGGACCCGATTTATGTGTACGGCGAGAATACCTTGTTTACCGACCGTATTCGCCTTGCCGGGGGGCAGAATGCCGTAACCGAGCATTTTGCCCAGCCTTACCCGGCCCTGACCCGGGAATACATTCTTAAGCTCAATCCTGACGTGCTCATTGGGGGCAGCTTCGGCAAGCTTGATAGTACTTTCTTCAAAACCTACCCCGAGCTGCGCCGCATTAAGGCTTACCAGTCGCGCCGCGTGTACGGCATTACCGGCGACCTGATGGAGCGGCCCAGCCCCCGGGTGGTGGAATCGGTGCGGGAGCTGCACCGGCTGCTCTGGTCGCCACCTGCCCCATGACGCGCCGGCCCGCCCCCTGGATTCTGGCTAGCCTTGGCCTGCTGCTGGTATTGGTGGTGCTGGGGCTGCGCATCGGCAGCTTCGCCACCGACTATGCTTTTATTGGGCGCACGTTGCTGCATTACAACGCCAACGACCCGGCCCAGCTGGCGCTGGTGGAGCTGCGGCTGCCGCGTATCGTTATGGCCTTGCTGGCCGGAGCCAGTCTGGCCGTGAGTGGCTACCTGATGCAGGCGATGGTAAATAACGCCCTGGCCGACCCGTACCTGCTGGGCACGGCTTCGGGCGCCTCGCTGGGGGCCATTCTGTGCTTTTCTTTGCTGACCAACGTGACGGTGGCCGGTATTTACCTGCCGCCGGTAGCTGCCTTAGCTGGCGGCCTGCTCACCACGCTGCTGGTAGTAGCCCTGGGCAGCCAGCGGGGGCAGCTCATTCCGGGGCAGCTGCTGCTGGCAGGCGTGGCCATCAGCTCCCTGACGGCGTCTTTGGGCGGGCTTTTATCATTTCTGGCCAGCTCCGAGGGGCAGCTGCGCACGGTGGTGTTCTGGGCTATGGGCAGCTTCGAGCGGGCCGGCTGGGACGTGCTGCCGTATCCGGCGGGGGCGTTGGCGCTGGCTCTTTTCCTGCTGGTGTTTCTGCAAAAAGACCTCAACGTGCTGTTGCTGGGCGAAGAGCGGGCCCGCACGCTGGGTGTGCCCGTGGCCCGCACGCGCTGGCTGCTGGTGGTGCTGGCAGCCATGCTCACGGGGTGCGTGGTGGCTTTGTGCGGGCCCGTGGGCTTCGTGGGCCTGATGGTGCCCCACCTCACCCGCTGGCTGCTGGGCGTCACGGGGCGGGCCAATCTGTTGTTCTGCGCCCTGCTCGGGGCCGACTTCCTGCTGGGCTGCGACCTGCTGGCCCGCCTGCTTTATCCGCCGGCCGGCTTACCGGTCGGGTTGATTACGGCCTTATTCGGCGTACCGTTCTTCGTATATTTGCTGCGCAAAAAGCGCGTAGCGCTTTAACCGGGGTATTTGCCGGTTGCAGCCGGCGGTGTTTGCCGGGCCTTTTCTGGCAGCTGCAGCCCCCAAATGCCCTTCCACTTCAGTACCCAACGAATGATTTACGTCAGCCGGCAGGAGCATTTCAACGCCGCTCACAAGCTCTATAACCCTGCCTGGACCGAGGAGCGCAACAAGGAAGTATTCGGGCCCTGCGCCAATACCAACTGGCACGGCCATAACTACGACCTGATTGTGACTGTGAAAGGCCAGCCCGACCCGGAAACCGGCTTCGTCATCGACCTCAAGCAGCTCAGCACCATTATCCGGGAGCATGTAGTAGACCAGGTAGACCACAAAAACCTCAACCTGGACGTGCCGTTCATGAAGGACCAACTGGCCAGCACCGAAAACCTGGTGGTGGCCTTCTGGCAGATTCTGGCCCGCGAGATTCCCAAGATTTCCAGCGCCCAGCTGCACTGCATCAAGCTCTACGAGACTCCGCGCAACTTCGTGGAATACTACGGGGAGTAGATACCTAAATGCGCCCTGGATGATTGCCATGATTCAGGGCTAAGCTTTCCAGGCCGAAATTCAATCGAATGAAGTATTATCTGATTGCTGGTGAGCGTTCCGGCGACTTCCACGCTTCCCATCTTATGCGCGAGCTGCGGCAGCAGGACCCCGAGGCCGAGTTTCGGGGCTGGGGCGGCGACATGATGCAGGCGCAGGGCGGCACGCTGGTGCACCACTACCAGGAAATGGCCATTATGGGCTTCTGGGAAGCAGCAACCAGCATTCTGAAGTTTCGGGGCTACCTCAAGGAGTGCCAGCGCGACATTCAGGCCTACCAGCCCGACGTAGTAATTCTGGTGGACTACGCCGGCTTCAATATGCGGGTGGCCAAGTTTGCCAAGGAGCAGGGCTTCAAGGTATTCTACTACATTTCACCGAAAATCTGGGCCTGGAACCAGGGCCGCGTACATAAGGTGAAGGCGGTAGTCGACAAGATGTTCGTGATTCTGCCCTTTGAGTCGGAGTTCTACCAGCGCTTCGACTACAAGGTGGACTATATCGGCAACCCCACCGTGGACGCTATTGCCGAGCACGTACCCTCCACCGATTTTCACCAGCGCAACAACCTCAACCCGCAGCGGCCCATTATTGCGGTGCTGCCCGGCTCGCGCAAGCAGGAAATTGAGGAGATGCTCTACGAAATGACGGCCATTATTCCGCCGTTTCTGGACTATCAGTTTGTGGTGGCCGGCGTTACCAACCTGGACCGGAACTACTACGCCAACTTCGAGCGCAACAACGTCCGCATCCTCTTCGACCAGACCTACGACCTGCTGAGCTACGCCCAGGCGGCTCTGGTCACCAGCGGCACGGCGACGCTGGAAACGGCTTTGTTTAACGTGCCCCAGGTAGTATGCTACCGCACTAGTGCCGTGTCGTACGCCATTGGCAAGGCCGTTATTAAGGTGCCCTACATTTCCCTAGTCAACCTGATTGCGGGCAAGGAAGTGGTTAAGGAGCTTATTCAGGGCGAATTCAACTCCCGTAACCTGGTGACCGAGCTCAAGAAAGTGCTGCAGGACGAGGAGTTCATTGCCCGCCAGAAAGCCGGCTATGCCGAGCTGCAGGAGAAGCTGGGGCGTAACAACGCCGCCAAGAAAGCCGCCGAGCTGATGGTAGGGTATCTGAAGAAGTAGGAAGAGGGAAAAGCTGGAATCATGCTTTAGCTGGCTGCGGTCACCCTTTGGTGCATCGGAGCTATGCTTTGGAAGTCTTGAGCAGTAGCAAGTGGGAGTTTGCGTCGGTTTTGGGAGAGTATGTAAAACAGAAAGCCCCGGCAGGATATCCTGCCGGGGCTTTCTGTTTTGCTGTAGTTGCCTCTACGCAGCGCGCAGCTGCTTCAGCGGCGACTTCTCGAACTTGCCCTGGGCGTAGTCAAGGTCGATGATAAGCTCCTTGGCATCAGCGTCGGAGGGCATGTCGAACATGGCGTCGGTCATGATGCTCTCGCAAATGCTGCGTAGGCCGCGGGCCCCGAGGCGGTACTCGTCGGCTTTGAGCACAATGTACTCCAGGGCTTCTTCAGTAAAGCTCAGCTCGATGTTCTCCATCTCAAACAGGCGGCTGTACTGCTTCACAATCGAGTTTTTGGGCTCGGTCAGGATTTTGCGCAGGGTGGCGTGGTCCAGCGGGTTGAGGTGAGTCAGCACAGGCAGGCGGCCAATGAGCTCGGGAATCAGACCGAAGGCCTTCAGATCCACGGCCGTCACGTAGCGCAGGAAGTTGTTGGTATCTACTTTCTCCGAGAGCTGAGTCTTGGCAAAGCCCATGGGCTTGGTGTTCAGACGGCTCTTGATAATCCGGTCGATGCCCACGAAGGCGCCGCCGCAGATGAAGAGGATGTTCTCGGTGTTGACCGTAATCATCTTCTGTTCGGGGTGCTTGCGGCCGCCGTGGGGCGGTACGTTCACCGTGGTACCTTCCAGCAGCTTCAGCATGGCCTGCTGTACGCCCTCGCCGCTCACGTCGCGGGTGATGCTGGGGTTGTCGCTCTTCCGGGCAATCTTGTCAACTTCGTCGATGTAGACGATGCCCCGCTCGGCGGCTTCTACGTTGTAGTCGGCAGCCTGGAGCAGGCGGGTCAGGATGCTTTCCACGTCTTCACCCACGTAGCCGGCCTCGGTCAGCACGGTTGCGTCGGCAATACAGAAAGGTACCTGCAGGATGTTGGCCAGCATTTTAGCCAGGAAGGTCTTGCCCGTACCGGTTTCGCCCACCATGATGATGTTCGACTTCTCGATGGTCACCTCATCCTTGCCAGCCGTCTTGGGCTGCATCAGGCGCTTGTAGTGGTTATATACGGCCACCGACATCACCTTTTTGGCCTCGTCCTGGCCCACCACGTACTGATCCAGATACTCCTTCATTTCCCGGGGTTTCACCAGGTTGAACTTAGGCGTCTTGGAGTTCGAGCGGATTTTGTTCTCCTCGTTCAATATCTGCTGGGCCTGACCCACGCACCGCTCACAAATGTGGGCGTTGATGCCGGAAATCATGACCGAGACATCTTTTTTGCTCTTACCGCAGAAGGAGCACGTTATATCTGCCATTGCTTGGACTCTCAGAATAGGGTAGGAAAGCCTCGTTTTGCCCGAAGCCAACTCAAAGGTACGAAAACGCAAACGCCGTACGTAGCAAAAAAAGTTGCTAACTGTCGGGTCTCTACTTAAAAGAACCAAAAGCCCGCCCCGGGTTGTCAACCGGAAGCGGGCTTTTGGTTACTTATTACACGATCATACTTCGGCGGTGCATCGGTATGACGTTCAGCGGTGGGAGAGGAGCAGCTTACGCCGTCTTCTTCTCCAGTACTTCGTCGATCAGGCCATACTCTTTGGCTTCGTCGGCACGCATCCAGTAGTCACGCTCCGAGTTGTCGTAGATTTCCTGGTAGGTCTTGCCGCTGTGCTTGGCCAGAATGTCGTACAGCTCTTTCTTCAGCTTGAGAATCTCACGGGCCGTAATTTCGATGTCTGTCGACTGGCCTTGGGCGCCACCCGAGGGCTGGTGAATCATGACGCGGGCGTGGGGCAGGGCCGAACGCTTGTCTTTGGCGCCACCGGCGAGCAGCACGGCACCCATCGAAGCAGCCAGACCGGTGCAGATGGTAGCCACATCGGGACCCACGTACTGCATCGTGTCGTAGATGCCGAGGCCAGCGTATACCGAGCCGCCGGGCGAGTTGATGTAGAGCAGGATGTCCTTCTTGGCATCAGCCGACTCCAGGAAAAGGAGCTGGGCGGTAATGATGTTGGCAATATAATCGTCGACGGCCGTGCCCAGGAACACGATACGGTCCATAATCAGGCGGGAAAATACGTCGATTTCAGCGAAGCGCGTGGGGCGTTCCTCAATTACCGAGCGGGTCATACCCGTGGGCAGCATCATTCCGGAGCGCACCTGGCCTTCTACGTGGTTCAGGTACTGATCCACGCCCAGACCGCTGAGGCCCTGTCCTTTAACGGCAAATTTGCGGAACTCTTGTTTATTCAGCATGGGAAAAATGTAGGGTAGAGAAGATTAGAAGTGAGATGCTAGAGCTCAGAACTTAGACTTGGACGTAGGCAAACTACTCTGGGTTTTACGTTCTGACTTCTAAACCTGCCGGGCAACAAAAAAGCCCTGACTGGCAAGTAAGGGCTTTTTTGTTGGTTACAAAACCAGATGCTGGCTAAGGCTTAGCTCGCACCCTGAGTCCGGAAGTCCTCGGCCGAAATCGGGTTGTCATTAACAACAACTTTGCCGCGCAGGTTTTCGATGACTTTCTCTGCCAGAATGGCTTCGTACTCCTGTACGTAGTTCTTGCCGTTGTCCTGACGCAGGTAGTTATCAGCGAAGCCGCGAACCGACTCCTGCAGCTCCTCGCTGATTTCGGGCAGGTTGAACTGACCCATAATCTTCTGCATGGTGCGCTCGATGATTTCCTCGTTCGACACCTTTAGGCCTTGCTCCTCAACTACTTTGTTGCGGATCATGGACCACTTCAGCTCCCGCTCGTAGTCGGCGTAGTGCTCTTCTACCTGCTCGGCGGTCAGCTTGCCTTCGTTGGCGCGTACCAGCCATTTCTTGAAGAACTCCTGGGGAATCTGCACCGTGGTGGCGTCTACCATCTTGTCGATGATCTGACGATTTACCAGGTTTTCAGCCTCCCGGTCGTAGTTTTCCTGCACCGTGGTGCGCACTTTCTCGTCAAACTCCTCTTTCGAGGTCACGATGTCCTTACCGAATACCTTGTCGAACAGCTCCTGGTCATGCTCAGGCTTAGTGGTACGGTTGATTTTCTCAACATTCAAGGTGTACTCGCCGCTAATGTTGGCAGCTTCCTCCTTAGAGTGACCCGAGAAGCTGGCAATAGCCGAAGCGTCGCCGCCGAAAGCGTCCGACAGGTCGAAGGTCAGCACGTCGCCGGGCTTTACGCCGATGAATTTCTCTACGCCGTTTTTCACCTTGTTGATGGGCAGCAGAACAGGACGCTCGGTAGCTTCGTCGTCGCCTTTTTTCAGCTTACCAAACAGGTAGTCACCTTCTTCCGAAACTTCGGGGTTGGTGCTTTCGCCAAACTGACGACCGATCTGGTCGTAGGTTTCTTCCAGCGTAGCATCGTCAACCGACACCTGATGGCGGTCGATGGTGATAGACTGGTCGGCGGGCAGTTCGAAGTCGGGCAGCAGGCCCAGCTCAAACTTGAAGTCGAAGTCCTTATCGGTATCAAAATTCACGTCGCTGGGCACGGGCAGGGGCTCACCGAGGATTTTGATGTTGTTTTCTTTGATGTAGCCGTCAACCGCTTTGCCGAGCAGGCTGTTGATTTCCTCGCCCAGAATGCCTTTGCCGTACATCTTGCGCACCAACCCTACAGGTACTTTGCCGGGGCGGAAGCCTTTGATCTGGGCCTTTTTGCTGTATTCTTTCAGCTTCTCGTCCACGGCGGGCGAGTAGTCAGCTTCCGTCAGGTGTACTGTCAGGATGGCACTAAGCTGATCGTCGTTTTTGTCGAGGGTGATATTCAAAACGGGGTCGTCGGTTAAAGTAAACGAATCGAAAGGCGGGCGAAAAAGAAACCCCCAACGGGTGGGTTGAGGGCTCAGGGTACTTGTTAAAAATTAATCTGTGCGGATGGAGGGACTCGAACCCACACGCCTTGCGGCACCAGATCCTAAGTCTGGCACGTCTACCAATTTCGCCACATCCGCGGTTCCTCGGCCTACTGCCTCGGGGCCGCAAAGCTACGCAAGCAGATGGAATATTCAAACCAAGCTTCAAAATTGGAACAGAAAGTGGGCGGTAAGCTGGTTTTAGTTTGCTAAGGCATTGGTAGCGCGAACTTTGTAGTTCGTCTGGCAAAACAATTGGCGTGGATTCAGGCGAGCTACCAAGTTCGCGTTGCTGAAAACCGCAAGGATTTCCGGCTCGACTTTGTTATAAATGCAGCCTGGGCATGAAACCCGCCCGGCCCTTCGTACTTTCGTAAGCGTAGTAAATACCGAAGCCTTGGGCTTCACCCCGCATAATGGCCACTCTGATTGACCCCGAAGTAGAACGCAACGAGATTCTCCGCCACTACCGGCGCCTGTTGCGTACCGCCAAACCCTACCTGTCCGGCAACGACGCCAAGCTGATTAAAAAGGCGTTCAACACCTCCCTGGAAGCCCACAAGGAGATGCGGCGCAAGTCGGGGAGCCCTACATTCTGCACCCGCTGGCCGTGGCTCAGATTGCGGTAGAGGAAATTGGCCTGGGCACTACCAGCATTGTGGCGGCCCTGCTGCACGACGTGGTGGAGGACACGCCCTGGGAAATTTCGGATGTGGAGCGGGAGTTTGGCCCCCGCGTAGCCCAGATTGTCGACGGGCTGACCAAGATTTCGGGCGTCTTCGAGTACGGCACTTCCGAGCAGGCCGAGAACTTCCGCAAGATGCTGCTCACCTTGTCGGAAGACGTGCGCGTCATCCTGATCAAGATTGCCGACCGCCTGCACAACATGCGCACGCTCGACTCGATGCCGCGCCATAAGCAGCTCAAGATTGCCTCCGAAACCATTTACCTCTACGCCCCGCTAGCCCACCGCCTGGGTCTTTACGCCATCAAGAGCGAGCTGGAGGACTTATACCTGAAGTATACCGACACCGAAGTCTACAATGACCTCACCAATAAAGTGCGGCAGAGTCGGGGCGCCCGGAACCGCTTTATTAAGGAGTTCGTAGCGCCTATTGATGAGGAGTTGAAGGCCCAGGGCTTTGGCTTCGAAATTAAGGGCCGGCCTAAGAGCATCTATTCCATCCTGCGCAAGATGCGTAAGCAGAACGTGACTTTCGACGAAGTCTACGACCTGTTTGCCATTCGCGTCATCCTCGACGTACCCCAGGAACAGGAAAAAGCGGCCTGTTGGCAGGTCTACTCCATCGTCACCGACTTTTACCAGCCCAACCCTGACCGGCTCCGCGACTGGGTAAGCACGCCCAAGGCCAACGGCTACGAGAGCCTGCATACCACGGTCATGTCGCGCACCGGGCAGTGGGTTGAGGTCCAGATTCGCAGCCGCCGCATGGACGACATTGCCGAAAAAGGCTACGCGGCCCACTGGAAATACAAGGATACTGGCTCAGTGCAGCCCGAATCGACGCTTGAAGCCTGGATTGCCAAGGTGCGGGAAATGCTCGAAACCAACAATTCCAGCGCCCTGGAATTCATGGACGAGTTCCGCCAAAACCTCTTCGTCAAGGAAGTCTACGCCTTTACGCCCAAGGGCAAGCTGGTAATTCTGCCCGACAAGGCTACAGCCCTCGACTTTGCCTTCGATATCCATACCCACATTGGCCTGCAGTGCCTCGGGGCCAAGGTTAACCAGAAGCTGGAACCCCTGAGCTACCAGCTGCGCAACGGCGACCAGGTCGAGATTCTGACCTCGCACAAGCAGCGCCCCACTGAGGAGTGGCTGCAGTACGTTATTACGTCCAAGGCCCGCACGAAAATCAAGGAGTGGCTGCGCGACGATAAGAAGGCCAAGGCTGAAGATGGCCGCTTCATTGTGGAAAAGCGCCTGGAGCTGCTTGGCATCGAAAACAACCAGGATAACCTGAACCGCATGTTGGCTCACTTCAACATGTATAACCCCAGGACTTCTACTACCGCATTGCCGTCGGACAGCTCGACGGCCGTGAAATCAAGGAAAGCCTGTTTGACCCGGCCAAGGAAGCACCACGTAGCCCGTCCATTCTGGAGCCCAAAGCCTTCGACCAGGAAGTGCAGAAGCTGCGCGGCGTGCGGGCCGATATGTTGGTGATAGGGGAGGAAACCCAGAAGTTTGACTATACCATTGCGCCCTGCTGCAACCCAATTCCCGGTGACGACGTGTTCGGCTTCGAAACCGAGCAGGGCATCGTGATTCACCGTACGTCCTGCCCCAAAGCCGTGGCTATGATGTCAAACTACGGCAACCGCATCGTGCGCGCCAAGTGGACCGACCAGCTCGAACTGGCTTTCCTGGCCGGTATCCGCATCAAGGGTTCCGACCGGGTCGGCTTGGTCAACGACGTAACCCGCATCATCTCCAACAGCCTGAAGGTGAACATGCGCTCCATCACCATCGACTCGAACGACGGGTTCTTTGAGGGCCAGATTATGGTGTTCGTCAACGACACTGACCACCTCAACAAGATGATTCAGCGACTTTCCAAAGTGAATGGAGTGCTGCTCGTAGAACGTTTTGCTTCGTAGGGTACTAAAAAGTTTAAAAAGTAATAAGCGGTATAAAAGCTGGGGCAGAACAAAGATGGGCCGGAACTATGCGTTACGCCACCGGTTATAGCCTTCGAAACGCGTTGCTTTCACTACCTTTGGTACTCCTTATATATAAGGTCACATAATGTTGGATAAAGAGAAGTTTGAGGAAGTAAAGAAGATCTTCACTGCTTACCTTGAAAATAAAGGCCTGCGCAAAACCTCTGAGCGGTATGCCATTCTAGAGGAAATCTACTCCCGGACCGGCCACTTCGACGTCGAAGAGCTGTACGCCGGCATGAAAGACCAGGGCCTGCAGGTCAGCCGCGCCACGGTCTATAATACCCTCGATTTGCTCGTAGAGCATGGCCTTGTCAGCAAGCACCAGTTTGGCCGCAATCTGGCCCAGTACGAGAAATCCTACGGCTACCGGCAGCACGACCACGTCATCTGCACGGAGTGCCACAAGGTCGTCGAATTCTGCGACCCGCGCATTCACGGCATCCAGACCATGGTCGGGGAGCTTTTGAATTTCCATATCTTGCACCACTCATTAAACCTCTACGGCGTTTGTGGCGACTGCCGCGCTAAAGCAGCCGCCCGCGCAGCCAGCGAATGAAAACTGAATCCACCGTAAGCAACGGCATCCTGCACGTGCGCCTGACCGGCGACCTGATCGGCAGCCCCGACACCCAACAGCTTCTCCAGTCCGTCGACGACCACCTAGGCGAATCAGTAATGCTCTGCGCTGTTGATTTGTCGGGTGTGCGCTACATCAATAGCACCGGCATTGGCGTCTTGGTTTCCTTACTCACCAAGTTTCGCAGCCGCGGCGGTGAACTAGTCCTCATCAATCCCGCCGACCATCCCCGCAAGATGCTGGCTCTAACCAAGCTCAACGCCATCTTCACCATTGCTGAAAACGAAACGGCAGCCGCCGAAGTCTTAAAATCTGCTAGCTAATGCCCGTTGACGTACTTGTAGGCCTACAGTGGGGCGACGAAGGAAAAGGAAAGATTGTTGACGTGTTGGCGCCTACCTACGATGTAGTAGCCCGCTTTCAGGGAGGCCCCAATGCGGGTCATACCCTCACCTTCGACGGAATCAAGCACGTGCTGCACCAGGTTCCGTCGGGAATTTTTCACCCGCATATTATTAATGTCGTCGGCAATGGCGTGGTTCTCGACCCGGTTGTGTTCCGTGTCGAGCTCCAGAAGCTCACCGACCGGGGCGTTGATTGGGGCAAAAACCTGTATATCTCCAAAAAGGCCCAACTCATTCTGCCTTCCCACCGCGCCCTCGACCGAATCCTGGAAGAAGCCCGCGGTGGTGGCAAAATCGGTTCGACGCTAAAAGGCATCGGGCCTACCTACCAGGATAAAATCGGCCGCACCGGCCTGCGTGTTGGCGACATTCTGCTGGCCGACTTTCAGGAGCGCTACAACGAAGCCATAGCTCGTCATGCCACCCTGGCCAGCTTCCACGGCCAGCAGCTCGACATTGAGCAGGCCGAAGCGGAGTTTTTCTCCGCCGTCGAGTTCTTACGCACCCTGCAGCTGGCCGACACAGAATATCTATTGAACGATCTGCTTCGTCAGGGCAAGCAAATTCTGGCGGAAGGTGCTCAGGGCTCCTTGCTGGATATCGACTTTGGGACTTACCCCTTCGTTACTTCCTCTAGTACGGTTGTTGCCGGCGCCTGTACCGGCCTGGGTATTGCCCCCCGCCATATCGACAAAGTATACGGAATCAGCAAAGCGTATTGCACCCGCGTCGGCAGTGGCCCGTTTCCAACGGAGCTCCATGATGAAGTAGGAGAGCAAATCCGAGCTGCCGGCCGCGAGTTTGGTGCTACTACTGGCCGGCCACGTCGTTGCGGCTGGATTGATTTGCCAGCCTTGCGGTACAGCATCATGCTGAATGGCGTAACCGAAATCCACCTCATGAAGGCCGACGTGCTGGATGAGTTCGATGAAATCCGTATCTGCACCCATTACCGCAATCCAGAAGGGGAGGAGACCAACCAGCTTCCGGACCTCGGCGACTTACAAACCATGAAGCCTGTTTACACGAGCTTGCCTGGTTGGAAAGTCAACCTCCAGCAGATTGACTCTGCTGAAGCACTACCCAAAGAGTTAAAAGAGTACGTACAGTTCTTGGAGGCTCAGCTGGAAGTGCCTATCAGCATCGTCAGCGTAGGCCCAGACCGGGTAAGTACACTGCACATGGCAGAAAGGGTACTGTAGCACACCCATTTCAGAGAGCGGCAGGAAGATATTCTTCCTGCCGCTCTTCTATTTTACCAGCTCGTAGAAGTAGATCGTTATGGATGTGAAGATTTTTTTACTCATCGTGAACTAATACTCCCAAGTAATAGGTTATCCCACAGCCTACTGACAGTGTCCTTGCTGATTCAAGGCCGGCCTTCAACGAAAAAGTTGTGGTTTGGGTTTGGAAGTAAAAGCAGAATGCTGCACTTTTGCACTCCCAAATCAAACGGACGAGGGGCACAGACACACGAAAGAAGTCTTCGAAAAAAAGTTTTCGCTTGAAGTTGGAAAGTAGCAAACAAGGTTCTTACCTTTGCACTCCCAAATCGAACGGAAGCGGGCTATGAACCACGAAGAAAAAAGTTTTCGAGTTTGTTTGGAAAGTGAAAAGAAAGGTTGTTACCTTTGCAACCCGCTTCAAGAGGAAGAGGGAATGAGAAACGAAAACGAGCTGCTTCGCTGAAAAAAAACTTTCACGAGTGCTTGCCGAAACGAAAAAGCTTCTTACCTTTGCAACCCCGAACGGAACGACGCTCGGCACAGTAAGAAGAAAAGACGCTAGCTTGGCTAGCCCACGGTTACGACAACAGGTTGTAACACACGTTCTTTGAATAGTTGGAAATGACAAATAGGTAAGGCTGTTCTCTAGCAATAGGGAAGAGCAAAACAAGCGACAACGAAACGAGACTTACTCGTTATACGAGTCGGATCAGCACTCGACATCAGCTTGTGTTCGCACAAGTGTAGGAATTTATACAATGGAGAGTTTGATCCTGGCTCAGGATGAACGCTAGCGGCAGGCCTAATACATGCAAGTCGAACGCAGGGTAGCAATACCTTGAGTGGCGCACGGGTGCGTAACGCGTAACCAACCTGCCTACATCTGGGGGATAGCCCGCCGAAAGGCGGATTAATACCGCATAACCCACTGAGACGGCATCGTCTTACTGGTAAAGATTTATTGGATGTAGATGGGGTTGCGTGCCATTAGCTAGTTGGCGGGGTAACGGCCCACCAAGGCGACGATGGCTAGGGGACCTGAGAGGGTGATCCCCCACACTGGCACTGAGATACGGGCCAGACTCCTACGGGAGGCAGCAGTAGGGAATATTGGGCAATGGACGAGAGTCTGACCCAGCCATGCCGCGTGCCGGATGAAGGCCTTCTGGGTTGTAAACGGCTTTTCTCAGGGAAGAAAAAGGGGATGCGTCCCAAACTGACGGTACCTGAGGAATAAGCACCGGCTAACTCCGTGCCAGCAGCCGCGGTAATACGGAGGGTGCAAGCGTTGTCCGGATTTATTGGGTTTAAAGGGTGCGTAGGTGGCCCGTTAAGTCCGGGGTGAAAGCCCACTGCTCAACAGTGGAACTGCCCTGGATACTGACGGGCTTGAGTCCAGACGAGGTTGGCGGAATGGATGGTGTAGCGGTGAAATGCATAGATACCATCCAGAACCCCGATTGCGTAGGCAGCTGACTAGGCTGGTACTGACACTGAGGCACGAAAGCGTGGGGAGCGAACAGGATTAGATACCCTGGTAGTCCACGCCGTAAACGATGGATACTCGTTGCTAGCGATACACAGTTAGTGACTTAGCGAAAGCGTTAAGTATCCCACCTGGGGAGTACGCTCGCAAGAGTGAAACTCAAAGGAATTGACGGGGCCCGCACAAGTGGTGGAGCATGTGGTTTAATTCGATGATACGCGAGGAACCTTACCTAGGCTAGAATGCGCGTGACCGGCTCAGAGATGAGCCTTTCCTTCGGGACACAAAGCAAGGTGCTGCATGGCCGTCGTCAGCTCGTGCCGTGAGGTGTTGGGTTAAGTCCCGCAACGAGCGCAACCCCTACTGTTAGTTGCCAGCGGATCATGCCGGGGACTCTAATAGGACTGCCTGCGCAAGCAGTGAGGAAGGCGGGGACGACGTCAGGTCATCATGGCCCTTACGCCTAGGGCTACACACGTGCTACAATGGACGGTACAGAGGGTCGCTACACAGTGATGTGATGCCAATCTCACAAAGCCGTTCTCAGTTCGGATCGGAGTCTGCAACTCGACTCCGTGAAGCTGGAATCACTAGTAATCGCGTATCAGCAATGACGCGGTGAATACGTTCCCGGGCCTTGTACACACCGCCCGTCAAGCCATGGAAGTTTGGTAGACCTGAAGCTGGTGCTCGTCACAGAAGCCAGTTAGGGTAGAACAAGTAACTGGGGCTAAGTCGTAACAAGGTAGCCGTACCGGAAGGTGCGGCTGGATCACCTCCTTTCTGGAGCGGTCCGACTCGTGAGTGAGTCCTCCTTCGTTGCTCGACTTCAATGAATACCTATTGGTCATTTCCACTATTCAGATTTTCGAAGAGTAGGCTTTCATCGGCTGCTCTTCCCCTTTGAAGCAAAATGTGCTTCATAAGTTCTTTGACGTAGGAAAACGAGTAAGAAGAAAACAACATCGCTGTTGTGGGCGCAAGCCGACAACAGCCGTAAGAGCTCTTCCTGCCGCAAGGCGGGAAGTTACAGAAGTAACGAAGGGCACACGGGGGATGCCTAGGCTCTCAGAGGCGATGAAGGACGTGATAAGCTGCGATAAGCTTGGGGGAGGGGCACATACCCGTTATATCCCAAGATTTCCGAATGGGGCAACCCCTCTAGTTGAAGACTAGAGACCATCTGTTTACAGAATGGGGCAAACCCGGGGAACTGAAACATCTAAGTACCCGGAGGAACAGAAAATAACAATGATTCCCCAAGTAGTGGCGAGCGAACGGGGACGAGCCCAAACCGGGTTGGTTACGGCCAGTCCGGGGTTGTAGGACCTCAACATCTGATTACATTACTTTAGCTGAACGACGTGGGAAAGTCGACCATAGACGGTGAGAGTCCGGTAAGCGAGCTGGTAGTGTACGGTAGAGGATTCCTGAGTAGGGCGGGGCCGGAGAAACCCCGTCTGAATCCAGCGGCACCATCCGCTAAGGCTACATACTCCTGAGAGACCGATAGTGAACTAGTACCGTGAGGGAAAGGTGAAAAGAACCGGGAATACCGGAGTGAAAAGAACCTGAAACCGTGTGCTTACAAGCGGTCGGAGGCCTTTAGTGGGCTGACGGCGTGCCTTTTGCATAATGAGCCTACGAGTTACTCTTCTCTGGCAAGGTTAAAGACGTTGACGTCTGGAGCCGCAGCGAAAGCGAGTCTGAATAGGGCGCAGAGTCAGAGGAGGTAGACGCGAAACTTTGTGATCTACCCTTGAGCAGGATGAAGGTTGGGTAAAACCAACTGGAGGTCCGAACCAGTTTCCGTTGAAAAGGATTTGGATGACTTGAGGGTAGGGGTGAAAGGCCAATCAAACTGAGAAATAGCTCGTACTCCCCGAAATGTATTTAGGTACAGCGTCGGCGTTGAGTTACTAGGAGGTAGAGCTACCGATAGGACTAGGGGGTGTCATAGCCTACCGAATCCTGACGAACTCCGAATGCCTAGTAATATAGCCGGCAGTGAGGCTTGGGGTGCTAAGGTCCCAGGCCGAGAGGGAAAGAACCCAGACCATCTGCTAAGGTCCCTAAATTCGGACTAAGTTGAACAAAGGAGGTCCACTTGCTTTGACAGCCAGGAGGTTGGCTTGGAAGCAGCCATTCCTTTAAAGAGTGCGTAACAGCTCACTGGTCGAGCGAGAGGGCATCGATAATACGCGGGCATCAAGTCCGGTACCGAAGCAATGGATTTACGCTATGCGTAAGTGGTAGGGGAGCATTCTGGTCAGCGGTGAAGGTGTTCTGTCAGGGATGCTGGAGCGGCCAGAAAAGCAAATGTAGGCATGAGTAACGATAAGGCGGGTGAGAAACCCGCCCACCGATAGACTAAGGTTTCCTGATCAACGCTAATCGGATCAGGGTTAGTCGGGACCTAAGGCCACGCCGAGAGGCTACGTCGATGGACAGCTGGTTGATATTCCAGCACTTACTTCATTCAGTGATGCAGTGACGCAGAAGTGAAAGTACCGCGGGCGGACGGAAGTGCCCGTTGAAGTGCGTAGGTATAGGGTTGGTAGGTAAATCCGCCGACTTTGCTGAAACATGATAGTACCTGGCGGCTTCGGCCAACGGGATAGTGTACCTAATCAGACTGCCAAGAAAACCTGCTAAGCGTTTTAACAATGAAGTAACCCGTACCGCAAACCGACACAGGTAGTCAAGGAGAGAATCCTGAGGTGCTCGAGTGAATCACGGCCAAGGAACTCGGCAAAATGGTCCTGTAACTTCGGGAGAAGGGACGCTTCCTGGCAGCAATGCCAGAAGCCGCAGTGAAAAGGCCCAAGCGACTGTTTAACAAAAACACATGACTTTGCGAACTCGTAAGAGGAAGTATAAGGTCTGACACCTGCCCGGTGCCGGAAGGTTAAGAGGGGAACTTAGTCGCAAGGCGAAGGTTTGAATCGAAGCCCCGGTAAACGGCGGCCGTAACTATAACGGTCCTAAGGTAGCGAAATTCCTTGTCGGGTAAGTTCCGACCTGCACGAATGGTGTAACGATTTGGGCGCTGTCTCAGCCGTGAGCTCGGTGAAATTGTAGTCTCGGTGAAGATGCCGAGTACCCGCCACGGGACGGAAAGACCCCGTGCACCTTTACTATAGCTTGACATTGACGCTGGGTAACACATGTGTAGGATAGGTGGGAGACTGTGAAGCGGTGGCGCTAGCCATCGTGGAGTCAACGTTGAAATACCACCCTTGTGTTGCTTGGCGCCTAATCTCTAACCGGGAAACAGTGTCTGGTGGGTAGTTTGACTGGGGTGGTCGCCTCCAAAAAAGTATCGGAGGCTTTCAAAGGTCCGCTCAGTACGCTTGGTAACCGTACGCAGAGCGCAATAGCAGAAGCGGGCTTGACTGTGAGGCCTACAAGCCGAGCAGGGTCGAAAGACGGATATAGTGATCCGGTGGTTCCGCATGGAAGGGCCATCGCTCAAAGGATAAAAGGTACGCCGGGGATAACAGGCTGATCTCCCCCAAGAGCTCATATCGACGGGGAGGTTTGGCACCTCGATGTCGGCTCGTCACGTCCTGGGGCTGGAGAAGGTCCCAAGGGTTCGGCTGTTCGCCGATTAAAGTGGCACGCGAGCTGGGTTCAGAACGTCGTGAGACAGTTCGGTCCCTATCTGTGGTGGGCGTTGGAGATTTGAGAGGACCTGACTTTAGTACGAGAGGACCGAGTTGGACCAGCCGCTCGTGCACCGGTTGTGACGCCAGTTGCAGCGCCGGGTAGCGACGCTGGGATGAGATAAGCGCTGAAAGCATCTAAGTGCGAAACTCACCTCAAGATGAGATCTCCCATAATAAGAGTCGTGGTAGACTACCACGTTGATAGGCTGCAGGTCGAAGGTCCGAAATGGCCGAGCCGAGCAGTACTAATGACTCGAGCGCTTCTAGTAGACCAAGCTCTTTTGTTTCTTTTTCTTCTTACCCGTTTCCTGCGTCAACGATTTGACAGTTTCACTAGCATGTGATCCTGACACCAGTAATGGTGGCTTTAGCACGGGTGTTCACCTCTTCCCATTCCGAACAGAGCAGTTAAGCCCCGTAGCGCCTATGGTACTGCCTTCACCGGCGGGAGAGTCGGTCGCCGCCAACCTTTTTCCAAGCCCTGCCCCTCGCGACTTCGTGCTGCGAGGGGCAGTCGCGTTTTAGCCCCTCCCTGGCCCCAGCTGCCTCGCGGCTTACTATAGGCTGGCATTGACTGGTTGGGGCATCCGTTGAGTCACTGGTTTTGGCAGAGAGGAAATGTACTGCTGAGTATAGTCGAAGTAATGTGGTGGCAGATAGTACTCGATGTTTACTACCTATACTAAGACTGTAAGTGTTTGATAATAATAATTATAAGGATTTTCTGGACTGTTTGCTGGTAACATTAAGCCGCTTTTTGCTCGTTCTGTTAAGGAAATTAGTGCATACTAATGAATAGGTGAGGTGTCTTTGGGTGTTACATTCACAGACTCATCTCAAGCATCTGATGGCATTAACTTATCCGTGGTTTTTATTGGGGCTTTTGGCTGTTGCCATTCCAATTGTAATTCACTTTTTTGAATTGCGCCGCCCTCAGCGTGTTTTGTTTACAAACGTTGGCTTCATTCGTGAAATAAAGCTGGTTACTGCACGGCAACGAAAACTGAAGCACCTCTTGATACTGGCCGCCCGAATCGGCTTTGTGTCATTTTTGGTGTTGCTTTTTTGTCAGCCTTTTATACCGGCTCCTGAGCAACGGCAGCAGGCAGGTGGAGTAGTAACGGCTATAATTGATTCTTCACCGAGTATGGCGGTTGAAGGGGAAGATGGGCAAGCCCTTTTTGATCATGCTATTGAGCAGGCTGATGAGCTGCCGGCCGTGTATCCGGCTTCTGCACGATACTTACTACCAACTACTTCTAATTCGTTGTTGACCCAAAGCGCTTTTCAAACCAGCTTGCAACGGGCAAGCATATCGGGACAGGCGAAAAGTGTGACGTCCTTATTGGATAAATCCCAACGAGTGGCTGACGTGCGGCAGACTTTTGTGTTTTCGGACTTTCAAAAGAACACGTTTGATCTGCGTGCTATTAGCGCTGATAGTCTAAACCAAACGTATCTGGTGCCTTTGCCTGGTAAGCGGGCGGCAAACGTCTACGTGGATAGCGTGCTGCTGGATGATGCGTTTGTGCGCTCCGGGTCCGACATCGGCTTGCGGGTGCGGCTTCGTAATGGTGGCGCCTTGGCGGCTACGGATTGCCAGGTAAAGGTATTTGTCGGGAATCGGCAGGTAGCTGCCTTCCGTGCCGCTGTTAATGCTCACGAGAGTACCGCTTCTACCGTTCGAGTGCGTTTGGAAAGCTCTGCAGTGCAGCAATGCCGTGTAGAGGTAGAGGATTTTCCGGTTACGTTTGACAATACCTACTTTTTCACCTTGCAGGCTTCGCCACAAATTGGCATACTGAACGTAACCGGGCCACGGGAAACAGCTGTGAGCCGCGTGTACCGCAACGAGTCTATGTTTGCGCTTTCTAATAACAACAGCCAGACGGTTGATTATAACCAGCTGAATGCAGCTAACCTGATTGTGCTGGAAGAGGTGCCCAGACTAGGAAATGCCCTGCAGGAAAACCTATTGCGGGCCGTAAACCAAGGTGCTACACTGGTAATAGTGCCGCCAGCAGCTGGTCCAGATGCCCAGGGCGAGTACAGTCATTTGTTTCGCGGTCTGGGAATAGGGGGCGTACAGTGGCAAGTAAGCCCCGGGTCTGCGCCCGTGCTGCAGGATGTGGCGGCACCGTCTCTGCAAAACCCGTTTTTCCAGGATGTGTTTAGTGCCTCAAATCAGCGGGCGGTAATGCCTAAGGTCGCGCCGGTACTACGCTGGTCACGTTCGGGGACTGACGTTTTGAAAATGCGCAACGGAGACGGATTCTTAGCAGGATTTCCGAGCGGTAAGGGAAATGTGTATCTATTTGCGGCGCCTTTTGGGGCTGCTTACTCGAACTTTACCCAGCACGCGCTATTTGTACCCGTCATGTACCGTTTAGCGATGCGCAGCTACCGGTCGGAGCAGCGGCTAGCTTACCGCTTGAATCAGGGCACTATTGCATTGGGAGTACCGGTGCAGGGTGATAAGCAGCAGGATGAGCCGGTAGTAAGTTTGCGTAAGGATAGTTCAACGGTAATTCCGGCCCAGCGGTGGGAGGGCGGCAGCTTGCGCCTGACGCTGCCAGCTGCCGTGCAGGAACCAGGCTTTTATCAGGTAGAATATAATAATAAGGTATTGACGACGCTGGCTTTGAACCTGAGTAAAGCCGAGTCGGAACTGTCCTACTATTCTGCTGCTGAGCTGCGGCAACTGATCGGCTCTAAACGGCCCAACATCCAAGTGTACGAAGGCGGTACCGACCGTTCCGTGGCCGCACACTATAAAGCCCAGCGGGTAGGAACGCCTCTATGGCGCTACTGTTTGCTACTTGCTCTAGGCTGCTTATTGGTAGAGGTGCTGCTGCTGCGCTTTGCAGGTAGCCGTAAGTCCCAGCCAGCAGCGGCAGTGGCTGCGTAAGGCTCAGAGTTTGGGCAAAGTCCTCTATCTTGCTGCCTCACTTGTTTTCCGGCTGTGTCCTCTGAAGTTTCCCCCACCGCTACGGTAATGCGTACGGCCCTGCTTTTTAGCCTAGGAGCCGGTTTGGTATGTACGGCTTGGATTGCCGGGCTCCTGCTGTCGGGTAATGACCCATTCGGCCCTAAACGGCTCATGGTCATTTTTGTGCCTCCGCTGGCCGTTATTGCTAGCCAGTGGTTTCTACGGCGGTACTTTCAGCCCGAAGGACCCGGATTGAAGCGCGCTATTGGGACGGGCCTGCTGACGGCTGTGTTATCTGCTTCGCTTTCCGGGATGGGAGTGTATGGGCTAGCGCAGGTAGCTGGGCCCGAGGAAGTAGAGAAAAGCAAGGCCGCCATGCTCAAAATTGCGGAGGGCTCCCGGGAAGAGTTTGTGCGGCGACCAGGAGGCAAAGAGCAGTATGAGCGGACAATTCAGGGCCTGAAGGCGGTAAACGCGCAAGGACTGGCTACAGATGATTTTATGAAGAAGCTTCTGTTTGGGTTGCTGTTAAGCATCCCAGGCGGAATTTTTCTGCGCAAATAATTTTCAGCTGACCAATCTTTCACCACTTACTCAGAATTATGGAAACTACTGCTACTCCCGTGTCCCCTGTTGCGGTTGGGATTCGCTACGGCCTTATTACGGGCCTGTTGTGGATTATTGTTGACTTTATCCTGCGCGCGACGGAGCTGTCTTTTAAGTATTCTATCTATGTCACGGCCAGCATTGCTGTGTATGCGCTGGGCATTATCCTGGCTCACCGCTTTTTCAAGCAGCAGAATCACGGGTTTATGACCTATGGCCAGGGCATTCTGATTGTAGTAGTGCTGTCCTTGATTTCTGGCTTTATTTCAAGCCTGTTTAACTACGCCTACGTCAACTTTATTGACCCGGACTATCCTTTGCGGATGCGCACCGATATGGAAGCCTGGATGAGCTCCATGCCAGGTGTGCAGGAGGAACAGATCCAGAAAAGCTTGGAAGGCCTGAGCGACGAGAAGATGAAGTCTCCACTGCAGATCGGTAAGAGTACGTTGGGAGGCGCTTTTGGCGGGCTTATCACCGGCCTGATCGTGTCTATTTTCACCAAGCATAAACGACCCGAGTTTGAGTAAGCGTTTGTCGTCCCAATTCCCCGTTGAGCTCTCCATTGTCATTCCCCTGCTCAACGAAGCCGAGTCTTTACCAGAACTCACGCGCTGGATCAACCGAGTGCTGACCCAGCACGGGCTGACTTATGAGGTGATTCTCATTGACGACGGCTCGACAGATGCTTCCTGGGACGTGATTGAAGAACTATCCCAGACCGATTCGCACCTACGGGGCATCCGGTTTAACCGCAACTACGGCAAATCGGCGGCCCTGAACACGGGCTTTCGGGAAACGACGGGCCGCGTGGTATGCACCATGGATGCCGACCTGCAGGACTCTCCCGAGGAGCTGCCGGAACTCTACCGCATGATAGTGGAGGAGCGCTACGACCTAGTGAGCGGCTGGAAAAAGAAGCGGTTTGATCCCCTGAGCAAAACTATTCCGACCAAGCTTTTCAACGGCGCCACCCGCTGGATTTCGGGCATTAGCCTGCATGACTTCAACTGCGGCCTGAAAGCCTACGACCAGCGCGTAGTAAAAGGCATCGAGGTGTACGGGGAAATGCACCGCTACATTCCGGTTATTGCCAAGTGGAACGGCTTCGGCCGCATCGGCGAAAAGGCCGTGCAGCACCAGGAGCGCAAGTACGGCGTAACCAAGTTTGGACTGGAGCGGTTCGTGTACGGCTTTCTGGATCTGATGTCCATCACCTTCGTAAGCCGGTTTCGGCGGCGGCCGATGCACTTCTTCGGCACGCTGGGCTCGGTGTCGTTTCTGGTGGGCATGCTTATTACCCTGTGGCTGGTTATCGAGAAGGTGTACCTGGCCAATCAGAACCTGCGGGCCCGGGATGTAACCGACCAGCCGCTTTTTTTCCTGGCCCTGGTAGCCGTTATTGTGGGTATGCAGCTCTTTCTGGCCGGCTTTCTGGCCGAAATGGTGCAGCTCAACGGCCCGCGGCGGAACGATTACCTGATTCGGGACCGAATAAACTTACCTGACTAATAAGCTGTGGCACGCGTCGTAATCATCGGGCCGGCGTATCCGTTGCGGGGCGGCCTGGCTACTTATAATGAGCGGCTGGCGCGGGCCTTCCGCGACGCCGGCGACGAGGTGCGGCTGGTCACCTTCAGTCTGCAGTATCCCGGCTTTCTGTTTCCGGGCCAGACTCAGTTCAGCACCGAAGCTGGCCCTAGTGACTTGGATATCGAAGTCAGCATTAATTCGGTGAACCCGCTGACGTGGTGGAAAGTGGGGAGAAGCTGCGGCGCGAAAAGCCTGACCTGGTCATTTTCCGGTTCTGGCTGCCGTTTATGGGTCCGGCCCTAGGCTACATTGCCCGCCGCATTCGCCGCAACCGTCACACCCGCGTGGTGGCCATTACCGACAACGTAATACCGCACGAGAAGCGTCCGGGCGACCGGCCCCTGACCCGCTACTTCCTCTCGGCCTGCCACGGTTTCGTTACGATGTCGCGCTCGGTGCTGGCTGATTTGCGTCGCCTGCACTTCAAGCAACCGGCCCAGTATCAGCCTCACCCGCTCTACGACAACTTCGGGGCGCTTAAGGCCAAACCTGTGGCCCTGCAAGCCTTGCAGCTCGACCCAACGTTTGGCTACCTGCTGTTCTTCGGCTTTATCCGGGCATACAAGGGGCTGGATATACTGCTCGAAGCATTTGGTGATGCGCGCCTGCGCGAGTTGCCCGTCAAGCTCATCATTGCCGGCGAGTACTACGAAGATGCCGCGCCCTACGAGGCGCTAATCAAGCAGTACGACCTGGAAAGCCGCTTGGTGCGGGCTACCGACTTCATTCCGAACGAGAAAGTGGCCGACTACTTCTGCGCCGCCGATATGGTAGTGCAGCCTTATAAAAACGCCACCCAAAGCGGCGTGTCGCAGATTGCCTACCACTTCGAGCGGCCCATGCTGGTAACCGACGTAGGCGGCCTAGCCGAGCTGATTCCCGACGGAGAAGTGGGCTACGTAGTAAAGCCCACCCCCATAGCCATTGCCGACGCCTTGGTTGATTTCTACGAGCACCAGCGCGAGTCAGAGTTAGCCGCGGGCGTATGGGCCAAGAAAAAGGAGTTTTCGTGGAGTGAGATGGTAGCGGCCCTGAAGGCCGTGGCAGGGTAGAAGGTGAAGGTTTTCGAAGGCCATCCAATTTCTTCTGTCATCCTGAGCAGAGCGAAGGACCTTCCTCACCTATACCACAAAGCTTAATACCAACACATAAAAGCCCTTCACTATCGGCGTAGTGAAGGGCTTTCTGGTAAAAGGCAGTTCGTCACCAGCAGAGGACGGATTGCTTCGGCTTACGCCTCGCAATGACACGGTTGCTCTACGCTACACCGGCACGCTGGCCCGCACAGCTTGGAATACTTTCTCGGCCGGCAGCTCTTCCATGCAGCTGGTACCTAGCTTGCAGGTGCCGCGGTAGAAGCACACGCACTGCCGGTCGGGCTGCACGAGCTGGCCCCGGCCGTAGAGGTCGAATTCGTAGGGGTTGAAGATGTTGTTCATTAGCACCGTGGGCTTTTGCAGGGCAATGCTGATGTGCATGGCCATGGTCACCTGAGTCACGATGCCGTCCAT
The DNA here is from genome assembly GCF_022919215.1 of Hymenobacter cellulosilyticus. Classification (NCBI taxonomy): domain Bacteria; kingdom Pseudomonadati; phylum Bacteroidota; class Cytophagia; order Cytophagales; family Hymenobacteraceae; genus Hymenobacter; species Hymenobacter cellulosilyticus. The sequence continues at coordinate 5,144,893 of NZ_CP095046.1, read as the reverse complement.
CTGGTACATTAGGTTGATGAACTGCTCCAGGGGGAAAGTGCCCAGGTAGGTGGCGCCCGTGGCGGCCTGCAGGCGCTGGTTGCGCTCATCCTCGGCCGTACCGCCCAGCAATACGGGTGCGTAGCCGGCCTGCTGCAGCTGGGTAATCAAGCTGAGCCACTTCTCATCGCTCCACAGCCGGGTGGTCCACCGGTCGCCGCAGCCAGTGTTGAGGCCGATGCGGGGCTTGCCCATGGACAGGGCATTCCAGTTGTAGCCCTTGTCCTGGTGGTTATCGAAGACGTACTCCTCGTGCTGAAACTCGAAGCCGCAGAGCTCGAAGATTTCCTGCACGTAGGGCTTCTGATTCAGCTGGCTGAGCTCATCAAACACCCCGGTCAGAAACTTGTGGTTGGCCAGTTCGTTGCTGGGCCAGGCCACCCCGTTGGGCAGCAGGGTGTAGCCAAACTTCTGCTTGGCCCGAATCGTGTCGTGCAGGGCGCAGGCTTCCTTGTCCTTGTCCAGGTTCAGCAAGAGGTCAAATTCCCGGGCCTGCAGGTGCAGCACGCTGGTCAGCTCCAGCTTTAGAATCTCGTCGATGGCCCCGGCCGGTAAGATGGCCGGCGTGTGCGTCAGCCAGGTGATTTTGGCCTGTGGATACTCTTGGCGCAGGCGGCGCAGCAGGGGCGTGGTCCGGATTACGTCACCGATGGCGCCGAGCTTGATGATAAGGATACGCTCCTGCACAGGAGCGTACTCGGGGCAGCCGGCGCACTGGTAGCCGTGCTCCTTGTTGGGGCGGCAGGGAATATCACCGCGGAAATGGCGGCAGTCGGGATGAACGGTGATGCCGTTGAGGGAGGCCATACGGGAAGGAAGTATCCGGCAAAGGTAGCCGAAGGCGGGAAGCTTGCCGCAGTTCCCCAGCAAAAAGGCCCGCAGTAATACGGGCTTGCGCCATTGTGACGTTTGAAGGCGTGACGTTTAAAAATATCGCCACCTCAAACGTCACAACTGGCTCTACTTCTCTTTGAGCTATGTCCAGGAAGCTCTCCGGCCACCGTGTCCCCGTTCCTAGCACATTATCCAGCAGGTTGTTCGGGCCCACTTTGGCCTCAGCCCGCTCATCCATGGCCACTGCGGCACCCGACCCGTGCCGCAGTGGCCATGGATGAGCGGGGAGAGCGGTATATGCCAACGGCGGCGTGGCTGCGCTTTCATCATCTGATACAGGCCCTGCCCGCACCCTAGGGCCCCGCACCCGTGCCCTGCGCCTCTGTTTCGCCTGGCGAATGAGGACCGGAACCAGCGGCAGTTACAACTGCAGGGCATTCAGAAATATTCGTTGGGCCAGAAACTCACCTGCTGCCAAACACCACAGGCCTGGCTATGCCTGCAAGCCCTACTAGCCCTGCAGGTAGCTTTCCCAACGAGCGGGGCCGGCGGTGGCTGGCCGACTTCGCTGCCGAAGCCCAAGATACCCTGCAGAGTGATGCCGCTGCGCCTGCGGGTGCTAGCCATTGAGGGCGCGAAATGGCCAAGCTGCTGGCTGGGGACGAACCCCCACCGCTGACCCACTGGCCGCGTAAAGCTTCAGCAAAAAGCCCCGGCGCACACTAGCGGTGCACCGGGGCTGTTCCTAGGAGAAGGCAGACTTGTCTACCCGGTCGTCATAGTTTACTCTACAACTACCTGGGCACGGCTCAGACCGGCTTCGGCCAGATACACACCCGGAGCCAGGCCTGCAGTGGGCAGCTGCACTTCCTGCTTGCCAGCGGCAATGGTAGCCTGCCGCACTACCCGGCCCAGCGCGTCGCGCAGCACCAGAGACTGAGCTACCGTGGCTGCCGTAGGCAGACGGAACGTAGCGGCGGCACCGGCCGCAACAGGGTTCGGGTACAACGCTAGCGGCGCTACGCCCGCTACCTGCCGCACGCCCAAGGGCCGGCCAGCATTACTGAGCTTAGCCACGAAGAAGTTGAAGCCAGAGCTAGATGGGCTAGTGAGCGTGGTAGAACCAAACGTTACGCTGCCGGATTGCAGGCTGCCTGAGGTTATCAGGTTGCCAGCTGCATCCAGTGCTATGTCCCCTAAAACATAGTTGCCATTCGTGCTGACGGTCGGTGCGAGCTGGGCATACTCCCAGTTTCCGGTCGTAGGGTTAAAGCGGGCCACAAAGTTCCGGTCCACAGTAGGGTTGACCAGCGAAATGCTGCCAAAGGTATACGTAATGGCATCCGGCAGATCACCCACAATTACGGCGTTGCCTTGCGCGTCCGCGGCTAGAGCGTACGTGTTGTTGGCACGGTTAGGGTTACCGCTGTGGCCGATGGTACCTACTGCGCCCCACTGGCCGGTAGGGGAGAGGCGGGCCACAAAGGAGTCTTCACCCACGGTACGGTTGCCCAACTGCAGCCCGGTATCAAAGCTTTCTGCGGCTAACCATACATTACCAGTCCGGTCGTATTGCAGATCATTTACGGCGTAAGGGATAGTGTTACCAGCGGTTCCTTCCGATTCAACAACCCAGGCTATCTGGTTGGCAGCACTGATTTGTGCAATGATGCATTTAGACTGGGTGGCGCTGGTGGAGGTAATGATGGTGCTGCCCAGCGTTAAGGACGTGTTGCGGATACGGAAGGCTATGGCTACCTGGCCCTGCGGACCTACAACAGCGTCATTTACGGTAAAGCGGGCCGAGCTGGCGGTGCCGGCGCTAGCCACCCCCACGGCGCTTACCCACTGGCCTGCGGCGTTGAGGCGGGCCACAAAGAAGCCGTCGTTGGCGGCAGTGGGCAGCGTAGTGCTGCCAAACGTGACGCCACTACCGCTGTATTCACCAACTACCACGAGGTTGCCGGCCACATTGTCCCAGCCCGAAGCCTCGATTGAAGCTCCAGATACCCCGGCCAGCCACTGCGGCTGCCCATTGGCATTGAGACGAGTAATGAAAGAAGCCGCGTCTTTGGTAGTCGTGTAGGTATAGGTGCCCACCGTCAGTACCCGGCCCCCGTTAGGCGAGAGTTCATCGTAGGCGGTGCCGCTGGCGTAGACGTCACCAGCCGAACTAACGGCAGTCTGATCGAAGCTTACGCCCTCGCCGTTGCTGGTGGCCTTCAGGGCCCAGAGCCACTGCTGGGTGGGGGAAAGCTTGGCTACGAAACCACTGGCATAGCCTGAGCCGCCGGTGAGGCTGGTGTTGCCGAATACGCGGGTAGCGGGGGCTCCGCTACCAAGGCCGTTCATGAGGGACCCAGTCACGTATTGATTGTTACCGGCATCAATGGTTATGCCGCTGCCCACTGCTCCAGTGTCATCGGTAGGAGTGGGGTTGGTGGGGGCTACGGCACCCGTCCAGGTGGGGGTTTGGGCTTGGGCAGCAGATAAGCCCAGCGTGAGAGCCAGACCAAAAGAGAAGTAAATGTGTCGCATCGGGCTAAAGTAGGAGCGAGAAGAAAAAGCGGAGCCACAAAGCTCGGCCTGCTCGCTATCGGCCGCAATACCCACAAGTAGGTATTTAGGCGCAGGGTTTCTGCTAAATCAGGTCGAAGGCCTGGGCGTACTGTACCAGGTCGTAGCCCGACTCCAGGCGGAGCTTCTGCTTGATGTTGCGGCGGTGGGTTTCGGCTGTTTGTACCGAAATGAACAGGGTTTGGGAGATTTCCGGGGCGCTGCGGCCCAGGGCCAGATAACGCAGCACTTCGCACTCGCGCTTGGTGAGCTGGCCAAACTTGCTGTGGTTTTTGCGCAGAAAATTGTTTTCCTCCAGCAGCCGCGTCGCCTTAATAGACACCGAGCTGGTCGCATCAATTGGGCAGGCAAAGCACAAACCCAGCAGCGGCAGGCCGTCGTCACCGCGCAGCAGGATACGAATTGAACTCAGATACCAGCTCCAATCCGGGCTTTGGGTAGTGCGCACCTGCTGAAAGAAGGTTACTACCTGGTTCAGGTCATTCTGCTCGAGCAAGGCCATAATCTTGGGCAGGTACTCAGCCGATTCCTGCTGATTAAAAAAGCGCGAATGATACTCGGGCCCCATGGCAATTAGCTCAGCCAGCGTGGTGCGCAGCAGTTGCAGGCCCGGCCGCGACATGTATTCCACGGATTGAGTCCGGATGTTATGCACGATAACCACACCGGGGTAGAAATCGGCAGTGGCGGCTACTTCAGCAATTTTGGCGGCAATCAGAGCGGTGTGTGAGTTGGGTAGCATAGAGCGGGAGTAGGGCAATTCCGGATAAAAATAGGCGTTTATCAATATGGTAAAAGAGTAGTGCTGCTCTCTCACTATTGACGGTGCGCTTTACCCGACCAACGGGCTGGAATACTCGGTGAGTCCTGTGCCGACGTTGTTACTAGACCGGCTACGCTGCCTTTCCAGTATCTCAATTCGCCTCATCTGGTAAGCTGTCGTCAGCAACTCATCGCGCTCAATCCCGGGATGCGTCTGCCCGTTTTCAAACCAGCCGAAACAACTCTGCCGCTGTCTAGAACTCTACTAGGGTGAAGCTCAAAAAAATCCCTGGCTTACGCAGCGGTAAGCCAGGGATTTTAGAAAGCCATAGCGCTTTACTTAACTGGGGTGATGGAAGTCCGAAGCTTTCCTTTGCCCTACCGGTTTGTGCTGAAAGTCTATTCTACCACCAGCTGCACGCGGCTCAGGCCGGCTTCGGCCAGGTACACGCCCGGGGCCAGGCCGGCGGTCGGCAGCAGGACTTCCTGCTGACCGGCGGCAACAGTAGCCCGGCGCACCGCCCGGCCCAGCGCGTCGCGCACGACCAGAAGCTGAGCAGCCGGAGCGGGTCCGGAGAGCCGCAGGGTAGCGGTTCCGGCGGCGGCCGGGTTCGGGTACACCGCTAGCGGCGCCGTGCCGGCGGCCTGGCGTACGCCCAGGGTCAGGCCCGTGGTGCGGGCTACTAGGCCGGTATTGTCGGTGGAAGTCGTCGAGTTCAGCTTGGTGGTGCCGATGGTCGTCGTCGACAGGTAAAGCCCGGCAATAGTAGCCTCCCCGGAGCTGGTCAGGTCCAGGTCTACTACGGCCTCGTCGCTGCCGGCCCCGGCCCGCAAGGCCTGGGTCCAGTCTGAGCCGGCGCTGTTGAGGCGGGCCACAAACAAGTCGTTAGAGAAGCCGTTGACATCCGCATTTGAGAGCAAAATGCTGCCAAAAGAAGCCGTAGGACCGGTAAACACCCCGCCGACCGTGGCCTGCCCATTGGCGCTGACGGCTACCGCCAGGGCCGTTTCGGAGCCGCTGCTGCCGGCTCGTACGGCCTGGCTCCAGGTGCCGACTGGGGTAAAGCGGGCGGCAAAGATGTCGGAAGAACCGGTAGTGCCACCGGCATTCGTTAGCGTAAACGTCCCGAAGCTAATAGCCGAACTGCTAAAAGAACCTGCGACGGTGGCATTGCCGGCCGCATCCAGGGCCAGGCGGCGGGCCTGGTCGGCGGCCGGCCCGCCGGCCCGCACGGCCTGGGTCCAGGCACCGGCGGCGCTTAGGCGGCCCACAAACACGTCATTCGTCTGCCCGCTGGGGTCGGCATTGACCAGCGAGAATGTGCCCAGGCCCATCGTCTGGCCCCGGAATGAGCCCGCCACGACCACCGTGCCATCGGCGGCTAGCGCCACTCCTTCGGCCCGGTCGTCGCCACTGCCGCCGCCGCGCACGGCCTGGGTCCAGGTGCCAGCGCTGCTCAGGCGGGCCACGAAGATATCGGCGTTGGTCGTAGAGGGGTTAACGTTGGTGAGGGTCGTCGTCCCGAAGCTGGTGGTTGTGCCGTAGAAAAAGCCCGATACTACGGCCTCACCCGCGGCATTCAGCGCCAGGGCCGAGGGGAAGTTGACTCCGCCAGTGCCCCCGTGCACCGCCCGCGTCCAAGTGCCCGCGCTGCTAAGCTGGGCCACGAAAACCTCCGCGCCGCCGATAAGATTAACCTTGGTCAGCACGGTGGGACCAAACTCGGCGGTGGCGCTGTAAAAGCCGCCCAGCACGGTGGCGGTGCCATCGGCGGCCAGGGCCAGGTCAATAGCGTAGTCCTCGGCCGTGCCCCGGCCCGTACGGCCTGGGTAAAGGCCCCGGCGCTGTTGAGGCGAGCCACAAATACGTCCCGGTTGCCGGCGCTGGTCAGCGTGGTGCTCCCCAGGGTGATGGTGCCGGTGAAGTCGCCGGCTACGATGGTACCACCGGTGCCGTCGGTGGCAGTGGTCAGGATGCGGGCATTGCCGGGGCCGGTAGCGGCGGCCACCCATTGCCAGCTCTGGGCCCGGGTCAGGCCGGGGCCTGCCAGCAGCGCCGCCAGCAGTAGAAATCTTTTCATAGAGGTGAGAATAGCAGAAAATGTAAATTTTGGTACGGGCGTAAAGTCGCTAGATGCCCACGTAGGTGTGGGGCGTAATAGCGCGCAGCTCTTGCTTGACAGCGTCAGCCACGGTGAGTGTCTCAATAAATTCAGCAATGCTAGCCTGCGAAATAGCCTCCCCGGTGCGGGTCAAAGCCTTCAGGGCGTTATAGGGGTCGGGGTAATTCTCGCGGCGCAGCACCGTCTGAATGGCCTCGGCCACCACGGCCCAGTTGGCCTCCAGGTCGCGGTGCAGGGCCTGCTCGTCGAGGGCCAGCTTGTCGAGGCCGCGCTGCAGGGAGTTTAGCGCAATCAGGATGTGGCCCAGCGGCACGCCCAGGTTTCGCAGCACGGTGGAGTCGGTTAGGTCGCGCTGCAGGCGGCTGATGGGCAGCTTGGCCGAGAGGTGCTCCAGCACGGCATTGGCCACGCCCAGGTTGCCCTCGGCGTTTTCAAAGTCAATCGGGTTCACCTTATGCGGCATGGCCGACGAGCCCACTTCCCCGGCCTTGATGGTCTGGCGGAAGTAGCCCATCGAAATGTACTGCCACACGTCCCGGGCCAAGTCGATAAGAATGTTGTTGAGGCGCTTGAGCCCGTCGCAGGTAGCGGCCAAATGGTCGTAGTGCTCAATCTGGGTGGTAGGCTGGCTGCGGTGCAAGCCCAGGCGGTTGTTCACGAACACGTCGGCGAACTGCTTCCAATCCACCTGCGGGTAGGCTACCTGGTGGGCGTTCAGGTTGCCGGTGGCCCCTCCAAACTTGGCGCCAAACGGTACCTGGGCCAGCAGCTCCACCTGGGCGTCGAGCCGGGCCACGAACACCTGAATTTCCTTGCCCAAGCGGGTGGGCGAGGCTGGCTGACCGTGGGTGCGGGCCAGCATCGGAATGGTTTCCCAGTCGGAGGCGCGGGCGGCCAACTGGTTGCGCACCTGGGCGTAGGCGGGCAGCAGCGTGTGCAGCAGGGCGTGCTGCAAACTCAGCGGAATAGCCGTATTGTTGATGTCCTGGGAAGTCAAGCCGAAGTGGATAAACTCCAGATAATTGCCCAGCCCCAGAGCCGTAAACTGGTCCCGCAGGAAGTACTCCACGGCCTTCACATCGTGGTTGGTTACCTTCTCGTGGGCTTTTACGGCTTCGGCATCGGCCTGCGAAAAGTTCTTGTAGATACCGCGCAGCTGGCCAGATATGTCGGCCGGCACGCTTTGCAGCTGAGGCAGGGGCAGTTCGCAGAGAGCAATGAAATACTCAACTTCGATAAGCACCCGGTAGCGAATCAGGGCCAGCTCGGAGAAGTAGGCCGCCAGGGGCAGCGTTTGGCGGCGGTAGCGCCCGTCGAGAGGCGAAACGGCGGTCAGCGGGGAGAGGGCGGCGTAGTCGGCAGCAGCAGTCATGCGTAAAAAGAAGTTGGCCAGAGTGCTCAAAGGTAGCGAATGAGGCGGCGCGGCTACGGTTAGCGCAGCGGTTTTCGCTACCTTTGTTACCCGAGCGGCAGCGGGTTCGGCACAACATTGGCATACGCCTACCGCTCTTTTCTTCCTCTCCTCGTTCGCGTGACTTCAGCTACTAAGAAAAAAATAGGCATTGGTCTGGGCATCCTCGTGGTGCTGCTGGGCGTGGCCTTGGGCGTGTTTTTGCTCAAACGACAAAAGCTTCTGGACTATGCCCTCCAGCAGGTAAAAGCCAAAGTAGAACGGAAATATCCCGTTTCCCTGGCATTGGGCGCGGCCCGCTTTACCGACCTGAACACTGTGCGCATCGACGGCATGAGCATGGTGCCGCTGGCTACTCCGGCCGACACGCTGCTGCGGGCCCGCCAAATGACGGTGTCCCTGAGCGTGCGGTCCTTGTTTGCCGGCCGCCCCGTGTTCAGCAACCTGGAAATCAGCGACGCCCAGCTGACGGCCCGCAAAACGGCCCGCTCCGATAACTTCTCCTTTCTCTACAAGAAAAAAGGTGCGCAGCCGGCCACCCCGCGCGACACGACTAAAGGCGTGAACTACGGTCTGCTAGCCAACCAGCTGTTGGAAGGCGGCTTCGACAACATTCCCGAAGAAGCCGATTTTCGCAACTTCCTGGTCACCTTCGAAAGCCCGCGCCACCAGGCCCGCATCACGATGCCGCGCATGGCCATTGAGGACGGCGACATCAGCGGGCAGGTCACGGCCGTTATCGACTCGGTCGAAAACCGCGTGGGCGTACAGGGCCACGTGGAGCCCGGCGACTACGCTCTTAATGCCGAGGTGTTCGGCCTGGAGCGCCGGCCGGTGGTATTGCCCTACGTGCTGCGCCGCTACGGAGCCCGGGTACAGTTCGATACGCTGCGTCTCAGCTTGACCGATAAGGAACTCGACGATGACGAGTTGACCGTGCGTGGTACGGCTTCGGCGGCCAACTTCATTGTAAATCACCCCAAGCTCTCGGACCGGGACGTACGCTTTCCCCGCGGCGGCATCGACTTCGTGGCCCGGCTGGGTCAGGCTTTTGCCGCCTTGGATAAGGGCACGAAAGTGAGTTTGAACCGCATGGATTTCTTTCCCGTGGTCAGCATCCGCAAGCTGCCGGTGAATGAGCGGGTGATTGGCAAGATGGTGAACGGGGTGCGCCGCCGCAGCGAAGCCCTGGCCGGCTTGCAGGTGAAAGCCGACGTGGAATCGGCCGAAACGCCGGCCAACACATTCTTCGAGGCCTTGCCCGAAGGTATGTTCAACACCCTGGAAGGCATGCAGGGCGAAGGTACGCTCACCTACCGCCTGCACCTGAACCTGGACATGAACCAGCTCGACAGCCTGGAGTTTAACTCCGGCCTGACGCCCAAGAACTTCCGCATCAGCCGCTTCGGCCGCGAGAATCTGAACAAGCTCAACGAGGACTTTCCCTACACGGCCTATAACGACCAGGGCGACTCGATCAAAACCTTCACGGTGGGCCCTTCCAATCCGAAGTTTACGCCCTACAGCGACGTACCGGATTACCTGAAGAATGCCATCATGACGGCCGAAGACCCGCGCTTCCTGACCCACAAGGGCTTCATGGAAAAGGCGTTTGTGAAGTCGGCCATTCAGAACATCAAGGAAAAGCGCTTTGCCCGCGGCGGCAGCACGATTTCGATGCAGCTGATCAAGAACGTGTTTCTGACCCGTCAGAAAACCGTTACCCGCAAGATTGAGGAGGCCCTGATTGTGTGGCTGATTGAAAACACCCGCTTAGTGTCGAAGGAGCGCATGTTTGAGGTCTACCTGAACATCATCGAGTGGGGCCCGAAAGTGTATGGCGTCAACGAGGCCGCGCGGTTCTACTTCGATAAGCAGCCCAGCAACCTGAACCTGTCGGAAAGCCTGTACCTGGCCAGCATTATCCCGCGGCCCAAGCGCTACCAGGCGTCGTTCAACCAGTATGGCGAGATGCGCAGCGCGGCCCGCTACTTCCTGCGCCTCATCGCCGACCTGATGGAGCGCAAGGGCATGATTTCGGAGGGCGACCGGCAGAGCGTGACCTACAACCTGAGCTTCCCCGGCCGTGCCCACGGCTCCATCTTCCGCGCCGTGCGCCCCGATACGACCCGCACCGTTTCCGCCGCCGACTCCGCCCAGTTTGAGCCGCTCAACCTGATTGACCTGCTCGGCGGAGAAGCCCCCGACGCCGGCGTCAACACCAACGTGGCCCCGCCGGCCTCGACCACCCCGCCCAAGGAATAGGGCGGAGAAAACCAAAAGAAAACCCCGGCAGCGGCAGCTGCCGGGGTTTTCTTTTGCAGTAGTTAAGAAAGGGCGCCTGACCAAAGGCAAACATTTCTACTCCTTGGTGCTGCTATCCACGGGGCCGGGGGGAATAAGCGGGCTGTCTTTTTTGGGAAAGAGCAGGGACAAAACTACCGAGCCCAGCAGCAGTACGCCCACCACGCCCAGGGAAATCGTCATTGGCAGCTCGTAGTATTCGGCAACGAGCAGTTTGCCCCCGATAAAGACCAGGATAAGCGAGAGGCCGTAGTGCAGGTAGTGAAACAGCTGCATCAGGCCCGCCAAGGCGAAATACAAAGCCCGCAGCCCCAGCAGAGCAAACACGTTGGATGTATAGACAATGAACGTGTCGCGCGAAATGGCCAGGATGGCCGGGATGGAGTCGGCGGCAAAGACCACGTCGGTGGTTTCGACCATGACCAGCACTACAAAGAGGGGAGTGGCAAACAGCAGCCGCTCCTTGCGGACGAAAAACTTGCCGCCTTCCATCTTGCTCGTAATAGGCAGATGGCGGCTTAGGAACTTGACTACCGGGTTATCGTCGGGGTTTATTTCGGGCTCCCCGGCGCTCAGGGCCATACGAATCCCGGTATACACCAGGAAGGCACCCAGCACGTACATCAGGAAGTGAAATTTGGCCAGCAACGCCGCCCCAGCCAGAATAAATATGGCCCGTAGCACCAAGGCCCCAATGACGCCCCAGAACAGGATGCGGTGCTGGTACTCCTGCGGCACCTTGAAGTAGGTAAAGATCAGCAGGAAGACGAACAGGTTGTCAACGCTCAGCGACTTCTCAATCAGGTAGCCGGTAAGAAATTCGAGGCCGGCCTGCTGGCCCATGGTGCGGTACACCAGGTAATTAAAGGCCAGGGAAAGCGCTACCCAGAAGGCACTCCAGGCCAGCGCCTCCCGGATGCGGACCACGTGCGCCTTGCGGTTAAACACCAGCAAGTCCAGCATCAGCATCAGGAGCACAAAGGCATTGAAGCCAACCCAGAACGGGAGTGAGTTTTCCATAAGCTTAGCATACGCGGCCGTTGTACCGCCTATGCTAGGCTTACCGGGTTTCGCGGGCCGAGGTTGCGGCTGGAACCGAAACAGTTGGCTCCGAGGCAGCGGCCGGGTTCCGCTCAAACGTGCGGAACAGGCTGCTGAGCTTCATTTGCACCACTCCAAACAAGGCCTCCTGGAAAATTCCCTTGGTCATTTTGGACGTGCCGCGGGTGCGGTCGGTGAAGATAATCGGTACTTCCTTGATGCGGAAGCCGTACTTGTAGGCCAGCCACTTCATCTCAATCTGGAAGGCATAGCCCACAAAGCGGATGCGGTCCAGCGGAATGGTGCGCAGCACCCGGGCCGTGTAGCACTTAAAGCCGGCCGTGGCGTCGGCAATGGGCATGCCGGTAATCAGGCGCACGTAAGCCGAGGCAAACCACGACATGAGTACCCGGTCCATGGGCCAGTTTACCACGTTTACGCCCTGAATGTAGCGGGAGCCAATAGCTAGGTCGTAGCCGTCGGTGGCGCAGGCCTCGTAGAGGCGGATCAAATCGTCGGGGTTGTGCGAGAAGTCAGCATCCATCTCAAACACGTACTGGTAGTTGCGCGCCAGGGCCCAGCGGAAGCCGTGAATGTACGCCGTGCCCAGGCCCAGTTTGCCGCTGCGCTCTTCCAAAAACAAACGGTCGGGAAATTCCTGCTGCAGGCCGCGCACCACCTCGGCGGTACCGTCGGGCGAACCATCGTCGATAATGAGCACGTCGAAGCCTTTGGGCAGGGAAAACACTTTGCGGATAATCAACTCCGCGTTTTCCCGCTCATTATAGGTTGGTATCAGGACGAGCCCGTCATTCATTGGTCAAAGATAAAAGATTCAGTTTGCGCCCTGCGCAATTTTTTCCGCTAAAGCCCGGGCGTGACGAATGCAGTCTGGCACGCCCACGCCGGCCCGCCAGTTGGCCGTGCTGTGTATGCCCTCCGCCACCAGCGCATCGGCTGCCGCGTGCGCTGCCACAATGCGGTGGTCGAACTGCGGAATGGCCCGCTCCCAAGAGTACCGGTATTGCCACAGGGGTTGCACTGCCCGGATGGCGTAGAAGCGGCTCAGCTCGGCATGCACCTGCTGGAGCTGCTGCTCGGCCGGTTGCCGGGCCTGGGCCTCATACTGCGTACCTCCAACAAACGTGGTAAACAAAACGTGTCCGTCTGGCACCCGATTGGGATAAATGGAGCTGGTCCAGATGCTGCCGGCGGCGTAGGGCTGCTCCACTTTGGGGTGCAGGGCCCCAAAACCATCGAGCGGGTGGGTAACGTCGGCCCGGCGGTACGCAGTGTACACGGCCGTCATCGGGGGGTGGTACACGGCTTCCAGCGCGGCGGCGGCGGCCGGAAACAAGGGCTGCAGCAGCGGAGCGGCGGCGTAGGTCGGCAGGGCCAGCACCAGGGCATCGTAGGGCGCTAAATCCTGCTTACAGCTCGTTTCGAGGGTGTACTGACCCGTAGCCGTACGCGTCAGCTTGGTTACAGCGGCCCCAAAGTGGACGTTGGTCAGCTGGGTGGCAAGCGTCTTGGGCAGCACGGCCAGGCCTTCCCGAAGGGAGATGATCCGGCGGCGGGTGCCGGGCGTACCGCTCTTGGCCAAGCCTTTGAGCACCGAGCCGAAAGTCTGCTCCAACTCCACCATTTTGGGAAACGTCTTGTGCACCAGCAGCTGCTCCGGGTCGCCGGCGTAGATGCCCGAAATGAACGGGTTAAGGGCATAATCCACGATTTCGGAGCCGAAGCGGCGGCGGAAAAACCCGGCCAGCGTTTCGGTGGCGTCGGGGGCCTGGGCCGGGCGGCGCAGCTCCCGCAAAATATTGAATTTGGCCTTCAGACTGAAAAAGCCGCTCAGCAGCAGGCCGGGCGGGGTGCCAGGCAGCTTCTGGTACTTGCCGGCCCGCAGCACGTAGCGGTTGGCACTCACGGCAGCGGTGTCCTGCAGCTGGTCGGTGAGGCCCAGGTGCTCAAGTAGCTCTTCTAGCTCGGGGCTGAGCTGCAGGGAGTTGGGGCCGGTTTCGAGCAGGTAGCCGTCGTGGTGCTCGGAGCGGATGTTGCCACCGGGCAAGGGCTGGCATCAAACAAGTCGTAGGCCACACCGGCCCGTTGCAGGTAAAAGGCCAGGGTAAGGCCCGAAATACCACCCCAAGAATAGCAATCCGCATTATGCACTACCGTTGATATGCCGTAAAGGTAACCCGCGCCGGGCAGTTAGGTGCCCTCAGACCGGAATCCGTAGCTTTGGCGCTATGAAGCCAGCAGCAGCCGGGCCCGTTGCCCGCGAAAAAGCCGTGTTCCTGGACCGGGACGGCGTTTTAAACCATGAAATCGGCCATTACGTGTGGCAGCTCGACGAATTTGTCATTGCTGATGGCGTGCCCGAAAGCCTGGCGCGCCTGAAGGCCGCCGGCTACCGTCTGATTGTGGTAACCAACCAGGCCGGTATTGCCAAGGGCTTGTACACGGCCCGGGAGGTGCAGGCTTGCCACCAAAAGCTGCAGCAGGCCTGTAATAACGCTATTGATGCCTTTTACTTTGCCAGCGCCCACCCCAGCGAGAGCGAGTCATTGATGCGCAAGCCCGATTCGCTGATGCTGGAAAAAGCCATAGCCCGGTTTCAGATCGACCCTGGCCAAAGCTGGATAGTGGGCGACCGGCTCCGCGACCTGCAGGCGGGGGCTAAAGTCGGGGTGCGGGGCATTCTGGTGGGCGAAGGGGAGGAAGTCCGGCCCGAGCTGTACGCGGCAGACCTGCGCGCCGCAACAAATATTATTCTGGGTAGCTAGTCCTACAAGAGTTATAAACGGCAACAGCCGGCTTTTCACGCGAAAGGCCGGCTGTTGTGCGTAGGGGAAGAAACCAGGAACTACTGGCGCTCGGGCTGCTGCTCGGTGCTGGCCATAATGGGCGAAGCAACCTGGGTGGCCGGCTTGGTGGTCGAGTAAGCCGGACACTTGGTGCGGCAGGAGCTGAAGACGGAGAGGCATCCAACAGCTACAATCAACAGTTTTTTCATGTTTAAGTACAATTCGCGAAATTGGGAGATGCGCAAATGGAAGGGTTGGGAATGGTTTACTACGAGCTAACGATTCCGTAACCTTCAAATTGTACTCATTCGTTCAAAAGCTGCCACCGAACCTGCACCAACCAAAACGCCGGCTTCCTGCTAAGCAGAAAGCCGGCGTTTTTATAGCCGGGACTAGCTGAAAAGCTACCGAAAACTACTGACGCTCAGCGGGCGTAGCGGCCGAGGCCGTAATCGTCGAGGAAACGCGGTTGGCGGCTTTGGTGCTGCTGTAAGCGGGGCATTTCGTCTTGTTGCACGCGCTCAGACCAACGAGGGCCACGGAGGCCAATAAGAGTAGCTTTTTCATCCCAAGAAAAACCAAATGTGTTGTAAGAGAAAGTAGTTCAGCACCAAAAGTACAATTTCTGGCCCGGACCTTCAACCATCCGGACCAGAAATTATAGCGCTATTTTAATTCTGGTAGCCCAGAATTCGCATCATTGATTCGCCTTCCTGCTGCTCGGCAAACACCCGGTCGGTGAGGTTGCCGTCGGCGTCGCGGTCCAGAATTACCATTTTCGGGGCCGGAATCAGGCAGTGCTTGATACCACCGTAGCCCGAGAGGCTTTCCTGGTAGGCGCCGGTGTGGAAGAAGCCCACGTAGAGCGGCTTGGCGTCGGTGGGCTTGCGCTCGGGCAAGAACACCTGGTAGATGTGCTTTTCGGCGTTGTAGTAGTCCTGGGAGTCGCAGGTCAGGCCGCCGAGCTGCAGCTTCTTGTACTTCTTTTCCCAGCCGTTCAGGGCCAGCATAATAAAGCGCTGGTTCAAGGCCCAGGTGTCGGGCAGATTGGTGATAAACGAGCCGTCAATCATGTACCAGAGCTCCTTGTCGTTCTGCAGCTTCTCGTCCAGGATGCTGTAGATGGTAGCGCCTGACTCGCCGACGGTGAAGATGCCGAACTCGGTGAAGATGTTGGGCTCCGGCACGCCTTCCTCGCCGCAGATGCGCTTGATGGTGCGCAGAATCTCCTCAATCATGTAGGGGTAGTCGTACTCCTTCTGAATTGAGGTCTGAATGGGCAAACCGCCGCCGATGTCGATGGTGGTGAGTGTGTCGCACACCTTGCGCAGCTCGCAGTACTTGTGCACGAAGCGGCTCAGCTCCGACCAGTAGTAGGAGGTGTCCTTGATGCCGGTGTTGATGAAGTAGTGCAGCATCGTGAGCTCGAAGCGCGGGTCGTTCTTGATTTTCTGCTCGTAGAGCGGAATGGCGTCGGCGTAGCGGATGCCCAGGCGGGAAGTGTAAAACTGGAAGCGGGGCTCCTCGTCGGAAGCCAGGCGCATGCCCAGGTTGCACTTCTCGCGCACGTTGTCGTGGTAGTACTCCACCTCATTGGGCGAGTCCAGGATGGGCATGCAGTTCACGAACCCGTCGTTGATCAGGCGGGTAATTTCCGACTTGTAGGCCTCAGGCTTAAAGCCGTTGCAGATGATGTAGGTATCCTTCGTGACCCGGCCCTTGTCGTACATGGCCCGGATGATGTTGGTATCAAACCAGGACGAGGTTTCGATATGGACCCCGTTTTTCAGGGCCTCTTCCACCACGAAGCTAAAGTGGGAAGCCTTGGTGCAGTAGGCGTAGGAATACTGGCCCTGGTAGTTGGTTTTCTCGATACCAACGCGGAACCACTCCTTGGCCCGCTGAATCTGGGAGGTGATTTTGGGCAGGTAGGTGAGGCGCAGTGGCGTGCCGTATTTCTCGACCAGGGCCATCAGGTCGATGTCGTGGAAGCGCAGCTCGTTCTGCTCGACGTGAAACTCCTGGGTTGGAAAATCGAAGGTTTGGGAAATCAGGTCGTGGTAGGTATCCATTCGAAGTAGAGAGGGAGGAAACTGATGTTAAGAAACAGTCAACGGAGCCGGATAAAGGGCATTAACTCGCCACAACGCTCGTTGTTAGTAACGAAGTGCCGCGGGTGAAAAAAACTTTGCCTGAGCTGACGGACCGGGGATTTTCAACTGGTCGAGCTTTTGTCGAACTTAGTGCCCGCAAAGATACCCCGCCCGCGGGGTTTTGGTTGTGCTTTGTTCGTTGGTCGCGGCGGAAGGTCCGTACGCGTCAAGCCTGAGGGGAATTCCCACCCACTCAATCGGCAAGCATCTAACCCTTTTACCTTTTATTGCCCATGTAAATATGCGCCGCATTAAGCTCATCGAAGTCCGCTCCGAACTAGGAGCCGGTACTCGTGGGGCCAGTCTGGGGTGGATGCCCTCCGGATTGCCTGCCTGAACAAAGGTTCTGACTATTTCCGCCGCTTCAACGCCGTCGCCGTGCCGGATCAGAACCACGTGTTGTTCGACAAAAACCATTTCCCTTTTGCCAAGCACATCGACTCGGTGTATACGGTGCAAAAGGCTATTGCCAACAACGTGGAGCAAACGCTCCGCTTCGGCGAATTCCCGGTAGTGCTGGCCGGCGACCACAGCAACGCCGCCGCCACCATTGCTGGCATCAAGGCTGCCAATCCCTACAAGACGCTGGGCGTCGTCTGGATTGATGCCCACGCCGATATCCACTCGCCCTACACCACGCCCTCGGGCAACATGCACGGCATGCCCCTGGCCATGGCTCTGGGCGAGGACAACCGGCAGTGCCAGCGCAACGAGCTGGACCCGGAAACCGAGTTTTTCTGGCGTCGCCTGCAAAATCTGGGCGAAGAAGGCCCCAAGGTCAGCCCCGAGCATCTGGTGTACGTGGTCGTGCGCGACACGGAGCACGAGGAAGATGCCGTCATCGACCGCCTCGGTATTAAAAACTTCAAGCTGCCCGAGTTCAAGGCCAAAGGCGCCCGGCAGGTGGCCCGCGAAATCTACGAGCGGCTCCGCTTCTGCGACCTGGTCTACATCAGCTTCGACGTGGACTCGCTCGACTCGCGCTTCTCCAAAGGCACCGGCACGCCCGTGGTGGATGGCCTGAATGTGGACGAAGCCATCAGCCTGTGCCGCGCTCTGCTCGACAACGACCGGGTAGTATGCTTCGAAATGGTGGAAATCAACCCGACGCTGGACAACGAGAATACCATGGCCAAGAATGCCTTTGATATCCTCGAAGCCTCAACTGATGCAATTCTGGAGCGCCTGCGCATGGAAGACGTGACCAGCCGGTAGGAGCAGAGGGGTGGGCTGTAAGCTGTGGCTACACCAGAGAAAAAAGCAGATTGAAAGCTACTACAGCAGGGTAAACAATTGCCTATTAAATTAAATGATGTTTACCAAAAATGGTAAACTTTGTGATTGATTTTTGTCAATTGTTTACCTAATGGTAGCCAGTAGGCTGTAATTTGGAAGGATGTCTACCCGAACTGGTAAGCAAAGTCATAGTTTGTTAGTAGCTGTTTACCCAACATCCTTTTAGGTTGAAAGTACGGTTGGGCAAGCTAAGAAACGGGCTGCTGCTTTGGTAAAAGCTGTGTGCAGGTTCTTGTTTGAACCCGACTTGGCTTCCGCTACTTTTGCGCATTCAACTTTCCGCCGCATTTCCCGGAGCCCCTGGCGGAGCTCCTATTTAATAAGCACCCCGTGCAACAACTCGAACAGGACATCAGAGCGGCGCTGAGCGCGGCTATACAGCAGGCTTTTAGCGTTACGGTTGCGGCCGACCAGCTCGTGATTCAGCCCACGCGCAAGGAATTTGCCGGCTCTTTCACCCTCGTAACCTTCTCCCTGACCAAAACCCTGGGCAAAGGCCCCGAGCAGATCGGGCAGGCTCTGGGCGAGTGGCTGACCGGCAACGAACCCCGCATCAGCGGCTTCAACGTGGTAAAGGGCTTCCTGAATCTGGAAGTAGCCGACCAGGAGTGGCTGCGCCTCTTTCAGGGCCTGGTGCAGCAGCCCGACGGCGCCCCGGTACGTACCGGCGGCCCCCAGGACGTGGTGGTGGAGTATTCCTCGCCCAATACGAACAAGCCCCTGCACCTGGGCCATTTGCGCAACAACTTCCTGGGCTACTCGGTGGCCGGGATTCTGGGTGCTACCGGCGCTACCGTCACCAAGGCTAACCTGGTCAATGACCGGGGCATTCACATCTGTAAGTCGATGCTGGCCTACCAGCAGTACGGCCACGGCGAAACCCCGCAGAGCGCAGGCATCAAGGGCGACCATCTGGCTGGTAAGTACTACGTGCTGTTTGAGAAGCACTACCGCGAGCAGGTAAAGCAGCTTGAAGCCGAGGGTGTGGCCGCCGACGTGGCCAAGCGCCAGGCCCCGATGATGCTCGAAGCCCAGGACATGCTGCGCGCCTGGGAAGCCAATGACGAAGCCGTAGTGAACTTGTGGAAGCAGATGAACGGCTGGGTGTACGAGGGCTTCAACGAAACCTACACCACCATTGGCGTCGATTTCGACAAATACTATTACGAGTCGGGTACCTACCTGCTGGGCAAGGAGCGCGTAGAGGAAGGCCTGCAGAAGGGCGTGTTCTTCAAGAAAGAAGACGGCTCGGTGTGGGTTGACCTCAAGGAGGAAGGTCTCGACGAGAAGCTTTTGCTGCGTGCCGACGGCACCTCGGTTTACATCACCCAGGACCTGGGCACGGCGGAGCTCAAGTACCAGGATTTTGGCTACGACCTGAGCGTCTACGTCATTGCCGACGAGCAGAACTACCACATGCAGGTGCTCAAGGCCGTGCTCAAAAAGCTGGGCAAGCCCTACGCCGACGCCATTTACCACCTCAGCTACGGCATGGTGGATTTGCCCTCGGGCAAGATGAAGTCGCGCGAAGGAACGGTGGTCGATGCCGACGAGCTGGTGCGCGAAGTGGTGGAAGCCGCCAAAGCCGCAACCCTGGAAAAAGGTAAAATCGAGGGCCTGACCGAAGACGAGCAGGCTCAGCTGTTTCACACCCTGGGCCTGGGCGCGCTGAAGTACTACCTGCTGAAAGTCGACCCCAAGAAGCGGATGCTTTTCAACCCCGAGGAATCGGTGAGTCTGGAAGGGCACACGGGTCCGTTCATTCAGTACTCCCACGCCCGGATTGCCCAGTTGCGCCGCAAGGCCGAGCAGATGGGCGTTAATTCCACTGCTGACTTCCTGAGTATTGGCGACCTGCAAAAGTCGGAGCGGGAAATGATAGAGGAGCTGGCCCGCTACGCTAACGTGGTAACCGAAGCCGCCCGCACGTTTTCACCCGCCATAGTGGCCCAATATGCCTACGACCTAGCCAAAGCCTACAACCGGTTCTACGCCGAGGTACAGGTGCTGGCCGAGCCCGACGAAGCCAAGCGGGCTTTCCGCGTAGCCCTGTCAACCCAGACGGGCCGCGCCATCAAGGCCAGCATGAAGCTGCTCGGCATTGAGGTACCGGAGCGGATGTAAAGCTCCTGAAACGCCCCTCTTTGCGAAAGGAGGGGCGTTTTGATTTTCACCTGATTCAAAAAACTGACGATATGAAAAGCGTTGCCGTGTACTGTGGGGCCAGCCCCGGATTCAATGAAGTGTACCGCCAGCAGGCCGACCTGATGGGGCAGGAGCTGGCCCAGCGGGGCATCACGCTGGTGTACGGTGGGGGCCGGGTGGGTTTGATGGGCGCCGTGGCCGACAGCGTTATCCGCAATGGAGGCAAGAGCATCGGCGTGATTCCCGACTTCCTGGCTGATAAGGAGCTGGCTCACCTGGGCCTGACGGAGCTGCACATCGTGAAAAGCATGCACGAGCGGAAGCTGCTGATGGCCGAGCTGGCCGAGGGCTTTATTGCCATGCCCGGCGGCTTTGGTACCCTGGAAGAGCTGTTCGAGGTTCTGACCTGGGGCCAGCTGGGGCTGCATAAAAAGCCCAGCGGGGTCTTCAACGTGCAGGGTTTCTACAACCACCAGCTGCAGTTTCTGGACCACATGGTGACCGAAGGCTTCCTGCGGCCCGAAAACCGCGCCCAGCTTCAGCAGGACGATACTCCCGCCGGCCTACTCAACAAGATGCTGGCCTACGTGCCTACGGACCTGGAAAAGTGGCTTACCGAGAAGCGCACCTAAGCGCTAAAAGGCCCTACCTTGTCTGGCGCGAAACATTGCTTTGCGCCGGAGAGTTACGCTGGTGCCGCAGCCGTGCCCGCTTTTTTTCAGCCCTACTCTTCCTGCTATGAAAACTGTCGGTATTCTGCTGCTTGGTTCCCTGCTGGGCGCCTGCGGCTTATCTTCTCCCTCCACTTCATCTACCCCTTCCGGCTCCATGACCAGCTCTGCTCCCGAAACTGCCGCCCGCGGCTCCGTCTACGACTTTACCGTGCAAACCATTGACGGCAAAAGTGTGCCGCTCAGTCAGTTCAAGGGCAAAAAGCTGCTTATCGTGAACGTGGCTTCGGAGTGTGGCTACACGCCCCAGTACAAGGAGCTGGAGGAGCTCTACAAGAAGCACGGCGACCGGGTGACGGTGCTGGGCTTTCCGGCCAACAACTTCGGCGGGCAGGAGCCGGGCTCAAATGAGCAGATTGCCACCTTCTGCGAGAAAAACTACGGCGTGACTTTCCCCATGTTTGCCAAAGTCTCGGTAAAGGGTGATGACACGGCCCCGCTCTACCAGTTCCTGGCCGACAAGTCCCGGAACGGGGCCATCAGCGACGCGCCCGACTGGAACTTCTGCAAGTACCTGGTCGACGAGCAGGGGCAGGTAGTAGGCTTTTACCCTCGAAGGTAAAGCCCATGAGCGACGAGCTGGTAGCGGCTATTCTGAAGTAATTTTTTGCCTTTTTTCTGAGCGTCATGCCAAGCGTGCCGAAGCACCTCTTCCGCAGTAAGTAGCTTACTAGGGCTGGGAAGGTGCTTCAGCCCGCTTGGCATGACGTTTTGTTGTTTTCTATGTCTACCATTCCTGCTTCCGCTTCTCCCGCGCCGGCTAGTCCGGCCAAAGCCTGGATTTCCGCTTTTCGGCCCCGCACGCTGCCCCTGGCCCTGGCCAGCATCATGATGGGCGGCTTTCTGGCCGCTGCCCACGGGCAATTTCGGGGCGCGGTAGTGGGCCTGGCCGCCCTGACCACCATTTTGCTTCAGATTCTGAGCAACCTGGCCAACGACTACGGCGACTCTCAGAACGGGGCCGACAGCGTGCATCGGGAAGGGCCGCAGCGGGCCGTGCAGTCGGGCGCTATTACCCCGGCCCAGATGAAAAAGGGCATGGTCGTGTTTGGGGTTTTGTCGTTTCTGGCCGGCATCAGCCTGCTGTGGGTGGCATTGGGGCTTTCGGGTCTGTGGGTGTTTCTCTCGTTTCTGGTGCTGGGCCTCTCGGCCATCTGGGCGGCCGTCAATTACACGGCGGGCTCCAAGCCCTACGGCTACGCCGGCCTGGGCGACTTGTCGGTGTTTATCTTTTTCGGGCTGGTGGGCGTGTGCGGCACGTATTATCTGCAGGCCCGGGAGCTGCCGCTTGGCGTGCTGCTGCCGGCGGCGGCCCTAGGCTGCTTTGCCACAGCCGTGCTGAACGTGAACAATATCCGGGACATTCGCTCCGATGAGCTGGCCGGCAAAATCACGATTCCGGTGCGGCTGGGGCCGGTGCGGGCCCGGCGCTACCACTGGCTGTTGCTGGTGCTGGGCCTGGGCGCAGCCATTGTCTATGTGGCCCTTACCTACCATTCGCCCTGGCAGTGGCTGTTTCTGCTGGCCGCCCCGCTGCTGCTGCGCAACGCCCGCGCCGTGTGGCAGCGTCAGGATTCGATGCAGCTCGACCCGCTGCTGAAGCAGATGGCCCTGACTACGCTGGTTTTCACCCTGCTGTTTGGGCTGGGCCAGGTGCTAGGATAAGCTAAAAATCGAGGTGCCCGGCCGGGGCTGAAATCGGCAGGTAGCAGACCTTGGCGCCGTGGCCGGGCTTGGTTAGGCGTAAGTTTCTATCTTGCCAACGCTATGTTGTAAGCTTATTCCCGATTGTCTATGGCTTCCTTTTATGCTGAGCTCCATTTGGAGGGTGTCGTTATTCCCATGCTGCAGTGCTCCTACAGCTTCCAGCAAACCACCGATGCCCGGGGCCGCGTCACGACCCGGGTGCGGCAAGGACCCCTGCAGCTGCTGCTCGACGTGCCCGACGACGGGGCCGAGCTGCTGCTGAGCTGGGCCGCCACGCCCTTCAAGCCCTTGGCCGGTCAGGTCGTGTTCTACGACGACTCCCAGGCCCGCTTGCCGCGCGAAACCATCCAGTTTGCCGCCGGCCAGTGCGTGCACTACGAGGAGGTGTTTCACGCCGCGGCGGGTGAAGAAGGAGCCTACACGTGCCAACTGACCATCACCGCGCCCGAGTTTGAGCTGCTCTCGGGTGGGCCCGCCGCGCCGGCACTGGCGGCTGCTCTCGGTGCCGCTAAAATGCCAAGCCTGGCGGCGGTGCCGTCACTGGCGCTGGCGGCTGCTGCGGCTGTTTCCTCTCCGGCCGCTGCGGCCAAGGCCTTTGTAGCCGAGTACACCCTCAGTGAGTTTGCCAAAACCATCGGGGAGCCGAGCACATGCAGCCGCCGGAGGTCATCGAGCAGATTTACGGGCTGTTCAACGCTGCTTCCGCTGCTTCCGCGCCCGGCAAGCCCTCGGCTCCGCACTGGAAAGCTGTGGAAGATTTAGTGTGCAGCAGCTACTACGTGGACCCGGCCGATGGTCAGTCCAAACCGTTGAACGGGCACTGGCCCCCGGCAAATGGCGGGTATCAGCGGCAGATGGTGCAGCTGAAAAAAGGCGACACATTCGACCGGTACCAGGGCGTGGTGGTGGATAAGAAGCCGGACCCGGCTGATCCTACCAATAAGGTGCCCCTGGAGGCCGGCGACGAGTTCGACGTAACGTTTGTCGGCACCTTTATGTCGCCGATGGGCAAGGCTGGCACGCCATCCGTACCGCAGTCGTTTGAGTCGCGGGCCCTGGACCGGGCCGAGGATAAGTACCCCTTGGCCTACACTGCGGAGGTGCTGAATGATATACCAGTCGACCTGGTGGAAGGGGAGTTGGCCGAAGTAATACCCTGGTACGGGCAGCCGGGCGGCGGCACGCAGATGCGGCTGCTCTTCAAGGACGATACGTGGCGCTACCAGGAATGGAAGCAGATGCAAGACCAACGATTCATAAAGGTTGACCTTAAATCGTCGCCCAGCGGCGAGTATAAGGTATTGCCGAACAACCGGGCGAAAAAGCTGAAATGACGCAGGGCACGCTTATACCGACGGAAACGCTTTTCATTGAGCGGGTAGGAGTGGTAGACTCGGTCACCGTGCTGGTTGAGCCCGACGAGGAGCTGCGGGAACTAGGCTGGCAGCGCAAAACCACCGTTACCCCGCATGTGCTGCCCACCCAGTTCTACATGGGCAACAAGTGGGTGGTTTCCCATACTTCTCCCACGACAGGGCAGTTGGTCGAGTGGAACTGGCAGCAGAAGCTGTTTCGGGATACGCGCTACCCGCAACGGCTGTGCCTAAGCACCCGCGGCTTCGCCAATAAAGCGCTGCTGAATAGTATAGCGGCGTTATTCCTGCGGTTGGAACCTGCCAAGCAGCCGGTAGCCGGCAGGATCAGGCCCCACGAGTACCTCGTGCAGCTGCCGGCTACTCGCTCGGGCCTGGGCGGATTCGATGGCACGCCGAACCTGCACTACTACACTGCCAGAGGGGAGCAATACCTGGCGCTGTACGCCCAGCGCTATGCCGTGAATGAGCGCCGCGTGGAAGGAGCTTCCTTTGTCAACCTCTACGAAATTGTGCAGGTGCGGCTCGACGAAGAGCGTTTTTTGCGTCTGATCCGCCAAGCTTTGGAAGCTGCCTATCATCTGCCGCTCTACTAACCTACTAGCTGGCACTTTGGCCCTACCGCCGGTGCCCTTACTCTTCGACCTTTGCTATGGGAACTCCGTCTCACCCACCTTTGATTCGCCGGTTGTCCCCGGTTGAGCGGGTTGTGATTACGCCCGTGCCGGTGCCCAATCAGCCCCTGATACCAACTCAGCCGCTGGACACCGCCCTGCCCGTGCAGTTTGCTAGTGGCAAGGGTTGGCAACTGACGCACCGCTGCCCTAGCACCGGAGAGCAGGTAGAGTGGAACTGGCAGTACCAGGAGTGGTTCAAAGAAGGCCAGGCATTGAGTACCTACAAGCTCCGCGACCAGCCGTTACTCGACGAACTGGCCAGTGTTTTTACGTGGCTCGAACCGCGCTACGAGGATACGCCCATGGGGCAGTATTACGAGTATCACCTCCTTACCCGGCCCGGCGCCGAGCCGTTGCCTACCAAGCAGGCTGCCTTTCCCGGGGTGCATTACTACACCAACGCGGCCGGTACCGCGCAGTTTCTGGCCTTGTACCAGATGAGCTACCAGTACGATGTGGAGCAGCCCGAGCGGGCATTTTTTCAAGTCGCTATTTACGAAATCGTGCAGGTAGCAGTAGCCAACGAAGAAGAGCTAGGGCACCGAATTGGCCGTGCCCAGCAAGCTGCTATTCGTCACAACCGGCTGATTGCCGGCTAGCGAAGCCCAGAGTAGCCCCCGCAGTGCCCGACCTGCCTCGATTGTCTATCTTGCCCCTTACCCTTCTTTTCTACCTATGGAATCTTCCGTGCCCCGCAGCTTTATTGATGATCTGGTCAGCTACTTCGACCAAAAGCAGGAAGTGCAGGCCGCTTATTTTGCCTTTCTCTACAGCTCCGTTAGCCAGACCCACGACCTGTTCTTAGGCGTCGAGCACGCGGGCGAACTGGAGGGTATCAAAAAGATGAGCTTGTTTATCAAGCAGGTGTACCTGCCCCAGGCGCCCATGTTTTTTGCCTCGTCGGAGGAAGATGCCGAGCTGTTTGCCACCGTACGGGAGCAGGGCCTGCAGTTTTTTAGTCGGCAGGAAGGGCGGGGCATCGAGCAGGAACTGCTCAAGGGCCTCTTCGACCAGCAGCGCGACCGGGCCGAGCTAGTCGGGACCGTGCGAAACCACGGCGTGTACGCCCTGGTGCATAAGGCTCCGCTAGAGCAGAAGCAACTCGTGGTGCAGTCCTTTTCCAAAGACGGAGAAGAGTTTACGCCCCTGTTTACCAGCCCCGATATGCTGCCGCTGGGCGGAATCGGTGCGCCGCCCGCCGGCATGGTGCTGGCCCGCCTGGTGTGGAGCAAGCACCTGGCCGGGGCCGCGCCCCGCCCGGTGGTGCTCAATCCGGATACGGCTTTTGAGGCCAGGTTTGAGTTGTAAAAGCAGAAGATGACCACTCCTTCGGCCCACAAGCCCGGATACACAGCCCAGGAGCAGCAGCTTCTGGAGGAAATTTTTCGGGAGCTACGGGACTTCACGGCCCTGCTCGACTGGCCGGCACGCTTACCGTTTGAGGTCGGCCGCTCGTTTGTACTGGCGAAGCTGGGCAACCCGGTGCAGTGGACTCTCAGGCTCACCCAGCGGGTCGGCAAGGCTACCGACGCCGTCACAGCGCAGCTTTTTCTGGCCAGACGGATTCAGGGCACGGACAAGGAAAAATGGTCGGTGGCGGAGGGCGGCTTCTGCATCAGCCACGGCCCTGCCGAAAAGGTAGCCGCCGACATTGTTCGGCTAAGCGAAAACCTGCAGCCCGTGCAGCAGCAGCTCTACGAAGATTACTATGGCACCTTTTACAACCCGTAGGGGAGGAGCCTAGGCAGCTTTACTAGTTGATGCAGTCCTAGCCACCGGTACTAAATTGCCAAGAAAACGGAACCAGAAAACCAGTCAGTGGTGCCGAGTGGACTCCCTGGGGCTGACGCCATGCCTCGCCAACCAAAGCAAAGCCACTTACCGGCAGAAAAAAAAGCAGAAACTTTGCGCGAGCGTAAAGTTTCCGGGCGGGCTTTTCGTCTATAGCAGAAACCGGGGAATACCGCAGGCCTTCGTTGCCGAGGGCCGCGCTTCTCTCACCTGTAGCGGTAGTTACCCGGCCCGTACTCTATGGCTTCATTTCGTCAAAAACTTCTTAAGGCGCTGTACCCGCTGATTATGCGCCTTTCAAAATCCGGCAGCCGGGGCAAGGTGCTTGAAAACAAGCAGCCGGCCCCGCCACCCGTATCCTTCTACTCCCTGGCGGGCCACCTCAACTCGGGCCAGAAATTGTCCTTCGCCGACCTGCGGGGCAAGCAGGTGCTGCTGGTCAACACGGCGTCCAACTGCGGCTACACCAACCAGTACGAGGAACTGCAGCAGCTTTCCGCACAGTTTACCGACGATTTGGTCGTCCTGGGCTTTCCGGCCAACGACTTCAAGGAGCAGGAGCAGGCCGACGACCACGCCATTGAGCAGTTCTGCCAGGTTAATTTCGGCGTGACCTTTCCGCTGATGAAAAAAAGCGTCGTGGTCAAACAAGGCGGGCAGAATCCGGTTTACCAGTGGCTGACGCAAGCCCGCCAGAATGGCTGGAACGAGCAGGCGCCCGATTGGAACTTCTCTAAATATCTCATCAGTGCCGACGGTAACTTGACGCACTATTTCGGCCCGGCCGTTTCGCCCCTGAGTGAAACAATTGTAAAGACTATCCGGCCGCGGCAAATAGTGTAATTTTTAGGGCGTAGCTTTGCGTCCTTCTCCCCGCTCTACCTTATCCCACCAATTCCTACGCTGCTGCCCCGATTCGGCTCACCGGCTCAGGCATGCCTTTTTCGCAACGAAGTTCGCCAAAACTGCCTGGCAGTAACTTGGTTAGAAGAAGATGTGCGGGTAGTATTATAATTTTTTTGCTGCGACTTTTCTTTTTTCGGCATTTCTGCTTCACGGCTAGTTAAGGCCGGAGTGCTGAGGCGTTTATAAACTTTCCAGGAGTTGTGTTATGCAACAAGCTACCCACTCTCAACCCGAACCGCAATCCGCAACCCTCTATTCCGTGGTGTTTTATGTGGGCCTGTTGGGCTTCGTCGGCCTGTCCATCTTCTTTACTCCCCTCATTCAGCTGCTGGCCGACTAAGTAGCGGCTGCGCCTGCACCCGGGCCAGCCCGGTGCAACTCCCCGGGGCGGTTCGGGCTCCTGAGGCCAAACTGCCCCGGACCGGAGCCGCCTGTACGCCCATTCTCATTGCGAAGAAGCGCCGCCATCTGGTTTGACGTTTCTGCTTCCTGTTTTCTATGAAACGATTTATACTCCTGCTGATTTTCGGACTGGGCCTGCTCGCGCAGCCAACTGCCGGACTGGCCCAGCGGATCCTGTTTAGCGGCCAGATTACCGAGGCCGCCACCGGGCAGCCCGTGCCGTTTGCCTCCGTCTTCGTGAAAGGCAGCAGCGTGGGCACCACCGCCGACGACCAGGGCCGCTACCAGCTGAGCGTACCCCAGCCCATCGACTCCCTGTCAGCGTCGGCTATGGGGTACCGGGCCAAAAGCCGGGCCGTGGGCGGCAGGTTCAGCAAACCGTCAACCTGACCCTGGCCTCGGCGGCCGTGTCGCTGGGCGAAGTGGTGGTACGTTCCACCGAAAATCCGGCGTTTGCCATCCTGCGCAAGGTGCAGCAGCACAAGCGGCAAAACGACAAGGCCCGGCTCGACGCCTTCGAATTTGACAGCTACAACCGCATCGAGGCCAGCCTGTCGGATATCACCGACCGCCTGGCCCGGCGCAAGGTGATTCGGGACATTACGACGATGGCCAGCGCGGTGGGGGAGATGGGGCGCAATGCCCAGGGCAAACCCACGGTGCCGGTATTCGGGTCGGAAGTGGTGTCGCGCTACTACGTGCGGCACCGCCCGGTGCGGGAGCGGGAGGAAATCCGCCACTCCCAGCTCTATGGGGCCGCCCCGCGCGACGGCACAGTCTTGTCGCAGCTGCTGGGCTCCTCGTTTCAGGACTACGACTTTTACCCCAACTGGCAGGTGGTGATGGGCAAGGACTTCATCTCGCCCATTGCCGACGGCTGGCGCATCACCTACGATTACGACCTGGAAGACTCCGTAATGGTGGGCCAGGACCGTTGCTACCAGCTCAAGGTGTTTCCGCGCCGGGCTCAGGACCTGGCTTTCACCGGCCGTATCTGGATTACGACCGGCACTTATGCCCTGCGCAAGCTGGATTTGACCGTCGACCCCAAGGCCAATATCAACTTCGTCGACCAGATCCGCATTCAGCAGGACCTGACGCCTACTGCCGCCGGGCCCTGGCTGCCGAGCCGCACCCAGGTAGTGGTGGGCCTGAAGCCCACGCCCAAGCAAACCGGCCTGCTGGTGCGCTTCACCACGATTAACTCCCAGTTTGTGGTGCAACAGCCCCACGAGCTGGCCTTTTATGACCAGCCCCTGGCCACGGCCGCCGACGCGCTGAAAGTGCCCGTCGGCTTCTGGGAACAGCACCGCCCCGATACGCTCACGGCCCAGGAAGCCCGCACCCTTACCGTGCTCGACTCGGTGGGCAAGCTGCCTTCGGTGCGCACGTTTCTGGAGCTAGCCGATTTGGTTGTGAACGGCTACCAGCCCCTGGGCAAGCGGGAGCTGGTGGAGTTTGGACCCGTGCTCTATAGCTACAATTGGAACAACGTGGAAGGCAACCGCCTGCGGGCCGGCCTGCGCACCACGCCGGCTCTCAGCCCCGACTGGCTGGCCCAGGGCTACCTGGCCTACGGCACCCGCGACGGGGAATTCAAGTACGGCCTCTCCGCCGACCGAATCGTGAACCGGCCCAACTGGACCGTGCTCAGCCTCAAGCACAGCCGCGACGTGGACCTAGTAGCCCTGCTCGACAACGACATGGCCCTGGAAAGTCCCTTGTTTGAGGTAGCCGCCCGCTTTGGCAACATCAAGCCCCTGCTGCCCCTGTGGCGGGAAGTGACCAGCGTTTCGGCCCAGTCCGACCTGTTTCACAACTTCACCCAGAAAGCCACGCTGCGCCACCAGCGTTTCGACCCGCTCTACAATTTTGCCTACTACACCGGGCCCGCCCAAACGCCCGACGCACCCACCGCCCACCGGTTTCAGCTCTCGGAAGTGGTACTCGAGTCGCGCTACGCCCCGGGCGAAGTGCTGGTGCAGAACCAGAACCACCGCACGGCCGTGGGCCTGATGAAGTGGCCGGTCTTTACCCTGCGCTATACCCTGGGCCTGGACGGTGTACTGGGCAGCGACTTTGCCTACCACAAGTTTAACTTTGCCATGACCCAGAGCTTACCCCTGGGCCAGCTGGGCCGCACTGAGTACGTGCTCGACGCGGGCTATATTCCCAGTACGGTGCCGTACCCGGTATTGAAGGCGCACCTGGGCAATGAGTCGCCTATCTACACATCGAGTGCCTACAACCTGATGGGCTACTTCGAGTTCGTCAGTGACCGGTACGTGTCGCTGCACGCCGAGCACTATTTCGAAGGGCTGCTTATCAATGCCGTTCCGCTGCTCAAAAAGCTGGATTGGCGCCTAGTGGCCACGGGCAACGTACTGCAGGGTAGCCTGCGCGAAGCCAACCGCAACACCACGCCCCTGGCCGACGCCAGCGGAATTGCCACGCCCACCTTCCGTTCCCTGGGCGCTACACCTTATGTGGAAGTCGGCTACGGCGTAGAAAACATCCTCAAGTTCATCCGCGTCGACTTTCTGCACCGCCTCACCTACCGCGACCTGCCCGACGTGCGCACCTTCGGCGTGAAAGTCTGCGCCCAGTTTAAGCTGTAGCCCTCGGTGGACTATTCTGGAATCGGGAATGGCTTCTCTCATACTTGGCGGCGTCCTGAAAGAGAGCAGGCGCGCCGAATTACACAAAAAAGCCCCTGACTTGTCAGGGGCTTTTTTGTGTAATTCGGCGCGCTATTCGGCGCTGGGAGCAGCCTGCGGAGCCGTTTCGGGCGAGCCTTCCGGGCGGGGGCCACGGCCACTTCGGTTACGGCCGCCACGCTTGCGGCGCTTGGGCTTGTCGCCGTTTTCGCCTTCGGCCCGGGGTTCCCGAACTTCTCCTTCCGGCCGGGGAGCGCGCGGCTCCCGTGGCGGCCGTGCTTCACCCTCCGGGCGCGGCGGGCGCTGATAGGGAACGGCCGGAGCACCACCAGCATCAATAGCAGCCAGGGCCGCCTGGGCGTTGGCTATGCGCTCCTTGTGGCGCGGATCTTTCGAATCGGCGTCGCGGCGGGGTGGGCGCCCACCTTCGCCCCGGGCGCGCCGCCTTCCGGGCGCGGGCCGCGGCTGCCACCGCCGGAGCGGCCACCACGCTCGGGCCGTCCCCCGACTTTGCCGCCCAGGCCGCTGAAGCGCTTGGGGTCAAATTCGGGTGCCGGGCCCAAACCCAGTTCCTCGGTAATACTTTGCTTGTCGACTTCGCGCTCAATGAGCTTTTCAATCTTGAGCACGCGGTCCTGGTCCTGGTCGGCAATGAAGGTAATGGCCGTGCCTTTGGTGGCGGCCCGGGCCGTGCGGCCAATGCGGTGCACGTAATCTTCGGCCGCGCGCGGGATGTCGTAGTTCACCACGTGGCTCAGGGAGTCGATGTCGATGCCCCGGCTGAGTACGTCGGTCGCCACCAGAATCGGAAACTGCTTGTTCTTGAAGT
This sequence comes from Hymenobacter cellulosilyticus, assembly GCF_022919215.1. NCBI lineage: Bacteria > Pseudomonadati > Bacteroidota > Cytophagia > Cytophagales > Hymenobacteraceae > Hymenobacter > Hymenobacter cellulosilyticus. The sequence continues at coordinate 5,114,328 of NZ_CP095046.1, read as the reverse complement.
CGCGCATAATCTGCTCGCGCTCCTCCTGGGTGCGGTCCGAGCTGATGCCCTGGGCCACGTAGCCCAGCTTGTTGATGGCCCGCACGATGCCGGCCACGGCAGCCTTCTGGGAGGTAAAGAGCACCATGCTCTGCACTTCCTGGGTTTTGAGCAGGTGCTCGAGCAGGTAAATCTTCTGGCGGTCGAAAGCCATGTAAAACTGCTGATCGATGCCGGCAGCGGGCTTGGACACGGCCAGGCGAATTTCCTCGGGCTCGTTGAGAATCTGCTTCGAGAAGTCCCGGATTTTGTTGGGCATGGTAGCCGAGAACAGCAAGGTCTGCCGCTCCTTGGGCAGCTGGCGCACGATGTTCAGAATATCGTCCGAGAAGCCCATGTCCATCATTTTGTCAGCCTCGTCGAGCACCAGGTACTTGATCTGGTCAAACTTGACGTAGCCCATCTGCAGGTGGGCAATCAGGCGGCCGGGCGTAGCGATGATGATGTCGGCTCCGCTGGTCAGGGCGCGCTTTTGCTGCTCCCAGTTCTCGCTTTTGCCGCCGCCGTAGATGGCAATGCTGCTGGCTTCCACGAAGTAGCCGAAGCCCGTTACCTGCTCGTCGATCTGCGTGGCCAGCTCGCGCGTGGGCACCAGAATCAGGGTGGAGGTAGTGCCGTGCTTGGCGTGGGAAATCTTGTCGAGCAGGGGCAGCAGGTAAGCGGCGGTTTTGCCGGTGCCGGTCTGGGCGCAGGCAATCAGGTCTTTGCCTTCAATAATTTTGGGAATGGCCTGCTCTTGGATAGGCGTGGCATTCAGGTAGTTCATGGCATCCACGCCGGCCAGCAGGTCGTCGTGAAGATTAAAATCAGAAAACTTCAAGGTTCAGCTAAATAATTGTGAGAAAAGGCTGACCCTGTTTTTCGGCCAGCGAACCGCTTGATTTGGGAGTAAATATACAGGATTTCCTAGGCCTGCTGTTCAGGTCGGCAGCCGCGGCCGGCAACGGGTAAAACCCAATAGATTTGCCTTCGGATTCAGCAAGCCGGCAGTTGGTACCCGCTGCCGCTTCTAGTTGCTCTCCCAGTCAATAGTCAGTAGCCCAACACCCAATGTCACTTTCCAGTTCTGCCGCTCCCGTTACCGCCCTTTACCTTTTGCCGACCTGCTGGTGCTGGAGCTGGCCAGCGTGCTGGCCGGGCCGCAGGTGGGGCAGTTTTTTGCCGAGCTGGGCGCCACCGTCCTCAAAGTGGAAGCCCCGGCCGGCGACGTGACCCGCACCTGGAAAACCCGCGCCGAAACCACCGATTCTGACGTGTCGGCCTATTTCAGCTGCGCCAACTGGGGCAAACAGTCGGTGGTGCTAGACCTGACCACGGCCGCCGGAAAAGAACAAGTGCAGCAGCTGGCCGCCCGCGCCGACGTGGTAGTGGCCAGCTACAAGCCCGGCGACGCCGAAAAGCTGGGCGTCGACTACGCCACGCTTCGGGCCCAGAATCCAGGGCTGATTTACGCCCACCTCACCGGTTACGGCCCGGCCGTGGCCCGGGCCGGCTACGATGCCGTGCTACAGGCCGAGGCGGGCTTTATGCACCTGAATGCCAAGCCCGGGCAGGAACCGCAGAAAATGCCCGTCGCCATGATTGACCTGCTGGCCGCGCATCAGCTCAAGGAAGGCCTGCTCACGGCGCTTTACCACCGCTGCCGCACGGGGCAGGGTAGTCTGGTGCAGGTTTCTTTGCTCGACAGTGCCCTGGCGTCGCTGGCCAACCAGGCGGCTAGCTGGCTGGTCACGGGCCGCGACCCGCAGCCGCTGGGCTCGGGCCACCCCAGCATCGTGCCCTACGGGACGGTGTATGCCGCCGGCAACGGCCGCAGCCTAGTGCTGGCCGTGGGCGCCGACCGGCAGTTTCGGCATCTGTGCCAGGCGTTGGGCCGGCCGGAGTGGGCTACTGAGGCGCGGTTTCAGACCAACGAAGCCCGTGTGGCCCACCGCGCGGAGCTGGAAAGCCTGCTGCAGGCCCGGGTTGCCGAAGTAAATGGGGACGAGTTGCTAAGCCAGCTGGAGGAGCTGGGCGTACCGGCCGGGGCCGTGCGCACGGTGGGGGAGGCCCTGGCGCTGGAGTCGGGCCAGCAGATGCTGCTGCCGACGGCCGAAGCTGGCTTTCAGGGACTTCGGACGGTGGCTTTCCAGAGCAGCAGCTGGCCGCGGGCGGCAGCGTTGGTTGCGCCACCGCACCTGGGTGAACATACCGCCGAGGTAATTGCAGGCCAGGAATAGGAAGTTGGATACAACTACGAAACCGTCAGTTTGCGTAGGTAAAGGCAGGAAATAACCGGAATTGGCCTTGCACCTACGGCCAGCCGGTTGCTACATTCCCATTCGGACGCCTCGGAATCGGCTGCGGCTGGCTTCCGGACCGTCTTTTTGTTCATCGTACTGCTCTGCCTTATGCCCCATACGACCCCGCCAACTGTAACGTCCCTCGTTGAGAATCCGGCTGCCGCTCCGGCCGCGCCGGCGCCCGAACCCAGTGCCGAAAAAAGCCCAGAGGCATCGGCCGGCGCCACAGCTACCAACAACCTGCCCACCTCGGCGCCCGGCTCACCGGCGGAAGCCCCGGCCGACCGCCTCGACCAGATATTTGAGGGCTTGCAGCAGAAGTCCATTGCCAAGCAGGCCATTTTCCGCAACACCCGCGCCGCTTTCGACATGCTGCGCCTCGTGTCGCAGGAGCTGGTGGTAGAGCTTAGCCGCAAGATTACGCCCGTCGACTCGAACGTGCTGATTGAGTACAGGCCCGTGAACGACATGGAGTTTCACATCAAGTTCTCGGGCGACCTGCTCATCTTCGTGATGCACTCCAACATTGTGACTTTCCCCGAAGACTACGGGCCTATGGCGTCCAAATACGTGGAGGAAGACTTCCGGCGGCGGTTTTTTGGCCACATCATGGCCTACAACTTCATGGCCGACAGCATCAAGTACCAGCGCATGAACGACCCGGGCTACCTGGTGGGCCGCTTGCTAGTCAACATCGACAGCCACTATTTCCTCGAAGGCGTGCAGCAGCTGGAGCTGCCCGACAACGACATGGCCGACAACCTGATTACGCCCGACATGATGCGCCTGTTCGTGGAAAGCGCCATGATTGCGGCCGTCAACAACGACCTGATTGCTCCGCCCATGCAGGACATCCAGAAAATTACCGTCAAGCAAAAAGTCGAGAACCAGCAGGTAAGCCGCGGCAGTAAAGTCGGTTTCAGCTTTTCCAACGAGCAGCACCAGTCAATCGACGGGTTGGTGTACTAGCAGTGAGCTAGTGAGGTGGTGAAATGGTGAGTTGACGTTCAAACGTGCTCTGTCATTGCGAGCGAAGCGCGGCAATCCGTCCTCTGAAGTGTGCTGAGTGCTCCTAACTGAAAAGCCCTTTCTCGTTGCTACGGGAAAGGGCTTTCTGGTAAAAGACAGGAATACCTGCGCAGAGGACGGATTGCTTCGGCCTTTGGCCTCGCAAGGACAAGCGGCTTTTAGTTACCTACCGCCGCAGGTAGCCTACTTTTTCCCGCACTTTGTTCAGCACTTCGCTGCCGTAGGCCTGGGCTTTGCGGGCACCCTCGGCCAGTCGCTTGTCGACCTCGGGCAGGTTGCTCATGTAGAAGTTGAACTGTTCCCGCTCGGTGGCGAAGCGGGTCCGGATAACCTCGTAAAGGGCCGTCTTGGCATGGCCGTAGCCGTAGCCGCCACGCAGGTAGTTCTGGCGCATTTCCTCGACTTCGGCCGGGGTGGCCAACAGGGAAAACAGCTTGAAGGTAATGTCGGTATCGGGGTTTTTGGGGGCTTCCAGCGGGGTGCTGTCCGAAATAATGCTGCGGATGTTCTTGAGCAGGGCTTTGTCGTCCTGGAAAATGTCGATGATATTGCCGTAGCTCTTGCTCATCTTCTGCCCATCAAGGCCGGGAACCGTCATCAGCTCGGCATCCACGCGGGCCTGGGGCAGCACGAAGGTTTCCCCGTAGCGGTTGTTGAAGGTCGAGGCAATGTCGCGGGCTATTTCCAGGTGCTGAATCTGGTCCTTGCCCACGGGCACCACTTCCGCGTCGTAGAGCAGAATATCGGCCGCCATCAGCACGGGGTAGGTAAACAGGCCCGCATTCACGTCCGAGAGCCGGTCCGACTTGTCCTTGAACGAGTGGGCGTTGGCCAGCATCGGGTAGGGCGTAAAGCACGACAGATACCACGTCAGCTCGGCCACCTGCGGCACATCCGACTGCCGGTAGAACAGGTTCTTCTCGGTGTCGAAACCACAGGCCAGCCAGGCGGCGGCCACCGCGTAGGTGTTCTGGCGCAGCAGCTCGGCGTCGCGCACGGTGGTCAGGGAGTGCAGGTCGGCAATGAAGTACAGGGATTCATTGGCCGTGTGTTTAGACAGCGCAATGGCGGGCAGAATGGCGCCGAGCAGGTTGCCCAGATGGGGGCGGCCAGTGCTCTGAATGCCGGTCAGGATGCGGGACATGGAAAAGGAATCAGTTGGTAGTTGTCGGGGAAGAAACCGGCCCGTCAGTTGCCCCCGAATTGAGGGCGTGAATGAGCTTGGGTAGGTTTTCGATGGTAATAAGCTTGTCGGTGACAAGTTTGGTCAGGTCGGACCGGCCGGCAAGATAGGGTAATAGCGCCTCCCGAAACTTCTTCCCGCTGCCAGTCAGACTGCTGGCTGGCAACGGCGTAATGGTCGTCTCGCCGGCCTTCCGCAGCAGATAAAGCTCGTAGGATCTATTTCCACCCGTAGGTACTCCAGTAGCGCCGACCATAGCAGGTCCGGCCACAATGTAGTGCAGCCGCATGAGTACTACCTGGCCACTATCCACTTGCTCTACAAAAGCCTGGTCAATGGTGTCGCCATCCAGCCCTTTGTCTACCGGAAAGCCACCGGCCTTAATGAACTGTTGGGAGCCCAAGCGAAACGACTGGACGTCATCTAAACCCAGCTTCTTGGTTTTACCGTTGCCGGTCTTCACCAGCAATTCTGTGCAGCCTCGCAGCTTCAGGCTGCCCTCCACGCGTTGTGTAGGGTTGCCGGCCGGAATGTATGAACCGGGTTCAAATGAATTGAACAAAGACTGGGCCTGGGTAATGTGGGAAATGAAGGATAGCAGCAGGCTGGCAGCCAGCAACAAACTCTTTTTCATAGAAACTAGTGACGGATTGCGGTGTTGGGGCAGTCGATTAATTGTAGTAGGGAACGGCCAACGTGTAAGGCTGACCGGTATTCAGGGCGCGGACAATGCCTGACAGATGGTCCAGGGCTACTTTTCGTTTTTCAACCAACTCTATCAGGTCGGGCCGTTCGGTGAGGTAAGGCAATATGGTTTCCCGGAACCGGGCTCCCCCGCCCGAAAGGCGGTTGCCATTAATGCAAGTAGTCGTACTGCTATTGGCCCGGCGTAGTAAATAAACTGTCTCAATAGTGCCGTTATTTGGTGTCGACCCAGGCATGTTCAGCCAATACTTGTAGCGCATAGCCAGCACCTGCCCACTATCGAGTAGCTCCACAAAGGCCCGGGTTACTACCTTTCCGTCCAGCCCACCTTTCACGACAAAGCCCCGGCGGTTACGTACTTCCGTGGTCCAATTTGAAAGGAGGAAACCTGCTCCGGCGTAAATCCGGTAGTGTAGCCGGTAGCGTCTTCGGCAATGAGCTCCGTATTGCTGTTCAGCTTAAGCTTGACTTGCCGGTGTACTTCAGGGCTGTTACTTAACGTGTAGGATCCTGGTTTAAAGGATGTGAAGTTATACTGCGCTGATACCAGTTGGGGTAAAAGCAAACTGGCCAGAAGCAAAGAAAAGCGCATAGAAACTCTTAAAAAGAAAGTACGGGCAAATTTACACGCTCACATCGGCTGCTGCTTCCTGCTGCAGCTCAACCGTTCCCTCCACGCCCAGGTAGCGGTCAATCAGGAAGTGGGCCAGGTAGAGCACCGGCGTAAGCAGAATAGCCGCGGCGAATTTGTACCAGTAGTTGGTGTTGGCCACGTCCAGTACTTGGTCGAAGGTCCAGTTGCCGAACACGTAAAACGCCACGAACAAGACCACGAAGCTGTCCACAAGCTGGGACACGAGCGTGGAACCGGTGGCCCGCAGCCACACGAAGCGGCCCTTAGTAGCGCGGCGCAAAGCCTGAAATACTGTGGCATCCAGCACCTGCCCGATGGCAAAGGCCGTGAGCGAGCCGGCAATAATACCCAGGCCCTGCCGGAAAATCATCTGGTAGGCAAAGTCAATGTTGATGGGCTTACCCTGCGGGTCTTTGCTGTTTACTTCCAGCCAGAAAGCGGCCGGCGGCAGCTTGGTAGTGGCATAGATAACCAGGAAGGCAAACAGAATCAGAGCGGCCGTGAGGTAGCTCACGCGCAGTACGCCCTCCTTGCCGAAGTACTCGTTGATGATGTCCGTGGTGACGAATACCACGGGCCAGATCAGTACCCCCGCCGTCAGGTTGTCGGGCCGGCCGATAAGGGGCTCCAGGGAGAAAATCTTCACGCCAATAATTTCGGCCAGCAGGGCATTGACAATGAAAATGCCGCTGAGTACCAGATAGAGCTGGTTTTTCTTATGCGCGAAAGTCTTCAAGGAAGAGAGCTTAGAAGTGAGAACCCAGAACTCCGAAGCAAAAACTCAGAGCAGGTACGTCTTCTAAGTTCTAGCTTCTAAGTTCTGAGCTCCGATAAAGTTTACTCCGGAATGCTGACCGTTTTGCCTTCCGTAGCTAACTCTACGGGCTCGAAAACAGCCTCTGCTTCTACCAGCAGGGGTTCCAGGTCGCGGTAGCGGGAGGAGAAGTGCCCGATGAGCAGGTGCTTCACCTGGGCTTTTTTAGCCAGTAATGCGGCCTGCCGGGCGGTGGAGTGGTGGGTAGTAGCGGCCCGGTCGCGCATTTCTTCCAGGAAAGTAGCTTCGTGGTAGAGCAGGTCGACGCCGCGTACCAGCTCGGCGGTACTCTCGGTGTAGAGCGTGTCGGAGCAGTAGGCGTAGCTGCGCGAGTGGTTGGGCGCGGTGCTCACGGCCTCATTGCTGACCAGCAGGTTGCCGGCTTCATCGAGCAGGTCTTCGCCCTGGGCCAGGCGGCTGAGCTGGGCGGCCGTGAGGCCCTCGGGCAGGCGGGCCTTGTCGAGGTGGCGGCGCTTGGGTTTTTCCCGGAACAGGTAGCCGCAGCACGGAATCCGGTGCCGCATGGGCAGCGTGTGCACCGTCAGGCGGTGGTCCTCATACACGAGCCGGTGCTGATCGGGTTCGACGGCCGTAAACTGCAAGTCGAACGAGAGCTGGGTGTGGGAGTAGCGAAACTGCGTGGTCAGAATCTCGTCCAGGCCGGCGGGGCCGAAGAGCTGCACCGGCTCGGTGCGACCCTGCAGGTGCATGGTCGAGAGCAGGCCAAAAAGCCCAAAGAAATGGTCGCCGTGCAGGTGGGAAATGAAAATGGTATGCAGGCGCTGGTGCCGGACTTTGTACTCCACCAAGCGGCGCTGGGTGCCTTCGCCGCAGTCAATCAGGTAGGAGTGGTTGCCTACCGTGAGTACCTGCGCCGTGTGATGCCGATTCAGAAAGGGTGTGGCCGAGGCACTACCCAGGATTTTCAACTCAAACTCCAAAATAAGCTGGTAGCTAGTAGCGGATGGCTGTTCGCTTTTTTAAAGATGAGAAAAAGAAAAAAGCTGCTGGCCGTTAGTTGCTAGTTTAGACAACTAACAGCTAACCGCCAACAGCTTACCGCTTCTAATAAACTACTCTTTGCTGGTCAGGTCACGCTCGATGGCGTGCAGGAAAATCCGGTCAATGCCTTCTTCCACGGTGGGCAGAATGTGCAGTACCGACTCCAGCTTGGAGATAGTGATAAGCTTCATAACGTGGTCCTGCAGGCCGGTGAGCACGAGCAGGCCGCCGGTGGAGTTGCACAGCCGGTTGGCAATCAGGATAGAGCTGAGGCCCGACGAGTCCGTGTACTTCACGTTGCTCAAGTCCAGGATCAGGTTGTTGATGCCTTCAGCATTCAGCTTCACGAATTCCGATTTCAGATCGGGAGCTACAGTGGTGTCGAGCTTCTTCTCGTCAATGGTGATAATCGTGTAAGTTTCCTTTTTATCAATCGAGTACTTCATGCCGTCGGTGGTTCGAGTTTAATAGAGTTGCGAAGGTAAGAAAAAAATGTTCGAGTACAGAAGGCCTGTAGGGCACTCAAGGTATACAAAAAAACAGAAATTATTGTGTGCTCCGTTTGGCTATTCCAAACGTCAGCGTAGCCCAGGTACTTTGCCAATCGGCGACTTTCCGGTCAGTGGCTGCATCCATATACACAGAACTAACCATGTAGTTGCCCGGGCTGTTAAGGCGAAACAGCACCCGGCCGTTTTTGTTGGTATACAATTTACTGATCTGCGTGGGTTGGCCGGCCGTGCGCTGCCACACCTGTACCAGAGTGGCCGGCAAAGGCTTGCCGTTGTAGCGTACCAGGCAGGTTAAGGAGGCGTCAGGCTTAAGCAAATAGGGGTTTTGCTCGGGAATAATTTCCAGGGGCTGGCCGGTACTCCAGGCGTGCACGTTGCTAGTATCGGGGCGGCTCGGACCCACCTGCACCAGGGTTTTGGCGCAGCGCCGGTACAGCTCCCGGCCTGGCTTACTGGTTTCGCCGCGCTGCTGGCGCAGGTAGCTAACCCGCTCTAAGCCATTGTCTTTGAGGTAGGTGTTAAACTTCTCCGCGTCGAGCTCCAGAAAGGCGTTGTTGGTACTAAAGGACAGCAGGTGCACGCCCGGCTGCACAACCTCAACCGAGGTGTTGAGCGTGTCCTGCTGGGTGGCCATCCTGGTCAGGTCCACGGTATCGTTGGGGGCGTAGTGCACGAAGCTGGTGAGCCGGGCCGATTTGCCAGGCCAGCGGTGACCGGTAAAATTTTCACCCACAAATACATGCAGGTTAATTCTGGTGCCCGGAGCTACAAAAAAATGCGACGGCAGCAGCCAGAACTCGTGGGCCCAGGCCGTCGCCGCGCACAAGGGTAGTAGCAGAAACATAATTTGCAGACGGCGCACGGATTAATTTTCTGGGATAAGAATTAAGAAATGATGAAGCGGCCGTAATTAGCTTAAAATGCAGAAACATTTAAAGCAATTACGGCCGCTTTAGGAATTAATACGGAGGCATAATTCCGTATTAATCAACAAAAATTACTGTCTTTCCAGCGCCAGTGCATAGGCCCGGTCGTAGTGTACGCGCAGGTTTTTCCAGTCGTAGAGCTCGGCGGAGCTTTCTACGTTGTTGCGCTGCATGATTCGCTCCCGACGGTTGAGCTGCACGAAGTTCCAAAGCATCTCGGTCAGCTCCTCGGCCGACTCATCAAAGCTGCGCTCCTGCCGCTTGACTACGTAGATGCCCTTGGCCTCGTGGTCGGGCACGGTTTCCATGACATAATCACCGAAGCCCGACAGGTCGCTGGTAATGGCCGGTACGCCGCGGGCTACGCACTCGAGCGGGGTGTAGCCCCAGGGCTCGTAGTAGCTCGGGAAAATGCCCAGGTGGCAACCCCGCACAAACTGCCCGTACTCCATGCCAAACAGGGGCGAGGTGGGCGAGACGAAGTCGGGATGGTACACGATTTTGACCCGGTCGTGCCGGTTGTTGACCAGGTTGGCGCGGCGCAAAAAGTTCAGGATGTCGTCATTGGCATCATCCACCAGGTTGTGGGTGATGACCGGGGGCAGATTCGTCGTTTTCCAGCTTTGCAGGGTCCGGCGGTAGCGCAGCTTCCAGTAGTCGTCCACGAGGGCGTCGAGGTCGGGCAGACGGTGGTCGGTGCTGGCGGCAGCGGCGTAAAAGAGCCGCTCGCCGACCTGCCGCTCAATGGCCTCACAGGTTTCCTGTACCTCATCCAGAATGGCCCGGCTCTGCAGCACCTGCGGATTGATGCTGTGAAAAGGCCGCTTGGTGATAAAGAACATGACCACCTGGCCTTCCAGCCCGCTTTGCTGCAGGCGGTAGTTGAGGCGGGCTAGAGCTTCCAGGGTCAGGTCGAAGCCCTTGTTGTGGTACTCGTAGCGGCCCGAAGTGAAGAGGTAGAGCGTGTTGTCCAGATCAAACGAGTAGCTCTGGAAGAAGTGCGCCATCACGAACTCGTGAATCTTGGACTTGTAGAGCTGGTGCAGGTTCTGAAACTCGTGCAGGGCCACAAACCGCTCAATGTTCAGGCCGTTGGGCAGCACCGCGTCCGGAATCCGGTCGAGCAGGTAGATACACTCGCGCACGGTCAGCTCACTCACCGTGGTGAAAACGTGGCTGCCGTGGGCGGCGGCCCGCTCAATGCGCACGGCGGTTTCAATATTGAAATGCACTGCCTCGGCCGCCCAGTTCACCTGCATGAGGTGGTCGTAGAAGTTGGGGTCGTTCATGGCCAGGTAGCGGCCCAGCAGCGTGGCGTGCGTGGTAAAGACGATGTGCACCGGCACCTGGTCGCGACGCAAATCGGGGATGGCCACACCGGTCATCCACTCGTGGAAGTGGGCAATGACGCGCTTGGGCGGCACCACGGCGTTTGTAAGCAGGTGCAGAAAGTGCTTGACCTGGTGGCCAAAGGCCTCGACCTGGTGGAGCAGATCGTCGTTGTCGGGCGTCGGGATGCCGTGGTGGTTCCACAGGTCGGCCTTGATCTGCCCGAGCCGGTCGTACACCTGGTAGGGGTTGATGAGCACCACGCGGGGCTTGCCCGTCACGAGCCAGTGGCCGTAGCACACCTCGTAGCCCTCGGCCCGCATCTGGCGCACGGCTGCCGCAAACGGGTCATCGGCGGGCAGCTGGTTGAAGGCGTAGTCGTCGAGGGCTTCAAACTCGCCTTGTGCCTGCTGCGTGAAATAGGGCCCGATCAGGCAGTACCGGTCGTCCCAGCCTAGCACGGTGGCCGGCACTTTCGAGCGAATCACGGTGTAGATGCCGCCGACCTGGTTACAGACTTCCCAGGCAACTTCCACGAGCAGAGCGTCGGGTGAAATGGCTTCGGGGGTGGGGAGCGGAACTTGCATGCGGTGGGTTTTGGCGTGGATTGGCAAGATAGGTTTCTGGCGGAGTTTTGACGTGAAAAAAACGCAGGGCTTAGCCGAAACCGGGATTTTTACTTCCGGCTTGGGCCAAACCCTGCGCTAGAGCTACTGCGCAACGGGGTGTACAAGTGTGGTTAAGCGCCTTGCTGCGAAATAATCAGCACCGAATACGGCGCTAACCCAAAAGTCGCGTGGAAAGGCAATCCGTCGTACTCGCCCTCCGTAGCTTCCGAATCCACGCTTTCAAAATTGCCGAACTCCTCGTCGTAGCCTTCCCAGTCGCTGTTGAAGCGTACGCGCCACTGCCCGCCGGCTGGCAAGCCGATGGTGTAGGCCGGGTGGGTCTGGTCGGCGAAGTTGGCCAAGATGATGGTTTCGTCGCCGGCTCCGCCCTGGTCCCAGCGGCGGAAAGCCAGGATTTTGTCGGAGTCGTTGAGGTGGGTTATGTCGGTGTGTTGGCCCAGCAGGCCCCGGGTCTGGCCGTCGAGGTTGCGCCGCAGCCGGATCAGGTCGCGGTACAAGTGCACCAGGCCCGCGTGCTGCTCGGCGTGCTCCCACTCCAGGGGCTGGTCGTCGGAGAAGTAGCCGTCGGCCAGCATTTCCTGGCCCTGAAACATCATCGGGATGCCGGGCGCGGTAAATACCAGGGCGGCACCGAGCGTGGCCCGCTTCTTGGGAAACCAGCTGTGGGCGTCGCCGGGCATGATTTCCTCGGTCACGCGCGACTTGCCGTTGGCCACTTCATCGTGCGACTCGGTGTAGATAATGCGCTGAAACGCGTCGCCGTTGTAGGCGTGCGCCAGGATTTCGGCCACGGCGGGCAGGTGGCGGTCCGCGTCGTGGGGCGTAGTCAGCGCGTCGCGCACGATGTTGACGAAGGCCGCGTCCCACTGAGCCGCAAAGCCTTGCCCGTCCTGCTCGGCGGTGCGGGTGATGTAGGGGTTGCCCTGCAAGTCCTCGGCAATGGTAATCTTCCAGGGCATTTTCGCCTGAATTTCCTCATTGATCCACTTCATCAGGCTCCAACCCTCGGGCAGGTCGCGGGCGGGGTCGTTGGAGCCGTCCACGTTGCGGATGTGGGAAATTGAGTCGCAGCGCAGACCATCCACGCGGTAGTCTTCGAGCCACATCAGGGCATTGTCGCGGATATAGCGGCGCACTTCGGGGCGGCCGTAGTCGGGGCGGTTGTGGCCCCAGGGCGTTTCGGCGCGCCAGTCATTGTAGAAGTAGATGCCGCCGCCGTCGTTTTCCTGCCAGCCGTCGAACTGCCACAAATCCAGGTCGCCGGGCCCAAAGTGGTTATACACCACGTCCAGAATGACGGCAATGCCGTGGCGGTGGGCCTGCTTGACGAGCTCCTTAAAGGCCTGGGGGCCGCCGTAGTCGGTTTCGAGGGCAAATGGGTGAGCCGGGTTGTAGCCCCAGCTGCGGCCGCCGGGAAACTCGGTGGGCGGCATGATTTCAATGGCGTTGATGCCCAGCTCGCGCAGGTAGCCCAGCTTCTCCACCACGTCCAGAAAGGTGCCGGGGCGACTGGGGTCGGGGGCGTTGAAGGTGCCCACGTGCAGCTCGTAGATAACCAGCTCATTCCAGGCTGGCATCTGAAACTGGTCGTCTTCCCAGTCGAAGTCGTGGTTGGGCACCACCGAGTTGCCGGCAGAGTGCGTCACTTCGCGGGCGTAGGGGTCGTGGCGGGTTAGCTCGTTTTTGCCCGTGCGCAGCCAGAATTTGTACTCGGTGCCCGGCCCGAGGTCAGCCACGTCGGCAGCCCAGTAGCCGTCGGCCTCGTGGGTGAGCGGGTGGGTGGTGTGGTCCCAGTCGTTGAAGGGGCCAACGACGGCCACGGCGTCGGCGTTGGGGGCCCACACGCGGAAGGTGGTGCCGGAAGGGTGTGGTAGAGCGCCCATGCCGGCTTGCAGCGTGGGTGCGGGGGATAAAGCAGTTGCGGGCATTGGAAGCAGAGGGTAACACGACCTTTACAGCTGGTCGCTACCGGCTTCTAACTGGTTTTCTAGTGTTGAGGTTATCGGGCAAAGCTCAACGGGTTGAAGCTGAAGTAGAAAAGCCCCGAGCAGCCTTAGCGGCAGTACCCGTTGCGGGGCAGCGGAAAAATACCGTGCTTGAACCCATGAACGCACCCGACGCCGCTGCTCCCGAACGAACTACGCTCTACGACCGTCGCCACACTCGGCGCCAGCGGGCCAAGGCTTTGTCCCACATTGTCCCGGCCCTGGTGCTGCTGACCACTGCCCTGGCCGCCGTATCCGGTGCTGAGCCGCTGACGGCCGTGACCATTCTTGAACTCGTGGTAGGGGCGGGCTATATTTTGCTGCTGCTGCGCGAAATGCGCCACCTCAAGCACCACCCGCACCATACCGAGCGGGTGGCCTGGCTGGAAATAGCGGGAGCCGGCATTCTGGCCCTGGAAGGCTACCACATCCTGCACCGTCACCACGCGGCCGACCTGCTGCGCGGCACGCACACGTTTCACATTCTGCCTTACCTCTACTTTCTGATAGCCGGGTTCTACCTCTTTCTGGCCTTCAATCTGTACCGCATCACGCAGCGCCGTCACCTGCACCTGCATGCCGAGGGATTTGGCGGCCGGCTGGGGCTGCTGAGCCGGGAGTTTCACTTCAGCTGGGCGGAAGTAGCGGCCGTGGAGCCCAGCGGCGCGGCCGAGCTTATCGTGCACCGCACCGACGGCACCCGGCAGCAGATTTCCTTTGCCCACCTGCACGACGGCCCCGCCCACCGCGACCGGCTCGTGGCCCATGCCCAGCAGCTGCATCAGCACCAAGCAGAAGGCCGGTAAGCGTAGGTTTTGCTACACTGCCCGGCCTTGCCAATCCTGGTTTTACTCTACTCCGCCTCAGGCCGGCACTACGGCCGGCGACCATTCCTCGTGCTGGCAGCGGGAGCAGGTTCCGGGCTGCTGTTGCCGGGAGTGCTGCACATTGCCACAGTGGCAGCAGGCGTAGGTATCGGGGGCTTTGTGCTGGTCGCGCAGAAAGTCGTCGTCCCAGCTTGGAATCAGGGTCAGGCCGGGGCGGGGCGGGCTCTGGGGCACAATGGTGAAGGCGCCGCTGGCCTCCATGTACATGCGCCGGACCTTGCCCAAGTTGTCGTAGCCCTTCTGGCGCAGCTCGGCAAACACCCGCTCCTGCGACAAGACCGATTCGCGCATGGCATCGTACTGCAGGCAGCCATCCTCAACCATCGCCGATACCTGGCCCTGGGTGACAGTCTCAAATTTTCTGTTTCGATACGACTCCCAGAAAACCAGGCGCTGCACGGCTACAATAACTGCCGCAATAAGCAAGGCGGGCAGCAAGCCCCGATCGGGGCCTGAATGGGTACCCCGATGGCGGCGGCAATAGAGGAAATGGCGGCCAGCTCGTGCCGGCTCAGCTGCGACGACATCCGCTTGCCCATCAGGCGCATCGACACCACAATCAGGATGTAGAGAAAGATGGCGCGAATGGCTACTTCCAGCAAAAAGCTCCAGGGCACCTGCCCCAGAATAATGCGCATATAATCGGTGAGGTGAATTTCTTCGGGTTTCATGCAAAAGAAGATAAGCCCTGCCCGGTGAGCGGGGGCGTTTTTAATAGAATAGGATACTTGCTTTAGTGGGCTTCGGCTTCCTGCTCCACCAGGCTCTGGGGCTGCACAGCGTAGGTCCACTGCTGGTGGCCGCAGTTGGTGCACTGGGTTTTGGCCGATACCTGGTGCTGCACGTTGCCGCAGTAGAGGCAGGCGCTCAAGTCCGACTCCTGCTGTTGCTCGTCGCGCAGGCGCTCATCCCACTCGGGCAGCACGCTCAGGCCGGGCCGGGGCTCCTGGTAGCGGAATACGCTGAAGTGCCCGCCCGATTCGAGGTACACCCGGCAAAGCTGGCCCAGGTGCAGCACATCTTTGGAGCGCAGATGGGCAAATACCTGCTCGTGGGAAATATCCATCTTCTTCATCTCAGCAGTATTCAGCACCCCGTTTTTGAGCAGCAGGCTCACGTCGCTTTGCACCACCACTTCCACTTTGCGGTTTTTTAAGGCCAGCCAGTTTACTCCCCGCTGCAGCAACAGCACCGTGCCCAGCAACACGAAGGCCGGCAGCAGGCCCCGGTCGGGTATCTGAGCCGGCACGGCAACAATGGCCCCCAGCGTAAGCATTACAGCCATTTCGGTAATGGTAAGCTGGGCCCCCATACGCTTGCCCAGCAGCCGGATGAACACCAGCAGCACGAGGTAGATAATCAGGGTCCGCAGGACCACTTCGAGCATGTACTCGCCCGGGGCATTGCCCAGGACAATGCGTTGCCAGTCACCTAAGTGAATTTCCTCTTTTTTCATTGTTTCCCCGCTCTGTTTAAATGGTGTAGTCTGCCGGGGCCCCTCCCTGGGCCAAAGCAGAATTACTTGAACGGCAAGGGTATGGCGGGGAGTTATAGGGAAAAAGGCGGATTTCCCTCCGTAGAAAAACGGGTTGTACTCCGACGGGAATCTGGGAAAAAACCGGCCGGAGTACTCGCCATAAAATTGTCGGGCGGGAATAAATAGCGGAGTTTTGCTGTTATAATCAGTTGCCGGCTGCCCCGGCCTAATCGGCTACTCAGCGCCCGGCACGCTGTTTTTATCCTTACTCCGCACTCATGGCTCGTCCCAAACCAGTCACCTACGGCCTTTATTCCTGGACGCCGGATTTCGGCTTCCGCTACATTCACCCCGCCAACCGCCGCACCTTCGAGTGGCTGGAGCCCATGGGCAAGCTGTTCGAGAAAATCGACGAAACCGAAGACTGGATTCTGCTGCGCTACGACGAGCAGCAGTTCAAAGTCAGTGGGGAGCTGTTCCAGGAGCTCCACGACAAGCCCCCGTTCAGCTTCGGCGACCTGGTGGAAGAAACCAACCCGGAGCCCGGCCGCCCCGCCCACCGCGGCCTGATTTCGGACGTGTACTGGAATGAAGCCCAGCACCGGGCCAGCTTTCAGCTCGTAGAAAAGAAGCGCAAGGTGAAGCGCGTATTCGAGGCCGACGAGCTGCGGCTGAGCTGATTTTTAAGGTACTAATGTGCTGACATGCTAATGTCTATCCTATGTCATTGCGAGGCGTAGCCGTGGCAATCCGTCCTCTGAAATGTGCTGAGCTTCCGTAAGTAAAAAGCCCTTTCCCGTAACAACGAGAAAGGGCTTTCTGGTAGAAGGTCATTTGTCACCAGCAGAGGACGGATTGCTTCGTCGTACCTCCTCGCAATGACAGGGAATCAGCACATCCGCATTTAACTCAACCCAATAGCGACGCCGATAACAACGGCAGTAGCGGCCAGCGCCAGCAACGCCAGATACAGCGGCAGCACGAACTTCCACCACTGGTCGAAGCGGACTCCGCAGGCGGCGACGATGGCAACCAACGCGCCATTGGTGGGCGTGATGAGCTCACACAGGCCGGCGCCGTACTGGTAGGCCAGCACCGTGACCTGGCGGGCAGGCCCAGTAAGTCGGAGAGGGGAGTGAGGATGGGCATGGTCAGCACGGCCTGCCCGCTCACGCTGGGTACGGGCAGGTGCAGGGCCGTATGCACCCCAATCATGCTCAGGGCCGAGAGCGTGACGGGCAGATGGGCCAGGGGCGCCGAGAGGCTGTTGACAATGGTGTCCACAATATGCCCCTGCTCCAGGACCACGAAAATAGCCCGGGCAAAACCGATGAGCAGGGCCGAAAAAGCCAGGTCGCGGAAGCCTAGGATAAAGGCGTCAGCGGTGCCGTTGAGGCCCAGGCCGCCGATGAGGCCAGCCAGCACGCCTAGTACGAAAAACAGCGCGCCCATCTGCTCAAATTCCCAGCCCAGGTTGAGCACCCCGTAGGTAAACACGGCGAAAGTCAGCAGCAAAAGCAGCAGCACGATGCCGTGCCGGCCGGCCCCGGCGGAGTCGGCTTCCTCCGCGGGAGCCGCTTCCGGAATCACCCGGTTTTTGGCTGCGTAGCGCATCGTACCCCCAATCCAGACCACTAGAGCCAGGGCCAGAAATGCCAGCCGAAAGCCCGCGCCCGAGAGCAGCGGCAGTTGGGCCAGCTTCTGGGCAATACCGACCTGGAAGGGGTTCAGGGGACTAAATGACGCGCCCACAGCCGCCGCTCCGATGCTCACGGCTGCGGCCGTAATAACCGGGTAGCCCAGGCGGCGCATCAGTACCAGCAGCACCGGAATCAGCGGAATAATTTCCTCCTGCATGTTTTCCAGCGCGCCCATCGTAGCAAACAGCAGGGAAATGATGGGGATGACCAGCACTTCCTGCCCTTGCAGCTTGCCCAGCAGCCAATCGACGCCCCGGCGCAGGGCTCCGGTTTGGTCGATAACGGTGAAGGCCCCGCCGGTCAGGAACACGAAAAAGATAACGGCGGCGGCGTCGGCCATGCCCTTGGGAATGTCGACCATGGCAGCCAGGGGCGAAACCGGGGTGGCGGGCACGCGGTGGTAGGAGCCGGGTACCACCACGTCGCGGCCGGTAGCCGTGTCAGCCTGGCGGGCAAATTCGCCGGCAGGCAGCACGTAACTCAGCAGCGTGGCCAGCAGAATAAACCCGACGAGCAACACAAGCGGGTGGGGAAAGCGGAGGGTCTTCATCAAGGAAGCAAAGGGTGAGAAGGGGCAATAATTCGCGAAAAATAGAAGTTATCCGCGAGCTACTGCCGAACTTTCCGGGAAGTGTCCCGGGCCGGAACCCGCATCAGGCCGGGCCGGTTGTGTCAGCTCGTATGCGTTTAGACTCCTTCAAACAGTTGCCCATGGGCCAGCAGGCCGACGTACTGCGTCGGAGCGGACACTTCTTGTCCGACCGGCGGCAGGACAGCTTCGAGCTGCAGCTCTACGCCCTGGGCGACTTCTACGCCGAGGTCTGGCGCAGCAACGGGGAAGAGCACATCCTGTTCATCCACCTCTTCCAGGACTCGCACAACCTGACACCTTACCTGGAAAGCATCCGCCTGCCGGAGGTGTGAGCTGCCCATTCGGTGGGTCTTCTAATGGGCTTGCCCTCGAATCGTTTGTCATCCTGAGCCCCGCGAAGGACCTTCCTCGTCTACCCAAAGAAGCTTGTACCAATGTAAAAAGCCCTTTACAACCTAGCGTGGTGAAGGGCTTTTTACATTTTGATTATCTGCAGTGGGTAAACTGAGGAAGGTCCTTCGCTTTGCTCAGGATGACAAACGACTAAGAAGCTGTCAGCAGCTTCTTAACGAACCCTACTTCTGTCCGAACCGGGTGCCGAAAAAGTCGCCGGGGTTCCAGGTGGGGCGCTGTTCGGCCTGGGCTACCTGATAGCCGATGAGGAAGTTGAGCTGCACGTACTTTTTGCCCGCCTCGAAGTCGAAGGTGCCGTTGATGTCGTCCTGGGGCTTGTGGTAGGTGGCCGCGCGCCAGGCTTGCACGGTTTTGCTCAGGTCGTTTTTGCCGTCGGCGGTTTTGTTGCCATACTTGATGTGCAAGGCCGGAATGCCCTGCAGCACGAAGCTGTACTGGTCGGAGCGGATAAAGCGGTTTTGCTCGGGCTCGGGGTCGGCCTCCACGCTCAGCTTCAGGTACTCGGCGGCTTTATTGACGGGCTCGGCCAGGGTCGAATGCTGGGCGCCCAGCGGCACCACCGACAGCAGCGGGGCAATGATGGTGGGCATGTCGGTGTTGATGTCGGCCACGATTTGCTCCTTGGGCACCGTGGGACGGGCCGCGAAGTAGGCCGAGCCCAGCAGGCCCAGCTCCTCGCCGGTCTGCAGTACCAGCAGCACCGAGCGTTTGGGCTTCTCCTTTTCCGGCAGGCGCGAATAAATCCGGGCAATTTCCAGCACGCTGGCCACGCCCGAGGCATTGTCGTGGGCCCCGTTGTAGATAGAGTCGCCCTTCACCGGCTCGCCCACGCCTAAGTGGTCGAGGTGGGCGCTGTGCACCACGTATTCCTCCCGCAGCTTGGCGTCGGAGCCGATTATCTTGCCTACCACGTTGTAGCTGTCCAGGTCCTGGTAAGTGGAATTGTTCACCGCCTTCAGCGAGCTGCCCAGGGCTACCGAGGCCGGCCGGCCCGTGCGTAGGGCGGCGTAGGCGGCGGTGGTATCGGTGGCGGCGGTGCGCAGCAGGGTTTGCAGGGTGCCCGTACTCACGGCCCCGAGCAGGCGAATACCCGGCGCAAACGAGCGGGAAGCGGCTACTTTGCCATCGGTGCCCAACACGCTGAACACGCCCTGCCGGAAGTTGGGCAGCGTGGCCTTCGGACTTGGCGAAGCTACCAGCACCCCCACGGCTCCGTGGCGCACGGCGTTCTGCAGAATGGCCAGCACGTCCTGACTAGCAGCGGCTACCGTGGAGGGAAAGGCCTTGGGTGCCCCGCGCAGCACCACCACCACCTTGCCCGTCACGTCGAGGCCGGCGTAGTCGTCGTAGCTTAGTTCGGGGGCGCTGATACCGTAGCCGGCAAATACCAGCGGGGCTTCCACCGTAGCGGCGGCGGTTTCGGGGTTAGGGTAGAGCACGAATTCCTTGCCCGGTGCCAGCGGCACGGCGGCTCCGGTGTTAGGGCGAAGCAGCAGGGAAGAAGTGCCTAGGTTATTGAAAGCTTTGCGCAGGCGCACCCGCTGCACAAACGTGCCCGCGTCGCCGGCGGGCTGCACGCCCAGGCTTTGCAGATGGCTGGTCACGTAGTCCACGGCCATTTGGTAGCCGGGCGTGCCGGGGCGGCGGCCCAGCAGCTTATCGTCGGCCAGGTACTGAATGTGAGCCTTCAGGTCGGTGGGCGACACTTTTTGCAGGGCCTTGACAACTTTTTTGTTGGGGCGCAGCTGCTGGGCCGGGGCAGAATAGGAAAGCAAGCCGCTGAAGGCCAGCAGCGCGAGGCGAGAAGAGGTGGAGAACATAAGCAAGTAAGCAGAGCGGAAAGCAGGGAGCCGCAGCCCAACAGCTGCCGGGCACCCCGCAAAAGTTGTCTTAAACGGCAAAAAACGGCGCGCGTCGGAAATTTTCTCAGTCGGCCCACAGTTAGCTAGATATAGGTGGTCGTTACGCTTCAGCTTAGGCTAAGATTTGTGTAACTTGCTGCCGCGTGGGCCGACGGTCCATTTTGCCCCGATTCTCCCTGTTTTGACAGCTCTTGCCCGATTACCGTCGGGCTAGCCGGGCGGGGCTTGCTTTGTAATTTCTTTCCGCAGTTTCAAAAAGTACTATTTATGATTAGACTGGAGCAGTTCACCCAAGCCGATTTCAAACAGCTTATTGAGTGGATTACAGATGAAGAGTTGTTGATGAACTGGTCAGGGTCACTGTTCTCCTTTCCCCTGACCGAGGCCAGCCTGGCCTGGTACATCGAGGATACCAACGACTTGCATACCTCGGACGCCTTCGTGTATAAGGCCATCGACGATACGACCAACGAGGTAGTGGGCCATATTTCCCTGGGCGGTATCAGCCGCAAAAACCGCTCGGCGCGCATCAGCCGGGTGCTGGTGGGCAACAGCCAGGAGCGGGGCCGGGGCATATGCCAGGGCATGATTAAGGCGGTGCTCGAAATCGGGTTCGAGCAGCTCGGCCTGCACCGCATCGACCTGGGCGTGTACGACTTCAACCAGGGCGCCATTGGCTGCTACACCAAGGCCGGCATGACCCTGGAAGGCACTTCCCGCGACAGTCTCTACTTCAACGGCTCGTACTGGAGCCTGACGGAAATGAGCATGCTGGAAGCCGAGTGGGAGCAGCGCTACGGGCAGCGCAAGGTATTACAAGCCGCTCGTTAGGTTGTTTTGAACAAGTACCAGCCGTGGCCCAGGGGCTTGACTACAATCAAAGACTCGGGGTTCATGGCTGGTACTTTGCGTTTGTCGGGCTCGTAAAGCAGACCCACGGTGTTGTCAATCAGACCGCCGATGACGAAGGCAAAGCAGGCGTCGCAGTCGGTGCTCTTGCGCGTGACGCGGCTGATGTACAGGGATTTGAGCAGGGCGTTGATGGCCGGGTCTGCGTTGGCCGCGGCTTCACCAGCAGAGTCAGAGGCAAAGTAGGCCCCGGTTTGGAGCAGGCGCACGGTTTTCTCGAAATCGGCCTGGCGCCGGGTGAAGTGGGCTTCGATATCGGCGTCGGAGCCTACCCAGAGGCGAATGTTGCCCACCGTAAAGTCGTACTCGGCCCGGGGGTGGGTCTGGTTGTAGCGGGCCCGCTCGGCGGCGGGTAGCCCTTCGAGCACGGTGAGCATCTGCCGGCCGAAGTTGGTCATGCCCAGCCCGCGCACAGCCTGCAGCTTCCAGGCGTCCTGCTTCACAAAGTGCAGGTAAAAGTCGTTGCCCCGGTGGAGTCGCGCAGCTCCACGGCCACCACGGCGGTGCTGTCGGTTTGCTGCACCACTTCGCAGGTGCGGCGCAGGTGGGCCGGAATCTGCTGACCCAGGGTTTGGCGCTTGGCCTGCTGCTGCACCTCGCAGCAGATGTAGGCGGGCAGCTCGGGCCAGCCTTCCCGGGCCACGAAGCGCTGGGCAATGCTGAGCGGCGGCAAGGCCTGCTGGGCGTGGCCGCTAAAAGCCAGAAGCAGCAGGAAAAACAAGGAAACGTATTTCATCAGGAAGGAGCCAAACCCACGTGCCGCCAGGTGAGTAGCGCCCCATGTAACTCCTAAACTTACCAGAAACCAGAAACATTCCGGTTACCGACGCGCCGGAAAAATAGGATTTCAGGCCCGCTCCATGTAGATGTGCGGAATATTGTCTTCCAGGTACATTTCCCCGCGCTGCTCAAAGCCGAAGCCCTGGTAGAACGTGGTCAGGTACTGCTGGGCCCCGATTTTGATGGGCTGGGTTCCAAACAGCTGCTCGCAGTGGGCAATGGCCTGCCGCATCAGCTCCTGGCCCAGGCCGTAGCGCCGCCACGCCGGCGACACCACCACCCGCCCGATGCAAACTTGCTCGTAGCACTGGCCCGCGTCGAAGAGCCGGGCGTAGGCGGCCAGCTGGCCTTCGGGCGTGTGCCCCAGCAGGTGGTAAGCCACCTGGTCCTGCCCGTCGATGTCCTGAAACGGGCAGTTCTGCTCCACAATGAAAACCTCGGTGCGCAGCTGCAGCACGGCGTACAGCTCGGGCAGGGTCAGGTCGGTGAATTTTTTGCTGGTCCAGGTCAGGGTCATGGCGGCGGAAGAAGGGATGAAGGCAGGGTTGGGTTGCTCGAAATACGGGTTATATACTCTCAGTCGCGGCTAGGCTGCCCCGGCGTTGGAACGCTCAATCTTCTGCAACAGCCTCTCAATCTGGTCGGCGTACAGGTCGACCTGCTCCAGACCGGCGCGCGACTCCTCGATATGGCCCCGCTGGTACTGGGTCACGAGCTTCTGGCTGGTGTTGAGCATGCCCTGAATGGCGCGCTCAATTTCCAGCACCTCCGGCCTGGAGCCGTATTTGGGCTTGACCACCGTGGTAAGCCACTGGGCCAGGGGATTGTCGCGCAGGGAAAACAGGGACGGTTCGGCTTCGCGCACGCCGTAGAGCACGGAACGCAGCCGCGACTTGAACAGCACCTGCTTGATGCGGGCCTGCTGGAAATCCAGGGCGGTTATATCCATGGCTGAGGGAAAACGGGGCCCGAGGGCAAAAGTGATACGGCCATCAGCTTAGGATGCATCCTGGGCATTTTCCTGACTTTTTTCGATGGCCTTGCGGGCCAGCACCAGGTCGGTAACGTCGTAGGCAAACACGGTAATGCCGGCTTTCTGGCCGTGCTCCGAGAATTGCTGGTATGTGAAGTTGAGAAACAGCTGCCGGGCCGCGGTGCCCTCAGGGCCTTCCAGCATGATGGAAATTTCGTTGCCGTAGAAGGTTTCCCCGGTGTTGTACACGTTGTCGAGCAGGTCCACGAAGCCTTGCTCCACTACTTCGGGCAGGGCTTGCACCACGGTGTTGCCCACCAGCTGCCGGCCCCGGAACAGCGCCTGGTAGCGCGGGTTTACAAACTCGAAGGTGTGCTCAGCGCCGCGCAGAATGCAAATCAGGGCCGGGGCTTGCTCAAATAAGTTGTGGAAGGTTTCCTTCTGGCTCTGGGCCAGCTGATACGCCTGGTAGGCCTGATCCGAGAGCATTGACTGTTGCTCATTGGCTTCCAGCAGCTCCTGCACCATTTGTTTCTGGTCGTGAATATCGGTGCCGCAGCCCACCCACATGGTAATGTCGCCGGCAGCGTTGCGGCGCGGCGTGGCCCGCACCAGCACCCAGCGGTACTGCCCATCGTGGCGGAGCAGGCGGTATTCCACCTGGTAAACATTGCCCGTCGAAACGGAATCGTTCCAGGTTCGGGCCACGGTGGGGCGGTCTTCGGGATGTACTGAGTCCAGCCACAGCTCGCCCAGGGCCTGCTCGGCGTCTTTGCCCGTGAAGGTGAGCCAGCGTTGGTTGAAAAAGTCGCGCTGCCCGTCGGGCGTGGCCGTCCAGATCAGCACCGGCAAGGATTCCAGAATGAAACGGGTACGGTCCTGGGCTTCGGCTAGCTCCCGCTCGGCGGCCAGGCGCTGCTGCTGGGCCCGGTACTGCTCGGTCACGTCCTGGGTGCGCTGCAGAATGTAGAGCAGCTCGCCGCTGTCGTTTAGCACGGGGTAGTGCGTAGCCTGCCAGTAGAGCTCCTCAAAGCCGCCGCCGCGCTCGGCCGGCACTTCCAGGTCGTAGCGAATCACGGGCATGGAATGTGGCTCCAGGAAGCGGCGCACGTGGTCCTGCGACTGGAAGATAATGTCGCCCTGGTTTTGGTCAACGGAAGGAAATGCCTCAAAAAAGTCGCGGCCGATAATTTCTTCCCGCTTTTTCAGCGACACCTGCACGTGGCTGTCGGTATTGTCGAGGATGGTGACGTCGGGCGTCATCAGCATCAGGTTTTCGGGCAAGGACCGGAACAACTGTTGGTAGTCGACAGTGGGAGTAGCGGCAGGCATACGGGCAGAGTCTGGGGAGGTGGTGAATAGCTCGGGAGCTGTTCACCAGGCAAATCGGGAGAGGGACAAAGGTACGACCGGGAGGCGGAAAACGGGTGCTTGCGCAGTAATTAATGTAGGAACATTAATTGGGTTTGGCTGCCCAAGCTGCCACCGTCCTGATGTGGATTTGATGAGGTAGAATAAACTTTTCCTTACCAGGTTTTATCGGTCAGAGGCTACGAGTGGTGTAGCTCAACAGTAGATAAACGGCGTTGCCGGCCCATCTTGTTGCAAAGCCATTGGCAGATGCCTTTCTTTCGGCATGAAGAAAATTATACTGGGAATACTGGCGGCGGTGCTGCTCGGAGTGGCCGCGCTGGTAGTGAATACTATCTGGTTCAAACCCGTTTTTATACGGCTGTTCTACGAGAAAGTGTTTGCCCAGGTCGCCTTCGACTCGCCCGAGCTGCTGTCCAGCCTGCGCCTGGTGGAGGGCTTGGGAATCCAGGGGCACAACCGCAAGCTCAACGACGCTTCCGAGGCCGAGGCCACCCGTACCTTCACCCGCCTGCGCACCGACCTGGCCACCCTGCACCGCTACGACACCACCGGCCTGCGCGGGCAGGACCGCCTTAACTACCAGGTACTCGACTGGTTTATGACCAACCAAGTGGCGGGAGAGGCCTTTCGGTATCACAACTACCCGGTCAACCAGCTGTTCGGGGTGCAAAACGAGTTCCCCAACTTCATGGCCAACGTGCACCAGGTGCACAACCGCCGCGACGCGGAGTACTACAACGAGCGGTTGGCGGCAGTGGGCCGCAAGTTTGAGCAGGTGCTGGAAGGGCTGCGGATCCGGGAGCAGCACGGCGTGGTGCCGCCCACCTTCGTTATCGACAAGGTAGTGGCCGGCATGCAGGCCCTGGTGGCCCAGCAGCCCGAGCAGAATATTCTCTACACCTCCCTGGCGGAAAAGCTGAAAAAAGCCGAGGGCCTGGATGCCGCCGCCCAGGCCGAGCTGCTGGCCGAAGCCAAGCGCCAGATTCAGAGCTCGGTGTATCCGGCCTACCAGCAGCTCATTACCTACTTCACGGAGCTGCGCCCCCGCTCGACCAACGACGCGGGCGTGTGGAAATTTCCCAACGGGGCCGCCTACTACGCCCAGTGCCTGCGCACCAGCACCACGACCAACCTGAGCGCCGCCCAGATTCATGCGTTGGGCCTGAAGGAAGTGGCCCGC
Organism: Hymenobacter cellulosilyticus; assembly: GCF_022919215.1. Classification (NCBI taxonomy): domain Bacteria; kingdom Pseudomonadati; phylum Bacteroidota; class Cytophagia; order Cytophagales; family Hymenobacteraceae; genus Hymenobacter; species Hymenobacter cellulosilyticus. Next base: position 5,089,111 of record NZ_CP095046.1, on the reverse strand, counting down.
ATTACGGCCGAAATGCAGACGATTCTGCGGGCTCAAAGAGTGGCCGGCGCCGACAGCGTGGGCACGGTTCTGGCCCGGCTCGGGGAGGAGCCCCGCTTTCTGTACGCCGACTCCGACAGCGGCCGGGCCCAAATTCTGGCCGACTACCGCCGCATTCTGACCGAAGTGGATAAGGGCCTGGCCAACGCCTTCCGTATCCGGCCCAAAGCCGCGCTGGAAGTGCGGCGGGTGCCGGTATTCAAGGAGAAAACCTCGGCCGGCGCCTACTACGAGCGGGGCGCCCTCGACGGTTCCCGCCCCGGCGTGTTCTACGCCAGCCTCTACGACGTGAAAGCCACGCCTAAGTTTGGCATGCGCACGCTGGCCTACCACGAAGGCATTCCGGGGCACCACTTCCAGATTGGCATTCAGCAGGAGCTAAAGGGCTTGCCTACGTTCCGCAAGCTGGTACCCTTCACGGCGTATACCGAAGGCTGGGCCCTGTATGCCGAGCGGGTAGCCTCGGAGCTGGGCTTCGAGCAAGACCCCTACGACAACCTGGGCCGCCTGCGCGCTGAGCTGTTCCGTGCTGCCCGCCTCGTGGTCGATACCGGCTTGCACGACCAGCGCTGGACCCGGGAACAGGCCATCCAGTACATGCGCCAGGCTACGGGCATGGCCGAGTCGGATGTGGTGGCCGAGGTGGAGCGCTACATCGTGATGCCCGGGCAGGCCTGCGCCTACAAGATGGGCATGCTCAAGATTCTGGAGCTGCGCGAGCTGGCCAAGCAGCAGCTCGGCACCCGCTTCGACCTGCGCGACTTCCACGACGTAGTGCTGCAGAACGGGGCCTTGCCGCTGGAAATTCTGGAGCAGGTCGTGCAGGACTACATCCGCGCGAAAAAAGCGGCGTAGCCGTCGCCGGTACTGTTGAGGTAGAAAACAGGAATAGGCTTGACTTACAGCAAGTCATGGTCGGATGCAGGGCCGGGCGGGCGCATCTCAGTTTACCCCTGGGTTACTAACCAGGCTGCATAGCGAGGATTACGCTATTTACCCGGATATTCGCGGCTGTAACTGGGGCGCTTTGCCGCTCTCGGTTGGTTTATCACGCCATATTGCCTAGGCCTGTTTCCTACCCGTGCATGTATTCTTGCTTCCGCTGCCTGCGGACTCTTTTACTCTTATTCCTTCTTGTTGCCGGTAGCAGCCGCCCTGCCTTTGGGCAAAGCCCGGCCCTGGACAGTCTGCGCCGCCTGGCCGCCCAGCCCCAGCCCGATACGAGCCGGGTGCTGCTGTTTTGCGCCATCAGCGACCAGTACTGGGTGTTGCGCACCGATTCGGCCGAGGCCTATTCCCGCCGGGCTTTAGCTTTGGCCCGCCAAACCCGCTACGTGCACGGGGAAGGCGAGGCCCTGAACCGGCTGGGCGCGGCCCTGCGCGAGCGAAACCTGGCCCGGGCTCTGGAGTTATTTCAGGAGTCGCTGCAGCTGGCCGAAGCCCACCACGACCTGCGCCTGCAGGCCCAGAACCTACGCAGCATCGGCATTATCTACGTGTACCTGCGCGACCGGCAGCAGGGCCTATCGTACTATTTTCAGGCTCTGCGCATCGGGGAGAAGCTGCACGACGAGCGGCGCATGGTCATTGAGCTTAGCAACATTGGCCTGGCCTACGACCTCTACAATCAGGTGGACTCGGCTAGCTACTACCAGGAACGGGCCTACGCCCTGGCTCAGCGCCTACACTCGCCTACCAACTACATTCTCTACGGTCTGGGGCAGGTGGCCCGCAAGCGTGGGCAGCTAGCCCAGGCCCGCCGCTATTACCAGCGCAGCATCGTGGAATCGGCCGCCCTGGGGCACCAGCGCAGCAGCAACTTTGCCTACGTAGGCCTAGCCACGCTCTACCAGCAGCAGGGCCGCCTCGATTCCAGCATTTACTACGCCCGGCTGGGAAGTCAGGCCGCCCAGCGCAACGGCTTTCTGCGGGGCGTGCTCAACGCCAGTGCCTTGCTGACCCAGGACTTCAAAACCCGCGGCCCCGCCGACAGCGCCCTGAAGTATCAGACGTTGCTGCTGGCTATGAAAGACACGCTCTTTGGGCAGGAAAAGGTAATGCGCCTGCAAAACATCAACTACCAGGCCCGGCAGCGGGAGCAGAAAGCCGCCGCGGACCAGGCCGCCCTGGTGGCCCGGTACCGCACCTACGGGCTGATTGGGTTGCTGGCCGGGCTGCTGGTTCTGGTGGGGTTGCTGGTGCGGCACTACCGGGTGCAGCAGCGGGCCAATGCGGCGTTGCAGGCTTCTTTGGCCGAGCTCAAAACGGCGCAGTTTCAGCTGGTTCAGCGCGAGAAAATGGCCTTTCTGGGCGAGCTGACGGCCGGCGTGGCTCACGAGCTGCAAAACCCGCTGAGCTTCGTCAAGAAATTCGCCGAGGTCAGTACCGATTTGGTGGACGAAATCAACGGGGCCCAGCGCCTGGCCCGCGACGGTCAGCTGGAACGCGAAATTCTGGACGGGCTGAAGCAGAACATCATGAACATCAGCACCCACGGGCAGCGGGCTACAGCCATTATCAAGGGCATGCTGGAACACGCCCGTACCGGCAGCGCCCCGCGCGAGGCCACCGACCTGAACTCGCTCATCGAGGAAAACCTGCGCCTGGCGTACCAGGCCGCCCAGAACCAGCACCCCGGGTTTGAGGCTACGCTCACCCGCCAGCTCGCCCCGACCTTACCCGCCGTGGCCGTGGTAGCCCCCGACCTGGGCCGGGTCTTGCTCAACCTCTGCACCAACGCCTTATATGCTGTGCGTCAGCGGCAGGAGCAGGAGCCGTCAGGCCGGTACGCGCCGGCCGTGACGGTCAGCAGCCAGCAACTGGCCACGGCCGTCGAAATCCGCGTGGGTGACAACGGCGTGGGCATTTCGGCCGACGTTCGGGCCAAGATTTTTCAGCCCTTCTTTACGACCAAGCCCGTGGGCGAAGGTACCGGTCTGGGGCTGTCGTTAAGTCACGACATTATCAGCACGGGCCACGGCGGGCAGCTAAGCGTGGAGTCGCGGGAAGGGGAGGGTACCACCTTCATCATTACTTTGCCACTGACGACGGTTTAGTATAAAAAACGCTCGTCTGGAAAGCACAACGCCCGCCTGGTTCTAAGGCGGGCGTTGTTGTTATCATGCAGGCTGTAAGTTGTTGGTGTTAAACAGTATATACTTCATGATTGCTCCCTGAAAGAAGAGTCTCAATGCCCAGCTTTGAGCGTCGCCAGAGTTTAGGCCGGTCAACACGGGGTTGGCTCCAAAGCTTCCGCAGGCGTATACCATCGAACACCACCGCGGTGCCTTATCTGCTACTACGACTTTAAAACACCACGCGCTATGGACTATGTTCGCTTAGGGGCCTCGGGCCTCAAGGTTTCTAAAATTTGTCTCGGCACCATGACCTACGGGCGCCCCACCGAGCGGTGGCCCTGGGCTCTGGACGAGGAGCAGAGCCGCCCCTTTATTCAGAAAGCCCTGGAACTGGGTATCAACTTCTTCGACACGGCCGACGTGTACTCCAACGGGGCAGCGAGGAAGTAGTAGGCCGGGCCCTGCGCGACTTTGCCAAGCGCGACGAGGTGGTGCTAGCCACCAAAGTATATAACCCCATGGGGCCGGGTCCCAACCAGAAAGGCCTTTCGCGCAAGCACATCATGAGTGCCATTGACGCCAGCCTGCAGCGCCTGGGCACCGACTACGTGGATTTGTACCAGATTCACCGCTGGGACTACGACACGCCCATTGAGGAAACCCTGGAGGCCCTGCACGACGTGGTAAAGGCCGGCAAGGCCCGCTATATCGGCGCCTCGTCCATGTTTGCCTGGCAGTTTGCCCAGGCTCTGTACCTGGCCGACAAGCACAACTGGACCCGCTTTATCAGCATGCAGCCCCACTACAACCTGGTGTACCGGGAGGAAGAGCGCGAAATGCTGCCCTTGTGCGCCGACCAGAACATCGGCGTGATTCCCTGGTCGCCGCTGGCGCGGGGGCTGCTCACGGGGCAGCGCAGCAAGGAGCGCAACGAAACCGAGCGGGCCCGCACCGATGCCTTCGGCAAAAGCCTCTACGGCCGCGACGACGATTTCACGGTGGCCCACCGGGTGACCGAAGTTGCCCAGGCCCGGGGCTTGCCCAACGCCCAGGTGGCCCTGGCCTGGATGCTTTCCAAGCCCGTGATTACGGCCCCCATCGTGGGAGCCAGCAAGCCCGGCCACCTGGAAGACGCCGTAGCGGCCCTCAGCGTGCAGCTGTCGGCCGAGGAAATACAGCGGCTGGAGGAACCGTACCAGCCGCATCCGGTGCTGGGATTTTCGTAAGGGCAACATCCTTCCGGTTTAACTCACTTTCTAGCTATGAAAACCCTGCTTATCGTTTTGCTGCTCAGCGTGGCGGCATGTTCTCCGGTGCGGGTCGAATCGACCAGCCAGACGCCGGGCGTAGACTTTACGGCCTACAAGACCTACAACTTCATGGACGTAACGGCCCGCAACGAATCGGCTTTTAGCGGGGGCAGCGGCCTGAGCATCGACCACCTCAAGCAGGCCGTGGCCCGCGAAATGGAGCGCCGCGGCTACCAGCGCGCCGACTCTCCCGACCTGTGGGTGAACATTGGGGTGGTGAGTGAGCAAAAGACCCAGACCCGGGAAACCACCATTCGGGATGCGCCCCGCTATATCGGGCAGCGCCGCTACCGTTGGGAAAGCCAGCAGGTGCCAGTCCGGGAGTACACCGAGGGCACCGCTACGGTCGACGTGGTGGATGCGGCCCGCAACGAGCGAATCTGGCAGGGCGTAGCGGCCAGCGCTATCGGCAAGGACACCGGAAAGCTCGTCGAGCGTATCAATGAGGGCATTACGGCCATGTTCGCCGAATATCCGGTGCAGCCCCAGTAAGCGGGAAAATAGCCCCAACAGGTCACCAAACGCCCCGGAGCCTCGTACTACTGCTGGCGACGGCTACTCAGTGGCCTTCCCGCACCCTAAAGTATTTACCCGCTTTCAAGTAACTTCTGACGATGACCAAGAAAAAGAAATCCAACCGCGCGGTCCTGATCGGGACGTCTATTGCCGCCGTGGCCGGCGCGGCAGCTTACCTCAGTTATTCGCAGGGTAGCTGGCCCTTTAAGGGCCGTTCCGCCAGTTTGGGCAGCACTCCAGGCGCCCCCATCAGCAACTCCGGCCAGGGTGAGCCCCAGGTGGACGTGGCCCTGACCAACGAGGTGGCCAGCTACACCGAGCACAACCCCAACAATGCCGGCGACTTCACCGACGACGGCGCCACGGGCAACGCCGATTAGAAACCTTTTTGGGAAGGAAATTCGGCAGCTAAAAAAGCCCCCAATCTGGGCCAGGGCGAAAGACCCGGGCCGTAATGAACCGGCCTGAGTGGAGTTTTGTAGTATTGTAGGCAATTTCCATCCTACTTCGAATGACTACAAAGTTCCTAGCTACCCTGACATTGGCCACCGGTCTGCTGAGCAGCTGCGAAGACGATTCGGTGCAGCCCGATCTTATACCTGTTCCGCGGGAATCCTCTATCACCGTGGAGGTTTCTGAGAAAGGGGCCGCTCCTTACGCCTTGAAAGAGGCCCACGTGCTGACCTCTAACTACAAGTCTGCCGCCACCTCCTTGGTTATCAGCGGCAAGCTTAACAGTGGGCAGCTTGTCGAGTTGAACTTCAGTCGCACTCCTAGCAGCTCGGCTTCACCCAACTCAACCAATGAGCTGACCGCTCGCCTAGGCACCGAGTTGGGAACTGCCACGAGTGGCACTACCACTTACAATTCTCAAACAAAACTGGTTGATGGTTCCTTCTCGACTACCTTTTCAAGCACCGGTCAAATCACGGGCGTATTGAGAGGAGTCCCGGTACAATAAGCTGCTTTATCGATTCTGATAGCCGTAAAAAAGCCCCAACGCAGTTGTTGGGGCTTTTTTTATGTGCTTTTCACTCATCCATGCCACGACCAGTTGGCGGGGTGCTATCACAAACGATTACGGTAGTTTATTTGGGAAAAGGATCAATTTAAAGTGATTATGGCCAGTATTGGGCTTCTATATTTGGCAACAGCAAGTCTTCCTAATCCTGGCCGAAGTTCGGCACTTATTAGTGTCAGACGTCCTTTCGACCAGGGCTTGTATCTGCTTTTTCTCATCAGCTCTACCTAACCTCATCCCACCTCAGAAATGCCCGCCCGTCCTCATCTTGCGGCCGCGCCCCGCGCGCTGCTAGCCAGCTTGGCACTGCTTGGCGCCTGCCAAAGCAACCCGGCCCAAACCGACGAAACCACCGCCACAACCCCGGCCGCCACGGATGCCGCCGCTAAGCCCGATTCTACCGGTAAGAAATACCTGGCTCAGCCTTTGGTAAAAGACATCTACACGGCCGACCCCTCGGCCCACTTCTTCAACGGCCGGATCTACATTTACCCGTCGCACGACATTGAAACCGGCATGCCGGAGAATGACAACGGCGACCATTTCGCCATGCGCGACTACCACATTCTGTCCATGGACAGTGTTGGCGGCAAAGTCACCGACCACGGCGTAGCCCTCGATATAAAGGACATTCCCTGGGCGGGTCGTCAGCTTTGGGCCCCGGATGCGGCTTTCAAGAACGGTACCTACTATCTGTACTTCCCGGTAAAGGACAAGCAGGACATCTTCCGCATCGGGGTGGCTACCAGCAAGTCGCCTACGGGTCCGTTCAAGGCTGAGCCCAAGCCCATGGAAGGCAGCCTGAGCATCGACCCGGCCGTATTTACCGACACCGACGGGCAGACCTACATGTACATGGGTGGCATCTGGGGCGGTCAATTGCAGCGCTGGCGCACCGGTAAATACGACGGCAGCAAGCCCAAGGAGCAGGAGCCAGCAGCTAGTGAGCCTTCCGTGGGCCCACGCGTAGCCCGTCTCGGCGCCGATATGAAGCAGTTTGCCGAGCCCGTGCGGGAAGTCAAAATTCTGGACAAAGAAGGCAAGGTGCTGCTCTCGGGCGACAACAACCGTCGTTTCTTCGAAGGCGCCTGGATGCACAAGTACCAGGACAAGTACTACCTGACGTATTCCACCGGCGACACCCACTTCCTGGCTTACGCCACCGGCACGTCGCCCTACGGTCCGTTTACCTACCAGGGCACTTTCATGAACCCCGTACAGGGCTGGACGACCCACCACTCCATCGTGGAAGTGAAGGGCAAGTGGTACATTTTCTACCACGACACCCAGCTGTCGGACAAGACCTGGCTGCGCAACGTGAAAGTGACCGAGCTCAAGCGCGGCGCTGACGGCAGCTTGGCGCTGATTAACCCGTAAGCTTTGCTTCGTAGCACACCAAAAAGCCGCCTGAACATTGGTTTAGGCGGCTTTTTTTATGATGCAAAAAACGTGTCATGGCGAGCGAAGCGCGGCCATCCGTCCTCTGCGGAGGTAGTCCCGCTCTTTATTCAGAAAGCCCTTTCTCGTTGTTACGGGAAAGGGCTTTTTACTTACGGAAGCTCAGCACATTTCAGATGACGGATTGCCACGGCTACGCCTCGCAATGACGGAAAAAGAGTGCCGCCTGTTATTGCAAGGCTTTTCTACCGGCTATTGGTCTTGTCCAAAACCTGCTGCACATCTTTGGTCGAAACCTTCTGGCCGGTTTCGGCGGCGCGGTAGATAGCCTGGAGCAGCTGGATGTCGCGCAGACCCATTTCGCCGGGCACGCGAGTGGGCTTGTTGTTAAGGATGCAGTCGGCGAAGTCGTCCATCTGCCGGGCCTGCTGGGGCACGTTCTGAATGTTCATCGGGCCCTGGCTGGTGCGTCCCTCGATGCCGCCGTAGCCAAAGGCGGGCTGCAGCTCCAGAAAACCCTTGGCGGTTTCGGCCCGCAGGCGGCTGTTCATGTTTTCGGCGTAGGAAGTGCGGCAGTTGGCCACGGAGCCGTCGGCAAACTGCATCTGCCAGTTTACGCCCGCCTCTACTTCCTTGAACAAGCCTTTGGGGTCGGGGTTGGCCGCCAGCTTGGCCGTGACGGACACCGGAATTTCACCCTTGGTATAAATTACGCCCTGCAGGCAGTAAATGCCCATATCCATCAGTGGTCCGCCACCGGCCAGCTCCTTGTCCACGCGCCAGGGCGTGTCGTTGTTGAAGCGGAAGCCGTTGTCGGCCACCAGACTTTTGATGGGACCCAACTCCTGATTCTGGCCCAGACGCATCATTTCCTGGTGGTGGGGCTCAAAGTGCAGGCGGTAGCCGATGCTGAATTTCTTGCCGGCTTTCTGCATGGCCGAAATCATGCGGCGGCAGTCCTCGGCGGTGGGGGCCATGGGCTTTTCGCAGATAACGTGCTTGCCGGCCTTGGCGGCCCGCTCCACGTACTCGGCGTGCATAGCCACGGGCAGCACCACGTACACAATATCCACGTCGGGGTTGTCGACAATCCGGTCGAAGGTCTTGTAGTCGTAGACGCTCTTATCCGGGAGGCTATACTGCTTTTTCCACTGCGCAGCCTTGGCCGGCGTACCCGTCACGATGCCGGCCAGCTTGCAGAGCTTGGTTTGCTGCAAGGCCGGTGCCAGCTGGCCGGTGCTGTATTTGCCTAGCCCCACCAGGGCTACGCCCAGCTGCCGGCCGCTTTGCAGAGCTTCCAAGCTAGCCGGGCCGTAGCTTACTTCCTCCAGCCAGCTCAGGGGCCCGCCCAGGGCCGAGGAGCCAACCAGCGTAGCGCCCAGGCCCAGGGACAAGGTGCGGACAAACTCGCGGCGGGAAGCGGAGGATAAAGAATCAACGGGTTTCATAGCGCAGTAGCTTAGTACGCAGGTAAGTACCTCTCTAAGCAGCTGCGGGTTACGAAAAATACCGGGGCGGCCAGTTGTTTACCATTCCTGCTCCTGCTTCCGTCCCTACAAGTTTTGCACGTAAGCCGCCATTTTTTCCCGCGTAGCGGCATCAGGCAAGGGGCCGGTGGCGGCGGCCAGGTTATCGGTCAGGTGCTCGGGGCGGCTGGTGCCCGGAATAACGCAGGTGACGGCCGGGTGGGACAAAATGAACTTGAGCAGAAACCCGGCCCAGGTGCTGACACCCAGCTCGGCCGCCCAGGGCGGCAGCGGCCGACGGTACAGCTTTTCCAGTAGGACGCCCTCCGAAAAAGGCCGGTTAATCAGCGTGGCCACGCCCAGGTCGGCCGCGGCGGGCAGCAGGCGCTGCTCGGCGTGCCGGTCGAGGATGGAGTAGTTGAACTGCACAAAGTCGAACGACTCGCGCCGCATCACCCGCTCCAGCTCCTCGTGCCGAGAGTCGGTGTAGTGGGTGATGCCCAGGTAGCGCACTTTGCCGCTGGCTTTCCAGGCGCGCAGCAACGGCAGGTGGGTTTGCCAGTCGAGCAGGTTGTGAATCTGCATCAGGTCAACCCGTGGGCGGCCCAGCTTGCGCAGCGAATCCTGCATCTGCCGCCGCCCTGCTTCCCGGCCCTGGGTCCAGACTTTGGTCGCGTAAAAGAAGCTGTCCGGGTTGGGTAGCTGGGTGGTAATAGCGCCCACGACTTCCTCGGCCCGGCCATACATCGGCGAGGAATCAATGAGGGTGCCGCCCCGGCCCGGAGCGTTTCCAGGGTCTGAACGTGGCGGGACGGTGGGGGATTATCGGCCACGTCGAAGGTTTGCCAGGTGCCCAAACCCACGACGGGCAAGGCTTCCTGGGTAGAGGGAATCAGGCGGGTGAGCATGGCGGATTTGGTGGGGTAAGAGAATTACTGCTGGCGCAAGGCCCTGAGCAGCTCGGCCGCGTTGCGCTGGGCCCGGGTTTTCTCCTGGGCCGTGAGTGTAGGCTTGAGCAACAGGTCGAAGATAGGCTGCTGGGCGGCCGGCAAGCCCGCGCGCTTTACCTGCCGGTCCTGGGGCTTGAGCTTTTGCACCAGGGCCGTAGCTTCCCGCAGGGCCTGCTCGGGCGTGGGCCGGTTGGCGGCAACGGGCGTTTCGGCCGAGCCCCCATCCAGGTAGGTCAGCTCCAGAACGCAGCCTTTGTAGGTGTTGCCCTTCGGCGCTTCCTCCGACGGCCCCGAGGTAATGGACGTGCTGTCGGTGGCCAGGTACAGCCGGCGCCCGTCGGGCGAAAGGGCCACGTCGCGGTAGCGCACCGGCCCGCGGAAGTACATCAGCGTGTCGGACCCGATGCGGGCCCCGTTGTCGGTGAGCTTGAGGCGAATGAGCTTGCCCTTTTTCAGGGCCGGAATCAGTAGGGAGTTTTGCCAGCCGGGAATGGCAGCGGCCGTGTACACGGCCAGGCTGCTGGGTGCTTCCGAGTTCCAGGTGGGCTCGTTGGGGCTGTGGGCGCGGGTTCGGGTTAGCACGGTAGTCAGAAACTGGTTGCTCAGCGGGTAGAGCGAGTACAGCGGGTCGCGGTAGTTGGGCCCGATGGCAGCCGCATTGGCTTTTTCGCTCCCAATGGTAGGGTAAGTCGTATGCCAGCGGCCGGGCAGCTGCTCGTGGTCGGAAGCCCCGGCAGCCAGCCCATCGTAGTTGCCGTCGGCCAGGCCGATAACCAGCGGGTGCCCGTAGTTTTTTCCTTTTTCCAGCAGGTTAATCTCGTCGTCCGAATACGGCCCGTGCTCCGAGGAATACAGCCTCCCGACACCTCCCACCACGGCGTAGGCCAGTCCCTGCGGGTTACGGTGGCCGGTGGTCCAGACGGCGTTCTGCCGCTGCTGGTTGAAGGGGTTGTCGTTGGGAATCCACTGGTCGGCGGAGTTGAGGTCGGCGTCGGGTGCCAGGTTGAAGCGCAGCACCTTGCCCTCGTAGGCGGTAGGCTGCTGGGCGTGGTTGGGGCGGCCCCCATTGTCGAACTGCCCCGCGCCCAGGTCGCCGATTCCGTAAAACAAGTAGCTCTGGCTTCCGAACGGCGCTACCAGCAGGCGGCCCCCGTTGTGGTCGTTGCTGCCGGGTATCGTGTCGCACATGATTTCGGGGCGGTCCAGGGTCTGGGTTGTGGCATCGTACTGGTAGCGCACCAGCCGGGTCGTAAAGAAGTTGCCCCCGTACTTGGGCTTGCTGCCCTTGCCTGGCTGCTGGGCGCCGGCAAACCGGTAGAGGTAAGCCAGATACACGTAGGGCTGGCCGCTGAGCAGCTGGGGGTGTAGGGCCAGGCCCATCAGCCCGCCCTGGGGCCAGGGTTTGCCGCCGTCTTGCTGGTCCGGAATCTTGTCGTAGCGTGGAAACTGCCGCTCCTTGCTCAGGTCCAGCACCACCTGCCGGGCTCCGGTAGCGGGGTTGATGCGGCTCACGCGGTAGCCCCGGGCCTCGGTAACCCACAGGAAGTTGTCGGGGCCATACACCACGGCCCACGGGTCGCTGAGCTGCTGGGCCACCACGCGCTGGGCAAACCGTTCCCCGCGTGGGCCCGTCACAACCGTTTGGGCCGCCGCCGACAGATGAAGCAGAGCACCTAGGCTCCCAAGCAGCAAAAATCGTAACCGCATCAGCATAGAAATTGGGCCGGAATTATCCTTAGTATCAAGCTCAGTACTTACTGCCTGGCGCCGACTTATGTTATTCTTGACCTTGGCAAAAATGGCAGGGAGCCGGTGGTAGCCGGCTCCCTGGTGGTGCTTTTCTAGGCAAGTAATGGGCTATTCGTCTTCTGGAAACGTGCCCATGCCGCCGCTTTCGAAGTCGGCAATGGCCTGCACTAGCTCCTGGTTGGTGTTCATGACGAAGGGGCCGTAGGTGGCCAGCGGCTCCTCAATAGGCTCCCCGGCCAGCACCAGCAGCACCGTATCTTCGGTAGCCGTGAGCTGCAGGGCCGGCGAGTCCCAGCCGAACACGACGAGCTGCTTGGTCGTGGCCTCCCGGTTGTCGTGCAGCCGGACGCGGCCCCGCACCACGTAAATGCCCACGTTGAACTCGGCCGGCAGGCGCAGCTCGGTTTGGGCTCCGGCCGTCAGTTGCACGTCGAGCAGAGTGATGGGGGAGAAGGTTTCGGCCGGGCCCAGCACGTCGGCGTAGCTGCCGGCAATAACCCGGATCTGGCCCTGATTCTCGCCTACGGGCACGCTGGGAATAGCCTCGGCCCGGATGTTCTGGTAGCGGGGCGGGGCCATTTTGTCGCGCTTGGGCACGTTTACCCAGAGCTGCAGCAATTCCAGGGTGCCGCCCTGCCGGGCAAACTCCGCCTCGTGGCGCTCCTCGTGCAGCAGGCCCGCGCCGGCCGTCATCCACTGCACGTCGCCGGCGCCGAGCTTGCCGCTGTGGCCGGCCGTGTCGCGGTGAGCCAGGGCGCCTTCGTACACCACCGTCACGGTTTCGAAGCCGCGGTGCGGGTGGGGTGGGGTGCCCAGGGGCTGGTCGGTGGGGGCCACGGGCATAGGCCCGGTGTGGTCGAGGAGCAGGTAGGGGCTCAGCTGCCGGATGCGGGGCCCGGGCATGGGGCTGGTCACGTCGAAGCCGTCGCCGACCTGCTTTTTGTTGCCGTCAATGATTTGGAATATTCTGCGAAAGGTGGTTTCCATAGGGGAGTAGTACGCTGGTCAGGAAAGGCGGATACCAGCAATACGAAGAAACGGCCGGGGCGGAATGTTTTTCTGACAGCTCCCAAGGCCAAGAAGTTGTTTGAAAACCTCGCCCGGCAGGGCCGCAAGCTGAGCCGTTTGCAGAAGCTCGGGCGAATGACGAAGTTGCCGGCCCTCTGCTACGGCGGAGCCCTATTCACGACTTAATTCCGGTGTAATGAAATTCCTGCTAGCTGCCCTGCTACTGCTTTCTACTTCCCTGCACGCCCAGAGTGACCTCAAATTCGAGCACGGCTTGCCGGACAGCGAAGACAAATGGGTGGCCTTTCCGGCCGATAAGGACGGAAACTACAACTACGGCTTTGTGTACATCGACGCCCAGGCCGGCCCCACGCTGAACCACGAGGGCAAGTTTAAGATATCCAGTCAGGGCACCTTTATTCCCGAGAAGGCAAAGAACGCCATGGTCAAAATCCGGCTTCAGGCCAGCCCAGCGAAGGTGGCTTTTATTCCGGCGGCTAAGCTGGCCGAGCTGCGCCAGCCTGCTACTCCCGAGTGGCTCAGCGTCTATAAATCCGACACTACCTCGGCCAAGCACTTCTACCAATGGGGCTTTTTCTACAACGGCTGGGGCGCCTCCGATAAGGCCCTGACCTTTCTGAGCAAGGCCCAGGCCCTGGACCCCAACTACCAGGGCCTGGACCTGGAAATGGGCTACGCCTACAATGCCCTGGAGCAGTACGACAAGGCCATTTCGGCCCTCACTCGTGCCCTGACCACCTCCTCCGACCAGTGCTACCTCTACAAGGAGCTGTCCTTTGCCGAGATGCACGCCGGCCAGCTCGATAAGGCCGCCCAGACCTGCAAAAAGGGCCTGGCCGCCTGCTCCGACAATGCCATCAAAAGTGAAATAGCCTACAACCTGGCCTTCCAGTTCTTCGAGCGGCAAGACAAAGCCAACTACAAGTACTGGTCTGGCGAGGCCCGGAAGTGGGCCACTAAGGGGGACCAGATCAGCCAGGCCCTGCACCAGCTGGATGAAATCAGCCGGAAGTAAGGCCTGAGCTAAGCTCACTGCCGCCCTGGTCTACTCCGCTTGGGCGGCCCAATAAAAAAGCCGGAACCTGCTGCAAGCAGAAAGTCCCGGCTTTTTTATTGGTGTTCTACTGGTTTTTCAACCAGCGGCTAGCCCTATTGAACCACAACCTGGGCCCGGCTCAGGCCGGCTTCCAGTAGGTACACGCCGGGAGCCAGGCCGTCGGTGGCAACGGCTGCTTCCTGCCGACCGGCTGCAATGCTGGTCTGACGCACAGTTTGGCCCAGCGCGTTGCGCAGGGTAACAGGCTGTGGGCTGGTAGCGGGTGAGGCCAGGCGCAGCGTGGCGGCAGTGCCCGCGGCTACAGGGTTAGGATACAGGGCCAGGGGCTGGGTGCCTGCGGCCTGCCGCACGCCCAGCGTAGCGCCGGCATTGGTCAGCTTGGCCACAAACATGTCACGGTAAGAGCCCACTACCGTGCTCGACCCGAAGGGAATGGTGCTGGCGAAGACGTTGCCGCTAACCAGCAGGTTGCCGGCTTGGTCGAGGGCCAGGGAGTTGAACGTGTACTGGGGGTTGCCGTTTGGAGAGGTAGCGGTAGGCCCCTTGATGGCGTACTGCCACGTGCCGTTGGTATTGAAACGGGCCACGAAGGCACCCCGATCCGTGAAGCTCAAGGCCCGGGTGCCAAACGAATAGGCATAGGCCGTTCCCGTCTGACCTTCGGCGGAGCCAATGAGCACTGGGTTGCCCTGGGCATCGACTGCCATATTGTTGCCGCCCGCAAAACGGCCGCCGTTCGAGCTGGTGACTGCGCCGGCCAAGTTCCACTGTCCGGTGGTTGAAATGCGGCCTACAAACCCGATGGTGTTGGCCGGCAGCGTAAGGCTGCCGATCTGCCCTCCGGCGTTGTCATCGTTCATGACCCACACGTTGCCGTTGGAATCGTACTCAATATCGGCCAGGTCCAGGGAAGACGATGAACCGGAAGACTGGGCCACCCACTGCCACTGCCCGGCGGGGCTCAACTGGGCCACCACCATTTTGTCGATGCTGCTGGCATTGATGGTGGTGCTGCCCAGGGTGACCGAGCCGGCTTGCACCCCTACGGATACCGCTACCTGGCCCTGGGAGCCGATGGCAATATCTTCGCCGGTCACGTCGCCGTTGCCTACGGTGCGGACGCCCAGCGCGCTGGTCCACTGGCCAGCCTGGCTGAGGCGAGCCACGAACAGGGCGTCATCGTCGAGAACGGCGGGAGCGGGCAGCGTGGTGCTGCCAAAAGCAACGCTGCCGCCGCTGTAGGAGCCGGCTAACACCAGCTCCCCATTGACCGGGTTCAGGACCATGCCCGAGCTGCTCGCTCCGTTGACGGCCGTTATCCAGATGCACTGACCGCTGCTGTTGAGGCGGGCCACAAACATGCGCTCCTCCTGCGTATTCGGCGTCAGGTTGAGGGTGACGGTGCCGATGCGAATGGAGGTGGCCTTATCATCTACCGGGCCTTCAATGAAGATGTCGCCGGCGGGGGTTACCACGATGTCGCCCATGAATATGGCGGGGTTGTCGGTGGGGTCGTTGGCGTTCTGGACGGAAATGAGCGTAGCCCACTGCCACTGCCCGGCCGCGTTCAGCTTGGCTACGGCCGCGCTGGTGCTGGTCGCGGTGGAGCTGAGGGTGGTGCTGCCAAAGTTGCGCACCGAGGCCGCGCCGTTGCGTGGCTGCAGGCCCACACCTACGTAGCTGTTGCCGGCCGCGTCGGTCACGATTTCCCGGGCCCGGGCTTCGCTTTCGTTGGTAGGGGTGGGGTTAACAGTTTGGGCGGCCCACTGCCAGGTAGGCGTTTGGGCGTGGGCGGCCGATAGGCCCAGGGTGCAGGCAAGGCCCAGCGAGAGTAAAGAGTTGCGCATAGAAGTGGTTAAAAAGGCAGAACAAGTAAGGGGCAAAGTTCCGGGCCGGGCCGGGGGAGCGCAATACCCACTTCTAGGTATTTTGGGCCGCCCACGATGAGCTGAAGGTGCGCTTTGCCAACCAGGGCCGAAAAGCCACTTCAGGCCCCAAGCCGAGCAACTGAGGCCAACCCGCACCGGCCGCACGGCCCCACCTGGTACATGCTGGGTGGGGCCGTGTTGGTGTGAAAGCCACCGCCGCTGCTTCGGAGGCCACGTCGGTACCTACGAAAGCTCCTGTGGACCCTGCGGAAGGTAGTGGGGTAGCTTCGGAAGGTACCCGGGCGGGTTCCGAGGCCCGGTAGGCAGGTTTGAAAGCCTCTTGGGTAGCTTCCGAAGCTACCCGGGTGAGCTGGGAAAGGAGGCGAGTGGGCTCGGAACCTGTCGGGTCAAAGCGGGTAAGGGGAAGTTGCCGCCGTTGTGTTTCTTTGCCGGTATGCTCATCCTATTCCTGCTGATTCCGCTGACGGCCATTCTGCTGCTGCTCTGGCTGGTTACCCAGAAGAACATCTTCGGTAAGCTGATGGGCCTGCTGTGGGCTATTCCCCTGGCCCTGGCGCCCGTTGCCCTGCTGGTGCGGTTTCTGACCGACAAGCAGGAAACCGAACGGGCGGATATCTACGGCGACTATGTCATTGACCGCAGCAAGTTCGCGGGCAAGCAGGCCGACTGGCAGTACAATCATTACCGCTTTACCATCACCCCGCACAACGAGTTGATCTTTCACGAAACCCGGGGCAGAACACCTTCAGAACCCACCGCGTCCCGGTTTCTTTTCTGCCCGCCTACCAGATTCCTCGCCTGGTTTTATCCGACGGACCGCCCCGCCATCATATCCTGAGACACAACCCCACGCTCTACCGCACCACCTGGGGGTTCTACTATGTGTTTTATTCCCCCAAGTTTGGCAATGTCTTCTTCGCCAAAAGTCATTGGAAACCAGTCTATTAGCCGGGCCAGTTTGCCGAATCTGCTGGTCACGGAGTTACTAAGCCAGAAATAAAGGATGCCGTATTACAAGTGGTATTGGGACGAAACGACGGGGACTATTCCAACTAATAGCTGGGGCACCTCCTGGCATTACTACGAAACTGATGGTGCCGGAACGGTCGTCCGGCAGGTGGAAGTCTTTGCCAATGGCCAGGCGCTCAAATACGATGCGGAATACGACGAGGATAGGTATGGCGGCTTGGCGGAAGCGCCCATTACGGCCGCGGACGTGGAGGAATTTGGGCTGATTAGCATCGACGGCAGGGAGTTCGGGCAGGTGTGGGTGAGTACTTCGTATGACCGGTATCCGGAAATAGTCGTCACCACGGATTGCCTGTGGGGCCAGCCCCGGCTCGATGGGCGCCGGCTGGCCGTGGGAGATATTGTCTGCCTGGTCGACAGGTACCAGAGCCTGTCCGAAACCTTAGCCGACTTTGAGCTTTCCTTGCAGCAGATCAAACAGGCGCTGCGCTACTGCCGCACCCTGCAGTGCGTGCAAGACTTGCCATTGCGGTTTTGTCACAACTGCACCTTGCGCGTCCGCCAGGATGATGTATCCGACGGGGAGGAAGAGGACAACTGGGTGCGGGCCGAGCGGTTGTACCAGCAATATTTTGCATGAGTCCCGGTATATCTAACAAGCTATATTCTACGCTTCATCCCCCTGATCCGACACTTCGGTAACCTTTAGTTTCAGCCGGGCCGGCGGCCGCTCACCTTTGAGCATCACTTCGCCGCTACCCCGATGAAACGTCTGCTACCCCTGTTCCTGCTGCTGCTGACCCTGGCCTTTGCCACGCAGGCCCAAACTACAACCACGCTTACCGGCACCGTGCGCGACGCCAGCGGCCAGCCACTGCCCGGC
Organism: Hymenobacter cellulosilyticus; assembly: GCF_022919215.1. NCBI lineage: Bacteria > Pseudomonadati > Bacteroidota > Cytophagia > Cytophagales > Hymenobacteraceae > Hymenobacter > Hymenobacter cellulosilyticus. The sequence goes on along the minus strand of NZ_CP095046.1, from coordinate 5,071,758 downwards.
GCCAACGTGTTCCTGAAAACCACCTTCGACGGGGCCAGCACCGACACGCTGGGCCGCTTCCGGTTCAGCACCCGCAGCACCGGTACCCTGCCCCTGGTCGTTACCCTGCTCGGCTACCAGCTGCAGGAGCAGCCCGTAGCCCTGACCGGCACCGCTCAGCGCTTTACTATTACCCTCAAAGCCGTGCGCAACCAGCTCGGCGACGTAGTCATCACCTCGGGCACCTTCGAGGCCAGCGACACTAAGCGCAACACCACTTTTTCGTCCCGGGACGTGGTAACCACCGCCGGCGCTTCGGCCGACGTGGCCGGGGCCCTGAACACCATGCCCGGCACCACCCGCAACGGGGAAGAAGGCAAGCTATTCGTGCGTGGCGGAGCAGCCGGCGAAACCCGGCAGTATCTGGATGGGGTGCCCCTGCAAAGTCCCTACAACGCGGCCGTGTCGGGCATGCCGGCCCGGGGGCGCTTCTCGCCCATGCTCTTCAAGGGCATGGCCTTCAGCACCGGCGGCTACTCGGCCGAGTACGGGCAGGCCCTGTCGGCGGTGGTGGCCCTGACTTCGGAAGATCTGGCTCCCGAAACCCAGACCGGCATTTCCCTGCTCTCGTTGGGCAGCCTGAGCCTGTCGCACCAGCACCGCTTCGAGCGGGCCTCGGTGGCCGTCACCGCCGACTACATGAACATGCGGCCCTACTTCGGGCTGGTGCCCCAGCAAATGCTGACGGCCTATGAGTCGGGCGGCGGCTCGGTAGCCTTGCGGCAGAAAACCGGCGAGCTGGGCATGCTCAAAGTGTACGGGGCCTACACCCAACAGCGCATCGGGGCCCGGCAGCCCAACGCCGAGTGGGAAGGCGGCCAGCCCGTGAATTTGAGCTCCAACAACACCTACCTGAACACCACCTTCCGCAGTCCGCTGGTGCGGGGCTGGTCGGTGCAAACCGGGGTGGCCGCCACCCGCGACAATCAGACCTCCAGCGTCACCACCCGCGACGCCGCCGCGCAGCAAGACCGGGAGCAGAGCATGCAGGAGCTGGAGCAAAGCTTAGTGGGCCGCCTGATGCTGACCAACGACTCGGCCAGCGCCTACTGGAACCTGAAAGTGGGTCTGGAAGGGTTGGTGCAGCGCAACGAGCAACGCTTCGTGGCCGAGCCCTATCACAAAACCCTGGGCCAAAGTGAGCAGCGCCTGGCCGGCTTTGCCGAGTCGGATATTGCCTTCAGCAACCAGCTGGTGGGCCGGGTAGGCGGCCGGGCCGAGTACTCGGCCGTGCTGGGCCGCTGGAACGCTGCGCCCCGCCTGGCACTGGCCTACCAGCTCAATGAGAGAAGCCAGCTTTCGGGCGCCTGGGGCTACTTTTTTCAGAACCCCGGCACCGATTTGCTCCTGCGCGTGGACAGCCCCGAGCGGCTGCGCTTCGAGCGGGCCCAGCACCTGCAGCTTACCTACCTGCGCACCCACGACAACCGCACCCTGCGCCTGGAAGCCTACTCCAAAACCTACGCCCACCTCGTGCGCTTCGACCTGCAGGGCGTGTACAACCCCCAGCAAGTACTTGCCGCCGACCCGGCCAGCTACCGGAGCACCGGCACCGGCTACGCCCGCGGCCTGGACCTGCTGTGGCGCGACAAAAAGACCGTGAAGAATGCGGATTACTGGGTAAGCTACGGCTTTATCGACACCCGCCGGCAGCAGCGCTTCGACCCGGTGCTGGCCGTGCCGACCTTCGCCGCCCGCCACAACCTGAACCTGGTGGGCAAGTACTGGGTGGGCAAGATGCACACCCAGTTTGGGGCCACCTACACCTACAACAGCCCCCGCGTTTACTACAACCCCAACCGCCTGAGCGGCTACAACCAGGACCGCCTACCCAGCTTCCAGGACCTGAGCCTGAACGCCAGCTACCTGACCAAGCTCTGGAACAACTTCACCATCGTGCACGTGAGCTGCACCAACGTGCTGGGCCGCCAGAATGTGTACGGCTACCGCTACAGCACCACTAAGGATGCCAGCGGACAGTACGCCAGCACCGCCGTGCTGCCCTCGGCCCCCGCATGCTCTTCGTGGCCCTGCTGATTTCGATTAACAAGAAAAATCCGGCCGATACCAACGTGGCCCCCGACTAGCTGAGCCCGCCCCGCCGACGCTTCATCCGCCTGATCTGACGCTTCGGTAACCTTTCGTTTGAGCCCAGGCTGCTGCCGGCCACCTTTGGAATATACTTTTTCACTTACTCCGAAACCTTTCATCCTTAACGCTTCTCGCCATGAATCCTCCCTTGCTCATCCTCGCCCTGGTCGCCGCTTCTTTCTCCGCCGCGGCCCAGCAGCCCGCCCTCAAAGCCGCTGCCGCCACTACCGCCACTGCGGCCCCGGCCGGCTATACCGACATGATGGCCGCCACCATCACGGAGCTGAACAGCACCGGCGACCCGGCCCAGCTCCAGCAAATCGTCAGCAAGTTTGAGCGGGCCGCCGCCGCCATGCCCACCGACTGGCTGCCCCAGTACTACCAGGCTTATGGCCGCATGCTGATCAGCTTCCAGGGCAAAGACAAAGAGGAAGTGAAAGACAAGTACCTCGATCAGGCCGAAGCCTCCCTGGCCCAGGCCCGCAAGCTGGGCGGGGAAGAGTCGGAGCTGCTGGTGCTGCAGGCCTACATTCACCAGGCCCGGCTGGGAATCTCGCCCATGGCCCGCTCCATGAAGTACTCGGGCTTGGTGCGGGAAGCGCTGGAGCAGGCCAAAAAGGCCAATCCGGCCAACCCCCGCATCTATCTGGTGGAAGGTAACAACCTCTACTTCACGCCCAAGATGTTCGGCGGCGGGCCCGACGTGGCCAAGCCCGTGTTTGAGCAGGCCCTGGCCCGTTACGCGGCCTTCAAGCCCGCCACGCCTTTGATGCCCACCTGGGGCGAGCGGCAGGTGCAAAGTCGCCTAAAATCCTACGCCGCCCAGCCCGCCGCTGCTCCCGCGCCGGCCGCCAAGTAAAGTTTGTTGATCCTCCCAAATGATGCCCCGCCTAGCTAAGCAGCTGTCAGACGGGGCATCGTGTTTTCCGGCTCATTAGGTCCATTTTCTTTGCTTCGCCGCCAGCCTCTATCTTGCCATGCTTTCCTTGCCTTTTTCGTTTCCTGCCGCTTCACGTATGTCTGACCGTGCCCCACTTTGCCGCCGCTACGGGCCAAGCGCTCCTGGCAGCGGTTGCTGCTGAGCCTGCTGGCCGTGTCGGTTACTATCAGCTTTTTCACCTGCCTGAGTTGCCTGGATAACCCGCGCAGGCTGCTGGTAAACTTCGGGTTCACGTCCATTTACACGGTGGGGCTGTGGCTAACCAATGGCTATGCCGTCGACTGGCTCGACAAATACGTGGGCTGGAAACAAGCGCCTGGCAGGCGGCTGTTGTACACGCTGCTGGTGTCGCTGGGCGGCTCATTTGTGGTGATTGTACTGGTCCAGGCGTTAATTGTGCTCTACGAGCACGACAGCCTGAGTGAGCTATGGTCGCCGCGGCGGGCTGGGTCTTACTTCTTTCCACTGGCTACCACGGCCATGATTTCGCTGTTTCTGCACAGCCGCTCATTTTTGCTGGGCTGGCGCGAGGCCCTGCTGCGCAACGAGCGGCTGCAGAAGGAAATGGCCCAGGCCGAGGCCGAGTCGCTGCGCCAACAGCTCGACCCGCACTTTATGTTCAACGCCCTGAACGCCCTGACTTCGCTCGTAGAAGAGGAACCCAAGCTGGCCGTGCGCTTTATCCGCCAACTCTCGCAAGTGTACCGCTACGTGCTCGATGCCCGGCAGCGGGAGGTGGTACCCCTGGCCGACGAGCTGGAATTCGCCAAATCCTACCTGTTTCTGCAGAATATCCGCTACGGCGCGGCTTTGCACGTGGAGCTGCCTAGGCCACAAGAGGTGCCGGCCAACGTGGTGGTGCCGCCGCTGAGCTTGCAGCTGCTGCTCGAAAATGCCCTCAAGCACAACGCGGCCAGCGTGAGCCAGCCCCTGCACCTGCGCATAGCCCTGGACTGCGCCGGCAAGTGCCTGACGGTAAGTAACACGCTGCGCCCCGCCGCCTGGCCCCCGGCGAATCCCTTGGCATTGGGTTACCCAACCTGACGGCCCGCTACGCCCACCTTACCGCCGAGCCCGTGCGCGTGGAGCGCACCAAAGCAGAGTTCATCGTGACGCTGCCGGTGTTGAGCTTGATGTGAGTATTAACGTGCTAGGGGCTACTTTTCCTCTAGATAAAGCAGGTACTCTTGTTTTGCTTTCCTGATAGTTGTGGGAACGAGAACCGAGGAATAGACGAGTATATTTGACCGAATATTCCAAATATCAGATACTATGAAGCGTTGGATTGGACGGACCCTGCTAGGCATCGGGCTGCTGCATACGGTATTTGCAATAGTGGTTTTTAGCCCGATTTGGGCGGCGCTTGTTCGGGAAGGCCTGTTGAATACCGTAAACCAGCAGCCTCTGCGCGAAGCCGCTTACTGGTTTCTGTTCTTTGGGTTTGTGGTCTTGCTGTTGGGCGCCTTGATTGACTGGTGCGAGGCACAGGGAAGCCGGCTGCCAGTGTTTTTAGGCTGGGGGCTGTTGGCCATGACCATAGTCGGGGTGGTCGTGATGCCCGTCAGCGGCATGTGGCTAGCTCTTATTCCCGCTATCGGCCTTATCCGCCAGCAGGCGGCACCGGCACTGAAAGAATTAGCCTAAGCGTTTGAGTGCTGGCGCTGAGGCAGTTCACCACTTGCCATGCTGTGACGTTGGTCGGCGGCGTTGCAACCAGAAGAGGGTAAATGGTATTGCGGTGAGTTCTGCCGCGCCTGCTTACCCTGTTCACCCGTCAGTTCATCTGCTTCCCATTAGCCTAATAAATAAGAATGAATGCCTTCGTGATTGAAGACGAGCCGCTGGCAGCCCGGCGCCTGACCGATTTGCTGCGCCGGCAACGTCCGTCGGTGGAAGTACTGGCCACGGCCGATTCGGTGGAGGCCGCCGTGGTGCTGCTTCAAACCGCTGCTACGCCGCCCGACGTGCTGTTTCTGGATATTCACCTTTCCGACGGGTTGAGCTTCGAGCTGTTTGAAAAGGCCGAGGTGCGCTGCCCGGTTATCTTCACCACGGCCTACGACGCCTACGCCCTGCGCGCCTTCAAGGTCAACAGCATCGACTACCTGCTCAAGCCCATCGACGAGGACGAGCTGCAGGCCGCGTTGCACAAGCTGCAAAGCTTGCAGCGGGCTGCTGCCGTCCCGGCTCCGGCCTTCGACGCTAGTCTGCTGACCCAGGTGTTGCAGCAGCTGCAGCCCCAGAACCAGTACAAAAAGCAGTTTGTGGTAAAAGTAGGGGAGCATCTGAAGGTGATTCCGGTAGACAACATCAGCTACTTCTTCAGTCTGGAAAAGGCCACCTTCCTGCAAACCCGCGAAAACCGCCGCTTCGTTATCGACCAGACCCTGGAGCAACTGGAAAAGCTGCTGGACCCGCGGCAGTTTTTCCGCCTCAACCGGGCCTACTACGTGCAACACGACGCCATTCAGGACATCATTCACTACACCAACAGCCGCCTGAAAACCGTGCTGGCCCCCGCCGCCCCCGAAGGCGACGTGCTCATCAGCCGCGAAAGAGTCCCCGCCTTCCGCGCCTGGCTGGAAAGGTGAGGTGGTGAAATAGTGAGATGGTGAGTGGATGTTCGGCTGGCGCGAATAGGCACTGTTTCCTGTCATTGCGAGGAAGAATGACGAAGCAATCCGTCCTCTGCTAGTGACAAACGCCCTTATACCAGAAAGCCCCTTCCTACACGCCGTAGGAAGGGGCTTTTCAGTTTAGAATACTCCGTACATTTCAGAGGAAGGATTGCTTCGCTCTGCTCGCAATGACACGGTTTTATTTCTCATATTTTCCACAGTAAAACCTACCCCTCCAGCCAAGACTTGAAGGCGCCGGCTTTTTCCTTGCTGACCATGACTTCCTCGGTGGGAGCGGGGGTGAGGTCGAGCTTGAGCTTGCCGTTGAAATGGGGGTGCAGGCGCTGCACGGCCTGCAGGTGGGCAATGTATTGGCGGTTGAGGCGGAAAAACTGATTGGGGTCCAGCAGGCTTTCCAGTTGCTCCAGCGTGTAGTCGACCACGAAGCGGCGGCCGTCGGTGGCTACCAGCGTCGTGACTTCGTGGCGGCTCTGAAACCAGGCTACCGCGCCCACGGGGCAGGGCAGCAGCTGCTCGCCGGTGCGCACCAGAAAGCGGGTTTTGTACTGTCGCTCGGGCCGGGGCAAACTGTCGCGCAGACTTTCCAGCTGCCGGGCCGGGGCGGCGGGCTGCTGCCATTCGCGCAGCTTGGCCAGCGCCGCCTGCAACTCGGCCAGCTTGATGGGCTTGAGCAGATAATCAATGCTGTTGGCCTTGAAAGCACGCAGGGCGTAGGCGTCGTAGGCGGTGGCAAAAATGACCGGGCTGCGCACCACCAGCTGGTCGAAGACGTCCAGGCTCAGACCGTCGGCCAGGTGAATGTCGGAAATGATAAGGTCGGGGGCGGGGTTCTCCGTAAGCCAGGCCACGGCTCCGGCCACCGTGTCGAGTACGGCGGCCACGTGGGCGTCGGGGGCGGCTTGGAGCAGCAGGCGCTGCAGCCGCTCGGCGGCCGGATACTCGTCTTCGAGCAGTAGTACGGTCATTGTCGGAAGCGAAGAGGTCTGGGCCGGCGGCTGTGGTAAGATATTACAACAGGTCCGAATCGGGGAGGTAGACGGCAAAGTACCAGACCCAGTCAATAAAGAACAGTTGCAGCGGGATACGAAACCATAAATAGACCGGGCCATAGCCGTCGTCGGTTCCGGTTTCGTAGTTGAGCCAAGTGCGGGCCGCGTGAATATTGGCCGGCAAAACCAGCACGAAAAACCAGATGAGCAGCTCGCCGGTGGTAGGGCGCAGGCTCGGTACCAGCAAGCCGATGGCCGCCGCTATTTCCAGCCCTCCCGTAAGCCAGACCACGGCTTTGCGGGCCGGCACAAAGTCGGGCAGCATCAGCATCATGCCCTTCGTGAAGGCAAAGTGCCCGGCCCCAGTGAAGAGCAGCATAGCGGCCATGGCCCCGTTGCCGGCCAATTCCGCTCCCCGCGGCCGGTTATCAGGTACGAGCCAAGCACCAGCAGGCTGAAAACGGTCAGTAAAACAACTAAGGGTTTCATAGCGAGGTAGTTGACAACCGATAAAACGGGTTAGGCCGGCAGTAGGGGCAGATATACCGTAAAGGCCGCCTCCGTGGCTTCGATGCGCACCGGCCCGGGGGCCTGCAGCAGCTCGTAGCGGTGCCGGGTGTTTTGCAGGCCCAGCCCGGTGCTGGGCCCCAGGCCGGCGGCCCGGGGCCTGAACGTGTTCTGCACCACGATATAGCCACTGGCTTCGTCGGCCCGGATGGTGATGTCTAGTGGATGCTCCCGGCTGACTACGTTGTGCTTCAGGGCATTTTCTACCAGCAGTTGCACGCTCAACGGGGCCACCTGTCGGGTGAGCAGTTGGGGCGGAATCTGCTGCGTAACGCGTAGATTGTCGCGGAAGCGGGTTTTTTGCAGGGCTACGTAGGTTTCCACAAAGGCCAATTCCTCGCTCAGCGGCACGGTGGGCCGGTCCCGGTTCAGCAGCACGTAGCGGTACACATCGGCCAGCTGGGCCACAAAGTCCTGGGCCGGGGCGTTGGCTTCGTCGATGAGGGCGGCCAGCGTATTGAGGCTGTTGAAGAGAAAGTGCGGGTCGAGCTGGTTTTGCAGGGCTTCGAGCTGGCTTTGCACCCCGGCCCGGGTCAGCTGCTCGGCCCGGCGCACGTTGTGCTCCCACTGCTCAAAGAAGTGGATGCTTTCGTAGAGCATCATCACCAGCAGCGTTGGAATCAGGTTGAAGGTAATCTGGGTGAACAGGTCCCGGGCCGTCAGGAAAAAATAAGCCGGCAGCAGCAGGTGCAGAAAGGCCACCAGCGCCGCGCTGCCCGCGGCCGTGTACAGCACGCCCAGCAGGGTGAGCAGCCACAGCCGCCGCCGGGTTTGCTCTACCCGGGGGAAACGGCGCAGCAGGCGGTTCCAGATGGTGCTGGTGCCCAGCCAGAGCGTGGACGTAAAAAGCAGGGAAACGGCCAGGTGCACCAGCACCATCACCATATTGGGCCGGGTGGGCAGCTCGCGCAGACTGAGCAGGGCAATGAGCACGGCCAGCACCGGAATGCCCAGCAGCCGCAGACGACGGTCGTTCATAGGCGTAAAGATGCCACGGCGGCTGGTAAACTAAATTAAGCCGTGATGGGCGGAGCAGAATGGCGTAGGGCGTAGCGCAGCAAGGCCGGCACCACCAGGTGGTGAAACGGCCGAATCAGGGCAAAATAGGCCCGGCCAAACCAATTATGAAACTGCACCACCGTCGTGACGACAACCGCCGGCTCGGCCCCCGCTACCAGCACTGATGCCCGAAAGTTGAGATGCCGGTCGTCTTGCCCCAGAATAACTTCCTGGGCACTCACGCTGAATACCTGAAACGGCCCAATCCGACTGCCAGTCACCAGCGGCGTCCCGTAGGCTGGGAGGTTTGCAACGGGAAACGTCGTCAGGCCGAAGGGGCGCACCAGCCAGTCGCGCAGCTGCATGAGGCGGCGCACCCAGGCCGGCCCTTGGCCAAACAGCCGCCAGGCCACCGCCTCGGCTTGCTGGGGTAGGTAAGCGGGCAAAGCTACTCGGTAGGCGTCGGTGTAGTCGGCGGGAGTGGCGGCTAGGGCGCTGTGGAGAGGTAGGGGCACGAGGTCAACGGCAAGGCGGGACATGGCAGGTTGGGGAAGATGGGTTTAGCTTAGTTTCCACAAGGGCAGCCCCTGCAGGGCGTGCACGTACAGCCACCCAATGGCCCCGGTGTAGAGCAGCGTAAAGCTCATAATGCCAAGTAATTGCCCCCGGTTTTGCAGAGTGGGGAAGTAGCGGGCCAGCAGCCAGCCAAACAAGGGCAGGGCCTGCAGGGCGTGCAAGCCCAGGAAATGAGCCGCCCGCAAATCGCCGTGGCGGGTGCTCCAGCCCAGCACCGGCAGGCCCGGTCCGCCGTCGGCGGCGCCCACCGTGTGGCCCAGGTGGTGAATCATAGCTCCGCCCACGGCGCTGCCCACCAGAAACAGCACCACTCCCAGTCGCAAGCCCCACACGTAGGCCGGGGGCCAAACGGCCGGTAGCGCAGCGTGAGCACTAGGGCCCAGACCAGCAGGCCGGTGTTGAGCATGATAAAAATGCCCATCAGGCTAAACAGCATTCCATCAAACGCTGAAGCTACGTTGAAGTGGGACGTAGTACCCCGGGCCGCCTGCAGGTAAATCACCCCGATTTCGACTAGAATGCTGATGGCCACGCCCCAGCTGATGCGGTGCACGGCCCGCTGGGGCCCGGCGGGCAAATCGGCCAGCAGCCAGCCCAGGGTCCAAAGGTAGATAATATCGGACAGCGCAAACTTCAGGGGCTTAAACCACACGTTCAGACCCAGCACGCTTCGGTCGTCGAAGGGCAGCAGCACCAGGGCCAGCACTACCAGCGGCACGTGCAGCCACCCCGCGCCCGATAACACCGGGTTGGCGCGGTGCAGCACCGTGAGCCACTGGCGCACCGCGCCCACGGGTGTGGAGGTGGCGGGTGCCGCCGTTGAAAGGCGGAAAGGAAGGAGGAGCGTTTTCATAGTAGCGGCGGTTGAGTGGAAAGAGCAAAAGCGGTACTCAGGTCAGCGCCGGAGCCGGGGCGGGCAAGGCGTAGAAGCGGCGCAGCAGGTGGTAGAGCAAAAAGCCGACGGGCCCGAAGAGAAAAGTCAGCAGCAGCGCGGGTACCAGCAGCAGGTGGGGCAGGCCCCGGCGCTGGGCGTCGCGGCTAACCCAGGCCCCCACAGCCAGATCAAAGCAGAGGTAATGCACCCAGCCGGCCAGCAGCGCCCACGGGTCCTGAAACAAGGCCGCCACGTCGGCCAGGGAGCCAAAGCCGCCTTGCTGGGCCGCGCCGCTGAAGTAGTGCCACCCGATGCAGGCGGCGTAGAGTGCGGCCAGCACCAGCGGCAGCGCCCCGCTGCCCACTACCCAGCGCGTGACGCGCCAGCGCGGGGCAAAAATGAGCAGCAGCCAGCCCGGCAAAACCAGGTTGGTGGCCAGGTGAAAAAGCGAGTCGGGGGATAGGGTCATGGCGGTAGTGCTAGGATGTAGGTCAAACTTCTGGAAAGAACCGCGGTTATCCAGCCACAAAAAGGGTGAAGCAGCCCGTTGCGGGGGTGAACCGGCGGAAGGTCGCGGGTGAGCAACTCGCCCAAAATGCCTCCTTGTGCACAATACCCCCGCTTGCCTTTCGTACTTTGCGCCCGTGAAACACGCGTTGAAGACTTGGCTGCTCCTGGGCGTCCTGGCCGGACCCCTGCCCCTAGCGGCCCAGGACGCCGACTCCACCTCGTCGCTAAAGAAGCAGGCCCACCGCCGCATCGTGTTCCAGTTCGACAACCGCTACTCCATTATCGACGGCAAGCTCGTGGGCATCAACGGGCTCAAGCTGGCCGTGGAATGGCGGGGCCGGCTGCGGGCCGGGGCCGGGGGCTATTTGCTCAGCAACGGCATTCCGTCGCAGGAAGAAGTGCCGGCCCACTACCCCAGTGGCACTCGTTCTGAGCTGCGGTTTCGCTACGTGGCGGCCTACGCCGAGTACCTGTTTATCCGGTCCAACCGCTGGGAGCTAAGCGCCCCGCTGCAGCTGGGCGTGGGCCGCTTTTTTACCAATTTCACCGAGCCCAGCGGGGCCCAGAGCAAGGATACCAAATCCACGGTGTGGCTGATTGAGCCGTCGGTATCCAGTCACTTCCGGGTGTTTCCCTGGTTTGGCATCGGGGTGGGCGCGGGCTGGCGCGAAACCCTTTTTGTGAGTAGCAACCTGGATGAAACCCTGGACGGCCCCATCTTCTACGGCCGGATAAAGCTGTTTCTGGGAGATTTGTACAAAACGGCCCGCTTCCGGCGCAAGCTCTTCTCCCAGCAGCATTTCCGCTACCAGGAGTAAGGCACTCCGGCGGCCGGTTCAGGCGGCGCAAAATCCGGTACTTCAAAGCCTGATAACGCCCAAAAGCCGGCTTTCCACTTAAGGAAGGCCGGCTTTTGTATACTGGGCAATAGGTCGGGCCGCCGCCCGCGGCGCTATTTTGGGCCCGACGAGGTGGTCAGGCGGCGGAGCAGAATGTGGGTGGCCTGCTGGTTTTTCACGCCGTTGGGCAAGGAGTACACCTGCACCACTTCCCAGCCCCGCTTGCCCATGTAGTTGAGCGTGCTCAGCGGGGTCGAAAACACTTCAATGTCGCCTACTTCGCGCTTGGCCATGTCACTGTCGCCGAGCTTTTCGTAGCCAAAGCCGAAGTCCACGAAAATGTCGCCGCCCTTGGTTTTAGTGGGCTCGTTCAGGAACTCGGTTTTCAGCAGCTCGCAGTACTCGTAGCGGGCCACGTTGATGTTGGTGGTTTGGGCGTGGGCAGCCGGGGCGGCCAGGGCGCCGGCCAGCAGCAGGGCCGGAAATAGAAGTTTTTTCATGGAGTCAGGGGTCGGCCCGAAGCCTTAGTTGTAATTAGGTAAGAACTTGTACTTGCGGCTGTACTCGAGCATCTGCTGGGCAAAATCGGAAGGGTATTCCACCTTCACGTCCACGATTTTGCCGTTCTGCTCCACCGGCACCAGCTTGGGCTGGATAAAGCCGGCGTAGGGCGCAATGTTGAGCTTTTCGTAGCGGGCCAGTACTTCCTTGTGCAGCACGGGGTCTACTTTCACGCCGTAGGTTTCAATCAGGTTTTTGGCCGCCGCGTAGTCGCCCTCACTGGTCAGGCGCTGCAGCTCGCGCAGGAGCTGCCCAAACAGGCCGCGCAGCTTCTGATAGTCGTTGATTTTGAAGTAGGTTTTGCCATCCTTGGTCACCTTCTCGATGACGTTGGCCTTCTTGCCCTTTTCATAGGCCCATTTGGCTACCATCTGGCGGTTGCGCATGTGGGCTTCCTCCACGGTTTCGCCCAGGGGCAGGCGCACGAGCTGGCCCATCAGGCCGTTGCGGATGTAGTTGTCGTACTCGGCCTTGCCCACTTCCAGGCTCGGCACCACGCCCAGCTGCACCAGCTTGTTGTCCATCAGGTAATACAGGGCCACCAAATCGGCGCGGCCTTCCTCGATGGCCGAGGCGTAGCTTTTCAGGGTTTCCTTGGGCGTGCCCACGCCGGGGTTAATCTGGCCCGAGGCGTGGCCGATTACCTCGTGCATGTCGGTGTGGAGCTTGCCGGCCAGGCCGGCAAACTTGCGGGCCCGGGCTTTTTCCTCCGCGGAGTAGGCAAACTCGTCGAGCGAGCCGCCAGCGTCGGCCTGTCCGTAGGCGTCCACGATGTTGCCCAGATTCACCGACTTCGAGCCGTGCTCCTTGCGAATCCAGGTGGCGTTGGGCAGGTTGATGCCAATGGGCGTGGCCGGGGCCGCGTCGCCACTTTCCACCACCGTGGTAATTACCTTGGCCGTGATGCCCACCACGTTCTTTTTCTTGTGCTTGGGCAGAATCGGGGAGTTGTCCTCAAACCACTGGGCCTGGTCGCCGATGGCCTTGATGCGCTTGGTGGCCTCCAAATCCTTGAACGACACCACCGACTCGTAGGAGGCGCGGTAGCCCAGCGGGTCGCCGTACACTTCGATAAAGCCGTTTACCACATCGGTACGGCTCTTGGTGTCGCGCACCCAGGCAATGTTGTAGTCGTCCCAGGTTTTCAGGTCCCCGGTGGTGTAGTAGTTGATCAGGCGCTGCAAGGCCAGCTTCTGCTCGGGGTTTTCGGCTACTTCCGCCGCCTTGCCCAGCCAGTACGCTACCTGGGTTAGGGCCTCGCCGTACATGCCGCCCACCTTCCAGGTGCGCTCCACTAGCTGGCCCTTCTCATCCTTCATCAGCTTGGAGTTCAGGCCGTAGGAAACGGGGCGCGGGTCTTTCTTGTCGATTTTCTTGGCGTAGAAATCCTCAGCTTCCTTCTGGGTCACGCCCTCGTAGAAGTTGTTGGCCGAAGTAGCTACCAGGTCCGCGTCCTTTTCCTGGTTTACGCGCTTGGCCGACACGTTTGGGTCAAAGATGATGGGCGTGATGACAGCCAGGAACTGGTCTACGGATTCGCCTTTTTCCAGGGGTAGCGTGCTGCTGTCCACGCTTTTGACCAGCTGGGCAAAATACGCCGGGCTGCACTCGGGCACAAACTTGCGGGTGGAGTAGTGGTGGTGCACGCCGTTGCTGAACCACACCCGCTTGGTGTAGATGTTGAGCTTGTTGGCCTCATCCACGCGCTGGGTGTTAGTCGTGCCCGCAATCTGCTGTTGGTTGGCGGGCCAGATGGCCTCCAGCGTGCGGCGTACCCGCAGGTTGTGCTTAAAGTTCTGGTCGTAGGAAATTTCCCGGCCGCACAGGGCCGCTTCGTAGAGGTAATAAAGCAGCTCTTTCTGCTGGGGCTCCAGGGTTTCGAAGCCAGGCACCTGGTAGCGCAACACGCGCAGGTCGGCAAACTGCTCACTGACCACCTGGAAGGGGGCATTGTCGGCCGTTGCTTCCGAAGCCACGGTGGTCAGGCTGGCTGCGGCAGTCCCGTCCTGGGGCCGGCGGGAGGCATTGGTTTCAGCAGAAGCTGCCTCCGCGGGGGAGTAGAGGCAGTGGTAGTAGCGGTGGTGCTGGCGCAGCCGCCACCCAACTGGGCGGCCAGCAGCAGCGCGGCTACCGAAATATAGGTACGCTTCATTGCAGGAATTGCGGTGGAAAGTTGTACAAATCAACGTCTTTTTTCACATAAGTAAGAGGTTGATTTGCGTTAACGGCCCCGCTTTTATGCCAATTTTGGCAACTGGCGCGGCCGCCTGCCAGCTAGAGCAGCCAGGCACAGTCGTTTTCTAGCTCTGGGCTTTACCGGTGGGGCGCGTCGGGGCGGGAGGCAGCCGTGGCCCGGAGCGTGTTCAGCCGGTCGAGCTTGCCGGAGGCCGTGGTTCGAAACTGCGGCACGTACACCAGCTCCCGGGGCCGCTCGTAACGCTCCAGTCGCTCGGCCAGCAAGGCCAGCAGCTGTTTAGCCTGGGCCTCGGCAAGGGGCGCCCCTTCCAGGAAAGCCGTTACCTGCTCCCCCAGGCGGGCATCGGGCCGGCCGGCCACGAAGGTGCGGCGGTTGGGCAGGTTCAGCTCCACCAGAGCCACTTCCAGCACTTTTTCCACCTTTTCGGCCTGCACCTTCACCCCACCGGAGTTGATGACGAAGTCGGCGCGACCCAGCCACTCAAAGGTGTGCTCGTCCAGCAGATGTACTTGGTCGTTGGTCGTAATCAGCTGGTCATCGGTCACGTCGGCGCGCACGGTGAGGCAGCCGCGCGGGTCCTGGTCGATGTGGATGCCGGGCAGGGCGCGGTAGGTGTGCGTAGCCTCGGGGCCGTTGAGGCGGCGCAACGCAATGTGGGAGGCCGTTTCGGTCATGCCGTAGGTCAGGTACACCGGTACTTTGAGCTTTTGCAGGGCTTGTTCCAGGCTGCTTTCCACCGTGGCCCCACCCACCAGAATGGCCTTCATCCGGTTCAGGCGCGGCAGGTTGGCCGGCGTGAGCACCTCGCGCAGCTGCAAGGGCACGAAGGAGGCAAAGTCGAACTCAGCCGTGGCCGGCACCAGGGCCAGCGGGTCGGCGTGGGGCTCCACGATGGTCATATGCAGGTTCAGCTCCAAGCCGCGCACCAGCATCATCATGCCGCCCACAAACTCGCAGTTCAAACACACCAGCATCCGGTCGCCGGGACCCAGGTCGAAGTAGTCGCCGGTGCGGCGGGCCGAGGCCACCAGCTGCCGCCGCCGCATTGTCACCGACTGCGGCTTGCCGGTGGAGCCCGAGGTGCGCAGCCCGAATTCCAGGGCGCCATTCAGCCACTGCCGGCAGAAATCCAGCACCTTGGCCTCGTAGCCGTTCAGGTCCACGGGGCTATTGGCGGGGTATTGCTTGATATCGGAGTAGCGAAATTCCCGACCGTTGAGCAGCAGGGAGTCGGGGAGCAGGGGCGTAGCAGACATGGGAAAAGCGGAAAAGTCAGCGGCAAAGATTCACGTAATACAACCATCTCCGCATACGAAGCTCCCGCCAGAAAGCTTTCCGAATGTGGTTGAAGCTGGAAATCAAGCGCCTGTAGTTACGAGTTGGGCTTCTTGGCTACTTGCTGCTGTAGTACGAGTCGTTGATAAAGGTGGCTTTCTTGGCCATGGCCTTCTGCCAGCCGTGGGGCAGAATAGTTAGCTCCCGCTCTTCGAGCAAGGCCAGCTTTTGCCGCACGGCCGCCTGCAGTGGCGCCGGCAGGGTGTAAAAGGCTTTGTCTACCTGTATGTTGCGCTGAATGTCCAGGTCGCCGGCCTGGTGGCGCAACACTATTTTCCGGCCCCGGTAATAGATAATGAATTTAACGCGGCCGTCGTCGGCACCCTGGGCGGCGGTACCATACACCAGAATCGGGTCAATTACCGCGTCGTGGTCGTAGTCCTGGAAACTGGCGAACTTGGTCCAGAACCAGATAGAGGTTTCCTCTTTCTCCGTTGAAATAAAGTCGTTGACCTCCCAGCTTTTGGTCAGCTTGCCGCTCGTTTCCCGCAGCGTCACGGCCTTGATACGGCTGCTGATGGGCTTTTTTTCCTCATCGAGCTGGTCCCGGCTTTCCGTCAGCACGCAGTAGCTTACCCCGGTTTTGTCGGTGTTTTTGTACACCCGAAAAATGGGGTATACCACGCTCAGTGCCGGCCGGCTGGCCTCGGGTAACAGGGCTGCTACCTCGGTCGGGGAGAGGATAACGCTGCTCACAGGTGGGGTTTGGGCGAGGCCCGAACTCCCGGGCCAAACGGCCAGCAGTAACAGAGTACGAAGGTTCATGCAAAGAAAATCAGGGACAGTACCGGCGGCCGGGCAAGAAGCGGAATAGGAAACCAGGCTCGGGCGCTTATTCTACCGGGTAGGGCTGCCAGGGAATGTCGCGCCACGGGCTCACGCGCGACTCGAGCAGGTAGCGGGCTATTTCGGCAATGTCGCCGTGGCTGTCGTTGTCCACGTCCCACATCAGGCGGCCCGCCACGAAGCCGGCCGCAAAACTATCCCAGGAGTCATAGTCGCGCAAGGCCAGGCGGGTGCCCGCGTCGATAAAGGGCCAGGCCTGCTCCCAGCTCAGGTAGCCGTAGTCGTAGCACCAGCGGGCCACGTTCACCAGGCGGGCGTAGTCCCAGGCTCCCACGTTGGTTACCGCGCGCGACTTCAGGAAGGGGTTGGCGGCAAACCGGTTGTACCACTGCAGCGACTCGCGTTTGAGCTGGCCCTGAAATTTGTGGCGGTGGCCTTCCTGCCGCAGGCTTTGCAGCACTTCCAGGGCATCGTCGGTGTCGTAAATGCCCCACCACTGGGCCGTGGCGGCCTTGCGCTCTACTAACTCCTCGGGTTTGAGCTGGGGTAGAATCCGGATAGGGTTGTCGCCGTAGAAAAACAGGATGGCGCCAGTGGCCAGGGCCCGAATTTCGGTGGGCGTGGGCTGGCGCACAGGCTGGGTCAGGTCGAAGCCGGCCAGGTCCCGGGCCCCGTATTGCCGCAGATTCTCGTTTTCGAGCTCAATGGCGGCTATTTTCTTGTTGCTCAGAAAAATGGACACGGAGCGAAGCCATTCACGCATAAGCTAGCGGTAGAATAAAGAGGATATAAGGCGGCAAAAAGTCTATTGCCGCCGCTAAATAGCCAAAACTCCCGCACTTGCCACATGGTACCCGCCTGGGCCGGCAGGCGGGAGGGCCGCTTGAGCTTGACAGTGAACCCAATAAAGCTGTATCTTAGGTAACCACCATCCCCCAAACGCCATGTCTGCCACCAGCCCCACTCCGTTTGCCTTGGTTCGCACCTTCGTCTTCCGCCGCTACCTCACGCTGCGTAGCATCGCCGCGCCCGTTCAGGACCCCGCCGCCGAAGCTGCCCGTAAAGCCCGCAAGCGCCGCAAGAAGCAGGCGAAGCACGAGCGGCTCCGCAACTTTTTCGGCTGGTGTGAGGGCTGCGCCGCGTACGGGTCAATATTTTAGAGAGTCAGCACAAGCAACAAGCGCCACCCAAGCCGGGTGGCGCTGTTTTTTTGTGGGCAGGTTAGACTGCTACGCGTCAACGCGGCTCCAGGTAGAGCAGCGTCGAGCGGTAGGGCTTGGCGGGCGTGTACTTGTCGTTGATGATAAAGTAGCCCCGGCGGTAGGCCGCAATTCCCTCCCAGTTGTAAGCCATGTACTCGGCCGGAAATTCCGCCAGGGGCTTCCACCGGTAGGCTTTGCCGCGGCGCTTAAGCTCAATGAGGCGGCAGTAGCTGCGGTAAGTGCCGGCCTGTTTCACCAACGCACTGTTTGGGTCGGTGTCGGTGGGGCGGTAGGCTTTATCGTCGTCGCCTTTGAAGAAATAGTTGAGGGCCGTAAACCGGTTTTTACCAGTGGGCGTGAGGTCCGTAATCCGGAAGGGTAGGGGCAGCAAGGCAACGGGCGGTAGCGGAGTCAGGGCTCCGGGGAGTTGCTTGCTGAATGGATAGGCGAAGTTGCCGGCGGCAAAGGAGTTGAACTCGAAAAACGCGGTAAGGCTCTTTTTATCCTGCACCAGGGCCTCAAAGCCGGCATTGTAGATGCGGCTGCCGTCGGGAGCGGTAGGCTTAACCACGGAAACCAGAAAATCGGGGTTCATCACCACGGCCGAGTCCTGCAATTGGCCCTGCAGCAGGTAGCAGTTGGGCGAGGCGGTGGCGGTTTCTACCGCCAAATACACCGTCGGGCCATCTACCAGCATGGCTTCCAGGCCTTCGTACACCTGCCCGGCGGCCACAATCTTATCCTTGAGCAGCTCCAGGCCGGCCAGGTGGTACTTGCGGTAGGGCAGCACGTAGGCCGTATCGGTAAGCTTACGGTCTAAGTCGGGCAGGCCAATGGCGTAGAGCTTGCCTTCGGGCTTGTCCGCGTCCAGCAGGCGGCTTTCGGATAACAAAAACAACTGGTTCTGGCTGACAAACAGGCCCGAAAACTGATTGTCGGGGCTGGCCAGCTCCCGGGGTAGCGTGAGGGGCTGCACCCGCAGCTGGGTAGTTTGCTGGGCTTGGCTGCTTAGGGGCAGCACCGCCAGCAGGGCGGCCGTGAGGCATGACTTTAGCCTGCGGCGGAAAGAATGAAAATAACGCAAAGCAGTTAGATAGTAGTGGCAATCATGGTTGTTGCCATCGTCATGTAGTAGTTGGCGCAGTGAATGGCCATCAGCACCAGGGTTTCTTTGCTGGCAAAGGTTTCGAATAGCTCGGAGCTGCTGACCGAGTAGTCATTGTTGATTTTGTTCCATTTGAAGTCGGGGCGGATGGTCAGCAGCTCCTGACCGTGCTTGTCGAGCAGCACGTAGCCACTCTTGGTCAGTCCCTGGTTTTTGAGCACGAAGGCCCGGTTTGTGCCGCCCAGGCGGGACTTCAACACGATGTTGCCGTCCCAGTTCATCTTGAAGCTGAGCACCACCACATCCCCGTCCTTGGCCTCGATGGTGGTGCCCCAAAAGCCCCGGGGCTCGATGCGCAACGACGGGCCGTTGGTCAAGACCAGCATGGCTTTAAAGGAAAACCACTCGGTGTACTTCAACTCGCCGAGCACGGCGGCCTCGGCCAGCAGGGTAAAGGTGCGCGTGTCGGTTGATTTTATCAGGTAGTCGGCCATGGGTTAAGCAGCAGGGGGATGAAAGACGTCTGAAACAGCGGCACCAGTAGTACCGCCGTGGGGCTCGGCAGCAGAGGCCGGCTATTTGCCGCTGGGCGCAGCGGGCAGGAGTTGGAAATAAGTGGCCTTAAACCGGTTGTCGACCACTTCGCCCTGCACCTCGGCTTGCCGGATAGCCTGGCAGAAGCCGTCCTTGGCGTGGGCGTCGCCGTGCGAGTCGATGGTGGTGCCATCCACGAAATAGGCTTTGCCATCGAAGCGAATGGCCAAATCACAGCTTTTGCCCGGCAGCCCCAGCTTGCACTGCCCGCAGGAGGCTTCCACTACCCGCACTTCTTTGGTTTTATCAGGCCCGGCGGGTGTTGTGGCCCCCGCAGCGGTAGCAGACTGAGCCCGGACTGCCGCAACCGATGAAAGGCTGAGCAGCAGCAGGAAAAGTAATGATTTCATGAGGCAGGAGTTTGTAATGAGGCAGCGGCAATATAACGAAGGACTGGCCCCGCGTAAAAAGAAAACTGCCAGCCCTGGGCAAGGGCCGGCAGTTAAAAGAGAGCCTAGGGAGTACCGCTCGGTTACGGAAACTTCGGAAACTTCGAGAAATCAGGCTTGCGCTTCTCGATAAAGGCGTTTTTGCCTTCCTTGGCTTCCTCCGACAAGTAGTAGAGCAGCGTGGCGTTGCCGGCCAGCTCCTGAATGCCGGCCTGCCCGTCGAGCTCCGCGTTGAACGAAGACTTAAGCATGCGCAGGGCCAGCGGGCTTTTCTCCAGAATCTTTTTGCACCAAGCCACCGTGGTTTCCTCGAGTTGCTCCAGGGGTACCACTTTGTTTACGAGGCCCATATCCAGGGCTTCCTGAGCGTTGTACTGGTCGCAGAGAAACCATATTTCGCGGGCCTTTTTCTGCCCCACCACGCGGGCCAGATACGAAGCGCCGAAACCGCCGTCGAACGAGCCCACGTTGGGGCCGGTCTGTCCGAAGCGGGCGTTATCAGCAGCAATGCTCAAATCGCACACCACGTGCAGCACGTGGCCGCCCCCGATGGCCCAGCCGGCCACCATGGCTACCACGGGCTTAGGAATCGAGCGAATCATTTTCTGCAGGTCCAGCACGTTCAGGCGGGGTACGGTGTCTTCGCCCACGTAGCCGCCGTGGCCCCGCACGCTCTGGTCGCCGCCTGAGCAGAAGGCCTTGCCGCCCTCGCCAGTAAGCACCACCACGCCGATGTCGGTGCGGTTGCGGCAGATGTCCATGGCCTCAATCATTTCCTGCACCGTGAGCGGGGTGAAGGCATTGTGGACCTGGGGACGGTTGATGCTGATTTTGGCGATGCCCTCGTGGAAGGTGAAGAGGATTTCGCGGAACTCCTTAATCGGGGTCCAGGTGATTTGTTCGGCCATAGAAGGAAGGAAAAAATCGTTGTTCGTGCCCGTCAGGCGCAGCCCGACGGGTAGAGTAACAAGGTTAAATGAAAGCAGTTTTCACGGCTTTGCGGTATTCTTCGAAGAAAGCGGCGTTAGTGGCGCTGTCGGTGGTGATTTCCAGCAGTGCCGCGCCGCTTACGGGTGCAAAGAAAGCGGATAGCGCCAATTTCAGCTCGGCAAAGGTACCGGCCGTGAAATAGCGCAGGTTGAAGTCGCGGCAGGTATTTTCGGCCGTTAGGGGCTGGTGGGTTTCGAAGAACTCCTCCAGCTCCGGCTGCTGCCGCGGCCCGTCGATAAGGCGGAAAATGCCCCCGGCGTGGTTGTTAAACAGAATTACGCGCAGGTTGGGCGTCGGGTAGTTTTGCCAAAACGCGTTCCGGTCGTAGAAAAAGGCTACGTCGCCGGTCATCAATACCACGGGCCGCTCGGGCTGGGCCAGGGCCGCGCCCACGGCCGTGCTGTTGCAGCCGTCGATGCCGCTGGTACCGCGGTTGGCAAACACCTCCACGCTCCGGTTTTCCGGCATGCCCAGAATGTTGGCGTAGCGCACGGCCATGCTGTTGGCCAGGTGCAGGGCCGTGCCATCGGTGAGGTGGCGCAGGGCGTGCTGAAAGGCCGTGAATTCGTTGAACGGCTGGTCGGGCCGGGCCAGAAAGTCGGTTAGAAATTCCTTGGCCCAGCTTTCGGCCTTGTACCAGGGTGTGCGGTAGGCCGTTTTGGTGGCCGCGTCTTTTTCCGTCAGGGCCCAGCCGCTCGTCGGCCACGTCAGCCGCGACGTATTCGCGACGGGAATCGAACCCGTATCCGGCGTTTCAGCATCGTTGTGACTGTCTGCTGTGCCTTTCGCAGCCGCGGTGTCTTCGGCCGAGGTCAGGCCGCCGAATAAGGAGTAGTCGGTAGCGACCAGCAGCTCGAAGAAGGTGGTCGGGTCGAGGCGGATGATGCGGGTCAGGGACTTGAACGTGTCGGCCACCGGCCCGGCGGCCTGCACGTGCCAGTGCTGGGCGGGCTGGGCCTCGCGCAGGTACAGCTTCAGGGCCTTGGAAATCAACGACTGGCCGAAGGTGATAAGCAGGTCGGGCCGCAAAGCTTCCTTCAGGCCCGGCTCGGGCACGGCCATAAACACGTCCTGCTTGCCCAGCGGAGCCGTGCGCAGGTCGTAGTTGGCTCCCACCGGCTGGTGCAGGTTGGAAATAACGTCGCCCACCACCGGAATCTGGTAGGCGCCCGTGAACTGGCGTAAGGCCAGCAGCAGCGCGTCGGAGTGCGGCTGCTGCCCGGCCACCACCAGCACGCGGGGCGTCTGGCGCAGCGCGTGGCGCAGGGCCACCAGCTCCGGCCCCGGCAGCATGGGTTTGGTAGCCGTTTCCTGAATAACGCGCACAGCCTCGAAGGTCAGCTCCTCGCCGGCTTTGGGGTAAAACGGCTCCCGCAGCGGCACATTTACCTGCACCGGTCCGGCCGGAAACTGCTGGGCCAGATTGATGGCTTCCGACACGATGCGGGCCGAGTGCCACTTGGCATCCGCGTGCGTGGTATCGGCCGGAAACGTGAACGTGCCCTTGGCGTGGGCCCCGTACAAATCGGCTTGTCGGATGGTTTGCCCGTCGAGCTGATCTATCCATTCCGGCGGCCGGTCGGCGGTAAACACCACCAGCGGAATCTGCTGGAAATAGGCCTCCGCTACGGCCGGCGCATAGTTCAGGCCCGCCGTGCCCGAGGTGCAGACCAGGGCCACGGCCCGCCGCTGACTTTGCGCCAGGCCCAGCCCAATAAAGGCCGCGGCCCGCTCATCAGGCACAGTGCGCACCTTAATGCGGGGATGGCGGGCAAAGGAAATCGTGAGGGGCGCACAGCGGGAACCCGGCGACAACACCACGTCGGTAATGCCCATCTGCGCACAGATTTCCGCGATATTATAGACTGCCTGCATAGGTGAGATAGTGAAATGGTGAGCTAGTGAGGTGATGGAGTGGTGGCGCAGCTCCGCGCCTGCGGAACAACAAACTCACCATTTCACCATCTCTCCATCTCACCGCAAGATGGCGCCAATCGTGCTTAGCTTCATTTCGGTTTCCTGCCATTCGCGCTCCGGGTCGGAGTCGATCGTCAGCCCGGTGCCTGCATACAGAACGGCCTGCTGGGGTGAAGTTGCAGGCAGCGCAAGTTTACGAATAAGCGCGAAACGCCGGCCTGGGGCAGATTTACTGGGCCCAAAAAGCCGCTGTAGTACGCCCGGTCGTAGCCTTCGTGTTCCTGCAAAAAGCTCAGGGCCGCCTGTTTGGGCATACCACCCACGGCCGAAGTGGGGTGGAGTAAGCGCAGCATGTCGGTACCCAGGGTAGGGAAGGGCACTTGGCGCAGGTTCACGGCAAAGTCGGTGCGCAGGTGCAGCAACTGGCCCGCTACCACCGTGCGGGGCCCGGTTTCCTCGTATTCGCGCAGGCGCAATTGCTTGAAGCAGCTCACGATGTAGCGCGCCACCAGGGCTTGCTCCTCAATTTCCTTTTGCCGCCAGATGGCGTGCTGGGGCAGGGCGCCCGGGGCCAACGCCTGAGTGCCGGCCAGGGCCATGGTACGAAACACGCCCTGCTCATCCACTTCCACCAGCACTTCCGGCGAGGCGCCCAGCCAAGTGCCCGCGCCCGGCGCACTCACCAGCGACACGAAAGCCCGGGGTAGCGGGAGCACAAATCCCGAAAAGCCCGCAGCGCGTCGAAGTTTTCGGGCAGAGGCCGCCGCGCCGCCCGCGACGACACTACTTTTACTACCTGTCCGCTTTTAATGGCTTCCACGCCGGTTTCCACCAACTGATAATACTCCTGCTGACTGGCCGTGTGCGGCACCGGCTGGGTGCTCAGGTGCCAGGGCAGGGGCGCAGGGTTTTTGGCGTGCTCAGTGGCCAGAAATGCCAGCAGCTGGCTGGCCCGGCTGTCGGTCGGGTCGAGGTGGAGCTGGTCGGGTACTTCGGCGTGCCAGTAGATGTCGGCCGGCAGAAACAGGGCCGGGTTGTGGTCGGAGTCGCGGAACGGAAAAAAGGCGAAACCGGCCGGCGCTTCCGGCGTCAGGGCCGGGGGCAGGCCCGTCAGCGCTGCTTCGGCCGACAAGCTCAGACACAGTTGGGCGTGCTCACTGCCGGGTAGGCGCCAAACCGCCACCGGCAGTTGCTGCTGCAGGGCAAAGGTAAGCAGCTGCTGAAGCTGCTGGGGCGGAGCCGGCACCGGGCCCGGCCAGGAGGCTACCGTCCGCGGCTGCGGTGTGCTCATGCTTTGGGCTCGGCGCTGGCCGGCAAGTCGATTACGGCCATGGTAATGCGGCTTACGCACACCAGCATACCGGTTTCCTCGTGGGTGATGCGAATTTCCCAAACCTGGGTGCTGCGGCCCACGTGCAGGGCCGTGGCCCGGCCCACTACCCAGCCTGAATGCACTCCTTTCAGATGATTCGCGTTGATTTCCAGCCCCACACAGGCTTTTTTGCGTACGTCAACCTGCAGGGCGGCCCCAATGCTGCCCAGGGTTTCGGCCAGGGCCACCGAGGCGCCGCCGTGCAGCAGGCCCATGGGCTGGTGGGTGCGGTGGTCTACCGGCATGCGGCCCACCAGCAGCCGGTCGCCGACTTCAGTTATTTCAATACCAAGGTGTTCGCCCAACGTATTGCGGCACCAGGCGTTGAGCTGGGCCAGGTCGGCGGTAGGATGTGCCATGCAGTATGTGCGGAAATAAACGGATTTAGGGCCTCGAAGCAGTACTTTCGGGGCCAAACAACAAAGCTAGCGGGAAAGTGAGCGTCAAAAAAATATACCTCATCCGACACGGGCAGACCGATTTCAACGTGGCCGGCATTGTGCAGGGCTCGGGCGTCGATTCGGACCTGAACGCGGCCGGCCACCGGCAGGCGGCCCACTTTTTTGCGGCCTACCAGCACCTGCCCTTCGACAAGGTGTACACGTCTACGTTGAAGCGCACCCATCAGTCGGTGCAGGCTTTTCTGGATCTGGGTTTGCCCCACGAAGAACACAGCGGCCTCAACGAGATTAGCTGGGGCGTGCGCGAGGGCATGCGCATCACGCCCGAAGAAGACGAGGAATACAATGGGGTGCTGCAGCAGTGGCGGCGCGGCGAAACCCACGCCCGCCTGCTCGGGGAGAAAGTCCGGATGAGGTAGCGGCCCGGCAGCAGCCTTTTATTGAGCTCTTGCGCAGCCGGCCCGAAGAGGAAACCGTGCTGGTGTGCATGCACGGCCGGGCCATGCGCGTGCTGCTCTGTCAGCTGCTCAACTACCCCCTCAGCGCTATGGACAGCTTCGAGCACCGCAACTTGTGCCTCTACAAGATTCACTACACCGGCAGCCTGTTTTCCGTGAATAGCTTTCTGGACGTAGCGCATTTGCAGGACTGCCCCAGCTAGGGCCCGGCTGCCGTACTTGGGGATGCCCAAACCCTCGGAAGTCGTTGGGTTAAAAGCTCCTAAAGAAGGACGTAGGCCGTTAAGACAGCAAATAGCAATATGCCAATACTACCGGTTGGGGTTAGGAAGGCGAAAATTCGCTGTTCTGCCTATCCGTCCGAACGCTACGTTATTGTTTGCACCCGAAGATTTTCGGGCTAATTTTGACCCTACACAACACACTCGAAGACGCAGATGGCCGAAATCATAAAAATGCCCAAAATGAGCGACACCATGACCGAAGGGGTCATTGCGGCGTGGCTCAAAAAGGTGGGTGATAAAGTCAAATCCGGGGATATCCTGGCCGAAGTAGAAACCGACAAGGCCACGATGGAGCTGGAAAACTACGAAGACGGCACCCTGCTCTACATTGGTCCTAAAGAAACCGAATCGGTGCCCGTGGATGGCGTGTTGGCCATTGTGGGAAAAGAAGGAGAAGATATTTCCGGCCTGCTAAGCCAGATTCAGGGCGGTGGCGCTGCTCCCGCTCCGGTAGCGGCCGAAGCTCCAGCTGTTGCCCCGGCACCCGCTGCCGAAGCCCCGGCTCCCGCACCTGCTGCTCCCGCCCCAACTCCAGCTCCGGCGCCCGCTGCGCCGGCGGCTGCCAGCAACGGCAAAAAGGCTACCGTTATCCGGATGCCCAAGATGAGCGACACGATGACGGAAGGCACCATTGCCTCCTGGCAGAAAAAAGTAGGCGACAAAGTGAAGTCCGGCGACGTGCTGGCCGAAGTCGAAACCGATAAGGCGACGATGGAGCTGGAAAATTACGACGACGGTACGCTGCTCTATATCGGTCCTAAAGAAGGTGAAGCCGTAGCTGTGGATGGCATTCTGGCCATCATCGGTGAAGAAGGTGCCGACATTCAGGGCCTGCTCGGTGGCCAGTCGGGCGGGGCTGCTGCTCCCGCTGAAGCTGCTCCTGCCGACGCTGCTCCTGCTGCCGCTCCGGCTGCTTCAGCTCCGGCCGCTGCTGCCCCCCAGGCTGCTACTACTGGTGGCCGTCTGTTTGCCTCCCCGCTGGCTAAGAGCATTGCCCGCGAGAAAGGCATTGACCTGACTACTATTAAAGGCTCGGGCGAAAACGGCCGTATCGTGTCGCGCGACCTGGAAAGCGCCCAGCCCAGCGCCGCTCCCGCCGCTCAGCCTGCTGCTGCTCCGGCTCCGGCCACCGCTCCCCAGGCTACTCCGGCCCCGGCTGCTGCGCCGCAGGCTGCCGCTCCGGCTCCGGTCGCTGCTCCCGCTGCTCAGCCCGCCGACGGTACCTATACCGACACGCCCGTGTCGCAGATGCGCAAGGTTATTGCCCGCCGCCTCTCGGAAAGCCTGTTTACGGCCCCGCATTTCTATCTGACGATGGAAATCCTCATGGACCGGGCCATGGAAGTGCGTACCCAGCTCAACACCCTGTCGCCGGTGAAGCTCAGCTTCAACGACTTGGTTATCAAAGCCGCTGCCGTGGCCCTGAAGCAGCACCCGGCCGTCAACTCCTCGTGGCTGGGCGACAAAATTCGCCAGAACAAGGTGGTCAACATTGGCGTGGCCGTAGCCGTGGACGAAGGTCTGCTGGTGCCGGTAGTGCGCAACGCCGACGGTAAAGGCCTGGCTGCTATTGCCACCGAAGTGAAAGAGCTGGCCGGCAAAGCCAAGAGCAAGAAGCTGCAGCCCGCCGAGTGGGAGGGTAGCACCTTCACCATTTCGAACCTGGGCATGTTCGGCATCGACGAGTTCACGGCCATCATCAACCCCCGGATGCCTGCATCCTGGCCGTGGGCGGCATCAAGCAGACGGCTGTGGTAAAAGACGGTCAGCTGGCCATCGGCAACATCATGAAGGTAACCCTCTCGTGCGACCACCGCGTGGTGGACGGCGCTACCGGCGCGGCCTTCCTGCAGACGCTCAAGAGCCTACTCGAAGACCCACTGCGTTTGATGATCTGATAACGTCAGGTAGTAATTATTGCCAATAACAAAAAAACCAGCCCGAACCGGCTGGTTTTTTTGTTGCCTAACCTACTTCATTGCAAAAGCGCTATACTTGCTGGCAAGGGGCTTTATTGCCGTGGCCCCGCAGTATTCACTAGTGTAATGGAAATATGCGGAAGAATGTAGTTGCAGTAGCCATGTGCCTGACCAGTGTTACGGCCTGGGGCAAAGTCAGACGACGCTAAGTGGGGTGGTAAAGGATGCCGCGGGCCGACCCGTAATCGGCGCTACGGTGGTGGAGAAAGGGACGAACAATGGCACGGCAACCGATAATGCCGGCCGCTTCACCTTGTCGTCGCGCGCCAGCAGCCCGCGCTTGGTCATCAGCTCCATCGGCTTTGCGCCCCAGGAAGTAGCGACCGGCAGTGGGGAAATCAGCGTGAGTCTGGCCGAGGCTACTACCAGCCTAGGCACGGTGCAGGTGGTGGGCTCCCGCAGTCAGAACCGCTCCGTAACCGATTCGCCCTCCCCGGTCGACATCATTGATTTGCGGGAGGTAACGACCCGCACCGGGCAGCTCGATGTAAACCAGCTGCTGCAATTCGTGGCCCCGTCCTTCAACTCCAACCGCCAGACCGGCTCCGATGGGGCCGACCACGTGGACCCGGCTTCCTTGCGCGGCCTGGGCCCCGACCAGACCCTGGTGCTCGTGAACGGCAAACGCCAGCACCAGTCGGCTCTGGTGAACCTGTTCGGCTCCCGCGGCCGCGGCAATACGGGTACCGATTTGAATGTCATTCCGGCCGCCAGCATCGAGCGAATCGAGATTCTGCGCGATGGCGCCGCCGCCCAGTACGGCTCCGACGCCATTGCCGGGGTGATTAACATCGTGCTCAAATCATCGGTGAAAGAGCTGACCACTAGTGTAAACTACGGTGCTTACGACGCCAAATACCGCTTTGACGACCAGAAATTCGACGGCGGCAACTTCAATGCCAACGTCAACTACGGCGTGGGCCTGGGCGAGCGGGGCAGCTTTGTCAACGCCACGCTCGATTTCAACCAGCGCCAGCACACCCAGCGCGCTAACGTGCCCAGCATAGACGGCCTACTGCGCCGCGAGTACGGCGACCCGCAGGTGTCGAATGCCTCGGCGTACCTGAACTCCAAGTTTGCCGTGGATGAGCGCACGTCGGTGTACGTGTTCGGGGCGTGAACAAGCGTAAGGGCGACGCCTTCGCCTGGACTCGCTTTGTCAATGATGACCGTAACGTGCCGGCTATTTACCCTAATGGCTTCGACCCCATTATTACCAGCGACATCTGGGATGCCTCAGCCGTGGTGGGCCTGCGCACCCGCCTGGGCGAGTGGGACGTGGATATCAGCAACAACTTCGGCTCCAACCGCTTCGAGTACGGGGTGCGCAACTCGCTGAATACGTCCCTGGGTGCCAGTTCACCCACCAGTTTCGACGCGGGCGGCTTCCAGCTACAGCAGCAGGTGCAGAGCCTGGGCCTCACGCGCAACTACAAAACCGTGCTCCAGGGCCTTAACGTGGCCGCCGGCGCCGAGTGGCGCCACGAATGGTACTCACTGTTTGCGGGCGAGCAAAGCTCCTGGGCCAACTACAATACCGACCCCGACGTGGAAGTCACCGGCGGCTCCCAGGGCTTTCCCGGCTACCAGCCCGGCGACGCTATTAAGGCCGAGCGCGATAACCTGGGCGTGTACCTCGACGCCGAGCTGAGCATCACGCCCCAGTGGCTGCTTGCTGCGGCCCTGCGCTACGAACACTACACCGACTTCGGCGGTACGCTCAACTACAAAGCCTCCACCCGCTACAACCTGACCGAGTTTTTGACCTTGCGCGGTACCTACAGCACCGGCTTTCGGGCGCCTTCCCTGGCCCAGATCAACTTCAACTCCACCTTTACCAACTTCGTGAACGGGCAGCCGGTGGAAGTGCTGCTGGCCCGCAACAACAACCCCGTCACGCAGAAGCTGGGCATTCCGAGCCTGCGGCAGGAAACCTCCAACAGCGCCAACATCGGCCTGACCAGCCGCATCGGCTCCTCGCTGACCTTGACCCTGGACGGCTACTACATTCAGGTGAAAGACCGGGTGGTGCTCACCAGCCAGTTTGCCGCCCGCATTCCCGACCCCAACGACGAAGACAACACCATCCTCGACCCGGTTATTGGGGCCGACCTGGAGGCTTTGAACGTGGGACAGGCGCAGTTCTTTGCCAACGCGGCCGATACCCGCTCCCTGGGCCTCGACGTGGTGCTGAGCCACACCGCCACGCTAGGCACCAGTGGGCGGCTCAACTCGACGCTGGCGGCCAACTTCAACCGCCTGCGCATCGACCGGGTGCAGACCTCGGGCCGCCTCACGGGCCGGGAGGAGGAGTTTTTCGGGGCCCGGGAGCAGGCCTTCGTGAAAGCCTCGGCCCCGCCGTCCAAGATCAACCTGACCTTCGACTACAAAGTCAGCAAGTGGGGCGCACTGCTGCGCTTCGTGCGCTTCGACGAGGTGACCCTCATTGGCTGGAACGGCAAACCGATGAACTTTGACCCTCGCATCACGACCGACCTGACCTTAAGCTACTCGCTCAGCGACCATATTCAGCTGGCCATCGGCAGCTCCAACCTGGGCAATGTGTATCCCACACTGTTCGATCCGCAGCAGACGGAAAGCGGCGGCGCCTGGGACCCGGTGCAGATGGGCGCGAACGGTCGGTTTTACTTTGCTAAATTGCAGGCCCGTTTCTAAGCAGGCGCCAGCTACCTAGTACCTGTCATCCTGACGAAGGAAGGACCTTATCTGGTTAAAACGAGTCGTAACAATGCTTCTCGTTCCAGCCAGATAAGGTCCTTCGCTTTGCTCAGGATGACGCATGTTTTGGGCAAAAGCTGACGGGTCACCGACAACTGATTACACCTATGAGAATCCGCTCCACTACCGTGCTCGGCATCCGCCACAACGGCGAAATTGCCCTCGGCGCCGACGGCCAGGCCACTATGGACAAGCACGTGGCCAAGAGCAACGTGCGCAAGGTGCGCAAGCTCCAGGACGGCAAAGTCGTCACGGGCTTTGCCGGCTCCACGGCCGACGCCTTCATGCTGCTCGACAAGTTTGAGGAAAAGCTCAACGGCTACGGCGGGCAGCTGCGCCGGGCCGCCATTGAGCTGGCCAAGGAGTGGCGCAAAGACCAGTACCTGCGCAAGCTCGAAGCCATGATGGTCGTGGCCGACAAAGACGAGCTGCTCATCATTGCCGGCACCGGCGACGTGCTCGAGCCCGACTCCGACGTGGCCGCCATCGGCTCGGGGGCCATGTATGCCCAGGCCGCCGCCCTGGCTCTGAAGAAGCACGCGCCCCACCTCACGGCCCGCCAGATGGTGGAAGATGCCCTGCACATTGCCGCCGACATCTGCATCTACACCAACCACAACCTGATGATTGAACAGCCCAGCTAAGGCCTGGCTGTCGTCTTGAAGCTGCCAAACGTTCTGACCGTGGCGAAAAAGAAAAAGTTTGACTTCCAGGCCCTGGGCGAATCAGTGCGGGCCGACACGCAGGCGTTTCTGGATACGTATGGCGCCCAGCACCCCGAGGACGGTCCCATTGTGGCCTTCTGCCTGTACTTCGATTCGCAGGGCTCCGTCAACAGCCTCGTGCTGCCCCACAAGGCGCTGGCTCAGCAGGTTGACGTGAATGATCCGGCCGCCTGGTATCAGTATGCCGACCACGTTGAAGCCCCGCAGTCGGAGCGCACCGAAGAGTTGCTGAGCGGCTACGAGGAAGCGTTTTGGCAGGAAGAAGAGGACGAGGACGAGGACGAGGACGACAGCGAAGCGCTGATTCAGCAGTTTCACCAGATGATAACCGAAGTTACGCCCCGCCTGAGCTTCGATAAGCTGCCCCGCACCGACGACTTCGTCTTTTACGCTACTGGCATGGACGAGGACTACGATGCCTGGAACGCCACCATTCCGGCGGCCCTGTTGAAAAAGCATTTCGACCAGTAAGCCGCCCTGCACCACCTTTTTTGTGAGCAACCCAGCCGCAATGGTACGCTATTCAGATTCTTGGATATAGTGTACAAACATTGAACGATTCGGAGCTGCTATTTGATTGTAAACCGCACACCCACTACTACAGAACAACCCGATTTCGATGAACGTAACGAACTTCCTCAAGCACCACTACCGCCACTTCAACGCCGCTGCCCTGATTGACGCCGCCGAAGGCTACAACAAGCACCTGGCCGAAGGCGGCAAGATGATGATTACCCTGGCCGGCGCCATGAGCACCGCCGAAATGGGCATCCAGCTGGCTGAGCTTATCCGCCAGGACAAGGTGCAAATCATCAGCTGCACCGGTGCCAACCTGGAAGAGGATATCTTCAACTTGGTAGCCCACGACTTCTACGAGCGGGTGCCCAACTACCGCGACCTGACGGCCGCCGACGAGCAGGCCCTGCTGGAGCGTCACATGAACCGCGTAACCGACACCTGCATTCCCGAAGAGGAAGCCATGCGCCGCCTGGAGCACTCGGTACTGAAGTTCTGGGAGCAGGCTGACAAAGCCGGTGAGCGGTACTTCCCCACGAGTTCTTCTACCAGATCCTCAAGTCGGGTGAGCTGGAGCAGTACTACCAGATTGACCCCAAGGACTCCTGGATGCTGGCTGCCGCCGAGAAAAACCTGCCCATCATCTGCCCCGGTTGGGAAGACTCCACGCTGGGCAACATCTTCGCCGGCCACGTCATCAGCGGCGACATCCAGAACGTGCACACCGTGCGCACGGGCATTGAGTACATGATTTACCTGGCCGACTGGTACACCCAGCAGGCTACCGAGGAAAGCAAGGTCGGCTTCTTCCAGAT
Organism: Hymenobacter cellulosilyticus; assembly: GCF_022919215.1. Lineage (NCBI taxonomy): Bacteria > Pseudomonadati > Bacteroidota > Cytophagia > Cytophagales > Hymenobacteraceae > Hymenobacter > Hymenobacter cellulosilyticus. The sequence continues at coordinate 5,040,330 of NZ_CP095046.1, read as the reverse complement.
TGGCGGCGGCATTGCCGGCGACTTCCCCATCTGCGTGGTACCGATGCTGCACCAGGACCTGGGCCGCACCAGCGTGCCGCTGTGGGGCTACTTCTGCCAGATTTCGGACTCGACCACCTCGTACGGCTCGTACTCCGGTGCCGTGCCCAACGAGAAGATTACCTGGGGCAAGCTGGGCCAGGACACGCCCAAGTTCATCATCGAGTCGGACGCTACCATCGTGGCCCCGCTGGTGTTTGCCATGGTGCTGGGGCAATAGTTGTTTGCCTAACGTTTCGTAAAAAGCCCGCCGCTGACGTTCAGCGGCGGGCTTTTTACTGATTAGTATACTTGTATTTACGCCGAAGCCCCAGGAAATCAGCTTAAGAAAAGGTGCTTCATTGAGAATCTGTCAGGACGAAATCCAGTCCTCCGTATGGCGGTACCGACTCAATCCCACGGTATCAAATTCATCTCTGCCATATCCGGCTGTTACGCCTAACTGCCGTAACAGCCGATTGATAGAGCCTGCTGTAGCTTCAGACCGCCAACCCCGCTCCCCGGATTGCCACCAAATGGCTGCCTGAGTTCCGGTCCCTCCAAAGTAGTCTGCCTCTACATACCCAAGACAGACCGGGCCGATGAGGGTCAAAAGCTTCGCTTCTATTCGAGTAGTCAAAAAGACAAATGGCGCAATGGCTTCTGACTGAGCATAGTCGTTCAGTTCATCGTAGAGGTCATCCGTCATCGGGAGAATAGACAAGCTATTCCCAATGGCCACAGTACTAGCACCAGGCCATTGATTCGCCAGTAGTTGTGCATCCGCTGTGCGACCAATAAAAGCTCGGAGAGTATAGCCCATGTGAGTTCTTGTTTAGACGCTGTATCGGGCCGCCTACTTTTTCGCGCCGTCATTGGTGGGTTGCGAAAACCACTTCGGGTCGTAGAGGGCCTTTACCGCGTCAGACTCGTCGATATGCAGCTTGACTTGCTCCAGCAGGTTGAGCTTGAGCTGGCGGGCGGCGGCTTTGCGTAGCTTTTTTTCCTGCTTGCTGTCGTCTTGCACGGCCCCTTTGCTCTGGCCCTGGGCGTCGCGGGCGGCGGTGTAGGCGGCTTGTAAGGCGGCGGCCTGGGCAGCCAGGTCGGCCCGAGCTCGGCCTTGAATTTCTGCGTCAGGGTGGCGGTGCGCTCCAGCAGGGTGGGCAGCGTGAGCAGCGTGGCCTTGTTGTATTCCTTGCGGCCCTTGGGCAAAAACTCCGTCAGGGCGGCGGCATTGGGCTTTTTGCGCTTAAACTGATACTCCACATCCACTAGCAGCTCATTCTTGGCAAAGGCTTGGAAGTCGGCCAGCAGTTGCTGCACTTCGCCGGTGCTGCCTAGCTGCTCGCCGATGGCCTCGCTTTGCTCGGCCAGAAAGCGGGCGTAGGTAGTGTGGTGGGGTTGCAGGGAGCTAATCTGGGCGGTGTAGCGGCCTTCCTGGTTCTGGCTCGTGAGGCGGCTCAGGTGGCCGGCCATCAGGTCGCGGAAGTCTTCGCGGCTGAAGCGCGGGGAAAGAAACGGATTCTTTAAAAAAGGTAAGAACATAGGGGTAATGATAAGTGATGGAACCTGAGCAATATATCAGCTTTTAAAGCTGAACGGCTACCGTCCCCGTAGAAAAAACAGGCCGCTCCGCCGCGAGTCAGATGCCGTCGTAACTGTTTACAACGGCATCTGACACGCGGCGGAGCGGCTTGTAAAATCATACAAGACCCTTGGACATCTGTCGGGGGCCGTCGGCGGGCGAGCGGCTTCCTGCGGCACGTGTCGGATGGGCTTGTAAACAGGTACGAGGGCAGGTAACGTAGATGCGGGAGACGGTAAAAAAAGCCCGCCGCTGACCTGCAGCGGCGGGCTTTGCTACCGGGGCAAAAAGCGGCAACGGACGCCTAGGGCCGGGCCGGCGCGGGGGCTGCCTTGGCCTGCTGCTTTCGGAGCAGGTACTGCCCGTATTCCTTTTTAACGGCATCTGGTTGCCGGCTCATCATGATATACCCCATCAGCATGGAGGGCAGCATAATGCCCAGCAGGAAGGGAAAGAAGCCTCGCAGCAGCCGGCCCGCCAGGCTCATACCGGTATGGGCCAGCATGGCCCCATAGGCCCAGGTGGCATAGCCCAGACTGAGGGCGGATACCACGTAGCTCACTAGCTGAACCTGCGGCGTGCCGGAGTAGAAATACACGATGGGGAAGGTGAGCAGGGTCAGAAAATTGCAGATAGCCGTGATAAAGGCCACGATGACCAGGCACTCGGCGTAGTTGTAGCCCCCGCGGCGCAGAAACAGGCGGGCAAAGATGGCGATGAGCGGCACCAGCCCCACGTACACCCAGCTCATGTACTTAGCCATGAAACTGGCAGCGTCCTTTTGCGCCAGCCACACGGCCTCGGGCATGGCCGGGTCGCGGGGCGGCACTATGTCGATGTGCAGCACGGCGAAAAGAAAGGCGTAGGTCCCGGTCACGAGCAGCAGCAGGGACAAGGGCGGAAAGTGGTACTTGCGCTGCCCGGCCAGGTAACTGCGGATGGTGGTGCCGGGCCGGCGCAAAATGTTCCAGATGGAGTGCTGAATGCCCTTGTCCACGTGCCAGATGCTGTGCGGAATCTCGTGCAGCATGTGGGCCAGGTTGAGGCGGTGAGTGTGGTGAGCATCCTGCCCGCAGTGCCCGCAGAACCGCTCGGGTACGTGCGTGCCGCAGTTGAGGCAGGTGGCGGGGCCGTGCCCGGGGACGTGGCCTCCCGTGGCCCCGTGCCCGGAGCCGGCCAGGGCGAGGTCAATAGCAAAAGTAGATGTGGCTTCCATATAAAGCAGAGTGGATATTTTTGAAAGAAAGCCACTTATTCCAGAAGTTGCAAGCAAAAAAGCCTGCCGCTGAATTCAGCGGCAGGCTTTATAATACTTACAGGTACCAGTCGCGGCACCCGGACTGGGAATAGATTGGCTTACTACGGTGGCGTCATGTCGACCACCGGGAGACATCTCGCGTGCCCTGGTAATTAGAATGAGCCTGGCCACATCAGCACGCGAGATGCTTCGTCACTGGCTTGATGCGCCACATGCTCTGCATGACGGTCTTCTTGAAAGTTTAGCAAGCTTACGCCAGCTCCGCTACGCGCACTTCTTTGGGCATTCCCACGGCCTCGAAGGCCTGGCTCAGATCCAGCATTAAATCCTGCGGGTCTTCCACGCCAATGCTGAGGCGGATCATCTGAGCGGTAATGCCCATCGTGCGCTGGTCTTTGACGGTGATATCAGAGTGGGTCATGGTGGCCGGGTGCTCGGCCAGGCTTTCGGTGCCGCCCAGGCTTACGGCCAGCTTAATCAGCTTCAGGGCGTTGAGGAAGCGGAACGCCTCGGCCTCGCCGCCCCGGATGTCGAAGGAAATCATGGAGCCCGGGGAGAGGCAGTGGCGCTGGTAGATATCCTGTTGCACGGGGCAGTGCTCGAGGTGGGTGAGGTAGTAGGTGCGCTCCACCAGCGGGTGGGCCCGGAGCCAGTCGGCAATAACCTGGGCCGAGGTAGCGGCGCGCTCCATGCGTAGCTTCAGGGTTTCGAGGCTGCGCATCAGCATCCAGCCGGTATTCGGGTCGCACATGGTGCCCATAAAGGTGCGCATGGCCTTGATTTCCTTCATCAGAGCCTTGGAGCTGAGCGCGGCCCCGGCAATCAGGTCGGAGTGGCCGCCCAGAAACTTGGTGGCCGAGTAGAGCACCACGTCGGCGCCGTGCTTCAGGGGGTGCTGAAACACCGGACCCAGGAAGGTATTATCTACCACGAGGCGCACGGGCTTGTCGGAAGAGCCATACTTGCGGGCCAGGGCGGCGCAGGCTTCCAGGTCTACGAGGTGGTTGGTGGGGTTGGCCGGCGTTTCGACGAAAATCATGGCCAGGCGGCCGGGCGCAATGGCCGCGGCCTGGGCTTCGAGTTCCTGGGGCGTGGCCGTGGGCAAAAAGCCCTGGGCCTCGATGCCGAACTTGCGCAGCACGTTCTTGAGAAAGAAGTCGGAGCCGCCGTACACGGGCTCGGAGTGCAGCACTACGTCGCCGGGCTGCAGCAAAGCCAGTAGGGTGGTGCTGATGGCAGCCATGCCCGAGGCGAAACTCGCAGCTTCCTCGGCCCCGTCCCAGAGCGTAAGCCGGTGCTCCAGGATTTCGAGGCTGGGGTTGTTGAGGCGGGAGTAGATCAGGCCCATTTCCTCGTCGGGGTTGGCCTGGCGCAGGCCGTAGGCCAACTCGAAGAAGGCCTTGCCTTCCTCGGCGCTGGTGAAGACGAAAGTGGAGGTCTGGAAAATAGGTGGTTTGATGGCGCCTTCGCTCCAGGCGGGCGTATAGCCGTAGCTCATCATCAAACTCTCGGGGCGCAGCTGCTGGCCGCCGATGTGGGCGTGGTCATGGGGGTTAGTCATGAGAAAAGGGTTGGGTGGGATGGAAGATTGGGTCCCACGAAGGTAACTTTTCTCGGGAAGTAGGCGGGCGGCGGGGTTGGTTGCCCAAGATGCTGGGGTAGCTTTGGGGCGTGTTCTTGTCAACCTGCTTTCCCTACGCCGCCAGTTCTATGTCAAAGCTTACGTTGTTCTTGCTGCTCCTGCTGCTGGATACGGTTCCTCAGGCTTTTGCTCAAACCAAGCCCCGCCTGACGCTGACCATTATTCCGACCGATTATTCAAATAATGTCTCAGTAGGCCCGGTTATCAGCTTTGATCATACCGGTTGCTTTTACGTCCTGCTTACCAATACTTCAGAGCGGCCAGTTAACTTGTTCGAAGAGTGGAACAGCTGGGGCTATTTTGGGCTGTCATTTGACCTGACGTACACCGATGGCCGTAAGGTGCGAGCGGTGAAAGCCGGCCGCGGGTGGGACAAGAATTTTGCTTCTACGGTAACCATTGCGCCGGGCGGCTTCTTCGTATTCCCTGTAACTTTTAACACAGACCCCAAAATTGGTGACGTATGGCAAAATTCACCGCGCAGCAAAAAAATCAACGGGCCCGGAGTTAGCTGCCGGATGCGGGCTGTTTACTCTATTGAAAGCAGTAGGGAAGCCACGGAGCATAAGGCCTGGACGGGCACCATTACCTCGCCCGAGGCCACGTATACCATCTGGCCCTAAGGATTCATCAACTCCGCTCAGCAGGCCCTCACACGTGAACTGTAGCCGGGGTTGAATTAGTCAGTAGCCGCCGCATACTGATCCACAAACTGCTGGATTAACTTTTCATCCAACGCGCCTTTAGCACCGCTCCCCACGGGGATATTATTCAGCCGGTTCCAGTCGAGCTTGAGGCTTTCCCACTGCTGCTGAATATGGCGGATTTCGGCCGGGGTGTACGTGAAGGTTTGAGTTTCCAGAATGGTCAGAATGTGCATCTGCACTTCCCAGCTATTGCCGGCTGCCCCAAATAACGCCCGAAACAAGGAGCCCAGGTGCCGGCGACAGTTCAGCTGCTCCAGCGCATAAGCCAGGGTGCCCCGGCTGCGCAGGTTGGCGGGGTTGTGCAGGGCGCAAAGCAGAGGTGCCACGGCCCAACTGGCCCGGTTGTGCCGGAAAGTGAGAGCCGCCGCATTGCGAATGTGGGCGTCTTCGTGGTCGAGCAAGGACACCAGAAACCGGTGGCACCGGCGCTGCGCCGTTTTGCTGAAGCCCCCGCCAAAGTGGTACAGCGCCTGACAGGCCCCGTACGCCGCTTCCCGGCTACCAGAAAACACGGCAGCTTTCAAACGGGCTAAACGGTCTTTTTTACGCATAGGCTAGGAGGGAAACACGCAAAAGAAGCTCTGGGCTCAGAAGTTACAGGCGTCAGTAGTGCCCGTCAGCTCGGCCCAGCGGGCACTCAGGAACTTGGCATAGCGCAGCGGCGGTAGGCCGTAGCTCCCGATAGAGTAGCCCTCATTTATTTCAATGACCAACGTGGCCCGGCAGCGGTAAGGCCGATGTCGAGGGCGTAGGCTTTGGGCGCTTCGGAATAGGCCGCCACGGCAGCTTCTACCACGCGCGGGTCGAAATGGGCGCGCCAGTCGCCGCGGTAGGGCTGGGCGGCCAGCACCTCGCCGTAGCGCACGAAGCAGCACCACTCGGCCACGAACTGCACGGGCTCGGCACACCATACGGGCGTATTTTCGGCCTGGTCGCCGCAGCCGGCCAGGTCGCGAAAGTGGCGCACCAGCACGCCGGTAAACTTTTTGCGGGCCAGCCGGGGCTTCACAAACACCGGCCACTGCGAAGGGTCGGCGGCTACCTCGTTGATGGTCGATTGCCACAGGCGCCGCCCCAGAAACGGGGCCAGCTCGGCTGGGTAGTCCAGGGCGGGCGGCACGGCGCAGCCCAGGGCCCGAAGTGCGCCTTCCACGTCATCAATATGGCTGACGACAATGTCTTCGGGCTCGTCGTGGAGTAGTTCGCTGAAGCGGTGGAACGGCACAATTTCCCAGCCCATCTGCCGGAACCCGTCGGCGGCAGCAAAGCAGTTGGTGCTGGCCCATTCGCCAGTCGCGTCCTGGTTGATATAAGCGCGCATAAGCAGCGGTAGACGAATTCGAGCGGAAAGCGGGACCTACTTCTTGCCCCGGTAATCGGCAATGATGCCTTCGGCAATCCAGTTGGCCAGGGCTTGCCGGTTGTCGGCCACCACGAAGCGGCGCTGGTCTTTCTGGTTGCGGATGTTGCCTAGTTCCATAAAAACGGCCGCGGCGTGGCTGTTGCGCACCTCATACAGGTTGCTGCGCTCCGACACGTTGCCCGAGTAGGGGCGGTTGGGCTGGGAGCGTTTGTAGCGGCTGGTAAAGACCCGGTGAATGTTGCGGGCCAGCCGTTCGCCCGTGGGACTGTTGGCGTGGTGGTAGAAGAACACGTCGATGTTCTGGCCCTCGCTGCGGCTGTCGACGTGCAAGGCCAGCAGGCGCTGGTAAGCTCCTTTGTGGCGGGCGTGCAGCCGGTTGACCTGGGCAATGCGCTGGCGCAGGCGCTGCACCTGGCTGAGCGGGATGCGCAGATTGGGGTACTGCACTTCGTCGTAGTCCATGGGCAGCACGTTCTCGTCGCGTATACCGTCGTTGGGGTCCTGCACCATCACGTACACCGTAGCGCCGTATTCGAGCAGCACCCGGGCCAGGCGCACGGTCACGTCGTAGGCGTACTCATCCTCGGCCAGCTTGTAGGAACCGTACTTGCCGATGGCGCCGGGGTCGGGGCCGCCGTGGCCGGAAGACAGGTAGTACACCGCACCCCGCAGCGTGCCGTAGCGGGCGGCGGGGGCCCCGTAGCGGGGGCCAAACAGAACCGATTTGCTGATGGGGCCTTTGCCCACGACTTGCGGAGCGGCGGTGGCGGTACGGGCCGTGCGGGTGCTTCGAGTGGTGCGGGCTGGGGTTTTGCGGGTAACGGCGCGCTTGGGCAGCAGGTAGGTACGGCCGGTAACCAGACCGTTGCGGCGGGTCAGGTTTTTCCTATTGAGCTGCTTAAAGGAGGCTCCATACTGGCGCGGATTTAGGCCGTTGCGCAGCAGCAGAGTTTCTACCCCGTCGCCGTTGCGGGCTTTTACGCGTCGGTAGGAAGACTGGGCAAAGGTCTGCACGGTCAGCAGACTCAGGAGCACTAATAGAAAGTAGGCAGTTCGCAAAAGCACAAGGGTGTAGGAAGGCAACAGGAGGCAATAGTCGTATTCACCCCTTGTCAACCCACTGGGTTCCGACCAAAGACAAAAGCTCTACATACGGCAGACAGCCGGCTCTTGCCATACGATACTACAAAAGAGGCAGTAAATCTTCAGAATATAGAATATAAAATGCCCCTACAGCGGCAGCTTGTCCTGGCGAGGCGCAGCCAACGCCATCCATCCACTGGAATGAACTAAACGCTCTTACGTGAAATGCGCTGACCATTCAGGTGCTTTGCCGGCGCTGCAAGCAAAAGCCCTTTCCCGTGCGAAACGAGAAAGGGCTTTCTAATAAAGGGAATGTTGTGCTGCGCAGCGGACGGATGGCGTCGGCTCAGCCTCGTCAGAACCGGAGGTATTAGTTGTCAAACCCCGTGGCCGTAGCCAGGGCTTGCCACTGCTGCATATCCTGCTGCACGGCCCCGATTTTATTGGCCGCCATCTGGTAGGCATCTTCGCCCAGGAACAGGTGCAGGGGCTGGTCGGGGGCTTCACTGGCTTGAATCAGCACGGCTACGGCTTTTTCCGGGTCGCCGGGCTGGTTGCCGTTGAGCTGCTCATCGTGCAGCGCCTGCGAGTCGCGCACCGACTGGTAGGCCCCGATAGGTGTCTGGGGCCGGCCGATGGAGCCGGTTGCCAAAAATCCGGTGCGGAAGTAGCCGGGCTTCACCGTAGTGGCCTGAATGCCGAAGGGCCGGACCTCGGCGGCGTAAGACTCGGTGAGGCCGTCGACGGCAAACTTGGTGGCACAGTAGATTCCCCAGCCGGGAAACGAGCCAAAAAATCCGCCGACGGAGGAAATATTAAACACCCGGCCCGCGCCCTGGGCCCGCAGGTGGGGCGTGGCAGCGCGCAGCACATTGAGCACGCCAAACACGTTGACCTCAAAGTTCTGGCGGGCTTCCTGGTCGGAGAGCTCCTCCAGGGCGCCTACCTGGCCGTAGCCCGCATTATTGACCACCACATCGAGGCGGCCGAAAGTGCTGATGGTAGTGGCAATGGCCTGCTGCACGCTTGCCTCGTTGCCAAGGTCCATGTGCAGGGGCAGGAAATTCGGGTTGTCAGTCGGGGCGGCCTGCTGCAGCTCGCTCAAGTTGCGGGAAGTGGCCGCCACCCGGTAGCCCCGGGCCAGCAGCTTCTGCACCAGCGTCAGGCCCAGACCTTTCGAGGCTCCGGTTACAAACCATACGTTGTTGGGTATCATATCCTAGTTGTTGAATTTCGGAATCGGGAAAGAGCGGAGTGCTCAGGGCCAGGCTGGCAAATAGGTAAAGCATAGGAAAGACGGGTAAGGACCGGTAGACAATCACTTGAAGAGACGGGCGAGGCCGCCATTTATTGCAACCGACCCCCAAATAATTCCACTTTTCTTTCTTAGGGGCACAAAATGCCACCTCAGCCCGGATGAGGGAGAACAGGTAGGGGCGGGGCGCGGTAACGGGCTGGCCGTGGCGGCCCACCCTGGGTTTGGCCGCTGACAAAGTAGCTGGCGGAAGGAGGCATACTTGCTCATTTGGTACAGAGCAAAAGTAGTGTGCTCCATAGCCGGGAGGCTTGCCGCAATCAAACCAATGCTTGCGAAAATCAAACAGAGCGCACGGCCGTGGGCGTGGTGCCGGCCTGCTTGCGGAAAAAGTTGTTGAAGTGGGCCGGTTCCTCGAAGCCCAGGCTGTAGCTGATTTCCGACACGTTCCAACTCGTGTGGCGCAGCAGGGCGTGCGCTTCCTGCGTGAGGCGGGCGGCAATCAACTGAGTAGTGGTTTTGCCGGTTACTTCCTTCAGGGCCCGGTTCAGGTGGTTGACGTGCACGGCCAACTGCCCGGCAAAGGCATTGGCCGTGCGCAGGCGCACCTGCTGGCCGGGCGTTTCAATCGGGAACTGCCGCTCCAGCAGCTCCGTGAACAGGGAGGCAATGCGGGTGGCGGCGTTGCTGTCCTTGTAGAGCGTGGTGGCGGGCTGCAGCTTCAGGGCGCTGTGAATCAGCTCGAAGACGTAGTTGCGTAGCAGGTCGTACTTATAGGCGTAGTCCGAGTCTATTTCCGCGGCCATCTTGGCAAACAGCTGAGCCGCGGCCTCGCGCTGGGCGTCGGTGAGGGAGTAGAGCGGCTGCCCGCCAGGCCGGAACAGCGGCAGCTCCAGGGCGCCGGCCAGCTGGTAGCGCTGCAAAAAGGCCTCGGTAAAAATGCAGAAGTAGCCCGATTGGTTGTCGTCGAGCGGCTCCCAGTCGTAGGGCACCAGGGGGTTGGCAAACAGCAGGGCGTTGCCGCGAATTTCAACCGTCTTATCGGCGAAATGGTAGTTGCTGCGGCCCGTAACGAGCGTTATCTTGTAAAAGTCCTTGCGGCTGTAGGGCAGGTGGCAGGCCGAGGGCCCCACAAAGTCGTCGAGGCGAAACACGTTGAAATGGCCGATATCCTGCTTGAGGTTGTCGGGCAGCCAGTGAATTTTCTGCCGGTAAAAATCTTCGAGCGTCTGCGGCTTGGACATGGGACGAAGTTACGCAAATCAAACACAAGGGTAAGTTGCGTAGCAGGGTTAATGCGGCGGCATTGAGGTAAAAGTCCGTGTTGCCCGTCTTTCTTTTCATATTGAGGCAATGTTTCCCTCCAGTAAACTCCAATAAAGTATCATCCTCAAACCAGAGACGCACAATGGGCTTCCGGGAGTTTCTGTTTGGCCGGCAACTGCGGCTGGAAGACGAGGTTTTTGGCAGTCTGCTATACTTCGACTGCAAAAATCCCGAAAACAACTACTTCGAGGGTAAGCGGCTGTTCACTCCAACCGGCACCCGCATCGAGGTGTTGCTGACCGCCGGACCGTCCGGACCCAGCACCGCCCAACACGCTTTTTACGAGCAGATAGAGGCACAATATCCGACATTGCTGCCTGCCCTGGCCTGGCTGATTACTACGGAGGTCCGGAACTGGCAACCAGACTTTGAAATTCAGAATTTTGTTGAGGAGTTTCAGCCCACACTTCTAGAATTGCCGGCAATCAGTAAGGCAGCGGGCCCGGTTGACTGGGAGCTGAGCTTTGAAACCATCCACGACCAGAACCATACATTTGTCGTCAGCCGGCAGGGATTTACGCCCTATAAGGTTCAGGTCGACGGCTAACTCTTTCTTCGCATGCCCACTCCGATTCCCAAGAAGCTGCTGGCCCGCCAGCACGAAATAACGGCTGACTACCTGCGCCTGCTCGACCAGCACCTGGCCGACATTGCCGCGGGCCGGGCCACGGAAATGTTCGAAGTCCGGGACTTTGCCGACCAGCTCTGCATTCATCCCACCCACCTGAGCAATACCATCAAGCTCACGACCGGCCACGCGCCCTGCTATTTCTTCGAGGCCCGCATCCTGGACCTGGCCCGGCAGCTGCTGCTGGACCCCAGTCGCTCCGTGGCCGACGTGGCCCAGAGCCTGACCTACGACCCGTCGAACTTCACCAAGTTCTTCAAGCGCTTTGCGGGCTGCACGCCCAAGCAGTACCGGGAGCAGGTGTGGGAAGCGCAGCGGCTGGCCAAATCGGAAACGGTCACCATTTAAACTGAAGCTCTCACCATACGCCGGCGCGGGCCTCGCCCCACCTTTGTCTTGTTCTACATTCGTAATCAAGACAAGCCATGAGCACTTCCAAAATTGCCCTCGTAACGGGCGGCAGCCGGGGCCTGGGCCGCAACAGCGCCCTGCACCTGGCCCAGGCCGGCCACGACCTGATCCTAACCTACCGCACCCAGCAGGCCGAAGCCGAGGCCGTAGTCGCCCAGATTGAGGCCCTCGGCCGCAAAGCCGTAGCCCTGCCCCTGGACACGAGCCAGATAGCCTCCTTTCCGGATTTTGCTCAGGCCCTTCGCCAGCAGCTCAGCCAGCACTGGCAGCGCTCCACATTCGACTTTCTCATCAACAACGCCGGCATTGATGCCCGCTCGGCCTTCGCCGAAACCACCGAGGAAGACTTCGACAACCTGCTCAACGTGCACTTCAAGGGCGTTTATTTCCTAACCCAGCAGCTGCTGCCCCTGCTGGCCGACGGCGGTGGTATCGTCAATTTCTCCACCGGACTGGCCCGCTTTACCACGCCCGGCTACGCGGCGTACGCCTCCATGAAGGGGGCCGTCGAAACGCTGACCAAGTACATGGCCAAGGAGCTGGGCATCCGGGGCATCCGGGCCAATATTGTAGCCCCGGGTATCATTAAGACCGATTTTACCGCCGCTGCTCGGGCGGCCTACCCGCAGTTGGAAGAGTATATGAGCGGCAACACGGCCCTGGGCCGCATCGGCGAGCCGGATGACATTGGGGGCGTGGTAGCCTTCCTGTGCTCCGACGCGGCCCGGTGGGTGAATGCTCAGCGCCTGGAGGCTTCGGGTGGCTATTCCCTGTAATGTCCCGCAGAATCAGAAAAGGCCCGGCTGAATCTCAGTCGGGCCTTTTTATAAGGTGCAGGTCCATTCAGAACTGGCTCTAAACAAAAACTGCCAGTCCCGGGCAGGAATGGCAGTTACTGGAGGAAAGCGGGGCGCAGCTACGCCTGGCGCAGACGAGACTTCTGAAACGCCTCAAAGCTGCTGCGCAGGGCGGCCAATACGGCCGCGTACTGGCGCCTGGCATCCTGACTGGATTCCAGCTGCTGCAGACGCGTATCAATCAGGTCGCAGAACTCATCCCGCGAGAAGCGGGAACTGGGGGTATTCTTTTGCACAGGACAAAAAGAGAAGAAATGCCGCAAATAGAAGAGGCGTAAAGTGCAATAATAGCAATTTATCCTACGCAAGATGGTGAGAAAAATCGATGCTTCTCAAGCTCGACAGTGGTGAAAGGCGTTGGACAGCCCTTGCAGCCCGGTAAACAAAAACGGCTCCCGGATAAACCCGGAAGCCGTGAGAAGCCGTTGAGGCGTTACGGTTGAGCTACAGGCTCTAAAAGCGGAACAGCGGCCGAGCCGGGTTCCAGATGCCCCACGGAATCATAAGCAGCACCAGAATCAGGGCCACGGTAAACCACACGAAGGCGCGCTTGTGCTTGAGCACCGGGTCGGTGGCTTTCTTGGACAGGGTGCGACCCACCTGGGCGGCAATGACGGCCAGAATCATGGTGGCAATGTGTTCGACGCCCCAGAAGCGGCCAATCGGGTCTTTCATCACGGCTCCACCGGCCGTTTCAAAGGCTTTTACTCCGAATGGGCTCAGGCCGAAGTAAAGAATCAGGCCCAGCAGCAGCTGTAGGTGCATAGAGCCCACGAAGGCGGCACCCATGCCGTTGTCGGCGCCCAGGTAGGGCTTGCGGCCCTGCCAGCCGCCCAAGGCGCGGAAAACGGCAATCAAACCAAAAATAACCACCAGCCAGCGGCTCCAGGAGTGCAAAGTGAGTACGGCGTTGTACATAAGCAGAAAGGAAGAGTGAAGGGGTAAAGGTCGGATGCGGAAACCAGAATGCCGCGCCTATTCGGCAAAAAGTAGGCGCCGTGCCCGGCAAGCTTACTTCTTGGTGATGGACACGCTGATGTGCTGACTAAGCGCCGTAACCGGAATGGGAGCCGGCGCGGGCGGCAGTGGGGCACCTTCGAAGGGAAACAGCTCTTCGCACAAGAACAGGTCGCCTTCCTGCCGCAAAATGGCCAGGTTGTCGAGCGTGAGCCGGAGGTTGAAGGTTTGCTGGTTGAGGTACTGCAGCACGGGACCCAGCAGCTCGGGCGTGGTATCGTGCAGGGCCAGGGAAATATGAGGCAGCCAGCACTCGGGGCCGCTAAACTTATCGGTGCGCAGGCACAGCGGGGCCGTGGCCTGAATGACGCGCTGGTGCAGGTGGTTGAGCTCGTTGGTGCGCAGCACCGGAATATAAATCACCGGATTGGGCCCCGGAAACACGCCCAGGCCGGTGGTGTGCACCTCGAAAGGCGTGGTAGCGGCGGCCACTTCGCGCAGCACATTCTTCAGGGCCGAAAGCTTACGCACTCCTGCCAGCTGGTAGGTAATGTGCGGGTCGGGGGTGGCCTGCACGTCGTCGAGGCCGAACTCCATTTCCAGCCCCTTAATGATGCGGTTGATGCGGGCCGCGTACTGCGGCGTAAGCAAAGTGGTAATGGCGAGCATACTCTGCTAAACTGCGGAAGGGCCCGCCGGGTTGAGGCGGGCGCGCATTTGTTGGTTGAATTGCTCACTCTGGCCCCGGGGCACGCTCAGGGTGCGCCAGGCCTGGCCGCGCAGGTGCTTGGCCAGCTGCACCACCTGCCCGCTGTGGTAGGCGTAGTGCGTGGCCTGCCGCTCCAGGGCCGCCAGCACCGTGTGTTCCTCGCCCCGGATGGTAACGGTGCGCAGCAAATCGGCGGGTTGCAGTTCCTCGAGCAGGGTGAACAGGATACCCCAGGCGGCTTCCCAACCCTGCTGCAACCCGGCTACCGCCGCCACCGAGGTCGGCTCCTCAAATTCCTGGTCGCGCTGCCGGTCGGGCTTTTCGCCGTCGGTGGTCAGAAAGTCGGTGAAGCGGGAGCGAAGGTTGCCAATCATGTGCTGCACGATGACGGCGGCGCTGTTGGCGCCGGGCGCGGGCACCACTAGCCACTCGGTTTCGGAAAGCTGGGCCAGAGCCCGGTCCGTGAGGGTTTTGTAGGCAGTGAAGTTGTGGCGCAGCGTAGTCAGCACGGCCTGGCCCAGGGCATCGGAAGTAGACATGGCAAATCAGGTTACGAGGCGGAAAGGGAGAGCAAGGAACACAAAAACCCGCAGTTTTGCCCCGGCCCCTAAGGGAAGCTCTGGCCGTTGTAAAACCGCCGTGCTTTACTCATAAAAAAGGCTGCTCCGGGGTGGGAGCAGCCTTTTTGGCAGAGGTTTATAAAGCGGATACCAGCTTAGCCGCCTTCCTTCTGGTCGTCGTTGCGGATGCTCTTCTTGGGCCGGGCGGGGCGGTTTTCGAGCTTGCCAAACTGGTAGTTGAAGCTCAGGCGCAGGTTGCGGTTGAGAAAGTAGGAGTTGTCGGTGTAGGTGAACTGCTCCGAGGCCAGGTCGTTGCGGAAAATCAGCTGGCGGTTGAAGGGGTTGATGACGGACAACGTAAGGCTCCCTTTCTTCTGGAACAGCTCCTTTTTCACGGCCACGTTGTAGCTGCGGTAGCCCGAGGAGCGGCCCTGCAGCTGAATTCGGCGGGAATTGAACAGACCCGTAAACTGGGCGCTCCAGCCGTTGTCGAACTGCCAGGCCGAGGTGATGTTGGCGTTGTGCATCGTGCCGCCGTTTTCCAGGTTCAGGGCCGCGCTGCGCACCCACATGTAGTAGTAGTTCACGTTGCCGCTCAGGTTCCACTTGGGCGTCAGCTTGGTCGAGCCCGACACGCTCAGGCCGTAGGTGGCATTGCGGGCCACGTTCTGAAACGTGGTGTACAGCACCAAAGCCGAGTCGACGGTGGGCAGCAGGTTCCGGGCCGGCACGTTGCGCGACAGGGCCTCAATGGCGTTGTTGGTTTGGCGCCAGTAGCCGGAAAACGTGAACGAGCTTTTCTTAATGTAGGTGTTGTAGCCCAGCTCGTAGGCGTCGGTCAGCTCGGGGGCCAGGCTGGGGTTGCCGGCCATGATATTGCGCGGGTTGCTGGTATTGATGTAGGGGTTGAGGTAGAAAATGCTGGGCCGCTGAATCCGGCGGGTGTAGCTGAGCTTAAGCTTCTGGTCCTTGGTCACGTCCCAGGCTGCCATCAGGCTGGGCACCACATTGGTATAGTTGGTTTGCAGCGTGGCGCTGTTGGTCATAAAGTCGCCGTCGATGCGGGTGTGCTCCACGCGGGTTCCGAACTTGAAAGTCAGGGTTTTGCCCACCGCAAAGCCGTAGGTCAGGTAGCCCGCGTACACGTTCTGGTCGTAGCGAAACTGGTTGGAGCGGGAGGGTACCAGCACGAAGCCCCGGCCGTCGAGGCTGTCGGCCTCGATGCGGTAGTCGCTGCTGACGGTGCGCAGGATGCTTTTGGCCCCAATTTCCAGCGTTTTAGTGCTGTCCAGGGGCTGCACGTAGTCGGTCTGAAAGGTGGCTTCGCGGTTGCGGTTGTCGTTGAAGCTGTTTTCGCGGTAGTCCACATAGTCGCGCCCGTCGGCCCAGCGCTGCTGCTGCAGGTCGTAGTCGGTTTCGCCTTGATTGACAGTGTACAACGCCAGAAAGCTCAGCTCCTGCCGGGGCCGCCCAGGGTTTTGACGTAGCCAAAGTTGAGGTCGAGGTTGTTGTTTTGGTTGTGCGTGTCAATGTCGCGGTTGTTTTCGTCCAGGCTGGTCGGCGCGGCGTAGCGCGTAAACTGGCTGCGGGCGTTGGTGTAGCCAAACAGGTTGCCCCGCACGCTCAGGTTCAGCGCGTCCTTGGGCGTGAGGTCGTAGTCGAGGCCCAACTGCCCGTAGCCGCCGCCGCCCAGGTTGGTGAAGTTTCCGCTTTGCTCCAGGGTGCTGTACTGGCCCTCGGGCAGGAAATCGGTGCGGAAACTCCGGTTGCGGGCAATGTTGAGAAACAGGTTGCTGCCCACGTTGGCATTCAGCCCCAGCTTGCCCTTATGGCTGTTTAGCGTAATACTGCTAAATGCGCCCGGGTGCCCACGGCGGCATTTACCGAGCCATTCACGCCCTCCAGGTTGTTCTTCTTGAGGATGATGTTGACGATGCCAGCCGAGCCTTCGGCGTCGTACTTCGACGAGGGCGAGGTTATAACTTCCACGCTCTTGATCTGGTCGGCCGGAATCTGACGCAGGGCGTCGGCCAAGTTGCTGGCCATAATGGCCGAGGGCTTGCCGTTCACCAGCACCCGAATGTTGGACGAGCCCCGCAGCTGCAGATTGCCGTTGAGGTCTACCGTGAGCAGGGGCACTTTCTGCAGCACGTCGGCCGCGCTGCCGCCCGAGTTGGTAATGTCCTTTTCGGCGTTGTACACGATACGGTCCACCTTATTTTCGACCAATTCCCGCTCCCCGGTTACCTTCACTTCGCCCAGCTGCTGCACCGTGGGCGTCAGCTTGATTGCGCCCAAATCTACCTCGGCCTCACTGCTGGCAAAGACGACACCCGCCACCGTACGGGGCTGAAACCCGACGAAGCTAACCACCACCTGGTAGCGGCCCGCCCCGATTTTGGTAAGCGTAAACCGGCCCTGGTCGTCGCAGGCGGCTCCGTCCAGGGTTTTGCCGCTGGCCTCGTCCAGGAGGGCCACGGTGGCAAACTCGACCGGCTGGCTGGTTTTCTCATGCACCACCCGGCCCAGCAGCCGGCCTTTACCGGTTGCACTCACGCTGCTTGCCGAACTGGCCGGCTCCAGACCCTGGGCCCGTACCGAGCCGCTGGCAAGCTGCGCTACGAGCAGCACGGTTGGCAGTAGCCGCAGGCCACGGGGTAGGCAGACAAAAGGAATTGCGAAACTGCGGGTAGGGTAGAGGGTTGGGGTCATGGCGCAGCCGGTTTCATGTATTACGAAGTATTTCGTACTGCAAACATATACGAATCGATTCGTATTTCGAAAGAAACAATACGATATTTTTCGTATGTATATTATTCCAACAAAGGATGAGGAGGAGGAAAGTCTAGCAAAGACTCCGGGCTCAGTATATAGGATGCTTCAGATTAGAAGATATTTTTTCAAAGCTCGTTCCCGTGCCTTTAATTGGGCGCGTAGCAGCAATAGTTGATGCCATTAAACTAGTAGGGTACTTAGGGGAGGAACATTCCGGCGCCGACTAACCATTAGTCGTGTAATAGGATTATAGGAAGTAGATAGAGTTAGCAGGATAATGGGGCGGCAATGGCTTGGCGCGGAAGTCTGATCTGGGCAAGCTTGAAATATATCCGAGTGAAAATCAAGCCGAACGGAATATTTGCCCGCAAGCTCAACAGCATGGTGAACTTTTGAGATTTTCTGGCGTTGGTCGGGGTAGCATCTTTGTAAGAATCAACTTCATTTAGAACTGAATTACTGCCGGGCTCCGTTGGTTACTCCAGTCAGCTCTGAAGCTGATAGAATTCCTTTATCCCTATGGACGAAACTTTATTTGACGTCAATCTGCAGCAGCTTCCTGATGAGTACCTCACCGGGGAGTGGTGCGTGGCCGAGCGGGTGCTAAACCGGAGTAGTCCGGACAGCGCCCTGGCCCAGGCCACCCGGCTGCTGCTGACGCCCGGCGCCCTGCAGGTGCACGCGCCCACCCAGCACGACACGGGGCAGTGGTCGGTGCAGCGCGACGCGCTGCTCAACCGGCCCTACCTGGAGCTACAGTTGCTGCAGGAAGAAACCAAGGCTCTCATTACGCGGCTGCGGCGCTCGGCCGACGGCTTGCAGAGCCAGCTTAACTTGTATTTTCAGTCGGGTATGGAGCTGCAGCTCGCCCAGCCTTGTTGATTTCTGTTCATGGTCAATTCTGAAGCTATTTCCCCTGAGGAACAAATCCGTCGGCAGGCCGAGGAGCAGTTCCGGTTTCTTGCCGATTTCATTCCGCAACTGGTCTGGTTTACCGACCCCACCGGCTTTCACACCTACTTCAATCAGCGCTGGATTGACTATACCGGCTATTCGTTGAAGGACAGCGTGGGGCCCGATATGTGGAACAACCTGCTCCACCCCGACGACCAGCAGAAGGCCCGCCAGATCTGGGGCCATTCCCTGGCTACCGGCGACTTTTACGAAATCGAGTACCGGTTTAAGGGCAGAGATGGCGAGTACCGCTGGTTTTTGGGTCAGGCCCGGCCCCAGTACGACGAAGCCGGGCAGATCAAGCAGTGGTTTGGCACCTGCACCGACATTCACGACCAGAAACTCACCGAACTGGCCCTGCGCCGCCGGGAGCAGGACCTGGAGCGGGCCTACGCCGACCTGGAAGTGAAAGTAACTTTCCGCAACCTGGAGCTGGAGCGGCAGGTGCAAGAGTTGCGCCAACGCTTGGGTGAGTAAAAGCCATTCTATAGTTAAAACAGTCCAAAAAGGCTTCCCCAACCGGGAGGCTTTTTTTGTGCCTGAACAAAGTAGCTGGTTGGCGAGTAAGCATTCCGTGCGCTGCCCCCGAATGCCGGGAAACCTCCGCAGTAGGGTTCTGCGTTAAGGTCATTTTTTCATTTCCCGTCTTTCCTGTGAATCCAGTTCCCACTGCCCCACCCCCGCACGAGTCGTTGGCTTCGGGAGGAAAGACCAGGCGCCGCTGGCCCTACTGGGCAGGCGGCGCGCTCCTGCTGCTCGTGGCGCTGGTGAGCCTGGCCTCGTTGCTGCTGGACCCCTGGCTGCGCACGACCCTGGAAAAGCAGGTAGCCGCCAAAAGCCAGGGCCGCTACCGCCTGCACATTGGGGAGTTGCACACCAGTTTATGGGGCCGCTCGGTGCAGGTGCGCAATATCCGGTTGCGGCCCGCCAAAGCCGGACCACAGAGTAGCTCAACCGCGCTGCCCCGCCTGCTGGCCGACGTGCCCGAGCTGCGCATCACCGGTATCGGTCTGGGCGCCCTGCTGCGCGGGGCCCTGGTTCCCATCGATTCGGTGGTGCTGGCCGGGGCCCGGCTGCGGGTGCTGGAAGTGCCCCACTCGGCCACGCCCCGCCGGCCCTTGCACGAGCAGCTGCCCCCGCACCTGCGTGACGGCCTGCGCATCGGGTATCTGGGCTTGCTGCGCTGGCAGGTGGCGTACGGGCCGGCGCGTGTGCCACTGGCCAGTGTGCGGCAGGCCAGTTTCTCGGCTCAGGATATTCTGTTGAGCGCAGCCGGCGCCGCCGACTCGCAACGGGTAGGTTACGCAGTTGCTTTAAGCGGGAAAATTAGTGGGGGCGTGGGCACAGTAGCCGAACATCGGGTTGCCATTGGCCGCGCCCAGTACTCAACCACCCGGCAGCAGCTCACGCTCGACTCCGTGCGCGTCCGGTCCCAGCAGGATATCCAGCAGCAGGGCCGTGCCATTCGGGTGCAGCTGCTCCTGGCCCGGCTGCAAGTCAGTGGCCTGAGCAGCGCCGAGCTGCGGCGGCGGGAGCTGTACCTGGATTCGGTAGTTCTGACCCGGCCTTGGGTGGCGGCCGCCCTGCCGCTGCAGCCCCCACCGCCCTTGCACGAGGTGGTGGCGCCGTTGCTCCGGCAGTTGGAAATAGCTCATTTGCGCATTGCCGCCGGCCAATTGCGCCTCACGGCCATCAAGCCTAAGCCCCGTATTCAGGACATTCAACTACAGGCCGAAGCCGTGCTGCTTTCTGCGGCCGGAGCCCAGGACAAGCGGCGCATGTGGTACGCCCGCAGCTGGCACGTGCGCACGGGCCGGGTCCAGAGTACGGTATCGGCGCCGGTGTACTGGCTGGGCATTCGCAGTACCGAGTTGGCGACCCGCACGGGTCTGGTGCAAGCCAACGGCATAAGCATTCGGCCCACGATGAGTCCGGCGGCCCTGGCCCACTACAAAGGCCACCAGACGCCCCACATTACGGCGCAGGTTCCGCAGGTGAAGGTTTCGGGCTTCGATTTCGCCGCTTTCAGTCATAGCAATGCCCTGCTGGCCCAATCCGTCGAGCTCCGCAAGTTGCGTGTGCTCATTGCTGGCGACGGCCGCTTTCCCCTGAACCCGCGGCCTTCCATGGTCACCCAGGAGTCGTTGGCCAAGCTGCCCGTGCGGCTGAACCTGCGGCGAATGGTGCTGAAAGACGGCTACATCGGCACATCCTACGTGGGGGCCAAAACTGGGGAAAGCGGGAGTGTAGTCTTTAGCCGTATTCAGGTGACGCTAAGCAACGTAACCAACGACCCGCGCCTGATGACCCGGGCCACGCCCCTGGTAGCGCGGGCCAGCGGCTGGCTGCAAAACAACTGGTATGCCGCTGCCACTTTCCGCATCCCGGTACTCGACCCCAACGGCGCCCACAGCGGGGAAGGCACCTTTGGCCCGGCTTCCATCACCCTGCTCAATACTGTAACGGCGCCCAGCCGCCTGATACGCTTTGAAAGTGGCAATGTACACCGGGCTACCGTGCAGCTGCAGGGCAGCCGGCTGGGCATTACGGGCACCATGCGGGCCGAGTATTCCGATTTGAAAATGGCCCTGCTCAGCCAGCAGGGCGGCCCCGACCAGAAAACGCTGACAACCAAAATCGGCTCCAAGCTGCTCAACGGCATCGTTATCCGGGACAAAAACCCGCGGGGCTGGGGCCGGACCAGCTTAAAATAGGCTCGATGCAAAGCCGCCGCGACCCGCGGGTATCGGTGTTTTCGTTGTGGCGGCAAGGTTTGGTCAGTGGGCTGCTCAACAGTATTGGGGTACCCAAAAAAATGGCGCAAAGCATCAGCGAGAAACCCTGAAGGCCGTTTTGCTGCTGCTTTGCGCCGGTGCTCCGGGCTGGGTAAAAGTGGGGCTACTTAAATTTCAGCTTGATGATCGTGTAAGCGGATACCGGCGGAGTCGTCTGGGCCTGCAGCTTGTCCAGGTTGGAATAGAGCACGTAGGTTTCGGAGTCGTTGCGCCGGGCCAGGGTGGTGGGAAACTGTGGCAACGTCTCGAACGTGCCCGTCACGGCCACATCGGCAAAAGCGTTGGTCGTCGCCAGCCGGTACACTTTCGACTGCGAGTTGGTGACGGCGTACAGGGTGGAGACATCCTGCAGGGAAAGGCCGTCGATGCCCACCAGGTTTTGGCTGGTGGCAATCTTAGTAAAGGTGGCGGGGGCGTTAAGCGGAACTTTGAACAAGCTGCCGTCGTCGGTCTTGGCTACCAGCAAGTAGCCATCGGGGTGAAACTCGATGCCATTCAACCCAAACTTGTCGGCGGGGCCCGCAGGCGCTCATCTTCCAGAAATACGGAAGCTGCCCCCACAGCATCCACTTTATAGATAATGGGAGCGAAGCTGTCGGTGATATACGCGTTGCCTTCGCGGTCAACGGCCACGTCGTTAGCGAAGTGGTTGACGCCGGGGCGCAACCCGCCCAGATCTACGTAGTTGATTGTACGACCAAGGTTATCGAAGCTGGCCAGGGCCGCGAGCTTGTTCTTGGTGGCCGCGCTGGTACGGTCCGTATTATAGCCCGGGTCGGCTACGGCAGCCAGCAGGCGGTTGCGGAGCTCATCAATTTGCAGCCCAACGGTCGAAATCAGCCGCTCGTCGGTTGCAAAGGAACTGTAGCCCTCGGCCCGCACCTGCCCCACGCTACCGGTAGTTTGGGAGCTGACCAGAAACCGGCCGTTGTTGGTGTCAAACTCCAGGCCCTCGGGGTAAAGGTTGCTTTGGGTAAAAGGCAGCGCATCGGGGCCCTCGGGCGCCACTACGTTGCCTTGTTCCACGGTGTTATCTAGGCAGGCCGATAGGCCCAAGGAACTGAGTAGCAGCGCAGCCTTGGTCAGCAGGCCTCGCTTACGGGCAAAGGAAACAGTAGAAAGCATGATGAATAACCTGAAGTAGAACTAGAAAAAAGAGTTGCGGGGCTGTGTGATAGTAGAGCAGGATTCAAAACCTTCGGTTGCAAGCCCAGTTGCCCTAGCAGCTCGTATTGGTTTATATGTCCCCTTCCTCCTCATTGCCCGTAAGCTGGTCAAAGGTAACCTGCCGACCAAAATCTGCGCTACCTGCGGCCGGCCGTTTGAGTACCGCAAGAAGTGGCGCAACAGCTGGGATGAGGTGCGCTACTGCGGCGAAAAGTGCCAGCGCAACAAGCCCGGCGCGCCGGCCGCCTAAGCTTCCTGATGGGCTCCGCTGGGTAAGAACTGCCAAGGCCCCGTGTATATTGCTCAAAACCGGCGGCCGGGCGTATCTTGACCGCAAAAATTCCCTCCATGAACCGACGCCTCTTTCTGCGCAACAGCGGCCTGGCCAGCGTGGCCCTTTCCACCTGGTCGCTGAGCGGCTGCGCTGCCGAAACCAACGATACTGACGCGGCCGTGGCCGTCGACCCCGAGCAGGGCGCCGGCACCGACAGCTTCGAGCTAAGTGAAGCCACTATTACCGACCTGCAGTCCAAGCTCAAAAGCGGCAAGTACACGGCTCGCCGCCTCACCGAGCTGTATCTGCAGCGCATCGAGGCTATCGACCGAAACGGCCCCCGGCTGCATTCTGTTATCGAAGTCAACCCCGAGGCCCTGCAGCTGGCCGACGCCCTGGACAAGGAGCGCAAAGATGGCAAGGTGCGCGGCCCGTTGCACGGCATACCGGTGCTGATCAAAGACAACATTGACACGGCCGACCAGATGCAAACTACCGCCGGGTCGTTGGCCTTGGCTGGGCACAAAGCCAAGCAGGATGCCTTTATTGTGCAGCGCCTGCGGGCTGCCGGAGCTGTGATATTGGGCAAAACCAACCTGAGCGAGTGGGCCAATTTCCGCTCGACGCGCTCTACCAGCGGCTGGAGCAGCCGCGGCGGTCAAACCAAGAATGCCTACATCCTCGACCGGACGCCGAGCGGCTCCAGCTCGGGCTCGGGCGTGGCGGTGGCCGCCAACCTCTGCGCCGTGGCCATCGGCACCGAAACCGACGGCTCGGTGGTGTCGCCGGCCTCGTGCTCGGGCATTGTGGGCATCAAGCCCACTGTGGGGCTGCTCAGCCGCTCGGGCATCATCCCGATTTCGGCCACCCAGGATACGGCCGGCCCCATGGCCCGCTCCGTGCGCGACGCGGCCCTGTTGCTCGGTGTGCTTACCGGCGCCGATGCTGCCGATGCCGTAACCCAGGAAAGTACCGGCAAAAGCGCTGCCGACTACACCGCCTTTCTGAAGCCCGACGGTCTGAAAGGCAAGCGCGTGGGCGTGGAGAAAAACCACCTGAAAGGCAACTCCGACGCAATTCCGCTGCTGCAGGCGGCCCTGGAAGTGCTCAAAGCCCAGGGGGCCACGGTGGTGGAAGTAGAGGTGGAGAAGCAGACGGACCCGCTGGGCGAGGCCGAGTACGACGTGCTGCTCTACGAGTTCAAAGACGGCGTGAACAAGTACCTGAGCACGGCCGGCGCTTCGGTCAAGACCGTGGCCGACGTGATGCGCTTCAACACCCAGAACAAGGCCAAGGCCATGCCTTTCTTCCAGCAGGAAATCCTGGAAGCTGCCGAGAAAACCGACGGATTGGGCAGCACCAAGTACCAGGCTGCCCTGAAAAAGTCGCACGGCGGGGCCCGGCAGGCCCTGGACTCCGTGCTGCGCGACAACCGCCTCGACGCCATTGTGGCCGTCACCAACGGCCCCGCGCCCTGCCTCGACCTGATCAACGGCGACTCCTGGAAAGGTCCGGGCTTTTCGTCGCCGGCGGCCATGGCCGGCTACCCGCACATCACCGTGCCCATGGGCCAGGCCCACGGCCTGCCGGTCGGCTTGTCGTTTGTGGGCGGAGCCTACCAGGAAGGACCCTTGCTCAGCTTGGCCTACGCCTACGAGCAGGCTTCAAAAAAGCGCGTGAAGCCGCAGTTTGGGGCTCCTTTCGTGGGGTAAGCAGGCGGTCTGCCAACTTTAAGCAGCAAAAAAAAGCGGCAGCTCCACCCGGGAGCTGCCGCTTTTTTGCCGTTACTGGCAGAGCGTTAGTCGACGAACTTGAGTTGCAGAGCGTCGGAAACCTGCTCGGCAGGAATGGCGAAGCCGATGCCCTCGATGCCGCGGCCCACAAGCTTGGCATTGACAATGCCCACGAGCTGGCCGCTGCGGCCGACCAGGGCCCCGCCGCTGTTGCCGCCGTTGATGCTCACATCGGTTTGCAGGAACGAGTGGCCCTCAATCTTGCGCCGGCCGCTGATAATGCCCTTGGTGATGCTCTGGCCTAGCTCTTTGTCGGCCGGGGTGCCAATGGCAAACACGTCGGCGCCTAAATCGGCACTGGCGGCGCTGGGAAGCAGAAAGGCGCTGAGGCCATCCACGTCTATCTTTACGAGAGCCAGGTCCATGTCGGGGTTTACGCGCACCACTTTGCCTTTGGCTTCGATGCCGTCGGCCATGCGCACCTTTACTGTTTCCTCTTCTCCTACCACGTGAGCATTGGTCACCAGGTAGCCGTCGGCGGAGATAATGCAGCCGCTGCCGTGCCCGTCCGTGGTTTCGATGGTTACCACGCACTTGGCCGCTGAGCCCACGCCGTTGTCGCCCGTAAGCTTGAGAGCAGCCGCGCGGTGAATGGCAATGGCGGGCAGCTTCTCATCGGCAGCGGCCGTGGCCGCGCTGTTGCCGGCGGGCTTGGCCAGGGCCGCAGCTACTTCCTTGTTGCCCATGAAGGTGTAGAGCGAATTCTCGAAAGCATCTTCGAAAGAAGCGCTGCCGCCGCGCTCAAACTTGAAGCTGCTGCCGGCCGTCTTTTTCTCGAATACTGTCTGCCGGTTCTGGTTTACCAGCTTCCAGGTTATTTCCACGGCGCAGGAAGTTTCGTAGTGCGCCAGATGCTCGTACTTGTTGGTTGCCTTGATGTTGTACTTGATGTCGCGCATCTCGCCCTGCAGAGTGTAGCGGGAGTTGGCGCCGGTCGAGAATACGCTTTTGCCTTCCGAGGTCGGCACGGTGTAGCCCAGATCTTTCAGGGAGCCGTTCACGGTAGCTTTGAGGTGCTCCACGTCTACATCCAGCGACTTGCCGAAGTAGAGAATCTCGGCGGGCTCGTCCCGAATCATGAAGTTGCCCATTTTGTCGCCGCCCTTGATGCGCACGTTCATCAGGCCGCACTGCACGGTTTGGCTGCCAGCCACGGCCTTGGGCAGCATAATCATGTCGGGCTTTATTTCACTTTTGTTCAGGCGCTTATCGGAGCCGGTAATCTTGTCGACTGCGAAGCCGCCCAGGCCCACGAGCAGGCCCGTGCCAGAGTAGGATTCAGCCGGCGTGCCATCCGCATTCGTGCGAAAGGCCGAACCGATTCCGCCCAAAACGGGCACCCAGTTCAGGTAGATCAGCGCATTTTTCTTGTCGGGATAAAGCACCTCGGAATAGTCCTTGTAGCCATCATGCTTGATTTTTACTTCCGAATTCTTTTTGCGCTTCACCTTGATGATGACGTCGGTGCTGCCCGCAATGGGCTTGGCTTTGACAATGCGCTCATTCACGTAGTAAGTGCTGCCCGCCGGCTGCCCCACCACGCGCACCGACTGCGACGGGCTGGATATAATGGTGGCACAGCTTTGCAATAAGGTGGTGCCCAGCAGCAAGCTGCTGATAACAGGGGTAAAAGGTTTCTTCATGCTGAAGCTAAAGAAGATGGGATAGAACGGAAAAATACAAATGCCACAGGCAAATTTGGTCGAATGTAATGACGAAATCCTATATCGTTGAATATTATTTTATCTAACCCCGGCGAAAATTATTGATTTGTTCAGCTTAGAATGCAATGTGTGTAATCAACTGATTGAGAGTCTGGTAATAAGGGTTAGTAAGGAATTTCGGGGGCACAGGTTTATCGGCCCAATATTGCGGGCTGGGCAAGGCTTAGGGGCACAGGTGGAAATACGGCCGGGAGCTTGCCGCCAGAAGTAGCAGGTACCGGGCAGCTTACAATTTTCAGGGGCAAGCCTGGGGGCCTGGCACAGATCCTGATGCGGCGGTAGCCTAGTCGGCTAGGACCTGCTCAATCGTGCGGTTAAGCAAGCTCGTGAGCTGTGCAGCTTCGTGATGAATAGCCAGCGTATCAATTGGCTTACCGGTAATATCTATAGCGGCCCCGCTGCTGCCGATTTCGGCCAGCAGCGTCAGGCTGTGCACCAGGGAGGGTACGGTGGGGTAAAGCTTGTCGCCGGAGGTCAGTAGCGTGACCCCCACCCGCCGCAGCTCCAGCAGGAGCATCACCGTGGTAGCCAACTGCTGGAGTAACTCCTGTTCGTCGGGTGAGAAAACTCGGGGCTGGCGGTCAATAACGCAGAGAGAACCAATGTTGTAGCCTTCCGGGGTTTGCAAAGGATGCCCGGCGTAAAACTCCATGTGCAGGGCCTGCTGTACGCTAGGGTCAACCAAGGTGCAGGGATGCGTGCTCAGGTTCTCGAATACCGTGACCTGGTTGTGCAGAATAGCCACCGAACACAGGCTTTCGGTACGCCCAACCCGCCCCGCATCAGGCAAGCCGAAGTTGGCCTTAAACCACACGCTGTCTTCCTCCACCAACGAAACTAGGGCAATGGGCGTCCGGAAAAGCTTGGCCGTCAGGGCGGCCAGATCGTCGAACAAGCTTTCCGGGCCGTACCTACTATCTGGTAACGGCTCAGGGCAAGCAGGCGGTCCTCTTCGTTGCTGGGAATTAAGGACGGTTCAACAGGAGGCATTCAGATAACTACGGAGAGGAATACGGGTTTATACGGGTGGAAATATAATTAGATGGATAGGAATTGTTGAATGTTTTGTCGAGGGGTGCGCGTGGCTTTTTTGCTAGTGAGCTGGCCAACAACAAGATAAAAGCGGCCAGGACGTTTTGCATTCAGAAGGGTGTTTTCCCGGAGCTCCACCCTACAGCAGCATTGGGAAATATGTTTAGGGGAATTGTACCTGGAATACTCGCTGCCTACAGAACGCCGCTTTGTTTTGCCGGCTCAGGTCGTGCCGTTTACCGTCCGATTAGCTCACTGATTTCGGTAGGGGCCACCCACGGATACTGCGCAATTAAGTAAGTGCCTAGTAGCGTAAGCAGGATTGATACCCAAAGAACGGTTAGAGTAAATCCGGTTAGTGTGTAGGATGCCACAAGATGTACTCGAAAGAACAGATAGGCACTGAGCCCGCCAAGTGGTAAAGCTGCCAGAAAGCAGAGCAGCAACTGTGAGGGCTCTGGCTCAAGTTGTACTAGAACCCAGATGGCAAGTGGACCCGTCAGAATCAGTAGGAGCACAGCCACAACCGATGACAATGGGGTAGTGGCTTTCGTGCTGGACCCACCGTCTAGCACAGCAAACAACAGGCTGAGAATAGCTTCCAGAATTTCCATTAATGAGTAAGGTATAGCACCGGGAAGTGTAACTGGAATAAGTCAAGGTGTTGGCGAAGGGAAGAATCTTGCGTCAGCGACGCCGAAGCTCCCAGCTTTCGGCCACGCATTCGAAGGTATTGTCCCTCAGGAAAAACAGAAAGTGGTGAAGCCGGGCAGAGTCAGCAGCCGGGCCCAGGACCACGACATCGGGCGGGAAATCGGTTTGCCAGTCGGTAAACAGCTCGTAGAACTCGCCCCACGGCAGTTGTAAAGTGGTGTACCGGTGCTGCCCAAGATAATACCCTTCGTCATTCAGGGCGTTGAAGGAATACTTGTGGCAGCCTCGAAACGTCAGACAGCCCCGCTCAGCTTGCGGGAACTGTTCAAACAGGATATCATTCCAGGAAAACTCTAATTGTAGCGCCTGTCCCTCCACGGTAAGCACAGGCTGCGGGGCATTAGGTTCGGCGTTCCACTCGTGGTTGAGCCGCTGGTAGCGGAGAGCTTTGGATGTGCGGAACATAGAAGCGAATCACTTTTTCGGACGATTATACCACCTGTAGTCTTCCCACCGCTTCAGCTTACGCCAACGCCTAGGCGGGCTTTGGGGTGTTTCGCTGGCAAAGCCTAGGTATATCCCTCCTAAATCTACCAGCACTCTAAGCAAAGAGTCAACGGCGTATTCCTGGTCGCTGTATTGGTATACTTCAATTGTATCCTTGGTGCTAGTAAACTCTATGGCGTAAAAATGCTCGAATACGGAAGAGGAGGACCAACTCACGACAAACGTCCAGTCGTGGAGATGCGTGTAGGCCGATCTTGCTCTGGTAAAAGCGTCCCTGGCGGCAGCGGCGGCCTCGTACTGCTGGGTTGCAAGAAACCGGGCTTTTTGCTTATCGTACGCCAGCTCCAGTTGCTCGCTGGCAGCCGCGTCGGCATTGAGCAGTTGTAGCGCGCAAGAAGGGGACGCCATCAGATCGGGTAGGGAGCCGTTGGCCAGATGCACGGTGGCCACCAGCGAAATATCTAAGCCCGTCTGGGCCTTGTACTGCTGTTTGATTTCGGAAAACACTGGCAAGCCCTGTTCAAAATGAATTGCTGTAACCCTTATTCCCATGTAGTATAAAGTATAAACTATGGATTCGGCTGGCCGTGAACAGAACAGCAGCCAAAAAGCGTTTAGGCATAAAATTGTGGCGCTTACGGAAAGCTTATCTGTAGCTAAGTAGTGGTCGAAGGTTGGGTACCCTGCCTAAACCCGTACCTTTGCGCCCTGATACACGCAAAGTAGGATGATTTCCATTACTGACCTCGATTTTCACTTCGGCTCGCGTACGCTCTACGACAAGGCCAGCCTTCATATTAAGCCCAAAGATAAGATTGGCCTGATCGGGCTCAATGGCCGGGGCAAATCCACGCTGCTGCGCATTCTGGTGGGCGAGTACAAGCCCGACGGCGGCAGCATCTCCATGAGCAAGGACGTGAGCCTGGGCTTCCTGAACCAGGATTTGCTCAGCTACGACTCCCACGAGCCCATCCTGATTGTGGCCATGCAGGCCTTCGCTGAGGCCCTCGACGTGCAGAAGAAAATTGACGAGGTGCTGCTCGAGTTCGAAACCAACTACACCGACGACCTCGTGGACAAGCTGGCCACCCTGCAGGACCGCTTCGAGGCCCTCGGCGGTTACACCATGCAGGCCCGGGCCGAGGAAATCCTGGAAGGTCTGGGCTTTACCACCGAGGAGCTGCAGAAGCCGCTGAAGCTGTTTTCGGGTGGCTGGCGTATGCGCGTGATGCTGGCCAAAATCCTGCTCCAGCAACCCTCCTTGCTGCTGCTCGACGAACCGACCAACCACTTGGACTTGCCCTCCATCAAGTGGATTGAGAACTACCTGGCCGGCTACGAAGGCGCCGTTATTATCGTGAGTCACGACCGGGAATTCCTGGACCGCACCACCAACACCACCGTGGAAGTAACCGGCGGCAAGCTGGTGCCTTATGCCGGCAACTACTCCTTCTACCTTGAAGAAAAGGAGGAGCGCAACGCCATTCAGAAGGGGGCTTTCGAAAACCAGCAGGCCCAGATCAAGCAGGCCGAGCGGTTTATTGAGCGATTCAAGGCCAAGGCATCGAAGGCCAAGCAGGCCCAGAGCCGGGTAAAGGCCCTGGATAAGCTGGAGCGCATTGAGGACGTGGCCGCCGACGACGCGAAGGTGAACATCAAGTTCAACTTCACCGTGACGCCTGGCCGCCACATCCTGCGCATGGAGCACGTAGGCAAAAAATACGGCGAGAAGCTCATCTTCCGCGACACCCACGTGCACATCGAGCGGGGCGACAAAATCGCGCTGATTGGGGCCAACGGTAAAGGTAAGTCGACGCTGATGCGCCTGGTGGCGGGGCAAGAGGCGCCCACCAACGGCAACCACCAGCTGGGCCACAACGTCATCATGGCGTTTTATGCCCAGCACCAGCTCGAAAGCCTGCGCATCGAAAACGAGATTCTGCAGGAAATGGTGGAAGCCGGCTCCAAGCGCTCCGAAATGGAGCTGCGCTCGGTTCTGGGTTCCTTCCTGTTCACCGGCGACGAGGTCTACAAGAAAATCAAGGTGCTGAGCGGGGGCGAGAAAAGCCGCGTGGCGTTGGCCAAAACCCTGATTTCGGAAGCCAACTTCCTGTTGCTCGACGAACCGACCAACCACTTGGACATGCAGTCGGTGAACATCCTGATTCAGGCCCTGGACCAGTACGAAGGCACCTACATCGTGATTAGCCACGACCGGTTCTTCGTAGAAAACGTGGCCAACAAGATCTGGTACATCGAGGACTACCAGCTGAAGGAGTACCCCGGTACCTACGCCGAGTACGAGCAGTGGCAGGAAGACCGCGAAAAGGCCGCTAAGAAGGCTGGCTTGGCCTCGCCCTCGGCTCCCAAGCCGGTGAAGGAGGAGAAAAAGCCGGTTTCCAGCTCGGAGCGCGAAGCTAATCAGCACGAGCTAAAAAAGGTGAATAAGGAGCTCAAGGAAATCGAGGGCAAGATTACGACCCTGGAAAAAGAGCTGGCCATCTACGAAAAGCAGCTGGCCGACCCGAACATCTACAACAACACCGCCCAGCTGAAAGACGCCACGATGAAGTTTGAGCAGGTGAAAAAGGAGCTCAACCGCACCAACGACCAGTGGGAAAAGTTGGCCGAGCGCGCCGAGCAACTCGATAAGTAAACACTACTTGCTTTAGTGAAAAGCCCCGCAGTAACCTTGGTTGCTGCGGGGCTTTTGCTTGTTTATTGGGCAGGTAGGCGGTGCTACCGCTGGGCCTTACGGATGGTTCTGCCGAACCTCAACCTGGTTGCCGACACCATTCTGAATGGTGGTGCTGCTTTGTCCCGAAATACCCTGGTAAACTTCCGCCGAGTTGCTGATGCCCGTTTGCTGCTGCCGGGCAAAGTGGCCGTTGCCGTCCTGGTCAATGTAGGCCGAGTTTTGCGCGGAGATGTCGCCGCCACCCTGCGACTGGTAGGCGCGGTTGTCATTGCCCTCCTGCTCGATAGTAGCCGTATTCAGGCTGGGTGAGCCACCTTCCTGGCTCTGCTCGGCGAGGTTGCGGTTCCCGACCTGGCTGGCCGTGGCCGAATTGCCAAAGCCCTGCTGGCGCTGGGTCAGGCTGTTATCGTTGCCGAGCTGGGCGCCCGTGGCCGTGTTGGAGCCGCCCTGGTCCTGAACAGCGCTGTTCCGGTTGCCGACGGAAGCCAGCGTCGCAATGTTGCCCAGGCCAGACTGCTGCTGATACGCCTGGTTATTGTCGCCCACTTGCAGAATGCCCGCCTGGTTTACCCGGCCGAACTGAATCTGCTCGGCCACGTTGCGGTTGCCCGTCTGCGCGGCTCCTGCCTGGTGACCCGAGCCCCGCTGGGCCTGGGTTAGTTCGTTGCGGTTGCCCAGTTGAACACCCGTGGCCGTGTGGTTAGGCCCGATTTCCTGGGTTTGAGAAATGGTGTTCCGGTCGCCGAGCTGGCTGGCCGAAGCCGTGCTGGAAGCGGCACTCTGGTTTTGGGTAACGGCGTTGCGGTTGCCGACCTGCGCCGAGGTGGCCCGGTTGTAGCTGCCAGACTGATTTACCTCCAGCGTGTTGAGGTTGCCCAGCTGGGTGCCCGCCGAGCTGTGGCCATTGCCAACCTGGGTAATCTGGGCCCGGTTGTCGAGGCCGGTTTGCTGAAGGGTGCTGGTGTTGTCTTGTGCGTGCAGGCTGGTGGTGCAGAGCGCCAACAGACCTGCCCACAGGCTGCGGTGGGTAGCTTGTGTCATAAAGTAAACTGGTATGAAGGTGAAAGAATGGTCGAATATAGAAGAAAATAATTATAAAAAATATAAAAATAGTTTCATAAAAATTCCAGCAGTTGACATAGGTTCACGAAGAGCCAACGCCAGCTGCTGGATTTTGAAATACGCTGGTTGCCCAGCTTACCGGGGCCAACTAAAGTTGAGTAGGCTTCTGCTTAATAAGCGGAGGCAGAAGCGTCGTTGAGGGATTTGAGGAAGGCAATAACCGCCTGCTGCTCAGCCTCGTTGAGGTGGAGCTGGTCGGCGGCTAGTGTCTGGGTAGGCACGTCGAGGCCCAGGCCCTGGCCGCCCCCACGGTTGTAGAAATCCAGCACCTGTTCCAGGGTTTGGTAGGCCCCGTTGTGCATATAGGGCGCTGTCAGGGCCACGTTACGGACGGTGGGCGTCTTGAAGGCGTTGCGCTGGTGAGCAATGCCGTAAAGCAGGAACTTGCCCTGGTCGGCGTCCAGCGCAAGTTTTTGCAGGTCGTTGCCGGGCACGCCTAATACCTCACTTTCGGTCTTGTCGTAGAGTGGGGGCACGGTGCCGTTGAACAAGGGCATGTAGTGGCAAGTGCCGCACTGGGCTTTGCCCATAAACAGGTTAAAGCCCAGTACTTCCTGGGAGCTCAGCACGGCCGTATCGCCGCGCATGTACTGGTCGAAGCGGCTGTTGAGGCGTACCAGGCTACGCACGTA
Organism: Hymenobacter cellulosilyticus; assembly: GCF_022919215.1. Taxonomy (NCBI): domain Bacteria; kingdom Pseudomonadati; phylum Bacteroidota; class Cytophagia; order Cytophagales; family Hymenobacteraceae; genus Hymenobacter; species Hymenobacter cellulosilyticus. Next base: position 5,007,844 of record NZ_CP095046.1, on the reverse strand, counting down.
GGCAGCCACCGCCCGGCGAATGTTGGGCTCCGAAATCGGTTGGGCTTCGGAGGCAAAGGCCTGGGCAAAGAGCTTCTGGTAAGTGGCTTTTTTGCGCAGCAGGACCGGAGCTTCGCTGAGCTTTCCGCCCATTTCGGCCTTGTTCGACACCACCGCGTGCACCTGATCTTCGAGGAAATGCACCCGGCCGTCGGCAAACTGCTCGGTTTGCAGGCCGGCATTCAGCAACGTAGGTGTGTTGCGGGGCAGCTCGGCACCAGCCTGTAAGGAAAGGTTTACCCGCAGCCCGTCGGTGTAGGCGCGGTCGGGCACGTGGCAGCTGGCGCAGGAGCGTCCTGCGCGGCCCGAGAGCAGGGGCTCCCGAAACAGGGCTTCCCCCAGAGCCAGCACGGCCGGGGTCGGCGCGGCAGCGTCGGTAGGCGCAAAGTAGGCCGGTTCGAAGGCATTGGCGGCAAAGTAGCTGACGGCCTGAGCCCGGATAGCGCGCCGGGCGGGCACGTAGGGAATCTTGAGTTGCTGCTGGGCCTGTTGCAGGCCGGCCAGGGCTGGGTTGAAGCAGCGCACAAAAAACCGGGCCCGGTCAAACCGGTCGAAATCCTGGCCGGGTGCTGCTACGGCTGCCCGGCAGCGGGCCAGCTGGGCGCGCAGGGCCGGGGGTACATTGAACAAGCTCAGCACCTGGGTCGTGGATTCCAGGGTGGCAGCGGCCTCGGGCAGGGACGCATGGGCGGCGGGGGAGTCGAAGCCGGAAAGGCCTTTGGAAGCCAGCCGGTAGAGGTTGAGCCGCACCGCGTCGAATACTTCCGCGTCGGTGAAGGCTAGCATGGGCGCCTGCTGCTCGAGGTGGCGCACCTGATAGAGCATGTTGTCGATTTCCTGGTGCACCAGGTCGCGGTTGGCCCGGTCGTCGGTGGGGCGGCGTACACGTATTCCTCCAGCACCTGAAAGCCGGAGGGCGGGATTACCTCATCGGGCTCCCCGGCCTCGGTTTCGGGCAGATTGGCCCCGTTGAGGCGCTGGGCCGCGTGCGGATAGTAGTATTCGACGGCAAACTCCAGCTGCTTGTACTCGGTGCGGCAGGCGGCAAACTGCCGGCGCAGGGCCGTGGTATCGGCCGAGTAAGCTACGTCCTGAAACCGGGTCAGCTGGTCGTGAAAACGGCGTAGGTGCAGCGTGTAGTAGTCCTGCACCTGCTCGACGGGCGTTTTGTGGAGCACGGCAAAGGAAAACAGCAGCGTGGCCAAACCCAGCAGCAGGGCCCGGAAGGGGCCGGAAAAGCAAAGCAAAGGGCGGTTCATTGAAAATAGATGTGCGCCTGGGGCAACAGGGCCTCGGCGCGTTGGCGGGCTGCCGGCGTAAAGGCATTGCCCTTCACAATAATGGTTTTGAGCTTGGTCAGGCGGCCCAGGGAACGGGGCAGGCCCTTGAGCTGGTTGTCGTTGGCAATCAGAATTTCCAGGTTCTGCAAGTCGCCCAGGCTGTTGGGCAGGGCCTTGAGCTGGTTGCCCGACACAATGAGCACCTTGAGCTCCCGGCAGCCACCCAGACTTTTGGGCAGGGTTTCGAGCTGGTTGTTGGCCAGATTTAGCTCCTGCAGGCGGCCCAGCTGGCCCAGCTGCTCGGGCAGGCGCTGGAGCTTGTTGTCATTGAGGTAGACGTAGCGCAGGCTCTGCAACCGGGGCAGGGTCGCGGGCAAAAACAGCAGCTGGTTGTGGGAGCTGTCCAGGTATTCGAGGCGGCTGAGCTGGCCCAGCTGCTCGGGCAGGGAGGTGAAGTTGTTCCAGGCCGTGAGCAAAAACCTCAGGCTGTCGAGGCCCCCGATGCTGGGCGGCAGCTCGGTCAGCACGTTCTGGTCGATTTGCAGCTGCTGCAGGCGGTGCAAGCGGCCCAGGTCGGCGGGCAAATCCAGCAGGCCGTTCTTGTTGACGAACAGCACCTGCAGACTGTCGAGCTCGGTAAGGCTGGCCGGCAGGTGGCGCAGGTGGTTTTCGTGGGCATAAAGGCGGCGCAGGCTGCCGAGGCGGGCCACGCTGGCCGGCAGCAGCTCCAGGCTCTGGCCCCGCACGTTGAGTTCCCGCACGCAGGCCGGGCGGCTCAGGGCATCGGCCAGGGTAAAGGCGGCCGGATTAGGGCACTGGGCCAAGCAGGTGTTGCCCGGCAGAACCTGCCGGGCAACACCAAGAAAAACCAGAAGTTGAAGAATTCGAACCAGCCTCACTACTGCTTGATGAAGGGACGAGTCGTGGACGTGGTAGCGGTTTTCACCACCAGCGTGTAGTGGCCGCTGCGCAGCTTGCTTACCGGTACGCGCAGGCTGTTGAGGCCCTGGTTCAGCGTGGTCGTCTGCTCCAGCACCCGGGCACCCAGGCTGTTATACACCTGCAGCGTGGCCGTTTCCTTGCGGTTGTTGGTCAGCTCCACGGTCAGCTCGGTACCGGTAGCGGGGTTGGGGAATACGTCGGCCTTGGCCAGTTCGGGGCGGCCTTTCTCCGTGGCCAGCGTCGTGCCCAGTATGCCTTTGCGGCTGATAACCAGGGTAGTCGACTTGTTGAATACGACCGACTGACCGGCGGCATCCGTCGTAGCCAGGGTGTTGGTAGTAGCGGGGTTCTGCATGGAGATGAACATGAATTTCTCGTCGGGCGAGAAGGTCATGCCCGTGGGCTCACAGCCGTTGGGCGTTACGGCAAACACCTCCACGGCGGGGTTGGCCTCCGTGTGGCAGGGGCGCACTACCCACACGTGGTTGCGGCCGCCGTCCTGCAGCACGTAGAGGTTGCCCTGGGAATCGAAAGTCAGGTTGTCGTTGCCAGTGCCCCAAGCCTCGTTCACGGTAGCCGTGCCGTAGTTGATGGGGTAGGTACGGTTGGTAACGGTAGGCGTGTTGCCCACGAAAATCTCGAAGTTGCTAACCGTCGCGCCGTCGGTGAAGCGGTAAGTAGTGCCGGGGCCTTTGGCGGTAAAGTAGATCTGGCCGGTAACCGGGCTGATTTCGATGTCTTCTACGCCGTTGAAGCTGGTGGCGCCCAGGGCCAGGGCCGAAGCCGTGGTGTTGTTGCACTCGGCCGGCGTACTGTTCGGAATCTGAATCCAGGTGCCGGTGGTGGCAGTGGCTACCGTGCCGTCGAGCTTGAGGGCGTACAAGTTGCCGTTGCCCAGCTGACCGGCCGTGGTGGCCACGTATTTATACACGAAGCTGTTGGCCGAGCCGTCGTCGGCGCCTTCGTAGACGGTGCGGCGGTCGGGGGCTACCACGATGTTCTCGTGCTTGATGCGGCCCATGCGCCAGAGCTTGTCGGGCGTGCCGTTGCCGTCCTGGTCTTTTACGGCGTGGGTAGCCGGGTCAATTTCCACGTTCCAGCCAAAATCCATGTAGCCGTCGCCGTTGCTGTCGGTGGGAGCCGTCGGGGCGTTTTCCTCGCAGGTAATTACCGTGTTCCAGGGCGTCACGCCGCCCGAGCAGTTGTTGAACGTGCCAACCACGGGGCCGAAGTTCACGGGGTGCTTGGCCGTTACGTTCCACAGCTTGGTGGTCGTGTTGAAGCTCAGGTCGAGCATGCTCACGCCCGAAGTAGCCATTGAAGAACCCTCGTGGTTGACGGACAGGTAGCCGTTGGCGCTGCTGCCGTTGATGGGCACGTAGCCGGTAAAGTCAAAAGACTCTTTCACGTTGCCATCGGCAGCGGTAGAGTAAGCCGCTCCGCCCTGTAGCAGCATCTGAAAAGTGTGGGTAGCGGGAATACGCAAGTCCTGGGGCTGGGTGGAGGGCAGTACCGAGGTAAAGCGGCTGATGTGGTCGGTGGGCAGGGTAGGGCAGGGCGTCTGAGCCCGGGCGGCGAGGCTGGCCAGCACGGCGGCAGAGAAGAGGGTAAGCGTCGGTTTCATAGGAAGCTGGTGAGGTGTTGAATGGTGCCGCAAGTACGAAAGGGACTATTGCGCTTGTTTTACGCCCGGGTTAAGGCTTCATCAACCTCCCGTGAAGTTAACGTTATCAACCCGGCTCAGGAAATATTGCCGCCGCCCCGGCGTTGGGACCGTACTACGTAAAATTCCAGTTCGCGCTACCTTCGCCTTTATGCTCCGTTATTCCCTGCCCACTGTTCTGCTGCTTGCCACTGCCTGCGTTCCGCTCGGTACGCCCATTACCGACCCCAATGCCCCGCGTGGTAGTCAGCAGCAGCGCCCCCCGGAATATTACGCCGATAAAACCCTGCGCTACGAGGACTATACCTACAGTCCCGACGTGCGCTCGGTGCAGTGCTACGTGGCCACTGGCCAGAACACGGAGATATTCCAGCCCCCGGTGGTGCCCATCAGCCAGCAGCAGCCCATCGTGCTGGAGTTCGACATGCTGGGCAACGGCTCCCAGCGCCTCACAGCCAAGCTCGTGCACTGCGACGTGGACTGGAAGCCCTCGGTGCTGACCGACCTGCAGTTTCTAAGTGAAATCAACGAGTTTCTCATTACCGACTATCGTACCGGCGTCAATGTGAAGGTGCCCTACTACCACTACCGCATGCAGGTGCCGCGGGTCAAGCTCAGCGGCAACTACCTGCTGGTCGTGAGCAGCGGCGGGGGCACGCCAGTGGTTTCGCGCCGCCTGCTGGTGTATGAAAACGGGGTGGAGGTAGCCATGCGCCAGGGCATTCCGGTGGGCGGGCAGGAGCGCTACACCCTGCAGCAGGTCGACTTCTCGATTGGCTACAACGGGCTGAACCTGGTGAATCCCAGCCAGGAGGTGAAGGTGATGCTGCGCCAGAATTTCCGCTGGGACAACGCCAAAACCAACCTGCGGCCCACCTTCGTGCGCGACGCCGAGCGCCGCCTCGACTACCAGTACTTCAACTTCGAAAACGCCTTCCCGGCCAGCAGCGAGTTTCGCTACTTCGACATGCGCTCCTTGCGCACCATGGGGGCGGGCATGGCCGAGCTGGACCCTACCACTTCGCCCCGCACCGTGGTGCTGAGCCCCGAAGCCACCCGCAACGGGCAGAGCTACACCCAGTTTGAGGACATCAACGGGCAGCGCCTGTTCGAAAGCCGGGAGTATGGCAATGGCGACACCAATGGCGACTACGCTAACGTGACGTTTCAGCTGCGGGCTCCGCAGGCCGCTCCCGGCCCGGTGTACGTCTTCGGCGCCCTCTCCGACTGGAAGCTCCAGGACGAGTTCAAGCTGACGTATAATACCGAGCAGCAGCAGTACACCGGCACGGCCTTGCTCAAACAGGGCTACTACAACTACTATTACGTGGTGGGTAAAGCCGCCGGCGCCCCGATGACGTGTACTTCGAAGGCAGCCACCAGGAAACCGAAAATCAGTACGACTTGCTAGTATACTACCGCCCGCCAGGCACCCGCGCCGACCTGCTGATCGGCTACCAGAGCATCACCGTCAACAGCCGCCGGCCGTGAGGTGAGATAGTAAAATGGTGAAATGGTGAGTTGTTGTTTTGTCGCGTCTGTCATGGCGAGCTTGCGAAGCCATCCGTCCTCTGAAATGTGCTGAGTTCCCTAAACTGAAAAGCCCTGACGTTAGCGTAACGTCAGGGCTTTCTGGGTAAAAGAGCGGTTGTCACTAGCAGAGGACGGATGGCTTCGCTCTGCTCGCCATGACACGGCTAAAAGAACGATAAACTCACCATTTCACCATCTCACCACTTCCCCTCCGCGCCGCCGCCACCGGACTCGCCGCCGCCGAACTGGAAGCCGGGCTCGTGGGGCTGCAGGGAGCTTTCGGTCACGTGCGACATGACCAGGGACTCCAGGTTTAGCTGACTAAAAGCGGGGCTGCCGGCGGGCTGGGAGGTGAGGCCGTGGCGGGCGGGGCGCAGGTAGCGCAGGGCCCAGCCCGACAGCCCGATCAGGAACAAGCCGCCCAGGGTGAGGGCCCATTCCGGGGGCAGCACCGAGCGGTAGAAGCGGTAGGTATAGATGGAAAAGCACAAACCCAGCAGGCCCGCGTAGAGTAGAATCCGGTCGGCGCGCCGCAGGCCCTGGTAGAGGTAGACCAGCGGAATAGCCACGGTAAAGAGGTAGAACAGCGGGGCAAAGGGGATTTGCTGTGAAAACTCCAGATGATTGAGCAGGGCATTGGCTTCGCGTACCACCAGGTAGTTGCCGGCCAGGTAGAAGAAGGCCAGGGTCAGGGCCTTTACCGTGCGCACGGCCGGGCGGTAGTAGAGGTAGTCGGGGCGGCGGGTGAGCTGCCGCACCAGCCAGTAGCTGCCGACGCAGGCCAGCATCAGGGCAAAGGGCAGCAGGGCCCGGCCCAGCGGCAGCCGGAGCACCACCGCGCCCACAATGCCCAGGTAGAGCAGCTGGGTGAGGGCAGCAGCCAGCGGGTCGGCGTAGCGGATGATGGCCGTCAGCATCACCACGGCCAGCAGCGCCAGCAGGGGCCAGAGCAGCCCGTACTCTTGCAAATCGTCCAGGTCGATGGAGTGGGGCATTAGCAGGTCGTACCCGATAACGAGGGCCACGGCGAAGTAGGCCACGCCCAAGTAGAGCAGGGCGTTGTCGACGCCGGAGCGGTAGAGGTGGTTAGAGGAAATAAGCACTTCCAGCAGCAGCAACGAGCCCCCGCCACACAGCAGGCAGCCCAGCAGCCCCCGCACCTCCTCCGAGTCGCCCCGGGGGCTGCCGATTCCCATAACGGCCAGAAAGACCAGTCCCGCGGCCGTCATATTACCCAGGCAGGTGAAAATGAACAGGGCAATGCGGATAAACAGGTGGGGCTGGTAGAACTCGCTCGGAAACGCCTCCCCAATGGCCTTAACCTGTTCCGGCAACAGCAGCTTGGCCTTACCCCAGCGCCGGGCCGTGTCCTGCACCAGCCGGTTGAAAATCCACTCTTCGTTATATGCCTTCTTGCTCATGGCTGCCCACAATTTTTTTCAGATTCAACAGTAGCAAGATTACGCCCACGGCCGAGGCCGGAAAGTACACGAAGGCCGTTACTTCAAAATCCCGGTCCAGTTCCGACAGCTGGAAGTACAGGTAGGTTACGGCTATGTAGCCGTAGAGGGCTCCCAGCAGCACAAACACGTAGGAGTGGGTGCGCCGGGCATACCAGTACAAAGCCGCGCTGAGCCCGATAATGAGCAGCGCCGCCAGCACCGGCGGCAGAAAGCTCGCCTCGAAGTGGCCCCGAAACATGGCCGTCAGCAGCGCTATCAGGGCCAGGTTGCTGCCCAGCAGCACGTAGGTGTAGCTGAAGTGCTTTTTCTTGTCCTGGTATTCCGAGGCCAGCCCCACCACGGCCAAGCAGAGCCCCAGCCCAATAGCAATGGCATCGAGGTGGGGCAGCGCGTAGTTGTTCGACGTGAAGGCCGACAGCGGGGCCACGGACACGCCCACCCAGGCCGCCAGCCCGGTAATGGCCATCGAGAGCACGCCGCGGTGGTCGAACCGGTAGGCGCAGGCAAAGAAGACCAGGGTGGGCAAAATCACCAGCAGGCCGTAGCGGGTGCCAAACACGTTGTACTGGTACTGCAGGTAGCCCAGCAGCGTGAGCAGCGTGAGGCAGGCCAGCAGCAGGGCATAGTCGGCCCCGGTTGAGTTGCGGGCGGCCTGCCAGGTAAACGGCTGCCGCTTGCGGTAGGCATAGGTGAAGCCAGCCGCCGAAAGCAGGCCAATGAGGGCTACAATCACGCCGTGCCCGATGGTGTCGATGTTCTTGTAAATCAGCAAGCCCAGGCCCGTGCTCAGCAGCGTGACGCCCAAGGAAAGGAAGGTGCGCAGCTCATAGTAGAGCGAAAAAGGCTTTTCCCGCTCGTAGGTGCCGATGGCGTCGGCCTGCTCGGCGGAAACAAGGTGGGCGGCCCGCAAAGCAGCCAGAATTCTTTCAGTCATAGAGAATAGGGGTGCGCCCGGTAGAGGTCAGCGCAGTAAACATAGGGGTTTTCTAATGCCTGAACAGTAGTTGCCTTGCCCTGCCATATCCCTGGTAAAGGTTCCTGAAGCAAAGAATGTACGGCCTGCCCGGGGTTGAATTACCGCCCGGGGCCATTCGCAGCGGGGTGTAACCAAAGCGTGCGGCTGGCGTTGCAGGACCACACACCGTTCCTCTCCCGCCTATGAAACCCACCTTGCCTCTGGCTACTGCTCTGTTGCTGGCTTCAGCCTGCTCCACCAATCCCGTTACCGGTAAAAAGGAAGTGATGCTCGTCTCCAAAGGCCAGGAGCTGGCCATGGGGCAGCAGTCGGACCCGGCCGTAACGGCGCAATTTGGCCTGTATCCGGACCAGAAGCTGCAGAACTTTATCAACGAGAAGGGCAAGGCCATGGGAGCCATTTCCCACCGCTCCGACCTGACCTATCAGTTCCGCGTCGTCGATTCGCCGGTGATTAATGCCTTTGCTATTCCCGGCGGCTACGTGTACTTCACCCGCGGCATTATGGCCCATTTCAACAACGAGGCGCAGTTTGCCGGCGTACTGGGCCACGAAATCGGCCACGTCACGGCCCGGCACTCGGCCAAGCAGCAAACCAACGCCATTATCGGGCAGGTGGGCCTGATGGGGCCATGATTGCCTCGCCCCGCCTGGCCCAGTTTGGCGAGCAGGCCGCCCAGGGCATGCAGCTGCTCTTCCTCAAGTTCGGCCGCGACGACGAAAGCCAGTCTGATGAGCTGGGCGTGGAATATTCGTCGAAGATTGGCTACGACGCTTCCCAGATGGCCGACTTCTTCCAGACCTTGCAGCGGGAGCAGGAAAAAAGCGCTGCCCAGCCCGTGCCCGACTTCCTTTCGACCCACCCCAACCCGGCCGACCGCTACAACCGCGTGCACCAGCTGGCCGACCAGTGGAAGCAGCAGAACGGCAACCCGCAGAACCTGAAAATCAACCGGGACCAGTACCTGCGCCTGATTGACGGCATCGTGTACGGCGAGGACCCACGCCAGGGCTTCGTGGAAAACAACGCCTTCTATCACCCCGAGCTGAAGTTCCGCTTCCCGGTGCCTAGCGGCTGGAAGCACCAGAACACGCCCCAGCAGTTTCAGATGGCCGACCCCGCCGGCAAGGCCCTGATGATGCTGGCCCTGGCCCCCGGCGCCTCCCTCGACGAGGCCGCTCAGGCCATGGTCAAGCAGTTCAGCCTGCAGCCCACCGACTCGCGCCGCACCACCGTCAATGGCTTCCCGGCCCTGGCCTTCGTGGCCGACCAGGTGCAGCAGGACCCGCAAACCGGGCAGTCGGTGGCGGGCGTCCGGGCCCAGGTTTACCTGATTCAGGACGGAAAAACCATCTACGCCCTGCTCGGCGCCGCCGCTCCGGCCGACTTTCCGGCTTACCAGCCCACGTTTAGCAGCACCATGGAAGGCTTTGCTCGCCTCACTGAGCCCGATAAGCTCAACCGCCAGCCCGAACACGTGCGCATCAAAACCCTGAAGCTGCGCAGCTCCCTGAGCCAGGCCCTCAAAACCAACGGCGTGCCCGAAGCCCGCCTAGAGGAAATGGCCATTCTCAACGGCATGCAGCTCAACGAGCAAGTCAACGCTGGCTCCCTGATAAAGGTGGTGGGCAAGTAAGGGCCAAGCTTTACCAGAACGTCATTCCGAGCGAAGCCGAGGAATCTCGCGTGCTAACGTTGCCAAAGTATGTATCATGCTGAGCCCCGCGAAGCATCTCTACCGCTTCGTTGCTTTGCTAATTCAATAGCATTGCGGGAGAGATGCTTCGACTCCGCTACGCTGCACTCAGCATGACGGTCATGCATGTCGGCTTTCTAGGTTGGCAGGTTTTTTGGCTTAGCCTCTCTAACCGCCCCGTTTCACGGCGGTCAGGGAGCAGTTCTCCCGGTTTGCAACCCTGCCCGCGGGGCGGCCGTTGCAAGCTCATCCTTCCCCATTCTACGCGGCTCCGGGCCGCTTCTCTACTATGAAATCTTCCCTGTTGCGCGGCCTTTCCACCGGTGCCCTGTTGCTGGCCTTGCTGCCCCTGAGCAGCTCTACGACTTCGGCCCCTACCGAAAAACCTTTCCGCTATTACCTGGCCCCCTTGCAAGGCCCTAAGCCCGACCCGGCCGTGCTGGCTCAGTTTGGCCTTTACAGCAACGCCACCCTGCAACGCCTCATCGATACCAAGGGCCAGCAGATGAACAAGGTGTCGGACCGCCCCGGCGACTATGGCTTTACCATCGTCGATTCGCCGGTGATTAACGCCTTTGCCACGCCCGACGGCCACGTGTATTTTACCCGCGGCATCATGGCCTACTTCAATAATGAGGCGCAGTTTGCTGGCGTACTGGGCCACGAGCTGGGCCACATTACGGCCCGCCACGGACAGAAGCAGCAGAGCCGTTCCACTATTGCCAACATTGGCCTGCTGCTGGGTTCGGTGGTGTCGCCCAACTTGGTGGGCCGCTTTGCTCAGCCGTTGTCGCAGGTCGTGGGCCTGGGTTTGCTCAAGTACGGCCGCGACGCGGAGAATGAGGCCGACGTGCTGGGCGTGAAATACTCGACCAAAATCGGGTACGATGCCTCCAACATGGCCGACTTCTTCCAAACCCTGCAGCGCACCGAGCAGCAAAGCGGCGCGGGCGGCGTGCCGACTTTCCTTTCTACTCACCCCAACTCAGCCGACCGCTACACCCGCGTAAAAGGTCTGGCCGCCCAGGCCAAGCAGCAGGTGGGCTCAGCCAAGCTGAACGTGAACCGGGATGCGTATCTGCGCTCCATCGAAGGCCTGCCCTTCGGGAAGACCCGCGCCAGGGCTTCGTGGAAGGCGGCGTGTTTTACCATCCCGACCTGAAATTCCGCTTCCCGGTGCCTTCGGGCTGGAAAACCCAGAACTCGCCCGAGCAGTTTCAGATGGCCGAGCCCAATGGTAAAGCCCTGATTGCGCTGCTGCCCGCTCCTGGTAACTCCCTGGACGCCGCCGCCGAGGCTCTGGTGACCCAGCTCAAGCTGCAGTCGGCCCAGGCCAGCCGCACGACCATCAACGGCTTCCCCGCCGTGGCTATTCAGGCTGATCAGGTGGGCCAGGACCAGAGTGGGCAGCAGGGCATTACGGCCCGCACGCTCACCTACCTGATTCAGGACGGCCAGAGCATCTTCGCCCTTATCGGCCTGACCTCACCTTCCTCGTTTGGCACGTATTCCGGTACGTTTAGCAGCGTAGCCCAGGGCTTCAGTCGCCTCACCGACGCTAGCAAGCTGAACCGCCAGCCCGAGAAAATCCGCATTAAAACGGTGAAAACCGCTACTACGCTCGGCGCCGCTTTGGCCGCTAATGGCATTCCTTCGGCCCGCCGCGAGGATATGGCCATTCTCAACGGCATGCAGCTGACGACGAAGCTGCCCGCCGGCACCTTGTTTAAGGTAGTTGGGAAGTAGCAGGTCGGAATTAAGCGTAAGCAGAAAGCTCCGCTGAGGTATTCCTCGGCGGAGCTTTTTTATGTACAAATACGGATCCGCATGGATTCGCCAGCATCAGAGCCTAGAAGTAAGCTGACAGGAGTGCAGCCTGCAGGAAAAGCAATGTTGGCGGGCAGCATCACTGCCTGAAATAAAATTGGCACCTTGCGGTCAGGTGTATAATTTAAAACTACCCGGCTTTCTCAAGTCTAGTTTGCTACAATGATAAAGGAGACGACTCTGCGCAGGCTCCGACAGCTGCTGCTTTATGCTTCGCTGAGTTCCGGGCTGCTGCCACGACCGGTGGCACAGGCGCAATCTGTAGCAGAAACCTCTAACAGCCCGGCGCGTCTGATTGACCAGCAGGGGCGGGTCTGGGAAGCTGCCGTGCCCGGATTGCGGCTGACGGAAGGCAGCCGCAACACCCGCTTCACTACCCGTAACGGGCTGAGCAACGACACCGTCTCGGCCCTTGCGCAGGACGCGGCCGGGCAGGTGTGGGTAGGTACTCGCGAAGGGCTGCTGGTGCTGGAAGGAGGCGGTTTCCGCGAAATCACCTACCAGGAAGGCTTGCCCAGCAAGCAAATTACTGCTTTATATCAAGCCCCCGAAGGTCTGCTCTGGGTGGGTACCCGGGCCGGGGCGGTACGCTACGAAAACCGCCGCCTGACGCTCGAAACGGCCCTGCGCGGACTAGATGTGCAGTTTATCGGGGAAGATGCGCAAAGCTGGGTGTTCGTGACCCGCCAAGGCATTCGTCGCCTGCCTAAGGAGCAGCCCTTCAGCTGGCAGTGGTTGGGCTGGCTGGCGGCCGGGGCCGCGCTGCTCGGTGGCGTGCTCTGGACCCGTCGCCGCCGGCAGCGGGGGCAGCACGTGCAGCTGCGCCTGGCCCAAACCGAGCAGCAGGCCCTGCTGGCCCAGATGAATCCGCACTTCGTCTTCAACTCCCTGCAGTCCATTCAGAAGTACATTCTGCGCCACGAGTCGGAAGCTGCTCAGCATTACTTAGCCCGTTTTGGCGGCCTGATGCGCCTGATTCTGGAACAGTCGCGCCAGCCGCTGCTCACCGTGCGCACCGAGTTGAACCTGCTGCGCACCTACCTGGAGCTGGAGGCCCTGCGCTTCGAGCAGCAGTTTACTTACGCCGTAATGGCCGACGACACCCTGCTGGAAGAGGAAATTCCGGCCATGCTGCTGCACCCTTTCGTCGAAAATGCCGTGTGGCACGGCCTGGCCCACCACACCGGGCAGGGCCACGTCGAGGTTCATCTGAGCAGGGAAGGGGAGTACCTGGTGGCGGTAGTGCAAGACAATGGTGTTGGTCGGCAGCGGGCTGCCGGGCAGAGCGGCACCCACGCCGGCTTTCCGTCCCGGGGCATGGGCATCGTGCAGGAGCGGGTGGCCTTGCTCAACCAGCAGGCCCGCCACCCCATTACTATCGAAATTATTGACCTAGGTAGGCCCGGTAGTACCGCCCAGGGTACCCGCGTGGTGGTGCGCATTCCGCGGCAGCATGCCTAAAGCGGCGCGGCGGTTGGGTATAGGCTTCAACCTATATACCTTGCTGCCAACTCCGCTACGTACTGCCTGCCTCTGCCCGTGACCCGCACTATTCTTATCGACGACGAAACCAACACTCGAACCGCGTTGCGCGCCCTGCTGGAGCATTATTGCCCCGAGGTCACGATAATCGGGGAGGCGGCCTCGGCCGAGGAAGGCTTGCAGCTGCTGCGCCAGCAAACGCCCGATCTGCTGTTTCTGGACGTGGAAATGCCCCTGGGCTCGGGTTTCGACCTGCTCGACATGCTGGGCACGGCCTCCTTCGACATCATCTTCACCACGGCCCACGACCGGTACGCCCTGCGCGCCATCAAGTTTTGCGCCCTGGACTACCTGCTCAAGCCGGTGAGCGTAACTGACCTGCGCGAAGCCGTGGCCAAAACCCAGCGGCAGCAAGCTCCGGTAGCCGCCCAGCTCCACACCTTCTACGACAACATGCGGGAGCGTACGGGTTTAGCTGGCAAAGTCGTTTTGCCTACCATGCAGGGCTTCGAAGTGGTGGAAGTGGCCCACGTGGTGCGCTGCCAGGCCGACGACAACTACACGCTCTTCGTGCTCGAAGGCAAGGAGCGGATTTTGGTCAGCCGCACGCTCAAGGAGTACGAGGAGCTGTTTGCCGACTACGGCTTTATCCGCGTCCACCAGTCCCACCTCATCAATGCGGCCCACGTGAAGCGCTACATCAAGGGCAGCGGGGGCTACGTGCAGCTCACCGACGACTCCATCATCGAAGTCTCGCGCCGCAAAAAGGACGAGCTGATGAAGCGTTTCCAGGTCTGAGGCGGCCTGCCCGATACTACCGCCCCGCCGCAACCGGCCAGCAAGCAGTTGCGCAGTTCAGTATGCCTTTATTTGGTCTTTTTTGAGCTGATCAACTACTTCAACACCTTGAATTTATGCCGGCGCCCGTGCTCATTCCGACTGAACAGTACTTTAAGCCATTTGCAGGCCGGTATGTAGATTTAAACGCCAGAACCGGCGGCTGGCTGCTGGCTTTTTTCAGTCTCACCCGCTTTGCGCTGGTACTGCAGGCCAACGTCACCAAAAGCTACCAGGTGGTGGCCCTGATTTTCGTGGCCATGATTCTGCTGCCCTTCCTGCTGCTGACCCGGGCCGGCCGCCGGCAAATCGGCCTGGTGTGGCCCGCGCGCTGGGGCGGCGTACTGCTCGGCGGTGTGCTGGGCGTGGTAAGCTGCGCGGTGCTTTTTTATTTGGCCACGCTGTGCTTCGGCCTGACAGGTAGCAACCCCTTGGTTTACATTTCCCGCACCTACCGGGTGCCGATTGTGCTGACTGAAGACACCCGCCGGCTGTTTTTCCTGATTTACGCCGGCATCAGTATGCTGTTTAGCCCCATCGGAGAAGAGCTCTTCTACCGGGGACTAGTGCACGAATGCTTCCGGGCGAGCATGGGCAATGCCCGGGCTACGCTGCTCGACAGCGCCGCGTTTGCCGGGGTTCACCTCGCGCATTTTGGTCTGGTGTACTCAGGTTCAAGCTGGCACTTTCTGCCCGGGCCCAGTCTGCTCTGGGTGGCGGCGCTCTTCGTCAGTTGCCTGTTGTTTTCCCTGGGCCGCGCCAAAAGCGGCTCAGTGCTGGGTGCCATAGTGGCGCACGCGCTGTTCAACGTGACGATGAGCTACTTCATCTTTTACCACATCCTTTGAGTGCTAGGGCGTCGCCCCGGTCCGGCGGGGCCTCGCCCAGGCCTGCCGGATTCTAGCCGGCACCGACCACTTACTCATTTCACGTTGCCGGGCGCGGGTAAGAAAGGCATGTTTACGGCAGAAAACCGCGTGGCAGGCGCCACGACACCGCTCCTAAACTCCTATCCGCATGGACCTAATCATCAAAAACCTGTCGAAGACCTACCCCAACGGGGTGAAAGCTCTCGACAACGTGAGTCTGACCATTCCGCAGGGCATGTTTGGTTTGCTCGGCCCCAACGGCGCCGGCAAAAGCTCCCTGATGCGCACCATTGCCACCCTGCAGGCGCCCGACAGCGGCAGCATCCACCTCGACGCCATCGACGCGCTGCACGACCAAATGGCCCTGCGCCGGGTATTGGGCTACCTGCCCCAGGAGTTTGGCGTCTACCCCCGCGTGTCGGCCGAGGACTTGCTCGACCACATGGCCGTCGTCAAGGGCATTGTGAACCGCGGGGAGCGGCGCGAGACGGTGAAGGCCCTGCTGGAGCAAACCAACCTCTACGAAGTGCGCAAGCGCAGCATCAGCACGTTTTCCGGCGGCATGAAGCAGCGCTTTGGCATTGCCCAGGCTCTCATCGGAAATCCCCTGCTCATCATCGTCGACGAGCCCACCGCCGGCCTCGACCCCGGGGAGCGGAACCGGTTTTACAACCTGCTGAGCGAAATTGGGGAAAATATCATCGTCATTCTGAGCACCCATATCGTGGACGATGTGCGGGAGCTGTGCCGCAACATGGCCATCATCAACCAGGGGCGGGTGCTGTTTGCCGGTCAGCCCCAGGCCGCCATGCAGGAGCTCAAGGGCCGCATCTGGGAAAGAACCATCGAGAAGGCTGAGCTAGCCGAGTACCAGCAGCAGTACCAGGTGATTTCGACCAAGCTGCTGGCCGGGCAACCCCTGCTGCACGTGTGCGGCGACGATTTGGAGTCGGCTGGGTTCCAGGCCGTGGAGCCCAGTCTGGAAGACGTGTTTTTCTCCACCATTCAGGGGAAAGCTGTGCAGTCAACTCTTCTCCACGCCTAAGCCCACTGCCATGTTTACCGCTTTTCTCCGCTTCGAGTTGGCTACCTGGCGCAAGCAGCCGCTCACCTATATCTTCCTGGCCGTTACCTTCGGAATAACGTTTCTGGCCATGCTCTGGCCCAACCTGCAGATGGGCCAGGACCTGCGCAATCTGAACGTCAACGCGCCCTTCGCCATCCTGAGCCGGGCCGGGGCCATGACCATGCTCTGCCTGCTCTTTATCACGGCCATCATGGCCAGCACGGCCACCCGCGACTCGGGCTCGGGCTACGCCCAGGTGCTGTATGCCGCCCCGCTCGAAAAGGGCGGCTACCTCTGGGGCCGCTTCACGGGCGGGGTGCTGGTGGCCGTGCTGGCCCTGCTGGGCATGCTGCTGGCTATTGTGCTGGGTACTTTGCTCAACGAGCCCGCCCGGGTGGGCGCGTTTCAACTGGCGCCCTACCTGCAGGCCGTCAGTCTGTTTATCGTGCCCAACGTGGTGCTGGCCGGGGCCATTGTATACTGCCTCACAGTGCTGACGCGCAACACGGTCTACGCCTTCATTGGCGCCCTGGGGCTGATGATGGGCTTTGTGCTGGTCGGTTTGCTGACGCCTAATCTGGACACGCCGGCCAGCGTGCTGCTGCTCGACCCCTTTGGCCTGCGTACCCTGCACTCCCTGACCAAGTACTGGACCGTATCGGAGAAAAACACCGCGGTGCTGGATTTCGCCGGCCCGCTGCTCACCAACCGCCTCGTGTGGCTGGGCATAGCCGGCGCCCTGATGGGCCTGACCCACGGCGTGTTTTCCTTCACCACTTCCACCGGCAAAGCCAAAAAGCAGCGCCTGGCCGATGCTCCCGCTCCGGTGCGTGCCGCCGCGCCCACGCCCCGGCCCCAGGTGCAGCCCCGCCACGACCGGGGTGCCGCCCTGGTACAGCTCACCCAGCAGGCCCGCCTCGACCTGTTTGGCATTCTGAAAAGCGTGCCGTTCTGGATTCTGCTCGGCCTGGGCCTGCTCAACCTGCTCAGCGTTGCGGCCACGGGGCGGAGCGGGAAGGTGGGCACTTCTACCCGGTCACCTATACCATGCTCGACCATATTAATGGGACCTACGCCACCTTCGTGCTGGCCGTGCTGGTGTACTACGGCGGGGCCCTGGTGTGGAAAGAACAGGACGCCCGCCTCGACGGTATCCTGGACGCTTCGCCCCGTCCGTCGTGGGTGCCTTACGCGGCTAAAATGCTGACGCTGGTGGTTATCACCGCCTTTCTGACGACGATGGGCGTGCTGGTGTGCGTGGGCGCCCAGGCCCTGCAGGGCTACACCAACTTTCAATGGAGCCTCTATGGGCAGGCCGTGTTTGGCATCGAGTTTACCCGCTACCTAATGGTCATTGTGGGCACGGTGTTCTTGCACGTGTTGCTGCGCAACAAATTCCTGGCCTATGGCCTGACGGTGGCCATCATCCTGCTGCAGGCCATCAGCGGCGCCGCCCTCGATTGGAACAACAACCTCTTCCGCTTCGCCGACACACCCACCTTTACCTACTCCGACATGAACGGCTTCGGGCCTTTCGCCGAAAGCATCGTGTGGTTTAAGCTCTACTGGATGTCCTTTACGGTGCTGCTCGTGGCCCTCACGGCCGGGCTGTGGGTGCGGGGCCGGGCCGTGAGCGGAGCATTCAGTGCTACGCAATTGCGGCAGTCCTTTACGCCCACGCTGCGGGCTGTGGCTGCTACCGGGCTGGTTTCTTGGCTGGGCCTGGGCGGCTGGATCTACTACAACATCGACGTACGCAACGACTACACTACTGAGGCTGAGGACCAGGCCCTGCAGGCAGATTACGAAAAGCACTATAAGCGCTACGAGCACGCCCCGCAGCCCCGCGTAACGGCCGTGAATCTGCAGGTAGACCTCGCGCCCGAAGCCCGCGCCGTGCAGGTACGGGGGCAACTGACGCTCAAAAACAAAACCGGCCGCCCGCTCGACACCCTGCGCCTGTCCTACGGTACCTACCTGGAAGACTTCCAGTTCAGTATCCCCGGCGCCCGGCCCGTGCTCAACGACCAGCGCCTGCACTTCCGCAGCTTCGTGCTCCAATCGGCTCTGGCCCCCGGCGACTCCCTGGTACTCGGCTACTCGGCTCAGTATCAGGCCCGGGCTTTGAAAACAAAGTTTCCCGGCCCCTGATCAATGGCAACGGCACCTTCCTCAATAACTTCGAGCTAGCGCCCACCATTGGCTACACCCGGAATATGGAGTTGGAAAGTGCCACCGACCGCGCCAAGTTCGATTTGCCCGAACGGCTCCGCATGGCGCCCCAGTCCGACTCGGCTGCTTACGCCAATAGCTACATTTCCACCGACGCCGACCGGTTGCGCTTCGAGGCCACGGTCAGCACCAGCCCCGACCAGATTGCCATAGCCCCGGGCTCTTTGCTGAAGGAATGGCAGCAGAACGGCCGCCGCTACTTCCACTACCGCCTGGCCCAGCCGGTGCTCAACTTTTACTCCATCACCTCGGCCCGCTATAAGGTGCGGCGGGAGCGGCAGAACGGCGTCGACCTGGAAATCTACTACCACCCCGGTCACCCCTACAACCTGGACCGGATGATGAACTCCATGCGCGCCTCCCTGGCGTACTACGGCCAGCAGTTTGGGGTGTATCCGCAGCAGCAGGCCCGCATCATCGAGTTTCCGCGCTATCAGAAGTTTGCCCAGGCGTTTCCCGGCACCATGCCCTACTCCGAAGGCCTCGGCTTTATTGCCCAGCCCAGCCCCGAAGACCGCGACGTGGACCGCACCTACCGGGTGGTAGCCCACGAAATGGCGCACCAGTGGTGGGCTCACCAGGTAGTAGGGGCCGCCGTGCAGGGTGCCACGTTTATGTCGGAATCTGTTTCCGAGTATCTTTCCACCCTGATGCTGGAGCGCCAGTATGGTGCGGCCCGGGTGCTGTCGGTGCGCCGTCATTCCCTCGACAATTACCTGCGCGGCCGGGCCAGCGAGAAGGTGCGGGAGCTGCCTTTGCTCTATAACGAGGACCAGCCCCACATTCACTACGCCAAGGGTGCCGTGGCGCTGTATGCCCTGCGCAGCTACCTGGGTGAACAACGCCTCCACGGCGCGCTCAGCCAGTTTGCGCGCGACTACCAGGGCCGTCCCGCCCCGTATCCTACTTCCGAAGATCTGTACGGCTACATCCTGCGCGCCACGCCCGACTCCTTGCAATACCTGGTAACCGACCAGCTCAAGCGCATTACGCTCTACGACAACCAGGTGCGGGAAGCAGCCTACCAGCGCCTGCCCGACGGCCGCTACCAGGCCATCATCCAACTGGAGGCCCACAAGCGCTACGCCGACGCGCTGGGCAAGGAAACAGAGGCTCCGTTGCACGACTACATCGACGTGGCCTTGTACGGCGCTGGGAACAAGGTGCTGGTCCGCCAACGGCTGCTGGTCACCAATTCCCGCAAAGTAGTACGGCTCACCGTCGCCGCCCTGCCCGTGAAAGCCGTGGTCGACCCGGACTACCTGCTCATCGACCGGAAACCGGAAGACAACAGCCACGACGCTATTCAGATCAACTAGCTAAACCCTGGCTGTATCCCGTAACACAAAACGCCCCGACCACATTGGCCGGGGCGTTTTGTATTGTGAAACTCTGCTGGAAGTCTAGCCTGAGCTAGGCCTTCTTCAGAAATTCGGTTTTGAGCACCATCGTGGAGCCACCCGCGCGGCCCTCGATTTCGGCGGGGCTGTTGGTTAGGCGAATGTTTTTCACCACCGTGCCGCGCTTCAGGGTCAGCGACGAGCCTTTCACCTTAAGGTCCTTGATCAGCGTCACCGAGTCGCCCTCGATGAGCAGGTTACCGTTGCTGTCTTTTACGTCCATAAGCTCTTTGGAAGTAAAAGGGTTATACGTTGAAGCGGAAGTGCATGATGTCGCCGTCCTGAACCACGTAGTCCTTGCCTTCCACGGCCATCTTGCCGGCTTCCTTGATTTTTACCTCGGTCTTGTACTCCTGGTAATCGGCCAGCTTGATAACCTCGGCGCGGATAAAGCCTTTCTCGAAGTCGGAGTGGATAACGCCCGCCGCGGCCGGAGCTTTGTCGCCGCGGTGAATGGTCCAGGCCCGTACTTCCTGCACCCCGGCCGTGAAGTAGGTAATCAGGTTCAGCAGCTCGTAGGAGGCACGAATCAGCTTGTTCAGGCCCGACTCGGTGAGGCCGTACTCGGCCAGGAACATTTCCTTTTCCTCGGGGTCTTCCATATCGGCAATCTGCTCCTCAATGGCCGCCGATACCAGCACCACCTGGGCGCCTTCGGCCTTCACGTGCTCCCGCAGGGCGGCTACGTGGTGGTTGCCGTCGGTCTTGATGCTGGCTTCGTCCACGTTGGCCACGTAAATCACGGGCTTGATGGTGAGCAGCTGCAAATCGGCTACGGCTTCGAGCTCCACCTCGTCGGCCTGCACGGCGCGGGCATTCTGCCCAGCTTCCAGGGCCGCCTTAAAGCGCTGCAGCACCGCTACTTCTTTCTTGGCTGCCGCGTCGCCGGCCTTGGCCGAGCGCTCCGACTTCTGCAGCTTTTTGTCGATGCTTTCCAGGTCCTTGAGCTGCAGCTCGGTGTCAATAACGTCCTTGTCGAACACGGGGTCGACGCCGCCGGCTACGTGCACGATGTTGGGGTCCTCGAAGCAGCGCACCACGTGAATGATGGCATCGACCTCGCGGATGTTGGCCAGGAACTTGTTGCCCAGACCTTCACCCTTGGAAGCGCCTTTTACCAGGCCGGCAATGTCCACAAACTCGATAATGGTGGGCAGTACGCGCTTGGGGTTCACCAGGGCTTCCAGAATCTGGAGGCGCTCATCGGGCACGGTAATCACGCCCACGTTGGGCTCGATGGTGCAGAAAGGATAGTTGGCCGATTCGGCCTTGGCGTTCGAAAGGGCGTTGAACAGCGTGGACTTACCCACGTTCGGCAAACCGACGATTCCGCAGCGGAGACCCATAATAGTGAAATGGTGAGTTGGTGAAATGGTGAGCTACGCCCTACAGGCGCAATTCGAGGGGCAAAGGTACGGCTGTTTTTCGGGGAATCCTTGGTGAATATAAAGGCAGCGAGCAGAGGGCAAAGTAGAACGTCATGCTGAGCGCAGCCGAAGCATCTTTACCGCAATGGTAACTTCTCCGTCTGTCATCCTGAGCAAAGCGAAGGACCTTCCTCGTCTATTCCACCACCGGTAGTACCACCTTTTACCGCTACAGCGAATAGCTTTTCACATTGAATGAACCGCAGTAGGATAGCGAGGAAGGTCCTTCGCCTTGCTCAGGATGACAGAGAATAATTTGGTATAGGCCACAAAAAACGGCGCGCCTTGACCCGGAGGTCAAAGCGCGCCGCGCGAAGGATCTGAAGTACTAAAAGGAGTAGAGCAGTGTTTCGCTAAAAGTCGGGGCTAGTAGTTGTCGTCGGAGCGGTTGGGATTGAAACCCGGCTCGCCGCTTTCGTAGTTGTCGTAGGCGGGGCGGGGGCGGTCCAGCTCGGCTACTTCCTCTTCGGTAAGCAGCTCTTCGCGTACGTAGTCCACCGCGTCCTGCAGGGCGTCTACGAACTTGGCAAAGTCTTCTTTGTAGAGGAAGATTTTGTGTTTCTCGTAGGAAAACGTGTCATCATCGCGCAGCTTGCGCTTGCTTTCTGTGATGGTGAGATAGTAGTCCTGGCCGCGCGTTGCCTTTACATCAAAAAAGTACGTGCGTTTGCCAGCTTTAATGCGTTGGGAGTAGATTTCTTCCTGATCGTGACGGTCTTCCACGGTGCCTTCAAATAGGTTGATTTATTCCAAGATGATTGAATTGCAACCCAAAGTAAAGTGTTCCAAGCGTATATAAAAATATTGAGGTCAACTTTTTTCCACAAAATGCCGGGTATCTTTGTTTTAGGCCTTGAGGCTTTTGCAGGCGGCTTTTTTGGACGCGGAAGGGAAAAATCTAGATAAATGCGGAAAGCAGGATTATATCCAGCAAAGTCTATGTACGACGCTGCCGGCTACTATTTCATCATCTCACCACTTCATACCTTCACCGATGTCCCAACCGCTTGATCTGGCCGCCGTCCGCTCGTTTGAGAACCTGGAGTTTCTGGCCCGCCAGCTCGTGGAAGGCTTCATTACGGGCCTGCACCAGTCGCCCTACCACGGCTTTTCGGTGGAGTTTTCGGAGCACCGCCTCTACAACCCCGGCGAAAGCACCCGCCACATCGACTGGAAGGTGCTGGCCCGCACCGATAAGCTCTTTGTAAAACGCTACGAAGAGGAAACCAACCTGCGCTGCCACATTCTGCTCGACGTGAGTCCGAGTATGTACTACCCGGCCCCGAGCCACGACAAGCTCCGCTTTGCCGTGCTCTGTACCGCGGCCTTGACCACGCTGTTGCAGAAGCAGCGCGACGCGGTGGGCCTGGTGACCTTCGCCGACCAGATTGAGCTGCAGACGCCCGTGCGCTCCACCACCTCGCACCGCCATACCCTGCTGCTGACGCTGCAACAGCTGCTGGAGCGCCCCGCCGCCCCGCGCCGGGCCACCGACGTGTCGGGCGTGATTCACCAGATTGCCCAGCAGATTCCCAAACGCTCGTTGGTGGTTTTGTTTTCCGACATGCTGGGCCGCAACCCCGAAGAGCAAACCGCCAGCCTGGCCGCGCTGCAGCACCTGCGCCACCAGCAGCACGAGGTGTTGCTGTTTCACATCATGGACCGAGCCACGGAGTCGGAATTTGCTTTTGCCGAGCGGCCCTACCTGTTTGAGGACGTCGAAACCGGGGAGCAGGTAAAGCTGCAGCCGGCCCAGGTGCGCGAGCAGTACCGCGCCGCCATGCAGCAGTACGAGCAGGAGCTGGCCCTGCGCTGCGGGCAGTACCGCATCGACTTCGTGCCCGTCGACATCCGGGAGCCGTTCGACAAGGTGCTGTACGCGTATCTGGTGAAGCGGGGCAAGGTCCGGTAATGGGGGCGTGGTACTGCCGCGTCTGCGGCCTCGACTACGACGTGTCGCCCTGGGGCCGAACGACGACACGCCGGACTACGGCACCTGTGAGTGCTGCGGCGCCCAGTTTGGCGTCGACGACTACTCGGTGGAGAGCAGCCGCAGCTTCCGGCAGCAGTGGCTGGCCGAGGATGCTGCCTGGTTTTACCCCAACCTGAAGCCCGCCGACTGGCAGCTGGAAACCCAGCTGGTCCAGATTCCGAGCCGCTTCCGCTAGCGGCTCACCTCTTATTTTCTTAACCTGCCCTGTTGTGCTGGACTATATTCTTTTGCTCGTATTCGTGTGTTTGCCCTCAGCCCTGCTCACGGGCTACATAGCCCACATGAACAACCGCTCTTTGTGGCGCTGGATGCTGTTTGGCCTGCTCGTGCCCGGCATAGCTATTTTCGTGTCCATGGTCGTCACCTACTTCGACCAGAAGCGGGCGGCCGAAAACAACCCCGGCTCGGACCCCGACACGCGGTAGGCTACCCCTCGGGCGTATTGTCCAAGGACTGCCAGAGGTATTTGCTGGCCAACGTGCGGTAGGGGCGCCAGGGCTCGGCCAGCTCGGTCATGCGGCGCAGCAGGGCCCGGCCGGTTTCCTCTAGTCCGTAATGTTTGCGCATGGCGTTCTGAATGCCCAGGTCGCCTTCGGGAAACACGTCGGGCTGGTCCAGGGCAAACATCTGCAGCATTTGAGCGGTCCAGCGGCCCACGCCTTTAATCTGGGTCAGGTGCTGGGTAAAGGCCTCGGCTTCGAGCTGACTGAGGTGGGCGTGGTCGAGCTGACCCTGCTGGGCAAAGCCGGCAATGGCGCGCAAGTAGCCCGCTTTCTGGCGCGAAATGCCGGCGGCCCGCAGGTCTTCGTCGGTGAGCAGCAGCAGGGCCGCCGGCTCGGGGTAGCCGTCAGGCGAAAACAGGCCCTGCACCTTTTTCCAAATCGCCGCAGCGGCTTTGGTCGAAATCTGCTGGCTTACAATGGCGCGCAGCAGAGCCAGGTACAAATCTTCGTGGGGCTGGGCTTGATGAAGCGGCCCCGGTCAATCAGCGCGGCCAAAACCGGGTCGGCTTGGCGCAGGTGGCGCAGGGCGGCTTCAGTAGCAGGGGCGGGGTTCAGCTCAGACTCGGTCACTGTCGAGAGGATTAGTGGGCACGGAAATAACCTGCAGCACGTCGCCATTGGCTTTGATCCTGACCCCGGTTAGGGCCTGGCCGTACACGGCGCCGGTGTCGATATTCAGCACGTGGTGAATCGGGTCAAAGTCGGCGGCTCCGTTGGTGGGCGTGTGGCCGATGACCTGGAGCTTGCCAATGTTGCGCAGTGGCCCGCGCCGCCACAAAATACCGTCGGGGTTGTCTTCGTCGAGCGGATTGGGCGTGTCGGCCAGCCCAGCGTGGCTCACAAACACGAACTCACTTTCCCAGAACAGCGGCCGTTGCTGCAGCCAGGGCAGGTGCGTAGCCAGCAGTTCGGGGTGCTGCCGGTACTGACCCACGGTGAGGCGCCCACCCCAGAGCAGCCAGTTGGGGTAGGGGCCCTGGGGGCCGTAGTGGCGCGTCATGCCCACCTCGTGGTTGCCTTTCAGAAAAATGGTGCGCTCGGGGTGGCGGGCGCTTAGGCGCATAGCTAGCTCCACGGTGTCGGGGGCGAATTTGCCGCGGTCCATCAGGTCACCCACCTGGATTAGTAGCTCCTGCTCGGGTTGCCAGTGCTGGAGCAGTTCCAGGAAGGTGTGGTAGCAGCCGTGCACGTCGCCGATAACAAACAGATTCATAAGGTAGAGCAGAGCCAAACTGGCCGGAGGAAAGAAAAAATGCGGCGCGCGGGGCCCCCACGGCGTAAAGATGGAAGTAAGTTCTTAGTAGTAGGTTTACGGACCACTTAATTCTGCGGCTGTCTGCGGCAGACCAAGCTTATCCGCCCTCTGCCCGCGTCTTACTCTGGCTTGCCGGTCGGTGAGTTTTCTTTCCCTAGCTTTTACCTAATGCCGTTACGCCAAATCCTTGTCCCGATTCGGGAGCTGTCCGAAAGTGGTAAGCTGTCTGGCCTGCTGCTGTTGCTGGCCACCGTTATATCCTTGCTAATAAGCAATTCGGGTCTGGGACAAAGCTACCTGCATTTCTGGGAAACCCCGCTGGGCTGGGGGCCGCTGGAAAAAACCTTGGCTCACTGGGTTGACGACGGCCTGATGGTCGTGTTTTTCTTTTCCGTGGGCCTGGAAATCAAGCGCGAAGTTCTCTACGGGGAGCTGACCGACATGCGGCAGGCCCTGCTGCCCATTCTGGCGGCGGTTGGCGGCGTGCTGGTGCCGGCGGGTATCTATCTGGCCTTCAACGTCGGCACGCCCACCAGCCACGGCTGGGCCGTGCCCACGGCCACCGATATTGCCTTTTCCCTGGGCATTCTGTCGTTGCTGGGCGAAAAAGTACCGCTCGGCCTGCGGGTTTTCCTTACTGCCCTGGCCATCATCGACGACCTGATTGCGGTGCTCATCATTGCCCTGTTCTACACCGCCGGCCTCGACCTGACGTATCTGCTGGCCGCCGCCGGCATCTTTGCCGCGCTGGTCGTGCTCAACCGGCTCAAGGTAACCTGGCTGCCGCTGTACTTTTTACTGGGCCTGGGCCTGTGGTTTTTCGTGCTCAAATCGGGCGTGCATGCCACTATTGCCGGCGTGCTGCTGGCCCTGACCATTCCCACCGACGCCATTGAAAAGCTCGAAGCCGCCCTGCACAAACCCATCAGCTACCTGATTCTGCCCATTTTTGCGTTGGCCAATACGGCCATCGTCATTTCCTCCGAGTCGGTGGGGAACTGCTGAGTCCGTTGGGGCTGGGTGTGGCGCTGGGGCTGCTGCTGGGCAAGCCGCTGGGTATTTTCGGGCTACCTGGCTTACGGTCAAAGCTGGCATTTCGGCCTTGCCCGAGCGGGTTACCTGGTTTAAAATGCTGGGCCTGGGCCTTACCGCCGGCATTGGCTTCACCATGGCCATCTTTATTGCCAACCTCTCGTTTCACGAACCGTCCCGGGTAGACCTGGCTAAGCTGGCCGTCATTCTGGGCTCCCTGCTGGCGGCCGTGGCCGGCCTTGTTGTGCTGCACTTCGCCGATAAGGCCGACGAAAGCGAGGCTCCCGTCGGCCTTTCGGAGGCAGAAATAGAGGCTTAAGCCGGTACGCTCAGGTTTTGCAGGGCGTGGTTTACCCGCTCTATCATCGTGTCGTCCACGTCGAGGTGGGTTACGAAGCGAATCATCTGGGGCCCAAACGACGAGGCCCGGATGCCCTGCTGCTCCAACTGAGCCAGGAAGGTTTCGGGGGCAATTTCGTCCTGGAGGCGGAAAATGGCTAGGTTGGTTTCGATGGGCAGAACCTCGGCCACGTAAGGCAGAGCAGCCAGCGTAGCACCCAACTCCTGGGCCCGGCGGTGGTCGTCGGCTAGGCGCGCCACGTTGTGCTCCAGCGCGTAAATGCCGGCCGCGGCCAGAATCCCGGCCTGCCGCATGCCCCCGCCCATCACCTTGCGAATCCGGCGGCATTTGTGAATAAAGGCCTTGGAACCCAGCAATACCGAGCCCACCGGCGTGCCCAGCCCTTTCGACAAGCACACCGAAATCGAGTCGAAGTACTTACCGTAATCGGCGGCGTCCTGTCCCGTAGCTACCAAGGCGTTGAAGATGCGGGCCCCGTCGAGGTGCAACGCCAGGCCGCGGCGCTGGGCTACTTCGGCAATGCTGGCAATGGCTTCCATGGAATAACAGCTGCCGCCGCCCCGGTTGCTGGTGTTTTCCAGGCAAATCAGGTTGGAAGTCGGGTAGTGCACGTTGTTGGCGGGCCGGATGGCGGCTTCCACCTGGGCGGCCGTCACGCGGCCCCGGTCGCCGGGCAGCAGGGCCACCGAGGCGCCTGAGTGAAAAGCAATGCCGCCCACTTCCCACAAATACACGTGGGCCGTCTGCTCGCAGATGACTTCCGACAAGGGCTCCGTATGGGCTTTAATGGCAATTTGGTTGGTCATGGTGCCGGAAGGACAGTACAGGCCGGCCTCCAGCCCGAAGCGGGCCGCCGACATTTCTTCCAGCTCGCGCACCGTCGGATCTTCCTCGTACACGTCGTCGCCGACGGGAGCATGAAGCATGGCGTGCAGCATCTCGGCCGAGGGCCGGGTGACGGTGTCGGAGCGTAAATCGATAATGGGTTCAGACATAGCTGGGAGCAAAACGAAAGGATGAAGACAAGGAAGAACGGGTAACTGTTTCCCGATTCAAAAATAAGACTTACTTTTGCCCCTCCTTTACAAAAAGACTTTAACCGACCCGGATATGAGCGTCACCCGACTGAAGCGTAAGCACCGCAAGAACATTGCGCGTGCCAACAACAAGCAGCGTATCATCAAGCAACTGCTGTTGACCCCCGTTCTGAAGAACGTGGACTTGGATGAACTGAAGTCCCGTTTCAACGGTGGCTCGGCTTCTGCAGCTCCTGCTACCACGACTGAAGCCTAAGTCGTTGCATCCGCAAGGATGCTGACAGCCCGTACGCCAGGCCGATGAGCAGGGCATAGTTTCCAGGTCGGAAAGCGCCCGTTCAGCGGCCCGCTCTCCGCATCGGCGGGTTTCGTACAGACTTCAATAAAAAGCGCTTTTTTCTCCGGAAAAAGGCGCTTTTTATTTGCGCTTATCATAGAGAACTTCTGTGTCATTGAGAGGAAGAATGACGAAGCCATCCGTCCTCTGAAATGTGCCGAGTTTTCTAAACTGAAAAGCCCTGACGTTACGCTCACGTCAGGGCTTTCCGGGTAAAGGTCATTTCGTACTTTGCCGAGGACGGATTGCTTCGTCGTGCCTCCTCGCAATGACGGAATGGGTAATTCACTCACTGCCTCCCCGCCCAGCGGCGCGCAAGCCCAGCTCTATGGCCTGCAGCTGCTGGACTTTGCCCTGGGCAACTTCGAAGCGCAGCATCGTCCGGACTTTGTGGAAGCCATGCATGCCCGCCGCGCCCGGGTTCAGGTGGAGCAGGCCCAACTTGGGGTCGGGCATGACTTTGAGAATGTGGGAGTGCCCGGAAATAAAAAGTCCGGGGCGCTCCTGGGTTACCAGCGGGCGGGCGGCGGGGAGTAGTGACCCGGGTAGCCGCCAATGTGCGTCATCAGCACCCGCAGGCCCTCTATTTCGAAGTTCTGTACCAAGGGCTGGGTCTGGCGCACGTCGCGGCCGTCGATGTTGCCGTATACCCCGCGCAGAGGCGCTACGGCCTCCAGTGCTTCGATGACGGCCGCGGTGCCGAAGTCGCCAGCGTGCCAGATTTCGTCGCAGCCACGCAGGTGGTGCAGGATGCGCTCATCCCAGTAACTATGGGTGTCAGAAAGTAAACCGATTTTTTTCATGGCTGCGTAAAAGTAAGGCCGTTCTAGAGCTTACGCCTAACCCGTGGTTTGGGAAAACCACCGTTGCGCTAGGGCCGGCAACAGAACCGGCTGCATCCCGTATCTTGCCCAGCTTTCCCTGATTTCCGTTTGCCGATTTTTATGCTGTGTTTTGCAATGGACCTCGGCGCCACTTCCTCATTTTCTGCCCTCTGATTACCCTGCGATGAACGTCTTCATCAACGATATTCCGCTGATCATCAAAAAGAACAGCGAGAAAATATACAAGCACCGCTACGACCTGATTCTGAACGCGGAGGATGAGTTCAGCTCCAAAGATCTGATCGGCGATGTGCTCGTGCGCGACGTCACGGACCCCTTCATCGACCGGATTCTGCGGCTGATGGAAGTAAAGAAGCTTAAGCGACTTAAGTCGCTGACGCTGCTGGCCCGTAAGAAAAAGCGGCTCATTCTGCACCTGAAAGACCAGTTCCGCATCGTGAAGGCCGCCGGTGGCCTGGTGGTGAAGGACGGCATGGTGCTGATGATCTACCGCCTCGGCAAGTGGGATTTGCCCAAGGGCAAGCTCAAAAAGGATGAAGATCCTGGCCTGGGGCCCTGCGCGAAGTGGAGGAGGAGTGCAACATTAAGGTGGAAATGGGCGAAGAACTGCCCAGCACCTGGCACTCTTATGCTTACAACGGCAACAAAATCCTGAAAAAGACGAATTGGTATATCATGAGCTGCTCCGACGACTCCTTGATGAAGCCTCAAGCCGAGGAATACATCGAGGAAGTGCGCTGGATGACGCCCCAGGAGGCTTTAGGCGTTCTGGATGAAGCGTACGCCTCTATTGCTTTGGTCGTGCGGCATTACCTGGGGGAAACCTCCGGTAAGGAGTCGGCCAAAGAGCCGGCCAAAGAAAAATAATTTACCCTCAACCCCCGCTTATGCGCCCGTTCCGCTACCTACCCTTCGTTCTGTTGCTGAGCGGGTTTGCCGCCTGTACCGGCAGCCAGAATGCTTCCGAAAACAGCGCCCCCCGCACCGAGCAGGGTACGGCGGCTAACCCGAGCCAGCTGGATATGCCCTCTTTGGTTGGTAAGAACATCGACCAGGTGCGCCGGGCCCTGGGTGCGCCCCAGGAAAGCAAAGATGAGGCTATTGGCCTGGAACCGAATGCCGAGCAGATGAAGTCCACGAAGGGTGCCGACTGGATCAACACCTTCGAGAAAAACGGCTCTACCATCGTGGTTACCTTCAATGCCAAGTCGCGCAAGGTGCTGGATATGGTGCTGATCGGCTCCGACGAGGACGAACTTATGCGCCGCGGCAACCTGGTGATGACTGCGCCCGAGTACATTGTGCTGCCCGTGCCAGACCCCAAGCGGCCCCAGGCCATTTCTGGCGTCCGGATGGTGTCGCGCCGCTAGCTGGCAGTCGGTGGCTGATAGGCTGGTAGCGGGAAGGGCACAAAGGTGTCCACGTTGCCACCGAAGCGGTGAATTTCGCGGATAATGGTGCTGCTAATGGCGGCCAGAGCCGGCGAGGTAATCAGGAACACTGTTTCCAGTTCGGGATTCATGTGGCGGTTGGCCTGGGCAATGGTGTTTTCGTATTCGAAATCAGTGGTATTGCGCAGGCCGCGGAGCAGAAACTTGGCGCCTACTTCCCGGGCAAACGTAGCCGTCAGCCCTTTGTAAGCCTGCACCCGTACTTGCGGCTCATCCCGAAACACCTCCTCAATCATGCCTACCATCTGCTCCACGGGCAGGTAGCGCGACTTGCTGCTGTTGTTGCCGATGGCGATTATGACTTCGTCGAAAAGCTGGGTGCCGCGGCGTACCACGTCGAGGTGACCATTCGTGAACGGGTCGAAGGAGCCAGGAAAGAGAGCAATGCGCTTCATGCTTCGCAGAGTTTGAGGTTCGTAGCGCGAAGGTGGGAAAAACTAGGTTATTGCACCTTGTAATCTGGCATTATGAGGCCGACGTGCTCTACCGGCTGAAATGAACTGCACCTGTTATCAGAAAGCCCTTTCTCGTTGTTGCGGGAAAGGGCTTTCTGATAACAGAGCGAGTTATACTGCGCAGGGGCAGATTCCTTCGGCTAATCATATGGCTGGGGCTATGCTATTCGCACAGATGCAGGCTGTAGAGCTCGAAGTAGCGGTATTCGAACAGGTCGTTGAGGCGGTAGCTGTACACCAAGTCGAAGGGACGGTTACCGAAGCGGATGTTGCGGATGTATTTGCGCAGAATGGTAAAGAGCTCGGAGTCGTGCATCAGGTCACCCCATACGACCACGCCGTCCTGGTCAGGGTTGAGCTGCAGCTCCTGCATCACCAGAATGGTGTAGTAAATCAGGTCTTCAGGCGTGGCAAAGGCAAAGACGTTGCAGAACTCCAGGCGCTTGTCACGCACGGCCACAATGGTTACTTCCTGATGGCCCAGGCTTAGGTAGAGCCGCCGGGGAGCTCCCACCTCACTCTGGTGAATGATGCCTTCGAGCAGGGCGCTGGTGTGGTGCAGCATCTTGCCCGTGGGGTAGGTGGCGCGAAACCAGCTGGTCAACGCTTTTTCGGCGGCAAATACGCTGACCATTTCCAGGCTGGAATGGCCGTAGCGGCCTACGGTTTCGTGCTCCGGGTCGAGGGCGTGGTGCAGGCGCAGGTAGGCGGCCTCGTCGCCGGGGCGCAGCAGGGGGGCAGGCAGCAGCGTAAAGGAGCGGTTTTGCACGGCCAGCCGCACCTGGTTCCAGCTGGTTTGGCTGAGCAAGTCATTTTCCTGGGCCAGGGCCTGCAGCTGTTCCGCCCAAGAGGCCTGTGGGTTCAGCGCATAGTCTTCCAGGGCCACAAACTTGTTGCGCCGGATATCGGCCACGCCCAGGCGCAGGCCATTGGCCCCGGCAGTCAGGTAAAGGTTGCAGCCGGCCGGCGAGGCTGTTTCCAGCGTTTCGTCACGCAGGGACTGCAAAGCAACAGGCGGAGCGAAAAGTGGCAAGGGGCGGCAGACAAAGTGGAAGAAGACACGGCAGGACGGGCAAGTAGCGGCAAAGAGGCCGTTAAAGGTACGAAAGGCCCGCAAACCGATTTACTTCCGGAAAGCTAGTCTGCCGCAGCGCTACTGAAACAGGATGTGGGGAATGAATACGTCGTCGGGGCTGATGACGTGGCGCATGATGGGGTGCACCTGGCTGGGCAGCAGGGCGCCCAGCTGCCGGGGCGTAAGAAAAGCCAGCTCAGTCAGCAGCTGGGTATCCGGGCCGTGCTCGGGGTCGGAGCCTAGGCGGGGGGTAGCGGTTTCATCTACCAGCTTCACTTCAAAAAACAGCTCCAAAGCCTGCAAGTCAGCGGTTTTGAACTCGTGCAGGTGCAGAAAGCGGCCCACGGTTACCTGCAAGCCCGTTTCTTCCTGGTACTCCCGGCGCAGGCACTCCTGAATAGTTTCGCCGAACTGCCAGCCTCCGCCGGGCGGCGACCAGAACGGCAGCCCACCTGCCAGCAGGCCCCGGTGGGCGGTCAGCAGCATGGCGCCCTGGTGAATCAGCATGCCGCAGGCCCGCACCCGTACTTGTCCGGTATAGGCCTGAAGCAGTGAGTCGGGAATGGCAGCAGAAGCGGTGGAGGGAGGAAGCATAGGAAATCAGCAAGAGGGAATTAAGGATTGGCGGGCGGGGAAGGGCGGCGAAAAAACAAACGCCGGAACCGGCCAGCTAAGTATAGCAGCAGCACGATTACCAACCCGGCCATAATCAGCGGCAGGAACAGCCCCAGTACAGAACCGACAATGGCCAAAAAGTTTTCCAGGGTCGCCAGAATTGGGTTGCCGAAGCCGGCGGTAGTAGCCGTGGAGCCCGCCCGCAGCAGGGCCGTCCCACTCTGGACCATGCCGGCCGTGCCGCCGCCCACCAGTATGCCCAGGCCCCAGCGCACCATTGGGTCGAGGTGGGGTAGGGCCGAGGTCATGAGCAGGGTGCCGGCAATAAACGAGGCTGGCGTGGTAATGGTATCCAACAGGTTGTCAATGACTGGCACGTAATAAGCCAGCATTTCGGCCAGCGTGGCAGTAGCCAGCACCCCGAAAGCGGGCCAGGTACCCAACCACTCGAAGCCTGCCGACGGCGCCATGAAGCCCGTGAGGTAAGCCAGGTTGGCGGCCAACAGGGCACAAAGACTCGAAAGCCGCTGCAGGCTGCCAGCGCCAGGCCTAGTCCCCGGCTACCAAATAGTCTAGGTGTTCCATGTTCTTGCCATTTCAATGTTGCTACGCCCCATACGCGAAGCGCCGCCAAAAAAGCGCATTTTCCCGGTAACCGAGTAAGCAACGGCCTGTTGCGTAGCGTGCTGCCTTACTAGGAAGAGCGTTTAACAGCCGCCTTTTCACCTTTCCTATTGCCCAATACGTAGGAAACGACATCTGTTTCACCTTCATTGTCTTCGCCCATGAGTTCTTCACCTGCCCCTTCCTCCGGTGTGGCTACTGCATCCGCTGCTTCGTCTATGGTTGAGCAATTAGCGCAGCAACTAAGCTCGACGGTAACGGCCCAGGCCATCTACGGCACCCCGGTAGAGCGGGAGGGAGTCACGGTTATCCCGGTAGCTAAGGCCCGCTATGGCTTCGGTGGGGCGGGGGCGGCGGTGATGCCGAGGGCAAAGCCGGAGCTGGTTCCGGCGGCGGTGGTGGCGTTTTGCTTACCCCCGTGGGCTACATCGAAATCCGTGAGGGCCGCACCCAGTACCGGCGCATTCAGTCATCGGCTGTGCCATTGGTGGCTGTTAGCGGCCTGGTTGCCCTTCTCTTGCTGCGCAGCGTGCCCAAGCTGCTGAACAAACGCGGCTAACCCTAGCTGCCGGCGCTGTGCGTACCTTTGGGCAATGAGTACTTCTGCCCATCCTGAATTGAACGTCGAAAGCCTCGAAGTTCGCATCCGCCGCAAGCTGCAGCGCCAGCACTTTATGCACCTCATTGGTGCCGACCTCACCACCATTGAGCCCGGCCGGGTGATATTTGAGCTGCCGCTCGAACAGCGCCACCACCAAAACCTGGGTTTCGCCCACGGCGGTTTAGTAGCTACCATGGCTGATCTGGCCGCCGGCTTTGCCGCCGTGACACTGGTGCCCGACGGTACCGGCGTGGTCACGGCCGAACTGAAAACCACCTATCTGCGGCCCGGCATGGGCAATACGCTGCGGGCCATCGGCTGGGTGCTTAAGCCCGGCCGCCGCCTGCACTTCTGCGAAGCCGAGGTGTGGTGCGACGACGTGCTGATAGCTAAAGCGTCGGCAACTATGGCCGTCGTGGAGCCGCAGTAGGGCTAAAATTCTGCAGCCACCCTTTCACGAACTAAAGTTGCAGCTGGCTCTGCCCTTACCACGGAAGATTGAGAGTCAATTATTCGGTGAGTATCTGAAAGGAGTATGTCGCCAGTTCAATGGTCATTTGTAGGCAAATAGTCCCTCAGGCTTACAAAAGTAGGCTGTCTTACAAGTCTGGGTACATGTCAAAATCATTACTGCTTATCGTTTTGCTGTTGCTAGCTAGCTGCTCCCAGGACAAAGCAGTGCCAGACAACGTCATGCAGTCTGCTCAACGAATTCCGCTGCCTCCGCCCGACGATAGTCTACTGCTGGCGAACATTTATCAGCTTCAACAGCAAGTAGCAGTAGAGGGATTAGTGCCTATGCTCCATTCACTTGATTCCGTAGCCTGCCGGAGTGACGGGTACGTAACAGAAGCAGTAGATGAGGCAGCAGCCACTATCTGGCACCAGCAGTTTACGCTGCTGCTAAAGTATTTGCAGCAGCATCCTGAGTCCTGCCTGAGGGAGCGGGTCGTGTGGGGGACCAGCGCCCATATGTCTACCGCCGACAACCGGGCGCAAGCCCTGGCTACTTTCCGGGCCACGGCGCTAGATAGTGCGCGCCGGGCGGGACTTTCTAGCACCGAAATGGTGTTCTTGCAGAAGATTCTGGGCGAGGTCAATCCGGCCCGGCTCGACTAAATGGCCTTTGCGGCCCGCTTCCCTTTTTCTTTTCTATGCTTTCTGTTCGCACTCCCTCCGTTCGCGACTTTTTTGCTTTCGAACCTACCCAGGACCAGGCCACGCTGTTTTATAAGCTCGACGAGTTTCTGAAAGACGATTTGCCCGGCCGTAAGGTGTTCGTGCTCCGCGGCTACGCCGGTACGGGCAAAACCACCGTGGTCAGTGCCCTGGTGCAGTGGCTGCACCGCATGCAGCGCAAATACACCCTGATGGCGCCCACCGGCCGTGCCGCCAAGGTGATGAGCGCCTATTCGGGCGTAGGCGCCAGCACCATTCACAAGAAAATCTACCGCCAGACCTCCGGCACGCCCTCCCAGGGCCTCTCGTTTCAGCGCCAGCCCAACCGTACCACCGACACGCTCTACATCGTGGACGAAGCCTCGATGATTTCGGACGAGAAGTCGTTCGGCGAAAACGGCCTGCTCGACGATTTGATGGGCTTCGTGTTTGAAAAGCCCAGCAACAAGCTCCTCGTTATCGGCGACACGGCTCAGCTGCCACCAGTGGGCCAACTCCTCTCCCCAGCCCTCGACCCAGAGCTGCTGACTCACCGGTTTCGGGCCAAGGTGGACGGCGTGGAGCTGCGCCAGGTAATGCGCCAGGCCGAGGAATCGGGCATTCTGATGAACGCCACGGCCCTGCGCGAAGAGCTGCGTCAGGAAAATCCCAGTATCCAGTTCTTCACCAAGGGCTACCCCGATATTTTCCGCGTCGGTGGCGACAAGCTCGAAGACGGCTTGCGCTGGGCCTACAAGAACTTCGGTCACGAAAACACGACCATCATCTGCCGCTCCAACAAAAACGCCAACCTCTACAACCAGATGATTCGGCGCACCTTGTTTGATGCCGAGGAGGAAATCGAGGCCGGCGACTACCTGATGGTGGTGCGCAACAACTATTTCTGGCTGCCCAAAGACTCGGAAATGGGCTTTCTGGCCAACGGCGACTTCGTGCAGGTAACCAAAATCGTGCGGCGGCAGGATGAGTTCGGCTTCCGTTTTGCCGATGCCCGCGTGCGGTTCGTGGATTACCCCGACGAGGAGGAGCAGGAAGTAAAGCTGCTGCTCGATACGCTGCACACCGAAAGCCCGGCCCTGCCCGCCGACCGGAGCAATGAGCTCTATAAAGTCATTTCCGAGGATTACGCCCACCTCACTACCAAGAAGGACAAGAGCGCAGCTCTGCGCAAAGACCCGTACCTGAATGCCCTGCAGGTAAAATTTGCCTATGCCCTGACCTGTCACAAAGCCCAGGGTGGACAGTGGCAGGCCGTTTTTGTCGATCACGGCTTTCTGAAGGACGACATGGTCAACAGCGAGTTTGCCCGTTGGCTTTACACGGCCGTTACCCGGGCCTCCGACCGGCTTTTCCTGCTGAACTTCAACCAGAAGCTCGTGGGGACGCTCCGGTAGAAAAGGATTACTAGAAATTTGATAGCACATAAATGTGATTTACTATCACATATAGTGGGGATGTGTAGGGGTTGAGGCGGCTGTAGCTTGCCGTCGAATTCAACTCCTACACATTCTCAGCTATGAAAAGCCTAATTCTTGCCGCCCTGTGCGTGCTTCTGATGGTAACCGGGGCTTCGGCCCAGACCCGTGAAATTTACACGAGTCCCAAATTCAGTGCGTTGGCCAAAAGTCACAAGACCCTGGCCGTGTTGCCCTTTGCCGTGACCTTACAGCTGCGGCCTAATGAAGTTGCCAAAAACGGCGGGCCGGAAGGCGTAGCCAAGCTGGAGCAGCGTGAAGGGCTGGACGTGCAAAGTGCCCTGCAGTCGTATTTTCTCAAGCGCAAGGAGGAGAATGACATGACCGTGGATATTCAGGATCTGGCCCGTACCAATGCTTTGCTGGCCCAAAACGGGGTTACGGCTGCCAATGTGGCCCGGTTTACTCCCGAGCAGCTAGCCAAGTTTCTGGGCGTGGACGGCATCATTTCCGGCACATTCACCAGCACCCAGCCCATGTCGGCCGGCGCGGCGGTGGCCATGTCCATGCTGGTAGGCATGAGTGGTCCTACCAACACGGGCAAGCTGATGATTAACATCAACGACGGTGCTACCGGTGAGCTGCTCTGGAAGTACGACAAGTCCCTGTCGCGCGGCTTTGGCAGCGACACGAACACCATCGTGACGACTATTATGCGCAAAGCTTCCCGCCAATTTCCTTACTCCAAGGAGTTTAAGGGCTAGCGCTGCAGCCGTTAGTCCACCGGTTCCGGGGCTTCAGCGGAACCTCATGCAACACAGGTAGGTTGTGGGTGAAAATGACTTTATTGGCGGTGTGAAAATTGGCAGGATAGTTGGCCCACACCCCAAAATCCTTAAATTTGTTAACCTCAACTTACTAACGAAATCACCTCATGAAAAAAGCACTCATTCTGGCTTTGTCGCTTTCGCTGGCGGGCTTAGCCGCCCAGGCGCAGTCGGCCGCAGTGAAGCCCGCCAACGCGCAGGAGAAAGTAGTTGGCCCCCAGATTCAGTTTGACGAAGTGAAGTATGACTTCGGCTCCATCAAGCAGGGCGACGTGGTAGACCATACTTTCAAGTTCAAGAACGTAGGCACCCAGCCCCTGGTGATTTCCAATATCGGCGTAAGCTGCGGCTGCACCACCCCCGACTGGACCAAGGACCCCATCATGCCCGGCAAGAGCGGGATGATTTCGGCCAAGTTTAACAGCGCCGGCAAGATGGGCATGCAAAACAAAGTGCTGACCGTAGAGTCGAACTCGGCCGGTGGCAACGCCATGGTATCGCTGGTAGGCGAAGTAAAAGACGCTGCCTCCGCCAACGCCTCGCCCACAATGTCTGTCGAGTCGAAGGCAAACGGGGTGATGGACGAGAAAGACGCCAAGCAGAAATCGAAGATTGGCGACAGCAAGATCAAAGCCAAGCGTAAGTCATCGTAGTCCGGTTCTATTGAATATAAAAAAGGGCGTTCCGCAGCTGCGAAACGCCCTTTTTTATGTGGTATAGCAGCCAAATATGTGTCATTGCGAGGAAGCATGACGAAGCAATCCGTCCTCTACGAAGGTAGGCACTGTCCTTACCCAGAAAGTCCTTTACTACCGCAATAGTAAAGGGCTTTTCACTTCAGGACACTTGGCACATTTCAGAGGACGGATTGCTTCGTTCCTCGCAATGACAGGAAGAAAAGGCTATTTAATAAAAGGCTTTACCTGGGCGGGTAACTGGCTTGCTATACCTGCCGGGCGGCCAGGAGCAGACTGATCCAGCCGGCAATGAGAAGCAGGCCACCCAGCGGGGCAACGGCACCGAGCTTGG
The DNA here is from genome assembly GCF_022919215.1 of Hymenobacter cellulosilyticus. Classification (NCBI taxonomy): domain Bacteria; kingdom Pseudomonadati; phylum Bacteroidota; class Cytophagia; order Cytophagales; family Hymenobacteraceae; genus Hymenobacter; species Hymenobacter cellulosilyticus. Next base: position 4,970,478 of record NZ_CP095046.1, on the reverse strand, counting down.
TAATGCCGGTAAAGCAAAGCGTGTAGAGCGAGCCGCTGAAGATGAGCACGCCGCCCAGCCATAGCCAGGCCGTAGTGCTCAACGTTTTTAGATCAGGACGGAAAGCCAGCAGGATGCCCACTGCCAACAAAGCCAGGGCGTGGTAGAACTGGTAGCGGACGGCGGTTTCAAACGTGTCGAAGCGGCCGGAAGCTTCCAGCATTTTGCGCAGACCGTGCGCCCCGAAGGCGCCGATGGCTACACCCAGGCCGCCCAGCAGGGCCGCTAGTTGAATAATAAGTCGAGCAGTCATTCTAGGAAAAGTTGTGTGAGGAGTGGGGTGCTACTGGGGTGGTTTTAGCTGTCCGGAAGGGTTCAACCAGTAATCCTGGGGAAATCAGCTGGCCTGACCGTAGTTGCGGGCACCAAAAATAGCGCTGCCCACCCGAATCAGCGTGCTATCTTCGGCCAAGGCTAGGCGGAAGTCGGAGCTCATGCCCATGGATATTTCCTTGAAGGCGGGCTGCTGGGCGAAGTAGCGGGCCTGCAGCTGCTCGAAGTAGCTGCGCAGCTCGCCAAATTCCCGGCGCAGCTGGGCCTCGTCGTCGGTATTGGTAGCCACGCCCATCACGCCTGCAATCTGCACGTGACGCATGGCCTGATAAGCTTCCGACTCCAGGATTTCCTCGGCCTCGGGCAGGGATAAGCCAAACTTGGTTTCCTCGGCGGCAATATGAAATTGCAGCAGGCACTGAATCACGCGGCCGTGCTTAGCGGCCTGCTTCTCGATTTCCTGGAGCAGCTTAAGGCTGTCGACGCTTTGAATGGTGTGCACGAAGGGAGCCACGTACTTCACCTTGTTGGTTTGCAAATGGCCGATAAGGTGCCACTCGATATCAGCGGGCAGCTCGGGCTGCTTGGCTACCAGCTCCTGCACCTTGTTTTCGCCAAACAGCCGGGCCCCAGCATCGTAGGCTTCCTGGAGCAGGGCTACAGGGTGAGTCTTGGTAACGGCCACCAGCCGGGCCTTGCTGCCCTGCAACTGTTGTTCGAAGTAGCGAAGATTATCGGCTATGGGCATTCTTTTTTAACGTGAAGGCTGGAGAGCAGCGGCTAATTGATGTAGTAACAGACCAAGCCGTACTAGCCACAAGTACAGAGCGGCTAGTCTTCCAGGGAGTTGGAGAGAAAAGTGTTTTTCAGGCCCAGCCAGAGCAGCCACAGGCCTACGCACCAGAACAGATAAATCCGGTAATAGTCTTTGGTGTTGCGGTAGCGGGTCTGCTTGATTTCCGACTTTTCGTACTGGTCGATGCGGCGGAACACGTTGCGCAGGGCGTTATTGTCGGAGGCGCGGAAAAACTGGCCTTCAGCGGCCTGGGCCAATTGCCGCATGGCTGTTTCGTCGAGGCGGGTTTCCACGTAGCGGGGCGGCCGGTTTCGTCCTGCCCGTAGGGCACGTAGCCATCCTTGCCCAGCCCGATGGTGTAGATTTTTACCCCAAAAGCATGAGCCAGTTGGGCAGCCGTGAGCGGGTCGAGGTTGCCGGCGGTGTTTTCGCCATCCGAAATCAGAATGCAGACCTTGGTGCGGCTGCGGGAGTCACGCAGGCGGTTGGTAGCCACGCCCAGGGCCGTGCCAATGGCCGTGCCGTCGTTGGCAATCATGCCCAGCTGAAGGCTCTGCAGGTTCTCCCGCAGCAGCTCGTAGTCGGTGGTAAGCGGAGCCATGGAATATGCGTCGCCGGCAAATACGACCAGCCCGATTCGGTCCCCGCTACGGCCGTCCACAAACTCCCGGGCCACGCGCTTGGCGGCCTCCAGGCGGTTGGGCCGCAGGTCCTGCAGCTCCATCGACGACGACACGTCTACCAGCAGCAGAATATCAATGCCCTGCCCGGTTTGCACCACTCGCTCGTCGGTGCGCTGGGGCCGGGCCAACGCCACGATGCCAAAAGCCAAGCTCAAACCTAGCACGATGTCGGGCAGAAACCGCAAGCTGGCGCTGTAGTCGCGGCGCAGCTGCCCGGCCACGAAGGCCACACCCAAGCGCGGCCGGCGCCGGTGTACCAGCAGCCAGCGGACCAGAAACAGCACCGGAATCAGCAGAATCAGCAGCAATAGGCGGGTTGCTGCCAGGTGTAGCTCGTGAACGTGGCATAGCGCAGTCCATCTACCGCGGGGGCCAGGAAGCGTTGCCAAAGCTGATTCATGCCGGAAAGGTACGGGAAAACAAGAGGACCGGCTACGCCCGCAGCTGGGCCGATACTAACTCGTAGCGCCGCTCGGCAAAGTCGCGCAGCAGCACGAAGGCCAGGTCGGTTTCAGCTTCTTCCTCGTTGAACTGGTTGCCGTAAATCACCCGGTCGGTGATGCGCAGGGCCGTATTTACGTCGTGGTCGTTTTCGTAATGCGCTACAATTTCTCTGGTGGTCAGGCTGTTAATCGTGTTGTCTTCGAGGCCGGTGAGGTAGTTTTTCCAGAGTGTAATGGCCCGCTCCATGTTGGTCAGGGAGCGGGAAAGGGTAAACCGCTCGATGTGGCGGGCATATTGAGCCAGGAAATAGACGTGGTTTTTGCGCAACCGGTAACGCTGGTAGCGCAGGCGCAGCGTGCGACGAAACCCCACAAAGAAGCTGCCCAGCACCAGGGCCAGCACACCGGTACCCGCCAGCCAGTAAGGGTAGTTGAACCGCGTGGGCACGGGCAGCAGGGTGGTATTCTGCTGCAGGACCGGGGCTTCACCGCCGGCTGCCGCGGCTGTGCGCAGCAGCCGGACCACGGCGCTGGTGCTGGCCACCGTTACCGTGTCGCGGCCGCGCAGAATAGTGACCGGCAAACCCAGGCTCTGCACCGAATCCAGGGCGAAAGTGCGCAAGTGGTAGACGGTCCGGTCGATGCTTTGGCCGCGTAGGGTGCGGGTGGGGTAAAAGCTCTTGCCCACGTATTCAAACGGTTTGAACTCGGCCGTAGAGTCGGGGAAAATAACTTCCAGCTCCGGGGAGTGAGCGTAGCTTAGCTCGTAGTCGATGATTTCGCCCACGCGGGTGCTGGGCCGCATAAAGCGGCTGCGAGGCGGGTCGGCCCCGGTAGTGGAGGCCGCCGTGGGCTGGCTTAGCAAAACGGCCGCCACCCCCAGAATATAAGCTGCAAAGCGGCGCATATCAGGCCCGGCCACCCCGTTGATTACGCCGTCGGAACAGCCGTACCAGCTGGGGCACGAAGTCGACGTCGGTGGCAATGGACAAGTACTCGGTGCGGTGGCGGCGGCAGATCTGCCCGATTTGTTCTCGGTTCTGCTCGTAGGTAGCCCGGTACCTTTTTCGGAAAGCTTCCGCCGACGTATTGACCCACACGGTGCGGCCCGTTTCCTGGTCGAGGAGGGGTACGATGCCCAGGGGCGGAAATTCCTGCTCCCGCTTGTCGAGCAGCTGCACCACCACCAGGTCGTGCTTGCGGGCCAGCATGGTCAGTTCCCGCTCGTAGTTAGTGTCAATAAAATCGGAAATCAGCAGGATAATGCTGCGGCGCTTAAGCAAACCCAGGGCCTGCTTGATGCCGCTGCCCACGGCCGTCTGCCGGGAGCGGGGCTCCAGTTCAAACAGCCGCTTAATCAGGGAATAGGCGTGACGAATTCCTTTGCCGGGAGCCAGATATAGCTCTTTCTGGTCTGAAAAGGCCATAATGCCAAGCTGGGCATCCTGGCGGGCGGCGGCCAAGGCCAGAATGCCGCAGATTTCGCGGCCTACGTCCAGCTTGCGCCGCCCTTCGGCCCCACCTGCTGGGAGGCGCTGACGTCGAGCAAAAGCAGAACCGACTGTTCCCGTTCTTCCTTATAGGTTTTGACGAAGGTGCCGTGGCCTTTGCTCGACACGGCCCAGTCGATGGCTCGCACCTCGTCGCCGTACTGGTAAAGGCGCACGTCGTCGAATTCCAGGCCGGTGCCTTTAAAAACGGAATGAAAATCGCCCTGCAGCTGAGCATCCGCCGCCTTCAGGATGCGTATTTCCATCTGCCGAAGCTTCCGGACAAGTTGTTGGAATGGAGTGGCGGCCGGTGAATTCATTTCAGCTAAACTACGGGTTCCTCCTAACTTTGCACACGTGAAAAAGCTACCTGTCTGCCTGGTCCTGATTCTGAGCGTGTTGCTGACCTGTTGTCAGCGGCCCGAAGAGCCTATGCCACCTTCGTCCCTGCTGCCCAAGGAGAAAATGGTGCAACTGCTCGTCGAGCTGCACCTGAACGAGAGTCGGGTGGAAGCGGCACACCTGCGCGCCGACTCGTCCCAGGCCCTGTTCAACCAACTGCAGAAAGACATGCTGTGGCGCCACGAAGTGTCGGATTCGGTCTTTTGGCAGAGTTACCGCTATTATGCGGTGCACAACAAAGACCTCGACGAGCTCTACGGCATCGTACTCGACAGCCTGGCCGCCCGCAAATATGAGCTCGGGGTACGTTAAGGCTGCTTACGCCAGGCGGCTGCCATTGGGCACCGGGGCGGCCAGCGTGGCCAGCACAATGTGGCCCTCGGCGTCGGGGCACCGGTAACGAGCACCTCCGAGCGGAATGGCCCGATTTGCTTGGTCGGAAAGTTGACCACGCAGAGCACCTGGCGGCCCACCAGTCCGGCGGGGGTATAGTGTTGGGTAATTTGGGCGCTGGAGCGTTTCTGGCCGATTTCGGGTCCCAAATCAATCAAGAGCTGATAGGCGGGCTTGCGGGCCTCAGGAAATTCGCGGGCCTCCAGAATCGTGCCCACCCGCAGGTCGACGCGCTCAAAATCGGCCCAGGTAATGGTCGTAGCAGAGTTCATGGCCGCAACTTAGCAAACCCGAAGCTAAGGTTTGGAGGCAAACTGCTCCAGCAAAGCCAGGCGCTGCTGCACCTGGGTTTCCCAATAGGTCTGCTTGGCAGCATTTAAGCCGTGGTTGGTTTCCCGGTCGTAGTTGAATTCCTCGCGCTTCCAGGCCGAGAAAGCCGCGTTAGTAAGGTTCTTAAACGCCGGGTTCAGGTGCTCACAGTCAAGCTTGATGATGCTGATTTTCTGGCGCAGCATCCGGGCGTGCAGCTCCGTGATGTTGAAGTGCAGCTGCTCATGACGCAGCAGCTCCGGCGTGGCCTTCTTCTTGTCGCGCGCCCACGACTCGCTAGGCATAAACACCGCCCGGACCTCCGACGAGAATACGTAGTCCTTACAGCCCACCTGCACGTCAATGTTGGCTGCCGTCAGGGCCGCCATCTGGTCGGCGGGCAGGGGCTTGCCCTGAAAGTCGTCCCAGGTCAGCGGCCGGCTTGCCGACCACGGAATAAGCACGGGCGCAGGCGGGGCAGCAGGTTTAGCCGCCGGACCTTGCTTGGGCCCTGGGGAAGTAGCAAAAACGACAGTATAAAAGAGAGAAAAGGCATTCACTACAACGAAAAAGTGCAATTAAACAATCTCAGGCCTACGAGTTGGCAAGAAAACTACTTTTGTCGCATTTCAATTCCGTAGGCCGGAAATTATCCGCCTTTTTCACCATGTCTTAGTGGATAGCTGCCGGTACTGGAGTAGGAATTACTAGAGAAGCGCTGTGTTGACGGAAGCGCCACAGCAGCAGAATTGCTACCAGCGACAGGCCCGTGAGCAAGCCAAACCACACCCCGGTAGCCCCCAGGTTCAGATGAAATCCCAGCCAGTAGCCCAGGGCAGGGCCACGGCCCAATACGCCAGCAGGGCCACAATAGACGGTATTTTCACGTCTTCCAAACCGCGCAAGGCCCCAGACCCACTACCTGCATCCCGTCGGAAATCTGGAACAGGGCCGCAATGAGCAGCAGGGTAGTGGCCTGGGCTACTACCTCGGCCGGCTGGTTGTACAAATGCGGAATCAGGTCGCGGCCCAGAATGAGCAGCAGGGCCATGACGCTCATAAACAGGAAGGTAATCAGGTAAGCCGCAAAGCCCGCCTGCCGGGCGTTCTGCGCATCGCCGAGTCCCCGGAAATTACCAACGCGAATCGTGGCAGCGGCCCCGATGCCGCTGGCGGCCATGTAGGTTACGGAGGCAATGTTGATGGCAATCTGGTGGGCGGCCAATGATGTCGCGCCGAGCCAGCCTATCATGATGGCCGAGAAGCTGAAGGCACCCATTTCGAACATCATCTGCACGCCAATAGGGGCTCCCAAGCCCACCAGCCGCCGAATGGTTGGCCCGTGGGGCTGCAGCCAGTGCGTGGCGGCCCGGTAAGGGGCCAAGCGCTTGGCTCGCAGAACATAGGCGCCCATAAACACGGCCATGAGCACGCGGGCGACGAGTGTGGCCCAGGCCGCGCCCATCATGCCCAGCTTCGGAGCCCCGAAGTGGCCGAAGATCAGCATGTAGCACAGCAGCGCATTCACCAGATTGGCTACCAACGAGAGGACCATCGACTGCAACGTGAGGCCCAGGCCCTCGGCGTACTGCTTGAAGCCCTGAAAAATCATCAGGGGCAGAAACGAAATGAACAGGACCCGCACCCAGGGCGCAGCCAGGGCCACTACTTCGGCTGGCTGGTCAAGGTATTTCAACAGTGGGGCCACGCCAAAGCCCAAGCCGGCGAGCAGCAGGCCGGCTATGGTGCTGAGCCAGACGCCGCTGGTGAGCAAGCGGCCCAGCGCCGTGACGTCGCGCTGGCCATTGGCGGCGGCCACCATCGGGGTAATGGCAAAGGTGAGGCCCGTACCCAGAATCATGATTACGGTGCTCACGCTAATGCCCAGCGACACGGCCGCCAGGGGAACCTTGCCGGTAGTACCGACCATCATACTGTCGCACACGCCCACGGCAATGTGGCCCAACTGGCTGAGCACTACCGGAAAAGCCAGCAGGAGAGTAGGAATGATGTGCGGACGAATCTGGGCGAGTGACATAAAGCAGGGCAAAACGAGGCGCAAAGGTACAACAACGCCCCGCCCGGCTGGCGGCCATGAAGAATTAGGCCCTAAGGCCCCAGCAGTACTGCCTGCATGCGCCGCAGCGCCTCCCGCAGCAAGGGCTCCGGCACGGCATACGACAGGCGGAAAAAACCCGGCGCATCACAGCTGGCCCCATCTACCACCTCCACGCCTCCCATCCGCAACTGCTCGGTTAGCGCCGCCGAAGCGGCAGTGGGCAGCAAGCCGGGTTGCAGAAAGGCCCGGAAATCGGGGAAGGTGTAGTAAGTACCCGAGGGAAGCGGCGGCTGAGGCAGAGGTAGCGCGGCCAGCCACTGCCGCATGATTTCCCGGTTGGCCTGCAAGCCTGCGCACAGTTGCTGGCTAATTTCGTCAGCCTGCTCAGTGGCCGCCTGCGCCGCCGCCTGCGACAAAGCCGCCACTGCCGCGCTAGTGCTAAACTGCCAAGCCTTGGCAGCTTCCAGCAGCGGCGCCGGAGCTACCAGGTAACCCACGCTCCAGCCAATCAACGCCAAAGACTTCGAATAGCCGCTGACTACCACGTGCTGCTGGTGCGGGTCGGGCAGCGCCAGCAGGGAGGTCACCGGCTCGGGGCCGAAGTTAATGCCGTCGTAAATCTCGTCGGACACGACCAGGAGCCGGGGCCACTGCCGGGTAATCTGCAGCAGGGCTTCCCACTCCGCGCGGCTGTACACGCGGCCGGTAGGATTGTTGGGGTTGCTCAGCAGCAGAATCCGAGTTTGCTCAGTGAGGGCCGCCTGCAGCTGCTCGGGTTGCCAGGCGTAGTCGGTGGCCGGGTCGAGCGGCAGGGTGCGCAGCGTGCCGCCAGCCTTTTCCACCAGCCCCGGAAGCCAAACCAGTTGGGCGTCGGCAGCAGCACTTCGTCCCGGGCTGCAGGGCGGCTTTAAACAAGGCAAACAGCGCCGGCTTGGCCCCAGGAGTCACGAGTACCTGCTCGGGTGCTACCGTCGCGCCCTGCTGCTGGTAGCGTGCTGCAATGGCTGCCCGCAGGCCGGCTTGCCCTTCGATGGGGCTGAGGGGTAGTTCGGCCAGCAAAAGAGCCGCGGCCTGCGTTACGGCCGCGGCGGGTGGGGCAAAGTTGCCGTAGCCCGAGGCCAGGCTTATTATTTCCGGGAATGTCTGCATGCCCAAAGCTAGCCGCCGCGCGGTTATTTCAAATCAGAACCACCGCAACTTACGCCCGGGGCGCCAATACCACATCGGCGAAATAGTCGTGCTCGTCGGTAAAGAAATGCTGCACCTGCAGGCCCGCGTCGGAAGCCAGTTGCTCGATGAGGCGGCGGGTAAACTTGTAGGAATTTTCGGTGTGAATAACCTCCCAGGCCTCGAAATCAACGCTTTGCCCCAGCGCCCCAACTGCACCTGCTGCTGCCGGGTACTGACCAGAAACGAGCGAATGGCCCCGCTCAGCGGGTCGTAGTCGGTGTAGTGCTGCCAGTGAGCCAGGTCAAAGTCGGCGTCCAGTTCCCGGTTCAGGCGGGTGAGCAGGTTCAGGTTGAAGGCCGCCGTTACGCCCTGGGAGTCGTCATAGGCAGCCCGAATCTGGCGCGGGTCTTTCTGCAGGTCGAAACCGATAAGCAGCCGGTCGTTGGCCGACAGAGGCCGGGTCAGCTCGTGCAGAAAGCTGTGGCGGTCGGCGGGTAGAAAGTTGCCAATATTGGAGCCCAGAAACAGCACGGCCTTACGCCCCGGCCGCGCGGCCATCAGCGTGAGGGCCGTGGCGTAGTCTGACACCTGGGGCTCGACCTGCAGGGCCGGCAGCTCCTGCTGCAGACTACTGACCAGCCCATCGAGGGCCGCGGCGGAAATATCCACCGGTACGTAGGTGAAGCTGGCGCCGGTTTCGAGCAGGTGACGCAGCAAGATCTTGGTTTTGAGCCCGTCGCCGGCTCCCAGCTCCAGCAGAAAGAACGGCTCGGCCGGGTCGGCGGGGCGCAGGGCCTGCCCAATGGCCACCTGGTGGGCCGTCAGCAGCCCGAACTCGGTGCGGGTGGGATAGTACTCGGGCAGAGCCATAATCTGCTGGAACAGCTCACTGCCCGCGTCGTCGTAAAAGTACATCGACGACAGGGTTTTGGGGAAGCGGCTCAGGCCTTCGGCCACGTGGCGGGCCAAATCGGAGGAAGCAACGGGGAAAGGGTAGGGGCGGAAGACGCGGACATGCGGAAAGGGGAGTGAGAGAGAAGAGCAGGCTAAGAGCTTAGCGTGCCAGGCGGATGCCGGTAAACTGCCAGCGCTTGTCGGCGTGGAAGAAGTTGCGGTAGGTAAGGCGGATGTGGCTTTCGGGCGTGGCGCAGGAGCCCCCGCGCAGCACCAGCTGGTTGAGCATAAACTTGCCGTTGTACTCGCCCAGCGCCCCCGGGCCCGCTCGTAGCCCGGATACGGATGGTAGGCCGAATAGGTCCATTCCCAGGCGTCGCCGAGCAGCTGGTGGCACTGGTCGGGGTCGGCATCGGCCGGCAGGGGCTGGGGGTCAAAGCTGCGGCTTTCCAGGAAGGTGCCAGCAGCGGCCTCGGGCCGGAAGCGGCGGGCGGCTACTTCCCATTCCTGCTCGGTGGGCAGGCGGGCTCCCTGCCAGTGGGCGTAGGCATCGGCCTCGTAAAAGCTGACGTGGGTAACCGGGGCGTTCAACTCGAGGGGGCGCAGGCCGTGGTGGGTAAACCGGAACCACCCCTCGGGTCGCTGCACCCAGTAGAGCGGGGCTTGCCACTGCTGTTGCTGCACCAGCTCCCAGCCTTCGCCCAGCCAGTAGCGAAAATCAGCGTAGCCCCCGGCCTGGATAAACTCCAAGTATTCACCGTTGGTCACCAGGCGGTTTTGCAGGACAAAGTCGGGTACTAGGACCTCGTGGGCGGCCTGCTCATTGTCGAAGCAAAAGCCCGGGCCTTCGTAGCCGATACGGTACACCCCGCCGGGAATGGGCAGCCAGCGGGCGGCTGGCAGGGGCGCGGCCGTCGGCTCCGGCGCGTCGGTGGCCGCGGGCAGGTAGGCCGGCGCCAGCGGACTGGTGCTCAAGATGTACTTGATGTCGGTTACCAGCAGCTCCTGATGCTGCTGCTCGTGCTGCAACCCCAGCTCCATGACCTCGGCAAAGGCGGCCGGCAGCTCGTGGCCGGCCTGCAGCAGCTCGGCCATGCAAGCGTCTACGTGGGCCCGGTAGGCGTACACCTCGTGCAGGGCCGGGCGCGACAAAGTGCCCCGGTCAGCCCGATTTACGCGGCTGCCCAACGAGTTGTAGTAGGAGTTGAACAGAAAGGCGTAGTCGGGGTGAAAAACCTGGTAGCCGGGCTGGTACTGGCTCAGCAGAAACGTTTCAAAAAACCAGGTGGTGTGGGCCAGGTGCCATTTCGGCGGGCTCACGTCGATGACGGGCTGCACCACCGTGTCTTCCGGCAGCAGGGGCCGGCAGAGGGCCTCCGTCTGGTGCCGGACGGCGCGGAAGCGGGCCAGAAACGTATCGGTGCCCAGGGCAGCGGCCGGGGAAGGAAGCAAAGAGGAGGTTGTCATACGGGAGAACTGAGGGCGGAAAGGTAACCGGAAACCAGGAAATGGGTTTTGGCTAAACCCAACTAAGCTTGGGACTTATACGTTGCTGGCTTAGGCTAAAGCCAGGTAAGTAGTTCAGTTATAAGCTCAAGTGGGTACTTATCGCGAAGCTTAACTAGTAAGTACGCAGAGCTCATCGGTAGTAGTTGGTATTTTGGCGTTTAGAGGTGGTATTTGGGGCAAGATGACTATCCTTGTTACAGTCCCCCGTTAGAAGGGGCAAGTCACTCATCCGTTCTTCCAAACCCTACAAAGCTATGAATACGAACAACTCAGCCCGCGGCAACTCGTCGCAGCAAGGCGGCCGTCAAGCTGCCCGCAGCACCACTAGCAAAACTACACCAGCCGGCAAGAGCCTTCGTGGCTTTGCCGCCATGGATCCGGCCGAACAGCGCCGCATCGCCAGCGAGGGCGGTAAAGCCTCGCATGAAAGTGGCCGCGGCCACCGTTTTACTTCAGAGGAAGCCCGTGAAGCTGGCCGTAAGGGGGCCAAGCTAGTCGCGGACGGAGCAACCAGGGCGGTGCCACCCGATAGTTTCCTTCTGAAGTATCGACGACTTTAATCCGTCGTCTTTAAGCCGACAAGCCCCCGTGTTCTACACGGGGGCTTGTTCTTTTTCCAGCAATTTGAGTTGGGCCCAAGCAAAAGCGGGGAGTTTGCTGTTTCTTCCCCGTTATTAGCCTCCGTTTGCTTTTATGCTCCAGCTTTCCTACTCCCGGCGCGTGCTGCGTTTCAACTTTCCCGCCCGCACTTCCCGCGGCGCCCTGACCGAGCACCACGCCTACTACCTGCGCCTTACCGACTCGGCCCAGCCCGGCCGCGTGGGTGTGGGCGAAGCCGCCCCGTTGGCCGGCCTCAGCCCCGACTACGGCCCCGAAACCGAAGCCCAAATAGCTGAGTTTTGCCGGATGTTCAACGCGCAGCACTTAGCCGAAATCAGTCCTGAGGCAGCGCTGCAGATGGTGGGGCCCGAGTTGCCGGCTCTGCGCTTTGCTCTGGAAACCGCCGTGCTCGACTGGCAGCAGGGCGGGCATCGGCAGCTCTACGACACGGCTTTCAGCCAGGGGCAAGCCGGTATTCCCATCAATGGACTGGTCTGGATGGGCGACGCGGCCTTTATGCGGGAGCAAATTCAAAAAAAGCTGGCCGACGGCTACTCCTGCCTCAAGCTCAAAATCGGGGCATCGACTTTGCTACCGAGTTGCGGCTGCTGGCCGAAATCCGGGCCGTGGCCCCGGCCAGTCAGCTCACCCTGCGCGTAGACGCCAACGGGGCTTTCGGGCCAGATGAGGCCCTGGGCAAGCTCGAGCAGCTGGCCCGGTTTGAACTGCACTCCATCGAACAACCTATCCGGGCGGGCCAATGGGACGCCATGGCCGCCGTATGTCGGGCCTCACCTATTCCGGTGGCCCTGGACGAGGAGCTCATTGGCGTGATGGATGCTGGGCAACAGGAAGCGCTGCTCGACCATATCCGGCCCGCTTATATCATTCTCAAGCCCACGCTGCTGGGTGGCCTGGCCGCTTCCCGCCACTGGATAGATCTGGCCCAGGCCCGCGGCATTGCCTGGTGGCTTACTTCGGCTCTGGAATCCAATGTGGGACTGAACGCCATCAGCCAGTTTGCCGCCCGGTTTGCCCCGCCCGAATTTCCCCAGGGCCTCGGTACCGGCCAGCTGTATACCAACAATATAGCCGCGCCCCTGACCATTCAGCGCGGCCACCTGTACTACGAACCCGGCGGCTTCTGGGGCAGCTTGGAATAACCATACCGGTGGGCATACGGGTGGGCGAAAAATTTGCTATCTTACCAAGCCCCCACGTTCCCACCATGTCCCGCTTCCGCCTACATAAGTCGAGTTGCAGTAGCCTACTCGGGCTGCCCTGGCGACTTTTACTTTTGCTACTGGCTTTCGGGCTGCTGGCTGGGTCCGTTGCCGCCCAGGGTACGGTGCCGTTTCGTTTCGTGAAGCCCAAGGCTACCAAAGTGAAATTTCGCTTTGAAATGGAGCGGAACCTGATGGTCATCAACGCCCGCCTCAATGGGCAGGGACCGTTTAACTTTTTGCTGGACACCGGCGTGGGCACTTCCCTGATTACCGACCCCAGCCTGCGCTCGGCCCTGAAACTGCGTATCGGGCGTAGCTTTCGGGTGGCAGGTGCCGGCAATGAGGCCCCGCTGGAAGCCTCCGAAACCAACAACGTGCGCGTGGAGCTGCCGGGGGTGGAGGCCAAGTCTATGCTGTTTCTGATTTTGTCGGAAGACATTCTCAACCTGTCGGGCTACGTAGGCATGCCCATTCACGGTATTCTGGGCGCCGACGTGTTTCGCAGCTTTGTGGTAGAAGTGCGGCCCTCCGAAACCCTCCTGGTGCTGCACGACCCGGCCCAGTTCCGCAAGCCCCGTGGCCGCCGCTGGACGTCCGTGCCGCTGGATATTGAAGGCAACAAGCCCTACCTCACCGCCGAAGTACAGGTAACCGACTCGCTGCACCTGCCGCTGAAGCTGGTGCTGGACACCGGCGCGGGCCACGCGTTGTCGCTCGAAACGACTTCCAGCAACTTATTGAGCCTGCCGCCCAAGCGGCTCCGCTCCCAGTTGGGCAGGGGCCTCAACGGCTTTATCAATGGCTATCTGGGCCGCGTGTCGGGCATGAAGCTCGGGCGCTATCAGCTCAACTCCCTGCTCACGTCCTTTCCCGACTCGACGGATGTGGCCATGCGCGCCGACGTGCCCCGCAACGGCAACGTCGGCTTTGAGCTGCTCAAACGCTTCGATATCATCATCGACTACACCCATAACTACATGCTGCTGCGGCCGAATATGCTCTACCATGAGCCCTTCGAGCACGATATGTGCGGCATGGATCTGGTGGCGGCCGGCCCCAATTTTCGCCGCTACGTGATAACCCGGGTGGTGCCAGACTCGCCCGCGGCCAAAGCGGGGCTGAAAGTTGATGATGAGATTCTGTCGATCAACTTGCTGCCGGCCAGCGCTTTTTCCCTGACCCAGCTCAGTCGCCTGCTGCACTCGACCGACGGCCGCAAAATCCTGCTGATCGTGCAGCGACCCAACGGCGAGCTGACGACCGCTCAGGTACAGTTGAAGCGCGAAATTTAGCCCGTCAGCGGCCAGCAGTAGTGGAAGTAGGTTGGTGTAAAATGTTGGGTGTAACGCCTGTTCCGGGGCCCCAACCGTATATTTCTCTACCTTAGAAGCCCGACCTTTCCTTCGCCACCCATCTTCTCGCCCGTTTTTGCCTGATGCCCACGGCCCCTTCGCCCGCGCTGCCGACCCCGCCGCCTGAAATCCGGGCCAATCAGCACATTTACTCTGATTATTTCGACGAGGAGTTTGTCTGGGAGCTCGATAAGAACATCTTGCAGCTGCTCGACCGGGTTTGGTTTCGCTCCGAGCTGGTCGGCTTCGAGAACTACCCCCAGCGCAACAACCCCGACAAGCCCCTGATTTTTGCTTCCAACCACTCGGGCATGGCCTTTCCCTGGGATGCCATGGTGGCTCTTTCGCACTTGTGGCGCAAGCTGCCCAATCTGAGCGACCTGCCCCGGCCGCTGTCGGCGCCCATGTTGTCGCAGTCGGCCCTGATGAACCCGTTTCTGGTGCGCAACTTCTGGAAGCGCTGCGGCTGCGTGGACGCTACTACCCTGAACTTCGAGACGATGATGTACTACCGGGAGCACAACCTGATGCTGTACCCGGAGGGCGTGCCCGGCATCGGCAAAGGGTTTAACCGCAAATACCAACTGCAGCGCCTGGCCACTAGCATGATCCGGCTGGGTATTCAGCACCGCACCGACATAATCCCGTTCTACACCATCAACGGCGAGTACCTCAACCCTTATGCTTACAGCTGGGACTGGCTCAATAACCTGAGCAAGAAAATCGGCATTCCCTTTATTCCCGTCGGGCCCATTATCTTCATGGTGTTGCTGCAGCCCTGGTTTTTCTACATGGCGTTTCCGGCCAAGCTCACCTTCGTGCTGGGCTCCCGCATCAAGCCTTACGAGTTGACCGGCAAAGCCCACGACGAAATCAGCCGCGACGAATACGAGGACCTTTCCAGCCAGGTGCGGGCCCGGATGCAGGCCGAGATGGACGCGGCCGTGCTGCGCTACGGGCAGCGGCCCTACCGCTGGGGCGAAATCTGGCAGCGTATCCGCGAAAACTGGCGCTCCTTCCCGTTTTTTCTGCCCTTTGCCTGGCCGGCGCTGTTCACTGAGTTCGAGAAGCAATACACCGAGAAAGGCAAGCGGGGCATCCGCCTCGACCTGACCAGCCCTGGCGCCTGGCTGCGCATGATCTGGCGCAACCCGTTTACCATCAGCTTCTTTATTCCCATTCTGGGCTGGATTCCCATTGCTATTCGCGGGTATAAAGGCCACAAGCTAGGCCAGAAAATGTAACCGGGCTGGTATAAACTATAAATCGGGCGCGAATATCGAAACCTGTTCTGTCTCAGTCAGTAAAAGACAATATCTTACCTGGATGCTGCCTACGTGGCGGCCGTTCTGCTTTCCAAAATACCATGCCTGGCTGCGTGGTAGCGCCGCCCTGTTTTCGATTTCCTGATCCTAATTTCCGCCCTCAAATGCCTTCCCCCCAGCATTTGCTTCTCAAACAATTCCTGACGGCGGCCACTGCGCCGCTGGCCCGGCGCCAGCCCAGCATTGCGGCCATGCGCCTGAGCCTGGAAATCGGCAGCCTGTTCCAGTTCCTGCCCTGGGGCGTCCACTTCGACTGCTTTTCCCTGGAAGGCATGGACGCTGAGTGGATCAAGCCCGAAAAGGCCGATCCGCGCCGTGTGTTGCTGTACCTGCACGGCGGCGGCTACGTGCTGGGCTCCCTCAACACGCACCGGGGCGTGGTAGGTGCCTTGGCCCAGCGCTGCGAAATGCATGCCTTGACCATCAACTACCGCAAAGCACCCGACTTTCCCTTTCCCGCCGCCCTCGACGACGCCCTGCTGGCTTACCGCTGGCTGCTAAAGCAGGGTTACCCGGCCCAAAACATCATCGTGGCCGGCGACTCGGCCGGGGGTGGACTGGCTCTGGCCCTGCTGCTGGCCCTGCGCGACCAGAAAGAACCACTGCCTGCGGCTGCCATTGGCCTCTCACCCTGGACGGATCTGGAACTGCCCACGGGCACTATCCGGCGCGTGGCTGATGAGGAATTGCAGCTGCTCGAAGCCCTGGCCATTCGGGGTTGGGGTGGCCTCTACGCTACCGACGTGCCGCTAACCGCGCCGTTGGTGTCGCCGGTGCAGGCCGACTTACACGATTTGCCCCCGCTGCTGCTCCAAACCTCGGATGCGGAGGTCCTCTACGACGACGTGCTTCAGTTTGCGGCCAAGGCCCGGTGCGCGGGAGTGCCCGTCACGCTCCAGGCCTTTGCGGGGCTGGTACACTGGTGGCACCTGTTCTGGCGCTTTCTGCCCGAAGCCCGCACCGCCCTCGATCAGGCTGCTGCCTTCACCAAAGGCATCTGGGCCGCCCAGGCCGCCGCGGCGCAGGTAGTGAAAACGATGCGCCACTCTGCCCGCAAACCGGGTCCTGAACTGCGGCCCGGGCCCGGCTTTAAGCTAGGCTTAGGCTTCCGAAGCTGGCTGACCCCAAAACAGGAAGGCAACCCGTAAAAGCTCGTTTATGAAAACGCCGCCGCAAAAATTCTCTCCTCAGAGCCAACTATATAGCGTTGTTTTTGTAGGTTTACCAAAAATAGTCGGCTTGCATACTACTTTTCCGGGCTGACGTTACTCCAGCGTTGTTTTTCCATTCCCCCAACCTTTTTTAACCGTTTAGCACCATGGAAGATTTGTTTAAGAAATTCATCAATGCCGGCGTTGGTTTCGTGTCGCTGACCAGTGACCGGGTGCAAACCACCATCGACGCGCTGGTAAAGGAAAGCAAGCTGTCGGAGGAGGAAGGGAAGAAGATTATGGACGACCTGAAGAAGAACTCCGAAACCAAGCGCAAGGAGCTCGAGCAGCAGTTCAGCAGCATTG
Source organism: Hymenobacter cellulosilyticus (assembly GCF_022919215.1). Taxonomy (NCBI): domain Bacteria; kingdom Pseudomonadati; phylum Bacteroidota; class Cytophagia; order Cytophagales; family Hymenobacteraceae; genus Hymenobacter; species Hymenobacter cellulosilyticus. Next base: position 4,953,998 of record NZ_CP095046.1, on the reverse strand, counting down.
CCAGCAAGCTGATGAAAAGCGTAGGCGTCGCTTCTAATGCCGACGTGGAAGAGCTGAAGCGCAGCGTGAAAGCACCGGCCAAATCGTCGGGCGCTACGGCTGCTGCGGCCAGCAAGGGCGGCGCCAAAACGGCCGCTAAGCCTGCTTCGAGCACCACGACCAAAGCGGCCGGCGCTACCAAAAAGGCCGCTGATAACGTGAGCAGCGCTGCTGGCACGGCCCAGAAGTCTGGTGCTGCTAAAGCAGGTGCCGCCAAGTCGTCGGGCAGCAAGTCGGGTGGGGCCAAGAAGGACACACCAGCCGCTCCGGCCGGCGGCACCGACACGTCGGCCGCGTAGTTGCGCCCTTCGTCACCCTATTACCTGAAAGCCAGCGCCTGCCTTTGCGGGGCGCTGGCTTTTTTGTGCCCAGGCCGGTATTGCTCGGGTGCAGCGCTTATTTTGCATTCCTAAACTCGTCCTTTCCCTGTTCCCGCCCGCATGTTCAAAAACACGATTTCCAATCTGGGCCGCATCCGGCAGGTAGTCGAGGTACTGGTGCGCTACGGGTTTGAGGATGTGGTGACTTCCACGGCCCTGCGCCGCCTTATTACCCAAAAGCGCCGCCTTTCCTGGCAGCACGCCGAGCGGCCCGTGTTTGAAACCAGCCGTTGGGAGCGGGTCCGGATGGTGATTGAGGAACTGGGGCCCACGTTTATCAAGCTGGCCCAGGCCATGAGCAACCGGCCCGACCTGCTGCCCGAGGCCCTGATTGACGAGTTTCAGAAGCTGCAGAGCGACGTGCCGCCCTTCGACGTGCGCGTGGCCCGGGAGATTATCGAGCGGGAGCTGGGCCAGCCGATTACGGAGGTCTTCAGCGAATTCGACGAAAAGCCCCTGGGCTCGGCCAGCATTGGACAGGTGCACCGGGCCAAGCTGCTCACGGGCGAAGACGTAGTGGTGAAAGTGCAGCGGCCCGACGTGCAGGAGAAAGTGCGCACCGACCTGAGCCTGCTGCACGAGCTGGTGCGCCTGACGGCCGGCTTTCTGCGCAACCATGGCCTGAGCAACCCCCAGGACATCGTGGATGCCTTCGAGCGGAGCATGATGAAGGAGCTGGACTACACCTCCGAGGCCCGCAGCATGGAGCAGTTTCGCAAGCTCTACGAGGCCTACGAAACGTTTTATATCCCGAAGCCCTACCGGGAGCTTTCCACGGCCAAAATCTTGGTCATCGAGTTCGTGTCGGGCTGCAAGATTACCGACAAGGCCCAGCTACTGGAGTGGGGCCTGAGCCCGGAGAAGGTAGCCGAAACGGGCATGGACATCTACCTGACTCAGATTTTCGAGTTCGGTATCTTCCACGCCGATCCGCACCCGGGCAACGTGCTGGTGCGGCCCGACGGCACCATCGTGCTTATCGACTTCGGCATGGTGGGCAAGCTGAGCAAGCAGCAGAAGTACGCGTTTGCCGGGGTCTTTATCGGCATGGCCCGGCAGGATGCGCGCAGCATGGCCCTGAACTTCCGCCGCCTGGCTCTTACGGCCGATATTCCCGACATGCGCACGTTCGAGGCCGACCTCAACGATTTGATTGAGGACTTCACCATGCTCGACGTGAAGGAAATGAGCATGAGCGACCTGGCCGACCGGCTCCAGGTTATCATCTACGACTACAAGCTGCAGGTGCCCGGGCCGTATTCCTGATTCTGCGGGCCCTGGTAATACTCGAAGGCATTGGCAAGGTGCTGCACCCGCGCTTCAACACGTTCGAGTTTGTGCGGCCCTACGGCGCCCGGATTATTGCCGAGCAGTACTCCACCGAAAACATCCTGAGCGAGGCCCAGTACACCGGCACCCAGCTGCTGGCCCTGATTCAGACCCTGCCGGCCGATGTGCGGCAGATTATGCGCAAGATTTCGCGCGGAGACTTACGCCTGAAAGTGGAGCTCAGCGGCTACCAGGCTCTGATGCGCACGGCCGACCAGCTCGTGTCGCGCACCATCATTGCCCTTATTGCCGTAGCGTTTCTGCTGTTCTCGGGCCTGAGTTTGCTGGGGCGCTACTCGCCCGAGATGCGCTACTTGCACGGCATCCCGGTCATTACCTGGTGGAGCCTGGGAATTACCGGCTTTCTATTCCTGATCCTGCTGATTCTGGGCACCAAAAGGCGTAAGGATTAATCAAGGACTACTCTGCTGGCCTGCCCCACCTAAAGCCGGAGTGTATTACCTGGACCCGAAGAAAAAACCAGCTTGTAAAGTCAAAATGCTGATATAGGGCACCGCAATTGTGCTATGCACGTACCGCCAATGGTATTGAGCCGACAGGCGCCAAGCCGTGGTGCTAAATGACTTAACCCAGATGCCCGCCGTAACATCCACAAACGGGTCAATGGTAGACTCCCCAACGAACTTCTCCGTTACTGCTGCCTTGGACGCTACTTGGGTAGTCACCAGGGATTCTTGGTCGAAGAGCACACTGGTGGCAATGCCCAGCGCTACGAATGGACTCACGGAATGAGTTTGGAGAAACCGGCGGCCTACCGTAAGAATAGGCGTCAAGCGGCGGAAGCGGTAGTCAATTGCTTCGGTAGTAAGGACGGGCTGGGGGTAGGTGATGTAGGGGCCAGTGTGCGACACCGACTGGCTTAAGCTCAGCTGCCCGCTGACTTGCGTTCCGCCGGGGCTCACTTTCACTGCTTCCACCCCCAGCATGTAGCCCACATCCGGAATGGAGCGGTCGGGTTGCATACTCCTGGAACTGAAGTGAAGTACCGTTAGGGTAGGGCCGCCCACGAGGCCGTAATAGGTGAGCCATCCGTAGGCCGGCCCTTTCACCGCCCGCTCAGGTTGCGACGAAGAAGCACACTGGTTATAGACTTCAATCTGCCGCTGTATTTCGGCCTGGTAAAAGGGCTTGCTTAGCTCCTGGTCGGAGGTTTGCTGCAAGCCGGCGCACCTGGACAGGTAGCGGTGAAACAACAGGTGCCAGTTCTGGGGTGTCAGCTCAAAAAGCGTGTCCTGGGCGGCAGGGCGCAGCAGCAGGTCATTGCCCGAGGACGAATACAGGCCAACGGTGCCGGTGCGAAGGGGAAATGTAAAGCGCACCGAGTCGGCGCCGCTGGCCAGCCGCACCACGCGGCTCAGGAGCGCCGGGCGTTGCCCCACTCTGTAGCCCCGCACCTGGGCGGCCCGAAACGTAGTGGGCAGAGAGTCGGTAGGGCGGTATAAGGCAATCTGCCGGTGGTCGGTTTCGATGAGGGTACCACGCAGCGAGTCGCCGCTAAGGGTAAGAACGTAGCCGGGCAGCCCCTGAGCCTGGGTAGCCACTGCCAGACCCAGGAGCAGGGCCGTAGTATAGAAGTGCTTCAACGGAAGTAAAAAAAGCTAGAATAAAACCGACCTGAATAGCAGCCGAACAAACCTTAGCAAGTGAATAAGTGCGCAAAGTACGGAATCGAACAAGAGCCGAAAAGTAAATCCAGTTTTGTTGCTGACTAAGGGACGAGGCCTGCTGCTATTAGCTTATTACGTGCTTACTGCTGGTCGTTTATAGTTTTGTGAGGTCTAACGAAATAGGGTTAAAGTGTTTGTTTTTAGAAGTATATATTCATGAAGCTTTTGTCTGCAAAGTCCGAAAAGTCGTCTTTTTGCCGGCGCAAAGTATATAGCTATTGGCCGATGTCGTCCAACTTGCCCCCGTCTACCGCTGATTGGTAGAGCGCATTTAGCCGACAAACGCCATGTACTCCCTGCCTTTCCTTTCCGTCCGCCGCTGGCTTGCTACCCTGCTGCTGAGCGGCATTATGCTGCCCGCTCTGGCTCAGTCGGGCCACGACCAGGAGCTGTTCGAAACTCAGAAGCGCCTGACCGTGGGCGTCACCAAGTTTGCCGAGGCCCGCACCAGTCTGAAGGCCTTCATCGGGGCGCGGGCCGTGTGGGTGCAGAAGCAGGAGGAAACCCCCGACCAGCTCACGGCTGAATTTGCCCTGCCGACCCGGGCCCTGGGCAGCCTCGACTCGTTGGCGACGGGCATGGGCTACGTGCTGGAAAACAACCTGAACGCCCAGAACCTGACGTCCCGCCTGCAAGACCTGGGGCCGAAGAAGTAACCGAAACCGCTCAGTTGGCCCGGGTGGAGAAAGAGCTGCAGTCGGCCCGGCTGAGTGAAACCGAGCGGCAGCGCCTGGAAGCCGAGCAGGAACGCCACACCAGCAGCCTGACCCGCCTGCGCCAGCGGCAGCAGGCCATTCGGAGCCATGCCGGGCAGGCCTACGTGACCCTGCGCCTCTACGACGAGGTGAGCTTCCCGACCGGCAACCGCAAGGTGAGCTTCGTGAACATGCCCGGCGTGGAGTACAGCTACCTGCGCCTCGACAACCCCAAGCCCGGCCTGACCAGCCGCGCCTACCAGGGCTACGCCATCAAGTACATGTTTACCCGCGGCAAGAGCTACTTCAACCTAGGCGTATACAAGCCGGTGGTGAAAACGGCCGAGCCCGAGTTCGTCAATGAGCTGTTCGTCATCAACTTCGGGCAGGATTTCTACCCCCGCAACTTCGGCCGGGGCCGGCGTAAATTCCTCAACCTCTACACCAGCTACCAGGTGGGCGGCTTCATCCTGAACCGCAACAACGACGAGCAGAACGAGTTTATCCCCAACCTGAACCTGGGCCTGGGCATCGAGCTGATTAAGACCCGCCACATTCTGCTCGATACCAAGGCCAGCTACTTCGTGCCCCTCTACGACCACAGCCGCGACCTGCGCGGCATCCTGGGCCAGGCCTCGTTCAACTTCGTGTTCTAACCCTGCCCCAGCCACGCTGCTTTTCTGAGCTATTGACCCCAGCGGGGCCCGACCATTTAGGTGGCGGGCCCCGCTGACGTTTGGCATCCGTTGCCGCCGCTTAGAACCTCGTCACCGGTCCTTAGTACATCATTGCCGCTGTTTAGAAGATGGTTTCCGCCGCTTAGAGGCTCGTTGCCACCGCTTAGAAGATGGTTGCCGGAGCTTAGAGAGTCGTTTCCGCTGCTTAGAAGGTCGTTTCCGCCGTTCCTAAGATCATTTCCGCCCTGTCTTAGCTCGTTCCCGCTGCCTCTGCGCTGGTTAACGGTGGAGTAGGCGGCTTACTCGGGGGCGTCGTAGAGGGTGACGGGCAGGGCGAGGTAGGCAGCCAGCTGAGCCGCTAGATCAGTGGCCTGCGACTTCTGCCGGTACGGGAACTTGCCGACGACAATGCCGCGCCGGTTAGCGGCCTTGGAGGAGAGCATCACAATGTAGTGTTCCTGCGGGTTGTTGGTCTGCCAGCGGCGCCTACCGGCAATTGGGTATTCAGAAAAGTACTTTACCGTAATACCAGAAAGGGAGGGTAAGGGCTGCCAGTCGCCCAAGTTGAAACCCAGGAGGGTAGGGCAGCTGCGGTAACGATTACCCGTTTTGTCAAGGACAAAGTGGAAGGAGCTGAGCCCCAGACCAAGGCCAACCAGCACCAATACACTGCCCATAAGAAGAAAGAGTATATGGGCCGCACTGGCCAAGCCGCCCATGCGGCAGCATAGCAGGCCCAAAGCCGCCAAGATGAGCGCTACATAGGTTTGGGAGGAATCAGGCGGGGCAACAGTAGTTTCGAAGCGCGGGACTGAATTCATGAAGTGGTAGGCAGTAAAGAGTCCGGACAGCTTGAAGGGCGGTAGGTTTACAATTACGCTGCTGAATAATCCACGAAGCTTACGTGTAGCGCTTCGGCCAGCAAGACACCAATCTGGAGTGCCTCTTCGTGGTCGGCCAATGAGTATTCTTTGACGATAATTCCTTGCTGAGAATCACGCACCGACAGCAGTAGCACGTAGAACTTGGTGCGAGTTGTGGTAGAATGCCACTGCTCTGCCCGGGGCTGGAAGTGTGAATAGCGGAGTGATTCTTCAGCACTACCCGCTCAATGGGCGGTAATATTTGCCACAAGCCAAACCGAATCCCGCCTAGTGAATCGTAAAACTGGTGCCGGCTTTTTACGAAGTCGAAACGAACTCCGGAAGTATAGGGTGCCAGCAGATAAGCGGCCAGCAGCCATAAAACGCCCGCAATTGGCTGATGCGCCACGAACTGACTGATGGCAACTGGTACCAGCAGCCAGGCCAGCCAGAGCTGACCGGAGAATTGCCATTTGCGCGTACGGTGAATGGTGAGAACAGCGGGGCGAACAGCCATGCAGATACAAAAACAGCCCGGTCTAATGAGTAGACCGGGCTATGCAAGCTACGGAATCGAGCTGGCTTACTTGAGCTGCATGTCCTCGATGATGAGGTTGATGTAGTCGGTGAGCTTCTGGTTGACCTGGTCGAAGTCCACGGCCGACTGCAACGGGTGCCTCATGCTGAAGTAGAACTCCTAAAAGGCCACGCCAAGGTCCAGGCGCAGGGTCTGGCTGGATTGGACTGGCCGCTTATTTGGTCCCCGAGCGAGACGAGCGACTGGTCGTAGCGCAGTTCCAGGCTCAGCACCGGTAAGGCGGGATAGTAGAGCAACATCCCGGCCCCGGCTGCCAGGCCGATAGTGCTGGAACCGGGCGGAAGGAGCTTCTGGGTATCCGGGGTAGGCTGGTTGGAGTTCTGATACCTATCCGTGGAGCGGTTAGCCAGGTTGAGGCCGTAGCTGGCCCCGGCATTCAGGTAGGGGCGCAAGGCGTGGTAACCGGCCGTATAGCGGAAAAAGACCGGAACCTGAAGCTGGGCATAGTGAATATCCAGTTGGCGGGTAGTGGTGTACGTCGCGTAGCCGTTGTAGAAATCAGTAGCGCCGTAACGGCTGCGCAATGCCACATAAACCGCCTCTACCTGGGCCGAAAAACGACTCTTGGTGGCAACGTGTAAAAAGAGGCCGGCCTGGTAACCCGTAGCTTGGCTGCGCTTGCCCGCGCGAACGGCCGGGTCCAATTTGAAGTCGGATACGTTGCCCCCGGCTTTAAGGCCAATAGAAGTCCGCATACCCGTGGACTTGACCACTTTACTGGCGCGTTGGGGCTCCCGGCAGGCATTATAAGCCATAATCAGGCTCGTCATACCCGCGTGAGAGTAGGGGTAGCGGCGCTCAATGGCAGTAGTGGAAAAGTCCAGAGTGGGGCAGTCGGTTAGTTCCCGCAGGAGCGTGAGGCGGGCCGTGGCAGCGGGCACCTCCACAACGTAAGCCGCGCTAGCCGGCTGCAGGAAATACGTATTATTCCCCTCGGCATTGGGTCGGGTGTACAGGCTGACGTAGCCCCGCACCAGCAGGCCCATAAGCTGCGAGGACTCCCCGGCCGCCCCCACGCGCATACTAACCCCGATGGGCCGGCCGTGTCACCATAGCTGGCTACTTCGGCGGCCGTCAGGGTAGTTGCTGCCGCGCCGGGCCGGTACAAGCGAATGGTGGCAAGCTTATTCCCGGAAGCTGGATAATACCCCGTAGCGTGTCGCCGGCCGTCGTTACTACATAATCCGGAAGAGGGGCCTGGGCAAAGGCGCGGGTGGCCCCCAAACCCAGGACGAACACCAAGGCAGCTACAGCTACTTTCATATGGAAGGACTGAGAAATCGATAAAATCAGGATAAATATCACTGCGAACTGCCCGCAAGATACAGTAGGAATACAATGCACACTCCAATAAAAAGCCCGGCTTCATCAGCCGGGCTTTTTATTGGAGCTATAGCGAAAAGGGCCGCTTACTTGAGCTGCATGTCCTCAATAATGAGGTTGATGTAGTCGGTCAGCTTCTGGTTTACTTGGTCGAAGTCCACGGCCGACTGCAGGGGGTGCTTCACGCTGAAGTAGAACTTGATTTTGGGCTCGGTGCCCGAGGGCGGGCCGAAATCTTGCTGCCGTCGGCTAGGATGAACTGGAGCACGTTGGAGCTTTCCAGGCCTGTTGCGCGCTCTTCGCCGGTTTGCAGATTCCGGATAACGCCGGTTTTGTAGTCGCGCAGCTCTACTACGGGCGAGCCGGCAATGGTCTGGGGCGGGTTAGCGCGCAGGCCGGCCATCATTTCCTGGATTTCCTCGGCCCCGCGCTGGCCTTTCTTTGTCAGCGAAATCAGGTCTTCCTTGTACATGCCGTAGGTAGCGTACATTTCCACCATGGCCTGGTACAGGGTCTGGCCTTTGTCTTTGGCCACGGCGGCCATTTCGGCTATCAGGGCGCAGGCCGATACGGCGTCTTTGTCGCGCACGAAGGAGCCAATCATGTAGCCGTAGCTTTCCTCGCCGCCGCCGATGTAGTTTTCCTTACCCTCCAAGTCGCGGATGATGCCGGCAATGTACTTGAAGCCGGTCAGGGTCTGGTAGGCCTTCACGCCGTGGGCCTGGGCCACGTCGCCGAGCACGTCGCTGGTTACGATAGTGTAGACGATGAAGTCGTTGGGCTGCATCTTGCCGGCTTGCTTGCGGGCCGAGAGCAGGTAGTGGGTCAGCAAAGCGGCCGTTTGGTTGCCGTTGACCAGCAGCCACTCGCCCTGGTTGTTTTTCACGGCAATACCCACGCGGTCCGCGTCGGGGTCGGTGGCAATAACCAGGTCGGCGTCCTGGGCTTTGGCTTGGTCGAGGGCCATTTGCATGGCTACTTTCTCCTCCGGGTTCGGCGACTGAACCGTGGGGAAGTTGCCGTCGGGCGTGGCCTGGGCTTCCACGATGCTCACGTTGGTAAAGCCCAACTGGGCCAGGGCCTTGGGCACGAGCGTAATGCCGGTACCGTGCAGGGGCGTGTACACGATTTTCAGGTCGTGCTGGCGCTGAATGGCGGCGGGGTTGATGCTCAAGGCCTTCACCTGCTCCAAATACGCGGCGTCAAGCTCTTCGCCCAGCCAGTGAATACGGGACTCGTCGCCCTGGAACTTCACCTGGTCGGGGCTCTGAATGGCATTGACTTCCTGGATGATGTTCTTGTCGTGGGGAGCTACCACCTGGGAGCCGTCCTGCCAGTACACTTTGTAGCCGTTGTATTCCTTAGGGTTGTGCGAGGCCGTAATGACGCAGCCGCTCTGGCAGCCCAGGTGGCGGATGGCAAACGACAGCTCGGGCGTGGGGCGCAAGTCACTGAACAGGAAGGCATGAATACCGTTGGCCGAGAAGATATTGGCCGCAATGCGGGCAAACTCCCGGCTGTTGTTGCGCGAGTCGTGGGCCAGGGCCACCTTGATTTCCTGGTTCGGGAACGACTTAAGCAGGTAGTTGCACAAGCCCTGGGTAGCCATGCCCAGGGTGTAGCGGTTCATGCGGTTAGAGCCGTTGCCCATGATGCCGCGCAGGCCCCCGGTGCCGAATTCCAGGTCGCGGTAAAACGCGTCGTTGAGCGTTTCCTCGTCGCCCGAGTCGAGCAGCTGCTGGATATTGGCTTTGGTGTCGGAGTCGTAGTTGCCGGTCAGCCAGGTATTGATTTTGGCTTGGATGTCGGAGGTCAGGGCCATGAATGGGAAGGATAAGTTGTGCGGGTAACAGAACGAGCGTAAAGAAAAGAGGTTTTTTTTATGTCCTTGCCAGGCCCGTGTCCTTGCGAGCTTGCTAGTGACAACCCCATTTACCCACAAAGCCTTTGTGTCGGTCATTGCGAGGAAGAATGACGAAGCAATCCGTCCTCTGAAATGTGCTGAGCGGCCTTATGTGAAAAGCCCTTTACTCCGGCTGGAATAAAGGGCTTTTTGGGTAAAGAGCATTGGTCACTTCGCAGAGGACGGATTGCTTCGTTCCTCGCAAGGACAAGAGACAAAGACCTACAAGTTGCCGCGCAAAGCTTGCTCCCGCTCGATGCTTTCAAACAGGGCTTTGAAGTTGCCTTTGCCGAAGCTCTTGGCGCCTTTGCGCTGAATGATTTCGAAGAACACCGTGGGGCGGTCCTCCACGGGCTTGGTGAAAATCTGAAGCAGGTAGCCTTCCTCGTCGCGGTCCACGAGCAGGTTCAGCTCTTTTAGCGAATCAATTTCCTCGTCGATGCTGCCGATACGCTCCACCAGGTCTTCGTAGTAGGAGGCCGGCACGCTGAGGAACTCCACACCGCGGCGGCGCAGCTCGGCCACGGTGGCCCGGATGTCCTTGGTAGCAATGGCAATGTGCTGCACGCCGGGCGAGTGGTAGAAGTCGAGGTATTCCTCAATCTGGGACTTTTTCTTGCCCTCGGCCGGCTCGTTGATGGGGAACTTCACGTAACCGTTGCCGTTGCTCATCACCTTGCTCATCAAAGCCGAGTATTCGGTGCTGATGTCCTCGTCGTCGAAGGTGAGCAGGAGCTTAAAGCCCATTACTTCCTCGTAGAACTTCACCCAGGTGTTCATTTCGCCCCAGCCCACGTTGCCGACGCAGTGGTCGACGTGGAGCAGGCCCACCTGCGTGGGCTGGGGCACGAGGCCTTTCTTGGCCACGAAGCCCGGCATGAAGGCGCCGGTGTAGTTGGTGCGCTCCACGAAGGTGTGCACGGTTTCGCCGTAGGTATAAATGCCCGAGAGCGTGACGCTGCCGAACTCATCCTCAATGGTAAGGGGCTCGAAGGCCGAGCGGGCGCCGCGCTTGGTGGTTTCCTCCCACGACTTGCGGGCGTCGTCCACCCACAGGGCCATTACCTTCACCCCGTCGCCGTGCTGGGCCACGTGGCGGGTGATGTCGGAATCGGGCAACAGGGAAGTAGTGAGCACAAAGCGGATTTTACCCTGCTGCAGCACGTAGCTGGCCCGGTCGCGCAGGCCGGTTTCGGGGCCGGCGTAGGCCACCAGCTCGAAGCCAAAAGCCGCCTGGTAGTAGTAGGCGCTCTGCTTGGCGTTGCCAACGTAAAACTCCACGTAGTCAGTGCCTTTCAGGGGCAGGAAATCGTGGGTGGGGTGGGCCTGCACCTCAGGCGAAGTCATTGTTTGCATGGCTGGATAAAAGTAAGGATTCGGGTGGAAACCAGGGTTGTCTGGGTAAAAATACGGGTTTGCCGTAATTCGTTCCTATTTCCCGCGGAGTGGTCCGCCGAAGCCAAAGTTCGTACTTCGGCAAAAGGTCGGTATGGCGTTTGCGGGTTTTGCTGCGTACAATTGCAGAATCCTACGCACCTTTGCGCATTAACACTTTTTTCCCGTAGCTATGAATAAGGAGGAACTCAACCAGGCCCTCGTTGCGCTGATCGAAAAAAAGCAGGAGCTGCACAAGCTGACCTACGACGACGCCCGCTACGACGACGTGGAAGAAGAACTGCACGATCTGGAAGACGATTTCAATGACCAGTACGGCCAGTACCTGGAGGAAGTATTAGAAAAAGTACACGAGCAGCTCTGCCCCGATACCGACGTATTGTTGCCCACGGCCTATTTGCCCAACGACATTAAGGGTGACACTGGCTACCTGCCCTCCCACAAGGAAGGCGTCTGGGTCGACTCCGACGAGTTTCCCGGCAAGGAAGCCCGCCTCGTGCTGGTGCCCAACCCCACGCGCCTGATTTTGTCGGTTGGCAAAAACGTGCGCAAGGAGGTCTGGAAGGCCTAAACAACCGTTATTCGGTAGGCGCTACCGAGCGTGCAAGGCTTCGGCATCAAGCTTTACCAGCCCGTAAAGTCTGAAGCCGGAGCCTTGCTGGTTTATGGGCTACACCTTATGAGCAATTCGCCTTCCACTCTTCCGCCAGCTTTTATCTACCGCCTGGCCGAAGCTGCCGACTGGGAGCAGGCCCAGCAAACCGGCTTTTTCGCCAGCGCCGACTTAGCCGCGGAAGGCTTTATTCACGCGTCCGACCAGGAGCAGGTACTGGCTACGGCCGCACGCTACTACGCCGGGCGTCAGGACATCGTACTGCTGCAGATTGACGAAAACCAGCTGCGGGCGGCCGGAGTGCGGGTAGAGCGGGAGTGGGTGGCAGCCCGGGGCGAAGCCTTTGCCCACGTCTTCGGGCGTATTCCGCGGGCAGTTATTACCCGGGCCTGGGAGTTGATGCCCACGGTAAGCGGCAATTTTGAGCTGCCCGCCGCGTTATCGTAACTAGTACAATGCCTATATATCCGGCTGGCTGCTTATGTTTGGTCGGGCAGGAGCAGCCCTGCCAGCAATACCAGCGCCGCACCTGACACCTTGGGACCCTGGCCGGGCTCTGAGGACTCTATACACTATTTCCTTTTAGCCTATGAACCGCCGGTATTCTTTACGCACTGGGGCCGTGGCTGCCCTGCTAGCCCTGGGTGCACTTACCAGCTGCGGGCCGTCCTATTACCTGACGGTGAAACCCCAGCAGCCCGACAGTGAGTGGCCCGATGGCCGCCCGTCGCTGAGCACCAATTTCGACAGCGTGGAGGTGCAGGTGTGCTACTCCCACGTGCGCGACAAGGAATTGATGTTTGAAGTCGAAATTCGCAACGGTTCCTTGCGCGAAGTGGCCGTGAATCCGGGCACGTTCTACTACATGCCCATTATGCTGGACCGGAAAACGGCGAAACAAAACGCCGTAAAGCTGAACGCCAACGTGCCCTACGTTCCGGCCCAGGTTTATGCCGTCGACCCTGAGTACCGTATTAAGGTCCTGAGCGCGAAGCTGGAGGCAGAAGCCCGCAAAGCCAACGGTATCAGCATCTGGGACTGGATGAGTGTGGTTTCCACCGTGGCCGAGGAACTGACCCCGGTGAAAGGCACCGAACAGGAAAAGCAGCAGGAGCTGCAGCGGCGCGAGGAACGGCGAATCAGCGACGCCGCCTTTGCCGAGCAACAGCATATAGACCACGCCATAAAGGCCGACCAAGCGGTGCTGGAAAAACAGTACTGGGAAGTAAAGATCCTGCGCAAGCACATCCTGAAGTCCGGGGAACTGGTGCATGGCTACGTGACTTTTCCAGTGTACGACCAGACCCTTCAGCTGCGCGTGGCCATGCCTCTTGGGGAGCGGACGTTACTGTTCGACTTTGACCAGGAACGCAAGAAAGTCGGATACGGGCCCGCGCCCACAACTCCGGTGGTGGCGTCACGGCCCTCGCCACCCGTTTTGGAAGCGCCCAGCCCACCTAAGGCTGCAGCTACGACGGATTAACCCAACAAAAAGCCCCGCCAGGAATCTGACGGGGCTTTTTGTTGGGAAAAGAGCGATGGCGCTACACGAAGTCGGCCAGCTCCAGCCACCGTTCTCCCTTCGAGTCGAGGTCTTTGTCGGCTTGCTTGAGCTCGGCGGCCCAGTCGGCCAGCTCCTTATGGGAGCCGGTGCCGGCGTTGAGCTTTGCAATCAGCTCCTGCTTGCGGGCTTCGAGCTTTTCGATGTCCTTTTCCAGGGTTTCGTACTCTTTCTTCTCGGCAAAGGTGGCCTTGCGCTTGGGCGCGGAGCCAGCCGCTGCAGCCGGAGCGGCTACCGGAGTCGCCACTGGAGCTACGCCGGCCGCGGCTTTGGCCGTCTGGGCCTTTTCGCGAGCATACTCGGCCGAGTTGTGCTCCTTCTGCCACTCGCGGTAGTCGGTGTAGTTGCCGGGGAACTGCCGGATCTGGCCGCCGGGCTCCAGCACGAATACGTGCTCCACCAGGGCGTCCATGAAGTACCGGTCGTGCGAGACGATAAGGATGCAGCCGGCAAAATTCAGCAGGAAGTCCTCCAGAATGTTGAGCGTGATGATGTCCAGGTCGTTGGTCGGCTCGTCCAGAATCAGGAAGTTGGGGTTCTTGATAAGCACGCGCAAGAGTTGCAAACGGCGCTTTTCACCCCCGCTGAGCTTGCTGACCATGGTGTACTGCTGGGCCGGCGGAAACTGGAAGTGCTGCAAAAACTGCGAGGCCGTCACGACTTCGCCGTTGGCCATTTCCACCACTTCGGCCACTTCCTTCACGATGTCAATCACGCGCTGGGTTTCGTCGAACTCCAGCTCGGTCTGGGTGTAGTACCCAAATACCGTCGTCTGACCAGCATCCACGGTGCCGGAGTCGGGCTGCAGCTTGCCGGTGAGCATGTTCAGCAGCGTCGACTTGCCCGCCCCGTTAGGCCCGATCAGGCCAATCCGGTCCTTTTTCTTGAACACGTAGCTGAAGTCGTCGAGCACGACATGGTCGCCGAACTGCTTGTGCAGGTGCTCTACTTCAATGATTTTACCGCCCTGGCGCGTGGTTTTCACGCTCAGTTCCATCTGGGGGCCGCTGATTTTGGTCTTGGCCTTTTCCTGGGTTTCGTAGAAGGCGTCGATGCGGGCTTTCTGCTTGGTGCCGCGGGCCTGGGGCTGGCGGCGCATCCAGTCGAGCTCCTTACGCAGCAGGTTGCGGGCTTTCTCCACTTCGGCCACTTCAATCTGCTCCCGTTCGGCCTTTTTCTCTACGAAATAGGAGTAGTTGCCCTGGTAGCGGTACACCTTGCCCTGGTCCATCTCCACGATTTCGTTGGCGACTTTGTCCAGGAAGTACCGGTCGTGGGTCACCATCAGCAGCGTCAGGGAAGGAGAGGCCAGGCGGCCTTCCAGCCACTCGATGGTGTCGAGGTCCAGATGGTTGGTGGGCTCGTCGAGAATCAGCACTTCGGGCTCCTCAATCAGCACCCGGGCCAATGCCACGCGCTTGCGCTGCCCGCCCGAGAGCATGCTCACCTTGCGTTCCAGCAGCTCGCCCAGAATGCCCAGGCGGCCCAAGATCTGCTTGACCTGGGCTTCATAGTCCCAGGCGTTGAGCGAGTCCATGAACTCCATTACCCGCTGTAAGTCGTCGGGCTTGTGATTGGGGTCGTTTACGACGTGCTCATAGTCGCGGATGGCGGCTAGCGTGTCGTTCTGGGAGGCGAAGATGGTGGCTTCCACCGTCATGTTCTCGTCGAACACCGGCTGCTGGCCTAGAAAGGCCACCCGAATGCCCTTGCGCACGCTCACCGAGCCGGTGTCGGGCTGCTCCAGGCCGGCCAGGATTTTGAGCAACGTGGTTTTGCCGGTACCGTTGATACCAACCAGCGCCACGCGCTGCCCTTGATTCAGACCAAAGCCCAGCTCACGGAAGAGCCAGCGGTCCGCGTAATTTTTTGAGAGGTTTTCTCCGGAAAGCAGATTCATGCCGCAAAGGTACGGCACTGAACGCGGGAAGCCAGACGTCAGCTCAAATAACCCGGTAGTGTGCCGTTACTTAGGGCCTGAAGTTTGGGGAGCAGGCTAGATAACCCGAATCCGGTCCACGTTTCGGTCGTCGCGCAGAATTTCCAGGCCTTTGTAAGCTAGCGGGCGGCCCGTGTTGGTGGTCAGCTCGCCGCCGGCGCTGTGGCGGTCGGCTACGTCGAGTACCAGTTGGGTGTATTTGCGCTCCCCGAGCTCAATAGCGACGGGGCGACCGTGGCTGGAATCGAAGGTGCCCAGGGCGCGGTCAATTTCTTCCAGTATTTTACTCATGGGTGGGACGGTGGGCGTGCGGAGTGCCCTAAGATATAATTTTGACAACATAATTTGTACTGGCCGGCATTTATTTCGCGTTACCAGCCCCTGGTCAAAAAGGCCTTACCTTCGCCCCGTATGGCACCTTCTTCCACTTCTTCCGACCTCAGCACCCGCCCCATCGGCGTGTTCGACAGCGGCATTGGCGGCCTCACCGTGGCCCGGGCCGTCAACCGCGTCCTGCCCCACGAGCAGCTCGTGTATTTCGGCGACACGGCCCACCTGCCCTACGGCGACAAGTCGACGGCCGCTATTCAGGCCTACAGCATCAAAATCTGTGACTTGCTGCTCAAGCAGCACTGTAAAGTCATTCTGATTGCCTGTAATTCGGCTTCGGCGGCGGCCTACGAGCTGGTGCGCGAGTACGTGGGCTCCAAGGCCCGGGTGCTCAACGTCATTGACCCCATCGTGGCCCACGTGGGCGCCACCTACGCCGACCGGACCGTGGGCCTGATTGGCACCAAGCAGACCGTCAATTCCAACGTGTACAAGAAAAAGATTGACGACCTCGACGCAGGCGTGGAGCTGCGGTCCTTGGCCACGCCGCTGCTGGCCCCCATGGTGGAGGAAGGCTTTTTCAACAACACCATCAGCGAGAATATTATCAGCTCCTACCTGGCCCAGCCCGTGCTCGACGACATTGAGGCCTTGGTGCTGGCCTGTACCCATTATCCGCTGATTCAGGACCAGATCAAAGCCTATTATAAAGGAGACGTGGCCGTGCTCGATGCCTCCGATGTGGTAGCCAGCCACGTGAAGCAGTATCTGGAAGCCAACGGCCTGGCAGCCAAAGCCCAGAAAACTCCGCCCCGGCACCAGTTCTACGTATCCGACTTCACCCGCTCGTTTGAGGAAAGTACCCGGATTTTCTTCGGGCAGGAAGTGCACCTGGAGCATTACCCCTTGTGGGAGTGAAGCAGCGGGAAAGCAACTCTCTAAACCGAATATTATAGTAAACTGCTGGTCCAGGGCGATGGTCAACCAAAGCATCAACTCCTGATCCGGATATGAATCCTGCCCACTACCCGCCAGAAGTTTACACCCTGTTGTACGCCGATGAAGCTGGCGAAATTGTTGGTTTGGAGGAGGTGCAGCTACTGGAACCCGTTCCAACCGGGCGAATTCCCGCCTTGGTGGGCCTGCTGACCAGCACTGACCGGTATCTGGCTTACCAGTGTGGCCTTATCCTGGCGGCCTGGGGCGTGAAGCACGGGGTTGACTACCTGCGGCAGCTGCTGGAAACCCGTATCGACAAAACGACTGCGCTAGAGCCGCATCGGTTGTGGGGCGAAGACAACGTGTACGATGTCATTGCGGAGGCGCTTTCACTGGCGTGGCGGTACTCGGCCTATGATAAGGCAGAAATCGTAGCCATCTTGGCCGAGGTTCTGGCCCTGTACGGGGAGTGCTACTTCGAAAGCAAGCTGAAGCACGTGTTGCTCAACAGCAGCATTCCGGAGCTGGCCCCGGCCGTCAAGCAGGCCCTGCAGTTGGCCGTGGTACACCAACGCTACTATCAGGCCAGCCAGCTGCTGCCCGTGCTGGCCAAGTATGATAAAACCTACGCTCTAACCCTTGTTGGTCAATTCGAGAAGCTGCTGGGGCAGGATAAGCGGATTCAGTACAATCTGGAAGAAATGCGGACCTATCTATAGTCGACAACAGGCTAGTGCTACTGGCAGCATCCGCGGTGAGCCCTAACTTAATCTACTTTCTCATGCTGACTGAGTCTGAAGCCGTAGCCCTGCAAGAGATGCTGCGCCAACGCGTTATTGCCACGGATGCTTTCCCGGCCCCGGTGCGCCTTATTGCAGGGGCCGACGTGGAGTACGACAAGCACAGCGACTTGATTGCCGGGGCCATTGTGCTGCTCGATGCCGATACTAAGGCCGTGCTGGAAGTGGCCACGCACGTCATGCCGGTTGCGTTTCCCTACGTGCCCGGCCTGTTTTCCTTTCGGGAGATGCCCCGCTTTTGGCTGCTTACCGCAAGCTGCAGCAGACGCCCGACGTGCTTATTTGTGACGGGCACGGCCGGGCCCACCCCCGGCGCTTTGGCCTGGCCTGCCACCTGGGCGTGGAGCTGGACTTACCCACGATTGGGTGCGGTAAAACCCGTCTGACGGGTCACTACGAAAGCCCGGCTGCCGAACGGGGCGCCTTTTCCTCACTCACCGACGAGCAAACCGGAGAACAGCTGGGCGTGGTGCTGCGGACCCAGACCGGAATCAACCCGGTCTTTGTTTCCACCGGGCACCGTGTAGGCCTGGCCTCGGCTGCCCAGTTGGTGCTGGACCTGAGCATCACTGCCCGCCTGCCCGAAACCACCCGGCAGGCCGATGCTTACGCCCGGCAAGCATTGCTGGCGGCGCTGGCTAAATAAGTGCTTCACTGAAAACCACGGCATCCGGCCACCGGCGGTGCAACCTGCGTAGTCTGGCCCAGGACTTTTATATTGCTGGCTGTAGCGGCCATTCCTTGCCGAATGCCGTAACGCTCCCAAACTCCCACTGCTATGAAAAAGAATTATTACCGCCTCGGCGACTGGCGCCGCAACGTGCTGCTGGCCGCTGCCGCTACCAGCCTGGGACTGGGCGTGCTGCCCGCCTGCTCCTCCGACTCCAACCGCACCGAACAGCAGGAGTGGGGCAGCGGCAACCAGGGTAGCTACTCGGAAGGCGTCATCACCGAAATGACCGAAACCTCGCCGGGCCAGTGGAAAATTACCGCTGAGCGGCCCGCCGGCAAGGAAGAAGTAGCGGCTATTATGCGCCACTACGACGGTAAAGTTGATACCCTGCAGGGAGCCGCCCTGCAGCGGCAGATGCAGGATTACAGCCGCCAGTACCCCGAAAACCGCGTGGGTGGCACGGGCATGATGGACGTACTGATG
The DNA here is from genome assembly GCF_022919215.1 of Hymenobacter cellulosilyticus. Classification (NCBI taxonomy): domain Bacteria; kingdom Pseudomonadati; phylum Bacteroidota; class Cytophagia; order Cytophagales; family Hymenobacteraceae; genus Hymenobacter; species Hymenobacter cellulosilyticus. The sequence continues at coordinate 4,935,770 of NZ_CP095046.1, read as the reverse complement.
TGGAGCGGCATCGGCTACATGGCGGGCCGCTTCTTGACGCCCAATCCTGGCTATTACGCCAACCCGGGTATTATGCAGGGCAATGGCAGCTGGCGGCAGCGTGTGGATCAGGAGCGCAATCAGGGCCGGGGCTTCTTTGGCCGCGGCTTCAGCAGCAACACGGCCGGCCGGAGCTCGGGCATTCGGCCCAGCACCTCCGTGTACCGCTCGGCGGTGCGCAGCAGCAGCGGGCCGCGCTACAGTCGCAGCAGCGGCTTTGGCAGCCGCGGGGGCGTGCGGGGTAGTTTTGGTGGTTAACCTACGCAAGCAACTGCCATGAAGACGATTCAGCTGGTGCCGCTGCCTGGCAATGTGGGGCCCGCCGTGCGCGCCCTGGGCTGGGAGTGGGCCGTGGAAGAAGCATGTGAAAACTACGTGGCCCAGGAAGCCGTGCTGCTGCCCGAGGCCGAAGCCGATGCCCTGCTGGCCGCCGCCGACACGCTCTATGATATGATGGTGCGGGCCATTCCCGACCCGGTGCCCGACGACCTGCTGCGGCTGCTGGCTATTCCGCCCAACCTTTGGGCCGCCGTGCGCCACTCCTGGAACGACGACCGGCACTGGCACCTTTACGGCCGGTTCGACCTGGCCAGCACCCCCGAGGGTCCCAAGCTTATTGAGTTCAACGCCGATACAGCAACGAGTATTCCCGAAACAGCCGTGGTGCAGTGGGCCAGCCTGGTAGCGGCCGGGCAGGACGAGGACGACCGGCAGGCCAACGGGCTTTTCGAAGGACTGGAGGCCCAGCTTCGCGAGTGGCACAGCCTGAACTCCGACCTCGACGCGGCTTTGCTGCTGGTGTATCTGCCGGATAGTGCCGAGGACGAGGCCAACTGCGCTGTGGTGGCCGAAGCCGCCCGGGCCGCGGGCTTCCCCCAGGTGCACGTGTGCCCCGTGGATGCCATGCAGGTGTCGGTAACTGGGGCGGAGCGGGGCGTATGGGCCGAGGTAGAGCCGGGGGAGTGGGTCCGGTTTGGCTTTGTGTTTAAGCTCGTGCCCTGGGAGATTCTGGCCGAGGAAGAGCCCGAGCTTACCGCCGACTTAACCCAGCTGCTGCTGAGCCGGGACGTTATTATTGCTAATCCGGCCTACTCCCTGCTATTTCAGAGCAAAGGGCTGCTGGCCTGGCTCTGGCAGGCGTATCCGCACCACCCGCTGCTGCTGGAAGCCGCTTTTGAAGACCTGAGTGGGCACTACGTGCGCAAGCCCTTGCTGGGGCGGGAGGGGCAAAACGTGGCCGAGATAGACGGCGGCAGCCTGCGCCGGGAGCAGCCCGGCGAGTTTGGTCAGCAGCCTCAAGTGCGGCAGCGCTGGGCCCAGTTGCCACGCGATGCTCAGGGGCGGCAGTATCAGGCCGGGGTGTTCTGGGCCGGCGAGGCCTGCGCCGTTAGTTTCCGGCGTGAAACGGGCGTCATCACCAACTTATCGGAGTTTGTGCCTCACGTGCTGGAATAAAGCCGAGCAACTACACCTTAGTCTAGTTACAAGTAAACTGCCCGCTGCTTTTCTAATTGATTGACAATTGGAGGGTTAGCGGGCGGTTTTGTTGTAAAATTGCTGCTTTTTATAACTGTGTCATTAAATATTTGAATAAAAACGAGTGTTATAGCTTGTATTATTCTTTTAAATAATTAAGTTTATTCGTCAAAGCAGTCGGCCGAATCTTTAACGGCAGCTCTTACTTATTCTTTCTTTCTCTTTTTCAACGAAAGCTATTGAGCTATGGCTACCCGTGTACCTACCCCAAAGAAAGTCACTGCCCCTGTGGTGGCCCCGCCCCAGGCCCTGCTGGCCTTGTGGTGGCGCCCCTGGATGATGGGACTGGGCTGCTGGCTGCTGATGGTAGTTGCTACTTCGGCGGCTCAGGCCCAGCAGGCCTCGCCACCGGCAGCACCCAAAGTGGCTAAGGAAGCCGAAGCTGCGCCCCTGCCAGCCAAAAAGCTGGAGGAAGCCCTGCAACTGCTGCTCAAAGCCACCAAGAAGGACAGCAGCCAGGTAGCCACGCAGCGGCGGCGCTTCCGGCCCACCGAAATTGAGGGCTTGGTCATGGACCAGACCATTACCAAAGTGGGCCACGACTTCTACGATGCCTTCTACAGCATCTGGGAGGCCCCGGCTGACGCCGGCGACTTTACCATCCTGATTCAGGAAAAGCCGGCCCGCGGCACCAGCACGCTGATTTCGGTGACAGTGAATGACAGTGAGCTGCTGGAGCTGCCGCTGCAGCCCAAGCCCGAGGTGATTGAGGAAACGGCCAGCTACGCCTTTGAAGTCACCACCCAGTTTCTGCTGCAGGCCCGCAACGACAGCCGCCTGCTGGAACAGAACGGCAACCGGCAGCCCGCCGAAGTTTTCTGATACACACCTGTTTGCTAGCTGGTATGAAGCAACTCCTACTTTCCGGTCTGTTCCTGCTGTTCCTCTTGCTGGCCGGTTCCGGTCCGGCCGCCGCGCAGGACTTTGTGTATGAGCCCAAAAACCCGGCATTCGGGGCGGCAACACCTTCAATTATTCCTGGCTGCTGAGTGCCGCCCAGGCTCAGAACACCATTGCCGACCCGGCTGCGTCCACTTCGCTCAACCCTTTTCAGCAGGACCCGCTCAAGCAGTTCGAGCAAAACCTGAACCAGCAAATTCTGGGGCAGCTGGCCCAGCGCCTGATTGGCAACCAGCTGGGCGCGGCCGGGCAGGGCCTGCAGGAGGGAAGCTACTCCGTGGGCGCCTACCGCATTAACGTGGTGCCGACCAGCGGCGGCTTCTCGGTTCAGATAACCGACTCCAATACCGGTAATCAGACCACCGTTACCATTCCGTACTTCTAAGCTGCCAAATAGTATGCTGTTCGCTGCTTGTCGTCGTGCGTTGTTGGGGGTGTTGGTGCTGGGAGGAATTAACGGTTGCGCGCCGTATTTTCATCAACCACTGACCGGACAGAAAGCCCGCCTGGGCGCCGACATCCGGGCCAGTGAGGAGTTGCGCCGGCTGCCCGTGCCCAAGGAGCGCATTGTGGCCGCCGTGTATAAGTTTCGGGACCAGACCGGGCAGTACAAGCCCGCCCAAAACGGCTCCAGCTTTTCTACGGCCATTACCCAGGGCGGCACGAGCATTCTGCTGCGGGCCTTGGAAGAGTCGCGCTGGTTCAACCCCATTGAGCGCGAAAACCTGGGCAACCTGCTCAATGAACGCAAAATTATCCGCTCCAGCCGGGCCGAGTACCAAGAGCAAACCGGGCAGCGCCAGCCCAATCTGCCGTCCCTGCTGTTTGCCGGTATCATCCTGGAAGGCGGCATTATCTCCTATGATGCCAACGTCATTACGGGCGGGGCGGGGCTGCGCTACTTTGGCGCCGGGGCCTCGGGCCAGTACCGCCAAGACCGCGTAACGGTGTACCTGCGCGCCATCAGTACCAGTACCGGTGAAATCCTTAAAACCGTGTACACCTCCAAGACGATTCTCTCCCAGCAGGTAGACGCCAGCCTGTTCCGCTTCGTCGACTTCAAGCGCCTGCTCGAAACCGAAACCGGGTTTACCTATAATGAGCCCACGGAAATGGCCGTGAAGGAAGCCATTGAAAAAGCCGTGGAAGCGCTGGTCTACGAGGGCATTCAGGAACGGCTCTGGAGCCCGCAGAATGAAGCCGACCGCAACGGCCCGAGTATGCTGGCTTACCAGCAGGAGAAAAGCGAGAATCAGAATATCGACGTGCTGGGCCGTGTGCAGCGTGACCGGCGCGGCACCGTTGGTATTGGCCTGAGCGCGGCCACGGTGCGCTACAACGGTGATTTCAGCAACCCCCAGATGCGGGCCGCCGGCGAACTATCAATCCGCTATACCAAAACCCCGGGGTCCAAATTGTCGGCAGGGCTCAACCTGGGCCGCTTCGAGCTGGCCGCCGGCGACTTCTACCGCGAAACCTTTAATTACGCCGAGCTGATCGGGATTTACCGGCTGTTTCCGCGCGACCGGTTTACGCCCTACCTGCTGGCCGGCGGCGGTATTACTTCCCGCAACCAATCAACCGACCCACGGGCCGTGCTGGGGCACGTCACGGGTGGGGTAGGAGTGGAGTTCCTGCCCTCTGACCAGCTTGGCCTGAGTGTGGGCCTCGACAATCACTACTATTTCACCGACCGCCTAGATCATCTCAAGCTTGGCAGCTACAACGACTCTTACTGGAGCGCCAAAATCGGCTTGACCTTCTATCTGGGCCGGTCCGGGGCCGCCAACCTACGCCAGCCCTAACAGCCCCAAGACTATAACTAAACGTTTCTGACGTGCCGCTTCCCTCACTGGGTGCTGGTCGAGGACGCATGTGCAGTAAAAAAGGGAATATATTATATAATTTAAGCAATAAATATTTTAACAAAATTTATTGCATAGACTTGTTTTGTAATTATGTCCATATATATTTGTGTTATTCCTCCGGAGGGAAGCATTATACAGTAAGGTGCTTTCGGCACACCCCCTTCTTCAACCTTATTACATTCCCACTCATGAAAACTTTGTCTTTTCTGACCGTAACCTTATTGGTTGCCGGTGCAACACACGCCCAAAACAACACGCAGTCTTTGTCGCAGACCGGCAACAGCAACATGGGTACCGTTACCCAAACGGGTAGCAACAGCAGTGCCGGGGGCACGCAGGTTGGTAACAGCAACCAGCTGACCCAGACCCAGGGAGAGGCCGCAGGCTACGGCAATACGATGAATGCCGCCACTACTTCGCAGCGGGGCAATAATAATAAGGCAACCCAGTCGCAGTTCGGCTCCGGCAACCAGGCCGCTATTACCCAGGGCGACGGAGTGCCAACCGACAATGCCAACGAAGCCGTTCAGTTGCAGATTGGCTCGCAGAACCGGGCTACGGCTACGCAGCTAGGCGGCACGAGCTACTCGTATCAGGAGCAGCGGGGTGGCAGCAACAACGAGGCCTTTGTAACCCAGTCGGGTGGCGACGGCAACTACGCCCGCCAGGTACAGCACGATGCAACTTCCGGCTACGGTACCAACGACAACCGGGCTATTATTGAGCAAACCGGCAACTCCAACCGCAGCGAGCAGGATCAGATGGGGAATAACAACCGGGCCACCGCCATTCAGAACGGTAGTTTCAACCAGGCATCTCAGACCCAGGGCTCTAATTTCGATGGCAGCTACAACAGTACCGCGCTTATTAATCAGCTGGGCAACTCCAACGTTGCTACCCAGTCGCAGCGGGGCGATAACCAGCGCGCTACCATTGAGCAGGAAGGCAGCCTGAACACGGCTATTCAGTCGCAGGGCAACAGCATAGGCAGCGTCGGCAACCGTGCTTACATCGACCAGGACGGGGACAGCCACTACGCTCGCCAGATCCAGACCGGCGTAGGCAACCAGGCTGATACCTGGCAAGGTGCCAACAACAACACCAGTGATGTAAGCCAGGTTGGCAATAACAACACCAGCGTCGTTCGGCAAAACCATCCCTAAACGAGGTGGCGCGTTAGTCGCTACCACCCCCGATGCAAAGAGCATCTTGCCCAGCAATTGCTAGCAAGATGCTCTTTGCCGTTAGAAGTGAAGAAATATCTTATTTGTATTTTATTTCTAAAAAATAACCTTATTTTTATAGCGGTATCCTGGTTTCAACCCGGCTTATCCGCCCGCTTATTCTTATTTATCTTCTTTCAACTTGTTTTGGTCGTACTTTATGAAAACAGTATTTCGGCTAGGAATGCTTGTGCTCAGCGGGCTTGGCAGCCACCTAGCCCAGGCCCAAACCAGCCGTGACCCGGAAGACATCAGCCAGGGCCAGCTGCTAGTGCAACAGTCGAATGGGCAGGCGCTGTCGGCTCCCGAAGCCAATCCGCTGACCAACCAGGCCCTGCTGCAGCAAAACGGCAGCCTCAACCAAAGCAGCATCGACCAGCACATGCTCGGGGTAGGACGCGGCAATACGGCTTCCATTACCCAAAGCGGGGCCAATAATGCCGCGGCCATTCTGCAGAGTGGAGCCGCAAACCGCACCAGCATTACCCAAGTAGGAGCCAGCAACGTGGCCGCCAGCGAAATAACCGGCTACAACACCGAGTCAGAGATTGTGCAGCGCGGCAACGGCAACCGAGTTGACCAGCGCCTGAGCGTGGACGAGCGCCGCTACAGCGTGGAGCAGATGGGTAACAACAACAACCTGGTGCAGCGCGAGAGTGGCAGTACTGCTCCCGGGTACGAGGTAACAATGAAAGGCAACGGTATCCGCATCATCATTGAGCAGGGCCGGGCCACGACGATGCCCTAAGTAGGCTGAGCGCTGAAAAGCTCCGGTCGGAATAGGCCAACCGGAGCTTTTTTAGGGCTTGGCTAACGGGTTGTAATATTTCATTTTGCTAGAATTCAGCTGTTTATGAAGTACACATCTATTCTGGGAGTATTCCCATTGGTAGGAGGGCTGCTCGGCCAAAACGACCCCCAGCCGTCAGGTCCCACAGGGCAGGCCCAGCTCGAAACCCACCGGGAAGGTGACCGGCTCACGTTGATTGGGCACTGCCACAATCCGGGTGCCGAGCCCATAACGCTGCGCTACGAGCTGCACACCGACAAACGCGGCCCCGCCGGGACTTCCCGCAATGCGCAATCGGGCAATTTTACCGTGGCTCCTCATCAGACAGCTACCTTGTCGCAAACGACTATCAATGTGGCCTCAGCCGACTTTTACCGGGTGCGGCTGCGCGTGTTGAGCCTGCAGGGCAGCGTCGTTTCCGAAGATTCCCTGGTGCACCAGCCCGGGGCCCGGCCCTGATACTGCCGCCCCGCCGTTTCCTGTCCTGACTTTCCCCGCCCATCCCACCTTTGTATGCTTCCTTCGTTACGTGCCGTTGCACGCCTGTTGCTGGTTGTGCTCGTAAGTCAGAGCCTGCTGGCCTGTGAGGAAAACACCGTTGAGCCCGCCCGCTATGGCAATCTGCAGGGCGTAGTGCTCGATGCCAATAACAACAATGCTCCCCTGGCCAACGCCGTAATCACGACCAACCCGGCCACGTCTTCCTTTACCACCGACGCCGAAGGACAGTTTTATTTGCCCAACGTTCTGATTGGCAAGTATGCCCTGGCTGTCAAGAAAACCGATTATAAAACGGAAAACGTGAATGTGCAGGTAGACGAAGGCGGTACCACCATTGTGCGCATTCCGCTGGAAAAAGCTTCCGGCACCAACCGGCGGCCGAATGCTCCCAGTAGCCCCAGCCCCGCTGACCGTACCACCGGCCAGAGCACCCGCGTAGTGCTGCGCTGGCGCGTCACGGACCCCGACAAAACGGATTCGCTACGGTCCGACGTGGTCCTGTTTGAAAGCAACACAACCGACCGGCGGCAGCTGCTGACCAACACCCGCGACACCAGCGTGACCGTGGCCGACCTCAAATACAACACCACCTACTTCTGGCAGGTAACCGTGCGCGACAAAGCCGGTGAAACGGTGCGAGGGGAGGTGTGGAGCTTTCAAACTGGCCCACTGCCCGACAACCGTTTCTTATACGTGCGCCAGGTAGACGGCAACACCGACATCTATTCTTCCGACAATGCCGGCGCCAATCTGCTACGGCTTACCACGTCGGCCTTTGTTGAAACAGCCCCGCAGCTGAGCCCGGTCCGCAGCCGCATTGCTTATGCATCCAATGCTACGGGGCGCTACCAGCTCTATACCATGAACCGGGACGGCTCCGACCAGCGGCAGCTCACGCCCGACATGGTACCCGTAGAAGGCTATAATAACTTTGGCATTGCCTACCACTGGTCGCCCGACGGCTCCCAGCTCATCTATGCCAGCTACGACAAGCTCTGGCGCATTAATCGGGACGGTACCGGCCTGACGCAGCTGGCTTCGGCCCCAGCGGCCGGCACTTCCGGGAGTGCGACTGGACGGCGCAGGGAAATAAGATCTTGGTGCAAACCGTCGGGGCCAATATCTACGACTCGGAATTCTATACTATGAATGCGGATGGTACCGGTCTTACGCAGGTAGTCGGCAACTTGGCCGGGCGCATGGACTCACCTTCGTTCAGCATTGATGGCCGTACTATTCTCTATACCCGCGACGTGGACGGGTACGAAAATGCCAGCGGCCGGCAGCTCAATGCTCACATTCTGATGCAGCGCCTGGATGGAACGGGCCTTGTCGACTTGTCTGTAGTTCCCTCCGGCTCGGGTACGAACGGAGGCAAACCTGCTGGCACCAACGACCTGTTTCCCCGCTTTTCACCCGATGGTGCGAAGATTATCTTCGTCAATGTCAACAACGACAATCAGTCGGCACCGGAAGTATGGGTAATGGACATTGATGGCCGCAACCGCACGCGGCTGTTTCAGAACGCCAATCTGCCAGATTGGAAATAGCCTGTTTTGTATTAGTTTATTTGAAACCGAACCCCATCTGCCAGACCCGAAGTGCATCAGGTCTGGCAGATGGGGTTTGTGGCGTTAATACCTACGCTCTTAAGTCGAGGCTTCCAGAAAATATATGCTCCTCTCTATTAGGTCACTATAATTTAATATAGGACAACCTAGCATTCTAGCTGAACTACTAGCCCAGGTTCCTTGTATCAACCCCGCCTGAAAGTCGTTGTATAAGGCTTGTCGGAAGAAGCGCAGAAGAGCAAACTCGTTTCTAGCGACAAACTAGTTAGCAACCTTTCGACGTAGAGGAAAATATTGCTGGCCTTGAAATGTCCGGCATCTACAAAAAATGATGCAACTTTGCGCTGTGGAACCAAATATCATGCTAAATGCATATTTAATGGAATACTATAATTTAACTATAAAGTTAAATTTGAATGCTTCGTTAAAAATTGGCTGATATAGCACATATATTCGACAAATACTGCATTTGGCACGAAATATGGTCGTGGAGCGCATGTCAAAAAAAAGCTTGGGTACTTTTTTATCACGAAAAAATACCATCTAACCTGTGAAATTTAGTAATCTATTTCCTGGGTTTGCGCGTAATGACGTTGAGTTTTGGCCCTAGGCTTAACTGTTCTTCTTTTCTTTTTTTCCTTTCGTAACCTTTACCTGAACATACTATGAAAAACCCTTACTTGAGTGCCCTGCAGTGGGTACAAAAGCCGCACTGGCGGTTTTTACTGCTGCTCTTGCTGGCTCTGCCGTTTTTGGGACAGGCTCAGACCCTTACCGTGAGCCCAACCACTACTCCAACTAGCCCCGACGAGTACGGCTCAGTTGCAGTAGGTGCAGTATCCAACCCTGCCAAGCAGTACACGGTTACGGCTACGGACCTGGTGGGAACCATTTCGGTGAACCTGGCAACTGCTCCTTCTTTCGAGGCCAGCGTCAATGGAACGGACTATTCCACTAACATATCCCTGCCTGCTACGGGTGGTACTTTCTTTGTGCGCTTCCGGCCTACTACCGTTGGTACTACTACCGTAGATCCTAGCAACGGTCGTATCATCGTAACCGGTACGGACGCCTTCTTCGGCAACATCTCTCGTAATATCTTTGTACGGGGCACTGGTACACCCGGCACTCCTACCATCGATGTAACGCCGGACGCTCGTATTTTCACGCCTACGGTAGTAAACACCACTTCGGCGCCCCAGGCTGTAGCTGTTACGGCCTCTTCGCTGACGGGTCCTATCACCGTTACGGCTCCCAATGGCTACCAAGTAAGCAACGCCAATGTAAATGGTGGTGCTTATGCAACTACTCTGCAACTGCAGCAGACGGATGGTGGCAATGTAAACACGACGGTAAACATCCGTTTTGCTCCTACCCAGGCTATTGCTTACAACAACGTAAGCGTAACCTTCGCTAGCCCTGGTGCTGCTACCAAATCGGTGGCCGTTTCGGGCACCGGTACCTTGCCTCCCCCGTCCTGACTGCTACGCCTTCTTCACTGGGTGATTTCGGCCAGGTAACGGTTGGTACTTCGAGCACTATCATCCGCTCGTTTACCGTTAGCGGCCAGGACCTGCAAGGTCCCGTGACCATTACGCCTCCGACCGGTTTCCGCATCCGCATTGGTTCGAACTTCTTCACGACCAGCGCTATTACGCTGACTCCGACCAACGGTACGCTGACCAGCACCCAGATTGATGTTCGCTTCAATCCTACGGCCGTTCAGAGCTACAACAGCAATGTAACGGTAGCTTCTACCAACGCACCAACGCGCTTGGTGAATGTAACTGGTACCGGCACGGCTAGCTCGGGTACTCCCGTAGTACTAGCAGAGCCAGGTGCCCTGACCTTCGGTGCCGTTACTAGCAGCGGTGGCACAGGTACCCGTAGCTTCGAAGTAAGTGGTACGGACCTGACCTCGGGTATCGTTCTGACGCCTAGCATTGGCAACATCGAAATCCGGAATGCTTCGGCCGGTGGTAGCTTTACCAAAGGCCCGCTAACCATCAACCCCGTGAACCGGACGGTTGCTTCGCAGGTAATTGAGGTGCGCTTGGTAGCTCTCGTTGCTCAGGGCAATTTCAACCAGCGCATCGACATCACCAGCGAAGGTGCTGAGCCTACTTTGGTGTCAGTTACGGCTGTGAACAACAGCGGTGCTATTTCGGACATCTCTGTTTCGAACCCTAACGGCAACGAATTTACCTTCGTAACCCGTCCTACTACTCAATCGGCATCGCAGTCTTACCTGCTGGCTGGTACCAACCTGATTGATCCACTGATCGTGCGTCCAATCGGTCCGAATGCAGGCTACTTCCAGGTTTCGGAAGACAACCAGAACTTCTTCTCGGAATTGTCTTTCACGCCCGACGGCCAAGGCAACGTAACCCAGCGTCCAATTTATGTGCGCTTCGTGCCCGGTGTCAACGCCGTGACGGTAACTGCTACTATTCGTAACTCGAGTGCTCCGGCTCCCGACTTCGACGTATCGGTGACGGGTATCAGCGAGCCAACCATTCGTTTGGATCGTGGCATCGGTGCTTTCCCCGACAACATTGTGAAAGGCACGCAGACAGCTCCTACCAGCGTTCGTCTGGACGGCTTCTTGCTGGCTGGTGAGGTTAACGTACGTTTCCCTGCTGATATCAACGACCGTAACCCTACCCAGACGCCACAGTTCCAGTTCTCGTTGGACAATGGTGCTACTTACGTAACCCAGGCCTCTATCACGCCCGACGATCAGGGTAACTTTACCCGCAACGTGCTGGTGCGTTATGCCCCAACCCGCGTTGGTAACGCCGCTCAGGAACTGCTCTTCAGCAATGCCAGCTTCTTCAACGGTAATGAGTTTGCCCTGACCAGCGGCTTCGGTCGTACCACAGGCTTCTCTATTGCTACGGAGCCTACTGTACAGTCGACTGCTTCTATCGTTCGCAACGGTGGTTCGGCGACCATCACCTTCAACCTGTCGAATCCACCTGCCGGCACTAGCTACGGTCAGAACCGCTTGGTGATTGCCAGCAGCACTTACGAGAAACTGCCAACCAGCCTGTTCCCCCGCGATAAGCAGAACTTCAACCCTGGTACCACGGAAAATGGTGCTTACCGCTTTGGTAGCGGTACGGCTATCGAAGCTTCGTCGAACACCTATGTTGTGTTCAGCGCTGCCTCGGATAACTTCACCGTGACCAACCTGGATCCTAACCTGACCTACTACTTCTTCGCTTTCGAATTCAACAACGACGGCGTACTGAATGCTGAAAACTACCGTGTGCCAAACAACGAGCCCCAGAACCCACTGCCCGTGGAACTGGTTGAGTTCACGGCCAAGGTGCGTGACAACAGTGTAGTGCTGAACTGGGCTACGGCCAGCGAAACCAACAACCGCGGTTTCGAAGTACAGCGCAGCTCGGATGCCAAGACCTTCACGACGGTTCTCTTCAAGAAAGGTGCTGGCACCGCTACTACCCGCACGAAGTACGATGCAGTTGATACCAAGCCGCTGGCTGGCGTATCGTACTACCGCCTGAAGCAGATTGACGAGGATGGTACGGCTTCTTTCTCGAAGACGGTGGTTGTAACGACCAAGCTGACGGAAGTAAGCGTGTATCCTAACCCGACGCAGGGTGCTGATGTAGTAAACGTAGCACTGCCCTCCGGTACCACGGATGGCCTGCTGGTTCGCATCACCGACCTGACCGGCCGTGAGATTCGCCAGGCTCGCTTGACGAACCAGGGTGAGTTGAACACGCAGGATCTGAAGCCCGGCACCTACATCATCATCGTTGGTGAAGGTGAGGCTAAAGTGAGCCGCAAGCTGATTAAGAACTAGTTTAACTAGCTCTCCAAGTAAAAAGGCCTCCCGGTTACGGGAGGCCTTTTTTTATGTTCTATTGTGCGAATTAACTATTGCGTAACAAAGGCCATATAAATCGACAATGGTATTATATCTACTTTTAATGGATAGATTGCTGCTTTCATATCCTTCTCTTTATCTGTTTCTTGCATGATTAAAACCAGTACTCAACCCGAATTGAAGTACCAAGCTAAGCTGGCATCCAGGATGGCTTTGCTATTGTTTATCTTATTATACCCATTGCTAGGGTGGGGACAGAGTTACTACCCGCTCAGCAGCGGAGACTACTCTGAGTCATTTTCCGATATAGCTACCTGGACTAGTATATCAACCTCAGGTCGGGCCGCTAACTACTTCAGTAGTGTAGGGATAAATAATACGACGGGTACCATTCCGAACGGCACCAGAATAACTGTTAGCTCGGCCACGTTTGCCTCGGGTACTAGTGGCGGTGTGCAGAAAGGAACCCAGGCTTTACTATTTCTGACAACTGGAAATGACGTTTCCTCTGCGGTAGCTATCGACCTTAACTTGAACTTCGCTGGCCGAATTGCTGGCGCCCTGGCATTTGATTATGCGCAGGTAAGTAACTCGTCGGGAAGCCGGCCCGGTGGACTAAAAGTATATTATAGTACTGACGGTACATCTTACACGGAAATTGCCGCGGCGGCCATTGTTGTAGTGAATAACGTTACCAGCTCGGGTACAATTAACGTTGCTTTGCCCAGAGCATTAGATAATGTTAGCACCGCCCGGCTTCGCTTCTACAATTATCCTGCGCCTAACACCAGTGCTAGTGGCAGCCGGCCGAAAATAGCAGTAGACAATATTAGCGTAACCAGTACGGCTCCGGCCCCCACCCTTACATCTCTGGACCCTAGCACAAAGCCAGCAGGCAGTGGTAGCTTTACGCTTACCCTCAATGGGACTAACTTTGGCAGCAGCGCCACAGCTTACTTCGATGGTGCGGCCCTTACTACTACGTACGTCACAGCCACTCAGCTCACGGCCGCTGTACCAGTCAGCACCATTGCTACGGCAGGTGTTTTCCCAGTTACGGTTAAAAACACCACTACAGGAACCGCCTCTAATGCGCTGGACTTCACGGTAAGCCCCAGCGCCGCCAACTCGGTTACGACCACTGCCATTCCAGCTTCTACTTACTGTGTGGGTAGCACAGGAGTAACTGTTTCCATACCGTTTACTTCCTCCGGTACTTTTAGCGCTAACACCTATACGGCCTACATCGGCACGACCAGCATCGGAACCTTGGTTAGTGACGCCAATGCGGGTACTATTAACGCTGTTATTCCGGCTTCAGTAGCGTCGGGTGCAGCTTATCGGATCCGGGTTGATGCCAGCAACCCGGCTACCACGGGCGCCGATAATGGCGCTAACCTGACGGTAGTGAATTATCAGACCAACGAGGTGAGTGCCCTGACTGCCTCGGCCGGCAATGCTCAGGCTAGTCTGAGTTGGACAGTCCCCGGTTCATGCTTTACGCAAACGGTGCTGGTAGCCAGCACGGCCAATATCACGGTCAGCCCTGCGGGCACGTTTACGGCCAAAGAGGTCTTTGGCACGGGCACTGACTTAGGAGGGGGACAATTTGTGGTATATGCCGGCTCGGGCACCACTGCTACGGTGACTGGTCTGGCGAACGGCACCACGTATTTCTTTAAGGCTTTCACTACTAACGGGGACGGCTACAGTACCGGGGTGCAGACCTCAGCCACTCCCTTTTTACCACCGCCGGCTCCTACCACATTTACCCCGGAGACGGGGCCGGTCGGCACGGTCATTACGATTGCTGGGTCCAACCTGAGTTCCATCACCGGCGTGACGGTTGGGGGAGTGGCGGCTACCAACGTGTCAGCTACGGGTGCAGCTGTGACGGCAACAGTGGCTCCGGGCTCCGTAACCGGGGCCGTCGTCTTGTCCGACGGCGCTACCACGTACCCGGCCACGGGCACTTTCACCGTCACGACGGCTCCTGCCGTGACGACGGCACCCGCAACAAACATTTCGTCTAACTCGGCTACGTCGGGGGGCAGCGTCACGTCGGGTGGTGCTACCATTACAGCCCGTGGGTGGTGTATGGCACTTCGCCCAACCCGCGAATCGGTGGCAGCGGCGTCATGCAGGTAACGGCTTCGGCTGCTTCTGGTACTTTTACGAGCACCCTCACGGGACTGGCCGGCAATACCCTCTATTACGTGGCTGCTTACGCCACCAATAATGTGGGCACAAGCTACGGCGCGGATGAGTCGTTTACGACACCGGGCAGCCCATTGCTGAGCTATAATTTTAATGCAGCTACCAACCCGGAAAATCCTTCCACGGTCGGACCCAATGTTAGCGGCAGCCCTTTCAAGCGCAGCCTGGATCTGAGCCCTACGTCGACCGGAGACTTCCGCTCCTCGGGCTTCCCTGTCACCACCACACTGTCGGACACGACCAAGGGCTACTACGAGTTCCGGCTGACGGCTGCCCCGGGCTACCAGATTACGCCGGCCAGCCTAACCCTGCAGGACCGGGCCTCGGGCACCGGCCCCCAAAAGTGGGAGCTACGCACCGACCTCGATACATTTGGCGCTACCGTAGGTGCCGTTCAGAGTTCAAGCAGTGGGTACGGCACCGTTAAAACGGTTTCGCTCACCAGCCTGGGCGCTTTTTCGGGTACCGTTGTCTTTCGCATTTATGGCTACAGCACAACCAGTGCTGGGGGCACCTTCGGCGTCGACAACGTGAATCTGTACGGTACGACGCAATTGGTTTCAAACGCCGTTTCAGCGCCCGGCTTCAACGGTACCGCCTTTTGCGCGGGCGCCACGTTCAGCGCCACGTTTACTGCCACTGGTCCGTTTGGGGCTGCCAACAGCTTTATAGCTCAACTCTCGGATGCCAGCGGCACGTTTGGCCCCACACCGACTGAGGTCGGCCGCCTGGACAACAACAACGCCACCTCGGAGCAGACCATTGCTATTACTATTCCGGCTACCACAGCCAGTGGTACGGCTTACAAGCTGCGTATCGTGGCCACCGACCCCAATACTGCTGGCGTAGCTTCGGCCGCTTTTGCGGTGGTTAATAGTCCCGGGGTAAACGTGACGCCCACCGCCGACCAGACCCTTGGCATCAATGTAAACGGAACTACGCTAACGGCCAATGAAACACCGGCTGCTACCTCGCGGCAGTGGTATTCCGCCCCGTTACCGGGCGGTGCGGCCACGGCCATCAACGGGGCTACGGGCACTACCTATACCCCGAAGTTTGCTGCTGCCGGCGAGTATTACGTGAAGGTAATTTCCTCCTTTGCCGCCTGCGGTTCAGTAACCAGCAACGAGGTGAAAATTACCGTAGCCGCCGCCACTCCCGTGCTTACCGCTACGACCACGCCCGCCACGTCGCCCACGGCCATTAGCGGCTTGAGTACTACTGAGGGCAGTCCCTCAGGTGGCAAGTCGTACACTCTGACCGGCTCTAATCTTGATGGTACCCCGGTCATTATCACGGCGCCGGCAGGCTTCCAGGTTTCAACTACGGCGGCCTTCACCGGCATTACTACCGATGCCAATACGCTCAGCCTGACGCCTACGGGTGGCAGCATCAACCGGGACATCTACGTGCGCCTGACCGGTACTACGGTTGGCTCCTACAGCGGGACTATTACCAACACTAACGGTACGCTCTCCGCGCCTGTGCTGGTGTCGGGCACCGTGTCGGCAGTAGTTGCGGTGCGCTGGGATGGGGCGGCGACGGAACCAGCTTTGCCGACGCACTAAACTGGAGCACCGACCAGGTGCCTACTACGGGCGAAGAACTATTGCTCGACCATACCTTCGTAAGCGGGGCCTATACGATGACCCTGCCAGCGGTAACCACGGGAACCCTGTCCCTGGGTTCGTTGACCATCAACCCCAACGGCGGAGCCAGCATTACGGCCATCCTGCCGAACACAAACACGGTAGTTGATTACCTGCGCTTCACCAAAGCCTCCAACGCCCTGGTCATCTACGGCGGTGGCACCTTTATTAACAACTCCGGAGCGGCATCCGGTGGCAGTGGCAACCCGGTAGACGTAACGCCAGCCGGGCAAAACTTTATCATCTACAACGGCGGAACGTACGTGCACCGCACTACCCGCGGGGTAGGAGCTCTGCTCGACAATATTTCCACCGCGGCCGGTACCGAAACCGGACTGGTACACTTCGATGTGCCCGCGGGCAGCAGCTACAGCATTCCGGCCACGGGCCGCACCTACGGCAGCTTGTCCCTGACCTACCCGGCCACCAGCACCTTGCCCAGTTCTGGCTTTTTCCCTTATCTGACCAGCGGCAACGGGGCCCTTGTGGTGCGTGGCAACCTGACTACGGGCGCCAATGTGAGCTTCACCGTAGCGTTGAACAACGATATGTCCGTAGCTGGTAATCTGGTCAACAATGGGCGCTTCCGGTTTGAGCCTACCTCCCTGACCGCGCCGCGCCGCCTGATTTTCAATGGCAGCAGTGCTCAAACCATCAGCGGGTCCGCCTTCACCCAGAGCAATACCGGAACGTCGTATCTGGGCTTGAACGTGATTCTGCAAATCAACAATCCGGCGGGGGTAATGCTGGGGACTGGCATGGTCCTAAACGCGCTGGGCAATGCCAACAGCGGCGGCTTGGAACTGCTCAACGGCGTACTGACAACCTCCGGCTCGGCCATGCTCAAGCTTGCTGCCGGCGCCGTGCTTCTGCCTGCCCAGCTCTCGGCTACCAGCTACGTGAATGGGCCGCTGCAGCGCGAAATCGACGCTACCCCGGCCACGGCTGCCCCGGCCAGCTACCTGTTTCCTATCGGTCAGAACGGCAAATACCGCCCCCTGACGCTGAACGTGGCCTCCCTGGATGACCTGACAACCTTTACGGCCACCCAGAATGATGCTACTTTCCCCGACCGTCGTCTCAACGGCGACCTGGCCCGGGTGTCGCGGGTGCGCTACTTCAGCGTGGTGCCCACGGTGGTTCCAGCGGCGTTCAGCGGCACCGTTACGCTGAGCTTCGGAGCTGACGACGAGGTAACCAATCCGGCGCTGTCTTCCTTCGTTATCGGTAAAAACAGCGGCAGCGGCTGGGACAATATTGGCCGCAGCACCAATACCAGCACCATGCTTACTTCCGGCGTATTTACCTCCTTCAGCGACTTTGCCCTGGCCAGCACTGATCCGTCCGTTGCCGACAACCCACTGCCGGTTTCCCTGATCAGCTTCACGGCCCAGCGCCAGGCCCCGGGTGTCGCTATTCGTTGGACGACGGCTTCGGAAACCAACAGTGCCTACTTCGACGTGCAGCGCAGCCTTAACGGCCGGGACTTTACCACTTTGAAGGTAGTAGCCGCACAAGGGCAAAGCAGCCGCATGCAGCAGTACTCGGTGCTGGATCAGCAGCCCGCCGCTAGTATGGCCTACTACCGCCTGCGCCAGGTCGATCTGGACGGCAAAGCGTCGTACTCCGCAGTGGCCATCGTAGAGGGCCTCTCCGAGCTTCAGCTGTTTCCCAACCCGGTACAAAACCAGCTCACGATTCGCGGCGCCAATGCTTCGGCTGAGCCCCTGCAGGTCAGCATCACCGATCTGACGGGTCGGCAGGTATGGGCCGGGTCTTGTGCTCCCGACGGCACCGTGAACCTGCAGGGTTTAGCGCGGGGTACGTACTTAGTCAGGGTTATAACGAACGGCCGCACGACCACGCACAGAATTACGCGCGCCGACTAATATAGAACCCCATCCTCTCAAGAAAGCCCCTTCCAACAAAGGGGCTTTTTTATATTTTATATTTATTGGTAGATTGTCCAACGAATAGCACTACTATGCGGTACGCCGACCTTTGCGCGTCGTGAGTATATGCTTATTCCTTTTGGCTTGTACTTTTCAATGTATGCTCAGCGCCATAGCTCTGTTGCCAAATTGAAGAATTGTTCCAAAAGTACCTTTTGCAAACCCTAAGCTCTTGCCTATGAAACCTACCGCAACTTTTCTGCTGCTAACTACTGCACTTCTGTGCCCTTTCTTAGGGTGGAGCCAGTCCTATTTGCAGCAGAGCTTTGAGCCGAATGGCAACACCAACCCAACCGGCACCCGAACCCAACTGCTATACACCAATACGGGTACTGCAAATACGGGCTTGTTCACGGGCACCCTGGCACAGGCCACCTCTGCCAACAACGCCAACGTTGCCCCCTCACGGCTAATGTCTATTCGGATGGCAGCACGGGTTTTGGGGTAGTCAACAACAAGGGAGGTGGATCAGAGAGTGCTACGCTTACCTTCGACAGAGTGAACTTTCCTGTAACAACAGGTAATTACCTTTCCCTACGCCTGGCTTCTTACGCCACCAATAACAATGGCGGGATAGATAACTCCTTAACCGGTGGTAGCACTTCTAATGGAGTATCAGTTAGAATAGCCTACAATGGCTCCTCTACCTTCACCAATACGTTGGAAGTAAGAGGTGGCAACAACGGTTCCGTGTTTGATTTCAACGCAGAAGGTACGGCCGCACCCACTACGACGGTCAACGCGGCACCTGCTTCCCCCACCATTGCGGTTTCCCCCAATGACTTGACGAATGCTGGTACCGTACCAACGTCTGGAGGTCAGGGTTATTCTACCGTCAGAATCAATTTTGGGGCTGCTATAACCAGTGTGCAGGTACAGATTTTCATCTCGGCGACTAACAAAACCGCCGTTTTCATCGATGACGTCCGTATCGGTAGCAACGGGCCCTTGCCGGTAGAGCTCGTCTCGTTCAATGCGGCCCGCCAAGCCGGTGCGGTACAGCTACAGTGGACTACGGCCAGCGAGAAAAACAACGACCGGTTTGAAGTACAGCGCAGTGACAACGGTCAGCAATATACTACGATCAGCACTGTGCGTGGCGCTGGCACCAGCACCAATGCTACGTCTTACAGCTTCCGGGATGCCGAGCCTTTATCGGGCGTGAGCTACTACCGCCTGCGCCAGGTAGACCAGGATGGTACTAGCTCCTATTCGCCGGTGCGGGTAGTTGGCGCGGTACTAGCCGTGGCTTACCCCAGCCCCACCTACGACGTGCTGAACCTGCCTGCTACTAGGGTCGGGACGCCTTACCGCGTGTTCAATATGCTGGGCCAGGCATTGCTGGAAGGCAAAGTGCCCGTCACGGGCATTATCAACGTGCAGGGCCTGCGTTCGGGCGGGTACTTGCTCGAAGTAGGTACTGGCCAGGACAGAGTTGCCCAGCGTTTTGCCCGGGAATAAATAACCCCTATGCTCATAAAAAAGGCTCCTTCCCACGCGGGAAGGAGCCTTTTTTGTATGTGCTTTAGCCGCGCACTTGAAGCGCAGCAGGGGAGGCTATACGGAGAAGCTTTCCCCGCAGCCGCAGGTACGGGAAGCATTGGGGTTATCGAAGTAGAAACCTTTGCCATTCAACCCGTCCGAAAAATCGAGCTGGGTGCCGGCCAGGTAGAGGAAGCTTTTCATATCTACCACCACCCGGACGCCTTTGTCTTCAAACTCCTGGTCCATGGGCTTTACTTCGTTGTCGAAGTCGAGCTTGTAGGACAGGCCCGAGCAACCACCCCCGGCCACGGAAGCTCGCAGGCGGTAGGTTTCGTCAAGCTGAGCGTCAGACATCAGGCGCTCTACTTTCTCCTTGGCTTTGTCAGAAACGGTAATCATGGGACTCGGTATTGAGTAGGGGAAACGTAACTGGTAAACAATGGGGCCGGAAAAAGAGTGCTCTTCCTACCGGTTTTGCCCCGGGCTACGTCTTACGACGACGGATTGAGCACAACACTAAACACGGTAATAGTGTTTAGGTCGCGCCCGTAATACAGCTTGTCGAGCGCCTCGTAGGCATTGTGCGCCCGGAAGTAAGACGTTTGCAGCTCTTTGTCGCCGCGGGCCCGCCACTGAATCGTGTAGGAGCTTTCCGTGTCGCGCAGGCGCTGCACATAAGTCAGCATCTTGCGCAGAGCGTCGAGCTTGTCGTAGCCTTCCTCGTAGCGAAACAGGAAGCTCTGGTGGTGCCGCGGATTGACGGTAATCAAGTCCAGGCGCACCAGATTATCCAGCTGGCGGTACTCGAACAGCAGATTGCCCGGACCCATGCCCAGATAATCCTCAATCTGTTTTTGAATGCGGCTGCTTTCGACGTGAATGTCGGGCGAAACTTCCATTGACTAGAAGGAGAGAGGTAAGAACTCAGAAGTGAGAAGTCAACCCAATAAAGCAGGCTGGCTTCTCACTTCGCTGTACTTCGTTCTACTAGTGGTGAGCTTTCGACTCTTCCAGGGCGGGCATGCCGTTCTTCACGCGGTAGTCGTTGATAGCCGACTTAATAGCGTCTTCGGCCAGCACCGAGCAGTGAATCTTAACGGGCGGCAAGGCCAGCTCTTCCACAATCTCCATGTTGTCGATGGCCAGAGCCTCGTCCACGGTTTTGCCTTTCAGCCACTCGGTAGCGAGCGACGAAGAAGCAATGGCCGAGCCGCAGCCGAAGGTCTTAAACTTGGCGTCGGTAATGGTATTGGTGGTTTCGTCAACCTCGATCTGCAGGCGCATTACGTCGCCGCACTCAGGAGCGCCGACCAGGCCGGTGCCCACGTTCTTTTTGCTTTTGTCCAGCGTGCCCACGTTGCGGGGGTTGCTGTAATGGTCGATTACCTTATCGGAGTAAGCCATGGCTTTATTGGGTTATTCGTTTTTGGTTGTTTGGCTTTGGGTTGCAGTTGCCGGTCAATATAACACAGCAACAGCAACCACAGGTCAAACTATTAATGCTCAGCCCACTCAATCTTGCTCAGGTCGATGCCTTCCTTGAACATCTCCCACAGGGGCGACATTTCGCGGAGCTTGGTTACGGCCTCTTTTACGTGATTGATGGCGTAGTCGATTTGCTCTTCGGTGGTGAAGCGGCTCAGGCCAAAGCGCAGGGAGCTGTGGGCTAGATCGTCGCTCAGGCCCAGGGCCTTGAGTACGTAGGAAGGCTCCAGGGAGGCCGAGGTACAGGCCGAGCCCGACGAAACGGCCAGATCTTTCACGCCCATCATTAGGCCTTCGCCTTCCACGTACTTAAAGGAGATGTTGGTTACGTGGGGCAGGCGGTGTTCGCGCGAGCCGTTCACGTAGCTTTCTTCCAGGGTCAGCAGCTCACGCTCCAGCTTGTCGCGCAGGGCCGAGAGGCGGGCCGTGTCGGCGGCCATTTCCAGGCGGGCCAGCTCGCAGGCTTTGCCCAAACCCACGATGCCGGGCACGTTGAGCGTACCGGAGCGCATGCCGCGCTCGTGGCCGCCACCGTCCATCTGAGCGGTAACTTTCACCCGGGGGTTCTTGCGACGCACGTACAGAGCACCTACGCCCTTGGGGCCGTACATCTTGTGAGCCGTGAAGGCCATAATGTCGATACCGTCGGCAATAACGTCGACCGGAATCTTGCCTACAGCCTGCGTGCCGTCGCTCATGAACAGGGCACCATGCTTGTGGGCAATAGCGGCAATTTCACGAATCGGCTGAATGGTGCCGGTTTCGTTGTTGCCGTACATGATGG
The DNA here is from genome assembly GCF_022919215.1 of Hymenobacter cellulosilyticus. NCBI lineage: Bacteria > Pseudomonadati > Bacteroidota > Cytophagia > Cytophagales > Hymenobacteraceae > Hymenobacter > Hymenobacter cellulosilyticus. Next base: position 4,913,914 of record NZ_CP095046.1, on the reverse strand, counting down.
TCACCAGAATGGTTTCGGGCGTTATGGCTGCTTCCAGCTCGGCGAGGCTGATGAGGCCTTCCTCGTTGACGGGCAGGTAAGTAACCCGACCACCCAGCTTCTCGATGTGCTTGCAGGTATCGAGCACGGCTTTGTGCTCGGTGGTAGCGGTGATGATGTGGTTGCCCTTCTGAGCGTACATCTCAAACACTCCCTTGATACCCAGGTTGTCCGACTCGGTAGCACCCGAGGTGAAGATGATTTCCTTGGAGTCGCAGTTGATGAGCGAGGCAATCTGCTCGCGCGAATAGTCAACGGCTTCCTCGGCAGCCCAGCCGAAGGGGTGGTTGCGGGAAGCGGCGTTGCCAAACACCTCGGTCAGGTAGGGCATCATGGCCTCCAACACGCGTGGGTCCAGCGGAGTGGTAGCGTTGTTGTCGAGGTAAATAGGTAGCTTGAGCATGGCTCGGAGTATGTAAATCAGCGAAAAACCAGAGTAAGCAGGCGAATCCTAGTGGAGAATGATTCGCAGGTAGAACACAAAAACCAGGAAACAGGTTTTACTTTGCCTCACAAAAGTAGATATATTCCAAATAGCCTCCACCAGCTTCCCACCCCAACTTTCATGTTTACCAATCTGGAACACCTCGGCCTAGCCGTGCACGACCTTGAAGCGGCCACGGCGCTGTATACAACCCTGCTCGGGCAGCCCCCTTATAAAAAGGAGCATGTAGCCAGTGAAGCCGTGGATACCGTGTTTTTTCAAGTGGGCGGCTCTAAGATTGAGCTGCTGGCCGGTACCTCGCCCGATAGCGCCATTACCAAGTATCTGAGCAAAAGGCCCGAGGGGATTCACCATGTAGCCTTCGAGGTAGATGATATTCGGGCCGAAATGGAGCGGCTGCGGCAGGAAGGCTTTGTGCTGCTGAATGAGGAGCCTAAGCGCGGGGCCGACAACAAGCTCGTCTGCTTTGTGCATCCCAAAAGTGCGGCGGGCGTACTGGTAGAGCTCTGCCAATCCATCAGCGCCACCGACCATGAATAGCAATACCAACAGTAATTTCTTCCGTCAGGAAGTAGATGCCGCCGTCGATGCCCTGCTGCTGCAGCAGGTTATCCTGTACCCGACCGATACGGTGTGGGGCCTGGGCTGCGACGCGGAGGTGCCGCCGGCGGTGGAGAAAGTCTACAAAATCAAGAACCGGCCCGCTGAGAAAGGCTTTATCGTGCTGGTGGCCGACGAGGCCATGTTTGCCAAGTACGCCGCCGTCGTGCCCGCCAATCTGCCGGAGCTGCTGGCCAGCCAGGAGCGGCCTACTACCTATATAGTGCAAGGCAGCCGCCACCTGGCCCCCAACCTGCTGGCTCCCGACGGCACCGTGGGTTTGCGCGTGGTGCTGCAGGACGAGTTTACCCACAAAGTGGTACGCCGCCTGGGCCACGGGCTGGTTTCAACCTCGGCCAATATAAGTGGAGAACCTACGGCGGCTATTTACGCGGAAGTTAGTCCGGCCATCGTGCGGGCCGCCGACTACGTGGTAAGCTGGCGGCAGGACGATGAAACCCGGGCCCAGCCTTCCCGCATCGTGCGCGTACTGCCGGATGGCGGACTGGAAGTAATCAGAAATTGATGCATTAACGCAAAAGACGTGTCATTGCGAGGCACAGCCGTGGCAATCCGTCCTCTGCGAAGTTCGACCTGAACTTTTACTGAAAAGCCCTTTCCCGTTGCCAACGGGAAAGGGCTTTTCACTTAAGAGAATTCAGCACATTTCAGAGGACGGATTGCTTCGCCATGCTCGCAATGACACAAGGTTGGCCTTAGCGCATTCGCACATTCTGAATTAGCTCTTCAACCAGTCGATTATTAACCTCCTACCTTTGCGGCCGTTTGACTTTTGGCTTTGCGCATATGACTACTCCCCAGCTTCCCGACCTTCCCTTGTTTCGCACCATTGCCGAGGCCGCCGGCGAATTGGGCTATCCAGCTTATATAATCGGGGGCTTCGTGCGGGATTTGGCTTTGGGCCGCGAAAGCAAGGACGTGGACGTGGTGTGCGTGGGCGACGGTATCAAGCTGGCCCAGGCCGTGGGCCGCAAGCTACCGGGCAAGCCCCGGGTGACGGTGTTTAAGAACTTTGGTACCGCCATGCTGCCCACGCCCGAAATCGAGGTGGAGTTTGTGGGCGCCCGCAAGGAAAGCTACCGGGCCGAAAGCCGCAAGCCCGAAGTGGAAGCCGGCACCCTGGAGGAAGACCTGGCCCGCCGCGACTTTACCATCAATGCCCTGGGCCTGAGCCTGAACCCGCTGACTTCGGCACCCTCGTGGACCGCTACGACGGCATGGGCGACTTGCAGCGCCGCATCATCCGCACGCCCCTCGACCCGGACATTACCTTTTCCGATGATCCGCTGCGCATGCTCCGGGCCGTGCGCTTTGCCACCCAGCTCGATTTCGACATCGAGCCCGACACATTCGATGCCCTGGCCCGGAATAAGGAGCGCATCAAGATCGTGTCGCAGGAGCGAATTACGACCGAGCTGAACAAGATTATCCTGGCGCCCAAGCCCAGCTACGGCTTCAAGCTGCTGTTTCAGTGCGGGTTGCTCCAGCTCATCTTCCCCAAGATGGCCCAGCTCTACGGCGTAGAAAAAGTGGGGCAGCACGCCCACAAGGACAACTTCTACCACACCCTGCAGGTGCTGGATAATGTAGTAGCAGCCGGCGGCGACCTGTGGCTGCGTTGGGCCGCCATCCTGCACGACATTGCCAAGCCCGCCACCAAGCGCTATGATAAAAAGGTGGGCTGGACCTTCCACGGCCACGAGGACAAGGGGCCCGCTGGGTGCCCGGCATTTTTACCGACCTCAAGCTGCCGCAAGGGGAGGAGATGCGCATGGTACAAAAGCTCGTTCGCCTGCACCTGCGGCCCATTGCTTTGGTCAAGGAAACCGTGACCGACTCGGCCGTGCGCCGCCTGCTCTTCGAGGCCGGCGACGATATTGACCGGCTCATGCTCTTATGCCGGGCCGATATTACAAGCAAAGACCACCAGCGCAAAGAGCGCTACCTGCGCAACTTCGGGCTGGTGGAAGAAAAGCTAAGGGAAGTAGAAGCCAAGGACCACTTACGCAACTTCAAGCCCGCTATTACCGGGGAAGTCATTATGGAAACCTTTGGGTTGAAGCCTTCCCGGGAAGTCGGGGAGCTTAAAGAGGCCGTATTGGAGGCCATTCTGGACGGCAAGATCCGGAACGAGTATGAGGAAGCCTTTGCCTACCTGTTGCAGCTCGGCCAGGCAAAAGGACTTCCTCCGGGTCACCTTCTCACTCACCAGTAAGTAAACCCATTTTTCTCGTGTCGTTGCTGGTAAGATGCCGGCCAGGTACCAATGGTTGCCTGGCCGGCATTGCCTTTTCCTAGTAATAATGATGCCAAAGCTAGCCGGAGCCCAATGAGGGTAGCGTGAAGTATGGGCCCCGGCCGGCAGTAGTTTACAAACCAGAGTAATTAATCGGACCCATGCGGCTACTCATTATCGGTGCTGCGCAGGCGGGTCACGCGCGAGGAGCCCGAAAGTTCTTTCTGTACCCGCTCGGGCGAGCCGGCGTATTCCACGCGGCTGGCGCCGCTAAGCTCGGCCCGCAGGCGGCTGGCCACCCGCACCCGAGCTTTGCTCATGCCTGAGAGGTCGAAATCAGCCGTTTGGGTGTTCATGCGCAGGCCCTGTACCTGGCAGGCCCCGGAGCCTTCCACGTTCAGGTCGTTGGCCGTACCCCGCAAATCGGCGCGGGAAGCACCGGTCAGGTCCAGGTCGAGGCGGGGTACGTTCACGTCGAGTACCGCGTAGCAGGCGCCCGACTGCTGCACCTGCAGAGACTGGCCGTTGAAGCCGGCCACGTTGGCCTTGGAAATGCCACTCAGGTCAAGCGACGTCAGCTGAGGCATCTGCACCCGAATCAGGATGGGCTTGTGGTTGCCCTTAAGGCCCGAAAAGAAATTATTCCGGTTACGGTCCCGAATCAGCAGCTCGTCGCCGTCGGTTTCTACCCGCAGGTTGCGCAGGTCGCGCTCATCACCGGCGGCTTCCACCTTGAATTCGGGGCCCTGGCGCACATACACCCGGTAGATGCCCCGGCCTCGATGGTGCGGAAGCCCTTCAGGTCGAAGGTGCGGCGGGCCGAGCCGTAGCGGCTGGGGTCGGAGGAGAAGCCTTTATCGTCGATGTCGATATCCACGTCTACGCCACCATCCTCGTCTTCGTCGGTATTGACCCGAATCCGGAAGTTTTCGTCGCCGGAGTTGATGTCTACCGTCGTATCGGTGCTGTCGTTATCGGTCGTTTCCGAGTCCTCGTCGTCGTAGTTGCCGAAGCTGTCCTGCAGGTCTTCGCCGGTGCAGTTAAGGCATTCCAGCTTATTGCCGGTGAGGCGGTAGGCATGCTTGTAGGCATCGTTAGGGCGCTGCTCGTTCAGGAAGTCGTCGTCGTCGAGCATGGAGGCAAAGCTCTGGCTCATGCGGAACGTCTTGTTGCGGGGTAGGTGCACTAGCAGGCTCACGTCCTGGTCGCGGAAGGCGGCGCCGGGGCGGTAGGTGAAGTGGTCATCAAAGACCAAGGTGGTATCGTTGCTCTGGCGTACGGTGTAGCTTACCGAGCTAATGGCAACCTGCCGGGCATTTTCCTGGGTAGGGCCACTGGCCGAGAAGTTCTTGTCAACTCGCACGGCGGCTCCGCTGTCGGCGGCGGCCAGCTCTACATCCACCCACTGCGAGGAAGAACGGTCCATCCGGCGGGCATCGAGGAAGAGGTGGGGAGTAGCGGCCAGGGCCGGGAAGTTCTGATTCTGCACCACTTCGGCTTCTTCTTCGAAGTTGCGGGCAACCTGGGCAATGGCCACGGACGAACCCACCAGGCCCAGCAGCCAGAGCCCGAACATGGTCAGGTTAGCGGTGCGGCTCAGCACTGAGCGGCGCAGTAGCAAGCCCAAGCCAGCCAGCATCATAGCCAGGGGAGGAATGGCCGTGACCAGGAAGAAAGGCAGCAACGACCAGGAAGGAATGGCATTGAGCGCCACGTAAGCCGGAGTGTCGAAGAGCATAATGTTCTGGCTTTCCGGAATCATGCCCAGGCCCACGCCCAGGGCAATAACCAGGGCCAGCAGGATGCCGAAACCCGTGATGGTCATCAGAATGCCGATGAAGATGCGCAGGGCCGAACCGATGAAGTTCAACAGGGGCCGCACGTTGTGGAAGAAGTTCTCCAGAAAGGCACCCACGGGGCGGTTGTTGCCCGCGCCGTCGAGGCCAGCTTCGGGATTACTGCGCAGGTTGCTGTCGAGGCTAGAAAGGGTCAGCGCGTCGCCCCGCATCCGCATCCGGTCAGACACGGTTTTGGCTTCGGGCAGCAGAATCCAGAGCACGATGTAGAGCGGGATGGCAAAGCCGCCGGCAAAGACGAAGGCCACGAACAAGACCCGAATCAGCACCACGTCCACCTTGAAGTAGGCCGACAAGCCGGCCGAAACCCCGCCGACCTTGCCGGTGTCGGTGTCGCGGTAGAGCTTCTTGAACGTGGGGTCCTCGTCGGCGGAAGTCGCGTCGTACTTCTTGGGCAACGCAATCCAGAGGATGATATAGGCAATCAGGGAGAAGCCCGCTACGTTGCCGCCGAAGTCGTCGTGACGGTCACCCAGGGCAATGGGCGGGAAGATCAGGAAACCCAGGAAGGCCAGCCGAATCCAGAGCGGATTGACGGCGAAGTAGTGGGCAATACCGGCGGCAACGCCCGCAATCTTGCGGTTGGCCATGTCGCGGTACAGGCGCTTGGGCTCCGTATCGGCGGCTGCGGCCGAAGCGGCGGCGCCTGCGGCCTTGGCGTAGTTGGTGTACACCTCGGGGCCACCGGCCAGGGCTGCTTCCTCTTCCTCGGCGTCGTCGGCCGACTGGAAGTCGCTCACGCGGCCCATTTTGCCAACCATCTCCTGCACGTCCTCCAGGGTAATTACCTGCTTGGTAGACGAGGTGCGAGCGGCAAACAGCTCGGCAATCCGGCCCTCAATGTCGGCCACGATTTCCTCGTGCCCGCGGTAGCCGGAAAAGTGGGCTCGTACCTCGGCCAGGTAGCGGCTCAGTACGTCGTAACCATCTTCTTCGATGTGGAAGATGAGGCCTTGGAGGTTAATGCTGATATTCTTTTTCATCTCAGTGCTGCAAATCAAGAGTAACTCGAAAGGAATGGGCCGGGCCAACTAAGTGCCGCTAGGGCGTTGGGGTTGCGGCGCCATTGAGGTGAGGTTTTTGGCGGATGATGCGAATCGAATCCTGTACTTCCTCCCAGGTCAGGCGCAGTTGGTGCAGAAACTCCTGGCCGTCCTGGGTGAGGGTGTAATACTTGCGGGGCGGTCCGGAGGTAGACTCTTTCCAGGTATAATCAAGCAAGCCGGCATTTTTGAGGCGGGTCAGCAGTGGATAGAGCGTGCCTTCCACTACGATCATGCGGGCGGAGGTCAACTCCTCCAGCATGTCGGACGCATACACCTCGCCGCGGGCAATGATTTCCAGGATGCAGAACTCCAGGATGCCCTTCCGCATCTGCACTTGGGTGTTCTCTACTTTCATGGGCTGTGGCAGAAATCGGTGAAGAATGAAACAAAGATAATAGAAGGTACTATGCGACGCAAGGTACTAGCTGAAATTATTTTTAGTACCTGGCTATACATAGTTCCGCGGCGGTTCGGGCAGCGGATTTTTTCAGCGGAAATTAGATTGCTCTAGGCAGTGCTAAGCTGGATATAATCTGCCTTTCAGCGCGTTAAAGCGGGTCTTGGAGGTGGAGCTGGCTGGCCCGTAGTCCCGGAGTATTTCGGCTACGCACTATTAATAAGTATCTTGCGTTGCTGCTGCGCACCAACCGCGTTTTATTCATTACATCTCTATGCTGCACTTCTCCCGAATTGCCCCCGTCCTGCTTGGGGCAGGCCTCATCCTGGGGCTGACCACGGCCGTCCGCGCCCAATCCACCGATCTGACGCCCAAGTACAGCAACGACTTTCTCAACATCGGGGTAGGGGCAGAGCCCTGGGCATGGGCAACGTACAGGTGAGCCTGGCCGGCGACGCCACGGCCGGCTACTGGAACCCGGCGGGCCTGCTGAATCAGAAAGCCAAGTACGACGCGGTGCTGATGCACTCGGAGCTGTTTTCGGGCATTGTCAAGAATGAATACGCCGCCTTTTCCATGCCCCTGGACGATAAAAGCGCCATCGGGGCCAGCATTATCCGCGTCGGGGTCGACAATATTGCCGATACCCGGGCCCTGGTCAATGAGTACGGCCAGATTTCCTACGACCGGATCAACTACTTCTCGGTGGCCGACTACGCCCTGCTGCTTTCCTACGCGCGCAAGCTGGGCAACATAGAAGGTCTGAAGCTGGCCGGTAACGGCAAGATTATCTACCGCAACGTGGGCAGATTTGCCAATGCCTGGGGCTTTGGCATTGATGCGGGTCTGCAGTACGACTATAAGGGCTGGCGCCTGGGGCTGATGGCCCGCGACATTACCACTACGTTCAATGCCTGGTCTATCAACTCGGACGAGTTTCAGGGCGTGGCGGCGCAGAACGACTCTATCCCGACCAACAGCACTGAAATTACCCTGCCCCGCTTTATCCTGGGCGTGGGCCGTAGTGTGAAGCTGCCCGGCCAGATTACCGCCCTGGTGGCCGTCGACCTGGAAATGACCACCGACGGCAAGCGCAATACGCTGGTATCGAGCGACGCGGTGAGCATTGACCCCAAGGCCGGCGTGGAAATCGGCTATAAGGATCTGATTTTCCTGCGCGGCGGGGTAAGCAACTTCCAGAAGATTGACGCGGCCAAGTCCTTTGATGGCAAAGGCGGCTGGCGGCCCAGCCCAGTCTGGGCGTAGGGGTAGCCTTCAGCGGCCTGCGCCTGGACATGGCCCTCTCGCGCCTGGCCGTAGAGCGGGTTGATGGCCAGAATGCTACCAACTCGGTTATCGTGTCCCTGGGCTACGGCATTAAGTAAACTCCTGCTTTTTCTGATGTATCGGCGCCGCGGCACACACCGGCGGCGCCGTCTCTTCTTATTTCGTCTCTATGACACACCCTTACCGAGTTCAACAGCTGCTGCGCTGGTACCTGCTGCTCGCCATTGTGCTGTTAGGCAGTTCGCACGCAGTTACTGCGCAATCGGGGCCTTACGGCAACGAGTGGATTGTGCCCAATCAGCAGTACTACAAAATCAAGATAACCAGGACGGCCTCTACCGCCTTGATTACAACTACCTGACTCAGGCTGGTATCAGTGGCGTCAATCCCCAGCGGTTCCAGCTTTGGCGCCGGGGCAAGGAAGTGGCCATTTACGTGGGGCCCAACAACCCGACCACCCTGACGCCTGCTACCTACATCGATTTTTACGGGCAGCGCAACGATGGCGCTCTGGATGTGGGCATGTACAAGAACCCGCAGGACCACTACCAGAAATACTACAGCCTCTACACTGACACGGCCGCGTATTTCTTGACTTGGTCGGCTACCACCAACGGCAAGCGTATGGCCGCTTCGTCACTGGCACCAGTAGGTGGAGCTCACCCGTATTGGCTGAAAGACAGTCTGTATGTGCGGTCGGAGAGATACGGGGAGGGAAATGATGAAAGCATAGCGTATAAGCCTTGGGGTGAAGCGGGGGAAGGCTTCTTCTCAATTAGTCATGGAATAGGTAGCAATGGTGGTAATCCAATGCCGTTCGAACACAATGCCTTCCCCGGCATGCTCACTACCATGGCCCCCACACCCCGGGTGGAAATGCTATTGATAGGGGCCACACCCAATGACCACGAGTTGACCGTGTCGCTCCTGCAGCCTACGGGTGGGTTGCGCAATATTGAGCCGCCTTTTGTGATTAAGGGCCTGGGGAGTCGTAAGGTGCGGTATTCTTTGCAGCGTAACGAGATTAACCCCGTTAAGTATCGGTTCGAAATTAAGGTAAACGGTGCCTTGACTCCTAACGAATCGAACTGGTTTCGGATGGTGTACTTGCGTGCCATTTACCCACTGGCCAGCACATGGACCACGGGCAAGCGGGGAGTCGAGTTCCAGAACGACTCTACCTTGGGCTCAGCTCCAGCCTTTTACCAATTAGACAATGTGCCTGCTTCAGTACTAGGATTTGACCTTACGGATCCTTACAACGTGCAGCGTATCGAGCCTACTGCCGGCACTGGTACCCGTCGCAACTACGTGTTTCCAAGTGCAATTGCTACTAATGTCTCGCGCCGTCTGATGCTCTCTGACCTGAGTAAAGTGCTGGTGCCTCAATGGCCAGCGCAGCGGACTCAGTTTCGGACCATCAATCCAGCTTCGTATAACTTCTTGGTTGTAAGTAGCGCAGAGCTGATGGCACCGACTGGCAACTCCAAAAACCCGGTCCAGGACTATGTCGACTATCGGGCTGGTCGTTATCAGACGCTACTCGTGACCAGTGAACAGCTCTACGACCAGTTTCACTACGGGGAAAAATCGGCGCTGGCTGTCCGGCAGTTTGCCCAGTACATGCTCACCAATTCCCGCGAGAAATTCCTGTTGCTACTTGGGCAAGGCGTGCGCTCAGGCGAAGCCGTAGAAAAAGTAGAGGGACAGGGACCGACCAGGAAAGTAACTGTATACTACTACCGCCAAAACCCGGAGCGGTACCGGGACCCTATCGACACGGGGCCCCTCACCAAAGACTTAGTGCCAACGAGCACCCGCAGCGCTTCCGATTTGTTTTTCACGGCCGACTGGGCTCGCAACGACTACGCCGGGCGGATGGCTACCGGGCGCATTGCGGCCAGTACTCCCGCCGAAGTCCTGGCGTACCTGGAGAAGCTCAAGCAATACGAGAAAGACTTGGATGCTTCCACCGAGACTCAGGCGTGGCGGAAAAACACCCTGAACCTGCTGGGAGCAGTTAAAGAGGAGGAGTATCCCAGATTCCTGCGCTACCTGAACACTTACAAGAACAAGCACATTGAGCGGCCGCTTTTTGCTGGCAAAGTGCTCAATACGTACTCCAGTGCTGGTTTTGCCTCGTTCAAAAATATTTCGGCTGAGCTGAATGCGGGGCTAGGCATGATTACCTATTTCGGCCACGGCGACCCAGCCGTGCTACAACTCGACCTAGGCAACATCAACGACCCCTCCCTGGGCTATAACAATGTGGGGAAATACCCCATCATGTTTGTCAATGGCTGCGCGGCGGGTAATGCCTACCGCGCCTCGCGGGCCCGCTACGCCCAGGACTGGGTGCTGGCCCCGCAAAAAGGCCTAGTGGGCCTGATGAGCGAAAGTGGCGCTGGCTACGAAGATGATCTGGACGCTCTTCAGCGGTCGGTGTTCCAGGCCCTGCTCAACGACCCGGCCTGGTACGGGCGCCCGGTAGCGCAGGTCCAGAACGAGGCAATCCGTCGGTTGCAGCGCAACGGTTCGGTTTCCGAGTCGGCCATCAGCTCCTGGATGGGTACCGTGTGGCACGCTGACCCCGCTCTGCGCATGTACTCGCCCCAGCAGCCTGACTACACCTTCGGGACTCCAGCCATTGAGATACGCTCGGTGGATGCTGACCCGTACGGGCCAAGTCAGGTAGCTACAAGATTCTCATCCGGGTGAAAAACACGGGCAAGGTCAACTTCCGCAGCGAAAAGCTCGATATCACCATCGTCCGCTCCTTCGACAAGGTTCTGAGCGACAACCGGGCCGATGAGACGGAAACGTTCAGCGTAAATCCGCCGGTGGCAGTGGGGGATACGACCTATACGTTCATCCGGGATAATCCTCTGGCCCCGGCCAAAGTGTTCGGCAACAATACCTTTACCGTTATCCTCGACGGTCAAAACAAGATTGCCGAACTCAGCGAAACCAACAATCAGGCAAAGTACGACTTCGTGTTTCTGCAGGAAGGCGTTACGCTGCTGAATCCCCCGGAATTTGCCCTGGTAGCCCCCACCAACGTACGACTGGTAGGTCAGACCAACGACCCCGCCGGTCCGGTTCGTGGCTTCGAGCTGGAGCTGGATACGGTGCCCACGTTTAATAGCGCCGTAATTCAGCGCACCAAGATCAATGCGGCCCTGCTGGCCGACTGGCGCCCTAAGCTGCCCACCCTGGCCGGCCGCGACAGTGTGGTGTGGTACTGGCGTATGCGCTTCGAGACGCCGGCGGATGGGGAAGCCAACGAATGGAGCACCAGCTCATTCCGGGTAGTGCCCGGTACTACCGGCGGCTGGTCGCAGAGCCACCACGGGCAGTTTAAGCGCGATGAGCTGACGGGTCTGAACGTAGCTACGCCCTCGGGCAAGTGGAGCTTCGACCCGATTACCCAGGCCCTGACGCTGCAAACGAAGGGTGGGGCGACGGCACGGCTGTTACCTATCAGCCAGGCTACGGCATTCAGCTCGGTTCCGGGCCGGTAGTCAACGCGGAGTGCGGCGTAAACTTCCCCAATATTTTGGTGGCTGTGTATGATGCGGCCTCGCTGAAGCCCATGCGCAACATTGGCGGCGGACCCTACGACTCCTGCGGACAGGCTACCAATCGGTACTACCATTTCGCTAGCACTAAGGATGCCGCCGATAACATCAACACTCCGGCCCGGCAGGCCCAGCTGCTACGGTTGCTGACTAACGTGCCCCAGGGAGCTTATGTGGCGCTGGTTTCCCTGAACAAAGTCAACTTCAGCTCTTTCTCTCCGGCTTTGAAAGCGGCCTTCACGGCCCTGGGTGCCCAGCGCGTCAACACGCTGCAGGACAGTGACCCGTACGCTTTATTCGGCCGCAAGGGCGCTGGCCCGGCCCAGGAAGCTACGGCCTCGACCAGCAGCACCGTGCCCCGCAACAGCCAGATTATCACGCTGAACGGTACGTTGAACACCTTTGCCTCCAGCGGCTCCCTCACCTCGGTGCGTATCGGCCCGGCCCAGGAGTGGACCACCCTGCACCACACCATTCGGGTGGAGCCTTCCGACAGCTACAAGCTGCAACTAGTGGGCTTCGATGCCCAAGGCGCGCGCAAAGTGCTGGATGACAATATTACCATTGCCAAGCGGGAATATTCGCTGGCCGGCGTCAGTGCCGCTACGTACCCTTATCTGCAGCTGGTGCTGACGGCCACCGACAACGTGAACCGTACGGCCCCGCAGATAGAGCAGCTACTGGTAACTTACCGGGGCTACCCCGAGGGCATCGTGCGGCGCGACTCGGTGCTGGCCAAGATGCCCAAGGCGTATGACCCGGCGGCTCTGGCTGAGCAGGCTGCAACAGGCTTTGTTAAGGTGCCCGTGATATTCCAGAACGTATCTGCTTTGCCCTTTGGTACTCCGCTGAAAGCTACGTTCACGCTGCGCAACGCGACGAAGGAAGTCTCGACTGAGATTGATGTGCCTACCCTGAATGCTAATGGAGCCGTGACCATCAACGCCGAGCTAAATTTGCGTGGGCAGAACCTGTACGGCGACATCAGTGGCTCCATCACGCTCAACATCAACAAGGAGGGCCGCCGCTTGCCGGAACTGTTTTACTTCAACAACGAGCTGGCAATTCCGTCCTTCAAGGTAGAAGACCGCAGCGTGCCGCCGGTGCTGGACGTGGCTTTCGATGGGCAGCGCATTCTCAATGGGGACATCGTTTCGCCGCGGCCGGTTATTTCGGTGGTACTGACCGATGAAGACCTGCAGCAGCCTATCACCGACCGCAACGCCTTCGACTTGATTCTGACCCCGCGCAACGGGCCCCCGGAAAAGGTGGACCTGACGGCGGCCAACGTAACCTTCACCACCAACCCGGCCAAGGGGACGGCCCGCATTGATTACGAGCCCGGCCAGGACAAGCCGCTCCGCGACGGGCAATACACGCTGGAAGCCCAGGGCCGCGACGCCACGGGCCGCACGGCCGGAGACGAGAACTACAAGGTGCAGTTCGAGGTTGTCAACGCCTCTACCATTACCAACATCTTCCCGTATCCCAACCCAATTACCCACAAAGCCAAGTTCGTCTTTACCCTGACTGGGTCCGAGCTGCCGCGCAACATGAAAATTCAGATCATGACGCTGACGGGTAAGGTGGTACGCGAAATCATGATGCAGGAAATGGGCATGGTACGCATCGGCAACAACATCACCGACTACGCCTGGGACGGCACCGACGAGTACGGCGACCGGCTGGCCAATGGTACTTACCTGTACCGCGTGGTGATGGATGATCCGCAGAACAAATTTGAGCGCCGCAACACCGTGGCCGATAAAGCCTTCAAAAACGGCTGGGGCAAACTCGTGCTGCTGCGCTAAGTGCAGCTACGGAGTGAACTTTACAAAAGAGGCAGCTGATCCGGCTGCCTCTTTTGCGTTGGGAAGGGCTTTGCTGATTGAAGCCAACCATAAGCAGGTGCCGGGAATGCCTCACCAGACTAGCCAAACTGGTCAATAGTACCCGAGTAGGTTTGCTGCCGGGAAAACACTTGTTTTACCGCATTTCCAGCCTGTAGCAGCTCCCACCTGATCTTGCTGGCTTTTCCAATTTCGCTTTGTGCATGCCCGCTTCCCCTGTTTCTGCTCCCTCCACGCTACACTACCTCGACGGGCTGCGCGGACTGGCCGCCGCCGTGGTGGTCCTGCATCACTTTGCGGGCTTTTTCTATCCCGCCCTGCTTTCCGGCGACTCCTACTCCGCTCATCTTGACGGAGCGGAAATTGCCATAGCCGCTAGTCCGGCCAACATACTGATTGGCGGCAACTTTGCGGTCTGCCTGTTTTTCGTGCTGAGCGGGCTGGTGCTGAGTGAGAAATTCTGGCGGACCGGGACGCTGGAGTCGCTCCGGTCCCAGGCCTGCCGCCGCTATGTGCGCCTGATGCTGCCCGTCACCTTTGCTGCCTTGGTGGCCCTGGGGCTGTGGGTGGTGGGCGCCTACCGCAACACGGAAGTAGCCGAGTTAACCCTTGCCAAGCGCTTTGGCGAGTACTGGGCCGAGCTGCCGGGCTGGAAACAGGTTGCCCACGACTTGGTAGTAGGCATTCCGCTGGGCGGCGAATCAAGCTACAATCCGGTGTTCTGGACGCTGAGCATCGAGCTGTTTGGCTCCTTCGTGGTTTTCGCCTTGCTAGCCTTGTTTGGCCGGGTGCGCCACCGCAGCGTGGTTTACCTAGTGGCCCTCGGCTTTCTAAGCATTTCAGAGCTGAACTTCTACTACGCCGGCTTTATTCTAGGCGTTTGGCTCAACGACCGGCGCCACCACGGCGGTCTGCCCCGGCCGGCCCGGCCCTGGCTGGGAATCGGGCTGCTGGCGGCCGGGGTGTTCCTTGGTTCCTACCCAACGGCCGACGTTATTCGGGTCGACGATACGCTGTACAGCTTTCTGCAGCCCGACTGGCTCGGCAACGAGCGGGCCATTCAGCTGTGGCACCTGCTGGGAGCCACGCTGCTGCTGCTGGCCGTATTTGCCTTGCCCGGCGTCCAGCGGCTCCTGAGCAGCCGCGCCCTGCGGGGCCTGGGCGCGGTTTCCTTTTCGCTCTACCTGCTGCACTTCCTGGTGCTGGGCTCGTTTTCCAGTGCCGTATTTCTGGCTTTGCAGCCCGCGCTAGACTACCATTTGAGCGTAGCGCTTACCGGGCTGGCCACGCTGCCGGTGCTGGCGCTGGTATCCTACGCCATGTACCGGCTCGTCGACTTACCTGGTATTCGGCTGGCGCAGGGGATTTATGACCGATTCTTCCGGCCTGCCGCTGAGCCCGAACCGGCAGTAGGGCGTACCGCCGAAGCCACTACCGCCGCCGAAGCGTCACGAAGCTGAAGGCGTAGGCGTGCTTGTCGTCGGGCTCGTGCCGCTCCCGGGTTTCCTCGCGCCACTCCAGCGGCGAGAGGTCCGGAAACACCGTGTCGCCCTCGAAGTCGTGGTGCACTTCGGTCAGGTACACGGTGTCGGCTGCGGGCAGGGCCTGGCGGTAAATTTCCCCGCCCCCGATAACGAAGATTCCCTCGTCGGTAGTGCGGGCCGTTTCCAGCGCGTCGGGCACCGAATAAGCCATTTCGCAGCCCTCGGCCTGCCAGTCGGCCTGCCGGGTCACCACGATGTTGCGCCGCTTGGGCAGGGGCCGGCCAATGGCTTCAAACGTGCGCCGCCCCATGATAATCGGGTGGTTGAGCGTCAGGCTTTTGAAGTGCTTCAAATCGTCCGGCAAGTGCCAGATCAGCTGATTGTCCCGCCCGATAACGCCGTTATCGGCCACGGCTACTACTAAGGCTATCATACGGCCGGGGCGTTAAGAACGGCACTATTGAAACCCCGCAGGAATTCCACCACGGGCATCCGCTTCTTGCCTTCGAGCTGCACGTCGAGCAGCTCGAGTTGTCCCTGGCCGGTGTGCAGGCGCAGAAACGTGCGGCCGTCGGTGGTCCAGGTGCCGAGCGCTTCGGCGGCTTCCGTCAAAGCTTTGGCGCGGAAAATCTTGAGGGTGCGGCCGTCGGGCAGCTGGGTGAAAGCCGTGGGAATGGGGGAGAGGCCCCGCACCAAATTCACCAGCGCAGCGGCGGGCTGCTGCACATCGAGGCGACCAGTTTCCTTCTGAATTTTGGGTGCTGAGCGTAATTCCTGCCCCATAGCCTGCGGAATGCTGGGCGCGGTGCCGTCGGCTATGGCCTGCACGGTGCGCAGGGCCAGCTGGGCCCCGGCGGCTTTCAGCTTCTCGTACAACGCTCCGAAGTCATCCTCGTCGGCAATGGGCACCACGTCCTGGAAAATCAGGTTGCCGGTGTCAATTTCGTGCTGCAGGAAAAACGAGGTTACGCCGGTTTCCTTCTCGCCGTGAATCAGAGCCCAGTTGATGGGCGCTGCACCCCGGTACTGGGGCAGCAGCGAGGCGTGAATGTTGATGGAGCCCAGCCGGGGCATGTTCCACACGGCCTCGGGCAGCATACGGAAGGCCACGACCACCTGCAAGTCGGCCGCGTAGCTGCGCAGCTCCTGCTGAAACTCCGGCGACTTCAGGTTGGTCGGCTGCAGCACCGGAATGCCGTGTGCTACCGCCGCCTGCTTCACCGCCGACTCAGCCAACTGCCGGCCCCGGCCCGCGGGCTTATCGGGTGCCGTGATGACGGCCACCACGTCGCAGCCAGGCCAGCTGTGTAGGGTTTCAAGCGTGGGCACGGCAAACTCGGGCGTACCCATGAAGATGAGGCGGAGAGGGGTCATGAAAAGAACAGAAGGAAAAGAGCGGGTTAAAATCGTTTGTCATCCTGAGCAGAGCGAAGGACCTTATTATAGTTGAACAAATCGAAACAACGATTATCGTCTATATCCTATAAGGTCCTTCGCTCTGCTCAGGATGACAGGCGAAAAAAACGGGTTTATTTGAAGTCCGGATACAGCAGGTACTTCTTCCGCACGGTCTTGTACTGGCTTAGCGCCGGTTCCCAAGCCTTGCGAATTTCCTTTTCCGACTTGCCCGCCACCACCATTTCCCGGAGCGAGTTGGTGCCGGTCAGCTGCTCGAAGTACTTGCCGAAGAATTTGTCCTTGGCTGAACTCTGCTTGTAGAAGTCAATGAGGTAGCGCAGGGTAAAGCCGCCCGATTCGGCCATCGGGAGCTTGCGCAAGTCCTGCCCGTAGCATTTCTGCCCGTTCAACGGCGGCTGGGGCGAGCCGGTGGTGGGTCGGGGCGTGAAGCTGAACGGCCGAGAAGCAGGCTGGGTAGGGGCACCGATGAACTCGAACGGGGCTTCCGTACCCCGGCCCACACTCACGTTGGTGCCCTCAAACAGGCAAATTGTGGGGTAGAGCAGCACGGCGTGGGCGTTGGGCAGGTTGGGCGAAGGCCGCAGCGGCAGCTCGTAGCGCGTATCGTGGGTGTAGCCCGCCACCGGCACCACCGTTAGCGGGCATTGCTTGCCACCGGCCAGCCACTTTTCGCCGTTGATCATCTGGGCCAGCTCGCCCACGGTCAGGCCGTGCACCACCGGAATCGGGTGCATGCCCACGAACGACTTATGCTGGGTCTCCAGCACGGGGCCGTCCACGTAGAAGCCGTTGGGATTGGGCCGGTCCAGCACGATGACGCTCTTGCCCTGCTCGGCGGCGGCTTCCATCACGTAGTGCATGGTGCTGATAAAGGTGTAAAACCGCACCCCCACGTCCTGAATGTCGAAGATGAGCACGTCCACGTCGGCCAGCATTTCGACCGAAGGCTTCTTGCTTTTGCCGTAGAGCGACTTCACGGGCAGGCCGCTGCGGGTGTCGCGCCCGTCCTTGATGGTGGCTCCGTCGGCTTCTTCGCCACGAAAACCGTGCTCAGGCGCAAAAATGGCTTTTACCTGAATGCCCTGAGCCAGCAGCGTATCTACCAGGTGGGCGCGGCCCACCATCGAGGTCTGATTCACGACCAGGCCCACCCGTTTGCCTTGCAGCTGGGGCAGGTATTTGCCGAACTGGGCCGCGCCCATCTGCAGGCCAGCCGCAGCCGCCGGAGTCGTTTGCGCAAGGGTTTCGCGCGTTATACCGTGCTTGGCCAGGCGGGCGGCCGAGGGGCTACAGTCGCCCACGAAGAGCGTCAGGCCGAGAAGGCCGCAGAAGATTGAAGAAGGCATCAGGAAACGAAGCTAGGAAACTGAACGTAGACGCGTAGCTTTACGGCAGTGAACATCTCGCGGTACATATCCAATAAGATTGACGGAGCCGACACCGGGTCTTTTACCTCGTCGGTGACAAAAATAGCCATTATCAGCATTGCGCTGGGGGTGGCCGTCATGATTGTGTCGTTTGCCATCCTGGAAGGATTCCGCAATGAGATTCAAAGCAAGATCTTTTCCTTCGGCGCCCACCTCCAGGTCAGCAAGTACGATACCAACAACTCCCTGGAAGTCGAGCCCATCGGCGGGCCCCGGCTAATCAAGGACTTACACCGCTTCAAGCAGGTGCAGTCGACCCAGTCGTTTGCCCGCAAAACGGCCATTATCAAGACCAAGGAGGAAGTGCTGGGCGTGGTGCTCAAGGGCATCGACGAAAAAGACGGCGCCTCGCCGATGCGGACCAATCTGGTAGCCGGCAAATTCCTGTCCTTCCCCGATTCGGCGGCCAGCAACGACGTGCTGCTCAGTCGCAAGGTGGCCGACAAGCTGCGGCTTAAAGTGGGCGACGAGGCCCTGTTCTACTTTATTCAGAACCCGCCCGGGTGCGCAAATTCAACGTCAAGGGCATCTACCAGACCGGCCTCGACGAGTTTGACGAGGTCTACATCATCGGCGACATCCGTCAGATCCGGGAGCTCAACGCCTGGCCTGACTCGCTCGTAGGCGGGGTGGAGGTCGTGCTCAAGGACTTCAATAAGCTCGACCCGGTTTCGGACAACATGTACGAAAACCTGCGCTACGACCTGAAGCTCGACAAAATCACCGACCAGTACGCCCAGCTCTTCGACTGGCTGAAGCTGCTGAACCGCAACGTAGTTATCTTCCTGATTCTGATCATCTTCGTGGCCACCTTCAACATGGTAGCCACCATTTTCATCATGATTCTGGAGCGCACCAACATGATTGGGGTACTCAAGGCCCTGGGCGCCACCGACAACCAGATTCGCAGCATGTTCTTTTACCGCGGCCTGAGTCTCACGCTACGGGGCATGGTCTACGGCAACCTCATCGGGCTGGGCTTCTGCGCCATTCAGTACTTTTTTCACCCCATCCCGCTCGACCCGGAAAACTATTACATGGACCGGGTGCCGATTTTCTGGGACCCCACGATGGTGGTGGTGCTGAACGTGGCCACCTTCCTGACGTCCCTGCTGGCCGTGCTGATTCCGACCTACCTGATTTCCCGGATTCGCCCCGTAGCCGCCATCAAGTTCGACTAACCATTCTGCTAGTCAAGCAACATTTCCCCGAGCCCTTTGTCATTCGTTGACGAAGGGCTTTTGCTTTTTTGAGCCTGCGGGCGGCATTGGGTGGGGTAGAGGAAAGCGTTGGTAGATGTCTGGTTGGCGCTAAACCGTTTTAATCGGCCCAAATTTTCTTTAGCTCCACCTTAACCCGCCGACCCTTTCCGTAGTTACAAGAACAGGCGCAATGCGCAGTAGCGCTGCCGCCGCTGTTCTGGGCCTTTCCTCCGACTTTCCTTTCCTGATGTCTATGTCTTCCCAATCTGACCAGCCGACGCCCCGCGACGAGGGCCGGCGCACCTTTCTCAAGCAGTCGTCGCTGCTGACGGCCTTCACCCTGGTACCGGGTCCGGTAATCCAGGCAGCCAGCTTCGAGCTGGACGAAAAAGTGGCCGGGGCTTTCGAAAAAGTACCCCTGAAGCTGGAAGTAAACGGCAAAAAATACAAGCTCGCCGTAGAGCCCCGCACCACGCTGCTGGACCTGCTGCGCGAAAACCTCAACCTGACCGGCACCAAGAAAGGCTGCGACTACGGCCAGTGCGGGGCCTGCACCGTGCACATCGACGGGCAGCGCGTCAACAGCTGCCTGAGCTTTGCCGTGATGCACGACGGTAAGAAAATCACCACCATCGAAGGGTTGTCGGAAGGAGACAAGCTGCACCCCATGCAGGAAGCCTTCGTCAAGCACGACGGGTTCCAGTGCGGCTACTGCACGCCCGGCCAGATTATGTCGGCCGTGGCCTGTGTGCGCGAAGGCCATGCTGGTTCGGAAACCGAAATCCGCGAGTATATGAGCGGCAACATTTGCCGGTGCGGGGCCTACTCCAACATTGTGGCGGCCATTCAGGAAGTGAAAAACGGAGGACAGAAGGTATGAACCAGTTTCAGTACGTGCGGCCCACCAAGCAGCAGGCCGCCATCGACGCGGTAACCAAGGACCCGAGCGCCAGTTTCATTGCCGGCGGCACCAACTTGGTGGATTTGATGAAGCGCGGCATTGCTACCCCCCAGAAACTGGTGGATATCAACCGCCTGCCCTTGGCCCGCATCGACCCCGACCCGGGCAAGCTGCGCATCGGGGCCCTGGCCCTGAACTCGGCCGTGGCCGATGACAAACAGGTGCGGGCCCGGCAGCCGCTGCTGGCTCAGGCCCTAAACGCCGGGGCCTCGGCCCAGCTGCGCAACATGGCCACCGTGGGCGGCAACATGCTGCAGCGCACCCGCTGCCAGTATTTCTACGACACGACCATGCCCTGCAACAAGCGGGAGCCCGGCACCGGTTGCGGAGCCCTGGAAGGATTCAACCGTATGCACGCCATCTTCGGCTTCTCCGACAAATGCATTGCTGTGCACCCTTCCGATATGAGTGTGGCCCTGGTGGCTCTGGATGCTACGGTGCTCGTGAGCGGGCCGAACGGTGACCGGCGCATTCCCTTCGCCGACTTCCACCGCCTGCCCGGCGACACGCCCGAGAAGGATACCAACCTGGAAAAAGGTGAGCTGATAACGGCCGTGGAAGTGCCCGACGGGCCATTTACCAAGTACGTGCACTACCAGAAGATACGGGAGCGGGCCTCGTACGCCTTTGCCTTGGTTTCGGTAGCGGCGGCCCTGGACATTGAAAACAACACCATCAAGGCGGCCCGACTGGCCATGGGCGGTGTGGCCCACAAGCCCTGGCGCCTGACCGCTGCCGAGCAAAGCTTGGTAGGCAAGCCTGCCACGGAGGAGAGCTTCCGGCAGGCGGCGGAAATTGCTATGCAGGGCGCCAAGGCCTTCAAGCACAATGCCTACAAGCTCAAAATGGGCCCGAATGCCATTGTGCAAGCCCTGCGAACCGCTGCTTCGGCTGCTTAAGAACTGACATCCCATGAAAGACCAAGCGCAAAACAAGCAGATAGGAGCCGGGATGGACCGGGTAGATGGCCGGCTGAAAGTCACCGGTGGCGCCAAATACTCGGCCGAGTACGAGCTGCCCAACATGGCCTACGCCGTGCTGGTGGGCAGCACCGTGACCAAAGGCCGCCTCACCAGCGTCGATACCAAGGCGGCCGAGCGGGCCCCGGGCGTGCTGGCCGTCATTACCCACTTCAACTCGCCCAAGGTACCAGGCTTCGATACGGCCGGTAAAGACCCGTCGCAGCCCGCAACGGTAGGCGGGCCACTGAAGATTTTCAAGGACGACAAGATTCATTACAACGACCAGCCTATTGCCGTAGTCGTGGCCCATTCCTGGGAACAGGCCCGCTTTGCGGCCCGGCTGGTAAAAGGCCAGTACGCCAAGGAAAAGCACAAAACCAACCTGGAAGCCAACGCCTCGGACGCCTTTCTGCCCACGGCCGCTAAGAAGAATCCGAAGCACCCGATGAACGACTACCAGCGCGGCCAAACGGATGCTTACAAGACGGGCGCCATCAAGCTGGAAAGTGAGTACGTCATTCCCACCGAGGTGCATCACCCCATGGAGTTGCAGGCCATTACGGCCCACTGGGAAGCCCCCGACCGCCTGACGCTCTACGACAAAACCCAGGGCACCCTGGCCACCCGCCGCGACTTTGCCAAGGAGTGGGGCCTGCCCGAGGAAAACGTGAAGGTTATTGCCACCTTCGTCGGTGGAGCTTTCGGCAACGCCCTGCACAGCTGGCCCCACGAGTCGGCCGCCATTATTGCCGCCAAGGTGGTGAACCGGCCCGTGAAGCTGGTCCTGACCCGGGAGCAGATGTTTACCAACGTGGGCTACCGGCCTTATACCTGGCAGAAGCTGGGCATGAGCGCCACGCCCGACGGTAAAATCACGGGCATTACCCACGAGTCTATCGGGCAGACTTCTACATACGAGGAGTTTACCGAGTCGACCCTGGCTCAGACCCGGATGATGTACCAGTCGCCGAACGTGACCACGCGCTACCGCCTGGCTTCGCTCGACGTATGCTCGCCCATCTGGATGCGGGGCCCGGGTGAGGCTACCGGTGCGTTTGCGCTGGAGTCGGCGATGGACGAAATGGCCTATATACTGAATATGGACCCGATGGAGTTTCGCCTGCGCAACTACACCGAGCAAGACCCGGAGAAGAACAAGCCCTGGAGCACCAAATTCCTGAAGGAGTGCTACCAGCTCGGTGCGGAGCGAGTTGGCTGGAATAAGCGCCAGCTCAAGCCCGGCTCCCTGCGCGACGGAGAATGGCTGATCGGCTACGGCATGGGCGTGGGTACTTTCGGGGCCCACCGCGGCGCGGCCACCGTGGGCGCCCAGCTGCGGCCCGACGGAACCGTGCTGCTGCAGTGCGCTACCACTGACATTGGCCCCGGCACCGGCACCGTAATGACCCAGATTGCAGCTGATACGCTGGGGTTGGACGCCAAGAAAATTCGCTTTGAGCTCGGCAATTCGTCGTTCCCGAAAGCTGGTACCCAAGGCGGTTCCTCCACGGTCAACAGCGTGGGACCCGCTACCCAGGAAGCTTGCCTAGCCCTGAAAGACAAGCTACGGCAGCTGGCTGGTGCCGGCAACCCGGCCTTTGCTTCGGCCAAACAGGAAGATGTAATGCTAACCGACGGCTACCTCGCCCTGAGCAGCAGCCCCACGACCCGCGTAGCCTACGCCGACCTGATAAAGCAGGGCGGCGACAAAGCCGTGACGGTGGAAGCCAAGCCCGGCGGGGAAGGGCAGAAGTATTCCATGTACTCGTTTTCGGTGCATTTTGCCGAGGTGCGGGTGCATGAGCTGACCGGCGAAGTACGGGTGAGCAAGCTGGTATCTTGTGCCGACGCGGGTACGATTATCAACGAGAAAACGGCCGGCAACCAGATGAAGGGTGGCGCCGTGGGTGGTATTGGTATGGCTTTGATGGAGCACGCCGTCATCGACGACCGGTATGGCCGCTACGTCACCAAGGACTTTGCCGACTACCACGTGCCCGTACACGCTGATTCCCCCGACGTGCAGGTAGCTTTCGTGAATAAGCCCGACCCGTACGTCAACGCCCTGGGCACGAAAGGCATCGGCGAAATTGCCATCATCGGCGTGGCCCCGGCCATTGCCAACGCCGTGTTCAACGCCACCGGCAAGCGCATCCGCGAATTGCCCATCACCCCGGATAAGCTGATTTAGGGAATGTGCTGAGGTGTCAACCTTGTGTCATTGCGAGCGAAGCGCGGCAATCCGTCCTCTGCGAAGGTAGGCCCGCCCTTTAACCAGAAAAGCCCTGACGTTAGCGTAACGTCAGGGCTTTTCTGTTAATGCAGCTCAGTACATTTCAAAGGACGGATTGCTTCGTCGTGCCTCCTCGCAATGACAGAACATTAAACTCACTACTCACCATCTCACCTCAAGCCCCTTGGGCCATCATGCGCATGAAGCCGCCGTCCATGACGTAGGTGGAGCCGGTGACGTAGTCGGAGTCGGCGGAGGCCAGGAACAGGGCTAGCTTGGCAATTTCCTCGGGCTGCCCGGCGCGCTTCATCGGGATGCGCTGCTCTTTTTCCTTGCGCTCCTCGGGGTTGTCCATGGCCGACTGGTTCATGGGCGTCATTATCATGCCCGGGGCAATGTTGTTAACGTTGATGCCAGCTTCGGCCAGCTCCAAAGCCATGGCGCGCATCAGGTTGCGCAGACCGCCCTTGGAGGCGCAGTAGTCGGCAGTGCCGGCCGAAACCACCTCCTCGTGAATTGAGGAGACGTTGATAATCTTACCCTTGCCGCCTTGTTGCTGCCGGTGCTGGATAAACAGCCGCGCGAAATAGAAAGGCCCCATCAGGTTAGTGCGGATGGTTTTCTCGAACTCTTCGGGCTCCATTTCGGCCACGGGCTTTTTCGCGCCGGGCGCAGCGGCGTTGTTTACCAGAATATCGACGTGAGAAAACTCCTGCAGGGCCCGGGCAAACAACTCGGCTACCTGCCCGGCCTCACTCACGTCGACGGGCAGCACCAGGCCGCGGCGGCCGGCTTCTTCCACTGCCTGCCGGGTTTCGTCGGCGCCCTGCTGGTCAGTGTGGTAGCAGATAACGACGTCGGCTCCAGCTTGGGCAAAGGCAATGGCCGTAGCCCGACCGATACCGGAGTCGGCCCCGGTTACCAAGGCCACCTGGTTGAGAAGTTGCTTCATGATGCAATTATTAGGATTTGGAAAGGCAAGCCGAAAGGCTACCTTAGTCGGCTGGTCGCGTTACGCCAGATACGTGTTGGGAAATACTGACCCCGCCGGGGAAGGTTACGTTGAGCGGGAGTTGGCTTTAACTGCCGAGCTCAACAACTCACCGCCCTTCGGCGTAGTAGACCCAGGATAATTTCCGCCCCGCGCTATGACTGATTATTACGCCCTCTTTCGTCCATTACTGGAATCGGGGCGGGCCGCGTACTTTGTGTACCAGCCCGCTGAGCACCGTGTAGTGTACGTCAGTGAGGCTTTCCAACTGATAACCGGTGACCCGGCCGAGCACGTCAACGACGACCTGCCCCACTTGCTCAAGCGCCTGCACCCCGATGATCAGCAGTATCTGGCCTCTCAGCTGGAACAGGCTCAATTCAACCAAGTGCTCGAAGGCCTGGAACTGCGCATGGCCCGCTCAAATGGCAGTACTCTGTGGCTGTCGGTCAACCTGTGCCGGGTGCAGGGTCCGGATGGGCAGGAATACCTCACCGGCAGCGCCCTGGACGTAACCCAGGGCAAGGAGAATACCCTCAACCTGCAGAAGTTCGGCACGAAGAAGAACGCCGTGCTGGAAATTCTGTCCCACGACCTGGCCGGTCCGCTCCAGATGCTGCAGCAGCTGACCGAGCAGCTGGAGCTCGAAACCCAGGGCAACCTTTCGGCCCACGCCCAGAAAATGGTGAGCCTGATGCAGCGCACCTGCCGCGACAGTGTCAACATGATTCACGACTTCGTGGATGCCGAGTTTATGGAGTCCTCCAGCGTGGAGCTCAACCTCACGCGCACCGACCTGGTGGTGTGGGTTGGATTACTGCTGGAAGAGTATCAGCGTTCCGAAAGCCTGCTGCACCTGCAGTTTAATTTTGTAGCGCCCGACTATCCGGTGTACGTGAACATAGACATTGACAAGTTTCATCAGGTCGTCAACAACCTGGTTTCCAACGCTGTTAAGTTTACGCCCGACGGCGGCCAGATAACCGTGCGCGTGGAACTGGACAACACCCTGGCGCGAGTAGTCGTGGCCGATACCGGCGTGGGTATTCCGGCCAAATATCAGCCCGTCTTGTTCGACAAGTTTACCAAGGCCCGGCGCCCCGGCTTGCGCGGCGAGAAAACCACTGGCCTGGGCATGTCCGTGATTCAAACCATCGTGGAGCTGCACCAGGGTCAGATTACCTTCACCAGCACCGAAGGGGAGGGCAGTACCTTTGTGGTAGATCTGCCCGCAACCACCGCTTAAGCATTCGGGCTGCCGGCCGGGTTGCTTGTATCAATATTGTCGAATCACGCAGCGAAGCTCTTCCGGTCACCCAGGGCTGCTGCTCATTGCTGTTTGCTCCCTGTATGAATTTGCTTCAACATTCTACTTCCGCAAGTAACCGGCTTTCTTTTGCAGTGGCCAAGACGGCTGTTTCGGCCTGGTACAAAACGGGAATAAAGCTGCTGGCTGGTTTGCTGCTGAGTCAGGCCGTGCCGCTGCCTGCTTCGGCGCAAACAGCCAAGACTGCGGCCCTCACGGCCAACCAGGTGCGGGTGGCGGAAGGTGTGCTCGAAGGCAGCCGCACGGCCGCTGGTATCCGCGAATTTAAGGGCGTACCATTTGGGGCCCCGCCGGTGGGAAATCTGCGTTGGAAAGAGCCTCAGCCCGTGGCCAAATGGACCGGGGTGCGGGCCGCCAAGCAGTTCGGTCCTCGGGCCATGCAGCTGCCCCTGTACGGCGACATGAACTTTCGTTCCAAGGGCGTCAGTGAGGATTGCCTGTACCTGAACGTCTGGACGCCGGCCAAAACCGCCGGGGAGCGGCTGCCGGTGCTGGTGTATTTCTACGGCGGCGGCTTTCAGGCCGGCGACGGCTCCGAACTGCGCTACGATGGTGAAAGTATGGCCCGGCGCGGTATCGTTACCGTCACGGTGAATTACCGCCTGGGCGTGTTCGGCTTTCTGGCCCACCCCGAGCTCTCCCGGGAATCGGGGCATCAGGCCTCCGGCAACTACGGTTTTATGGACCAGAGCGCGGCCCTGCGCTGGGTGCAGCAGAACATTGCCGCGTTTGGCGGCGACCCGCGGCAGGTCACCATCGGCGGCGAATCGGCGGGTTCCATGTCGGTTAGCGCCCAGATGGTGACGCCGCTGGCCAAGAACACCTTTGCCCGCGCCATCGGCGAAAGCGGCTCGATGCTGAATACCGGCTTCGGGCCCGTGCCCCTGGCCGAAGGCGAGCAGGCCGGGGTGGCCTTTGCCACGAGTGTCGGGGCCAAGTCCCTGGCCGAGCTCCGGGCGCTGCCGGCCCAGCAGCTGCTCGAAGCGGCCGGCAAGCCCGGCGCGGCGCGGTTTGCCCCCACTCTTGATGGCTACTTCTTCCTGCGCAAGCCCACCGAAACCTTCGCCGCCGCCGAGCAGGCCCGGGTGCCGCTGCTGGTAGGCTGGAATTCCCAGGAAATGAGCCCCGGGTTTCTGCTAGGCAAGGAGCCGCCCACGGCCGATAACTTCCGCGCCGCGGTGCAAAAGCTCTACGGCAGCCGCGCTGACGAAGCCCTGCAGCTGTACCCTGCCACCACCGATACCCAGGCTGAGCAGTCGGCCACGGACCTGGCTGGTGACCGGTTTATTGCCTACAGCACCTGGAAGTGGGCCGATGCTCACCTGCAAACCAGTGGGCAGCCCGTGTACCGCTACCTGTACGCTCGCCCCCGCCCGGCCATGACGGCCGCCATGGGCAATGCTACGGCCGGCCTAGCCGGCGGCGTGATTAAAAACTCGGGCAGTGCGCCCAAGGCTCCGCCGGCGAAGGGGGCTGTGCACTCGGCCGAAATAGAATACGCCCTGGGCAACCTCTCTACCAACAAAGTCTACGCCTGGACGCCCGACGATTACAAGGTGTCGGAAACCCTGCAGAGCTACTTCGCCAACTTCATTAAAACCGGGGACCCCAACGGCAAAGGTCTGCCCGCCTGGCCCGTAGCCAAGGGTACCGGCCCCGTACCGATACTGCGCGTAGACGTGACCACCAAAGCCGAAACCGAAACGCAACGGGCCCGCTACCTTTTCCTGGATCAGCAGGCTGGTAAGTAGAGGTGTGTTTCGGGGCTGACTAGCCAGTACAGGCGTGGTTTCTTAATAACTTGGAACTAGGGATAATGCTATACAACCAGCGGCCAGACGAAGGACTATCAGTGGCCAGGACGTCAGACTGCAGTTATTGAGAAAGCATCTTACCAGTTCAGATGGAATAAGGTGCAATTCAACTAGAATTTACTGCGGCTCAGCGACAACACTTTTCGGGTCAAAGACGAAATGCCGAACTTGCACCCGATAGTTTTTTCAATGGTGAGTGGGGTTTTCCTCCGGGTGCTGCCTCTGCAAGGGCAGCACCTAGGAACTCCAGCTTAGGTCCCAGTGCCGAAAAACTGCCAATTTTGACACTCTGCCGCTACCACAGCCAGTAAAGCAGCCCGGCCGTCAGGGCCCCCACCGCCGTATTCAGGGCATTCACCGCGTTGTTGTTCAGGTACGCTCTACGCTCTACCGTAGCCCCCAACAGCGAATCGGCCAGGTTGCCTACCGCGCCAGCCACCAGCACCCACACCAGGGCCCGGCTCCAGCCCACCCCCAGGCAGTACACTACCGCAATCAGCAGGCTACCCGCTAGGCCCAGCAGGGTGCCTTCCAAACTCACCACGCCGTTTAGTCCGCGCGTATCGGGCCGCCAGGTCCAGGCGTTGTAATAGCGTCGCCCGTACATGTTGCCTAGCTCCGACGACAGGGTATCGGCGGTAGCGGCGGCAAAGCTACCGGCCAGCATCACCTGAAACAGCGGCTGCTGCGCGGGCCACGCCCAGGCCAGCAGCCCCGCCAGCCCTGCCACGCCCGCGTTGGCCAAGGCCTGACCGGCCGTGCGCCGGCCCTTGTTTTCTTCGGCCAAACCCAGCCGCCGTTTCTCGGCTACTTTCCAGGCCGATGCTCCGGTGCCGAGCACGAAAAACAGCGCCAGTTCGCCCACGCCCCAGAAGCCCGCCCCCAGGAAAATCAGGACGCCCAGCACCACGCCGGTCAGGCCCGCGGGCAGGGTCAGCTTGCCCGCCCACACGCTCAAGGCCATGCCGGGTAGCAGTATGACCAGCAATATGGCCCATTGGAGCTCTGGTGTCATAGGCTGAGAAGTCGGGTGAAGAAGAGAAGCTGGCTAGCAGCAGGGGTGCAAGCCAAGGCGAAAGTACGGCTCCAACTGTTTTTGCCCCAGTCCTGACATCGTTGCCGGGAACGTTTGCAAAGATAAAAGCGCGGATTTGCTTCAAAGTCAGACGGAATCATGCCAGCTTAAGAAAGCCAACCGGCCGCGGCCTAAGCCGCTGATTACGTGGCCGCCGATTCAACTTCGGCGCGCCGCCGGCCACTGCAGTTTCCGTCCTTTCTAACCCTCCAATTCCCATGCGTCGCAGAACCTTTATTCAAACCACCGGCACGGCCCTGGCCGGTACTTTGCTCACCGACAACGCGCTGGCTTCGGCCCTGGCTGGCTCCCGCAAACGCGTAGCCATGGTGGGCACCGGCCACCGCGGCCTGGGCATGTGGGGCACCTCCGTCCTCAAGGAGTTTGGCAACCAGATTGAGTTTGTGGGCTTGTGCGACATCAACCCCGGCCGGGTCGAAACGGGCAAGAAAATGCTGGGCGTGAATTGCCCCACCTTCACCAATTTCGACCAGATGATGAAGCAGACCAAGCCCGAGCTGCTCATCGTGACCACCGTCGATTCGACTCACGACGAGTTCATCATCAAGGGCATGGAGTACGGGGCCAATATCGTGACGGAGAAGCCCATGACCACCGACGAGAAGAAGTGCCAGGCCATTCTGGACGCCGAGCGTCGCACCGGTAAAACAGTGATGGTGACCTTCAACTACCGCTACTCGCCCCACCGCCAGAAAATCTACGAAATGCTGCGCAGCGGCGTCATCGGCACGGTCACCTCGGCCGACTTTCACTGGTACCTCGACGTGCACCACGGGGCCGACTACTTCCGGCGCTGGCACCGCCGCCGCGAAAACAGCGGCTCCTTGCTCGTGCATAAGGCTTCCCACCATTTCGATTTGCTCAACTGGTGGCTCGACTCCGACCCGGAATCGGTGTACGGCAACGGGCAGCTGAATTTCTACGGCAAAAACAACAGCTTCCGCCACACCCACTGCCGGCCCTGCCCGCACAAGGATAAGTGCCAGTTTTACTGGGACGTGACCAAGGACGAGCGCCTGACCAAGATCTACGTCGATAACGAAAAGTACGACGGCTACCACCGCGACGGCTGCGTGTGGCGCGAGGACGTAGACATTTTCGACAAGATGGCCGTGCAAATCAAGTACGCCAACAATGTGCAGGTCAGCTACTCGCTCACCACGTACTCGCCCTACGAGGGCTACCGGATTTCCTTTAATGGGACCAAGGGTAAAATCGACGCCTGGATCAAGGAAAAGCAGCCCTGGGAAGCCGAGAAGTTCGACGAGATTCAGCTCACTACCAACTTCGGCAAGCGGGAGCTGATTCAGATTCCGAACACGGAGGAAGGCCACGGCGGTGGCGACGTGCGCTTGCGCAAGCAAATCTTCAGCCCCACCGGCCAGGACCCGTTCCGGCAGGCCGCCCGCAGCCGCGACGGGGCCCTGGCGGTGCTCGTCGGTATTGCCGCCCGCAAGAGCATCGACACCGGGCAGCCCGTCCGCATTGCCGACCTGACCACGCTTAAGCCCCAGGTGCAGCGGGCGTAACCTACCGTTTTGAAAACAAGCAGGCCGAGTTGGAAACCGCGTTTCCAGCTCGGCCTGACTACTTATATGCTACGCCCAACATCTTGGGGAGGCAGCATTAGTCATCAAAACCCATTTATAGATTACTACTGGAACCGGGAATATATGATAAATAATATTGATTTATACATTGATATTTTAGGATGATTTTTTTAGCTTTCTGACCATAAACTTGCTAGTTATCTAGTCACTAACTCTGGCGCCCTGCGCCCCTAAGTACCCGCCGGCCACACCTCCGCGCGGTGTAGTTATTTCCGGGTCGTGCGACTTCCGCACCACTTTTCATGGTTTATCGGCTTCACGTTCTGTGCGCGCAGCGGCAGCAGGCAACGCTATGCTCTTAAGTCAGGAAAAGAGGGCTAACTGCCTGGTAGATATGCTGATCTGAGCCAGTCCGCACTACTGACATTTTCAGTGTCACTTTCTGGCAAAACCTGGCTTGGGGATAACACTAGACATGGGCCGGGGCAGCAAATAATCTGCTATAACCCGCACTGGCTCATTACCAGAGGGATTTTTGGCCCTCTGGCCAGCTCAGCCCACGCAGCACGATGTGACTTTCAGATTCCTCATCTTTTCCTATCTGCACCATGCCTGCCATTACCTATCAAGCCGCCATCGACAAGTACGGAGACGTACAGGGCAACATCATCAAAGGCCACGGGCGCGACCATGCCGCGCTGCTTTTTGTAGAGTTTACCAACCCGGCCCCGGCCCGCGAGTGGATCCGGTCATTGCGCACGGGGGAGGCCGGGGTTCGCCTCACCTCCACGGCCGACCAGCTGAGGGAAACCCTGCGCTTCAAGGAGTTTGGTATTCCTGGCAATCTGTTTGCCATGCTGCTACTCTCGGCCTCGGGCATTCAGAAGCTAGGCCAAGCCGTGCCCCAGGAAGCCAACCAGACGCCGCAGCTAGCCGCGCAAGGATTGCCGCATCAAACGGTTTTCGAGCAAGGTATGCGTTCGGCAGCGGCCCGCCAGCGGCTCAAAGACCCCGACCCAAAACAGTGGGAAAAGGGCTGGTTTGAGTCCGGTACCGACACGCCTACCCCCATTGATGCCCTGCTGCTGCTGGCCGATGACGATTGGGAAGGGGTGCAGCACGCCGCCCGCGCCATCCAGGAAAAGCTGCCCGCTGCTGGTGTTGAGCTCCGCCTGGTCGACTGGGGCCACTCGCTGCGCAATGACAACGGCGACGGTATCGAGCATTTCGGGTACGCTGACGGGGTGAGCCAGCCTATTTACCTGCAACAAGATGCTCCTAACCACGAGCCGGAGGGAACCGCCAAGGATACTCCCTTATGGGAAGATGTGGACCGTTGGGACCCCACGCTGCACACGCCCGAAGAGCTGGTGCTGGTGCCCGACTCCCTCGGTTCCGGAGCCGGGGCCATGGGCAGCTTCATGGTGTACCGAAAGCTACAGCAGCAGGTCACGGCATTCAAGGAAGCAGAAGAAAGGCTAGCCCGCCGCCTGGGCCTGGCTCCCGGTGACGAAGAGCGGGCCGGGGCCATGCTGGTGGGGCGCTATGAGGACGGCACGCCTCTGGTGGAGCGCGGTGCTCAGGGGCTGATTAGTCCTATTGTCAACAACTTCACCTACGCCGAGGATGAAAAAGGCAGCCGCTGCCCGTTTCACGCCCACATTCGCAAAACCAACCCCCGGGGCGAAACTAAGCACCCCGAAGAGCGGCTGCATATGATAACCCGGCGCGGGATTCCGTTTGGCAGCGCCGAAGAAGCTAAAAAGGAAGACGGCAAGCCCGTGGGGCTGCTCTTCATGTGCTTTCAGCGCAGTATTCAGCAGCAGTTTGAGTTCATTCAGAGTAGCTGGGCCAATGACGCAGATTTCTTGTTTGGGCAGAACAAGCCCGGTATTGACCCCATCATTGGGCAGGTAGATGTGGGAGAGGACCGGGGTAAATACCGCTTCAATTATACCTACGGAGCCTCGGGCTGCCGCAAAAGCAGCTTCGGAGGATTTGTGTCCTTGCTCGGGGGCGAGTACTTCTATGCTCCTTCCCTGAGTGGGCTGGATAAGCTGGCCACCGCGCCGGAGGGGGCAAACTGATTCTGGGCAATTCTGGCTATCCAACTTTCTGCCGTATGAACCTATTGCAACAAGTACAGGTCCTGAGCGCCCGGCTGGCGCCCTTGGGCTGGGGTGCGCTTCTGCTGCGTCATGGTCTTGATCTGGGCGCTTCCGACCTGGAAGCCGAGCTGGCCCGCCCGCTGCCGGGTATCGACCGGGAAGGGGTGCCGGGGTTTGCTGACTTTCACGCCGACGCCACCCGGGGCGTGGAGCCCGGCAATCCGGCCCAAAGCCTGTTATATCACGCGCTGGCCAGCCCGGCCGTGCATCCTACTCCCAACGGTCTGCCCGCTCCCAACCCGGCCGCCTACCCAACCCTGGAAGAGCTGGATGCCCTGGAAAACTATATTTATGCCCGGCAGCAGCTTGCGCTGAACGCCGCCGAGCTGGCCCGCCTGCGCGTGGTGGTTTTTGCCTACCAGTACCGCACGGCGGCCCGCACCGGCCACGGCCTGTATGCCGACCTGACGTACTCCCGCACCGGTATTGCCCGCGTGGGTACCAGCCCGGCTCACTACGACCCGCGCCGCCGCAGCTTCTGGCCCGTACCCGCTAATGGCCGTGCCCGACAAGATATTGCCGCTATGGGAGCCCGCTACGGGGCTTTTCTGGCCGTGCAACGCCAGTTGAGTCCGCGCGAGGTACTGGTAGGTGGCCTGGCCAATGACGCCGATGCGGGGCGTAGGTTCTGGATTCCGCGGCACAAGCTCTTTGCCGGACCCGAGTGCCTGCCCGGGCTGCACCTGACCCTGGAGTACGGGGAGTTTCACCTGAATGAAAAGCTGCGCCGGATTCACTTGGCCTCGGTGCCGGGTGCTATTAAGCCGCTGCCAGGCTTCAATATTGACCAGCCACCATTTGTGCGCAGCAGCAAGAGCGGAACCACGTTTGTAGAGTTGCAATCTGCAGGCAGCAGCCTGCTGGTACTGCCCGTCGTGTCGGGGCGGCTGGTCGAACTAGCCATCCAACGCCGTAGCACTACCAATACCGATGAGATTGTTCGCTATAAAGTACCCAAAGCTATTGTGCATCACCCTCCGCAACCAGAGGATAACCGCTATGGCTTAGCTTCTTTTAAAATTACAGCTCGAACAGGAGTCCGCTTGGCTCCCGAATACGTCAATATGCGGCATGAGGTAGTAGCCGATGCCACTGGTAAGCTTAGGGTTGATGACTTGAATGCTTGGTCAAAAGATGACTATGAGGAGAAGCTCAACGATGGGGACTATGAGGCCGCTCATTTTCTGGATAACTCGGCCGACGGCTGCGTGGGCGTGAAAGTGGCGGGGCTGCCCCACGATATGGCAGATCCGGTAGCCGCTTATTCCCTGGTTACGGCTCCCGACTTTTTGCCTTTGGTCGACCAAACCACGATTTTTACCTGGGCTACCCAGCTGCAGAATGGGCAAAGAACCCATTTTGCGCAGGGCAGCCCTAACCCGCTGAGTCGGGGCCGCTGGGCCGCTAACCCCGCCATTTTGCGGCCTGATACCACTTCCGCCGCTTTCGATCCGGCCGACGAAACAATGACGGCCGTGCTCAATCACCGGCAGCTGGGGCCGCGCACAAGTCAACTGGCGGCTCCGCCTACCGTGGCCGATGAGGCCGTGAGCTACCTGCCCGATGCGGGAGCCAACGTGTTTGCGCCCGGCTGGGACGTGTCGTTGAGTAGCGACGAGCAGAGCGGAGTGTTTTTTATGACCTCTTTGGGCCTGGGTAGTCCGTTTCCGGAAGATGCCAAGCTGTGTGCCGCGCTCAACTCCTTCTGGCCCGCTGCCGCACCGGATGCCTCGCGCACTTTTGGGATTACGACCTTGGCGCCCACGGCCCAGCCGCTGCTGGATACTGAACTGGGCTACCATCCCCGCCACCGCTTGGTGCAAAGCAATACCGTGGCGGCCCGGCCTGGCTGGGACGGGGAATTCGGCCCGTTTCTGGAGCAGCTTGACCAGGGTTTGTTTGTTAACTACGCCGACCTGGACCGTTCCGACTACGTCAGCAATACCCTGGCGGGCCTGCTGCACCTCGACGATCTGAGCCGCATTACCGCCGAGGAAATGATTGCCAGGATGGAGGCGTTGCGAGCCTGCATCCGCCAGCTGCCCGGCTCGGGCGACATGGTCAGCACCACCCGGCTGTTCCTGGTAGAAGCCGAGGCTATTGCCGACTGGGCTACTGTCGCTACCCGGTTTGATGGACGGCTTACAGGATCGGGCTACCGCTATGTGTTTGTGGATATGGACGCTGAAATTCAGAAAGACCCATCTGACCAGCGGCGGCAGCGGCGTAAGGTTAAACGTCGTTTCGAGTGTCAATTGGCCATGCAGGGGCGTAAAGCCACTCTGCTGGTCTACGACGATGATGCCATCCGGCAGCCAACTGTGGTAAATCCGTGAGTATTCAGCAGGGGCATATATGCTGGTAGCCAACTCTGTACTGTCGGTGGTAGATGTGCTGATAGTCGGGGGCGGACCGGCGGGCAGTGCCGCGGCTATTTGGGCCGCCCGTGCGGGCGCCCAGGTGGTGCTGCTCGAGCACCGGGCGTTTCCCCGTGCCCGGCCCGGCGAAACCTTACATCCCGGCGTGGAGCCTATTCTGCACCAGCTGGGTGTGGCGGCAGCCGTGAATGCGGCCGGGTTTCTGCGCCACTCCGGCTACTGGGTGCGCTGGGGTGACAGCGCACCCCGCTTCGAGCAGTATGGCCACGATGCCCACGGGCCCTGGCTGGGCTACCAGGCCGAGCGTGCCACTCTCGATGCCGTATTGCTTCGGGAAGCAGTCCGCCTCGGGGTACAGGTACGCCAGCCATGCCAGGCCCTGGATTTGCTGCGCGCCGAAGATGGCCGTCCGGTCGGAATTCGTACCTCCCAAGGCCTGATAAGGGCGCGGGTGATACTGGATGCCTCCGGGCGGCAACAGTGGCTGGCCCGCCGCCTTCGCCTCACTATTATCCCCTATTCAGCGCCGCTGACAGCCTACTACGGCTATCTGTACCAAGAAGCAGCGGCCCGGCAGGAGCCTTCGTTGCTGACCGATGCCGGGGGCTGGCGCTGGACAGCCCCCTGCGCCCCGACCAGCTAGCCTGGGTGCGCCTGACCTACGCGCCCGGCCCGCGGCCGAGCCTGGATGCTTGCCTGGGAAAGAATTCGGAGTTAGCCGGTCTGCCGCCCCTCGGTACGCCGGTGCGTGGCGAGGACGTGACGTGGCGTTTGGTACAACCCGCCGCCGGGCCGGGCTACGTGCTGGCCGGCGATGCCGCCGCCATCCTGGACCCGGCTGCCGGCCACGGCGTGCTCAAAGCGTTGATGTCGGGGATGATGGCCGCGCAAACGGCGGTGCAGATGCTTACCGCCGGTGAATCACCCGAGCCAGCCGCCGCTTATTGCGCCTGGCTTACCGCCTGGTTTGAGCACGACGCTGCCCACTTGCGTAAGTGGTACAGCCAATTAACCGTTCTGGTAGGCAGCGAACTTGCATAGGCCCGCTGCCTGCCGGGGGTGTGGCTTACTTAGTATTTAGCACGCTGGCCTGCAAAATAAGGTTGGGGTCGGGGCAGAGTTGAGCCCAGTGCTCCTGCTCGGCTGGTAGGGCCACGCCCGGGAAGTCGCCTTCCCGGCCCAGCATATTGGCAATAACCTGGAAGTGGAGGTGGGGCGGCCAGTCGCCGTTTTCGGGGTGGGGGCCAACTTCGGCAAATTTCTCGCCTTTTTCCAGGGTCATGCCGGGGCGCAGCAAGGCCACTTCGGCCCGGCCCAGGTGCCCGTAGAGCGTGTAGAACGTGGTGTCTTCGAGCTCGTGCTGCAGAATAACAGTGGGGCCGTAGTCGCCGAAGTTGTCGTTGTCGGCCACGCTGTGCACTACCGCCTCTAGCGGGGCCAGCACCGGCGTACCGGCCCGCAGCCACACGTCTACGCCCAGGTGCAGGGAACGGGCCGGCACGGCCGGGTCGCCAAAGAGGCCGGGGCTGCGGCGGTAGATAACGCGGTTTTCGAGGTAGCCACCCACGCCGATCAGCGCGTTCTGGTCTTCGAGCAGCCGGGCTACCAGCGCTTCGAAGGCTTCGGTGTCGCGCAGGTCGGCGGTGGCCAGAATAGGGTTGGCAGCAGTAAAATCGAGGCGGGCTACTTCGGGGGTATTCAGGTCGACGGGCAGCACGGGCCCGAATTCGTGCTGATGCCGTTCGAGCAAGGGGCAAGGGCAAAACCAGACATAGGTAAAATCGTTAGTTCAGGGGGAGGAGGTAGGCAGGCCGCAAGCTAAACCCTTCGCGCATGCCGACCAAGCCGCCCCATTTACCGTACTTTGCGCACCCAGCGCCGAAACGCGCCGGTTTACCCTGATTTTTCCTCTCCAATCCCCGAAGCAGTACCCCCGATGAGCAGCCCGTACCTGATGCTTAACGTTGTGGAAATCACCCACGAAACCGCCGATGCCGCCACCATTCACCTCGAACGGCCCGACCGCCAGCCCGTAGCCTGCGAGCCCGGCCAGTTCCTGACCCTGATTCTGCCCTGCGGACCGGGTGGCAAAAAAGAACGGCGGGCGTATTCGCTCAGCAGCACCCCATCGGAGGCCCCGCGCCTGTCGGTTACGGTGAAACGGGTAAGCGGTGGCCTGGTCAGCAACTACCTGCTCGACACGGTGAAAGTAGGCCAGCAGCTGGAAGTAATGCCGCCTTTGGGCAACTTTACCCTCAAAACCAGCCCCAAAGCGGCCCGCTCCATCGTGCTGGTGGGCGCCGGCAGCGGCATCACTCCACTTATGTCCATGCTCAAGGCCGTGGTGCGCGATGAGCCCCAGAGCCACGTGCTGCTTGTGTACGGCAACCGCAACGAGGAATCGGTAATTTTCCGCCAGCAGCTTCAGCAGCTGGAAGCCCAGGCCGGCGGCCGCCTGCAGGTCGAGCACGTGTTCAGCCAGCCTACCAGCCCCACTTCGGGCCACCGCCACACCGGCCGCCTCAACCGCACTACGCTGCTGCGCATTCTGGAGCAGCGCCACCAGTTTCCGGCCCAGCAGGCCGAATATTACCTCTGCGGCCCCGAGGGCCTGATGACCGAAGCCCGTGCCGCCCTCGATTTGCTCGGGGTGCCCGCCGCCCGCATTCAGCGCGAGAGTTTCGTGGCTGCGGCCGAAACCAGTGAAGCCGCCGCCGGCCAGCCTTCCGGCCACGGGGACGTATCGGATGCGGCCGACGACAAAATCACGGCCCACACCGTCACCATTCACTACGAGGGTGCTGAGTACGAAATCGAGGTGAAGCCCAGCCAGACCATTCTGGAAGCGGCCCTCGACCAGGACATCGACCTGCCTTACAGCTGCCAGGCCGGCCTGTGCACTGCCTGCCGCGGCAAGTGCCTCTCGGGCAAAGTGCATCTGGATGAGCGCGAAGGCCTGTCCGATTCGGAAATGAAGCAGGGCTACGTACTGATTTGCGTTGGCCACCCCGTAACCAGCGACGTGGTTATCGAAATTGACTAAGCCAAAGGGCCGGTCGTGCTGAACGCAGCGAAGGACCTTGTTGCACCTGAACGACTTGTTTCGGTGTGAGAAGGTCCTTCACTGCGTTCAAGACGACAGATCAGGTGTCAACAGCCGTCCGATACCTGCTGCGCGGGGCTTAACGGGGCGTTCTGGTTTGCGCAGGTCGGCGTCCCAACATTTCGGGAGCTACCTGGTTAAACTTTGCCGCGTTTTCTGGTCAAAACAGGTCAACGACTTTTCTTCGACTACCGTAGAAACAAGGTTCCGCAGCGGCCCGGGAAAGAAAGTAGTGTTTTCCCGGCCCTTTGCATCTAGCTAAAGCTGTTTAAAGTTTAGCTTACATTCGTTTCGTCTACCGACGTATCTTGCTATTCATGATGAATACCGCCTCCGAAACTGTCCTCGCTTCGGCCACTGATACGCAGCGCCCGCCGCGTCAGTATTTGCCCGAGTCTTTCTCCGTAACCGACTGGGAATCACTTGAGCCTTATTTTGTGGAACTCCGCGACCGGCAGATTGCCTCGGCCCACGAGCTGGAGCGCTGGCTGCTGGATCGGAGCGAGCTGGAAAGCGTGCTGAGCGAAGACCTGGCCTGGCGCTACATCCGCATGACCTGCGACACGCAAGATCAGGACCGGGCCGACTCGTTTCAGTACTTCGTCAGCGAGATTGAGCCCAACGTGGCGCCCTACGACCACGCCCTCAACGAGAAGATGATCGGCTCGCCGTTTCTGGACGGCCTCGACCCGCAGCGCTACCGCATTTTTGTGCGCTCGGTGCGGCAGGCTCTGGAAATTTACCGGCCCGAGAACATCCCGCTCAAAACCGAAATCAGCACCAAGCAGCAGCAGTACGCCGCCACCGTGGGCGCCATGACTGTGACCCTGGACGGGGAGGAAATGACCTTGCCCCGGGCTTCGGACCGCCTGAAGAACCCCGACCGGGCCGTGCGCGAAGAAGCTTACCGGGCCGTGCAGCAGCGTCGTCTGCAGGATTCCAAGCCCCTGGATCAGCTCTTCACCGACCTGGTAACCCTGCGTCACCGCATGGCCCGCAACGCCGGGTTTGCCAACTTCCGCGACTATATGTTTGCCGCCCTGGGCCGGTTCGATTACACCGCCGAGGACTGCTTTGC
The DNA here is from genome assembly GCF_022919215.1 of Hymenobacter cellulosilyticus. NCBI lineage: Bacteria > Pseudomonadati > Bacteroidota > Cytophagia > Cytophagales > Hymenobacteraceae > Hymenobacter > Hymenobacter cellulosilyticus. The sequence continues at coordinate 4,875,366 of NZ_CP095046.1, read as the reverse complement.
TTTCCACCGCGCCATCCGCGAAACCGTGGTGCCGCTCATTGACGACATTGATCTGGAGCGTCGGCAGGACCTGAACCTGCCCGAGCTGCGCCCCTGGGACCTCGACGTGGACGTAACCGGCAAAGCGCCGCTGCGCCCCTTCGAAACCGGTGCCGAGCTGCTCGAAAAGACCATCACCGTGTTTCAGCGCCTCGACCCGTATCTGGGTGACTGCCTGAAAACCATGCGGCAGATGGGCCACCTCGATTTGGAGTCGCGCAAGGGTAAGGCCCCGGGTGGTTACAACTACCCGCTGGACGAAACCGGCGTGCCGTTTATTTTCATGAACGCCACTTCCTCGCTACGCGACGTAATTACGATGCTGCACGAGGGTGGCCACGCGGTGCATTCTTTCCTGACCCGCTCCCTGCCGCTGTCGGCCGACAAGCATCCGCCGTCTGAAGTAGCCGAGCTGGCCTCGATGAGCATGGAGCTGATTTCGATGGATCAGTGGGACCTGTTCTTCCCGGATGAGGACGAACTGCGCCGGGCCAAGAAAACCCACCTGGAAAGCGTCCTGGAAACCTTCCCCTGGGTGGCCACCATCGACAAGTTTCAGCACTGGGTGTACGAAAACCCCGAGCACACCGAAGCCGAGCGCCACGCCCAGTGGACGCGCACCTTCGACGAGTTCAACCAGCGTACCGTGAGCTGGCAAGGGCTGGAAAACTACAAGCCCTACCTCTGGCAAAAGCAGCTGCACCTCTACGAAGTGCCTTTCTACTACATCGAGTACGCCATGGCCCAGCTCGGAGCCATTGCCGTGTGGCGCAACTTCCGCCAGAACCCGCAGGAGGGACTTGAAGCCTATAAGCGCGCCTTGGCATTGGGGTACACCGCGCCCATCGGCGAAATCTACGCTGCCGCCGGTATCCGCTTCGACTTCAGCACCGAGTACCTGCGCACCCTGGCCGACTTCGTGCGCGAGGAAATGGCCAAGCTGTAAGGCGAATTTTCAAGTCAAAAGCAAAAGCCCCAACACGTGACGTGTTGGGGCTTTTGCTTTTGTCAGTCTACTTCTGAATTCGAAAAGGCTACTTACTCTTTCAACTCAAACAGCGGCAAAGGCTGGAGCTTGCTGTATTTGCCGCCGAGCTTGCCCAGGGCATCCTGGTGGAGCTGGAGGTAGTTGTTGAACTGCTTGGCGGCCCGGTCGTAACTGACGCGGTAACCGACCACCTGTCCGTCAGCCGTCTGGATGTCGTTGGTGAGCTGCTGCACGGTGGCATCGGGCTGACCGGCGGCGGGCTGGGCGACGTTGTAGACCGCGCGGAGCACCGAGTCCTGGGCTGAGTCGTAGGCGTCAATCTGCTCCGAGACGCTCATGCTTTGCTGGTCGTAGCGGCGGCTTTTGAGCCTGTCGTTGGCCCGGGCCAGGGCTTTGAGCTGGGCTTTGTCGGCGCCGGGCTGCTTTTCCAGGGCTTGCAGCACCTGGCCCGTGGCCTGCATCTTGGCGTCGTCGCTGGCCGTCATGCGGCTCCAGCGGGCATCCACGGAGTCGCGTAGCACGTCGAGCTGGGCTTTGGCAGCAGCGGGCGAGGTTGGGTCCACGGTTTTGTTGGAACGGTCAGTTTTGCAGGAGTTCAGGTTGCTCAGCAAAACGAGCAAGGCGAGCGGCAGGAAGAGTTTCATAGCGGCAAAAACGTCAATAATCCCTAAAATATTCCGTGGTCAGGAAAGTTGCGCGGAATTTACGGGTGATGAGTCGTTACGCTGCGCTCAAAGTCGGTTTCCGGGCTGGAGTTGCTGCTTATTTGCCAGCAACCCCAGCCCGGAACCAGCCTCCGTTAGCCAGCGGCCGGTTGCAGGAAGCTCAGCACAGCGGCCAGCACTTGTTCGGGCTTTTCCTCAAACATATAGTGGCCGCTGTCCAGGATACCAACGACCTCGACGTTTTCGGCTACGTAGGGCAAGCTCATTTGCAGGTAGCTGTACGACACGTGGCTGCCAATGCCCAGCACCGGCATCGAAAGGCGGCCATAGGTGTTGGCGTCGGCAATATCCTGCTCCAGGGCCTGGTACCAAGCATTGGCCGCCCGAATGTTCTCGGGCTGGTTGTAGACGGCTGCGTACACGGCCCGGTCGAAGTCCGTCATCTTGCTCTCGTCCAGCATCACGTAGCGGAACAAGTAGTTGAGCAGGAACTCAAACCGGCCGGCCAGCAGCTGTTCGGGTAGCTCCTTTACCTGGTTGAAGGCCATCCACCAGACGTAGGGCTGCTGCCCGTTCATTTTGCCCGTAAAGGCGCCGGGCGCTGGCAGCAGGGGCATCTGCCGCATTCCTTCGCTGGGGTGGGCCCCGTCGGCCAGGATAAGTTTTTCGGTGGCCTGCGGGTAGTTGAAGCCAAAGCTGCTGGCTACCATGCCGCCGATGTCGTGGCCCAGCAGGGAGGCTTTTTCCAGGCCCAGGTGCCCCAGCAGCTCGTAAATGTCCCGGGCCATGGTCTTTTTGTCGTAGCCCGTGGCGGGCTTGTCGGAGCTGCCCATACCGCGGATATCGACGATAATAACGCGGTAGTGCCGGGCCAGCTCCGCAGCAATGGGATGGTAGGAAAACCAGGTCTGGGCCAGCCCGGCAGGCACACCAGGGCCGGGCCGCGGCCACCTTCCACGTAGTGCAGGCGCACCCCATTGACGGTGGCGTAGTGGTTGGTAAAGCCGGGCAGGCGCTTGATAAGCTCCTCGTCGGAGTAAATGCCCAGGTCGGAATAAGTGAATTGCATGGCCTTAGGCGGTTAGAAAGGTGACGGGGTTGGTCCAGGACAATTCCGGGTAGCGGCCGTTGTCGAGGGGCTGGTTCTGCACGCTGAACATGCTCAGCATATATTGCATCTGCTGCCAGTTGGCGTAGAGCTGCTGCTCACCGGCGGGATTCGCAGCCCGCACGTGCTGAATAGCCGCGGCCAGGTCGGCACGGGCACCCAGGCGCACCAGCGCGAACTGCCCCGGCCGGCTTGCTCGGCAATAGTCACCAACTCGCGCGGACTAGGCTGAAAGCTGGCAATGCGCAGGAAGCGGGCGTAGTCGGGTCTAGGGCGGCCGCCGCGGTAAAGGCCGCCGTGTCGTCCATCGTGGTGAAGTCAATTTGCCAGTCGGCATCTTCCCAGTAGCCCACCTGCTGCTGCTTGAAGTCGAGCAGGGGAATGTTGTAGGTCAGCACTTCGGCAAAGGCCCCGTTGAGAATGGACGTGGCGGCAATGGGCGCTTGGTCAATAATGGCCTGGAGCTCCCGCCGCAGGTCGAAGTTGCGGTTCAGGCCCGGAGCCTGCTGGGTGTAGTCGCTGGCAAAATCGGAAGGGATGAAGCGGGGTACGCCGGCCGCCACGGCCGCATTCAGCAGCTGGGTCTGGGTGTCGATGATAACCTCGCGCAGACCAGCCAGGGCCGATAATACGCAGCTGGCCCCGGCGCAGGCGCGGGTAAGAGCTACTGAGTCCGAGAAGTCGACGGGCTGCACCTGCACGCCCTGCTGGGTTAGGCGGTCAATCTTAGCGGGGTCAGTTTCGGGGCGCACCAGGGCCCGTACGGGGGCGTTGCGCTGCCGCAGAGCCGTTACAATGCGGTGGCCCAGGTCGCCGGTGGCGCCGGCTACTACGATAAGTGAGTCCATGTGGAAGAAGGGTAAGGGAGTGAATCGGTGGCCGCAGGGCTGCGACCTGTTTGACTACCCCAAAGGTCCGGCCGCGCCGCCCGGCTGGCAGCCCCATTCTTGCCCTTTACTTACACATTCCTGCGCTTTTGCCGCCCGACCTAGCCTTGCTGAAACGCCCGGGGACTCAGGCCGACGGCCCGCTTGAAAGCTGTGGCAAAATGAGCCGGCGAGGCAAAGCCCAGCGCGTCGCCGATGGCGGCTACCGGCAGCTCCCCGGCCCGCAGCAGGGTGCGGGCCCGCCCGATTTTCCACTCCAGCACGTATTGGTAGGGCGAGCGGCCGGTGGTGTGCTTAAAGCGGCGGGCAAAGTGAAACACGCTCAGGTTCGCCAGGCCCGCCAGCACTTCCAGGGTAACGGGAGCTTCCGAGTGGGCCTCCAGGTAGGCATCTATCCGGGCCAGCACCACTGCCGAAAGCCGGCCACCGGATGCCCCCGCCGTGCGGCGCTCAAACGTGGCGTGGTGCTCGATGAGGTGGTAGCAGAGCGTCGTTGCCAGCGACTCGGCGTAGAGCTTCCCCAGCGTATGCGCCCGGTCTGTGGCGGCCAGCAACTGCTGCCCTAGCTGAGCCAGCAAGGCATCCTCGGAGCGAAACCGCTCCTGCAAGGCAAAATAGCACAGGTCCAGGTCGCGGCGGGCGCGGGTTTCCAGGGCTTGGGCGTCGAGGTGCACGTGGATAATATCGGCCGGACCATCCCAGCCAAATGGGCCGTATTCCCCGCCTGGGTATAAGCCAACGTCCCCGCTGCGGAATTGATCTTCTTCGACCCGGGACCCGGTGCGCCGACTAGCCACCACGGGCTGGGTGCCCTGGTGCACCAGCAGCAGGTGATGCTCGTGGGCGTGGGCAGGCAGGGTGGTAGCGGGCAGCTGGTAGCGCTCCAGGCGCACGCCCGGCCAGTTGAGGGCGCTACTGCTGGCCAGGGCCGGCTGCTCGTACAGTTCAGAGGTGTAGGTACACGTGGTATAATCCGGCATAAGTGGCAAGTAACAGCTTCCGGCGCAGAATAGTTAACCTCGGCAGGCGGTAGAGCAAGCAGGTTTTCTGGGGCGCTTTCCGTTTTTGAGCAATTGTAAAAGTGTAAAGCAACTATAGACCGGTAAGTCCTCGTGGGTTTTACTTTCCGTTTTTGCCAATGCTTAAAAACAGAAAGCAAAGCCTGCGAAACCTCCGGCGGCTAGGGTGACTGTGCAAGTCAGCGGGTGTTTCGCAGCACGGTCCGGGGCAAATCCGTATCAGTTTCAGCATTCTATTCATTCAGTACCGTACTTTTGCCTGCTATGAGTGACATCACCCCCCTGGAAAACCTTGGAGAGTTTGGCCTGATTCGCCGGATTCAGGAAACTGTAACCCTGCGCCAGCCCAGCACCAGCCTCGGCATCGGCGACGACGCGGCCATTTTGGCTCCCGCAGCCGGCCACGACCTGGTGGTCAGCACCGATCTGCTAGTGGAAGGCGTCCATTTTGACTTAACGTTCTGCCCGCTCAAGCACGTGGGCTATAAGGCCGTGGCCGTCAACGTGTCGGATATTGCGGCCATGAATGCCACTCCAACTCAAATTGTGGTCGGTCTGGCCATCGGCAGCCGCTACTCGGTGGAGGCCATTGACGAGCTCTATGAAGGCATGCGGCTAGCCTGCGAGGCTTATAATGTGGATTTGGTGGGCGGCGACACGACCGCCAGCCGGGGCGGCCTGACCATCAGCATCACGGCTATGGGCCAGGTAGCTCATGGCCAAGCCGTGCGCCGCAGCGGGGCTCAGCCCAACGACCTGATTTGCGTAACCGGCGACCTGGGCGGGGCCTTTCTGGGTTTGCAGGTGCTGGAGCGCGAAAAAGCCGCCTGGAGCGCCGACCCCGACATGCAGCCCGAGCTGAGCAAATACCCCTACGTATTGCAGCGGCAGCTGCGCCCCGAGGCCCGTATGGACGTGGTGCACGAGCTGCGCGACCTGGGCGTGGTGCCCACCAGCATGATTGACGTGTCCGACGGGCTGGCTTCCGAGGTACTGCACCTGTGCAAAGCCTCAGGCACCGGGGCGCGGGTGTTTTCCGAGAACCTGCCCGCCGCCAACCCCATGCTGGAAGTGGCTGAGGAGTTCCAGCTCGACCCTATCATGTGCATGCTCAACGGCGGCGAAGACTACGAGCTGCTCTTCACCATCGCGCTCAAAGACCACGACAAAGTCAAGAACCACCCCGACATCACCGTGCTCGGCCACATGACCGAAGCCAGCGACGGGGTAAACCTGGTTACCAAGCAGGGGCAGCCTATCCCGCTGCGCGCCCAGGGCTGGCAGCACTTCTAAGCCCGGAGCGTGAAGACATTCGGGTTATTGCTGGCCCTGTTGTTGTTTCTGGTCATAGGCGTTGGTAGCTCAGAAGATGTTAAAGATCTGGAGCAGCTGCTGAAAAACGGGCAGACACTTCCGGTTCCGGTTGCCAAGCTGGAGTCCGGTCGTAAACGGCACGCGGTTGGGTTCTTGCTGAACGGCAATCTGAAGTTCCTGCCGGTGTCCGGAACCGAGTACACTACGATTACGCTGGGCGACACTATGTCGGTTGTGTATGACTCCGGCACGGGCCATATAATGTGGCCTGAGGATGTTACCGTTAGTGAGCTTCGGAAGAAGCGCCAGCAGAAATCAGCTTCCCTGCTCATAATGGCTGTTTGCGCCGGGTGTCTATTGTGGCGGATAAAGCCACTATAATTCGCCCGCTGCCAAACGCACATCAGAGAAGGTCACCCGTGCAGGGTGGCCTTTTTCGGTTTTAGCGGCTGAGGCCCAGGGAGTCGCGCCAGCGCAGGTCGGCATTGCTATGGGTGCGCCAGTAATCGAGCAGGATGGTTTTGCGACGGGTGGCCCGGGTGGTCAGGCGCACGGGCTGGGCCGTGCCGGCTCGGTCGGAGTAGGTTTCTTCCCAGCCCAGAATGCGGTGCGGAAAAGCCTGGGTGAAGTAAATGACCAGCGTCCGGTCTAGCGGGCGGGGTAGCTGATGGTATAAGCCAGCGCCGCCGCGCCGCCGAACCGTCCGACCGGAGCGTCGGTCAGGCTGAGCGTGGCTGGGGTAGGGCGCAGGGGCTGGTGCTGCAGACGGCAATAGATGGTGCTTGGAATGAGCTGCTGTTGGCCGGTAGGCAAGGCTTCGGGGTGCAGGCGGATCTGGTTCCAGAGGCCGTCTTCCAGCACGGCCGGGCCCAACTTGCTTTCCACGTCGCCTTCCGATTCGAAGTAGGACTTCTGCGACAGGGCGTAGCCCGCGCCGCGCTGGTTGAACTGGGTGAAGGCGTTGCCGCACCATTCCTGCACCGAGGTGCTGACCTTAACGGTGCTCAGCTTGGGGTCGAGGGGCGTGAAGACGGACGTGAGAATGGAGTAGGGGTAGATGCCGGTCAAAAACTTCTCGCTTAAGTTGAGCTTCAGCACTGGCAGCACATCCTGGGGCGAGGCGGCGGGGTTGTCCAGCTTCACCTGCCTTTTCTTCGACAAATCCTCCGTCACGAAGACCAGCACCGCCTCCGCCTGACGCATTTCGCCGTAGCGGGCCTGCTCCACCGCGTAGCTCGTTAGCTCGGCCTTGCCCTGCTTCCAGTAGTGGCTGAACTCGGGCGTGGGCGTGAAGCGGCTGGGTTCTTCGGCTGTAGAGGAAGCTGAGCAGCAACTGAGCAGCAGGAGCGGGAGCAGGGTAGGTAGGTGGGTGAGGCGCATGAGCAGGAAGTTTTCGGCGCGTGATAAGGTGGTCGGGTACCAGCAGCGGGGAGCAAAAGTAAAGTTATGCCAAGCGCCGCTAGGGCAAAGCACATACTTTCTCTGTCTCTGTAGCCAGCCGCTATTCAGGTGCTAATGCCCCAGCCTGGGCCAGTAAGTGTTGAAGTACGGCGGAGTTATCTTCGCGCCGCCACACTGAATATACCGCCGACTCGTGCGGCAGCTCGATAAAGCGTAAGCCCGGCAGCGGACTGCTGGCGTAAGACAGCGGCAGTACCGATACGCCCAGGCCCGCGGCCACCAGATGCAGCATCGTGGACCCAAAGTCTGACGTGACGGTGCCCCGGGGCTGAAATCCATATTGCGCAAATAGCCCCCGCAGCGTCTGCACGTAGGCCGATGGACCCGTCAGGGCCGGCAGCACGAAAAGCTCTTCCCGCAGGGCGGCCAGAGAGGTAAACCCTTCTGCCTGTGCCCAGTGCTGCTGGGGCACTACCAAGGCCAGCTGCTCGGCAAAGACAGGCTCCGATATGAGGGCCGGGTTCGTCGCCGGTTCGCGCCAAAAGCCCACGTCGACCTGGTACGTAAGCAGCGGGTGCTCCGATTCGGTGGCGCTGACTTCGAGCAGGTCGAGTTGTACTGAGGGGTACTGGGCCGTAAAGCGGGCCAGCAGCCGCGGCAGCCACCCGTAAGCCGCCGCCCCAACGTGGCCGATACGCAGGCTGCCCACCTCCCCACTACTGACCTGCCGGGCGTGGCGGTGCACGGCGTCGAGTTCCGTCAGCAACCGTTGCCACTCGGTGCGCAGCAGCTGCCCGGCGGCCGTGAGCTGAACCTGGCGCGGCGTGCGCTCAAACAGGGGAAAGCCCAACTCCGCTTCCAGGCGCTGAATGTGGCGGCTGAGCGACGATTGACTAAGCTCCAATTGCTCGGCGGTCTGCCAGAAGTGCCGCTTCTCGGCTAGCAGTAGAAAGTAGCGTATCTGATCCAGGTTCATTGATGCAAGAACTGCATCAATTGCCACATTTTGAAAATTGGACTGCATAGAAGCCCGCTATAGTTTTGCGCATCTACTGACCGTAATACTTAGCGCCAGTCAGCATGTTTCACCCCGGAATAGAATCTAGTCGGGGCGCTTTACCGGCCGTCTTACTCCCTCTTCACCCGATTTCTTCTCCTTAATTTCCCAAGCAAATTCTATGACCTCTGAGCATAAAAAAATCGAACTAGCCGTCGTAGGCCTGGGTGGAGTCGGTGGGTACTTTGGCTTCAAGCTGGCGCAGCACTACGCGGGCTCAGCCGCCGCTCGGGTTACGTTTGTGGCCCGGGGCGCCACGTATGCCGCCGTACAGGCCCGGGGGCTGACGTTACTTTCGCCCGAGCACCCAACTCCCGTCGCGCACCCCGCCCGAGTGGTGGAAACGGTGGCCGAGCTGGGCGCAGTGGATCTGCTGCTGCTGTGCGTGAAGGAGTATGACCTGGAGGCGCTGTGCCGCCAGCTGCAGTCGGCGCTACCCGCCGGCGCGGTGATTTTGCCCCTGATGAATGGGGTAGACATCTATGACCGTATCCGTCGGCTGTTGCCGCAGGCCGTCATTTTGCCCGCCTGCGTGTATGTGGCGTCTCACCTGCACGACACCGGGGTGGTAGAGCACCGCGGCAATCCGGGCAGTATTATCGTGGGCCCGGACCCCCAGCATCCCGCCGTTGACGCCCGCCCGCTGCTGCGCACTTTGACCGAAGCGGGCATTAACCTGGAGTATCAGGCCGATGCTTTTCCCGCCATCTGGACGAAGTTTTTCTTTATTGCCAGCTTTGGCCTGGTGTCGGCGCGCTATAACCGCTCTATCGGGCAAGTCCTGGAAGACCCGGCCCTACACGCCCGGGCCCGGAGCCTGATGCAGGAAATAGCGGCAATTGCCCAGGCCAAAGGCATTGACCTGCCCGCTGATATCATTGAGCGGACCTTTCAAAAAGCCGCTACGTTTCCCTTCCATACGCCCACCTCCCTGCAGCTGGACGTACAGGGCGGCAAAACCCGTACGGAGTTAGACCTGTTTGCCGGCGCCATTCTTACCTATGGGGAGGCCCTAGGCCTACCAGTGCCAGCAACCCGGCAGATATACCAGGAAATTCAGGCGCTGGCTACACCCAGCGGGCAACCGGCCGCCTGAGCTTTCCTGAGGCCTTAACAAAAGAACGTCATGCTGAGCTTGTCGAAGCATCTCTCCCGCAGCAGTAAACAGATTTTACTATTGCACGCGAGATGCCTCGGCTGCGCTCGGCATGACGTTCTACTAACTAAGAACTAGCTCCGGCTTAGTCTTCGGGTAGGGGATGAAGACGAAGTTGGTGAAGTCCTCGTCGAGCACGAACAGACAGCAGTACTCGTTAGGGTCCTTGTAGGTCTGCTCGAAGGCTTCGATGCCCTCCTGGCCCACGATGCCCTGCTGCACGAACAGCTCCAGGTAGGAGGCAAACACATGCCATTCCAGGTTGGCCTCGTCGGCATTGACCAGCAAGCTACCCAGGGGAATTTCGCGCTTGGCGAAGATGAAAATCGGGTATTTCGAAATGTCCATCTTCCGCACCTGGGAAGAAGCTTCCATGATGGTGTCGGAAACCATGGCAAAGTCCTTGGAGATGGTGCCGAGGTATTTGCCGTTCAGTTCGGGGTCGTTGGCGTAGTCCATGTAGAAGATGGGTTGTCGTTGTTTAAACTGTCATCCTGAGCAAAACGAAGGACCTTATCACGTAGGCTTAGGTCTGGATGAAAGCCCAATCAGGATTGCTGGCAACAATTAAGGAGTCTTTCTTGGCCCGCGTCCAGCCTTTCAACTCTTTTTCACGAGCAATAGCTGCTTTGCTGTCGGTATACTCTTCGAAGTGCACCAGGTTGTAGCAAAAGTAGCGGCCGGCAAAGGTTTGGTCGGTGCCCCGGTTGGCGTAGTGTTGCGCCATGCGCTCCGGTAAATTGCTGGTGATGCCGATGTATAGGACCGTTTTAGCTGGGTTGGTGGTGATATAGACGTAATAGGGTATTATGCTATTAATAACCATAAAACAGTAGTGTCATCCTGAGCACAGCGAAGGACCTTATTAAATTAGAACAAGCCGTTGCAATGATAATTGTGCTGGCGTGATAAGGTCCTTCGCTTTGCTCAGGATGACATATACCTCCTAAACGCAACCAATTGCGGCTACTTCAGTTCCAGCAGCACCACATTCTCCACGTGGTGGGTGTGCGGGAACATGTCCACGGGCCGCACGCGGGTGACGGCGTACGCCTCGTCGAGCATCTCTAGGTCCCGGGCCTGGGTGGCGGGGTTGCAGCTGACGTAGACGATGCGGGGGGCGCGCATTTCGAGCAGGCGGGCTACCACGTCGGGGTGCATGCCGGCCCGGGGTGGGTCGGTGATGACCACGTCGGGGCGGCCGTGCTTCTGGATAAACTCGGCGTTGAGCACGTCCTTCATGTCGCCGGCGTAGAACTCGGTGTTGGTTACCCCGTTGATTTCGGAGTTGATATAGGCGTCTTTCACCGCCGACTCCACGTACTCCACGCCCACCACGTGCCGGGCCTGCCGGGCCACGAAGTTGGCAATGGTGCCGGCCCCGGTGTAGAGGTCGTAGACCAGCTCGGAGCCGGTGAGCTGGGCAAACTCGCGGGTGAGCTTATACAGGTTGTAGGCGCCCTCGGAGTTGGTCTGGTAAAACGACTTGGGGCCCACGCGGAAGCGCAAATCCTCCATCTGCTCGTGAATATGGGGCTCGCCCTTGTAACAGACTACGTCCAGGTCGTGGAAGGTTTCATTGCCCTTGTTGTTGAGCACGTAGTTGAGCGAGGTGATTTCGGGGAACTTCTCCTGCACGAAATCCAGCAACGGAAACAGGGCCTCATGGGCGTAGTAGCACTGCAGAATTACCATCAGGTCGCCGGTATTGGCCGTGCGGATGATGAGGTTGCGCAGGAAGCCTTCCTGGGTCACGAGGTTGTTGAAGGGCAAGTCGTGCTCCAGGGCGTAGTTGCGGATGGCCAGCCGGATCTGGTTCGAGGGGTTGGGCTGCAGCCAGCAGTGCTGCACGTCAATGATCTTGTCGAAGCGGGCCGGGGTGTGGAAGCCCAGCACGCGCCGCTCGATCTGCTCGCCGGCCTGAATCTGCTCGTTGGTCAGCCAGCCGTTGTGGCTGAAGGTGTATTCGAGCTTGTTGCGGTAGTACTGCAGGGCCGGGGAGTGCTGAATGGGCTCCAGCTCGGGCAGCTGCACCTTGCCGATGCGCTGCAGGTTGTCCTGCACCTGCTGCTGCTTGAACTTGAGCTGGGTATCGTAGCCCAGGTGCTGCCACTTGCAACCCCCGCAGGTGCCGAAGTGCTGGCAGAAAGGCTCCACGCGCAGGTCGGAGTACTTGTGGAAGTGGGTGGGCACGGCTTCCAGGAAGCTTTTCTTGGCGCGGGTAATGCGCAAATCCACCACGTCGCCGGGGGCCACGCCGGTGACGAAGATGACCAGATTATTGTGCCGCACCAGGCATTTGCCCTCGGCCACCATGTCGGTGATTTCAATTTCGCGGAGCGTTTCCGCCGGGTATTTTTTCGATTTCCTCACGAGGGCAAAGGTAACCACGGATTGGCTACGCCGAACTTCGTTTCAGACGGATTCTGCGGCCCCGGCGGATTTTATGGATAACCCTGTTAGTGCCTCCGAGTCGTCCCGTTCGTTTGTCAACTCCTGGGCAACAGTTGCCTAACTCTTGCCCAAGACTTAGGCAACTGTTGCCCAAGAGTTTCAGGTACCCGCGAGTAGCGCAAACTTTGTAGTTCGCGTGCCAGAACGACTTCTAATGACGCGGGGCACGCGAACTACAAAGTTCGCGCTACTGTCACACCGCGCCCTTCAACGTGACATAGTTATGTTATGGTCAAAACATAGTTATGTTTCGCCCAAAACATAACTATGTTTTCCTCTGAACATCCCTATGTCGGCTTAAAGGCCCGGCGGGGATGCAGTAGTGAGCTGGCGGCAAAAACGAGAAGAGGCGGCCCGCCCAGGGCCGCCTCTTCAAGAACAAGTAATAAAAGCAAAACCAGATAATCGTCCCCAAAATCCGACTAATCCGGAAAATCCGTCGAATCTGTAGTCCTACTTCACTACTTCAAACCAGCCCTTGTACGACTTACCGTTTTTGAGCTTGAGTAGGTAGTAGTACACGCCGGCGGGCTGCTGCTCGGCCTTCCAGTCGTTGGTGTAGCTGGCCGTTTTGTACACTTCCTTGCCCCAGCGGTTGAAGAAGCTCATCGAGTAGCCCGAGTACAGGCCCAGGTTGCGCACAAAGAAGGCATCGTTCACGCCGTCGTTGTTGGGAGTAATGATGTTGTAGAACACCAGGTCGTTGGTGAAGTTGACGCAGGCGTCGTTCGACGAGGACGTCAGGGCGGCCGAGTTGTCGGCACTCACGGCCAGTACCCGGAAGCACTGGTCGAAGCCGGCCGAGCTGCTGGCGAATTCATACTCCAGCGTAGTGCCCGGTACGGTGGCTACCACCTGGGCGGGGCCGGTGCCGGCGGCGCGCAGCAGCTGGTATTCCTTGACCGCGAAGCCCTGGTAGGCCGTCCAGCTCACCTTCACGCGGCCCTCCTGCCGGCCGTCCTTGCTGCCTTCGGTAGCGGTGGCGGTGGTGTAGATGGTGGTGTGTTCCTGACTGGCCAGCAGGGCGCCGCAGTTGTTGAGCAGCTCCACGCGGTAGTCGTAGGCCCGGGCGTCGGCGTCGGCACTGGGGTCGGTAAAGCCAGTGCTGGTATTGGGAACCGCCGTGCTCACGGCCGTGAAGGCCCCGGTGCTGCCGGCATCGCGCCGCAACACCCGGATCTGGTTGGCGTTGCCCGCGTTGTTGGGCACGGCCAGGGTCAGGCTAATGGACCGGTCGCCGGGCAGCACCGAAGCCGCCCGCAGGGCGATGCTCACGTTGTCGGGGCGCACGGTGAGCGTCGCGCGCGGACCCTCGCAACCCAGGCTGCTGGTTTCAGAAAGGGCCACCGTGCGGGCCTCGCTGCCGGCCGGGAAGCTGACCGTAACCGCGTTGGTGCCGTTGCCGCTCACCACGCTGCCTCCGGTCACGACCCAGTTGAAGGTCGAGCCCGGCGAGTTGGGCACCGAGTACTGCTGATTGGCAAAGCCCGTGGGGCCGGGGCAGATGCTGGTGGGGCCGGTAATAACCTTGGCTACCGGCAGCGGGTCGACGGTAAACTGCCGGGTGTATACCGGGCCGGCGCAGCCGCTGGTGTTGGTTTCCTGGGCCGTGACGGTATACGTGCCGGGCGTGGTGGTGACAATAGCCACCGTGTTGCCGGAGTTGGGCACCGGCGTTCCATTCACGGTAAAGGCATAGGAGGAAGTAGCCGCGCCCGGCAGCGTGAAGCCGATGACGCCGCCCACGCAGACCCGGTCGGGGCCGGTAAAGCCCAGGTTAGCGGCCGGCGAGGGCAGAATCGTCACGTTCAGGAGCTGGCTCTGGCCGAAACAGGTGATGGCGCCGCCCTGGGGGTTGCTGGTTTCCGTGACGGTAATCGTGCCCGTGCCGGGGCCGTTCCATTGCACCTGCACCGTGCCTGGGCCGGTGCTGAGTTGGGTTCCGCCGGTAATCTGCCAGGCGTAGACCGAGCCCGTGGTAGGCGTTACCGAGTAGGTGTAGGGGCCGTTGGCCACACACACGCTGGCCGGGCCGGTGGGCGTTTCCGTGTTCAGGCGCTGATTGATAACCACCGGGAAGGACACTGGGTCGGAGTCGCACTGGAACTGGTTACGGGCCACGGCCTGCACGAGGGCATTGGCATTAGCCGCGCCCCAATTCACGGTAATGCTGGCCGTGCCGTCGCCGCTGGTAATGGTGCCGCCTACCACGCTCCAGTGGTACTCGGTGCTGCGCGGGTTCCGGATGCTGTACACCACGCCCTGAATGGTGGGACACACGGATGCCGCGCCCTGGATATTGTCTACCAGAGGCCGCGGGTTGATGGTCACTACTACCTGGTCGGTTTGAGTGCAGCCCTGGGCCGTGGTAGCCGTTACGGTATAGGTGCGGGTAATGGGGCTCTGGGTGGTATTCACGGCCGTCAGCTCGGGCCGGGCGGCCGAGGCGCTGCTCAGGCCGGTAGCCGGGCTCCACTGGTAGGAATAGCCCGCCAGGGCCGCCGAGCCCAGCGTTACTTTCGTTCCGTCGCACAGGGCCGCATCCGCGCCGGCGTTGGCCACGGCCGCGGGGTTGAGCGTTACCGTTACTGCATCAGTGGCAGTACAGCCTTGGGCAGTAGTAGCGGTGAGGGTGTAGGTAAACTGCTGGGCCGTGGTGCCGGTATTCGTCTGTTGGAAGACGGGCTGGGCGGTGGTAGTGCTGCTCAGGCCCGTGGCCGGGCTCCACTGGTAGGTGTAGCCAGCCAAAGCTGCCGAGCCCAGGGTCCTGGCCTCACCCGAGCAGGTTGCCAGGTCTGTGCCGGCATTGGCAATGGCGGCCGGGTTCACCGTTACCAGTACCATTTGGGTAGCAGTGCAGGCCTGGGCAGTAGTCACGCGCAGGGTGTAAGTGGTGGTAATTGGGGCCGAGGTGGTGTTGGTCAGCGTAACGGTAGGGGCCACGGCGGCGGGGTTGCTCAAGCCGGTGCCCGGGCTCCACTGATAGGTGCTGCCGGCCACGGCGCTGGCCGGGTTGCCCAGCACGGCCGACCCGCCCGAGCAGAACGTCTTGCTGGTACCGGCATCGGCCACGGCGGCGGGGTTGAGCGTTACGGTTACTGCATCAGTAGCGGTGCAGCCTTGGGCGGTGGTAGCCGTCAGGGTGTAAGTAAACTGCTGAGCCGCAGGGCCAGTGTTGGTCAGCAGGAAAGTAGGCTGGGCGGCGGTAGTGCTGCTCAGGCCCGTAGCCGGGCTCCACTGGTACGTGTAGCCGGCCAAAGCTGCCGAACCCAGGGTTTTCGACTCCCCGGAGCAAGTAGCGGCATCTGTGCCCGCGTTGGCAACGGCGGCCGGATTCACCACCACGTCCACAAAGGCTGAGGTCGAGCAAAGCTGGTTGGTCGTGACAGTCAGGGTGTAGCGTACGGTTTGCGGGGTCGTGCCGGTATTAGTCAGGGTCACTGTAGGCGAGGAAGAAGTCGGGTTGTCCAGGCCGGTGGCCGGGCTCCACTGGTAGCTGCGGCCCGCCAGCCCGTCGGCTGGAGCGCCCAGCACGGCCGAGCCGCCCGAGCAGATTGTCTTGCCGGTGCCGGCATTAGCCACGGCGGCCGGGTTTACATTCACCACCACCACATCGGTAGCCACGCAGCCTTGGGCGGTGGTAGCGGTAAGCGTGTAGGTCAACTGCTGGGCCGTGGTGCCGGTATTCGTCTGTTGAAAGACGGGCTGGGCGGTGGTAGTGCTGCTCAAGCCCGCGGCCGGGCTCCACTGGTAAGTGTAGCCGGTAAGCGCCGCCGTGCCCAGGGTCCTGGCCTCACCCGAGCAGGTTGTTACGTCCGCCCCGGCGTTGGCTACGGCATTCGGGCTTACCGTGATGGTTACTTGCCGCGACGTGGTGCACACCCCGTTGGTGCTGGTCACGGTGTAAGTCGTAGTTTGGGTGGGCGACACAGTAATGCTGGGCCCCGTCGCGGTTTGGTTGCCGCCGGTCCAGGTATAGGAGGCGGCGCCGCTGGCCGTCAGGGTAGTAGAGCCGCCCGGACAAATGGTGGCACTGGTGGGCGTTACGGCTAGGGCACTGCCCGCCCGGATGTCAATGTCCCGCGAGACGGAGTCGGAAGGGCAGCCCAGGGTGGAAACGCCTTGCAGCGTCAGGTGGCCCGAGCCGATGTTGGTCCAGCGTACCTGCACCGAGCGGCCCGAGTTGGAACCCTGAATGGTGCCGCCCGAACCTTCCACAGGTAGGTGGCCGGCGCCGGCCCCGCGGCAGTGTAGGTAGCAGCCTGGCTTTGGTCGCAGACTATAGCCTCGCCCTCGATGCCGGTGGGGCCAGCGGCACGGTTTACCCTGATCTGGAAGATGTCGGCCACGCTTTTGGCCCCGCAGGCCTGGTCGGTGGCCGTTACAACCACGTCGTAGAGCGTGCTGCGGGCGTTACCGCAACGGGAGTTGAAGCTGAACAGGCCACTAACGCTGCCCCCGCTGCCGGTCACCGTCACGCTGCCGGTGGGGTTGCCCGGCTGCACCACGCCCTGGCTGCCGCCAAAGCTGGCGTCGTAAGCCCCGGCACCATCGAGCAGCACGCTGTTCACTTTTAGGTTGATGGGGTTGCCATCGGGGTCAGTGGCCGCCAGATTGAAGTTCAGGGTTTCGCCTTCTTCGATGGTAAATACCTTGTTGGTCAGCGTGGCGGCCGTAAACTGCGGGGCCTGGTTGGGTTGGCAGGTGCGGGATACCAGCTGAATTTCGCGCCGGGTAGAGCCAATCAAGACCTCGTTGCCATTAATCCGGCGGAACTCCTTGACTTCGACCGACACCACAAAGCGGCCCTGCTGGGAGGTGGCGTAGCGGCTCAGGCCGTTGCTGGCGTTGAGAAAGGCGTAGTTGCCGGCGCCGGGGCCAAAAGGAGCCGTGGCCGAGTACCCCGAAATGTAGGTCACACTGGGCGGCGGTGGGGTAAAGACGTTGGAAGGCGGGCCGCCAATGGCCCCTGGAATGTTGTAGGGCGCACTGAAGCTGTAAATCAGCCGGTCCCCGTCCAGGTCCACCGCGTTGTTGACCACGATGCTGGTATCACCCTGGCAGATAACCACGACTGCCGTATCCGAGAAAGTCGGCGAGTTGTTGGGCAGCAGGGGGGCGCCATGTCGGCGAAGATGGTCTGGTTCTGGTTGTCGGGCTGCAGCAGATTGTTGATGGAGCGGTTGCGCGTGCCGTCGGTATACACCGCGTAGTAGCCTTCGAAGGCCACGGGTAGCTCCACAATGGCTTCGTAGCGGCACAGGCGCACGGGTGGGGGCGGGCCGCCGGGCAGCGAGCAGCCCCGGGCAGGGGCGGCGTGATGGAAGGATTGGAAATCCGGGGCAGGCGATAGGAACCCTGGGGCTGGGCGTCGACCTGCGAAGGCCGGCCGGGGCAGGTTACCTGGGCGCAGTTGAAGTTCTGGGCCGCCTGCCCGCTATTGATGCGGGTTCCGTTCTGCTTATTATAGATATTGACGAAGATGTTGCAGCGGCCGTCGGGCACGTTCGAGACATCCGCCGTGTTGCCGCACTCCCAGTTGATATACAGCAGCACCGTAATTCGGTAGCGGTAGGGCGTAGCCGAGGACGAGCCGTTGGCATCCAGATACTTATAGCTCATTTCCCCGCCCACCAAATGGGAAGCCGCGGCAGGAGCTGCGGCCAGCCCGGCCAGAAAAAGCAATACGAGGAAGCTGCGTAGTAGAATTGTTCGCATAGAGGGAGGTGTGGGAAAAGAGCGTAGCCCGCTATGAGGTAGCGGGCTACTGAAAAATTAGGACGGGCAGAAAAACGCAGTTTACTGGCGCTCCACGCGCCGCACGGCCGAGTTACCGGCGGCATCCGTTAGCCGGACCAGGTAGAGGCCCCGGGGCAGGGTCGTCAGGTCCAGGTCGGTATCGGCGGCCGGGTGCAGGCGCAGGGTAGTCGTCAGTAACTGGGCGCCCAGCACATTGTGCACGGTGACCTGGTAAGTGCCCGCCGCGGCGGCATCGGCCAGGCGCAGGTGCACCATGCCGCTGGGCGTGGGGTTGGGGAAAATGCTCAGGGACGGCAGCATTCGGGCCTCGGCCGTGCCGCTGACCACGTCGATGCGGACGGAGTAGTCCTCGGTTTCGGTGTTGGCCTGATTGGTTATGCAAGGCTGCGCCTGGTTATTGTTGGCCCGCATCTGCACCCGCATGCGGGTAAAGCCCACCACGCTGGCGTTGTTGGCAATCATAAATAATACCGACGAATTCTGCGTCGAGATATTATTGATTAGCAGCTCATTCGTTTCGAATACGCCATTGCGGTTCATATCCAGCCACATGGAAGTAATCCGCTGGAAGTTCTGGTTCGTGCTGGTCGTCAGTGTATAGGTCTGGCCCTGACGCAGCCCGATGGTCTTGTCAATGTAGTTGCCGTAGCCGGAGGCGTCGGCTCCGGAGGTATTGCTGAAGGCCACGCCCGAGCCGGTTACGGCCACGCTGGTAAGCCACACGTTGTTGTTCTGGCCCGTCGAGGCGCAGTACGTCACGCAGGGTACGGATACGGTCAGGTAATTCGTGCGCGTCACCGTATTCTGGCCAAAGGCGTTGGTGGCCGTCAGCGTCACGGTGTAGTTGCCCGAGGTGGTGTAGCGGTGCGAGGGATTCTGGTCAGTGCTGGTGGTGTTGTCGCCGAAGTTCCACAGCCAGGCAGTGGGGGCATTCTGGCTCTGGTCGGTAAACTGCACGGGGTTCACGCAGCTTGTCGGCACGTAGCTGGAGGTGAAGCTGGCCACCGGGGGATTCGTATTGGCCACCACCGTTATGGTGTAATCCTCGGCTTGGCCCAGCTGGGGCTCGGCGCAGGGGCCGGCCGGAGCACCCACGTAATCCGAAATAACGCGCAGCCGCAGGGGCTGGCCTTTCACGGCCGAACTGGGGATGGTGATGCTGCCGCTGGGATTGGTGCGGTTCAGGGCCTGGTAGAGCAGCTCGGTGCTGCTGAAGCTACCGTCGTTGTTCAAGTCCAGCCACACGCGCGTGTCCTGGGGGTTACTGGGGCCGGTTGTCACGCTCAGGGCGTACGCGTTGCCCTCGGTAAGCTGCGCACGGCTGCCGCAGGTGAAGTCTTCGTAGCCGGCCTGCCCGTTCAGCGAAGCTTTAGTCAGCGGGCCCAGCGTAAACTGGGTGATGCCGTAGCCGCAGCAGTAAGCGGCCGTGTTGGGCGTGCAGCTGGCTGTCACCGGCACGGCCGCATTGTACTCGATGTAGTTGGTGCGGGTACGCACGTTGGTACCGGCCGCGTTGGTCACGGTCAGCGTCACGGTGTAAGTGCCGGCCGTGGTGTAGCAGTGCGAGGGATTCTGGGCGGTGCTGGAGGTGTTGTCGCCGAAATTCCACAGCCAGGAAGTGGGGGAGTTCTGGCTCTGGTCGGTAAACTGCACGCAGCCCGAGCAGGTCAGGGTCTGGTTGGCCACAAATTCGGCCACCGGCGGCGTACTGTTGGCCCCTACCGTTACGGCGTAGTCCTCGGTCTGGGAGTATTGCGGCATCGAGCAGGGCGTGGGGAAGGGCGAGTTGCTGTAGTCGGCCGCTACCCGCAGGCGCAGGCGGGTATTGAGAACGGTGCCCACCGGCAGGCGCAGGGTACCGGTATGCACTTTCTTGGCGTTGGAGCTGAATACCAGCTCGGTCGTGCTGTTGAGCGTGCCATCGTTGTTGAGGTCAATCCAGACCCGTACGTTCTCGTCGGTGCTGTTATTGGTCCGGATGCTGATGGGGTAGTCGGCGCCCACGGTCAGAGCCGCGTTCTGCGTGCAGGAATAATCCCGGTAGCCGTCCTGTACGCCCGTCGAGTTGTTGTTAATCGAACCCAGCGTTACGTTCAGAATTCCCATTCCGAACGGGTAGCTGCTGCTCGGGGCTCCAGCGGGTGTGCAGGCCGAGGTGGCCGCCGGGCACTGGGCGCGGGCATTTGCCCCGAGCAGCAGCAGGGCCGCCAGTAGTATATAGCCCCTAAAAATCGGCGCACAGCGCCCCACGCGTAAAGTTTTTGTCATATAGTCCACCGGAAAGGAAAGCAGGTCCCCGTTGCCTAAATGTAGCGACTAAATCCTATTTGCGGAAATGGCTGACAACGAGTATATAGCTCAATATGACCGACGAAAAACTCCGGTGGAGCCTGCAAAAAGCCGTAGTTTTGGCCCATGCTGGCCGTTGAGTTTCGCCAGCAAACATCCAATTTATAGTGTTATGAAAGGAAAAGTGGTGCTTATTACGGGGGCTACCTCCGGCATTGGTCGGGCCTGCGCGTTGGTGTTTGGCCAGGCCGGAGCCCAGGTCGTTATTACGGGCCGCGACGAAGCCCGCCTGACCGCCACCCGCACGGAGCTGCAGCAGCAGGGCATTGCCTGCCATGCCGTACGCGCCGACGTGGGCGTGGAGGCCGATTCGGCCCGGGCCGTAGCCGAAACCATCACCGCTTTCGGCCGGCTCGACGTGCTGATCAACAACGCTGGTATTTCCATGCGGGCTATGTTTCAGGATGCTGACCTGAGCGTGATTCAGCAGCTGATGCAGACCAACTTTTTCGGAACAGTTTACACTACCAAGTTTGCCCTGCCTCATATTCTGGCTGCCAAAGGGTCCATTGTGGGTATTTCCAGCATAGCCGGCTACCGGGGCCTGCCCGGGCGTACCGGCTATTCGGCTTCCAAGTTTGCCATGCAGGGCTTCCTGGAGGCCTTGCGTACCGAGCTGCTGCCCCAGGGCGTACACGTGCTGGTGGCTTGCCCGGGCTTCACCGCGTCCAACATTCGCCAGACCGCCCTGGCCGCCGACGGCTCGGCGCAGGGGGAGTCGCCGCGCGACGAGGGCAAAATGATGACCAGTGAGGAAGTGGCCCACCACCTGCTGCGGGCCGTGCAGCAGCGCCGCCGCGACCTGGTCCTCACCGCTCAGGGCAAGCTAACGGTCTTCCTCAACAAGTGGCTCCCCGGCCTGGCCGATAAGCTGGTGCTCAATCATTTCCGCAAGGAAGAAGGCTCGCCGGTAAAGTAATTTGCGAGAAGCCCCTATAAAGAAGCCCCGTCATTCACCATGACGGCGCTTCTTTATGGCGAAGAGCCGCTGTTAGTCGACCAGCAGCAGGTCGTTGCGGCGAATGTAGGCGTCGCGGTTGCGCCACTCTACCCGGTACCAGATATCCTGCTGGTCGCGCACGAGCAGCCGGTCGCCGGCCCGGGCCGTGGTCAGCCACGCCGCTCCGGCGCTGGGGCCACCCATCAGAGCCGCGTGGGGGCGGGCCACTAATCCTACGGTAGCAGGCCGCAGGAAATTCAGATAGAAGCCCACGCCTAACAAATAGAACCCATAGCTCAGCCATAACCCCCGGCTGGCGCGGTGGCGTACCAGCAGAAAAACACCCACCAGTACGGCTCCAATCAGCAGGCCCTGCAGACCTGAGTAGTAGTAGCGTCGGAAGGTGATAAGCAGCTTGGTTTTCCAGGTATCGGGGTAGCCGGCCAGCCGGTAACTCTGGGCTAGCTCCGTCATCTTGCGCCAGGTTGCATACGTGGGCTTGCGACGGTGTGCCAAGCTCAAGTAGTATAGAGCCGCTGGATAATGCCCCAGGCCTTCCTGAATATACGCCATCCGCAGCAGTACCCGGGGCGAGGTAAGCCCCGGTGCAGTTCTTGGCGATATAGCGGGTAAGCCGCCTGGTATCGGGCTCGCGCAAACAGGGAGTCTGCCTTGGTTATTGCGGAGCTATGCGTTTGACTGCAAGCGTCTTGGCTTCCAACAAGCGTTAGGAATAAAAAAAATAGGGCGTTTTTAAGCAAAGCGTTTGGAAGTTTAAACGGACACCTCTACTTTTGCATCCGCAATCAGGGAAGAGAGTTTCCGAGTGCAAATAAACGATTCTGTAGCTCAGCTGGTAGAGCAATACACTTTTAATGTATGGGTCCTGGGTTCGAATCCCAGCGGGATCACCAAAACCTCGTTTGCGCAATGCAGGCGAGGTTTTTTTGTTATCATATAACACTGTGGGTTTCTACCCCGCTGCAGGCGGCTCGTTTAACAATATAGGCTGCTTGGCAAAACGACGCTACTATGTTCTCAATTTTGCTGGTTGCCAGTGCCCGCGGCCTCAGCACTTCCTCTAAGCCATTGGGCGTGAAAGCATTCTTGCTGCGCGGCCGCTGTATATCGCCCTTGGCATATTCCTGAAGCCAAAGGCTGGGTTATAAGCAGGAGGTCTTTATTGCTCGGCCTGAGTGGGCATCAGGGCTACCTCGTACAGGCAGTGCTCACCTTTTTTTCCTTTCAGCGGCGTCCGGATGCTTCGGGTAACAGCCAGATCCGGCCCGGCCGCATCAACCACGGCTTGCGACACGAGAAAGTACGTGCCGAACTCTTTGTTGGCGCCTTCAATCCGGGCCGCCACGTTTACGGTATCCCGATGGTGGCCAGCTTGCGAAAGCCCCGCCCCCCAATATGGCCCACTACGGCAGGCCCATAGTGCAGCCCCAGACGGACTCGGAAGCTGCGGCCGTACATCTGCTCCAGGTAATCGTTGAGCAGGCTTACCTGCTGCATCATCGCCTGACCAGCGGCTAAGGCATCAGTTACGGCGGTGGCTGGCTGCTTGAGCCCAAATACAACCATAAGTCCATCCCCGATATAGTCGCTGATGTGGCCGTGGTGGGCGCGCACGACTTCGCCCATCAGTTCGAAATAGCGGTTCAAGACGTGCACGACGTCAAAGGGCGGTACCGCGTCGGCAAAGGAAGTATACTCCTCGATGTCGGAAAACAGGACGGCTACCTGCCGCTGAGTGCCTTCCTGCTGGTCGGGGTGGGTCAGGGTGTGGCGGGTCAGCTCGATATCCAATGCATCTAGAAGGGGACGGCGCAGACGGAGGGGGCCCGCGGTAGTCGTTTGGCAGGCCAGGCGCACCGAGGCCGGTAAGTGCAGGCGGTCGGCCAGGGCCTGCTCATCGGCAGTGCGCGGCGAGCAATGAGCCAAGCCTTCGAGCACGTGTACACGACAAGTAGAACACTGGGCGCGGCCCCCGCAGGCGTGCACGTGCGGCACGTGTTGGCGCAGCGTCGCGGCTAAGATGGTTTCACCGGGCGTGATGTTCAGGTTTCCATTATCAGGCAACAAGTGCAGCGGAAACATAAGCGAATAGAGCGTAACGGACGAGTAGGAGGACAAGTATAGCCTGACGCCAAAGAGCTAGTAACCAGGCGACAATAGGGCGGTTGGGCGTTAGAGCTTATGCGCGGCTAGCTACCGGGTAATGCCCGCGCACATAGTGCATCAGGGCGCCCACAGTATCCACGGGCACTTCGTCCGGGATGGTGAGGTGGAAGTGGCGCTCCACTTCCAGGATAATGTCCACCACGTCGACCAGGTCGAAGTGCAGCTCGTGCATCAGGCGGGTAGAGGAATGCAGCCGGCCGAGGGCAACCCGCTTGCGGCGGCTAATCAGACGCCGAACTTGCTGGTCGGGATTGGCGGGCCAGCGGGATGAAGAAGCAACCATACGAAAAAAGAAAAATTAGGCGGCTAACCAAAATACCTTGTAGTCAGCTCACGCCCGGTACTTGTTTACTGTTCTAGAGCACGATTCTCTGGCTTGCCGGCAGCGTGGCAATGTGCTTGAGCCGGCCTTGGCGGTAGTCCTGGTACAGCCGGTGAATGTCGTCGGTGCTGTCTCCGATAAAGGGGCCATGTGAAACCATGCTCTCCCCGGTCGGCTGGCCGGCGTAGAGCACAAACCGGATACCGGCTTCCCCGGCCGTTATCGGTAGTTCGCTCAGCTCCTCGGAGGCCGCTACATCCAGCCAGCCCACTTGGTCGACTTGCAGCAGGCTGGCCTCTTGCCCCACCTTGGCGCTTCCCTGCAGAACATATAGCAGCGTGTTGAAATTGGCTGGCAGCTGCAGTGTCGTCGTTACCCCGGCTTCGATGCGGATATCGGCCACGATGATGGGGACGTAGTTTTTGACGGGGGAGGTCAGCCCGGCCAGCGTGCCACTGTAGAGCTTTATCTCGACGCCATCCTTCTCCGAGGTGGGCACATGCTCCAGCGGCAGGTCCTGCACCCGGGGTGGGGCCCACCGGTCTTTCTTGGGCAGGTTGACCCACAATTGTAGCAGGCGCATCCGGGCTATTTCGTCAATGGTCTCGGTATGCACAATGCCGCTGCCGGCAGTCATCATCTGGAAGTCGCCGCCCTTCATCCGGTGAGCCTCATCCCCGATTTCGCCTTCCAGAAGCAAGGACACCGTTTCGAAGCCCGCGTGGGGGTGCGGTCCGCCCACGGGCGTCGTATCTTTCTTGTCCAGCCGGTCGTCCATCAAAACAATGAACGGGTCACTTTGGGCGTAGCTGCCGTTGATAACGGCCCGCGCCGTGTGGTCAGGCCCCATAAAGCCGGTATGACCGGCCGGAGTGTTTATGCTTACTACTTTGCGTTGGAGTGCCATGGCTACTCTGTACTAAAGGTGAAGAAGAAACTACCACGCGTTGGGGCGAGCTACAGCGAGAGTAGCGGGCAAGGGCTGGTAGTGTTTGCGTTGGGAAAATCCAAAAAGTGGCGGGCTTACGTGCCAGGAACTAGCAGGAACTGGCCAGTGCTGCCTGTAGGCGCGGTGTGTGGCCGGTGGTGCTCACGCACGGGTAATGATGACCACGGGTATAGGCTCGTTAGCAATGGCAGGTCTGGGGAAACGACCGTTCCGAGCGGCCCGGCTCCCAGGCTTTGAATTTGGCAGTGAGTTGTTTGGCGCCGCAACGGAGCACGGATTCTACCTTGGGGAGGAGCAGAAAGCACCAAACCAGGCAGTCGAGAAATCCGGCTATACCAGTTAAATCGTCGAGCAGCTGGGCAAGCATATCAACCCACCAGCCAGAGCTGCTGACTGACCGCTGCGTGGTCTGGGCAGGATGAACCGGAGCTGAATGGCGCAGGGCTGGCCGCTGCTGGTAGCGGCTCTTACGCACACGAAGTGAGAAACTTCCGGAAGCGTGGGGCATGGTAATCGGGGCAGAAAAGGGACGCAGGCAGCAGGCAGGAAGTGTGGAGCGCTGTTCCTGCCTGGAGTTGCTTACAGACTGATACTGGCCAATGCTTTGGGAAGGGCCGTTTCTTGCAGGTCGGGAATGCTGGTGCCTTCCACACGCACCACCGTCACATCGGTCATCCCCAGGAAAGCCAGCACGGACTTCAGGTAAGGCACCACAAAGTCGTAGGCGGCCATGGGGCCTTCGGAATACACCCCGCCACTCGACATGGCTACATATACTTTTTTGCCTTTCACCAAGCCTTCGGGCCCAGCCGCCGAGTAGCGGAAGGTGAGGCCCGCGCGGGCAATGTGGTCAATCCAGGCCTTGAGGGTCGAGGCAATGCCGAAATTGTAGAGCGGAGCCCCAATAACGATAGTATCGGCGGCCAGTAGCTCGGCAATGGCTTCGTCGGAGTGGCGCACGGCGGCTTGCTGCTCAGTGGAACGACCTTCGGCGGGCGTGAAGAAGGATTGTAGGTGAACCTCCTCTAGGTGGGGAAAGAGCTGCTTGGTCAGGTCGCGGACCGTAACGGAGCTGCCGGGATTTTCGGCTACCAGTTTTTCAACGAGTCCATCGGCCAGCTGGGTGCTGTAAGACGCTGCCCGCGGGGGCTGGAGAGAATTTGCAGAATCTGCATGATAAAAGGGATAAGGGAATGGAGAAGTGCCTGCTGCGTGGAGGCGGGACAAATGTAGAAGGATTTGCTTACATAAAGTAAGTAAGTGATAAAATGTTTTTAGAGAATAAAAAGAAAGTAGTTACCTTTTGGTAAGTGTATTTTTATTTTTTGCGTACTTTTACAGTAGCAGCAACTTCGGTATCCCATGGAAATACATTCTCACACGCACTGCTTGAGCGCCATGCCGGCGCTGCGCCAGGCATTAGCAGTGCTTAATGGCAAATGGAAGCTCCCCATACTCATGGCCATCCGGGCCGGTAGTAGCCGGTTTGGCGAGATAGAGCGCAGTGTACCAGGTATCTCGGGCAAGGTGCTGGCCAAGGAGCTCAAAGACCTGGAAGACCACCGGCTCCTGCAGCGCATCGTGCATCCGGGCCCGCCCGTCGCGGTTAGCTACGCCGTACTGCCGTATGCCTTGACCCTGGACCCCATCATTTTTATGCTGCGCGACTGGGGTTCCCAGCACCTGCAGCTGTTAGAAGGCACCGCACCCGGTAGCGCTTCAGCCAAGCCGTAGTACCTGGTGGCTAACAGCCCACAGGAAATTTTATATCGGGCACTTACAGTAGGCCCCTCCCTAAAGAGCACGCAGCCTCAAGCCGTGTGCTCTTTAGCACCTAGCGGTAGTTGCGGGTTAAACGGCTGCCTTACTTCGTTCAAATGATTACAATGCCAGCTGGTACCGTCGACGTGCCTGGTTGGGGCTAGCGTGGGGCTTTGCTGGTGAGAAAAGCCAAGATGTGGCGAGCTACTACCTCCGGGGCTTCCCGGTGGGGAAAATGCCCAACCCCCGCCAGCACCAGCCGCTGATAGCCGGCGGTAAAGTATTGGTCGAGCCCCTCCGATTCCTGGGGCGCGTCGCAGGTGTCGGCACCTCCCTGCAGCATGAGCGTGGGAGTAGTCAGGTCCTCGATGGTGTGCAGGCGCTTTTGCAGGGCGGCGTAACGCGGGTCGGTGGCCTCGCCGGGCAGCCACCGGGAGCGGTAAGCCTGCAAGGTAATTTCGGCCCAGTCAGGCTCACTAAAATAAGCCGCCGTGGCCGTAAATTCCGCTTCGTCAAACCAACCGGGCGGGCTCCAGGTGTCCCATTGGATGCGGGCAAAGCCTACCGGATCCTGGCGCACAGCGGCGGCTCCTGCCTCGGTGCACATAAACCACTGGTACCAGAAGAGTCGGGACTGGGCAAAATCAGGTAAGGTAAAGCGGCCCTTTGGCTGATACGCCAAAGCCAGGGCCACAATGGCCGTGACCCGCTGGGGAAACAGCGCGGCCAGCGTATAGGCGGCGCGAGCTCCCCAGTCGTGCCCGACGACGGCCACCTGCTGTATCTGCAAGGCGTCCAGTAAGTCAATAGCGTCCTGGGCCAGGGCCACGCCAGGCGCTACGCGGGGCGTTTCGTCGGCCAGAAAACGGGTGGGCGCCGTACCGCGCAACGTCGGAATGATAGTGCGCCAGCCGGCGGCCTGCAGGTGCTCCGCCACCGCCCGCCACCCG
Source organism: Hymenobacter cellulosilyticus (assembly GCF_022919215.1). Classification (NCBI taxonomy): domain Bacteria; kingdom Pseudomonadati; phylum Bacteroidota; class Cytophagia; order Cytophagales; family Hymenobacteraceae; genus Hymenobacter; species Hymenobacter cellulosilyticus. The sequence goes on along the minus strand of NZ_CP095046.1, from coordinate 4,848,060 downwards.
CGGGGCGCATCAGGCCAGCCATGGAGCAGCAGGACGGGCGGCCCATCGGCGGGGCCTCCTTCCTCATAGGCTAGGCTAAGCACTTCGGTGCGGATAGTAGGCATAAGCAGTTGACAGCAGACTAGTCTGTTCGGGTTAGGTGAAATACGGCTAGGGGCCTGTGGGAGCTGATTAGTGACCCTACGCTATGCGGAGCCGGGCGGCCTCAGCCAGGGAAGAAAAAGCCGCGCGGTGGTACTTCTCATGCATCTCCCGCCGATTTGCTCAGTATGGGCAACAGGTGCGCATAAAGCGCGCCTAATCCGTGAGAAGTTTAGTGCCCAGCAGCTTTTTCAGATACGCCAGGCTTCTTTCCGCCTCATCCACTTGCCCGCACTCGACACTAAGGAATATCTCCCGGTCGAGCGGATCCAGGATTTTAATAACCCGCTCCCAGTCTACTTCGCCCTCCCCGCAGGCACAACCCACCGGAGTGCCCGTTACCAGACCGCGCTCCGCCTGACTCTGTTGCTGACTGATGTCTTTTGCGTGGACGTGTACAACATGCTCCCTTACCCGCTCCAGCCCCTGGTATGGATCTTCCAGGCCTGCCAAATAAAAGTTGCCCGTATCCCAGTTGACGCGAATCCAGGGTGAGGGGACCAGGTCCACCAAGCGCAAAAGTCCGGCAGAAGTACAACTGTAAGTACCGTGGGGCTCCAAACAGATAAATACCTGATGCCGCTGGGCTACAAAGTTGGCCTTGGTCAAGGTGTACTTCATCAGGGTGTGGGCCAGCTCATCATCCATCCAGTCGGGCTTATTCATGTCATCGGTATTCACGAATTTAGCCCCGCAAGCAGCCGCAAACACAATGGCCTGGGTTAGGCGAGGTACGGCAGCTTCGGGTTTCATCAGGGGGCTATGCCCGCTAATGCTGCTCACTTGCACGCCAGCTCTCCGGCAAATATCGCGCATGAGCAAGGGGTCTTCCTGCGTCGAGAAGGAGTGGAAAAAGTCGACCTCGCTCAGCAAATCCCAGCCGGTGTGGATCATGGGCTCCACGTATTGATAGCCTAATTCGGCAGCCTTTTCCACACCCCATTGAAACCCCTGGGCTGCGTGCTTAATGTATTCCATGTTAAGAGTAAGTCGATAGCGTGCCATTGATTCAGAGTTATGTAACAGGATCAGTATGACCTAAATATAGTAATTGTAGACTCTTATAAGTACAATCATATAAGTAAATTAATATTCGTGTGGGCCCATCCTGCCAGGCGCCTACGTCCGAGTCGAATAGGCCCGCAGCATTGCGAACCTGTCGGCCTCATCGGGACCGGCCGGCGAGTATAGCGCAGACCAATGCCGCGTCGCACATGCTGCACACCCGCGCTAGGGCACTTGTCAGCTACCGGTGGCCCGCATGTAGGGGGCGTTGTGCCAGCAGCTGCGCCACGATGTGCCTTCTGTCGCGGGCTATGGGCAAGGCAGTAGCCTGTACATAGGCGACCTGCCCGTGCAGCGCCGTGATAAACTCTTGCTGAACAACATAAGAGCGGTGCAGCTGAACAAATTGAGTGGCGGGGAGCAAGTCCAGCAACGCTTTCAGGGTCTTATGCACGGTTAGGACGCGCTTATCCGTGAGGAAAAGCTGCACGTAATTTTGCAGACTTTTCACGTACATAATATCCCGAACGGCGACGCGATGCACGATGCCGTCTTCTTTAAAAAACAGGTGGGGTGCGCTTGCCGGGGGAAGAGCCGCTCATGCCAGGTTCTGGCTTTTGAAACGGCTTTCTCAAAATCTTCTAAGAAAATCGGCTTCAGCAAATAGTCAATGGTGTTGCCCTTATAGCTCGACAGCGCATAGTCGGCGTAGGCTGTGGTAAAAATCACCAGCACGGGCATATCCACTATCAGTTCGGCAAAGCGGATGCCCTTGATACCGGGCATTTCAATGTCCAGGAAAAGTAAATCTATTTCCTTGTTTCGAATGAGCGGCAGCGCGTCCAGGGCATTGGCGTAGTCGCCCACGGGGTGCAGGTAATCGAACCGCTTGATAAATTCCAGCAGCCCTTCGCGCGCAATGCGTTCATCGTCAATAACCAGGCACCTTAGCATGGGCTCAATTTTACTTCCAGTTGTACGCAAAACAAACCATCTTCCTGCCGCAGGTCCAGGCGGTGGCAGCCGGGATACGCCAGGGCTAAGCTTTCCTGCACGTGCTTCAGTCCCAGTCCATTGTATTCCCCGAGCGGGGACGCCTCCCGGCACGTGTTGCGCAGCTCAAAGGTGAGCTGCCCGTCCGGCGTCAGGCTCTGGGAGTGCCGGACGTAGTATTTCCCCGCCGTATTGGGCAGGACGTGCTTGAAGGCATTTTCCACAAACGTAGCCAGCAGGAAGGGAGAAATGCAGAACGTATCGTCGGCGGGAGTGGCATCAAAGACGACTTGCAGGTCGGCTTCGCGCTGTTTTAGCTGCAATTCAAAATAGGCTTGCAAAAAGGCTACTTCCTGGCGCAGCGCAATGGTTTTCTTCCGCGACTCATAGGCATAATAGCGCAGAAGCTTACTATAGGTAGCAAGCAGTTGCAAGGCTTCGTTTTTGTCCTTGTGAATGAGGAAGTGCAGGTTGTTGAGCACATTGAAGGTGAAGTGCGGGCTCAGCTGGTTGCGCAGCAAGTGCATTTCCATTTCCAGCGCCTGGCGCTTGAGCATCTCCAGTTCCTTTTCCCGGGTAAAGGACTCCTTATACTTCTCAAATAAGTAGTGCAGGCAGCAGACAAACCCGCTTATAATAAATAAACCAAAAATGTTCGGCAGCGAGTCATGAAACAGTTCCTGGGCGACGGCCGTGGGCAGCAATGCCTTAGCCCAGATGTAGCCCTGAGCAGCTAGGACCAGGGTGAGCGTTCCGCACAATATCAGTAGGAGCAGAAGCAGGCCTAGCGTAGGCAGGCGGCCGATGAAGCGCTGGGTAGCGGGCCGGGACGCATAGTGGAAGTAGAGCCGGAACGTGGCCAGCACCGACAAGGTGTAGAGCAGGGCTGCGCTAAATGGCAGCGACTCGCTAGTAGCCAGTTGCAGCAGGATACCCAGGAAAAAGAGCGCCCAGAAGAAGGAGGTGATTTTACGCTTGCTTTCCATGAGTAAGGACGACCATCGGAGAAGCGCAAAGAACGGACGATAAGTGAAGGGACCCAAACGGTTCGTCAATGCCAGAAAGCTGCTCGTCAAAAGTCTGCCGGCCGGCGCAGTTCGTCAACGGATAGCTACCACTGGTCAAAAGCTGCGTGCACCCGGCCAGGAGGCCATCTACTTTTGCTTCCTCACAAAAGCACCTGAACGCTATGTTGAGAATTGCACTTCCTACCGCCGGCCTGTTGCTGGCCACGACCCTGCCGACCCTCGCCCAGCAGCCCGCTGCGCCCGTGGCCCTGTCCGTTGGCGTGGTAAACAGTTACCGCTTTCAGACTACTGACAGCCGCCTTGCCAATTACTACGGCCTGGGAAGCAAAATCCAGGTAGTGCTGCACGACAAGTGGCGGGTCGGCTTCGCGCAGCTGACCAGCCTCGCGCCCAAAAACCTACTGACAACGCCTGGCCTGGGTTCGGGCCACACCCGGCTGGCTGAGTATGCCGTGCGTGGCGGGGCCAAGTGGCACATTGCCTCTAGTGCCTACGCGCTGGGCGATATTCAGGCAGGTATTGGCACCTTACACCAAGGCAGCAGCCTGGAAGGACTAGCAGACAGTAAGAGCTCCTTCTTGACAGCCGCAGCCGAGGTAGGCCTTGGCTATCAGGTGACGCCGTTTTTGGCGCTAGAAGCCGGGGCCAGCTACCACCGCTACTTCAATGGCAACGAGCTGCCCGTGGCCACCAAGGAGCTGAACAACCTTAGCGCCGAGCTTTCCCTAGTGGGTACTTTGGGCTTGACAAAGCAGCGCTAAAGGATAGATGGGCTTCGTCTGCCACTACCGCTGCACCCTGATTTTCACCTCTTAATAGATCAGAAAATGAAAAAGCACCTGCTTTCCGGCACCCTTACGCTGGCGGTAGTAGCCGCCTGTCTGGCTTCTGCGCCCGCCCGGGCCCAAACCCAACCACTACCCACGGGCATTCGGCGCGTGGCGCTGCAGCGGCATGATCTGGCCACGCCCGGCCGCGAGGCCGTGCAAACCCGCATCGAGTTTGACCCGGGCGCGGCCTTTGGGCGGCACAACCACCCCGGGGAAGAACTCATCTACGTTCTGGAAGGCGAGCTGCAGTACCAGGTCGATGGCCAACCCCCGGTTACGCTCAAAGCCGGCGAGGTCCTGTTTATCCCGGCTGGCACGGTTCACGCGGCCCGGAACGTCGGCAAGGTCAAGGCCTCGGAGCTGGCCACTTACCTCGTGGAAAAAGGCAAGCCGATTCTAACGCTGGTGAAGGACTGACGCCGCTTTATTCTGAACGCTGAAATACTCACGCGCTGGCAAAGCCTGTCCTTGTCTCTGCCACTGACGAGTGCACGTGGCGGCCCGCGCCTGGCCCGCCTCTATTCCATTCAAGCTTTTTTCACCCCCTTTCTCGTATGAAAAAGACGTTTAAATCTATCCGCTTCGTCGCCCTGGCTTTGCTGTTATCGGGCTTGGCGCTGACGGCCACCGCCCAAACCAAGCGCCCGGCCGGCAGCCTGGGGCGGGCCGAGTACATCGAAGTGGAGCCCAACGTCCGGCTGCACGTCACTGACCTGGGCGAAGGCAAGCCGGTAGTCCTTATCCACGGCTGGCCCCTGAGCGACGCCATGTACGAGTACCAGTACGCCCACCTGGTGCAGAAGGGCTTCCGGGTTATCGGCATCACCCTGCGCGGCTTTGGCCTCTCCGATAAACCCGCGGGCAAATACACCTACGACGTGTTTGCCGATGACATCAAGGTGGTGCTCGATAAACTCAAGGTGGAAGGCGCCACCATCGGCGGCTTCTCCATGGGCGGGGCCACGGTAGTGCATTACGTGGCCAAGTACAAAGGTGCCCACGTGAGCCGCATGGCCTTGTTTGGCGCCGCCGCCCCACTCTGGACCAAGCGGCCCGACTTCAGCTACGGCCTCTGGACCAAGGCCGACGTGGATGGTCTTATCACGCTCAACAACACCAACCGGCCCCAGCTTTTCGAAAATTTCGGCCAGATATTTCCCGCCTCGCCCACCAGTGTTTCGCCCGGACACGGCGCGTGGCTGGGCACTATTCAGGCGCAAGCCTCGCCCTACGCCATGGGCGAATGCCTGAAGACCCTACGCGACTCCGACCTGCGCGCCGACCTCAAGCAGATCAGCATGCCCACGCTGATTTTGCACGGCAAACAGGATAAAATCTGCTCGTATCAGCTGGCCGAGCAGATGCACGCGCTGCTGCCCCAGTCCCGGCTGGTACCGTTTGAGAAAAGCGGCCATGCTCTCTTTATCGAAGAACTGGAAAAGTTTAACGACGAGCTGGTGGGCTTTATGAGCAAGCCTTCCTAATACCGTCCGGAAACGGGCCGGAGGAAGACAAATGCCGACTTTCTCCGGCCCGTGTTACCGTCGCTTTTTAGCCCAGCACGCATGAAAAACCTGTTGCTTGTCATTCTGTTGGGGGTAGCCAGCCCGGCCGTTGCCCAATCCCCGGAAGCAAAGCTTACCCGACTCGGGCTACCATTGCCGCCGGTGGCCGCCGCTATTGGCAGCTACGTGGATGTAGTGCGGGTAGGCAACCTGCTGTTTCTCTCGGGCAAGGGTCCCCGCCAACCCAACGGCAACTACATCAGCGGCCGGCTCGGCGCGGACCTGACCACGGCGCAGGGCTACGAAGCAGCCCGCCTTACGGCCTTGCTGCAGCTGGCCGTGCTGAAAAAGGAACTGGGCGACCTAAGCCACGTTCGGCGCATCGTGAAAGTCAACGGCTATGTGCTTTCCGCCACTGGTTTCGCCGAGCAGCCTCAGGTGCTAAATGGCTACTCTGACCTGCTGATTCAGGTATTTGGAGACCGGGGCAAACACGCCCGCACGGCCATTGGCACCAACGCCCTGCCCTTGGGTATGGCTCTGGAAGTCGAGATGGTAGTGGAAGCCGAGTAAGAGTAGGAGGATCTGGGTTGGTCGGTTCCAGCCCATTACCAGCTTCCCTGCCAGAAGCCTACGTGTTGATTATAGTGCAGTTTCCGGGGTAACCAATCGGGCTCCGTTAGGATATATTGCCTCTGGTTTGGGCATCAAGGTTCCTTTGCGCAGCCGCATTCGTGCCCAATTAAACACAGAGTGAGTAGCACTCTTAGGCAACTCCTGAGGCTGTTGCCAGTTAGAATCTAATCTATTGCGGCCCGACCAAGTCTTGCTCAAAACTCTTCGAGTTGGGTTCCCCATTACTATAACTGATTCAAGAGACCCTACTTATAGTTGGTAAGGGGCTTTTAGCTATTGCACTTCAGTTTTCTTAGCTTATGTTATCGTCGGGCAGGGGGAAAGCGGCCGACATTTGGGTATTGGTTTCACGTTTTACTCCGGTCCCATGAAATTGCTCCTCAAAATCGAAGAACTCGCCCAACTGTTGCTGGCCCTGTTCGTCTTCACGTACCTGCCCTACGCGTGGTGGGTGCTGCCCGCTACTTTTCTGCTGCCCGACCTGAGCATGCTCGGCTATGTGGCCGGGCCGCGCGTAGGGGCAGTGTGCTACAACCTGGCCCACCACAAAGCCCTGGCCCTGGCCGTGGGCGTTGCCGGCTGGGTGCTGGGCCTGCCGCTGCTCGTGCTGGCCGGCACGGTGCTGCTGGGCCACAGCGCCTTTGACCGCCTGCTGGGCTACGGCCTCAAGCACACCACCGGCTTTCACGATACCCATCTTGGACAGGTGGGAGCCAAACATGTAGGCACGCACTCCACGCACTAAATGCTTTTCACATGGGCGAAGACCATGTCAGCTGTTCGTCTCTTCGTGCTATCTGATAACCACAGTGGAGCAGCCCTAAACATAAAAAAAGCCCTTACGCTACGTAGGGCTTTCCTCATTAAAAGAAATCAGCGGCGGCTTACCGGATAAAGAAACCTTTGGCCTCCCAGGCAGCAACATTCTGGGTTCGTACAAAGCGGGTTTCTATATGGCCCCAGGCATCAATTTGATACATCACCGTCTTGCCAGCTTCGCGAGCCTGCAGCGCATCTCGTTGTTCAGCAGAGGATAAAGGCGGGGCAAGGGATTCAGCGGGTTTGCGCACCCGGGTGCGTTTGGCGGATTCAGACATACGGGGATAACAGAAGAAGCTTGGAAAGGTTCATACCCCATAGATGGCTTATGCCTTTTGCGTAGCAAACTTACTAAGTTTAGAGCACTATCTCTACAAATAAGTGGCTCTCTATCATTGAGTATTGCTAGGCCCACTGGGGAAACTTCACCTCTGACGTGTTGACGCACCTAAGTACATGCACGAGGGCGAAGCTTCCTTTAGCGAAGTGCAAACGGTGGATGTCACCAGTATTTTTGAGTAGCCTTTTCAACCAGTATTGCCTGCAATCAGTAGTTGAGCAACCCAGAGTCACTTCTGGGCTCTAAACGGTGACCTACCCACGCGGCTGGTATGTGGCAAATACGACTGTAGCTGCTCGCCGAACTTTGTATCCACGTAAGCACGGAGTTATTTTTCCCTGTCAGCGGACGCACGACTTGTATACTCAGGATACATCTTTTTTCTGCCGCCAAGTCAAGCAGTTTGTGGCGCTGGACAAGAAAGGTGCAGCAGGCTCGGCAAGCATAGCGCGTACGCACGGCCTATCGGGCCCTTTGCTGCTTCAGCCAGGAGGCCAGCAGGGGTAGCGCAAATATGGCCACTGTAAGTACCGTAAGGCCCGCATCGGCTGCCTCGCTGCTTAAAAAGCTGCTTACCGGATGTTGGGGGAAATAATGCTCGAACAACGAGAGCAGCAGTTTGAGCCCCAGAATACCGATGATGATAAAGGCCGCAGTTTCCAGGAACGGATACTTGGCCATCAGCAGCACAAAGGCCTGGGCCACCAGCCGCATAGACAAGATGCCGATAAACACGCCCAAACAAATCAGAATCAGGTTGTCGGTGAAAGCCACGACGGCAAACACGTTGTCGATGCTAAAGGCCAGGTCCATGAGCTCAATCAAAGCCACCGTGGCCCAGAACTTGCCGAACAAACCCAGGGTGCGGCGAAAAAACCAGCTTTGCTGCTTGTCCTCCATCTGCTCCTGATCCGCCGGGCCGCTTTTCGCCCGGAAATAATCGTAGGCCAGATAGAGCAGGTAGAGGCCACCCAGGGGTTTGAGAAACCAGAACTCAATCAGGAAAGAGGCGAACAGAATGCACAGGCCCCGAAACACGTAGGCGCCGATAATGCCGTAGCGCAGGGCTTTCTTGCGCTGCTCCTTGGGCAGGTCGCCGACCATGGTAGCCAGCACCGCCGCGTTATCCACCGAGAGCAGGCTTTCGATGATTACCAGGTTGCCCACAATGGCCGCGGCGCCGAGCGGATTGTCGAGTATTTGTTGCAGGTACTGTTGCATACGGAAGAGAAACGTGAGCTTACTGGGGCAGGAAGCGGGGACGGCGCTCGGGCTTGTCGGCCGACCAGCCAAAGTCGTGGCGCAGAATGAAGGCCAGGTAGTTGGGCCGGTCGGCGCCTCCGTTGAACTGGGTCATCCAGAGCAGCTCGCCGCCCAGGTGCTTGTTGAGCACGTAGCCCACGCCGCCCCACACCCGGTTGCTGTCGAAGGGGTTCTTCTCGTCGCTGAGGCGTATTTCATCCTTGATGGTGACGTACCATTTTGGGTTTTCCACGGCCCGGGGGCCCAACGGCAGGCGCAGCGAGGCTAGGTAGCGGAAGCGCAGCCGGAAGTCGCCGGGCGTCCAGCGCTCCTCGATGCGGTAGCGGTGCAGCAGCCGGGCCCGGCCCAGCTTGTTGTTGACGATAAGCTGCTGGTAGAGCCGGTTTTCGCGGTTGTCCAGCTTCCGGGTTTGCTCCGCATCGGCGTAGGGCTGCAACTGTAGGTACATGTAGCCGGCCGCCACCGACATGGGCAGGCTCTTGAGGTTGTATTGCAGGTTTACCAAACCCAGGAGCAGGCGCTTGTCGGTCAGGCCATTATAGGCGCGGTACTGGGCGCCCAGGTTCACGTCGAAGCGCTGGTTCAGCGAGTACGTGCCGGTGTATTGCAGCCAGCCGTTGTATTTACCCCGGTTTTGGGCCTGGGCGGGCCCGTTGGCCAGCACCAATAGTAGCAAGAAGAACAGTATCTTTTTCATAAACAGACAGGAAGCTGCGGCCTTCCCCGGCCGTGGGGTGGGAGGTAAGAGGGAGAAATCAGGTCAGAAAGAAAAGTGGCCTAAAAAGGCACGACGCCCAGAATCAGGCAGGTCAGAAGCATCACCAGCACAGTGCCGCAGGCCCATTTCAGGGTGAAGCGCTGATGGTCGCCGAAGTCGACCTCGGCCAAGCCGGCCAGCAGATAGGTGGAGGGAACCAGGGGGCTGAGCAGGTGCACCGACTGCCCCAGCAACGAGGCTCGGCCCATGTCTACCACGCTCACACCAAACTGCGCGGCGGCCTTCGTGACCAGGGGCAGAATGCCGAAATAGTAGGCATCGTTGCTCATGAAAAACGTGAAAGGGGCGCTGGTGATACCCGTCAGGATGGGCAGGTGGGGCCCCAGCGAATCGGGAATCAGCGTCACGATGGTCAGCGACATGGCGTCCACCATCTTGGTGCCGGCCAGAATGCCGGTGAAAATGCCGGCCGCAAACACCATCCCGGCCACAATCATGGCGTTGCCGGCGTGTGCGTTGAGGCGGCCCCGCTGCTCGCCCAGCCGGGGATAGTTGATGAGCATGCCCAGGGCAAAGGCCGTCATAAACAGCACCGGCAGCGGCACGATGTCCATGAACAAGCCCACGAGCAAAGCCAGGGTCAGCAGCGCATTTACCCAGAGCAGCTTGGGCCGGCGCAAGGCCAGCTCTTCGGGATGCGCCTCGGCTACCAGCGTCTCGGCTTCTTCGGTAATGACGGTGATGCCCAGGCGTTTTTGCTCACGCTTGCCGAAGATGTAGGCCACAAACAGCACCCAGCCCGCCGCCACAACCATGGCCGGAATCAGGGGGGTGAACACCTGGGAACTGTCCAGGTGCAGGGCCGAGAGGACGCGGGCCGTGGGGCCGCCCCAGGGCAGAATGTTCATCACGGCACTCGACAGAAAGGCGGTAGCCGTGAGGATGAGCGGGTTCATTTTCAGGCGGCGGTAGAGGGGCAGCATGGCCGCCACCACAATGATGTAGGTGGTGGTGCCGTCGCCGTCGAGCGAGACGGATAAGGCCAGCACGGCCGTGCCCAGCACTACCTTGAGCGGGTCGCCGCCCACCACTTTGACAATCCGGGCCACGATGGGGTCGAACAGGCCCGCGTCGGTCATGATGCCGAAGTACATGATGGCGAAAATCAGCATCACGCCGGTGGGCGCAATCTTCTTGACGCCGTCGAGCATCATGTCCCCGATTTCGGCCCGAAAGCCCCGATGAGGGCAAAGACAATGGGAATCAGAATCAGCGCCGTCATGGCAAACATGCGCTTGGACATAATCAGGTACATGAACGTACTGATCATCAAAAAACCCAGCAGAGAAAGCATAGCAACAGAAAAAGAGGGTGGGCAGGAGGGGCGTTTGGCAGTAGCGGGTCGAAACCTGGAGCGAGTATACCGGCCGATTTAGAATACATTTGGAAGCCGTTGCTTCTTTGCTCTTACCTGAGTGACCATTCACTTATCCTGCCCTCCGCTCTTCTGCCCGCCCGCCTATGAAATTACTAATCGTCGAAGATGAGCCTGAACTGGCCGCCGGCATGAGCAGCTACCTGCGCGGGCAGCACTACGTCTGTGAGCTGGCCACGACCTTCGATCAAGCCCAGGAGATGATGCTGCTCTATGACTACGACTGTATTCTGCTGGATCTGACGCTGCCGGGCGGGGACGGGCTGGCGCTACTGCGGGAGCTCAAGGCGCAGCGGCCCGAAGCCGGGGTCATCATCACCTCGGCCCGCAACGCCGTCGATGACCGGATTGCCGGGCTGCACCTGGGCGCCGACGACTACTTGCCCAAGCCGTTTCACTTGCCCGAACTCAGTGCCCGCGTGGCGGCTATTGTGCGCCGCCGTCGCTACAACGGCGCCAACCTGGTGAGCGTGGGCGAGCTGCAGGTGGATGTGGCCGCCCGCGTAGCTACGTTGCAGGGCCAGCCGCTGAATCTGACCCGCACCGAGCTGAATTTGCTCTTGCTGCTGCTGGCCAACCAGGGCCGCGTCATCAGCAAGGGCGCCATTGCCGAGCACCTTTCCGGCAACGACGCCGAGCAGTTTGATACCTACGAAACGGTGTACGCGCACGTGAAAAACCTCAAGCGCAAGCTCACCGAGGGCGGGGCTCCCAACTACATCCGCATGGTGTACGGCCTGGGCTACCGCTTCGACCCCGACCTGGCGTAGCCAATCAGTACTAGCCCGGCCGCATGAAACTGCTCACCCGCACCACCCTGATTTTTCTGCTCTACGCCAGCGTGGTAGCCGGGGCTGGCACGCTGGTGTACTACGGCCTGATTCACAAGCTCTACTACGCCTACGTCGACCGGACCCTGAGCCGGCGCAAGCTGCGGGTGCAAAAAGCTATGCGCCTGTACCTGCACCGCCCCGCCGATTTGGCGTACTGGCATCAGCTGGACCATAACGTGGAGTTTGTGCCCCTGCCGGCGCTGCCCCCGCGCCGCGCCGACCAGCTCCGGGTGCGGCTGATGCACAACGAGCTGACGGGCAAAAGCCAGCCCTACCGCCAACTTTCCTCGGCCGTGCTGTTTCAGGGGCGGCCCTACGAGCTGCAAATCCGCGTTTCCCTGTTCGACACCCAGCAGCTGCTGTTGCGCATCGTGCTGGCGGGCGGGTTGTTGTTTGGATTGCTGGTGCTCGGGTTGTTTGGGCTGCAGTTTGTTCTCAACCGCCGGCTGTGGCAGCCTTTTTATGCCCTATTGGAGCAGCTGCAGCGCTACAAGCTCAACCGCAACGAGCCGGTTACGCTGCCGGCCACTTCCATCCGGGAGTTTCAAGAGCTACAAGAAGCCGTGCAGCTGCTGCTGCGCCAAAACCAGCACGTGTACCGGCAGCAGAAGGAATTCACGGAAAATGCGGCCCACGAAATCCAAACCCCATTGGCCGTGCTGCGCACCCAGCTCGACTTGCTGGTGCAGGCGCCCGGCCTGACCGAAGAACAAGCCGGCCACATTGAGGCCATCATGGGCGTGACGCAGCGGCTCACCCACCTGACCAAAAGCCTGCTGCTGCTGGCCCAGCTCGACAATCAGCTGTTCTTCCCCGCCGAAACCGTGGACGTAGCGTCCATTTTGCGCACGCAGCTGGCCCACCTGCAGCCCCAGGTGGCGGGGCGGGGCATTACGCTGGAAATCGACATTGCTGCTAGCGTACCGCTGCAGATTCACCGCGGGCTTTTGGAAGTGCTGATCAGCAACCTGCTGGTCAATGCCATCCGGCACAACGTGGCGCAGGGACATTTGCTGGTGCGCTTAACGCCGGAGGCCCTGACGGTGGAAAACACGGGCCAGGAGCAATCCTTGCAGGAAGCCGGCCTGTTCCACCGCTTCCACAAAGCCTCCGACAGTTCTTCGGAGGGAGTTGGCTTGGGCTTGACTCTGGTACAGCAAATCTGCACCAATTGCGGACTGCCGTTGCGCTACAGTTACGTGGCCCCGGGGCGTCATCGCCAACAAGTGTTGCTCCTGTAACAGGTAGTACAAAGGGAAAAAGCGGACTGTAGACGATAGATTGTCCAGTTGGCTTATTGCGTATTCTACCTAGGCATCCGACACGCGAAACTGGGGAAAGTGTACTTGCCCAGGCGGTTGAAATGCTCGTAACGGGCAGGCGACAGCCGAGCTAGGTCTTCGGCGCGCACCTCAATTCTACGCTTCTTGTTTACGCCAGGGCCTTTGCGCGGGCGAGCCCTTGGTAATTCTCCACGGCCGCGTCTTTCTCCGTCTGGAGTTCGGCCAGCAAGCCCGGGTCAACGATGGTCGGGCAATGCTTGGCTCCCCATAGGATCAGCTCTATCAGGATGGGGACGGTATCCACGCCTTTTTCCGTCAGGCGGTAGGTGAACTTGGATTTCTTATCGGTGGCCACGGCCTTGGATACGATGCCCTGGGCCTCAAGGCCCGCTAAGCGGTCGGCCAAGATATTGGTCGCCATTTTTTCGGCCGACTGCAGGAATTGCCCATAGGTAGACTTGCCGGCGAACACCATGTCCCGCAAAATCAGCAGGGTCCATTTGTCCCCGAGCACGTCGAGCGAGGTGCTGATGGGGCAAGTAGAACGCTGTTTTAGCTCCTTCATAAAAAAGATTTAGGTTTACTTGCTTTTTGCAAGTTAATTGGCTCATCTTTGCACTTGCAAATCGCAAGCAAATATACGAGGGTTTTGCCCACGCTGGACGTCACCCTATTTATTCTGCTTCGCCCCGTCTCACCATTCTGCCGACCACGCAGTCGTGGTCATTAACCACTGTCTACCATGATTCTAGTAACTGGCGCCACCGGTGGCTTAGGCCACGAAACCATCGATTCCTTGCTCACCACCATCCCGGCCTCGGAAATCGCCGCCCTGGTGCGCGACATGAGCAAAGCCCAAGACCTCGCGGCGCGGGGCGTTGACGTCCGGCAGGGCGACTACCTGGACTATTCCTCGCTGGTGTCAGCCTTTCGGGGCGTTGATAAGTTACTGCTGGTTTCGGCCGTGGCCTTTACCGACCGGGTGAGCCAGCACCGCAACGTCATCGACGCCGCGAAGGAAGCTGGGGTAAAGCACCTGTTCTACACCAGCATTCAGCGCGACACCGATTTTGTGCTGCCGGAGGTCACGGAAAGCGACCTGGCTACAGAAGCCTACCTCAAAGCGTCGGGGCTGATTTACACCATTCTCCATAACGGCTACTACCTGGAAGGCCTGGGGTATCTGATTGGCAGCGAGGTGCCAGAGACGGAGATACGCTTCCCGGCCGGAGAAGGCAAGATAGCCTTCGTGAAGCGAACCGACTTGGCCGCCGCCACGGCCGCGCTGCTGACCAGCGAAGGGCATGACAACCAGGAGTATACCCTGGCCGGGAGCGAAGCCTATTCGTTTCACGACGTTGCCCGGGAACTCTCCACGTTAGCGGGCCGGCCCATTGCTTACACCAGCAGCGAACTGGAGCCCTACATCGCACAGAAAGTAGCCGCCGGCTTCCCCGATTTCGTTGCCACTTTCTTCGCCCAGTGGGGAGCCGCCACCAAGCACGGCATGCTGGCGGGCACACATGATACCGTGGAGCGGTTGCTGGGCCGTAAGCCAACTTCGCTACGGGAATACCTGGAAACAACGTATTTCCCGGGTACTAACCGCTCGTAGCGACGGCCAATACTTGGTGCTTCAGTCCAACGAACTGATTCCTGTCATCCACCAGAAGGAGTGTCTTTTGCAAACTCATCTAGGCATCTACTTCATACGGGCGGGTTAGCAGTTTCACTCAAAACGCACCCAATCCACTTCCACAGCCCCTTCCTTGGATTTCGGCGCTACATAGAGGGCGTGCGTACCGGGCTTAAACGACAAAACCGGGGCTTTGACGTCCTGCCAGGCACCGCCCTTGGGCACGGTTACTTCTGCCAGGATTGGCCCCGCCGCATGATTCAGTCGAATCTGTAGGGTAGCCCCGGTAGCAGAGGCAGCCCGGAGCAACACGGTTTTGGGCTTCTGCGGGCTAAACGCAACTCCACCGTACTGCACCCAGCCGCCGGGGCCGGTGAAAACGGTTTTCCAGCCCCGGAAAGGATTGGCCGGGTCCAGGAAAGCAATGGCCGCGCCCTGCTCACTCAACTGGCTGTAGCGGTCCAATTGAATTTTCTGCCGGGCATCGGTCAGGCCGACGCCGCGCAGAGTGGGCTTCACCTTGCGAATCGAACCGTCGGCGGCGAAGGATAGGCTGTCAATTCTAACCGAGCGGTTCTTGTCAAACTCCGGCGACAAATCATTGTGGTGGTAGAACAGGTACCACTGGTTTTTCAGCTGCAGCAGTGAGTGGTGATTGGTCCAGCATCCAGTCGGCGATTCGTCCATAATAACACCCTTTACCGTGAACGGGCCCAGCGGGCTGGTACTGGTGGCGTATTCGAGGCGCTCGGTCTTGTTCTCGACGTGCGGATAGGTGAGGTAGTAAATGCCCTTGCGCTCAAACACGTAGGGGCCTTCCTTCAAGCCCTTGGTGGGCAGCTCGCCCAGCGTTTTGGGTTCGGAGGCCAGCGCCAGCATGTTCTCTTGCAGCTTGGCCCCATAAATTTCGCCCTGCGACCAGTAGAGGTAGGCTTGACCGTCCTTGTCGATAAACACGTTGGGGTCGATGCCGTGCACGCCGGCGATGGGCGCGGGCTGGGGCAGGAAGGGGCCGGTGGGCTTGTCGGCCACCGCCACCCCAATCCGAAAGCCCTTGCTCTGGGTAGTATCGCGAGGCGTGGTGGGGAAGTAGAAATAGTACTTGCCGTTGCGGAAAACGCAGTCGGGTGCCCACATGCTGTAGCTGTCGGGCTTCACCCAGGGCACTTTGTTTTGGGTGACAATGACGCCGTGGTCGGTCCAGTCGGTAAGGTTGGCCGAGGAGAAGACGTGGTAGTCTTCCATGCAAAACCAGCCAATTTTGCCCCGCCCCGGCCCGCAGGGAATATCGTGCGAAGGATAGACGTACACCCGGTCGCCGAATACGCGGGCCGTGGGGTCAGCCGTAAACTGGCTGGTAATGAACGGATTTTGGGCACGGGCGGGCTGAAGAGTAGTAAGAAACAAGGCTGCCAGCAGTCCGCAAAGTATTCGGTTGCGCATGAGGTTGGGGTTGGGAAGCGAGTGGGAAATGCCTACTTGCTCAGGTGGTCTTCCAGGCGGAAATAATCGAAATCGGCGTACCCGCCCGCTGTTTGGGTGGAGTAGTTAAAGAGACTGAACCGGTAGCCCATGAAGTGCGGCAGCGTGTAAGCCATTTTGAGGGGCTTGCCCACGGGCTGCCAACTTTTGCCATCGAGGCTGTAGAAAAAGGTGGCCACGTCCCGGCGGTCCTGGAAGTCGCACTCGATTTTGAAGTACACCTTGTTTTGCGTCAGGGGCAGGCGCTGCAGCTCCACTGGCTTTTCCGATTCGGCACTGACCATCACAATGGCTTTGCCTCCCTGACTGGCCTGCACGCCCACTAGCCCGTAGCGCTTCTGCAGCACCCCCAAGCCAGCAAAGTCGC
This sequence comes from Hymenobacter cellulosilyticus, assembly GCF_022919215.1. Lineage (NCBI taxonomy): Bacteria > Pseudomonadati > Bacteroidota > Cytophagia > Cytophagales > Hymenobacteraceae > Hymenobacter > Hymenobacter cellulosilyticus. Next base: position 4,831,746 of record NZ_CP095046.1, on the reverse strand, counting down.
CGGGACGTAGATGCGACACATCCAGGGCCGTCGTGCCGGCGCAGGTGGGCCCGATGGTGCGCTGCGTGAGGGTATTGCGGGCCAGAAGAAACGAAGTATCGACCCGCCCGGTGGTAAGGCGCAGGTAGCCCGGGCGCTCAGTTACCGACCAGCGCTTGTTGTCGGGGTTGTGGTTCCACTGCCACACCAGCGGCAGGGCTGGTTCGCCGGCGCGGCGCGTAAACTCATCGGACGCCACCAGGCCCGGCAGCAGGCTTTTATTGGCGGGCAGGTTGAGGGTTTCGGGCACTTTGCCCGCCGGATTGCCGAGCACCGGCCAGCCGTTTTCCCATTGCACCGGCACCAGGTACGGGATGCGGCCCACGGCGCCAAAATCACGGAACAAGTAGGCGTACCACTTGCCCTCGGGCGTGTCGATGAGGCCGCCTTGGGCCACGCCGAGGTCTTGTAGAGCCAACCGGCCTTCGTAGGGGCCGGTTATTTTATCGGCCCGGTGCACGACCACCGTGCGCATGCCGTCCTTGGGCCACACGATGTTGAAGAGGTAGTACTTGCCGTTGACTTTGAACAGCTGTGAGCCTTCGGCCGGTAGGTTGATGTTGGGGCCGGCCGGGGCGCTGGCATTTTCGATGATGGTTTGTGGCGTGGTGCCCGGCTTCAGGCCCGCCGCGTCGGCGGTAAGTTCGGCCAGTTGCAGCTTGCCCGCGCCGTACACCATATACACCCGGCCATCGTCGTCGAAAAACAGCGAATGGTCGTGCATGCTCGGCTGAAAGGAAACTGCTTTCCAAGGGCCTTTCTCGATGTTCTTGGTGGAATAGACGTGAGTTTTGCCGGTAGTCTGGGCAAAGGTGCTGACATAGTACGTGCCCTGGTGGTAGCGCAAACTGCTGGCCCAGGAGCCGCGCCCGTAGGTGTTTTTGCCGTTGGCGAGGGTCATGGCGTCCACACTGGCCAGGGTGTCGTAGGCGTAGCTCACCAGCTTCCAGTTCACCAGGTCCGTCGATTTCATGATGGGCACCCCCGGACTCATGTGCATGGTGGTGCTGCTCATGTAGTAGGTGTTGCCCACCCGAATCATAGACAGGTCGGGCACGTCGGCATGCACCACGGGGTTGCGGGCCGTTGGGCTCTGCGCCCACGCCACCGGCCCCCCAAGGCACAGACTAGTCAGCAGCAACAAGTAGTTCTTCATCGTTGACCTTAATAATTAGCGCGTTTGGGGCTTGATGACCTGGTAGTTGCCGCTCAGGTGCATGAGGCTAAACAAGTACAGCAGGCCGTCGTAGTAGGGGTCGAAATAGCCGTCTTCGTAGGGCGCCAGCTTGGCGTTCCAAAGGGCGTGCACGAAATCCAGTTGCGGCGGGGCTGGGCGCATGAGCGAGGCCGAGGCCGAGGTAGCCACCAGGCCGAGCGAGTGGCGCAGCTTTTTCACCTTGCCGGCCGGCAAAATAAAATCAGGCCGTGAGCCGTCCACGTTGAATTGGTCTTCGAAGGTGTTGAGACCTTTGCTGCGCAGGAAGCCCTGGAAGCGTTGCGCGTACTGCTGCTGCCAGGCCCGGTCCTTGCCAAACCACACGTAGTCCATGGCAATGTTCATGGGCACGCGCCAGGAGTCGTAGCGGAACGCGGCGGGCGCCCACCGGGTCGGGTGGGGCTGGCCGCTAAACTCGGTGTAGTCGTAGTTGAGGCCGGTGGGGGAAGCGCAGGCGCGGTGCAGAAACACCCGCGACGTATCGGCGCAGTCCCGGTAAAACTGCTCGTGCCCATCCTTGGCGTATTCGGCCCACACTTCCAGAAAAGCCGGCACGTGGTACGAGGGGTCGGTCCAGTTGTACATGTCGCCGACCGGCACGAAGCTTATCTGCTTGTGCTTGGTATTGAAGAGGTTGTGCACGTCGCCGGTACCGTCTTTTTTCCAGGAGGCATCCAAGATGCGGCGGGCTTCCTTGTAGTAGTTGATGCCCGTCGCATTGCCCACCGATTCGAGGCAAACAAGAGGCTGGTCACGAAGTACAGCTCGCCATCCGAGGCCGGCCCTTCCGAGTTGCGCTTCATGGTGGCCGTGTTGATGCTCCAGGCAAAGTAGCCTTCCAGCGGACCGCTTTGGTGCTGCAAATACTTTTTCGACCAGCGCCAGAGGCGGTCAAACACTTCCTTTTTGTTGAGCTGCACCGCTACCATCATGCCGTAGGAAAGGCCCTCGGTGCGGGCATCCTCGTTTTTCACATCCGACACGTAGGCCATGGAGTCGCCCACTGCGAAGTACACTTTGTTGGGCCCCTCAAACACGTCGTGGTATGCCTGTGCCACTTTCTTATCGATGTCAGCCTGGCTGTAGCCCGCTTCCCGCAGCAGGTTAGGGTACTTATTGGTGTAAAAAGCCGCGGTGCTCGTTGGTTTCTTCCGGGGGCTAAGGCGCTGGCCGAAGCTAGGGCTGGCACCCACCGTGAGCAGACCCACCACCGCCAAAAGGGTGCATTTTGTGCCAAGCAAGCGGGCAAAAAGGTTGTTCATAAAGCTATGTTTCAAAGAGTAGCGTGGGACGCTGAGAGCTTAGGAGTCGCATGCGTAGCCATATAGGTACCGCAACCTGAGGAAGTAAGAGGTGACATTCCGTTTGACCAGGCAACGCCGTACACGGCCGGGGCAAAGTCAAAGCCGCATTTGTCGTTCAGAACCACGGGCTGGCAGTTTTGACAAGTGCAATAAGAACGACTAAGGCTGGCGAGGTGGCCGCGGCGGCGTGTCGTTGGCAATGAGTGTTTCCAGCGTGTGCATGGGCGGCTCCACGGCGGCCGGAATGGGCAAGCGGCTGAACTGCTGGAAGTACAGCAAACAGGCGTCTTTCCACACCACGGCGTTGCCGCTTTGGGTGCGCAGCTTGTTTTGCACCACCCCGAACCGCTCGGCGTCCACGTAAGGTTGGGCCTGGTCCCAAGTGCGCTGAAACTGGCGCACTTGCTGCACGCCGTGCTCGTAGTGCAGGGCCAACTCGTCCCACAGCGTGCGGCCGCTCTTCATCTTGAAATCCCAAGGCAGGTGGTGGAACCACAGCAGGTACTCGTCGGGGCAGGTGGCGGGGTTGTTGAACTGCGTGGCCAGCGGCTCGTGGTACTGGCTCACCGCGTCGCTGCCCGTCTTGGTGCGGTCGAAACCCACACCGTTGGCCGACGCCTGGTGATAATAGGGCGGGGTCCAGTCGGCGCGCATACCGGGCGGCGCCCACCACGGGCCCGGTCCGTAGTGATGGTGAGTGGCCGACATAATATGGTGCAAGCCTAACGGCATGGAGTAATCGACGATTGCCTCGCGGCTCGCCAGCATTAATTGGGTTATGGGCGTCAGGAACTTGGTGTTCCAGTCGGCGGCCGAGGTAGCGGGCTGCGTTGGGCCGCTAGCTGCGTTTTGGAAAGTCAGCTTGAGCCACTCTTCGGCGAGTTGGGCGCTTTTGGCGCTGCTGTTCCAGGCTAGTCGCCCGAAAGCGTACCAGTTGGCCTGCGCGAAGTCGTGGCCCGTCCAGTTGGTGTCCAGGCCCACGTTGGACACGCCGGCCATGGCCGAGTGGGCTTGTCGGTACACACTGCCGTTGGTGCAGCGGGCCACGGTGCTGCCGGGGCCGGCCTGGTAGGTGTCACTTTGCAAACACTCTTCCCACATCGGCGCCAAATAAGCCAAGTCGATGGCGTGCCCGAGGTACTCCTGCGTGATTTGAAACTCGGGCATGACGGCCGTCTTTTTCAGCGCCCCAAACAACGGGCTGAATGGCTCCCGGGGCTGAAAATCTACCGGCCCGTTCTTCACTTGAATGATGACGTTGTCCCGGAATTTGCCGTCGAGCGTCACAAACTCGTTGTAGGCTTGCTTGGCGCGGTCCTTATCGTTGGGGCTGTACACGAAGGCTCGCCACATCACCAGGCCACCGTAGGGCTTCAGCACATCGGCCAGCATGTTGGCGCCGTCGGCGTGGGTGCGGCCGTAGTCCTGCGGACCAGGCTGCCCTTCGCTGCTGGCTTTCACCAGGAAGCCACCAAAATCGGGCACCTGCTGGTAAATCTCCTTCACCTTGCTACGCCACCAGTTGACAACGGCTGGGTCCAGCGGGTCGGCGGTTTTGAGGCCGCCAAGCAGCACTGGCGAGGAGAACTTCACGGACAGATAAGTCTTCACACCGTAGGGCCGCAGCACATTAGCAATGGCTTTCACCCGGCCCAAGTATTCGGCGGAGAGTATCATGGGCGAGGCATTCACGTTATTGAGGACGCTGCCGTTGATGCCCACTGAGGCGTTGGCCCGGGCGTATTCCTGCCACAGGGTTTTGTCGCGCTTGGTCACGACCAGGGCACTGTCCTTGCGCCAGAAGATGGACTTGCCGGCATATCCCCGCTCCACCGACCCATCAGGGTTGTCCCAATGGTTGAGCAGGCGAAGTTCATAGGATGGATTGGAAACACCATCTGTCACCGACTGGCCGGTTTGCTGGCGCCGCAATAGCTCAAACACCCCGTACAGGATGCCACGTTCGGTGGCGGCCTGCACCCCTTGCGCACTCAACCGAAACCCGTCGTGTTTTATAGTCTTATCCTTGCGGAGGGTAAGCGTGACGGTGGCGCCGGCGCTACCCTGCCAGCTCTGCTGCAATTCCTGCTTCGCTGTAGCGAGCAAGGCTGAGTTTTTGATAGGAACTACTACCGTTACCGGGGTTGCGGCATGTGGGCGCAACCAGAGTTGGTGGCCGTCTTCGGCGTGTAGTTCCGAGGCTGCGCTTAGAGAAAGAAGAAAGAAAAGAAGTTTGTTCACGGGTGGGATACGGAGGGTGGTTCTTCGGCGGCTAAGGAGCCTAGATTCTTACTTCACGGGCGCTACACCCTTGGTCGTCTGCACGATGGGCTGGATAGTGCCGTCCGGGTTGTAGCGCAAATAATCCACGCAGATAGAGCGGCGGTAGCTGCCGCCGGTGGGCAACGAGCCATTGTGGTAGAAGAAGTAGCTCTGGCCCTTGTAATCGATAATGCCCGGGTGGGTGGTGAAGCTGTTAGGCACATTTTCCTGGATGATGCCGCGGTACGTCCACGGCCCAGCGGCGCTGGGGCGGTGCAGTACTCTATCATTTCGGGCTTGGTGCCCTCGCTGGCATACACGAGGTAATAGAGCTTCTTGCGCTTGTACACCCAGGGACCTTCGATGTAGTTCTTAATATTCAGCACCGTGATGGGACCAGCCAGCTCCGTCAGGTTGTCCTTAAGTTTCACCCAGCGGCAGCTTAAGTTGCCCCAGTACAGGTAGGCTTGCTTATCATCATCGATAAAAACGGTGGGGTCGATGTCGTCCCAGGCGTGCGGCTTATCCTTGGTCATTTCGTTGGTAATAAGGGCCTTGCCGATGGCATCCTTGAACGGCCCCGTGGGCCGGTCCGACACGGCCACGCCGATGGCCGCCCCACCTTGGCTGTTGGCGTCCTTCTTATGAAAGGTCGACACAAACCAGTAGAACTTGCCCTTGTGATAAACGCACTGGGCCGCGTAAGCGTCGCCGGTGGCCCAGGCAAAGGTCTTGGGCGAAAGGCGCTTGCCGTAGTCTTTCCAATGCACCATGTCGGTGGTGGAGTAGATGCGCCAGTCGGGCATTTTGTAGTTGGTTTCCTGCGCCGAAGCCGTGTCGTGGCTGGTGTAGAGAAACAGCGTGTCGCGGTACACCAGCGGGGCCGGGTCGGCCGTAAACACGTCCTTGATAATGGGATTTTGCGCCCGCAGGGGAAGTAGGTCCCAAGAGTTAACAGGACAACAAGGCAGATATTTCTCATCGGATCAGGTAGAGGGGTAGGAAAACGAAACGGGCTGTCTAAAACAGCTTTTGCGCAAACAGGTACAAATCATGCCGCCACACGGGCCAGGTATGGCCACCAGGATACTCGCTGTACCCGTACTTGATACCCAGCATATCTAGTCGGGCCCGCATCACCTTGTTGTTGGCGTAGGCAATGTCCTCGGGCCGCCCATCGAAAGCCACAGCTGCTTGAGGTTGGCATTGATGGTGCCCGCGTTGGCTTGCATAAAGGCGTACTGCGGGTCCGACAGCGCGGGGTTGTTGGCAAAGAAGCCCGAACTGAACACGCCGAGGTACGGAAACATATCCGTGTTGCGCACACCGGCGTAGAGCGTTTGCAAGCCGCCCAGCGACAAGCCCGCCAAGGCCCGGTTCTGAGGGCCGGGCGCCACTCGGTAGCTGCTTTCCACTACCGGTAGTACGGTTTGCTTGAGCTCGTCTTCGAAGCGTTTCAGCGTCGGTTCGCCGAAGCTTGCCAGGCCGCCGGGGCCGCCCATGTTGCCGTCGAGCATCACTACGAGCATGGGCTTTGCCTTTTTCTCGGCCAGCAGGTTGTCCAGAATCAAATCGGCTTTGCCTTGCCGAGCCCAGCCGGTTTCGTCTTCGCCCCCGCCGTGCAGCAGGTAGAGCACCGGGTACGTAGTGCTGGCATTGGCCTCGTAGCCCGGCGGCGTGTACACGTAACACTGCCGCCAGGAGTTGGTGACTTTCGAGTAGAACCGCTTGAGCCGCACCTCCCCGTGGGGCACGTCTTTCAGGGCGTAAAAACCCGTGCCGCGGCCGGGCACCTCGAGGCCGCTGGCCATGCGCCCCATGCCGTAGAAGGTGGCGCTGGCGGGGTCAGCCACGGGTAGCCCGTCGAGCACCAGCGAATAATAATGCAGGCCCCGGCTTAGCGTGTCGGTCGTCACCGTCCAGGTGCCGCTGCTGTCTTTCGTCATATCATATTTCCGGCCCAAATCCAGCTGTACGCGCTGCACACCAGGGGCCTGGAGGCGAAACACGGCGCGGTTATCGGGCAAGAGCTGGGGGTATTTCGCATTGCGCACGTTGGTGGCTGCGGGCGCGCCCAGCACGGTGTAGGTGGGCAGGGCAGCTACGTCCACGGGCTTGAAGAGCTGCTGTGCGAACATGTAGAGGCCGTTTTTCCAGACTTTGAAATCGTGCCCGCCGGCTTCGAGGTAGTACACGTGCGGCACGTTGTGCTCGTAGAGGTAGTCGTGGGTGCGCTGGCTAACGGGCAACAGGCCGTCCTGGTCGCCGCAGGAAATCCAGAGCAGCTTGAGCTGCTTTTTCGCCTTTTCGGGTCGGGTACCAATTGCTCGGGCAGCTTGGTATTGGGAGCCGAGGAAAAGCCGCCCACCCAGGCAAACCGGTCGAGGTTGCCCAGTCCGAAATTCAACGACTGTCCGCCGCCCATCGACAGCCCGGCTAGGGCCCGATTTTCGCGGCTCCGGAGCACGGGGTAGTGCTTTTCGACGTAGGGAATAAGGTCGGTGAGCAGGTCTTTTTCGAAGTTGGCAAAGGCCGCCACCTTGTCGGGACTGAATACGTTGCCCAAGGCCCGGTCATCCTTCATGGCGCGTCCATTGGGCATTACAACCAGCATGGGCCTGAGCTTGCCGGCCGCGTAGAGGTTATCCAGAATCACCTGGGGCCGGCCGCCCCGGAGCCACTCCTTTTCGTCGCCGCCGATGCCGTGCAGCAGGTAGAGCACCGGGTACTTTTTCTTTTTAGAATACCCCGGCGGTGTGTAGACCAGTGCCTTGCGCACCGAGCCTACCGTTTTCGAGGTGTAACGGATGCTGTCCAGCCGGCCGGTAGGGCTGCCCGCGGTGGGTTGGTCGAAGCCCTTAGGTGCTTCCAGTAGCATTTTTTGCGCCGAGGCGTTGCTTACGCTCAAGAAGACCACGCTCAGGATAAGGGACAGGACGTTTCTCATAGCTTGGAGTCGGTTCATCGGCTTGTAGTCTACTAGCCAATGCGTGAGGCATAGCAGGACTATTTAGGCCCTGCGTAGGTTAGGGCTGAACCACAAAGCCGCCACGGGCCGGTAGTGTCACACTTAGGGTAGCGCTGCCCACGGGCCGGGTGCTGAAGCTGCGGTTGGTGGCGCCGTCGGTGATGAGCGTACCTCCGGCCAGGCCCAGCTTGCCCAGGTCGAGTTGCAGGGTTTTGGGCGCGTCGGTGCCGTTGATGCCGGCCACGTACCACCGGCCGTCGGGGGCTTGGCGGGCTATTACTGCATACTGACCGGGGTAGCCGTCGAGCAGCTTCACATCGGCCCAGCGCGGTGGCAGCTTTTTCACGAAGTCCTGCACGTAGGTGGGTTGCGCGGCCATGCCCTCGGGCACCTCGGCATAGTGCTGAATGCCCGACTGAAACAGCACCGACAAGGCCAGCTCAAAGGCGTTGGAGGTGCGACGCTGCTTGCCGTTTATTTCGGAAAACGCCATGGGCGTGAAGTCCATCGGCCCCACGGCGTTGCGGGTAAAAGGCAGGGTGGCGCAGTGGGTAGCTTCCTGGTCGGTATTGGCCTGGTCGAAGGTCAGAAACTCGAAGCCGCGCACGGCCTCCATGGTCATCAGGTTGGGGTAGGTGCGGTTCCAGCCGCGCGGGATGGTGGTGCCGTGGAAATTGACCAGCAGCCCGGCCTGAGCCGCGTCGGTGAGCAGGTCCTGGTAGTAATTCATAAACGACTGCCCGTCGCCGCCGAAAAAGTCGATTTTCACGCCCGCCACGCCCATTTTCTTAATGCGGGCAAACTCCCGCCGCCGGCTTTCAGGCTCGAACAGCACCTTGGTGGGCGTTTGCGGGGCCTCGTTCCAGCTGCCGTTGGAGTTGTACCACACCAGCAGCCCCACGTTTTTGCTCTGAGCGTACCGGGCCAGCTCGGCCGTCTTCTCGTAGCCGATTTGCGTGTCCCAGAGGGCATCTACTAAGCAGTAGCGCCAGCCCATCGTGGCCGAGTAGTCGATAAAGCGGCGCTGCACGTCGTAAGTCGTGTTCTTGTCGCCTAGCAGCACCCACGACCACGACGATTTGCCGGCCGCTTCGGTGAGCACGGGCGTTTTAGCCGGTGCACTCAGGTCGGTAGTCAAGGTCGATTCCACGATGGGAGCCAGCGAATTACCCACCACGATAACGCGCCAGGGCGTGCGCCAGGGCAAACGGCTTTCGGGCAGCAGCGGGGCCTGGGGCGTAGTTCGTTCCGGGGCCTGCGGAAAGGCAATGCTGTAGTCGGCATCGGGAGCGGTGTGGGCCAGGTGGGTGCCGCAGTAGCTGCGGTCCATACCCGCCTCGGTGAGCAGCACCCAGTGCCCGCCCGTCTCAAACAAAGCCGGAAACGACCAGCCCTGCCCGAGCGAAGACGGCGTACCGGCCGCCACGCCGCGCTGGTAATATTCCTCGTACGAGGGCTGGGTATTGGCAAACCCAGTCTGCGCTTTAGCATGTGGGTGCAGCCAGCCCTTGGCAGTTGCCGGCAGGTGGAAGCTGGTTTTCTCGGCCGTAATCCGCTGCAAATCGGCGTTGTTGCCCTCAACAAGGTACTGAAACGCCACCCCGTCGTTCGACACCTGAAACACGACGCTCAGCGTGGGCGCCCCGGCCTTGCCCGCAAAGCGCACCACGCGGCGGTTGGCCCGGTAGCGGCAGGCAGCGCGCTTGTCGGTGGCCAACTGGTAGTCATCGGCTACGGCTTCCACCTTGTCGGCTTTGGTTAGTTTCAGGCCCTGGGTAAGGTCGGCGCTGGCCAGCTGCAAACCCAGGTGCGAAGGGCGCAGCAGCTCGGCGGCGCGGTAGCGCACAGCGTAGGTAGGTTGGCCCTGGGCAGTGATATCCACGCGCACCTGCACGGCCCCGTCGGGGCTGCTGACGAGAACGGGCTCGGCGGCCTGAGCGGTTGCGGCAACAAGCATAAACGCGCCAAAAAAGAAAGCTAAACGCATGATAGGCAGGCTAGGAAAGAGGTACTTGGCTAAGTCGAGAGCTACTTTTTGTATACCGGGTCGTTGCCCGCGTATTTAAGCCACGTAAAGGAGGCGGTGTTCGTGGTGGGCTGGCCTGAGGAAGTGGCGTACATCCCGAACAGGCAGCCGATAAAACCGCCCGCCTCCTGGGTGCTCAGAAACCGGGCGTCTACTTTGTCTTTGAGCGTCGTCCAGGTCTTCCCGTTTTCCGAGAAGTGGAAGCTGTAGGTGTCGGCCTGGGCCTGAATGCGCAGCTGCACCCGGGCCGTTGCCGCCGTGAGCGGGGCTTGGGCAAGCAGTTCGGGCTGCTTCGCGTCGGCGGGCTTGCTTTTGAAGAGCTGGAGCACGGGCTTGCCGTTGTCCACCGACTTGCAGAGGTAGTAGAAGTGCTTCTCGTCCTGGAAGACAACCAAGCCGGCCTTTTCGTGGGCCGCTTTCGGCGCGAAGTTCAGCTCGGTTTCGGTGGTGCAGTACAAATGCTGCTGGCGCTTGCCAACGAAAGCCGGGTTGCCGGTTTCGGCGCAGGTTTCGGGCTTGAGCTTCAGGGTAAGCCCCCGGGCCTTGCTCAATGAGAAGTTGCTGCTGTCGACGGTGCGCAAAAAGAGCAGGGCTGGGTCGAGTTGCTTTTCGAAGGTGAGGGTATAGGCGAAGTTGCCGCTCTGGGGCCGGGCGCCGGGCTGCTTCACCTCTGCAAAGTTGGCTTTGTAGGAATACTGCACGCCGTTGGGCCCCGGATCCATCACCGGCCACTCGTCTTTCCACACCACGGGCACGATGAAGGTCTCGCGGCCGGTGTTGTAGTAGTTACCCTCGTAGGGCCGCACGGCCAGGAAAATGGCGTAGGTCTTGCCATCGGGCCCTTCCACAAACTGCGCGTGCCCGGCCGAGGTGATGGGGTCTTTGCGGTCCTTGGGCAGCTCGCGCTGGGAGAGAATGGGGTTCTTCTCGTAGGGCACGAATGGCCCCAGGGCAGACTTGCTGCGGAACACGACCTCCGTGTGGTTGACCGACGTGCCGCCCTCGGCTGCGTAGAGGTAGTACCAGCCATTGCGCTTCATCAGGTGGGGGCCCTCAATCCAGACCGGCTTTTTGCTCAGGTCCACGCCGCCATTTACCACAATCTTGGCCTCGCCCACGGTTTGCAGGGTTTGCGGATTCAGCTCAATCATCTTGATGGAGCGGTGCCCGTCGTAGAGCGGTTTGTTGTCGGGCGGGTCGCTGTTGTAGATGACGTAGGCCTTGTCGCCCTCGAAATACAGCGAGGGGTCGATGCCCTTTACCTCGGGCAAAAAGATGGGGTCGCTCCAGGGGCCGGCGGGGTTTTTGGCCGTCACCACGAAGTTGCCCTTGTGGTCGATAAGCGTGCAGGTGACGTAATACGTGCCATTGTGAAACTCAATGGCCGGGGCAAACAGGCCCCGCGTCATCCGGTCGCCCAGGAAGTTCATCTGTGAGGGCCGGCTGATGACGTTGCCCACCTGCTTCCAGTTCTTCAGGTCCCGGCTATGCATCACCGGAATACCGGGGAAGTAGGAAAAGGTGGAGTTTACCAGGTAGTAATCCGGTCCTACCTTCACAATGCTGGGGTCCGGGTAGAAGCCAGTCAGGATGGGATTAACCAAGTCAATCGATTGTGCAAACAGGCTAGCGGTTTGCAGCCACAGGGTGGCTAAAACGGTCAGAAATACTTTCATGCTCTTGATTTTCGGGCGTACACTTGCCCGGCGAAGATACAGTTTAGGGGCTATGGCGAAAAGCTAGTAAATCCTGGGCTTATTTCTTCAGGTTCGTCAGCATCTATACCAACGTCGTCGCCGCGGCTGACGGAACGTGTGGTACCTAGAGCGGGCTGCCTGCACTGGATTGCTCACGCACCATAAAGCCGGCTTACCGCCTTCTGCAAGGTGGCAAGCCGGCTTTTTTAAAGCAGTTAGGAATCAATACCCGGGATTTTGGGCCAGCTTCCAGGTTTGGGCATCGTTAAGGGAAATGGGCAGTAGGGGCGTAGGATTCACGGACGGCTCGGTGGCCACGTGCGACAGGGCCCGCGCCCGGACCTCAGGCGGTAAAATGCCCATGTAGCGGCCCGTCCGAATCAAATCCCACAGCCGGAGCGACTCTTCCCCGAATTCCACCCGGCGCTCGTGCCAGATGGCGTTCAACAGGGCCTGGCCCGACAAGCTGGCGGACAAATCCGGCAGTGTGCCGGCCGGGGTATTAGCTGGTTCGTAGGCCAGCGAGCCCAGCGTGGTGCCGGGTGGGCGGGTGGAGTTGCGGGCCCGCTGCCGCACCTGGTTTACCAGCGCCACTGCTTCGGCGGGTTTGTTGAGCTGGGCGGCAGCTTCGGCTTTCATCAGCAAAATGTCGGCGTAGCGCAGCTTACGAATGTTCTGCGGGCCCGACTCCGGAGCGTTGGGCGCAATAATGGCCGCCTTGCGGTTGAAATAGCCCGTGGCATTCTGGGTCAGGTCGATGGGCTGAAGAATGCCCAGCACGATGTCGTTGTTCTTGATAATCGTGACTTCGCGGCGCGGGTCGTTGGGCTCAAACTCATCGACCAGGCTCTGCGTGGGGTTGTTGAAGCCGTAGCCAAACGTGCGGCGGTTGTTCTGAAAAATATTGCTGGTCGTGCCCACCGAGATGGGGCCGTAGCCGTCGTTGGAGGTGGCAAACTGGATTTCAAACAGCGACTCGCTGCTGTTCTCGCCAATTTCCTGGTGAATGGCCGCGTAGTTGGGCAGCAGGCTGTACTGCCCGGAGCTGATGATGGTGCTTGTCAAATCGTAGACCTCCTGCCAGGTGTGGTTGTTGCCATTCACGGTGCCCAGCTGGTACAGTATGACGCGGGCCAGGTAGCCGGTGGCCGCGCCCTTGGTGGCCCGGCCGTTGTCGGCGGCGGCGTAGCCGCTCTTTTCGGGCAGCAATGCAGCCGCGGCTTTCAGGTCTTTTTCAATGAAGGCGTAGGTCTGGGCGATGGTGGCGCGGGTCGCGTTGGGCGCCTCGGCGGGCGTCACGGTTTTTTCAAACAGCGGCACGCCCCCGAAGCCCTTCACCAAGTTGAAATAGAAATACGCCCGCAGAAACAGCGCTTCGCCCTTTAGGCGCGCTTTCAGACCCGCGTCGATGGTGCCCGCGTCGATGTTGTTAATCACCGTGTTGGCCCGGGCAATGCCGGTGAAGCTGTGCACCCACAGCGTCGTTACGGGCGGGTTAGAAGGCGGAATGTTCCAGGTTTTGAGCTCAATTAGGGACAGGAAGTCACTGGGCGAGCTGCCGCCTTTCTCGGAATCGTCGGTCATCAGGTCCCCGAACATCCATTCGAAGGTTTGGGCTACGTACTGGCCGGTGGGGTCGCCCCACTTGGGGCCCTGGTCCCAGGCGGCCACGTCGTAGACGGCGTTAATGGCTTGTACGGCGTTGGTAGGGTCCCGGAAAAGCTTGTCCTGGGTGGTCGTGCCCAGAGGCTCCTTGTCCAGAAAGTCCTGGCAGCCCGAAGCCAGGGCGGTAGATATCAGCAGGCCGAGCAATGCGGCGGCGCGGGTGGGTTTCATAGGAAGAGGGTAGGACGTAAGTAGTTAAAACTGCACGTTGAAGCCCAGGCGGTAGGTGCGGGCCTGCGGGTAGTTGCCGTAGTCCACGCCGTAAGCCAGGGGTTGTTGTAGAACGCCGCGGTTGATATCTCGGGGTCGTAGCCCGTGTACTTGGTGAGGGTAAACACGTTATCAACCGAGACGAACACCCGGGCGCCGTTCACCTTTACCTTGCCCAGCAACGACTGGGGCAGCGTGTAGCCCAGCTCCATGTTGCGGGCGCGCAGGTAGCTGGCATCCTCCACGTAGCGGCTGCTCATGCGGTCATTGCCGTTGGTGTCGGTCGAGGTTACGCGGGGCTGGTTGCTGTTGGGGTTGCTGGGCGTCCAGCGGTCCATGCGGCTCGCGTAGAAGTTGCTCCATACGCCCACAAAGTCGGCCGACTTGTTCAGGTTGAAGGCTGCCCCGTTCAAAGCTTCGGCACCCTGCACCCCGTAGAGCAGCACCTTGAAATCGAAGCCGGAGTAGTTCAGGCTCAGCGAGCCGCCGTAGGTAAAGTCGGGCGTGGCGCTGCCCAAGTAGGTGTAGTCGGCGGCCGTAATCTCGCCGTCGCCGTTGACATCCTCATACCGCACGTCGCCGGGTTGGGCACCGGGCTGCACCAGCGTCCCGTCGGGGTTTCTGTACCCGTCAATCTCGCCCTGATTGTGAAACACGCCCTGGGCCTGCAAACCGTAGAAAAACGCTATTTCGCGGCCCACGTCGGTGAGGGTGGTGTTGTTGATTTGCGTCAGCACGTTGCCGCTGGCAATGGGGTTGCCGCCGCCCAGGCTGGTCACGACGTTGTTGATTTTGGTGAAGTTCAGCCCCACGTTGTACTGGAGCTTGCCTATCTCATTGCGGTAGTTCAGGGCCAGTTCCAGGCCGCGGTTGCGCAGGGCGCCCACGTTGGCAGGCGCGGGGGCCTGGCCTACGAAGTCAGGCACCGGCGATAGAGCAATCATGTCCTGGGTGCGGCGCTCGAAGTAGTCGGCCGTAAAGATCAACTGGCTGTTGAACAGCTCTGCATCCAGGCCTACATCGGTAGTAATGGCCGTTTCCCACTTCAGGTCCGTGTTATTAATCTGGCTGATGGCTAGGCCCGGGGCAGCTACTCCATTGAAGGAGTAGGTCTGGTTGTTGCTGGCCACCGAGGCATAGCCGTAGTTGGGGGCCGCGTTCTGGTTGCCGACCTGGCCGTAGCTGGCCCGCAGCTTTAGTGCCGACAGGTAGCTTACACCCTTGAGGAACTGCTCGTTGGAGATGTTCCAGGCCGCACCTACCGACGGGAAGTACCCTTTGCGCACGGGCCCCAGGAACTTCGAGGTCTGGTCCAGGCGCAGGGTGCCCGTCACCAGGTAACGGTCCCGGAAGTTGTAGTTGGCACGGCCGAAGTACGAGGCTAAGCTCCCGTCGTACTGCGAGCTGCGCACCACGTTGCCGGTGCTGCGCGAGGCCGACGCGTATTGCAGCGAGGCATCGGCCGGCACATTGAAGGCCGTAATGGAGATGCCGTTGCCGTAGCCGCGCTGGGCTTCCTGGCCCAGAGTAGCCGAGAAGGAGCTGTTGTCGGCGAAGGTCTTGGTGTAGTTGGCGTAGTTCGACCACACCCACGAGACGTTCTCACTGCGCGTCTCGATCAGCGCGCTCTGGGCCCGCTGGTCTACCGGGCCGATGTAGTACTGCGGCTGGTATACTTTGGGGTGGTTGTTGAAGTAGTTGATGCCAAACGTGGAGCGGAACGACAGGCCTTTAAATAGCGCAATATCGAGGTAACTGCTGCTGAACAGGTTGTTGTTCTGCAGCTTGTTGAACTGCTGCTCGTCGAGGTAGCGCGGCACGTTTAGCGCATTGCGCGTGATGACGTCCTCGTTGTAGGTCCCGTTGGGGCCAAATGGGTTAAGGACGGGGTTGGTTTGCAGGGCGTACTGCAGCACCAGATAGGGCTGCGAGCCGCCCTGCCCATCACCGCTGCCCGTCTGTTTGTTGTTGGTGAACGTAGCTCCCACGCCCGCTTTGATGCGCTTGGTGAGTACGATGTCGTCATTCACCCGAATCACGTACTTCTTGAAGCCCGAATTCTTGATGATGCCGTCTTGCTGGAAGTAGCTGCCGCTCACCAGGTAGCGGTTTTGTTCGGTGCCACCCGAGGCCGACAAGCTGTAGTTGGTAATCAGGCCTTTCTGCGTGACCAGGTCTTGGTAATCAATGCCTTCGGCGTTGGTTGCAATGGCATTCTGCAGCTGCGGGGCGTAGTCGGGCAGGGGCTTGCCGGCGTTGGTGAAGGCTTCGAGCACGAGCGTCGAGTACTCGGCGGCAGTCGTCAGGGGCAGTGTGCGCCGAACCTGCTGAAAGCCCGTGTAGCCCGACAGATTGAACTGCGTGGCGCCGGCCTTGCCGTGTTTGGTGGTGATGAGCACCACGCCGTTGGCCCCGCGCGAGCCGTAGATAGCCGTTGCCGAAGCATCCTTTAGAATCTCCGTCGACTCGATGTCGGCGGGCAGCAAAAAGCTGATGTCGCTGGTCTGGATGCCATCCACCACGTACAGCGGGTCACTGTTGTTGATGGTGCCCACGCCCCGCACCCGAATGCGGGTGCCCGAGCCGGGCTGCCCGCTGTTGGAGGTTACTTCCACGCCGGCCGCCCGGCCTTGCAAGGATTGCACGGGGTCGGAGGTGGCTACCTGCGTAAGCTGCGCCCCGCTTACGGAGGCCACCGAGCCGGTCAGGTCGCTTTTGCGCGCCGTGCCGTAGCCAATGACCACCACTTCGCTCAACGCCTGCGCGTCTTCGGCAAGCGTCACGCGCAGCGTGGTAGTAGCCCCGGTCACGGGCACTTCCTGACGGGCATAGCCCACGAAGCTGAATACGAGCACGCTGTTCTCAGGGGCTTGCAGCGTAAAACTGCCGTCCGGACCGGAGCTAGTGCCGGTGGGAGTGCCTTTCACAACTACCGTTACGCCTGGTATACCATCCCCTTTGGCGTCGACCACCCGCCCGGAAACGCTGACGTCTGGCCTACCGGAATCGTTTGCGGAACTTGGCTGAGAAGACGCCCGCAAGACCACGCGCTTATTGGCCACCTCATATTGAATCTTGAGCGGGGCCAGCACCTGGTCCAGCACAGCTAGCAAAGGCGCGTCCTGGGCATTGATGGTCACTTTGCGGTCGGCGCCAACCAGCTGCTGGCTGTACACAAACCGGATATTGGCCTGCCGGGCAATCTGGCTGAGGGTTTCCCTGATCGTTTGTGCCTCTACCTGCAGCGTAATTTTTTGCTCGAGTACTCCTTGGGCCAAAGTCAGGCGCGATGCAGCCGGGCTCGCCGCAGCGGAATGCGCATCCACTGTTAGTGCCGGCAAGCACACAATTGCCGTTTGCAGCAGAAGGGCCCCCACCGCAGACCGGGTGGGCGGTGGAAATTGTACAGTTTTTTTCATGGAGTAGGGGAGGTTGTGGGAATTTGAAAAGAGGAAAAAATGAGTCTTACTTTCGCAATCGATTGAGTAAGTATTTTTCGGTGTGTGAGGAGCGGGGTAGTAGTAATGGGCTCAGCTGCCAGGTTCAGCTTGCGGGCAAACCTAGCCGCCTAGTTGGTCCTGGCAGCCTTCGCTGTGAATCAGGATGTTGGCGTCGGAAAGCGTGTAATAGGCACCCAAGGACTTGCACAACAAGCCCAGCTTTTCAAACAAAGGCTCGTCGTAGAAGGTGATGCTGACGGTGCAGCTGGCCAGCCTGGCCTTGTCGTACACGATGTTGACCCCGTAGGCTTTTTCCAGCGCCTCTAGCACCTCGGCTACGGGGCGCGCCTCAAACTCTAAGGGCTGGGGAGCCAGCAATACCGGCCGATCCACCAGCTCCTTTTTCAGGCGCCGCTGGGCTGCCGAGTACACTACCTGCTGGTTGGGCAGCAGCAGTACTCCCAGGGCAGCGGGGTTTGTGGGCGAGGCATCTAGCTGCGCGCCCTCCCGGGTCTGGACGGCCACCTTGCCTTCCCGCACTGCCACCGACGCATCTTGGCTGGCCGCGTAGGCTTTCACGCGGAAGCTAGTGCCAAGCACGGTGGTAACCACTTGTTTGGTGAACACCAGAAAGGGCCGCCTGGGGTTTTTGCTGACCTGGAAAAAGGCCTCGCCCTCCAGGTGTACTTCCCGTCGGGGGCCTGCCAGGGCCGTGCGGTAGCGCAGGCTACTGCCTGGGTGCAAGCTGATGCGGCTGCTGTCAGGCAGTCGGAAGTACTGGATTTGTTGGGTCGGGTTAGTTCGCAGCAGCCACCCATTAGCGGAAGTAACTTGGTCGAACTGGGCGGGTGACTGCAAACGCTGGGTAGCCAGCATCAGCAGGCCCAGGCTGACGGCCAGTAGGGCCAGCGCCGCGGCCCAGCGCAACGGCGTCGATTGCCACATCGTTACCACCCGGGGCTCCGGTTTGGCCGGGCGACGATTTTGCATCAGTCGCGCCCAGATGGCCTGTTCTACCTCTTCCTGGTTTTGGGCGTGCAGGGCTGGTCCGTCCGCTTGTTCGAGCCGGTCGTACCAGTGCTCAACCAACGCCTGTTCCTGGGGCGTACACCGGCCATTGAGGTAGCGTTGCAGAAGCTTGTGAAATTCGGATTCCGTCACGGGTCGAAGGGTTTGGCGGGGTACTGACTAAGAAGTCAGCTAAGTCGCCGATTACCCTCAACCTAACCCCAATTTATTTTTCACCCAACTAGCATAATCTATGTGTTTATACAAGTAAACTGTTTATTGCCAATAGGTTAGTTTACATAAAAAACCAAAAGGGCCACAGCAGCAAAAGAAAGTTGCGCAGGTAGCGCCGCATGAGCTTGAGCGACTTGCGCAGGTGGTACTCTACCGTTTTCTCCGACAAATTCACGCGCACCGAGATTTCGGGGATAGTGTACTGCTCCAGCCGGCTCAGGCGAAAGACCTCCTGGGCTTTTTCGGACAAGTGCTGCATGCCCGCGGTCAGCGCCTCGTTCAGGTCATTAAGTGCCACGGCGGCTTCCGTGCCCGTGTCGGCTTCGTTCAGATGGAGGCGGCAGAACAGCTCGTAGCTCGTCCGGACCTTCTCGGATTTGATGTAGTTGATGATGCGGTAGCGAAGGGCCGAAAATAAATAAGAGCCTAATTGCTCAATCTGAGCGGTAGTGCGCTTGCTCCACAGGTTTTCGAACAAATCCTGCACCAGCTCCTCGGCCACCTCCCTGTTCTTCAGCTTCCCGTACGCAACGTTGAAAAGCGGATAGCTGTAGCGTTTATATAGCTCGGCAAAGGCTGTTTCATCCCCGGCCTGCATTGCCGCAAGCAGAACAGCATCCGTTTGGGAAGCATAAGATGGTACAGCAGCAGACTTCACCCAACTTAAAATTTAAGCAACACTATCAACTAATAACGAATATACAATTGAATGTCAGATAAGTCTACTACCAGGCCTCGGCGCTTGCTTATCTGGTGCTTGAGTGCACTGGGCAACCAGGCGTAGGGGGTAAGGAGGCCGTCGAATTATCTGCACCGTTAATTATTATAGGCATTACTTAGTGGCCAAGTCTCGAAACATGGATGGGTTTTACCGTTGCCGGGCGTAACGCCTGGCTTGGTAGGCTACCCGAGTTACGAGCGTATCCCGACTCTATTTTGCTGGCTATGCATCCTCTGCGCACGTATCTACTTCGCTTTGTGCCCGACCTTACGGAGGCCGACTGGTATCCGCTGAATCAGGCCCTGCGCCCGCTCCACCTGCGCCGCGGGGAACACCTGCTGCAGGCCGGCGACTCCCTGCCCGTGTTGGCCTTGCTGCTCCACGGGACCTGTCGCCTCTACTACCCTCGTCCCGATGGGGAAGAACGTACTACGTACTTCTTCTTCGAAAACCACCTGCTCGGCGACTATGCCGGCTGTCTGACGGGGCAACCAAGTCAGCTCAGCATTCAGGCCCTGGTCGATACGGAATTAGTCGTTTTCGACTACGCCGTGTTGCGGCAGCTCTACCAGGAGCGGCCGGTATATGAGCGTTTCGGGCGCCTGCTGGCCGAATACCACCTGCTGGGCACCGATGCCCGCCTCGTCGAGCAGTTGCTGCTTTCCCCGGAAGAGCGCTACCGGGCGCTGCTGGCCAGCGGCAAAACCAAGATTCTCGAACGCATTCCCCAGCATCTGGTGGCTAATTACCTGGGAATTACGCCCGTTTCGCTCAGCCGCATTCGGGGACGGGTGACGCGGGGAGACTGAGCAGGCGCAGCGCTTTTCTTAGCTTATGTTATCGTCCGCCAGCGGGAAAGAGGCCGAATTTTGCAGCGTTACTTTTCACCTCTTTTCAGCTACTACCCATGAAATTGCTGCTCAAAATCGAAGAACTCGCTCAAGTGTTGCTGGCCCTGTTCGTCTTCACGTACCTGCCCTACGCGTGGTGGGTGCTGCCCGCTACTTTCCTGCTACCCGACCTGAGCATGCTCGGCTATGTGGCCGGGCCGCGCGTGGGGGCAGTGTGCTACAACCTGGCCCACCACAAAGCCCTGGCCCTGGCCGTGGGCGTGACCGGCTGGGTGCTGGGCCTGCCGCTGCTCGTGCTGGCCGGCACGGTGCTGCTGGGCCACAGCGCCTTTGACCGGCTGCTGGGCTACGGCCTCAAGCACACCACCGGCTTTCACGATACCCACCTCGGACAGGTGGGAGCCAAACAAGTAGGCGTGCCCCTCACTAACTAAACTCTTTCTTACCGGCTAATAACCGTTTGCCGCATCTAAACCGACTGTCGCGTTTATTGAGCTTGACTTGCAAGAAGTTATAATAGTTACAGTTGCACTATAACCGCTATGTCATTGGGTGTTACTGGTCAATAAGGTAAACCTGGGCATTCAGTATGCCCACCTATAAAGAACGAACCCATAGGGGGCAGGGGAGGCCAGCCCGGTAATTGATTAGGGGCAGTTGCTAGGTAACGTGGGCTTGGTCCCGCTCACCCGACGCCATCTGCTCGGGCTAGCTTAGTGCCGGAGCGGGAACAACAGAACAGAGCAAAATTTATCGGGTACTTTTTCTGAAGCGGGCCAACGGCAGGAGTACACGCTGCCTGGCTGGTTTACGCATTTGTTACGCCCTGATGAACCTTGTATGATTACTGCAAACGGGGCCTGCTAACACGTGCCGGGGCGTTTACATTTGGTGCAAACAATGCGCCGTGGCTACTGAGAATTTACTTGAGTTGTTCGAGCGAATCCGCAACAACGACTACCAGGCTTTCGAGCAGGTGTTCGAGTCGCAGTGGCGGGAACTGTACCGCTACGCCTACAAAGTGCTGCGCCACGCAGCCGATGCGGAAGACCTGACCCAGGAGCTTTTTTGTGACCTGTGGGCCAACCGGACGCAGCTGCGCGTGCACTCCAACGCGCCCGGCTACCTGGTAGGAGCGTTGCGCAAGAAAATTCTGACCCGGTTCCGGGATGCTACTATCCGCAGCCGCCACCTGCAGGCCGTGGGGGCCGCTCAGCCGCACAGCACCGAAACAACTTTTGCCCGCCTGGTGGGCCACGACACGCTGGCGGCCATTCAGGCCCGGGCCCAGGGACTGCCACCCAAGGAAAAGGAAGTGTTTTTGCTGGGCATGCTAGGCGACTTCTCGGTCAAGGAAATAGCCGAGAAGTTTGCCACCTCGGAGCAGACTGTCCGCAACCAGCTCAACAGCGCCCTGCACAAGATGTCGCCCTTTCTGACCAAGCTGCTGAGCTGAGTGCAGACGGGGCAGCGGCCTATGTTACCTCTTCGTTAAATCCAAGCGGGGGAATGGTTGGAAAGGAGTGGGTCTGCAACTGGTAGAAGTGGATGGCGGCCCGGGTAGGCCATAACGGCCGCCTCCATCTTTCAGTCTTTTATCGGGTCAGAACGCCACAGGCTGCTGGTAGCCGGCAGTGTGCCACAGCCGGCCGGCGTTGTCCGAACTCATCTTTCTTTCCGCTTGGGTTTGCTTGGGGCTTAAGCCCTGGTAGGCCTGTATCCTCGTATGATTCAAAAACTATTGCTCTCTGCCCTGTTGCTGGGCAATGCTTCGGCTGCAGTTGCCCAGGGTACCCAAAGCCTAAGTTGCTGGTCGGCATCATGGTCGACCAGATGCGCGCCGACTACCTGCCCCGCTTCTACGACCAGCTCGGCAACGACGGCTTCAAGCGCCTGCTGCGCGAGGGATTTCAGTGCCGCAACACCCATTACAACTACGTGCCCACCGTGACTGGTCCGGGGCACAGCTCGGTGTATACCGGCACCACGCCCCGTTACCACGGCGTAGTCGGCAACTCCTGGTACGACCGGCGCCTGCGCCGCGACGTGTATTGCACCGACGACTCCACGGTGCAGCTTGTGGGCACCCCGAAGGGCATGGGCGTATCGGCCCGCAACCAGGTGAGCACCACCCTGGGCGACGAAATGAAGATGGTGTCCAACGGGCGCAGCAAAGTCATAGCCTTGTCGCTCAAGGACCGGGCCTCGGCCCTGCCCGCGGGCCACATGGCCGACGGGGCCTTCTGGTTCGACATGAACACCGGCGACTTCATTTCCAGCACCTACTACATGCCCGCGCTGCCCAAGTGGGTGGCCGACTTCAACGCCCAGAAAAAGGCCGACTACTACCGGCAGCAAACCTGGACGCCCCTGCGCGGCCCGAGGCCTACCTCAACAGCGTAGCCGATTCTAACAGCTTCGAGCGGATATTCAAGGGCAAAACGGCCGCCACGTTTCCCTATGACCTGAGTAAGATAGCCCCGCTCAATCCGCCCGCCTACGAGGCCGTTAACATTTCGCCCTTCGGTAACAACCTGCTCACCGACCTGGCCCTCACGGCGCTGGCCAACACGGACTTGGGCCGCGACGACGTGCCCGATTTGCTGGCCATCAGCTACTCCAGCCCCGACCCGGTGGGCCACACGTTCGGGCCGCTGTCGAAAGAGGAAAACGACCTGTACCTGCGCCTGGACCTGGAAATTGCCCGTCTGCTGCAGGCTCTCGACAAAACCGTGGGCAAGGGCAACTACACTATTTTCCTGACCGCCGACCACGGAGCCAGCGAAGTACCCAAATACCTGGCCCAGCACCAGGCCCCGGCTGGCGCCCAGAACCACGCCACGCTCAACAAAGGCGCCGCCGACTTCCTGACCCAGCAGCTCGGGCCCGGGCAGTGGCTGGAGACGGAACGCAACAACATGTACTACCTCAACCGGCCCCTCATTGCCAGCCGCAAGCTAGAGTTGACCCGGGTGCAGAACCTGCTGGCCGACTACCTGCGCGAGCAGCCCGGCATTGCCCAGGTGAATACCACCGCCCAGCTCTTGACCAGCAGCACGGGGGCTTTCCTGGAAACCAAGCTGCAAAACGGGCTCTACTACCAGCGCTTCGGCGACGTGCGCTTCGAGCTTTCCCCGGGCTGGACCTGGGAGCTGGGCGTGGGCGCCACCCACGGCTCGGGCTACCTCTACGACAGCCACGTGCCCCTGCTCTGGTTTGGGGCCGGCATCACGCCCGGCGTCAGCTACGAGTACCACAGCATCACCGACATTGCCCCACGGCCGCCATGCTGGTGGAAAGCAAGCTGCCCAGCGCCTGCACCGGGCAGCCCATTGTGGAAGTGCTGAGTACAACTACTCCGAAGAAGCGCCGCAAGTAGCCGCGGCCATTCAATATTACGCTTTCGTTATATCAGGCTGATTGGATAGTTACTCCGCTCAGCTTGTGCAACTTGGTTATGAAGCCCCGCAAGTTCCGCCGCCACCGCCTGCCCACCCGCCTGTTGTACTCCCTGCGAAGCCGCGCCCGCCGGCAGCAGCAGCGGGAGCAGTGGCTGGACGCGCTGGCTGCTGCCCCGGAAGATGACGAGCTCCTAAACGAGGAGCTAACTGCCGAGCGGCAGGCCCGGATGCTGCGCCACATCCGTACCCGCACCCAGGCCCCGGCGCGGGTGCAGCCGCTGTGGCCGGTGCTGAAACTGGCCGCCGTGCTGGTACCCTTGCTGCTGGCTGCCGCGGCCTTCTGGCTCCGTAAGCCGGGCCCTCAACTGCTGCGCTACGCCACTGGGGTAGGGGAGCAGCGGGAAATTGTACTGCCCGACCGCAGCCGTGTGTGGCTGCGGCCCCGCTCGGAGTTGACCTGCGCGGCTACGTTCGGAAAGGTGCGAACCGTGCAGCTGCGCGGGGAGGCCTTTTTCGACGTGACCAAGGACCCCAAGCATCCATTTGTGGTGCGCACCAGCACGGTGGCGGTGAAAGTGCTGGGCACGTCCTTCCTGGTGAAGGCCTACCCGCAGCTGCCCGCCGCTACCGTGCTGGTGCGCACCGGGCGGGTGCAGGTGGCCCACCAAAACCGCCTCCTGGCCGTGCTGCGGCCCCAGGATCAACTTATATATAACGCTAGTACGCATCAGCTTACGCTTTCCCAGAATGAGGCTCCGGTGGACTTAGCTACCCGCCGGCTGCTGGCCTTTGAGCAGGCGTCATTACCCGAAATTTTCTTTCTGCTCGAGACCTACTACCCCGTGCAGTTCGAGTTGCCCGCTACGGCCCCAGCGGTGGCCCTGACCGGTACGCTCGACCCCGCACTTTCCGCCGACCAGATTACCGACGTGCTCAATACCCTGCTGCAACGCCACCACCTGCGCATCAGCAAGCGCACCGCCACTACTTACCAGGTAGAATAACCCCAAGCCCAGCTGCTTTTCCTTTTTCTCCAACCCCTTACTGCGGGCCGGGCCGGCCCCGCCTTGCCCAAACCTTACCACCGTATGACGCACCTGAACTACTTACGTTACGGCCAGAAGCACAGCCGCAAGCTGCTGCTGACCAGCGCCCTGCTGCTGGCCGAAATCAGCCTGCCCCAGCTCAGCCTGGCCCAGAAAGCCAATGCCGAGGTAGCCTATTTTGCCGTGCAAACCGGCTCGCTGGCCACGGCCCTGCAGCGCTTGCAGCGCGAAGCCGGCGTAAACATCGTGTATGAGTCCACCGACCTGAAGGAAACGAAGGTGGAAGCCTCCGAATTCCGCGGCGCCAAGGTGAGCGAGATTCTGCGCCAGCTGCTGCAAGGCCAGGCGTTGCGCTTCGAGGAGAAGCAGGGCGTCATTATCCTGCAACCGGCGGCCTCCACTCCGGCTCCCGCCAAACCCGCCCGCCGCGCCGCCCAGGAAGTGAAGGGCAAGGTAACCGAAGCCAACGGCACCGGCATTCCCGGTGTGACGGTGATGGTGAAAGGAACCTCGGTGGGCACGGTGACCAACTCGGCCGGCGAATTTCTGCTCACGGTGCCCGACGGGGCCGAAACGCTGGTGTTTTCCTTCGTAGGCTACGTGGCCCAGGAAATACCCCTGCAAGGTCGTGCTGTGCTCGACGTGACCCTGCAGCAGGATTTGAAGCTGCTCAACGACGTGGTGGTAATCGGCTACGGCTCGGCCAAGAAGGGCGAAGTCACCAGCTCAATTACCAACGTGGACCCGCGCGAATTCAACCGCGGCGTGGTGGCTACCCCCGACCAGATTCTGCAGGGCAAAGTGGCCGGCCTGAACATCACCCGCAGCGGTGACCCGAACGCCACGGCCTCGGTGGTGCTGCGCGGGGCTTCGTCGTTGCGCACGGGCCAGGCCCAGGAGCCGTTTTACGTTATTGACGGCGTGCCCGCGGCCAGCATCAACCTGGTAGCGCCCGACGACATCGTGAGCATCGATGTGCTCAAGGACGCTTCGGCCACGGCTATTTATGGGGCCCGAGCCGCCAACGGGGTGATTATCATTACGACCCGCCGGCAGAAGCCTAACGCGGCCGTGAGTTACAGCGGCTACGTGGGCGTGGAACAGGTATCCAACACGATTGACATGCTCAGCGGGGACGAGCTGCGGCGCTACCTGGAAGTAAACGGCAAGAGCTTGAGCCCGGCCGACAACGACGAGGGCACCAACACCGACTGGCAAAAGGAAGTGATGCGCACCGGCATCAGCCACAACCACACCATCAGCTACGGCGGGGGCTCGGAGAAGTCGGCCTTCAACGCCAGCGTCAACTACTTCAAGCGCGAGGGCGTGATGAACACCTCCGACAGTGAGCGGCTCATCGGCAAAATCAACCTCGACCAGAAAACCCTCAAGGACAAGCTCCAGCTGCGCTTTACCCTGACCAACTCCCTGCTCAAGCAGCATTTGATTTCGGATTTGGTGTACCGCAACATGTTCACGCATTTGCCCACCACCAACATCCAAAACCCGGACGGAAGCTACAAGGAAAACCTGACCCGGACCCAGTACTACAACCCAGTGGCCTTGCTGGAACAGAACCAGGAAGAGCGCAAAATCAACACCCTGCTGGGCAATGCCAGCGCCCAGCTCACCATTCTGCCCAACCTGACCAACACGCTCAGCCTTTCGATGCAAAACGAGACGGTGAAGGGCGGGGCCTACCAGGGCCGGGAGTCGCCGGTGCCGAACAGCAACAACGTGACCGGCCTGGCGGCCAAGGGCCTGGCCCGGCGCTACAGCGTGGACAACACCCGCAAAATCCTGGAGAACTTCCTGACCTACAACCCGCTCAACAACGAAACCCACGACCTGAAAGTGCTGGTGGGCTACTCCTGGCAGGAAGACAAAAACGGGGACGGTTTCCAGACCGATACCCGCGGTTTCGTCTCGGACCAACTGGGCTACAACAACCTGGGCCTGGGCAACCCCGGCGGCGTGACACCGAACTATGACGCGGCCATTGCCGGCTACAGCCTGGGCATCAGCACGCTGCGCCTGATTTCGGGCTATGCCCGTCTGAACTACGGCCTGCTGGACCGCTACTTCCTGCAGGTGTCGGTGCGGCGCGACGGGTCCTCGGCCTTCGGCTTGAACAACCGCTGGGGCACCTTCCCGGCCGCTTCGTTGGCCTGGAACCTGGCTGGGGAAAACTTCCTCTCGGGCCTGACCAAGCTCAATGAGCTCAAGCTGCGCGTGGGCTACGGCATCACCGGCAACTCTCTGGGCTTCGACCCGCTGATTGCCACCCAGCGCTACAGCAGCGTGGGTACCTTCTACTACAACGGCGCCTTCATCAAGGCCATCGGTCCGACCCAGAACCCCAACCCAGACCTGAAATGGGAAGCCACCGGCATGCTGAACGTGGGCCTGGACTTCGGCCTGCTGGATAACCGCCTGAGCGGCACGGTGGAGTACTACGACAAGCGCACCTCCGACCTGATCTGGAACTACCCGGTTTCGACTACGCAGTACTTCGTGAACACGCTCTACACCAACGTGGGCGAAATCAGCAACAAGGGCCTGGAGCTGACCTTGAACGCCACGCCGGTGCAAACCAAGAGCTTCCAGTGGAGCCTGACCGGCACCTTGGCCCACAACGTGAACAAGGTGGAGAAGCTGGCCAACGAGCAGTTCCGCCTCGACCAGGTGTACACGGCTTACCCCGGCGGTTCGGGCCAGAGCGGCATTTCGACCCAGGTGGTGAAAACGGGTTACCCCATCGGCCAGTTTTTCTTGCCCGAATACGCCGGACGCGACGAAAACGGCCTCTCGCTCTTCTACAAGGCCGACGGCACCACGACTGGCTCGCCCGCCCTGGCCGACTACCGCTACCAGGGCAACGCCCAGCCCAAGCTGCTCTACGGTTTGAGCAACACGGTGAGCTGGAAAAGCCTGGACCTCAACTTCTTTCTGCGCGGGGTGCAGGGCAACAAGATTCTGAATGCCACGCTGGCCAACCTCAACATCCCGGCCCAGTCGACGGCCAACAACCTGCCGGCCTTTTCCCTGGACGAGCCCTACGCCGACAACCGCGCCAACTACTACTCCAACCGCTACCTCGAAGACGGCTCCTACCTGCGCCTCGACAACGTGACGCTGGGCTACAATCTGCCCATCAAGAACGAGTACGTGAAGCGGGCCCGCCTCTACGCCACCGGCCAGAACCTGGTGACCATCACCAAGTACCGCGGCATCGACCCGGAAATGAACCTGGGCGGCCTCACGCCCGGCCTCGACAACAACAACTTCTACCCCAAAACCCGCTCCTACGTGCTGGGCGTGAACCTGGACTTTTAACGAGGGCAGAACAAAATAAAGAACGTCATGCTGAGCCTGTCGAAGCATCTCTACCGCTTCGTTGCAACGGCTTTTGATTAGCACTGCACGCGAGATGTCTCCCGCTGGTCGACATGACCAACTACCAGATTTCAACGAACAACTCATGCCTACCAACCATACTTCCCGCTTCCTGACCCTGGCCACGGCCCTGACCGCGCTGCTCACTGCCGCCGGCTGCACCGACTTGGACGCGCCCATCGAATCGGAATACACGCCCAGTAACTTCCTTTCCACGCCTGAGCAGTTTATTGCCGCCTCCGGGCCGGTCTACAGCCAGATGCGCGGGGAAGTGGCCAAAGCCTACTGGAACCTGCAGGAACTCAGCACCGACGAGGCCGTGATTGTGGCCCGCAACGGCAACTACTACGACGGGGCACGCTACCAGCAGCTGAGTTTGCACACCTGGAACCCGCAGAACGAGTTTGTGCGCGTGGCCTGGGAGTGGGGCTTCAGCGGCATCAGCACCTGCAACCGCACCCTGGCTTTGTTCCAGAACACGCCCGACGGGGCCTTCAAAACCCAGTTTACGGCCGAGCTGCGCACCATGCGGGCCCTGTACTACTACCTGATGATGGACCTCTACGGCAACATTCCGCTGGTGCCCGAGTTCGGCTCCACCGAGCAGCCCGCCAATGCCAGCCGCCAGCAGGTATTCGACTACATCGAGCGGGAGCTGAAAGAGGCCCTGCCCAACCTATCAGCCGAAGTATCGGCCCAGACCTACGGGCGGCCCACCCAGAGCACGGCCCAGGCGTTGCTGGCTAAGCTGTATCTGAACGCCGAGGTCTACACCGGGCAGAAGAAGTACTCGGAGGCCATTGCGGCCTGCAATGCCATTATCAAAGGCAAAAAGCACAGCCTGGCGGCCAACTACATGGACGTGTTTGCAGTGGAAAACGGCCCCCAGGTCAGTGAAATCATCTTCGCCGTGCCCTTCGACGCCAACCTGGCCCAGGGCAACATGATGTCGCGCTTTGCCCTGCACCAGCAGATGAAGGACAAGTTCAACCTGCTCTTCACGCCCAGCAACGCCAGCCTGACCTGGCCCGAGTTTTTTGCCCTCTACAAGGAGCCCAATGACACCCGCAACCAGCAGTGGCTTTCGGGCAAGCAGTACCTGGGCGACGGCCGCACGCCCGTGCTCATTGCCACCACCAAGAAGGGCCTCGACTCGCGCTACACCGGCGCCGACGGCAACGACAAAATCAACTACCACCTGGAGTTGAGTGACAAGCTCACCTTCCGCGACCCGGCCAAGTTCGACGTGGGCAACGACGAGCTGGGCAAGGCCCAGGGCACGCGCAACATCAAGTACTACCCCGACAAGTCGTCCACCTCCCGCGACCAGGGCAACGACCTGGTGCTGCTGCGCTACGCCGATGTGCTGCTGATGAAGGCCGAAGCCCTGCTGCGCGGCGGCCAGGACCCCGACGGAGCCACGCCCAAAGACCTCGTGAACCAGCTCCGGACCCGCGCCCAGGTACCGGCCTTAGCTACCGTCGATTTGAACTCCCTCTTCGAGGAGCGCAGCCGCGAAATGGCCTGGGAAGGCTGGCGCCGCAATGACCTGATCCGCTTCGGCAAGTGGGAGTCGGTGTGGGGCAGGGCATGAAAACCAACGCCGACACCTACCGGCGCATTTTCCCCATTCCCACGACTGAGCTCACGCTCAACGCCCAGCTCAAGCAGAACACCGGCTACTAAGCCCGTTTCGCCTATTCTTTTCCAACCCTTCCCCAACCAAAACCTAACATGAAAACACTCTTTACCAAGGCGGCCCTGCTCGCCACGGGCCTCACGCTCTCGGCCCTGACCGGCTGCGACAAAACGGCCGAACAACTGGATGTAGCGCCCAAAGCCGCGGCACAGTCGGCCGATGCTACGGCAGCTTTCAAGGCCAGCCTGGCCCTGCGCTGGGCCCCGGTGCACTACCAGGACACCGACGTAACCGGGGACCACGGCCTGAGCGGCAAGGGCGACTATATTACGGCCATCAACTTCGACGGCGACTGGTCGGGCACCAACAACTGGAACAACCTGGCCTCGCGCGCGGCCACGGCCCACGGCTACTACTCGGTGGTCGAAACCGGCACCCACTGGTTTATCACCTACGCCTTCTTCCACCCCCGCGACTGGACCGATAACGTGCTGCTCTACAACATCGACGAGCACGAAAACGACCTGGAGGGCCTGCTGGCCGTGGTCCGGAAGGACGGCAGCACCTACGGCAACCTGCAGGGTATCGTCACAGTAGCCCACTCCGATTTCTACTCCTTCGTGCCCGCCGGCAGCCCGCTGCAGGCCAATCAGGAAGACGTGGACGGGAGCCTGACCATGGAGCAGTTCAACGGCGGCCTGCACCCCGTTACGGCCCAGGAAGCCAAGGGCACGGCCTCAAAGCCTTTCCGTACTACAAGCTCAACGGCGACGGTATCAAGTACTTCCCCTCGGCTACGGTGGCCGAAGCCCCGGCCAATGCCGACGACCGGGACGTGCAGTATAAGCTGGTGGACATCTTTGAGCCCAACGGCCTCTGGGACCAGCGCTTCAATACGGCCCTGTTTACCAGCCCCGACGGCGGCTTCGTGAAAAGCAAGGGCAACGGCGGGGCCAACGCCCCCTGGGCCTGGGACGACGGCAACGACGTGCCCGGCCGCGGTGAGCTGGCCACCGATCCGGCCAAGCTGGTGAACAGCTACTTCAAGAACCTGGGCTCGTTCGACCTGAACTACCTGGACAACAAGTACAAGGGTATTTCCCGCTAATCCTGTTGTGTATACCATAAAGAGGCTGCAACCAGGCGTTGCAGCCTCCTTGCTATTTCGGAAAATCGGCCGGTAGAACCAGGCCGCGGAAGCCAGCTGTGGTGCCTGCCCGGTGCAGCGAAGAATGGTGCGGGCTGCTCTGGCCAGGGCCAATGGTAACAAAGACTTTACCCAGCGGTGCAAAAATATCTGTGACCTTTGCGGGCGAATACGGGACTGGGCGGAAGGTGAGCCGCCGGCCCGTTTCGGCAAACAACCCCGGTGCTGCAACGCTGGGTTTTGCATTTGCCGCCTGTACGCAGCGCTGCGAAGCTTCTAAGACGATACTCCCTGCGTGCCAGAAAGGCCCAGGCCGTCATCGACAAGGCAATTAGCAGTAGGAAAGTTACCACGACCCGGTTTCTTTGTCCGGCTTTATCCTTCCTACGCTTTCCTCCCAACTCCGTATGCGCCCTGCCGACACTCGCCACCGTGGCCCACACCCGGCCGATACCCGCTTGTTTGCGCCCGCCTGGGTACCGGTGCTGCGTAGTGCCGTTCAGGACCTGTCCTGGCTGCTAACGCGTGGGTATCCGCCGGCCGCAACCCTAAAGCTGGTCGGTGACCGCTACGGGCTAACCGAGCGCCAGCGCTGGGCCGTGGGCCGCGCCGCCTGCACCGACGAGCAACACACCCGGCGCGCAGCCACGCAACTGCCGGCTGCTGATCTGGCCGGCCGCCCCGTCGCCATCGACGGCTTCAACCTGCTTATCACGCTCGAAGCTGCCCTCAGTGGTGGCGTGGTGCTGCGGGGCCGGGATGGGGCCCTGCGTGACTTGTCGAGCGTGCATGGCACCTACCGGGCCGTGCAGGAAACCGACCGGGCCATCCGGCTCGTGGCCGCCGCGCTGCTTCCGCTCCGGCCGGGTCCGGTGCGGTGGCTGCTCGATCAGCCCGTTTCTAACAGCGGCCGGCTCGCTGCCCGTCTGCACGAGCTGGGGCCCACGCTGGGCTTACCCTGGACGGCCGAGGTCGTGTGGAACCCGACCGCGAACTGGCCGAAACGACGGACCTCGTCGTGACTGCCGACTCCGCCGTGCTCGACCGCGCCGGGGCCTGGCTCAACCTGACGGCTCTGGTGTTTCAGGCGGAGCCGCCGCGCTGGCTGCTCGACTTGAGTGCAAGCAACCCGGAGGAACATGCGGGGTAGCTCCGGGAAAAACTTGACCCTGACCAGTAGATAGTGTTGGGCTAACGTTCTTTTTGCTACTCTTGCCCCATCACGAATCAGTCGCCTTTAGCCGGTCTTCGCTTTATGTATACCCCTGCTGCTTTCGCCGAGCCTCGCGTTGAGGCAATGCATGACCTCATGCGCCGGTACTCCCTGGCCAGCGTCGTGGCGATGACCGGGAGCGGCTTGGTAGCCAACCATATTCCGCTGCTCATCCAGTCAGATTCCACGCCGTATGGTACGCTCCAGGGGCATATTGCCCGGGCCAACCCCTTGTGGCGCAGCTTTCAGCCGGAAGTAGACGCCTTGGCCATCTTTCAAGGGCCTGATGCCTACATCACTCCGGAGTGGTACGCTACCAAGCAGGAAACGGGCAAGGTGGTGCCGACCTGGAACTATGCCGTGGTGCACGCCCATGGAACCTTGCGCATTATCGACGACGCTGCCTGGGTGCGCCACCAGATTGAGCAGCTCACCGCGGCCCATGAGGCGGCCAGTGCCACTCCCTGGGAGCTGACTGATGCGCCGGCCGGCTTTATTGAGAGCCTGCTGCCGGCAGTTGTCGGCATTGAAATCACGATTACCCGCCTGGAAGGCAAATGGAAAGCCAGCCAGAATCAGCCCGAATGCAACCGCGCCGGAGTGGTGGCGGGTTTAACCGCCCGGCAGTGCCCCACGACCCTGGCATGGCCAGCTTAGTAGCCGGGCATAATGTTCTGCCATGTAAGTCGATTTCATAACCGGCCGGAAGGATACAAGTCTAGTCCACGCGCATATCCTCACAGGAAGTAACCCGCTTTTTAGGAGTATGAACAGAAGAAACTGGTCTTTCCTGCTTAGTTCTTATTTTTGCCCAACTCAACCTCACTGCTTCTGATGCATCCGTTATTCGACTCTCCGGTTCTGCGCATTGACTATCACCAGGTGCATGATTGGCTGTACGTGACGTGGAAGAATGAGCAGAATGAGCAGAGCGTAATGGAAGGCTGCCGGCAGATTCTGTCTTTTCAGGAGCAGCAGCACTGTGGAAAGCTGCTCATGGATAGCTCGCAGGTGAGCAGCATGTGGGAGCACGCCGCCGAGTGGGGCGCTCAGGTTTGGTTTCCGGCGTTGCAGCAAACCGGGCTGCGCTACGTGGCCTGGGTGTACTCGGCCAGCTTTTATAGCCGCATGTCGTTTGATCTAGCTATCAAAGATGTAAAGCAGCCCATTGTGCTAACATTTGACGATACAGCCAGCGCGGAGCACTGGCTAGCCCATGTGTAGCCTCTTTTAGAAGTAGCCGCGTACCGGTTGGCAGCAGGTGCCCATCAATGCTATAGTCCTAGCTTATCCACTAAGCTTAGAGGTAGCATCCCGGCAGCACTGCGCAAACTCCGCTCAATAATGGCGGGGTGTTACACCTTGTGGGTGACGTGTTGGGACGGTCCGCTGGCTTTAAGAAACTTGCTTTCATATAGGACTTCTTTCTTCAACTAACAGCGTTTATTCAGTCAATAGGTTGCTATTTATTTTAGTTATTTTGTACTAATATTATTAGTCGTTCGTATACTTGTGGACACGCCTACTGTCTGCCACCCATGCGCAACGTCGAATTAATCCCGGTTCACGATTCCCAAACCCCTTTCTGCTCCCCCTTTTTAGCTGCTCAGTAGCGGCTGGTTATCCTTCCCCGGCCTCTGACCATCAGGAAGATCTGTTTGACCTGAACCGCCTGCTGCTGCGCCACCCGGACGCGACTTACCTGGTGCGGGTAAGCGGGGAAAGCATGAAAGATGCCGAGATACACGAAGGCGACCTGCTGGCCGTAGACAAGCAAATGGAAGCCGACCACAACCACATTGTTGTGGCCGTGGTGGACGGCGAGTGCACGGTCAAGCGCCTGGTGTGCGAGCATGGTACCTGGTGGCTCAAACCCGAGAATCCCGACTACAAACCCTGGGAAATTCACGATGCCGGCGCCGTCAAGATCTGGGGCGTAGTCACGCACGTGCTCCATGAGCTGGTTCCCGGCAAACTGGCAGCCCTGCTGCGCACCCGCGACTAGCCATGTTTGCCCTAGTCGACTGCAACAACTTTTACGTCAGCTGCGAGCGGGTTTTTCAGCCCCGGCTTGAAGGCCAGCCCGTTGTGGTGCTTTCCAACAACGACGGATGCCTGATATCCCGTAGTGCCGAAGCCAAGGCCCTGGGTTTGCAGATGGGTGACCCGTATTTCAAGGTCAAACCCCTGCTGGAAGAGCACAAAGTAGCCGTATTTTCCAGTAACTACGCCCTCTACGGGGATATGTCGCGCCGGGTAATGTGGTACTTGAGCCAGGTGGCACCGGCAGTAGAAGTCTACTCCATTGATGAGGCTTTTCTGGACCTGCACGGCATGGAGCGCTTCGTGGTCAGCAGTCTGGATACTTTTGCCCGGCAGGTGCGCACCAATGTGCTGGCCCGCACCGGTATTCCTACCTGCGTGGGCATTGCCCCGACCAAAACGCTGGCTAAGCTGGCCAACCGGCTGGCGAAGAAAAACCCGGAACTGGGCGGAGTGTGCTACCTCGACACGGCCGTGCGCCGCCAGTGGGCCCTGGAGCAGGTGGCGGTGGAAGACGTCTGGGGCATCGGCCGGCAGTACGCCCAAAAACTCGCTGCTGCTGGTATCACGACTGCGGCGCAGCTGGCGGCTTGTTCCGAGGCGTATGCCCGCAAGCACCTGGGCGGGGTGGTAGGAGCCCGGCTGGTGCGCGAGCTGCAGGGCTTTTCGTGCCAGGGCCTGGCCCCAGTGAGGACGGCACCCTGTCGCGGCGCAGCTTGTGTTGCTCCCGCACCTTCGGCCGCCCACTGACCGAGTTTCCCGACGTTGCGGGCGCCGTCAGCGCCTTTGCCTCCAGGGCGGCCGAGAAGCTGCGCCGCCAAGGCGACGCGACCCACCTCATCACCGTGTTTTTGAGCAAGAGCCGCTTTGGACTGGAGGCCCCGCCTTACTCATCCTCGGCCGTGCTGACGCTCCCCGTAGCTACCAACGACACCCTGGAACTGGTGCGGTTTGCGCGGGCGGCGCTTAAGCGTCTATGGCTGCCGGGCAACCGCTACACCAAGGCGGGGGTGATACTCGATGGGCTGGAGCCGGCAAGTCAAACCCAGCTCACGCTCTTTGAACCCGGCCCGGTTTCGGCGCAGCGGACCCGGCTGATGGCCGAGCTTGATGCCCTGAACCACCGCTTTGGCAAAGGCACCGTGAAACTCGCTGCCCTGGTGCTGCCTCCAGGACAGCCGCATGTGCCCTGGAAGGGGCAGGCGCAGTGGCGCACCCCGCAGTATACCACTCGTTTGGAAGATTTGCTTCTGGTGGGCTAAAGGGATACCCTGCGCCTAAGCAGTCCACCGGCCGCTTGCCGTAAGCCCGCAGCTAATGGAGCGGCTGCCAATAAGCTTCCAATAAGGAGGACCGGGCCCGTACCAGGCTTGCAGCATCACCTTCCTCAGGAATAATAGGAGTAAGCTCAATTCGAGTTCTAGTGGTGCTTAGCAATAGATTTATAAGGTGCTACCCGCAGGCATAACTGTCTGCAGTGAATCATTTTTACCTAGCCTTGGTGTCAGAGGGCTACTATTATCAAGTTTTTGTTGTGTGCAAGAGGTTGTATTTCGATGATTTGTCAGGGGTGAAGTCAAAAGCGCGCGTTTTTTTATTGCCTGCGTGGGAGTAAGACCACGGTTAGGTCTCTTGTAACTGAAACGTTTCATCTGAAGGGACGCAGCAAGCTTGAGCTTCTCTACTATTACTCACCGGGTCACCCAGCGGTTGGCCCATCCTTTTCTCCTTCCTGACATTTTTAAAAGCTAGCCTCTCTGAGTCCATCCAGCCCGCCCAGCTTATCACGACAACTATGCCCTAGGGCTGTGAGGAAATGGGGACTTGCTTACTCGGTACACCACCACATTTTTTCCATGAAAAACGCATCTTACTACTTCGCTATTGGCTTTACCGGTTTGCTGACCAGCTTCGGCTTATTCAGCACGTATGCCCAGTCCGTTGCCGCCATCGACAAGCCCGCATGGATAGTACCGCGTTTTAGCGGCTAGGCTGGTAGTCAGCGCCGACGCGCAGCCCAAGCTGAACTGGCTCAGCCGGAATGAGAAAGACTCTGGTGCGAAGAACCACGCAGAAACCGGTGTCCAAAATCAGAGGTTTTGAACACGGCTTCTGCGTGGTCATGTACGCACCGGGCCTTACGGCGACGCCTGACTACGTGTTTACGAATGCTTGAAGTGGTATTTCAGCCAGATCACGTCATTATCCAGTTGCTGTACTTCACTGAGAAACAGTCGCGTCGCGGGGCCTTTGGTCAGGTATTCACTGACTTCAAAGGTGGTCGGCGACTTGGGTGTGCCGTCGGCAATAGGCAGGAGCAGCAGGCTTAGCTCATCAATCAGCCCTGCATTCAGCAACGAGCCGTTCAGGTGGCCGCCACCTTCCAGCATGAGCGTTTCAATAGGGAACAGCTCGGCAAGCTGCTGCAGCACCAACGTAAAATCGACCTCGGTCTTCCCGGCAAACAGGTAGGAAATGTGTTTCTGCTGCAGGTAGTATAGGTAGTCGTTGCTTACCTGCTCGGTCAGTACTTCAACAATATGGTCGCCGTGCGTTGTATTACTTTCCCAGCCCAGCTTGCCGTGGGCATCCACGGCAATGGCAAAAGCGGTGGCGTTTGGGTCGCCGATAAACGGCTCCCGGGCTATGGGGTGTGGGGCAGGCCGCAGCTCCGGCTGCACGCCACCCGAGAAGTCGCGTTCCATCGTAATACGTCCGCACATCCAGGCCTGGCTGGTAAACGTGACGTGGTACTTCTCAAAATACCCGGCGAAGGTCTTGGTTAGCTCCTCGTCCTGCCAGTTGGCTGAGAGGATTTTGCCGTCCACGGAGGACATCATGTGGCAGATAACATAGGGTCGTTTCATACCCTACGTATACGGCTACGGTGGGCCCGCGGTAGAAATCCAGCTGCAGGAGGCGGCTGCCCCGCAGCCGTCAAGGCTCAGAACTCAGGTGGTTTTTATTCCAAAGCGGGCCCCGGAACGCACTTGTTGAGCAATACTTTAGAAAACCCTTGACCGTGGACTATACTCCACGGTGCTTCTTGGGGCATACCTTGCTTGCAACCCCTGACCCCACGACAACTTCCTCCCAGGCCCTGGTAACCGGAGCCAACGACCACCCTGCCGCGCAGCATCAGCGGAGGTGCTGAATAACTGCGTGAGCTTAGGGTTGAAAATCCAGGTGCTGGTTGAAAAACGGCAGGACGTGCTGGTAGATTCGTCCTTGCGGGCCCATGACGCCGCTACCATGCGTGCCCTCATACTCCTGGGCTGTATGGCGAATCCCGAAGGCCCAAAGCCACTGACTGAAGGTGCGGCAGGTGGGAGGGATGTGGCGTACTTCGTCCTGCGCCCCCAGTCGAAGGCCAATGCTCGCAGCTGCCGCAAGCTGGCCGTGTGGGTAGGCAGCAAGTAGGTCGGGGTGCTTGCTATCCAACGCGCAAGAGCTGCATCGCGCCGGACGAGGCTGTCGGCCTTCAACGAGCCGGGCAGATCGGCCCCAAACGGGCGGGCGCTCGGGTTGGGTGAGAAGGCCCGGGACACGGCCACCGTAGACTGAGCCGCGTGGTTGCCGGTCAGGCCCGCCGGGCTATCGGCCTGCAGGGCCTGGGGCAAACCCGGCCCAGGCAGGTAGCTGGGATGCGGCCCGACCAAGGCCGGGCTCAGGGCGTACGCCGCGGCCCAGGTGCCGGGGTAGCGCAATGCCAGTCGCAGGGTGCCGCCCCCGCCCATGGAGTGCCCGGCCAGGCCCCGGCTGCCGGGTCGGGCCAAGGTGCGAAACTGCCCGTCGATAAAGGCTATTAGTTCGCGCGCGGTGAAGTCGCCCCAGGCTCCGTTGGTGGCCGAGTTGGCGTACCAGCTGCCCCCAAAGCGGGTCTGCTCATTGGGTACGACCAGGATGAAGGGCCGGATCTGCTTGTCGGCAATGGCCTGATCCAGCAGGGCTTTCATCCCGTCTTTGTGAAAAATAAGGCTGTCGTTCCAGGTAAAGCCGTGCAGGTAGTACAGCACCGGGTAGCGCTGCTGAGGATTGGCCTCGTATCCGGCCGGCAAGTACACGCTCACCCGGCGGCGCGGGTTTTCTCCCCCGGGATTCCGCGCCAGCACTTTCGAGTCGAGATACGTGACCACGACGCGGCCGGCCGGCGGGTTCTGTTGGGCCAACAGGGAAGACGAGCTTAGGAGAGTTAGTAAGACGAAGAAGAGGTTTTTCATACTCACACTAGAAGGGTGGTTCGGTGCACCGGGCCTCGCAAATAAGATATACAGGGCGCTGGGACCGAATTTTCTGGCTGATGGGACGACGGATACCTTGCTTGCAAAAATGCCGGAGCCAAAAAGAATACCGGCGGGGTTCTGGTGCAGCCTATTCAACGCTACGGGATAACCTTCCCGGTGTATCAGCCCCGGCTGGCTGGCTGGAAGGCCGGGTTGGAAAGTAGTAGCTCTGGTAGACGCGGGCCGGGACCGGCGTAGGCTTACCTTTTCCCCGTCAGCCTTCCTACTTCGCGCGTAGCACCACTACGTCCATGGCCGGCACCGTTACCGTAGTGGCTGCTTTCCTCGTGAAGGCGTCACGGTACTGGCGGGCGGTGAGTGACGCATGGGTAAATGAGGCTGGCTGGCTGCCGCGGTTGAACACCACTAGCACGTCGTCCTGGCCCAGGGTGCGGCGGAAGGCATACACTTGCCGGGCATCGTCGGTGGCTACCGTGGTGAAGCTGCCCCGCTGAATGGCCGCGGACTGCCGACGCAGGGCAATAAACTTCTGGTACCACCCAAACAAGTCCTGGTTAAAGCGCACCTCGTCGGGGGCGTGGGTGCTTTGGTCCGGGTTGGCTTTTTCGGACTCGTACTGCTGGCCGGCCCACAGCATGGGTTTGCGGCAATCCGGGTCGTTGCTGCCCCACATGCCGGCCTCGTCGCCGTAGAAAATCATCGGTGAGCCCAGATACAGCAGCTGAAAGGCGGCAATCAGCTTTTGTTTTTGCAGCTGGGCGGCCGTGGGCTTGCGGGCGTTGTAGCTCTTGTTGTTGCTTTTCTGGCTCCAGTTGAAATAGTCGCCCCAATCGGCCATTTTCTTGCCGTCCGGGTTGGCTACCGCGCTGCCGATGCGGGTGGCGTCGTGGCTATCGACCAGGTTCTGCATGTTCAGGGCCACGCCGGGACCGAAGGCTTCGCGCAGTTCCTTGAGCTTGGCGTCAAACTGCGTGACGGTGGCTGCCTTGGCCTCTTGCACGAAAAAGTCGTGGACGGCGAAGGCAAAGTTGTAGTTCATGGTGGCATCAAACTCGTCGCCGCTCAGGTAGGGCTTGGTTTTCTCCACCGGAAACACCAGCTCGGCCGTCATAAAGGCCTGGGGGTTGAGGCTACGCACGTGCTGGCGCCAGCTTTTCCAGAACGGGTGCCCCACGTCGTAGGCAACGTCGAGCCGCCAGCCGTCGATGCCGTGGGCGGCGCCTTTGTTCATCGGGTTCATCCAGCGCCGGGTGGCGTTGAAGATGTACTCTTTGGGCCCGGCCACGATGCCCGTGGCGTCTTCCTTCAGCTCCGGCAGCGTTTTGACCCCAAACCAGCCGTTGTACTCAAAGCGGGTGCCCTTGGCCGCGTCGCGCCAACTCGTTACCATAAACCAGTTGGCGTAGGGCGAGGCTTGCTGGTTTTTCTCCACGTCCTGAAAGGCGAAGCTTTTCGCGCCCAGGTGGTTAAATACACCGTCGAAGATGATGTGCATCTTGCGCTGGTGCACCTCGTCGATGAGCTTGAGCACCAGCAGATCCGCCTTGGTCCACACCCAGGTATCGGCCTTGAGCGGGTCTTCGGTGGCCATGAGTTTTTTGTCGCCTTCCGGGTCGGGGCCGAAAGTGGGGTCGACGTGGTGGTAGCACAGCGCGTCGTACTTGTGCGAGGAGGGTGACCAGAACACCGGCGTCAGGTAGAGCGCGTTTACGCCCAGTTTCTGCAGATAGTCGAGCTTATCGAGGATGCCCTGCACGTCGCCCCCGTAGCGGCGGCGCTGAATGTTGTAGTAAATGTCTTTGCCGTTTTTCTGCTCGTAGGGCTGCAGCTGGTACCAGTCGCTGTGCCAGGGATGAATCTGGAAGGCCGAGGAGTCGTCAAACGGGTAGGCGCCGTTCTGGTCGGTTACCTTGGGGTCGTTGCGCGGGTCGCCGTTATGGAACCGTTCGGGAAAAATCTGATACCAGACCACGCCCTTGCTCCACTCGGGGTGAAATCCGTTTGCGCCCGGCCAGGCAAAACGAAGCAAAGCAGCACCAGCACGACCAGCAGCCGTTTTGATAAGAGGTTCTTCATGAAGGGCAACACAGGTGGCAGCAAGCCGGAACGGCAGGCAAGAAGTAAAATTAGGGAAAGAAATAATGCAGGGCCGTCGGCGCTGAGGCTGGCGGCATTAGTTTCTGCCCAACCCGGAGCCACTGACACCGGGTGCCCATTCACGCGTATACAAGGCCGAAGGCCATAGGTAAGCCCCTGCCTCGGGCTGGCCAGTCTTCCCGGTTTGATTGAAATTCAATAGGTTTACAGTCTCACGATTCTCCCTGCTGTGTTATGCTATTCGCCATTCTATTGCCCGGAATTTCCATGATTTTCCGGGGCCACGTGCTGAAGGGAATTCTCTGCGGTATTCTGCACCTGACGCTGATCGGCTGGATTCCGGCAGCCATCTGGGCTGTGGCTTCCTACCGGGAAGATCAGGCCGAAAAGCGCCACCGCGAAACCCTGCAGGTGCTTCAGCAGCAGCGGCAGTAGCCCTCGGCTTACGGCGAATTCAGCTTCGCTGATCCACGCTTAGGTCAGGCTTGACCACCTGCTTGCCGTTGGCTACGCCTTACAGGGAAACCGCCGCCTACGTCCCATTTTGTTACCCAGCCCTCGCAAGGGAGTCGAACTCAGAGCTTCTGCTTCTTGACTACCGACGACGGATTCGAACACGTTAGTTAGCGTTTAAGCCAGCAGACACGCTGTTTTCTGTCTTAAGAAAGGCATTACCGCACGTCCTGTCATGCCCGGGGCGCGCCAGGACGTGCGGAAGTTGCCTTACTGAGCTGCCGGATACCAGTTGCGCAGTCGCACGTCGATTTTCTTGTTGGCAGTGTTTACCGCTTTCTGAAAGGCGGCCACGTCGCTCAGACCGTTCTGGCCGCGGTAGTGGTAGGGATACACAATGCCCGGCTTGAAGGCTAATACGCCCTGCGCCGCCTGGTTCACATCCATGGTGTAGGGCAGGTTCATGCACACAAACGCCACGTCGATGCCTTTGAGGGCGCGCATTTCGGCAATGTCTTCCGTGTCGCCGGACAGGTACACGTTTTTGCCGCCCAGACTGAGCACGTAGCCGTTGCCCCGGCCTTTGGTGTGCATCGCGTCGGCTGCTTCAGGCAGGTTGTACATTGGAATGGCCGCAACCTGCAGGCCCAGCGTATCGAGCCGCTGACCATTGCGCAGAATGCGTGCCTGCGCCTTGTATTCCGCCGGCAGCTTGTCCGCCACGGCTTGGGGCACCACCAGCAGGGCCTTGCCCAGGGAGAGGCCAGAGAGTGTCTTTGGGTCCAGGTGGTCGCCGTGAATGTCGGTAATCAGCACCATATCGGGGGCGGCCAGCCCGGCATAGGCTTCCGAACCGCCGTAGGGGTCCACGTAGATGGTCTTTCCGTTCCAGGTAAATACCACGCTGCCGTGAGTAATGGGCTGCACCGTAAGCGGCCCTTTTTTCGTGGCAATCTGGTCGGCCGCTACGCGCGGCGCAGTGGTAGCGGTAGGAGTCTGGGCTTGGGCCTGAATAGCAAAAGTAGCCAGAGCGGCCGTGAGTAAAAGGGTTGGTTTCATCAGTTTTCTGCCGGTTGGGTAGGAGGGATGAGCGAGTTTTCTAGTAGCAAGGCGTTGCCGCCGCTACCGAAAGTCGTGACCATAACCGCCCCGCCGCGCACAAGTTCAGGTCAGATGCCCGCGTAGCCGATGTTGCCCTATTATGCGGAAGGTTGCGCATCCGTGTTCAACCTGACGGTAGCTTAAGCAGTTATAGCGCCGGCTGGTAATAGAAAAAGGGTGGCATAGAGCCGGCAGTGCTGCCGGCCCCATGCCACCCTTTTGCTCTCTGGAACTAGTACAGGACGATTTTCTGGGTCAGCACGCCGGTCCGGGTGATGATTTTGGCCACGTAAATGCCGGCTGGCAGTTCCGCTAGCTCCAGCTGCGCCTCGGGGCCCTGAGCCGAGCAAACCCGTAGTAGCTGGCCCGTTTCTCCCACAATCTGCACCTGCACCGTTTCGGTGGTGCCAAGGTGCAGGCGCACCTGGCCGTGGGCGGGTACTGGGTATACATTCACCGCAGGCTGAGCGGTGGCAGAACGGGATGACAGCGCAATGGGGCAAACCAGGGAGGCCCGCACCGGGGTAAGAGCATTGGTCGAGCCACCGTCGCCCAGATTGCCCAGTCCGCCACTGCCGCTGCCCCAGGCCGTGCCGTCACCCTTGATAAAAAAGGAAAAATCATTCCCGACGGCCAGGCCACTGAAACCCGATGCCGCCACCTGTACGGGCGTTGGAGCGTCGGTAGTAGTGCCATTGCCCAGTTGCCCGGACCGGTTGTAGCCACAGGCCCACGCGGTGCCATCGGTTTTCAGAAAGAGCGAGTGAAAACGACCCGCGGCAATGGCTTTCACATCGGTCAGCCCGCTACCGGAGTCGGAGTGTTTACGCGCATGGTAGCCCCGGGGGTACCCGAGCCTACCCCGCCGTAATAGTTGCTGCCGCAGGCCAATACCGTCCCGTTGCTTTGCAAAAACAGCGAGTGCGCCCGATACTCCCGGGAAGCGGCTATAGCAGTAATGTTGCTCAGGCCCGGAATCTGGGTCGGAGACTTCAGTATTTCCTCATTTCTTCCTCCTCCCAACTCGCCGTCCAGGCTTTGGCCGAGCCCCCACACCGTGCCGTCGCTTTTCAAAAACAGCGAATGGACGTAACCCGCGGCAATGGCCACAACCCCAGTCAGCCCATTGATCTGCATCGGAGTAGTGAGATAAGCCGACGTATTTCCCGTACCCAATGCGCCGCCTTGGTTGGAGCCGCAGGTCCAGACCGTGCCGTCATTCTTCAAAAAGAGCGAGTGCCGATAACCCGTGGCAATGGCCTTGACGTCCGTTAGGGTGCCTACCCGCACCAGAGTAGAATAGTTAAGCTGGTCGCCGACGCCCAACTGGCCGGCGGTATTGCCGCCACACCCCCAGACGGTACCGTCGGTTTTGAGAAACAGGGACGTTTCGTCGCCGCCCGCCACGGCTTTCACGCCGCTTAGGGAGGGAACCGTAATGGGCAACTGCCGCTGCCTGGTGGTACCGTCGCCGAGCTGGCCCACGGTATTCTGGCCCACGGTCATCACGTTTCCGCTGGCGCATACAAAGAGCGAATGTCCGGTTCCGGCCGCCACCGACTGCGCCCGCGCCGTCGAGCAAAGGGCAAAAAGGCCGACCAAAGGCGTCAACCGTAACAAAAAGGGTAGGGTTTTTCTCATGCGAATAATCTGCTATACCATGCAAAGGAGCCGTCAAAGTTCGGGACGGCACGCAGCGGTGGCAATACCCACTTTCAGGTATTTTGGAAATACGCGAGCCTAATAACGGGCTGAAGTGCTACGCCTGGGCCGCCTGCTGCTTACCCGGGCCCCAAAGGTGGGGGTGCTGGTGCCAGCCAAGGCCGGACGAACTGTATCAGCACGTGCTAAACCGGTGCCGGTGGGCTACGCCGGTAGCGCAAAAATCCGTTTGCAAAAGAAAGAACTCCCTTTGACAAATGTCCGCCGGGAGGCACTGCAAGACCTTTGTATCGGCTTGGAACCACAGGCAGCCGCAGCGCGCCGGCCCGCTGCGGCCCTGTGGTGAAGGCTGCTTAGCCATGGCTTGGCTTTAAACCAAAATGTACTCTTGCACCCTCTCACAATAACAGCAATGAAAACCGAAGAGCTAATTCGCAATATCAATTATTTTATAGCAAAGAATGGCCCTGATAAAGAGGATTATCAAGCCCTTGATAATTTAATGAATTTGTTTGGGGAAAGAATCAAGGACAATGCAATTGACTTAGCCGAACTATCAAGCTTAAAGCAAAGCTGTGGCTTTCTGCATACCACCCAGAGTATTATGGGCCATATCCTGCAGAAGCCGTTTGGCTATGCCGGCGACTTCTCCATAATTGACCGAATCTACACGCGTGATTCGTCGAGCGAATATCATAAGTGGGATGATTATTCCTTGGCCAACTCAGCTGCGCAGGCAGTTCGGAACAGAAAAAAGTATTTTAAAGACCATGTTTCGAGCAAGCTGCACCAGAGCGTGAAGCTGCTGAACATAGCCAGCGGCCCCGCCAGAGACTTATATGAGCTGTATGCTGAAAATCCGGGCTGTCAATTATCCACTACCTGCGTTGAAATGGATAAAGCCGCAATAAGCCATGCCCAGCAGTTAAATAAGCAGTATTTAAATCAGATAGAGTTTGTAAATAAAAATATATTCCGGTTTCAGACCGAAGATAAATACGACATAATCTGGTCGGCGGGCTTATTTGATTATTTCGATGATAAGGCTTTTGTATTGCTTATAAAAAGATTTGCAGGCTGGCTGGCGCCGGGCGGAGAAATTATAATTGGCAATTTTAATGAGGATAACAATCCGAGCAGGTGTTATATGGAAATCTTCGGTGACTGGCGGCTTAATCATCGCACCGAGGAGCAGCTGATTGACCTGGCGGTGGCGGCAGGCTTTAGCAGAGAAGATATTTTCGTCGGCAAGGAGCCCGAAAACATCAATCTGTTTCTGCACCTGAAAAAAGGCGTGTTGTCGTCAGGTATAAACACCGACAACTTAGGAAGAGAATATAGCCGGCGCGGTGCCGCAGCGTTGGCAGTAGCAGAAACGGTTTGATAGGCCGCC
This sequence comes from Hymenobacter cellulosilyticus, assembly GCF_022919215.1. Taxonomy (NCBI): domain Bacteria; kingdom Pseudomonadati; phylum Bacteroidota; class Cytophagia; order Cytophagales; family Hymenobacteraceae; genus Hymenobacter; species Hymenobacter cellulosilyticus. Next base: position 4,787,270 of record NZ_CP095046.1, on the reverse strand, counting down.
GCGGCCCTAACCCTTCCGCCGCCTTCCGCTGCTAGAAGCCAGCCGCAATGACTTTGCGCGACCTGCCTTTACCTCAACATAGTTAAGCTAACCGACCCTATGACTTACTCTAGTGTCCTTGCGGCCTCCCAATCACGGATGGTGTTGCGCTTGGCCAAGCTTATATCTACGCTGGCCCACCCTTTCATTACCGGGCCGTTGCTACTGGCCTGCGTTGCTTTTCGGGCCGTGGATGGGCGTACCGCTGGCTGGATGACCGGCGGAATGCTCGGGCTGGTCATGGTGCCCATCACACTGTGGAACTACCAGCAGATTCGCGCGGGAGCCTACTCTAGCCTCGACGTTTCGGACCAGGAGCAGCGCCACTCGTTTTACCCGCGACTGATCGGACTGCTGCTGTTGGCTATTACTACGCTGACAGTGGTTTTGCCGGTCAGTACTGCCGTGCGCGACGGGCTGAGCGTGCTTTGCCTGATGCTGGTGGCTTGCTTTGGGCTTACCTTTCTGCTCAAGGTTTCGCTCCACGCGGCTATTACGTTTTTTCTGACCAGCGCCTTATATTCCGTGCAGCCGGAGTGGGGCCTGGCGGCGCTGGTTGCCTCAACCCTTGTTGCCGCCTCGCGGCTGGTGCTGGGGCAGCATACGTTGTCGGAGCTGCTGGCCGGTACCGCACTGGGTTTGGGCACGGGTGTGCTGCTCGTACTGAGTTGAGGCTGAGGCGAGTGCGGCAAATAGGCGGCTGGCATGGAGTAGTTTAACAGGTTCGGTGGCAGACTCCTTTACTACCAATCGGGCTGCAAAAACCTGAAAAACGCCACGGGTATGTAGGCTGCCAAGCCTATCTACCCGTGGCGTTTGGTGAAAGCAGCTAATCACGTATTCTGGCCGGCCGGCAGTCAGGCCCGCTGCTACAGCCTACCGGCAAGCACGGTTGAGGTTAGCTAACTTTAAGACGGATAAAAGTAGCTGGGTTTCATATAAATGCTGATTTTTGCCACTTATCAGTTTGTATAACGGGGTTTGCCCGCCGCCCCGAGTCGTTAGTTTACTGACCTTATCTGTATTGCTGATGGAACCCTTATTTCAGTTTCGCACGGCCGAGCTTCTCGATAATACCCAGATACAGCTGCACCAGCAGCCCGGATTTTTACAAGCTACCGGCCTATGGAAAAATGCCGGGAGCTTCGTGGAGTTTACCGACTATTTTTTAGACGGGGTCCAGATGACAACCTGGAAGGGGCAGCTGCAGAAGCCCTTCCAGGTCGAGCTGACCGTCGAGCGGCCGTGGCTGGCCATGTATTTTCAACTCGGCGGTCAGGTGAGCACGCGCGCCTGCGCCTCGCGCCCCTTGCTTATCGGCGAGGGCAGCACAACCTGATGGCCGATGAAGCTCCCACCAATTACTACACCTTCGAGGGGCAGGGCTATAGCAGCTTCTCGGTGCATATTACCCCGGCTTTCTTCACCGAGCTGGTAGGCAGTAACCCCGACTGGCTAGCCCAGCACGAGTCGCGCCTGGCCCGGCAAGAACCCTTTGTGCTGCTGCCCCAATGCGCCTCTGTTTCCCCGACGCAGCGGGCCTTAATCGAGCAGATCATGGCCTGCCCATACGGGGGGCGTTGAAGAAGCTGTTTCTGGAAGCGCGCTTTCTGGACTTGTTCATCGAGCAGCAAGCCCTGCTGCGCCAGGTGCAGCGCCGCGCTGCCGGCTCCCGCGACCGGGACACGCTGCACGCCATCCGCGAGTTTTTGGACACGCACTACGCCGAGCCGCCGAGCTTGCTGGAGCTGGCCCGCTTGTTTGGCACGAACGACTTCAAGCTCAAGAAGGGCTTTCGCGAACTCTTCGGCACGACCGTGTTTGGCTATGTGGCCGAGCGCCGGCTCAGCGTGGCCCAGCAGCTGCTGCTGCTCACCGACGAGCCCGTGCAGCAGGTGGCCGAGGCCGTGGGCTTTGTCAACCCGGCTCATTTTGCCACCGCCTTTCGCCGGCGCTTCGGCCAGGCACCCTCACAGCTTCGGCGAGGCCCTAAGTCTCAGGTACAGGAGTTGGCAGCGTGTTCCTAGCAAAAGGCTCTACGGAGCCTTTTTTAGTGGACTTAAGGGGCTGAGCATTGCTTGGAAAAGGCAGCGCTACGGCGGCGTCATACGCCGGCAGGGCAGCCCACTCGGTTGTGCCTTTTACCGGAGTAAGCCGCAGTTATGGCCCGCCGTCAGCGGAAACTTTCGCAAATTCGGCGCGCTTGCTTTGGGCTACCAGCTTAGGCCTGCTGCTCTTTCAGGGCGGCCAGGAACATGGCGGCATCCCCGGTCAGCAGGGAGGTGTAGCGGGTAATTTTCTCAATTGGCCAGTCCCACCACGCCACTGCCAGTAGCTGCGTGATGGTGGCCGGATCAAACCGTAGGCGAATCACCTGAGCCGGATTACCGCCGACGATAGTATAGGGGGCAACATCGCGCGTTACGACGGAATAGGCACCGATAATAGCGCCGTCCCCGATGGTTACTCCGGGCATAATGCTGGCCCGGTAGCCAATCCAGACATCGTTGCCAACGGTTGTGTTGCCTTTGCTCGGATACGACTTTCCTTCCATGGCAGAAGCCCAGTCTTCGCCAAAAACGGCAAAGGGATACGCGCTGACGGCAGTAGCCAAATGATTGGCCCCGTTCATAATGAATTCTACTCCGGAGGCCAGCATGCAGAACTTGCCGATGGTGAGACGGTCGCCGGTGAAGTCGAAGTGGTAGCGAACCTGCTTCTGAAAATTTTCGACCGTCTCAAAGTCGTCGTAGTAGGTATAGTCTCCGACCGTTATGTGAGGATGATGGATGATGTTCTTCAGAAAGCAAAGCCGCTGGTAGCCACTAAGCGGGAAGACGGTAGAGGGCGCAACAGGCATAGAAGCAAGAGCTTAGTACGTGGAAAGAACTGCCGAGGGCAGGCCGCAAGGATGCGGTGCATAGGTGTAGATAGATTAGATAAGCAAGCCGTGGCTATGCAGATGGTCGAAGACGAGCTGGGCTACGGCCGACACCCGGTGGCGGTCGGCGTAGGCCAGCCACTGCATCTCCTCGATTTCCGCCGATGGGTGCAAACGGCCCTGGTAGTCGGCGGTGTAGCAGCGCAGCCGCACGAGCGTGCCCGCGGGCTGCCCGTGGGCCGGGGCTTGAAACGCTGCCAGGAACTGCACCGATTCGGGTACAAGCTCCACGGTAAGCTCCTCTTTTATTTCGCGCCGCAGAGCTTGCTCATCCAGTTCGCCGGCTTCCCGTTTCCCACCCGGGATGTAATACAGGTCGCGGCGGTGGCTGCGCGCCGTCAGAATCTTTCCGTTTTCAATCCGTACCCAGGCTAATTTATCAATCATAACCGTAGTGCTTTTCGTGGCGGTAATGGTGCCGTGTAGCAGGCAAAAGTCCGGCGAGCCTGCCAAGTAGAGCAAGCCCGCCGGACCAAAGGTATTACTTGTCCCGAACCAGGCGTACGGGCAGGTGGGCCGGGTTGTAGCCCACGGCATAGGACCCAAACGCGGCATACGTGTCGCTGGGCAGCTGAATTATCTGAAAGGCTACGGGGCTGTCCTCCGCATTTTTTTCCGCCGTCCAGAGCAGGCAGTTCGTGCCTTCCCCGTTCGGGCTGCCATTGGTTACCTGCAGGTTGGCCGGCACCGCCGTGAAGCCCGAGCTGTTGGTAGCGTAGCCATCCTGTTTCAGCCAGCCGCTGGTGGCCATCAGCTGCCCCAGCCGCCGCTTCGACGCCAGATCAGCGCCGTCCGTCGATTCCCAGGAGTTTAGGGTCAGGCCCTGGGAAGCCAGGAGCTTGACGTAATCCTGTTTGGTAGGAATGCGCCAGCCCGCCGGAACCGGGATGGTATTCAGGTCGGCATGCTTGAAAAATGTGCCGTAATGCGGCTTGGTGCCCACTTTGATGCCGCCGTTGCCCGCGTAGTTGACGCTCATCCATTCCTGGGTTCCAATCGTGACCGTGGGATAATACAGTTTGGCTATTTCAATGTAGGTGCCCGTCGTTGGCGGTTTGGTATAGAGGCCGTCCGGGTCGGTGGGGGCGTATCGGAGCCGGCTACCTTTTGATACCGCACCGAAAACTGATTTGCGCCATCTGCGCGTTGCGCGTCGAGGAAGTTGGTAGCCGTAGGGAAGGTGGTGGCTTGTGGGCTGCGCAGTATACTGACGTAGGCGTCGAGGTCTTTGCGCTGAATGACTGCCTGCTTGTAGCCCGAGTACTTGTTGCTGAACACCCGCATGGTGCCGGCCTGGGCGTGGAAGGTGAGGGTAGAGGGGCTGGCTTTGTACTCCAGCGTGCCCGTAATCCGGTAGAGGTACTGCTTGGTTTCGTCGCTGCTGATGAACACTTCGGAGGTATACTCCACGGCATTTTTACCATCCTTGGTGAATACCATCGTGCGAAATTCGCGGAAGCCCTGCTCTCCCTGAAAGGTGCCTTTTTCCCAGTTGGTAGTCAGCGGACCGGCATTATGGCTGGCAAACCACGTTCCGACCAGCTCATCGGGAATAGAGCTAAACGGGGTGTCCGGCACCGGCTCAGTGGTCGGGTCGGGCGCGGGGCCGGGGCGGCGTCTTCTTTGCAGCTGCTCAATAGGTTGGTCAGCAGGGCGAGGGGAACAAGCAGGGTGAAAAATTTTGTGCGTTTCATAGCTGGAAACAGGTAGGAAAGAGAATGGAAAAGTGTGTTAGGTAGTAGTAGCCAGTGCCTTGGGTGGTGAGTCTAGCAGGGCTGGCCGGGTATAATTCCGCGCTGAAGGCTTGCGCTGCATAAAGCACAGCTCATCGTCCTGGTCGAGAAAAGCGCGGGGGAAGGGGCCGGGCCAGCATGCCCGGCACACTCGTCTACTGTTATTGGGGGGCTGAACTTGCCGAGCCAGACGGCGTGATAATAGCCTGCTGCTCAGGAAGCTTTATTTGATAATGCAAAGCTAGGGTACTACCAGAGCAGCGGCTTTTGCCAAACGGATTTCAACTTGTCACCAGCGGATTTACTTCGCGCTGAGCAGCAAGCCGGCGGCCAGCCGATAGAAATAGAGAATATGCGGTGCGGTGCGTGCCTACAGTCCGCCATTGGCATTGGCTAGGCCATAACAGGACCCGTCGAGTGAGCAGTGCTGCCGACGCTGGTTTAAAAGCCACAGAACCAAGCTGTCAACCCGAAGGGTAGCCGCTCCAATAGCGCAGCTGCTGATTGCGCATATCAGGCCGTGGACTGCCCTTCACTAGGATAGGAAGCGTCAAAAGTTGTTTTGTCGACTGTAAATGCCTAGCAGTTAAAAATTTGCTATGAAAATCATTCAACTCTAGTGCACGAGCAGACGAACCGTTTGCCGGCCCGCCCGCACGAAGTAGGCTCCGGGGGCTACATGCTGCAAATCGAGCGTGGTGGTGCCGCCGGGCCACTGACGTACTACCCGGCCCAGCGTAGAAACCAGGTATACCGGGCTTGTTGGTGGGGCAAACCGCAACTGCACCACTGTGCGGCTGGCAGGGTTGGGGAAAGCCAGGAGCGCGGGACTTCCGGCCGCGGCTGTTTCCACGGGCAGGGGCTGACCCGCAGCCAGCTTCACCACCCAGTAGTCGCCGTAGAGCGGACCGCCCTGGTTAGGCTGGCTTTTGTCGCCGGTCGCGTTGGAGTTCGACATTCCTCCGAGCAAATAGCCGCCATCGGGGCTGGGCTGCAGTTGCACCAGGCGGGCCGTACCGTCGCCGCCCCAGCCATAGGTCCACTGCTGGGTTCCGGAGCCGTCCAGCTTGACTACGGCGTACGTGGCGGCGTTGGCATCGAGGCTGCCCCCGAGCAGGCAGCCGCCGTCGGTGGTGGGCAGCAGGCAGTTTAGCAGGTCTTCGCGGGCGGTGCCCACGGTCTGGTCCCAGAGCTTGCGGCCCTGGGCATCGGCTTTGAGAACCCAGTAGTCCCATTCGCCGAGGCGGGGCTGGGTTTTGTCGCCGGAGGCGCCGGAAGTGCAGCGACCAGCCAGCAGCATAGTGCCCGCGGCGCTGAGCTGCAGGTCCGATAGGTAGTCCGAGCCGCTGCCGCCCCAGGTCCGGTCCCAGAGCTTGCCGCCCTGGGCATCGGTTTTGAGTAGCCAATAATCCCAGTCACCCTGGTTAGGCTGCGTTTTATGGCCCGAAACGCCCGAGCGGGAGGAGCCGCCGAGCAGAAGGCTGCCATCGGCCAGCACCTGCACGTTGGCCAGCGTTTCTCCGCTGCTGCCGCCGTAGGTGTGGTCCCATTGCTTAGAGCCTTGGGCATCCAGCTTGAGCAGCCAGTAATCGTTGCCGCCCTGGCTGGCCTGGCTTTTATCACCCGAGGCGGGCGAGTTGGAGTTGCCGCCGGCAAGGTAGCCGCCGTCGGGCGTTGCCTGCAGGCTGGTCAGAATGTCGTTGCCGGAGCCGCCAAAGGTGTGGTCCCAGATTTTGGTGCCCTGCGCGTCGAGCTTAATCAGCCAGTAGTCTGTGGTGCCCTGGCTGGGCTGGCTTTTGTCGCCGGACACCGGGGAGGAAGAGTAACCGCCAATCAGGTAGCCACCATCCGCCGTGGGTACTATCCGGGCGGCGCCGTCGTAGGCGCTGCCGCCCAGGGTCCGGTCCCATTGCTTGGTGCCCGCCGCGGTTACTTTTACCACCCAGATGTCTTCCTCACCCCGGCCCGGCTGGCTTTTATCACCCGAGGCAGGCGACGCGGAAGTACCGGCCAGAATATAGCCGCCATCGGCAGTAGGCAGCAGGCTCGCCAGGCGCTCTTCGTCGCTGCCGCCGAAGGTGTGGTCCCAGTTTTTGGCGGGCACTTGGGCAGCTGCGGTGCCGGCCAGCAGCAGGCTGGCAACTAACAGGGTAAAGGTAGGTTTCATGGCCGCGTAGAGAGGAGGGATGAAGCAGCACGCTGCCCGAGCGGCACCGGGACGGGTGCGTAGCAGGCAGCGAGGCAACCAACACCAGAGGCTTTTTCTCTGGCTGTTAGCGTTCTGCAAATTTACCCTGCCGCTTGGGCGCAAACCTTCGCCAAACGGATTCCCTCTTGTCTGTGTCGGATTATTACCAGGTGCCGAAGAGCGGCTTAGCACACCCGCCGGACTAGTTCACCAGAACTCAGAACCTAGTTTAAGTAGAGCAGTGCCGGCCGGGGCTGGTTGGGGGCCGCAAAAGGCGTTGTGAGTAAAACGTGCGGTCTACCGGGCTTCCAGCAGGGTGGGCCAATGGCTTGTTTCCAACTCGACGGGCTGGTGCTTGGGACCCCGGCGGAACTGAGAAGGGGCTTGGCCGAAACGCTGGCGAAAGGCGGTGGCAAAATGAGCCGGGTTGACAAAGCCCACGGCCTCGGCCACCTGCTGCACGGGCTCGTCGGTGAGCAGCAGCAACTGCTGGGCCACGCTGAGCCGGCGCTCGGCCACATAGCCAAACACGGTCGTGCCGAAAAGCTCGCGAAAGCCCTTCTTGAGTTTGAAGTCGTTCGTGCCAAACAGGCGGGCCAGCTCCAGCAGGCTCGGCGGCTCAGCGTAGTGCGTGTCCAAGAACTCGCGGATGGCGTGCAGCGTGTCCCGGTCGCGGGAGCCGGCAGCGCGGCGCTGCACCTGGCGCAGCAGGGCTTGCTGCTCGATGAACAAGTCCAGAAAGCGCGCTTCCAGAAACAGCTTCTTCAACGCCCCCCCGTACGGGCAGGCCATGATCTGCTCAATCAACGCCCGCTGCTTTAGGGAGATAACCGTGCCCGGCGGCAGCAGCACGAAGGGCTCCAGCCGATCCAGGCGGGCCTGGTGAATGGTCAGCCACTCTTCGTTGCCCACCACCAGATCGGTAAAGTACTCTGGCTCGATATGCACCGAAAAGCAGTTATAGTCCTGCCCTTCAAAGGTGTAGTAATTCTTGGTTTTCTCGTCGCCCATCACGTTCTGGTGCCCATGGCCGATGTGCAAGGGGCGGGAAGCGCAGGCTTTGGAGTTGATCTGGCCGTCGAGCTGGTAGAGCATGGCCGTCCAGGGGCGCTCCACGTCCAGCTCTAGCTTCAGGGGCTGGTGCAGGTGGCCCGTCATGGTCGTGAGCTGAATTCCCCGCAGGAAGTGGTCTGTGAAGGTAAGCCGGCCGTTGGCGCTTTGCCAGGTAGAATCAGCCTGGAGCATACCCGCGTGCTGGTGCACGGTTGTCTGGCAGTTGTCGGTAAACTCGGCCGTGCGAAACTGAAAGAAGGGTTCCATAAGGGCTAGCAGATAAGGGTGACAGGGAGCCGACCGACGCCGGACGCGGGATTCGGTTAATAGAAGATAGCATTTCTGGCAAAAATGGGAAGCTGCCGCACGCCAGGCAATAGCACAAATATGTGAGAGGACCCCCAAAACCATGGCTAAAAAGAAGCTTAAGCGCTTTTCGACCAGCTGAGGGGTAGCTAAAAATCCGGGAGGCAGAAATGGGAATCCGTTTGGGGAAAGTTGGCTGGAAAACGGCCGCCTAGCTTTACTCTCGCCAGCCGGAAGCCTGCTGCCCAGCCCGGCTGGCGACACGCAGCCCGATGAAACAAGGCGAGTAGCTACCCAACACCGCCGGGGCACCCGATTTTTCCGCACACCACTTACCTGCTTTTGTCTATGCCCCGATTTGTGCCGGTACCCCCGCCGGCTACCCCCGTTCCGGCCCTGGCTCTGCTGCCGGAAGCCAGTCGTCCCGTAGTGGTGCTGGCTATGGGCCAGTATTTCTACTTTCCCACGCTGGGCTACTGCCATAGCCGGATACACCAGGCCCGCCACGTCACGGGCCGGGCCACGCTGGGCCAGCACGGCCTGCGGCTGCAGTTTACATCTTTGCTGGACGCGGTGCACCTGCACATCGACCGGGCGCAGCTACAGGCTGCCTGGGTGGGCAGCTACCAGCTCCGCTGCCAGATGGCGGCCGACGCGCCTACCCGGGTGGTGTACTGCTGTGTGCGGGAGGAAGAACCGGGCAACGGCATCAGCCGGCTGCATCTGAGCACCTCCACGCCCCAGCTTACCGGTGGAGTTACCATCACGGCCTACGACCTGCAGCGGCAGTTGCTAAGCGGCTACTACGAGGTGCGGGCTCTGGACCAGCCCACGCCCACCCGCCGCGCCGGCCTTACCGCGCCCCGGTGTACCATAGTGCTGGCCGGCGACTTTGAGTTTCTGAGCGTGCAGCTGCCTGCTCTGGCCAAGTAGCTTATTTCCCGGGGCTGCGGCAAGCATTTTAGCGTCCGCAGCCCCGGGAAATCATCGTTGCTACTGCAGCTGCCAACTGTCCCATTCCTCGAACAGCAGCGCGTACAGGTACTCGTCGGCCCAGGCGCCCTGGCACCAAGCGTTTTTCCGGAAGTGAGCCTCGCGGCGCATGCCCAGCCGCTCCAGCAGCCGGGCACCAGGGTGGTTCAGGCAGTCGGTGGTGGCTACCACGCGGTGCAGTTTTAAGTCCTCGAAGCAGTAGCGCAGCAAGCGGTGTGCGGCCTCCAGGGCGTAGCCCCGGCCCTGGGCAGCAGCCACCAGGGTAATGCCTATTTCGGCGGTGCGGGGCTGCTGCGGCTCCAGGCGTAGGGCGCACATTCCCAGCAGCGTAGCAGTAGCGCGCTCCGCTACGCCCAGCGTTGCCCAAGAACCCGGCAGAGCTGGCACCGGCGCCTGCGCATAGCCGGTCAGAAAATCAGCAGGCCCGGCCGTGGCGTCCGGTTCCCAGCGATGGTAGCGGACCTGCTGCTCCCCGGCAGTCCGATGGGCTGCGAAGGCCGCCAGGTCGGTGGGCTGCAGGGGGCGCAGGCACAAGCGTGAGGTGGTTAAAGCAAAAACGGTTGGTGTGTTCATTCGGAATAGAAGAGTAAAAGCGAAAAAGACTGGAGAAGCTCCCGTTTGGGGCTTCTCCAGTCCATTCAGAGCGGGCAGCAGTAAGGCTAAGCCAGTAGAAGACCGGGACACATTCTAGCCGGGCCCCGCGGGTTTTCAGCGTAGAATAAGTAGGTAAAAGCCCCGGCGCTTTACAGCAGCTTCACGTTTTCAAAGCGCCCATCCAACGCAAGCTGCCAGGTGGTGGCGGCAGTAGGAGTAAGGCTGAGCGGACTAGGCACAAAGGCAAAGTCTACGTGGTAGGTCCCGCTGAGCAGCCCGTGCCGGGCGTCGTACTGGGTGATGACGACCGAGCCGCTACTGGGGTTGGCAGCGCTTAGCCCGTTTGTGTACGTGTGGGGTTGCCGGTTTCCGCCCGCCGAGGCCACATACGTGTAGTGTACCGTAACCGGGCCGTTGGCCCCGTAAGCCGGGTCACGCAGGGCATAGGTACCGGAAAGGCCGGCGGCGAGCTGTTCGCGGGGGATGCTCAGCACCAGCTCTTCCGACTCCCCGGCTTTGATTGTCAGGGCCAGAGTAGTGCCAGTTTGTTGGGCTGTGCCCTGCAGCTCGGCGGCGGGACGAACAAGCTGGGCAGCCTGTGCCGGCTCGACGCCCAATATCGTGCGGAAGGAGTACGCATGCTCAAAGTGGGGCGCCGGTGCGGGCTCAGTTTTGCGGCAGGCCCCGCACAGGACCAGAGCAGCGCCCAGCAGGATTACAAGCAGGCTTCGGAGGTACATGGTAGGCCGGGACAGGGCAGGGGATGCAGGCATGACACAGGTAGTATTGGCCTAGTTGCTGGCGAAGTAGATATTCGACCACGACTTCCAGGCGCCGGCATACACGCCCTTCCAGTCGCCGGCGGCGGGGGAGTTGGCCGCGCCGTTGCCGTTGGAGTCGCCGCCGCGCGAGTCGTCTTTGTAGGAAGTAAAGGTTACGCCCGTACCGGCGGCATTCTGCAGCTGCTCGGCCGCGCCCCGCAGAAAGACTTCGGTGCCGGGCAGGAACTTGAGCGTCACGTTGTTGCCCAGGCGCAGGGTTTTGCCCGCTACCAAGTCAAGGTTCTGCAGGTTGACGAAGGCCACTTCCGTTTCCTCCCAGCTCAGGCTGGCCTTGGTGGCGTTGATATCCCAGTAGGTTACAATGCCCTGGTACTGATTCTTCTCGGCGGTGTTGAGCGGGTTATGGAAGCTGTTGGAATTATCCAGATCCAGGCTGGAGGCAATGGACAACGGCCGAACGTTGTCGAAAAACACGTTGTCCTGAATAACGGTACCGGCTTTGGCACGGGAGGCGTCGAGCGTGGCTTCCGTCAGGCCATCATCCTGCCCATTGTGGGCAAAGGTGCAGTGGGTGATGCTCGCCGCAGCGCCGAACAGGCTGATGGTGCTGCCCCCGCTGCCGCCGTAGAGCAGCTGGCAATAGCTAAGCTCCGACTCGGCGCTGCTGCCGGCCAGAATGTTGCGCCAGTCTTTTTTGGCCGGAGCCGAGGCGTTGCCGTCGTGGTTGGTGTCGCCGCCGTGGGCATCGTCCTTGTAGGAAGTGAAAATCACGGGCTGCGCGGCCGTACCCTGGACCGTGAGGTAGCCCCCAGCATTAAACTGCATCAGGGCGTTGGGCAGCAGCTTGAGCGTTACGCCGGCATCCAGAGTCAGGTGGGACTCCCAGTTGGTGTCGTCCAGCACAAAAGGTACTTCAGTTTCGCCCCAGCTCAGCTGCTGCGACCGGGCCGAGGGGTCGGTTACCCAGATACCGTTGTAGTCGTTTTTCTGACTGGCATTCTGCGGGTTCTGGAAAGAGTTGGAGTTGTCGAGGCTGAACAGGGTGTTCACGCGCAGGGGCATCTCGTTGTCGAAGAAGACGTTGCTGGTAATAACCACATTGGCCGTGGCCTCGCCCGCACTCAGGGCGCCGCGCATGCTAGCTCCCCCGCCGCCGCTGTGGGCAAAAGTAGAGTTGCGGATGCTGGCATCGGCCCCGTTCAACCCCAGGGAGTAGCTGTTGGTCCCACCGCCGCCGGCGTACAAAAACTGGCAGTATTCCAGGCGGGAGCCGCTTTTACCGTTCAGGTTGACATGGTCCCAGTCCTTGCGGGCAGGTGCTGTGGCACCGGCATCGGCGTTGGTGTCGCCGCCGTGGGCATCGTCCTTGACAGAGGTAAAGAAGATAGGCGCCGCCGCTGTACCTACCGCTTCCACCCGGCCCGAGCCGTTGAGCGTCAGCTTGCTGCCGGGCTTAAACTTGACTACCGTGCCGGGTTGCAGGGTCAGCACATTGTTTACGCTGATGTCGCCATCTACCACGTACACATTGCACGACTCCCAGGTGGTAGCGGCCCCGATGGCGCTGGTAACCGGAATAACCTGGCGGGTGCAGCCCGAAGCAACGCCCACCGTGATGCGCTGGCTGGTGGTGTCGACGCCCCCGGCCCCGGTTGCTCGCAGCTTCACGCGGTACACGCCGGCCTGGGCATAGGCATGGCCAAAGCTGGCCTCGGTCTGGGTGCCGGTGGTGTTGTCGCCGAAGTCCCAGGCGTAGGACGACGCGTTTTGCGACGAGTTCTGGAAGGTGACCGGGCAATTACCCTGACAGGTACTGGCCGTGTAGGCAAAGGCTGCTTTGGGCTTGGGCGCCACGGTTTCGGTATCGTCCTTTTTGCAGGAGCTAAGGCCAAGGGTAGCTACGGCTGCCAGCAGGGGCAGTCGGGAAACAGTAAAATGCATAACAACAGGAAAATGAAGTGAGAAAAATCGGAGGAAAGGAGGGGGCGTGCTAGGCCCGCAGGGGCGCATTGTAGCTGCGTTTGCCGCCCGCTCTTTCTCTTGGGGCAGCAGGCGAGTGGCAGGCTGACAGGCGTTCATAAATCGTTAGGCAAAACTACCGGGTGCCTGTCCAGCGGGCTTTTGCCAAACGGATAAGTGATTTTCAAAAGCGGATTTTGTCCGCCGCGCCAGCCTGGAAAGTGTCTGGCCCGAGGCCAGACATAGCCACAGGAGTGCCGTAGCCGGCCCGGTAGCTTACTGGGCCGGAAACAGGACAGTCGTATGAGTGGTAGGCGCGGGTAGCCGGGTGGTGCTTATTCCTTGCTGAACTGGGCAGTGCGCACTTCCTGCCCAGAAGTGAGGCGCACGTGGTACAGCCCCGGGGCCAGGCCTGCACCAGTAGCTGCACGGGCCCGCTGCTGGGGGCCGTTTGCTGGTGCAGCAGGCGGCCGGCCGAGTCGTACACGGCCAGGGCATAGGCCGAAAGGTCGGAGCGGATTTCCACGGTGGCCGAGGCCGGATTGGGCACCAGGGCCAGGGCCAGTTCGCTCTTCGGCACGCGTTGCGCCGTCACGACGGTTTCGTACACGGCCAGGCCTTGGTCGGCCGTGCCCACCCAGACCTGGAGCCGACCGTTGGTTTGCTGCAAAGCCACCGAGGAAAGCAGGCTGCTGGGCAAAGCCGAGTTAGTCGTATTAAACTGCTGCACCACGGCGTGGCGGTTGGTGTCGTACACCAGCAGGCCTTTGGGAGCCGTGCCCGCCGTGCCAAAGCTTTCGGTAGCCACCCACACCCGGGCCGGGTTGCCGGGGTCGGGAGCCAGGCCGCCCAGGGCCACGCAACTGCTGGGCGTAGGCGGGCTTACCCAGCCATTATCCAGCGTCAGCAGGGTACTGGTGTTGCAGGTGCCCACCACCACGGCGCCCAGGTCGTTGACGGCTACGCCGTGCACGCAGTTGTAGCCGGCCAGGTTGTTATAGCGAAAGGAAAAATTCAGCGTGTGCAGCCCGTATACCCCGCTATTGGTGCTGTTGCAGTTGGTGCCAATCCAGAGCATGTTGGCGGTTTCGTCCAGGGCCAGGGAGGTTACGGCATCTTCTTTCAGGCCGGAGTTGCTACTGTTGAACTTGGTCCAGGAGGTGCCGTCGAAGCGGGCCAGGCCCCGGCTGCCGGCCAGCCACACCGTGCCCGTCTGGCTGACTACCAGCTCCGTAATAGTCAGGTCGTTGGGGCCAAACAGACCCACGGGCAGCTTGGTCGGGTCACTGAAGTGGGTCCAGGTAGTGCCGTCGAAGCGGCTCAGGCCCTTGTCGGTGCCCACCCACACGATGCCGTTGCGCGCAGCCAGGCACACCACGTTGCTGGAAGGCAGGCCGTTGGCAGCCGTGAAGGTGGTCCAGGTAGAGCCGCGCCGGTGTTGCACGGCGTGCTGGGTGGCTATCCACTGGCTGCCGTCGGAATCAAAGGCCACCTCGCGCACCACGTTGCTGTGCAAAGGCGAGTTGTTCACGTTCAGAATTTGCCACTGGGCGGTAGCGGCCGTGCCCGTGAGCAGCCCCACAAGCAGGATAAAATGGGTTTTCATAGCTGGAAGTTGGTTGGGTAGGCCGCCGGAGAAACCTGGCCGCGCCTGGTGAAAAATGACGGGTGTGCCAGCAGAAGCCTGCCGTGCAGAAAGCCTGGTTACAGCCGAAACTGGGCACCTACTTTGACTCCGAAGTTGTTGGCATTGGCACTGTTGCGGTAAGTAAGCCGGTGAATAAAATCCACCCGGATAAGCTTGCCGATGTTCTCCAGACCGTAGCCGACCTCCACGTAAGGCTGCCGGTCGAGGGTGGGAATGCGGGGCAGCTCGTGGCCCTGCTCGTCGTGGTGGGGCTGGGCCCGGTTGGCCGCCGAAAGCCCCCGTATAGTACATTGGCCGTGCCCACCAGCCGCCAGTTTAAGGCCCGGATTCCGGGAATACTGTTCAACACCAGGCCCTCGAAGTGCTGGTCCAGCCGCAACGACACGCTGCGGTCGGTGACAAACTCGAAGTAGTTCATCAGGTTGAAGGCGTTGGCGTTGTAGAAGGGTGTTTGGTTGCCGAGTGGGGTTTTGAGCACCAAATAAGGCACCGCCGACGGAATGTAGCTGCCCTCCAGGCGGTAGCCCAGGCGCCCCAGCTGGCCCACCGATACGCTGTGCGTTAGCAGCAGATTCAGCTTCTGGTAAGCAGGGGAGGGGTTCTTGGTGAAGGCATTGCGCCAGCCCAGCGTATAGCGCAGCGTAGCCACCGGCCAGCGCTTCAGGCCCACGGAGCGGCGGCGATTGTCGCTTTGCACCAGGTTTTCATCCCGGGCGTAGCGCGCCTCCAGCACCAGCTCCGACAACGTGAGGTGGCGGCCCAGCAGAGCCGTGGGGCCGTGGTCTTCCGTGGCGTAGTAGGCAAAGTCGTGCAGGGGAGTAATGTCCTGGTGGCGCAGGGTCAGCGTCTGGGTAAAGCCCCGGAGCAGGTCCCGCTGCAGGCTGGCCGCGTACAGGTCGCGCAGAATGGGGCGGCCCTGCTGCACCCGGCCCCAGCGGGAGGCGGCCAGAAACAGGTTGTTGTCGGGCAGAAAGTCGTTGTCGAGCAAGGCCACCTGCTCCAGGTCGTGCCGGTATTCGAGGCTGAGGACCGTCCAGTGCCGGCGCTCGGCAATTAGTGCCGTTTTCAGGCCGTACTTCAGGCGGGCGTCCCGGCTGCCGTAGGCCACGTAGCCCTGCGTAAGCCAGTTGCGGCTGAGGTCGGAAGTGGTGCGGAAGCCCACGCGCAGGCGGCTGCCTTCGTAGTCGTTGTGGGCGTAAGAGGTAAGAATCGGGCCCAGGTCCCAGCGGCCCACGCGCTTGTAGCCGTTTACCAGCAGCTCCACCCAGTCGAGCAGGTTGCGCACCGAAGGCAGCTGCCGGGCCGAGTCCAGCACGGCAAAGGTTTGCCGCTCCGAAAGGCTGAGCGTATCGGGCCGGTGCGCGTCGAAGTAGCCGGAAGAACCCGGCGGCAAGCCGCTGGCCTGCGCCTGCCCGGCTTCCCGCTCCGCTGATTCCGGTAGCGCCGAAACGATGGGCTGGTCATAAAACCCGGGCTCGGAATGCAGCCGGTTGCGCACAAAATGGCTGTTGACCGTCGTGAATCGTACTTGCGTGGCGGCCTGCTGCCGGTAAGGCTGCACGCTCACCACTAGCCGGGTGCGGACCGGCAGCCCGGGGCCGTCGGCCGGCGAAGTCATGTCCTGAAACAGGCGCAGGTCGCTGACGAAGTTGAGGTTGGCCTTGGGACTGGCCACCAGGTCGGCCCGGCGCAGCGCGTAGTTCTGGGCCGTAATCCAGATGGTGCCCTGGAAGGCCAGATCATGGGCGCGTTTGGGAGAAACGGCGAGCTGGTAGCACCAGTCCGGCCCCAGGAAAACCGAGTCCTGAAGCTCGTAATCGTAGGTTAGCCGGCTGCCTTCGGCCAGGGGCGAGGCGAAATCCTTACCCAGAATATTGAGCCAGTTGGCATAGAAGTCGAAGTTCTGAAAGTTGGAGCCCAGCAGCTCGGCAGCCACCGAGCCTTCCCGGGGGCCGGCCCCCGCATCTGCCGGTGTAGCAGGTCTTCGCGCCGGCGCAGCGGGGCATACGTCTGGTACACCCGCGAGCTTACCTCAGACGCGAAAAGGGGCAGCGGAGCGTCCGGATCGGCTGCGGCGGCCGCGCCCTGGCGCTGGGCCAGCGCCCGGATGTCCCGGACGACTTTGCGCCGGGCCAGGCCCTGGGGTACGTGCAGCAGGCTGGTTTCAATGCGGTTATAGGAATCATACTCGGCAGCCTGCAAGGCGTGGCGGGCGTTGCGGGGCTTGTGCTTTTGTACTTCGCGCAGGATGCGGAACGCCGGATTCTCGGGCTGGCGGGAGTACACCATTACCTCGGCCAGCACGTGGCGGTCGGGCTTGAGCCGAAACAGCACGCTTTGCTCACTTGCCGCACTCAACGGCTGCCGCAGCGCGACAAACCCCAGGGCCGACGCCGCAATAGAGTCGGCGGCACCGGATAAGGCCAGCTTGAAGCGTCCCTCCAGGTCGGCGGTGGTGCCCGTGCTGGTTTTGGGGATAAAGACCGACGCAAACGGCACGGGTTCCCCCGTCGCGGCTTCTACTACCTGCCCGCTGACTACGCGGTGCTGAGCCGCCGCGGGCCGGGCGCAAAAAACCAGGAAAAGCAGTGGGACTACTAGTCTCGTTAAAAATGCCATTAGAATAATTGATTATGCGAGCCCGAAAAGCCCGACGCAAGGCTGGGCGCCGCGGGCCCCACTGGGCTCCTGCTGTTGATTAGCTGGTAAGTGCTTACCAGGCCCACTAGCTGAGCCGTAGCCACGACAGTAGTGCTTAAAGCCGCCCTGCGTATCGGGTTTTATCAGATGCCTCAAAAGTAGAGTGGGCGGCCGGGCCCGGCTTTGGCCAGCCGGATTCCCACCTTTCTGTCGCGGATTTTGTTCAGTGGCACCCCGCTAGCCTGACCCAGTGGCTATTTCCTGCCGCTATTTCTCCCCTGCAGCCAACGGCAAGAATACAGCCAGCACCAGATGGTACAGTGTAAACCAATGCCGGCCCACCCCGCTAATTTTGGCGCTTAGCGGGGCGGTCCGGCATTGGTAGTTGTCAGCACCGGCCTTCAATGGCCCACTGAGTGCTCCGGCCGTACATATGCAAAGCCAGTGCTAGGCTACCGGCTCTGCCACTAGCTGTTGCATGAGTTGTTGCAGGCCCTGGTGCTGGGGCAGAAGGGCCGCCAGCCGCTGCAGCTCCGTCAGGTGCTGCTGGGTGAGCGGCATGGGCATGCCGTTGGTGAAGTAGCGCACATTCCGCTCGAAGCGGGTGCGGGCGTCGGGCTGGCTGCCGGGGCCTTCCATGCGGAACTGAGCCGGGGCCAGCAAGCCGAAAAACAGCTCCTGGGCCAGCTCCGGATAGCGCGGCAGGGAAGGGGCCACGCCCAGGTTGGTGGCCAGCAGCTCGGCCACTTCCTGGCAGGTGGTAATGCGGCGGAACTGCCGGAACTGCTGAAACGAGGCCAGTCCGGCCGCCATTTCGGAAGCCGTGGGCGAGGCGCAGGTTCCGCTCCAGCAGCCGGCAATCCAGCGGGCCTGCAGCTCGGCCGACACAAAGTAGGAGCCGATCTGCTCAAACATGCCCATGAAGGCAACGTTGGGCAGGGCCGGGTGAAACGTGAAGTCGTGCAGGTCCAGAAACTTCTGGTCAAGGTTGACGGCCCGGCGCAGGTCTTCAGCCAGGAAAGGCAGGTGCAGGTCGTAGCCCGTGGCCAGGATAATGGCATCTACCGGCAGCTCCCGGCCGTCGGTGAGTACCACGGTGCCCGGGGTGTAGGCCCGCACCCCGGGCACGGCCTGAATACGGCCTGCCGCGACGAAGTCGAGGTAGTCGTGGCACTGCGAGACGCCGGCTTCCAGCAGACTGTCGGCCGGCCGCAGGCCGCCGTAGTCGGCCGGGTTGCCCACGGCGCCGAGGATAATCTGCTTCAGCCCCTCGGCGGCTTCGGCCGGGGGCAGGGCCTGGTTGGCGTAGCCGGCAAAGCGGCTGAAGGCCAGCTGGTCGGTCGGCACGCCGTGCATGATTTTGCGGGCAATATAGCGGGGTTTGCGGCTTGAGGAAATAACAGTCGTATCCTCGTTGCGGGCCACGTCGCTGGCAATTTCCAACCCGCTGATGCTGTTGCCGACGACCAGCACCCGCTGCCCCCGAAATTCTTCCCGGCCCCGGTAGTCGAACGAGTGCAGCACCCGGCCCCCGAACTGGTCGAGGCCCGGGGTAGTGGGGTAGGCGGGCTTGTTGTAGCGGCCCGAGGCAACGATGACGTGCGAAAACAGCTCCGTCTGCTGCTCACCCGATGAACTGACGCTCCGCAGCACGTAGTGTCCCTCGGGGCTCCGGCTAAGCTGCTCCACCCGGGTATTGAACCGCACGTGCGCCATAACGCCAAACTGCTCGGCGTAGCCGCGCAAATAAGCCAGCACTTGCTCCGTGGGCGGAAACATGGGCGTGCCGCTGGGATAATCATAATCCGAAAACGACATCTTGATGTGGCAGGAATTGGCGGGCATGCCCGGCCACTGTCCGCTGTGGGCCGCGCCCTGGTTCCACTGCCCGCCCAGAGCGCTGCTTTGCTCAAACAGCACTGGGGTCAGCCCCACTTCGAGCAGGGATTTGGCTGCCGTAATACCACCCGGACCGCCACCAATAATGGCAACTTGACGGGGCGAAAAGCTAGAAGATGTGTGCATTGCGTTAAAAAGTATGGTAAGATAGATTTGTGCGAAAAAGCGGCTGGCGAAGAATAGAGGGTAGTTGAAAGAGCCTATAGCCCTTGGCAAACAAGACCTAAGTGGCCGTGGGGCTGGTCTTCGCAGTGCCCCCGACAGTAGCCAGATAGCCAGTAAAAAAGCCCGCTGGAGAAGCTGCCCAAGCCCGGCAGGGTGCCGTCTATCCGTCGAGCTCCCAAACCCCGGCCCCGGTATTTCTGGCGGTCATGCAGCCCGTCGGGACGGGCTGAACTACACCCGACGCGGCCCGACGGCGCCCTAAAACCAGTGCGACAAAAGTAGCTGCGGGGTAAGCCTAACTGCCTTTGCCTGACGGATTCTCGCTTTTCTATCCCGGATTTTCTTTGCCCGTCGCCGCGGCCCGCGGACCTCCTGTTTCGGGCTGACTGGGAGCAACCGGGTACCGCCGAGCCGCACTTATCCAAAGTGGGCGCAGCTTTTTCCTGGGGCACGCGTACCTTCACTGCCCACACTGCGCTGCTATGCTTCCTGCTTCCTTGTTTGAGGACTTCGACCTGTTCCCCGCCGAATCATTGCTACCAGCGCTGCTCGACACTTCGCCGAACGGTATACTGCTCTGCACGCCGGTGCTGGATGAGGCCGGAGCCCTGGCCGATTTAGCGTTTGCCTACCTCAATCCGGCCGCCCAGCGCCTGCTCGGGTTGCCGGCCCAGCCCCCGGCTACTTACTTGCAGCAGTTCCCCAATAGCCGCACCGATGGCAGCTGGGCCGCCCTCGCCGATTCGTTTGTGTCCGGTGAGCCGGGCCATTTCCCCTTGGCCTCTTTGGGTGGCGGGCCCACGCAGCGCTTCCACCTGTCGGGCCGGCGCGTGGGCGGCGGCCTGCTGATCAGTCTCACCGAGGCGGCCGTTCCGCTGCCGCGGTCGGCCGAGAGCGTGCGCCTGGAAAAGCGCAGCCGGCAGCTCGAGCGCTTCGATACGGTGCTCGAAGGGCTGCAGGAATTTGTGTACCTGTTCGACCTGCAGGGCCGCTTCCGCTACGTCAACAAGCCTTTGCTGGACTTATGGGGACTCACCCTGGAGCAGGTCGTGGGCAAGACCTTTTTCGACCTGCAATATCCCGCCGAGCTGGCCGGCCGCCTGCAGGCCCAAATCCAGCGGGTTATTGATACCCGGCAGGCAATAGCCGACGAGACGCCTTACACCAGCCCGGCCGGCCAGCTCGGCTACTACGAGTACTCTTTTGCGCCCCTGCTGAACGCCGAGGGCGTGGTAGAAGCCGTCGGGGGCCGCACCCTGGCCGTGACCGAGCGGCGGGAAGCCGAGGCCGCCCTCCGCAATAGTGAGGCCCGGTACCGCACGCTCTTCGAGTCCATCGACCAAGGCTTCTGCGTGATTGAGGTGCTGTTTGCTCCGGATGGGCAGCCTTACGATTACCGCTTTCTGCAAATCAATCAGGCATTTGAGCAGCAGACGGGCCTGGCCGATGCCATAGGGCACACCATACTAGAGTTGGCCCCTGGCTTCGAGCAGCACTGGTTTGACATCTATGGGCGCGTGGCGCTGACCGGGGAGCCGGTGCGCTTCGAGCAGCGGGCCGAGCAGCTGCACCGCTGGTACGACGTGTATGCCTTTCGCCTCGGGGAGCCCGAGCTGCGGCAGGTTGCCGTGCTCTTCACCGATACCACCGCCCGCAAGCAGTTTGACGAGGCGTTGCGCAAAACCCAGGCCCAGCAGGCGTTTCTGCTGGAGCTCAGCGACCAGCTGCGTCCCTTAGCCGATCCGGCCGATATTCAGTACCACGCGGCCTGCGCCCTGGGCCAGTACCTGGGCGCCAGCCGCGTGGGCTACGCCGAAGACCAGGGCGACAACCAGCACATCGTCGTCACGCGCAACTACACCCAGCCCGGTGTGCCTGGCCTCGAGGGACGCTACCACTACGACGATTACGGCCCCGAGCTGTTGCGCGCCTTTCGAGAGGGACGTACCGTAGTGCGCCCCGATATTGCCAACGACCCGTGGCTGACGGCTGAGGAAAAAGCTGCCCACGCCACCTTGCAGCTCGGCGCTACCGTCAACGTGCCCCTGCTCAAAGACGGGCAGCTGGTTGCCGTGCTCTTTATGCATTACCCGCAGGCCCACGCCTGGACTACCGACGAGCTGACGCTGCTGGAAGAAACAGCCGAGCGTACCTGGGCCGCCGTGGTGCGTGCCCGCACCGAAGCTGCCCTGCGCGAATCGGAGGAGCGGTTTCGGGTGATGGCCGATTCCGTGCCGCAAATTGTCTGGATTACGGACGCGGAAGGCAATACGGAGTTCTTCAACCGGCAGTGGAGCCGCTATACTGGCGTGCCGTATAAAACGGGCACAGCCGCCGCGGTGGCGGGCTCCTTTGTGCACCCGGAGGATGGAGCCCGCACGATGGAGGCGTTTGAGCAGGCGCGGCAAACCGAAAGCGTATTTCAGGTTGAGCACCGCATTCAGGCCGCCGACGGCAGTTACCGCTGGTTTCTGGTGCGCGCCGAGCCCTACCACGACCCGCTCAGCGGCCAGATTACCCGTTGGTTCGGCTCATCCGTCGACATTCACGACCGCAAGCAGGCGGAGCAAGCCATGCGGCAAAGCGAAGAGCGGCTCCAGCAGGCCTTGTCCATCGACACGGTAGGCGTGTTGTTCTTTGACTTGGAAGGCGGCATTCACGACGCCAACTCCGCTTTTCAGCGCATGAGTGGCTACAGCCGCGCCGAGCTGGCCCGCGGCGGAGTAGACTTGGACACGATAACCGCCCCCGCGTTTCTGCCGGCCACGCACCGGGCCCTGCAGGAGCTGCGCACCGTGGGGGAAAGCACGCCCTTGGAAAAGCAGTACCTGCGCCCGGATGGCTCCAGCTGGTGGGGACTGTCGGCTGGCAAGCGCCTGAGCGAAACCGAGTGCGTTAAGTTTGTGCTCGACATCACCGAAGCCAAACAGGCCGAAGCCGCCTTGCGCGAGTCCCAGCAGCAGCTCCAAGCCTTCAATGCCCAGCTGCAGCGCATGAACGTGGACCTCGACAACTTCGTCTACGCCGCTTCCCACGACCTGAAGCAGCCGGTCAACAACCTGGCGGGCCTCTTTGAGGAGGTCCGCCGCAGCGTCACGTTTACCGACCCGGCTGAGGAGCAGGTCCTTGTGCCTATGATCCAAGATGCCCTGTTGCAGCTCAGCATCACCATCGACGATTTGGCAGCCCTGGGCCAGGCTCAGCAGCTGAGCGAGGCGCCGGCCGAACTGATTTCCCTGGCCGAGCTGACGGAGGAGGTCGTCAACACCCTGGAGCCGCAGGTACGCGCGGCCCGGGCCCGCATCACCACCGACTTTGCTGCCCGCCCGGCCCTGTCTTTTGCCCGGGCCAACCTGCGCACGATTCTGCTCAACCTGCTGGGCAACTCGCTCAAGTACGCCGACCCCGAGCGGCCGGCCCGCATCCACGTGTCGGTGTGGGTGGAGCACGGGCAGCCCGTGCTGGTGGTGGAAGATAACGGCCTGGGCTTCGATGCCACCAAACACGGGGCCGAACTGTTTCGCTTGTTCCGTCGGCTGCACACGCACACGGCCGGAACCGGTGTGGGCCTTTACCTGGTCAACCGTATTGTGGAAGCCAACGGCGGCTCCATCGAGGTAGACAGCCAGCCGGGCGAAGGCGCTACGTTCCGCATCCGGTTTGGTAGCGCATAACGAACGGCCAGCAAGCCGCTGAAATCCATTTCTTGATTGCGTTAAGCTTGTAACTGTGGCCCGCATGGGACGTGGCCGCGCCCGCCACCCAGCCTCTCTGCCGGTTAAGGTTGCGTTGCCGACCAGCGCAGCATGTTCAGCAGCAGCTGTTGGCCGACCAAGTTGGCCCGGTTGCCGCGCGAAGTGTCCAGGGAGGTCAGGGCGGCGTTTTCCCCGTCGCCCTCGGCTTTTTTGCCGGCTTTCACCCCGCGCAGAGTTGAGAACATATCCAGGGCGCAGAGGATGATGCGGCCCCGGCCGTGGGGCACCACGCTCAGGGCCGAGTATACTTCTTTCTTGTGGTCGGAAACGCAGCCTACGATGGTTTCGCCGTTGAACAGACGCAGGCCCAGGCGGGTCCGGTCGTAGGTGGCAAAGCACTGATATTCCCAGTTAAACACGCAGCTCTGGGGCAGGCCCGCAAACAGCGGGTGGCTTTTGACGAAGTAATTACCGCCGTACCAGCTGGTGCCCAGCTCCTTGAAGCCGCGGTAATCCACCACTTCCTTACGGCCCAGATGCGTGGTCCACTTGTCGATGTTGCCCACCACAATCAGCGTGTGGCCCTCGTTCACCCACTCCAGAATGTCGGTGACCAGCGGGTTGCCGGTTTGCTGCGGATTGAAGGCCCCAACCAGCAAATAGTCGCCCACCGGCCGCCCCGACTTGAATTCCTTAAAGGAATTGACGCCGACGGACTTGAGGTAGCCGCTGAGCACCCCGCTGGTATCGGCCACCATGCCAGTAGCAGGAATGCCGGCCGTGTTCAGGCGCACAGCGTAGAGCTGGTCGTCGCCCGAGGCAACGACCGTGCTGCCGCGCAGCAACTCGGCCCGCACGGTGGTATAGCCACTGCTGATGGGCACGATGGGCAGCCCGGCCGTGAGAAGCTCCCCGTAGCGGGTGCCGCCGCTGACCTTCACCGCTACAGTTTTAGCGTAGACCACCCGGCCCTGCTCGTCGGTGGCCTGCACGCGCAGCTGGTACTTGCCTTTCAGGTCAACTTCATTGATGAGGTGGAAGTCGGCCCGGCAGGTGTCGCCCACGCCCAGCACTTTGCGGGGCAGCTTCACGGCCACGTACACGGGGCGGTTGTAGCGGGCAATGAGCTGCACGTCGCCCTTGGGGTTGCGGTAGTTGTCGACGATGCCGGAGTGGTTTTCCAGCATCATGCTTTCCCAGCCGTTCACGGCGTAGCCGTCGGTGATGTTGTTAAGGCGGATATTCTCAATGGTGCGGCCCTGGTAATAGTAGGCCGTGTTGCCCATGGCCGTGGTTAGGGCATCCACGGTGGGGAAGGCCTGGCGGAAGCCGGGCGTGTTGGTCAGAAACTGGTCATAGGCATCGTACCACTGCAGGTAGCTGGCGCTTTCCCAGCCGATATCCTTGCCGGTTTTCAGAATTTCGTCCCGGATCAGCTGCAGGCGGGGCGGCGTGCCAATGGCCCCATCCTCGCCCCAGTAAATGATTTCGTCCTTGTGGTCGGTGTAGCGCAGGTACTTGTTGGGCCCCGAGTACAAGGCGTTGTTGTACACCCCAGGGCCACCGGCGTGGTGCTGGTCAAACCAGCCGTAGTCGTAAAACTGCTGGTCGTAGGGCCGCAGGTGGAGCTTGAAGCGGGGTTGGGCTTGAGCGTCGGGTCGCCGTTGGAGGAGTTGTAGGTGAGCAGGCGCGTGGGGTCGAGCTGGTGGGCGGCGCTCATCTCGGTGCGGTCCTGGGGCTCGGGCGGGGCACCCCGCTCGTTGTGGAAGTTGTAGATGATAAGCGAGGGATGGTTTCGGTCGCGGCGCACCATGCGCAGCACTTTCTCGGTGCGGGCCGCCAGGTAGAAGTCCGCCTGCTTTTTGCCCAGCGAATCGGTGGCGTTCATCAGGTTGGCCGGGTACTGGTTGCCGCCGGGCTCCTCGAAGTAGAGCAGCCCCAGCTCGTCGGCATAGTCGAGCACGTTGGTCTGGCCGATGGTGCGGTGGAAGTTGAGCATGTTCAGACCCAGGGCCTTGGCGGTTTCCACCTGCTTGCGGGCTAGCGCGTCGCTAGGCGCAATGCCGTTCACTGGCCAGAAGCCCCAGGAAATGGCGGTGCGCAGCACAATGCGCTTGCCGTTGAGGAAAAACTGCTGGTCGCCGCCGGCTACGTCCCGGGCCTCAAACCAGCGAAACCCGAAGCGCTGCCGGTAAGTGTCGGTCTTGCGGTCAGCACCGGTCCAGGTGGCCGTTACCTCATACAGATTCGGGCTTTCCATGCTCCAAAGCTTGGCCTCGGGCACCTTTACTGTCACCGTTTTGGTACTCAGGCCGGCCGGTATTTGGGCCAGGGCCACGTTCTGGCTGAACACCGTTTTCTGCGTGCCACCGTGCTCTTTCACTTCCAGCCGGAGCGTGCCACTGCTGGGCTGGCCAGCGTAGTTGGCGGTAGTTACCTGCACATCTACCTCGCGCAGGCTGGGCTTGTTTTGCACGAACACGTCCTGCACAAATACCGGCGGCGTGGCCACCAGCTCCACCTTGCCCGTGATGCCGCCGAAGCCGTGGGTGGGCTGGGTGCGGTAGCTGCCCCACATAAAGTTCTGGGAGTCGCGCCAGTCGAAATTGCCGTTGGGGTCGGTGATGCGCACGGCCAGCTCGTTGTCCTGCCCGTAGCGCACCAGCTTGGTCACGTCAACTTCGAAGGGCGTACCGCTGACCAAGTCGTAGCCGGCCAGCTGCTGGTTCACAAACACCTCGGCCCGGAACCGCACGCTCTCGAAGCGCAGCACCACCCGCTGCCCCTGCAGGGCGGCCGGCACCGCCAGCTTGGTCGTAAACCAGGACACGCCCAGGTAATTGCCGCTCAGTCCAAACAGGTTACCATTTTGCCCCCAGTGGTACTGTTCCACGGTTGCGGGCAAATGCACGGTTTTGCCCTCCGCCTTGGTCAGCGCGGCCCAGCCGCCGGTCGGCAGGTGCACCGGCAGCGTTGCCACCTCCACGGGCGGGGCATACAGCCGGTCTTGCACCCAGGGCGCGGCCGGGTCCAGCCACAGCCGCCAGTCCTGGCCGGATAAATCCCGCACGAAGCGGCCTTTATCCGGCTGGGCCTGAGTGGGTAAGCCCAGGCTGCACAGAATGGCAAGCAGCAACTGGCGAAAGAAGGCGGGAATGGTCATAGAGCAAAGGAATACTTAACCGGAAAGGAAAGTCGAAGTCAAAGGACGCCGTGCTGAGCTTGCCGACGCACCGTGACTGCCAAAGTAAGGGCAATTACTGCGGCGGCAGTGCTGCTTTAGCCGGACACAGGGCTAGTGTTGATTAGGGCTGGCTAAGCGCGTGGCTTATAGGTTGTGTAGTCCTTGGCGCTGCAGAGTTGCCGAAGCTGTATATAGAAGCCTGCGGGGCGGAGTAAGCACTGCTTTGTCTAAAATATCGTAGAAATGCCGGGACATTGTCCGGCTTCTCGCTGTTATCAGTTCTCTATGCCAACAACCGACTCCTTCCGCCGCCCCGATCTGCTGCGCCTGCCCTACGACGATTACCGAGCCCTGCCCGCCATTGCCAACTCCGACCTCTCGCGTCTGCGTGATGCGCTGAATGGGCGTTACCAGAAGCCCTCGGCCATGAACGGGGCGCTGGGCCTGGGCACGGCGTTTCATACGGCGCTGCTGGAACCGGAGCTCTACGAGGCGGGCCAGCCCGGCATCAACGATTCGCTGATCTGGTGGATGGTAGAAGGCGTGAAGCTGGACCCCTACCTGAATGATTTACTGCTGCGCGGCACGCCCGAGCCCAGCTGCATCTTTACCGAGCCCACCACCGACACCGTCTGCAAGCTGCGCGCCGATCTGGTAGCGCCCGAAACCGACCGGGGCTACACCATCATCGACTTCAAGACGACCATGGCCCGCGACTACAACCACTTTCTGGCCCAGTGCAGCGGCTACGACTACGACCGGCAGGCAGCCTTTTACCTCGATGCCCTGCAGGCCGACCAGTTTTTGCTGGTTGGGGTGCAAAAGGTCGAGCCGTTTAGCCTCTTCACAGTGGAAGTGCCAACCTATATGCTGGAAGAGGGGCGGGCCAAATACCTGCGCCTGCTGCAGCTGCTACAGCCCGGAGCCGAGGTTCCCAGCTACCTCAGCGCGGCCGTGCGCGACGTGCGCGACGGTCTGACCAACGATGCTGAATAGATGTTTTAATCGGCTAACACACGTTTGTACGTAATTAAGTGCTGGAAAAATATTGTGCTTATTTTTTAGCAAGTAGTTGGAAGTCTAAAATTTTATTTCTTACTTAGCAATGCAAAGACAATAGCGCAAGCCATGCAACTTTTCAATAACGTGCTTTCTAATAATAACTCGAACAATAATTTGTTTGAGACTGGAAGGCCGTTGTTCATATAAAGGAAAAAGAACAACTCAGTAAGTAAGCCTTCCGAATAACGGAAGGCTTTTTTTTTGCCTTCACCACCCGTCAGGGAATTTCTCGGATTTAAAAAACTGCCTTCGGGGCGGACGGCTTCTTATTGCCTTTCCCGTCCCGGCTTACCCCGCAAAACCTTCACTTCATAACCCTTCTACCCCTATGGAAACCGTTCTGACCACTTCCCTCACCCTGGCGCCCGCCGAGCTGCTCAAAACCGAAGAGGCCATCAGCTTCGTCAAAGACTCCTTTTCCCGGGAGCTGAGCCGGCAGCTGCACTTGGTGAAAGTATCCTCGCCCATTGCCGTGCTCGATGGCACCGGCATCAACGACGATCTGAACGGCATTGAGCGGCCCGTCCACTTTCCCATCAGGGCCCTGGATGAGCGACGCGCCGTGGTGGTGCACTCCCTGGCCAAGTGGAAACGCCTGCGCCTGCAGGAGCTGGGCATCGAGGCCGGTAAGGGCCTGCTGACGGACATGCGCGCCCTGCGCCCCGACGAGGACTACTCGCCCATTCACTCAATTTATGTGGACCAATGGGACTGGGAAAAGCACATTACAGCCGAGCAGCGCACGATTTCCTACCTCAAAGCCACGGTTGAGAAGATCTATGCGGCCCTGAAAGCCGTGGAGCAGCAAGTGAGTGAGCAGTACCCCGAAATTGAGCCCGTGCTGCCCGAAGCCATTACCTTCCTCTACGCCGAGGAGCTGCTGCAGCGCTACCCCGACCTGACGCCCAAGCAGCGCGAGCACGAAGCCGCCAAGGAGTACGGCGCCATCTTCCTGATGGGCATCGGTGGGGAACTGAGCCACGGCGAAATCCACGACGGCCGCGCCCCCGACTACGACGACTGGAGCACCCCGAACGAAGCCGGTCACTACGGCCTCAACGGCGACATCGTACTCTGGCACCCGGTCTTGGAAACGGCTTTCGAAGTGTCGTCAATGGGTATTCGGGTCGACAAGGCGGCTCTTACGCGGCAGTTGGAGCTGCGCGGCTGCCCCGAGCGCAAGGACCTGCACTTCCACAGCCTGCTGCTCCAGGGCGCGCTGCCCCAGAGCATCGGCGGGGGCATCGGTCAGTCGCGGGTGTGCATGTTTATGCTGCGCAAAGCCCACATCGGCGAAGTACAAGTGAGCATATGGCCCGAACCCGTGCGCCGGGAGTTGGCTGCCAACGGAATTGAGCTGCTGTAATTTGTCTGCTTAAATAAAAAATAATAGCCGTGTAATTAACTTACACGGCTATTCCTGTTGCGGAATAAGTATCGTTGAATTTAATTAATCAGGTTTGAATTAATTAATGAATTGCTCACCGATAATTTAGGTAACGGTCCAATGCTTATTGTACGAGCAGCTTTTTCGAGGATACCGTCTGCCCATTAATTAGCTGCACCACGTAGAGGCCAGGGCGCACATTTAGCTGCATGTTCACAAACGACTGATTGCGCAGAGCGACTTCCTGCACCAGCTGCCCGCGCACGTCGAGCACGCGCACGGCGCTCAGGGTTTCGGTGCTCCGCAGCGTGAACTGCCCGTTTACAGCTGGGTTAGGCGAGAGGCTCACCGTCGCGTCGTCGGCTTTTGATACCCCCAGCACGGTGGACTTCACGTAATTCTTGAGCCACACCATGGCCGAGCGTTCCGAATTGTCATCATTCACCAGGAAGGCGCCCTGGGCTGTGCGCCAGTGGCCGGGGCGGTAACCCCACATGGTTACGCCCTTCACGGCCGGGTGCAGCCAGAATACGGGAAATACGCGCTGGTATTCGGCCAGCTGCACGGCATCATCCAGCTGGTTCTGGGCATTCACGCCGTCGATATCGAGCTCGGTGATGTAGAGTGGCAGGCCGGCCGAAGCCAGAGTGTTCAGGTTGGTGTTCAGGTCGGCGGCAGGCAGGCCGCGGGTCGAGAAGGCGTGCCCCTGAATGCCCACGGCATCAATCAGGTTGCGGGCCTTGAGCAGGTTCACGATGCCCAGGTAGCGCTGGGCGCTGGTAGCCGTGTTTTCGACGCTGTAGTCGTTGAGCATCAGCTTGGTAGTCGGGAAATACTGCCGGGCCAGCTGGAAGGAGGTAATCACCCAGTCCCAGCCGGTGGTGCCGCTGCCGCCCAGGGCTTCAAGGTAGTTGCCACCGCCGCTGTTGGGTCCCGGGGGTTGGTGGAGGGGCTCATTCACCACTTCCAGAAAGTCGATGGCGGGGTAGCGCTGGGCCACGGCGGCATACCACTGGTTGATTTCGGCCAGCTGCTCGGCCGCGGGCAGCGTGGCAATCCAGGTGGGCTGCTGACTGCCCCAGGTCAGCACGTGCATGCGGAAGGGGTAGCCGTTGTCCTTGGCCAGCTTGTAGGCTGCGTCCAGCTCGGTCCAGTTCATCACGTCCCGGGTAGCTTCCACGCTGCCCCACTTGCCGGCGTTTTCGGGTACCACCTGATTCCAGTAGGCCGAGAAGTTGGCCAGCTGCGGGGCGCTGTGTACGCCGCCCAGAAACTTAGGCTTGCCCGTGGCCATGGGCGGGCCAACCGGCGTGAAGGGCGGGGGTGGCGGATTCACCGAGCCCTGCTGCCCGTTGTCGAGGTTGTTGACGGTGAAATACAGGCCCGTTTGCCCAAACACGATTTTGTCAATATCGAAGCCGTCTTCCCGGGCCCCGACCTGGAACGTCTGGGTGAGGCTGCCGGCTGCTACGGTAAAGGAAATCGGGGTTTCGGCGCCGCCAATCTTAGACATGTTTACCCATTTCCAGACGTTGCTCTGGGCCGAGCCGGCCCCGTCCACGACCTGGGTGCCGGTGGTATAGCCCACGCCAGCCACCTGGTTGATGGTAATCCAGTCGTTGTCGTTGGTGGGCGACTTGGTGCCAAAGCCGTTGCCGTAGTAAAAGCTGTCGTCGTTGGCGGTAGCGGCTCCCACCCGCACCCGGGCGTAGAGGTCATAGGTGCCGGGACCGGGGAAAGTGACGCTGTAGGTAATCACGCGGGCGGCCGTGCCGGGGTTCTGGGCGGCAATGGTGGCCGTGGGTACTACCGTCACGTAGGTTACGCCGGCCGCCGTGGGCGAGGTCCAGTCAGCGCCAAGTGTGCCGGATTCGGCCTGCAGGGGCACCGGCGCATTCTGGGCCGAAGCGCCGGTTAGGCCCGCCAGGAACAATGCGGCCGAGAGTAGGTAGGGTCGGGGTGTACTCATGAAAATGGGAATGAAATTGGTGGGATAGGAACGGAGTAGGAGAGGCGCTAAAGTGCTATTTAACCCTCTGCGGTGCTAAAAATAGAGTAGGATAGAGCTTCAGCAATGAGCTGAAAAGCCCCTGATTACCAGAAAAACTATGCAACCGTTTGTGATAGTGAATCGGTATCGGTTGTGATAGTTGAGCCCGGTAAAATAATTTCTTAACGTGGATAGTAAGCACCCACTCACCTGGATTGGGCGGCGGAATACTCAGGGAGAAGCGGAGCATTTTCTCGGAGTACTGAACTCACGGTCAAAGCGCATTGTCAGCGGCTGATGAATGGATTTGGCACGTTGGTAGAAGCGGTGGTGGGGTAGGCGGGAAGGACTTTCGGCTGCGCCTCAGGATGACAGATGTGGAGGCTGCGGCTCCGTTAGGCTGCGTTGCAGATTATTGCGGACGCAAAAAAGCCTGTTCCCACCGGCTTACGCGGCAGAAACAGGCTTCTAGCCGGACTTTTTAGCTCCGGAAGCTTAGAATTCCATAAACGAGGAGAAGTCCACCAGCTTGCCCGATTGAATTAGCTTGAGCTCTTCCTTCAGGTTGCTTTGGCTGCTCTTGGTCGTGTACTCAGTGTCGAGCTTGGTCAGGTCGGGCTTGCCGGCGTTTACCCAGGCTGTATACCAGAAGTTGGCGGCGGCCTGTGCGGCCGTGCGCAGCTGCCGCTCTTCCATGCGCTTGAGCGAGTTGTGGAAGCTTTCGGTGTAGGCGGCCGTGCGCACGTTGCTGTTGAACACGTTCTTTTTGGGTTGGCCCTGAGGGTCCAGCTCATACATATTGGTAGCGCCCACCTCGGTCTGCAGCTTTTTCTCGATGCTGAGCAGCGTGTCGGCCGCGGCGTGGCTCTGGGTGATGATGCGCCAGGTTTCGGCCACCGGGTCCTGAATCAGCTGGGGCTCCTTGAGCTTGAAATTGTAGGTTTTGCCAAACTTCTCCACCATCTGCGACTCGTAAAACGCATGAATGCCCTTCTGGCCGGTAAGCTGCCCATCGTGGTTGGAGGAGGTGTGCAGGGGCTGGGTGGCGTCGCCGAGGTAGTGGCCCAGGTCGGCGGCAATGAAGAGGATGTCTTCCTTGCGGCCGTTTTTCATGGCCTGAGTCAGCTTGCCCAGCATGTCCTGGATAAACCAGGGCAGACGGCCGTTCTTGTCCAGAAACGCCGGCTCGTACTTGGCGTAGGCTTCCTGGGAGGTGTGGGGCACCTGGCCCGGCTCCCCGTAGTGCTCCAGATCCACGAAGTGGCGCGGGCCCTCGGCTTTGTCGCTGAGCGTGTACTTGCGCAAGTCCGGCACTACCGACTCCTGCACCATGAAATCGACGTGGTTGTAGAAGAAAGTGCGCATGGCCGGGGCAGGGCCAGCACGGCGGCGCGGTTGATGCGCTCATGCCCCAGGTACCCCAGGCAAAGAGGATGGAGGGCGTAATCAGCAGCAGTGCCGTGACGGAAAGCCAGCGGCGGGCACGACGGTAAAAATGTTGCATTGCGGTGGAATAAAGAACAGACAAGACGGCAAATGTCAGAGCTTTGCGGCCAAGAAAAAAGCCTTCTTCCGGGAAAAGCCGCCGAACTCCGGAAGTCGTCTTAAATGTCCTATTGCGGCTGGCTTGGCTACTATTGCCGGGTCGGCTTGGCCTCCAAGTTAAGAGCATTGCCTACGGCCGAATCCTCTTCCCTCCGGTGCTGCCCCGAGGAGTTATTCGGCCACTTGCCGACCCGCAGCAGCACCCACAAACCCAGGGCTAGCAGGGGCAAGCTAAGCAACTGGCCCATGTTGAGGGCCAGGCCCTGCTCGAAGGCTACCTGGTCTTCCTTCAAAAACTCCACGCCAAAGCGAAACGAGAACAGCAGGGTTGTAAACCAGCCAAAGAGTAGGCCCGCGGCGTTTTGTCCTGGTGCTTTTTCCACAACCGGTAGAGCAGCAAAAACAGAAAAACGCAGAACAGCGACTCGTACACCTGAGTAGGGTGGCGGGGCACGGCCATCTGCGCGGCAGCGGGGGCGGCTGGTCCGCCGGAAGCAGGTTCAGGCTTTGGCCGCGGGGGCCGGGCTGCACCAGCACCGCACCGGCCGGTACCGGAAACGTGGGAACCTGCAGGTGTTCGGTATCCCGGGGAACACCAGGGCCCAGGGCACCTGCGTGGGGCGGCCCACAATTTCTGAGTTCAGCAAATTGCCCAGCCGGATGCAGGCCCCACCCACGGCTACCACCAGCACGAGGCGATCCAGAACCCAGAGGTAGTCGAAGTGGTGGCGGCGGCTGAACAGCCAGGTAGCCAGCAAAATGCCGATAGTGGCGCCGTGACTGGCCAGGCCCGCCCAGGGAAAGACAAGAAAGATTTCCAGCGGGTGCCGCGAGTAGTAGGCCCAGTCGTAGAAGAGGCAATGGCCCAGGCGGGCCCCCAGCACCGTGCCCAGCAGCACGTAGATAGTGAGGACATCAACCCATTTGGGCGCCACCTTTTCGGCTTGGTAGATGTGGGTTAGAATAAAGCTGCCCAGCACAAAGCCGCCGGCGAAAAGCAGCCCGTACCAGGTGAGCTGAACGAAACCAAAATCGTAGATGACCGGGCTGGCCGTCCACGTCAATGCCGCAAGCAGGTTCATGGTGAGAAGAAATAAGGTGATGGTAGCAGGCCCGTGGGGCCATTTTTTGGGCAATGAAGGTCCATCCCAGCTCTTTTGTGGCCGGGGTAAGCGTGTCGGGCTGGCAGAGGGGAAAAAGAAGGCCGCGCGTTTTAGCAGCTGCTAAAGCCGAAGGACAAAAGCGCGAGGCTTAGCTGGAGCAGTACCCGCCGGGGGCGCAGCGCCCAGCGCGGCTTGGGGAGGGGCTGAGGCAGCAGGGCAGCAAGCTGGGCTTCGCTCCACAGGTCGTGCTGCTCCACGTCTTGCTTATGGGCTTCCCACAAGGGTTTGAGTTCTTCCAGGTTCATAATAATTGCAGCTTCAGGTACTTTCCCAGCTTGCCTTTGATGCGGTGCAGCCGGGTGCTGACGTTCGTGGCGCTCATCTCGACCAGAGCGGCTATTTCCGGGTAGGAATATCCTTCCAGGTGCAGCAACACCAGGGCTTTGTCCTCGGCTGAAAGCTGGTGAATGGCTTCCTCCAGCAGGTGGCCCGCGGCAGCCGGGTCCACAAGGTCTTCGGGGTTGGGCAGCTGCTGCAGCTGCTCGGTCCAGCGCACCCATTCCGGCTGGGCCTTCTCGCGCCGGACGCGCGAGAAGATGGTGTTGAGCGCCACCCGGTACATCCAGGTCGAAGCGTGGGCCGCACCCTGGAACGAGGGGTAGGACTTCCAGAGCTGCAGCACGATTTCCTGAAAGGCATCCTGCCGGTCTTCCACTCCCGCGTAGTAGAAACGGCACAGGCTGTGCAGGCGCCGCTGCTGCGTCGATAAGAGGTGAAGGAATTCCTGCTGGAGCGCGGCGGACGACACGGAAAATAGGAATGAGAAAGGCGGACAGAAATATTAGTCGCCGAAAGCCAGCTAAAAATCACACCTGGGCGAAAAATATTTTCGCCGGGTGCTAAGCATGGGGTCAGCAAGGCCCGTTGCGGCAGCAGAAAGGCTTAATCCGCTGGTGTCGTAGGCGTGGCTTAAGGTACTGTATTCACCGTTGCCAGGGAGGCCCGCACCTTCTTCCGAAGGGGTTGTCACATGTTTCTGCTTAAAAAGAAAAAGTGTGACAGGTCTTGTCACACTTTCGCCGCGCACACACAAAAGTGTGACACCTGCTTACCTGTTAAGCCAAGGAGGCGAGTAAGCGCCGAGCTGCCTGCTGTCCGCTGCTGAAGGCGGCTTCCACCGTGCCCATGGCCGGCCCGGAGTACAGCGCCTCGCCGGCAAAAAACAGCGTGTCCTCTACCGGTGTGGTCAATACTTGCTGGGCCTGCTCCGAGTCAACCGTGGCGTAGGCGTAGGCGCCGCGGGCCTGCGGGTCAGCACCCCAATTGACGACGCGTTGAGCCACCAGCTGGGCGCGGAGAAACTCCGGCGAAGTGGCAAACAGGTAGGCCAGGGCACTCAGGGCTTGCTCCAGGATTTCTTCGTCGGAGGCGGCACGGAGAAGGTCGGCGGCGGGGCCGGCCAGCCAGCCCGTGAGCAGGGGGCGCGGGTCGGGCCGCTGTGTCCACCAGGTGGGCACGGGGGCATCCGAAAACAGGAATTCCAGCTCCGGCATGGCGTGCCCGACTGCGGCCGATTCCTGTTCCCAGAAGGCCGTGCCGAATTCGAGCATAATCTTGATGACGGGCCCAAACCCCAGGGTGGCCACGGCCCGGCGGTAGGCGGGAAGCTCGGGCACCAAGGCCACGTGGCCGGGCGTATCGGCCTCGGCCTGCAGCACGCCCAGGGGCAGGGTTACGAGCAGCTTGGCCGCCTGGTAGCGGCGGTCCTGGTTGCAGCCGACCGTAACGTGCCCGCGCCGCCAGCTGATTTGCTCTACCACCGTGCTGAGCTGAATCTGCCCGCCGGCGGCTTCCACTTCCCGGGCCAGGTAGGCCAGCAGCAAACCGTAGCCGCCCTGGGGTCGGGGCGAGTCTTCGGCCCCGCCTTCCGACCATTCGTCGCGCAGGGCAAAAGAGCTGACGCGTCGGGCGTCGGCGGCATCGTAGCCCTCGGCAAAGCTGGTGACCATGCTGCGCAGCTCCTGGTACTGGTTGCCGGGAAAGTACTGGGTCAGAAACTCAGCCAGGGGCATATCCTGGGGCAGCTGGTGGAGCTTTTCCAGCAGCAGGGGCATGTCTTCCAGGAAGGTTTCGGCGGTGGAAAGCTGGCCGTGGCGCACCTCGTAAGTGAGGCCCTCGGTGTCATGGCAGGGCGTACCGGTGGCTTCGAGCAGCTGGCGGGTGAGGGCCACCTCGCCGTGCAGGAACTCGGCCCCGGCCTCAGTAGGGCCGGAAACGCCCCCGTCCGAAAAAGTATGGATACGGCCGCCAATGCGGTTACGGGCCTCGAGCACGAGTACGCGGCGGCCAGCCTGGGTTAGCTCCCGGGCGGCCAGCAAACCCGCCGCGCCCGCGCCGATGATGATAATTTCGGGGTCAGTCATTCAGTAAAACGGAAGAGCCTTTCGTACAGGCTCCTTTTATAGGTGTTGGTAAGTAGCGCCAGGAATTCAGGGTGAAACAGCTATACTGCTTGAACGGCTATTGCCCGCATTCATTAACCTTGATAACAACATGAACAGTACGAAGCCTGTTTTTGTACTCCTTTTCCTGCTTTTCTTGGCCTCTCGTAGCTACGGGCAGTCTGTTGTTGGCACGTGGCAGGTAGGGACGAAAGTCGTCAGTAATGGCCCGCAGGCCAGCGATGTATTCAAGGCCGACAAGACGTTTGAATACCAGGTAAACACGGATGACGGCTTGCAGCGAATTCGCGCTATCGGCGGCACGTATACCACCGGGCGCGGCTACATTGAGCTTCGGGTTGCCTATACCACCGAAATTGTCGGCGGAACGCTAGAGCGTAGTCATATCAATGTAAGCAACGACTCCTGGACCCTGGAAGGCGGCAAGCTGGAAAAGCGCAAGCTGGCAAAACCAGTTACGGAGGTCCTGGAAATAAAATTCCTGAGTACGGAGGTTCTGACCATCGACGAAAACAAGTTCTACCGGATACGGTAAGCGCCAGCCGGCTTCAGCGCTGCAGGTTTACGGTGCTGTCGAGGCCCTGGGTGATGAGCAGCTGCCGGAACTGCTGGCGCAGGATGGCCTGCTGCTGGCGCTGCTCATTGCCCTTGAACAGGCGCACCGAGTAGCGGGTAGCGGGCGTCAGGCGCTGCAGGTTTACGTAGGTCAGGCGGTGGTTGGGGCGGCGTAGGGGCTCACTCTGCTGAATTCGCTCGATGCGCTTCTCGTTGTCGCCAAACAGGGCCTGCATGGGGTTGAGGCCAATGTACAGATTAGCCCGCCCGTCCAGAAAGTAGCTGCCGCTGATTTGCATGTTGCTCAGGTTGCTATTCAGGTTCAGGCTCGGAATCAGGACCTGGGTGCGGTTGAGGATAAACTCACTGCTGAAGGGCTCGAAGTACAAATGGCTGGTGCGCTGCTCGCGCATGAATTTCAGGGTCTGGGTCAGGGCTTCCACATTGTGCAGCTCCAGGTCGCGCATATCGGCCTGCACGTAGCCCACGGTTTGTTCGAGCCGGGGCAGATAGGTAGAGTCCAGGTCGGTGCGCAGGTCGACGGCGCAGCGCATACTGCCCCGGATGTTGTCCTGGTCGGGCAGGGTCAGGCCGATGGCCAGGCCGGCGGCAAACAGGTCAGGCAGCTCCACGTCCTGCAGGCGCATCTGTAGCTGCAGCGGGTGGTGCTGGCGGTTCACGTTGAGCAGCATGTGGCCCTGCACGTCAATCTGGCCCCGAAATGCCCGCATCGAGCATTTGTCGACCCGCGCCACTCCGTCGCGCAGGTGGGAGAGGAGCTCGAAGCTGCGGCCCCGCACGGCGCCGTAGTTTACCCGGTCGGCCTGCACGTGCACCACGGCCCGCAGCACCCCGTTGGTCAGAATGGAGCCCGGGGCCAGCTGCTGCCGGCGGGCGCGGCGCTCGGCCCGCCGGGCCAGGCGCAGCACGGGCAGGGGCACAGATTTATCCTCGGGGTTGAGGCTGGCCAGCAGCAGTAGCAGGCGCTGCACGTCCAAATCTTTATAGTGCAGGTTCAGGTCCACGTCGGCCGCCGTCACATGCACTCCTTTGACGCGCACCAAGGCTGAGGCATGGCCTGAGCCCCCGCGGGTGGTGGAAAAGTCCAGGGCCGGCAAACTCAGCTCCGGACCGGTTTTAATGAGCTGCAGGTGCAGATTCTGCAGGTTTTCGCCGGCTTCGAGCTGCACCGTGGTCATGTCGCAGGTCAGCGTGCCGTTGGCGGCCAGCAGCAGCTCGCGCAGGGCCGGGCTGGCCGGAGCCTGGGCCGAGCGGCGCGGGGCCGGGCTATGCGCGCCATGAGCCGGCGGTAGTTTACCGTATCATAGTGCATATTCAAAGCAAACTGAATGGGGGCCACCTGCTGCAGCGTATCTGTGGGCCACGACACGTTGCCCCGCATCTGGGCGCCCCACACCCGGGCGGCCAGGTTTTGCACCTCCACCCGCTGCCCATCGTGTAGCACCGTCAGGCCCACCTGCTCCAGGGTATCGGCGGCCAGCACCAGACGGTTGCAGCGCAGGCCCACGTGCAGGCGCACCCCGGGCGGAATAAGGCTGCCGCCCAGCGTGGCCATCTTGGTAGATGCCGCCGCGGCCCGCTGCCGGGCCAGCAGGCGGGTGGCCGCGGCCGAGGGCCGCAGCAGCTCCCGCAGCCGCTGCACACGCAGCTCGTCCACGGCGAAGTTGCCGGCAACCTGCATGTTGAGGCGCTGCCCGGTCAGGTAGTCCAACAGGTTGGTGGTGGTGGCCGAGGCCTGAAACCGCATGTGGTCCAGCACGCCCGAGGCGTGGGAAAGCGTCCAGATACTGTCGCGCAGACCCACGCGCACATTCAGCTCCGAGAAGTCCACGTTGCGGTCCAGCACCACAAAGGAGGCGTTTTGCAGAGTCACCTGGCCCTGTACCGACAAGCTGGGCTGCCCGATCATAGCGGCAGCGCTGCCGTCGTCAGTGGGCGGCAGCAGGCCGTGCAGACGAATGTCCATTTCGGCCGTGCCGTGCCGGGCCCGCCACTGGCCCGGGGCCACCACCACCGCCAGCTGGGGCAGCTCGGTGCGCCCGCGCAGCCGCCCACTCACGAAGGGCCGGGTAAAGTCGCGCAGGGTCAGGGCCACGTTGAGCCGGCCCGCCGACGAATACACGCGGCAGTGCTGCACCGTGAGCGAAGTAGTTTTGAGGCTGTGCGCTTCGCCGTTGTCGTAGGTGGCCTGCAGGTCCCAGTGGTCGATGCGGCGTTTAGGGTCGGGCCAGAGCAGGCGGGCCCGGCGCAGCCCGAAGGTCAGCACGTTGCGGGGCCGCACGGTGGGGCCAGTCAGGCCCGAGATGGTGTAGCGGATGTGAGCTTTGCTCGGGCTGGTTGCCCCGGCAATGTAGGGTTCCAAGTTGGCCGGCAGGGCCGCGTGCAGTACTTCCATCAGCGGCTGCTGGCCCTCAAAGGTAAAGTTCAGCAGGGTGCCGGGCTGGTTGGCTACCGTGGTGTGAGTGCCCCGGATGCGGATCGTGTCGCCGTTGAGCGTAGCCCGGGTGTGATGCAGGGTGCCTAGGCGCTTCTTAAACTCCAGGCGGTAATTCACGGAAGCCCACACCGGCTCCTGCTGAAACCGGGTGCCGCGGCTGTTGCGCAGGTAGTTCAGCTCCCCGAGCAAAGTACCGCTGGCCCGCAGCACGCCCCGGCGAATGGAAGCCGCCAGCCGGGCCTGGCGCACCTCGGCCCGAAGGCGCTGTGAGCAAAGTCGTTGCGGGTCTGAATGCGAAAGTTGTAAACCAGCAGGGAGTCTAAGTTCAGGTCCAGGGGCGGACCGGCGCCTTTGCTGGTGTGGCGCTGCTTGCCGTGCAGGCCCCAACTGCGACCCAGCGAGTCGACCCGCTCCCGGAAAGACACGTCGCGCACGGTGAGCCGCGTGATTTGAATCTGCTTGTGCCAGAGGCTGCGCAAATCCAGGCGCATATCGGCCCGGCCCACACGCAACACCTCGTGCTGCTGCTGAAAGGAGGTGTCGCTTAAACTGATGTGGTGCACCGAGGCAGTGAGGTGGGGAAAGTCGTGCCACAGGGAAAAGCTCACCTCGAACGGGGCCAGGGCCAACTCCGAGCTGCGCGCAATCTGCTCCCGCACCCAGCGTTCCAG
Source organism: Hymenobacter cellulosilyticus (assembly GCF_022919215.1). NCBI lineage: Bacteria > Pseudomonadati > Bacteroidota > Cytophagia > Cytophagales > Hymenobacteraceae > Hymenobacter > Hymenobacter cellulosilyticus. The sequence continues at coordinate 4,748,218 of NZ_CP095046.1, read as the reverse complement.
GTAGTGCCGGCCGTAGCCCGTGCCCAGCAGCCACCCGACCCCGCCTAGCGCAAGCAGCAACAAGAATAGTCCGGCCAGCAGAAAGCGCCGGAAAAGCAACAATTTCATAGAGGAGGCCGCTAGGTCCAGGTACGACAGCTTCCTGCAAGACCAGAATCACCTGATATACGCATGCTGCCGGGATTAGCTACACTCAGTCAACCATCCGCCACAGCCCGCAAATATCCCAAGATAAGAATTACCGGCCGCTATAGGCAGATTACTGCTGACTAGACAGAAATACCAAGCGCTGGTTGGCCTCTCATACAAGAGTAGTACTGCGATGCGTTCAGCCCAAGAATGCTACCGGATAGCGGACGAAAATAAAAAACTTTCTAAAAAACTAAAAAACACTTGCTGTTCTAATTTATAGATGTATGTTTGTGACAGATATAAGTACAAGCAACTACGCATTACCTGTTAACAACTATCATTAGCTTACAATTATTCACTACCTGTTTTATCCTGAAAATCCTCGGCGGCCTGAAGTAATCTCCGCTAAGCATCCCCAAGCAATCCTGTTGAATTTGCTGACTGGCTGAAGCTGCCTTGCATTGCTGCTTGCGCTGTATTAGCTGTGCAGCACCCGCATGAGCCATGAGTTCTACTGCGCGCCGTTTCCGTCAAGGTTTTGCCGGAAAGGTAGACCTACGCTGCGTAGTTGCTTTCTGGAGGGCTAGGTGCTGACTTACAGGGCAATGTAGCTTGGTTCAGAAACTTGGTGCCGGCCGCGTTTATGATAAAGTAATTAAAATTGCCCAACAACTAAGCGCATTTAGTTTGGCTATTTCAAGCCAAAATGTTACAGGCAAAAGGCAGAATATCTGTCAGCTTTATATCAAAAATTATTTTTTTACTGGTGAGCGAAAGGTATTCCCCGGTGCCTTGAGCAGACATCTTTCTTCATTTCTTTTATTATTTCATCTTTTTCATCATTAACACATTTTATCATGATTAATTATTTTCGTAACGCCGTTTTTACCAAAGGTCTAAGCGCTATTCTGGCCACGTCTTTTCTCACGGTGAGCTGCTCCAAAGATGAGCTGGCTGCTCCCCAAAATTCACTTTCTGAAGTAGCTGCTAAAGGCTATTCGGGAGAGGCATTGTTCAAAGGCATTCTTCTGCTGGAAGGCGAAGTCGCCAAGCAGCTGCCCACTCTACAGTCGTTCCGTCTGGCCCTGGAGAAGGAGCAGGCCCAGAACCCAACTTTTGCCAAAGCCCGGGCCGAGCACAATGCGCAGTTGGTAGCCGCAGTTCGTACCCTAGATCCAACGTACTTTGCCGAACTGCAGAAAGCCGTTAACTCCAAGAGCTTTGACCAGATCAATGCGGCCCTGCGCAAAGGTGGCTCCCTGATTCAGGCCGTAAAGTTGGCCGGAAAAGGTGACGCCTCGAAAGTAGCCAAGCTGCAAAAGAGTCTGAAGTCGCTCGACTTGAAAAAATATGATTTTTCAAATCAGGATGGCGTAGCTCGCTTCATGCAGGATGCCAAAGCCAAGGCTGGCATAAATGACACCGGAGCAGAGAGCCTGCAGGCGGTTCAGGACGAAGTCAGTGTGGCCTACGTGTGGGACATTGCCGTGGCCATCGAATTGGCCTGGGTTATTGCTCTGGCTTTTGTAGTGGTACTCGGTGCCGATCAGGAAGGGTCTTCTCCCGCTGCCTCATTTGAGCAGGAAACCCTGGTGAAGGACATTGCCTTTAAATTGGCGCAGTAAGTAGCATAATTCCGGGGGGGATTCGTTGCAAGGGCCTTGGTATTCTTTTACTAGAGTGCCAAGGCCCTTAAGGCTTTTAGCTAGCTAGATATATTATGAAAACTAAAAATATACTTCTCTATAACAGTGTCCTCCTGGGCTTTGCCTTTCTGCTGCTCAAAGTCGTATATGCGGCGGCTGGGCCTAATGTGACCGAATCTTCCTTTAAGGACAATTACGATATCTTTTCCTTTTTCCCGGAAGGCTGGGGGTTCTTCACGCGTAGTCCCCGGGGTGACAAATACGTCTTATACAAAGTAGAGTCGGCCCAGTCCCTGACGCCGGTGCATTTCAAGAACGCTTCCGCGGAAAGTCTTTATGGCTTTTCCCGCAAAAGCCGGCGGGTGAATATGGAGATAGGGCGGGTGGCCTCCCTGGTCAAAATGGATAGCAGTTGGGTCAGAGTAGAAGACAATGACCAGATTATTGCGGCCGTCAAATTCCATGGGCGCGAAATAGCACGTTCGGCGTTCAATCAGAAACAATTCCGGTTTATCGCACCGGGTACTTACATCCTGAAGAAATACAAAATAGCGCCCTGGTCCTGGGCAAAGTATCCTGATAATTTCAAGAAGTCTGCCTACGTAACGACCATTATACTGCAATGAAAAACGGCCTTGTTTCCTCCTATATCGCCTTCCTGGATGGCATGGCTACCCGGAAGCCCTTCTTCCTTTTTGCAAGTCTGGCGCGTACCAGCCTGGCCATCGGTACGTTGATTACGCTGCTGTTGAGCAGCCCGGATATTCTCTTTGATGAGCTTACCTTCGGCAAAACCAGCTTTAACCCGGCCCTAGAATACCTCAACATTTTCACCTATTTCGGCTTTGCACACATGACGGCCTACTACGGCGTGTGCATTATCGTGCTGTTGGCGGTTGTATCCGGATTTTACCCGCGGGTAACTGGCATTCTGCACTGGTTGGTCTCCTTTAGCATTTTCCGGTCGGCCCAGATTCTGGAGGGCGGCGACCAGATTACGGTAATTATGACCTTGCTTCTGATTCCGATAACCTTAGCCGATTCGCGTACCAACCACTGGCAGCTGTTGACTGCTCAGGTCGCGCAGCAGGCCAACTACTTCGTTGCCAATGTATCCTGGGCAGTTATCCGGCTGCAGATGGCTGTTTTGTATCTGCAGGCCAGCGTCGAAAAAGTTTATAAGCTGCAGGAGTGGAAAAACGGTACCGCCATTTACTATTTCCTCAATGACCCGGTATTCGGCTATCCCGACTGGCTGGAGCAGTTGATGGCGCCCCTGCTGACCAATGCCTACGTCGTGTCGGGGTTGTCTTGGGGCACTATCCTATTCGAGATTATTCTGGCCGGGGCCATCTTTATGCGCCCCAAACTCCGCGCAAAGCTGCTGCTGCCCGCTATTGGATTTCATTGTTTCATTGCCGTGGCCTTCGGCCTGGTAAGCTTTTTCTTTGCTATGACGGGTGGTTTGCTCTTGTTCCTGTCTACCAAAAAGATAGAGGGTAAAATTGCGCAGGCTCTGGCCAAACGAAAGGTGGTAGCACCGGACCGCGCCCCGGCCCTTCAGCAGATGGCTGCCGCCTAGCCAAATAGGGCCGCGCAACCCAGGCGGCGGGTAAATCCGGTAGGTGGATTTTCTTCCAACCTGGCAGTACGTCTTGCGTTGAAAGCTGAGCAGTTCTTTTGTCTTCTGTTTTCCGTAGTCGCCATGAAATACTTCCGTGCCAAATCGGACCCGGCCGTTCCATCCGCCGACCCGAAGCAAAAGCCCCAGCCCCCGTCCGAACCAGCCGAGGCAGCTCCCTTGCCCGCTTCGGAGCGGGAAGAAACCGACTCAGACCCCACGCCCGAAAACGCCCAGGCCCTGCCCGACGAGCTCACCGACCCCGGCGCCAGCCGCAACGGCGACGCCCACCCGCTGTAAAGTCAGCAGCGGCGTTACCGGCACCGGCGGGCAGGTTATAGCGAGAGGCAGGGCGCTGGATACAAAAAATACAAATTGCTTTGCCAACGGAGGGTGTAGGAGCGGGCAATAATCCATATTTTTGCCCGCTCAAAATTGATTTTCCGTTTCCTGCCATTTCTCCCGCATGATGAAATTCTCCTACCTGACGCTGGCCGCTTCCCTGCTTGTGCTGGCTGGCTGCAACCAGACTCCGCCCGCTACCGAGCAGTCGACTCCCGAAACGGCTGCTGCTACGCCCGCCACACCAGAGGCGGCCCCCGCCGCTGCTGCTGCCCCGATACGGTAGCTGCCGCCACAACTCCGGCTCCGGCCGCGGCTCCGGCTGCCAGCGCCACCCAAAACCTGACCGTCAGCTTTTCCTTTAAGCCCGGCCCGGCGGGTCCCGACCGTAAAACGGCCGCCCATCTGGTCGTAAAGGGCGGCAAGGGTCAGGATATTGACCTGGGTCAGTTTAGCGGCAAGCCCGACGTGGTTACCAAGGAAAAGGCCAAGCTGGCCGGCTTCCCCGGCGACATGCTCATGGGTTTCCGTAGCTACGACCCCGGCTCGGGCACCAGCTACGACCTGGCCGTGATGAACGTGGGCGGCAACACGCTGCGCATTGTGCAGCGCAAGGTGGAAGAGTCGGCCGACAAGACTCCCGAGTTCCAGACCTCGCGCGAGGTTCCGCTGCCCGCCAACTCCGTGGTGCAGGTAGCACCCGCCAAAAAGTAGCTTCTCTTTGGCTGGCTTTGTTTAGCCAGCAGCAAGCCCTGACCGCCGTGGTGGTCAGGGCTTTTTTTATATCTCCTTCAATTCGGGAAATACTTGGTTTAAGCTGATCTGTAAGCGGTTAATAAAAAGATAATACTGGTTTTAACGGAAACGATACCGCCGCCAGGGCGTAAGAAAAGCTTCACTCTACTACCAATCCAACCTAAACTACTATGGCTAACGAACAGAAATTTGCCCTCATCACGGGGGCTACCAGCGGCATTGGCTATGAGCTGGCTAAGCTGCTGGCGCAGGATAAGTACAACCTGGTGATTGTGGCCCGTAACCAGCAGGAGTTGGAGAACACGGCTGCCGAGTTCCAGCAGCAATACGGCATTCGGGTGGTACCCCTGGCCAAGGACTTGTTTAACCGCGAAGCGCCGTTTGAGGTCTACGAAGCGGTGCGGGCCCAGGGCATTGAGGTGGAAGTGCTGGTGAATGACGCCGGACAGGGCCAGTACGGCGAGTTCGTGGAAACCGACATCAACCGGGAACTGGATATCATTCAGCTCAACATTGGGGCCTACGTGGTGCTAACCAAGTGCTTTTTGAAGGAAATGGTAGCCCGGGGCTCGGGCAAGATTCTGCAGGTTTCGTCTATCGGCGGCGAGCTGCCCGGTCCGCTGCAGTCGGTCTACCACGGCACCAAGGCCTTTGTCACGTCCTTCACCGAGGCCATTCGCGAAGAAACTAAGGACAGCGGCGTGACCATCACGGCTCTGCTGCCCGGCGTAACGGATACCGACTTTTTCCGCAAGGCCGATATGGAACGCTCCAAGCTGGTGGCCGAGGGCAGCAAAGCCGACCCTGCCGATGTGGCCAAGGACGGCTACGAAGCCCTGCTGGCTGGCAAGGACAAAATTGTGTCGGGCCTGAAAAACAAGGTGCAGGTAGCCATCAGCAACGTTATTCCCGACGACCTGGTGGCGGCCAACATGCACCAGCAGGGCAAACCCGTAGACGACGAAAGCAAGTAGCCGCGCACGTTTTTTGTGGCTCAACGAAAAAGCCGGACCTGCTCAGGTCCGGCTTTTTTTGTGTTGGCACGACCCTCATAATTTGGGTGTTCGGCTTGATGATTAATTGAAAAGTCCTATATTACTCTCGTTATTACGGGGTTAGGGCAGGGTGCTCAGCCTGACAGTTCAATTTGTTCTACTTGTAATCCAACGTCCATGTCTACTCCCGATTCCTTGCTCGGCCCGATGAAGGGCGCTACTCACCGCGAAGTTGGCGGGGTTCAGGTTGATGTGGTGCAAACCGGGGCCGCCCGGGTAAAGCGCATCGTGTATCCAGTCGGGTTTCGGTGGTCCCGGAATCTGAAGGAGATTATGGGTACGCCGCTGTGCATGCACGCCCACGTGGGGTTTCTGGCCGCCGGCCGCATCAGCATTCAGTATGCCGACGGCGTAACCGAGGATTTTGTGGCGCCCCAGGCCGTGGCCATCGAGCCGGGTCACGACGGCTGGGTAGTAGGCGAGGAGCCGGCCGTGCTCATCGAGTTCGACTTCGAAAAACAAACCGTGGAGCGCCTGGAGCTACCGCTGCTGCACAGCCCCAGCGCAATTTCGTAGCGGCATTCAGGCTTACAAAGTGTTCAATACCAAGCAAACCCCGACCAGCCAGCCTGGTCGGGGTTTGCAGCTTTCATAGGCCGATTGACGAGCTTATTCGGGCTGGGAGGTTTCGTCGGCGGTGGGGCCGTAGATGTAGGGTACCGGCACGTCGAGCAGGCGCAGGTAGACGCTCAGCTGCCCGCGGTGATGAATCATGTGGCTGATGAGGTGGCGCACCACCTCGGCTCGTGGCTGGTTTACAATCACGTAGTCGCCGCTGCGCATGGTCCATTGCTGCTGCAGGTCCTCGGGGTGGCATGCAGCAGGCCGGTGTGGGCGGCCTCCACGCGCTGCGTGAAGTAGGCCAGCAGTTCCTCGGTGCTCGTAATGGGCGCTACCGGCGCATCGTCGAACACGGCAACATCCAAGTCGGTGGTGTCGAGCGTGTCCTTAATCCAGCCGATGAGGTCGGCGGTGTGGCGGGCCAGGGTACCCAGCGTCATCGACTTCACGTGGGGCTGCCAGTCGAACTGCGCCACGGGCACACGCTCCAGAACGCGGCGGGTGAGCTTGGCTTCTTCGAGCAGCTCGGTGCTGAAGGCGTGGGCGAGGGGGGCTACCAGGGTAGTTTCCATGAGCTTACAGGGGTTTGGGTTGATGAATACCCAAACTTCGCGGCCCCTGGTGACAACCCTATGTCAGTAGGCTTCGGCGGGTACGCAAAAAAAATCGTGGGCGGCCCGGGCCAACTCCTGCACTTTCGTCTGTAGCTCGGCTGGGGCCTGCACGCGCACGTGCCCGGCAAAGAGCAGCAGCCACCGGCTGAAGTGCTCCAGGCAGCCGGGCACCAACGTCATTTCCACCCAACCGTCGGCATCGGGGCCTGGTCTTGCTTCCAGCCGTAATAATGCTTGTATTCGTGTACCTGCCCGAGCACCTGGGGCCCGAAGCGCACCACGGCTACCTGGGTCTGGCGCTCCTCGGCCAGCGAGGCCCAGTACGACTGCAGGGTGTCGGGGCGGGGCTCAAACGCTTCGTCGAGCACCTGCAGGCCCGCAATCCGGTCGAGGCGGAAGTCGCGGAACTCCTGGCGCAGGCGACAAAAAGCCACTACGTGCCAGTGCTGGCCAAAATAGACGCCAATGGGCTCTACGTCGCGGCGGGAAGGCGTGCCCTGATGCCCGGCGCGGTACTCCAGGCGCACCACCCGCTGGCGGGCAATGGCGTCGAGCAAGGGCTGCTGGGTGCCAAAAGCCAGGGCTGGAGCCGCGGCCGCGGAGCGACGGGCGCCGCCAAAGATGCGGATGCGGGAGCTCAGGGTTTCCACATAGTCGCGGTCGGGGCGGCGGAGCACGGCGCGCAACTTGTCCATGGCCGTCTGGCTGAGCTGGGCCGTGTGCGCATCGGTGAGCTGGGCGGCCAGCTTTTCGGCCGTGAGCAGGGCCGTGGCTTCTTCGCGCGTAAACATGACCGGCGGCAAACGGTAGCCCTCGGCCAGGGAATAGCCCAGGCCCGCTTCCCCGCTGAGCGGCACGCCGGCTTCTTCCAGGGTGCGCAGGTCGCGGTAAATGGTGCGCAAACTCACGCCGTAGCGCTGGGCCAGCTCGGGCCCTTTCACCACGCGTTTGGCCTGGAGCTGAATCAGCAGGGCAGTAATACGGTCGAAGCGGTTCATAGTGCCCCTAAAATAGCCATTATCAGTGGGCCGTGCTACCTGAACCATGGGAGTATGGCAGTAGCCGGTAAACATACGGGTCGAAACCAGGTTGGCGAACTTGCGGCCGTCGTTTACACGTTTAACACTCTACAGCAATGCTGCGGCAGGCTCGTCAAGGCGAATTACGGCCCGGAAAAGTCGTTTTTGCCCACCCAGTACTTACTACTCCTGAAGTATGTCAATCAATTCTCTGACCATAGATCAAGCCCCGTTTCAGAATTCCTTCGTGGAGGAAATGCGCGGCGAAGCGTCCTTCGACAAACGGCCGCGAGCGGTGCCCGGCTACCTGTATTCCCGCGTAACGCCCACGCCCGTGGCCGACCCGCGCCTGCTGGCCTGGTCCGACGACCTGGCCGCCTACCTGGGTCTGGCCCGGCCCGCTGAGCGCGGCCCCGCCGTGGATGCCCTGGCCGGCAACCTCGTGACGGGCAGCATGAAGCCCTTCGCGGCCCGCTACGGCGGCCACCAGTTTGGCTCCTGGGCCGGGCAGCTCGGCGACGGCCGGGCCATTTCCCTGGGCGAAGTAACGGCCACCGACGGTACGCCCTGGGAAATCCAACTCAAAGGTGCCGGCCCCACGCCTTACTCGCGCCGCGCCGATGGGCGGGCCGTGCTGCGCTCCTCCCTGCGCGAATTTCTGTGCAGCGAGGCCATGCACTACCTGGGCGTGCCCACCACCCGGGCCCTGAGCCTGGTAAGCACCGGCGACAAAGTTGTGCGCGACATGTTCTACAACGGCAACCCCCAAGCCGAGCCCGGCGCCATTGTGGCCCGAGTGGCGCCCACGTTTGTGCGTTTCGGCAACTTTCAGATGATGGCCTCGGCCGCCGAGCTGGACAACCTGCGGGACTTGGCCGCCTACGTCATCCGGCGCTATTACCACGAGCTGGGCGAGCCGTCGGAGGAAGTATATGTGCGTTGGTTTGAGGAAATCTGCCGCCGCACGGCCGTCATGATTGCGCACTGGATGTCAGTAGGCTTCGTGCACGGGGTGATGAACACCGACAACATGAGCATCCTGGGCTTAACCATCGACTACGGCCCTTACGGCTGGCTGGAGCCCTACGACCCCGACTGGACGCCCAACACCACCGACTTTGGCTCGCGCCGCTACGCCTACGGGCAACAGCCCAACGTGGGCCTCTGGAACCTGTGGCAGCTGGCCCGGGCCCTGGCCCACCTCATTCCCGACCCCGAACTGCTGCGCCCTGGCCTGGACTTGTACTCGGCCACGTTTGAACAAACCCGCCACGAGATGATGCTCCGCAAGCTGGGCCTGACCAACCTGCAGCCGGAGGAAGACAAGGCCCTGTTTGAAGCTTTGCATGAGGCTTTGGGCGAGTCGGAAGTGGATATGACGCTGTTCTTCCGCCGCCTTTCACACACGGTTCCGGCCGTGCTGGCGAATCCGGATTCGGCCGAGGCCGCGTGGGGGGAAGTGCTGGCGGCGGCCACGTACTCGGCCTCGGCGGAGGAGGAAACCCAACTGCGCCAATGGCTGGGCCGCTACCTGGTGCGCCTACAGCAGGAAACCGCCGCGCCCGAAGCCATTCGGGAAATGATGCTCGGCGCCAACCCTAAATACGTACTGCGCAACTACCTGGCCCAGCAAGCCATTGAGGCTGCCGAAGCCGGCGACCTGTCGGTGCTGAACCGGCTGATGGAGGTGCTCAAAACCCCCTTCGCCGAGCAGCCGGAGCACGAGGAACTGGCCGCCAAGCGCCCCGACTGGGCCCGCGAGAAGCCCGGCTGCGCCACCTTGTCGTGCAGCTCGTAAATTCCGCAAGTGTGCCGTAAGCGCAATGCGTGTGCGCACAATAATTAAGGCAGAGGCCGTGGGTAATAGCATCTATTACTCACGGCCTTTTTGCATAATAGCTGGTTGCTGTAACTTTTAGTGCCTGTTGCTGGGCTGCAGAAGCTCGACAGAATATACGCTTGCGTAACACGGACAAAGTGAGCGGCAAGCAGCGCTGGTTAGTTAGGTTACGGGTGCTGAATTGTGCCTAAAGAGTTTATTTTGAGCGAATAGTAGGGCTAAATGGATAAAAATTTAGCTTTGTAGAGCTGCATTTTCTTGCAAATAGTGCCCGTTAAAGGCATTGCTGATATCACACTGCTTCGCTACAGAAGCTTGATCAGCTTAGGGCGGAAATTGCACCCGGAATATCTGGATAAGAATGCCCCTCAGCTCCCGTGCCCCGTGCGGTTTGAGCTGCCTTACTGTCGCTGCCGACAGTCCTTTGCCCGCCGCTCTATTCTCTTTTCATAATCCCACCAAACCTTTCTGATTATGGGTATATCCCTACCTAACCGCCTGCCCGGCAGTGGGCCGGCGCAGCTGGTGCCCCCGCGCAAGTCCCGGGGCCGCACCTGGAAAACCCTGGCCCTGGCCGGCCTGAGTCTGGCTCTGAGCGCCGCCCCGGCCCTAAGCCAAATTGTGCCCGTGGGCGCGGGCAGCTACACCACCCAGTTTCCGGGTACCGACGCCGCTGGGCGCAACGCCGTGCCGCCCGGCTCCCCGCTGGTAAGCGGCGTGGCCGCCACCAAGCCCGTGCCCACCAACGAGTTCTGGTCGGCCAAGCTGCAAAAGGACCACGTTAGCAACATCTTCAACTACCCGCTGGCCCTGCGCACCCACGAAACCGGGCTGGTGGTCAACTACATCATTCCGCCTTCCGGCCCCAAGGAATACCGGCAGCCCAACAGCGACGTCATGGCCGTAACCGTGGGCGTGCAGGGCCTGAACGCCGTGCGCGCCACCGTATCGGACTTTTCGGACTGGACCGTGACTATGAACTGGCGCAGCAACTCAAACGACTTCAACGCCACCGTGGGCATGGGCATGCCCTTCGTGTATTTCACCAAAGGCGCCGCCGACGTGGCCGTGGTGAAAGTGACGGTGGGCACGGTGACGATTAACAACGAAATGCTGCTGATCCGGGACTCCTACAACGGGGCCGACTACGCCGTATACGCCCCCGTAGGTTCCACCTGGACCAACAATGCAGGCACCTATACCTCGACGCTGAACGGGAAGACCTACTGGTCGATGGCCTTCCTGAACCCGACGGCCGCCGACGCGCTGGCCGCCGCCAACGATTATAAGAAGTACGCCTACGTTTTCCCGGCCAGCACCACCGTAAGCTGGCAGTACACGGAAAGCACCGCCGTGGTCAAAACGACCTTCACCGTGACGCCTTCCGTGAAAGAAGGTACCGCCAACACCGTGCTACAGGGCCTGCTGCCCCACCAGTGGGGCTACCTGGCCAGCGGCTCGGCCCAGCCCGCGGGGCAGGTGTATCCGTCGGTGCGGGGGCAGCTGAAAATGCTGGCTGCCAACACGTTTTCGACGTCCTATACTTTCCACGGCGTGCTGCCTACGCTGCCTTATCTGAGCAACTACAGCGCCGGTTTCAGTCCGGTAAAGCTCAACGACAAGGTGAAGTCCCTGCAAAACAACGGCCTGGCCGAGTGGACCGACTCCTACAACGAGGGGCAGGAAATGAACAAGCTGATCCAGACGGCCCGCATTGCGGATGAGGCCGGCAACGTGGAAGCCCGCAACAAGATTCTGGCTACCATCAAGACCCGGCTGGAAGACTGGCTGTCGGTGGAAGGCGGCGAAAAGGCGTTTCTGTTTTACTACGACACCAAGTGGTCGACGCTGCTGGGCTACCCGGCTGGCCACCACCAGGACGACAACCTGAACGACCACCACTTTCACTGGGGCTACTTTATTCACGCGGCGGCCTTCGTGGAGCAGTACCAGCCCGGATGGGCCAGCCAGTGGAGCGAGATGGTGAACATGCTCATCCGCGACGCGGCCAACCCGAGCCGGACCGACACCAAGTTTCCCTTCCTGCGCAACTTTGACCCCTACGCTGGCCACGCCTGGGCCGATGGCTTCGCCAGCTCGCCGATGGGCAACAACCAGGAGTCGACCTCGGAAAGCATGCAATTCAACTCGTCGTTGATTCACTGGGGCGCCATCACCAACGACAAGGCTACGCGCGACCTGGGTATCTACCTCTACGTGACCGAGCAGACGGCCATTGAAGAGTACTGGTTTGACGTGAATGACCGCAACTTCCGGCCCGACTACGCTTACAACGCCACTGGCCGGGTGTGGGGCGCAGGCTACGACGCCGGCACTTTCTGGACCTCCGACATCCGGGCCGTTTACGGCATTCAGCTTTATCCCATGCACGGCGGCTCGCTTTATCTGGGGCTGAACAAGCCCTTCGTGCAAAAGCTTTGGACCGAAATTACCCAGAACACCGGCATCCTGCAGAACGAGGCCAACCCCAACACCTGGCACGACTTGCTGTGGGAATACCTGGCCTTTATTGATCCGGTGAAAGCCATTCAGCTCTACGATTCCTACCCCGACCGCGCCATCAAGTTCGGCGTTTCGGATGCCCAGACCTACTACTGGCTGCACGGCATGAATGCCCTGGGCCAGGTGGACGCCACCGTGACGGCCAACAACCCCGAGGCGGCGGTATTCAACAAGAACGGCCAGAAAACCTACGTGGCCCAGAACTACGGCAGCACGCCCATCACCGTGACCTTCTCTGACGGCTACGTGCTGAACGTGCCGGCCCGCAAGCTGGCTACCAGTCGGGATGTGGCCGTGGCCGGCACCCTGACCGCCAGCGCCACGGAAGTAGCCGCCAACGGTAGCGTGACGCTGAGCGTGGCTACCACCGGCAGCGGCATTACGGGCGTAGAGTTCTTCGACGGGGCCACCTCGCTGGGCACCGTAACGGGTGCACCCTACACCAGAACGGCTGCCAATTTGCCCGTCGCCATTCATAACTTCTACGCCAAGGTCTACGCCGGCACCTCGTTCAAAGTAACCAATATTGCCACGGTGCAGGTGGGTAAGCAAGTGTCGTTTACCGGCTCACCCCAGGCCGTGCCCGGCACCATTGAGGCCGGCAAGTACGATTCTTACCCCGGCGGTAAGGGCCAGGGAATCTCTTACAATGACGCTTCGGAAGGCAACCAAGCCACGTACGAGCCCGCGCCAACCGTTGCCTTCCGTACCAACGAAAACGTGGATGCCGTAACCGACCCGGCCGAAGGCGCTACCGTGGGCTGGGTGGATGCCGGCGAATGGCTGGAGTACACCGTCAACGTGTCGGCGGCGGGCACCCACACCTTGGCTTTGCGCTACGCGGCCGGCAACGCCACCGGCGGCGGGCCGTTCTTCCTCTCGGTAGATGGCACTCCGGTGGGCGGCGACCAGACCGTGACGACGACCAGCAACTGGGGAACCTGGGCCACCAAAACCATTACCGGCCTCAACCTGCCGGCCGGGGAGCATGTGCTGCGCCTGACCTTCACCCAGGGCGGGCTGAACATCGGTCGGATGACCTTTACCTACACCGGCACGGGTACCAGCAACACGCCGCCCACGGTTAGCCTGACTTCGCCGGCCAACAATGCCAGCTTTGCCGCTCCGGCCAGCATCACCATTACCGCCAACGCGGCCGATGCAAACGGCACAGTGAGCAAAGTGGAGTTCTTCCAGGGCACAACTAAACTCGCCGAAGACCTCACGGCACCGTACAGCTTCAGCTGGACCGGTGTGGCCGCGGGTACCTACTCTATTACGGCCAAGGCTACCGACAATGCCAACGCCAGCACGGTTTCCAGCGCCGTGAGCGTGGTGGTAACCGGCGGCTCAACGGGCGGAACCTGCACCGGCGGACCCACCAACGGCGACTATACCTACTCGGTATCCGGGGCCAGCAGCAACCCCACGCTGACCTTCGTGCCCGGCCGCAGCGGCGTAGGCAGCCCCACGCTGCTGCTGTACTACGGCACTAATGCCAATGGGCCCTTCCCGGGCTACACGGCCCAGCCCAACACGCCCTTTACGCTGACGGCCAGCGCCGGCCAGACCGTGTATTTCTACTACACCTACAGCGTGCCCGAGGGCGGGGAACGGAACACTAGCAGCACGCCCCATAGCGTGGTAGTCGGCAACTGCGGCACGGGCACTACCAACACCCCGCCTACGGTTAGCCTGACTTCACCAGCCAACAATGCCAGCTTCACGGCTCCGGGCAGCATCACCATTACCGCCAACGCGGCCGACGCCAACGGCACGGTGAGCAAAGTCGAGTTCTTCCGGGGCACCACCAAACTAGGCGAAGACCTGACGGCGCCGTATAGCTACAGCTGGACGGGTGTAGCGGCCGGCACCTACAGTCTCACGGCCAAAGCCACCGACAATGCCGGCGCCACCACGACTTCGGCGGCCGTAAACGTGACCGTAACCGGCGGCACCAGTACCGGCGGCTACTGCGCTACCACCGCTGACTTCAGCTACGGCGCCGTGACCAGCGGCGGCAATGTTACGTTTACCTTCCACCCGCTCGGGGCTACAGCTGGCGGTAACCTGGCCATCCTGTATCTGCGGGAAGGCTCGGCCGGCGGCTACCCGGGCTACGCCATGACCAAGAACTCGGCCGGGGACTTCACTTTCACCAAGACTATTGCCAACGGTACCGTAACCAGCCTGTACTTCACCTACCAGGTGGGGCCGGTGGGCCCGAGCGCAACACGGCCGCCTCGCCCTTCAGCTACACGGTAGGCACCACCTGCACCCAGGCCCGGACCGCTCTGGCTACCACGTCGGCTTCCAAGGTTACCGACCTGCTAGTGACGCCTAATCCCAGTGCGGGCAAGCTGGCCGTTCAGTTCACGCTGAGACAGTCGGAAGCCTACACGCTGGCCTTGTATGACTTGCAGGGCCGCCTGGTCAAGACGGTGGCTAGTGGTATGGCGGCTGGGACCCAGGTAATTCCGGTGCAGGCCGGGGAGTACCCGGCGGGCGTGTATTTGCTGCGCCTTACGACGGGCAAGCAGGTGCTCACCCAGCGCCTCGTGCTCAGCCGCTAGGCGCAGGAGGATTGCAGACTTGCTAACAAAAGCCCCGGCCGGTATGGTCGGGGCTTTTTTTTGTGGTGGGGCAATGACCTGGGGAGCCGGGCATTCGAGTGGGCGGCAAGCCGGGCTAGAGTACCTGCTTCTCCTTTTCTTGCGCAGGGAACTGCCGGAGCAGACTGCCAGGCTGGCGTAACGTCGTCTTCGGCGGTGGGCTGCCGGGGGCCGATGTCAGAAAAGGTGAGCCAGAGGCCGTAGACGATAATACCCAGCCCAATCAGAACCAGCGCTACGGTGCCTGAGGCCAGGGACTGGGACCCGATAATGACCTGGTGCGGTTGGGTGGGGTGATAGAGAATGGGCACTTGCGCGCCGATGCTGGCGTGGTGAACGTCGTGGGCTTGGGAGGGGCGGGCGGTTATCCAGCCGTGGGTGGGCGAGTAAAAGCGCACCAGGGAGTAGGTGTATTCGTGCTTCTCGTCCCAGTGGCGCTCCACGATGGTGGCAGTGGCGGGCCGGCCGATACGCCGCATCCGCAGGCGGTGGCGCTGGTTGCGCAGAGCGTCGTAAAGCATCAGGGCGCCCATGCCCATTGCGCCAACGGAAACTAGGCTAAGACTCATGTAGTGCGGGTGTTTGGGGAAAGGTGCTTGGTGTCTGCACTGTAGTAGGCCGGGGCTAGCGGGCAGGTTCGGACGGTTCAGGTGGCGGGCTGGGTGGTGTTGCAGGCGGTATGGGTCTTGGTTTTCGGACTGGGGAATGGCACCGTGCTCATGGCTACTGGCCCATGGCGTAGCGGATGCCGCCCAGCAGGTGCTGCAGAAACAGGGGCTCCTGGTAGCTTTCCGGGGTGTGGCCCCCGGCAGTATAAAAGGCCCGGCCTCCGTCGTAGGCGTGGTACCAGGCGAAGGGGTGGGCCGGGCCGTTGGTGCCGCCCGAGTAGGTGGTTTCATCCACGGTAGCCAGGATGGTAAGGCCGGAGGTGATGCTTTTGAAGTTGTACCACTCGTCGGTGCGGGGCCACTCGGCGGGCAGGTGGGCGGTGGCGGGGTGCTGCTGGTTGAGGACGCGCACGGTGGCGGGCTGCACCTTGGGATGGTTTACGAAGTAGGCGCCCACCAGGCCGTTGAACCAGGGCCAGTCGAACTCGGTGTCGGTGGCGGCGTGGACGCCCACGAAGCCGTGGCCGGCGCGGATGTAGCGCTCAAAGGCCGTTTGCTGGGGTTCGGTGAGCACGTCGGCGGTGGTGTTGAGGAAGACGACGGCCTGGTAGGCCTTGAGCTGGCGGGAAGTGAAGCGGGTGTTGCTGTTGGTGGTATCAACGCGGAAGTTGTTTTCCTGGCCCATCTTCAACAGGGCCCGCAGGCCGTCGGGGATAGACTTGTGACGGAAGCCGGCCGTGCGGTAGAACACCAGGATGGCCGGAGCGCGGCGGGCCGGCGAGGGCGGCGGGGTAAAGGCGCTGCTGAGAAGGGTAGCCAACAGGAGCAGGAACAGGCTTTTCATAGCGGAGTAGATAAGGCCGGGCGGTGGGGAGTTGCTAGCGGTCCGGTGGCTCCGAAGTACGCAAAAAGCGCAGGGATTCCGGCTATTCCGGGGCTGCGGTTGGAGAAGGGAGCCGGAGTGCTAACGCAAAAGCCCCGACCAGGGCCGGGGCTGCAGGGAGTAACACTAGAGGCCGGGCTTAGCGGTAGTCCTTGTCGTCCAGCTTTTCCATCACGAAGCCGGGGAAGGAGTGGCTCTTATCGTACTCGGCCAGGGTTTGGTAGAGCTTCTCGCTGTTGAAGCGGGCCAGCTTGCCGATGCCGACGCCGCCGAAGAGGCCCAGCATCAGGCCGTAGCCCAGGGGCGTGACGGTAACGGTGGTGGTACCCGAGTTGGTGGTTTTGGTGCCGGTTTGGGAGGCGACGAAGCCAATGACGCCCACGCCGGTAGCCAGCCATATGATGCCGCCGGTTTTCTTACGATTGAAGAGGTGAATGACGGCCCGGGCTTCCTTGTCGTCGGCGTAGCGCTTGTTGAGGTAGTCCTTGTACTTCTCGGTGGTTACCTGCCCGGGTCCGAGCAAGGGGGTGGTAGGCGGGGCCGGAGCCGACGCGGTGGGAGTGGTGGTTTGGGCAAAGCTACCCAGGGCCAGGCTGCCCACCAGAGCAGCGGTCAGGGCGCTGCGGCGTAAAAATGACATCAAATGAAAAAGTAAGCTGGAAAAAACAAAGAGAGTAAGCGGTAAATGTAGCGGGTTTCTAAGGGGATTCCCGGAGGTGGAAGCTATTCCCAGATGCCGAGCAGGCGGCGCACCAAGATGAGCTGGCCCAGGTGGTAGCTGTTGTGGTCGGCGATGAGCATGCCCTCGCGCAGCAGGTTCTGGCCGGTGCCGTGGGGGAAGGGGCCAGCAGGTCGAGGGCGGGGTTTTGGAGCAGGCGCAAGAACTCTTCCCGGTCGTGGGTGATCTGGGCGACGGTGCGCTGGAAGGTGGCCTCGTCGACGGGCTGGGTGCGCGAGGGCCAGTAGGCGGCGGGCCAGTCGAGGGTTTCGTAGGCGGGGTTGCGGCTGAAGTCGAGGATGTCGTACTGGGCGATGCGGATGTGCTCGACGAGCTCCCAGATGGTGTAGGGTACTTCGGGCACGCGCTGGTTGAGCTTATCGGCGGGAATACCCGCGCAGGCGTCTTCGAGGGCGCCGTGGGCAAAGCCTTTTTCGAGCAGGTAGCGGAGTTCCTCAACGAGGCGGTGGCGGGTAGAAAGGTCCATAGGGGCAGTGGAAAGGGGAAAAGGAAGATAGGAAGACCAACCAAGGTGAGCGGCCGGGGCAGCGGCCTAAAAACGACGCTAGTCGAGGTGCTCGATGAGGATTTTGGCGTCGTAGAAGGTGGTGTTCTTGAGGAAGGCTTCGAGGGGCGTTTCGATGCTGAGGGTGATGAAGCCGCCGGCGGGGTCTTTCAGGATTTTGAAGGGGTAGAAGCGGGTTTTGAGGCGGCGCTTCAGGGCGTGGGGCGCTTGCAGGGAAAAGGCGTAGATGCTGCGGTCCTTGGTGCCGGCGTAAAGAGTTTGGGTGGCCGCGTCGGGGCCGTAGCAGGTGTAGGTGGTGAATAGCTCGGGCAGGGCCGACTGGTAGGTGGTGGTTTTGTCGTAGATGGTACCATAGGCGCCGGTGATGTAGCGCTGCCCGTCGGGAGGAACTCGAAGATGCGGCCGTCCAGCTGGTGGTTGCGCTGGGAGAAGCTCTGCTGGGAGCCGATGAGGGTGCCGGCGGGCGTGAAGCTATAATAGGTGTAAACCATGGGAAATACGTACAGAGCCATGCCCACCAACTCGGTGCCAGAGCCGGGCACCTGGTAGAGGCGTTGGCCGTACCAGTCGCGGTTGTTCTGGTAGGGCAGCGGGGCTTTGGTGGCCCGGTCGTAGATGCGCAGGGTGGGGCCGTTGTTGTCAGTGGTGGTGATGTAGAGCAGGCCATTACTAGACAGCACGGAAGTCAGGCCGCGGGTGGGCTGGCTGTAGTTTACCCGCACCTCATCGAGCTTGGTGAGGCTGGCCGCGTCGTAGATAAAGACGCGGCCGTCTTCGGTGGGGAGGTACAGCTCGCGCCGCCCCTGGAAGGTAGCCAGGCTGCCGTGTTCGACGCTTTGGCCTACCTGAATGGTTTTGACAATCTGCTGGGCGGCCAGGCTGTACTGGCTGACGATGCCGCCGCGGCTGAAGAAGTAGAGGGTGCGGCTGGGCTCATCGAAGAGCACGTCGTAGAGGTGGGCGCGGGCCATGAGGACGCCCGGGCGGCGGAAGATGACGGTATTGCTTTCGATGGTCTTGCCCGAGGCCAGCACGCCGACGACCTGGTACTGGACTTCGTCGGAGTAGGGAATGGAGCCGTCGGCGTAAGTGACGGTGGGCGCGGCGGGGTTGGTGGGCTGAACGGAGTAGGTGGTAACGGGGGCGTTGGTTACTTCCCAGCGCTTGAGGCGGTATTCCTTGACGTCGGGGTTGTTCAGGGCCGACCAAGTAAGCACGGCGGTGCTGTCGTTCTGCAGTTGGGGAACTTGCAGGGCAATGCTGGTGGTGAGGGGAACGGGCTGAGGGTCTTCCTGCCGGGCGGATTCGCAGGCGGAAAGGCAGAGTAGTAACAGAATGAATAGGGCGGAAAAACGATGCATGGAGGATGAATAAGGATGCTTAAGCGAATAAGAGGGAGTAGGAGCCGACTAAAAGTAGCGGGTTTGGATGGGGTGGGCAATGGGGACGCGGTAAATTAGGGGTGGCACCTGGCAGCCAGTAGCTGGCTGGTGGCAGGAAGCATCTGACCCACGGCAGCAGAAGGATGGCGCACGGCAGGAGAAGAGTGGCGCACGGCAGGAATAAAGTGGCGGGTGGCAGGAGTAGAGTGGCGGGTAGTAGGAGGTAGGTGACGGATGGCAGGAATAAAGTGGCGGGTAGCAGGGGAAGAGTGGCGGTTGGCAGGCGGTTGGTGGCGGGCGGCAGAGGCTAGGTGTTGGGTGAAAAATAAACCTGGGGAACAGGGGGTGAATAGTGTGGAGCTGCTATATATAAATGGTAGCTTTTGTGGCCGGTCGTGACGGGCCGGATTTGCTTCACTCTTATTTATTTACGCGTTGAGTTATGAATACCAAACAGCAGAATCAGATTACAATGTATGAGGCGGTGCTGCGCTTCTTTCAGGGGCGGGCGAGCCGCTGGTGACTATCAAGCGCATTGAGCTGGGCCGGGCGGCGCTGGCCGGACTGGTGGGGCGCATTGGGCAAACCACAGTGGCCCAGGACCACACCACGACGGAGGTAACGCGTGACCGGCAGACGGTGAAAGCCGAGGCGGCGCAGAAGGCGGAAGTGCTGCGGCTGCTGGTGGTGGCCCTGACGAAGGACGCGGCCCTGCGCGGGGAATTGAAGAAGCCGCTCAGCAAGATGCTGCCCGGCAAGGACTATGAGCTGCTGGCCTACCTGCGCAAGGTGGACGAGGCCGTGGACACGCTGCTGCCGGCCGACCTGGCCGACGCGGGCTACGACCCCAGGGTGCGGCAGACGCTGCAATCGGACGTGCAGGAGCTGACGGCGACTCAGGGTCTGACGCGGCAGATTGAGGTGGGCACGAGTACGGCCACGGCCACGCTGCCGGAGCTGCTGGCGGCGGCCCGCGAAACGCTGGAAACGGAACTGGACCCCTTCGTGCGGGCCCAGGAGCTGGCCCAGCCCGAGCTGGTGCGGCAGTATGAGGCGGCGCGGACGCTGGTAAAAACGGCGGCTACGCGCAAGGCTGAGTATCGGGGCCGGTGCGCTACGGCAAGCCGGTGCTGGTGTATGACCGGCGGGAGGCGGGCGTGGTGGCCCCCACGCTGGGCAACCGCAGCGGCAAGGGGCTGACGCTGCGGTATTACACGGCGGTTTCGGCGTCGGCGGGTCCGGCCCCGGGCAGGGCGTGGTGGTGAAGCACAAGACGGACGTGGCCTTGGGGATTACAGCCGGCTGGGGCAGAGGACGCGCCGTATTTGCTGGTGGTGCTGGAGCAGGTGGACGGGGAGGGGCGGTGGCTGGTTAGGTGAGGGGGTGGTTTGGTTAGAACGAGAGAGGCCCCGGCGTTAGCCGGGGCCTTTTTTGATTGTTATTGCGAGGTCAAAGATGTAATATTGAATTGCAAAGTCATGTGCTTGACTTATTCAATGAAATTAAATACACTTTTTATGTCTTTCGTCATCCCTAATAACGTTTTGAGCGCAGTAAAAGCAAAAAAATTGGTGGTTTTTGCGGGAGCTGGTATGTCAAGAAGGTTTGGTCTACCAGACTGGAAACAAATGGTGGTCGATGTTATTAACAAATCTGACGATAATAAATTAAAAGGGTTTATTCAATTATTAGAAGATGGATTACTAAGTCCAATAGAGGTATTGGATAAGCTATTGCCAGAAAAAAATGATATATATAGATATATAGAGGAAAATTTTAAGATAAATAATGTTGAATTATTGAATTGTCATTATGATATAATGAAGTTGTCTGGCAAAGTAGTTACTACTAATTATGACAATGCATTTGAGCTTGCATGTCCAGAAGCTTACAGTGCAGTATATGATTCCAGTTTTAAAATAAATCAACTAAAAGGTAAAGATAGTTACATATTTAAGATCCACGGTAGTTCTAGCGTTGATCCGTCAGGATGCGTAGTATTCACAAAAGATTACGAGGCATTGTATGCTAGGGAAAATGCTGCAATATTAAAAATGAAGGAATTATTTATAAATAATACAATTTTATTTATTGGATTTGGGTTTAATGATCCATACGTGAATAATTTATTTACATATATTGATCAAATGTTTGATGGGAGTAATGTGCATTATGTTGTTACAAGTACACCAAATGATTTTAAAAAATTTAGTTTTATAAAACCAATTGTTGTATCAAATTACAGTGATATTGATCAAGTTATTAATCAGTGTTTGGATTCCAAAAAAGACGTTATTGAATCTGCTCCTGTCTTGTTAAGTAACTTTAATAAAGTTGAGCGCTTTCCAAAATTTGCATTTTTGTATCCTAAACCAGTTGATATTAAGATTTTTGACGATATACATCAAATTGTAAATTGTTTCGAGAATTTGAATATTGAGTTTGTAAAGTCTTATCTTAATGTTCGTGCTCTTCAAAAAGTTGATGACTATGATTTTATTATTATAATAGCCAAGGTATATAAAGGTAAGCTTTATATAGAAGATGATAATATGAAGAGTCAGCTAGTTTCTATTGATGAGTTAAGTTCTTATTTAATGGATGAAACTATTTGTAAGATAATTATATCTGATGATGTGATTGATATTAGCCTTGTTAGTAATGCTGTTAATATATTCAACTATAAAAACTCTGCTATCAACAAGTTTGTGTATAAGTCGTTGCGTAATCTTGAAGATGTGAGTTCTATTGATAATATCAATGTTAATAATTTTATGCCAGTTGATAAAATCACCAAAGGTAGTTTTGTCGAAAAAAGCTTATATGGCAAAAGAAATATTATAGATTTTACACATAAGAGTGTAGATGATATTGTTGGTAGAATTGAAGAGCAAGGCATTGTTGCTGGTAAAATTAGATCTATAGTGTCTTCTGGCAAGGTTCTTAATATAAAAGGGTCTGGGGAACGGGTAAAACGACCTTGGCAAAAAAAGTTGCATTTGAGTTATATAACAGAGGATTCTTTGATAACGGTGTGTCTTTTATATCTTGTGAACAAGTGACGAATTATATTGATTTTGAGGAGCAATTAATTAAAGGGTTTAAACTTCAAAATATTATTAATTTCCAAGAGTATCTTTTGGATTTAAACACTAAGTTTGATTTGCTTATTATTCTAGATAACTTTGAAACTGTTGTAAATATTGATAATAAAGATGAATTTAATAGAATTTTGAATTTACTGGAGTTTGCAACCGATTATGCAAATATTATTATTACTTCCAGAGAAACATTAGGTGTTGACTTCGAAGATGTTTTTAATTTATCATCAATGACAACTGATGATGCAGTAATCCTTTTTGAAAAATATTATGGGAAAATAGATGAGGATGAAATGCTGATTTTAAGATCTGATGTACTTGAAAATATATTAAACAACAACCCTCTTGCAATAAAGCTTGTTACTCGGAATACTGTTAAACAGAGTATATTGAATTTGAAAGAGCAATTAATTGACTCGTTTTTTGAAATAACATCTACTGATTTTGATAAAATATATAATAAAAATGCTGATCTAAATATTGAGAGGACCAAATCTATTTATCAGTCTATAAATTATTCATATAGCAAATTATCCTCAAAAGAAAAATTGGCTTTTGAGCTTCTTCACCTGTTTCCTGACGGAATTGGGTTGAGTGATTTTAAGAAGTGTTTTGCGAAGAACAGTGGTTCGAATAGAATTAGTGATTCTGAACTCAGGAGTTTGCAAAACAAATCCTTGGTAGAGAATTATGATGGCGTTTTGCAACTGCAGCCTATTGTAAGACGCTTTGCTGAGTTTCAATTCTCCAAAAAGAGCTCTGATGTTAAGCGTAAATATTATAATAATGCATACCAATTTAATGTATACCTAATTCAATATTTAAATGATGTGTATACTTTGAGAGATATTAATGCTGTGTATAAAATGCAGAATCTGGTGAAAAATAATCTTTCTCTTGTGTTAGAGTATATTCCATATATTGAAGTGGCCGATAACGGCGTTGTTACTAATAAAAAGCAGCTGCTTAGTTATGTCAATCTTCTTAGTCATTATGTAGTTAGTGAAAGTCAGGTTAATAAAATAAGATTGGAGATTGTGAATCTAAAAGGTTATTTCAGTGATGTAAAATATGCTGATAAATTGCTTGATGCTAATATTGCAAAAATGACATATTATTTAGAAAACTTTGATACTTCTTATGTTGATATAGTTAACCTTCTTACTGTCGAAGAGATGGGAAATAGAAAAATTGATACTGAAGATGATATTGAAAAGCTCTATAAGAATACAGCTTCTGCGATTCATAGCATGGAAGGATATACATTAAAATATATAAGTAATCAAATTAATTACAATGTAAGTGAAGCTAATAGGAGCTTGAACGATCATCTTTTCTATCTAGGTATTCATGATGAAGTCAAATATTTACCTAGGAGATTTTATTCTTTTGAACGTGATTATGTTGCAAAAAAACTTGATGTTGAGGTCTTGGAAAAATATATTGAAAATATTTTTAGTGAATATCATTTAGAAGTAGTGCAATGCACGTATGTACTATCAAAAATTAAGAGTATACCAATGGATAAAATAAAAAGATTAGTGGTTACTAATCCTTATACAAAAGGGCTTAAGGAACTTATGATGGCTTTTAATGAAGAAGATAACATGATGAAAAGGAATAATTTTCTCCAAGCAATCAAATACCTGTATCACATTAAGTATTATTATTTGGAAGCTTTGTATTATTATTGTAAATATTTGAAAAAGATGATTGATCCAGAATTTGATATAGTATATCAAAAAGGTCTTGATCTTTGTGTTGAATATAGGTATCAATATATGGAGTTTAGGTTTAAGAGTATAAATAGTGTACAATCAAATCCCTACGTTTGCTCATATGATTACTATGGACAAGAGGGACTTGAAAAATTTGTAATTGATTATATTAAATATAATTCAAACAAAGCTAAGAGCGCTAGGCTATAAGTTTGGTTTGCTTGCTGTATCTCAAAAGCATATATGCGTTTTGTTTATGAGGAAGATGGTTACATACTCGCCTCATTCCGTAGCTTGCTGCTGCTCGGGTGGCTGAAGAAGCGGCGGGCGGTAGTCTGGTTTCACTTTTACTTATTGCTATGATGCGTCGTTATGTTCAGGCCGCGGGCCCTTGGTGGGGGTGATGGGGTTGTTTTGGGCGGCGGAGGGGCGGGCTCAGGCGCCGCGGTTTACCTCGTATGCCCAGTTTAATGATACGCTGGTGGCGCAGTTCAACCGGGGCGACTTCAAGGGCATTGAGGCTTTTAAGAGTGAGGCCCTGAAGAAAGTGGAGCCGGTGGGCGTTATGGCGGCGTACCTGCAAAAGCAGCAGGCCAAGACGGGGCGCATCGTGGGCAGCAGCGGGCTGCCGGAGCGCAAGACCCGGCACGACTTTGCCTGGCGTGGGGAGCAGCAGAACCTGCGGGTGAGTCTGGTTTCGTCGGCCCCGGGCGTGATTGACGACTACTTTATTTCCGACTTCATTGCCCAGCCCACCGCCCGGGCTACGCCGCTGGCAACCGACAACCGCAAGCGCACGGCCCTGGACCAGGCCGTGGACCGGGCCGCCACGCTGTATTTGCAGCACCCGGATGCGGCGGGCATGTCCATTGGGTTGTACTGGCAGGGGCAAAGCTACTTCTACAACTACGGGGAGGTAACCAAGGGCTCGGGCCGCCTGCCCACGGCCAACACCTACTACGACCTGGGCTCGGTGGCCAAGACCTTCGTGACCACGCTGCTGGCCCAGGCCGTGCTGGACAAGAAGGTGCAGCTCACGGACGACATCCGGAAGTATTTGCCGGGCCGTATCCTAATCTGGAGTTTGAGGGGCAGCCGGTGCGGCTGGTGGATCTGGCCACCCACACCTCGGGCCTGCCCAGCACGGCGCGGCAGTACAGCAAGGAGAAAAAGGCGCGGCTGGAGAAGGAGCACGCTGATTTGGGGGTGCGCATCGCGCATTATAACCGCTACACGGCCGATAGTCTGCTCCAGGACATGCACACCTTTACGCTCAGCACCAAGCCCGGGGCCGCCTACCGCTACCAGAACCTGGACGTGCTGATCTTGCAGCTGGTGCTGGAGCGGGCTTACCAGAAACCCTACGAGCAGCTTATCACCCAGTTTGTGCAAAGCCGCTTCGGAATGAAGGACACCAAGCGGGTACTGTCGGCCCAGGAGCAGGCCCGCTTTGCTACCGGCTACGACGAAACCCTGCGGGCCCAGACCCACGCCAACTACACTGGCTACTGGGGCGGCTCGACGATGTGCTCCACGCCCGCCGACCTGCTGACCTACGTGCGGGCCAACCTGGCCGAAAAAGAGCCGGCCGTGAAGCTGGCCCACCAGCCGGCCTGGGGCACGAGCATCGGGCTGGGCTGGATGCTGGACACGGACCCCGACGGGCAGCGGCGCATCTTCCACAACGGGCATTCCATTGGCTTCAACACCCGCTGCGTCATGTATCCGGGGCAGCAGGCAGGCTTCGTGGTGCTGGTGAATGAGGCCATCAGCCAGACCCGGGTGACGGAAATGGAGGAGTACCTGAAGCAGGAGCTGGACCGGGTAGCTACTCCGGCCGCGAAGCCGGGCAAAGCGGGAAAGTCGGTAGGGCGGCGCTAGGGTGGGGGTTGCTTGCCCGTGCAGCGGCGGATTGGATGCGGTAGTGGTGACCTGGTAGCTGATGCTGCCGTTTTCGTCCGCGTCGGTTTCGATGGCCGTTGCCCGGGTCCCGGCTAAACCACACTTTCAGTAGCCGGGCCCAGGATAGCGCAATTCGGCTGTCATCGACGGGTGCGGCGGGCCTCGTACGTTTTGCAGTAGCGCTTAATGGGGCGCCCCTGGCTAAAATGACGCAAACGAAAGGCCTTTACTGGTATAACCCAGTAAAGGCCTTTCATTTGCGTGAACAGCTGACGGGCAAGGTGTTATTACAGCATCATACCACCCGTAGCTTCGAGGCGCTGGCCATTGAGCCAGCGGGCGGCATCGGTGCAGAGGAAGGCGACGATGCCGCCGATGTCGTCGGGCTCGGCCACGCGGCCCAGGGCCGTAATCTGGGCCACGTAGGCGCGGATTTCGGGCGTGTCCGTCATGGCTCCGCCGCCAAACACCGCGCCGGGTGCTACCACATTGGCGGCAATGCCCCGGCTGCCCAGCTCCAGGGCCAGATAGCGCGTGAATACTTCCACTGCGCCTTTCATACTGGCATAGGCCGAGCTTCCGGCGAAAGCAACCCGCGTGGTACCGGAGGAAATATTAATAATCCGGCCGCCGTCGCGCAGCAGGGGCAGCGCCTGTTGCGTAAGGAAGTACACGCCCTTGAAATGAATGTTGAGCATCTCATCAAACTGGGCCTCGGTCGTCTCGACAATGGGGCGGTGAGGCTGGTCCCGGCGTTATTGATGAGAAAGTCGAACCGGTCGGTGCCGAAGGTGGCGGAGAGGGCCGTGGTGAGCTGGGCGAAGAACGTAGCAAACGTGCTCAGGTCGGCGGCGTTCAGCGGCAGGGCCACGGCGCGCCGGCCCATGGCCTCGATGTCGGCTACCACCGCGGCAGCTTCGGCCTGCTGGCTGCGGTACGTCAGAACAACGTCGATGCCCTGCTGGGCCAGTTTCAGGGCCATATCTTTGCCCAGGCCCCGGCTGCCGCCGGTCACGAGGGCAATTTTGGAAGTACTCATACGAAGTGCATTTGTGGTGTTGATTTGAACACGACAAAGGTCTCCGGGCACGTTGGCAGCGGCGTTGTATCCGCCAATCAGCTTTTTGTAGAAATCAATCCGCCGTCGTCTTTAGGGTCCGATATGCGCCGGGACTCACGGCGGCATAGCGGCGGAAGAAGTGGGAGAAGTGGGCGACATCGACGAAGCCCAGGCTATCGGCAATTTCCCAGAGTGTCCAGTCGGATTGTTGCAGAAGCACCTTGGCTTCCTGCACCAGTCGCCCGCCGATAAGGTCGGTGGTAGTGCGGCCGGTGCTGTCCTTGAGTACTTTATTGAGGTGGTTGACGTGCACGGCCAGTTGGTCGGCAAAGTCCTTGGCCGTGCGCAGCGGTACCCGTTGCTGGGCCGTGGTTAAGGGAAACTGCCGCTCGAGCAGTTCCACGAAGCGCGAACTCAGCCGCGCCGCTGCCGAGTGGGCCGGGTGCAGTGTCGTGGTGGGCTGCCGCTTCTGGCCCAGGTGCAGCAGCTCCAGCACGTAGGCCCGCAGCAGGTCGTATTTGTGGGCGTAGTCGGAAGCTAGCTCCTCGTGCATCTGGCTGAAAATAGCCGTGGCCCGCGCCGCTTCGGCCGGCGTCAGCTGAAATACGGGGTAGCCGTCGGCCCGGAACAGGGGCAGCTCGTCGGGGGTGCTACCCCCAAGTACGGGCAGCAAAAACTCGGCCGTGAACAGGCAGAACTGTCCTTGCTGCGGCTCGGCAGGCCACCACTCAAACGACACTTTGGGCGTCGAAAAGACCAGCGCATCCGGCTCAATAGTGATAGTTTGCTCGGCATACTCGGCGTGACTACGGCTGCGCAACAGGCTGATTTTGTAGAACGAGCGGCAGGTGTAGGGAGTGGCGGGCCGCATCTGGGTGGGCTCCCAGAGGTCGGCGATGTCGAACACATTGAAGTGGCCGACTTCGCGCTGAATGCCACCGGGCAGCAGCGTGCTCAGGTCGAGGCTGGTGCAGGGAGCTAACTCCTGGTAGAGCGTATGGAGCGCGGTAGAAGTCATGGGAGCGGGTCGATTGTAGGATTCAAAGCTACGGTAGCCTCTCCAGGACACCAAATGTTTGGTATTGCTGAGACTAGCGGCCTACGAAATGACCTTTGTGCAAGGGGCTCGCTACAACGAAGCGAAAAATTACGATAAGCGCCCCGCCGCTGCGACTTAATGCGCTCAGTTGGGGCTCCACTGAATGCACATGTTGTGAGGTAACTAGGAGCTTGCAAAAAGCATTCTTTATCACCAACCTACGCGCCGTTTAGTGGTATCTCACTAGCTCACTAAGTAGCCAAGTGGCCGCTTGGTGAGCTAGTGAGACTTTTACTAATTCGCGGAGTGCAGTGCTAGTATTGCCTACCGGGCATTGCGGGGCCAGATGAGTAGCCCGGCACCCAGGCCGGCGACTAGAGCCGCGCCCACCCACTTGCCGTTGCGGGGCTTGGTGGGCTGGCGCCAGCCGCCGGACGTATCAGCGCCGTGGGGGGCGGGATTGGGCGTAAACAGGCTATTTTCACCGGTGGGAGCGGGGCGGGCCTGCTTAAAGTACGTGTCGAACAGGCGGCGGCTGGCCCGGCCCATCAGGCCCGGGGCCAGGGCGTAGGACCAGCGCAGCACCGGGGCCGGCCAGCCCACCATAGTAGTAGCTCGGGGGCGGGAAGCTACGGCCAGGATGGTATCGGCCACCTTCTGGGCGGGAAATACCGGCGGGGCGGGCTTGATGACCTTGCCCACGTAGTTGGCCCCGTGCTGAAAGCCCGGCGTGTCGATGTAGGAGGGGTGCACGTCGCAGACGTGAATGTGGGGCTCATTGCTGAGCTCGGCCCGCAGCGTATCCATCAAGCCTCGGGCCCCGTACTTGCTGGCGCTGTAGGAGGCCGTGTAAGGCTCGGGCAGCCAGGCTCCCAGGGATATAACGTTGATGAGCGTGCCGTGGCCCTGCTCCCGGAAGTAGGGCAGCACGGCGTGGGCCCCGTAGAGGTAGCCCAGCAGATTGAGCTTGATGACCTGCTCGTGGGCAGCTAGCGGTACTTCCTCAAACTTGCCCACGGCTCCGCTGCCAGCGTTATTCACCCAGATATCGATGCCACCGAAATGCTGGGCGGTCTGGGCCAGGCGGGCTACGGCCTGGGCGTCAGTAACGTCGGTGGGCACGGCCAGCACGTGGGCGCCCAGCTGCTCGCACTCGTGGGCCACTTCGGCCAGCACGCCGGAGCGCCGGGCGGCCAGGATCAGCTTGGCGCCGTGCCGGGCAAAGGTGAGGGCCGTGGCGCGGCCAATGCCGCTGCTGGCGCCGGTAATAACCACGACGGCACCGCTCAAGGAGTTCTTTTTCATAGCGAAGGTAGGTTAGCAGATCAGGTAAGTAAGCCTGTTCTAACGCCCCGCGCCGGGTGGGGTTTTGTAATGTGCTGGGAAGGAGAAGGTGAGAAGTACGCTGATGTTGTCATTGCGAGCAACGCTAAGCAATCCGTCCTCTGCTAGTGACCAACACCCTTTTACCAGAAAGCCCTAACATCATAGCAGACGCTAGGGCTTTTCAGTTAAGGCAGCTCAGCACATTTCAGAGGACGGATGGCGTCGTCGGACCTCCTCGCCATGACACGAGGCTTTGACAGACACTTTGCTTGGTCATGCTTCGTGGGTAAGAGTCGGCTTAAGTCAAATGCTAAAAGGATATAGCAGAATCCGAATTCAGTTGTACCTTGACCGGCGAGTGAATGGATTGTCTACTAAACCCCTAAGCCTGATGCTGCTACGCTACTCTTATTCTGGTTTGAACTCCGCCCGGCTCCGCCACCTTGCCTGGGCTCTGGTGCTGCTCCTGCTCAACTCCCTGCCGGCCCTGGCCCAGCTGGAACCCGCCGCGCAGTACACCAAGCTTTCGGTGGCCCAGCTGCTGGCCTGGACGCCCACCGGCCCCACCGCCGTACCGGCCAACGTGAGCCGGGTGGCGCTGGCGGCGCGCCAGAATTCGCTGAGCACCCAGCTTAACCCCAACCAGAGCTTCAGTCACAAAGTCAACTACATCCCCGACGGCATGACGGGCTTTGCGGGCTACCTCAACGAGCAGAACCGCTTCAACCTCTACAACTTCACCCACTGGCAGTACATTGACGTGCTGACCTGGTTTGACGGGCCGGTGGCCCTGCCCACCCGCCCTTGGGTGGAGGCGGCCCACCGCAACGGGGTGAAGGTTATCGGCTCGGTATTCACTTCGGCCGCCGACGTAAACCTGCTCATTCAGAAAGACGGCAGCGGCGAGTACACTGCGGCCCAGAAGCTGGTGGACGTAGCCAACTACTACGGCTTCGACGGGTGGTTTTTCAACCAGGAGTCGTCGGTGCCCACGGCCACGGCCACCGAGCTGCGCAACCTGCTCAAGCGCCTGCAGCAGCTGCGGCCCGCAGGCATGGAAATTCACTGGTACGACGCCATGCTACCCAGCGGCAGTATTTCTTACCAGAACGCGCTGAATGCCAACAACCAGCTCCTGCTGCAGGACGGCTCGGCCCGGGTCAGCGACGCTATGTTTACCAACTACTTCTGGTCGGGGCCCAACAACATCAACACCTCCGTAACCACTGCCCAGAACCTGGGCCGCAGCCCGTTCGACGTGTACATGGGCGCCGACCTCTGGCCCGGCCGCAACCCCCAGGCCCTGTTCACCCAAACGGCCTGGATTGACAACTACTTCACCGGCGGCAACCCGGCCCAGCCCCGCTTGTCCCTGGGTTTGTTTGCCACCAACCTGACTTACAACGGCGGCCTGAACTCGTTTAACAGCTCGGCGGCCGACTACGCGGGCTTTTACCGAACCGAGCAGCGCCTGTTTGCCGGCAACGACCTGGACGTAACCACCGAGGACGCCAGCGGCTGGAAAGGCTTCGGCAGCTACGTGCCCGTGCGCAGCGTCATCAACTCGTTGCCATTTGACACCTACTTCTCCGTGGGCCAGGGCAAGCTGTTCGCCAACAACGGCGAGCAGCTAACCAAGGGCTGGACCGACATGGGCAAGCAAAGCCTGTTGCCCAGCTGGCAGTGGAACAAGTCGGGCGCGGCGCCCATCACCGTGGGCTACGATTTCAGCCGGGCCTACTACGGCGGCAATTCGGTGAAGCTGCAGGGCAGCCTGAGCGGTAGCAACAGCGCCACCGTGAAGCTTTTCCAAACCAAGCTGCCCTTGCCCAGCACCACGCCCGCCAATCTGGACGTAACCTTCAAAACGGCCGCCGCGGGACCCAGCCACACCCAGCTGCTGCTCTACTTCACCGACGACCTGGCCAACCCCGCCGCCCTCGATCTGGGCGCGGTGTCCGACACGCTCTGGAACACGCGCACCCTCAGCCTGGCAGGCTACGCCGGGCGGGAAATAGCCCTCATTGGGGTGCAGGCTTCGGCGGCTGCGGCCGTCACCGACTACCGCCTGAACCTGGGCCGTCTGAAGCTCTACACCGGTGCGGCCGTGACCACCAAACCAGCCGTGGACTTCACCGCCAGTGCCACCGTGGTAGTGCCCAATCAGACTGTCACGTTTTCCAACGCCTCGACCAACGCCAGCAGCTACTTCTGGACGTTTGAGGGCGGCACTCCGGCGACCAGCACGGCCGTGTTTCCCACGGTGCAGTATGCCGCGCCGGGTACCTACAGCGTGAAGCTGCGGGCCACCAACGCCGCCGGCCGCGATTCGCTCACCCGCACCGGCTACATCACCGTGGTGGCGCCCGGCAGCTCCGGCGGCAACACCAGCCTGAGCTTCGACGGGGCCACCAAGTACGTAGACGCCGGTCCTATCAACCTGACCGGCTCGGCCCTGAGCATGGAGTGCTGGCTAAAGCCGAATGGCTTTAAGGCTACTTCGCCCTTCATTTCCAGCGTAATGGGCATGGAAGACGGCGCCAATACGGCCCTGGTGCGCCTCGGCGACGCCAACCAGGCCGCCAACCGTCTGCAGTTTGTGATGCTGGTCAACGGTATTGCCCGCAAGGTCAACTCGCCCACGGACCTGTTGGCCGGCACCTGGTACCACGTGGCGGCCACCTTCGACGGCTCCGTAATGCGGCTTTACCTCAACGGGCAGCTCAATGCCTCGCTCAACGCCACGGGTTCGTTTGTGGCCAACAGCAACTTCTTTATGGGCCGCAACTTCGACAACAGCCGGGTGCTCAACGGGGCCCTCGACGAAGTGCGCGTCTGGACCCGGGCCCTGACCCCGGCCGAAATCCTGGCGGGCCGGTGCGCGGTGCCCTCCACCGCGGCAGGCCTGGAGGGCTACTGGACCTTCAACGAAGGTAGCGGCCTGGTAACCGTCGACCAAACCGGGCACGGCCACCAGGGGGCGCTGGTCAATATGACGCCCACTGACTGGTCGACCAATGTGCCGTCGGCCTGCGTGTCGATGGCCGTGCAGCCGGCCCGGGCCACTGCGGAGCTGGGCGTTGCGGCCGTGGTCAACCCCATTCACGGCAACGTGGCCCAGGTAGAAATTCGCGGGGCCCAGGGTCAGTCCACGCTGGTGCAGCTGGTAAATCTGCTGGGCGCGGTGGTCTGGCAGCAGCAAATCCGGCCCGCTACCGCCGCCGAGCGGCTGTCGGTGCCCGTAACCCAGGCGGCCGGCCTTTACGTGGTGCGGGTAAGCAATGCTACCGGCACGGCCACGGTGAAGCTGCTCAAGCAGTAACGCCCGGCCCCTTCCGAGTGGATATCATTCGGTTACATTGAACAGCGAAGAGCCCGTCCTACACCAGTAGAACGGGCTCTTTGTCTTTAAACGAGCTTATTGATTTACAACAGGCTGGGTAGCTCAGGCCGGCTAGCGGGCAATGAGCAGACGCTGGGTTGAAACGCCGGCGCCTGACTGTACGCGCAGGAAATACACGCCCTCGGCCCAGGCACTGGTATTCAGCGTGCGGCTCGGGCCCGAGAAGGAAGCCGTGTGCAGCAGGCGGCCCTGCAAGTCGTACACCTGCACCGTGCTGGTAGCCGCGAAGGAAGCGCCCAGCTCCAGACGAACCTGGCTGGCGGCGGGGTTAGGGAACAACTGGGGCGCGAAGGCCGTGTGAGCTCCCGCAGTGGACAAGGTCTGAGCGGGCACCAGGCGCAGCAGCCAGGTCTGGTTGGCGCCCAGCGCCGCCAGGCTCGGCGTCCAGTTGCTGACGCCACCCTGGGCGTTGAGCGTCACGGTGCCGGCCGACTGGCCCGAGAGCAGCTCCGTAACCTGGTAGCTACCGGCTGGCAGCGTGGATACATTCACGGCCAGGGTAGTGCTGCTGGTAGCGCCGCCCATGTTAGTTACCGTAATGGTGGCTTCCTGCTGGTACACGCGGGCATAGCTGAGCACCGAGGTAGCCGAAGCCGCCACGGGCAGTACGTAGCCTTTGCGCAGCACCTCGTGGGTATTGCGCAGGCGGATGAGCTGCTTATAGTGGTTGAGCAGGGAAGTAGGGTCGGCCTGCTGGGTGGCCACGTTGAACTGCGTGTAGTTGGAGTTCAGGGCGCGCCAGGGCGTACCGGTGCTGAAGCCGGCATTGGTGCCGCTGGTCCACTGCATGGGCTTGCGCTTGTCTTCGTCGGAGCCGGTGCCAAGCATGCCGATTTCCTCACCGTAGTACAGGAACGGCACCCCGGGCATGGTCAGATACAGCGCCGCGGCCTGCTTCATGCGGGCCTGGTCGCCGCCGAAAGCATTCATTACCCGGTTCTGGTCGTGGTTGCTCAGGAAAGTGGCGTACTGCAGCTTGGGGTACGAACGGTCCACCAGCTCCAGCTGGGTGCGCAGGGCCGCGGGGTTGCCCGCGCTCAGGCTGCTGATAATGGCCGTCGACAAATCAAACTCAAAGCAAGCGTCGAGGCGCTGGTTGAGCACGTAGGGCACCACGGCCGGGGTGTTCGACCAGGCTTCGCCCACGGTAAAGGCCTGGGGATTAACGGCCCGTACCGAGTCGTGAAATTCTTCCAGCACGTTCAGCGTGCCGGGTGTGTTTTCGTTGGTCGTGCCGTCTTCCACCAGAAACTTCACCGCGTCGAGGCGGTAGCCGTCCACGCCTTTTTTCAACCAGAAGCGGGTAGCATCCCACATGGCGGCTTTCATCTGCGGGTTGCGCCAGTTCAAGTCGGGCATTTCGCTCCAGAAGTAGCCGTAGTAGTAGCTGCCGTTGCGCTGGTACCAGCCCAGGCCCGGGCTGGTGGCCGACCACCGGTACCAGTCGCGGTAGGAGCTGGTGGCGCTGCCGGCCGACTGCTGAAACCAGGGGTGCTGGCTGGAGGTGTGGTTGAGCACCAGGTCGATGATAACCTTAATGCCGCGGGCGTGGGCCGCCGCCAAAAAGGCTTCGAACTGAGCCATGGTGCCGTAGTCGGGCTCGGTGGCCTTGTAGTTGGTCACGTCGTAGCCGTGGTAGCTCGGCGACTCCATCATGGGCATCAGCCAGATGCCGGTAACGCCTAGGTCAGTGGTAGTAGCGGGGTTGCCGTCGTTGAGGTAGTCGAGCTTCTGGGTGAGGCCAGCAAAGTCGCCCTGTCCGTCGCCGTTGCTGTCGTAGAAGCTGCGTACAAACACCTCGTAGAACACCGCGTCGTTCCACCAGTGAGTGGTGTAGTCGGTCAGGGAAGGCGAGCAGGTCTGGCAGGTGTTGAAGCACACGGCCGGCATGGTATTTACGGCCGCCGTGGCGTCAAATACCCGGTTGAGCGTGCCGTTGGCGTCGGCCGTGCCGCAGGCGGCGGGCACGGTTTCGGCCTCGGCCAGCGTCGAGCCATTCACGAAGCGGTACATAAACCGGATGGGGCCTGGCAGGGCAATCTGTACCTCGTAGATACCGTCGCCGTTGTCGTCGGAAAGCGGCAGGGCCGTGGCGTCACCCTCGAGGCCGTAGCCGGCCAGGGGCTGGAAGTTGCCCACCACGTGCACGCCATTGCGCGACACGGTTTGGCCGCGCATGTTCACGGCAAAGCGCACCTGGGTGCTGCAGTCGCCAAAAGCCGGGGCGGGGAGGCGCACGGCGCTACCGGCTACCAGTACCTGGCGGTTCACGTTGCCGCTGCCATCGGTGGCGCCGCAGGTAGCGGGCGGCAGCTCGGCCCCGGCCCAGGTGTTGCCGTTCACAAACTTGTAGAGGTAGTTGCCGGCGGGCACGTTCACGGTCACCTCGTAGACTTTGTCATTATCCGCGTCGGTGAGCAGGGTAGTGGCCGGGTTCCAGTCGCCGGCAAAACCGGCGGCGGCCTGGAAGTTGCCGGCTACATGTACGCCGCTGGCGGATACCGTTTGCTGGCGCATATCGACCCGGAGCGTAAGCTGCACGGCCCGGGCGCCCAGGCTGCCAAACAGCAGAAAGAGTAGTAAAAGGTGTTTCATCAACAGGTGGGAAAAAACGGAAAAAACTACGCAAGAAATCTTTGACTAAAGGTAGTCTGATTTCGTGGAAACGGTAGCTAAAAGATTTTAGCGAAAATCAGATGAGGGAGCTGCCAAATCTGCGCGCAGGTGGTGACTGTTGGTTCGTTACCAGCCAAAATCCTCCCTGAGCAGTGTATTGGGAAAGCACTGCCAGGGCTGGGTTATAGTAAAAGAGGGAAGTCCACGCCGGCTATTTAGACGAACCGGTTGTAGGCAATAGCTACCTCGATAAACGCCCTGCTGAGGCAGTGGCACTGACGATGCAAGTGCAGGTTGCCGGCACCTGTAAAGAGCGGCCTGCGACTAGGCTGATTTGCTAGCGGATAACTTCCAAATGCCCTTTGTACACAGTGCTGCCTTGCCGGAGTAGGTAGTAGTAAACGCCGGCCGCGGCATCCGGGCCCCAGTCGTGGTGGTAGGCGCTGGTGTAGTACACCTGGCGGCCCCAGCGGTTATAGAGCGTCAGGGCCCAATCCCGCGGGTCAGGTTCTTGATGACGAAGGTGTCGTTGCGCTGGTCGTCGTTGGGCGTAATGACGTTGGGAATAAACAGGCAGCTGGTATAGCCCACCCGGACGCTGGCCGTGCGCGTGTTGCAGAGCGTGTTGACTTGCAGGGAATACGTGCCTGCATCCTGGACCAGCAACGTCGGGCCGCTGCTGCCATCCGACCAGCGGAAGGCTACGCCGGGACCACTCAGCGCCGGGGCGCGCAGTAGCAGCGGCCGCTCCAGGCATAAGGTTGTATCAGGGCCCAGGGTGAAGGCCGGGGCTACGGGTGCCGGTAGTACCCGCAGGGAGTCACGGCTGGTGCAGCCACCGGTATAGGTGAGCAGCACAGCATAGGTTCCGGGCTGAGTAGCCGTGATGGTAGGCGTGGTGGCCCCGGTATTCCACTGGTAGCTGATGGCGTCGGTGTTCAGGGCGGTGAGCCGGAGTGTAGTACCGGGGCACAGCAGCGTGTCGCCGCTTACCGAGGCTACTTTGGCCGTGGGCGGCCCCACGGTGTGGGTGGCCGTTTGGGTGCAGCCGTCGGCAAATGTAGCCGTGACGAAATACGTGCCGCCCTGGCTGACCAGCAGCGTCGGGGTGGTTTCGCCGTTGCTCCAGCGGTAGCCCGTCACGGCACTGCCGCTGGCCGTTGCCATGAGCGTGGTATTCTGGCCGGGGCACAGCTGCAGCCGGCCGCTGATACCGACGCGGTTGGCCTGCACCACTACCTGGCTCGTGAGCGAGCAGGCCGTGCTATAGGTAGCTACCACCGTGTAAGTGCCCGGCTGCGTCACGGAGATGCTAGGTGTGGTGGCACCCGTGTTCCAGCGCACTTGCTGCGCGCCCGGGGCCACGGCCGTGAGCTGGCGCGGCGTGCCGGGGCAGAGTACGCCCGTATTGCCTGTAATCTGCAGGCTGGGCGAGATACTACGCACCTGAAACTGCTCGGTGAGGCTGTAGCCGCCCTTGAATGTGGCCGTGACGGAGTACAGGCCCGCTTGCGTCACGCTGATGGTGGCCGTCGTGGCCCCGTTACTCCAGCGGTAGCTGATTGGGCCGCCCAGGGCCAGCGTAGAAACGGTAAGCTGCACGGCGGCGCCATTGCAAACCAGGGAGTCGCCGGTGATACGCAGCTCATTGGGCTGCATGCGGGCCACGTAGGTGGAGGCCACCAGTTTGGCGTCGCCGGGAAGGTTGATGGAGCCGAAGTCCATACTGGAGCTACGGTATTCGCCCACGATGTAGGGCGTGGCAAAAGGCCCAAGGGCCATACTCATGTTAACGTCAGTTTGCTCGCCGCCGGCGGGCACGGCCCACAGCCAGTTGCCATTGGTATCAAGCTTGGCCACGAACACGTCTTCAAGATACAAAGCTGGGTTACGGGGAATGAGGGTCACGGCCCCGAACCGGGTGCCTTGGGGGCCCTGGAAGCTGCCGCTGACGTAAGTGTTGCCGCGCCTGTCAAAGGTAATACCGGTGCTGTACTCAAGGGAAGCGCCCCCGGCCGTGGCTGCCCACTCCCAGTTCCCCCCGGCATCAAGCTTCGCCACGTACACATCTTCGTTGGGAATACCGGTGCCGACGCTGGTAAGCGTGTAGCTGCCAAAGCTGAGGCGCCCCACATAAGTGCCCGTAACGTAGCAGCAGCCCTTGGCATCGGCAGCAAAGCGCAGCATGGGAGTGGCGCCTACATTGGTCGTGTTGACAGTGGTTACCCGCTGAAAGCTGCCCGTGGCCGCATCAAGCTGGGCAACATAATAGCCCATTGCCACGTCGAATGAGCCCAACCGGCCGGCCGCCAGCATATTGCCCCCGATGTAGGCATGGCCCTGGGCATCTACACCAATGCCGGCAGTCCAGTCGTCGCCACTGCCTCCTCCCTGTACCGCCCAGCGCCAGGTGTTATTGGCATCGAGCCGGGCGACATACAAATCGGAAGGTCCGATACTGTTCAGGGTGGTGTTGCCAAAGGCGGCAGATTCGAAAAACTGGCCGGTAATATAGGCGTTACCGCCCGTGTCGAGGGCAATACCGCTAACAGTCTGTCCGCGGGCCTGCGCGGCCGAAAGCCAGTTGCCATTGGCATCCAGCTTAGCCACAAACAAGGCTCTCCGGCCGCTAGGGTTGGTTAGCGTAATGCTGCCCAGCGTGAGGGAAGCCGAAAAAAATTCGCTGGCAACATACAGATTGCCGCTGGCATCAACGGCCATAGTGGAAGAGTACCCGGTGCCGACGCCCGTGCGCAGCAGTACAATCCAGCGGTGGCTGCCGTCGGCATCGAAGCGCGCAATGTAGGTGTCGTTCGAGCCAGGCGTAATAGTTTGGCTGCCGAAGCGCATCGGGCCGGTGATAAAGCCATAGACATAGCTGTTGCCTGCCGCATCCACTGCCACCGAATGGGAATAGGGACGGGCACTGCCCGTGGGCTCCAGCACGCGCGTGGCCATGTCGAAGGTGGGCGGCGCCTGGGCCCGGGCCAGTTCAGGCATCAGGCTAGCGCACACCAGTAGCAGCCAGTCCAGCAGCCGAGGCGAGGAAAGTAGGAAATGCAGCAAATAGTGGAAACGAAAAGAGTGATAGAAGAGCTAGTAGGCAGGATAGCAATGCAGCCCAGTAACGCGCCCGAATCGGGAGTTAGTATTGAATCTGAGTATAGAAAAGCTTCTTTCTGCTAATATGCCGCCTAACTCCGCGCCGTCAGCGCGGTAGCGGCGCGAACGGGCAGCAGCCGACTTTTGCCGAGCGCCAGGCCACCCGAACGAATAGATAAGGACAGCCGTGGAGCTTGGGGTAACTGTAAGCCCCGGCCGGTGCGTAAAGGAAGGCTTGAACCTAACCTTCCTGATTGCTATGAAAGAAGATACCATGCTTAGCCGCCGTAAAGTCATTAGCGGCCTGGGAGCCAGTCTGGCCGTGGCCGCCGTCACGCCCGTGCTGGGCGCCGATGACTTCAGCCCCCTGGCCGAAACGGCCGCCGATCCGCTAAAAGACCCCACTACTGCCTACCCCAAGCCGCCGTTCAAAAGCCAGTCGCAGCCCTGGCCGGGACTGGCCTCGCAGATGGACCCCAAGCCTGACCACGGCGAGAAAAGCTACAAGGGCTCGGGCCGCCTCAAAGGCCGCAAGGCCCTGATTACGGGCGGCGACTCGGGCATGGGCCGGGCGGCCGCCATAGCCTACGCCCGCGAAGGCGCCGACGTGGCCATCAACTACCTGCCCGCCGAGGAAGCCGATGCCAAGGAAGTTATTGCCCTGATTAAAGCGGAGGGCCGCAAGGCCGTAGCTATTCCCGGCGACTTGCGTGAGGAAGCTTTCTGCAAGCGCATGGTGGAAGAAGCTGTGCGGCAGCTGGGTGGCCTGGATATTCTGGTCAACAACGCGGCCCGGCAGCAGCAGCGTCAGTCCATTATGGAGCTGACCACTGAGGACTTCGACGCGACGATGAAAACCAACATTTACGCCCCGTTCTGGACTATTAAGGCCGCCTTGCCCCACCTCAAGCCGGGCTCGGCCATCATTGGTACCACGTCTGAGCAGGCCACCGACCCGTCGGAAAACCTCTACGACTACGCCCAAACCAAGGCAGCCACTTCAAACTACGTCCGGTCCTTAGCGAAGCAGCTGGCCCCAAAAGGCATTCGGGTGAATGGCGTGGCGCCCGGCCCCATCTGGACGCCCCTGCAGGTCAGCGGCGGGGCTACCCAGGAAAAGCTCGTCAAGTTTGGCGGCGACACCCCCATGAAGCGCCCCGGTCAACCCGCCGAGCTAGCCTCCATCTACGTGCAGCTGGCCGACCCGCTGGCCAGCTACGCCACTGGGCAGGTGTACGGCTCCACGGGCGGAGCCGGCATGCCGTAACCGGCGTTGATTCACGGCTAACTTCAAATAAAAAAGCCCCGGCGCATTGTCGGGGCTTTTTTTATTTGCGGATAAAGCGGGTGGCAGCCTGGAGGAAGACCATTTCGTGAACCGAACCTGGACTATGCCACCGGCCGCCCGCCGGTTACTTACTGCTTGACAATGCGGCGGATGGCGCTGCCGGTATGGCTGTTTACATGCAGTGTGTACACTCCCGGGGCCAGGTCGGCCAGGCTAAGCTCAAGGGAGCGGACGGTTGGCACGTCCTGGCTGCGCACTGCCTGACCCATAGCGTTGTAGAGCACCAAACGGCCTTCCTGCACGGGGGCGGCAAACGTAAGGGTGCAGCGCTGCTGGGCCGGATTGGGATACACCGCCGTTTCCAGCTCCGTGTGACCAGCTCTGACGCTAGTGACCAGAGCGGGGGAGATGGGCTGGTTGAAATAGGTGTACATCGGGCAGGGCGGGGAGGGCGGGCTGTTAGGATGAAAGACTGCTACCAGATCCAGGTCATTGTCGCCATCAATGTCACCCAGCGTAAAGGCGTCGAGGGCGGGGGCGGTAAGCTGGTAGTAGCCAGAGAAACGCCCCTGCCCGTTGTTGAAATAAACCGAGAGGCTATAACCGCTCATGATCAACAGGTCCAGGTCACCATCGGCATCCATGTCGCCAAATTCCATTCCGGTTTGATTGTACATGATGTTTATAGCGGAAACCTTGCTGAAGTTGCCACTTCCATCATTTAACAGCACAGTTGCCTCTGCTGGAATACCGCTATACCCTCTAAATAGTGCTACCAGATCCAGGTCGCCATCGGCGTCAATGTCAGCAAATTTCAACTCGCCGACATTGACCGGCGTTAACTGAGTCGGGGCTCCGAAGCGCCCCGTACCGTCGTTAAGCTGCTTAAACACTGGAGCGTCAAGGCCAGCCCGTAGCAAATCCAGGTCGCCATCGTTGTCGATGTCGGCCATTGCTATTTGCCCTCCATGACCCTGCCATGAGTCGCGGGTATCCGTATAGCCTCCGGAAAACTGCCCGCTACCGTTGTTGTAGCGCACATTCAGCACCCCGACGAAGTTAGTGCCGCCCCATACATCAGACAGTCTAGGTCGCCGTCGGCATCGATGTCGGCCAGCTCCAAGTCGGTTAGCTTGGTAGTGCCCAGCTCCATGATATTGGCTACCGTGTAGACCCCGCTGCCGTTGTTGAGGCACACGCTGACCTTATACACATTGTCCGTAGCCAGCACATCCAGGTCTCCATCGTTGTCGATGTCGCCTACGGTAAGACTGCGGGAGCCTTGCGCGTCGCTGGCTACCGGTATTTCGCTGCCGCCGGAAAACTGGCCGGCGCCATTGTTAAGGCGCACGCTCAGCGGGGTTCCACCATAATAATTGCTGTTGGAGCTAAGAACGTCCAGGTCGCCGTCGCCGTCCACATCGGCCAGGCGTAGCGCGTTAGGATAGGCGCCCATCGAAAAGCTGCTGCCACCCACGTTGGTCAGGGTGCCGAGCCCGTTGCCGCCCGTGGCCGCCGTGAAGTCGAACACGTGGCCTTTGGCCAGGGCCTGCCCCGCCGTGTTGCGCGCATCCGTGGTGACGGTGGTGCGCACGGTTTCGCCGGGCTTCCAGGAGGTTGGCGGAATAAACGAGAGCTGGTTGCCGCCGACGATGGTTGTCCCGCTTTGCCCGGAGCGCATGCCCCCGCGCTGGGTGCTGAACACGCGCAGGGCGGTGATGCTGTTCCCACTCAGGGCCTGGCTAAACGATACGGTAATCGGGGCCGTGGGCGCGACATTGTGGCTGTTGGCCCGGGGCGCAGTACCCGTCAGCGTAGGTTGGGCCTGGGCTGCGCCGCCCCATAGGGTCGCTAGTAAGGCAGTCAGCTGGAATGGTAATAGGTGTCGCATAAACAAAGCACAATTAGGTGTAAATACTTAGCGGCTCTAATATAGGGGATAAGCGGCGGATGCCCAGCAGCTCCCGTGCTTGTAGCGCCAAAGAAGTTGGTCGAAACTCCTGATTCTTTGGTAGAAGTGGGCTAGGCTGAGAGCAGCAGCGCCCGAAAAACCGCTGCCAAGGTTAGCAGGGCAAGCAGGCAGCCGCACCGGTTTGGCTTGGCTTCTTTTGCGCGGGCTACGTTAAGTATTCTTTATTTCCTCTCTACCTCGTCGCTATGGACCCTAATGTGGCCCTCGCCCAGCAGTTGCAGGCCCTTGAAACGGTGCCTGATTCGTATATAGTGGTGTCGCCGGAACTGATTATTCTCACGGCCAGCAACGCCTACCTGGCCGACACGCTGACCCGGCGCGAGCAGCTGGTGGGCCGCTACCTGTTCGATGCCTTTCCCGATAATCCCGACGCACCCGAGGCTAACGCCGTGCGCAACTGGCGCGCCTCGCTGGAGCGCGTTATTGCCACCGGCAAGCCGCACCAGATGGCCCAGCAGCATTACGACGTGCCCGACCCCGAGCGGCCGGGCAGTTCGTGGAGCGCCACTGGCAGCCGCTTAATACGCCCGTGTTTGACGCCGAGGGACGCCTGCACTATATCATTCACAGCAGTGTAAATATCACCAAGGAGGTACAGGCACGCCGGGCGCTGCAAGTAAGTAAGCACCGGGAGCACGATGCCCTGGCCGAAGCCGAGCGCGAGCGGCAGCGGCTTAGCCACTTAGTGATGCAAGCTCCGGCGGCCATCTGCCTGCTGCAGGGGCCCGATATGGTCTTTGAGCTGGTAAACCCGGGCTATCAGGCCCTGTTTCCTGATCGGGACCTGCTGGGCAAACCCCTGCTCGAGGCTCTACCCGAATTCCGCAACACGGAAGTATGGGAATACTTTCAGGAGGTGTACCGTACTGGGCGTACCCACCAGGCCTACGACCTGCCCATCTCCCTAATTCAACCCAACAACTCGGGGGCCGAACAAGGCTATTTCACCCACACGATTCAGGCCCGCTACAGCGCCCAGCAGCAAGTCGATGGCCTGTACGTATTTCTCTTTGACGTGACCGAGCAGGTGCGGGACCGGCAGCAGGTGCAGGCCCTCAACCGGGAGCTGAACCAAGCCAACCACCAGCTCACCCGCGTCAACGCCGACCTGGACAGCTTCGTGTACATGGCCGCCCACGATTTGAAAGGGCCCATCAACAACCTGGAAGGGTTGGTGCAGGCCCTGCATAAGGACTTGCCCCCGGAAAGCCGGCCCCTGCTGGATATGATGCAGCGGTCCGTAGCGCGGTTTCAGCGCACTTTGGCCCAGCTCAGCGACGTGCTGCAGCTGCACCACACCCCCGACCCCGAAGCCCCGCCCGTGGAGCTGGCCGCCGTGGTCGACGACCTCCGCCAGGACCTGCTGCCGGCCCTGGCGCAAACCGGCGGCCGCCTGGAAGTCGACGCGGAAGCCTGCCCGGTGGTAGCCATGCCGGCCAAAAGCCTGCGCTCGGTGCTCTACAACCTGCTCAACAACGCCCTTAAGTACCGCCACCCCGACCGGCCCCCGCTGGTGCGCCTCAACTGCCGCACCGAGGAAGGCTTCTGGCACTTGTCGGTGCAGGACAACGGCCTGGGCCTGGACGCCACCCAGCAGGCTTCCCTGTTCGCGCTGTTTCGCCGTTTCCACGACCATGTGGAAGGCTCGGGCCTGGGACTGTACACGGTCAAGAAAACCGTGGAAAATCTGGGCGGGCGGGTGCAGGTGCAGAGTGAGCCGGGCGTGGGCTCCACTTTTTCGGTTTACATCCCGAGTCCGGCGCCGAAGGGGGCTTCGTGATGCCGCTATTTCACGGCCGCTTTGGGGTTTTGCTGGAAAAGTTGGGCATTCTACTGGGCTCATGCAACCGCGCCCGGGGCCGGTGCCTCTTACCAGTAGGACCGACTGCCCGCGTAGCCTGTCCCCACTGTTCCACAATCCAGTTATACCACTCTGAAATTACCCGTACGCCATGAAACTACCCCAAGCACTACTCGGCGCCATCCTGATGGGTGTGGTGGCCCAGGCCACTACCAGCTGCAAGAAAGACGCTCCTAGCCCCAAGCAGGAAGAAGGGTCCGGCAAAGAAAAGCCCGCGCCCATTAACTGCCCCGCCTGCGGCATGGGCTGAGCCGTGAGCACGCAAGGCCAGCCCGCCGGAGCCGCCGAGCCCGGCATTCTATCCGCCATTGCCTGCAACCTGGACGCCGACATCCTGTCGGCGTCCTTTCCGTTGTTGGAGGAAGGCCGCGTGGAAGCCCTGGAATGGTCGTTTGATACGCTGTTCTGGGCTGAGCAAATTCCCGATTGGTTTACCGAGCTGCTGCAGGCCTTTGCCGCCCAGCACCGGCTGGTAGGCCACGGGGTGTACTTTTCCCTGCTTTCGGGCCGCTGGACTCCCGAGCAGCAGCAGTGGCTGCAGCAGCTGCGGGCCCTGGCCGGGCAGTTCACCTTCGACCATATTACCGAGCACTTCGGCTTTTTCACGGGGCAGAACTTCCACTCCGGCGCCCCGCTGCCCATTCCCTACACCAGCTCAGCCCTGCACCTGGGCCAGGACCGCCTGCGCCGCATCCAGGACGCCTGCCAGTGCCCGGTGGGGCTGGAGAATCTGGCCTTCGCCTACTCCCTCGACGAGGTGCAGCGGCACGGGGAGTTTCTGGACAAGCTCGTGGAGCCGGTCAATGGCTTCCTGATTCTGGATTTGCACAACCTGTTCTGCCAGCTCCACAACTTCGCGGTGCCCTACGAGGAGCTGATTCGGCTCTATCCACTGGACCGGGTGCGGGAAATCCATATTTCGGGCGGCAGCTGGGAAGAATCGGGCCAGGTGCCGGGCCGGCAGGTCCGGCGCGATACCCACGACGATGCCGTGCCCGACGAGGTATTTGAACTGCTGAAGCTGACCATGCCCCGCTGCCCCAACCTGAAGTTTGTGGTGCTCGAGCAGCTCGGCAACGCCCTGCAGACCGAGCCCAGCCGCGCCCAGTTCCGCCACGACTTTGGTCGCATGGAAGCCCTGGTAGC
Source organism: Hymenobacter cellulosilyticus (assembly GCF_022919215.1). Classification (NCBI taxonomy): domain Bacteria; kingdom Pseudomonadati; phylum Bacteroidota; class Cytophagia; order Cytophagales; family Hymenobacteraceae; genus Hymenobacter; species Hymenobacter cellulosilyticus. Next base: position 4,703,846 of record NZ_CP095046.1, on the reverse strand, counting down.
CGAGTACCGCAGCCGGGCCGTCGGGCGGATAAGCCAGCTGTTTCTGCCCCTGCAGCCCTGGGTGGCGGGCCCGGTAGCCGAGGATGCCCGGCTCTATGAGCAGCAACTGCAGCTTTCCCGCATCCTCGAAACGGCCCCCTCGTTTGAGCAGGCCCACCGGCAGCTGCAGGCCTCTGATTTGGCTCACTCCGCCTGGAAAATCGAGGAGTGGGAGCCCCACATGCTCGAAACGGCCCTGCGCATTGCTCAGAAGTGGCAGTAAATGCGGCCTGCTGGGGCCGAAACCGCCTCGGAGCAGCCCCTAATCCCGGCTACCCGCCACCATAAAAAAAGCCCCTGGTACAGTATACCAGGGGCTTTTTGAATGTTGGGTTTTCCGCCGCGGGCGTACGACCTTAGCTTTTGGGCATGCCGCCGGTTACTTCCAGCAGGCTGCCGGTGGAATAGCTCCCATCCTGGGAGGCGAAGTAGACGTAGGCCGGGGCCAGCTCCTCGGGCTGACCGGGGCGGCCGAGCATGGTGGAGTCGCCGAACTGCTGGAGGTCTTCCTTGAGCATGGTGCCGGGAATGAGGGGCGTCCAGATGGGGCCGGGCAGCACGGCGTTTACCCGGATTTTCTTCTCGCCCAGGTAGCCGGCCAAGCTCTTGGTGAAGGTATGAATGGCGCCCTTGGTGCTGGCGTAGTCAATCTGGTGGGGGTGGCCCACCAACCCCACAATGCTGCCCGTGTTGATGATGGCGTCGCCTTCCTTCAGGAACGGAATGGCGGCCTGGGCCATAAAGATGTAGCCCTTGATGTTGGTGTCGAAGGTCTGGTGAATGTTCTCCTCGGGAATGGTTTCGAAGTTCTCGTACCCCATCTGGTAGGCAGCGTTGTTCACCAGAATGTTGAAACCGCCCAGTTCCCGGTGGGTCTGGCGCACGGCCTCGCGGCAGGCCGTAGCCGAGCGCACGTCGCACTGAATGGCCAGAAACTTACGGCCCTGGGCTTCCACGGCGCGACCCACGACGGCGGCATCCTCGGCGTTGGTGTGGTACACCACAGCTATGTCGGCGCCTTCCATGGCGAAGGCCAGGGCCACGGCCCGCCCAATGCCGGAGTCGCCGCCGGTGATGAGGGCTACCTTGCCCTGGAGCTTGCCGGCGGGCCGGTAGCTCGACATATCCCAGTCGGGCTTCACGTCCAGGCTTTCCTCGGAAGTGGGGTAGCTGGTAGGCTTGGGGTTGATTTCGCTGTTGGTGGGCCGGGGTTCGTTTTGCTCGGTATTCATCGTGAAAGAGTAGTGCGGGTTGAGGTTTTGCTTCGGTAGGAATACGAGGGATACCGGCGCGGGCTGGCCGATGCGGAAAAGTTGTTGGGAAATTAACCCGGAGCGGCCAGGGCAGCCACCCCGCCCCGGTGTCCATAAAAAAAGCCCCCGACCCAAAGGCCAGAGGCTTTTTCGAAAGCAGCTAAACTGAAGGCTAGTGCTTTTTGGGAAGATTTTTTCTAGGACAGCCTGAGAGTTTCTGTTGCCGTACCGCCGTAGTCGCTTGGCTGGGCCGAGTGATGCATATGCTTGAGTAGCTATGCTGCAAATCCGGTCGGTGCCGCTTATGTAGTGGGGTGTACCCACATGGCGCAGGACGCTCGCGGCAAAGCCGCTCCGGTGTAGTCGTCACTCTGCCTATCAGCGCAACTGTAGAGAGGACCACATTCCAGTTAATAAAGCCAAAGAGTATATCTTCACTCAATCTAGCAGACTGCTACCATTACATCCTTTTTCATGTTGATTCATTCCAGAGTCTATTGGTCTTTCTTAATTCTTCTGAGTAGTGTAACGGCTTGCCGTAAGTCTGAGCAGCCTAGTCCGGGTGTAGAAGTTAGCACCTTAGCTGGCAGTGGTATACAAGGGAAGGAGAATGGTCCAGGTGCCATAGCAAAGTTTACTGGCCCAGAAGGGGTTGCTGTCGATACACAGGGCAATGTGTACGTAGCAGATGGGTATGGTAATAAGATTCGGAAGATCACACCAACTACTCGCCGTGCGGTATCTCCGGGGTCCACGAGCCGGGGCGGGAGCGGGGACTGGTTCCAGGACCAAGCGACATAGAGCGCGGCTACGGGTTTGATAATATTCCTATAATACTCTGGTAATAGTACCCCTCTACTTTTGGCCGCAACCTTCTAACTACCCTGTAGTATGGCTAAAGTACGGAGCGCCGATACACTCAATAGACGTGATTTTATCAAGCAAACTGCTGTCCTGACGGGTGGCGTAGCGTTGTTGCCCGGCCTGCTGAGCGGCTGCGACGACGAGGACGAAGCAGACGTAGCCTATACCGGCGAGTTTGGATTTAAAGAAGGATTAGCCAGCTTCGATCCGCAGCAGGACCGCGTCATCATCTGGACGCGCTACACGCCGGCCGACAACGAGTCGGGCGACGCGAGCATTCGGTGGGAGGTAGCCGAAGATGCCGCCTTCGCCACCTTGAAGGGCTCCGGGGAGCTGCCGGCCCGGGCCGATGCCGACTACACGGTGTGGGCCGACGTGTCCGGGCTAAGCGCCAACCGCAAGTACTACTATCGGTTTCGCAGCGGGCGCACCGGCAAGGAGTCGGTGGTGGGCGAAACCCGCACGCTGCCCGCCGCCGGGCAGGCCAGCAGCGCGAAGCTGGCGGTGGTGTCGTGCGCCAACTACCAGGCTGGCCTGTTCAACGTGTACGGGGCCGTAGCGGCCTCCGACGCGGACGTGGTGGTGCACCTCGGCGACTATATCTACGAGTACGGGGCCGGCGGCTACGGCACCAACCCCACGACGGCCGGCCTGGACCGTCAGCACCAGCCCGCCACCGAAATCCTGAGTTTAGGCGACTATCGTACCCGCTACCGGCAGTACCGCTCCGATAAGCAGCTGCAGCGCGTGCACCAGCTCAAGCCCTTTATTTGCGTCTGGGACGACCACGAGCTGACCAACGACGCCTACACCGGCGGGGCCGAAAACCACCAGCCCTCCGAAGGCAGCTTTGAGCAGCGCCGGCAGTACGCCCAGCAGGTATGGCACGAGTACCTGCCTGCCCGCGTGAGCGACAAAACCAAGATTTACCGCAGCTTCGACTTCGGCGGGCTGGTCAACCTACTTATGCTCGACACCCGCATGGTGGGCCGCGACAAGCAGCTGAGCCTGACGGACTACCTAACCCCGACCGGGGGCTGAACGCGGCGGCCTTCGGGGCGGCGTGGCTGAATCCGGCCCGCAGCATTCTGGGCAGCGAGCAGCGCAACTGGCTCACTGCGGCCTTGTCCGGCAGCTCGGCCCGGTGGCAGGTGCTGGGCTCCCAGGTCCTGATGGGCAAAATTTACATTCCGGCCGAAATGCTGCCCCTGGTAGCCCAACTAGCCGGCAGCGGGGCCACGCCCGCCCTGCTCCAGCAGTACACCACCCTGGCTACCCAGCTCATTACCATCAAAACGCGCATTGCCGCCGGCGACCCTACCGTGACGGCCGCCGAGCGGGCCCGCGTCGAAACAGTGCTGCCCTACAACCTCGACGCCTGGGATGGGTACCCAATCGAGCGGGAGGCGGTGCTGGCCGCGGCCGGCTCCAAGAAGCTGGTGGCCCTGGCCGGCGACACCCACAACGCCTGGTACAGCGACCTTACCACCAGCACCGGCCGGCGCGTGGGCGTAGAGTTTGCCGCGCCTTCGGTATCGTCGCCGGGCTTCGAGGCCTTCTTCGGCGGCAACGCGGCGGCTATCCAGGGCTTCGAACAAGCCAATACCGCCCTCATCAACGACCTGCACTACCTGGATGCTTCGCGCCGGGGCTTCCTGGAAGTAAGCTTCACCAACAGCGCGGCGACGGGCACCTGGAAGTACGTAGCCGATCTGGCCACGGAAACCGCCGCCACAACCACCGGCCGCACGGAAAGCTACGCGTAAGCCGGCTTGCCCTTACCCAAATTTTCTATAGTGTTCTGGCCACAAGCTAGAACACTTTTTTTACTATTTCGCCTATGATTTTTGGCTACGCCCGCGTCAGCACCGCTGACCTGCAGTTGCCCCTTCAGGCCGATGCTTTGCAGGGTCATAGCTGCGCTGAAGTAGCGCAGGAAAAAGTATCGTCTATGAAAGTGCGGCCGGCACTGCAGCACCTCTTGACCCGCTTGCCCCTCGTACTGAACGTAGGAGTATTTTCATACCCTAGAAGGTAACTGAAGGGGGAAACCATAGCTGAAACGTACTGCCTGCCCCTGCTACAGAATGGACCTGAATGCTACCCTGGTGCAACTGCATGATTTGCTTGGCCAAGCTAAGTCCAATCCCGGAGCCGTTGGGGCGGGTGGTGAAAAAAGGGATAAAGATGCTGTCCAGCACGTCGGCAGGGATACCGCTCCCGTTGTCTTTCACCTCAATAACTGCTCGTTCCAGTTCATCAGACCAAGCCACCACGCTAATGTGAGGATTAGGGGTTTGGGTGACTGCCTGCGCCGCATTCAGCACCAGATTGATGAGTACTTGCTCTAGCAGGTGGCCGTCGGCGTGTAGGGTGAGGTGGGCGGGCCGGACGCTAAGGGTGACCTCAATGCCTTGTGCTTCTAGCTGTTCCGCTAGTAGCTGCCGGGTGGCCTGCAGCAATTCCTGCACGTAAAGGGTCGTGCGCTGCGGCGAGGCCAGGGTGCTAAAATCGCGGTACACCTGGGCGAAGCGCAGCAGCCCTTCGCTACGCTGTTGAATGATGCGAATGCCGGTGCCCACATCGTCGATTAATTCGGCGAAGGCATCCTGCTGTCGGGCGCGCTGCACGTGGCGGCCCAACGAATCCGCCAGCGAAGCAATGGGGGCGACTGAGTTCATGATTTCGTGCGTCATGACCCGTAGCAGTTGCTGCCAGGCGGCCGTTTCGGTATCCGCCAGGGCCTGGCTCACGTTTTTAAAGGCCAGCAGGGTAAATGCTTCGCCTCGCAGCTTAAATTGGGTGGCCGACACGAGCAGTTGCACCGTCTGGAGGTCTACCGTCAGTTTCACTACCACGGGCTGGCCAGGAGTTACCCGGCAGATGGCCTCGTATAGAACCGGCTGCCGGGATTGCAGCGCCTGGATATTGTTTAGGTACGGTAGGTGCAGCGTCTGTTTAAAAGCCTCGTTCACCCAGACCACAGTGCCCGCCTTGTCGTAGGACACAATGCCGGTATCGAGCAGCGCCAGGATGGTTTGCAGGTATTGAAACTGCCCTTCCTGCGCGGCCCGCAGTTCCCGAAACGTAGCGTTGACTTGGTTGAAGGCCTCGTGCAAGGGCCGCAGCGACGCCGGGACGGACTGCAACGGATACTGCCGCGAAAAATCCCGGTACTGGAGGGCTAAGGTGAAGTCGGCTAGGGCCTGCTGGCCGCGCGCCAGGTAGCGCGCCAGGTCCAAGACCAGGACTAGCAACAGCACTACGGCCCCCAGGGCTAGCCCGTAGGCGTGGTGCAGCGTGGCGTACCCGCCCCCGGCCAGCGCGGCTACCAGCAGTACTAATCGTCCCAGCAGGTGAGCGTCTAGGTTGTTAAATGTCATGCTTGTCGAGCCGACGGTAGAGGGCAGGACGGGTGAGCCCCAGTTCCTTAGCCGCTTTGGTAAGGTTGCCCTGGTGGCGCTCAATGGCCTGCAGAATGGTATTTTTTTCTACTTCCAGCAACGCCCGTGGATTCTCAGCCCCGGGCGCCGCTGGTGCTGCTGCCCCGGAAGCCGCCGTCGATTCGGGGTTCTGAAACGAGAAATCGGCAGGACGCAATACGGGCCAGCCCCTAGGATAACGGCCCGCTCCACGGCGTGTTGCAGTTCACGCACATTGCCAGGCCACGTGTGCTGGCGGAGCTTGCGCAGGGCAGCGGCACTGAATTCCGGCACGGGTTGCCGGTTGCGGGCCGCATACACCTGAGCGAAGTGCAGGGCTAACAGCTGCACGTCGTCGTCCCGTTCGCGCAGGGGCGGCAGCGTGATTTCAACCGTATTGAGGCGGTACATCAGGTCCTGGCGAAAGGTGCCGCGGGCCACTAGGGCATGCAGCGGGGCGTTGGTGGCCGACAACAGCCGGATATCCACCGGTACAGGGGTATTGCTCCCTACAGGCACCACCTGGCGGTTTTGCAGGGCCGTGAGCAGCTTGGCTTGCTGCGGCAGGGCTATGTTGCCAATCTCATCCAGAAATAAGGTCCCTCCGGTAGCCGCCTCAAACCGGCCTACGCGGCTGGCCTGGGCATCCGTAAACGCGCCCTTGGTGTGCCCAAACAGCTCACTCTCAAACAACCCTTCGCTGAGGGCGGCTACATCGGCGGCCACAAAGGGCCGGGTAGCGCGGCGCGACTGTTCGTGCAGGGACTTGGCGACCAGCTCTTTGCCCGTGCCGTTCTCGCCGAGCAGCAGCACGTTGGCTTCCGTTGGGGCGACCTTTTCAATAATAGCGCGCACTTCCTGCATGGCGGCTGACTCTCCAAGTAGCGCGGTAACAGCGGCCGGCCCGACTACTTTCTTCGGGTGCCCCCTCTTTTGCTGCCGGTCTTAGGTCGCAGGGCAGCGGCCAGCGTTTGCAGCAGCTGTTCGTTGTGCCAAGGCTTAAGCAGGAAATCGGTGGCGCCAGCTTTAAGAGCACGCACCGCCGTGCGCACGTCGCCATAGGCCGTAATCAGGATAACGGCTGTGGTGGGGTCGTGCTCCAGGATGCGGCCCAGCCAGTAAAAGCCCTCGTTGCCTGTCGTCTGGCCGCTGCGGTAGTTCATGTCGAGTAGAACGGCGTCGAAGTGCTGTTGCCGGAGCAGGGAGAGCAGCAGTTCCGGGTTTTTCTCCGTCACGACTTCCCGCACCTCGTTTTTAAGCAGCAGCTTGAGGGCGAACAGTACGTCACTCTCGTCGTCTACCACTAGGATGCGGGCGTGCTTAGAAATCATGAAAAAAAGGATGAGTAAAACGTAAAAGTCGGGGTTATCTGGCACCCGTACCAACCCAGGCCACATAAACCGTGCAGACCTCTGAAAATACTGGTTTTCAGTCAGCCAAGCTGATCCCAGTCCATCAGTAGATGCAAGCCGTAACAGAACCGTACGGTCAACTGTAACAAAACCGGACACTTGGTAACAACTAGCTATCAGGTCTTTATCTCATATTGCTGACTTGCACCTACTTACAACAAGGGCACCGTTTTTGGCACCTCTGGTCAATAGTTTTTGCTGCTATTGCTTGCGCCAAATCGAATGGATGTTCTGATACCGAAAAAAAAATGGTGGTTTGTTGCCCGTTGGTGGTGGCTAGGGCTTCTGGTGCTGGTGGGCACGGGTGTGGCCAGCATCTACTGGCCTAGGCCGGGCCAGCGGCTGCACGTAGCGGCCAGCCGGTTGACCATTAGCCCCGTTACACGGGGTAATTTTCAGGAATTTACAGCCATCGACGGGGTGGTGCAGCCCCTGCACACCGTGTACTTGGACGCGGCGGAGGCTGGCACGGTGCAGCAAGTACTAGTGGAAGAGGGCGCGACCCTGACGGCAGGCCAGCCGTTGCTGCGGCTAGCGAACCCCGACCTGCAGCTGGAAATGGTGAACCGCGAAACGGCCGTGTACGACCTGATGAACAACCTGCGCAACACCCGCACCCAGCTGCTGCAAAACCGTATTCTGCGCCAAAATCAGTTGGCCGACATCGACTTCCAGCTGGCCGAGGCCCGGCGGGTGTTCGACACCAACCAGGTGCTCTACGACCAGAAGGTGATTGCGCGGCAGGACTACTTGCAGAGCCAGAACGTCTACCGCTACCAGCTGCGCCGGCGGCAGCTGACGCAGCAGACCCTGCACCAGGATTCGGTGGCCATGCAGCAGCAGATAGAAGCCATGCAGGAATCAGTGCAGCGCATAACCAGCAACCTGGCCCTGATGCAGCGCAAGATGGCCGACCTGCTGCTGCGGGCCCCGGTGGGCGGGCGGCTCAGCTCACTGGCTGCGGAAGTGGGCGAGGCCAAAACCCGGGGTCAGCGCCTGGGGCAGATTGATGCGCTGGCTGGCGTGAAACTGCACGCCGCGGTTGATGAGTTCTACATTGCCCGCATTGCGGCCGGTCAGGTGGGCGAAGTGGTGGTGGATGGGCAGACGTATACCTTGCGCGTGACCAAAATCTTCGCCCAAGTGGCCAAAGGGCTGCAAATCGACCTGGCCTTTACCGACGTGCCCCCACCGGGTTTGCGGCGAGGACAGACCCTACCCATCCGGCTAGCGCTGAGCGCGAAGGCCCCGGCGGTGCTGCTGCCCAAAGGCGGCTTTTACCAGCAAACCGTGGGCAATTGGGCGTTCAAGCTGGGGGCTGATGGCACCCGGGCCCAACGCGTGGCCATCCGGCTGGGGCGGCAGAACCCCAACTACTACGAGGTGCTGGCGGGCCTGCGGCCTGGCGACCAAGTCGTGACCTCCAGCTACGAAAGCTATGCTGACCAACAGGAACTAGTGCTGGACAACCACCAGCCATAGAATTTTTAATGACTACCTGACCATAAATGACTGCTACTCATGATTAAGACCGAAAACCTGGAAAAGTTGTACCGCACCGAGCAGGTACAAACTAAGGCGCTGAACCACGTCTCGTTGACGGTGGAGCAAGGGGAGTTTGTAGCCATCATGGGCCCCTCGGGCTGCGGCAAATCGACGCTGCTCAACCTACTGGGGCTACTCGACGAGCCCGACGGCGGCAGCCTGCAACTGCTAGGCACCGAAACCAGCCGCTACTCCGAGCGCCAGCGGGCCGAGCTGCGCAAGCGCAGCCTGGGCTTCGTGTTTCAGAGCTTTAACCTGATTGAGGAGCTGACAGTGTTCGAGAACGTGGAGCTACCCCTGCGCTACCTCGGCGTAGGGGCTGCCGAGCGGCGGCAGCGGGTGCAGCAGGTACTGGATAAAATGCAGCTGCTGCACCGGCGCAACCACTTTCCGCTGCAACTCTCGGGCGGGCAGCAGCAGCGCGTGGCCGTGGCCCGCGCCGTGGTGAACGCCCCGCCGCTGCTGCTGGCCGATGAGCCCACCGGCAACCTCGACTCGGCCAGTGGCCACGACGTGCTGGGCCTGTTGACCGAATTGAATGAGGCAGGTACCACCGTGCTTATGGTCACGCACTCCGAGCACGACGCCCGGTACGCCCGGCGCGTCATCCGCCTGCTCGACGGACAGGTGGTGCTCGAAAACAGTCGCTACCAATTCTAACCGATTCCTCCTTCGGCCATGCTTCCCTACCCTTTGCTGCTCATCTACCGCAACTTCAAGCGGTTCAAAAGCACGTTCTTTATCAACCTGATTGGCCTCTCGACCGGCCTAGCCTGCGGGCTGCTCATCTACCTGTGGATTAGCGACGAGCGCAGCTTCGACCGCTACCACGCTCTGGATGGCCGGCTGTATCAGGTGATGGAAAACCGCCGCACGGCCGCCGGCATCGAGACCCAAACCGGGACCGTGCCGCTGCTGGCCGAAGCCCTGCGGCGGGAAATGCCGGAGATTGAATTCGTGGCCACCACCACGCCGGTACCATTCTTCCCCGGGTTCACGCTGGCGGCGGGCGGCCAGCACCTGAATGCTGTCCCCAAGTACGCGGACCCGGCCTTCTTCCAGCTGTTTTCCTACCCCCTGCTGGTGGGCACCCCCGCCACGGTACTGCGGGATAAAAACGGGATTGTGCTCTCCGAGGCCTTGGCAACTAAGCTCTTTGGGTCGCCACAAAACAGCTTGGGCAAAGCCGTGGAATGGCAAATGGCCGACATAAAACAGACCTGCCTGGTGGCTGGGGTGTTTGCCGGGGTGCCCCGTAACTCGTCCGAGCAGTTTGACTGCGTACTGCCGTTCGCCTCGTTTAAGGACCTGATGCAGATGGGCGAGACCATCAAGTGGGATGACGACGGCCCCTTCAACACCTACTTAGCCTTGAAGGAGGGAGCCGACCCGGCGCAGTTTCAAGCCAAGCTGGCGGGTTTGCTGAAAACCAAAAGCGCCCAAGCCCAGGCCCGGGGGCGCACGCTGTTCGTGCGGCCGTTCTCGGCGGGGTACCTGCACAGCACCTACGAAAACGGCATCGCCACCGGGGGGCGCATTACTTACGTGCGGCTGTTCGCCCTGATTGCCGGGCTCATTCTGGTGATTGCCAGCATCAATTTCATGAATCTGTTCACTGCCAAGGCCTCGCGGCGGGTAAAGGAAGTGGGTATTCGCAAGGCCCTGGGGGCAAGCCGCGCCGCGCTGGTGAGGCAGTACCTGACCGAATCCGTGGTGATGGCCTTGCTGGCCCTGATCGTGGCCGTGGGGCTGGTACAGCTCGTGCTTCCGCAGTTCAGCGAGCTGACGGGCAAGCCGCTGGCCTTGCGGTGGGAGCCGCAGCTGGTGGGGGCCAGTCTGGCCCTGGCGCTGGGCACGGGGCTGCTGGCGGGCAGCTACCCCGCGTTCTACCTGTCGGGTTTCCAGCCGGCGGTTGTGCTGAAAGGCAAGCTGCCGACCAGGGCCGGCGACGTGTGGACGCGGCAGGGCTTGGTCGTGCTGCAATTCACGCTCTCGGTGCTGTTCATCGTGGCCGTGGTGGTCGTCAACGCGCAGCTGGCGTTTATACAGCGCCAGCCGCTGGGCTACGACAAAGCCCACGTGCTCCGCTTTGATACGGGCGGCAAGGCGGCGCGCCAGCAAGCGGCCTTTCTGGCTGAGGTGAGAAAGTTGCCCGGCGTCGTGCAGGCGTCCAGCGTCTTGGGCGGCTTCTTTGGTGGGCGCTACGTCTCGGAGGTGAGCTGGCGGGGAAGCGCCTACCAGTAGCGACGATGCTGGTCAACTACGACCTGGTGGAAACGATGGGCATGCACTTGGTAGCCGGCCGCAGCTTTGCGTCGCAGTTTCGCGCCGACAGCGCCGCCATCCTCGTCAACCAGGCCCTGGTGGCCGGCCTGGGGATGCCGGACCCCGTGGGCCAACAGCTCGACGGGGCCCGCATCGTGGGCGTGGTCCGCGACTTCCACTACGAGTCACTGCACGAAAAAATCAAACCCCTTGTCCTCAAGCTCGACCCCCAGATTAACACGGTACTAGTGAAGCTCCAGCCAAATGCGGAGCAGGCCACGATTGCGCAGCTTCAGCAACTGTACGCTGCCTACAACCCCGGCTTTACGCTCGACTACTCGTTTCTGGATACCGACTACCAGGCCCAGTACGTAGCCGAGCGGCGGGTGGCGGTGCTCGCCCGCTACTTTGCCGGGCTGGCCATTCTCATTTCCGCCCTGGGTCTGCTGGGGCTGGCCACCTTCACCGCCGAGCGGCGGCGCAAGGAAATCGGCATCCGCAAGGCCTTGGGCGCGAGCGAAGTGGGCATTGTCTGGCTGTTGACCAGTAGCCTAACTTGGCTGGTCGTCGTGGCCATCGTACTAGCGCTGCCCCTGAGCTACCTGCTCCTGCAGCGGTGGTTAGAAGGCTTTGCTTACCGCGTGGCGTGGCAGTGGTGGTACTTTGCGGCAGCCGGACTGGGGGCCCTACTCATTGCCTGGCTCACAGTGAGTGTGCAGGCCTGGCGGGCTGCCCGCCGCAACCCCATGCTGAGCCTGCGGACCGAGTGATAGGCGTGTAGGTTGGCCGCTCTGAATTACTAAAAGAGGGGCAACCGTCCCCGCTGCCGTTGCATGCAGGCGCAGGTATAGGTAGGGAGCTTAAGCAGACTGAGCGAAGCACTCACGTCAGCGTTTTCCTTTTCAATTATGCCATCCCATTACAAATGCGCTTAGCAGTGAGTGCTAAAGCAACTTCCTACTTATTCTCTCACCCTATATCAGTTGCTGCCATGAAAGCTATTGTTGGTTGCTTTTTTCGCTGGGTACCTTCCCTGGCTTTACTTGTGCTCCTGCCGAGTAGTGCCCAAGCTGTCTCAGCCCAGACCCTAGATGGTCAGCCTCGCTACCAGGCTACCGGGCTCCGGACTATGATCAAGGCCCAGCCTAACTCGGCGCTAGTGCGAGTGCGTTACGAAAGTAACAACCCAGGAGTGGTGCATGTAGAGCTGCTCAATGACAAGAGGCGCGTAGTGTATACCGAGCGGAAGCGAGAAACGCATTTCGTTGGTGATTATAACTTAGCTTTCTTACCAGCCGGCGACTACACGCTGCATTTGTCTACCAACGGCTTCCATCACGTGGAAGCATTGCGTCTCAACCGAAATAACAATTCAATAGCCACTGTGCAGGTAATAGAGCTGAATGCCTTCCAAGTATACTCCCAATCGTTGTTTCCGTCCGCCGTTACCAATTAATACCTTGTTTGCTTATTCTCCCTGTGCACTGCCCAGTACTAAGTGAGGTATCGCACCCAGGAAATATCGGTGAATAAGCAGTAAGCCTACCGCCGGATTAAGGCAATTGCGCTGGAACGGCTGGACTTAGGGAGTTTTTTGCTTTGCTATCAGTCTTCTATGGCTCATAGGCTCACTAACTATGGGCTACCTGGTTTTTGAGGCGCGAGCTAAGTGCTCCTTCATAGTGCCACCAAGTCTGCTGTACAATAGTCAATTATAGAAGGCCCGATACGACTCGCACTTATCGGATTCTACAATAGGCCCTAACGACTTCTATAAACGACCGTTTTTCTGGACTGATATTCTGCCGTTTTACTATGCTCACTATGACTCAGCTTCTCTTCTTGTCCAGCCGCTTTCTATTTCCGCTGCTGGCAAACGCGTTGTTGATCCTGTGGGCGTGGTTGGGCTTTAACCAAGGCAAGGGCATTGCCTTTTTTGCCACCGATGTTGTGGGCCTTATGCTAACACTCCCGTTACTCGTGTTCATTAACCTCCTCTGCTGGACCATCACCTTATGCTTAAAGAGAGAGGAATGGGCCAAAGGGTTCGGCATACTAGGCTTGCTTTCATTGGTGACAACCCTGATGGTCTGGATTTACGGGTTTCTCAGCGGTGCGACGTCCTGAAGCGTCTTCTGCTAAGTAAATCCTCCTTTTGACTAATCGGACCGTTTTCCTGTACGCCAGTGCAGGTGTAGACTACGCCGCGAAGAACTGCTTGACGTCGAAATTGGCAATGGTTTCAGCTAATTGCCGCGGGGCCACGCCGCTGTCGTTGGCTTGGTCGGGATTAGCTCCGTGCGCGAGAAGAAGCTTGAGCATCCCGCCCTGCCCCCGCGATTCAAAGGTGGCCCGCCACAACGGGCTATTGCCATAGGCATCCGTTACGTCAACTGTAGCGCCTGCTATGAGCAGCAACGACGCCATTTCCACGGCGTAGGCTTGGGCCGCGAAATGCAATGCCGTCAAGCCGTTGCAATCTTGCTGGTCCAAAGCAGGGCCTTTAGGGAGTAGCCACTGCAGCATGGCCGCATCCCCATAGTTTACCACCAACGAAAGCAAGCTCCGGCCATTGCTGTCAGTTAGGTTGATGGTAGAGTCTGTCACCAGCTGCTCCAGAGTTGGGTAGTCTTGCCGATGAACGGCGCTAATTACATCTGGGGATAAACGATGCGAAGCGGAAGTACGAGGGTTGCTCATGACAGTGAACTTACCCTGGTTTTGCTTGCTACCGCGTGGTCGGCCCCTCTCGTCAATCAAGCTCCTGCTTAGGGGCTGGTACGCCGTTTGGGGGACTTTGGCTTAGGTTCGGGCAATTCCTCTACCGTGAGGCGAACGAAGGTCGCCAACCACTGCCGATCGTCTAACTGCTCTTCGATCAGAAAGCTTGGTTTTGCGCCCGGGTAAGGCGCCGCCTCGACTACTGCTGGCCAGAATGCGCGTCCGGCAGCGGTTGGCTTAATGTATAAACGATTGTCACAGACCAGGGCAAAGAGCTTGTCGCCCCAATACAGACCGTACTCCCCGAACATTTTCTTCGTGCTCACCTGCCCGGAGGCGTTGAGTTGTTCGACAACAAATTCGACAAATTGCTGGGTAGAGGCCATCGTACACGGGACTAGTTAAGCAAGCAAGCGGATCATTTGGTTCGGTCTTCGTTTCCCTGCTGCAAAGGTCGGAAAAAACCGTTGTTACGGAAGCACGCCTTGTCGTATAGAGGCGATAGGAGCCTTGTATAAACCGAACTCCTTAGGTCGCTTTTCGGACCGTTTGTCTGAACCAGCACATAGGGGGTTGGATGAAGTGCACTCCCGCCCCACCTTTTGGCGGAGGCCGACACCCTTTTCCGCACCTTCATTGGCTGTTTTCCTTCGCGATAATTTCCGACTGCTTGCAAGCGGTGTAATCGAGAACAAATCAGGCCAAAGCTTTTGGTTGCCGATTGTTATTAGGCGCTCCTAAGTTGTTGGGGCACAGGCAGCACCTGCTCGGTTGGTCCTGCGCACCTTTACGGCCACAATAACGGACTATGACTGTTAGCAAACACTGAGTTGTCTTGAATTTAAATATGGCAATTGATGAATGTTGCTTAGCTTTAGAATGCATTGAGCTTAGTGCAGTTCATGTAACAAAGCCTTGTTTCCGGTCTACTTTGGGTGCATATGGTGCGCAGGCTATTGAAAACACTCGGCCTCTGGTTTGGATTGCTTGGCGCGCTGCCCGGCATGACCCAGACGTTGGCTCTGCGCGAGTACACCATTGCTAACGGGTTGCCTCAAAGCGTGATATATGCCATCTGCCAGGACGGCACAGGTCGGCTATGGGCTGGCACCCAGGGCGGCTTGTGCGTGTTCGATGGCCAGCAGTTCCGGGTCTACGACGGCCGCCAGGGCCTGGCCGACAACCATGTGCGGGCCGTGGCCGCTGCGCCCGATGGCACAATTTGGCTGGGCCACGAATATGGCGGCGTGGCCTGGGTCCGTCAGGGCAAAGTGGGGCGCTGCCACCTGCCGGGTATGGCACCTACGCTGCACGCCCGCCGCATCTGGCTGGGGCCCGGCGGCGTAGTATGGGTAGCCACCGAGGGCCAAGGCCTGCTGCGCCTGCGCTGTGGCCCCCGCGACACCACCCTCACGCGTCTGGGCCGGACCCAGGGCTTGCCTTCCGACAACGTACGTTTTGTGGCGCCCGGACCTGCCGGGCAGCTCTGGGTTGCCACCGACGCCGGCCTGTCCGTCCTGGACGCCGCCACCGGCCACCTGCTGGACGCGCCGCGCCGCGCCCTCCCACCAGTCCTGCAGGTGGGCAGCGTCAATAGCTTTTTCCGGGTGAGCGACACTTTGTTTTGGGTAGCGACGACTAATGGACTCCTACGCTTGAGCGGGGGGCACCGTGGCGCGTGCGCCGCTTCGGCCCCGAAGCGGGCCTGTGCACCGCCAACGTGCGGCGAGTTCTGCAAGACCGTGCCGGCCGGGTGTGGGCCGCCACCACCACGGGCCTGAGCCGCGCCCCGGCCTCGGTACAGCGGTTTGAATGTGTAGCCGGGGGCGGCAGCTTCGACAGTGAAGTCGCCTCGGACCTGCTGGAAGACCGTGAGGGCAGCCTTTGGACCGTGCACGACAACGGCATAGCCCAGCACCTGCCCGACGAGCGGTTTGCCCAGTTCACCACCGCCCAGGGCCTGCCAAATAACGAGGTACACAGCATCCTCAAAATCGGGCCTGCCGCCTATTGGGTCGGAACGCCCAATGGCCTGACGGAACTGCGGCCCGGCGCGCCGGCCGGCCAGCAGGCCCGGCCGGTGCGGCTGCCCAGCCGCGGTCCGCAGCCGTTCGTGCGCTGCTTGTTTCGCGACAGCCGGGGAGATATTTGGGTGGGGCTGACGAGCGCCGGGGCTCTGCGCTACCGCCCCGCCACGGGGCAGTGGACGGTTTTCAACCAGCGTCCGGCGCTGGGAGGGCAGTCGGTGGCCAGCATTGCCGAAGACGGCCGCGGGCGCATCTGGCTGCTTACCCGGCAGGCGGGCCTTACGGTATTCGACCCCGCTACCCAAGCTTTCCAAACCTTTGATGCGCGACGCGGCGGATTAGGCACCAACAATTTGTGGAAAATATTGCGTGCCCGCGACGGTGTGCTGTGGGTGGGCACCGACGACCGCGGCCTTGTGCGCCTGGACCCCGCCACCGATAGGTTCCAAGCCGTACCGGGCCAGCCCGACCGCCTCAGCATCGGTTCCATCAGTGAGGACGAGCGGGGCAACCTGTGGCTGGGCAGCATCGGAAGCGGGCTGCTGCGCTACGACGGGCACCGGCTGCAGTCGTTCGGCCTTGAAACCGGTCTGCAGTCCAACAACCCGTTTTTTGTGCAGTGCGACGGCCGCGGCCACGTGTGGCTGGGCACCAACCTGGGGCTCGACTGTTTCGACATCCGAACGAGCAAAGCCCGGAGCTTTGGTCTCGCGGAGGGGTTTTCAGGCCAGGAAACCAACCAGAATGCGGTGCTGCCGGACGAGGGCGGACAGCTGTGGGTGGGCACCATCAACGGGCTGATGCATTACAACCCCGCCCTGGCCCGGCCCAACCGCGCCGCACCGCGCACGCTCGTGGCGGGCTTGCGCATCTTTCTCAAAGACACGACTTTGGTGCCCGATCTGGCGCTGCCGCACGAACTCAACCACCTCACATTCGATTACATCGGCGTAAGCCTGACCAACCCCAGCCAGGTGCGCTACCAGTACCGGCTGGCAGGGTTTGAGTCTGCCTGGGTGGGGCCGCTGAAGACAACGTCGGCCACTTACACTAACCTGCCGCCCGGCGACTATTCCTTTCAAGTGCGGGCGGCCAACAACGACGGAGTATGGAACCGCCGCCCTGCCACCTACGCCTTCTCTATTCGGGCGCCTTGGTGGCAGGCGTGGTGGGCGTACCTGCTGTATGCGAGTAGTTTCGCGTTAATTATTTACGGCGTTCGGGCCTATACCCAGGACCGGGAGAGGCAACGCGCCGACCGCCAGCTGGAGCGTCAGGCTCTGGAGCACCTGCAGGAAATGGACCGGGTGAAAACCGACTTTTTTACCAACGTGAGCCACGAGCTGCGCACCCCGCTCACCCTCATTCTGGGCCCGGCCGAAACCCTGGCCACCGAACCTACCGACGCGGCCGTGCGCCGCCAGGGAGGGCTCGTGCTGCGCAACGCCCGCAAGCTGCTCGCCCTCATCAACCAGCTCCTCGACCTAAGCAAGCTCGAAGCCGGAGCTTTGCGCCTGCTGCCCACCTCCGGCGACGTAGCCGGGGACGTGTGCCGACTGGTGGCCTCCTTTGCCTCCCTGGCCGAAAGCCGGGGCATTGAGCTGGTATGCGAAACGCCCGCCGGCCCGGTGCCGCTGGTGTTCGACGCGGGCAAGCTGGAAGAAATGATGTCCAATCTGATAAGCAACGCGCTGCGCTTTACCCCCGCCGGGGGCAAGGTGACGGTGCGCGTGGCCGAAACACCACCCGAAGTGGCGGCGCCCCGCGGCGGCGTGGAATTGGCTGTAATTGATACCGGCCCGGGCATTGCCGCCACCGACCTGCCTCATCTGTTTAACCGGTTTTACCAAGCCAGCAGCGCCTCCGATGACCAGTTGCGCATCGGTACCGGTATTGGCCTGGCTCTGGTGCGCGAGCTGACTGAGCTGCACGGCGGCACGGTGGCCGTTAGCAGCTGCCCGGGAGAAGGTGCCGCGTTTGTGGTGCGGCTGCCGCGGGTGCTGCAGCCCGTGGCGGAGGCTGCGAAGGCGTCCGTGACCCAACCGGGTGTAGCCGCCAGTAGCCAGCCCCCGGAGACCGGCGTGCCCGGCCTGGCGGAGTTGGAAGGTGCCACGGCCGCGGTGGTGCTCATCGTGGAAGATAACGACGAGGTGCGCGAGTTCATCCGGGCCACGCTGGCGCCAGCGGGCTACCGCCTGCTGCTGGCGCCTGGCGGGCGCGCCGGGGTAGACGTGGCCCTAGCCGAGGTGCCAGACTTGGTGGTAAGCGACGTAATGATGCCCGGCCTGAACGGCTACGAAGTTTGCGCCCAACTCAAATCTAACCCTGCCACCAGCCACGTGCCGGTGGTGCTGCTCACGGCTAAGTCGGATGCTGAAGCCAAGCTCGAGGGCCTGGAAACCGGTGCCGACGCCTTTTTGGCCAAGCCCTTCAATCCGCGTGAACTCCAGGCGCAGGTGCGCAACCTGCTAGCCCTGCGCCAGCGGCTACAAGCCCGCCTGGTAGCTGCGCCTGTGCTGAACGAGGAAATCTCGGAGGAAACCACAGCCGCAATGCAGCCTCGCCTAGTCCTACCCGACCCACAGGTGGCGCATGCGGCGGCCGTCGCTAGCTTGCCTTCGCTGGACCAGGAGTTTCTGCGGCGGGTGAACGAGTCCATCCTGGCGCACCTGGCCGATGAGGAATTTGGTGTGGACCAGCTCGGCACCCACATTGGTATGAGTCGCACGCAGGTGCACCGCAAGCTCAAGGCCCTTACGGGGCAGTCACCGGGCGAGGTCATCCGAGGCACGCGGCTGCACCGGGCGCTGGCGCTGCTGCGGGCGCAGGTGGGCACCGTCGCGGAGGTGTCGTATCAGGTGGGCTTTAGCAGCCCCGCGGCTTTCTCCACGGCTTTCTCGCGGCAGTTTGGCTACCCGCCGAGCAGCGTAGCGCGCCAGGTGGAGCCCAAGAACGAGAGCGGAGGCTAGGGCGTAGGCATAGAGGGGTAGCCGGATAGAGAGAATATCCATGCTCATCTGGCGTACGCGTAGCCGAAGCATCTTGCGTGAGGCGTTAATCCAATCGTTCACCAAAGCGGTATGAGCACGGGCAACAATACCCGGTTCGAGCATCTAGGACGAGTTCACTGGCGACTAACTCCTTGCAGATTACAGAGTTCGAGCCGGTGAAAAAGCACTCCTATGGGACATGCTATTTAAGATACCCGTATAGTTTATATCCAGTTAGAGGTGCCTAAATCCCAGCCGGTGAGCAATGCTGCTTACCGGCTTTTTCATGGAATTATTAGGCTGATTTCGGGGCGTTGTCACAAAATCGAAAGGATTTGCAACGAATGCGAAGGCACTGCAACGTGCGCGAAAGCATCGGCAACACTTTCAGAAGGCATTCGGCAGGGCAGGGGCTTGCTTTGGAACTACCAGGCAGCCAGCCTTCAGCCCTAGCCCGACGCCATGAAAAAATTCTACTTTCTAGTGACGCTCACGACCCTAGTCAGCAATCTGCCTATTGGCGCGGTGTGGGCCCAGGTTTCGGTCACAGGGCCAGTTACCTTATACATAGGTCCGGGTGGGGTGGTGGCCGTGCCCGCTTCCGTAACCGTAGGGGCAGGTGCCACCCTCACGAACGAAGGCCAGCTGGACCTGGGTGCCGACCTCATCAACAACGGCACCGTGACGGCGCCCACCGCACCCGCCGCATTGCTGCGGACTGTGGGCACTGCCCCGCAGAACCTGGCGGGCTCAGCTACCATTGCCCTTCGAAATCTGACCGTCAACAACGCCGCCGGGGTTGCCATTGGCGCCAACACGACCGTAGCTGGCACCCTCACGCTTACCAGTGGGCTGGTGGCCATTGCCGACGGTACGCCCCTGGTACTGCTGCCCACCGCCCCCGACCCCGTTGAAACGACCACCGCCCGCCTAGTCGGCCCGGTGGTCATGGCTGCCCGGACCGTGAATGAGGCGGCCTTTGAGCCTTTCCTGGGGGTGAGCATGCCGGCCGGGGCCAGCGTGGGTGCCCTGACCATCACGCGGGTGACGGGCCCCACGGCCATCATCACGGCAGCGGGCAATACCTCGTTGGCTGTGTACTGGGAGTTGGGCACCACGGCCGCCGGCAGTCCGGCCCGGGTCCTGAGCTTTGCCTGGCTGGCAGCGCTAGACAATGGCCGCAACATGGCTGCCGCCACACCCTGGCGCAGCACGGCACCTTACGCAACTTGGACGCGCTCTGCCGGCCCTACCGCCAACGTGTCGGCCACGAACCCCCGCCAATACGCGCCCGCCGGGACCGGAACAGAGCCCGTGGCTGGCCGCTTCACATTCTCGGACCCTAACGCGCCCCTGCCGGTAGAACTCACCGCGTTTACGGCTCGTCGCCAGGGCCTTCACGCACAGCTGGACTGGACCACCGCGTCAGAGAAAAACAACGCCTACTTCGATGTGGAGCGCAGCCGCGACGGGCGGGTATTTGAGCGCGCCGGCCGGATAGCCGGGCAGGGCAACAGCTCGACGGCGCGCAACTACCAGTTCGTAGACGCCAATGTCTCCCAATACGGGGTGCCCACGCTCTATTATCGACTGAGGCAACTGGACCAGGACCAAAAGGCCCACCACTCGGTGGTGCGCACGGTGGCGGTGGAAGGTGCTAAGGCATTGCTGGTGAGTGCTTGGCCCAACCCCTCGGCCGGACCGGGGCCGCACATCCGGGTAGAGCAGCCTACTGATGGGCCGCTCACGGTGCTGCTTACCGATGCCACGGGCCGGCTTCTCGGCGAGTATCGCACCCACGCCCGCGTGAGCGACGGCCTGTTTGCCGCCGAAACGGCAACCCTGCCCAGCGGCGTGTACCTGCTGCGCGTGACCACCACCGGCACGAGTCAGGTGGTCAAGCTAATGCGCGAATAAAACCCAGAAGCTTAGCCGGGACCAGTTGCCTGCTTAATCATCCGCGGCTTAATGCCATTCATTTTTCCCTTGCTCATGCCTACGCTCGCCTTGCCTGCTCGCCGCCTTGAGCCCGCCGATTTGGTGTGGGCCACGGCGTTGCTCGAAACCTGCGCTGCCGACCACCCGGTGCTGAACCACTGCTGCACGGCGGCCGACGCCCGCAGCCAGAAAGTATGGTTGCTAAAGCAGCTGCTCCGCTTTGGTCTGCGCTACGGGCGGGTGTATGCCAATGCCGATGCTAACGCTCTGGCCGTGTGGGTGGGCCCCAACCACCCGGCGGCCACCCTCTACCAGCTCTTGCGCACGGGCCTGCTGCCGGCGGCCCTGTGGCGCCTCGACTGGACGGGCTTTCAGCGACTGCGGCACTTTCTGGTGGCCACGGCGTGGCTGCGGCGGCACAGCGCGGAAGCGCACTCGCATTACCTGCTGGCGCTGGCGGTGCAGCCGGGAGCCCGCGGGCAGGGGCGGGGCCGGCGCCTGCTGCAGGCGTCGCTGTCGGCCATGCAGGCCACCCACGCGCCCTGCTACCTCGACGTGCAGCGCCCGGCCGAGCTGGGCTTTTTCCAGCAGCAGGGCTTTCGACTGGCGGGCCAGTGTCCCGCCGGCCGGGGGCCGCAAGCCCCCACCAACTGGGGCCTAGTTCGGGAAGGACGTGCCTAACGCTTGCAGAGCAAATGATTTAGCTACTCATAGACCAAGACAATTCATCTTTTTATCCTGACTGCATGAAATTCCACCTACGCCTTCTTACGCTCGCTACATTCGCTTACTTGGCCGGTCATCGGGCTGCGGCCCAGGTAGGGGTGGGAACCACCACGCCCGCCGCCTCGGCCGCACTCGAAATCAGAGCTACCGACAAGGGCGTGCTCTTTCCACGGGTGAGCCTGACGGGCCTGGCCGATGCCGTCACGGTGGCTGCGCCGGCCCCGTTTCTGCTGGTGTTCAACACGAACTCGACCATTGCCGGAGGGCAGGGCTTCTACTACAACGCCGGCACCTCGGCCGTGCCCAACTGGATCAAGCTCAACACCGGCACGGCGCCGGCGGGCAGTGGCTGGGGCTTGACTGGCAACGCCGCCACCGACTCAACCCAGCAGTACCTGGGCACCACGGATAACAAGCCCCTGCGCTTCGGTATTGCCGGCCAGGAGCAGGCCCGGCTGCACGTGGACGGGGCCCTGTGGCTGGGCGACCCCAACGCGGCCAAAAACGTGCTCATTGGCTACCAGGCCGGCAAGCGCATCGGGGCCAACGGAGCCCTGCTGGACCAGTACGTGGGCTTCCAGGCCGGGGCCGGCACCACCACGGGTAGCCTCAACCAGTTCGAGGGGTTTCAGAGTGGGCTGTACACCAGTACGGGCAGCAACAACCAGTTCAGCGGCTTTGCCAGCGGGCTGTTGAACCGCACGGGCAACAATAACTTGTTCATCGGCTTCAGCGCCGGGCACGACGCTACGGCCACCGACAGCCTGCACTTTGTGGGCTACTCGGCGGGCGCCAAAAACACCACGGGCAAGTACAACACCTATGAGGGCTACGAGGCCGGCACCAGTGCCACCACGGCCAGTAACAACACCTTTATGGGGTTTCAGGCGGGGCGCACCACCACCACCGGTGGGCGCAGCACCTTTCTGGGCTACCGGGCCGGCTACCGCAACACCAGCGGGTTTGCCAACGTGTTCGTCGGCTCCCGTGCGGGGCAGGCCAATACCACGGGCTACGGCAACGTATTCGCGGGGAGCTCGTCCGGGGTCAGCAACACGACCGGCGCCGAAAACGTGTTTGGCGGCAGCAACAGTGGGGCCGCCAACACCACGGGTTACGCCAACGTGTTCCAAGGGTTTGAAAGCGGCCTGCGCAACACGACGGGGTACTACAACCTGTTCGTGGGCTACAACGCCGGCTACTCCAACACCAGCGGCAACGACAACACGTTCAGCGGGCAAAGCAGTGGGGCCTCCAACACCACCGGGAGCAACAACACGTTTGCGGGGAGTGCCGCGGGCCTGCGCAACACCACCGGCGGGCTGAACACCTACCAGGGCTACCGCGCCGGCAACTCCAACACGGTGGGCAGCTTCAACGTGGCCCTGGGCGACTCGGCCGGCTATGCCAGCGAGTTTGCCAGCGGCAACGTCTTCATCGGGGCGGGGGCTGGCCGGCGCACCACGGTAAGCGGCATCGGGGCGCGCAACCATTTCGTGGGCTACCGCGCCGGCTACTTTAACACCAATGGCAGCGGCAACTATTTCAGCGGGTCCCGGGCCGGCTACGCCAACACCACCGGCAGCTTCAACCAGTTTGAGGGCAGCGCCGCGGGCCTGGCTAACACCACCGGCAGCTTCAACTACTTCAGCGGCAACTCGGCGGGCGTGAGCAACGTGACCGGCGACAACAACCTCTTCATCGGCGTGCAGGCGGGCTTCAACAGCACCGTCGACGACAACCACATGGTGGGTTTTCAGGCGGGCATCAGCACCACCACCGGCAATAATAACACGTTTGAAGGCAACCAGGCCGGCCTGGCTAACACCACCGGCGATAACAACACCTACCTGGGCTACCACGTGGGCGACGCCAACACGGTGGGTAGCCGCAACACCCTGGTGGGCTCCGAGGCCGGTGGCGGCATGACGGCGGCCTACGACAACACCCTCGTGGGCGAGCGGGCCGGGCTGGGCGTAACCACCGGCAGCAGCAATGTGATGGTGGGCGCCCAGGCGGGCCGCCAAAGCACCACCGGCCGCGACAACGTGTTTGTAGGCGTGACAGCCGGCGTGACCAATTCCAACGGCCAGAGAAACACCTTTCTGGGCAACAGCGCGGGCAGTGCCAACGGCACCGGCAGCAACAACACCTACGTGGGCTACGACGCCGGTGGGCAGGCCGATGACGAGACCGGCAATGTGTACTTGGGCCAGGAGGCCGGCCGCGAATCCCCCGGCAGCGCCAACGTGAAAGTGGGCTACCAGGCCGGCAAAGGCCCTGGCTACTTTCCCGCCCCCGTTGCCGGCCGCGTGACGTTGGTGGGCTACCAGGCCGGCCGGGCCAACACCAAGGACTACCTCGTAGCCATCGGCTACCAGGCGGGTTTCGCCAACACGGGTTCCAACAACCACTTTGTGGGCTACCAGGCCGGCCGGGCCAACACCACCGGTATTGCCAACCACTTCGATGGCTTCAGCACCGGCTCTGCCAATACCGTGGGCTCCGACAACACCTTCGTGGGCAACCTGGCCGGCCTGGACAACACCACCGGCAACCACAACACCTTTATGGGCCGGCTGGCTGGCAACAGTACCACTATCGGCTCCGACAACACGGCCCTGGGCTACAACGCCGGCCTTGCCTTTACCGGAGACGCCGTGACGGGCCTCAATAACACCTGCCTGGGGGCCAACGCCCGGCTCGGCGACGGCTTCTACTCCAACGCCACGGCCGTGGGGCCAATGCCGTGGTGGGCGACGTGAATGCCATGACGTTTGGCAGCACCGCCGTAACGAGCTGGAACTTTGGGCGCAGCAACAACGGCGGCGCGGGCATTGCCCTGCGGGTGGGGGTGGGTGCTACCAACGGCAACGGCGCCTACCTCACCGCGGGCGGCGTCTGGACCAACACGTCCGACATCAATCTTAAAGAAAACATCCAGCCCGTGGAAAGCAGCCAGGTGCTGGGCCTCATCCGTCAGCTCCCGCTCAGCCGCTGGACCTACAAGGGCACTGCAGGCGAAACTCACCTCGGCCCGATAGCCCAGGACTTTTACCGCCTGTTCCACCTTGGCCTGAACGAGACCAGCATCAGCACCATCGACCCGGCCGGCGTGGCCCTGGCCGGCGTGCAGGAGCTGGCCCACCAGAACGACCAGCTTCGGGCCGAAAACGCCCAGTTGCGCCAGCAGCTGCAAGCCGTGCAGGCCGGCCAAACCACGCTCGATGCCCGCCTCGCCACGCTGGAACGCACCGCTCAGCTGGCCATGCCCGTGGCCAAGGCCAGCCGCTAAAGCAGGTTGTAGACCGGCGGCCTAACCGGCCGCTCGATTTTCTTTCTTCTCCACTATTTCTCCATATTCCTATGAAACCACTTCATTTTCTGCTCTTATTCAGTTTGTTGCTGGTCGCTGGCTGCGACAAAGACGACAACGACCAGGCACCCTCCAAAGCCGGGCAGCTTTCGGCCGTGACGTGGCGGGAAAGCAGCTCCTCGCTGGTCGTGAACGGCGTGGAAGGCATTCAGACCATCTCGGCCACCTCGGCTGATACCTACCAGTTCGGCACCGACGGCAAAGTGGCGGTAACCAAGCCCGGCGGTATCGTCACGACCGGCACCTGGGCGCTGGCCGGCAACGACACCCAACTGACGGTGACGCTGGGCGGGCAAACCCAGACCCAGCAGATTTTCGCACTTACAGCCACCGGCTTTTCCCTGGGTGCCGCCTACACCCAGGCCCAGGTGCAGGCGGCACTGGCCGGGCAGCCCGTGGCGGGCGTACCCAACGGGCTGATTTCGCTCATCATTCTGTCGGCGGGCAACTTCACTTTTCCGGCGGGCACGCCCCCAGTCAACGCCAACCAGATTACCAGCCTACAACTGCGGACCAACCTGGTGCCCAAGTAAGCCAGCTGCGTTGCGGCCTACATGGGCACCTGCCCGCTTTTTCCACCCTCACTTTCTTTCTAAACCATGAATTTCCTTCGTTTTTTTCCCCGACCCTTGCTCTTGCTGTCCGGCGCGGCCCTGCTACACCTCAGCGCCTGCGACAGCAACAACGACGACCCGGACGTCGCCACCGGCGACGGCACCGTGACTTGGACCCACAACGGTACCACCCACACCAGTACCGTTGGCTCGTCGGCCATCGTCGATTCCGGCGATAAAATCATTGTAACCGGTGGCTCCAGCGATAACAACAACGTCGTGTCGCTGGCGCTGCAAGGCATCAATGCCCGGGGCGCGGGCGTGTACGACCTGCGCCGGGGCTCCATGCTCGACAACCTGCCCGTGGGCGGCCTTACCCTCATGAGCGGCAACACGGGCGCCACCTACCTCACGCTCTACGGCCCCAACGCCAGCAACGGCAGCATCACCGTGAGCCAGTACGACCGAGCGGGCCAGAAGCTCAGCGGTACGTTCAGCTTCACAGCCGGAGCTACCCCCAACACCAGCGCCGCCGGCACCCAAAACGTGACTACGGGCAGCTTCAGCTTCACCCGGTTTCGGTAGGGGCAGGGCCAAGATAAGTGCTCTATAATTAACAACTCACCTACTGAATCACAACCTCGCTATGGGGCTCTCCTTGTTGCTTATCGTTCTGCTGCTGATACTGGCGCCCCGGGCTGGGCGCAAAACACCCGGCTCGAAACAGGCTTCCTAAAGCATACCGTGACGGTGGGTGTCCGCACCTACCCGTTCTGGTTTGCCGAGGGCGCCGAGCAGGCCATGAAAGCCCTGGCCCAAACCGTAGCCTAGTTTCGGGCCGGCCCCATGCGGCTCTACGTCACGGGCCTGTCGATGGGCGGCTACGGGTCGTTCCACCTGGCGGCGAAGTACCTCGGCAAGTTTGCGGTGGTTGCCCCGGCGGCCGGCGGCGTGCCGGTACCCGCCTGGTTCGAGCAGGCCTTTCCCTCGCCCATGCTCACGGCCTACAAAAGCCACCCGCTGTACGCCTACGCCGCCGTGGACACAGCCCTGAGCAGCCCTTTTTCCCACCTTTTCACCCATTCTGCTTGTTATGAAAACCTCTGTACTTGCCTTGGTGGCTGCTGCCGCTTCTTTAGCTGCGCAAGCACAACCGTCCCTGCCCGCCACGCCCAAACGCCCCGTCACCGACACTTACTTCGGGCAGCAGGTAACCGACAACTACCGCTGGCTGGAAGACCTCAAGAGTCCCGAAACCCAGGCTTGGTTTAAGGCGCAGGGCGACTACACGGCCCAGGTAATGGCCGGTATTCCCGGCCGCGACAGCCTGATAAACACGTTGGTGCGCTACGATGCCCTGAAAGCGGCCCGCATCACGGGCATCTTGCGGCGCGGTGGGCGCTACTTCTACAAGAAAACTCTACCCAGCGAAAACGTCGGCAAGCTGTATTACCGCACCGGCACCACCGGGCCCGAGGTGCTACTTTTCGACCCCAGCACCTACGCAAAGGGCAAAAGCTACGCCGTGTCCTACTTTCTGCCCAGCGAAGACGGCCGCCGGCTGGCCCTGGGCGTGGCTGAAGGCGGGGCTGAAATCTCCACCATTCGCGTGCTCAACGTCGACACCAAAAAGCTTTACCCGGAGAGCATCTACCCCTCGTGGTTTGGCGTGAGCGGCTGGACGCCGGACGGCAAGGGCTTCATCTACACCACCCAGCAGAGCGGCGACACCAAGTCGATGAACATGCTGCTCAACACTCGCTCACTCTATCACACGGTAGGCACGCCCGTGGCACAGGACCGGGAGCTGTTTTCGCGGGCCAAGTACAAGCAGCTGCCCATCAAGCCCGAAGACTTGATTTACGTGACCTACAGCGAAGACTTCAAGTACATCATGGGCAACCTGGGCGGGGTCGACCGGCGCATGAACGCCTTCATTGCCCCGGCCACTGAGTTGCTCCAGCCCACCATCAACTGGAAGCGGCTGGCCGCCCCAGCCGACAGCGTGCTCGGTTCCGTCGTGCTCCACGACCGGCTCTATCTGCTGAGCACCAAGCGCGCGCTGAAAGGCCGCATCCTGGTGACGGACGCCCGCCAGCCCAACCTAAAGACAGCTACTGTGGCCTTGCCCATGGAAAAGCGCAAAATCGAAACCATTAGCGCCGCCAAGGACTACCTGCTGGCCACCCTCAACGACGGCCTTAATACCACCGCCAAGCAATTTTCGCTGCGCACCAACCGCTGGGAAGACGTGCCGCTGCCGCTCACCGGCTCGGCCGAAATGCAGGTGCTCGAACCTACCAGCAACGACTGCCTGCTCTACCTCACGTCGTGGAAGCAGCCGCCCACCATCTACACCTACAACCCGGTAACGAAAGAAGCCAAAGTAAGCCCCTTCGATACGCCCGTTACCTACCCCGGCCTTGCCGATTTGGTGGTGGAAGAAGTGGAAGTGCCCGGCCTCGACGGCACGCCCGTGCCGCTCAGCATCATTTACAACAAGAAGGTGAAACGTGACGGCCGGGCCGTGTGCTTCATGACCGGCTACGGCGCCTACGGCATATCGGCGGATCCGTATTTCAGCTCCCGCACGCTGGCCCTGCTCAACCAGGGCGTTATTGTGGCCGAAACCCACGTGCGCGGCGGTTCCGAAAAAGGGCAGGCCTGGCACAAAGCCGGCATGAAAACCACTAAGCCCAACACCTGGCGCGACTTCATTGCCTGCGGCGAATACCTGGTAAAGAACGGCTACACCTCGCCCCAGCATCTTATCGGCGAAGGCACCAGCGCGGGCGGCATTCTCATTGGCCGCGCCATCACCGAGCGCCCCGACCTTTTCGCCGCCGCCATTAGCAACGTGGGCCTGTCTAACATGCTGCGCTTCGAAAACACCCCCAACGGCCCTAACAACGCCAAGGAGTTCGGCACGGTGAAAGACTCAGTAGAATGCCGTGCCCTATACGAGATGGACGCCTTCCTGCACGTGCAGCCCGGCACCAACTATCCGGCCGTGATATCGGTGGGCGGTATGAACGACCCGCGCGTGATTGCCTGGCAGCCGGGCAAGTTTGCCGCCGCCCTGCAAGCCGCCAGCACCTCCGGCAAGCCCGTGCTTATGCAAGTCAATTTTGACAATGGCCACTTCACCGAAGACAAAAAAGTAGCTTTTCGCAACTTCGCCAACATGTATGCCTTCGCCCTCTGGCAGGCCGGCCACCCCAATTTTCAGCCCAGCCCGGTAGCAGTGAAATAGGCTTTTGCCAGGAAGGGCACCTTCCCCTTGGTTTAAACTTCACAGGCCCGCAAGCTGGCCGAATCCAGCCTGACGGTCGTGGTGCCGGCCTAGGGCGCTGGCCAAGCCCTCTTTGCTTCTTCCTATCTGTGCTACCAGATTTATGTTTCACATCATGTCTACTCTTCATCGTTCCCTTGCCGCGGCCTGTGCATCTCTGCTACTGGGCACCGCTTGTTCCTCGGATACCAAGCCGGCTACTGCGGCAGTGCCCGCGCCTGCTCCTGCGGTAGCGGCCGTTGCGACCGTACCGGCTGCAGCTACGGCTCCCGCCACCAGTGCGTCGACTCCCTCAAATTCGGTTGGGTTCGACCCTGCCACGGCGCCAATTGCTACGCCCACACTCGGGGCTTTTCCTTATTTCAGCCTGCTGGACGGCTACGTGAAAATGGACGAGAAAACGGCCCCCGGTAACTCAGCCCGCGAGTTCAACAAGGACACCAACTTCGACCGGTACGAGTTTTTCGACGGGGCAAAACTGATTCCAGTGGAAGGCCGCTTGCGCACGGTTAGCGCCCTGGGCAAGACGGCCTCGTTCTTCCAGGCCCAGAAGACCTACGAGAAGCTGGTGCGTGATCTGGGTGGCGTGACCGTATTCGAAGGTTCGGGTCAGAAAATGAAGGAACTCAAACTCAAGTACGAAGATCCGCGACACCGGAGCCGCTACGGCATGACTGACCAGGAAAAATCGGGCGTTTACCTGCTGCGTACTCCCGACAAAGAAGTGTGGGTGGAGGTATACAAAACCTACTCCAGTGACCCGGAAAACTACTGGCTAACGGTGGTGGAAAAAAAGGTTATGCCCATGGAAGCCACCGTGCTGCCCGCTGCCGAAATGAAAAAAGCCCTTGACATTAATGGCCACGTGGCCCTCTACCTCAACTTCGACACCGACCAAGCCACCCTTAAGCCCGATGCTCAGGCTATCATTGCACAGATCATCAGCCTGCTGAGCCAAAATCCCGACCTCAAGCTGGCCGTGCAGGGCCACACCGACGACGCGGGTACCCCTGCGCACAACCAAGAGCTGTCGGAGGCGCGCGCCCGCACCGTGGTAGCTACCCTAACGGCCCAGGGCATCGCGCCCGCGCGCCTGCAAGCCGCCGGGTTTGGCCAAACGAAGCCCCTGACTGACAACACCACCGAAGTGGGCAAAGCCAAAAACCGCCGCGTCGAGTTGGTCAAACTCTAACGCAGGTCACTTTGAAATTCTCTCCTCATATTATTGGACCGTTATTGTGAACTACCAGCGGTGTTCGGAGCTATCGGCCAAGGAGGGGATTCGTTGTTCAAAGGATTGCTCAAACCGATTGAGTTCTTGCTGGGATTGGCGGGCTCCGGCCTTCCCACTTGTGTCTTGACGGGACGCTTCCATTTCTTCCATTTGGCGTTTCGCAACGTGCTCCGGCTGGCTGTCCCAAACGTCAAAAAGAAAGGCTAGAGCAATCAGCGCTATCAGCATTCCAAAGGCCATAGCCACCCACCCGAGGACTGCCACGCACCCAATGCCTTTGCTCCCTGCCGCCGAGGCGCTCGTCGGTTGAAGCCGTATTCCGCCAAACAGGAGAAGTCCGCCGATGACTAACGCTGCGAGCCCCAACACCGCAAGAGAACCCGTGATATCACCTAGGAGAAAAAACGGTCGCATGAGCGGGGCTAGTTAGTACAGCGGAACAAGAAGGGAGGCGAGTGCAGCGACAAAACAGAGTCTGAGCCAAAGTAATGCTCCTTTTCTTGAACTGCTGCCTATGCACGTCTGCTAGCATAGCTAAGTGATGCTGCGGACCAGATTGAGTTCAAGAAACTGGTTCACTTTTCAAAGTTCAGGAAACTCAGATGGGCAATGAGTTTCCTGAACTCCTGGCTATTCGGAAGATTTGGGTAAGGACAAGGCATAAGCTAGCGGGGTACAACCACCGACAGGGCATCGAATAACGAATCAGGCCCTGGTCAGCAGCAGCTGGTCGGGGCCTGCTTTTTGGTTTTTACAGTACCCAGGAGGCGAAGCCGGAGCCGAGCTTGTAACGCGCCGCCGTTAATCTGTTCCATACTTTCCGCCTTTTGTATCCGTGCGGGGCTAGGCGTTTAGCGGAATTTTGCCCTATCACTTTTCCCCTACACCAGCATGGCCAAGACCATCTTTATTACCGGCGCTTCCCGTGGATTCGGGAAACTCTGGGCCGCCGCTTTCCTTCGGCGCGGCGACAACGTGGTAGCTACTTCCCGCAACGTGGCCGGGCTCCAGGACCTGGCCGATGCTTACGGCGCCACCTTCCTGCCCCTGGCCCTCGACATCACCAACCGCGCCCAGTGCCAGCACGCCATCGGGCAAGCCCACGCGCATTTCGGCCGCCTCGACGTGGTCATCAACAACGCCGGCTACGGGCTGATCGGGGCCGTGGAGGAAGTTGGCGAGCAAGACGTGCGCGACGCCCTTGACGCGAACCTGCTCGGCACGCTCTGGGTTACCCAGGCCGCTTTGCCCATTCTGCGGGCCCAGGGCCAGGGGCACATTATTCAGCTTTCCAGCGTGCTGGGCATGGTCAGCGCCCCGGCCATGGGTATTTACAGCGCCACCAAGTTTGCCGTGGAAGGCCTGAGTGAGGCCCTGGCCCGGGAGGTAGCGGGCTTCGGCATCCGGGTGACGTTGGTGGAGCCCAACGTGTTCAAGACCGACTTCGGGGGCTCGTCGGCCGTGCAAAGCCCCACCCTGGCCGCTTACGACCAGATAAAGGCCAGCCTGTGGGCCCTGCCGGCTTTCGACCCGGCCAACTACGGCAGCCCCGAGGCCACGGTGCCCATTATCCAGCAGCTAATTGATTCCGACAACCCGCCCCTGCGCCTGTTTATGGGCCGGGCCGCCTACCCCTGGGTTGAGCAGGCCTACCACGAGCGGCTGGCTTCCTGGCAGCAGTGGCAGCCCGTAGCCGAGGCCGCCCACGGCTAAGCTCTCGGAAATTACCGTTTTACAACCGCCCCAGCCGCGGCAAGTTCAGCCGGGGCGGTTGTGAGACTTTCCTGTTCTATCTTACCTGTTGTTACTAGCCTGCTCCGCGCCATGACGCCGCACTACGAGAGCATCAGCGCCTTCCACCGTGCCATTGGGAGCCCGCCGCCCGCACACCCGCTGCTCAGCCTGCTCACCTGCCAGATGCTGGCGCCCTGCACCCTGGGCGACAAGCCCCTGACGGCCGATTTTTACATGATCAGCCTGAAGAAAATCAGCGCCGGGGAGTTTCGCTACGGCCGCACCCGCTACGACCACGAAGGCGGGTCCCTCTCGTTTGTCAAGCCCGGGCAGCTGGTGGAGCTCACCCACGCCGAGCTGACCGAAAACTCCTTTCTGATCTTTCTCCACGAAGACTATCTGCTGGGCCACGCCCTGCACGCGGATATCCGCAAGTATGGCTTCTTCGAGTACGAGGCCAACGAGGCCCTGCACGTGGCCCCGCGCGAGGAGCACATCATGTGGGAGCTGTTCCGGCAGATGGAGTTCGAGTACGGCAACAATCCGGACGAGTACAGCCGCGGCATTATCCTGACCCACCTCGACGCGCTGCTGAAGTACTCCCAGCGGTTTTACAAGCGGCAGTTCCTGAACCGGAGCGCGGCGCTGTCGGGCCCCGTGGTGGCCCGTTTTACAGCTTTGCTCACCGCGTATTTCGAGCAAGGTCAGCTGCAAACCCAGGGCCTGCCCACGGTGAAGTACCTGGCCGGGCAGCTGCACACTTCCCCGCGCTACCTCACCGATTTGCTCAAGCAGGAAACCGGCCACACCGCCCTCGACCATATTCACTCATTTCTGCTGGGCGAGGCCAAAAACCTGCTGCTGGGCACCGACAATACCATTGCCCAAACGGCCTACCAGCTCGGCTTCGACAACCCGACCTACTTCTCCCGCCTTTTCAAGAAAGAAATCGGCCTGACCCCGCGTGAGTACCGGGCCCGGTTTCTGAACTAGCTTTTGCGGCAGTAGCCCGCGCAGCTCTGGGCCCAACTCAGATACCAGTGGGCTTGCCGTCGATGCTGCGGGTGTTGCGGTTGTGCCAGTACTGCTCTACCTGCTCGGGGCCGCGCTGTTCCATGTAGTCGTTCAGCTCGTCGCGCTCGGCCCGGTAGTCGAGGAAGGGCACGGCCATGCCGCAGGACGTCTGCACCAGATCCACGTCGACCACCAGAATCTGCCGGGCGCCGGGCAGGGACGGAAACAGGGGCAGCAGCTCGGTCCACTCCGCGTCGCGCGGGTGGTAGATGGCAGCCGTGCCGTAGAGGCGCAGGATGTTGGGCGGGCCCTCAAAGGCGCACCACATCAGCGTGATGCGGTTTACTTCCAGCAAGTGGGCGGCGGTTTCGTTGCCGCTGCCGGTCAGGTTCAGCCAGGCCACGCGGTTGGGGCCCAGCACGCGCAACGTATCCTGCCCCTTGGGCGAGATATTGACGCGCCCATCCGCGGCGGCCGTGCCCACGAAGAACACGTGCTGCCGCTCGATAAAGGCCTGAGTGTCGGCGCTGATGGCGGGGTATTGCTTGCCCATGAGAGAGGAGTTAGCGGGAGGGCAAGGTAGGGCCGGCGCGGGTTGGTGCCAAGACCATTTCGGGTAAAAGGTGCTGCTCATGGGCTACGGGGGCCGCAGGGCAGCCACAAAAAAACGACCCTGGCCTTACGGGCCAGGGTCGTTCGGGAAGCTATGCTGCCGGCTCCGTACCGGGGCCGGAACCGCTTAGGCGCTGAGCGTGTCCCGGTGGGCTGCAATACCGGCCAGCACCTTGTTCAGGAAATCAACCTGAGTTTGTACCTGCCCCGCATCCACGGTGCCCAAAAATCGTTCGGTGCCGACGTTGGCGCGGTTGTTCTTGACAATCTTTTTGCGCTGGAGGCGCAACAGATCCAGGGCGTCGTTGGCATCCTCCTGCTCCTCGGGCGTGAGGCCGGGGGCCGCGGCATCGCGCTCGGCGGCCGCTATTTCCTTGTCTTTCTTGGCCAGGGCCGCGGCGGCGCTGGCCTGGCTGCGGGCGGCCCGGTCGTCGGCCAAATCCAGGCCGGAGTCGGCGTGGGTGAAGGTTTTGAGCTCGAAGGTCACGTCGGCGGTAGCCGCGTCGCACTGAGCCCAGGTGGTGAGCAAACTGTAATCGGGATTCATGGTAATGAAGGATAAAAAGAGTGAGAAAAGTGAAATAATAGACTGTTTGAATATATGAGGGTAACTATCAGATTTACAAGGGTGGGGCTATAAAAAAGTGGCCAGTGCCTCGGCCTCGGCCAAGAGCCCAGCAGCCTGGGCGCGCAGACGGTGCAGGCGGGTAGCCTCCTGCGCGGTGAGGGGGCGGGCGCGGCGGTGCAGCCAGCCCCGCAGCCACCGGGCATGGTCGAGGGCAAAAGTGGGGTCGGCGGGGTCGGCGGCTTGTTCCAGGGCCGCCGCCAGCGCCTGCTTGGCCGGAGTAGCGGGGGCCTCCTGCGGGGCCGGCGCGTCGGGGTCGGGGGGAGCAGGGCCGGCAGGGCCACCGCCGAGCGGGCCGCGACGTGGGCCCGCCGCGCCAGCTTCTCGGCCTGGGCGAGCAGCCCCTGGGCCCGGCGCAGGCACTCCCGCCGCCGCAAGTTCAGGTCGGCTGCGTCGGGCGCGGGCGTAGCCGGGGGCAGCGGGGCGTCGGCGGCCGGAGCAGCCGGCACCTCGGGCGGGGCAGCTGAAGCCGCAGCGGCAGCAGGGCTACGCGCACGGGCAGGGTGAGGCCACGCTGCCCGGCCTCAATGGCTTGCAGCAAGGATTGGCTCACACCCAGGTATAAGGACAAGTCAGCGAGACTCAGTTCAAACCAGGTCCGCACCCGGCGCAGTACGGAATCAGAAGCAGCAGGATGGCGGGCCATACGCGGAAAGCAAAATGGTGTGGAGAATTTTTGTAATCTGTAAAAATTCTCCACATTTTACGCACTGATCGTGTGGAGAATTTTCCTAAAAATTAGAAATTCTCCACACGAGAACCGCCCGCGCCTGGCGGCTGAAAAGATTCAGTCGCGCCACAGTCGCTCGGCTGTGCCGGGTGACTAATACGCTTGAGCAGCTCTGCTGCGAATTAGGCCCCGCCGCTGGTTCGTTGAGGTGCGCCCGAATGGAGGGGGCACTCGCGGCATAGCCGCTCCGGCGTAGGCGTCACTCGGCACAGCCGAGCGACTGTGGGAGGCACAAATTCCTGCCCCCAATTAGGAAAGACAGGTATAGGTAGAGTCAATTTGAGACCGGAAGTGCAACGCATCCAGATAGGTCAGTGCCCCCGAAAAGTATAGCGTTGACCTTGCTTCATTTCCGAAGAATAGCTGCGGAGCTTGTCTAAAATAGGAAGGCAATGTGCATGCGAGTAAATATCGCCCCTTAGCGAGTATAGACTCTCTGATACTCTTGCTGCTTCTTCGACATTTGTTATTTCTACAGATTGAGAACTTACTATTAACTCGAAATACTCTTTGCGCTTTTCAGCATGAGGAGTACCACCTAGTGTATGAATTGCATGCTTTTTATTCATGTCCAGTATGTCGCGCAGTCTTTTTAATAGGTTGTCTTTTTGGCGGTGAGTAGTAGCTAAATTGCTTACAAAATCAATAGACTGATGAATGTTAAGTTGCATAGCGTGAAAGAGAAAATAAACAGGAACATTAACCGTGTTACCATGCACAATAGCCCTAATATAATCCTGAGGAGTAGCCTCCAGATGTCCAGTGCTAAATGCTTTGATTAAGTCTTCCTCATACAATGGCTTGGCACGTGTAATAACCCGTGCTACTTCTGGTATCTCGCCAATTATGCGTAAGGCCGGGGATCCTTCTGTCTTCTCTGAATACTTATCTACAATTTGAATCTGATTTAGTAAGGCTTCGTCAAGAATAAATGTATTAGCGTTTGATTTTATCTCACCAGTCTTCTTATTCAAAAATCCAATATTATCAACTCCAATTGTAGCACATTTTTCAAAAATATTTCGCCATTTACGAGTTTCGTCTTCCCTTACTTGGTTGATGATATTGACTAAGTCACCAGCTTTTATCTTTTCTGACTTCGCGCCATATCGGAAATAAATATCAGAACCGAACGTGACTGCTGAATCCTTAATGCAAACGACTGGTTTGGTCTGGTTTTCCTTGACCCAGATTATACCTATAGTTTTACCATCTACTTCATGCTCCGTGCGCTCAAACTCAATATAAGGTGTGAACAGTTCATTGAGAAAAGTGGTAATTACTGCATCGTCAATAGCCATGAAGTTAGATATGCCCACTACCTCATGAGGGGCATTCTTAATCCCAAATACTAGGCATCCGCCTCTGTTATTAGCGAATGCAGCCATTGATTTAGCATACTTAGACCGACTTTCTTTGCTAGCCCAGTCAAACTCACGCTTAAACTCGGTAGTAACTGATTCGCGGCGAATCAAGCGTCCTTGCTGATTTAGATGAAAGAAGTCAGCGAGCCAATCAGCATCATATATATTGATCATAGCAGAACTAATGATTATAAGTTAAAGCCTATTTACTCCCGCTTCAACGCCTCCCGAATCCCGCTCAACCCCCGGCAATGTCCTCCAACTTATCGAGCATTTGCAGGAGCTGGCCGGTGCCGGAGTGGCAGCAGAATTTAGTAAGGGGCTCGCAGGTGTCACTAGTATTGATTCTCCAACCAAATACCGGTAACCGGCCTTAGTAGTAAGTTCTCCCCAGGTTGCTTTTTTCCTGGACTTATGAAGCGAATGGTTGGGAAAACCAAAACAGTATACCAGTGTTCTCCATCGTTGGAAATCTCTTGTGCTGCTGGTAGAGAATTATCTTTTTTGTCAAAATCGATTGGCCCGTACTGCGCGATTACGTCGCTGAATCGATGTTTACCGGGCTGTATGCCCTTGGCAGACGATACATTGGCTGTAGAATCGAATTCGATCAGAGCTAACCCCTGACGCCACTTCGTGGTGTTCGTATTGACAAAGCAAATCAGGCCCTGTTTCCGAAAATGCATGGACACGCCTGTCACCCGCTTGGTGGTAATGCATTGCCCATCACGAGTTTTTTCTGTACCGACACTCACAATTTTCTCAGCCCGGTAACGGTTCCCTAATTGGGCTTTAACCTGCGCAACGGAAGATTTCCTGATTTGAAGTCCAAGAAACATACTGTCGCCTTGAATCACAGTTTGTCCCAACGCTTGCGATACCCCTCCAATAGCTAAAGAAGCCAGTAGAATATATTTTTTCATCAGATTGACTTACTACCTGTAAAGCTCAAGATAACAGCTTAGTACTCCCGCTTCAGTGCCTCCCGAATCCCACTCAACCCACCGGCAATGTTTTCCAGCTTATCCAGCATCTGCAGGAGCTGGCCGGCGCCGGAGTTGCGGAGGTTGTCGAGGTAGGTTTGCTTGATTTGCTGCCAGCGGGCGGCTTGCTCGGGGGTGAGCCAGCCCAGCAGCTCGCGCAGCTTGAGCAGGTTGGCTTCGGTGGCGCTGGTCAGGGTTTGGGCTTCGCTTTCGTAGTGGGCGGCCAGGAGCTGCTCGATTTCCTGGTCGTTCATCACGGGGCGCACTTTCTCGGCCAGCTTGTTCATGTTGCGGTAGGAGCCCTGCAGCTTGAACGGCGGCTCGGTGCGGTAGGCATCGGCCTGGGCGGCGCTGGCAATGTAGGCGGCATTCACGCGGGCCACCACGTCGCGCAGGCGCAGCAGCTTTTGCAGCACGGCCACGTACTCGTTGAGCTCCTCGGGCGAGTGGTTGCCCTCGAAGCTGAGGCCGTCCTGCTGCCCGGTCTCGGCCAGGCGGATGAGGGCGGGCACGTCCTGGGGGCTTTGGGTGGACAGGCGCGCCAGGGCTGCGTTGCTGGTCAGGGCGTTTTCGAGGTAGGAGAGGCGGAAGGCGTCTTCGGAGCCGGCCGTCAGAATGTCGCCCAGGTTGTAGATGTCGGCGCGGTTGGCCAGCATGTCGGGCAGCTGGAACACGTCGCCGCTTTCGGTGTAGGGGTTGCCGGCCATGACCACGCACACCTTGCGGCCCCGGAAGTCGTAGGTGCGGGGGCGGCCCTGGTAGACGCCCTCAATCTTGCGCTGGGCGTCGCAGAGCGAGATAAACTTCTGCAGAAACTCGGGGTTGCAGTGCTGAATGTCGTCGACGTAAATCATCACGTTGTCGCCCATCTCGAAGGCCAGGTTCAGCTTTTCGAGCTCCTGCCGCGCCCCGGCGTTGGGGGCCTGGGCGGGGTCCACGCTGGTCACGGCGTGCCCGATGGCCGGCCCGTTGATCTTCATGAAGATAAGACCTAGCCGGTTGGCCACGTACTCCATGAGCGTGGTTTTGCCGTAGCCGGGCGGGGAGATGAGCAGGAGCAAACCCATCAGGTCGGTGCGCTTGCCTTCCCCGGCGGTGCCGATCTGCTTGGCCAAGTTGGCCCCGATGATGGGCAGGTAGACCTGGTCGATGAGGCGGTTGCGCACGAAGGACGTGAGCACGCGGGGCCGGAAATCTTCCAGGCGCATGTCCTCGGCGGCCCGGCCCAGCAGCTGCTTCTTTACCTCCTGAAACGCCTCGTACTGGGCCACCGTGGCCCGGTCGTAGTGCAGTAGACGGCGGCGGAAATCGGGGAAGTTGAGTTGGTAAGTTCGGTCGTCGGCGAGGCGGGGGTGTGTACCCTGGAAGCCTTCGAGGGTTTCTAAAGTAGGCGTGTGGACTACGCGGGCAGGGTCGTAGGTCTGAGTGAGCAACAGCACGGCGCACTCAAGCGCCTCACCAACCCGGCCCCCTCTCCAAGGGGAGAGGAGGGAGCCTGACGATTTTCGTTGGGCGCATGTTGTACTGAGGTATGCGCTAGCCCAGTACCGTTTGCTAACGGCTGGCTCTCCCTCTCCCCTTGGAGAGGGGGCTGGGGGGTGAGGCGCTTCGGTTGTACCGCCTGCACCCACTGGCGCACCAAATTGAACTGCGCTACCGGCTGGTCTTTTAGCTGATCAATAGACTGCTGAAACAGCTCCGTGGCCTGGCGCTCGTGCAGCTGCTTCTGGAACTGCTGGTAGAGCTCGGCGGCTTCGGCGGCAATGATGAAGGTGCCGGTGTGGGTTAGCTCGTGGAAAAGGTAGTCACCGGCTTCTGCCACCTGGCCTAGCGTAAACAGTCCGGTTTGCTCCGCGAAGTGGTCTACGGCCGTTTGCAGCTCGGTTTTGAGCTCATCAAACTCCTGCGAATCGGGGAAGACCTGGAGCAGCACCCCTATGCCCTGCAACTGCCGCTCCCAGTGGGCGCGCTGGTCGGGGTCGGCGAAGCGCAGCCAGTAGAGGGCCGCCGCGGCGCGGGTGTCGGCCGGGTAGCGGAGCAGGTCGGCGGTGCGGGTGAGGCGCACCAGGGC
Source organism: Hymenobacter cellulosilyticus (assembly GCF_022919215.1). NCBI lineage: Bacteria > Pseudomonadati > Bacteroidota > Cytophagia > Cytophagales > Hymenobacteraceae > Hymenobacter > Hymenobacter cellulosilyticus. Next base: position 4,665,055 of record NZ_CP095046.1, on the reverse strand, counting down.
CGTGAGCAGCAGGGCCGCGTCGTGGTCGTGCACGCCTTTGAGGTAGCCTTCCTGGTAGCGCGCAGCCATAAACTGCTGCACATAGGTTAGCAGCTCGGCGGGGCTGAGGTGGCCTAGCTCGGGTACGGACAGCACAGCGGCCCGGCCCGCTTCGGGGTTGGCAGGAGCGGGGTGCTGGGCCGCCTGCAGAATGCGCCAGGCCAGAAACTCGGCCCGGTACACGTCCTGGTTTTCCGACAGCACGGTTTGCTCCCAAACGGGCTTGGAGGCCAGCAGGGCGGGGTCGGTTATCTTCTGAAAGAAGTTGGTGCCGGTCAGGTGGTAGTGCAGGTCGCCGTCGCGCAGCACCACGGTCAGCTCCAGGGGCTGGGTGTTCACGGTGAAGGCGTGGGGACCGAACTTGAGGGTCTGGCCGCCGTCGGCGTAGAGGTCGGCCCGGTCGCGGAGCTGGCGCACGGCGTCCTCGCGCAGGGTTTTCAGCCGGCTCAGCACATCATCCGACTTCACCGAGTCGCCGAGGTTAATCAGCTCCTGGGCCATTTGGCGCACCTTTTCCACCATCACGTCGGCGGCAAAGTACCCGTTGATGTCCGCCACCGATTCCAGGCGGGTGAGGCGGCTTTGCACGGCCTTCAGTAGCCGCTCGGCGCTTTGCAGCAGGGCGGTGGCGCGCTGGTTACGGGCCGCTACCAGGGCCGTTTTCTTCGACTCGAAGGCTTCTACTACCTGCTCGCGGCGGGTGGTGAGCTGCTCGATAAACTGGTCGAAATCGGGAAACTTGCCTTCCAGCTCTTCGAGCTGCACCATGAGCTTGGTCAGGTACTCGTCGCACTTGGCGGGCGTGTCGGCCAAGTCGAGGTAGTTGGTCAGGGCCTGTTCCAGCAGCTTGAGCTGGGCCGTAAACTCGGCCTGGGCCTCGGTGCCGGCCAGGGCCTGCCGCCGCCGCTTCAGGGCCGCCCGGATCTGGTTGAAGCGGGCGTACACGGTCGAGATGTTGTCGATGATGGCCGTGGTCTGGGTCGGGTCGGGGATGGGTAGGTTGCTCACCACCTCAATGAGCAGCTCCAGCTCCTGGGCCACGGCGGCCGTTTCCTGCTCGCGCTGGTCGGCCTCCACGGTTTTCTGCACCTGCTCCACGCCGTCGGCAATAGCCTGCACACGCTGAGAATAAGGCAGCAGCGCATCGGGCCGGAGCAGAAAGTCCACCGTTTGCAGGGCCACTTCCTTGCTCAGGGCTTCCAGGTCGGCGGCGTGCTTTTCCACGGCCGGCAGCTCCACGTAGCGCAGCTCTTTGAGCGAAATTACCTCGCCCCGCACCCCGCGCAGCTCGCCCAGCAACTGCACGAATTCCGTGACCGTATCGGGCGCCGAACGGCGGATGCGGCCGGTCAGCTCGTCGGCTTTCTGGAACACGGCGGCCGTTTGCTGGGCCGTGTTCTTGCGGATGCTCTGCACCTTCTCAAACTCCTCCACGGCCGCCGTAGCCGTCTGCCGGATTTCACCCAGGGGCTCGGCCAGGGCCTGGGCCGCGGGCTCGCGCAGCCAGTGGTAGGCGTCGGTCAGGGCGGTGGTCTGGCGGATCAGGTCGAGGTAGAGGCCCGCGTAAGAGTCGTCCTTGCCGGTCAGCGTCAGCACTTCCTGCACCTCGCTCATGGCCCGCACGATTTCCTTGTTTCCCAGCTTGTAGAGGTAGGAATCGGAGGTGACAGGCAACTGGAAATCCGGGGCGGTGTAGGGCGTTTGCCAGATCTGCACGGCGTGGTGCTTCTTGGGCTCGTCGTCGGCCCGGAAGTAACACAGCTCCCCGTTCTCGAATAAGGCGTAGCCGTGGCACACAATGGGGTTGTCCACGCGCTGGGCAATGCGGTTGTAGCTCAGCAGCAGGTAGGTGCCGTGGTCCTTGTTGAAGAACACGTACAGAAAATCCTCCCCGTTCGGCGACACGACGCGCTTCTCAAACAGCATCTCGCGCAGGCCGTTATCGAAGAGCTTGTTGTCGCCGGTTTGTAGGTAGAAGCCGTGGGGAAAGATCAGGCCCTGGCCGTCGGGTAGCAGCACGCAGGCGTCGGCCAGGGCATCGAGGCGCTGGGCGGTTTTGAGCTTGTGGTTGAAGATGAAGTAGCGGTACTGCTGCTCCTGGTAGGGCCGGATCTTGAGCAGAATCAGGTTGCCGACTACCGCGTAGTAGATTTCCGAGTCGTCCAGGGTCTGGTCCTTGTTGTCGACCGGCTCGCTCAGAATGCCGTGGCCCGAAGTGGTGTTATCCTCAACTTTGATGGTCAGGTCGCCGCCCACGGTTTCCACAAACACCTTGTCCTCGATGCTGATGTGGGGGTGCTTGCCGCCGCGCTGCATGTCGCGGGTGGCGCGCTTCCAGCTGAACTCGTGCTGGGGCGGGAAGGTGTACTCGTGGTCGGAACGGTTGTCGATGTAGCTCAGCGTGTCGCCCTGAATCAGCCACTTAAACGTCTTCACATCCGAGGCGCTCTTGCCCACCCGAAACACCATGAACAGGTGCACGCCGATGACGGCGAACTTCACGAACTGGGTGTTCTTGTAGTATCGGTACAGGTTGCGAAACTCCTCCAAAAACTGCGGGTTCTGCAGCAGCTCGAGGCCCAGCGGCCGGAAGTCGTGCTCGGCGTACTCGTACACCCCAAACACGTCGGCTAGATCCGGCTCCGCCTTCAGCCCCAGCACTACGTTGTACCCGAAGATGAACCGCTGCCCCACCGGCACCATGTCCCAGGGCACACAGTTGTTTTCGGTGGTAATGCGGCCGGTGCCTAGCAGGCGGGTATCCACGGCCCCGAACACCTGCTTACGCTCGGTATTGAGCAGGTCCAGGCGCTGGCGTAGGTCGGTGCTGCTTTTGAGCAGGCGGTTGCGCAGGATTTCGTAGGTGCCGGTTTCGAGTTGGGTAGCTTGAGCTTCCATAGGCGGGCAAGGCACAAACCCTTGCCAGGAGAAAAGAACTGCTGATTACTTGGTTGAGGACCTCAACGTGGCCTTCAGGATAGCACTAGCTGGATTGGCTTTAGAATAGATGACGGCGGTAGTATCGCCTTTTGCGTGGGTGCGCAAAAAGATTCTGGGTACCCTCGTTCTGAGAGAATATTCTGCGCCGCCAACGATATACTGCACGGTTACGCGCCGGCTCTTGTGGGTTCTCACCCGGGTGATGATGCCCGTCGCGTACCCCGGATTCTTCAGAATCAACGCCCGCTTTTCGGCCTTATCCTTTTTAACGAAGTAGACGACGCCCGCGAAGAAGGCAATACCGAGAACCAGCCCGAGGACGAGGCTTATTATTTGCCGGGTTGTAGTTGGAGAGGTGGTGGAATCGGGTGCTTGCATAAAGTAGGTGGCTAGAGTTTCGGAACTAGGTTCTAGTCGCCTCACCCCAACCTCTACGCCGCTTGATGCGCGGAATGAAAAAGGAGAGGGGGCTCTAGCTGTAGTTCTCAGAGGTAGATAGAAAATAGTACTAGCCTTAGCTTCAACAACTAAAGCTAGTTCCCCCTCTCCTTTTCGGAGAGGGGGCTAGGGGGTGAGGCGCCCTTACTTCAGCTCCAGCATCCGGGCCGGCTTATCCCCGATACCCAGGGCCGTGGCCGTGCTGGCCAGCTCCGTGATGGTGTTGCGGGTGGTGTCGTCGCCGGCTTTGTGCATCATTTTCAGCAGCAGGGCCGAGACGCTCAGGTTCTTCATTTCCTCGGCCGAGAAGCCGAACTGATCCACGAAGCGGCGCAGGTTGGTTTTGAAGTCGCCACCCCCGTCCAGGGAGAAGAAAGCGTCTTTCACGGTGCCCAGCACTTCCGAGTTGTGCACGGTGCGGTCCACCATCTTGCCCTTGGTAATCGAGCCGATGATCTGGTCGAAGAACATGGTTTCGCCGCCCACGATGTCGATTTTGGCAGCTTTTAGGGCCTCGCCAATTACCTCGGCCTGACTCGCGGCAATGTCCTTCTGGATGTTGATCTGGGCCAGCTCCACCGACTTGTCCTTGTCGAGGCGCAGCTTGAACTCCTCGTGGTCTTTGCCCACCCCGTCGAGCTTTTTCATGGCGTCGGCTTTGGCTTCGATGCCCTTAGCTTCCACGGCAAACTTCTGCTCCGATACGGCGGCTTCAGCCAGGCCTTTCTTCTGGTCGGCATCGGCGCGGGCCTGGATGATGTCAGCGTCGGCGAGGCCTTTTTCGCGGTTGATTTTGGCGGCTACCAGGCCCAGCTTCTCGTCGGCTTCGGCCTGGGCGCCGGCTTTGGCCTGAATGGCCTGGGCTTCGGCGGCGGCGGTAAGCTGGAGCACGTTGGCCTCAGTTTCGCCTTCCTTCTGGCGGGCGGTGGCCTTGGCCTGCATCACCTGGGCTTCGGCTAGACCGACAGCGGTGGCTTTGCTGGCTTCAGCTTCGGCCAGGGTGCGGATGGCCTGCCCCTTAAATTCGGCGGAGGCTTTTTCGGCTTCGGCATCAATCAGGGCCTGCTTGGCGCGGAACTCGGCGGCCTGCCGCTCCATGTCGGCATTGCCCACGAGGGCTACCGTGGCGGCTTCGGCCTGCTGCTTGGCGGCGGTAATGGCCACCAGCTTTTCGCGGTCGGCCTGGGCCTGGGCGCGGGTATCCTTGATTTTCTCTTCTTCCTGCACCGTGGCTTTTTCCACCACGATTCGCTCCCGGATAATGGTCTGGATGTTCTTTTTCTCTTCTTCCAGAGCTTTTTCTTTCTCAATCTGGGCCAGGGCCACAATCCGCTCCCGCTCGTTGGCTTCCAGGGCTTTGGCCTGAGCCACGCGCTCAGTTTCCACCGCGTCGGTGCGCTGCTTGTTGCGCTCGGCCACCAGCACCTGCCGGTCGCGGTTTTGCTGGGCTATGCCCACTTCTTCCTCGGTGGCAATGCGGGCCTTTTCCGACTTGAGGCGCTCTTCCTGCATCACCTTCTCGGTTTCGGCCAGCTCCCGGGCCTTGATGTTGGCAATTTCGCGCTTCTGCTTTTCCTGGTTTTCAATGAGCTGCTTATCGAGCTGCAAAATGGTTTCCTGGGCTTCCACGTCCTGCTTCTTGATGGTTTTCTGCATCTCGCGGGCAATGGAGTTGGCCTGAATCTTCTGCTCCGAAGTAAGGGCCACAATCTTCTTGATACCCTCGGCATCGAGAATGTTGTCCTGGTTCAGGGCGTTGAGCGGGGTTTGCTCCAGGTAGTCGATGGCGCAGTCGTCGAGCACGTAGCCGTTCAGGTCGGTGCCGATGATGCGCAGAATTTCCTGCTTGAACTGCTCCCGGGAGTTATACAGCTCGATGAAGTCGAACTGCTTGCCCACCGTTTTGAGGGCTTCCGAGAACTTGGCGTCGAACAGGTTTTCCAGGGCCGTGGGGTCGGAGGCGCGGCGGCAACCGATGCTCTGGGCCACCTGCACCACGTCGTCGTGGGTTTTGTTGACGCGCACGAAGAAGTTCACCTTCACGTCGGCCCGCAGGTTGTCTTTGCAGACCAAGCCCTCGGAGCCAGCCCGGGCAATGACCATGTTTTTGAGGGTGATGTCCATGACCTCCAGCTTGTGCAGCACCGGAATGACGAAGATGCCGCTGAAGGATACTTTCGTGTCGCCCAGGCCGGTGCGCACCATGGCTTCGCCCTGCACGGCCTTCTGGTACATGCGCACCACAATGGCGATGATGCCGAGTAATAATACACCGAGCACGACCAGCACGGCGAAAGAGAGTTGACCAATCATAAGGGGTAGGGTAGAAGTAGAATCAGTGGAAGAAGCAAAAAGTGAGGTAGAATGCTGCCGTTATTCGAAGAGAGTTTCCAACACGAATTCCAGACAGACCACGCAGAAATTACCCAGCCAGCGTTGCCAGAAGGGCAGGCGGGGCTCTTTTTCAGGCATCATACATGGCAGGGTTAGCGGACATCGTACGGCTCAATCAGGTAGCAGCGGCTGCTGGCGCTGTAGTCGATGACCAGGGCTGTGTCGCCTTTGTGCAGCTCCGTGGCGGAGGCGGCCTTCACGTTCAGCACCAGCGTGTCGCCGTTGGTGCGCACCATCGCCTGGCCCAGGTGGCTTTGGGAGGCCGGCAGCAGTACCGTGCAGACTTTACCGATGGGGTTGCTGCCGCCGGCCTGATCTTTCTCGAAGGTGGCAAACAAGTGCACGAACGGTGTGGTCAGCACTTTGGCCACCAGCAGGCTGCCGATAAACAGGGGCAGGCAAAAGACGATGCCCAGCAGCCAGGACGTGTTGTGGGTGTAGTAGTTCACCAGAATGCTGCCCACCCACAGCGGCAGGGCCACGAAACTCAGAAACACCATCAGCGGCACCCGGCCCAGGTTGAAAAAGGCCAGCGCGTTGTTGAGCCAGGACACGCTCAGGTCGGCATCGTGGGGCAGGTCGTGGGTGCCGTGCAGGTCCAGCGTCTTAAAATCGAGGACCCCGATGATAACCGTGAGCCAGTACAGCAGCACGAAAATAAGGAAGCCCGTGGCCGGCAGATTAGGCGGAGAAACCGCCGCTTGTAGAAGTTCGGTCATAGGCATAGCTAGGGCAGCTTAAAGGTAGGAAAATTGCCGCGCGGGCCCACCCGGTAGCCCGGAACCTCGACCATTTTTAGTGCATACCAGCAAGCTAGCCTACTCGGGGCGGGAGCTCAAACCCAGCTTTTCCTTGAGAGCCAGCAAGTCGGCGGAGGCCTGCCCGGCGCTGCTCTGTTGCAGGGCCTTGTCGATTTCCTGGTCGACGGAGCGGCTTTCCTGGGCTATCTGCCCGTAGGATTCGGCCAGGGCTTCTTCGGCTGCTACCCGCTCCTTCATGCGTTCCAGCAAGCTCACCGTGCCCGAGGAGTCAATCTGGGCCAGCTGCTGGTTGATGGTCTTCGTGGCGGTGCTCACCGTGACGCGGGCCTTGAGCGTTTTGAGCTCATTCTCCCACTGACTGATGGTTTGCTTGAGCTGCTGCACGCTCTGATCGAGCTGAGCCGCCGAGGCCGCAAACTTCTCCTGGTCGGCGGCCGAGCGGGTGGCCTGGGCCTCGTTTTCCGTCTTTTTCAGCAGGGCCTCACTGGCTAGCCGGTCGGCCTCAGTTGTGGCCAAATCCCCTTTATGGGCCCGCTGCAGCAGGAGTACAGCCTTGTTTTCGTAGTCCATGGCCTTGGCGCGGAACGCTTCAGCCTCGTTGCGGGCCCGGATGACCATGGCCTTCACCTCGGCCAGGGCGTGCAGGCTTTTGTCGAGGTCCTGGCGCAGGTCGCGCAGGGCCTGTTCGGTCATTTTGATGGGGTCTTCCAGTTGGTTGACGGCGGAATGGGCTTCCGACTGCCCGATTTTGAAGAGGCGGCTAAGAATGTTCATGGCGGTTGGGCTACGGGGTTTAAGCTTTCGAAAAGGCAATCAGCTCGTCGCTGAATTCGCTCAGCAGCAGGGCCAGGGAGTTGAACACGGCTTCCAGTTCCGGCCGGTCGAGGTGCTCAAGCTGCAGCGTGTCGCGGAAGATGACCTTGCGGCCCGAGTCGTCGAGCACGAAGGCGCCGTGGATAATGTCGCGGTTTTTCTGGAGCAGGCGCTGGTACACCTCGCAGCTCGGGCCGGGCAAATCCAGCAGGTGCTGCTCCATAATCAGCAGGGGCTCCCCGCAGCCCAGCACCAGATGCTCAATGCCCAGCTCGGGGCGGCTCACTACCAGAATATTCGTGGCCGGGTCCTGGAAGTGGATGTCGAAGTCGAGTTCGAGTAAGTAGCGCTGGATTTTGGTAAAGTAGGCGTCGGCCATAGAAAGTACTGAGGTGAAAGAATAGGCAGAAGGTAGGAAAAGCGGAGCAGTAAGCGGGAACAGGTTTGCGCGGACGGCTAATGGCTCAAAAAAATAGCTGACTGATAGAAGTGGTTGGCGGTATTGTGGTAGTTTTACGGTGCAAGAGTACTCAAAGTTTTAGATGTGCTCAAGCTTTGAGCGAAATATATTTCCCTGCTATGTCCTACGTTGGCAAGAACATCCGCAAGATCAGAACGGTTAAAAAGCTGAGTCAGGCGGCTTTTGCGGAATTATTCGGCCTGGCCCGGCCCAGTGTAGGGGCGTATGAAGAAGGCCGGTCCGAGCCCAAAATGGAGACACTAATTCAGATTGCTCAGCATTTTGGCTTGTCCGTTGACCTGCTACTTACAAAAGAGCTGACGGTAAATGAGCTCTACCACTTTGATATTTTTCAGAAGGATGCGGCTCCCGCCCCAGCGGCCGTGCCCACGGCCAGCGCCGACCAGCAGGCCAACGTAACCCCTTTTGTACCCGCCGCCCGCCTGCTCGAATATATTGTGCAGCACCACAGCGCCGCTTTTCTCGACGCGCTGCCCCGCTTACGTTTCCCCACCAGCTGGGCCCGGCTACCCGGGCATTTGAAATAGTAGGCGCCGAAATGCAGCATCAGCAGCAGGGCCTGCGCCATCAGGACGTAATTCTGTGCCGCCGCGTAGACTTAGCCGCGCCCAACCTGCGGGTGCAGCGTATTTACGCCTTCGTAACCCAAAGCAAGCTGCTGGTGCGCCGCCTGGCCGAGCGAATCTCGGCTACTCACCTGCGGCTGCGGGCCGACAACCCTGACTACGGCTCCGAGGAATTCGCCCTGGAGCAGGCCCTGGAAATCTGGGAAGTGAAAGCCGTGTTTACCACCCATTTGCGGCCACCATCTACGATGGAAGAACGCCTCACACGCCTGGAGCGGCAGGTGGAAGAGTTGCTAACCCGCCTCAGTGAACAGGAAGACTAAGCCCAAACAAGGGTCAAATCGGCGGGAGTGCGGATATTTGCGCCCATGACTCCAACCACCACGTCCGCTCAGCCGGCAGTGCCGCCCGTTCTGAAGCTGCTGCGCCTGAAGTTTCGGCTGCTGGCGGCCTTCTCCACCACGGTTGCTTTTCAGTCGGCCTGGCGGCTGTTTACCACGCCCCGCCGGCTGCCGGTAAAAGCCTGGGAAGCCGCCGCACTGGCCGGGGCCCGGCGGTATGAGGTGCCGTTTGGCCAAGGCCAGCTGGTCGCCTACGAATGGAACCCGCAGGGGCACGGACCGTGCTGCTGGTGCACGGCTGGGAGCACCGGGCCAGCTTTTGGGGGCGTTTGCGCAGGGTTTGGTGGCAGCAGGCTACCGGGTGGTGGCTTTCGACGGACCCGCCCACGGCGCGTCCACCGGCCGGCGCACGACGCTGCCCATGTTCGGGGCCGCCATCCAGGCCGTTGCCGACCAGGCCGGGCCGATTTGGGGCGTTGTGGCGCACTCCTTTGGGGCTGCCGCCACGGCGGGGCTGCCGGTGCAGTTTAATGGAGAAGGACGGTTGCCGCGGCTGATGCTGCTGAGCGTGCCGGGCAGTACGCCGGCCGTGTTTCAGCGCTTTGCCGACCTGCTCCACCTGCCGGCCAAGGTGGCGGCCCGGATGGTGGAGTTTGCCGAAGCCCGGCACGGGCGCAGCTCCGAAAGCTACAGCCTGACCCAGGTGGGCCAGCAGGTACCGGCCGAGCGGGCCTTGCTGCTGCACGACCGCGCCGACGAAACCATACCCTTTAGTGAAGCGGAAGACATAGCCCGCAACTGGCCCGGCCTGGACTTCCGTCCCACCACCGGTCTGGGCCACAACCGCATCATGCGCGACCCAGCCGTCATTCAGCAGGCAATAGAGTTTCTGCAGCCCGAGTAGGCGCGGCCGAAACGTATGCACCCCACTATCATACGTGTCATTGCGAGGAGGCACGACGAAGCAATCCGTCCTCTGAAATGTGCTGAGCAACCCTAACTGAAAAGCCTTTTCTCGTTGCTACGGGAAAGGGCTTTCTGGTAATAGGCTGAGACTACCTTCGTAGAGGACGGATTGCTTCGTCGTGCCTCCTCGCAAGGACACAGGCACTGGTAGTAGCACAGCAACTCAAATCGTGTCGTGGCCTTCGGCGGCGAGCTGGCGGAGCAGGTCGCGCAGGCCCTCGGGGTCCTGGATGTGCTGCTCGACGCGCTGCAAATATTCGGCTTCGGCCCGCAGGTGGCGCTTTACCTGGCGCAGCTCGGCTTCCTGTTTTTTGCCGGTAGCGGCAAAGGCGTTGCTGGTGCCGTATTTGAGTTCATTCATGCGCTGCTTGAGCTCGTCCTGCTGCTGGCGCAGGGCCTGGGTGTAGCGGGTTAGCAGGTCTTCCGATTCGGAGTCGGGGCCGCCGGGCACGTGCTCCGAGAGCAGCTGCAGCAGCGTGTAGAGGTCATTGGCCTCGTAGGCCCGGGTGATTTGCTGCATCCGTACCGTCTTTTCCTGGGCCAGAACCGGGTCCCGCTCCAGGTCGGGGTGGTTGGCCCGGGCCAACTGCCGGTACAGGTTTTTAGTGTTGCCCAGCAGCTTCTGCTGTTCTTCCAGCGCCGCTTTTTCGGCGGCTTTGGCCTTCTTGCTCTTGCCTTGGCGCTTCGTCTGGCCGGGGTCGGGGTTGGCTTCCGCCCGGGGCTCCGGTTGCGGCCGTTCTTCGGGTTCCGCGGCCGTGCCCGACTTAGGAGCGTGGCGCTGCAGCACGTCGGCCACGTCTTCGCCAAACCGGTTTTGCAGGGACCTTGCGTTGCTCAGAATCAGCTCCTCCAGCTGCCGGTGCTCGGCGCGGCTGAAGTAGGGCAGAAGCAGGGCTTCTTCCAGAGGCGCAAATAAACCCCGGCGGGCGGCTACCACCGTTTGAGCCAAGGGGCCCACCTGCTGCCAGTAGCGGCGCCGGGCTTCGGCCTGACCTTCTTCCAACTCCCGCAGCCGTTCCCGCAGGTTTTCCACGTCCTGAATGGCCTGGCGGAATGCCTGCTGGGCGGGCGTACCAGGAGCCGCGGCCGGCGCTTGAACGGGGAGGGAGTTGGCGGCGGGCAGGTCGGTGGCGGGGTTATGCAGATTCATACGGCAAAGATACGGCGGGAAAACAGCGGCTACCCAAACAGCTCATACGCCACCCGAAACGTGTTGCAGTGGGCATCCACAATGTCGCCGATTCGCTCGGAATAGCCGCCGCCCATGCTCACAGCCACGGGTAGGCCGTGCCGCCGGCAGAGGCCCAGCACCAGTTCGTCGCGCCGACGGCAGCCTTCCCGGGTCAAACCCAGGTGGCCCAGTTTGTCGGTAGCCAGCACATCCACGCCGGCCTGGAAAAACACGAAATCAGGCTTTACGCGGTCCAGCAGACCGGGCAACGTTTGGGTCAAGAGCTGCAGATACCCCGCGTCGTCGAGGCCCAGGGGCAGGGCCACGTCCAGGTCCGACTGTTCTTTACGCAGCGGGTAGTTGGCCCCGGCGTGCATACTAAAGGTGAATACGCGCGGCTCGTGGCGAAAAATGCTGGCCGTCCCGTCGCCCTGGTGCACGTCCAGATCTACTACCAAGATTTGCCGGGCCAGCTGGTGGTGTAATAAGTGAGCGGCGGCAATGGCAATGTCGTTGAGCACGCAGAACCCCTCGCCGCGGTCGGCAAAGGCGTGGTGGGTGCCCCCGGCCAGGTTCAGGGCCACCCCGTCGTGCAGGGCCCGCCGCGCCGACTGCACCGTGCCGGCCGAGCTGCTCAGGGACCGTAGCACCAGCCGCTCGCTCTGCGGCAAGCCCAGTCGGCGCACCTCGGCGGCCGAAAGCTGCTGGTCACGCACTTTGTACCAATACTCCGGGGTATGCACCCGCAGCACGTCTTCTTCGGCGCATAGGCCCGGGTCGTAGAAATCGTGGGGTGGGGCAATGCCCTGCCAGAGCAGCTGCTCCCGAATCAGCTCATACTTGGCAATGGGAAAGCGGTGGCCGGCGGGCAGGTCGAGGGTATAGCGCTCAGAAGTGGCAAGGCAGGGCATAAAGCGGCGGCGGCGGCAAGGTGTTGTAAGCTGCCTGTACGATGATTCAGGGCCGAGCGGCCGGATAAACCCGCACCGGCCGTCCAACCGGCCCGGCGGACGCACCCCACCGGGTCGGCGCTTTTATTTTGCCTCTACAAACCCGGCTGACGTGTCCGGATCAATGGAAATAGACTGCATGCCCGGCAGCTGAGCCGCAACCAAAGCCCGCCAGCCTAGTACACTTCTAGGCACCGGTCCTCGGTGTCTGCGTTTCACTTTACCTTCTGCGCCATGTCTGCTTCCTTTTCCGACCCCACCGCCAACAACACCCAACTCGTCCGCTACAGCCTCGAACTGCCGGCCATGACCACGCCCGAAAGTATTGTCGCCGTACGGGAAGTACTCCAGGCCCAGAATCTGGTGGTCGACCAGATAACCGAGGGGCAGGCCCACGTGGCCTCGGCCACCGGCACCGAGCCCGACTGGCCCACGATCAAGCAGGCCCTGATCGATGCGGGCTTCCCCGTGACCCATACCCATACCATTGATGATTAAGCCTAGTTGATTGCGGAGGTTGTGCTGGTCGTTTAAAGTCAGCCTGCAGTAATTGCCACAGTTTTATCTGTTCTGCATTTAAAGCCGGTAGTGCTATTTAATTGCGGCGTTTTTTCTGGCTTTATTTCCAGCGCAAGTGAGTTGATTACTTCTAAATAGAAAAATATTTAAATTATTTTTCGAACTAATTTGGTGGATACAAAAACTCCCTCCATATTTGCATCACTCAACCACAGAAAAACAACTAAAACCATGTCGCGCCACTTTAACTACACCAGCAAGCAAGACGGTCTGAAGCCAGGGGCTTCCGCCTCGGTTCGGTATAGCTAAAGTAGCAGCAGGTTTTCTCTGATACTTCCGCCACCCGAACCCCAGAAGGTTCGGGTGGTTTGTTTTTCACCCCCTTTACGCTCTTCGGCCATGCATCTGTCAGCGGATTGCTTCCTCAACCAGCCCCAGTCCAAACGGCCCTTACGCCGGGAGTGGAATTGGTACGGCCGGGATTTTTTATCGAACGATTCTCGTAGGTAGATACTACGTGACTGATTCGTGAAAAAGGCCCGGCTTCTCCCAGAAACCGGGCCTTTTTCATATTATTTATTCGCTGAAAAATAATTTCCAGCGGCGTGGAAGAGGTATGCCTTTTAGGTTCTAATTAATTTAAATACTGCGTCGAATTTACGGCTTCCGTGAATTCATTTTCATCACTCTTTTAACAATTAAGTCATGTACGAAAGCTTCCGGATTCTACTCGCTACGCCTGCTATACCAGCCACAACTTCGGCTGATCTTTCAATCGGTAACCACCCTCGCGCAGGGAATTCAGCCCGATGTCTAACCGTCACAAACCCGTCCCCCATGCGGTCTGGGAAGCCCAGCAAGCCCGCATAGTTCTCTCCGCCGCCCGGCGTCTCGACTGGCGCCGCTGGCCACTCCGACAGCAAGTCGACTACCTCTTCTCGCTGGCTGGTCCGCTACCCGTAATCAATGCCCACCTGGGCGAAAATTCCCCGCTGACGGAGTTTTACCGTCACTGTATTCTCGAACAAAAAGACCCGCAGCGCAGTCAGTGCGCCGGACTGCTGCGCGGCCTGGCCGACAAGCGCACCGAACTGCTCTGGCGGGCTGAGCTGGCCCCGGCCCTGGCCGCCGTGGCCCGGTGCTTGCCGCGGCGCTGCCGGGAGTTGGCCGACTGGCAACCCCAGAGCCGCAACCCATTTCGGCAGCTGGAAAGCCTGGTGCGCCACCTTTTCGACCAGTACGGCGACGTGCCGGCCTGGGTGATTAGCTCCTGGACGGCCGGCCGCCTGCAAGACGGGCTGGATATTGCCAGCCTGACGGTGCATTTGGGTCAGGGAGAGGCCCTGCGCACATTTGCGGGGCTGCCGGTGCCGCTCACTCGCAAGATCGAGCACCATTTGCGCCTGGTCCCGGCGGGCTACACGTTTCTGCAGGCCCTGCGCTACGCCCAGCTGGCCAGCCGCGACCAGCTGCACTGGCTGGGCCCGGTGCTCGACTCCCGCCTGGGCCGCCACCTGGGCCGCGACGATGAGTTCTGGCTGCGGGTAGTCGACTTCTTTGCCGGCGCTCCCATGGTCGACCCCTACCAGCTGGGGCCCGTCTGCGACTGGATTCACCAGAAGCGCGCGGTGGGCATCGGCGACGAGCCGGCCCAACCGGGCTTCTCGCTTAAAGGCCGCTCCATGGCGAGTGTACTGACGCAAACGGCGCAGTGGCACCGCCAGCTCGTGCGGGCCCCGCACCGGCAGCCCGAAGCCAGCCTGACGCTGGCTACTACCTGGGTGCCCTTGCCTGTGCCTGACTTTTCCGGGGGCGGCAAGTGCCCGGTGCGCATCACCCAGCTGCGCACCTACGGGGAGCTGATCCACGAAGGCCGCACGTTGCGGCACTGCGTGGCGTCGTATCTGGACTCCTGCCGGCGGGGGCGCAGCGCCATCTTCTCCTTATCGCTCAACGGCACCCGTACCGTGACGCTGGAAGTGCAGGCCAACCGCACCGTGGTGCAAGCCCGGGGCCTGTTCAACCGCCGCCCCAACGATGAGGAAGGCGCCTGGATTCAGCGCTGGGCCGCCGATAACCGCCTGCTGGTGCCCAAGCACTTGCTCAACTAAGTAATTCGGCAACGGGCTCTACGGCGCAAAACTCACCCTTTCACCATCTCACCGCCTCATGCGCTTCAATCTACCCTTCCGCAAAGCCAAAACCGTCCTCAACCACGAAGGGGCGGCTGCTTATACGCTTACGCCCCAGCTGGAGCTGTACGCGGCCGTAGCCACGGCCGCCCTGAGCGACCAGTTCTACGAAAAAGCCGACACCCGCCTGCAGCGCCTGCGCGAGCTGGTGGCCCGCAACGACCCCGAGTTTGTGGCCCGGCTGGCGGTGTATGCCCGTGAGCAGCTCTACCTGCGCACCGTGCCCTTGGTCCTGACCGTGGAGCTGGCCCGCCTGCACCGCGGCGACAGCCTGGTAAGCCGCCTGGTAGCCCGGGTGGTGCAGCGCGCCGACGAAATTACCGAGCTGCTGGCTTACTACGCCCGAGCCAAGGAGCGGGAAGGGGTGAAAACCCTCAACCGCCTCTCCAAGCAGGTGCAGAAAGGCCTGGCCCTGAGCTTCAACCGTTTCGATGGCTACCAGCTGGCCAAGTACGACCGGGCCGGGCAGGTGCGCCTGCGCGACGCCCTGTTCTTGGTGCACCCCACGCCCGGGACGCTGAGCAGCAGGCCTTGTTCGACCAGCTCGTGCACGACACGCTGCCCACGCCCTACACCTGGGAAACTGAGCTGTCGGCAGTGGGTCAGCAAGCCTTTGCCTCGCCGGAGGAGCGCGCGGCAGCTTTTCGCACCGTGTGGGAAACCCTGATTACCAGCGGCAAGCTGGGCTACATGGCCTTGCTGCGCAACCTGCGCAACATCCTCGAAGCCGACGTGTCGGCTCAGGCAGTAGAGAAGGTGTGCGCTACGCTGAGCAATGAGCAGGCCGTGGCCCGGGCCAAGCAGCTGCCTTTCCGCTTTCTGGCCGCCTACCGCGAGGTGCTGGTTTTGAAGTCGGGCTACGTGGCCCTGGTACTAGAAGCCCTAGAAACGGCCATTGCGCACAGCGTAGCCAACCTGCGCGGCTTCGATACCAGCACCCGCGTGGTGGTGGCCTGCGACGTGTCGGGCTCGATGCAGCAGCCGGTGTCGGCCCGCAGCAAAGTGCTGCTCTACGACGTGGGCCTGGTGCTGGGCATGCTCCTGCAGAGCCGTTGCAGTTACGTAGTCACCGGCATGTTCGGCGACACCTGGAAGCGCCTGAGCCTGCCCGGGGCCGGACCCTGCAAAACGTGCAGGAGTTCTACCGCCGCGAAGGCGAAGTAGGTTACAGCACCAACGGCCACCTGGTCGTGCAGGACTTGCTGCAGCGCCGCGAGGTGGTGGATAAGGTGATGATTTTCACCGACTGCCAGCTCTGGAACAGCACCGGCGACGGTGGCACCCTGGCCCAGGCCTGGCTAGACTACCGCCGCACAGTGGCTCCCCAGGCCCGGCTCTACCTCTTCGACCTGGCCGGCCACGGCTCGGCGCCCCTCGAAGTGCGCGAAGGCCACGGCGTAGCGCTGATTGCCGGCTGGTCGGACAAGGTGTTTGACGTGCTGCAGGCCCTGGAAAACGGCGGCTCGGCCCTGACCGAAATTGAAAAAATAGACCTGTAGGAGGGAGGCTGCCCAGCCAACTCTTCTTCGAAATAAACCAACTCTGCGACCCTGCAAGCGGCACGGGGCGGCGGCAATCCGGCCGCTGCTCCCGCCCCACGGAAGTCCGTAATATTCCTGCCCCGTTTATGAACCGCGAACAACGTCAACAACTGGCCCGCCTCACCCTCGATGCCCTGGAAACCGGCTGCTACCACACGGCAAACGGTACTGAAGTCAGCATCGGGGCCTGGCAACACGCTGCCGCGCAAGGCAGTCTGCTCTACCGGCCGGCGGACGCTGCCGCGGTGGGGCAGGAACCCGGACCCGCCGCTGGTGCTCCCGCCGAAGTGTGCGTGTACCAAGCTACTACGCTCGAAGCCGCTGCGGCCCTGAGTAAGGAGTTCTCCCGCGTCGGGGTGCTCAACTTTGCTTCGGCCCGCAACCCCGGTGGGGCTTTCTGGGTGGCAGTCAGGCCCAGGAGGAAAGCCTGGCCCGCTCTTCGGGGCTGTATCCGTGCCAGCTGCTGTTTCCGGAGATGTACCAGCACAATGCCCACCTCAACGGCCTCTACAGCGACTACGCCATCTACTCGCCCGGCGTACCGGTGCTGCTCGATGATGCCGGCCGCTGGCTCCCCGAGCCCTACCGCGTCGACATTATTACCTCCCCGGCCGTGAATGCCGGGGCCTTACGGCGCAACTCCCCGGAGCTCTTGCCCGAGCTGCTGCCCACCATGCAGCGCCGCATCCGGCAGGTGTTGGGCATGGCCGCCCGTCACGGCTGCGAGGCACTGGTGCTGGGGGCCTGGGGCTGCGGCGTGTTCGGCAACGACCCGGCGCAGATTGCCCGGCTGTTTGCCGAAGCCCTGGCCCAGCCCGGCTGGCGCACCTCGTTCCAGCGCCTCGATTTTGCCATCTTCGACCCCCAGCCCCCGCACCCCGTGCTCCGGGCGTTTGAAGCCGAGCTGGCGAGTCTCACCCTTAACACCGTCTGACTCTCATGTCTTACCTAACCACCTAAAAATACCTAAAGTCGGGGGCCTAAATGCCGGGCCAAACGGGTCAAGCCTGCCTCCGACTACTGGGTAATTAGCCTTCTGGCAAGGTGCCGTAGCCGGGCGTTACTTCGGGCTGGTTTTCAGGCCGCCATATTACGGCGGTTACGGGTTCGATTCCCGCCGGGTCTGCTTCGGCAAGCCCGGGAAAACACTCGCCGGGCGTCTGCTGCCCCTGCCTTAGGTTGAAACCAATAAGCAAACTATCCCGCCGGGTGTCGTCGGGAAGCGTTCCTTCGGGTCGCGGGTTCGAGTCCCGCCCTGCGCCGGCTGCTGCCCGTGCACGTAGCTCAGCTTGGTAGAGCAGAATGGCTTCGGCCGCGCTTCCCTTTGTTACCCCGGTTGGGCCATTTGTATCTGTTCTTTTTCGGGTGCCGTAGGGGCGCAATCCTTCGTTCTCAATTGACACCGAAAGGCGTGCGGGTTCAACTCCCGCCTCGGGCCAGCCGGCTGCGAGTGGCGGAATGTAGACGCATCAATCAGCAGGGCGCCCCGCCTGTTGCCCCGAAAGCAAAGCAGACCAATACCTCGTTGGGTGCCGTAGCCTAGCCATACTTCGCACTTTTAATGCCCGGGTCGGGGGTTCGAATCCTTCTCGTGCTGCTTCGGCGGCACGGTAGCTCAGCTGGTCAGAGCACGATTAGTGGCTGGGCGCCTAGTTGCCCCAACGAGTTTGTTTTTACTGTTTACCAGGTGCCGTCGGAAGGCGTTACTTCGGCGATTCTTAGGAAGAGCGGGTTCAACTCCCGCACCCCGCCGCTTCGGTTGCGGGTGCTGCCTTGGTTACGGTAGCAATAACGCCCTCCACTTGTTGTCCTGGTCAGCAGTTCGTTTTTCGGTAGTGGTGCTGTAGGGCAGCCTTACTTCGCTTGGGGCGCTGGGGTCGGAGGTTCAAGTCCTTCCTGCCGTAAGGCAGTAGCTCAGTTGGTTAGAGCACAGTATAGAGGCTGCCCGCCTTGTAGCCCACTACCGGAGCCGGGCCGGAAACGGTGTCGTCGGGTAGTATTCCTTCGTTCTGAAAAATACGCCCTCGGACTACCCACCATATCACCCGTTTCCTCCGTCTGGCAACTGCTTTTCCGGCCCGGATGCCGTACGGCCGCGCTCCTTCGACCTGTCCCGTCGGGTAGTCCGCAAGTACTCCCACTATGGCGCGGCCGGCCCGTTGCTCCGGTTCGGACTAGCTTTTTCAATTCATAAAACGCGGCCGGCGGCGGCACCGAAATGTGGGTGCCGCCGCCTTACTGCCGGCCGTTTTTCCTTCAACTTCACGTCTTCGGACTACACTTGTATGGCCCAACAACTACGCGGCAACGACCTTCGGCAGCTTGGCTTCCCCGAAGGCCGTGCCATCGGGCTTGCCCTGGCGCAACTGCAGCGCAAGCACCTCAAGAAACTTTCCCTCACCGACCAGCTGGCCCTGCTTCAGCACCTGCTCACCGCACCCGCGAGTTTGCCACCCACCTCGACTGGAGCCACGTGGCCGCTGCCCTGCTGCCGCCCCGTCCCGCCACATCGAGCTGGTGGCCCGCAAGCCCTACGCCCTCTACGGGGCCGAGCACATCGAGCCCGGGGCCCTGCACCAGATGGACACGGCCATGAAGCTGCCCGTGACCGTAGCCGGCGCCCTCATGCCCGACGCCCACCACGGCTACGGCCTGCCCATCGGGGCGTGCTGGCTACTGATAATGCCGTGATTCCCTACGCCGTGGGCGTCGACATCGGGTGCCGCATGGCGCTGTCGGTGTTTGCTTTGCCGCCCAAGTTTCTGAGCCAGCGGGTGCAGGAATTGCAGAAACTGCTGCTCGACAACACCCGCTTCGGCAACCGCACCGGCTTCGACCGGGGCAAGAAGCTAGGCCACGAAGTGCTGGAAAGTGACACCTTCCAAGCCGTGCCCTTCCTGCGCAACAAGCAGGCTACGGCCGCCGAGCAAATCGGCACCTCGGGTTCCGGCAACCACTTCGTCGAGTTCGGCGTGGTCGACATCACCGACCCCACCAACGAAATGGGTTTGGCCGTGGGGCAGTACGTGGGTCTGCTCAGCCACTCCGGCTCCCGCGGCCTGGGCGCTTCGGTTGCCAACCACTACACCAAGTTGGCCATGGAAAACTGCCAGCTGCCCAATGAGGCCAAGCACCTAGCCTGGCTGGGCCTTGATAGCGAGTTGGGCCAGGAATACTGGGCCGCCATGACCCTGGCCGGCGACTTTGCCTCGGCCTGCCACCACCAGATTCACCACCGCCTGGCCAAAGCCCTGGGCGAGCGGCCGTTGGCGAAAGTGGAAAACCACCACAACTTCGCCTGGAAAGAACGAATGGCCGATGGCCGTGAGGTTATCGTGCACCGCAAGGGCGCTACGCCGGCCGGCCGGGGCGTGCTGGGCATCATTCCCGGCTCCATGACGGCCCCCGGCTTTATCGTGCGCGGCCGGGGCGTGGCCGAGTCCCTGGGCTCGGCTTCCCACGGCGCGGGCCGGCTTATGTCGCGCACCCGGGCCAAGCAGGAGCTCGGTGAAGCCCAGGTACGCCAGTACCTCAGAGACCACGACGTGGTGCTGCAGGGTGGGGGAGTGGACGAGGCGCCCATGGCCTATAAGGACATCCACGCCGTGATGCAAAGCCAGCAGGAGCTGGTGGATGTGCTCGGCTCCTTCACGCCCAAAATCGTGCGTATGGACGGCGCGTAAATCTGTTGTTTGATTCGAAAGAGGCCCCACCTGGGGCCTCTTTTTTTGCCTAAACTCCGACGTATAGCTACACAAACCCCGCTGTGCGGATTCGCAAATCCCGACTTGTGGTTCCAACGATTCGCGGTATGGTTTCGGTGGTCCGCGGTCCGGTCTTAACGATTCGCGGCCTGGTCTCAGCGGTCCGCGGTCTGGATTACGTCGTCCGCGGTGTGGTTTTAGAGCTCCGCGGCTTGGTCACATACGTCCGCGGTATAGATTTGGTGGTCCGCGGTAAGAATTCACGGTTTCGCGGTATGGTTTCACCGTTTCGCGCTCTGCACTCTGCTGTAGTACACGGCTGAACCGCCGTGTAGGACGGAAAACAACCTTTCGCGCCTGCCAGCTCCCGGGTATACGCTGGGCGGACAGTGCTGCAAACGCCGGCCAGAATTGGCTTGGCAATAGCAAAAAGAATGGCAAATATACTTGTGTAGTTAAATGGCTACGCGTATACTTGTAGCCACATAGCTACACGATGAATCTACGCCGCGACGCCTTCCAGGCCCTGGCCGACCCCACCCGCCGGGCCATTCTGCTGCTGCTGGCTTCCCAGTCGCTGACGGCCGGGGCCATTGCCGCCAGCTTCGACACGGCCCGGCCCACCGTATCCAAGCACCTGCAGATTCTGACCGAGTGCGAGCTGCTCACCCAGGAGCAGAAAGGCCGGGAAATGTATTACCACCTCAACCCGGTCGGCATCAAAGCCATAGCCGACTTCATCGAGCCCTTCCGCCAGATGTGGGACGAGCGGTTCAATAAGCTGGAAAGCATTCTGAAAGAGCGGCAGGCCAAACCCACGGAATAAGATGGAGCCCAAAACCCGCATCAGCGCCGAGGACAACCGGCAGGACCTGCTCATCACCCGCACCTTCGACTTGCCGCTGCCCCTGCTCTTCACGGCCTACACCGACCCCGCCATCATCGAGCAGTGGATGGGCACCAAGGTGCTCAAGCTGGACAACCAAAAGCACGGCAGCTGGCAGCTTGAAACCACCGACGAGCAGGGGCAGGTGGTATTCCGGGCCGGGGGCGTCATCCACGATTTTATTCCCGACCAGAAAATCACCCGCACCTTCGAAATCGAAAATGCCCCTTCGGGCCCCAGCTGGAATTTCTGGAGTTCGAAAGCCTGCCCAACGACACCAGCCGGCTCCGCATGCACATCATCTACCGCTCGGTGGCGCAGCGAAACCAACAGCTGCAGCTGCCCTTTGCCAAGGGCCTTAATAGCGCCCACAACCGCTTGCAGGATATCGTCAGCAAACTAAACTAGCGCTCCGCCATGCGCACGAAAGCCAAAATAGTTTACTGGGTGGCCACGGGTTGGCTGGCCCTAGGCATGCTGTCCAGCGGCATCATGCAGGCCCTGCAAATCAAGGCCGAAACGGATTTTATGACCAACCTCGGCTACCCGGCCTACTTTGCGGTACTCCTCGGGGTCTGGAAAATTCTGGGGTTCTAGCCCTGCTCGTGCCGCGGTTTCCAGTTTTGAAAGAGTGGGCGTACGCAGGCTTTTTCTTTGCCATGTCGGGCGCCGTCTGGTCCCACCTGGCCACCCAGGCGCCCATAACCGAGCTTTTTCCGGCCCTGCTGCTGCTGACCCTGACGGTCCTCTCGTGGTATTTCCGTCCCGCCGATAGAAGAATCGTGGCCCTTACCTACCCGGCAACATGAGCGCAACGGCGGACTTCTATTTCACGGATGGCTGCGGGCGTTGCGCCCTGGTCAGCACCCCGCCTGCAACGTCCACACATGGCAGGCAGAGCTGCGCGAGCTACGGGCCCTGGTGCTCGGTTGCGGCCTTACGGAGGAAGTGAAGTGGGGAGTGCCCTGCTACACCTTCCAGCACCGGAACGTCGTTCTGCTCCACGCCTTTAAGGAGTATTGCGCCCTCAACTTCTTCGCCGGCGCCCTGCTCACCGACCCGCAAGGCCTGCTGATTCAGCAAACCGAAAACGTGCAGGCCTCCCGCCAGATCCGGTTTACCAACGCCCAGGAAATAGCCCGGCTGCAGTCCGTTTTGCAAGCGTATATCCGGGAAGCAGTGGAAATAGAAAAAGCAGGCCTAAAAGTTACTTTCAAGCCTACCTCGGAGTTTGCCCTGCCCGAAGAGCTGCAAAGTGCCCTGGCCGATAACGCCGCGCTGAGGGCTGCTTTCCACACCCTGACTCCCGGCCGGCAGCGGGGCTACCTGCTCTATTTTGCGGCCCCAAACAAGCCAAAACCCGGGCGGCGCGAATTGCGAAATACACCCCACACATCCTCCGGGGCAAAGGCCTGCACGACTAAGCACATCGAAGCATTTTATCTGCTCCGCCTGCCATGCCGAGTTGAAGTATTTCACTTCTCATTCCACCTGTCATCCTGAGCTTTTGCGAAGGAACTTCCTCGCCTGAGTGACCAGGATTATTCAACGTGCCAAAGCCCTCTGCCGCTAATCTGGTAAAGGGCTTTGGTACGTTGGTACAACCCGTAGTAAGGTAGGAGAGGCAGGCCCTTCGTCTCCGCCTCAGGATGACAAACGAAATAATTGCCGTTTGCAAAGTTTCTTTGCCTCGCCCAACCTGCTTTTTCGGTAACCTCCTTACCTGCTTATGCCTACTTCATCCATCGTCTGCTTCGGCGAAATCCTCTGGGACGTGCTGCCCACCGGCCGGCAGCCCGGCGGCGCCCCATGCAACGTGGCCGTGCACCTGCAGCAGCTCGGCGTGCCGGCGCAGCTTATCAGCCGCGTCGGTCAGGATGAGCCGGGCGCTGAGCTACTCGGCTTCGTGGCTGGCAAAGGCCTGAGCACCGCCCACCTGCAGCGCGACTCTACCCACCAAACTGGCATCGTGCGGGCTAACGTAACCGATGCCCACGAGGTGACTTACGACATCGTGCACCCCGTCGCCTGGGACTTTATGCAGCCCGCAGTGGGCCTCGATACGCTCGTTTCCGACGCGGCTATGTTTGTCTTCGGCAGCCTAGCGGCCCGCAGCCCCGCCACTCGTGAGACACTTTATAGCCTGCTGGAGCACGCTTCGTTCCGGGTGTTCGACGTCAACCTGCGCCCACCGCACTACACCCGGGAAGTGGTGGAATATCTGCTGCAGAAAGCTGAGCTGGTGAAAATGAACCACCACGAGCTGGCCGAAATCCGGGCTTGGTTTGGCCCCGAAACCGACCCGGCCACCGCCATGCAGCAGCTGGCCGAGCACTTCCGCTGGCAGGCCCTGTGCGTTACCTGCGGGGCCGAGGGCGCCCTACTCTGGACCAATAAGCAGCTCTACCGCGCCCCCGCTGCGCCCGTCGAGGTGCAGGACACCATCGGCAGCGGCGACGCCTTTCTGGCCGCTCTGCTTCAGGGCTGGCTGGCCGGTCGGGAGCCCGGCGAGGCTCTGCGCTTTGCCTGCGCCACCGGTGCCTTGGTCGCCACCCGCCCCGGTGCCACGCCCGCCTTCACCGCCGCCGACGTGCAGCAGTTACTGGCTGGGTCGTCCTCTTAAACGACCCGCTTGGGGCCACAATGCAGATTCATGGTTGAGCCGTTATGCAACCAGCATATTCTAATCTTGGGATATCTGCTACTTTTAGGCAACCAACCACATGCCCTGCCACCATGAGCAACCTGATTCAGTTCGTCTCCAACCACGACGACCTGTCCACTGACAAAGGCTTCCAGTTTAAGTTTTACTGCGACAAATGCCGCAATGGCCACATGTCGCGCTTTCACCCCAACAGCATCGGCATTGCCGGGGAGCTGATGCGGGCCGCCGGCAGCCTGTTTGGCGGCCACTTCCACGACGCCGGCAACGCGGCCTACCACGTGCAGCGCGCCATCGGGGGCAAGGCCCACGACGCGGCCCTGGAAAAAGCGGTGCAAGAAGGCAAGCAGCACTTCAAGCAATGTACCCGCTGCGGCCACTGGGTGTGCCCCGACGTATGCTGGAACCACAAGGCTGGCCTCTGCGAAGACTGTGCCCCGATGAGCACGAGGAGCTGGCCTCCCAGCAGCGGCAGGCCGCCAAAGAGCAGATTTACACCAAAACCCGCGCCCAGGACTACACCAACAACCTGGACTTTCTCAACAAAGGCGCCGTCGTGCAGTGCAATAATTGCCAAACCACCCTCGACGCCAACAAGAAGTTCTGCCCCGAGTGCGGCACACCCAACGTGGCGGCCCAAACCAAGGAGAAATTCTGCGCCGACTGCGGGGCCAGCGTCAAGCCCGGCCAGCGCTTCTGCGCCGAGTGCGGCAAGCCCCAGTAGGTGAGATGGTGAGATAGTGAACTGGTGAGTTGACGTTCAGCTAACCCGTGTCATTGCGAGGCCCAGCCAAAGCAATCCGTCCTCTACGAAGCTACTCACTCGCCTTTTACCAGAAAGCCCTTTCTCGTTAGCTACGGGAAAGGGCTTTCTGCTGTACCGCGAAGCTTTACTTCGCGAGGTGTTGACCGATATTGTTTGACCGGCATGGTACTGTCTACCTCACTTGCGCCGCCCCCAAAGCTTTGTGAGTCAAGAAAGTTTGTTGCTAGCAGAGGACGGATTGCTTCGTCATGCTTCCTCGCAATGACAGAGGATATTGAACAGCAAACTCACCACTTCACCATTTCACCATTTCACCTCAACCATAACCCCACACCCGAATCCGCGCTACAACCTAGCTCCACCCATTTCTCCCGGCTATGTCCAAGCAAACGGTGCGCGGCAACGACCTGCGCAAGATTGGTTTTCCCGAAGGCCCCGCCATTGGCCGCGCCCTCGACGTGCTGGCCGACCGCCAGTTCAAGAAGCTCGACAAAGGCAGCGCCCTGGCTTTGCTCCAACAAATTCAGGCCGACCCCTACAAATATCTGCGTGACGAAACCTGGCGCGACGTGGCCAAGGAACTCGTGCCCCAACCTGATAAAAACGTGGGCCTCAACCCCGAAATCAAGGACTACCGCCGCTACGGCGAGGAGTTCATCGAGGACGGGGCCCGCAAGCAAATGGACACCGCCATGCAACTGCCCGTCACCATCGACGGGGCCCTCATGCCCGATGCCCACCAGGGCTACGGCCTGCCCATCGGCGGGGTGCTGGCCGTCGACAACGCCGTCATTCCCTACGGCGTGGGCATGGATATCGGCTGCCGCATGGCCTTGTCGGTGTTTCCGCTGCCCGAGCATGAGCTCTACCAGCGGACCAAGGAGCTGCGCAACATCATTCTGGCCAATACCCGCTTCGGTAGCAAGTTCAGCGCCTTCGATAAGAAAATGGACGACGCCATTTTCGAGCGGCCCGAGTTCAAGGAAATAGCCGTGCTGCGGGGCAAGCGCCAAACCGCCGTCGACCAAATAGGGACCTCGGGCTCGGGCAACCATTTTGTCGAGTTCGGGGTGGTCGACATTACCGACCCCGACAACGAGCTAGACGTGCCGCCGGGCAAATACCTGGGCCTGCTCACCCACAGTGGCTCCCGGGGCCTGGGCGCGGCCGTGGCCCAGCACTACACCAAGCTGGCCATGAACGTTTGTCCCTTGCCGCCCGAAGCTCGCCACCTGGCCTGGCTCAGCCTCGACTCCCAGGCCGGGCAGGAATACTGGGCGGCCATGAACCTGGCCGGCGACTACGCCTCGGCCTGCCACGACCAGATTCACCGCCGCATCAGCCGGGCCCTGGGCGAGAAGCCGATGGCCAAGGTCGAAAACCACCACAACTTCGCCTGGCGCGAAACCCTCTCCGACGGGCGCGAAGCCATTGTGCACCGCAAGGGCGCCACGCCGGCCGGCAAGGGCGTGCTGGGCGTAATTCCCGGCTCGATGACGGCCCCGGCTTTATCGTGCGCGGCCGCGGGGAGCGGGATTCGCTGCAGTCGGCTTCCCATGGGGCTGGGCGGCGCATGTCGCGGGGGCAGGCCATGAAAACCCTGAAGGAAGGCGACGTACGGCGGGAGCTCAAGGACCACGGCATTGAGCTCATGGGCGGCGGCCTCGACGAAGCGCCCATGGCCTACAAAGACATTCACCAAGTCATGGCCCACCAGCGCGACCTGGTGGATGTGCTCGGCTCCTTCACGCCCAAAATCGTGCGCATGGATGCCGGCAGCAAGGGCGGTAAAGGCGGCGAGTAAATGCAGTGAAATTCGTACGAAGAGGCCCGCCCGAAGCAGTTTCGGGCGGCCCTTTTGAATTTACGCTCTATTGCTTTCGGGAATCAGCTGTTTCAACCGAACGCAGGAAGTCCTGCACGATGGTTGCAAACCGTTCGGGCTGGTCCAGGTGGAGCGCGTGGCCCGCTTCCCTGATGTGCTCAACTTGCAGCTCCGGATTAAGACTCCGCAGCTCTTCGGCCACCGCCGGGGAAACCACGCCTTTGTCCGCACATACGAGCAGCGTTGGCAGGGTAATGGCCCGCACGACTTCTGCGTAATCGGGGTTCGGGGCCTGAGCACTTCGAATGCCCGCGGGCTGGTTTGGAGCCGGGCCCGTGCGAACAGCTCCAGGGTCTGCGCCGACCGGGTAGGGTGGCGGACCCGTGCTTCGGCCACTAGTTCATTTACTGACCGGGTAAGCAGCTTCCGGTGCTGGTCGGCTACGTCGCTTTCCCAAACCTCACGCTGAACGGTCGGGCTCAGAAAGGTTGGGTCAGCCAGGATCAGGCCCCGGAGCAGCGCCGGGGTTTGACGGGCTACTACGGCGGCAGTCATTCCGCCCATGGAGTGCCCTAACAGAAACACAGGGGGAAGCTTCAGGGCCGTTATCAACCCGGCAATGTCGGCCGCGTGGTCTTCGTACCTGTAGCCATAATCTGGAGCACTTGACTGCCCATGGCCCCGGGCATCGGGCATGATGACGTCATATTCCTGCTCCAACGCCTGGGCCAGGCTGGTCCAGCACAAGCCATTGGTCATCAAGCCATGAAGCAGAAGCAACGGTGGCTTGTTGCCCCCGGTTCTGGTATAGTGAAGGGCAATGCCGTTCGAGTCGCAGACTGCTGATTGCCAGTGGCTCATTAGTAGTGCGTTAGATGTGGGGTAAACCGGGGAACTGCTATTCTTCCTCAGCCGCGTTTTTAAGCTTACTCAGCAGCGAATAGGCCCCGTCGGTGGCGTAGCGGGCTCCGGCGGCCGCGCCGGGCAGCAGTACTTCGCTGTAGCCGTCGGCCTGCTCGCCGCGGCGCACTTCCAGCATCCGAAACACCTGCTGCTTGGCCGAGGACGATTCGAGCCGAAACACGTACTGCTTGCCTTCGTAGTCGACCACGGCCTTGTCGGGCAGGGCGGGCACGCGGCGGGCCGAGGTTTCGACCACGGCCCGCACAAACATGCCGGGCAGCAGGCTGGGGTCGTTTTCCCGGTCGAGGTGGCCGTGTACGCGCACGGTGCGCTGCTGGGCATCCACGGTGCGCCCGATCAGGTAGACACTGGCCGTGCGTTCGGCGCTGCTGTCGTTGGGCAGGGTAAAGCGGATGCGCTGGCCCGGGCGCAGCAGGGGCACATCCTTTTCAAACACGGTGAGTTCCACGTGCAGGTGGTCGGGGTCGACGAGCTCAAACAGGGTTTCGGTGGGCGTCACGCTCTGGCCCACCGTCACGTTTACCGCTTTCACAAACGCATCCTGGGGGCCCGCAGCGTGGCCGTAGACACGATGGGCCTACGACCGGCCGGCAGCCCGGCCAGGCGCAGGCGGGCCAGCTGCCCGGCGGCCTGGGCCTGCAACGCGCCGTACTCGGCCTGGGCCCGCTGCAGGTTTTTGGCCGGGGCCACTTCTTCCTTCACCAACTCCCGCTGCCGGGCCAGCTCGGCCCGGGCGTAGGTGAGCTGGCTCTGGGTTTCGAGGTAGCTCTGCTGCAGCTGAATAAACTCCGGATTCCGAATCACGGCTAGCACCTGCCCCTTGCGCACCCGGGTGCCCTGCAGCAGCGAAGTGCTTTCCACAATGCCCCCAGCGGCGCACTCACGGCCACCAGCTGATCCGGCGGCACGTCGAGCACCCCGTTTACTTTCAGCCCTTCGCCCAGCACTCGGGGCGTCAGAACCGCCGTGCGGATGCCGGCCAGCTGCAGCTCCTCGGCCGTCAGCGTGACCTGGTCGGTGGGCGGCTCGGCAGCTTCGGTAGCAGCGGCCGGCGCGTCGGTTTCGGCCGTGGGCTGGTCGGGGCTTTGGCAGCTGGCACCGGCCAGGGCCAGCAGAATCGGGAGCGTTTTGGTAGTAGAATTCATGGGAAGGAAAGCAACGCGGCGACCCGCTTACTCGGCGGGGCTGAGCAGGAAGTCGAGCTCAATAACGGTTTGGTTGTGTTGGAGCAGGGCGTCGAGGTAGTCGGTGCGCAGGCGCAGGGCGCGGTCCAGGCTGAGCAGGTACTCCGAGTAGTTGGTTTCCCCAGCTTTGAAAGCCTTGGTAGCCACGCGGGTAATGACGGCGGCCTGGGGCAGGCCGGTTTGCTCGTAAAACGCTAGGCGCTGCTGCTGCTCGGCGTGCTGGGTGAGCAGGGTTTCAAGGCGGCCGGCCAGCTCGGCCCGGTAGCGGCTGTGGCTCGTAGCCGCCACTTGTTCCTGCAGCCGGGCCGCCTGCACCCGGGCCTTCTGCGGACCCGGCACCAGAGGCACCGCCACCGTGGCCTGCACGCCGTGAAATCGGTCGGCGACCCCGTAATTGCGCGTGACGCCGTCCACCACCTGCGGCCCAATCAGGGACTGGTTGAAGTAGCCCACGCTCAGGCCGGGCTTGCCCTGGGCCTGCACGGCCCGGGTTTCGGCCTGGGCGGCGGCTACCTGCTGCTGGACCACCTGGAGCAGGGGGCTGCCGAGCAAGGCGGCCGTGTCGCCGGGGGCTACGGTTACCTTGGGCGTCAGGAGCGTTAGGATGCTGTCGGCCACAGTGACGGGTGCCGGGCGCTGAAGCAAGGTCTGGAGTTGGCGGACGGCCACCTGGTACTCGGTGCGGGCCTGGGAGAGGCGCAGGCGGGTTTCGCCCTGCTGTACCAAGGCCGAAGCCACTTCCAGCCGGGCCGTTTCGCCGGTGCGGAAGCGCAGCTCAGCGGCCCGTACGAAGGCCGTGTACAGGCTGTCCTGGCTGCGCAGGGCCCGCAGGCGGTGCCGGGCGTGCACGGCTGTTTCGTACTGCTGGCGCACCTGCCGGGCTACGTCGGCCCGGGCCAGCGCCAACTGTTGTTGCTGGGTACCTACCTGGGCCCGGGCCAGCTCGGTGAGGGCGCGGTAGTAGCCCGGCCAGGCCAGGGGCTGGTTGATGGTAAACTGATTGTCGTTCTGCAGAGAGTTGTACTGTCCGTAGCTGCCCTGAATGGTGGTGCGGCCCACGTCCCGGGCGGCCCGGGCGCTGGCCTGCTGGGCTTCGAGCTGCTGCTGGGCCCCGAGAACCGTGCCGCTGCCGGCCAGGGCCGCCGACACGGCCTGGGTGGCGTTCAGGGTTTCTCCGCCCGCACGGGCCGGGGGCTGGGCCCGGGCAACACTCGGCAGCAACGCCAAGCCCAGCAGAACCAGCCCGCTAAGCAGGCCGGGCGAGGCCGGGCGGGGTGGGGTAGGGCGGCGGTTGGCGGTCCAGGTTTCTTCCAGGTAATACAGCACGGGCAGCACCAGCAAGGTCAGCAGCGTGGCCGTAACCAGTCCGCCGATAACGACCGTGGCCAGGGGCTTCTGCACTTCGCCCCCGGCCGAGCTGGATAAAGCCATGGGCAGAAATCCCAACGAAGCCACGGTGGCCGTCATCAGCACGGGGCGCAGGCGCACGTGGGTGCCGGCCAGGATGCGGGTGCGCAGATCTGTCACGCCCTCGGCCCGGAGCTGGTTGAAGTAGCCGATCAGCACAATGCCGTTGAGCACGGCCACCCCGAACAAGGCAATAAAGCCCACCCCGGCCGAAATGCTGAACGGCATGCCCCGCAGCCACAAAGCCAGCACCCCGCCGATGGCCGACAGCGGAATGGCCGTAAAGATCATAACGGCCTGGCTCACGGAGTGAAACGTGGCGTAGAGCAGCAGGAAAATCAGCAGCAATGCCACTGGCACGGCCAGCAGCAGCCGGGCCCGGGCCGACTGCAGATTCTCGAACTGCCCGCCGTAGGAAACGTGGTAGCCTGGGGCCAGCTTCAGCTGCTGACTGAGGCGCTGCTGGGCCTGCTCTACCACGCTTTCCACGTCGCGGCCCCGCACGTTGAAGCCCACCACGATGCGGCGTTGGGCGTCGTCGCGCTGAATCTGGCTGGGCCCCGACACCAGGGACACCGCGGCCACCTGTTCCAGCGGAATCTGGCGGCCGTCGGGAGTGGCGACGAAGAGCTGGCGCAGGTTGCTGATGTCCTGGCGGGCAGCTTCCCGCAGGCGCACTACCAGGTCGAAGCGGCGCTCCTGCTCAAATACCTGGCCCGCCACCTGCCCGGCAAAGGCTGTTTGCACCGTGCGGTTCACGTCGGCCACGGTCAGGCCGTACTGGGCCAGCTGGTCGCGGTTGATACGCACCACCAGCTGGGTCTGGCCCGTGGCGCGCTCCACGTACAGGTCGGTGGCCCCGGGCAGGGAGCCTACCAGGTGACCTACCTCCCGGGCATAGTCGTCGAGCTGCTGCAAATCTTCCCGAAGATCTTGATGACGACATCCTGCTTGGCCCCGAAATCAATTCGTTGAAGCGCATCTGAATCGGCTGCTGAAAGCCGAAGGTAACGCCGGGAATGGTGCTCAGGCGAGCGGCCATTTTCTCGGCCAGCTCCTCGCGGTTGTCGGCCGAAGTCCAGTCGTCCCGGTCCTTGAGCACGATGATAAGGTCGCAGGCTTCGGGCGGCATGGGGTCGGTAGGAATTTCCGAGGAGCCCACCTTGGCCACCACTTCCTTGACTTCGGGAAAATGCTTGAGCAGCAAGCCGGCCGCCTGCTGGGCCTTCTCGGCGGTATAGGTGATGGAGGAGCCCGGCAGCACCCGGGTTTCGACGGCAAAGTCGCCTTCCTCCAGGGTCGGAATAAACTCGCCACCCAGGGAGTGAAACAGCAGCGCCGCGCCCACCAGCAAAGCCAGGGCCGCGCCCAGAATCAGCGTTTTGGCGTCGTCCAGGGCCCAGGCCACCACCCGCTGGTAGCGCCCGGCCAGCTGGTCCAGGATACGGTCGGAAAAGCCCTGCCGGGCGGTCTGCCGGCTTAGGGCCAGGGCGGCCATCATGGGCACGTAGGTTAGGCTCAGGATAAAGGCGCCGAGAATGGCGAAGCCCACCGTCTGGGCCATGGGCCGGAACATCTTGCCCTCGATGCCGCCCAACGCCAGCAGGGGCAGGTACACAATCAGGATGATGATTTCACCAAAGGCAGCCGAGGAGCGAATGCCGCTGGCGGCCTGGTACACCTCGGCGTCCATGTCGGCCGGGGCCAGGGGTTCCTGGTTGGGGCGGGGCGGCAAGGTGGCAATGCGGTGCACAATGGCTTCGACGATAATCACGGCCCCGTCCACAATGAGTCCGAAGTCGATGGCGCCCAGGCTGAGCAGGTTGCCCGACACGCCGAAGAGCCGCATCATGCCCAGGGCAAAAAACATGGCCAGCGGAATCACCGAGGCCACCACCAGGCCCGCCCGCCAGTGCCCCAGAAATAAGACCAGCACGAAAATCACAATCAGCGCGCCCTCGGCCAGGTTCTTCGACACGGTGCCGATGGCCTGGTCCACGAGCTTGGTGCGGTCCAGAAACGGCTCGATGACCACGCCCTCGGGCAGGGTCTTTTGGATGGTAGCCATGCGCTGCTTGACGGCCTGAATGACGGCCGAGGAGTTGGCGCCCTTGAGCATAAGCACCAGGCCGCCCACCACTTCGCCATCCTGGTTGCGGGTCAGCAGGCCGTAGCGCACGGCGTGCCCGAAGCCCACCTGGGCCACGTCGCGCACCAGAATAGGCACGGGCGTGGCCGGACCGGGCGCCCGCACCACCATGCGACCCACGTCGTCGAGGGAGGCGGCCAGGCCTTCGGTGCGGATGAAATAGGCCGTCGGGCTCTTGTCGATGTAGGCCCGCCGGTGTTCTGGTTGTTCTGTTCCAGGGCGTTGTACACCTCGGCCACCGTCACGTTGAGGCTGCGCAGACGCTCCGGGTCCAGGGCCACCTCGTACTGTTTTACGAAGCCCCCGAAGCTGCTCACCTCGGCCACGCCCGGGGTGCCCAGCAGCTGCCGGCGCACGAGCCAGTCTTGCAGCGTGCGCAGCTCGGTGCCCGAGTATTGGTGCTTGAAGCCGGGCTTGGTGTGCAGCACGTACTGGTAGATTTCGCCCAGGCCGGTGGTGACCGGGGCCAGCTCGGGCGTACCGGTGCCGGGCGGAATCTGCCGCTCGGCCTCGCGCAGGCGCTCGGCCACTTGGGCCCGGGCCCAGTACACGTCGGTGTCGTCGGGAAACACGATGGTCACGACCGACAGTCCGAAGCGGGAAAAGGAGCGCACTTCCTCCACGCCCGGAATGGTAGCAATGGCCTGCTCCACGGGGAAGGTCACGAGGCGCTCCACGTCGGGGGCACCCAATGACGGGGACTGGGTGATGACCTGCACCTGGTTGTTGGTGATGTCGGGCACCGCGTCGATGGGTAGGTGCAGTACCGAGTAGCTGCCCCAGGCCACCAGGGCCAACGTCAGCAGGCCGATGAGCAGCTTGTTGTGAATGGAAAAGTGAATGATTCGGTCGAGCATGGGAGCTGCGCGGAAGAGAAATCAACGGAAAGAAGCTGGGCGGGCGGCACGCGCAAAAGGTCCGCCCCGGCCACGGCAGAGCCGGACCAGCGCGGACCTTTAACGGAAGCGGGGCGTCAAATCAGCAGGGAACCCAGAAAAATGCGCAGATCGGGAATCTTGGGGGCAGGTGAGCGGGCGGCACCAGGGCCACCGCCGCGGGCCGGGGCCAGGCCAGGGCCGCAACGCGGCTACGGCTTCCGCTGGCTCCGTGGGCAGCACGGCCGCGCTGCCTAGCAGCTTGAGCACCAAAGGCGCCAGGCTGGTGAGCTGCTGCTCTCCACTGCCGGCGTGGGCGTGCTGGGCAGTAGGCTGCTTCACCGGCTGCCGGGCGCAGGCGTCGGCCCGGGTGTGCTCCTCCAGGTGGTGATGGTGGGCCTGGGGCATGCCGGGCAGGTGCAGGTGGTCCTGGTCGGGGGCCGACGGGCCCAGGCGGCCAAGGGCCCCAGCAGCGCGCTCAGAAACACAACCAGCAGGGTCGAGGCCGTAACGCGGATAAAGGAGCGGGGCAGGAGCAGCATGAGCAGGCAGGCAGACGGGCAAAGGTAAAACAGTCCGCTTACTTTGGTGTTTGGCCGCCGGTTGCCTTACCGGCCCAGCCAGGTGGTAGAGAAGGGGTTTGGAAATAGTTTTTACACAACCTAGTGGTTGGTGCAGAGTAACTGAAAAGGAACGTAATGTCGACCAGCGGGAGACATCTCGCGTGCAGTGGTAATTAGATTACTCTGGCAACATCGGCACGCAAGATGTCTCCCGCTGGTCGACATGACGTTCTTACTATTGCGGGGGAGTAGCCGCCTGGTCAGCCTAGGCAGTTGGGGGTTATTGGCCATATTGCGGCGTCCGTGGTGCTTGCCGAGGCTGGGAGCCGCGCGGAGCCTAATTTCCTGCCCTGACGTCTATGCTGAACGCCGCCACCTTCTCCTTTCTGACTGACTTACGCGCCAACAACAATAAGGCCTGGCTCGACACCAACCGGCCGGCCTACGAAGAAGCCAAAGCCGATTTTCTAGTGCTCGTAACTGAGGTGCTGCGCCAGGTCGAAGCCGCCGACCCGGCCATTGCCGGGTCGCACCTGCAGGCCAAGAAGTGCCTGTTTCGCCTCAACCGGGACATTCGCTTCTCATCCGACAAGACTCCCTACAAAACCAACTTCGGGGCCTGGTTTAACGCCGGCGGCAAAGGCGCGCCCACGGCGGGCTACTACCTGAACCTGGAGCCCGGCGGCTCCTTCGTGGCGGGCGGCATGTATATGCCCGAGGCCAAGGTGCTGGCTACCCTGCGCCAGGAAATCGACTACAACCTGCCCGCCTTCGAAGCCCTGCTGGCGGCGCCCGAGTTTCAGCGTCACTTCCCGGGCCTGAACCAGGAGCACCGGCTACAGCGCCCACCCAAAGGCTACGAAGCGGCCAACCCGGCCCTGCCTTACCTCAAACTCAAAAGCTTCACAGCCTCCCACCCCTTGTCCGACGCGGCCCTGCTGCGCCCCGGCGTAAGCCAGCAGATTACGGCGGGCTTCGCGGCCCTGCAACCCCTGGTCGAGTTTCTGAACCGGGGCCTGGACTAGCCACACGGTCAGCGCGGCCGGGCCCCGGGCGTCACCAAACCGGCGCGGGCACGTAGGTACTAAGCATCCGACCTTGTTGCTTATACCGCTATGCTGTACTCTGCTTCCTTGCGTTCTGCCGCGCTGGCCCTATTGCTCGGCCTGGGCGCCTGCAGCCTCGACCTCAACGAACGGCCCAACGCCACTAACGACGCCACCGCTTCGGCCGTGCCGGCCGCAACCCTGCAGGAGGTGCGCTGGGAGTTGGTAGAGCTGGACGGGCAGCCTGCCACGGCGGCCGCCCAAACGCCCTACCTGGTGCTGCAGGGCGGCCGGGCCCGGGCCGAGGGCGGGCCGGCTGCAACAAGTTTTCGGGCCCCTACACCCT
The DNA here is from genome assembly GCF_022919215.1 of Hymenobacter cellulosilyticus. NCBI lineage: Bacteria > Pseudomonadati > Bacteroidota > Cytophagia > Cytophagales > Hymenobacteraceae > Hymenobacter > Hymenobacter cellulosilyticus. Next base: position 4,630,606 of record NZ_CP095046.1, on the reverse strand, counting down.
GGCCGAAGCCGGCCGCCTGCGCCTGGGGCCCTTGGTCACGACCCGCAGCATCTGCCCCGACCAACCCACCGAAATCAGCTTTCTACAGGCCCTCAACCAAGCCCAGCGCTACCGCATCACTGGCAGCATGCTGCGCCTCTACGCCGCCGATACCTTAGGTACTCCGCTGGCCAGCCTCAAGGCCGTGGCTGCCGAGTAATCCGGCAAGTAAAAAGCCCCGCCCGGATCCGGGCGGGGCTTTTGCCGCTTATGTAGTTGTCTTGACCAGGAGGCCTTACTCCACCACCACTTTGCCCGTGAACTGCTGGCCTTTAGCATCGGTGGCGCGCAGGGTGTAGAGGCCGGGTTGCAGGCCCCGCACCGACACCAGAGCTGCAGCCGAGACGGTCGTTTCGCGGGCCACTCGGCCCAGGGCATCGAGAAGCTGCACGCGGGTGCCGGCGGGCAGCGTGGGCACCTGCAGCTGGTCGGTAGCCGGGTTGGGGTAAAGGCCCAAAGCCAGGGGACGGGCCGCCTGGGCAGAAAGCGGCGTAGCGGCCAGGCGGGCCAGGAAGGTTTCATAGGTGTTCGAGGTAGTCGAGAGGGAAAAGGGGGCCAGGGTAATAGAGCCGGAAAAGGCCCCCTTCACGTATACGTTGCCCTGCTTATCCAAACCAATAAGCCGGCCCGAATCCAAGTTCGGGCCGCCGGCTTGTTGTAGCCAGCGCACCTGCCCACTAGAAGAATACGCGGCTACCACAAGGTCGCCATTGCCCGCACTAGTCAGGGTGGAGGAGCCAAACCGAGCAGTGCCAGCGAAGTAGCCCGTCACATAAGGATTGCCGGCTGCATCAAGGCTCACACTGTTCCAGGCATCGAAGCTGGTTCCCCCGCTGGGCTGAACCCACTGCAGATTGCCTTGAGGGGAGTACTTGGCCAAAAAACCATCCCAGGAACCCACCCCGGTTATCGTAGTAGTCCCAAACCTGGCCGATCCGTCCAGGTAGCCCGTCACGTACAGGTTGCCGGACGCATCCACGGCTGCGTCGTAGGCCCGGTCTTCCCAGAACCGCCGATTTGTTCGACCCACTCAACCGTGCCGGCGGGGCTATACTTGAAGATGATTTCGTCGGTGCTGCCCCGGCTGACAATGGTCGTGCGGGAAGCGTCCGGTAGTACGATATCCAAGTTGAAGAAATTCAGCAGATAGGCTGCCCCATCGGCACTTACTGCCAGCCGCGGCAGAAAGGTAAACTGCGTGTTGCCTGCGGCATAGAAGTACGTCGGTGTCAGGGCCTGCACCGCCCCGGTGGTGGTGGAAATGCGGGCCAGGAAAGTGCCCGTTCGCTGGGTGTAAGGCGGGGCACTAATGGAAAGGCTGCCAACGGTCAGTGACGAAGTAAACATCCCGGCCAGATACACATGACCCTGAGCGTCAACGCCGATACTGGACCCGATGGAGGAGGCCGTTTCAGGGGCAGAGGCCTGCTGGGCCCATTCTGCAGTGCCCTCGGAGGAGTAGCGCGCCACGAAAAGCCAGTTGTTAGTAGTGCCGTTGGCTGGCGCGGTCAGGGAAACGCCGTTGCCTAGCGTAAGGGAGCCTCCGAAATAGCCTGATACGTACGCATTACCAGCGGCATCGACAGCTACCTCATACGCCCGGTCGCGGCCTGCGGAGCCAAGCTGGCGTACCCACAGCAATACCCCATTGGGGGCATACTTAGCCAGATACCCGTCGCTGTTGCCCACGCTGATGAGCTGGGTAGTGCCGATAAGCAGAGAGCCAGTGAAGTTGCCGGCCTCATAGGTGTTGCCCGCCGCATCCACAGCCATGCCTCCTTGCACCTCACTTCCCAAGCCGGTAGCAGTGGCATTGGTCCAGGCCGGCGGGGCCGTGGTTTGGGCCCGGGCGCCTTTGCTAAAGGCCAGGCTAAAGAGTACGCCAGCCGTGCCGGCCAGAATAGAACGGGTAGAAATGCGCATGCGGAGCTAGCAATTAAATACGACAACAAAGCTCAAATATAGGGCGCGGCTTTCAGCTGTTAGCCATTCTTTTAGCCCCGGCAGCAGCCGTTCGGGCAGCTGGTACTCGCCCGGCGGCCCTGCTTTCGTGCTGCTGATGAGTCCTGGCCTTCCAGCTGTCATCCTGAGCCTGCGAAGGACCTTATGGGATAGGAACAACAGGCGTTATTACGACTCTTTCAGGCGTAATAAGGTCCTTCGCTCTGCTCAGGATGACCGATGGAGTAGGCCGGTAAAGTACTGTACTGAGCCGGTGGCAAAGCACGGAGGACATTGGTAGCAGGCTTAGTGGGCTAGAGGAGGCAGGTCCTTCGCAGGCTCAGGATGACAGACGGGGAAAAGGCCGGCAGGAAGGCTTGACTGTCCGGGCCGGTGGCGGGAAGAACCGCGCGGACAAGGGCAGCAGCGGCCTTTTTTCGGCCGTATCTTCTACCTTGCCGCCCATGAGACTACTGTTTTGCTTCGCGCCGCTGCTGCTGCTGACTTCCGCCGCCCATGCCAAAACCCCGCAGGCCATTGAGCAGGAGCTGGTAAAGGCTGCCCGGCGGCTTACTTACTGGGCCGACTACGACGGCGACGCCCGCCTCTCCGCCATCGACTCCCTGGCCCGGGCTGGCGACAAGCTGCGCGACAAGCTGCTCTACTACACCGCTACTGAGCCCTCCACGCTGACCTACGCCTTTCCCGCCCTGCAGCGGGAGCACATCACCATCAGTACCGCAGCCGACGGGCGGATGCGCATTTACTCCTGGGACACCCTGGAGGGCGGCACCATGCACTACTTCGAAAACGTGGTGCAGTTCCGGGCCGGGGCCAAGGTGGGCTCCCGCCGCCTGATTATTCCCAAACCCGACGACAACCCCGACGCCGGACACCTTTACTTCGACCTCTTCCCGGTGCAGCGCGGGGGCCAAACGTACTACCTGGCCTACGGGCAGGCCACCTACTCCAGCGCGGGCTGCTACCAGCACGTGAAGGCCCTGACCATCGAAAACGGTCAGCTCAACCCCGACGCCAAGCTGATCCAGACCCAGTCGGGCCTGAGAAATACCCTGGGCTTCGAGTTTGACTTCTCCTCGGTGATGAACCGCCCCGAGCGGCCCGTGCGCCTGATTACCTACGACCCCAAAACCCGGGTGCTGGAGATTCCCGTGGTCTGGGCCGATGGTAAAGTCACCGCCAAGCGCATCCGCTACGCCTTCAACGGGACGGTTTTCGAGAAAGCAAAGTAAGCTCCCGGGTCCGGTGGCTCCGGCCCGGTAGGCGGGCCGCCGGGCGAGAACCAGGAATGCCAGCCGCTATTGAACCGCGCTATTCAAACGCAGGCCGCCCCTTCCCGGGCGCGGGAAGGGGCGGCCTGGCTGTATCCGGCAGGTAGCTTGTTCGGGCGGGCAAAAGCTTAGAAGCGGAGCCCGGCCTGGGCGCCCACCCAGGCGCGGGTATTGGTGCGGCCGTGGGTTTCGTTGAACAGCTCCAGCTGCTTACGGCCCAGGCGGGAGCCGTAGCCCGCCTGTTCCGGTTCCCGGTAGCTGGAAACCATCACGTTTAGGGTCGGGCCCAGCAGCAGGGTGGTGCGGCCGTTGGGCGTCAGGCGCCAGCCCAGCAGCGGGCGGAACTGGTTGAGCAGGTTCAGCTCGTCGGTCCAGCCTTTCCTCTCATTGACCTGGGTGGCCAGCGCATCCACGCTCAGCGTCAGGCGCTGGGAAAACACCACCTCGCTGCCCACGCCGTAGCCAAAGCCCCAGCGGAAGGTGCTGCCCGGCTGCACGCCCACGGCCAGGATGTTGTAGAACTTGCGCGAGCCACCCAGCTTGAGGGCCGCATTGGCCGGCAGCGCGTCGCTGGCCCATACCTCGGCGCGGTGGTAGCCGTGGCGCACCAGACTCAGAATCCCGATGCTGGCCCCCGACACCGAATCGGCAATGTTGAATGGGGCCAGCTGCAGGCCCCGCACGTGCTTGGCTACGTTGAGCAGGCCCGCTACCTGAGCGCCCCGCACGGTGCCGGGCGTCACGTTGGCCAGGCCCGCTACCTGGACGGTCCGGGTTTCGGTCCCTGCTCCCTGATAGTTGACCATGCCCGCCAGCTGGGCGCCTTCCACGGGGCCAACGGCCACGTTGAGCAGACCCGCCGCCTGCAGACCCTGCGCGTCGGCGGCTACCACGTTGCCGAAGCCCGCCAGCTGGGTGCCCCGCACCGGCCCGCCCACCACGTTGAGCAGGCCCGCGGCCTGCACGCCCTGCACGGCGTCGCGGTCTACGTTGAGCAGGGTAGCCAGTTCCAGGCCCTGCACCCCGGCGGCATAGCCGGCCAGCAGGTTCAACGACACGTTGTTGACGGTCCGGCCGCTGGCCAGGCCATTGGTGCCCAGGGGCGAAACCACGCTAAACTGGAACGGCTGCCGCTGCCGGGCGGCAGTTGGGGTAGCCGTAGGGACCAGGGCCGCGCTGGGTGCCGACAGGGTTTGGGCGTGCAGCAGGGAGGCCGACCCCAAGTAGAACAGGCCAGTAGCAAAGAGTAGGGATGCAAGTTTCATCGGAGAAAAAGACGAGTAGTGGAAGCCCGCTGGGGAGCCGTTAGGGAAGAAGAGGCGGTGGCCTTACCTCCTCTGCAACACCCGGCCTCGACAGAGTCGGGAGGCTGAAGGAAGGGGAAAGCAAGGCCGGCTGAAGCAAGGCGGCTGCCGCGTACAGCCGGCCGGTTTTGAAACGTTTCGCCTATAAGAGCCCCAACCCAGCCCATACCCCCACGCCGGATAGAAAAAAATATGTCGGCGGCCAACGGGGTGCTCTGCCGGTGGCCTGCTAGATGGCCCTGTAGTACTGCTTGCCGGGCCGTATTGCTCGCTGCCGCTTCTTAGTCTTTCCTGCCGCTCCTGGGGCTGCCTTCCAACTCTCCTCCGCGAAAGACCTTAAGACGATTTAGTAGGAGCTAGCCCGGGACCTGGGGTGCAGGCACTACTGAGCCGATTACAAGGGCGCTACTGCCACTCTGACCCCCGCCGGCTCCCCGGCTCCGGCCAGTGGCCGCTTCACCCACAGGTGCTGTGCGCGGATTGCTAAAAAGATTGTCGCAAACGCCCCCGCAGGTTGTCGTATTCAGCCGCCTGGTGGGGCTGTTTTGCTCTGTATTTTTGCTGTGTACCCACTTAACCACTACCCACATGATAACTAATATTTTTGTCAACCTGCCCGTTAAGGACCTGGATGCTTCGGTGGCTTTCTTCACCCAGCTGGGGTTTCGCTTCGATCCGCAGATGACCGACGAACGGGGCACCTGCATGGTCGTCAGCGACACGATCTATGTGATGCTGCTGGTGGAGCCGTTTTTCCAGACGTTCACGGGCAAGCCGCTGGTCAATGCCCGGCAGGCCAACGAAGTCATTCTTTGTCTGGCGGCCGACAGCCGGGCCGAGGTCGACCGCCTCGCCGACGCCGCCCTGGCTGCCGGGGGGCAACCGGTGCCGCAGCAGCCGCAAAACGAAATGGAATTCATGTACGACCGCAACTTCCAGGACCTCGACGGCCACCTCTGGAATGTGATGTACATGGACCCCACCTTCGCCCAGCAGCCGGCTACTGCCGAAGCCGCCGGACAGTAATACAAATACAGCTTTCGAGCAGTGCCCAAAGACCTTATCCCGAAAAACAGCAAGGGCTGCCCCGGAGTCCGGGGCGGCCCTTGTTCGTGCCGGAAGTAGGGGCCAGCTGCCTGGCGTAACGGGCCTAGATGGAGCGTCGCAAAAGGGTAAAGAGCAGGTTTTTGCGCCTCAAAAATAAATATGGTTTACACTATACTTAGGCTTGGCTAAACTGCTAACTTATTGGCGTTATTCACCTATTATCCTTTTAAGCCACATGGCACGCGTTAACAACAACATTATCACCCAGGGCCTGAGCGGTACGCTGGGCGGCACCCTCGTTTTCCGGCAGGTAGGCGGCAAAACTATTGTCGCGACAGCTCCGCGGGAGTCGGAGAAAGCGCCTTCCGTCAAGCAACTGGCCCAGCAGGAACGCTTTCAAATGGCGGCGCTCTACGCTAAAACCCAGTTGCAAAACCCCAGCAGCAAGGCCGAGTACGAAGCTGGTCGCCCGGCCGACAGCACGGCCAGCGCCTACGCCATTGCGGTAGCCGACTTTATGCAGGCCCCCGATATTCGCCAGATTGACTTAAGCAACTACACCGGCAAGAAGGGCGACACCATCCAGGTGCGCGTCACGGACGATTTTCTGGTGAGCAGCGTGCGGGTCCGGATCGAAAACGGGGATGGCTCCCTGGTGGAAGAAGGTCCCGCCACTATCACCGCCAACGGCCTCGACTGGAGCTACACCGCCACCGCTGCCAATGCCAGCCTCGACGGCGACAAAATCACCATCACGGCCACCGACAAGCCCGGCAACGCCACCGTCGACCACAAGACGTTCTAAGACCTGAACTTAGATTTGTACAACTATGCGCCCCTGTTGGCCCCGGCCGGCAGGGGTGTTTTGATCGAAGCTCCATCGAACCTACCCCGAACCTAGGGCGAAAGAGGGGTATCGGGAAAATGCAAACGGCCGCCCCGGATTCCGGGGCGGCCGTTTTGGTTGAGTGAGTTTGTATGGTGCGGACGAGCCACCCTGTTGTACTGTCATGCTGAGCTTGCCGAAGCATCTCTACCACCAAAGTAAAATCAATTACTCCTGCGGTAGAGATGCTTCGGCAAGCTCAGCATGACGTTCTTTTTATTGATATGCCCACTACACCGCGTAGCCTTCTTCGGTGTGGTGGATGAGGCTTAGGGCGGCCAGGGTGGCTAGTAGGGGCTCGACTTTTTCGGGCTTGAGGCGCTTGAAGCGGGCAGCGACCTGGGCGGCGGTTTGGGGCTGGGCGGCTTGCTGGAGGGCGTCGCGCAGGGTTTGCATCTGCTGAGCCAGCTCGGTGGGGAAGGTTTCACCGGCGCGGGTGGGCGCCTCACCCCCGGCCCCCTCTCCGAAAAGGAGAGGGGGAGCCTGACGATTATCGGAGGTCGTTTCCGAACGTTAGGGTAAGGCCCGGTTGCAAGCAAGCAAGCAAGCAAGCAAGCAAGCGCCGTGGCTCCCCCTCTCTTTTTCGGAGAGGGGGCCGGGGGTGAGGCGCGGTAGAGCGGCTAAATTTTGGTAGTTTGTTCTCTCTGAATTTATTGATTCTCTACCGGGTCTAGCCTATGGAAACGAACGATTCTTATTTACCACAGGATAAAATCTTCACGGCCGATAAGCGGCAGTACGGCAGGCTGGATTTGAAAGGGCGGGCCCGAAGCATGCGGCACGCACCGACGCCGGCGGAGGAAGTGCTTTGGCAACGGCTGCGCGGCAATCAGCTGGGGGTGAAGTTCCGTCGCCAGCACAGTATCGACCAATTCATTGCCGATTTCGTCTGTTTGCCGCACAAGCTGATTGTGGAGCTGGATGGCCCCGGCCACCGGGAGCCCGATCAGGCCGAGTACGACCAAGGCCGCTCCCAGGTGCTAGTGGCGCTAGGATACTGCATCCTGCGCTTCCCCAACGACGAGGCGCTGTACGAAACCGAAGCCGTCCTCCAAACCATTAAAGCGGCCCTGTAAGCAGCCCCCAACTCCCCTAACCCCTAGGTCGTCAGGCTCCCCTCTCCCTCGGAGAGGGGCTGGGGTGAGGCGCCCAACCGATGGGTATCCGTTCCCTTACGCCAAACGGCCGCCCCAGAATCCGGGACGGCCGTTTTGGTTCTGTAACCAAAGCTTGGCGGTACTATTCTACGGCTACGCGGCCACTATACTGCTGGCCTCGGGCATCGGTAGCGTGCAAGGTGTAAAGACCGGGCGCAAGGCCCCGCACCGACACCTGGGCCGCAGCGGATACAGTAGTTTGACGCACTACGCGGCCCAGGGCATCGAGGAGCTGCACCGGAGTGCCGGCGGGCAAGGAAGGTAAGGACAGGGTAGTAGTAGCCGGGTTAGGGGAAAAGCTCAGCATTTGAAAACGAGCGGGCTGCGCGCTCAGGACCGAGCTGCTCAGGCGGGCAATGATTCCTTCGCCACCGGAGGCCGTAGCCACGGCAACAGGGCCGAAGGAAGCCGTGCCGGCGGAGGAGGCGAAGACGAACACGTCGCCGCTGGCACTGAGGCCCAGGTAAATGCCGCTTTCATCGGCGGGCCCACCAGCCTGCTGCACCCAGCGCACCTGGCCCTGGGGCGTGTAGCTAGCCACCACCAGGTCGTACCCGCCAGTGCTGGTGAGAGTGGCCGTCGTAAACGTAGCGGTGGTGCTGAAGTAGCCTAGTACGTAGACATTGCCGGCCGCATCCAGGGCCACGTCCCCTAAGGCATCGGCGCCGCTGCCCCCACCGGAGCGAACCCACTCTACCGCGCCCTGGGGTGAGTACTTAGCTACAACTCCATCCATGCCGCCGGCGCTGGACGCCGTGGTGGTACCAAACCGGGTAGTACCCGTAAATAGGGCGCTCAGGTAGAGGTTGCCCGCGGCATCCACGGCTAAGTCGCTGCCTAATTCATCGCTCGTGCCGCCCGCCTGCCGGGCCCAGAGCAGCAGGCCCTGCCGGTCGTATTTAGCTACCAGCACATCCCGTCCGCCCGGGTGGTGAAGGTGGTGCCGCCCAGCACGGGGCTCTGGAAAAACGTAGTCATCAGGAAAGTTTCACCGGCGGGGCCGACGGCGATGCGCGGTCCATATAAGGCTCCCGACGCACTGGGGTTATTGGTGTAGCGAAAGGCCTCGGTCAGGGACTGCAGGGCGCCGGTAGCCCCGCTGAGCCGGGCCAGGAAAGCACCTCCCTCCGGGTTGGAGAGGTTGACGCTGGTGGTGCCGATGGTAATGCCCCCGCTCACGGTGCCGGTCACGTATACGTCGCCGGCCGCATCCGTCGCAATGCCGCTGCCATCGAGCAGGGAAGCGTTGGCGGGGGTGCTTTGCTGAGCCCACTCGGGAGTTCCCTGGGGCGAGTAGCGAACCACGAACAGGCGTTTGCCGGCCGTGGTTGTACTGGTCAGGCTTAGGTTGTTGCTCAGGGTGATGCTGCTGGTAAAGCCGCCCGTTACGTAGGCATTGCCGGCCGCATCCACGGCCACATCGAAGGCGTTGTCGCGCCCGGCTGATCCAATCTGCCGCACCCAGGCCAGCGTTCCGGTGGGCGTGTACTTGGCCAGGTAACCGTCATAGTCGCCCTGACTGGTAAGGGTTGTGCCGGCTACGGTTGTGGTACCCGAGAAGGTGCCGGCCTCATAGGTATTGCCGGCCGCGTCTACGGCCGCCCCGCCCTGAAAGGCCGAGCCTACGCCCACGGCGCGGGCGCTAAGCCAGGCGGGGGGAGTGGTTTGGGCGAAAGCAGCACTGCCGGTAACACAAAAACAAGCCAGCAAACTCAGGGACTGGCGAATGAAGGGGGTAAAAAGTGGCATAGAGAAACAAAATGATTAACGCAGAAGCAGGATCGGTAAGGGGTAAAAAATGGGGCCGAAAGATAGAGGAATTCACCTCCCGTCAGAACGAAACGCACTACCTTACTTCGGGTCTGGCCCGGCCGCATACGTGCCAAACAGCCGGTCCCAGAGCGACGTGTAGAAGCCGAAGTTGTGGGTGTCGTCCTGGTGGTGCTGGAAGTGGAAGCCGGAGGAGCCCAGGTGGCGGAGTAGAGGGTGGCGGGCCCAGGCGGCCGGAAACGGCTCCACGCCGCAGTGACCCAGCGCCCCAAACAGCACGTTTACCACCAGGTAGGCCACAATGGCCGTCAGGCTGGCCGGGTACAGCATCATCAGCAGCAGCCACAGCCCCCGAAGCCCAGGGTTTCGAGGGGGTGGAGCACAAACAGGTCGATGGGCTGGGGCGCGGTGTAGTGGTGGTGCAGGCCGTGCACCCAGCGGTAGAGCACCGAGTGGTGAATGAAGTAGTGGAACACGTACATCAGCAGGTCCATGCCGAGGAAGAGCACCACAAAATCGAGCAGCACGCGCCAGGAAACGTCTTCCCGAATCCGGATATAGCCGTGCCGCCAGAGCAGAAAGCCCAGGAAGGTAATGCCGGTGTTCAGCAGCAGAGTGTAGGCGGCAAACCGGATTTCCTGGGCGCTGACCGGCTGGTACAAAGCGCCCAGGGCCCGGCCCCGGCCAAACCCCGCCTGGAGCAGGTAGCCAAAGCCCACGGCCAGCAGCAGCACCAGCAGGTTTTCGACCAGGAAAAGCGGCAGGGCCGCCTGCCAGCTCAGGCTTTTACAGAAATCAAGCAAGGACATAAAGTACGGCAGAAAGAAAGCAGCGGCGCCGGCGAAAGATACTGATTCCTGTGCCTCGGCATGACGGTCGAGTGGAAGTAGGTATCACGCAAACGGCCGCCCCGGAGTTTGGAGCGGCCGTTTGTCTTAAGGCGGGCGGCGAATTACTCCACTACCACTTTGCCGGCAAACGACTGGCCTTTGGCATCGGTGGCGCGCAGGGTGTAGAGGCCGGGCAGCAGGCCCTGTACCGAGACTTGAGCCGCCGCCGACACGGTAATAGTGCGGGCCACGCGGCCCAGGGCGTCCAGGAGCTGTACAGGGGTGCCCGCGGACAGACCCGGCAGGTGAAGCTGGTCAGAAGCAGGGTTGGGGTAGAAGGCCAGGGGAAGGGAGGCAACTACTGGGGTAGAACTCAGGTGAGCCAAGCCGTTTTGGTAAACATCATCAGTCACCGGCGCCGTAAGAGTAAAGGGACCAAAAGCACAGGCACCCTGAAAGCGGGCAAATACATACGCGTCGCCCTGGGCATCGACGCCTAGGTGGGTGCCAAAGTCGTCGTTTGGCCCACCGGCGCGCTGCATCCAGCGGACCGCACCCTGAGCCGAATAAGCGGCCACGCCCACATCGAGGCCCCCGGCGCTGGTAAGTGAAAAGGCGCCTGCTTTGGTAGTGCCCGCAAAGCCCCCGGTTACGTAAGGATTGCCGGTCGGGTCCAGGCAGACGCCGCTCCAGAATCCGTTGCCGATGCCTTCAGCCCGTTGCACCCAACGCACGTCGCCCTGGGGTGAGTAGGCCGCCAGGTAGCCATCGGCGTCACCAGCGCCGGAGGAAGCAACAGGGCCAAAAGAGGCCGCGCCAGTGATAAAGCCGGTCACGTACAGATTGCCGGCCGCATCTACCGCGCCGTCCTCTATCCAGTCTCGGTCGGGGCCTCCGTATTGCCGAACCCACTCCAAGGTGCCCCGGGCACTATAGCGGGCAATCAGCACATCACTCTCGCCGCGACTGGTGAGCGTTGGGCCGCCAGGGAAAACAGGTGGCTCATAAAAGGTATTTAGAAAATAGACTGCACCATCGGGAGCCACGGCCAGTTGCGGATAGGTATAGTAAAAAACATATGGTTGAGGAGGGTAATGGTAAACCGGAATCAGCCATTGCACTGCCCCGGTAGTCGCCGAAAGCTGGGCCAGGAACATAACGAAGTCATCGGGCGAGGCGGTGATAGTTGAGGAGCCCACGGTGACCGAGTCTAAGAAAGTGCCCGTTAGGTACACATTGTCTGCTGCATCGATGCCAATGCCATCGAATCGGGCTTGCGTGGTGCTTTGCTGTACCCACTCGGGCTGGCCCTGGGACGAATAGCGTATAACAAAAGAACGGCCTTCCCCCGAGGCAGCGCCGTTAAGCGTGAGGTTATTACCTACGGCTATTGAGCTCACAAAACTGCCGGTAACGTAAGCGTTACCGGCTTGGTCAAGCACCACGTCCTTGACATACTCCATAAATGGGGTTCCTACCTGGCGCAGCCAGAGGCGCTTGCCAGCAGGCGAGTACTTGGCTAGGTAGATATCTAAATCACCCCGAGAGGTAAGTACTGTGTCCCCCACCCGCTTGGAGTTGTTAAAAGAGCCCGCTTCGTAGGTGTTGCCCTGCTTATCGAAGGCCACCGGCCCACCTAGGGTGAGAGCCTTGCCATTGCTGCCAATATCGGTGGCGCTGACCCAATTGGGGGACGTCATTTGGGCCTGAAGGCTCAGGCTACTGATCAGAAAGAGCAGTAACAGCAAGCGGGAAAAGATGGGGCGAGTAAGCATAGAACGGATAGGTAAACAGAAATCAAACGGAGTTTAACCTGGGCATTATATGATTCGCGCACCAAGCCATGTAGCCTTTGCCTAAGGACGTCTACTAATGCAAGGGCCGCTAAGGTAGCTAGCAAAGCTCCTCTGCTGGCTATGCCAGGCGTAAGGCGGGCGGCAGCTTACTCCACTACCACTTTACCCGCGAATTGCTGGCCTTTGACATCGGTAGCGCGCAGGGTGTAAAGGCCGGGTGCGAGCCCCCGCACCGATACCTGAGTGGCAGCCGATATGGTAGTAGCGCGGGCTATGCGACCCAACGCGTCCAGGAACTGCACCGGGGTGCCCGCGGGCAGTCCTGGCAACTGCACCAGGTTGGAAGCCGGGTTGGGGGAGAAGGCCAGGGCCAGCGGGGCAGGGCGGTGAGTCGAGGTAATGGTGAGGTCGGAGAAGGAAGCCCAGAAGCCGCCGTAGGTGCTGGCTGGGCTGGGCAGGGTTTGGCTGCCGAAGCGGGAAGCGCCGCCGGCTTCCCCGGCCACATACACGGTAGTGCCACGCACGGTCAGGGCCCGGCCCACGTCGCCGTTGGTGCCGCCGGCTTGCTGAGCCCAGGTGATGCTGCCCGTAGAGCCGGCATCGGTGAGGCGGGCCACAAATATGTCGGAAGTACCGTCGGCGGCGATGTTGGCGAGGGTGGTGGCACCGAAGTTGGCGCTGGCGCTGTTGAAGCTGCCGGTAACGTATACCTGGTTGCCGCTCACGGCCAGAGCCCGGGCTTCGTCGATGTTGGGGCCGCCCGCCTGCTGGGCCCAGGTCCAGGAAGCGGTGGTGCCGGCGTCGGTAAGCTTGGCTACGAAGACATCGGGGGTGAAGAAGCCGGGATTGGTATTCGCGTTGGCAAGGGTGGTAGCGCCAAAACTGATGCTGGAGCTGTGGAAATACCCGCTCACGTACACGTTGGCGCCATTGACGGCCAGGGCCAGGGCCTCGTCGTACTCGGGGCCGCCGGCACTCCGGGCCCATTCAAAGCTGGCTGAAGTGCCGGCATCAGTAAGCTTGGCCACAAACAGGTCGGGGTTACCGGGCGAGGCGTTGGTGAGGGTGGTGGTGCCGAAGATGGTGGTGTCGTAGAACACGCCGGCTACGTACAGGCTGCTGCCGCTCATAGCCAGGGCGGGGGCTCTTTCCAGGCCGGATCCGCCGCTGCTTTTCACCCAAGTGAAAGCAGCAGTGGGGCCCGCATCTACCATCTTGGCCACAAAGACATTGGCGGCGGGGTTATTGATGCTGATGCCGCCAAAGGTGGCCTGGCGCCGGCTGGTGCCTGAGAGGTAGATGTTGGGGCCATTGACGACGACGGCCCCCGCATAGTCATCCAGGGTGCCGCCCGCCTGCTGGGCCCAGGTCCAGGAAGCAGTGGTGCCGGCGTCGGTGAGCTTGGCTACGAAGACATCGGAGTCGATGGTGGTGGCAGAGTTGGTGAGCGTGGTACCCCCAAAACTGATGGACCCGATAAACGAGCCGGTGACGTACACACTGTTTCCGTTCACGGCCACGCCCGTGGCAACGTCGATGCGGCTACCCCCGCCTCCTGTGGCCCAGACATAGCTGCTGGTAGCGCTGCTCCACTTGGCCACAAATATGTCGGCCTGGCCGTTGCTGACGAGGGTCTGGCTGCCCAGGGTCACCGTTCCGTAGAAAATGCCGGTCAGGTAGACGTTGCCCGCGGCATCAGTGGTGGTGGCCATTACGACGGTGGAGCCGCCGCTGGCCTGGGCTACGGGCACAGCCTGCTGCCAGGTGGGCATTGTCTGGGCACGGGCCGTCGGGGCGCTCAGCAGACCCAGCAGGAATAAAGCCGCGGCCCGCAGCAGGAATGGAACGGATGAGTGGAGAAAAGATGAAGACATGCGAATGAATAAGGAGGATAGATCAGTCAGTAAGGGCAAGATGACGCTGCTGGCTACTGGCCAGTAAATGCTACTCCACCACCACTTTGCCGGCAAACGACTGACCTTTGGCATCGGTAGCGCGCAGAGTGTAAAGGCCGGGCAACAGGCCCCGCACCGATACCTGAGCCACCGCCGATACGGTGGTCGTGCGGGCGACGCGGCCCAGGGCGTCGAGCAGTTGAACCGGGGTGCCGGCGGGCAGGCTAGGCAGCTGCACCAGGTTGGAAGCCGGGTTGGGGAACAAGCTCAGGGGCAGGGGCGCCAGGGAAGTCCGGACGGCCAGAGGGGAGCTGCTCAGCTGGGCCAGAAACAGCCTGGGCGTCGTGGTGTTGACCAGTGAGGTCGTGCCGAAGGTACAGGTCCCAGCATAGTTGCCGAACACGCGCAGAGTGCCGGTACCGTCGAGGCCGATGGCCGAGGCTATGTCATCGACGGGGCCGCCGGCCCGCTGTGCCCACCGCACCTGCCCGGCGGCCGTATAGGAGGCGACCAGGATGTCGCGGTTGCCGGCGCTGGTAATGCTGGCAGTTCCCAACCGGGCCGTGCTGCTGAAGTTGCCGGTGACGAAGGCATTACCGGCCGCGTCGAGGGTTACGTCGCCGAAGAAGTCGGCGCTGGGTCCCCCGGCGCTTTGCACCCACTGGAGCGCCCCCTGGGGCGAATATTGGACCAGGAAGCCATCGTAGTCGCCGGCGCCGCCCAAGGTGGTGGTGCCGAACAGCGCCGACCCGAAGAAGTAGCCGGCCAGGTAAAGGTTGCCCTGGGCATCGGTGGTCCCGGACAGCAGACGGTCCTGACCGGGCCCGCCCAGCTGTTGGTGCCACTGGTACACACCCTGGGGCGAGTAGTGCGCCACCACCATGTCGGTGCTGCCCCGGCTGGTTATGGTGACATCCGGAAACACGATGGGCTGGGTGCTATTATTTAGCAGGTAGGCAGCCCCGCCGGGCTCGACGGCCAGCTCGGGATAGGAGTAGGAAGCGTTAGGAACGACCGGACCATAGTCAAAGGCTTTAACTAAGCCCTGGACGGTGCCCGTCGCGTTGTCGAAGCGCGCCAGAAAGGTGGCGGTTGACGTACCGGAAGCAGAGGTAAGGGTATAGGAACCTAGCGTCATACGGGAAGAAAAAATACCCGCCAGATACACCGTGCCCGTCGCGTCGAAGCCGATGCCGCTGCCGCTGCCGCCGGTGAGGGTCTGCTGGGCCCATTTGGGGGTTCCCTGGGGAGAGTAGCGCACCAGGTAAGCCTTGGAGGCCCCATTGCTGCTGGTCAGGCTCAGGTTATTTCCGAGCTCAATGGCGGAGGTGAAAACGCCGGTGATGTAGACGTTGCCAGCCGCATCGACGGCCACGCCAAATCCGTATTCGTGCCCGGTAGAGCCCAGCTGGCGCACCCAGAGCACTTGTCCATCAGGGGCGTACTTCGCCAGGTAGATATCATTGCCGCCCTGGCTGGTGAGCGTAGTGCTGCCTATCATATGCGTGGCGCTAAAGCTGCCCACCATATAGGTATTACCAGCAGTGTCGAAGGCATTTCTACCCGTGACGGGGGTGGTGGGACCTAGCGCAACTGCCCCAGACCAGGCGGGGGCAGCAGTAGTGGACTGTGCCTGCGTGGGTAGACTGGCACTCAGGGCCAGAGCGGCAAACAGGAAGGTGGTGCGCAAGGAGGCGAAGGGGTAAAGTCGGGGCATAGGGAGAAAAAATGGTAGCGGAAAAACGACGGGAAAACGGTAGTTGGGCCGGGTCCGGAGCCCCGGTGTGGCACATAATAATCCGGCAGTCCCTCCCGTCTGAAGATGCTGGAGGGGGCTGCCGGAATGGTATACTTACTACTCTACCACTACTTTGCCGGCAAACTGCTGGCCTTTGGCATCAGTAGCGCGCAGGGTATAGAGGCCGGGCGTGAGGTCCCGCACCGATACCTGGGCCGCGGCCGAGACGGTGGTCGTGCGGGCTACGCGGCCCAGAGCGTCGAGCAGCTGCACGCGGCTACCGGCGGGCAGGCCCGGCAGCTGCACTAGGTTGGAAGCCGGGTTGGGATAGAAGCCCAAAACCAGGGGCTGGGCGGCCTGGGTAGCCAGGACGGCATTGTCCAGGCGTGCTACTACCGACCGAATGGTGGTTTGAGCCGCCAGGGTTATGCTGCCGAACGTGGCCACGTCGGTATGGCGCCCGAAAACGAAGATGTCGCCGCGGGTATCCAGGCACAGGTAAGTACCGGCGTCGGGGCCGGGGCCGCCGGCTTGCTGCACCCAGCGCACCGCGCCCTGGGGCGTGTAGGCAGCCACTACGATGTCGCCGCTGCCGCGGCTGGTAATCGTGGCCGAGCCAATCTGCGCTACGTCATTGTAAGTGCCTACCATGTAGGGGTTGCCGGCCGCATCCAGGTCTACGCTCCCGGGTACGTCGGCGCCGGTGCCCCCGCTGGGCTGGGCCCACAGCATGGCTCCCTGGGGCGAGTATTTTACCAGGCAGGCATCGTAGCCACTCGTGCCGAAGCCCGTTACGGTAGTGGTCCCGAAGGTGGCGGAGCCCGTGAAGTAAGTGGCGACATACAGGTTGCCATTGGCATCCACTACGCCTTGTCGTACCCGGTCATCGTTGGGGCCGCCAATCTGCTGCACCCATTCGAAAGCGCCCTGGGCGTTATACTTGGCCACCAGCACGTCGTTGCTGCCGCGGCTAGTGAGGGTAGTAGAGCCCACGATGGGGCCCAGGGTAAACATATTCAACAGGTAGGCCTCGCCCGTAGCGCTTACTTCCACGCGGGGTTGGAATAGTTAATAGAGCCCGTGGTGGGGTAGTAAAAGCCCGGCACCAGCGACTGTACTGCGCCAGTGGCCGCCGAGAAACGGGCCAGGTAGGTGCCGTAGCCCGATACGCTGCCCGGCGTCGTAATCGTATTTGCTCCGTAGGTGACGCTTCCCGCGAAAAAGCCGGTGGCATACAAGTTACCAGCCGCGTCTAAATCCAGCCCGCTGGCCGTGACTTGCGGGGAAGAGGAAGGGCTGGACTGCTGAGCCCACAGGGGCACTCCCGCCGAGGAGTAGCGCACGATAAAGCCTTTCTGGTTTTGGGTGGGGCCGGTGCTGCCTTGCAGGGTGATAGTGCTGCTCAGCGTAATGGGGCCGTCGAAGGTGCCCGAAATGTACACATCACCGGCGGCATCCACGGCCACGTCCATGACCTGGTCGAGGCCGGGGGAACCAAGGTGGCGCACCCAGGCCAGCGTGCCGCTGGGGGTGTACTTGGCCAGATACGCATCGATGAAGCCGGCGCTGGTCAGGGTGGTGCCACCTACTACGGCCGCGTCCATGAAGTTGCTGACCTCATAGGTATTGCCGCTGGCATCCACGGCAAAGCCCCGGTTGTCGTTGGTGAAGTTGCCCACTTCGTGGGCGCTGGTCCAGGCCGGAGCCGTTTGGGCCTGGGCTCCCAGGGCTAAGCCGGCGCAGGCCAGCACCGTCGCTGCCCGGCGACCTGGTAGAAAAGCAGTAAATGACATACTCGGTAAGTAAAAGTTACTAGTGGATTGCATGCTGATGGATGGCAGAAAAAGTTGATAAACTCAGAAGGAAAAAGCAGGGTAGTAGGCCAGTAGATAAGATACTGGTTGCCCGGAAGGCGTTTCATTTACTTCCGCCCGGAGCCGGTAAAGTGCTGCGTGCCGCTGCCGATAACCGTGGTCTTAACCTGGACAGCAGCCGGAGTTAGAAGTACAAAGAGGCGGATGTTTACGACTAGGGCCGCTAGTTACAACTGAATCCGGCTATAGCCATGCACAAGGGTTGGCAAAGAACTGCGCGGCCTTTCAGGTTGGGGAGCTCTACCTAGGCTGCTGCCAACCCGGGGGCACACTTCGCGACGGTGGCCGATACACTACTGAGACAAGCTATTCGGGCTAAAGGATAATAGTAGGATGTAAAGGAATCTGCCCCACAACGCTATGGCCCAGCTTTGTTATATGGATAATCGTATATTTTTATTTGATCTACCAGCGCTTCGCAGGCCGCCGGCGCTCAGCGGCGCGGCTCTTAGCACCAGGGCAGGCTCAGCGGGCGGAGTACCTGCTGCGTACGGTGCGCACCGGGAAAGCAGCTGCACAGCCCATTCAGATAAAGCATCGACCCGGCTTCACCCAGCACAAAAAAGGTCCTGCCAGCCGGCAGGACCTGTGGTATTAACGGTTCTAAGGCTACTGACGCGCTTATACCGCTACGCTGTCGATGCCCTTTTGCAGGGCGGTAGCCTGGAACTCGGGCAGCTTGACGCCTTCGGCCCGGGCTACGGTGATGTCGGTCAGGCCCAGGAAGCTCAGCATCCAGCGCAGGTAGGGCACGGCAAAATCGTAGGGCTGCTGCGGGCCCTCGGAGTAAATACCGCCACTGGCTACGGCCAGGTATACTTTCTTGCCGGTTATCAGCCCCTCGGGGCCGGTGGCGGTGTAGCGAAACGTGATGCCCGCCCGGGTGAGGTGGTCGAGCCAAGCCTTGAGCGAGGAAGCAATGGTGAAGTTGTAGAACGGCACCCCAATGACGAGCACATCGGCTGCCATGACTTGGGCAATGGCTTCGTCGGAATGCCGCACGGCCTGCTGCTGCTCGGGTGAGCGGCCTTCGGCGGGCGTGAAGTAAGCTTGCAGGTGGGCTTCCTCGAGGTGGGGAAACGGCTGGGTAGCCACGTTGCGCACCACAACGGTGCTGCCTGGCTGGGCCGCCAGCAGCTTGTCGATAATGCCCTGGCCGAGGCGGGTGCTGAAGGACTCTGCGCCGCGGGCGCTGGAAATGATGTGCAGAATCTGCATAAAAGGAAGGGGTAAAGGAGGTGATACACTGCGGGTAGTCATGCCGGACCCCTGGCCCGGAAGCTGCCCGCCCACGCAAGTAGCCAAGTCGGTCGTTTGGCACTCTGGTTACCTCAAGTAATCAGCTGGTTCTTTGTTTGTACCTTGCCGCCACTTCAGATTACGCTGTGGTAGCCTGATTACCAGCAGGTAATCAGGCTGATTTGCTCCCCAATTGCCTTCCCTTTGTTGCCATGACGAACCACGAACTTGCCCAATGCGCCCAAACGATGCAGGGCCTGCGCCATGCCCTGCTGGTGCTCAGTGGGAAGTGGAAGCTCCAGATTATTGTGGCCTTGCAGACCGGCACCCGCCACTTTCGCGGGTTGGAGCGCAGCGTACCGGGCATTTCCACCAAGGTGCTGGCCAAGGAGCTGAAGGACCTGGAAGCCCATCACTTCATTGCCCGCACGGTTCACCCTGGCCCGCCCGTACTCGTGGAATACCACGTGCTGCCCTATGCCCGCACCCTCGACCCCGTGATTGAGGTCTTAAAAGCGTGGGGCATTCAGCATCAGCAGCGCCTCGAAGCCGGAGAGGCGGTGCTGGTGCCCGCAAAACTGTCATCTGAGGCGCAGTAGCCCGGGCGGGAGACCCTGCGCTTAGCTGGCACAGAGGCCATTCCAGGCTCAGTGTCTCACCTTCAGCCCGCTAGCCGAAACGCTGCTTGCCTGTCTTCAGGCGGGGCTGGTCGTGGGTACCAATCCAGTAGTATATAGCGCTTATTCTATTAGCTTTGAAAGCTGCCCGCTGCGTCGGGCGGCTGCTTATCCCACTACCAGCTTTCATGATTATTTACGGAACGAACGGGTCGCACGTGCGCACCGAGCCCCGGCCCGGTCTGGCTTGTCCGGCCTGCACCACCCCCGATGCGCTGCACCTGAGTGTGTTTAGCCGCTATGCCCACATATACTGGATTCCGGTGGTACCTTATACCAAGCCCGCCGTGGCCCAGTGCCTGCACTGCCAAAGCGCCTGGGCGCTGGCCGAGTTGCCCGCCGAGGCCGGAGAAGTGAAACAGGCTCTACGCACGTTCAGGAAAGAAACCCGGGCCCCGTGGTGGCAGTGGTCGGGGCTGGCCGCGCTGGTCGTGCTGGCCGTCTGGGGCTTCATTATGAGCCAGCAGAACACGCGCGACAACGCCGCCTATATTGCCGCCCCGCGGGTGGGCGACATCTACACCGTGCGAGCCAACGACAGCACCGGCAAGGCCCAGTATTCGCTGCTGAAAGTGGTCAGTGCCCAGGGCAACACGGTGGAACTGGTCGGTAACGACTACGTCAGCGACAACGCCGAGCCGCTCGGGCTGCTCAACGACCCGGAGAAATACAGCAAGCAGACGTTTCCCCTGACTTTCCTGGATCTGCAGGTGATGATGAACAAGGGCGAAATAACCGACGTGGACCGGCTGGAGGAATAAGCAAGGGCCGCCCCGGATTCCGAAGCGGCCCTTGCTTATAAGAACAAGTAGGGGACAAGCCGTTACTCCACCACCACTTTACCCGTCAACTGCTGGCCTTTCGCATCGGTAGCGCGCAGGGTGTAGAGGCCAGGGGTAAGGCCCTGCACCGAAACCTGAGCCGCCGCCGATACGCTGGTAGCCCGGGCGACTCGGCCCAGCCCGTCGATGAGCTGCACGCGCGTGCCGGCCGGTAGGGCGGGCAGGTGCAGCTGGTCGGTAGCCGGGTTGGGGTAGAAGCCCAAGGCCCGGGAGCGGGCTGCCGAGGTAGCCAGCGGGGCATTGCCCAGACGGGCCAGGAAGGTTTCGGAAGGCGGGCTGGCGGCAGTGGTCAGGGACAGAGCTCCGAAGGCTGCGGTGCCGGAGAAAATCCCGTTAACGTACACGTTGCCCTGACCATCCAGGGCGAGGTGGCGGGCCGAATCCGTGCTGGGCCCGCCTGCCTGCTGCACCCAGCGTACCTGCCCGGTGGGCGAATACGCCACCACGGCAATGTCGAGGTTGCCCGCGCTGGTCAGGGTAGCCGAGCCAAACCGGGCGGTACCGGCAAAATTGCCCGCCACGTATGGGTTGCCGGCCGCGTCTAGGCCCAGGCCGTTCCACTGGTCGAAGCCCGTGCCGCCGCCGGTCTGTACCCACTGCAGGGCGCCCAGCGACGAGTATTTAGCCAGGTAGCCGTCCCAGTTGCCGGCCCCGGTTACAGTGGTAGCGTCCCCGAACGTGGCCGAGCCTTCCAGGTAGCCCGTCACGTACAGATTCCCGGCCGCGTCGACGGCGGCATCGTGGGTGCGGTCTTCGCCGGTGCCCCCGATTTGCTGCGCCCACGCAAACGCACCGTCCGGGCCGTATTTGGTAATAAGAGCGTCGGTGCTGCCCCGGCTGGTAAGGGTGGTCGAATTGGCCAGTACCACGCCCTGGTTAAAGAAATTGAGCAGATAAGCCTCTCCGCCGGCCCCTACCGCAACCTGCGGACTGTAAGCCCCCGAGGTATTGTTGGCCGCGTAGAAAAACACCGGCGTCAGGGACTGTACCGCGCCGGTGGCGCCGGCGAAGCGGGCCAGAAACGTACCCAGCTCCCGAGTCGAAGCTGGTGGCGTGATGGAAAGAGTACCAATGGCTACCGACAGATTCAGTACGCCAGCCACGTGCACGGTGCCCTGCGCGTCGATGCCGATGCTGGTGCCGCTGGAGTAAATACCGTTGGAAAACGTGCTCATGGTCACGACTTTGGCCTGCTGGGTCCACTCCGGAGTGCCCTGGGGCGAGTAGCGCACCACAAACAGTCGGTCTTGAGCCGGAGTACCGGCCGGTGCCCCGCTAAGGCTCAGGTTGTTGCCCAGAGTAATGGAGTTGCCGAAGTAACCGGTTACGTAGGCGTTGCCGGCCGCATCGACGGCCACTGCAGCCGCCTGCTCGCGGCCCGTGGAGCCAATCTGCCGCACCCAGGCCAGGGTGCCGTTGGGCAGGTACTTGGCCAGGTAGCCGTCGGTTTCGCCCGTGCTGGTAAGCTGGGTCGTGCCGATGGTCAGCGAGTTGGTGAAGCTGCCCACCTCGTAGGTGTTGCCGGCCGCGTCGACGGCTATGGAGTTCTGGGCCTCGGGCCCCGGCCCAGAGCGGTAGCGTTAGTCCACGCGGGGGCGTTTGGGCCTGAGCGCACAGGCTGCCGGTGATACAGGCCGCCGACAGGAATAGTAAGCGGGTTAAGCGGGTAGAAACAGGCATAGATGTAGAATGTGGGGAAACGGACAGAGCGTAAGAAGTTAAATGCCGGATAGGCCCGCAGTAGCCTTCGTGAAGGCCGCTGGCAGCTTCACTGTGCAGTAGAGCTGCCGCGCTAGCCGCGGGGGCAGGACTCGCACAGCTATTACCCGGTTGGCAATTTGCTGACTGTGCACTTCGGTGGCCGACTGGATGGAACTGGCTGCCAGCGAGCTTTCTATTGGGCGTTGGAAGATACAGGAATTCCTATTTATACAGTTCGGTTTCTGACAGCCGCCGTTCGGCGGCTTTATCTTCTATTTCCTTATCAAGAGGGCCAGGCCCGCAGCTGGCGGCCTGCGCAACTACTACAGGAGTTAGGCCGCATAGTCGAACCCTCGGTAGTTCTTGGCTTCGGTAAGCATTCGGTCAGGAATCCATATTCCTGACCCGATATCCTGCGTAAGGGTTGCATGGCGGCCGACGGTGGAAAAATCAATTGCCCTTACCTTCGCCGCCCCAACCCACTTTTCCTGATGAAGAAAGTTCTCTGCACCCTCGCAATCCTGTGGGGCCTGAGCTCCCCCTCAGCCCGCGCCCAGACGCCCGGTACCTGGGGCAACTGGTTTATCGGCACGGTGGTGATGCCCGGCAGCGTGGAAAAGAAATGGGGCGGCTACCTGGAAGTACAGGCCCGCACCAACCGCCTGTTCAACCAGTACTTCTA
The DNA here is from genome assembly GCF_022919215.1 of Hymenobacter cellulosilyticus. Taxonomy (NCBI): domain Bacteria; kingdom Pseudomonadati; phylum Bacteroidota; class Cytophagia; order Cytophagales; family Hymenobacteraceae; genus Hymenobacter; species Hymenobacter cellulosilyticus. The sequence goes on along the minus strand of NZ_CP095046.1, from coordinate 4,607,896 downwards.
CAACGAGCTGAAGGGCGGGCTGAGCTACGACCTGGACAAGAACTTCACCATGCTGCTGGGTGCCGGCCGCTACAGCACCTTCGACGACCCAGGCCCGGTGAGCCTGGAGCGCCGCCTGTGGCAGCAGCTGGTGCTCAACCAGTTTATGGACCGCCTCAAGCTGGAGCACCGCTACCGCGTGGAGCAGCGCTGGATAACCTACCGGGCCGAAGACAGCACCGCGTTTCGCCAGCGCCTGCGCTACCGCCTCAACGCCTTTCTGCCCCTAAATCATCATACCATTACCGACAAAACGGTGTTCCTGTCGGTGTACGACGAGATATTCCTCAATCCTCGAGGGCCCGTGCTGGAGCGCAACCGCGTCTATGGCGGGCTGGGCTACCAGTTCAATGCTCACGTGAGCATGCAGCTGGGCTGGCTTCGGCAGGCCAACTACAGCCAGCCCCGCCTGCAGCAGGGCCAGCTGCTACCCCTGAGCGTATCGCCCAAAAACAACGTGGTATTCAGCGTCATATACCGCCTGGCCCACCGCGCTACCACGCCCCGGTCCGAGTCGGTACCCTCGCAGCCCGACTAAGCCCCCGGGCATGGGCAGAGTGACGCCAAAGCGTGGCTGGGAAGTCGAGAGTAGGTCAACTTGCCGCTTCCGCCTATCTTGTAGCTCGGCTGTGGACCTGGTTCGCCGCTGGTGCTCGTTTCTCCACTTTTGCCCCACCCCGCTATGTTACCCCTGCTCTCTGCTCAGGAACTTCGCCAACGCCTTGCCACCGAATCGCTCGTGCTGCTCGATGCCCGCTCGGGGCCCGAGGCCCGGGCCCGGTACCAGGCGGCGCATTTGCCCGGAGCCCTGTTCGTAGACCTGGAGCACGACCTGGCTCGGCCCACCGACAACGCCGCCCAGGGTGGGCGTCACCCGCTGCCGCCGGTCCGGGATTTTGCGCATTTGCTGGGTTGTCTGGGTATTAGTCCCGAAACGCCGGTGGTGGTGTACGACGATAAAAACGGGGCCAATGCCGCGGCCCGGGTGTGGTGGATGCTGCGCAGCGCGGGCCACGCGGCCGTGCAGGTGCTCGACGGCGGCCTCGACGCGGCCCTGGCCGCCGGCCTGACTACCACCGATGCCGTGGAGCAGGCCCACCCCGTGGCGCCCTATTCCCTGACCGGCTGGCAGCTGCCGTTGGCTTCTACCGACAAAGTGCGGGAGGCCTCCGAAACCGGCTCGGCCCTGATTATCGACGTGCGGGAAGCCCCGCGCTACCGAGGCGAAACCGAGCCCATCGACCTGGTGGCCGGGCATATTCCCGGGGCCCGTAACGTGCCCTTTGCCGGCAACCTGACCGCCGCGGGGCAGTATTTGCCGGCCCCGAGCTGCGCCAGAAATATGAAGCCGTGCTGGATGGCCGCCCCGCCGAGCAGGTTATCGTGCACTGCGGCTCGGGCGTCACGGCCTGCCACACGCTGCTGGCTTTCGAGCAGGCCGGGCTGGGCTTGCCCCGCCTCTACGTGGGCTCCTGGAGTGAATGGTCGCGCAATGACTTTCCCCAAGCAACGGGCGAAGAGTAAAGCTGAGCGGCCGCGGTAGCGCCAAGCAGGAGGCTTTTATTTTCTTAGGCCGTTGAGCAGCAGCGTCAGCGTGTAGGTTATTTTTTCCTGTACCGGGGCGTAGTCTACCTCGTGGGCAAAGCGGGTGCGGGAGCGTTGCACGGCCTCGTGCTTGATGCCGTCGGCCACGGTCAGCAGGGCGTCGGCGGCCCGCTCGGGCTGCAGCTTTAGAAACTCCCGGTCCGTGACGCCCTCCTGCAGCAGCTGACTCAGAAACGCCAGCTCCTGCTCCCGCACGGCCTGGTATACGTCGTCGAACATGGGTTCCAGGCGCTGCAGGCTTTCCACGCTCAGCTGGTGCAGGTTCAGCACCAGGCGGTAGTAGTCGAGGCGGCCGGTGAGGTAGGCCAGGATTTTATCGGTGGCCCGGGTCAGGGGCAGCACCTGTTCCTGCAGGGCGCTGAGGTAGCGCTCGGCCTCGCGCAGCACCACCTGAATGAAGAGGTCTTCCTTGTTTTTGTAGTAGTAGTACAGCGAAGCCTTATTAAGCCGGGCCGCGTCGCCGATGTCCTGCAGCGTGGTCTTGTCGTAGCCAAAGCGGCTGAAGCACTGGGCTGCGGCCTCTAGAATACTTGCCCGCCGGTCGTCTCGTTTGCCTGCCATAAAGCCACAACGCTAAGCTGACTATTTATGTTTTCGAACAAAAAAGAAGATTGTTTGAAAATTCGAATTAAGGTTAGCGCTTCATTGACTCATGGTTGTTACCCGAGGATCAATGTGCTTATAATCAGTTGTTTATTCCGGGGCTGCCTGCGCTTCGGCGGGCAGCAGCCGTACGGCGTCGCCCACGCGCAGCAGGCCGCCCTGAATGATGCGGGCCGTCAGGCCCCCGTGCCCGCGCATGGCGTTGTAGCCGCCGGGCCCCAGTTCTTCTTCCATGCGGGAGCAGGGGTGGCACTCCCCGGTAACCTCCAGAATCACTTCTTCGCCCAGCTGCACGCGGCGGTTTTTGAGTGCCAGCAGGTTCAGGCCGCTGACCACTAGGTTGCGCCGCAGCCGGCCGGGGTCTACGGGTTCTTCCCGGCCCAGAAAGCCAGCCACGGCCTGCAGGTGCTCGTGCTGAATGAGCGTCACTTGCCGCTTGCCGCCGGCTTTTACGCGGGCATGGTCGCCGTGCAGGCGGGCATCGGTGAGGACTTCCACTTCGGGCAGACTCACCAGCGGCTCGCGCCGCACCGGCCGGATGCCAATCCACTCCACGCGGCCCTGCTGGGGCAGGGTAGCCAGCATCTGCGCTATTTTCGATTTGTCGTCGCCGAAGAAGGGGAAAGCCATGGGAGGGAAGCTAAGAAAAAGACTACTGCCGGTACGGATTCGGCCCGGTCCAGGTGCCGCCTAGCAGCGTATGAGCCGGGCTATTGCGGGAGTTTTGAATAAAATACAGCAGCTATATTAAAGCCAATGAGCTTTTGCTTAACTATGTAGCGTTTGTTTTACTTCCTCACTCTTACGGCAAGATACATGACGAAACCTTTACTTATCATGCGGGGCCTGCTGGTGCTGCTCGGCTTATTGGCCGCGTCCGGCGCCCAGGCTTCGCACATTCAGGCCAGCGAAATTTCCTACGTCTCGTTAGGCAACAACCGCTACAAGGTGTCCTTTCGGGTATACCGGGACTGCGGCGGGGCTCTCTTCAACTCAATCAACCCGGACCTGAAGTATCGGACAACCGCGTGCAGCGTGCTTTCGACCCCGGGAGTGCCCATGACCCTGGTCAGCGGCTCCTATCATATTGGGAAAGACTATTGCGCCACAGTAGGGGAGCCCTGCGGTTCGGGCTTGCCCACCAACTACGAAACCGGCCTGTTTGAAGCCACGGTGACGCTGCCCGCCGGGCAGTGGACCCTAAGCGTAACGCTCAATGCCCGTCCTACGCTCGGCAACGTGAATATTGGCAGTGGGGACCTGTATACCGAAGCAACCCTCGATAATACCAATGGGGTTGTCAATTCCTCGCCGGTGTTTAGCACCACGGCTCAGGTCGTGTCTTTCGTGGGCTGGAACCTGCCTACGACCTTTAGTGAGCAAGCCGTGGACCCCGATGGCGACTCCCTGACGTATGAGCTGGTAGCCCCGCTGATGAGCTGCTCCGAGCCGCTGACCTACAAGTCGTATGGCTCCTCATCGACGCCGGACCCGGTGGACCCCACCTGCATTACGAGCCTACCCGCCGCGACATATTCCCCAACTTTTCCCCTGCCGTCCTTTAATCTGACGGGCACCTGCCCGCAGCGGCAATTGCAGCCGTACTTTGAGTTCGACCGTCAGAACGGCTCAATTTCTATGCGCCCCACACTGTATAATGCGGCCGTAAACAGTTCCGACAACAAGCACGTGGTGGCAGTAAAGGTGTCGGAATATCGGCGTAGCATCAATTCGCAGGGGCGGCGGGTGGCTACGTTGGTGGGCACCGTGCGGCGGGACATGATGTTTACCGTCGTCGACTGCGGCGACAACCGAAACCCGGTTCTGGCTCCTATAACGGTTAACAACAGCCCCGTTACCCAGCCCGTAACGGAGGTGATTCCTGTGGTGGCCGGACGGCTGGTTACCGTGCGGCTGCGGGCCACGGACGTCAATGCCGGGCAGGTGCTGACCATGACCAGCAACGTGGAGCAGGTGCTGCCCAACTCCGAATTTACGGCCGCCCCGCCCAGCGTGAGCCCCACGGTCCAGATTGACTGGATTCCACCGGTCAACCTGAGCCCTGGCCTCTATTACTGCACCGTTACCACCACCGACAGCAACTGTCCCTACAAAGGCATCCAAACCCAGACGTTGACTTTCCGCGTGAGCAGCCCCGCCCTGGCGACGCAAGCCGCTAAGTCCACTACCACCCTGACGGCCGTACCCACGCCCTTCCAGACCCAGGTGAGCTTTACCCTGGCCCGGCCCGGGGTGCAGCAGGTGCTGGTATTCGACCAGTTGGGCCGGCAAGTCACTACGCTGCTGAGCCTGCCCTCGGGCCAGGTGCAGTGGAGCCCCGCGGCCAGCGTTCCGGCCGGCCTGTATCTGGCCCGCACCGCCGACGGCCGCCAGGTAGCCCGCCTGCTCCGCACCGACGCTGAGTAATACGCACTCCCGCACTAAAAAAGCCGGGCCCCACAAAGGCCCGGCTTTTTTGGTTACACTACCGGCTTACTCACTGATGAGCCGGGCCACAAAGAAGGCGGCTCCGGCGGCCAGGGCCCCGATGCCGGCCATTTTCAGGGCACCTGCCACGGGTGGCTGCCCGGTGAGCCGGCTTTTCAGGTAGCCAAAGATGAGCAGGCAGACCAGGGTAATAAGGGCCGACCACAGCAGGCCCTGGGAGGGCGTGGCCGTGAAAAAGTAGGCGCTCAGCGGAATCAGGCCGCCCGCGGCGTAGGCCAGGCTAATCGTGGCGGCGCTCTTGGGAGCCTGGCGCGGGTCGGGCTTTTCCAGGCCTAGCTCGTACTTCATCATAAACTTGACCCACTGCTCCGGGTCGGCGGTAAGCTCCTGCACAGCCAGCTCCCGGGTAGCTTCCGACAAGCCGATTTCGGCTAGCAGGTCGCGCACTTCGGCCCGCTCCACATCGGGCACTTCCCGCACCTCGCGGTACTCACGGGCCAGCTCGGCCTCGTAGTGCTCTACCTCGGTGCGCCCGGCCAGGTAGCCACCCAGCCCCATGGCAATGGAGCCGGCCACAATTTCGGCCAGGCCCGCCGTAATGACCAGCGCCGACGACTGCACCGCCCCGCTCAGGCCGGCAGCCAGGGCAAACGGCACCGTCAGGCCGTCGGAAAGGCCAATGACAATGTCCTGCAGCATAGCCGAGCTGGTCAGGTGGTCTTCCGGATGCGGGTGCGGATGGGGCAGCGCCATAGAAACAAAAAGCTAGAACAGAAAGATGTCGGGCCTGAAGGTAAGCCTGGAACCGGGTCCAGACCTACGGTTGAGCCTGCTGGTCGCGCTAAAACCCCGAACCTAGCGCCGTATCCCGCGTAAAGCTTTCCAGTGGCGGCTCCGGCTGTCTATCCTTTTTTCGCTACTCTCTACCAATGGCTACCAAAGACATCACCACCAAAAAGCCTGCTGCCAAAGCCGCAGCTTCTCCCAAAGCTTCTCCGACTGCCTCAACGGGTGCTGCCGCCAGCAATGGCCAGTCGGTACCTAGTGTACAGCCCGTACTCAATCAGCAGTTTAACGCCCCGGCTCCGCTCCAGAAGTATGGTACCGTGTCGCAACGCCTGCCCATCGGTCTCGATGAGAAGACCCGCCAGGAAAGCGTGAACAACCTCAACCAGATGCTGGCCGACACCATTACGCTGCGCGACCTCTACAAAAAGCACCACTGGCAGGTAGTAGGCCCGACCTTCTACCAGCTGCACCTGCTCTACGACAAGCACTATGAGGAGCAAAGCGTGCTGGTCGATACCATTGCCGAGCGCATTCAGATTCTGGGGGGCGTGGCCGTAGCCATGGCCCACGACGTGGCCGAGCTGGCCAGCATCCCACGCCCGCCCCGCGACCGGGAAGAGGCCCCTATTCAGGTATCGCGCCTGCTGGAAGCCCACCAGATCATCCTCAAGAACTGCCACGATTTTGCCAAGCAAGCCGATGATAGCGGCGATGATGGCACCAACGACCTGCTGGTAAGCGAAGTACTGCGCGCCAACGAAATGCAGGTATGGTTTATCTCCGAGCACGTAGTTGACACGCCTCTGGCCCGTGCCGAGTAAGCAGCAACTGCTCCTATGAAAAGGGCGGCACCTCTCCGGTGCCGCCCTTTTTGCTGCTGGTTCAGGCAAGTAGTATGCTACGCCCAGCAGGCCTTCCTTTCCCCAAGTTTTTAGGCCGCTTTCAGATTGGTTTTGCCGGCGCATTGTTCTACGTATTGGCTGAGCCAGCCTGCCAGAGTAGGTCAAAATACGGATTTGGCGGATGTTGCCGAGTCTGAATGAGCGAAAGAGACGAAAAAAAATCAGCAGCTTTATGCTTGATTATAAGCGGATCAGCCACACAGGTCGGGCGTTAAACCGTCTTTTTTGCAGAAAAAACGCCTTCTAGCTTGCACCGTTTGGCCCAACCACCTACTTTTGTCCCCACTTCGCCGCCTCAGCGAAGTCAGTGGCCCGGGTCTGCTGGAAGTGAGTACCGCTTTTTTCCTCTGCGCACGTGGTGAAACTGGTAGACACGCCATCTTGAGGGGGTGGTGCCTTCGGGTGTGGGAGTTCGAATCTCCCGCGCGCACACAACGCCAACCGGCCGGTTCCTTTCTCAGGAGCCGGCCGGTTTTGCATTTACGGTTTGTCTGGTTAGCCTGCTCGCTCAAACGGGTTGGCGGGCACTACCAGCACCACCCGTTCCCGCTCCACTACCACCTGGCCGGCCACGGCGCCCTTACGCTTGCGCACAAATTTTTTGGGCGTCACGGTCACAGGGCAGAGCGAGTCGTTTTTGCGGCGGGAATACCAGGCTGCCAGCTGGGCGGCCCGCTCCACTACCGGCTCGGGTATCGTCTGCCCGGCTTTCTGCTTGATAACCACGTGGGAGCCGGTCACGTCCTTGGCGTGCAGCCAGAGGTCGTCTTTGTGAGCATAGCGCTGGGTGAGCAGGTCGTTGTTCTGAGCATTGCGGCCCACCAGAATGGTATAGCCACCATCGGTAAACACTTTGAAGGGCAGCTCCGCGGCTTCTTTGGCCTTGGTTTCGGGCAGTAAATCATGGGTTTTGCGCCAGGTACGCAGGGCGCGTAGCTCAGTGATGCCTACTAGTTCCTCTAGACGCTCCAGGCACCACAGAGCCTCGGTTTCGCGCCGCTCGATGCGCTCCTGCAGCTGCTGGGTTTCAATCTTCTGGTTTTTGGCCTTACGGTACAGGTTCTGGGCCGTGCGCTGGGGCGTTTCGGTAGCCTTGAGCTTGATGGTGCGCAGCTGGTTATCCTGGTAAAAGTCCACGACTTCCACCTGCGCGGCTCCGGCCGGAATCTGGGTCAGGTTGGCCATAATCAGGTCAGCCGTCTGCCGGTAGCCAGCGGTATGCTCCAGGGCGTGCAGGCGGGTGCGGGCCTGACTGGCGCTGATGGTGGCTTCCTCGGCCCGCTTTTCCAGGTCTTGCCGCACCTGCCGTAGCTCGGTTTCATAAGCCCGGCGGCCCAGCGTGAGCGGCACAAACAGGCGCAGGGCCGCCACGGGGTCGGGGGCCAGAATTTGCTCTACTTCGCCCGCCGGCAGCAGTGTCAGCCGGGTCTTGCCCTCAATGGCCGTCAGGTAGAAGTGGGCTGGATTTTCGAGCAGGGCTACAACTTCCTCGACCATCCGAAGCCGTTCGGTGGCGTCGGCCGTGTCGTAGCCGCGGGCACGCAGGTAGCGCGGGGGCACGTCGCCCAGGGCCGGGTAGCTGCGCAGTGGGTTCAGCGGGTCGGGGAGGGCTCGGGGCCGGGGTGAGGTCAGCGTCGGCCAGGTAGCGCTGATGAAACAGCTCGGCTGCCGCCCGGGTGCCGGGCGAAATACGGCGTTGGGCCGCGGCCCGTAGAGCTTGAATTGGAGCGTGGCTTTAGTCTGGAAGTTAAGCTGTAGCACCCGGTCGTGGGGAAATACGCTGACGCTGGCAACTTCCAGGCCCAGCAGGCCCGGTAGCAGGTCCACGGAGTTGGTGCGGGCCCGGTGAAAGGTTTCGGGCAAAGCCAAGGCCGTAAAGCCGGCCGAAAGCTGGGCTTTGAACCAGAACTCCGCCGCGCCGTTGGTCAGGCCGATGACAAGCTCATCTTTTTCCTGCGAAAAGCACGTGGCCACGGTAAAGCCCGCTAGCTGCTGAGTGAGGGCCGGAGCCAGCTGGCGCAGGAAGTAATAGTTATTATGCATTAGAAAGCAAAAAGGGGCAGGGTAGCAGGCGCCAGGTGAGTAGCAACCAGTTGGGGCTGGCCCCGCCGGCTCGAATACAACAGCAGTAGCCGATGCAACTATTGTTCCCCTCAACGGGCTCTCCCTGACGAGAGCTCCCGTAATTCGGGCAATAAGGGTGAAATTACTTATTCGACCTACAATGAAATCAACTCTACTAATCCTCGCGGCCACCCTGAGTCTGGCAGGCTGCCAAAAAACAATGGTTGATCCGAAAACGGAGGCGGAACGATCGGCCGCTGACTTTGCCATCGGCTTCGAGCAGGACTTTGCCCTGCATCACCAACAGCAGGCCTTTCTGCCGGCCACAACTAGCCCGGAGCTAACCGTGCGGCTCGATGAGGCCTACACAACCTATTGTCCCGAGGGGCTACAGTGCATCGTGGGCCCTTCGGCCTGGCCTAAGCTAGCCATTACCGATGCTCAGGGGCAAACTCAGGAAGTACGTTTGCCTAAAAACCGACCCAGTTCCAACCGCGTCACGTGGCTGGATACAACCAACATCAAAGCGAATGGCCGGCGCTACTTGCTGACCTACACCCGGTGGGAAATTGAGCAAACCCCGGAGAAGGGCAAGATGCCGGCTAAACAGGCTTGGGCGTTGTGGTTTCGGGTAGCCAAGGTCAATCCGTAGCACCCTGCTGCCTAACCGCATTCATAAGCAACTGCCCAAGCGAAGGTATTCCGTGCTTCATACCGGGCGCTCCAGCGGCAGCTACTGCGCTTACAGCTCCACCTGCAGTCCGTCGTAGGCCAGGCGGATAAAGCTGGGCAGGGTGGCTTCCACTTCGCGGTGCTTGCCCAATTGGTGCCCGATATGAGTCAAATAACCTACTCGCGGGGCTAGATCGGTCAGGATATCTACGGCTTCCTGCAGGGAGAAGTGGGAAATATGCGGCTCGTGGCGCAGGGCGTTGAGCACGATGACCTCTGAGCCCCGCACCCGTTCCAACGACTCTTCCGAGAGGTAGTTGGCGTCGGTGATGTAAGTGAAGTTGCCGATGCGGTAACCCAGCACGGGCAGCTTATAGTGCATGGCCCGTATGGGATGCACTTCCACGCCTTCCACCAGAAAACTCTCCGTGTCGCTCACAATCGGCATGGTCTGCACCTTGGGCACACCGGGATACTTGTGCTCGGCAAAAATGTAGGCGTACTCGCGCTTGAGCTGCTCCAGCACCCGCGGCTCGGCGTACACGGGCATGTCCTGTTGCTGCTTGAAGTTGTAGGCCCGGATGTCATCCATGCCGGCCGTGTGGTCCTTGTGCTCGTGGGTAAACACCAGCGCGTCCAGGTGGTCGATGCGGGCCCGGAGCACCTGCTGCCGGAAGTCGGGCCCGGAGTCGATAATCAGGCTCTTGCCCTGGGTTTGCACGTGCACTGATACGCGCAGGCGCTTGTCGCGGTAGTCCACGGAGGTACACACCGGGCAGTGGCACCCAATCATGGGCACCCCCTGCGACGTGCCCGTGCCGAGAAAAGTAACTTGCACTGTGTCTGAAGTATAAATGCTGAATTACGAATGGTGAATGACCTGTTGGCCAAAGGCTAAGTAGCGGTTCTCAATTCATAATTCAGCATTTATACGACAAAGTTGCTTACCCGATATACTGCTTTACGACCCGCACCAGGGCGTCGAAGTCCAGGGGCTTGGGCAGGTAATCCGTAACGCCGGCCTCGCGGAACTGCTCCATGGAGTAGTTGTTGGCGTTGCCGGTAATGGCAATAATCGGAATCTGGGCAATGCGCGGATCGGCGTTGCGGCGAATCTCGCGGGTGCATTCCATACCGTCTTTTACCGGAATGTTGATGTCCATCAGCACGCAGTCGATAGGCTGGGCCTCTACTTGTTTGATAACTTCCCCGCCGTTTTTGGCCGATACAATTCGGTATTTCTGGAGCTCCAGGATTTTTTTGGTCAGGTTCAAAATAACAGAGCTGTCCTCTGCTATTAGGATGGTTTTAGCATCAGCCATGGGAAAGAATGTTTAAGGTCGGAGAAGATGGGAAGGTCAGTCAAATGGTTCTACGGGAATTATGAGCCCTGGGTAACAGCCGGGTATGTCCGGGTAAAGGCCGTAAAGTGCCGCATAATAGTGCGAAAATCTCGTTCTACGTGGTCAAGTTGGCCCTTTTTTAGGTCATGTTCCAAGCTTTTCACGCATTCGGCCAGTTCATTGATGCCCAAAGTAAAGCCCGTGCCCTTGAGTTGGTGCAAGTGAGGCAGGATCTGCTCGTACTGCTTTTGATCCACTAATTCCTGGGCTTCAGTCAATAACTCGCCGGCTTCCTGCTCAAAATCACTGTAAAGCTGGGCCGCAAACTCGGCCCCGCCCAGCTGCCGCAGCTGCTCCAGCACTTCGGGGTCAATAAAGGTGGTGTCAGCAGTTTCTTCGGCCTCACCGGCCGCGGTGTAGGCCACCGTGGGCTCGGTTACTTCGGGGGCGGCAGGCGTTTCGGGAGCGGCCGACAGGTGCAGGGCGGCCATGCGCTCGGCCGCGCCGGTCCAGCGCAGCAGCACGGTGTAAAGGTCCTGCGACTTCACCGGCTTGGAGATGTAGTCGTCCATGCCCTGCTGCACAAACCGCTCGGCGTCTTCCTTCATCGAGTAGGCCGTCATGGCCACAATGGGCGGACAGCTGCGGCCCAGGCGCTGGCGAATTTCGTGCATGGCCGTGATGCCGTCCATTTCGGGCATCTGAATGTCCATGAAGATCATCTCATAATCTCCCGTTGGCGCGGTGGCTTTGCTGATGGCCTCAAACCCGTCGTTGGCCACGTCGATCTGGCAGCCTAGCTTGTCGAGCAGGCGCACGGCCACTTTCTGGTTGATGGGGTTGTCATCGACCAGCAGCACCCGCGGGGCCGTTTCCAGGCGCATGATTTCGTGGCTTCGGTCGCGGGAGGCCACGCGCTCCTGCACGATTTCCTCCTCGTTGTAGGCCACCCGGCAGCGCATCGTAAACCAGAAGGTCGAGCCGTCGTCGGTGTTGGAAATCATGCCGATTTCGCCGCCTAGCAGCTCGGCCAGCTGCTTGCTGATGGCCAGGCCCAGCCCTGTACCGCCAAAGGCCTTGGTAGGCGTGGTGTCGAGCTGGGTGAAGTTGGTGAAGAGCAGCTTGGCATTGGCCGGGGAAATCCCGATGCCGGAGTCCTGCACGGCAAAGCGCAGCGTGTGCTCTACCCCGTCCGTGGATACCGACGAGACAATGATGCTCACCGTGCCCGCCGCAGTAAACTTGATGGCGTTGGAAGTCAGGTTCGAGAGAATCTGCAGCACCCGGGTTTCGTCGGTGATGATGAAGCGCGGGGTGTGGGAGGTAATAAAGTAGGTGAACTTGAGCTTCTTCTGGTTGGCCCGGTTGGCAAACAGGGAATGAATCTTGTCCAAAGTGTAGTGCAGGTCGATGCCCGACTCGTTGAGCTGCAGCTTGCCGGCCTGAATCTTCGAAAGGTCTAGGATGTCGTTCAGAATGGCCAGCAGCGCGTCCGAGGATTTGCGCAGGGTATCCACGTACTCTTCCTGCTCCTCGGAGGCCACGGTCTGGTGCAGCAAGTCAATCATGCCGATGATGCCGTTCATGGGCGTGCGCAGTTCGTGGCTCATGTTGGCCAAAAACTGTGTTTTGGCCTCCAGCGCGGTTTCGGCTTCTTCCTTGGCCCGCCGCAAGTCGTCCTGCATCTGCTTGAACTCGGTGATGTCGCGCCCGATGCCTTCGGTGCCCGCTGGACCATCGTTGACCTGCCGGGCATTCACCAGTACGCTTACCGCGTGCCCGTCCTTGTGGCGCATGTCGATTTCAATGTTGCGCGCCTCGCCAAACTGCTGGATGTTGCTCAGCAGCTCATCGCGCTGCTCGGGCCGCACGTAGTAGTCCATGATGGGTGAGCCGATCACCTCCTCGGGCTTGTAGCCCAGCATGTCCGATACCGAGGGGCTCACCAGCGTAAGCACGCCCTTGCCATCGGTGCGGTAGTACACGTCCTGGAACGACTCGAAGATGGCCCGGAACTTCTCTTCCTGAGCCGCCAGCTCCAGCTGGGAGCGTTTTTTCTCGGTGATGTCGTGGGCCATGCCCGAAATTTCCTCGAAGGTGCCATCATCGAGGTAAATCGGGTTGAGGTAGATTTCCCGCCACGTATCCTGCCCGCGGGAGTCGCGCAGGCGTACCTCGAAGCGCTGGGGCTGGCCCTGAAACGCGCGGCGGTAATTTTCAATAAAGGCCTCGCGGGCGTCTTCCTCCATCATGCCCAGATCGGCCTGCCAGAGGTTCACATTCAGGGACGGGTATACGCCGTTGCGGCGCAGGAAGTAAGCCGAGTAGTTGCGGTTAAACGAGGTCAGGCGCGAGTGCATGTCTACCGACCACATCAGGTGGGAGCCGCTCTCGAAAATGGCGTTCAGGCGGGCGTTCTGCTTGTTGATCTGCACCTCATTGCGCTTGCGCTCAATGGCCAGGGCCACCTGGTTGGAGATGAAGTGCAGAATCTCAATGTCGGCCGCGGCGTAGGCGTCGGCCTTGTGGTAATCCTGCACGGCAATCACGCCGATAATTCGCTCCCCGATGCTCAGGGGTGAGCAGAGCATCACTTCCGGCATCAGCCCAAAGGCCGTAATGGTGCCGTTGGCAATAAGCTCCTGCAACTCGGCCCGCAGCAGGTACTGGGGCCGCCCGGTGCGGATAATATACTCCGACACGCCCGACGAAAACGGCCGCGACACCAAACCCTGCTCACCCTGAATATTCTGGTCTACAAAGTAGCTGAACTGCAGCTGGGTGCGCGCGTCGTCGCAGAGGGCAATGTAGAAGTTATTGGTTTCAATGATTTTGCTCAGCTCCCGGTGAATGGCCCCGTAGAGCGACTGTAAATCCTTGGAGCTGATGGCCAGGTTGGCAATGCTGTAGTACACCTTCTGCAGCCGCTCGGCCTTGATGCGGTCGGTGATGTCGTGCAGAATGGCGCGGGTGCTCACGGGCTCATCATCCTGCCAGGAGCAGGAAATCGAGCCAATCAGGTGGATCGGCTTGCCGGTCTTGGTCAGGAAGACGGTTTCGAGCTTGTTGACTTTCTCGCCCTTGTAGAGGTTGCGCAGCTGGTAAAGCAGCTTGGCCTTGTAATAGGGGTGCACCACGTCGCCCAGGGTCATCTGCGAGAGGTCCTCGTCGCTGAAGCCTAGCTTTTCCTTCCAGGCCTTGTTCACGAACAGGAAGCGGTTGTCGATGCTCAGGTTCTGAATCAGGTCGTGGGCATTGTCCAGAAAGTCCTGCAGGCGGTGGCGGTTGTCGGTCAGGGCCCGGGCGGCCACGTGGCGGTCGGTATAGTCGCGGCCCACCACAAATATGCCGGTCACCTGGCCCTTCAGGTCGCGGGAAAACTCGGCGTGCCAGTACACCATCCGGGTCTGGCCCGATTTGGTCATGATGGCACGCTCGTAGAAATCCAGCAGCTGTTCGGTTTCAATACAGGTCAGGTAGGCCTGTTGCATCCGGGCCCGGTCGGCCGGCGGGGAGAAGGTTTCGTGAAAGCTCCGCCCCAGCACTTCTTCCCGGGTGTACTCGGTGTAGTGCAGAAAAAAGTCGTTGACATCTTCAATGATGCCGGCACGGTTGGCGCGCACGTAGCTCAGGTTGGTGCGGCTGAGCAGGTCGCGCAGGTGGTCCTGCGACAAGTCCAGGGCCTGCTGCCGGGTGATGGTGTCGTCGGTTGCCGGGGCTGCCGTTTCCACCACGTCGCGCAAGGTCAGCTGCACCCGCACGGCGCCGTTGGGAGCAGGCACGCGGTGCAGCGTTGCCACCGAGTCCAGGGCCGTTGCATCAGCCCGTTGGCCCGTCCAGCGTTTGACGTAGCGGGTGCCGGTGCGGGCCGCGTCTCGAACGGCCGCGCGCAGCTCATCGTCCGATTGCCAGTAGTTGGGGCCGGCGGCCGGCGTGGCCAGGGTCATCAGGCCCGCCGTCAGCAGGGTGGTGCGGGTGGTGCCTAGCAGGCGCAGAGCAGTCTGGTTGCAATCGACCAATCCGCCCTGCTCATCGAAGAGCAGGATGGCGTCGTAGGCTTCCTCGAACAGGACGCGGTAGAAATCAGCGGGCGGGACTGGGAGAGCCCGTGGCGCTGCAGCGTCAGCCGGTGGTACAGGATTAGTCGACATCGGGTAGAAAAGGCGGTTCGCGGGGGAGCATCATCTACCCCTGCTAACCAGTACGCGAGTTTTAACTCCTTAAATTTGTCAAAAATATCCCAGATAGCGCGGTTTTGCGGCAGATTCCTGCGCACCGGCCGCCGCTGTTTCCTTGTATGCGCACCCTTATCTTCACCGTTACCACCGATTTAAACTACGACCAGCGCATGCAGCGAATTTGCGGCAGCCTGGCCCGGCACGGCTACGACGTGCTGCTGGTGGGGCGGGAGTGGCCCGCGTCCCGTCCGCTAACTGAGCAGGCTTACCGCCAACACCGGTTACGTTGCTGGCAGAATAAGGGTAAGCTGTTCTACGTAGAATTCAACCTGCGGCTGTTTTTTTACCTGCTGCGCCAGCGCGCCGCGGCCTGGTGCGCCATTGATCTGGACACGGCCTTGCCGGTGTGGCTGCGGGCTTGGCTGGGTAGGCAGCCCTTTATTTACGACGCCCACGAGCTGTTTACAGAAGTGCCCGAAGTGGTGGCCCGCCCGGCCGTGCAGAAGCTCTGGCGGGCTGTGGAGCGGTTTATTGTGCCCCGGGCCACGCTGGCTTACACGGTGGGCCCGGCCCTGGCGCGGGTGTTTGAGCAGCGCTATGCCAAGCCCTTCAACGTGGTGCGCAATATCAGCCGCCTTACGCCCGCCGAGCTGCCACCCGCACCAGCTGCCGCTCCGGCCGACGGCTATATTCTCTACCAGGGGGCCCTCAATGCCGGCCGCGGCCTGGAAGCCCTGCTCGACGCCATGCCCCAGGTGGCGGGGCGGCTGGTAATTTGCGGGGAAGGCGACTTGTCGCAGGCGCTGCGGGAGCGGGCCGCCGTCCTGGGCCTGCTCGATTCCGGAAAGGTTGACTTCCGGGGCTTCGTGCTGCCGGCCGAGCTGCGCGAGGTCACCAATGGGGCTACGGTGGGTATTATGCTGCTCGAAAACCAGGGCCTGAGCTATTACTATTCCCTGGCCAATAAATTTTTCGACTACCTGCACGCCGGCATTCCGCAGCTCATCGTGGACTTTCCTGAGTATCGCCACCTCAACGCGCAGTACGAAGTGGCTGAAGTAGTGGAGCTGACTCCAGCATCCATTGCGGCGGCTCTGAATGGGTTGCTGCACCTGAATCCCGCCCGCTACCATGAGCTGGCCCAGAACTGCCGACAGGCCCGCCGGGAGTTTAACTGGCAGCGCGAGGAGCAACATCTGCTAGCTTTGTACGAAGCCCTGTGGGCGCCCCAACCTATTCCTGCATGAATCTGCTTCCCGGCCTGGCGCCGCCTAAACCTACTTTGCTGGTCATTACGGGCCCCACGGCCGTGGGCAAAACGGCCCTGTGCGTACAGCTGGCCCAGCATTACCAGACCGACGTAATTTCGGCCGACTCGCGCCAGTTTTTCCGGGAGCTGAGCATCGGTACGGCCAAGCCCACGGCGGCCGAAATGCAGGGCGTAACCCACCATTTTATCGACTCGCACAGCATCACCGAGGAGTATAATGCCGGCCGCTTTGAAGTCGACTGCCTGGGCTTGCTCGACCAGCTGTTTCAGCAGCATCAAGTCGTGATTCTGACCGGGGGCTCGGGACTCTACCTGCAAGCCGTTACCGAAGGCTTGGACGAAATGCCCCTGGCCGACCTCACGGTGCGCGCCGCCCTGCAGCAGGAGCTGGCCGAGCACGGTCTGGCCCCGCTGGTGGCCGAGCTGGAGCGCCTCGACCCCGTCACCTACGCCCGCATCGACCGGCAAAACCACCAGCGCGTGGTGCGGGCCCTGGAAGTGACGCGCAGCACCGGGCAGCCGTTTTCCAGCTTCCACACCCCGAAAGTTGCGAAGGAGCGGTCGTTCCAAACA
This sequence comes from Hymenobacter cellulosilyticus, assembly GCF_022919215.1. Lineage (NCBI taxonomy): Bacteria > Pseudomonadati > Bacteroidota > Cytophagia > Cytophagales > Hymenobacteraceae > Hymenobacter > Hymenobacter cellulosilyticus. Next base: position 4,591,410 of record NZ_CP095046.1, on the reverse strand, counting down.
ATCAAAATTGCCCTCAGCCGGGACCGGGAAGAACTCTACCAGCGCATCGACCAGCGGGTAGACCACATGCTGGAAGCCGGTCTTTTGGCCGAGGCCACCGCGTTGCTGCCGTACCGCCACCACAACGCCCTGCAAACCGTGGGCTACCAGGAAATTTTCGACTTCCTCGACGGCCTCTACGACTGGCCCGAAGCCGTGCGCCTGCTCAAGCGCAACACCCGCCACTATGCCAAGCGCCAGCTCACCTGGCTCCGCCGCGACCCGCAGTACCAGTGGGTGCACCCTGGGGAGGTGAAGTGGTGAAATTGTGAAATGGTGAGTTGTCGTTCTAGCGGCGTCAACGGCGCGTGTCATTGCGAGGAGGCACGACGAAGCAATCCGTCCTCTGAAAGGTATGGCGTTTTCCAAAATGAAAAGCCCTTTACTACCGCGGTAGTAAAGGGCTTTCTGGTAAAAGAACGAGTCGTATTCGGTAGAGGACGGATTGCTTCGCGTTGCTCGCAATGACACGGAAACCAGCGTTAGAGCGGTAAGAACGAAAAACTCACCATCTCACCACTTCACTAGTTCACCTTATTAGTTCGCCGCTTATACCGAGAGAATCTCGACCATGCGCATGAAGGTCTGGTTGATGAGCTTTTTCTTGTGAATCGTGTCAGAGAAGGGGGTGTAGACGAGCTTGCGGTCCACGATGCCGGCCATCACGTTGCGCATGCCGTTCATCAGGCCTTCCACGGCGGCAATGCCGATTTGGGAGCCCAGCAGGCGGTCGGCGGCGGTGGGGGAGCCCCCGCGCTGCACGTGCCCGATAATCGTTACGCGGGTGTCGAGTTCTGGAATAGCTTCCTTTACTTGCTTGGCCACGGCGTGGGAGTTGCCTTCCTCATCGCCTTCGGCTACCACCACGATAAAGGACGTTTTAGAGCGTTTCCAGCCCGCCTGCAGGGTTTCAATCACCGCCTCCGTCGACATCTGCGTTTCGGGAATCATCACGATTTCGGCCCCGCCCCGATGGCGCAGGGAATGGCAATATAGCCCGAGTCGCGGCCCATTACTTCGATAAAGAAGCAGCGGTCGTGGGAGTCGGCCGTGTCGCGGATTTTATCAATGGCTTCCAGCGCCGTATTCACCGCCGTGTCGTAGCCGATGGTGTAGTCGGTACCGTAGAGGTCGTTGTCGATGGTGCCGGGGGCGCCTACGGTCGGGATGCCGAACTCCTGCTCGAAGATGGTGGCGCCGGTAAACGTGCCGTTGCCGCCGATGGCTACCAGGCCGTCGATGCCGTTGTTGACCAACTGGTCGAAGGCCTGCTGCCGGCCTTCCTTGGTCATAAATTTCTGGCTGCGGGCCGATTTAAGGATGGTGCCGCCCTTCTGCACGGTGTTGGCCACGGAAGCCGAGTCGAGCTTAACGAATTCGCCTTTGATCATGCCGCTGTAGCCACGCATGATGCCATAGACCTCAATGCCGTGATACACGGCCGTGCGCACCACGGCCCGGATGCAGGCGTTCATACCCGGCGAGTCGCCGCCGCTGGTGAAAACTGCAATACGTTTCATCATAATTCAGGTAATCGGAACTGCCCAGTGCGGGCGGGGCAAAGGTGATAAATCCAAATTGAAAACAAAGCCTTTGGCGAAAGGAAAGGCAAAAAACAGCGCAGATTATAACGCCGGTTTGGCTGTTTTTTTTGAAGCTGCGTATTGCAAGAAAGCCCCTTGCCGAGTATCTTAACCGCCCCGCTGCCGTATTTGAGCGGCCTCGTCGGCCAGTTCTTTTCCTTCACCGTTACTTAAGCAACGCCGTATATGTTTGGCTTTTTTGAAAACGAGCAAACCAAGAAAGTGAAGAGTCACCTCATGAATCTGGCGGCGCTGGCGAAGGCCGACGGCCACATTGATGAGCGGGAAATGAGCTTCATCGTGGCGGTGGGAAAGAAAAACGGCATGCGGGCCGATGACGTGCGTTCCATCGTAGCTAACTCGGGGTCGGTGAACCTGGTGCTGCCCGACAACGACTCGGAGCGGTTCGACCAGATTTTTGACCTGGTGGACATGATGCTGGCCGACGGCATCGTGGACGACCACGAAATGGACTTCTGTATTGGCATGGCCGAAAAGCTGGGCTTCCGCAAAGCCATTGTGGGCGTGCTAGTGCGCAAAATCTCTATCGGCGTGAAGGACGGCCTGCCCCGGGAGCAAATCAAAACTGAGTCGGAGTCCTTCCTCAACTACAACGGCACCCATCCCAAAGGCAGCGGCCTGTAGGAGGTTTAGACCTTAGATCTTAGAGCTCAGAACTTAGACTTTTCGATAAAAGAACATTCTGAGTTCTGAGGTCTTACCTCTATGCTCTAAACCACAGCTTCTATAGCCCGCAGCAGGGCCGCGCAGCCTTCCTCGATTTCGGCTTCCGAAATGGTGAGAGGCGGGGCAATGCGCAGGGAGTTGTCGCAGAACAGAAACCAGTCGGTCAGAATTCCTTCGTGCGCTAGGGCATGGTCGATAATGGGTTTGAGCACGGCGAAGGAGTCGAATTCCACGGCCATCAACAGGCCGTGACCCCGCACCTGCCGGATGGCCGGATGCTGCAGAAGCCGCCGAAACAGGGCGGCTTTTTCGTGCACGCCCGCCAGCAGGTTTTCCTCCTGAATCACGCGCAGCGTAGCTAGCGAAGCGGCGCACGACACCGGGTGGCCGCCAAATGTGGTGCAGTGGCCCAGAATCGGGTTGGTCTTGAAGCCGGCCATGATTTCCGTAGACGAAATAAAGGCCCCGATGGGCATGCCGCCGCCCATGCCCTTGGCGCACACCAGAATATCGGGCTGCACGCCGAACTGCTCGAAGGCCCAGAACGAACCGGTGCGCCCGAAGCCGCACTGAATTTCGTCAAGAATGAGCAAAGCGCCTACCTGCCGGCACCGCTCCCGCAGCGCGGGCAGATACCCGGGCAGCGGCACCCGCACGCCGGCTTCGCCCTGCACCGTTTCGACGACCACGGCGGCCGTGCGCTCGGTAATCAGTTCCAGGTCGGCTAGCTCGTTGAAGTGGATGTGGCGCACGTCGGGCAGCAGGGGCCGGTAGCTGTTCTTGAAGCCCTCGGAGCCGGTGATGGACAGCGCCCCGTGAGTGGAGCCGTGGTAGGCATTGTGGCAGGAAATCAGCTCAGTACGACCGGTATGGCGCTTAGCCAGCTTCAGGGCTCCCTCAATGGCCTCGGCCCCGGAATTGGTGAAATACACGCTGTCCAGATACTCGGGCAACGTCTGGTGCAGGGCGTAGGCCAGCTCGGCCGGTGGAGCCTGCACCAGTTCGCCGTACACCATCAGGTGCAGATACTTATCGAGCTGGTTTTGAATGGCCTGAATGACGCGCGGGTGGCGGTGGCCCACGTTGCTCACCCCAATGCCCGAAATCAAATCCAGGATGCGGCGGCCACTGGTATCGTACATGTACACCCCCTCAGCCCGCTCGATTTCAAGCAACAAGGGAAAGTCGGATGTTTGGGCCTGGTGGCGCAAAAACAGCTGGCGCGGAGTAAGCATAGCAAGGAGGTATTGGGCCTGCAAAGATAGTAGAGGCTTGTTGCCTGCACCCGTCCGAGCGGTCCAGGAAGGTCTGGCTACCAAACAGCCGAAAACCAAAACAGGCTGCCGAAGCAGCCTGTCTGATGCAATAAGGAGTGCGGAAAAGCTATTTTTCTTCCGGCGGACCAGCATACGCCCCCCCACCGGGAGCCCCGCCCCCGCGCCGGTCGGCCACGCGTTTAAGAACTTCCTTGGTGAAGTCGCGCTCGGCAATGAAGAGCTTGCCCACCTGGCGGATGGTCAGCACCTTCTGGAACTTGTCGAAGTATTCCTTTTCCAGGTTGACCTCATTCTGGCGCAGCGTCAGGGCCTGGGTCAGGTTGTCCTTGATTTGCTGGTCACTCAGGCCGTCGGGGTTTTCGTTGCGCAGCTGCCGCATGCGGCGGGCCACGTCGCGGCGCTTATCCGAAAACTCGTTGTAGAGGGGCCAAAAGCGCTGAGCCTGGTCCTGGGTCAGGGAAATCTTGTCGGTGAGGTAGGCAATTTTGGCGTTTTCCAGCTGGTTGAGCCGGCCGCCCTGGCCCTGGTGCCGGCCACCCTGAGCCAGGCTCGAAGTGTGCAGGGCAACCAGCAGAAACACGGCCAGTACGCCGCGAAGAAGATATTTCATGGGAGAGAAGTGCAAAAGGAGCGGCAAAATAAGGATTACAGGTAGGTGTCGTCGGCGGGCTGGGCATCCAAGGCATCCTGCAGCTCATCGGGGGAGGCTTGCAGGAAACTCTCGGTAAGCGCCGGGTCGGCGGCGGGCAGCTCGGCCAGGTCGGAGAGCGTTACCCGCGAGTCGCTGGCTAGCAGATACTGGACCATTTCGGTGTGCGACACGGTTTCCAACGACGCTACCGGCGCCGACGCAGCGGTTTCGGCGGGCTGGCTCAGGAAAAAGCTCGTGGCAAAGCTGCCCAGCACCAGGGCCGAGGCCAGGGCCGTGCGCAGCGGCAGGGGAAGGGCCGCCAGCCAGCCAAGCACGGCACTTTCCCGGCCCGGGGCGGGCTGTACCCGGGCCATTACCTGGCGGGGCAGCTGCTCGAAGTAGTCGGCTGGCGGCGGGGCCAGCGGCTGGGGCCGCCGCTTGTGGTCATCCAGACGAAAAGGAGTGTTCATAGGACTTAGATACGGCTCAGGCCGAGAGGTTTAATCGTGGTGGGACTCTTCGTTGACGTATTGCTCGATTTTCTTGACGGCGTGGTGGTAGGAAGCCTTCAGCGCCCCTACGCTGGTGCCCGTAATGTCGGCCATCTGCTCGTAGGTTATTTCGTCGTAGTACTTCATATTGAACACCAGCCGCTGCTTGTCGGGCAGGCGCAGAATGGCTTTTTGCAGGCGCCGCTCAATTTCGTCGCCGGCCAGGCCGGGGTCGGCCTCCACTTTCTGGGTCAGCTCGGCGGCCACGTCGTGCAGGGGCAGGAAAAACTTGCGCCGCTTTGCCGACAAAAAGTTCAGGCACTCATTGGTAGCAATGCGGTAAATCCAGGTGTAGAGGGAGGCATCCTGGCGGAAATTGCCCAGGTGCTTCCACACCTTTACAAACACGTCCTGGGTCAGGTCGTCGGCATCGTCGTGGTCGATAACCATCTTGCGCACGTGCCAATAGATCTTCGACTGGTACTTGCGCACCAGCTGATTAAAGGCCACGTTACGGGCAGCAGGGTCGGCGAACTTGGCGAGGATTTCCTGGTCTTCCAAGCAGGGGAGCGGGTTAGGAGCGGCGGGGCTGTGCCGGGTTAGAGCAGAATCCCTAGGTTTGGTTTACTTATACCCGAAAAAAAGTTGGCCGGGTAAAGTCCGACTGGGCACTGCATAGAGCCGCCCACCGGGCATTCCGGCTTTCTACCAGACAAAATTACTTGCCTTTATGTCCCTAAAGCCCGTCCGTCGCCGCATTGTGGCCGAACCGCTCGAGCAGGAATACCTGACAACCTACCAGCCCCTGCCCAGCCGCTTTGCCGAGCAGCTCGACCCATTCTTGCTCTTGCACCACACCGGCCCCGAAGCGCTGGAGCCCGCTGGCCGAGGCCTGCCGTTTGCGCCCCACCCGCACCGGGGCTTCGAAACCGTGACCTTCGTCTTCGCCGGCGACGTGCGCCACCACGATTCGCGGGGCAACAGTGGCGTCGTGGGGGCCGGCGGGGTGCAGTGGATGACGGCCGGCCTGGGCATTGTGCACAGCGAGAATATTTCCCGGGAGCTGCGCGAGGCGGGCGGCACCATCGAGTACGTGCAGCTCTGGATAAACCTGCCGGCTCGCCTCAAGCGCACCCAGCCCCGCTACCAGGGCGTGACGACCGAGCAGGTTCCGGAAGTGGAACTGGCCGACGGCCGGAGCCGGGTGCGGGTGGTAGCCGGCAGCCTGTTGGGCACCACGGGCCCCGTGGACTCCCTTACCGGCATTCAGGCAGTCGTGCTGGAGCTGGCGGCTGAGGGACAGTTCCAGACCACGGTAGAGCCCGGGCGCACCGTGCTGCTGTATGTGCTCCGCGGCAACCTGACGGTGAATGGCCGCGGCGTCGGGAGCCGGACGCTGGTGGAGTTTGAGCCTGAGGGCACCGCTATTGACCTGCAGGCCACCGAGGCGGCCACGGTACTGTATTGCACCGGCCAGCCCTACCACGAGCCTCTGGTGTGGCAGGGGCCCTACGTCATGAACACCCAGACCGAAATCATGGAAGCCATGCGCGACTACCAGATGGGCCGGATGGGAATGCTGTTTGATGAGTAAGTTGCGGCCGGAAAAGCCCGGGCTGCGGCTTCTTTCCACCTTTCTTCCTCTCTAACTCTGTCTGTCCCGTGTCTTTCCTGTTTCGTCCTGCCATTTGGGGCACCGTGTTGAGTTTGAGCGTGCTGGCCGCCTGCTCGTCTAAGAAGAACAACGACCAGGCGGCCACTGCGCCGGAAAAGCCCCTGACCGTGGCCGCCGATACTGCCCCGGCCCCGCCGCCGGCCCCCGACTCGGCCGCTTCCGGAGCTACGGCCCCGACCGACTCCACGGGCTTGTCGCCGGAGTTTGTGAAGGCGCTGCGGGACGTGACCGGCAAACAAGAGTATCAGGTGAAGGGCAAGACGCTGGTGATGGAGGGATTTGGCACCGCCGACTTTCCTACCGACCTGCCCGCCGGCAAGCCCGTGACCTACAGCGGCCGGCAAGGCGCCCAAACGGTTACCCTGACCGTAACGCGCCTGAACTATACCAGCATTCGGTTTGCGGCCGAGGTACTGGGCGGCAAAAGCGGCCCGCTGCACGAGGAAGGCGTGGCTACCCTAAATCCGGGCTTCCTGCTGGCGGCCGAAGTGCCCGAGGACACCGAAAGCCAGGTTTCCTACGGGGCCACCGAATACCTGGGCGAAACGCCCACGCGCAACTTCTCGATTCTGGTCGGCCTCGGCTCCGACGCCGATAAGGCCGAACTGAGTCTGTTTGATGCCACCGGCAAGCCCCTGGCGCAATGGCAGGGCGTGCCCACCCTGCGGCGGCTGGCCCTCTAAGCCAAAAAGGCCGTGCGCTATTTTTACTTGGTGCTGAAAGTCACGCCTACCGTCACGTTGGTGTTGTCGGTGGGCTTGCCTTCGAGTACCCGGCTTTCGAAGGTGTAGGTGTAGGTGCCCGTAAGAGCGAAACGGGGGCTGAAACGCAACGCCAGGGTGGTGAGCTGGGTGGCGCGGTAGTCGGTGAAGTTGGCCAGATTGGGCTGGTAGAGCGTGGTGGAGTTGAGGGCAAACACCCGGTAGGAATACACCACTTTCAGCCGCGTGGAGCTGCGCGACACCAGCCGCTCTGTGCCGCCCTCGAAGTAGGTAGCTTCCCGGATCAGCAAATTACTTACCGCCACTTCCCGGCCCAGGGAGTCGGAGTAAAACGCCCAGCCCGGCCCGGCGCCCAGCTGGTAGCGGTTGTTGATGCCCCGCAGGTTGCTGCGTTCATAGCCCCCGATGCCGTAGAGGCGGAACCGTCCTTTCCAGTAGTAGGGCGTAGCGTTGAAGAGCCATTCCCGCTCCTTGAGCCGCTTGTCCTGCTTGCCAAACAAAAAGCTGCCCGTCACGGGGGCGCCGAAGTGCAGGCCCCGCAGCAGCGTGGCCGAGTGACTGGTCGAGAACAGGGTGCGGTTGACGCCCCCGGCCGAGTATTGCCCCGCCAGCTGCCCGCTGTAGCGGATGATGGTGGTATCGGCCTTCTGGGCGCAGACCGGCAGCAGAAAACCCAGCAGAAAGACCAAGCAAAGCAGGTAGCGAAACGTCATGAATAGCCCAGCCGGGTGGCTGTGGTGAGCAGCAAAGGTAGGAGGGACCGGGCAAAGCTGCCGGGTTTATCAGGCGTTAGCAGGAGCGCAATGTTTCTGGCTTCCGGGTCGTCAGAAGCATTGCTTACCCCGCCCCGGCAGATAATTCGGAAAAGATTAAGTGGATAATGAAGTCTTCCGGGCTAGGAAGAATGTTGTTGAGAGCTGTACTTATGCCGCTATGAAACTACACATTGTCGGAGCTTCCGGCTCCGGTGTCACCACCTTAGGCAAGGCACTTGGTGAGGCGCTTGGCGTCCGCTATTTTGATAGTGACGAGTATTTTTGGGTGGTATCCGAGCCTCCCTTTACCAAGCGGCGTCCCGCGTATGCGCGCAATGCCGCCCTTAGCCAAGAGTTGAGCCAGCAGCCCCGTTGGATTCTGGGCGGCTCTTTGGTCGGGTGGGGCGACCAGTGGCTAACGGCCTTTGATCTGGTTATCTTTCTCTGGCTCCCCCCGGCCCTGCGCCTAAGCCGTTTGCAACAGCGGGAGCAGGAGCGCTACGGTAGCAAGATAGCCACAGAACCAGCCCGCGCCGCCCAGTACCATGCATTTCTGGCGTGGGCGGCAGGATATGACGATAATTCCAGCGGCGGGCATCGTACGCTAGCAAATCATAACAGCTGGCTTACCCAGGTTACTTGTCCCGTACTGGAACTACGGGGCGACCTATCCGTGGAGCAGCGCCTGCAGCTTGTAGGGCACAAGCTAATCGAATTAGGGTGGCACTGATCTTTCTGCGCCTATAAGACTCCTGTCTGGTCAATTCCAACGATTCCTGTTTCTGACTTTTGTAGGCCCTTTGGGAAAAAAGCAGAAGTAGTTGCCGGCGCTTTAAGCCAGCACTTTGCCATTGCGCCTAAATCCGCTCATCGACTTTGATAACGCACGCAAATCCCGCGTCCTTTCGGCAATTTCAATACCTTCCGCCAGTGCTTCCGGGGCCGGCTTGCCGATGCACTGCGGCCAGTCATTCTGTGCTATTCTTATGCTGCGTATTGGTGGTAGTCTGGGCCTGGTGCTCGGGAGCCTGCTGGGCTTTTCTGAAGTCATTTCCCCGCCTTATTTTCCCACCGTGCCCCGGGGGCACGATGAGGACTGCCCCCGTGGGGCCGCCGAGCCCGTAGTGCGCCGGAAAATCTTTTCCCGCACCACCTTCCGCCTGCTGCCCGATAAGCATTCGGGCCTGGAAACAGTGGTGCTGCCCTCCGGCGACCAGCTGACCATCCGGCATGAGGGCTGCGAGTATTACGTGCTGCGTTTCCGTTTCACGACCACCCGGTTCCGGCAAAGTCCGGCGGCCCTGGAAGCCTGGTTTCGGAACGCTGCCCAACTGCTGGCCGAAGCCCAGCCGGGAATTAACGCTCCCATGAATATTGCCGCCGCCATCAAAGCTTTGCGGACGTATACCAGTCGGCACGCCAAAAGTGCGGCCGAGCCGCTCACGCTCAACGCGGAAATTGAGTTTGGCGACGAGAATATGCGCCGCTTCCTAACCATCGACCAGGTCAGAAAACTGACCGGAAATAAGGTTGCCGTGGAAGTTTCCCTGGCCGTGGGACCCTTATAAAGCAGGCCCGACAACCGCAGTCTACCCCGAACGACGCCGATATATCCCGTATTGGCTATTTTACGCCGCCAATTCTTGCCAAAAAACTGCCCCTGACTACTTCCTCCCTATGCATACACGCTTGCTGACTTACTCACTGCGGCTGGCTCCAGTGCTCCTTTTCGCCTGCCAGTCGTCGCCGGCCTCCGCACCCGTGGCCGAGGCTCCCGTGGTAGAAGTGCAACAGGCAGTGGCTTCGCCTAAACCGGTCGTGCCCTCCGTGGCCCCGGTAGAGGAGGAGCCCGAAGGTATTTCGGCCGACAGCGCCAACGCCGGCTACGCCACCTACTTCGTGGTCGTGGCCGATACTAGCCGCTCGTACCCGGCACTGCGGAGCCGGATGCTGGGACTGAGCCAGCAGCTCACCCTGAGCATTGATACGATGGGCCGGTATTTCAACGTCGAGAAAAACCGCATTATCGTGCCCGAAAACGATGAGGACGAGATGTACGCCGGCGAGTATTACCCCCGCCGCTTTCCGTCCCATTCCCTGAGCCTGGAGTATCTGAGCCAGTATAAGGACCAGGCCGGCCCGCACACCCTGGCCCTGGTCACCGGCATCTACGAGCAGGAAGCCACCGCCGACAGCGCCCTGGCCGCGCTGGGCAAAGCCCCGGGCAAGCCGTTTAAAATAAAATCCAACATCTACGTGGGCTGCATGCACTAGCCGCCCTGCCCGGCCCGGCTGCCCCGACTACTTCCGCATTTTCGGACCAGAACTGCTGTGCCGCAGAAGGGACAGCAGACCTAGTCCTTGCCACCCTAAACTCGGGTACTGATTCGTTTGTATGAGGCGTTTACTTAGTCTTTGGACGCTGCTTTTCCTTTTGCAAAGCTGTGGTATTCTTAACATACGACGCCCGAAAATCTGTGATTGTTGTGCCCAGACATACAGAACTATTGAGAGTGCCCAGCACTGCTTGGAGCAATACCCAAAATCCAAGAGCACTTCTGATAACCGATTGATTCTGCTTGCCTTTGTACCTAATAACCTGGAAGAAAACCAGGAATTGGGATGGGGTATTATAAAAAGCCAGAAAATTGTAGCGGAAGCAAAAAGGGAATATCTGCTGGTGACATTGCCTGTGAATGCCAGGCTGATGTATCAAGGTCGAAAGGCAGCTGAGCTTCAGGAAATTGTTGCCAGCTTCAAAGGCCAGGCTTTCTTTGTCATTGTCAATTCGGCTCTATATCCTATTGCCAGCTGGGGCGCTACGGCAGATGATGAGTTTATCATCAGCCGGTTAAATAACGGTGACGGACCGTAAGCTGAAAATCAACGTTTGCCCCGCGTCTGAATAAGCAGCGCCTAACCCAAACGGCCCCGGCTGCTTTGCGCAACCGGGGCCGTTTCTGTTTCTCAGACCTGGCTAACCTGCCTTAGACAGTAGGCTTGGGGCTGGCCTCCTTTGCTGTAGTGGCCTTGTGCTGGTTGAAGTACTTCTTGTCGAAATCCGATGCGGCTTCCTCGGGCTGCTCCTCAAAGGCCAGACTCAGGGTGCGGGCGTTGCGCGCGAGCTGGCGCGTGAGCAGAGCCCGCTCGGCCACGCTGCCTAGCTTGGCGTCGGTAACCTGCTTTTTCTGCCCGCTCTGGGTAGCTAGGGCCGAAAGCAGCGCCTGCCGGTGCTGACTATAGGTGGCCTTCACGTCGGGGTCGAAGGCGCCGCCCAGGTCGGTGAAGGCCGTATCGAGGCGCTCGAGCAGGCCGGGCCAGGTGGCGCGGCTGGCCTGGTGGTATTCCGAGTTGCCGCCGGGAAAGAAGCGCAGGCGGTCAGCTTCTTTTTTGAGCTTATAATAAATAGCATCCTACCCAAACTAGGGAATTACAAGGCAGGTGACACAAATTGTATACTGTTGACCAAGTAAAGACAATAAGACTAATGACTTATTGGTTAATTTGCTGCAGCTTATATAAACATAAAGAATGCTCAGTTCGCAATTTATGAAGATACATGTACTAATACTATCTCTTGGTATTTGGTTCTTGAGTTCCTGCCTGCAAAATAGGGAGGCAGGTAAAGTGCTTGACAATAATTATACGTTTGATACAAGTTTAATAAAAGGAGTAGAAGATAGCCTTTCAATAAAACAAAGCACAATGCAAGGCATGTATAAAAGATGCATTCGTGATGCAGATGGGTTTTGTAAAATATACAATGATACAATTATGCTATTTAGCAGTAGTGGTATTATGACAACTAAGAAATTAGTAATTAAGATGAATAAAGGCAAATTTTACCTAAGGCTAAACGAGTTTGGATGTACTTATAACCGTAGTTATACCCCAATAGATCAACGGATGGTATTGAATAAAAGACATTATAATGTTGGTGATACAATTATTGGTAAACTATACTTTAAAAGTGTAGCTGTTCTAGACTCAATTCAGCATTTGACGGATACAATTACTGTAACTGGTAAGTTTAAGTTTAAAGTACGTGATAAGAGTTATACTTTTGATATTTTGCATCAGGAACGGTCTTATGATAATTTCTTGAAACTCGCTAGAAGCAGGCCGGATACGGTAGTGAGTATTAGTTTAATAGATTGTGGTCTTAAAAAACTTCCTGATCAATTGAGGTTATTCAGTAATATAAAATCATTGTACTTGGATGATAATGATTTAAGCAATGCGGATTTATCAATGATAAGTAGATTTAAGCATCTTAAATATATCAGCATAAGAGGGTGTGGGCTTAAAGTTGTGCCTAATTCGGTGCTTGGTCTTACCGGCTTAGAAGAAATAAACGTCTGGAATAACGACATTCGACACCTGCCAATAGGTTTATTTTCCTTGCCTAATTTGAGATACTTACAACTAGGTAATAATTCTTTGACTCAGCTACCAAATGAGATATTGAACACTAAGAAGCTTGAGGTATTGGAAATATCTGGGAATACTATCAGAAAATTGCCAAAGCACTTCTTTGAAAGATTGGCAAAATTAAAAGAATTCTACCCTCCCGAGGTGATGGATGCCTATGAGTATAAGGAGTTTAAAATCAATACACCTGATACGTAAGTCTAGCAAACTCTTTAGTTACCTAACAAGCCCGAGGTTTTCAGGAAAGATAAAGTCTTTCCAGATAGCGGAAAATAAGGTCAGCTGGAGCGAGTTTTCAAGACTGGCTCTCGGCTGCGTTGTAAACGCCAATCCGCCCTTCCCGTAAGGACCATGATGTGCTTGCGGGAGCTGAGGAGATGCAGGAAGTACAATCTCGGCCCGTACTACTGCCTGGCAAGGATTCAGAGCCCATGAAACGACCCAAGAAGAAGTTTGCAAAATGCCCCTGCTGCTCTACCGAGCGGCACCGGACGGAAATGCGGGTGTGCCTGGGTATACTTGAAACGATAGAGAGGCGTGAGTACAAGCACTACAAGGAACTCGGAATTGACACCTACGCCAGCTTTATCGACAGCAGCTTCGAATGGGCTTGTGACGCTTGCTTGAACGACAAGAAGGCCATCCTCGCCGTGCCTAGCTTACAGCTACATACCCAAACTCCCAACCTGGCCTACCACGATACTCGTCTGGGTGCCAGCTGTGTAAAACCGACTTTTCCTTCACGAAAGAGGAAAAGCAGCTGTGGTATGAGAAGCTGCAGTTTCGGCCTGAATCGAGGCCGGTACACTGCCTGCCGTGCCGAAAGAAGCTCCGGGAAGCCAAACTGGAGAGTAAAACGATATCCGCCATCCTGGAAAAGGACGAGCCAACCATTTCCGAATTAACAACGGTGGCCGACATTTACCGCAAGTGGGGCAAACCCGAAAAGGCCAAGTTCTACGAGGCGGCCATCCGCAAAAAACGTCCATTACCTTCGCCGAATAACTAAGTACCCTCCGCCATTCGCCTTCCCCTTGGTCATGACCGACAGCAACAGTGAGAAAATACAAGCCTTCGTGGCCGACAACCAGCTCGATAAAGCCATTGCCCTTGCCGAGCGGGTCATTACCAAAAACCGGATTACCGATTTCGCGCCGGCCGTGGGCAAGAGCCTTCTGCCCCTGACCGACAGCCTGGTTTCGTACTTGGATGCTTTCTTTGCCAAGGCCGCTCAAGAGCTGGACGTAAAGGCCCTGTACGCGGAAATGAACGGCTTTACCATCAACTACGACCGGTGGTTTGTCGACGTGTTTGCCTTCGACCGAGACGAAGGCCTGGAAGACCCGGACTGGCTGGCTGACTACAATTACGCCAATCACTCGGTGCCGGAAGAAGGGTTTACCATCACCGGGCTGGAGGAAATTCAGGCCGTGTACGAAGACTATACCGACAACGAGAAATGGGAAAACGCCCGCGCGGAAACTGCCGCCGAGGATGCGGCCGTTTTGATTGTGTTACGGCTGCAGGAGCTTTTCAAGGCCGCCAAAGAAACGGCCCACGCCCGCCAACTCGCCTGGGCTGCTATGCCGCTCTACGTAACAGCCCACGACCATTATCTGGGTGCCATCTATGTGGCAGCGTAAGCAGTGGGAAAGGGTTGGCCTGATAGGCTGCCTCATCGGTAGCAGTACCCTGACTGCTGCCGGGCAGCAAATAGTGCAGGGAGACTCAGTTTACCGGAGTCTGCAAACCAATAAATCCAGCCTGGCGGATATTAAGCGGGTGATGGGGTGGCCCAGCTCCAAGAAGAAAGTGGTAAACATCAAGTACGGCCATTTTTTGGCAGGAAGGAGCTTTACCAGTAAAAGTCTGGTGGGCTATACCTTCCGCTATAAAAGGCAGGATGTAGCTTTTACCATTTACGAAGAAACTCACACGCTAAGTCTCATTTCCTTTGGCCCTACCGCCAATGTCGTCACGGCCAAAGGAATCCGGCCGGGAAAGAGCACGTTTGCCGATGTCATTGCGGCATACGGTTCCATTGAGGTAAAAAAGGAACGTGAAGGAATATATCAGCGGCCATCGACCGACATACCAAAAAGGAAAGATGGGTTACGGTTTTGCGGTACCAGAACATTCAGTTTGTCAGCTATGGTAAGTTGGATAGAGCGGTGGATTACACCCCGCGGCGAGTGGATGAAATATGGCTGACTAAACCCTACTAGCATCAACACGAAACCGGCCCCGGTTGCGCCATGCAACCGGGGCCGTTTTCGTGTACAGATTTGGGAGTTACTTCACCTTCCGGCCCAGTATTCAGCGGCTGGCTATACTAGCGTTTGCTGATGCGGAAGCTACTTTTCAGCTCGGGGCCGGTTTGCACGAGGTATAGGCCCTGCGGAAGAGTAGCCACGGGAATGGACGCGCCTTCGCCTTGCAGCAGTACCCGGCCTAGCAGGTCGCAGACCTGGAACCGGGCGGCCACCCGCAGGTACAGCACCTCACTGACCGGATTAGGATAGGCGGCAGCTAGCTGCGCGGCGGGTTCCGGGGTACTCAGTACCTGGCAGCCCTGCTGCACGGCCGCATTGGTAGCGCACCCGGGAGCATTCTGGGCGAAGTAGGCTAGTCCGCCCCGGCCTAAGTAGCTGCAAACCCAGGGCATGGAGCAAATAGCCAGGGCCGTGTTGCCCTCCACGCGCAAGGTGGAAAGCAGGGTGTAGTCGGCATAGGCAAAGGCTTTGGTAATGGAAACCAGCCGGGGTTGCTATTTACGGTAATAAAGCTCGGGGCTTTGGCTCCGCCAAAGCCACTAATTTTTTGCAGCCGGGCATTGTTATCGAGCTGCACCGTACGGGTAAACTGCGCGTTGCGAAAACCCGGCACCGAATCCAGGGCCGGGTTGCCGCTGATACTCATCGTCAGGCCTTTGCTGTCGGCAAAGCCGGGGATTTGCGTTAGTCCGTTGTTGGTGTGAATGGAGAGGTTCTGCACGTCCAGGCCCCGAAAGCCTGAGATAGAGGTAAGCCGGGCGTTGGTATTGATGTTGACAATGCCCGCTTCGCTGAGCACCAGGCTGCCGTTGAAACCCGAAATGGTGGTCATAGCGGGATTATCGCCGATGTACAGGCTTGTCAGCGACTTGAGATTGTTAAAGCCCGCCAGCTCCTTAAGTGCCGGATTCTTATAAATCGTCATGCTTCCCGAAGTTGCCAACGAAGCCAGTCCGGTGATTTCCTCCAGCAGCGGGTTATCCGTTATGCTTACTACAGGGGCCGGCAGCGGAGTGGGCGGTATGGTCGGCGCTATTCGTACGGTCGCCAGGTTATTTAGGCCGCTGATAGAGCGTAGGCGCGCACATTGACTGATGTAGAGGGCGCCCGTGGCACTGAGAGCATTCAGGCCAGTGATGTTGCCCAGGCCCGAGTTGAGGGTAATCGTCACCGACTTGGCGCTGCGCAGCTGCGCGAAGCCTGCTATGTTGGTCAGCGAAGTATTGCCGGTTATAATCAAGTCCTCGCCAACCGTTTCCAGGCTGCTGAAGTCCCCAAGAGAAATATCGCTGAGGCCAGTGGCGCTTTGAATGTAGAGGCCGCCCCCAATCTGCCTGATATTGGCCAGGGCCTGAATGTTGGTTATACCATTGAGGGAAAGTGATACCGTGCCTTGTACGGCCGTAATAAAGGACAAAGGGCTCAGATCGTAGATGCCGTCGGTGGTAACGCCAGGAATGCCGCCCGATATCGATAGGTTTTCTACCGTCGTGCAGCCCGACTGCCTCACGGCATCCACTTGGGTTTGGGTTCTGAGGTCAAGGTTGCAAGCCTGGGCCCGGGCTTGCTGGGCAAAAACCAGGAGGCCAAGAATAAGTAAGAGTTGCTTCATTAGGAGTGCAGAAAAAAGGTGGAATAAAAGCCTGGGAGCTTACTCAGGCAGGGGATGGGCTTTGGCAATGGGTTATCGCATCGGCGTAGCCGCGGAACATTTGGCTCTGCACCACTGGCCCGACGCTAGAAATGCCGTCACAAAAGTACTGCCTCCCAGGCGGCGGCGGCATACCCACTTCTGAGTATTTTGGCCGGATACGGCTGGCATTGCCGCTTGTTAGACCACTTATAGGGGTACTTCACATAAGCAAAAACGGCCCCGGCTGCATCGCGCAACCGGGGCCGTTTCTGTTACTGATTAACCGAAAGAATCTACTTCGCCTTACGAGCCAGTACTTTCTCCACGGCTTTCACAATGTCGTTTTCCATCAGGCCGTATTTCTCCATGAGCTGGTCGGGAGTGCCCGACTCGCCGAAGGAGTCGTTCACGGCTACCATTTCCAGGGGCAGGGGCTCCTCGCGGGCCAGCAGCTGGGCGATACTGTCGCCGAGGCCGCCGTTCATCTGGTGCTCTTCGGCCGACACGGCGCAGCGCGTCTTGCGCACCGACTCCAGGATGGCCTGGGCGTCGAGGGGCTTGATGGTGTGGATGTTGATGATTTCCGCGTCGATGCCTTTCTCGGCCAGGATGTGGCCAGCCAGGATGGCCTTCCACACCAGGTGGCCGGTGGCGAAGATGCTCACGTCGGCGCCTTCGTTCAGCATCACGGCCTTACCGATTTCGAACTTCTGGTCGGCGGGGGTGAAGTTGGGCACTACCGGGCGGCCGAAGCGCAGGTACACGGGGCCTTCGTGCTCGGCAATGGCAATGGTAGCGGCCTTGGTCTGGTTGAAGTCGCAGGGGTTGATGACCGTCATGTGGGGCAGCATTTTCATCATGCCCAGGTCTTCCAGAATCTGGTGGGTAGCTCCGTCTTCGCCCAGCGTCACGCCGGCGTGCGAGGCGCAGATCTTCACGTTCTTATCCGAGTAGGCAATGCTCTGACGGATCTGGTCGTAGACGCGGCCGGTGCTGAAGTTGGCAAACGTGCCGGTGAAGGGGATTTTGCCGCCGATGGTGAGGCCGGCCGCAATGCCCATCATGTTGGCTTCGGCAATGCCCACCTGGAAGAAACGCTCGGGGAAGTCCTTCTTAAAGGCGTCCATTTTGAGCGAGCCGGTCAGGTCGGCCGTCAGCGCTACCACGTTGGGGTTGCTTTTGCCCAGCTCGTGCAAACCCACGCCAAAGCCGGAGCGGGTGTCTTTTGATTCGGTGTAAGGGAAATCTTTCATGTTGGGAATTTATGGACTAGAAAGTCCGGCTTGACGATTTATTTATTCATACCGCGCTAAGCGCTTCTGACGTTCGTGCTGCGTTACAGCAGCCGCAGCGGCCTTATCCTGAGGATGGGCCAATTGATGAAGCATTTTTTCGACCAGCACCGGGTCGTCCTGGTGAAACTGGCGCACCAGCGTCTCTGGTGTTACGTAGAGCATGCTGGCACCCAGAACGGCGGTGAGCAACGCCCGCTGGCTGAGGCGCTGTTGCAGAGCCTGCAGCAAGATGACCAGGACCACAGTACCGGTTCCGGCGAGCAGCATATACGTGCCCCCGTCCCAGGCCTTGGCCTTAAACTCGATGCCAACAAACACTAGAGCGCTGCTGATACCAAGGATTTTGGGCGACATAACCTCCTGCCAGAAGGTTGGCTCCGGCGAGGTAGAAATACCGGTGTATTCCGCTACACCGTCGCCTACGGGCTCGTCCGGCAGAAAGGCCCGAACCAAGTACACCAGACTCAAATTCGTGAGCCCCAGTAGCAACAGACCGTCGGCACCATCCAGCAGATTCCATTTTCCAATGAAACCAAACAGGGCAAACGGCCAGGCAACCTTTTCCAGCACGACCAATACCTTTTCCAGCGTAGACTCACCCATGGTTCATTTGTTAAACATGCTAACCGAGCTAGTCTGGCCCGGGCGGATGGTGAAGTTGCGCACATCGGTAAACTTGCTGCCGGTGGCCGTGGCCGTGCGAAACACCAGGCGGTAAGCACCCGGCTGCATGGGCAAGTTGACTTTGCTGCTGCCTTCGGGCAAGTTATACACCCAGGTCTGCGACTCGTCGTTATTGAGGCGGTAGATGCTGCCGTAGCCTTTCAGGTCCGTCACGATGTTGAGCGTGCCGGGTGCGTCGTAGGTTACGGTCGTTTCCTGACCTTGCCGGATGCTGATGCGGCGCACGATGCGGGGCAGGGTCAGCAGCTCCACTTCGTAGTTGCCGGCCAGCAGCTTTTGCTTCGTGCCAACGTTCAGCGCTACCACCGTGGCCGGGTTGCCCTGGGCTCGTACCACCGCCTGCACCTTGCCGTAGGGGTTCGGCGAGATATTCGGCGACTGCAACGCCAGGGTGCCCTGGGGTGTTTTGTAGGTCAGCACGTTGGCCTTGCCGGGCCGGATTGGTAGATTCTGCTGCCGCACCGGAGGCACCGTATTGATGACCAAGTCGTAGCTCTGCAGCGCGTCGATGTCGAGCACGTCGGGCTTGCCCTGCGCGTCGCGGTAGTGCACGTAGTTGTACTCGGGCGTTTCCGTGACGTTGTTCACAAAGGTCATGTTCACGTTGCTTTCCACCGGCTTGCCGGCCTCGTCGGTCAGGTTGATGCTGACCGTGGTTTTGGTCAGCGTCTGGGAAATGACGTTGTCGAGGATGCTGCGGAAGGTCTTCACGTCGGCCGCATTGTAGTACTGACCCAGGCATTCGAGCTGCTTGCCAAAGTCCCGCTCGGCGCCGAGCCCGATAATAAACGGCCGCAGAAATACGTGCTTGCGCTGCAACGCTACCGAGGTAGCGCACGGGTCGCCTTTGCACGATTCCAGCCCGTCGGTTATCAGAATCAGCACGTTGCGGGAGCTGCGGTCCGTCGGGAAGTCACTGGCCGATTGCAGGATGGAGTAGGTAATCGGGGTGTTGCCCTGAGCTTTCAGCGTCGCGAGGCGGGCTTTGATGGCCTTGGCGTTTTTGGGCGCAAAGGGCACTTCCAGCTTCGAGTCCTCGCAGTTGTTTTCCGAGTTGGGGTGCTGATGCCCGTAGGCCCGCAAGGCCAGCTCCAGGTTAGGGTAGGCGTTGAGCGAGTCTACCATCTTCGAGAGAAGATTGCGGGCCACGTCCCAGCGCGGTTTGCCTTCCCAGGGCGCCATCATTGAGCCCGACGCATCCAGCACGAACAGGATGCGCGTCACCTTCGGCTTTTCCGGCGCCACGTTCTGGGCACGCAGAGCCGAAACCGGCCAGAGGGCCAGTAACAGAACCCAGCGCAGAAGAACGGATAAGCGGCGCATACGTGGAGCCTCACCCCCGGCCCCTCTCCGAAAAAGGAGAGAGGAGCCTGACGATTTTCCTTGGAAAACTTAGTACGTTGGCTTGTACAACCCGATTTACATCAGCCTGTCAACAGCGGAACCGTGGCTTAGTAGTCGCCGGCTTCTTCTACCAGCAGCTGCTGCAGGGCTTTTTCCAGTTGCTCGTCGTTCGGGGCGGTGCCGTGCCACTTGTGGGTGCCCATCATGTAATCCACGCCGTAGCCCATCTGGGTATCCATCAGAATCATCGTGGGCTGACCCTGGCCGCTGAGCTTGCCGGCTTCTTCCAGGGTTGGCACCAGCTTTTCCAGGTCGTTGCCGTCGGTTTCGAGCACGCGCCAGCCAAAGGCTTCAAATTTCGCGCGCAGGTTGCCCAGGTCCATGATTTCTTCGGTCGAGCCGTCAATCTGCTGGCCGTTGCGGTCTACGATGGCAATCAGGTTGTCAACTTTGTGGTGGGGGGCATACATAGCTGCTTCCCATACCTGGCCTTCTTCCAGCTCGCCGTCGCCCATAAGCACGTACACGAGGCGGTTGTCGCCGTTGAGCTTCTTGGCCTGAGCCGCGCCGATGGCCACGCTCATGCCCTGGCCCAAGGAGCCCGAAGCAATGCGGATGCCGGGCAGGTGCTCGTGGGTGGCGGGGTGGCCCTGCAAGCGCGAATTCAGCTTGCGGAAGGTCGCCAACTCGCTCACGGGGAAGTAGCCCGAGCGGGCCAGCACCGAGTAGAATACGGGCGAAATGTGGCCGTTCGACAGGAAAAACAGGTCTTCGCCTTCGCCTTTCATGCTGAAGCTGGGGTTGTGCTTCATAATGCGGAAGTACAAGGCAACCAGCAAGTCGGCGCAGCCGAGGGAGCCGCCGGGATGGCCCGAGTTGACGGCGTGCACCATGCGCACGATGTCGCGGCGCACCTGGGCCGCAATCTGCTTGAGCTCTGCCACGCTTTTCTGGTCGGTGGCGGTAAGGGTGTTTTCCTGGGACATGGAATTGGGAAGAGGGTTTACGCTGGCAAAGGTAACGGTCTTGGCGAAGGCACCCAGCCCAAAACGCAAGGCTTCTTACCGGAACCGTTCACGATAGGTAGGTTTGGTAAAAGATAATCTTTTCCGGACTAGATGAAATAAGCAGCTCACATGCAGAGTGGCGTTACCGGCCTCTGTCCTTGCGAGGACGAAGGACGAAGCAATCCGTCCTCTGAAATGCGCTGAGTATTCTAAAATGAAAAGCCCTTTACTATTGCGGTAGTAAAGGGCTTTCTGGTAAAAGAGTGTGACTACCTTCGCAGAGGACGGATTGCCACGCTTCGCTCGCAATGACACACTGTGTTAGCGGGCCAGGTGGCGTTTAGCTACACCAGCTGCGCGGCGTGGTTCTTGGTGTCAACTTTCTCGATGACCTTTTCGATGATGCCTTCTTCATTGATGAGGAAGGTGTGGCGCATGGTGCCCATGTACTTGCGGCCGTACATCGATTTTTCCTGCCACACGCCGTAGGCTTCCACGATTTTCTTGTCGGTATCGACCAGCAGGGGAAGGGCAGCTCGTACTTCATGACAAACTTCTGGTGCGACTTGGCGCTATCCACGCTCACGCCGATAACCTGCACGTTCTTGGCGGTCAGTTCTTCCTGGTGGTCGCGCAGGTTGCAGGCCTGGGCCGTGCAGCCGGGCGTGTCGTCTTTGGGGTAGAAGTAGAGGGCTACTTTTTTGCCGCGCAAGTCTTGGAGGCGGATGAGGTTGCCATCCTGGTCGAGGGCTTCGAAATCGGGAGCAGGGGTGCCGGGAGTAAGGGCCATAAGGCGAAATATGAGGGCGGTTACGGTTTGTCAGCCATGGGCTGGGGCGTAAAAATCAGGTTTTCCGTCGGAAAACCCAGGGAATGGGCCAGGCCCACGAGCCGGTCGCGGATGGGGCGCTCCAGGTGGGGCGTCCGGCACAGCAGCCACAGGTTTTTCCGGCTGGGCTCGCCCACCAGGGCGTAGCGGTATTCGGGGTCGTGCTCCAGAATCCAGTAGTCGCCCTCGAAGGGCCAGAAAAAGCTGACCCGCAGCTTGGCGTTGGTTGTGGTATCCACGATGCGGGCGGTGCCTTTGGCCGTTTCCACCGGGCCGTTCACGTCTTCCTTGTGGCAGGTGTTGAGCACGCTCACTTTGCCGTTGGGCAGCAGCTTGTACTGGGCTGTCACATGCTCGCAGCCTTTCTCGAAGCGGGTGGGCAGGCGGGCAATTTCGTACCAGAGGCCCATGTAGCGCTTCACATCCACATGGGGCGACACGGGCAGCGGAGTATGCAGCTTGCGGCGGATGTAGGAGTAGGCAGCTACGCCCGTGGCAATTGTTGCCACGGCGGCTCCGAGGATAACAGGCTGGAGGCGTTTGGGAAGTTTGGCCATCATTGTAGGTTAGAAGAAAAGTAGCGCGAACTGTGGCTAAAGCTCTACGGGCAGAGGTGCGGCAGGGATATTCAACAAAAAAGGCGGACCCTGTGGCCCGCCTTTCTCTACAGCGTAAAACTCAGTACTTTTTCATTGCCGGCCTGGTCGGTGATACGCAGCGTGGCCGGACCGCGCAGCGGTGGCCCTACCGTGTCGTAAGGCTCGGTAAACAGGGTGGAATTCTTGTACTCGTAGCGCAGCAGCCGGAACCGGCCGCCTACCTGAAGGGTGTAGCTGGCCAAGCCCGAAAGGTCGTCGCCTACTTGAAAAGCCACGCCGCCGGCTCCTTTGCGCACCAGGCGGGCCGAGGGGCATTGTTGTCGGCGAAGATGCGGAACTGGCCGAATACCTTGGCCGGAAAGGAAATCTGGTTGCCTTCCCACTTGCCGCCCACGTAGCTGCGGCCCCCGCGGGCATTGACCAGGTACACGGCCGAATGCTCCTTGTCGGCTACTTCGGCTTGAGGCTTGAGCGTGATGCGCAGGGGCAAATACAACGACTGCCGGGGATTATGCACGGTCCAGGCGCCGTCCTTATAGCTGGTTTGCAGGTAGAGCGTGTCAAACAACGTCTGGGCCCCGAAGCTCAGGTTCAGGAAGTTGTCGGCGAAGCCCTGCTCGGTGCCGGCCGGAATCCGGGCCTGCCGGTCGAAGCGCTTGGTGATGCTGCCGAACCGGATGGAGTCGGGCAGGCCGGCGCGCAGGTCGTAGAGGTACACGTTCTGGCTCTGGGTGGTGTAGCTGGGCTTGAGCTCCAGGCGGCGGGAGTCGCGCAGCAGCACGGCGTTGGCACCCTGGCGGGCCGTGTCGGGGTCAGCAGCAATAACCTTGAGGATGTTGCGGGTGATTTCCCAGCGTAGGGCGGGCTTTTTTACCGCCGCGCTGCGGGTTTTGGTGTACTCCGGCTTTTGCCCGCGCAACACAAACGACAAGGGCGTGGTGTTGCCATACGAGTCGCTCATGAGCACTTCCACTGCGTAGAGCTTGCCGTCTTCCACCCGCAGCTTGCCCTTGCCGGGGCCGGTGGTGTACATGGTCAGCTCGTTGCCGTCGTCCACGAAGAGCTTCTGCAAAGTGCGGCCCTGGGTCATCATCCACTCGTAGTCTACGTGCTGGTTGACGGTGCGCGTGCCGCTGGGAAACGGCACGTTGTCGACCACGTGCGAATACAGCGGCTGCCCGTTGACCTTGACTTCCACCTTCTGCAGCCCGTTTTTGTTCCAGGCGTTGTCGTACCGGTCGAAGGCCTGGAGCAGCACGCCCACGGTGCCGTAGGCGTTGATGGTGTCGGGCCAGGTGGTGGCTACGCCGGCGGCCGGGGCTACTTTGGGCACGTACACGGCCTTGTCGAAGCGGCCCTGCACCCGGGCGTCAATGGTGAGGGGCTCCACGGCAAAGGCCTGCAGGGTAGGGGCAATATGGTCCTGGATTTCGGTGAAACCGCCCCACTGCAAGGGGTTCAGCTGGTTGTCCTGGGCGTCGCGCACTTCCCAGTGTAGGTGGGGCCAGCCGAGCCGCCGGTATTACCCGACAAGGCCACCACTTCGCCCCGCTTCACCGGAAACTGGTCCTTGGTAAAGAACAGCTCGAGTTCGTAGGTCTGCTTTTCGTACTGCTTCTCGCGCAGAAACGCGCCGGCCGGACCCATAAAGCGGTTCAGGTGTCCGTACACCGTTACCAGCCCGTTGGGGTGGGTGATGTAGAGTACGTTGCCGTAGCCGAAGGCCGACTGCTTTACCCGGGAAATGTAGCCGTCGGCCGAGGCGTAGACCGGTAAGTCGGTGCGGCCGTCGGTTTTGATGTCGAGGCCGCCGTGGAAGTGGTTGGGCCGCAACTCGCCCATGCTGGCCGCCAGAAAGTTGGGCTGCCCGGGCTTGATGGGAAATAGAAAATAGCCCGGCGCCACCGCGGGGCGGGGCGTGGGGTCGTTGGTTGCCTGCTTGGGCTTGGTCAGCGAATCGGGTTCCTGCCCGGCCATGGGGCGGGGCGCAGGCCCATGGTGGTGAGCAGCGTAAGCAGTAAGATGGGGCCTTCCCCGGAAAGGTGTGTGCAGCACTCGACTCTATTTTACCGCCAGTTCCAACAACTTCTCATCCTCAATATAGCCCGCGAGCTGGTCGCCAATCTGGACCGGGCCCACGCCGCTGGGGTGCCGGTAAATATTAAGTCCCCCATTTTCAGGGTGATAAAGCGGGAAATGTAGGCAATCTGGGCCGCGAAGTTGTGCAGCATCATGCCCGAGTTGCCGCGCTGCTTTACCTCGCCGTTTACCTCCAGGTGGAAGTTGATGTTGGCCAGATCGGCAAAGTCCGTTACCGGCTTAAACGTGGGCGACAACGGGGCCGAGCCGTCGAAGCCTTTGGCCAGGTCCCAGGGCAGCCCCTTGCTTTTGGCCTTGCTCTGCAGGTCGCGGGCCGTAAAGTCGATGCCTAGGCCGATGGCGTCGAAGTAGGTGTGGGCAAACTTGGGGTCGATGTTCTTGCCGTTCTTGCTCACGCGCAGCACCAGCTCGATTTCGTGGTGAATGTCGGTCGAGAAATCGGGGTAGAAGAAGGGCATGCCGCGCTGCAGCAGGGCCGTTTCGGGCTTGGTAAAGATGACGGGCTCGTCGGGCGTTTCGTTGTTGAGTTCGGCAATATGTTCGGCGTAGTTGCGGCCTATGCAGAGTATTTTCATGGAAGAGGAAGTCGAAGGGAAAAGGTATTTGGCCAAAAATAGCGCTAATTCGCGGCCCGGAAAATCAAAATGCCGCCTACGTAACGCCTGCGCCTCTCGTTGGACTATCCGGGCCTAAACATTTTACCCGCCGCTGTTCGTATAGCAGCACAGTAGGCCGCGGCGGCAAGCCTGCGTTCCGTAGTGCCGCGCTTCATTTCTCTCTAACTCTGAAGCTACCATGATTAAGAAGCTTATGCTGGCCAGCTGCCTGCTGGCCGCCACGGCCTGCTCCACCGTCCCAATTACGGGCCGGCGCCAGCTCAGCCTGGTTTCCGACGCTGAAATCAACGCCCTGGCCGTGCAGCAATACCAGGAAGTGCTGAGAACCAGTAAACTCTCGACCAACTCGACCCAGGTAGCCCTGGTGCGGCGCGTGGGTCAGCGCATTCAGCAGGCCGTCGAAACCTACTTCCGCAGCCAGAACCAGCAGGACGCGCTGGCTGGCTACGCCTGGGAGTTCAACGTTATTGAGGACAAGCAGGAAAACGCCTGGTGCATGCCCGGCGGCAAGGTAGCTGTGTACACCGGCATTCTACCCATCACCCAGGACGAAAACGGCCTGGCGGTAGTTATGGCCCACGAAATTGCCCACGCCGTGGCCAAGCACGGCTCGGAGCGCATGAGCCAGGGCCTGCTGCAGAGCTACGGCGGCCAGGCCTTGTCGGCAGCCCTGGCTTCCAAGCCGGAAGGCACCCAGCAGCTGGCCTTGCAGGCCTTCGGCGTGGGCTCGTCGGTGGGCTTGCTCAAGTACGGGCGTAATCAGGAGTCGGAGGCCGACCACCTGGGCCTGATCTTCATGGCCATGGCCGGCTACAACCCCGACGGTGCAATTGCGTTCTGGCAGCGCATGGACGCCCGCGAAAACCAGGCGGCTCCGCCGGAGTTCCTCTCGACTCACCCCTCCAACGGTACACGCATCGCCGATATTCAGCGGGAACTGCCTGAGGCCCGTAAGTACTACACTGCCCGCTAATTTTTGGGCTGCGGCCCCTGTTCAATGAAATTATACCCCCGTACCGCGCTGCATCTGGCCCTGCTGATTTTACCCCTGCTTGGGATGTTATCGGCCTGCGAAACCTCCAAGCGCGGCTTTCCCGAAGTGAGTTCTCCCACTACTGACCCGGAGGAGGAAGCCAACCGCCGCAAGCGCGAGGGCGTCAGCACGCAACTGGCCCGCCTCAACGAAGGCAAAATCGAGTACATCATGCCCCGGGCTCAGCTGGCCACGGCCTTTATTCGGGAGTTCAACGACGGCACGGTGGTCGACAAAACCATGATCCGTAAGGTGCAGGAAAGCGCCAAGGACAAGCCCATCTACTACCTGGTAGGTATGGGCCTGCGCGACGGAATGTTCCGCTCCATGGCCATTCCGCTCATTACCTCCACCGACCAGAGCCTATACCTCAGCTCCCACGCCGAGCGCTACGTCATTACCAGCGTGGGCTGCTCGTTCTGCTATTTTTCCTTCGAGAAAAACCAGATTACCGGCACCACCTGCGGCGACAATAGCGGCGGCAGCCGCTGCGACCTGGTCGTGGAAAACAGCAACAACCTGTTTCGCCGCCGATGAACCGCAAGTGGCTCCTGCGCCTGGGGCTGACGGCCCTGGCCCTGCTGGTCACCACCGACCGGCGGCGTCCTAAGTCCGTGCCCCAGCCCCCGACCCCCCGCTACCGCCCGATGAGCCCAAAGAAAAAGGCCCGCTCGTTTCGTAGCGGGCCTTTTTCGTGTAGATTGTACTCTGTCCCAGTCAGTTCCGAGTTCTATGAATTACCGACTATTAGCCCTGAGCGGAATCTACGGCGTGATGCTGCACGCACTGCTATGCCTGCTGGCCGTGCCGTTTCTGGCACTCTGGGGAGCCCAGCCCACCTGGTGGCAGCAGGCGCTGATGTTCGTGCTTACGTATCCGCTTCCGGTCAGCCTGCTGCCCGACAGCTGGACGCTGCCCGTAATTCTGCTCAATGGCGCGTACTGGGGTATTATTCTGTACTCCGTGGGCCGTCTGCTGGTGCGCGTGTGGCGCGGCCTTAAGCCGCACTGGCAGTAAAGCGGCGGATGCGCTCCACCAGCTCGTCCGGATTTACGCGTTCCAGCGGGTGGGGCGTATTCATCAGGATTTCAAACGTGGCTTCCGGCAAATAGGAGGCATAAAGCGAGGAGCCATCCACGCCGGCCGTTTTATCTAGTTCCCCCACCAGAATCTGCACTGGCAGAGCGAGTTTGGTAAGCAGGGCCGGCGTCAGGGGCGGATCCTGGCCCAGCTCCAGCATCATCTGCCGGGTGGCATCGAGCACGGCGGTCCACTCCGTAGGGGCGTGGGTCTGGCTGAGCTGCTCGGCAAACTGCGGTACTTTCTCCTGGATTTTAGCCGCGTCCAGCATCTTCGTTTCAGCTTGAGCGGCTTCCGGCGACCAGTCGAACTTGGTGCCCAGCGTCGTTATCGACTTGATAAGTCCCGGGGCCTGCGCGGCGGCCAGCAAGGCTGCGTAGCCGCCCATGCTATAGCCAAATACGTGCGCCGCCGGCAGCTTTTTCTCCTGGATATACCCCACAACTTCCCCGGCAAACGCCCGCATGCTGAATGCGGCCGGCTCCAAACTCCGCCCGCCGTGCCCGCTGAAGGAAAACATATGCACCTGGTAGAACTGCGACAAGTCGCGGGCCAGGCCGCGCAGTTGCTTATCTGAGCCCAAAGCACCGTGCAGGAGCAGGAGGTTTTCTTTCATGGGATGAGAGAGGGTAGGTAGAGGTAGTGAAAAACAGAACGTCATGTCGACCAGCGGGAGACATCCCGCCTGCCAAAGTAATCAGATTACTCTAGCACGCGAGAAGCTACTCTAGGCTCGACATGACGTTCGAAGGAGAGCGGAGGGCTTACTTCGTGATTTCGGTTGCCAGCTGGGTCAGATCCAGCCCGTCGAAGGTGCCCGAGCTCATCATCAGCAGGTTGGCGTCCTGCCAGTTTTGCTGGTGCAGAAACTCGGCCAGGGCCTTGCTGTCGGTGAAAACCTTTAAATCGGGGCGCTGGAAGGCCTTTTGCACGGCCTCGGGTGGCAAGGCGGGCAGGCGCTTGTGTTCCAGCACATGGGGGTTGAAGTAGACCACGGCCACGTCGGGCGCGTCGAAGGTGTGGGCGTACTGGGGTAGGAAAGCAGGGTTCAGCGAGCTAAAGGTGTGCAGCTCCAGGCAGGCCACCAGGAGGCGCTTGGGGAATTGCTTTTTGAAGGCCGTAGCCGTGGCCTTGAGCTTGGAAGGCGCGTGGGCAAAGTCCTTGTAGACCACCGCCGTGTCGCCTTCCCGCACCAGCTCCAGGCGGCGGGCCGCGCCTTTAAACGTGGCCAGGGCCTCGTAAAAGTCCTTGCCCTTGATGCCCAGCTGCTTGCAGACCTCCTTGGCGGCCGAGATGTTGCGCAGGTTATGCTCGCCAAACACCTGAATCGGCACTTCTTCGTCCTTTTTGGTCAAGAGCACGGTTTTGCCCTGACGTACCTTGTTCTCGTGCGGACCGTAGCCGATGTACTTCACGTCGGTGCTGGTGGGCACGGTCACGAGCTGCACCTGCTCGTCGTCGCGGTCGTAAATCAGCACCCCGGCCTTGGGCGTCATCTCGGCGAAGATGCGGAACTGCTCCCGGTAGTCTTCCTCGGTCGGAAACACGTTGATGTGGTCCCAGCTGATGCCCGAAATGACCCCGATATGGTGCTGGTAGAGGTGAAACTTGGGCCGCCGGTCGATGGGCGAAGACAGGTACTCGTCGCCCTCGATGATGATAATGGGCGCGTCTTCCGACAGCTGCACCATGAGGTCAAAGCCTTCGAGCTGGGCGCCCACGGCGTAGTCGAACTTGCGGCCGTGGAAGCGCAGCACGTGCAGAATCAGCGAGGTAATGCTGGTTTTGCCGTGGGAGCCGCCAATAACGATGCGCTGCTTGTCCTTGGAAGCTTCATAGATAAACTCGGGAAGGAGTAGATGCGCAGCCCCAGCTCCTGGGCCCGGAGCAGCTCGGGGTTGTCGGTCCGGGCGTGCATGCCCACAATGACGGCGTCGAGCTCCGGCGTTACTTTTTCCGGAAACCAGCCTTCCGCGGCGGGCAGCAGGCCGGCGGCAGCCAGGCGACTTTTGGCGGGCTCAAAGATTTCGTCGTCGGAGCCAGTGACCTGAGCACCACGGCGGTGCAGGGCCAGAGCCAGGTTGTGCATGATGCTGCCACCGGTGGCAATCAGGTGCAGACGCTGGAGAGAAGTGGGCGTAGATGCCATTCAGTAAAACTAAATCAGGGCGGATGGGCTTTAAAGAGCCGGGCGGCAAAGGTAATAAACCGGGGCCGTTGTACCGGGTCCTGATTGCGGAGCGCCACCGCAGAGGCCGGGGAATATACCGAAAAGAAAGGATGGGGGCCATCAGATAATGTGCGTTTCAGCCCGTAGCTTTGTGCCCCTTTTGCGTTAGATTTGCTGAGTACCGATGAACGACCGGATGGATGACCGCCTAAAACAATCTGCCTCGCGGGCCAAAGCCGCCTGGAACAGCCGCCCCCGCAGCTGTCCATGGGCACGCCCTCGGGTAAGCTCCCGCCCCAGGCGCGCGAGCTGGAAGCCGCTGTTTTGGGTGCCCTGATGCTGGAAAAGGATGCCCTGACTACGGTTATCGACATTCTGAAGCCCGAGAGCTTCTACGACGAGAAGCACCGCCGCATTTTTAAGGCCATCCTCAATCTGTTCGACAAGTCCGAGCCGATTGACATCCTGACCGTGACCCACGAGCTGCGGGAAATGGGGGAACTCGAAGCCGGCGGTGGGGCCCACTTCGTGGCCAACCTGACCTTCAAGGTGAACTCGGCGGCTAACATTGAGTACCACGCCCGTATCATCACCGAAAACGCCATCAAGCGGGAGCTGATCAACATTGCCAGCACCATTCACCGCGACGCTTTCGAGGACACCACCGACGTTTTCAACCTGCTCGACAGCACCGAGCAGGCTTTGTTCGAAGTTTCGGAATCCAACATCCGCAAGAACTTCGACGACATGCGCAGCCTGATGGGCAAGGCCATCAAGGAGCTCGAAGAAAAGAAAAACCAGAAGGACGGTCTTACCGGCGTACCCTCGGGCTTCTCGGCCCTGGACCGTGTTACCTCGGGCTGGCAACCGTCTGACCTGGTGATTATTGCGGCTCGCCCGGGTATGGGTAAAACCGCCTTTGTAGTATCGGCCATGCGCAACGCGGCCGTCGACCACAAGAAGGCGGTGGCCATCTTCTCGCTGGAAATGTCCTCGATTCAGCTCGTGAATCGTCTGATTTCGGCCGAGGCCGAGCTGGACTCCGAGAAAATTAAGAAGGGCAACCTGGCCGACTACGAGTGGGCCCAGCTCAACCACAAGATTGCGGGTTTGTCGTCGGCCCCGATTTACATCGACGACACCCCGGGCCTGAGCATCCGGGAGCTGCGCACCAAGTGCCGCCGCCTCAAGGCCCACCACGACATCCAGATGATTATCATCGACTACCTGCAGCTAATGACGGGTAACTCGGATGGGGGCAAGGGTGCCGGCAACCGCGAACAGGAAATTGCCTCGATTTCGCGGGCGCTCAAGGGTATTGCCAAGGAACTGAACGTGCCGGTGCTGGCTTTGTCCCAGCTTTCCCGCTCGGTGGAAACCCGGGGCGGCGACAAAAAGCCCCAGCTCAGCGACCTTCGTGAATCAGGTTCTATCGAGCAGGACGCCGACATGGTGGTGTTCCTCTACCGCCCCGAATACTACAAGATTACGGAGGACGAAATGGGCAACCCGACCCAGGGCACGGGCGAGGTGATTATTGCCAAGCACCGGAACGGCTCCCTGGAAACGGTGCAGCTTAAGTTTATCGGCAAGTTCACCAAGTTTGCCGACCTCGACGGGGGTGGCGCTTTCGGGATGGATGCCGACTACAACACCGGCGCCTTCCCGGCCAGCACCTTCGACGACGAGCCCGGCTTTGCGCCCAATACCATCCGGCTGGGCAGCAAGATCAATGAGGGCGGCCCGGGGCCGGTACCCTTCCCGAAAAGCAACTTCGGCAACGACGACCCGCCATTTTAAGGCTGGGTTTAGCCAAACAAAAAAGCCTCCTTGTACTGCAGGAGGCTTTTTTGTGGGCCGTAACCAGCGTTTCGGACACTCTAAGTACCGTCTCGGACGCTCCTGAAGAGGCTTCGGACACCCTTGAAACGGCTTCAGACGGCTTTGAACTGATTTCGGACGCCCTCGAAACGGTTTTGGACGCCTTTGGAATGGCTTCGGACACTCCAGAAAGTATTTCGGACGAGTTAAGAGGCGTTGATGAGGCTCTTTACTGCTTCGTCCCGGAAGTCGGCGGCGAAGTGTAGGATGTTGGGCAGGTGGGTGAATTCCTCTCCCTGGTGCGTCGTGGTCAGAATCACGGCTTTCATTCCCGCGTTCAGGGCTGCTTCGGCTCCCTTGGGCACATCCTCAAAGACAATACAATCCGCTGGCGTAACTCCTAGCTGAGCGGCGGCTTTAAGAAACGTCTCCGGGTGGGGCTTGCTTAGCGTCACGTCGTCGGCGCTGACAATGGCCTGGAAATAGTGCCGGATGTGCAGATTGTCGAGCACAAAGTCAATGTTGAACGGAATGGCCGCCGAGCCAATAGCCATGGGAATTCCCTGCTGGTAGGCGCGTTCCAAAAACTCTGGCAAGCCGGGCAGCAACGCCAGGTGGGCCGGAACTCCTCCTGGTAGCGTTGCTCCTTGCGCCGGGCCAGCGCGTCCATTTCGGCTTCGGTAAACCGGTCGGGGCCAAACATGCGCACCAGTACTTCCTGGTTTTTGCCGTACATCTGGGGCTTCACTTCGTCCCAGCTGAAGTGGCCGCCCAGCTCGTGGTTGAAAATATACTGCCAGGCTTTGGTATGATAGTCCATGTCGTGGATCATCGTCCCGTTCAGGTCGAAAAGGAAGGCTTTCATAGGGGAGGGGTAAGCAAAAAGCTGGGGCCAACCTTGCGGCCTGCCCCAGCTTTTAGCAGCAAATCGTACGTCAAATTCGGCTGGCTACTGCAGCGCGTCCAGGGCCTCTTGCAGGCGGGGCAGGGCAGCTTCCATGCTTTCCAGCGAAGCCCCACCCACCGACATGCGGAACCAGGTTGAGGTTTCGTCGGTACCGAACGCGCCGAAGGGCACCACGGCCAGGCGGGCCCGGGAAATCAGGTAGAAGGTAATGTCCTTGTTGGTAGCCAGCAGCTTGCCCTCGGGCGTGGTCTTGCCGATGGCGTTAATCTGGGCGGTGAGGTAGATGGCACCCTGGGGCACCACGGCGTCTACGGGGTAGCCCTGCTTTTTGAGGTCCTGCAGGCCGTTGTAGAGCGTGTCGAGGCTGCGCTGCACTTTCACCTTGAAGCTGGTCAGGAACTCATTCACGGCCTCGCCCTGCTGCAGGTACTTGGCGGTGGCCACCTGCTCGGCCTTGGGCGCCCAGGCTCCCACGTGACCCAGAATCGACTTCATCTTGTCGATGACGTTGCTGGGGCCAAAAGCATAGCCCACGCGCACGCCGGTGGCGGCAAAGCACTTGGAAATACCGTCGATGTAGATGACGTAGTCGCGCAGCTCGGGGCGCAGGTTTACCGGGTCGTAGTGCTGGGTTTCACCGAAGGTTAGCATCCAGTAAATCTGGTCGTACATGATGTACAAGGGCTTTTCGCCCTCGGCGCGCGTCTTGTTTTCGGCAATAACCAGGTCGCAGATGTCCTCCAGGTCCTGCTTGGAAAACACGGTGCCCGTCGGGTTCAGCGGGGAGCAGAGAGCCAGCAGGGTGGCGCCTTTCAGGTGGGGCGCTACTTCGGCCGCGGTGGGCATGAAGTTGTTTTTCACCGTGGTTTCGACCATGATGGGCTCGGCGCCGGAGAGGTGGCAGTAGTGGTTGTTGTTCCAGCTCGGCACCGGAAACACGACTTTGTCGCCGGCGTCAATCAGGGCCAGATAAGTGGCGTAGATCAGTGGGCGGGAGCCACCGGCCACCAGAATGTCGTTGACGGAGTAAGTCAAACCCAGCCGCTCGGTGGTAAACTGGGCCACGGCCGTGCGCAAGTCGGCCATGCCGTTGGCGGGCGGGTAGTTGGTATGACCGGCGGAGTAGGCGGCCGAAATTTCGGTTTGCAGGCCTTCCGGGATGGGGTAAATCTTGGGGTCAAAGTCGCCGATGGTGAGGTTGCAGATTTCCTCGCCCTTGCGGATCATGTCATTGACCTCGTTACCAATCTTGATAATCTCGGAGCCAATCAGGCTGCCGGCCATTTTAGAAACCATCATTACGTCGTTTTTTGCCAAATATAGGGGCGCGGCATTTTGTGCGGCGGATTTTATTGCCGCCTTTATGATTTCTAACGGATGATTTGGCTTATTCCCACAGAAAACCAACACCAAGAGGGTAGGGCCCAAAAGCCAAAAGGCCCGGACTGCTTGCGGAGCCCGGGCCTTGTGGCAAAGAAGCTAGTCCTAAATGGCTTAGGCAGCTATAGCGGCTTGTTTCTGCTGCTTTTTCTTGCCTTTGCGCAGGCGGTTGAGCCACATAATCACGCCCGTGATGGGGAAGGTGAAGCCCAGCAAACACACCACTACCGCTACGATCTTCGACGGGGTGCCGAAGATGGCGCCGGTATGGACCGGCTTGAAGGTGCGGCGCACGCGCTGGCCCAGGTTGCGGTCCTCAAAGTTGAGCTTGCCCAGGGGCTGGCCGGTGTACTGGTCGAGGTAGAGCTCGTCGGTGGCGCCCTCGTAGGCGGCGGTGGCCGAAGTCGTATTCACCCGCACGGCTTCCGTAGAGTCTTTGGGCAGGGAAATAGCGTACGACAGGGCCTGAGGCACCTGCTGCCGGGCTGCAGTGTAGGCCTGGTCGAAGCTGAGCTTGCCGCCGGTCAGATTCAGGGTCGACTTGGGTGCTTCGGGGCCTTTGGGGTCGGAGTTGGTTACGGCAAAGATGCCGTTGTTGAACCACTCAAACGACCAGGCCAGGCCGGTGAAGGCAAACACGAACAGAAACAGGGCGCTGTAGAAACCCAGCACAATGTGCAAGTCGTGGTTGAGGCGCTTGAAGCTGGCGTCCCACTTAATGGTCAGGCGCTGCTTCACGATTTTGCGCGAAGCCGGCCACCACAGCACGATGCCCGTGCCAATGATGAAGAGGAACATGAGCGTGCTCACGCCCACGATGAGCTTGCCGATGGGGCCGCCCACCATGCCGCGGTGCAGGGCCATCATGGTGAAGAAGAACGTGTCGCGGTAGTTGACTTTGTCGAGCACCGCGCCGGTGTAGGGGTTCACGTAGAGCACCGGGCCGCGGCCACCTTCGCCACCGCCTTTAGCCTTCTCGCCCTTGCCCTTTTCGCCTTTGCCGCCATGCTCACCGCTCGCGGCTGCGCCCTGCTCGGCGCGGGCTTTGCCGCCCTCCGCTTTGCCTTCGCGGCCGCCTTCGGGCTTACCGCCTGGGCCACCGGGACCACCAGCCAGGCTGATTTCCACGGTGCGGGTTGGGTCGGCATACACTTTCACTCCCCGATTTTCGCCTTGGGGTCGGTGGCTTTCACGCCTTCCAACAGCTGAGCCAGGGGCAGGGGCTGCTGATTGGCGGGCGGCGTCACGAAGAACCGCTCGGGGTGCCAGGCCTGGTCCAGCTCTTTCTCGAACACCAGCACGCCGCCCGTGAAGCAGACGATGGCAATGACGAGGCCCGAGGCCAGACTCAGGTAGAGGTGAATGTTGCGAAACAGGATTTTCATAAAAATGGTCGGTCAAGTCGGAGAGACAAAGATCGGGACAAAGGGTTTATTGGCAGTAAACCCGGAAGGTTGCCAGTTGCAGCTGGAACCTCCCGGGCTTACTTTACCTATTCACTTACTCTAGAAAGACACCTTACAACCGGTAGCTGGCCGTGGCCGAGAAGTTGCGGGGCGCAATGGGGTTCACGCTGTTGTCGTCGTGCATGTTGTAGCTCAGTTCGTTGAGCAGGTTGGCCAGCTTCACCCGCACCGAAACCCGGTCGTAGGAATAACCCAGCGAGGCATCGAACTGCGTGTAGTTGGGAATGCTGATCATCTTGTTGGCATCAGCCGTGGTCCAGGGCTTGCCGGTGTTGGGGTCTACCAGGCGGGGGTTGCGGCCGGCCAGCTTGTCGCCCACGTAGTAGGTGGTGAAACCGGCGCTCAGGCCACGCAGGAAGGTATTGTTGCCGAAGGCGCTGCTGAAGTTGTAGAACAGGCTCAGATTAGCCGTGTGGGCCGGGTTGTAGCGCAGGCGGCTGCCGTCTTCGTAGATGTTGCTGTTGGTGTAGGCCGTGTTGTTGTAGCTGTAGCCGGTAATCACCGACCAGCCGTTCATAGGCTTGCTCTGTACGTCTACTTCCACCCCTTGCTGGTTACTTCGCCGGCCAGTTCCTGGGGGCTGGGCGTGCGGGAAGTAGCAAAGCGCGGGTCATTGGGCAGTACGCTCTGCGACTGGTTGCTGTTCACAATGCGGTAGGCCGTTACGTTGGCCGACAAAGCGCCTTTGAACAGGTCGTTCTTGATGCCGATTTCGTACTGGTCGATAAGGGAGGGAGCCAGGCTCTTGCCTTCCAGATCGAAGCCCGTGTTGGGAGTAAACGAGTTGGAGTAGGAAGCAAACAGGGCCGTGGTTTTAACGGGCAGGAATACCACGCCCAGCCGGGGCGAGAAGGCGTTGTCGAAGCGGCGGTTGTCGGCCAGGGTGCCGGCTACCGGGGCCGGCTTCGTGTTGCGGTTGACGAACGTGTTGTAGTAGTACACGTCGCTGGGGGTTTCCTGGTAGCTCCAGCGCAGGCCGGCCAGCACCTTTACTTTCTCCGAAACGCTGAGCAGGTCCTGGGCATAGAAGCCGGCACGCCGCGTGTTGCCTTTCGTGTAGGTGTTGCGCACCAGGTCCTGGAAGCCGGCCAGACGCTCTTTGGGCTGAGCAATTACCTTGCTGCGGTCCAGAATGTTGATGATGTCGAAAGCGGTAATGGCCGCGTTAGAGGACAGCTTCGAATCGGGGTTGGTGTAGGCAATGGCCGTGGTTTGGTACTGGTCGGCATCGGCGCCCAGCAGCAGGGTGTGCTCTAGGAAGCCGGTGCGGAACTTACCGGTCAGGTCGAGCTGGGCCAGGAAGTAGTTTTCCTGGGTTTCGGACCGCTGCAGGCCGCGGGTCAGGTCGCCGTAGGTAGCAGGAGCAAAGCTGGCTACGGGGCGGGAGGCACTCTGCTGCTCGTTGGTGTAGCCCTGGAAGCCGGCCACCCCGCGAATCTGCCAGGCGTCGTTCAGGCGGCTGCTCAGCGTAGCCGTGGTGCTGGTCTGGCTCGTGGCGTTTTTGGCGCCGTCCACGTTCAGGAAGCGGGTGCGCGACTCCTGAATCTGGTAATCAATGGCACCGATACCGTAGTCGGGCGTGCGGTTGTCGCGCAGGTAGTCGCCTTCTACCACCAGGGTCGTTTTGGGCGTCAGCTCAAACAGCAGGGAGGGGTTTACATACACCCGGTCCGACTCCACATTGTCGCGGAAGCTGTTGGCCTTTTCAAACGTGCCATTCAGGCGGAAGGCTACTTTGTCGCTGTTGCCCACGGCGCCGTACACGTCCACAATGGGCTTCCAAAAACCGAAGGAGCCCACGCGCAGGCCCACCGAGCCGCCGCGCTCAAACTGGGGCTTCTTGGTCACCAGGTTCAGTACGCCGCCGGCGGCCACGTTGCCGTAGAGAATAGCGGCGCTGCCTTTCAGCACTTCCATGCGCTCCAGGGAGCTGGCTTCGGGCATCACGCCGTTGTTGAAGCGCACGCCGTTTTTAAAGGTATTGTTGGAGCCGTAGGCAAAGCCCCGGCTGCCCAGCTCTTCCTGGGTGCCGCCGGTGGTGCTGGTCACGTACAGGCCGCTCACGTTGGCCAGCGCGTCGCTCAGGCGCAGTACCTGCTGCTGCTCCAGCACCTGCCGGTCTACCGTCACGGCAGCCTGGGGCAAATCGAGCGGGGCAATGGGCATCTTGCTGATGCTGGCCGGGCGCTGGTTCAGCCCGCGCTGCTCCATGATTTTCACTTCGGCCAGCTCGTGCTTATTGATGAGCAGGGTGATGGTGGGCAGGGTGGTGGTTTTGCCGGCCACTACTTCCACCGAGGTTTCCTGGGTTACGTAGCCCAGGCCACTGATGTGCAGCAGGTGGGTGCCGGCGTCGGCCTTGAGCTTAAAGCTGCCATCCGTAGTGGTATTTACCCCGGTGCCAGCCTTTTTCAGGCTCACCGAAATGTTCTCCAAAGGGGCGCCATCCGTGCCTACCAGCTTGCCGACAATCAAGCCACCCACTGCCTGAGCCCAGCTTGTGGCGGGTAGAAGAAGGGTGAGTAGCAGAATCGAAAGGAGTAGGGAACGACGCATAGCGCTATTTAGAATGATTAAACTTAAGACAAAGATGGGGCTGTTTAGAATGCATCCAAATAAAATAGAGGTTTTTTAGAATAAGTCTAGTTTAACCGGTTGGGTAGGGTCTGCTTAACCGTAGGAACAGGCGTAAGGCTCTAATTCCGCAAAAGCGTTTAAGCAATGGCGGCCGGCTGTTTCTTTGCCGATACGGCCGTACACTTGCCTTTCCGCCGCTTCTTCACTCGTACTAGTATGCTCGACTACCTGCGCACGTATCTGCAAGCCAAGCTGCCCCTGACCGACGAGCAGTTTGCCGCCCTGGCCCGGCTGTTGCTGCCCCGGGAGCTGCCCCGGCAGCAGGTGTTGGTGCAGCAGGGCGAGGTAAGCCGCTACGGGGCCTTCGTGGTGCAGGGCTGTTTGCGCAGCTTCGTCGTCGATAAGAAGGGCAAGGAGCACGTGTTGCAGTTTGCTCCCGAAAACTGGTGGATATCCGACCAGCACGGGCTGATTCACCACGAGCCGGCCCTGTTTTCCATCGATGCCGTGGAAGACTCGCGGGTGCTGCTTTTCGGGCCTGACTTCTACGAGCAGCTGCCGCAGCTGGGTCCCGGCCTGCAGACCCTGTTCTACGACCTGCAGAAAAACAGCATGAAGGCCATGCAGAAGCGCCTGATTGCCACACTCAGCGCCACGGCCGAGGAGCGCTACCTGGACTTTATCCGAACCTACCCCTCCCTGACCCGGCGCCTGCCCCAACGCCTGATTGCGGCCTACCTGGGCATTACGCCCGAGTCGCTGAGCCGCATCCGCAAGGAACTAGCCCGCGCCTAACTATTCCTTAGTCTATCTTCTTGTTGTCATTGCGAGCAAGGCGAAGCAATCCGTCCTCTGAAATGTGCTGAGCATCCTTCCCTGATAAGCCCTAGGTGCGGCAACAAGAAAGGGCTTTCTGGTGAGGGCGCGTTGGTCACTTCGTAGAGGACGGATTGCCACGGCTGCGCCTCGCAATGACCAGTGGTAAACCCGTCCTGCGCCATTTCTTATCCTACATCAAGGCGCGGGGCTAAGCGGGGCGGTAATTTTGACGTGTAATCCTGGAAGCAGTATGCACCGCACCACTTTTCTGAAAACGCTGGCCCTGCTTCCCTTTGCCTCCGCTATGAACCTTCACGACATTCATAAAACCGCCACTTCCTTCGCCAAAACCGAGCGGATGCCCGTACTCTTCGTGGGCCACGGCTCCCCGATGAACGCCCTGGAAGACAACGCCTTTACCCGGCGCATGAAGCAGCTGGGCCGCGAAATCCGGCAGCGGCAAGTGCCCAACGCCATTCTGGTGGTATCGGCCCACTGGCTGACCCGCGGCACGTTTGCCGGCCTCAATGAGCAGCCCGAGACGATTCACGACTTTGGCGGCTTTCCGCAGGAGCTCTTCGCCATGCAGTATCCGGCCCCCGGCGCGCCGGCCTTTGCCCAGTCCATCATCGAGCACGTGCAGGACGTGCACGGCTCCCACGACTGGGGCCTTGACCACGGCACCTGGACCATTCTGCACCACCTGTTTCCCGAGGCTACCATTCCCGTGTTTCAGCTCAGCCTGGATGCCACCAAGTCTATGCAGCAGCACTTCGATTTGGCCCGGCAGCTGCGGTTTCTGCGCGACCGGGGCGTGCTCATTATCGGGAGCGGCAACATCGTGCACAACCTGCGCCAGAGCATGCCCAAGCTGATGATGGGCGACGCGACGCCCTACGACTGGGCCACCGAGTTTGACGAGTGGGTGAAAGCCAAAATTGACCAGCGCGACTTTGCCAGCCTGGTCAACTACCAGAAACTGGCCGGTGGCAGCGGGCAACTCTCGGTGCCTACTACCGACCACTACCTGCCGGTACTGTACAGCCTGGGCCTGGCTGACCCGGACGAAAACATCGCCCACACCTTCGAGGAAGTCAGCTACGGCGGCCTGAGCATGCGCACGTTTATGGCTGGTTAGCAGCGTTGAGAAAGCCTGCTGGTTAATCTGTTACGCCCCGTATCCCGGCTGGAATGCGGGGCGTTGTGGTGTTGGGGCTCGGAAATAGAGCCGCTGGTTCTGGGGCTGGGAAATTTTCGCACCACCGGCAATTTGCCCAGATTGCCGCCATGAAAGACCTGCTGCACCCCGACCTGACCTTTCGCCTGAACGGCCGCCTGTGGCTGGAAGGCCCCACCGACCGGATGATGGGCATCGGGCGGCTGGAGCTGCTGGAAAAGATTCACCGCCTGGGCTCGATTTCCAAGGCGGCTCAGGAAATGGAAATGTCCTACAAGCGGGCCTGGGACCTGGTAGGATCCATGAACCAGCAGGCCCGCCAGCCGCTGGTGAGTACCCAAACGGGCGGCAAGCGGGGCGGCGGGGCCGTGGTGACGGAAGCCGGGCTGCAGATGATTCAGGAGTTTGAAGCCCTGCAGGCGCGGTTTCAGGCGTTTTTGGCGGCCGAAACTGCCCGTTTGGTGGAGTAGCCCCGCCGCTGCCGGCTGGCCGCCGAAAACTATTCGGCGTCGCAGGCGTTATATTTGGGAAAATATAACGCCTGGTTTCAGCCTTTACTCCACTTTATGCGGCTTTTTACGCGGTGGCAACCCAACTGCCGGGCTGCCGGCCTCTGCCTGTTGGTAGCCTTCGGCGCGGGTAGCCCACACGCGTGGGGCCAAACGACAAAGCCGACGAACAACCCGGCCGACACCTTGCGGCCCGTGGCCCTGGGCGAGGTAGTAGTGGCAGCTTCGCGGGTGGAGGAAAGCTTTCTACAGTCGCCGGTGACGGTGGAGAAGCTGACGGCCCGGGCCCTGCGCCTGACGCCCGCCCCACGTTTTTCGACGCGCTGGAAGGAGTGAAGGGCGTGCAGGTACTGACGCCCAGCCTGGGTTTCAAGGTGCTCAACGCCCGGGGCTTCGCCAATACCACCAACGTACGCTTCGTGCAGCTCGTGGACGGCATCGACAACCAGGCGCCCCATATCGGCGGGCCCATTGGCAATGCGTTGGGGCCAAGCGACCTGGACATCAGCGGCGTGGAAATCGTGCCGGGCACGGTGGCGGCGCTCTACGGGCTTAACTCCATCAACGGACTGGCCAATTTCAGCACCCGCAACCCCTTCACATCCGAAGGTCTGAGCGTACAGCAGAAGACGGGCCTCAACCACGTCGGTGACCCGCTAATCGGGGCCAGGCTCTACTCCGAAACCAGTGTGCGCTACGCCAACGTGTTGCGGCCCCGGCTGGCCTTGAAACTGAATGGCACCTACAGCCGCGGCTACGACTGGATTGCCCATGACCACACCGAGCTGAACCCCAACGGCAACGCCACCGTCGGCCTGCTCGGTGCCGACAACCCCGCCCGGGACCCGGTGAACAGCTACGGCAACGAGTCGTCGAACCGGATAACGTTTCGGCGCGGGGGCAAAACCTACTCGGTGGCCCGCACCGGCTACGATGAACGGGACGTGGTTGATTACCGCTTGCAAACCATCAAGGCCGATGCGGCCCTGCACTACAAGCTGGGCCGGGCCGCAGAGCTGGCCTATACCTACCGCCTGGCCCTGCTCGACAACGTGTACCAGCGCTCCAACCGGTTTCGGCTTCAGGACTACCGCCTGCAGCAGCACGCCCTGCAGCTGACGGGCCCCGTGGTGCAGGCCCGCGCCTACGTGACGAGCGAAAACACGGGCCGTAGCTACAACCTGCGCTCCATGGCCGAAAACCTGGACCGCACCTATAAGTCCGACAATGCGTGGATCAACGACTACGGGCTGGGCTACGACCAGGCCCTGACTGCTAGTCAAACCGTGGCCCAGTCCCACGCCGCCGGCCGCGCCCTGGCCGACGCGGGCCGCTACCAGCCCGGCACCGCGGAGTTCAACCAGAAGCTGACGGAGCTGCGGGACATTAACAACTGGGACCAGGGGGCGGCTTTGCACGTGCAGGCCAGCCTGGTGCACGCCGAAGCCCAGCTGAACGTGGCCGAAGCCCTGCGCCGGGGTGGCCAAACCTGGCTGCCTGCTACCATAGACCTGCTGGCCGGAGCCGACCACCGCACCTACGTCATCGTGCCCGACGGCAACTACTTCATTAATCCGGCACCGGATAAGGACCCGCTGCGCGACAACCTGATCTACGGCAAAATCGGGGCTTTCTACAAGGCGGGGTGCGAATTTGGGAGCAGAAGGTGCGGCTCACGGCCACGCTGCGCGCCGACAAGAACGACTACTTTAGCTTGCGCCTGAACCCGCGCTTCACGGCCGTGTACTCGCCCACCCAGCGCCACAACTTCCGGGTGAGCTACCAGAGCGGCTACCGGTTTCCGAGCTTGTTTGAGGCCTTTTCCAACGTAAACAGCGGGCAGGTCAAGCGCATCGGCGGGCTGCGGGTGATGTCCGATGGGGTGTTTGAGAACAGCTACCTGCGCAGTAGCATCGACGCCTTTAACGCCGCCGTAACGGCCAGCGTCAACGCTAATACTTCCGCTACGCTCACGCCGGCGCAGAAGCAGAGCCTGGCCGTTGAGCAGAATAAAGGCCTGCTGCAGCGCAACCCTTACACGTATCTGCGGCCCGAGCAGATTCGGTCCTTGGAGCTGGGCTACAAGGCGGCCCTGCTGCCCGGCGGCCGCCTGGTGCTGGACGTGGACGCCTACTACAACGCCTACCGCGACTTTATTGCCCAAGTGGAAGCCTACGTCCCTAAAACCCCAAACTCGGACTCGGCGGCCATCTACCTTAACAACCGCGCTACCCAGAGCCGCTACCGCCTCTGGACTAACGCCCAAACCCGGGTCTACAACTACGGCGGCTCGGTGGGGCTGCGCTACGAGCTGCCCGGCGGCCTGCTGGCCGGCGCCAACGCCACCTACGCCCGCCTGGCCCGCACCGAGTCGGGCGACGGGCTGGAAGACGGCTTCAATACCCCGCGCTGGCTGCTGAACCTGAGTTTGGGGCACGAAAAGCTGTACCGCCGCCTGGGCGGGGGCCTGAGCTACCACTGGCAGCAGCACTACTATTCCCAGACCTTTTTGGTCAGTGGGGAAGTGCCGGCTTACCACAGCCTCGACGCCCAGCTTACCTATACCGTGCCCCAGCCGCAGCTGCGGCTGAAGCTGGGCGCAACCAACGTGCTGAACCACTACTACACCTCCTTCCTGGGCGGGCCCAGCGTGGGCGGACTGTATTATCTGGCTCTGACCTACACGGTGAAGTAGGCCGTTGTTTCGCCTGTCATCCTGAGTATTCTGCGCATAAAGCAGAGACGAAGCGGAACGAAGGACCTACCTCCATGTTCTGACAAGCGTCATTCAACGTGCAAAAGCCCTTTACCGCGGCGGCAGTAAAGGGCTTTTGTGCGTTGGTATTGGCTGCAATGGGGTAGGCGAGGAAGGTCCTTCGCAAAGCTCAGGATGACAGCTTAAACAGCGTCTGGCTAGGGCTGGGAGCTTCGCCTGTGCCGCTCACTGGAACAGGGTGTGCAACTGCGGCGGCATTTCGGTGTTATTGCGGGCCTAGAGCCCGCGCCAGTCAGGCGGAGTTCTGGCTTTCGTGCTACTTTTGTGGTTTCGGCCCCGGCCACCTTCTTCCTTTCACCAGACCTTAGTCGTCTATCCGTTTCCTGATTTATGCTGAAAAAGTGCGTTGCCCTGCTGTGTCTGACTATGCTGCCCGTGAGCCTAATGGCCTGGGGCGCCCAGGGCCACCGGGTCGTTGGTAAGATTGCTGAAAACCACCTCTCCAAAAAGGCCAAAGACCAGGTAGCCCAGTTGCTGGGCGCTGAGCGGCTGCCGCTGGTAACCATCTGGGCCGATGAAGTGCGCTACTCCCCGAGTACACTGCCACTGCCCCTGGCACTTTATTAACACGGCCCTGGGGCTGCCCTTCGCCCAGTACACCGGCGTGGTAACGGCCATGCAGGAACCCAACGCCTACCTGGCCCTGAACCAGAATATAGCCGTGCTCAAAGATGCCAAGGCTACCAAGGAGCAGAAGGTAGTAGCTCTCAAGTTTGTGGTGCACATTGTGGGCGACGTGCACCAGCCCATGCACGTGAGCCGGGCCGAGGACAAGGGCGGCAACGCCATAACCGTGAAGTACCAGGGCAAGGACACCAACCTGCACAGCCTCTGGGACAGCGGCCTGCTCGATTACGAAGGCATGACCTACTCCGAGCTGGCCACCTTGCTCGACAAGCCCACGCCCACCCAGGTGCAGCAGTGGCAGAAGGACGGCATCA
The DNA here is from genome assembly GCF_022919215.1 of Hymenobacter cellulosilyticus. Lineage (NCBI taxonomy): Bacteria > Pseudomonadati > Bacteroidota > Cytophagia > Cytophagales > Hymenobacteraceae > Hymenobacter > Hymenobacter cellulosilyticus. The sequence continues at coordinate 4,548,082 of NZ_CP095046.1, read as the reverse complement.
CGCAGTGGCTCTGGGAGTCGTACACCATCAGCCAGCAGCTCTACGCCGAAACCGAGAAAAGCGCCACTTTCGACTATAAGTACGTACCGGCCCACCTGCCCACGGTGGAAGACCGCCTGCTGCAGGCCGGGATTCGTCTGGCCGGGGTCCTCAACAGTGTGCTCGGGTAAGCCCTGCTACTGGTTCAGATACACCGCCGAAGCCGCTCCGTCATTGGGGCGGCTTCGTTGTTTTTAAAGGCGGCGGGCCGGGGCGGGCAACGGTAGGAAGCCGGCGCGCATCTACTAGGTCATCCCCGAAGTTGTAGTGCGTATGCCTGTTGCTACCCGATTCGTGAAACCTTACTTGGCTCTGCTACCTCTGCTGCTGGCAGCAGCCTGCAAAACGACTAAAACCCCGGTGGCGGCCGGCCAGAACACCTACCGCTACAGCGTAGACCTGCGGCGCCCGGACCACGACCGGCTGCGGGTGGAGGTGCAGGTGCCCCGCACCCGGCAGCGGCAGGCAGTATTCGTCATTCCTAAGATTGTGCCCGGCATTTACGGGGCTATGAACTTCGGACGCTACGTAACGAGCTTCACGGCCCTGGGCCCCGACAACCAGCCCTGCCCGTGACGCGCCAGGATACCAACAGCTGGGTTATTGCCGATGCCCGCCGCCTGCGCCGCCTCACTTACACCGTGGCCGACACCTGGGACCAGTTTCACCACGTGGATGGGGAGCCGGGCAACCTCTACCGCTCGGCCGGCAGCGCCTACCAGCCCGACAGCGCCTACGTGCTCAACTACAACACCTTTGTAGGCTACCTTGAAGGCCATGCCCGGCCCTACGAAGTGCGCTTTACCCGGCCCGCCGGCTACTACGGGGCCTCACACCGTGCCCCCCAGCCCCTGAACGACTCCGTGGACGTGGTGCGGGCGCCCAGCTACCGGGCCCTGGTCGATGCCCCGGTGCTGTATGCCCGCCCCGATACGGCCTGGCTGCAGCTGGGCCGCACCAAGGTGCTGGTGGCCCTGTACGCTACCACGGCGCGCCACTATGCGCCCACGCTGGCCCGGACGCTGAAGCCCTTGCTCGAAGCCCAGCAAGCCTACCTGGGCGGCCGCCTGCCCGTCGATTCCTACGCCTTTCTGGTGTACCATGCCAAGGGCCGGCTGGGCAGCTACATGGGCGACGGGCTGGAACATAGCCAGTCGACGCTGTGTCTGCTGGAGTCGCCGGGGCTGGCCGACCTCGACCAGTTCCTGCGCCGCCTGACCACCCACGAGTTTTTTCACGTGGTAACGCCGCTCAACATTCACTCCCGCGAAATCGAGAACTACGACTTCCGCAATCCGACCTTTTCGGCCCACCTCTGGCTCTACGAGGGCCTGACCGAGTACGCTACCATTCACATGGCCATCAAGCAGAAGCTGCAAACCCTACCTGAGTTTGTGCAGGTGCTGGAAGGCAAGGCCCGGGAGATGCGGCAGTTCGACAATACCTTGTCGATGACGGAGCTGAGCCGGCAGGCCATGACGCGCCAGGACCAGTACTACAACTTCTACCTGAAAGGGGCCCTGTTCAACCTCTGCCTCGACGTGCGCCTGCGGGAGCTGTCGGGGGCGCGATGGGCACGCAGGAGCTACTGCAGCAGCTGGCGCGGCGCTACGGCCCCAGCCGGCCCTTTATTGACGACCAGCTTTTCGACGTGATGACTGAGCTGACCCACCCCGCGATGCGCGGCTTTTTCCGCGACTACCTGGAGCAGGGCCAGCCGCTGCCCCTGGCCGAAACCCTGACTAAAGTGGGTCTGCAGTACGATGAGAAAACGGCGGTCATCACCCCGGTAGCCCAGCCTACGCCGGCCCAGCTGGCTTTGCGCCGCGCCTGGATTGGGCAGTAGGGGCGGCGCGGGTGGCAGCCAGACTGCTTAGGCGGGCAACGGGTGCCCGAAGTAGCTGTGCAGCACCTCGTGAATCTTGTCCTTGGTCAGGGGCTTGGTCAGGAAGCCGGCAATGGGCAGGTCCTGCATGCGCACCACGTCCAGGGGTTGAGCGAGGTGGTAAGCATGATGATAACCGACTCGCGCTGTTCATCGGGCAGCTGCACGTAGGCTTCCAGAAACTCGAAGCCGTCCATGACGGGCATTTTCATGTCCAGCAGAATCAGGCTGGGGAAGGCCGGGCCGCCGGGGCGGCGCAGGCCTGGAGCTGGTCGAGGGCGTCCTGGCCGTTGAGGGCCACGAGCAGGGTTTCGGTTACGTCGAGGCGGCTGAAGAGCAGCTTGTTGAGGTAGTTGGTAGTGTCGTCGTCGTCCACGAGCAGGACGCAGGGGAGTTTGTGCATGGGGTAGGGTAAGGGGCAAGGAAAGGGGAGGGCGGGGCTAGGCGGGCGAGGAATACAGCCGGAAGTACACGAAGAAGCTGGTGCCCTGGCCCGGCTGGCTGCTCACCTCGATGCGGCCCCCGGCATTTTCCACCATCTTCTTGACCATGTAGAGCCCGATGCCGGAGCCCTCCACATGGTCGTGGATGCGCTGGAACATGGCAAACAGCTTGGACTGCTGAGCCTCCTCGATGCCCAGGCCGTTGTCGCGCACTTCCATAATCATGTATTGGGCAGTAGAGCGGCAGTGGAGCTCCACCCGGGGCAGCCGGTTGGGGCTGTGGTACTTCAGGGCGTTGCTGAGCAGGTTATACACCACCGAGCGCAGGTTCTTCTCCGGAAACAGGATGGGCGGGCAGTTGGCCACGTCCACCACGAGCTCGGCGCCGGTAGCGCGCACCAGGGGCTCCAAATCCAGGCGCACGTCATTCACCACGGAGGCCAGATCGACGGGCTCGGTGGCGGGGTGTGCTCTTTCTGGAGCTTGGAAACCTCCGTCAGGTGGCTGATGGTGCGCTTGAAGCGGTTGACCGAGTCCAGCATCCGGCTCAGGATGGGACTCACGTTGCCGGTGCTGCTCACCTGGGGGGGCAGCTCCTCGTTGAGGGCGTAGAGCAGGCCCTCGATGTTGGAGATGGGCGCCTTCAGGTCGTGGGAGGCGGTATAGATGAAGTTGTCCAGGTCTACGTTGCTGCGGGTGAGCTGGCGGTTGGTGTCGAGCAGCTCCTCGTTGGAGGACTGCAGCTCCTCGTTGATGGCGGCCAGCTCCTCATTCAGCTCCTGCACCCGCTCCCGGGCCAGCACCTGCTCGGTGATGTCGGTTATCAGGGTGTAGAAGCCCGCTACCTGCCCGTCCTGCACGTCGGGCACGTAGCTGGTGTGAATGTGCTTGACGAAGTTTTCCCGGTAGGGCATGCGGACGTCGAAGTTGACCTGCTCCCCGGCCAGGGCCCGTTCCATGTAGGGAAGAACCTGGGCATAGGCCGCCAGCCCCACGATGCTTTCCACGCGCTGCCCCAGCAGGGCGGCCGGCTCCTGGTTAAACCAGGCCTTGTAGGCCAGGTTGGCAAACTGGTAGCGGTGCTCCCGGTCGACGTAGCTAATGAGCACCGGCAGGGCATCGGTGAGCAGGCGCAGGCGGTGGCTACTGGCCTCGCTGAGCTTCCGGGCCACTACCTGCTCGGTGACCTCGAAGGCGAAAACCAGCATCCCGTCGATGCGGCCGTGCTCGTCGTAGCGGGCCTGCTGGATGTAGTTGAAGTAGCGGTCTTCGAGCTGCCCGTCCTCGGGGCGGGCTATGGGAATCAGCAGCGACTCTTCCTGGTGGGTAATGCCGGTTTCAAATACGGTGCGGAAGGTTTGGTACACCTGGTGACCGGCTATTTCGGGCAGGCCCTGGAGCAGGGGCAAGCCCAGCAGATGCCGACCGGGAAACAGCGCCTGGTAGGCCGGGTTGACCAGCTCAAAAACTAAATCGGGCCCGTCCAGGATGCAGATGGCGGCCGGGGCCTGCATAAAGAACCGCTCCAGGCGAATGCGCAGCCGCTGCTCTTCGAGCTGGGCCCGCCGCAGTTCCCGGGTGCGGGCGGTCACGCGGGCTTCCAGCTCGGCGTTGAGCACCTTCAGCTCCTGCTGGGCCAGTACCAGGGCCTCGTTGTTGGCCAGCACTTCCTCGTTGGAGGCGTAGAGCTCCTCGTTGGTAGAAGCCAGCTCCTCGTTCAGCACGTTGGTTTGCTGCTCCTGCACCTCTACCCGGCGGCGGCTGAGCACCTGCTCGCTCACGTCGTAGGCAAAGATGAAGACGCCCGTGATGGTGCCGGCCCCGTCGCGGGCGGCCTGGTAGATGAAGTTGAAGTACACCGGCTCGGTGCGGCCGGTATTATGGCGGTCAATGTAGGCGGGCTGCTCGTTGCCGTAGTAGGTTTCGCCGGTGCGGTACACGCCTTCGAGCAGCTCGAAGAAGCCCTGTCCTTCCAGCTCGGGCCAGGCCTGGCGCAGGGGCAGGCCCTGGAGCTGCCGGGAGCCTACCAACTGCTGGTAGAAGGGGTTGACGAGGGTAAACACCAGCTCGGGGCCTTCCAGGCTGGCAATGCAGGCGGGGGCCTGCATCAGCAGGGAATGCAGCTGGTAGCGCTGGGCCTCGGCCTCGGCGCGGGCGGCCTGCTCACGGGCCTGGCTTTCGCGCAGGGCTTCCTCCACCGGGCTGCGGGGCTGGTCGGCCGTGTCGGTAAAGCTTACCAGCAGGCCCGGCCCGGCTCGGCGGGCCACCAGATGGTAGAAGTTGTCGTAGCCGTCGGCCTGGTAATTAATGCTGTACTCGCGGGGCTGCCCGCTCACGTAGGCATCCACGTGAAAGTCGAAGGTGCCGTGCTCCCGGCTGTGGGGCCACTGCTCGTTGTGGGTGAGGGTGGGGTGCTCGGGCATGCGCATCATGCGCTGGGCAGCGGCGTTGAGCTGCTCGAAGCGAAAGTCAACGATGGTAGTACCGTCGGCCGGGTCGTAGATAGGCGTATAGAAAATCAGGCCGGTCACGGACATATCCACCACGATGCGCAACATCTCGTCGGGGGGAGCCAAGCGGGTACAGCCGGTGGAAGGGTAGAGGAAGCAGACATTAACGAACGTATAGAAGCAGCGCCGGCCAGCGCCGGCCCGGCAAAGTAACGGCTAAAGGATACGGATTTTCACTGACGGGGATTTGCCGTTGGGGGTTGCGCCTGGGTAAAACAAGCGAGAGGAAGCGAGGCCGGGGTGAGAAGGAAGCTGGGGGAAGCGCCAAAAAAGCCCTTGCCGCCCGAAGGCAGCAAGGGCGTAACGGCCACAGAAATAATACTTTTCGGGGTGGCCTCGGGGAAGATGGCGGGGAGATGGCTAGAAGGTCTCAGGTAGCCGGCCGCGTCGGAAAAAATGAAATAGGATCTTACCGTGGAAGCCAGTCTCAGAGCTCGGCTTCCTTCAGCGTACGGTTGCCGGGCCGGTCGGCAGCGGTAACCGTGATTTTGTCGCCCTCCAGGGAAGTATTACTGGCCTTGGCCGTAAAGCGGAAGGTAAAGCCGTCGGGGTCGGGCAGGGCGGGGCCTTCCTCCACCAGGGTACCATCGGGGTTCTGGATGCGGACCCGTACCTCGGTCACGGCGAAGTTGTCGGTGGCCTGCACCGTAATAACGTCGCCGGGTTTGCCGTGGTAGGCAGAGAAATCGACGTTACGGATGCTGGGGGCGCTGAGGTAGTCGGCCACGGCTACTACGTAGCTGCTGGTGGTGTTCACATCGACGCCGGTTTCGTAGGCGGCCTTTAGGGCAGGGTCCTGCTGCACGGCCCGGCCGTAGAAGGCAGCCTGCTGGAAGCGCTGACGCTGGGCGGTGGCTTCTTCGGTGGGTGCTTTAGAAGAGGGCGGGGGCGTCGCCCACGCTTACGGTGCCGTTGGCATTGCGGCGGAATACGAGGCCCGATACCTTACCGGACAGGCCCTGGGTAAGGGCGTTAGTGGCTTTAGCCATAAATAAGAGAGAATAAAAAGGGTAGAGGGAATGAAACCGGCACTTTTGACGGAAAAAAGCCCGGGGACTATAGCAATAGGGTAGCGTAGGAATACAGATAGGGCAGATAAGACTAGTAAGGTAGCAAGAACGGTGGAGCTTGCAAGCGGGCCGAGCGGCTGAATATCAGGCTGCTTACGGGGCGCGGGGCAGATCTACGTATTTGCTCAGCGCAAAATCAGTACTCAGACCAGTGCACTGCGGAAAATCGATTCCGACCTTTGTGCAAATCGTTTCTACAACTGAGTTGGTATGGCGCAGAAAGCTACTCCTGATCCCCGGTTTGGACCCAGTGCCCAGACGCCCCAACAGCGGGCCCACGTGCTGCGCCAGATGCAGGCTGCCAACCCGACGCTGTATGCGCGGGCCTCGGCCTACGTGCAACGCCTCTACGGACGCTACGTGGCCGGGGAGCTGAGCTGGCCTGACGTGTGCGCCCTGCGCGACGCGCCCATGCACCTGCCCAGCTACCAACGCTAAAGAAGGAGCCGCCGGGCCTCGAAGCTGAGCCTGAAGAGCCCCCGACCACGAAAACAGTGCCCGCCCCGCAAGGGAGGCCGGCCCCGGCCAGGCCGGCTAGGTTAGCGGACTACAGAAAGGGGGAGCGGAGCAGCATGGCGCCGGTGGGGAGTAGGCTTCCTGCCGGGTTGGAAGTGGGAGTGGCGGCTGAAGATACGGGCCCGAAGCTCGGTCAGGGGCTGGTCTTGGCAGTCGGCTATGGTGAGTGTAGCCAGGGCCGGGCACTGCCGGCCGGTGCGGAAGTCGGCCCGGAACAGCCGCCAGTGCCCGGGCAGCAGCAGCAGGCCAAAGAGGAAGATGGTCACGCTGGGTAGGGTCCAGTTGCCGTTGCCGAGCATAAAGGCCTGGAGGCGGATTTCTCCCAGCGGCTCCATTGCGTAGTCGAGCACCACGTGCTTGAGGTCGTGGCTTTCGAAGCCCGGCACCAGCGTGAGGCGGCGGGCCAGCAGGCCCTGGGCCAGCTCCCGGCCCACGGTACCGGGCGGCAGCTGGCCCAGGGCCTGCACCTGCTGGTGGTAGCGGGTCATGTCGCGGCCCTGCTCCAGGCACCACACGGACAGGAAAAAGGCGCAGCAAATAAGCCGCTCGGGAACGGAATACTTCATGGGCGGGGCCGGAAAGGGGCGCTAAGTACCGTAATTCGGCCCACAACCGGCCGGGCTTAACCTGCACCGTAGCAACCCTCGCCCCGAAAAACCAGTACGGCAGAACTTCATTCGTCCGGCCGGCCGCCGGCGGCCTTCGGGCCCGGCCCACCACTACGGTGCCAATGCGGCGGCCGGGTGTATATTGACGGGGCCCTACACGAGAGTATGACGCAGGAACAACTACGCTTAGCTGAACAACACACACACACCATTGCCTGGAAGAAGTTTGGCCCCTACCTCACCGAGCGCCAATGGGGCACGGTGCGCGAAGACTACAGTGCCGACGGCAATGCCTGGGAGTATATCACCCACGAAATGGCCCGCAGCAAGGCCTACCGCTGGGGCGAGGAAGGAATAGGGGGCCTCAGCGACGACCAGCAGCTGCTGTGCTTTTCGGTGGCCCTCTGGAACGGGCAGGACCGGATTCTCAAAGAGCGCCTCTACGGGCTGACCAACGGGCAGGGCAACCACGGCGAGGACGTGAAGGAGCTGTACTACTACCTGGACAGCACCCCCACGCACTCCTACATGAAGATGCTGTATAAGTACCCGCAGCAGAAGTTTCCCTATGTGAAGCTGGTGAGGGAGAATGCCAAGCGCACCCGGCAGGACGCCGAGTACGAGCTGCTCGATACCGGCATCTTCAAGAAGAACCGCTACTTCGACGTGTTTATCGAGTACGCCAAGGCCGGGCCCGACGACGTGCTGGTGCAGGTGACGGTGCACAACCGCGGCCCGAAAAGGGCGCCCCTGACGGTGCTGCCCCAGCTCTGGTTCCGCAATACCTGGAGCTGGGGCTACGACGACGCCCGCCCCGTGCTGCGCCAGATTGGTCCCGGCGTGGTGCAGGCCGAGCACCCGGCTTTGGGGGCGTATCACCTCTACTGCGAGCAGGCGCCCGAGCTGCTATTCTGCGAGAATGAAACCAACGGCCCCCGCCTCTACGACTTGCCCGCCGAGGGCCGGCACTTCAAGGACGGCATCAACGACTACGTGGTCGACGGCGAGCAGAAGGCCATCAACGCCGAGCAGCAGGGCACCAAGGTAGCGGCCCGCTATGAGCTGACGGTGGAAGCGGGGCAGGCGGCTACGGTGCGGCTGCGCCTGAGCCAGCACGCCCAGGAAGCGCCGTTCGGGGACTTTGAGCAGGTGTTTGCCGCCCGGCAGCGCGAGGCCGACGAGTTCTACGACTGTATCCAGGAAACCCTGCCCCGGACCCCGACGCCCGCAACGTGCAGCGGCAGGCCTTTGCCGGCATGCTCTGGAGCAAGCAGTTCTACTACTACGACGTGACGCAGTGGCTCGACGGCGACCCGGCCGTGCTGACCCCGCCCGTGGAGCGCACCAAGGGCCGCAACCGGCACTGGCGCCACCTGCACAACGCCGACATCATCAGCATGCCCGACAAGTGGGAATACCCCTGGTACGCGGCCTGGGATTTGGCTTTCCACTGCATTCCGCTGGCTATGGTGGATGCGGGCTTTGCCAAAGACCAGCTGCGCCTGCTCACCAAGGACTGGTACATGCACCCCAACGGGCAGCTGCCGGCCTACGAGTGGAACCTCTCCGACGTGAACCCGCCGGTACACGCCTGGGCCTCCTGGCGGGTGTACAAGATGGACAAGAAGCTGCGGGGCGGGCAGGGCGACCGGGACTTTCTGGAAGCCGTGTTTCACAAGCTAGCCCTGAACTTTACCTGGTGGGTAAACCGCAAGGACAAGAGTGAGCGGAACATCTTCGAGGGCGGCTTTCTGGGGCTGGACAACATCGGCGTGTTTGACCGCAGTGCGCCCCTGCCCACCGGGGGCTTTATCGAGCAGAGCGACGGCACGAGCTGGATGGCCATGTTTGCCTTGAACATGATGCGCATGGCGCTGGAGCTGGCCGAAGTCAACCCCGTGTACCAGGAAATGGCCGGCAAGTTCTTCGAGCACTTCCTCTACATCGCCGACGCCATGACCCGGGGCGGCGACGGGCTCTTCAACCTCTGGGACGAGGAAGACGGCTTCTACTACGACGTGCTCCACACCCCGGACGAGGAGCGGACCAAGCTCAAGGTGCGCTCCATCGTGGGGTTGATTCCGCTCTTTGCCGTGGAGGTGCTCGATGAGGAGCTGCTCAACAAAATGCCCGAATTTACGGCCCGGGCCACCTGGCTGCTCCAAAACCGGCCCCACCTGGCCAAGCTGGTCAGCCGCTGGGAAGAGCCCGGCAAGGGGGCCCGCCACCTGCTGGGCCTGCTGCGCCGCTCCCGCCTCAAGAAGCTGCTCAGCCGCATGCTCGACGAGACGGAGTTCTTGTCCGAGTACGGCATCCGGGCCATGTCGCGCCACCACCTCGAAACGCCCTACGTGTTCAGCACCGAGGAAGCTGACTTCTCGGTGCAGTACGTGCCGGGCGAAGCCGAGTCGGGCATGTTCGGGGGCAACTCCAACTGGCGGGGCCCCATCTGGTTTCCGATTAACTACCTGATTATCGAGTCTCTGCAGCGGTTTCACTTCTACTACGGCGACAATTTTCAGGTGGAGTATCCCACCGGCTCGGGCACGCTGCTCAACCTGCAGCAGGTGGCCGCCGCCCTGGCCGACCGCCTCACCAAGCTGCTGCTACGCGACGAAGCTGGCCGCCGCCCCGCCTTTGGCGACGACGAGATGCTGCAGACCGACCCCCACTTCAAGGACTACCTGCTCTTCCACGAGTACTTCCACGGCGACAATGGCCGGGGCATGGGCGCCAACCACCAAACCGGCTGGACCGGCCTGATTGTGCGCCTGCTACAGCTGCGGGGGTGAGGCTGTTAAATGAAAGAGTGCCCGGCAGAGCTGCTGAGCACTTTTTCATTTATACCTATTGGCCTAGATGACTACCTGGAATTAAGAATTTTGCCGCATCCGAGGCCTCAGGTGTAAAATTGTTTTTTTCCTATCAAAGCTTGCCTATATTGCCGGCACTTACTGCTCCCGGCCTAACTACACCTATTGCCCTTTTCACAGGTATCCAGCGACTCGCTAGTCGTGCTGGCCTGTATGAAAAGGGCTTTTTTGTGCCCAAAATTTCCTCGAAGGCTAGTCGCAGCCTAGCTGTAGAATAAGCTTTACGCTGGTTATGGGCCTATGTGCCAGACCAAGGCACTATTTACATCGTCCCATTTTTATTCACCTTTTACTAAACCCATTATGAAGAAGAATTCCCGCTTACTGCTTTTATTTCTGCTGCTGGGTATGAATCAAGGCATGGCCCAGCAAAAGAAGGATGCTTACTCGTTTCCCGTGACGCCCGGCACCGAAGCCTGGAAAGAGTTTAAGACCCAACAGGCCATGTTGGACGCCACCCAAATTCCGGCGGAGACTCTGCGCACCATGAGCACAAAAGGGCTAGTCACCACCTGCCTCAATTACCCGATGCTGCCTTCTATGCATGCGTATGGCAGCCTGCAAGAGGGGTTTCAGGCCGTAGCCAGTAATTTCAACGGCTTGCAGGAGCTCCTTCGCCGGCCCGATGCGGGCCGGGAAATATTCAAGATCTATCGGCTGATGGACCCCAAGGCTATTACTAAAATTGAAAGTAAAAAGCAGGGAGCATTCACCTTTGATTTTACCTATGTGGAAATGCTCTTAGCTCAGCCTACCATCATTGAAAAGTTGACACCGGCGGAACGGAAAGAGGTTGTAAGAGAGAGTTTTGCCAAGTTTAAGGCCAAGGATGAGCACCTGGCTATATTTGGCGGATATGGTGAGATTACCTCGGCGCTGGTTATCGGACGGGTGCTGAAAAGGGAAAATGCTTCGGCCGCCTACAAATCAAGCCAGCCCACCGGGGCCGATGCTATGCAGGTGTTTCTGGCGACCGGTAAAGTGCTGGATACCCAGGTTATCAACCGCATTGTAGCCGACGCGCAGGCTTTTGCCAAGTAGAGACTCCTGTCTGGGGTACTTTTTCCCGTGCACGCCGCTCAAAAGTGTATGTCATTACTTTCAAATGAATTAAATATCAACGGCTTATGAAAAATTCTTTCTTTGCCCAAACCTCTTTTTATCTGGGGGTTATGTTACTTCTGTCATCCAAGGCACAAGCTCAGTCAACGACCACAATATACACGCCCAAAGGAACAGCGGTATCGGCCTATATTCTTGAAGAATGGTCGCCTCAGCAAATAGAACAGGGAAATGCCTACGTTGCCACAAACTATCCCAACGCTCAGCCGCTAACCAGCTCTTCTAACCGCTACAACTGTCATGCCTACGCCTGGTATCTCTCTGAGGCTCCCGGCAGTCCCTGGTACTGGCTCGATACTCCCAGCGATGATACGTATTGGCTGGACGGCAGCTACATTCAGATCTGTAATGAATGGGAAGCATCGAAGATATCTTACGCCAGCGATGATCATTCGGCTGTTCGCTCCACAGCAGTAGCGGGCAAGTACGAATCTAAATGGGGCAGACTGCCCCTGATGCGCCATGACCCAACGTATACTCCCTACAACTCCTCAGTCCGTAACTACTATGTTCGCGCTACAATCAACAACTCAAGCTCGTGCGACAGAGTAGGAACTAATACGCCCTTTTCAGTGGCTGCTTTCACAGGGGGACCTATTCGTGGAGCGCAAGTGCGAATATTAGCTTAAATACCACTTCCGGATCATCGGTGTTGGCTACGAGCATCGGCACAGGAACAGGTTGGATTGAGGTCACCATCACGTCGCCTTGCTCAGGTACCTCCGTAACGACGCGGAAAAGTGTAAACGTAGGGTTAGCCACTCCGCAGATTACCGCCACTCTAATGTCGGCTCCGAACGAACCCACTGACTATGAGTTTCGGACAGCCGCTGTTCCCGGCGCGCAATACAACTGGTATGTCAATAACGTTTTGTACGAAACCGTACCCGATAATGTCTGGCGGTATTACTTCCCGTGCCGGAGGACGAGCACAATATCCTGCTCCATTACTACCTGCGCCGGTACTACGGCACGAAGCAATTCGATAAGCAAAACGGGAGGCTGCGAACGTACTCTGGCCTATACTTACGGGCCAAACCCGGCCGCTACGGAGCTCACCGTCAATGGGCCAGAAGGGGCGATGGGAACCTTGGAGACTAAAGCGGAGACTTTCGAGGCGCAGCTCTACAATAGCTTTGGGAAGCTGGTCAAAACCGGTCGTAGTGAGCATGGAAAAGTTCGGCTTGATATTCAGAGCCTACCCAATGGCCTTTACACGCTACGAACAGGAACCGGCGACGAGGCTGTATCGGAGCACATTCAGATTTTACACTAACCATTAGCTAACCGCAGGCACTAAAAAAGCCCGGCACCTTGCCGGGCTTTTTTAGTGCCTGCGGTTAGTGTCTTCAAGTAGTAAGACAATGAATTGTACTCAACTCACTGAGCTTACTATGAAGTATAAGCAGCGCACTTGGGGCACTGGTCACAAAACCGTTTCTATAAACGGGGCTTTCAAATCGGTTTTACCTAGGTCTTATAGGCCCAAGCCAAAACAAAGTCTTTCGTAACCGGCTTTAGCAACTCATCTACCTACCAACCACACCCTCCGATGAGCTACCCCAACGCCGTTGCCCTGACCGCCGCCAACGACAACACCCAGTTCAACGCCTACACCGCGTTTCCCGCCACCGCCGGGCCGCACCCGGGCATCATCCTGCTCCAGGAAGCCTTCGGCGTCAACGGCCACATCCGCAACGTGGCCGACCGTCTGGCCCAGGCCGGCTACGTCGTTATTGCCCCGAGCTGTTTCACCGCAGCGCCCCGGCCGGTCTGGAAATTCCATACACCGACTTTCCCAGCGCCGCGCCCCACTTCCAAGCCATTACCCCGAAGGCCTGACGGCCGACGTACAGGCCGCCTATGCTTGGCTGCAGGCCCAGGACAACGTGACCGAGAAAATCGGCAGCATTGGGTTCTGCCTGGGCGGGCGGGTGTCATTTCTGGCCAATGCCGTGGTGCCGCTCTCAGCGGGCGTGTCATACTACGGCGGGGGCACTCACCACTTGGCCGGCCGGGCCGGTGAGCTGCACGCGCCCCACCTGTTTTTCTGGGGCGGGCAGGACACGCACATTCCCAAAGAGCAGATTGACACCATAACCGCGGCCCTGGACGCGGCCGGCAAGCCCTACATCAATACCGTTATTTCCTACGCCGAGCACGGCTTTCACTGCGACGAGCGGCCCAGCTACAACGCCGATGCCGCCCAGGAGGCCTGGGCCATGACCCTAGCTTTCTTCGGGGAAAAGCTGCGTTAAGCCCCGACTGGGTTAGAAGTAAAAAAGCTCCTGGCAGTAGTGCCAGGAGCTTTTTTTGAGGTCGGTGGCTGCCGCGCCTAGTTGCTGCGGTTGCCGAGTAGCTCAAGCTGAGCCGCCGTTTCGGCCGGCCCCTGATACACCAGGCGGCCATCCTTCAGGGCCCCGGCGTATACTTCCACCTCGGAAGAGTCGCGGGGCAAAAACACCCGCACCGATTCCCGGGCTCCGGGCCGAATAAAGGTGGTGCCCTCAATTACTTGGGCTGGCCAGGAAATTTCGTAGAATCCAGCATTTGCCAACTGCACGGTAAGCATAGGAAAGAAGGTATGTTTTCAGGCCCACAATCATATTTTCCATTTGATAGTTCATATCAGCGGAAAATATATTCGGGTTGGTAGATAATTGTGCCTTCTATACGGCCGTAGGGCCCTTTTTGCTGTGTTAAATAATTAAAAAGTACCAGGCACAAGCCTAAGTGCAAGACTGGTAAGGCCCTGGATAACAGTACGGCTGAGCTTTATGTAAGTCAAGTCGGACTGATAAGAGCCACCTGTGCTGCCACTGGCCGCTTGTTTTCCGCGCCTCCGGGAAAACTGGACAAGAACTCCCTCAAGTATGGGGCAGGGCTACCGGGTTGAAGCCGGTGTCAACATGGCCTGCTCCCGGGCTTTCATGCGCCGCCCCGCTGCCTGAGCCATTACGCTGGCCAGCATGATTTGCAGGGCGTGGTAAAGCATCAGCGGCAGCAGCAGGGTGCCTAGGGCTATAGAATTGGCAAAAAGCACCTTGGCCAGCACCGTGCCGTGGACCAGGGACTTTTTGGAGCCGCAGAAAACGGCCGTAATCCGGTCCTCATCGGAGAAGTGCAGCAGGCGGCTGATACCGGTAATCAGGCCGAAGATTAGCAGGAACAGGGTCACCATGCCAGCGGCCAGGGCCAGAATGTCGGTGGCGCGGTAGTCGCGGAACAGGTTTTCGGCAAAGGACTCGCAAAAGGACGTGTAGACCAGGATCAGAATAATCACTTGGTCGAAGACGCGCAGCTGCTGCTTGTGAGCCTCGGCCCAGGCCCCGAAGCGGGAGTTGAGCAGCATGCCCAGGGCTACGGGTACCACCACCTGCCCGCCCAGGCTGGCCACCATGCCGCCCAGCCCCACCTGAGCCGCGCCGGTGTGCAGCACCAGATTCACCCACAACGGCGTGAGCAGAATGCCCAGCAGACTGGAAATGCTGGCGTTGAAAATAGCGGCCGGCAGGTTACCCTGGGCAATGGAAACCATGACCACCGAGGTAGAAACGGTGGAAGGCAGCGTGGTCAGAAAGAAGATGCTGGCCCACAGCGCCTCGGCCTTGGGCCCCTGAAACAGCGGCCGCACGGCCAAAGCCAGCAACGGAAACAGCACGAACGTAGCACTCTGCGTGACCAAGTGCAGGCGCCAGTTGCGCATGCCGGCCCTGAGCTTGTCGGGGCTCAGCCGCAGCCCGTAAAAAAAGAAAATGACGGCCACGCCCCGGTCGTCAGCGCCGACCAGGGCACGGGGCTGCTTTTGCTGCCAATGCCCGGGGCCAGATACGCGGCGCCCACGGCCAGGAGCAGGGCGCCCAGAAACCAGTCGATACCAAGGCGGGAAAGCAGGCTGGGCGCTGGGGCAGCAACAGAAGTGGGGGAGGAGTACCAGATGACATAGGCGCTTGTACGCAGCGGTAGGCGGTTGGGGTCGGCTGGGGCGGGGCCGAAAACAACTTTGCCCCGAACCGGCGCTAGCGTGGGGCAGCGGGTTCGGGCAAAATGGCACGGGCAGCGGAGTCGCCGGAAAACCGCTAGGGTTACATCAACTTCTGTTCAATCAGGGCAATAACTTCCTTGTTGCCGCCTTCCTTGGCGTGGGCCAGAGCATCTTTACCGTCGTCGTCCTTGGCTTTGGCATCGGCGCCGCTGGCCAGCAGGAATTCTACAATGTCCTTTTTGCCTTTACCGGCGGCGGCCATCAGGGCAGTGCCTTTGAAGGCATCGGCCTTGTTTACCTGCGCCTTGTACTTCACCAGGGCTTTTACCATGTCCAGGTCGCCGTGGCCGGCAGCAGTAATCAGAAACGTAGTCGGGAAGCCGGGCACCACCTCAATGGAGGCATTGGCATCGGCTCCGGCTTTGAGCAGGGCTTCCGCATCCACGGGTTTATTCTTGACCACGGCCGTGTACAGCTCTTTGCTGGCGGTTTGCGCAACGGCGGCCGAAGCCAGGCTTACCAACAGGATAAGCAGGAAAAAACTCTTTTTCATAGAGTTAGGAGAAGTCAGAATACAATAGGGTTGGCAAAAATACAAAAAAGCTCCGGATGTGAGTATCCGGAGCTATATATAATTTTGCCAGGAATATGCCAAGTCAGCTAGATACTGGCTACCGGGGCCTGACTCGGGGTAAGTGCAAATGCCTCGGCCAGTAGCTCATAGGAGCGGCGGCGGTCGGCAAAGTCGTAGGTGATGGTCACGGCCACCACTTCCTCGACGCCGTACTGCTGGGCCAAGTCCGTCAGCTGAACTTTCAGCTGGGCGGGCGTACCGCTCACGATGCGCTGCCAGTGGTAGGCCATCCGCTGCCGGTCGGCGGAGGAATATTGGTAATCTTTAATTTCTTCGTAAGGCCCCATTGGCTGCAGATTACCGCGCTCCAAACGAAGCATTTGCAGGGCCAGCGACTCGTGCAGCTGCTGGGCTTTTTCCTCAGTCTCAGCGCAGAGTACAAAAACAGCCACGTTGGCCAGCGGCTTTTGCAGGTGCACCGAGGGCTTAAACCGGTCCTGGTACATTTTCACCATCTGGGGCCCACCGTTGGGGTTGATGAAGTGGGCAAAAGAGAAGGCCATGCCCAGGTAGGCCGCAAACAGGCCGCTCTGCCCGCTAGAGCTCAAAATCCAGGGCTCGGGCACGGTTTCAGCCCGCGGCGAGGCTTTCACCTTGGCCTGGATGGAGTCGGGCTCGTCGGCGTCGGTAAGGTAGCGGCTCAAATCCATGAGTTGCTCAATGAAGTCGTTCTCGGCAAAGTTGTTCGCCGGGTTCAGCACCGAGGCCGTGAGGCGGTCGGAGCCCGGGGCCCGGCCCACGCCCAGGTCGATGCGGCCCGGGAACAGGGTTTCGAGCATGCGGAAGTTCTCGGCTACCTTCAGGGCGCTGTAGTGGGGCAGCATCACCCCGCCCGACCCGAGTCGGATATGCTGCGTGAGGCCGCCCAGGTGGGCCAGCAGCACCTCAGGCGTGGAGCCGGCCAGCGTGGCCGTGTTGTGGTGTTCCGAAACCCAGTAGCGGGTGTAGCCCAGGCGGTCGGCCAGCTGAGCCAGCTCCACGGTTTCGAGGATGGCCTGCCGGGCCGTGCCGCCCTGCCGCACCGGCGACTGGTCCAGGACACTCAGGCGAAGTGGTTGATGGTTCATAGTCGGAAGGTAAAAAGCCGTTGGCCGCCACAGCAGGGCCATTCGGCAGTTCAACAGCCTATAAAACCGGGTCGGGGCCGAGTAGTTTCAGCGGAAGCATGGCCTGGTACAGCAGGGCCGCCATCCGGTCGTGCCCGGCGGGGCTGACGTGGATGCCATTTTCGAAGAACAGCGGCTGGCCCTGCTCGTCGGTTTCGCCCAGGGGTTCAGGTACTGCACGGCCGCCGAAGCAGGCAGGCGGGACGCTATGTACTCGTGCAGCGCGGCCGAAAGCTGGTTTTCATACACCGACGCCGGCCGGGAAACGGGCCCGATAATGACGAGCGGAATAGCGTGACGGGTACAAAACTCCAGAATAGAATTCACCAGCCGCTCGTACTGCCGAAAGGCAAAGCGTCGGTTGCCCAGCACATAGCCCGCCCGGTAGTTGAGCTCCCGCAGCCGCCGGCGCCTCGGGGTTTCCGGGCGGGGCACGATGGGCGCCGGAGTACGGGGGCGCACGGTCAGCAGGTCGTACTTCTCGGGCTGCACCAGCTGCAGAAACGGCAGATTGAGGGCGTGGCGCAGGCGGCCGGCGTCGTCGAGGTAACGGTAGTAGAGCTTGAGCAGGCGCAGCACCGGCTCGGCCCGTAGGTGAAACAGCAGCGCGCCGATAGGCTGCCGGGCGTGGGAAGCGGCAATCTTGGCCAGGCAGTTCTGAAACCGCTCATAACGAATAACGTCCACCTCCACGGCCGCTACCCTGCCCGTTTGCTGCAGTTCACGCTTCAGGGTCTGGTGGTAGAGCCCGGCCTGGGAAATATTGTGCTGCACCGGAAAGCAGCCACCCACAACCGTGAGCTTCATGACAGGGTCGGAATAAGCAGTTGGGTGGCCGCTTGGTACTCGTGGGGGCTGATAATGCGGCGGCTGGGGTCCAGGGCAAAGGACGCGTGAGCCAGCTGGTGCGCCTCAAAGCGCTGGACCACGTCTTGGGCCGGTTCCAGTTCCGGGGTCTTGTTTTCCGCTTCAGGGCTGCTCAGGTCGGCGGCGCAGGCTTCGGTCTGGGCCAGGCACAGGGTAATCTGGCCGGTGAGGCTGGCAAAGGCGGCAGCCCGGTGCAGCACCGCCCCAAAGGCGGCAGGCTCATTGAGCTGCAGAAACGGGGAGTTGAGCAGCTCCTTGCCCGCGCGTCGGCAGGCCTGGTCCAGGATGGCAATCCACTCCCAGTAGCGGGCCGAATCGTGGTGGAAAAAGGGGAAATTGCCCTGGCTGAGGTTGAAGTCGCAGTGGCCGAAGGCAATGCGCCGAACCCCGGGCGCTGCCAGAATCGAAGTCAGGTGGTCAAAGCCCGCCCCGTTTCCACCACCGGAATCAGCTCGGGCAGCCGCTCGGCGGGTAGGGCGTTGTGCACCGTCTGCACTTGCGCCGCGTTTTCTACCTTGGGCACAAATACGTAGCCTAGCCGGGGCAGGAGCTGCAAAGCCTGCACGTCTTCGGCGTAAGCAGCCGTACCGGGCGCATTGATGCGCAGCCCCAGGCCGGCAAAATCCAGGTGGGGTGCCAGCTCCCGCAGTAGGGTTACCACGTTGCGGCGCTGCTCCCGCTTCAGCAACAGGCAGCGTTCCGGGTCGGGGTGCTGAATTCCGTCTTCCAGATCAAAGCATAAGATGCCGCCGCTCCGCCGTACGCGCTGGTAAAATCCCAAAAAGCCGGCGGCCTGAAATCGGGCGAAATGATAAGGCTGTAAGTAGGACATAACGAGCTAGGATACTATTCACTAGCTCGCAATATATAGGCTGAGCCGCTTTTAGCCTAGTCTATTTCGCGCCGACCAGTACCGGGGCAGCGGGCTTGCAGGCATTGGAGGTACGCAGGGGCAATTCCGGAATAAACATGGTGGCCAGCCAGCCGCAGAGTACCAGGCACAGGGTGCAGAAATACACCCGGGAAATGCCGTGGGCAAAGGCCGCGCGCACTTCGGGCGTGGGCGGGGCCGCCGGAGTCACCACCGTGGGGCTCTCGGCCTGAACTGCCAGGGTAGAAGCCGCGGCCGGCGCGGTAGGAGCGGGCAGGGTTTGGGCCAGGCTCAGCGTCAGCACGGTGCCGAGCAGGGCGGCGGCAATGGCCCCGCCAATCTGCCGGAAAAACTGGCAGGCCGAGGTAGCCTGACCAGTAAAGCCGGGGTCAATGGCGTTCTGAATAGCCAGGGTGTAGAGCGGCATGCTCGGGCCCAGGCCCAGGCCGCAAATCAGCACGTAGAGCAGCACCTGCTGGTAGGAGGCCGTGGCCGGCATAGTAGCCAGCAGGGCCTGTCCGGTAATCAGAATCAGGCCGCCGCCCAGCATCCAGCGTTTGTAATGGCCGAAGCGGGCCACCATCTGTCCCGCCAGCATCGAGCCGCTCACCACGCCCATCGACAGCGGAATCAAGCTTACCCCAGCCTGCGTGGCCGACACGCCCACCACGTTGACCATAAACAGGGGCTCGAAGATGACGATGCTCAGAAACGCGCCGCCCAGCAGAAACAGGGCAATGTTCGCGGAGCGAAACACCGGGTTGCGAAACAGCGTGAAGTCCAGAATCGGGTTGGCCGAGTTCAAGGACCGCAGCACAAACAAGAGCATGGCCAGCGCCGCCCCACCCAGCAGGCCCAGCGTGAGCGGCGAGGTCCAGCCGTGCACGGCCTTGTTGAGCTGCAAGCCCAGCACCAGCGGCACCAAGCTGCTGATCAGCAGCAGGGCCGAGAGGTAGTCCAGGGGCTTTTTCTCACCCCGGGCTTAAGCCGGGGCATGCGGGAAAGAATAAACCAGAGCGCCAGCAAACCCAGGGGCAGGTTGACGTAAAACACCAGTCGCCAACCCGCAATGCCCGGCAGCAGGCCCGAGCCGTGGTCGGTGAGCAGGCCGCCCAGAAACGGCCCCAGCACCGAGGCTGTTCCGAACGTGGCCCCCACGAAGCCCTGGTACTTGCCCCGCTCGGCCGGCGAAAACAGGTCGGCAATGATGATAAAGGCCATGGCCAGCAGCCCGGCCCCACCCAGCCCCTGCAACGCCCGGAAGATGATGAGCTGACTCATTCCGTCGCCCAGCAGGGGCAGGGTGCCAAACTCCCCGGCCAGGCCGCACAGCGCCGAGCCAGTCAGGAAAATCAGGATGGCGGTGACCTCGATATTGCGGCGCGAGTACATGTCGGCCAGCTTGCCATACACCGGCACCAACGCCGTGCTGGCAACTAAGTAGGCCGTGGCCACCCAGGCGAACCGGTCGAAGCCGTGTAGGTCGGCCACGATGCGCGGCAAGGCCGTCGAAACGATGGTTTGGTCGAGAGAACTCAGAAACAGGGCGAGCAGCACCCCGGCCAGCGTCAGCATCTTGCTGCGCTGGGTCAGATTTTCGGTCATGGCCCGAAGGTACGGTAGAAACGGCCGCAGGGTCCGAACTTCCCCGGGCCGCGTAAGCCTGCACCTGAGAAATGGGGCCTTGAAACCCTGAAAAATACCTCCTTTACGCAAGCTCCCGGGAAAAGTGCGCCCGTATCTTTGCCGCCGCTTATGGACTTTCTCGACACGACGCTGGCGCTGCTCTGCGCTTTTGCTTTTCTGGCTGGTTTTATTGACTCTATCGTGGGCGGCGGCGGCCTGATTCAGCTGCCGGCCATGCTGCTGCTGCTGCCGGGCGTGCCGGTGCCCACCATTCTGGGTACGGGCAAGGTGTCGTCCATTGCCGGTACGGCCGCGGCCCTGCGCCGCTACATGGGGCAGGTGCCCATTCGCTGGAAAGCCGTGGGCGCCGCCGCCGTTACGGCCGGGGTTTTCTCCTTTCTGGGGCCCGCCTGGTCACGCTGCTGCCTTCCGAGCTGCTCCGGCCCCTGGTGCTGGGCTTGCTGGTCGTTATTGCCATCTACACCTTCTGGCGTAAGGATTTTGGCTCCATTCACGCCCCCGCCTGCCCGAGCAAAAGGAACCGCTCTACGGCGTAGCCATCGGCCTGATTATCGGCTTCTACGACGGGTTTTTCGGGCCCGGCACCGGCAGCTTTCTGCTCTTTGCCTTCGTGGGGCTGTTCGGCTACGACTTCCTGAGCGCCTCGGCCTCATCCAAGCTGGTCAACGTGGCCACCAACCTGACCAGCCTGGCCTATTTTGCCTACACCGGCCAGATTATCTGGCACATTGCCCTGCCCATGGCCGCCTGCAACATGCTGGGCTCCACGCTCGGGGCCCGCATGGCCCTCAAGCAGGGCGTGGGCTTCGTGCGGGTGCTCTTCCTGGTGGTTGTCTGCGGCATGATTCTCAAGCTGGGCTGGGAAACCTTCAAGGCGGCGTAGCGGCGGTCCTTGGTCATCCTCAGTTGCCGGGTGCAACACGACAATCGGCTAACTCAACACACTTCTTGACGAATTGAAACCACCGTTTGGCTGAACCTGGGTCATACACTTCACTTGCATGCCTCTTCTGACATTTCCCACCTCATGGGGTCGCCGAATGGGCGTCGAGTACTTGAGCCGCTCCGTCGCGCTCTTCGCAGGGATGGCTCTGGGCCTCTCCTGCGAGCCGGGTCAGCCCGCTCAGCGCGCTGCTCATACGGTGGTGCCGGCTACACCATCGGTCACCGTCCAGGTGCTCCAGCCGAAACCCACGTACGCGTTGACTGATACCGTCGCGTTGCGTATCACCAACAACCGCCCTACCCCCTGTGGTACACGGGACAGGCCTCGGTGCTCCTCCAACGAGGTCGTGGGGTACTTCTGGACCATAACATTGACCACATGATGCTTAACCAGGCGGTTATTCCTCCCTGTGAATTCGTGCCAGCCCAGGCCCACGTCACGAAGCATTACGCCGTGAGCCAACTGTTTCGCTACACCTCAGACTCAGATAAGAAACTCTATCTTGGGCGAGGCATTGTTTTTACTCTGAAACCCTGCACACCTAAGCAACAAGAGGTTCTATCGGACACGATTTTGGTTTTGGAGAATTGACCGGCCACTTCGGGTTGTGCCTTTGATTACCCATCCTCTGCTTTTTGATCCTTTTTTGGGAACACTTCACGTCAGTTTGCGACCTAACACACCCGCTCCATGATCTTCTCTTGGTTGGTCCGCCTTGCGCTCCCTTCCCAGCCGCTGGGCTTGCGCCTTCTCTCGCTTACATTGAGCGTTGGGTGGCTGGGGGCGTGCCTTGGGAGCATCTTCTTTCTGTGGTACATAGTAAGCCTTCCCCATGGTCCAGGTGCACCCACCATCATGTATCTGCTGCTTGGCGCCGTACTCCTATTGGGCGCTGCAGGACATGCCGCGCTGATGCGCTCCTATCGCTGGACGGGGCGGTCCTCTTACTCAGTGCGTGCGGGGTGGGGCCTTTCTGCTATGTTGGGCCTTTGGGGCCACCATCGCGCTGGGACTCATTTACGGTGACTGATAAGACTCTCATTTTACTTTTTGGACCGTTTCGCTGAACGCACTTCTCGTCCCTTATTCGAACCCTAGAGGTCGTAAGTCGTGCCGTTGTAAGCCATTCAAAAGCGTGAGGGCCGCCGCAAGCAACTCGTCCACGCACGCCTCAATTTCGGGGAAGGGCCGACCGCTGACCAAGCGCAGCTCCGCGACATGCTTCCCCCTCCCTACCACATGCACCCACGCAACGGCAATAAAATGCCACCGGCTGGTGTCAATGGTCATACCCTCGAAATGGGGCTGGATGAGAATGGCCACGTTAAACTCGTCGCGTTTCCAATCGATGCGCCGTTCTTCGAAGCCGGAATTGTTGGCACGGGGCTGAAGCGTGGAGCCGTCACGGTCGCGAGTCAGCCGAGCGTGTTGCCCGGTAGCGAAGCTCGCCAATCGCTCGTCTAGCTGGATAAATACACTCATACCAAAAAGATAAAAGCTAACTTGTTAGCAAGGTAAAACCCTCGTTTCAGTAATTGGACCGCTTACGTGAATAAGGAAAGTAGCTTTAGCAGACCTTTTCATACATCTTCCCTTCTGAATGGAACATACCGATGACCCGGTCCGAATACAAGCTCTGCTGAATGAGCACACGGGTTGGTCAGCAATGCTGTGGATGTTCAGCCCCTCGTTGCGCCGGCTGGTGCTGCGCGTGTACCATTTTCAGGAAGTGCGTGAGCTATATGTGGTGTGTGTCGGCTGCAAAACTATCGTGGGAGCCTTTGAGTGGCAAGGGGCCCAGTTACGTTTCACCCAGAAGGAAAACGAGCAAGAAGCTCGTTATTGGCTTCGAGATGAGGCCGGGTTCGAGTTGAGCTTCGACGGCGGAGCTGTGGTCTCAGTGGGCATACCAAGTGACGAGTGGCTGAGCAATTTTTAGGCTCGTTTAGCTTTCGAACCGTTTGGCTGAACACCATTTTGATATCCTCCCTTCTAGTGCCACCTTCGTCTATGACTGCAATTCTTTCGCTGCACCATTGGCCTTATGCTTGGTATGGGTACTGGCAAGAATACGGGCCTGCCTATGCCGCGTATCCTAGCGCCCAACAGTTTGTGGATCCGAGCCGAGTGGCGCGCTACGATCTGCCTAGGCTGTTGGCGTACCTGCGCAGCGGTCACCTGCTTAGTGTTACGAGTCGGGTCCATTTTCCTTCTCCATTTACTGGCCAGCGCACCATGGGTTCGCTGTGTATAGTCACTGATGGGCAGCGCTGCTGGCTCGATGATGTAGCGGACTATGTGGAAGGGCATAACCTCGCTATACCCGATGCGTGGTACGCCCACATCGAAGCCAACAGCTTTCAGATGCCTGACCTAACAAAAGAGCAACTAACCCAGCTACCAGACTCACTACATGGCCTCTAAAAGTCCTTCGTTTCGCTAGACAATTGCATGATGAGCTATCAGGCATTTGGTGACAGGATGTGAGCCGTGAACCCGATAACTTCCTTTTCGGGGAAATCGCGCCCACCTGGTACTTGGCTACGACTGATGACAAGCCCAATTTTCCACCTTTCACGCCCCCTAAACACTTGTATGGACTTGATTAAAGCGTAGTGCCAGCTGGAAAAACCAACTGATTCCCAGGCTCCGCTTGCCCTGAGGGTTCTCCTATCAGCACCCAACCCAAATTGTTGATCCATAAGGAATCGACTACGACGAAAGAACCAACTGGCTTTTGCATAGAAATAAAAGTAACCACCGTTTGTGTGAACTAACGTGAGCAATGCGCGCATGGGTTTGTCGCTACGCCCCGCCGGGTGGGTTGTCACGGTGATGTCCACGGCGATGTTGCCCCGCACGGCCCGCGAGTAGGGGCAGTTCTCGTGTGCCTGCGCCACGAGTTCCTCCGCCTGGGCTTGGCTCAAGTCGGGCAGGTTGACGGCCAGGCGGGCGGCCAGTTGAGCCTTGCGGTCGGCGGTGCCGCCCATCGCCACGTGGGCATCCACCGTGATTTCGCCCACCCGCAGCTTTTGCTGGCGGGCCATGCCCATGAGCAGGTTGCCGAAGCAGGCGGCGTAGCCAGCGGCAAACAGCTGCTCGGGGTTACTGGCGCCCGCCCGCTCGCGGCCGCCCAAGTGGCGCGGCAGGGTGAGTTCCAGCGCGAGCGCGCCGTTGTCGGAGACAATGCGGCCGTCGCGCCCGCCGATGGAGGTGGCTTGGCCGGCGTCGTACGGGGTGATGATGGCGGGTATTTCGGTCATGATGGGGAGGTTGAAGAAATAAAAAGGGCGTCGCTGGCCGTCGGCGCCGCGGCCGGTGGGAGCGGGTTGAATGGAAGGTTGGGGCACTAGCCTTGCCGGAAGTCGCGCGGGGACTGGCCGGTTTTGCTTTTGAAGAGCTTGGTGAAGTGCGAAGGATAGGCAAAGCCCAGCTCGTAGGCAATTTCGCTCACGCGCTTGTCGGTACCCAGAGCAGGGTCTTGGCCCGCTCCACCAGCTCCAGGTGGATGTATTCCTGGGTGGTCTTGCCCGTGGTTTTGTGCAGCACGTCCGTCAGGTAGGCCGCCGACACGCGCAGCTTGCCCGCCAGGTACGCGACGCTGGGCAGGCCGTGCTCGGCCAGCGTGTCGCCCGTGAAGTAGCTTTTGAGCAGCAGCTCAAACTGCTGCAGCAAGTCCGAGTTCAGCGGGGCGCGGGTGATGAACTGCCGGGCGTAGAAGCGGTTGCAGTATTGCAGCAGCAGCTCCAGCTGGCTGACCAGTACCCCTTGCGTATGGGCATCAATGGGCAGCGCGCACTCGTGCCGCAGTTGGTCGACGCACTGGCGGAGGAGGCGGTGCTCGTCGTCCGAGACGTGCAGGGCTTCGTGGCTGTCGTAGTAGAAAAACTGGTACTGCTCGATTTTCCGGCCCAGTTCGGTGCCCCGCAGCAAGTCGGTGTGAAAGTACACGCCCCAGCCTTCCTTGATGTGCCCTCGGCGCTGGTCGTCAGCACTTGGTTGGGGGCCGTGAACAAGAGCGTGCCCTCCTGGAAGTCGTACCGGCCCCGGCCGTAGCCCAACACCCCGTCGAATTGCTTGCTGACGATGCCGTACAAGCCCAGCCGCACGGAATAGGCCTCCGCCGGTTGGGGCAAGTCGGCCATGTCAAGCACCGTTAGCAGCGGGTGCTTGGGCTTGTCGCCGAGGCGGGCGTGCAGCGCATGGATGGAGTCGATGGAGGTGATAGTGGACATAAAACGAGTAAAATGTTGCCTACTGGCGGGCAGCCAGTAGGCAAGGTGTACGTGATTTACCCCTGCGCTTTTTCAGCCACCGGCTGCCACTCCTTCCAAGTGGTAAGCCGCTGTTGGTAGGTGGGCTCAATCATCCGCAGCGGCATGGCACCGAGCAACAAGCGCAAGGGGGGCGTTTCGGCCGCTAGCAGCTGGAGTATCGCCTCGCCCGTGGCCTCCGGCTTGCCCATGTAGGCGGCACTACCGGCCATGCGCTGCTGCATGGCGGCGCGCTGAGATTCGTACGCGGGGTTCGGCGCGCTGTGTACGGCCGAGGAGGTCCCCAGTCGGTGGCGTAGCCCCCGGCTCTACCAAGGTGACGTGAATGTTGAGGGGCTTTACTTCCTGGCTCAGGCTTTCGCACAAGCCTTCCACGGCCCACTTCGAGGCGTGGTAGATGCCCAGGTTCGGAAAGGCCATGACACCGCCGATGCTCGACACCTGAATGATGTGCCCCTGCTGCTGGGCGCGCATGATGGGCAGCACCGCCTGGATAACCCACAGCGAACCGAAGACGTTGGTTTCCAGTTGCTGCCGGGCTTCGTCCTCCGTGATTTCTTCGACGTAGCCAAAGTGGCCGTAACCGGCGTTGGAAATCAACACGTCGAGGCGGCCGAAGTGTGCCTGAGCCTGGGTGACCGCCGCCACACAGGCGTCGCGGTCGGTTACGTCCAGTGCCAGGGGCAACACGGCCGCGCCGTAGCGGCTCGTCAGCTCGGATAGGGAGTTGATGTCGCGGGCCGTGGCCACGACCTGGTGGCCCTGCGCCAGGGCAGCTTCGGCCCAAATGCGCCCAAATCCTTTGGACGTGCCGGTGATGAAAAGTACTTTGCTCATGGGGAGGATGCTTGCGCAAAAAAGTAGGGTGGTTGACCGAACAAAGGTCCGACCGACCCCAAGCTCCCCACTTATACCTATTCGGCCATTACGTATATCGTTGCCGGGTCTATCGGTCGTAGCAATGCACGGGCTGCCACGCTTGAACCCACAGTAGTTGTCTGAACGCTCGTTTCCCTGAACCGCTCCTTGTGGGTGCCGACAAGCACAGTAAACACCCTCCAATATTCAGTTTGAGTTCAAAAAACTCGTTCACGGAATCAAAGTTCAATAAGCGCAATCGGGGATGGGCTTCGTGAACTCCGGCGTAGCGCGTTTCTGCGGCCGGCACGTGGAGTGAAGAGCGGGCAGAACAGGCTCCGGCTCCCTAGCTATTCGGCTTGCTTGTCAGGGTCGATGTTGGCGGGTGGCTTGCAATTCTGGCAGTCGTTCTGGTTAGACCCTTTGGCTAACCTAAAACCCTGTTTGCCTAATCGAAAACACTCCTTGCCCCATTGAAAACACCATTGCCCAAAAGCAAAACACCCGTTGCTCAACCCAAAACACGAGTAGCCCACAGCCCGCCGCCGGCTACAGCAGCTGCCGCAGGTCGCTGAACGTGTCGAGCCGTGCCTCGAAGTCAGGTGCCTCGCCGAAACCGTAGGCGGCAAAGAGGAAGGGCAGCCCATTGGCCCGGCAGGCGCTATGGTCGCCCTCGGTGTCGCCCACGTAGGCCGGCTTCTGCAAACCAAACTGCGCCACGATTTCGCGGATATTGTCGGCCTTGGGTAGGTTCTTAGTGCCAAAGCACTGGTGGCCCTCGAAGTATTCCCCGGTCTGGGTGTGCTCCAGAAACGCTTCGATATAGCCCGTCTGGCAGTTGCTGACAATAAAGAGCCGGTACTTCTGCCGCAGATACTCCAGCGTCGCCCGCAGCTCGGGTAGGGCACGCCGCCCCGTTCCTGGGCGCTGCGCAGCTCCTCGACGGCACAAATCCGGCGGAATTTCTCGCGCTGCTCCTCGCTCAGGTCCGGAAACAGCCGCTCGTACACCACCGGATAGGGCTGACCCGTCACGGCCCGCACCTGCTCCAGGGTAATGTCGTGCTGCACGTAGGTTACCTGCTGCCGGGCCCGGCGAAAACCCTCGGTTACGGTGTCCGTGGCGTCCCAGAGGGTGCCGTCCAAATCAAAAATCAGGCTGTCCAGATCAAGCTGCATCTACTCAGGAGTTGGTGAAGACCAGAGCCCCGTGTGCGAAGCTCCCAGCCCCTACAAACCCCGTTCGGCTCGTTTTGTTGACGTTGCGCCGCAAATAAGGCCCAAAACAAAGCGGGGCCACCCCGGAAGGCAGCCCCGCTTTGAGCAGGAAATGGAGTTGGCAAAGGGCTAGTTACTCGTCGCGGCTGGGCAGGCCGGGAGCGGCGTTTCCCTGGCTGCCGGTGGCATTGGGTACGCCCATTTTTTCCTCGCGCTTGCGCTGATACTTGGCAAACTGGTCGGGGCCAAGGCATCTTTCAGCATCGCTAGGCGGGACTGGCCGATGTCGTCCACCACCGCGTTGAGCTTGCGCACATCAGTGCGGTATTGCAGGCGGGCTGTTTCCACGTTGCGCACACTGGTCAGGTTGATCTGGCGGACCTTTTCGGTCTGGGCCGGCGTCAGGTTCAGGGCCTGGCGCATGTTGTCGGTCAGGGCGTTGGCCTTGGCTTCTACTTTCTCGGCCGAGGGCGTAGGCGCGGGCTTCGGCGCGGCGGCCGGTGCCGTCGTCTTCGCCTTGGTCTTCACGGTGGTACCCGCCACATCGGTCTTGGTTTTGGTCTTAACCGGGGCGGTCTGGGCCTGGGCTACGGTGGCTGAAAGCAGGAGGGAGGCCAGCAAATAGGTCTTCATCGTCATCAGAAAAATCGGGGCACGGGGCCCGGCGGAATGTGTGGGAGTACAACCTTGCCCACGTAAAGATGGTGCCAAAAATAGGAGTACGGCGCCAATAACGTCCTGACCGAATATTTTCTTGCCCGGCTGATGCATAGCTGAGTGTAACCTTTGGGGCCGGGTTTGCTTACAAGAGAGCATGAAGCGACAAACCCGAAACAACTGGCTGGCCGCCGCAGGCGCCGGCGCTCTGATGGCCGCGGCCACGCTGTTCGTCAACCGCCGCGGCTCCTACGACCTCAACGGCCGCGTGGTGCTCATCACCGGCGGCTCCCGCGGCCTGGGCTTGGTGCTGGCCCGGCAAGCTGTGGTGGAAGGGGCCCGGGTAGCCATCTGCGCCCGCGACGCCGACGAGCTGGAGCGCGCCCGCCAGGACCTGCGCGCCTGCGGAGCCGCCGACGAGGACGTGCTGACCCTGGCCCACGACATTACCAGCGAAACCGAGGTGCGGTCCATGGTGGCCGAAGTCGAAACCCGCTTTGGTCCCATTGACGTGCTTATCAACAACGCCGGCATCATCCTGGGCGGCCCGCTCGAAAACATGGACGTGCGCGACTACGAAGAGTGCATGGCTTTGCACTTCTGGGCTCCGCTGCACGCTATGTACGCCGTGCTGCCCAGCATGCGCCGCCGGGGCGCGGGCCGCATCGTGAATATCTCGTCCTTGGGCGGTAAAGTGGCCTTGCCTCACCTGATGCCCTACAGCGCCAGCAAGTTTGCCCTGGTGGGTTTGTCGGAAGGCTTCCGCTCCGAGCTGCGCCAGTACGACATCAGCGTAACCACCGTGTGCCCCGGCCTGATGCGCACCGGCAGCCCCGGCCATGCCATGGTGAAAGGCCAGCAGCAGAAAGAATACGCCTGGTTCAGCGTGGCCGATTCCCTGCCCGGCATCACGATGAGCGCCGACCAGGCCGCTCGTCAGATCTGGAATGCCTGCCGCCGCGGCGACGGGGAAGTTATTCTGTCCTTGCCCGCCAAGCTCCTGGCCGCCTTCCACGGCTTGCTGCCCGGCACCACCACCGACATTCTGAGCTGGCTAAACCGCGCCCTGCCCGCCACCGGCGAAAGTCCGGTCGCCAACGTGCGCCGCACCGGCTACGAGAGTGAGTCGGCCGTCAGCCGCTCTCCGCTCACCACGCTCACTCGCAAGGCCGCTCGGGAAAACAACGAGTAGTTGGTGATTGTCAGGCTTAGGCCCTAAGAGCCCAGGCAGTTTGGTCACGCGTGGCCAAGCTGCCTGGGTTTTTTCTGACCATCCGCTGCCCTCGGCACCCAGCCAATTCCAAACAAGGTCCAGCCGGAAGGGTTACTTATAATCCGGCAGCGGGGTAAGCACGGATATTAAGCCTGCGAATCGCCTGCTTCCTGCCGGCTTCCGCGCGAAGTTGGGCACAGAAAAAGCCCTAGCCAGCGGATCTGACAAGGCACCAGCCTGAAGCCCTAAACCAACAGAAACAATGCCTAGCAACGGTATCAACAGCACGCATAAGCAACCGGTAGCTTATTCGATTTTAGAGCTTGCCATCGTCTCGCAAGGGAATACGGTACAACAGACCCTGCATAACTCGCTGGCCCTGGCCAAGGAAGCAGAGCTGCACAACTACAGGCGCTACTGGCTGGCCGAGCATCATAACTCCGACAACATCGGCAGCAGCGCCCCTTCCATTCTCATCGGCTACATTGCCGAAAACACGAATACCATCCGCGTGGGCTCCGGGGCATTATGCTCCCCAATCATTCCCCGCTGGTGGTGGCCGAGCAGTTTGGTACGCTGGCGCAGCTGTATCCGGGCCGCATCGACCTGGGCCTGGGCCGGGCACCGGGTACCGACCAGGCAACGGCTCAGGCCATTCGGTCGGATTTTATGCAGGCGGCCCACTCGTTTCCGCGGGAGGTAGACAAAATCCAGAACTACTTCTCCGTGCAAAACAAACGGGCAACGGTCAGGGTGCCCATTGCCGAGGGCACCGCAGTGCCCGTCTACATCCTGGGCTCCAGCACCGACAGCGCACATTTAGCGGCCAAGCTGGGCTTGCCTTACGCGTTTGCCAGCCACTTTGCCTCCACCCACCTGCACAGCGCGTTAAAGATTTATCACGAAGAGTTTACCCCTTCGGACGTGCTGCAGCAGCCCTATACCTTGGTGGCCATCAACGCCTACGTGGCCGATACCGATGAAGAAGCGCAAAAGCTGTTTACGACGCTGATCCGAATGTTTGTCGGAGTCCTGACCGGGGCCAAGGATGCCTTGCAGCCGCCCACGGAAATGACCGAGGAGCTGGAAGAAATGCTGCATCATCCGGCCGTGCATCAGATGCTCAAGTATTCCTTTGTCGGCAGTAAGCAAACCGTCAAAAAGCAGCTGCAGGCGTTTTTGGCCGAAACCCGGGCCAATGAGCTCATCACGGCATCCACGATGTACGCGCAGGAAGACCGGCTAAAATCCACCCGGCTGTTTGGGGAAATCATGACGGAGATTAACGAGGGTAGGTAACAGCTAGTTAGGGTCACGGTATTGCGCTGCAATACTTTAGAAGGGTGGTTTGCAGTAGCGCGTTCCGCCCTGCGGGGGTAGGCTAGAAGTGGGCTGGTAGTTAAGCCGCATCGGGCCGACAGCTATACCAGTTGCTATGTCTTGTTTTGCTTATTTAGCAGAGCCATACCGCGCCACCTGGTTTTTTCGCTACTCCTGTTGTCTTGACTTACCCCGTTCAACTAGCCCTGGGGCCTTTAGTACTGCCGGTACACCTGCTGTTCGAGGTGTTGGCTTACTCCCTGGGCTACCGGCTCTACCAGCGCCTGCGCGCCCGCACCACCGACCTGATTTCGGAGGACCACCGCCTTTGGATTTTCGTAGGCTGCGCGGCCGGAGCGCTGTTGGGCTCCCGGGCTCTGGGGCTGCTCGAGCATCCGGAGCTGCTGCTGCACCCACCCGGCGGCTGGCTGTACTACTTCACCAACAAAACCATTGTGGGCGGCCTGCTCGGCGGTCTGATCGGGGTGGAGCTAACCAAAAAGCACCTTGGCGTAACTACTTCCAGCGGTGATTTGATGGTATTTCCCATCATCGTGGGCATGGGCCTGGGCCGGGTGGGCTGCCACCTGGCCGGCCTCACCGATGGCACCTTCGGCATGCCAACGGCCCTGCCCTGGGGCATCGACTTCGGCGACGGAATCCCGCGCCACCCTACCAACCTTTACGAAATCGGCTGGCTGCTCGTACTCGCTGCCGCGCTCTGGCTACTGGAGCGCCGCCGGCCGCTGCCCAACGGCTGGCGGTTCCGGCTTTTTATGATAGGTTACCTGCTGTTCCGCTTGCTGGTCGAGTTCATCAAGCCCACGCCCGCCCCGAGCGGCTGGGGCCTTACGGCTATTCAGTGGGCCTGCGTGGCGGGGCTGGGGTATTATGGGTGGCTGTGGGCGCCGAGAATCCAGCAACCAAGTTCACGAGTTAACTAAACAAGCTTATGCGAGAACACAACAAAAGATGGTTGCTAAGCAGAATGAAGACTTCAGGCAGCAAAAGGGAATATGTACAAAATGGGAGCTTTGCTGATGAACGGCACAAAAAAGTAAGGTTGCTGCTGGAGGAACTGCCGTATTATGAAAGCATAAAGTCTACTCCAAAAGTCTACAACGGTAAAATAAAATTTGATCTTCTGGTTCGTTTTTTACGCGGTAAGATTGGCTGTGACTGGGACGAAGTGTATTCAGAGATAATTAGTCGTATTCCGACTGCTTTACTGGAATATAAGGAATTTATATTCTGGTTTGTAGCTGATAAAGTGGAAATTGTCAACGAACAACTGTGGAATACAAAGACGCAAAAGTTTATCTGGACCGGAGAACCCTATGTGTTAAGACATATTTCAGAAATCAAGCTGAATCCTGAATTCAAGGAATTCTATGTGCATCTTATTACACATCAATTGATGCATATCCCACAAAGGTCATTTAAAAAAATAGCAGTAAAGTCATAACTACAGCGAGCTTTTACCTTACATTCCCTATGCCCGAACGTCCTTATACCTATTACGACTTTACCCTTAGCCTGTGTCCGCACTGCCTACGCCGCATCGAGGCCAAAATCGTCTTCGAAGACGGGCAGGTATTCATGCTCAAGCGCTGCCCCACCCACGGCCGGCAAAAGGTGCGCATCGCCACCGATGTAAAGTATTATAAGAGCATCCGCAACTACGTGAAGCCCAGCGAAACGCCGCGCCGCTTTAACACCGCCACCCACTACGGCTGCCCCTACGACTGCGGCCTCTGCACCGACCACGAGCAACACAGCTGCCTGACGGTCATTGAAATAACCGACCGCTGCAACCTGACCTGCCCCACCTGCTACGCCGAAAGCAGCCCCCACCACGGCCGGCACCGCACCCTGGAGGAAGTCGAGGCCATGATAGACGTACTGGTGCTCAACGAAGGGGAGCCCGACGTGGTCCAGATATCCGGCGGGGAGCCCACGCTGCACCCGCAGTTCTGGGAAATTCTGGATATGTGCAAGCGCAAGCCCATCAAGCACCTGATGGTGAACACCAACGGCGTGCGCCTGGCCAAGGACGAAGAATTTGTGGCCCGGCTGGCTACCTACGCCGGGGCTTTCGAGGTGTATCTGCAGTTCGACTCCTTTCGCGAAAACGTGCTGCTCACCATGCGGGGCCGCGACCTGCGCGAAGTCCGCCTCAAGGCCCTGGAGCACCTGAACAAGTACAACCTGAGCACCACGCTCGTCGTGACCCTGCAAAAGGGCCTCAACGACGACGAAATGGGCAGCATCATTGACTTTGCCCTGAAGCAACGCTGCGTGCGCGGCGTCACGTTTCAGCCCACCCAGGCCGCTGGCCGCCTTGACAACTTCAACCCCGAAACCGACTCGTTTTCCCTGACCGAGGTGCGTCAGGGCATCATTGCCCAAAGCCCGGTATTTACGGCCGCCGACTTGCTGCCCGTGCCCTGCAACCCCGACGCCCTGGCCATGGCCTACGCCCTCAAGCTGGAAGGCGAGGTCTACCCGCTGACCCGCTACATCGACCCCGCCGAGCTGCTCACCAACAGCAGCAACACCATCGTGTACGAGCGGGACCCCCGCCTGCGCCAGCACATGCTCCGCCTTTTCAGCACGGCCAACACTGTCGATACCGTGGTGCCCGACCTCAACCAGCTGCTTTGCTGCCTGCCCCAGGTGTCGGCGCCCAATCTGAGCTACGAAAACCTGTTCCGGGTCATTATCCTGCAGTTTATGGACGCCTGGAACTTCGACGTGCGGGCCGTGAAAAAGTCCTGCGTCCACATCGTGAGCAAGGATTTGAAGATTATTCCCTTCGAGACAATGAACATCTTCTACCGCGACCCGGAAAAGCTGGCCCGGTTAGAGGAACTGCGGGCCGAGCGGATAGATATTATTTGATGACTTATGCCTGCTACCCCGTCGAATACAAGGCGGCACCTCTACGCCTGGCCGCTAGGCATTAACCTGGTGATTCTATTGCTGCTGGCAAGACCTGTGTGGCCACATGTGTCTGGTCTCGGCCTGGCCTGTGTACTGCTAGCGGTATTTAACGCGGTAGTCGGGTTTGTATTTCTGTTCGTGGAGCGGCGGCGCGCTACAGGCTTTGCCGGGGGCTTTATCTTGTCGTTTCTGCTCTTACTGCTCATTGGCACTGGTATGTGTGCGAAAGAGGCGAAACACCAGGAAACGATAGAAGTAGAAGAAAATACGGTGCCCCCCAACGACTCTTCAAACCTACCCGTGCGTATGGAAAGGCCTGCTTTCGACAGTATAGTTTACAATAAGCCGCTAAGCGTAGTAGCTGCGGCCGAACTGCGCAAAATTTCCGTGCTATAGCCATGCAGACGCCGCCCACTCCCAAGAAAAGCCGTATTGGCCTGATTCTGCTCGTCAACCTGGGCATCTTGTTGGTGCTCCACGTAGTTCGGCAGTTGCTCGACAGCAGCGAGAGTATCTTCCTGTTCTTGCTTGGGCTGTCGTTTGTCAACGGCCTGCTGTTTCGGGCGGCGCTGCTCAACGGCAATAAGAAAAATAGCCTGGGCTTTTTGATGGCGGCCCTGCTGATCTTCCTCATCGGCTTTGGCGACTGCGCCACCCACCTCAAGCTGGGCAACATGCACTAACGCTATGGCCGAGAATTCTAAGCCCAACCAGCACGTTTTGCGCAACAACCTGCTGGGCATAGTGGCCGGCGCCGTGGTGCTGGGCGCTTTTGCCAAAGCTACTGACGGAGGTATTATGCTGGTGTTTAGTTATTTCTACCTGCTCCAGGTCGTAATTAATCTGGGAATAGGTCTGGTACAATTTTTCTTTCCCTCGCCGGGCCGGAGTGCCGCGCCTTATTTTCTGAGCGCCCTACTGGTGCTGCTTATCGGTTTTGGGGCCTGCACCACCATGATGGCTACGCTCGGGTAGGACTCGTCAACGGGAGCCAGAGATGTTGCCTTTAGCAGGACTGATCAACAAAAAAGGCCTTACCAATCACGGTAAGGCCTTTTTTGTTGTTACTGAACGGTAGTAAACGCCGGAATTAGTGGGAGTACACCGTGGTGTAGGTCGTCACCGGGCTGGTGCCTTCCGAATAATTGAGCCGTAGGGTAGAGGCGGTCAGTTCGGCAATGGAGTAGCGGCGCACGTTCTTGTCCTGCCGCACGGTCAGGGAGTCACCCTTGGCGTTGAGCTGCCAGGCGCCGGTGGTCAGGGCAGGCGCGTCCGTGGTGGCTTTCAGGGCGCCTTCACTGACGTTGTAGGCACCGCCGGCCTTGTATTCGATGGTGTTATCCAGCAGCCAGGGCTTCAGGCGGCCCACCAGGCTTACGGTGGGCACCTCGGCCGAACCGGCAGTAACGGTGCGGGAGGTGAGGTCCGTCAGGCGCCAGCCGCCGGCCGAGAGCAGGTCGGTGGCCGATTCGGATTTCACAGCTGCTGCTTCCTGACCGGGGCACTTACTTCTTCCAATTCTTTTTCACAGGCTGCCAACGATAAGGTAGCAGCGGCCAGGCTCAGGAAAATGGGCAGTTTCTTCATGAAAACGACAATAAGGTGAATGAAACATCACGCAATAACGCGTTGTAGCCGTGGGGCATAGGCAATGATTTTCTTCTTCCAACTACACAAACTCTTCGTCACACTTGCCTCGAAGATGCTGACCTAACCCAAAGGTAAAACGCTTCGTTCAGACTTTCGCGGAAAAAGACAATTATTCAAACATTTTGCTGCGATAGTTCAACTCGACAAATCAAACATAAAATTTTGTGCTACAGTAGGTATGGACACTTAAAAAGCCCTTCTATTGGTTAATAGAAGGGCTTTTTAAGTAGGTGAATAGTATTATTCTGCCTCGATTGGCGCGGGTTGGCAACGCGGACAAATGTAGGTAGCCCGGCCGCCAACGTAGCTTTTTTCTATCTCGGTCTTGGGGTGACGCGGACAGAAGCGGTGCTGCTCAGTTCCGGGCGTTGCGGAGTCGTCCCACTCCCGGGCATGAATCAGGAAGGAAGCCGGGAAGTGCCGGTAAGTTGCCTCGTGCCCAATGGCCGTGCTCAACACCAGCTGAATGGCACTGTGTAAGGCCGTAAACTCCTTGGTAGTAAGCGTATTTCCCCGACGCTCGGGGTGAATCCTTGCCTGAAACAGCACCTCGTCCACAATCCAGTTGCCTAATCCCGCCGTGATGCCCTGATCAAGCAGCAGGGGCTTGATCATCATCTTTTTCGTGCCTATCCTCTGCTGCAAATGCGTTGCTGTTACTTCCAGGGCATCAGGACCCAGCCTCTTGTCCTTCTGGTAATGGTCCACGCTTTCGGCGTGGCGGATGCGGCCAAACTTGCGTGGGTCGATAAAGGCTACCCTCATCCCGTCGGCCAGGTGCAGGGCCACGCGGGTAAAGCGCGGGGCGTCGTGGTCGTGCCGGTAGGCATTCACGTCGCCGGTCATACCAAAGTGCAGGGCCAGGGCCGACCCGTCGCTAAGCTCCAGAAAGCAGTTTTTGCCGATGCGGCGCGTGCCCGTTACGTGCTGGCCCACCAGGCGCTGGCGCAGGGTTTCCTCATCAGTGCCCAGCACGTGGGCGTCGCGCACTTCGAAAGCCGTAATGGGTTGGTGCAATACGACTTCGTCGAGGAAGCGGCGGTAGGTTTCAACTTCGGGTAGCTCGGGCACGGGCAGAAAGTAAGGGCGAAGAAAACGGAAAGCCTCCGCTGGCCCGCAGGCAAACGGAGGCTTTGGATAACACCCGCGGGCTGCCCGGAGTTGCACTACGGCCCAGCTATTTCGGGCGCGGCTACAGTTCCAGCTGTCCTGCTACCACTACCACGCCCTGCCCGCCGATGGTCACCGACTCGATATTCTCCCGCGGCCCGGCTACGGTAACCAGCACCGTACCAGCCCGGCCCATCCAGTGACCCTGCTCGGCCACAAACTCCGGGTTTGCGAGGTAGCCGTAGTGCCACAGAAATGCGGCCATGCCGCCGGTGGCCGAGCCCGTCACCGGGTCTTCGGCAATATCGGGTGGGGTGCCGAAGTGGCGGGCAAAGGTGTGGCCCGCATCAGTGGCCCCGCCCAGGCAAAACAGGTGGGGGCTGAAAAAGTCGCTGCTTTGGCGGTAGCGGGCAAAAGCCGCCGCGTCGGAAATATGGGCGCGGCGCAGCGCGTCCTGGTCGCGCAGCAGCAGCATAAGCTGGGGCGTGCCCGTGCTGACGGTTTGTACCTCTGAGCCGGGATACAAATCATCCGGGGTCAGGTCAAACAGCGGCAGGACCACGGCCGGGTCGTGCAGCTGCCCGAATACGGGCTTGCGCTGGGTCATCAGGACCTGGGCGGGCTCCTGCTGGGCAGCGGAAGTCAGCACGGCAATATCGATGGGCCCGTGTAGCAGCTCCAGCTGCAGGGTGGTGCGTGGCTGGGTGAGCGGCAGGCGGCCGGTATGCACCAGGGCCGTAACGGTGGCAATGGTAGGATGGCCGGCCAGCGGAATTTCCTCGGCCGGGGTGAAGTAGCGCACCCCAAACTCTGCTACTGTTGAGCGACGCACAAAGGCCGTTTCCGACTGGTTAAACTCCCGGGCCAGGCGCTGCATGGTTTCGGCCGAAAGGTCGTCGGCATCGAGTACTACGGCACAGGGGTTGCCGCCCAGGGCGGAGGTGGTGAAGGCATCAACCAGCAAAAAAGGATAGGTAGGCATTGGTAGCGGACAAAGCAGTGGAGCCGGCAAAGCTAGCACGAGGCAGAATATGGGCTAGCGGCCGGTGGCAAATCGGGTGAAAAAGAAAAAGGCCAGCTCCGGGAGAAGCTGGCTTTTGTACTCGTTCAGAGCAGAAATTATGACGGGTCGGAAAGCAGGCCGACCTGCTGGCCCTGGTTGTTGAACACCCCCCGTTGGCACTGATGTAGAGGCGGCGGTCCTGGCCATCAACCAGAATAAAGGGGAAGTCGGAGCTGGTGGAGCGAGTCACGCGGCCGACGACCTGGCCGGTCGATTTATTCTGCATCCGCACCACGTTCAGCTTGCTGGTCAGGTAATAGCGCTGCTGAGGATTGTCGCGGAACACGATTTGTCCGACCACGTTCATTGGCACGGCCGAGTTGGCAACGGTCCGAACCGGGGTGGGCGTACTGGCAATGGCTACTGGCGCGGCGGAGGGTGCCGTAGCGCGGCGGCTGGCAGCAATCTGGGTGTTGGCCTGCTGCCAGCCTTTGCTAATGGCGGAAAGACGGGTGGAGCGGCCGGGGTGGGTGGGCGAAGCTTCCTCATCGGAAACTACGGCCATACCCGCTTGGGCTTCGGCCAGGCTGGCGCCCATCTTGCGGAGCACAAAGCCCGAAAACTCGTCGGCCTCCAGCTCATCAGCGGGCTGGGAGCCGCCGGGGCGCAGGGTATGACCGTTGAGGTGGTGCCCCATTTCGTGAGCCAGAATGCTGATACCGGCCCAGTCGGTGCGGCCTGCCCGGTTCACAGAAGCCACAAACTGCGGGTTATAAAGCAAGAACCGTTTGCCGTTGTAAACCACGGCGGCCGCGTTTTGCACCTGGGAGGTAGCCTGCAGCTCAAAGCGCGGCTTGAGGCCCACCACGTCGGTGATTTCGCGCAGCACGTCACGGGTGGAGTTTTGGGCTACGGCGGAGTTTAGTATCAAAAACCACCCGGCAAGCATCAAACCTGCGAAGCGGCGAAAAATGCGGTAGTGGGTCATGGAAAAATCCTTTTGGCTGATACGACTACTAATTCAAGAACCCTGCCGAAAAAAGGGTCCTGCTGGGTAAGTAAGCGGCTATTAGGAAAACGAAAACCCGGCCATTTTCGTGCTGTACTACGCAAAAAACTACCGTGAGCCCAGGCTTCGGCTTCAGAAAAGACAATGCTGCCCAGCCCTGCTCAGGTAGAAAGAGCTGCGGGTGGCGCTAAGGGTTGCTTGCCGATGCCGGACAAAAAAACCGTCATGCTGGCCTTAGTCAGCATGACGGTTTGACGGGTTTGAGCACTGAACTGAGCCTTAGACCTTTTCCAGCTGCTTGGCGGCCGCCGGCGCGGGCCGCTCCCCAATTTGCTGACGCCACATGGCGTAGTACAGGCCTTTAAGGGCCAGTAGCTCGTCGTGGCGGCCCTGCTCGGCAATATGGCCGCGTTCCAGCACGAAGATTTTATCAGCGTGCAGGATGGTGCTCAACCGGTGGGCAATCAGAATGGTGATGTGCTGCCGGGAGCCCGACAACTCCCGCACCGTAGTGCTGATTTCTTCCTCCGTCAGAGAGTCGAGCGAGGAGGTGGCCTCGTCGAAAACCAGCAGGGTGGGGTGGCGCAGTAAGGCCCGGGCGATGCTAAGGCGCTGCTTTTCGCCCCCGATACTTTCACGCCGCCTTCCCCAATAACGGTGTCCAGACCCAGCGGGGCGCGGGCCAACAGCCCGTCGGCGGCGGCCTGGTGCAGGGCGTGCAGGCATTCCTCGTCGGTGGCATTAGGCGCCACGAAGAGCAGGTTTTCGCGGATAGTGCCGGCAAACAGCTGAGTGTCCTGGGTGACAAAGCCGATTTGCTCCCGGAGCTGGTCGAGGTCCAGCTCGGTGCCGGGAATGTCGTTGTAGCGAATCTGGCCCGCAAGGGGCGGGTAAAGGCCTACTAGGAGCTTAACCAGCGTGGTTTTGCCCGAGCCGGAAGGACCCACGAAGGCAATGGTTTCGCCCAGGCGGGTGTCGAAGGAAATACCGTCCAGGGCTGAATTGGAGGCCGATAGGTGCTTGAAGCGGACGTCGTCGAAAGACAGGGTCTGAATCTGGTTGATAACCTGGGGGTGGGTAGGCTTCACTTCCTTGGGCGTGTCGAGAATCAGCTGGAAATTGGCCAAAGAAGCCTCCGTTTCGCGGTACACGTTGATAATGCTGCCCATTTCCTGCAGCGGCCCGAAGATGGCAAACGAGTAAATAAAGAAGGAGAAGAACTCGCCGGGCGAAATCAGCTTCTGCACCACCAGAAACACCAGCATGAGCAGAATCACGTTGCGCATCAGGTTCACGAAGGTGCCTTGCACAAACGACAAAGAGCGCAGGTAGCGCACCTTTTTGAGCTCCAGCTTGAGGATTTTGTCGGTAGTGGCGCTCAGGCGCTGGGTTTCCTGCTGGGCCAGCCCCAGGCTTTTAATCAGCTCAATGTTGCGCAGACTTTCGGTAGTGGAACCGGCCAGGGCCGTGGTTTCGGCCACAATGGTTTTCTGGATAACCTTGATGCGCTTGCTCAAAAACAAGCTCAGGGAGCCCAGAAAAGGAATAGTCAGGAAATAGACCACCGCAATGGGCCAGTACACGCTGATGGCGTACCAGGATACGAACAGGATGGCGACCAGGGAAATGAACAGCACGTTGACAAAGCTTTGAATGAGCTTTTCCACGTCGGTGCGCACCTTTTGGAGCTTGCCCAGGGTTTCGCCCGAGCGCTGGTCCTCAAACACCTGGTAGGGCAACTCCAGGGAGTGGCGCAGTCCGTCGGAATAGAGCTCGGCCCCCAAGCGCTGGGTAATGACGTTGGTATAGTAATCCTGGAAGTTTTTGGCGATGCGCGACACCATGGCTACGCCCAAAGCTTTGAGAATCAGGAGTCCGGCGCCCCCCAGTAGGAATTGCCAGAAGTGGGGCGGCGCAGTGCTCTGCAGGGAGGGCGTGACGTACCGGTCGATAATCTGCCGCAGGATGTAGGGGTCGAGCAGGGAGAATATCTGGTTGATGGCCGCAAGCAGCAGGGCCAGCCCCAGCAAGCCCCAGTAGTTGCGCAGGTAGCTATAAAGAAGTTTCATGTGTGGCGAGAGAGGGAAAAGCTCGGGTAGAAAGCCGCAAGCCCGGCAAGAAGTTTTGACGACTTCGCTCCGGCCTCGGTCAACAGCCAGCCTGAAGCGGAGGCTGTAAGATACTATCCGCCCGTTGGTAAGGCCCGGCCAAGCCTGAGGCCCGGTTAGTTGGCTGTGGGCAAGGACCTCGTACACAAGGATGCACATCGGTAGCGCAGGATACAGCAAAACCCGGTTGGCCAGCAGTACGCAGCCGGCCAACCGGGTTTTATTCAGCTCAAAAGGGCATCTGCTTACCCCTTGGGCGGGGCCACGGGCGGCACGGGCAGGTGGATTTTGCCCATCACCTGTCCCCGGCCTTCGATGGATTCCATCTGAATCAGCAGCTCGATGGGTGAACCAGAGCCAGCTACTTTCACCGGCAGTTCCTTGGGCTTGAAGGTGAACGGGCTGCCCTGGACCCGGAGCGTGAGCTGGCCTGCCCGCACGGGCTCCCAGCCCGAAGCCAGCACCAGTTCGAAGCGGCCGTTTTCGTCGGTTACGGTTCCGTATTGAGTATCGTTGATGAACAGGAAAGCCCCAGCCACGCCCGGTCCCTGGGGCCCGTCGAGCACCTGCCCGCGAATCACCACCGGCTGCTGTTGCTGCCCGGCAGTAGTAGGAGCAGG
Organism: Hymenobacter cellulosilyticus; assembly: GCF_022919215.1. Classification (NCBI taxonomy): domain Bacteria; kingdom Pseudomonadati; phylum Bacteroidota; class Cytophagia; order Cytophagales; family Hymenobacteraceae; genus Hymenobacter; species Hymenobacter cellulosilyticus. Next base: position 4,506,978 of record NZ_CP095046.1, on the reverse strand, counting down.
CGCGGCGGCCGTAGTAGGCGGCTGCTGGGGTGGCTGGGTGGCGCATGAGGAAACGGACTGCCAGCCCAGCAAAGCCAGACCCGCCAGCGCCCAGCGCCGCCACCAACTCACCGGAGGAGGGGCCAACTGAGTAGCGTAGGCATTGGCGCACACCGGCCGCCCGCCCTGCCGCGCCAGAAACGCCAGAATCTCGGCCTCGCTCAGGCGGGTGAAGTCGACTACTTCGGTGGCACAGACGGCGCAGTGCCGGCCCGCCTCGGTGGGCGACATACTGGCCCAGGGTTGAGCACAGGGCTGGGGAATGGAAATCTGGGAAGTAGCCATACGGCAAGATATTGCTTTTGGAATAATGCAGGGAAAGAAGCGTGCTATGCCAAAAGACGCCGCTTTCGTGTGTCCTTGGGAGGACGCAGGACATTCCGCAAATCAAGCGGCGTCAATCCGTCCTCTAAAATGTGCTGGGTATTCCGAAGGTAAAAGTCCCTTACTCCAGTTGGAAGAAAGGGCTTTCTGGGTAAGGGGCGGGTGGTGCTTTGCAGAGGACGGATTGCTTCGGCTTACGCCTCGCAATGACACTCACTTTGATCAAGCAGCTTAACTTGTGGCTTCGCCGGCGGTGCTGGCTACCAGGCGGGTGCTGCCGGGTACCATGGGCGGCTCGGGCGGCAGGGGCAGGGCGTGCTGGGCCAGCAGGTGGGCAATGACGGGGGCCTTTGGGCCAATGTGAAACTGCCGGGCCCGGATTTTGAGCTCGGCTTCTTCCCGGCTCACGCCCCGCTCGTGCTGCTGCTCGTGCTCTTCCCAGGTTTCGACCATGAAGTATTCCACCAAGCGGGTAGGGTCAGCCAAGTCGGCGTAGGTGCCGACGCGGATGGCACCCTCGCGGCGGCGGATGTCGGCCAGCTGATCCATAATAAACACGAAAGCCTGGCGGTGCTCGGGGCTACGTGGTAGGTAGTAGTAACAATGACCGGCCCCTGGGTCGGTACGGGCTCTTCGGCCAGCACGGGCTCCAGGCGGGGCCGGGCCGGGGTGAAGTCCGGGGCTTCGCCGCTGCGCAGGGCAAAGCGCAGCACCAGCAAGGTGCTGAGCAGCAGCCAGGCGGCTGCCCCGGCCAAGGCCCAGGAAATATCAACCCGCTCGGCTACGCCGCCCCACACGATGCTGCCCAAGGCCATGCCGCCCTGAATGGTGAGCAGGTACAGGCTGATGGTGCGGGCCTGCACCCAGCGCGGCACCACGGTTTGCACGCCCACGCTAAAGGAGTTGAGCACCAGCATCCAGGCCAGGCCCACCAGGGTCAGCAAGCCGTAAAGCAGCCAGTGGTTGTTGGCAAATGCCAGGCCCAGCAAGCCCGCCGCAAAGGCTACGGTAGCGGCCGTTACGCGCCAGTTGATGCTCAGGTATTTGTTGAGCCGGGGCAGAATAACAGCGCCCAGCACGGCGCCCAAACCCATGCAGGAAAGCAGCAAGGAGTAGAAGGAGGTAGGTTCGTGCAGGCGACGGGCCACCACGGCGGGCATCAGGGCAAACAGGGCGCTGGCCCCGAAGGTGAAGCTTACGCCGCGCACCAGAATATTTTGCACCGGCGGGGCGTAGCGGGCGTAGCGGATGCCGCCCCGAATGGCAGCCAGAATACGCTCCCCGGCCAGAGGTGAGGTAGCCTGGGGCTCCCGCTTCCAGCTCCAGACCATGTACATGGTAGCCAGAAACGAAATGCCGTTGATCAGAAAAGCCGCGCCGGCCGAGAAGTAGCCGATTACCAAGCCGCCCAAGGCTGGCCCAAAGGCCCGGGCCAGGTTGAAGCTCACGCTGTTGAGGGCAATGGCCTGGGGCAGCTCGGCGCGGGGTACCAGTTCGGGCGTCACGGTTTGCCACACGGGGTTATTGATGGCTCCGCCCAGACCCAGCAAGAAGGTGAGCAGCAGCAGCAACCAGGGCGTAGTAAAGCCCAGCAGCGTAACGGTGGCCAGCACCAGGGCCGTGCCCGCCATCCAGGTCTGGGTGAGCAGCAGCATCTTGCGGCGGTCTACCAGGTCGGCCAGGGCGCCAGCTGGTAGACTGAGCAGGAATACCGGCAGGGCCGAAGCCGTTTGCAGCAAGGAAACCAGAATGGGCGAGGGCGTAAGCTCGGTCATCAACCCCACGGCCCCACGTTTTGCATCCAGGTGCCGATGTTCGACACGAAGGAGGCAATCCAGAGCATGCGGAAAAACGGAATCCGCAGGGGGTAAAGGGCGAGGTGCTGGCAGGCGCAGCGGGGGCAGCAGAAACGGAAGCAGGCATATCCCTCTCAATACTCAGGACCGCAGCCCGGAGTTGCCCTAGTCTTTCAGAAGTAAGTCAACGCCGCCTTTACTTTTTCCTCTGTCATCCTGAACGCAGTGCAGGGCCTGCCTCAAATTTCTACCGAAGCTCCCGATACTGAAAAAAGCCCTTTACCAAGTTGATGGTAAAGGGCTTTCTACGTTGAGTTATGCTTGTCACTCAGGTGAGGAAGGTCCTTCGCAAGCTCAGGATGACAGAGGCAGCGAGGACTAGCAGCTTTAGAAGTGCTACTAGTTTCTCAGCGGCTAGTGGTGGCGCAGGGCGGCTTGGGCGTCGGGCACGACGCCGAGCTGGCGCACCTCGCCTTTCTCCCAGGCGTCGGCACCGGGCGCTACGGGCGGGGCCACGATGTCGGCCCGCTGCTGCCGCTTCTGCTTCGAGGAAATACCCAGGCGCTTATCCCGCTGGGCCACCATGTTGGTATCAATCTGGCCGTCCTTGGTAAAGCCCATCATGAGTAGGGGCGTGCCCAGGGGCAGGGTTTTGTCGCGGTCGGTGTGCCAGGTGTGGAAGGTCTTGCCGTAGGTTGAAACCAGCTGTTCCATCAGCTCGTGCTCGGCCACGTCCGGAATGCCCGGTGCTACCAGCGTGCCCGATTTTACCTCGTGGGCGTGGCTGTGCCAGAGGGGCTTTTCTTCGGCGGGCAGCTGCTCAAACAGCTTTCTGGACACGATGTACTCGATGCCCATAATCTTGGCGTCGGGCCCGTTGCCGTCGTAAATTACGCACTGGGTCACGTCCTCGTTGAGCTTGGCGCAGAAGTGATGGGCTTCCATCTGCTGGCCCAGGGCCCCGTTGTAGAAGTGGAATCCGTCGAGGTACATGTTGAGCTTCTGCAGGGGCTCCTTGCCCTGGAGCACGTCGGCCCCGGCTTCCAGCACCCGCGTCTTGGCCGACTTATCCGCGCCCGGGGCCTCTACCGGGGAGCGGGTATTGTTGTCGCCGCAGGCGGTAATCAGCACGGCGGCCGTCAGTAAGGTGGGTAGGCGAAGCGGGGAGAAGCGCAGCATACGGAAAGAGGTTAGGTGGAGAAGGGGCAGGGTAAAAAAACGAACAAGCCCCCGGAAAGTTATTCCCGGAGGCTTGTAACCGGTAATCAGGCTAGGTGCCAGACTATCGGGCGCTCAACTTGCTGGGAGCAGTTGAACCGGCTCCGCGCAATAGGTCGTGTAAGGGTAAGAAAAGGCAAATAGAACGGTCAAAACTCTAGGCCTGGGCCGCCGCGCCGTAGGGCAGCAATTCATTCGACCAGGCCACGCTGCGCTGGTCAGCGGTGGAGTCTTCCTGGTCAATCTGGAATACTTTGTCGAGGTGGAGCACGCGCAGGGCGCGCAGCAGCCGCGAATCCACGTTGCGCAGCAGCACCCGGGCCCCGGACGCCTGCAGGGTGAGCAGCTGGGAGGTGAAGTAGGCCACGCCCCGGGTGCGCAGGCAGCGCAGGTTCTGGCAGTCGATGAGCAGGCGGGGCGGCGCAGCTTGTTGTAGCGCATCAGCAGGCGGGCCAGCTCCATGGGCTTGATTTCGTCGAAGTTCACCCGGATTAAATAGGGCGTGAAATCGTTGGCGGCGGAGTTTGCTAAGTTGTTCATGGTTGTGGCGGGTGAAAGGGCGGAAAGACAGTTCCCACTGGGCTCCAGAAGCAAGGAACCCAACCCCTACGGTCGGTACAGTTGAGGTCGTAACTGTCGGAAAGTAAAAATAGTCAACACGTTACGAAAATAACAGGGTATTTACCGCATTTCGCGCTGTGGTTACTACGGATTAGCTTATCCGGGTTTGGCGTAACCAGACTCGGGCCGGCAAAGCCCTAGACCAGGCTAGGCCAGGGCCTGAGCCAGGCGGGCCGGACGCACGCGCATGCGGCCCAGCTCCCAGGTGTGGCTGCCGGTGTGCAGGCGGTCCAGACTGAACGCCCCGCGCAGGCTGCGGCCCGCGAAGGTGAGCTGCAGGTGGCCGGCGCGCAGTTCTTTCTCCAGGTGCCGGGCCTGGTCGGCGGGGCATTTGCGCAGCAGGCAGGTGCCTTCGTCGATAATCTGGGCGGGTAGGGGCAGCGTGCCGGTAGCTTCTACCAGGTAGGCCGAGGGCATCGATTGAGATTGGGTCAGGGAGGAGGCCGGCAGAATCCAGTGGGCCAGCTGCCGCTCCCGGCAAAACAGGGTCAGGTGCAGGTAGGAAGCCTCCTGGGCGGACTGGCGCAGCACAAACCGCAGCGTATCGGTGGCCAGGCTGCAAGGATTCACTATCGAAGGAGTGTCGAAGGAGTAGGCCGGGCGCCGGCCGGCTTCGGGCTGACGGCGCCGAGTTACCGGGGATAAGTCCAGAAAGGAAACCTGACCCAGGCAGCTGGGTAATGCCGTAGTAAACTGGTGATTCATAGCTTCAAAGTGTGTGTAGGGTACTAACGAGGGCGGCGGGTAGCAACACGAAGTAGAGAAAAGAGAGACTACCGAAAAAAAGTAAACTGGGGGAGGGAATTGTTCAAAGTAAACGAGGGGCAGCCTTTTTTTGCTCAGGGTATTCTACGGAAAAGCTGCGCCGTAAACACTGATTTTCAGCTCCGTACTAGGCGCACTTCTGCAATAGGCACAAAAAAAAGCCCGAGGCTGGCCCCGGGGCTTTCATAGTAAACGCTTACTGACTGAGCCGGCACTGGCTAGGTGCGCGGGTCGCCAGGCCGTTGGTGTCGGCTGGGTGGTCGGGCCCGCTTGTCCCGTTGGAAGAGCCCGAGTGCTTGGGAGTCCCGTTGAGCAAAAACTCGCGCAGGCGGTTGATGTGCATCTTCATTTCCTCGATGCGTTCCTCCTGCTGCACGCCGTAGGGGCCTTCGCTGCGGCTGGCCATGTTGGTGAGCAGGTTTTTGCGCTCCTCTAGCATGCGCAGGGCCACCCACAGGCTTTCTTCCAGCCCGTGCTGGGTGCGCTGCAGCAGCATGTCGGCCGTGAAGGCGTGACCCGTGTGGCAGCGGTAGCGCAGCAGCTTGCCGTGCTTGAGCTCGAAGAGGGAGCCCCCGCAGTCGGGGCAGGTCATGGGCACGGGGCGGGCCAGGCGCGTTACTTCATCAATAGTTCCCACAACTCTTTCCGCAATAGCGGCCTCCAGTTTGATGTCCTCCGGAATGTTCTGAACACTAGCTAAGGGCATGCGGGTCAGGCGGGTGAGCAAAAATCCCATTTCCTTCAACGGCACCACATAGTCGATGTCTACGTTGCTGAGCGCACTCTCGGGCATGCTCGGAAACTCGGCCTCGTGCGGGTCCTGCACCACCGTCAGGCCCCGCTGCGCTTGACGAACTCCAGGCCGGCCGTGCCGTCGTGGAGCATGCCGGTGAGCACCACCCGATAACGTTGGGGCCGTAGTAAGCCGCCGCTGAGCGAAACAGGGCGTCGGCGGCCGGGCGGTAGTGGTTTTCGTGCGGGCCTTTGGTTACCAGGATGTAGCCGTCCTTTACCAGCAGGTGCCGGTCGGGCGGGGCCAGGTACACGGTGTTGGGCTCAATCAACTCGCCGCCCTGGGGCAGCAGGCAGCGTAGGTCGGTTTGGCGGGAGAGGCGGTCTACCAGGTGCTCACCCGAAGAATCGGGGGCAAAGTGCTGCACGATGAGTACGGCCGCCGGCAAGTCGGCCGGAAGCTGGGCCACCAACTGGCAGAGTGCCGGCATACCGCCGGCCGAGGCACCAATAACGATGACGTGGGTAGGATGGTCCACGAAGTAGAAATAAGAGGATGAAAGGCAGTGGCAAGCCACCGACAAAAGCAGGAAAGTCTTTTAGATGTACGCAGCCCCACGCCTTCTGGATATGGTGGCGCTTGCCGATGTGTAGCAGGCGGAAGCAGCCTTTGAAACCCCACCAGTGACTTTTTTGTGCGTACTTTTGAAGAATTGTCGTAAGCCCTTAGTGCGCGCAAACCCTCAGCGGACGCTTGACCGAAGCCGCCTCAGCTACGACTCCGCTCAAAGATGAAGACACCCGCCCAAGCCAATTCCGACGAGGAGGAAACCATCCTGCCCGTTGACCCCGCCGACTTACCCCTGGAGCCCCAGCCTTCGCCGCAGCAGCTGCGTGAGGTGGAGCGCCAGGAAAAGCCGAACGAAAAGTTTACCATCGTGGGGCTAGGCGGCTCGGCAGGCTCGGTAGGGGCGCTGGAAAAGTTTTTCCAACACATGCCCCCGGCAGTGGCATTGCCTTCGTGGTGGTGCTGCACCTGATGCCCGATCAGCCCAGTCAGCTGGCCCAGGTGCTGCAGCAAAGCACGAGCATGCCGGTGCTGGAAGCTACCGACGGGCAGAAGGTGCGGCCCAATCACGTTTACGTGATTCCGCCCGACCGTGACTTGAGCATTCTGCACGGCACGCTGCTGCTGTTTGCCCCGAACAGCCCCGGGGCAAGCGCCTGCCCATCGACTACTTCTTCCAGAGCCTGGCCAAGGACGCCCGGGAGCGGGCCGTGTGCATCGTCTTGTCGGGCCTGGGCACCGACGGCACCGTGGGGCTGAAAATGGTGATGGAAAACTTCGGGATGGTGATGGTGCAGGCTCCCGATACGGCCGAGTACGACAGCATGCCCCGCTCGGCCATTGCCACCGAGTTTGTGGACTACGTGCTGCCCGCCGAGCAGCTGCCGGCCAAGCTCCTCGAATACGTAAACAAGCCCCTGGGAGCCCGGCCCCGGCGCGAAGTGGCCGAGTCGGCCTCCCAGCCGGCCCACGCCCTGCAGAAAATCTTTACCCTGATCCGGACCCAGACCGGGCACGACTTCAGCTTCTACAAGCGCAATACCGTGTTTCGGCGCATCGAGCGGCGCATGAACTCCCACCAGATTCAGGAGTTTACCCACTACGTGCGCTTTTTGCAGGAAACTCCCTCGGAGGTAGAGGCCCTGTTCAAGGAGCTGCTGATCGGCGTCACCAAGTTTTTCCGCGACAAGGAGGCTTTCGATTTGCTGAAGGTGCGGCTGCTGCCCGTTCTGCGCGCCAAGCCCGCCGACAGCGTGGTGCGGGTGTGGGCCCCGGGCTGCTCTACCGGGGAGGAAGCCTATTCCCTGGCCATGACCCTGCTCGAAGCCCTGGACGGCATCGACCCCACGCGCCACCTCAAAATCCAGATTTTCGCCACCGACATCAACAACGAGGGCATTGACTTTGCCCGCGCGGGCCTGTACCCGGCCAACATCGAAGCCGACGTGAGCCCGGCGCGGCTGGAGCGGTTTTTTCAGAAAACCGACGGCCACTACCTGATTCGTAAGGAAGTGCGCGACCTGGTCATCTTTGCCCTGCACAACCTGAACAAGGATGCCCCCTTCACCAGGCTTGATTTGGTATGCTGCCGCAACCTGCTGATTTACCTCTCGGCCGAGCTGCAGAAAAACATTATTCCCATCTTTCACTACGCCCTCAACCCCAACGGCTTGCTGTTCCTGGGCCGTCCGAGAACCTCACCGGGTTTCAGGATCTTTTTCAGCCCCTGGACGTGAAGTGGAAGATTTCGCGCCGCTCCGAAACTACTTCGCCCCTGCCGCGCATCGTTAATTTCCCTTTTTCCCTGACCCCCAAACGGCCTCCAACGCCCCCGCCAACAGCGCTATGCACCCTATTGCTCCCCGTAAAGACGGCCCATTCGCTTCCTTGGTGCAGAAAGTGCTGCTGCGCACCTACACGCCGCCGGCCGTGGTCATCAATGCCCGGGGCGAAATCCTGTACGTGAACGGGCGCACCGGCCGCTACCTGGAGCCAGCCCCGGGCCTGGGCAGCATGAACCTGTTTGAAATGGCCCGCGAAGACCTCAACTACGAGCTTAGCGGCCTGGTGCACAAGGCCAACGCCACCCACGAAGACGCCGTGGCCGACAACGTGCGGGTCAAGACCGAAAGCGGCTACCAGCTGCTGCGCATCACGGTGAAGTACCTGGAGGAAGTCGACACGCTGGCCGGCCTGCTGCTGGTCGTGTTCGAGGACCAGCCCACGCCCCGCAAGGTGCGCCTGAGCAAAACCAGCCTCGGCGACGGAATGAACAAGGATGCGGCAGCCGCCCTGGAAAAAGAGCTGCACTACACCAAGCGCCGCCTACAAATCACCATCGAGGAAATGGAAAGCAGCGTGGAGGAGCTCAAAAGCACCAATGAGGAACTGCAAAGTGCCAACGAGGAACTGCAAAGCACCAACGAGGAGGCCATGACCAACAAGAAGGAAATGCAGAGCCTCAACGAGGAGCTCATGACCCTGAACATGCAGTACCTGAGCAAGACCGAGGAACTCTCGATGGCCGCCAACGACATGAAAAACCTGCTCGACGCCACCGAAATTGCCACCATCTTCCTCGACAATGACATGGTCATCAAGCGGTTTACGCCCTCGGTAAGCCGTATCATCAAGCTGCTGCCCTCGGATGCGGGCCGGCCCATCACGCACTTTGCCAGCAACCTGCGCCACGAAAACCTGGCCGCCGACATTCAGCAGGTGCTCGACCGGCTGGTGAGCATCGATTCCAACATCCAGACCACTACGGGCGAGTGGTACGCCATGCGCATTCTGCCCTACCGCACCCTCGACAACTACATCAGCGGCACGGTCATCACCTTCACCGATATTTCGGGCCTGAAGCACCTGGAGGAGCAGTTGCAGGAAACCTCGCGCTTTGCCAACAGCATCATCGAAACCGTGCGGGAGCCCCTGCTCGTGCTCGACCAGCACCTGCATATTCTCACGGCCAGCCGCTCGTTTGCCCAGATTTTTGGGGTGGATGCCGACGCCGTGCGCCACCTTTCCCTCGCCAAGCTGCAGGGGGCGCCTGGAACCAGCCCGAGCTGCGCCGCCACCTGCAAACCCTGCTGGATAAACAGGCCGAGGAGTTTAACAACCTGACCCTGACGCTGCACCTACCCGGAGCCGAGCCGCAGGAAGTACTGGTGCACGGCCGCCGGATCATGAGTGAGGGGCACGAAACCGGCCGCCTGCTGCTGGGCGTGGAGCCCCGGGAAGCCCAGCACTAGGTGGCGTACTTGAGCGGCAATAACTCATTCAATAAGGCGGAGCTTCCGTAGTACAGGTAATTTCCCTAGCTTGACTGTATGAACACGCCTGATTCCCCGTCGGCCGCCTCGGCGCACGCGGCCCTGCAAGAGCTGCGGAGTCAGGCCGAAAAGCGCAAAAGCCTGCTGACCCAGAGCCTGAGCGAAGGACTGCCCGAAGACGTGCAGCGCCTCGTGCAGGACTTGCAGGTGCATCAGATTGAGCTGGAAATGCAGTACGAGGAGCTGCTGCTGGCCCAGGCCGAGCTCGAAACCATGCGCGCCCAGTACGTAGACCTCTACGACTTCGCGCCGGTGGGCTACTTCAGCCTCGACCTGCACGGCGTTATCACCCAACTTAACCTGAAGGGCAGCCAGCAGCTGAGTTCGGTGCGCCAGCGCCTGATCGGGCGGCGCTTCGCCTGGTTTGTCGACCCGGAGTACCGCGCGGAGTTTCAGGAGTTGCTGCTTCGGGTGCAGGCCAGCGAGCAGCGCCAGACGCTGGAGCTGATTTTGCGGCGGGAAGACGGCACCGTGTTTTACGCCCTGCTCGAAGGCCTGGCCGTGGCCCGGGAGCCCGAGGCGCAGCCCACCCACTGCCGCGTGGTCGTTATCGACATTACCCGGCAGCATGAAGCCAAAAAGGCCCTGGAAGCCAGCGAAGCCCGGTTTCGGCGGCTCTTTGAGCACAGCTCCGACGCGGTGGTGCTGCTCCAGGACAACTACTACCTCGACTGCAACACGGCGGCCATGCAGCTGCTCGCCGCCCTGGACCGGGAGGAAGTAGTGGGCCACCACATCACCGATTTTTTCCCGGAACGCCAGCCCGACGGTACCCTCAGCCTGCAGCTCATCAACGCGGTGGTGCAGGAAGCCATGCGGCAGGGCTCGGCCAAAATGGAGCTGCTCATGCAGCGCATCACCGGCGAGGAAGTGTGGGTAGAGGCCGTTATTACCCTGTTTGCCCTCCAGAATAAGGCCCCTTGCTGCACGTGGCCTGGCGCGACGTGACGGCCGCCCGCGCCGCCCGGGTGGAGCTGCTGCGCCAGAAGGAATTCTCGGAAAGCCTGCTCGACAACAGCGTGGACGGCATTCTGGCCTTCGACCAGGAGTTGCGCATTACGGCCTGGAACCGGGTGCAGGAAGAGTTTTCGGGCCGCTCCGAAGCCCAGGTGCTGGGCAGGGCGTGCTGGAGCTTTTCCCCGAATACGCCGGCGGCGAGCAAGAAGAAGGAATGCGCCAGGTGCTGCAGGGCCGGCGCATGATGCGCCAGGACATGCCGTTTCATTCCAGCCAGGGCTATTTCGAGTCGTATTTCGTGCCTTTGGCCTCGCCCGAGGGCCACATCAGCGGGGCCCTGGTCCACATCCGCGACGTGACCGAGCGGGTGCGCCTGGCCGAGGAAGCCACGGCCCTGAAGCTGCGCCAGCAGCAGGAAGTGCTGGCCGCCATCCTGACCACCCAGGAGGAGGAGCGCAAGCGTATTGCCGAGGCCCTGCACAACGGCGTGGGCCAGCTGCTGTACGCGGCTAAGCTCAACCTGGAAAACCGCTCGGGCACCGGCCAGAACCGTGAAGCCGCTCTGAGCTTGATTGACGAAGGCATCAAGGCCACGCGCACCATCTCGCACGAGCTGACCCGGGCATCCTCGAAGACTTCGGCCTGAAAATAGCCCTGGAGGAGCTCACCAAGCGGATTCCCAAGCAGCAGCTGCACGTGCACCTGCAGCTGCACGGCCTGGAGCAGGAGCGCCCCCGCCTCTACGACGTGGCTGCCTACCGCATCGTGCAGGAGCTGCTGGCCAACATCATCAAGCACGCCAAAGCCCACGAAGCCTACGTGTACGTGGTGTACGAAGAAGGCCACCTGCACATTTCGGCCGAGGACGACGGGGTGGGCTTTACCCAGCCCGCCGCCAACGAAAAAACCGCCAAGGGCATCGGCCTGGCCGGCATCCGCAACCGCCTCGACCTGCTGGGCGGTACCCTTACCGTGGATTCCCGCCCGGCAAAGGCTCCATTATCACCATCGAAATCGAGGTAAAGTAGAGACTTGTACAGGCTGAGGCGCCGGTAGCTTCCTAACCTGTTACCGCCCCGTCAGCAGCTGAATGCAAACCAGCAGATGGGGTTTCGTAGCCTTTGGTCGTCCAGCACCAGCTCCCGAATAGCGTCCGGCAGCTGGTCGCGCTGCCACTGGCACTCCTGCTGCCCAATGCTGTCCTTCTCCTTGTCTAATACCGTTTCTCTTACTGCCTTGATGGCGTAGGCCGCGGCTCCCAGCTCATGCGCCGCCACGTGCGCTACCGCCACTGCCTGTCCGGCTGCCAGGGCGGCAAACCGGGCCGCTTCCGGCATTCCTTTGCCCGCGGCATTGGCGGCAAAAGCAGCCTGGTGCGCCTGTTTCATGGTCGCCTCGCCTCTGACCCAGGCCCGCGCTAGCTCCAGGGCTTGCCGGGCCGCTGGTCGTCGGGGTTGGCCTGCTCAAAGAGGTGGAGTACGTGCTCGGCACAAGCTACTGCCCACTCGGCCAGCAGCTGATGGTGGGCATCGGTGAGCGTACCGCCCGGCGGATGGTGATAAATCGAGGGTCTCTTTCTTTCGGTAAAATCATAGCGGCTAGCGTAATAGGCCGGTTGGCAACGCCTAAAGTACCGGATAAAGCACAGCAACGCTCCCCAGGGCCGACCCACTAGCCAGCCCTGGGGAGCGTTTTTGGTCAGGAGCTTACTTTACTACAGTAGCTTCCAGCTCCACGGTGAGGCCCGCAAACAGGCCCTGCACTTCCAGCAGCGTCGTGGCTTGCTTCACGCCGTGCCGGGCTATCCAGGCCTGGTACACATCCGAGCAGGTCGTGAAAAACTCCGTTACGGAAGTGGTGTACACGTTCAGCCGCACGATGCCCGAGCATTCATACCCCGCTTCGCCGATGAGCTGCTCCAGGTTCTGGAAGGTTTGCTGCAGCTGGCTGCGCATATCGGCCGAGCTGGGCCGGCCCTCCGCGTCGAGAGCCACCTGCCCGGAGCAGTAAAGGGTGCCGGCGGGCTGTTTGATTTCGACGGCCTGAACCGAATTGGTTTGCTCTCCCCATTTCCACGGGTCTACGGTGCGCTTTTCCATTTTTTTACTTTGTGAGTTGGGGTAAAAAGGTGTTTGTCACTTGACTCTACAAAGGTCTCGGCGCCTACTGACAGCCCTGTGTCAGCATGTTTTGGGGGTACAAAATATTTCATACACCCGCCGGGCCAGCTCGCGCAGGTGCTCTTCCAGCACGGCGGGCTCTAGGATGGTAACGGCCCCGGCGTAGGGCAGCAGCCAGGTGGCCAGGTAGGGCAGGTCCCCGATTAGAAAGCTCATTTCCAGGCTGCCATCCGGCAAAATGTGCTCCTGGGTCCAGCCGTACTGGTACTTGGTATCCTGCAGCTGTCGGGCCAGGGCGGGCAGCACCGCGTCCGGCTGAAAGCGGAGCACGACCTTTTCCCGGGCTGGCGCTTGGCTTGTTTGGCCCAGTGCTGCTGCAGGGTTTCGGGCGGGGGTAAAGACTTCCTCCCGCAGCTCCAGCGCTTCGATACGGTCGAGGCGGAAATCCGGAAGGTCTTGCGCAGCCGGCAATACGCCAGCACGTGCCACACCCGGCTGCGGTACAGGCTGACGGGCTCAATGTCGCGGGCGGAGGGAGCCTGAGCGTCGGCGGAGTGGTAGCGCAGGTGCACCACGCGGCTGGCGGCCACGGCCGTCACCAGCAGCTGGTAGGCCGCCGGAAAGCCGGCCGGGTCGCGGGGCTGAGCACATGGATGCGGGGCGCCAGGGTTTCGAGGTGGTCCCGGTCGGGGCGGCGCAGCACGGCACGCAGCTTGTCCATGGCCGCCCGCTGAGCTGGGCCGTGGGCGCGTCGGTGAGCTGGGCGGCCAGCTTTTCGGCTGTGAGCAGGGCCGTAGCTTCTTCGCGGGAAAACATGACCGGCGGCAAACGGTAGCCTTCCACCAGCGAGTACCCGATTCCCTGCTCGCCAATGAGGGTACACCGGCTTCTTCCAGGGTGCGCAGGTCGCGGTAGATGGTGCGTAAGCTCACGCCAAACTGCGCGGCCAAAGCCGGCCCCGTCACGGTGCGCTTGGCCTGCAGCTGGATCAGAATAGCCGTTACCCGGTCAAATCGGTTCATCGCCTGGATATAAAAATAAGAGGTATTACTTCGGGAGGCAGTTGCTGCTAAGCAAGGCAAACAAGTCCCGGCTATAAGATTGCCAGAAACGCGTTTGGAATACCATAGTACCCATCAGGGCCAGGCATGCTATACTGCAAAAGAACAGTGTCATTGCGAGCAAGACGAAGCAATCCGTCCTCTAAAATGTGCTGAGTTACCTGAAGTGAAAAGCTCTTTACTATTGCGGTAGTAAAGGGCTTTCTGGGTAAAGGATGTTTGTCACTAGTAGAGGACGGATTGCTTCGCAAGCTCGCAATGACACGGGTTAGCTGAACATCAAACTCGCCATTTCACCAACTCACCTTACAGCCGCACGCCGATGCCGGGCCGAGGAGGAAGAAGGGCTTGCCGGCGGAAAGCAGGTAGCCGCCGCCCAGGTAAAGCGGGAAGGTGAGCTTAGCGTCGCGGCGAGTGGGTAGATGGAGCCCAGAATAACCACGCCCAAGTCCCGGTTGCCGCCGTTTTTGCTTAGGTCGAAGGCGTTGAGGGCCACGAAGCCGGCTCCCACTTTATACGGGCGCAGGCGGTTGATTTTCTCGGGTGGTAAAAGCTCAGCTGCCCCAGCATGGCCAGCGAGATACCGCCGAAGGAAGTGTAGCTCGACTCGCCCTTGTACTTGGTAAGCAGGCCGCCGGGGAAGCTCACGTCGATGTCGAACTTGATGCGGCGCTTAAGCACCAGTTCCAGCTTCTGGGTGAAGCCCGGCTCCTGGTACTGGCTCTGGTTGTGCTTGATGGTGATGATAATTGTGCTCCAGTCGTCCAGGTCGTAGGTTTTGCGGGAGCTCAGGATGTTGTTGAGGCTGATGTTGCCCACCTGGCACTGCTTGTCCTGGTAGAAGGCGGCCCGCACCGAGTTGTCGCCGGGGCAGACCACCACGTTGTCGATGGTGCGCATCTCAATCAGCTCCCCTTGGCGTTCTGGGTCCGGATGTCGAAGGTCAGGTACTGCTTGCCGTAGAGCTGGGCTTCGGTGTCGATGCCGTTGGGGTTGAAGCTGAAGACCACGTCACTGATGGTCCGGTCGTAGAGCACCGGCCCGTTGAGGCGGTTGATTACCCGCGGGCTTTCCCCGAAGTTGACAGCCACGAAATCGAGCGGGTGGGGGCGCTGAAACTCCTTCACGGCCAACGCATAGCCTGTGGGTTGGCCGGCGTTGAAGATGGTGATGCGGCGCTTGTCAATAGTCTGAGGCACCTGCACGCGGTACACCACGGCCGCGTCCGAGCGGATCGACGAGTCGGAAGGCACCACGGTCAGGTCCTCGAAGTGGAAGCGGGCCTTCTGCAAGGACTCGCCCTCCAGGCGCACGTCCACGGTTTCGCCGGGGTTCACGTTGAGGCTGGAGCTCCAGTCGCCGCCCCGGTGCCGCACCTGCACGCTGCTGATGGCCGTTTTGGGCGAGATGTTGAAGTTGGTAATGTACTTGGGCTGGTCGTTTTCCTTGATGTAGAGGTAGCTGTCCGTCTGCCGGTGGGTGTTGTACACGCGCAGCCAGCACAGCACCCGGTCGTTGGTCAGGTACTGGCGGGTAAAGAGCTCGGCCATCAAAGCGCCGCCGGCTTCTTCTTGATCCTCAATGCGGTAGGTGCGCTTCAGGTCAAAGGTGCGGCCGTTGTCGAGGATGATTTCCACGCCCTTGCGGCGGGCGGCCTCGTCCATGGTTATTTCCTTTTTATCGACGCTCAGAAAGCGCAGCCGCGAGGCCTTCACCGTAAATTCCTGGCGCAGCGGAGCCAGGGCGTAGCTCAGGCGGCGGTTGTTGTCGGTCAGGAAGGGCCGCTCGGTCTGGGGGCGCACCGTGAGCAGGCGGGTGCCTAGCTCGTTGGGAACCACGCGCAGGCGCAGCTGGCCTTTTTCCTGCACAATGCGGTAGTCGATGTCCTGGCCCTTGGTCCACTCCGTCGAGACGCGGATGTTCTTGGGGTTATTGCTGCTCAAATCGAACACCTTTTCCTCGCCCACAAACAGCTCCGTGTCGTTGGGCTTAAACTCCAGGGTGGTGCGCGTAATGGGCAGCAGGCTTACCGTCTGGGTCAGCGGAGGCCGGCCGGCACTGTCGCTGGCCTGGGTGAAGGTGAGCTGCAGGAAGCGGGCCGCGGGCAAGTCCTTGAACCGGATTTTGGTGCGGTAATACTGGTTGCCGACGGCCGTAAGCGAGTCGAGCAGCACGAAGTCAGCGGATCGGCGCAGGCGCACGGGTGCTTTGGTCTGCCAGCTCAGCGGGTAGAGCAGCAGCTCGGCGGTTTCATCGTCCTGCCGGTAGTAGAAGTACAGGTTAGGCTCGCCCTGCACGGCAATGGTGTGGCGGCTCAGCGAGTAGCGCGTGGTGTCGGTGCGCAGCGTCAGCTCGCGCAGCAGGGGAGTAGAAGGGAACGGAGTTGTTTGGGCCTGGCCCGGCAAGGAGAGGCACAGGAGGGCGGCCAAGCCGGCAAGCCAGCTAAAACCCGGAAGAAAACGCACGGGGCACTGCATCAGAAGTGAGGGGAGCGGGAAACCGGCAATTCGGCCCCCATTTAAGCTCGCAAAGGTAGCAGCCGCCGAATCCTATTCCGGGGTTTTCGTCCAATTTGTTAGTTTTTCTGGGCCAACGCCGATTCTGGCCGTTTTTTGCCCCGGCGCTTGTCCCACCACACGTAGGCCCCAAACAGCAGAATGCTGATGCCCGACACCCAGAGCAGGCCACTTTTGAGCCGGTCACTGTTTTCGCCCAGCCAGGCCAGCAGGGCAATAAGGGGCGCTACGCCGGCCACCGTAGCCAGCATAAACCGCCAGTAGCCCAGGCGGGCCACCCCGGCCACAAAGCTCACCGCGTCGTCGGACAGAGCGGGGAGAGGCGGGCAATGACGACGGCCCAGGTGCCATAGCGCTGCACTTCCTCCACCATCTTCTTCTCGTTTTTCTCGCCAATCAGTCGGCCAATAAATGCCTCCCGGCCGAGTGGCCCAGCCAGTAGCCCACCGACGAGGCCACCACAATGCCAGCCAGGGCCAGCAAGGAGCCCCACCAGGGCCCATAAGCCAGAATAGCCACCAGAATCAGTAGCACCACGTTTACCACGACCAGAAACATCTGGGCCACCATGCCGGCCACAATCACCACCGGGCCCCAGTAGCCGAACTGCTTGATCCAGGCCGATACCTTCTCTTGCTCGCCGCTCTTGAGCACGGTGAAGGCTTCCTTGGCCCCGGTTTGAAACGCGGGCCACAGGAAATAGCAGGCCACCAGGGCCAGCAGCAGGCCCCGGCCAGGTAGAGCGGCAGGCGGCTGGATTTTTTGGACGGGGCAGAAGACGCGGAGTTAACCAACAGAGCAGGGACGAAAGGTGAGCAAATAGCGCCGAAACGGCCGGGTGAGCGGCCCGCCGACGCGGGGTGCTTGGTCTTTACGCAGCGCCTCGTTGGTGGTTGGCGGCAACCCGACCGGCGCCAATGGGTACTAAGGAGCTCCAAACTCCGTGACAAGCGCCCCGATGGGCCTTCACCTGACTTCTCGGCCATGAGCAAACATACCTACGACATGGGCCTGGTGGGCAACTGCGCCTACCTCGCCCTGATCAAGCAAGACACCTCCGTTTCCTGGCTCTGCTGGCCCCGCTTCGACAGCAGCTTCGTTTTTGGCCCCCTGCTCGACACCCGCAAGGGCGGCGAGTTCAGCATCAAGCCTGCCGAAGACGCCGACTACCGCACCCGGCAGTACTACCTGGAAAACACCAACGTGCTGTGCACCGAAATCGAAAACGCCGAGGGCCGCTACCGCGTCACCGACTTTGCCCCGCGCTTTGCCCAGTACGACCGGCACTACAAGCCCTGATGTTTATCCGTAAGATCGAGCCCCTGGCCGGCTTGCCGCGGGTAAAGGTGGTTTGCAACCCCGTGGCCGAGTATGGGGAGCAGCAGCTCACGCGCCGCCGCAGCTCCAACCACATTGCCTTCCTGGGCATGGAGGAGGAAGTGCGCCTGACTACCGACATTCCCCTGACGTATATTCTCGACGGCGAAGGATTCGTGCTCAACGAAACCCGCTATTTGGTCCTGACGTACGGAGCTCCGCTGGAAGCCAGTCTGCACAGCACAGTCGAGGAGTTTTTGCGCAAAACCGTGCAACACTGGCAGCACTGGGTGAAAAGCACCAGCATCAGCAACTTCTACCAGACCCAGGTGATTCGCTCGGCTCTGGCTTTGAAGCTACACCAGTACGAAGACACCGGCGCTATCATTGCCGCCACGACTACGAGTTTGCCCGAAGCGCCCGGCAGCACCCGCAACTGGGACTACCGCTTCTGCTGGATGCGCGACACGTACTACATCCTGACGGCCTTCAACAACATCGGGCACTTCGAGGAGATGGAGAAGTACTTCCACTACATCGCCAATATCTCGACCAAGGTGCGCGACAAATACCAGCCGCTCTACAGCATCAGCGGGGCCGCTAAGCTGGTGGAAAAAGAGCTGCCGCTGGAAGGCTACCTCGGCAACCAGCCCGTGCGCATCGGCAACGACGCCTACACCCACATTCAGAATGACGTCTACGGGCAGGTACTGGTGGCCTTGCTGCCGCTCTACGTGGATCGGCGCTTCGTGGGCAAGGAGCGGGCCGACTCCGAGCGGATGATGTACGACGCGCTGCGCCTGATCAAGGAAACCATGGACATGCCCGACGCCGGGCTCTGGAGTTCCGCCACATTGCGCAGCACCACTGTTACACCTTCCTCTTTCACTGGGCCGGGCCCACGCGGCCCGCAAGGTGGCGCGCTACCTCGGCAACCGGGACATTGAGGACATGGCCGAGCAACTGGCCCACACCGCGGCCCAGAAAATCGAGGAGTGCTACGATGCCGAGCGGGGCGTGTACACCAACGCCATTGGCTCGCCCCACCTCGATGCCAGCGGCCTGCAGCTGATTCTGATGGGCTACCTCGACCCCAACTCTGACCGGGCCAAAACCCACCTGCGGGAGTTGGAAAAGGAGCTGAAGACGCCCGAGGGCCTGTTTTACCGCTACCGCCACCCCGACGACTTCGGTACGCCCGAAACCACCTTCCTGATCTGCTCTTTCTGGTATGTGGAGGCCCTAGCCTGCGTCGGCCGCCTCGACGATGCGGCCCGGGAGTTTGAAAAGCTGCTAGGCTACACCAACCACCTGGGCTTGCTCAGCGAAGACGTGGACGCCCGCACTGGTTCGCAGTGGGGCAATTTCCCCCAGGCCTATAGCCATGTAGGCTTGGTCAACGCGGCTTACCGCATTTCCAAAAAGCTCGACCGGCCTAATTTCCTGTAGCCCTCCGGCAGTCGGAGGCCGGGCAGCAGTCGAGTGCGAAGCGCTTATGCTAGGCCCGGCCTCTGCTGAGGCTATTTGCCTGGCTTTCCCATTTCGTTGTTTTCATTCTCTATGGCTCGTTTTACCAAGGCAGATGCCGTGAACCAGGCCCTGCAAAGCCCGCTGATTCCGGTATTTTACCACGCCGAAGAACCTTACGCCCGGCGCGTCCTGCAGGCTTGCTACGAAGGCGGCGTGCGGCTCTTTGAGTTTACCAACCGTGGTCCAAATGCCTTCGACATCTTCACCGATTTGCAGCAGTTCGTGGAAGCCGAGTACCCGGACCTGCTACTCGGGGCCGGCACCATCTACACGGTGGAAGAAGCCGAGCGGTTCATCAGCGCCGGCGCCGACTACATCGTGCAGCCCGTCATCGGCGCTGAAGTAGCCGCGCTGTGCCAGCAGTACGATTTGGCCTGGCTACCCGGGGTTTCTACCCTGAATGAAGTATACCAGGCTAGCCAGCTCGGGCCACGTTTGCCAAGCTGTTTCCCTCCGCCATCCTCGGGCCCGACTACCTCAAGGCCATCAGCGCCCCGTTGCCGAAAGTGCGCTTTATGGCCACCGGCGGCATTCAGCCCGCCCCCGAAACCATGGCCGCCTGGATGCAGGCCGGCGCCACCTGCGTAGGCGTTGATTCACGTTTGTTGAAAACCGAGGACCCGGCGGCCTTGACGGCCCAGGTGCGGGAGTTGCTGGCTGCCATGCAGCCCCCGACTGCTGCAACGGCTCAATAGGGCACAAACAGCAATTCTTTGCTCAGGAAAATGAGCTGGGGAGCGACAATATCCCCTGTGCGCGTAGTGGATTTAACCCCGTTTCAGAATAGCTTTAAGGCGAGGGCGGCTTTCAGCAAAGAAGGCCGCTGCTTGGTAGTTATTTTAAAACAAGCCACCGGCCGTTCCAGCCCCTTCCAGTAGCTTTCCTGTGGTCCGACTTCGCCTTTTACTGCTGCTGTTAAGTGGGTTTGTGTTGGGCGCTTGCCGCAAAACTACCGTCGGGCAGTGCGACACCGCGCACCGGCTGTACGCGCAATACTCGTTTCCCGTAGGCGTCGCCATCAATCCCAATGAGCTGTATCCCGGCTCGCCTTACCAGGAGCTGGCTATTGCGCAGTTCAACAGTGTCACGCCGGAGTTTACGTTTAAACCCAACGTGTTGCACCCCGCCCCAGCCGACTACGACTGGGCGGGAGCGGATACACTAGCGGCATTCTGCCAAACGCACAATAAGCGCCTGCACGGCCATACGCTGCTCTGGCACCAGGCCCTGCCCCGCTGGATGGAGAAGTTCGAGGGCAGCCAGGCACAGTGGGAGGCCCTGTTTAAAGACCATATTCAAACCATTTGCCGCCACTTTAAGGGCAGGTGAGCAGTTGGGATGTGGTCAATGAAGCTTTTGAGGCCGACGGCACCCTGCGCAATACAATCTGGAAAGCGCACCTGGGCAGCAACTACCTGGAAAAAGCCTTCCGCTACGCCCACGAGGCTGACCCCAACGCGCTGCTTTTCTACAACGATTACGATCTGGAATCCAATCCGGTGAAGCGTCGGGCGGTGCTAACCTGGCTGCAAGCCATGCGGCAGCGCGGGGTGCCGGTGCACGGCCTGGGCCTACAGCTACATATCTCCATTGTTCACCCCGAAAACACCCAGATAGCCGAAGCGTTGTGGGAGGTGCAGAGAGCCGGCCTACGAATTCATCTCTCGGAAGTAGACGTGTCGGTGAACCCGCTGGGCCAGGCCTCCGCGTCCACACCCGAGCTGTTGCAGCGCCAGGCCGACAAGCTGACCTTCGTTGTGCGCACGTATCAGCAACTGCCCGGGCTCAGCAATATGGCATTACTTTCTGGGGCGTCAGTGACCAGAATTCCTGGCTGCGCAGCTACTACCAGCGCGCCGACTACCCCTTGCTGTTTGACGACAATTACCAACCCAAGCCCGCCTACTGCCGGCTGATTCTGCCCTAATGAAACTACTCTTTTCTCTGCTCGGGGCCCTGACTTTTGCCCAGTCGGCGGCGGCGCAGGTGGCCGTTACCTACTTCCCGTTTCAATCGGTGCTAGGCGTAAGCTCCGACACCGAGCGGCGCGTATGGGCCGGTTTGAATGCCGAAACCAACACGTTTATTTCCAATGTAAACCTGGAGCTGCACGCCCTGGTGAATGTGAAGAAGGGCGAACTGGTAAACTATTACACTGGGCTGGGCGTCAATACCAATCCGTTTTCGGCCTTCAATGAGCTGCCCCTGGTAAACGGCTACTCCCTGACCCTGGGGGCCCGGATCAAGCCCTTGGCGGCGCGCCGCAACGTGCAGGTGGTTTTCGAGCTTGCGCCCTACACAAATCAGTACTTGGATGGGGCTACCTGCGTACGATGCTGGGCCTGGCTTACAACTTTCGCAAGCAGCAGTAGAATAAGCAAGTAGCGGCAAAACGCGTAAAGACCAACAACCGCCCGACTATGGCTTTCGCTAAACATTCCGGAAATGACATAACCCGGCAGGAAAAGCAACAAGCCGCTGCCGCCGCCCTGCGCTGGGTGCGTAGCGGCATGCAGCTGGGCTTGGGCACGGGCAGCACCGCCGCCGAATTCATTACGCTGCTCGGTCAGGCCGTGCGGAACGGTGAATTGCAAGTAGAAGCCGTGGCAACTTCCCTGGCCAGTGAGAAGCTGGCCCGCGCAGTTGGGATTCCGCTGCTGCCACCCCGGCGCGGCCTGCGCCTCGACCTAACCATCGACGGGGCCGACGAGCTGGACAACCAACTGCAACTCATCAAAGGCGGAGGCGGAGCTTTGCTGCGCGAGAAAGTGGTAGCCACCGCCTCCGACTATCTGCTCATCATTGCCGACGCAAGCAAGCACGTGGCGCAGCTGGGCCGGTTTCCATTGCCCCTCGAAGTCGTGCCGTTTGCATTGCCCTGGGTGCTCGACGCCGTAGCCGACCTGGGTGGCGCGCCCAAATTGCGCCTGGATAAAACCAACCCCGCGGAGCCAGCCCGTTCCGACCAGGGCAACCTGCTCGTCGATTGTTACTTCGGTGCGCTGCTCAACCCACCGGAACTAGCCCAGCAGCTGCAACAGATTCCCGGTATCGTGGAGCACGGACTGTTTTTAGGTTTGGCCCGGGCCGCCGTAGTAGCCCAAGCCGATACTACGCTGGTCCTTCAGCCCGGCATGGCGCCTGCTTCCGCCGCCGACTTTACGGATTTGCCCTAAAGCCGCGGCTGGTATCAGGAAGCGGCTGGCGGCAGGGCAGCCGCGGCGGCCATATCCAGAAACCAGTGTAGCTCACCAGCCGGGGCAATAAGCTGGGCCGGAAACTCGTCTACGTTGCGCGTCCCCTGAATTACCTGGTGCACGGCCGCGGCTTTGTCGGCCCCATACACCAGGAAGGCCACGGCCCGGGCCTGGTTGAGCAGCGGGGCCGTCAGCGTGATACGGAAGGCCTTTTTCTCTTCCACAAATACTTCCCGGGCTCCTACGCTGGTTTCGTGGAGCACGGGCGTGTGGGGAAACAGCGAAGCCGTGTGCGAATTATCTCCCAAGCCCAGCAGCACCAGGTCGAATATGGCTTCTTCAGGAGCAAAAAACGCCTGAATGGTGCGTGTGTAAGCCTCTGCGGCTTCGGCTGGCGGTAGCGCCGTATCGACTGGGAAAACCTGCGAATCGGCAATAGTTAGCGGGTCGAGCAGGGCTTCACGGGCCATGCGGTAGTTGCTTTCCGGGTCGGTCGGTGGCACGTTCCGCTCGTCGCCGAAGAAGAAGTACACTTGGTCCCAGGCGACCTGCTCACGGTAGGGCGTGGTGGCCAGCAGCTCGTAAAGCTTCCGCGGAGAATTGCCGCCCGAAAGAGCCACCGAAAACCGGCCGCGGTCGGCAACGGCATGTTGGGCCTGAGCTACGAAATACTCGGCTAGGCTGTGCAAAACGGCCTCGGCCGAAGCGTGAACGTGAAGCGGCATAGAGGCTATTTTTTGCTGTTGAGCGGCAGCGTAAACCAGTGAAATCCGTCGCGGGCCACCAGAGCATCGGCCGTCTGCGGGCCCCAGGAGTCGGCCGAGTAGTTGGGAAAACTCTGGCTGGCCCGGCTTTCCCAAGAGTGCAGAATGGGCATAATTAGGTCCCAGGCGGCCTCCACCTGGTCGCCGCGCATGAAGAGCGTCTGGTCGCCGAGCATGGTGTCGAGCAGCAGGGTTTCGTAGGCTTCCGGCGCGGCGGTGGTGTAGGTGCCCTTGTAGTCGAAGACCATGTCCACCGTGTTGAGCATCATATCCAGGCCGGGGCGTTTGGCTTGCACCTGCAAACGGATGCTCATTTCGGGCTGAATGCTGATAATGAGGCGGTTTTGCTGCCAGTTTTCGGCCGTTTCGGGCGGGAAGATGTAGTGCGGCGCGTCCTTGAACTGAATCGTGATAATGGAAGCCGAGCGGTGCATGCGCTTGCCCGTGCGCAGGTAAAACGGCACGCCCTGCCAGCGCCAGTTGTCCACGAAAAACTTCACGGCGGCAAACGTCTCGGTGTTGGACGGCACTTCGGAATCTACCTCTTCGCGGTAGCCGGGCACTTTCTCGCCTTCCATCCAGCCCTCACCATACTGCCCCCGCACCGCCGACTCGCGCACGTCTTCGGGTCCGAAGCGACGCATGGCCCGGAGCACGTCCACCTTGCGGTTGCGCACCTCGTCGGCCGTAAAATTGACCGGCGGCTCCATAGCCACCAGGCACAGCAGCTGTAGCAAGTGGTTCTGAATCATGTCGCGCAGGGCTCCGGCGCCGTCGTAGTAGCCGCTCCGCTCGCCCACGCCGAGCTGCTCGGTCACCGAAATCTGCACGTGCTCGATGTAGTTGCGGTTCCAGAGCGGCTCGAGCAGGGCGTTGGCAAAGCGGAAAGCCATGATGTTCTGCACCGTTTCCTTGCCCAGATAGTGGTCGATGCGGTAAATCTGGCGCTCCTGGAAGGTTTGGCCCAGCAGCTGATTCAGTTCCCGGGCCGAGTCCAGGTCGTGGCCGAAGGGCTTCTCGATGACGATGCGCGTGCGGTCAGCGTCGGTAGCCAGGTCGGCTTTGGCAATATTGGCGGCAATGATGGGGAAGAACTCGGGCGCCACGGCCAGGTAGTAAATCACGTTGACCGGACCCTGCCACTCTTTCTCATAGGCCTTGATGCGCTTGCCAAACTCCTGGTAGGTGGCGGCATCGTTCACGTCGGCGGCCTGGTAGACCACATGCTGGCTAAATTCGCTCCACTTGGCCTTAGCCGCTTTGCCGTTGCGGGAAAACTGGTTGATGCCGTCCAGCAGCCGGCCGCGAAACTCCTCGTCCGAGAGGGGCGTGCGGCCCGTGCCGATGATGGCAAACTCGGCCGGCAGCCAGTTGTCCAGAAACAGGTTATAGAGGGCCGGGGCCAGCTTGCGGGCGTTCAAATCACCGGTGCCCCGAATATGACAAAGACGGTAGGCTGCACTTGTTGGTTAGAGCTCATGCGGAAGGGTGTGGCAGGAAGTAGATGGAAAGCAGGCCGCTTACTTGTTGGGAATTACCGGCTGCTCGTTCTGGTTGGCCGGGCCCGTAAAGGTGTCCTGCTTGTTGGCGGCATCCTCGTGGGCAGGCGTCCACTGGGTGTGAAACACGCCTTCGTGCCCGATCAGCTCGTAGGTGTGGGCCCGAAGAAGTCGCGCTGGGCCTGAATCAGGTTCGAGGGCATGCGGGCACTGCGGAACGTATCGAAGTAGCTCAGCGAGGCGGCGTAAGCCGGGGCGGCAATACCGGCAGTGACGGCGGCAGCTACCACGGTGCGGGCGCCGGGCACGGCCGCGCTGACCAGCCCGCGAACCTGCTCATCAAGCAACAGGTGGGGCAGGTCGGGAGTTTGCTGGAAGGCGTTGAAAATTTCGCTCAAAAAGCTGGAGCGGATAATGCAGCCGCCCCGCCAGATCTTGGCAATTTCGGCCAGCTGCAGCCCGTAGCCGTAGTCCTTCGATGCCTTGGCCAGCAAGTGCATGCCCTGGGCGTAGGTAATAACCATGTTGAAGTAAAACGCCTGCTCCAGGCTTGCCAGGAAAGCTTCCTGGTCGACGCTCAGTGCGGCCGGCTCGGGACCATACAGGGTAGCCAGCTTTTCGCGTAGGGCTTTGTACTTCGACAAATCGCGCATGGCCACGGCCGTATCGATGGTGGGAATGGCCATTTCCAGCTCCTGGGCTACCTGCGAAGTCCATTTGCCGGTGCCTTTGGAGCGGGCCTCGTCCTTGATGTCGTCGAGCAGGAGATGGTCGGTGCCCGGGGCCTGGAAGGTGAAGATGTCCTTGGTGATGTCGAGCAGGAAGGACTGCAGCCGGCCGCTGTTCCACTGGGCGAATACCTCGCCGATGGCCGCGTTATCCAGGCCCAGACCGCGCTTCATGAGCTCGTAGGTTTCGGCAATGAGCTGCATCAGCCCATACTCGATGCCGTTGTGCACCATTTTCACGAAGTGCCCCGAGGCCCGGGCCCAATGTAGGTCACGCAGGGCTCGTCGCCGACGCGGGCGGCAATGGCCTCAAACATGGGCTGCACCACCTGGTAGGCCTGCTGGTCGCCGCCGGGCATCATGCTGGGTCCGAAGCGCGCCCCTTCTTCCCCGCCCGAAATACCCATGCCGAAAAAGTGGAAGCCGGCCGCTGCCAGGGCCGCGTCGCGGCGGTTGGTATCGGTGAAGTGGGAGTTGCCGCCGTCGATGATGATGTCGCCGGGTTGCAGCAGGGGCCGCAACTCCTCAATCACGCTGTCGACGATGGGGCCGGCCGGTACCAGCATCATAATGGCCCGCGGGGTGCTCAGGCTGCTTATAAACTCGGGCAAACTGGAAAAGCCCCGCACCGGCATCCCTGTGCCCTCCTCGGCCAGCAGGCTCACTTTGCTGGCGTCTTTGTCGTAGCCCGCCACGGCAAAGTCGTGGTCGGCTAGGTTCAGCAGCAGGTTGCGGCCCATGGTGCCCAGGCCAATCATGCCAAAGGAAAAGGAGGTCGGCGTTTCGTTCATCGGAAGTGCGTTTCGGAAGTGTATCGGGAAAACCGGTTAAGGAAAGCGGCGTCCTAAAGAAAGCAAGGAGGCCCGGCGCAAGTATAGCAGGATTCAGGCGGGCCGGCCATGAAGAATGTATGAACAACCCATAGTAGGCGGGCCGCACGGCCCGACTCAACCGTAGAATGCAGCGTAATAAGAAAAAAACCGGCCGCAGGGTTTTCGGCCGGCCCGATCCGCAGCTAGAAAGTTTGGGTTACAGCGCTAGGAAGGCCGTAATGTCTTGTTAGGCGAAAGAAGTATTGGGCTGTAACAAACAAGCCTGAGGCTCGGTCCGCGCAGTTGACGAACGGAACGAGCCTCAGGCTTTACTTGCCGACGCACTCCTAGAGCAAGGCCCGCAGGGTGCGGCGCACGTCTTGGTGGGACCTAATGTGGAAGCGGGCAAAAGAGCGGCCGGTTTCTCCTACTTTTATCGTGTAGGCATCATCGGGCAGGGCTTGGAAGGTGTCCTCATCCGTCCGGTCGTCGCCGATGGCCAGGATGAAGTCAGCGGGGTAGGTAGCCAGCCACCGAGCTGCGGCGGCCCCTTTGTTGACCCCGGCATTCTTGATTTCCACCACCTTATTGCCCTCCAACACCTGCAGATCCGTGTTGGAGGCCAGGAAGTTCAGGTGGCTGGTCAGCTCCCGGGCCCGCACGGCACCCAGCTCAACATCGGCCCGGCGGTAGTGCCACACCAGGGAATATTCCTTTTCCTCAATAAAGGAACCGGCCGTGCGGCTGACCAGCAGCTCCATGATGGGCCGGATTTCCTGCTTCCAGGTGTTGGTCATGGGCTGCAGCATGTTCCAGTCCTGGCCTTCGCCGCTGGCCCGCAGCCACACCCCGTGCTCCGTGATAAAATCTACGGGCAGGTCGCCGAGCCAGCCGAAGAGCGTTTTCCGGTCCCGCCCGCTGATGATGACCACGCGGTTGCGCGGGTCGTTGCTCAGGGCCCGGAGCAGGTGGCGCAGCTCATCGTCGGGGCGGGCGTGCTGCGGATTCTTGCTGAAGGGAACCAGGGTCCCGTCATAGTCCAGAAACAGCAGGCGCTGCTTGGCTTGCCCGAAGTCGGTGCACAGTTGCTGCAGTTCTTCCGGGCCCAGCATTTCCGTGGCCAGGGTCTGCTGCTTGATCTTGATGTAGGCCAGCCGGTCCATAAACAGCTTCACCCATTGATACACATTATACTGGCTTACCAGGGCTTGCATATTGCCCATGCGCAGGCGCTGCTCGTCTTCGGGCATCACCAGGGCCTCGTGCATGGCTTCGGCCAGCTGCCGGGTATCGGTGGGGTTAATGATAATGGCGTCCGACAACTCCCGCGCCGCGCCGGCCCGCTCACTGAGAATCAGCACGCCCGGCAGTTCGCCTTTGCTGGCAATAAACTCCTTGGCCACTAGGTTCATCCCGTCGCGCATGGGCGTCACCAGGGCAACCTCCGCCAGGCGGTACAATCCCGACAGGTGCTCCAGAGGGAAAGACCGGTAGAAATACTGAATGGGCGTCCAGCTGATGGTGCGGTACTGGGAGTTGATGCGGCCCACCAGCTCGTCGACTTCCACTTTCAGCTCCTTGTATTTCTCTACCTGGTCGCGCGAGGGCACCACCAGCATCAGCAGCGTCACCCGCTCGCGCCACTCGGGGTAGAGCTGCAGCATCTGCTCGTAGGCTCGTAGGCGTTCGGCTATGCCCTTGGTGTAGTCGAGCCGGTCAATGGACAAAATCACCCGGGCGTCGCCGGTGGCCTCCCGGTACAGCTTTTCGCTGTCCTTGGCCTCCTGCGACTCGGCCACCTGGGCATACTTGTCGTAGTCGATGCCCATCGGGAAGGCATCCACCAGCACGCTGCGCTGACCGGCCTCAATGATGCCGTTCTGGCTGGGGTAGCCCAGGCTTTGGGCTACGGCGCTCAGGAAATGGCGCATGTAGCCATAGGTGTGAAAGCCAATCAAGTCGGCGCCCAGCATACCTTCCAGCAGGGGCTTGCTCCAGGGTAGCACCCGCACCAGCTCGTGGGAAGGGAAGGGGATGTGCAAGAAAAAGCCGATGCTGCACTCGGGCCGGGCCTGGCGCAGCATCTGGGGCAGCAGCAGCAGCTGGTAGTCGTGCACCCAGATAGTGTCCTCCGGGCCGGCCAGCTCCAGAATTGCCCGGCAGAATTTCTCGTTCACGCCCACGTAGGCATCCCAGTAGGCTTGCTCATACACGGCGTACTGGCTAAAGTAGTGGAAAGTCGGCCAGAGGGTTTCATTGCTAAAACCCTCGTAGAAGTCTCGAATTTCGTCCTGGGTCAGAAACACCGGGGCCATGCTGTCGGTGCGCAGCTCCTCGGTCACGAAGCGCTGCTCCTCGGGGTCTTCAATCTCGACGCCGGGCCAGCCTACCCAAACGTTGTCATCAGCCCGGTAGATAGAGCCCAGGCCCGTGGCCAGGCCGCCTTCGCTGGGCGTAAAATGCAGTCCTTCTTCGGTGCGTTGGGCCTTCGTAGGAAGGCGGTTGGAAACAATTATAGTGCGGGACATAAGCGTTCAGCTTCGGATACTTTGAGCCTTTGCTTACGGGAAAACGGCAGGTTGTGCCAAAAAATAAAGCCCAAGCCCGACGCTTTAAGCCCTTTTGCCTCGTGCCTCACCCCAGATAAGAATATGATATCTAGATATTTCTATGCTCAAGGTTGAGCTGGCAAAATCAGCGTGGAAAGGCAGTCTATCAATCTTATTTGGTTGCGCCTCCCGCCAGGATTTGCTCGGCCTCCAACAGCAGATTGGCGCTGATAAGCAAGTCGTGCAGCAGGAATACTTCCTCCAGCGTGAAAACGAATGCCTGGCAGCTGACCGGGCTCGGAATGGTAATGCAGCGGGCAGCCGGGTCGGCTAGTTGCGGGGCGTGCTTCTGGTAGAGGCGGGCCGTCATGCCGCGCCACTCAGTCAGTTCCTGCGACTTGAGGCACAGGGCCACATTGCCAAAGTATAGGTGCAGGCAGCAGCCGCTGGGGCAACGGGAAATACAGCCAAACTCGTTGTGGTGCAGGTACTGGCGCATAATAGATCCAATGTAAAGTAAAAGGTGAATACCTTCCTGGTATTTGGAAACGTTCTAAATATGATCAAAAGTAAGAATGAAAAGCAGGGATGCAAACTTTATTTAGAATTTGTATAAATAGTATTCAGAGTCGTGGTTTGGCTGGCTGTCCTCTTCAAAAGCCAATTGCAGGCTTAACCCAGTACTGCTTATTAGGTAAGTAGGAGGGGCCTAACGCTATACTAAGTAGAGTTTGAGCTGAGAAAGTGCAAGCATAAACCAGCTCATGAGAACGTTCCCGGTAACGTTTGCATAGAAAATAGCGGCCGTTCTGCTAAGAATCCTGATTTTACTTCAATCTTACCGGTAGGAATGGGAAAAGCTCAACCTGGCCTTATTCTTGGAATAGTTTAATACGCTGCCCTCTTTGGCTTCGGCTGGCACTGATTTCCTACCTGCTTACCCCAGTCTGCTTTCCACCACTTCCGGTAGACGACGTAACCCCACCCCGTATGAAATTTCCTTTCCTTTCCACGGCCGCCCTCGGCCTGCTCTTTACGGGCTTCGGCGCCACGGCGGCCGACCAGCCCAAGCCCAACCTGCCGGCGGTAAAAACCCCGTCCTTCCGGACCGACACGCTTTCCATCACCAAGTTCGGCGCCGTGTCCGACGGCCTAACCCAGACTTCTGCCATTCAGCAGGCCATTGACGCCAGCAGCAAGGCCGGTGGCGGGGTGGTACTCGTGCCGCGCGGCCACTGGCTCACGGCGCCCATCGAGATGCGCAGCAACGTGAATCTGCACCTGGCCCAGGGCGCTTACGTGCAGTTCAGCAAGGAGCGCAAGGATTACCACCTGATTAAAACCAGCTGGGAAGGTGTGGCGGCCGTGCGCAACCAGGCCCAGATCTTCGGTAAAGACCTCGAAAACATTGCCATTACCGGCAAGGGCGTATTCGACGGCGACGGCGGCACCTGGCGCTCGGTGAAGAAAAGCAAGCTAACCGAAAGCCAGTGGAAGCGCCTAGTAGAGAGCGGCGGGGTGACCAATGAAAAGAAAGACACCTGGTATCCATCGGCGCAGTCGCTGAAGGGCTCCACCATTCCGGAGGCATTCTATCTGAAGCCGGGCAAAGACGTGAAGGACTACGAGGAAATCAAGGATTTCCTGCGGCCCGACATGCTGGTGCTCGACCATTGCAAGCGCCTGATGCTGGAGGGCGTGACCTTCCAGAACTCGCCGGCCTGGTCGTTGCACCCGCTGATGAGCGAAGATATTACCGTGCGCAACGTGACGGTGCTCAATCCCGAGTACGGGCAGAACACCGATGCCATTGATTTGGAGTCGTGCAAAAACGGCATTGTGGAAGGCTGCACCTTCGACGTGGGCGACGACGGAATCTGCATCAAAAGCGGCCGGGATGAGCAGGGCCGGCAGCGCGGCATGCCCACCGAAAACTTCATTATCCGCGACACGAAGGTGTACCACGCCCACGGCGGCTTCGTGATTGGCTCGGAAATGTCGGGCGGGGCCCGCAACATCTACGCCTACAACCTGACCTTCATGGGTACCGACGTGGGACTGCGCTTCAAGGCGGCCCGCGGCCGGGGCGGGGTGGTGGAGAACATCTTCATCAACAACGTGAATATGAAGAACATCGTGGCCCAGGCTGTGATTTTCGACCTCTACTACATGGCTAAAGATCCGGTGGCGCTGGTAGGCGAGTCGTCGGCCCCGCCCGTTATCAAGGCCGAGCCGCTGAACGAAGGCACGCCCCAGTTCCGCCACATTGATATCCGCAACATCACCTGCGACGGGGCCGACGTAGCCATCATGATGCGCGGGCTGCCCGAAATGCCCCTGCGCGACATCTCCATCGAAAACGCCGTGCTGCAGAGCGACAAAGGTTTGGTGTGCATTGAGGCCGAGAATATTCGCCTGAAAAACGTGACCCTGCTGAGCAAGAATACCATGCCCGTGATGGAAGTGCAGAACAGCAAGGACATCAGCCTCGACGGTATCAAGTACACGGCCGGGGCCACGCTGCTGATGCGCGTAACGGGCGACCGGGCCAAGAACGTGAAGCTGGTAGGCACCGATACCAAAGCCGCCAAGAAGGACGTGGAGTTCGGCGACAAAGTCTCGAAGAAAACGGTAACCATTTCTCAGCGCTAGTTCCTAGGCGGCCTCTTTTCCGGCAACGGGAGGGAGGCCGCCGTGCTACAAATCCCCCGCATGAAAGCTCCCTTTTCCCTGGCTCTGCTGGGCCTGACGCTCCTCAGTGCCGCCGCCGAAGCCCAAACCGCCGCTCCGGCTGTCAAGCCGATGTCGCAGCGCATGGCCGATTCCTTTATCGGCTGGCACCCCGATTCCATCCTGATTGGCAACCGCAAAACGGCTCGCTGGGACTACGAGCAGGGCCTGATGCTCAAAGCCCTGGAGCGCGTCTGGAACCGCACTGGCGACCCGAAGTACTTCACCTATATGCAGAAGGACCTCGACCAGTTTGTGCGCGAGGACGGCACCATTCGCACTTATAAGCTGGAGGATTACAACCTCGACAACCTGACCACCGGCCACGCCCTGCTCACAATGAGCCAGAGCTCGGTGCCCAAGCAGGAAAAGTACATCAAGGCGGCACAGCTCCTGCGCAAGCAGCTCGACGGGCAGCCCCGCACCAAGGCCGGCGGTTTCTGGCACAAGAAGGTGTATCCTAACCAGATGTGGCTCGACGGCCTCTACATGGCCGAGCCCTTCTATGCCGAGTACAGTGCCGTCTTCAACCAGCCCCAGGGCTTCGACGATGTAGCCAAGCAGTTTGCGTTGATTGAGAAAAACTTGGTCGACCCCAAAACCGGGCTGCTCTACCACGGCTACGATGAAAGCAAGGAGCAGAAGTGGGCCAACAAAACCACTGGCCAGAGCCCCAACTTCTGGGACCGGGGCATGGGCTGGTACGCCATGGCCTTGGTCGACGTGCTCGACTACTTCCCCAGAACCACCCCAGCGCCAGCAGCTTATTAAGGACGTGCAGCGCCTGGCCCCGGTGCTGGTTAAGTATCAGGACGCCAAAACCGGCACCTGGTCGTTGGTGGTGGACCAGGCTTCGCGCAAGGGCAACTACGTCGAGGCTTCGGGCAGCAGCATGTTTGTGTACTTCCTGCAAAAGGGCGTGCGCATGGGCTACCTGGATAAAAAGTACGCCGATGCGGCCAAGAAGGGCTACGACGGGCTGGTAAAAACCTTCGTGGCCGAGGAAAATGGCGCCCTGGCTTTCAACGGCACGGTGAGCGTGGGCGGTCTGGGCGGCAACCCCTACCGGGACGGCAGCTTCGAATACTACCTCTCGGAGCCCCTGCGCAAAAACGATTTGAAAGGCGTGGGTCCCTTCATCCTGGCCAGCCTGGAAATGGAAATTGCCGCCACCCAGAACGTGGGCAAGGACAAAACCATCGGCCTGGACTACTACTTCAACAACGAGTACCGCAAAAGTGCCATTACCGGCCAGCAGGAGCGGTTTCACTACACCTGGGAAGACCGGATGCACTCGGGCTTCTGGCTCTGGGGCAACACCTTCCGCGACTTAGGCGCCAAAACCGTTTCCATCCCCACGGCGCCCACCAAGGCTTCGCTCAAGGGCGTGGACGTCTACATCATCGTGGACCCGGACACCAAGAAGGAAACAGCCAAGCCCAACTTTATCGGCGCGGCCGATACCAAGGTGCTGACCGACTGGGTAAAAGACGGCGGCGTGCTGGTACTGATGGCCAACGACACGGCCAACTGTGAAATCAAGCACTTCAACGAGCTGGCCAAATCGTTCGGCATTCAGTTCACCGATAAGAGCGTGAACATGGTGAAGGGTAACCAGTTTGAGCAGGGCAAAGTGGCCTTGCCGGCCGGCAATTCGGTCTTTACCAAGGCCCGGGCGGCTTATATTAAGGAACTCTCACCCCTAAGCCTGCAGGCCCCGGCCAAGCCCGTCATTACTCAGGGGCAGGACAACATCGTGGCCGTGGCCAAGCTGGGCAAGGGCACCGTGCTGGCCGTGGGCGACCCTTGGCTGTACAACGAGTACGTGGACGGCCGCAAGATTCCAACTGAGTTCGAAAACTTCCAGGCAAGTAAAGATTTGGCCAACTGGTTGCTGCAGCAGGCAAAACGCTAAGCGCAGAGCGCAAATCCAACGCCGGCCTTGTGGTGAGGAAAGCCGGGCCCGTTTCCACTTTCGGAAACGGGCCCGGCCGCCGGCGAAGGATTTGCGCTTTCCCGTTTTAAATTCTGACCGAGTTGGTCACGCAGTAGTACCGCATACTCCGTCCTTTTCCTTCTTAAGCACACCCATTGTGAAGCAATATTTTCCAACCCCAACCGTCGCGGTTTTTGTTAAGCGTTCTGGCCTGCTGGTTGCAGTACCTACCGTGGCCCTAGGCCTGCTGATGGGCGCGGCGGCCTGCGCCAAAAAGCCCCTCGCCGCCGCTGCTTCGGCAAGTGCTTCAGCGGCGTCCCCAGCTCCTGCGGCAACTCCTGTGGCTGCGGCTCCTGCCAGTGCTGCCTCTTCACTGGGACTGGTGGGTTTCGCGGCCGAAAATGGGGGCACCACCGGTGGGGCCGGGGGCGCACCGTAGCCGCTACCACGCTGGCCGAGCTAACGGAGTACGCCAAAAGCAAGGAGCCGCTGATTATCACCATTGCCGGCACTATTTCGGGCGGGACGCAAGGCGCTTCGGTGCGGGTAGCTTCCAACAAAACCCTGCTGGGCGTAGGCAAAACCGGGTTTCTGGAAGGCGTGGGGCTGACCATCAGTGACCAGCGCAACATTATCGTGCAAAACCTGCGCTTCACAATGTCGACGGTGACCAACACCAAAATCAACGACGAGAAGCGCGCCCAGGTGGCCGTCAACGACGGGGACTGTGTTACCATTCAGGGCACGAGCCAGAATCTGTGGTTTGACCACTGCGAGTTCTTCAACTTGGACCCGGCCACCCAAACCAACCAGGACCTCTACGACGGCCTGATTGACGCCAAGGGAGCCAGCGCCTACATCACGATTTCCTGGAATTACTTTCACGACCACCACAAGGCTCACCTGATCGGCAATTCCGACAAGGACGCCGGGGACCGGAAAGTCACGTTTCACCACAACTACTACAACAACATCCACGAGCGGGTACCGGTCTACCGCTTCGGTACGGGCCACGTGTTCAACAACTACTACAAGCACGTATACGGCACCGGCATCAACTCCCGCATGGATGCCTGCCTGCGGGTAGAGCAAAATTACTTTGAGGACACCAAGGACCCGCTGACGACCAAAAACAGCAGCGTGCCCGGCAAGTGGGACGCCGCCGGCAACTTGTACTCAGGCAGTAAAGGCTCCCAGCCTACGACCAGCACCTGCACGTTTACGCCGCCCTACCAGTATTCCTCCGTGCTGAACGAAGCAGCTCAGGTTCGGGAAATTGTGCAACAAGGTGCCGGGGTCGGCAAGCTGTAACGCCCTGATTTGGACTGTTTAAAATCGGACTTTTCCCTTCCTTGGCCGCGGTCTGAGGCCTATTGGGGAAGGAGAGCTGGGAACCGGCAACGTTCCCGGTAACGTTTGCGCAAATTAAAATCGACTTCCGCTTCCCATTTCGCTGCGAATAGTGAAAATTGGAGGAGCATTGAACAGCTTGCGGCTTTGGCTGCCCTGCTCGCGTTATCTCTACAATTCCCACAAACAGTTCTCCTTCGTTATGAAGAAAAATTTACTCGCAGGTTTTGCTCTCACCGCTGCTCTGTTCACAGCGGAGCAGGCATCAGCCCAAACCCAAGGTTTTGTGCAGTGGCCTCTTCAGGTTAACAACCAGGATAACCCCGCTGTGCGTTCGGCTGGCCTGACTGGTGCGCCTTCGACTTTCAAGCGCCTGGTGCTTTCTGATGGCTTGGTGCCAACCAATGCTACTGCCTACGCACCCTACACCCCCGGTATTGGGCAGGCGTTTGCCGTACTGTCTAACGGTGGTGGCTGGAGCTCCACAGGTACGCCTCCCGGCCCCGGTGCCAACCCCCGTCGTACCTACTATGAGCAATTTCAGGTTTCTGCCACGGCTGCTACCCGCCTCGACTCCCTGATCCTGGACGCTGCCGTTACCAGCTCTGCCGCCGGCAAGATTGTGGTGCTGTATTCGTTCAGCAACTTCACCAGCGACTCGACCAGCATTACGGGTGGTAAAGGTCCAACGGGCGTGCTGCCTGCGAGTGCAAATGGCTCGTTTGGCAACGGTACGAGTGCCAATATTTCTACTGCGGGTGCCGTACTACCCCAGTACGCGACGGGTGGCGTGCCCAGCAACTTCCGCTTCGCCCTGAATGAGGCTACTGGCCTAACGGTAGCCGCCGGCCAGACCCTGACGGTGCGCCTGTACTTTGGTGTTGGCAGCAGCAGCGTGGGCCGCTACGTATTGCTGAAAAACGTGACGCTGAAGAGCAAGCAGGCCGTAACCCTAGCCAGCAAGCAAGCCGTGGCTAAGCAGAGCCTGAACGTGTACCCCAATCCCGCCCAGGACTTCCTGGCCGTGGCTCACCCCGCCGCTGTAAAAGGCGCCACGGTAGCCGTATATGCCTCGAACGGCCAGAAAGTAGCCACGTTGGCCGCCCAGCCCAACTCGACGGCTACGGAAGTGCGCCTGTCGGCCCTGACGGCCGGTATCTACATGGTAGAGTACAACGACGGTCAGCAGCGCATCACGTCCAAAGTTGTGAAGCAGTAACTGCCTCTCAATTATAGCCGTTTAATGAGCGACGCCCGGTGTATGCCGGGCGTCGTTTTGTTTGTATAGGTCTTATGGTCATTGGGTTGGTGCAAAACCTGAGCTGGTATGCCCTGACTCCGGAGCCCACCCGGTGGGAAGTGTGCAGAAGTTTCGAGTATGAGTGTTTCGCAAAAAATAGCTCCGCCCGCCGAAGCGGCAGCGGCGTCGAGCCCGGCCTCGGCGCGCCTGGCTATTGCCGTGTTCTTTCTGGCTTCGGGCTTTGGCTATGCTACCTGGGCTTCCCGAATTCCCACCATTCAGCAATACCTGGGCCTCGATGAAGCCGAGCTAGGTGGGGTGCTGCTGGCATTGCCCACCGGTCTGCTGCTCACCCTGCCCGTGACGGGCTACCTGCTGCAGCGCTTCAGTAGCCGGCAAATCATGCTCATTGGGGCCGTGCTCTACAACGCGGCGCTGGGCTTGCTGGGCTTTGCCGCTTACACCTGGCAGCTGGTGGTACTGCTGTTTTTCTTTGGCTGCTCCCGCAACCTGCTCAACATCTCCATGAACGCGCAGTCGGTGGGCGTGCAGGCCCTGTACAGCCGCTCCATTATTGCTACTTTTCACGGCGTGTGGAGCGTGGCGGGCTTCGCGGCTGCCGCGGTAGGAGCGGGGCTAATCAGTTTGAACATTGCGCCGGGCTACCATTTCGTGGCCGTGGGCCTGGTACTCACGGGGCTGGCGTTTGCCTTCTTTCCGCGCAGCCTGGACCTGCCACCGGCCCCGCCGGCCGAGGGGCAGCCCTCCAAGCCGCGCTTTGCCCTGCCCGACAAGCACCTGCTCAAGTTTGGCCTGATCTGCTTTGCCTCCATGGCCTGCGAGGGCACGATGTATGACTGGAGCGGGGTGTATTTCGACAAGGCCGTGCACGCGCCCAAAAACTGGGTGGCGGCGGGCTTTGCCACCTACATGGTCGCCATGACCACCGGCCGCTTCCTCGGCGACTGGCTCGTGAACCGCTACGGCGTAAAGCCTCTGCTGCGCCTGAGCGGTCTGCTGATGACCTCGGGCCTGGTGTTGGCGGCCCTGCTGCCGTTGCCGCTTACGGCCGCCCTGGGCTTTGCCCTGGTGGGGCTGGGCGTGTCGTGCGTGGTGCCGATGGTGTTCAGCATGGTGGGCCGCTCCACTACGCTCAGCTCTGGGGCGGCCATTGCGGGCGTGTCCACGGTGGGCTACATTGGCTTTTTGATTGTGCCGCCGCTGGTAGGCTTCATTGCTTCCGCGGCCGACCTGCGCTGGTCGTTTGCCCTGATGGCCACGCTGGGCATTGTGGTAGTGCTGCTGGTTTCCCGGCTGGACGAGTAGCCTGCTGCCCAGAGACACAAAACGCCCGGATAGCTCCGGGCGTTTTGTGTCTCTGGGCAGGCTGAGGGCCAACTATAGCTTGATAATTTTGGCGGTAAGCTGCTGTTGGCCATCGGTATAGCGCACGAGGTAGTTGCCGCCGGCCAGCTGGCGTAGGGAAAGCAACGTTTGCTGCTGCCCGGCGGGGCTGGCAAAGGCCGCCACGCGCTGCCCGGCAAAGTTGTAGACCTCCACTACGGCCGTGCGGCTGGCGACTGGGTGCACAATAAGCAACTGGTCCTGCGCCGGGTTGGGATACACGCCCAGCTGCAGGCCAGCTGCCGACGACGTGGCCGTTACGGTAGCAGTTATGCCATTAATGTAGGTTTCGAGCATGGTATAGCCGCTGCTGGCCAGCGTATTGCGGTCCGAAGCGTCGTTGGGGTTCAGGCCGCGGGCCGTTTCCCAGGCGTCGGGCATACCGTCGTGGTCGGTGTCGGTGGGCGCGGGGCAGCAGTGTATACGGGCCAGCCGCCCACAGCGCTCTGCGAGTCGATAATGCCCTGGTTTGGGCCGTAGGTAGCACTGCCGTCGGGGCTGCCGCCACTCACAGTGCCGGTGGCCGTTTCCTGCACCACCCGGCTGTCTACCGCGTCGCGGCGGGGCAGCGTGGCGCCAGCCCCGGCCAATACCGAGGCGTAGGCATCGGTGGCCGTTTGAGTCGTGATGGGGGCTAGGTTGGTAGTTGGCGCTGCCTGCCGGAACTGACTCAGGGCCGTGGCCGGGTAATATTTAACCCGCAGCCCGCCGGCCCAGTTGTCGGCCGTGACGGCGGCGTTGGCCGTTACGTGGTTGCCGTTGGCGTACACGGTGGCCACGGGCTTGTTGGGCGTGGCGGCGTTGTAGGCTTCCGTTATTTCAAAGATGTTGGCTGCCCGGTTGGCCGGGTGGCGGGCCCGGCTTTGTAGTAGTTGTTTACCAGATTCAGCTGGCCCGAGCCGCCCTTTATTTCAATTTCGTTGCCGTAGGCCGCGTTGCTGTTGCCCCAGTTGTAGATAACGTTGTTGCGGTAATCCACCACGGCGGTGGTGTCGTGGGCCCGGGCTCCGTTGAAGCGGATGGCCCGGCTGTGGTGGTGGGCAATGAGGTTGTGGTGGTAGGAGGCGTACTGCCCGCCCCATACCCCGGCGTAGCCATGGTCGCCCTTGCCGTTGAAGGATGAGTTCAAGCTCTCGCTCAGCAGGCACCACTGCACCGTGGAGTTCTTGTTGTCGTAAAACGTGGCAACTTCCTCAATGGCCCAGCTAAAGGAGCAGTGGTCCACGATGAAGTTCTTGCAGTTCTCCATGTTGATGCCGTACACGGCCGGGGAGTTGGAGCCCGACACGTCGCCGGGCGGGAGCGGAGGTAGCGCACGATGATGTTGTTGCCAAACAGCTTGAACGTGTGCTTTTTCAGGCAGATTCCGTCGCCGGGCGCCGTCTGGCCCGCAATGGTCACGTTGGAGCGCGACGGGCGTAGGGGCGTGTTGAGCTCAATAATGCCGCCTACCCGGAATACGATGGTAATAGGCTGACCCGGAAACTCATTGAAGGCCTGCCGGAAGCTGCCCGGCCCCGAGTCGTTCAGGTTGGTGACTTCTACTACCTGCCCGCCCGGCCACCGGTGGCGTTTTGGCCGAAGCCCTCGGCCCCTGGGAAAGCAGGCAGCTGCTGGGCGTGGCTAGCCGAGGCCGTTAGTAACACGGCGGCCAGCGCGGCGGTAAAGGATGAAACAGGCTGGATTGTACAAGTTTTGCGCATACGGAACAGAGTTGGGTGGAAAGTAGGAGCAGTAGTCTACTTTAAATTCCCTGTTCGGCGTGGTACAATTCCGGTCTTTATT
Source organism: Hymenobacter cellulosilyticus (assembly GCF_022919215.1). Taxonomy (NCBI): domain Bacteria; kingdom Pseudomonadati; phylum Bacteroidota; class Cytophagia; order Cytophagales; family Hymenobacteraceae; genus Hymenobacter; species Hymenobacter cellulosilyticus. Next base: position 4,468,088 of record NZ_CP095046.1, on the reverse strand, counting down.
TGCGCAAACGTTGCCGGGAACGTTCTCGGAACCAAGGGCTTGCTTCGGTGCCTATCCGTGTAATAACCCAAACCAAAAAGCGGCGCCCCGGTCAAGCCGGAGCGCCGCTTTTACAAGCTGGTGCCAGTAGCAAGGAACTCGTTGCCTAGCCTACCACCGTGCGGGTCGACTCCCGGGCAATAAGGGTCGTCGGGATTTTGATGACGCTTGGCGGGGCGGCTTTCTGCTTGCGCTCAATCAGCTCGATAAGGCGCTCTACGGCCACCTGTCCGATTTCCTGGGCGGGCTGTACCACCGTGCTCATGGCGGGCGAAAGCAGCTCGGCCACGTTCATGTTGGTAAAGCCAATCAGGGCCACATCCTCGGGAATGCGCAGTTTACGCTTCTGCAAGGCCCCCAGGCAGCCGGCCGCGAGCCGGTCGCTGGCCGTAAAGAAGGCATCGGGGCGCGGGTCCAGGGCCAGCAGCTCATCCACCATGGGGCCTACCTCATCGGGCCCGAAGGTGCCGTAGCGAATCAGGTTTTCGTCGTAGGGAATGCCGTGCTTTTCCAGGGCGGCGCGGTAGCCGGCCAGGCGCTCCTGGGTGATGGACAAAAATGGCGGAATAGTCAGGTGGGCAATGCGCCGCCGGCCCGACCAGATCAGGTGCTCGGTGGCTTCGAAAGCCCCCTTAAAATTGTCAGCCACGACCTGGGTAGCGTTCAGCTCCGAGGAAACCCGGTCGAACAACACCACCGGCATGCCCTGGTCCTGCAGCTCGCGCAGGTGGGTCACGTCGGAGGTTTCGCTGGAAAGTGAAATTAGCAGCCCATCCACCCGCCGCGACACGGCCTGCTGCATGTTGACCACTTCCCGCTCGTAGGACTCGTGGGTCTGGAAGATGATAACGTGGTAGCCGCGGTTGTAGGCAATGGCCTCAATGCCGTTGATGGCCTGGGAGAAGAAGTAGTTGGCAATCTGCGGAACGATGACGCCGATGGCGCGGCTGCGGTTTTCCTTTAAGCTGAGCGCAATCGGGTTGGGCCGGTAGTTGAGCCGCTCGGCGTATTCCATGACCAGCCGTTTGGTCTCAGCGTTAATCTCGTAGCTCCCGCGCAGGGCCCGCGACACTGTGGAGGTGGACAGGTTCAGGGCCTTGGCAATATCCTTTATGGTAACGTTATCCAAGTGGTGGGCTTGTTAAAGTGCAATTGGTTGAAAGGCGGGAAAGCAGGCCGTTTCGGGGCCTAAAGTAGAGTTCTATTCCGAATTTCTCTTCATCCCGGTTTTGACCCTACGCAAAAAGCGCTATCGGCAACGTTCCCGATAACGTTTGCACAAATAAACATTGTGCTATTCTTCCTTTTGCCTGTGCAGTCGTGTAAACTTATCAAACCGGTTTCTGGGCAGATAGTGCCCAAAACCGGAAGTCATTCCTTAAAAAGTTACGAAACTACCTTCGCCCTATGAGTACTGCCCCTTCCTTCAGCCTTGCCGGTAAACTTGCCATTGTCACGGGCTGTAATCGGGGTATCGGGCAGGCTATGGCCCTGGGCCTGGCCGAAGCCGGCGCCGACATCATCGGCGTGTCGGCCACGCTGGCGTTGAGCGGATCCGAAACCGAGCAGCAGGTGCAGGCCCTGGGCCGCAACTTCCACGCCTACCAGGCCGACTTCAGCAACCGCGCCGCAGTGGATGCCTTTATTGACAAGGTGCAGCAGGATTTTCCCCGCATCGATATCCTGATCAACAACGCCGGCACCATCAAGCGCGCCCCGGCCACCGAGCACTCGGATGAGCTGTGGGACGAGGTACTCCATATTAATCTGGACGCGCCCTTCCGCCTGGCCCGCGCCATTGGCAAGCGCATGCTGGAGCAGGGCTCGGGCAAAATCATCTTCACGGCCTCGCTCTTGACTTTCCAGGGTGGTATCAACGTGCCGGGCTACGCGGCCAGCAAGGGCGCCATCGGCAGCCTGGTAAAGGCCCTGGCCAACGAGTGGGCCGGCCGCGGCGTCAACGTCAACGCCATTGCCCCCGGCTACATTGCCACCGACAACACCGAGGCCCTGCGCAACGACCCGGACCGCAGCCAGAGCATTCTGGCCCGCATTCCGGCCGGCCGCTGGGGCACGCCCGACGACTTTAAAGGGCCCACGGTTTTCCTGGCTTCCCCGGCCGCCGACTACATCCACGGCACCATCCTTACCGTCGACGGCGGCTGGATGGGCCGCTAGGTGAAATTGTGAAGTGGTGAAATGGTGAGTTTTTCGTTCAACTACTCCTACTTCGCTACCTCAATCAACTCACAATTTCATCATCTCACCTTTCACTACTTCCCCGATGACCCAACGCTATGCCGTCAGCCCCGCGAAACTGCGGGCATGAACACCACCGAACTGCGGGAGCATTTCCTGATTGAGCGCCTGTTTGTGGCCGACGATATTACCCTGGTCTATACCCACTACGACCGGATGATTGTGGGCGGCGCCGTGCCAACCGACAAGCCCCTGGCCTTGCCCTGCCCGCCCAACCTGAAGGCTGACTACTTCCTAGAGCGCCGGGAGCTGGGCATCCTCAACGTGGGCGGCGCCGGCCAGGTAACGGTAGACGGCACAACCTACGAGCTGGGCAACCAAGACTGCCTCTACGTGGGCAAGGGCAGCCAGGACGTGCAGTTTCTGAGCTCTTCGGCCGATGAGCCGGCCCGCTATTACCTGCTGTCGGCCCCGGCTCACGCCCAGCACCCGACCACGCTCAAAACCCAGGCCGACGCGACGCCGGTGGAAATGGGCGCGGTGGAAACGGCTAATCAGCGCACGATTTACAAGTACATCTACTCCGAAGGCATTCAGAGCTGCCAGCTGGTCATGGGCCTCACCCAGCTCAAAACCGGCTCGGTGTGGAACACGATGCCCTCGCACACCCACGACCGGCGCATGGAGGCCTACCTCTATTTCAACATGCCCGGCCAGCGCGTGCTGCACATGATGGGGGAGCCCACCGAAACCCGCCCGCTGTGGGTGAGCAACGAGCAGGCCATTCTGTCGCCGCCGTGGTCTATTCATACTGGCTGCGGCTCCAGCAACTACGCTTTCATCTGGGGTATGGCCGGCGAAAACCGCGAGTACACCGACATGGACGCCGTAGCCCTCGACCAACTGCGCTAACCGTTTGCTAGCATGACAACAGACACTAAGGACATTCCGGCCAGCTTCATTTCGGAAGAAGGCGCCGACTGGAAAGACGTCGGGCCCGGCATGCGCCGCCGCATCATTTCCTACGACGCGCAGATGATGCTGGTAAAGGTCACCTTCGAAACCGGCGGGGTAGGGGCCATGCACCACCACGTGCACGTGCAGCAGAGCTACATCCAAAGCGGGGTGTTCGAAGTGACCCTGGGCGAGGAAAAGCAGGTGCTGCGGGCCGGCGACGCGTTTTATGTGCCCTCCGATGTGTGGCACGGCGTGGTGTGTCTGGAGGCCGGCGTGCTGCTTGACGCGTTTTCGCCGATGCGGGAAGATTTTGTGTAGACCTGCAAAGGCGACTTGAAAGAAGAAAGAATGAAAGGGTATTTGAAGGCAATGCTTGTGCTGGCTGGGGCAATTTTGGGAGAGGTTTCCTCGGCCTACGCACAGCATTTGACGGTGGCACTGGATGGCTCGGGCGACTTCCCGACCATTCAGGCCGCCGTCAACAGCCTGCCCGCCAGCGCCACCCAGCAACGGGTGATTCGCATCAAGAAAGGCACCTATAAGGAAAAGGTCTTTATCGACGGCAAAGACCATATTACCCTGCAGGGTGAGTCGGAAAAGGGCGTGGTCATCACCATTGCCCAGGCCAACGCCATCTTCCGCTGCGACCCGGCTACCGCCAACGACTGGACTATTGCTACGCTGAGCCTGCGCAACAGCCCCGACATCACGCTCGAAAAGCTGACGGTGCTGAACACCTACGGCGCCGAAGCCACGGGACCCGTCACCATCGACTGCCCCTCGGACCCGACGGGCAAGAAGGTTATTAAGAAGTCGGACCACCAGATGGCGCTCTACACCGGCAAGGGCACGACCCGGCTAACGGTGAAGAACTGCACCTTCCGGACCCTGGGCAATGACACGGTGAGCCCCTGGGACGCCGAAGCCGGCGTGTACTACTTCAAGGACTGCACCATGGAAGGCAGCGTGGATTTTTACTGTCCGCGCGGCTGGGCGTTTGCCGAGAATTGCCGCTTCATCTGCCACAATATGAATGCCGCCATCTGGCACGACGGCTCGGGCAGCAAAGACGCCAAAACGGTGCTCAAAAACTGCACCTTCGAGGGCGACGACAACTTCAAGCTGGGCCGCTACCACACCGAGTCGCAGTTCTACCTGATTGACTGCCAATTTCCTAAAAATATGGCCGACGCGGATATCTACGCCGCGCAGTCGGGCAAGGGCACGCCGCAGTGGGGCCGCCGGGTATACTACGCCGGCTGCCACCGTCAGGGCGGCGACTACGCCTGGCACCGCGACAACCTGAACACCGCCGAAAATGCGCCCAAAGCCAAGCAGATTGACGCCGCCTGGACCTTCGGGGAGCAGTGGAAGCAGTTTGGGGCCGCGCGGCTTCGGCTTCCCAAACCCTGAAAATGGGCGGGCTGCTGGCCGAAGCCATTGACACCACGGCCGAAAAAATGCTGGTCTACCAGCGCAGTATCGGGGGCTGGCCCAAGGCCGTGAAGGAAAAAAAGGTGGACTACAAAGCTCCGCTGAGTGCCGCCGTGAAAGCCGCTACCCTGGCTGCCGCCAACGCCAAGGACGCCACCATCGACAACAACGCCACGACCCGGGAAATCGAGTACCTGGCTAAGGCCTACAAAGCTACCGGCAATCCGGCCTACCGCCAGAGCGCCGAAAAGGGCATCCGCTACCTGCTCAAAATGCAGCACAAAAACGGCGGCTTCCCCAGTTTTACCCCGACAGCAGCGGCTACCGCGCCCAGATTACCTACAACGATAACGCTATGGTGCGGGTGTTGAACCTGCTTAAGGCCGTGGCCGAAAAGCAGGGCGAGTACGCTGCCCTGGACCCAACGCTGGCCTCAGCCGCCAAGCTGGCCGTGGACAAGGGGGTGAGCTGCATTCTCAAAACCCAGTACGTGCAGAACGGCAAGCTTACCGCCTGGTGCGCCCAGCACGACCGCAAAACCCTGCTGCCGGTGAAGGCCCGGGCCTTTGAGCTGGCCTCGCTCAGCGGCGCCGAAAGCGTGGGCATCGTCCAGTTTCTAATGAGTCTGGATAATCCTTCGCCCGAGGTGAAAAAGTCGATTCAGGCGGCGGTGGCCTGGTTTCAGGCAGTGAAGATGGAAGGCTACGTGCTCAAGGACGTTGTGGACGCCGCGCAGCCCACTGGTCGCGACCGGGTGATTGTGCCCGAAGCCGGCGCCGTACTCTGGGCCCGCTTCTACGACCTGGAAACCAACAAGCCAATTTACGTGGGGCGCGACGGGCAGAAGCGCAGCCAACTCAGCGAGATTGAGAATGAGCGCCGGGCCGGCTACGTGTACGCCAGCACCTGGCCGCAAAAATTGCTGACCAAGGACTATCCGAAGTGGCAGCAGAAGTGGGAGAAGAAAGAAGGAAGCAAAATATAAGGCGCTGATTATGGCCAATCTATCCAAACAAGCGGCACTCGCCCTCTCGTCCTCGGTGGTAGCAATGCCCGAGGCGAAACACGTTGAACTGCCCGAAAAAGTGCTGCAGTTCGGTACCGGCGTGCTGCTGCGCGGCCTACCCGACTACCTTATCGACAAAGCCAACCGCCAGGGTATTTTCAACGGCCGCATTGTGGTGGTCAAGTCGACTGACGGGGGCGACGCTACGGCTTTCGACCGGCAGGACGGGCTCTACACCCTCAGCATCCGCGGTGTGGCCGATGGGCAGACCGTTGAAGAAAATGTAGTCTGCTCGGCTATCAGCCGGGTGCTGTCGGCCAAAAGCCAGTGGGAGCAGGTGCTGGACGTAGCCCGCAATCCGGAGCTGACGGTGGTCATTTCCAACACCACCGAAGTCGGCATTCAGCTGGTTTCGGAGTCTATCAAGCAAAGCCCGCCCAGTCGTTTCCCGGCAAGCTGCTGGCCGTGCTCTACGCCCGCTACCAGGCGTTCAACGGCGCTGCCGACAAAGGTTTGGTCATTGTGCCCACCGAACTGATTCCCAACAACGGCACGAAGCTGGAAAGCATCGTGCTGGAGCTGGCCCACCTCAACGGCCTCGACGCCGAGTTCATTGAGTGGCTGGAATCGGCCAATTCGTTCTGCAACTCTCTCGTGGACCGCATCGTGCCCGGCCGCCCCGACGCTGCCACTCAGGCTGCCCTGGAAGCCGAGCTGGGCTATTCCGACGACTTGCTCACGATGTCGGAAGCCTACTTGCTCTGGGCCATTGAGGGTGATGCCCGCGTCAAGTCGGTGCTGTCGTTTGAGCAGGCCGATGCCGGCGTCATCGTGCAGCCCAACATCGACTTGTTCCGCGAATTGAAGCTGCGTTTGCTCAACGGCACCCACACGCTCAGCTGCGGCCTGGCGTATCTGGCCGGTTTCGACACCGTGCGCGGGGCCATGGACGACGCGGCTATGGCCGGCTTTATCCAGAACCTGATGCTGGCTGATCTGCTGCCCGGCATTCCCTACAACGTAGATGAAAAAGTGGGGCAGCGCTTCGGCATGCAGGTGCTGGACCGGTTCCGCAACCCTTACATCGAGCACCGGTGGCTGGGCATCACGCTCAACTACACCATGAAAATTCAGATGCGCAACGTGCCTACGCTGCTGCATTACTACAAGAAGCTGGCCGTGGTGCCCGACTACATGGCTCTGGGTTTTGCCGCTTACCTGCTCTTTATGCGCGGCACTCAGCAGCACGACGACGTGTGGTACGGCGAAGCAAATGGCCAGGCTTACCCGATTCAGGACGAGAAGGCCGGCTACTTTGCCGACCTCTGGCAGCGCCAGGCTCCGGCGGAATTAATCGGGACCGTCCTGCGTAATAAAACCCTCTGGGCCATGACCTGGCCCAACTGCCTGGCTTCGCGGCCCGCGTCGAGAAGTACCTGCACAAGCTGTTGCAGGACGGCGCGGCCACTACGCTGGCCAGCTATTTCACCCAAAAGGTTTCCCTTGCCTCATGAAGCATTTAGTAGCCCAGATTCATCCGCACGACAACGTCCTGGTAGCCCTCACGGACCTGCCTATCGGTACGCCCGTGCCGTGGAAGGACGGCATGATTACGACTACCCAGGCCATTCCGGCCAAGCATAAAGTAGCGCCCCACGCCTTCGAGCCCGGCGACTTGGTCCACATGTACGGTGTACTCGTGGGCAAAGTCCGCCAGCCGATTCCGCTCGGCGGCCTGCTCACCACGTCCAACATTCAGCACGCCACCGACTCATTTGACCAAACCTCCGGCATGCACCGCCTGAACTGGCCCGTGCCCGACGTGTCCAAGTGGCAGGAGCGCACCTTCATGGGCTTCCACCGCGCCGACGGCCGCGTGGGCACGGCCAACTACTGGCTGGTGATTCCGCTGGTATTCTGCGAAAACCGCAACATTCAGGTGCTCGAAGCAGCCTTGGTGGACGACCTGGGCTACGGCCGGAAGAAAAGCTACCAGCCCCAGACCCAGGAGCTGATTTCGCTGATGCAGGCCGGCAAAACGGTGGAGGAAATCCTGGCTACTGACCTGCACTCGGCTGAAACCAGCCGGCAGAAGCCCCGCCTGTTCCCCAACGTAGACGGCGTGCGGTTTTTGCAGCACGAAGGTGGCTGCGGCGGTATCCGCCAGGATGCCCAGACGCTTTGCGGCCTGCTGGCTGGCTACATCACCCACCCTAACGTGGCCGGCGCTACGGTGCTGAGTCTGGGTTGCCAGAACGCCCAGGTGAGCATGCTCCAGGACGAAATCAACAAGCGCAGTCCCCAGTTCTACAAGCCGCTCTACATTCTGGAGCAGCAGAAAATCGGCACGGAAGAGGCCCTGATCAGCACGGCGTTGCGCCAGACCTTCGCCGGCCTGATGCAGGCCAACGCCCAGCACCGCCAGCCCGCCCCGTTGAGCAAGCTCACCATTGGCCTGGAGTGCGGCGGCTCGGACGGATTCTCGGGTATTTCGGCCAACCCCGCCGTGGGTCACGTCTCGGATATGCTCGTGGCCCTCGGCGGCTCGGTTATTCTGGCCGAGTTTCCCGAGCTCTGCGGCGTGGAACAGGAACTCGTCGACCGCTCGGTAGACCAGCCGACAGCCGAGCGGTTTAGCTCCCTGATGAAAGCCTACGGCGAATCGGCAGTAGCCGTGGGTTCGGGCTTCGACATGAACCCCTCGCCGGGCAACATCCGCGACGGTCTGATTACCGACGCCATGAAATCGGCGGGTGCCGCGCGCAAGGGTGGCTCTTCGCCGGTCGTGGCCGTGCTCGACTACCCCGAATTGGTGACCAAGCCCGGCCTGAACCTGCTTTGCACGCCCGGCAACGACGTGGAGTCGACCACCGCTGAGGTAGGTTCGGGGGCCAATATCGTGCTCTTTACCACCGGTCTGGGTACGCCTACCGGCAACCCGATTGCGCCCGTGGTGAAGATTTCGAGCAACACGGCCCTGGCCAACCGCATGCCCGACATCATTGACATCAACACTGGCACCGTTATCGACGGCGAAGAAACCATTGAGCAGGCCGGGGAGCGGATTCTGGACTACGTCATCCGCGTCGCCAGCGGCGAGGAAGTGGCCGCCGTGCGCCACGGCCAAACCGACTTCATTCCCTGGAAGCGCGGCGTGTCGCTCTAAACTCGCGGCAGGCGTGGCATTCCGAATTCTTCTTCGCAGGAGAGTTCAGGAGGCCGGCCTGGCTTTCTGTCATTTTTTTGCCTTTGTAACCCGACCACACTCTTATAAGCCGACTTCCCACCCGGCCTTGTGATTATGAAAAAGCCTTTCCTCGACGCGGATTTTCTGCTGCAGACCGAAACGGCCCGCACGCTGTACCACCAGTTTGCGGCCCGCAGCCCATCATCGACTACCACAACCACTTGCTGCCCGACCAGATTGCCGAAGACAAGCAGTTTGAGAACCTGACGCAGATCTGGCTCTACGGCGACCATTACAAGTGGCGGGCCATGCGCACCAACGGCATCGATGAGCGCTACATCACCGGCGACGCGTCGGACTGGGAGAAGTTTGAGAAGTGGGCCGAAACCGTGCCCTACACCCTGCGCAACCCGCTCTACCACTGGACTCACCTGGAGCTGCAGCGCTACTTCGGCGTCACAGAGCTGCTCAACAAGGAGTCGGCCCGCCGCATCTACGACCACTGCTCAGCCTTGCTGCGTACCCCGGAATACTCGGTGCGCAACCTGCTGCGCAAGATGAACGTGCAGACCCTGTGCACCACCGACGACCCTTCGGACTCTTTGGAGCACCACCGCGCCCTGGCCGCCGCTGATTTCGGCGTGCAGGTACTGCCTACGTTCCGGGCCGATAAAGCCATGTCGCCGGAAGACCCCGCGGGCTATAATGCCTACCTCGACAAGCTGGGTACTTCGGCCGCCGTGGAAATCCTGACCTACCAGGACCTGCTCACGGCCCTGCGCGTGCGCCACGACTACTTTGCCGCCCTGGGTTGCCGCTTGTCGGACCACGGCCTAGAGCAAATCTACGCCGCCGACTACACCGACGCCGACATCAGCCGCATCTTCGCCAAAGTGCGCGGCGGCGAAACATTGGAGCAAAGCGAAATCCTGCAATTCAAGTCGGCCATGCTGGTATTCCTGGCGGAGCTCGACTGGGAGAAAAGCTGGACCCAGCAGTACCACGTGGGTGCCTTGCGCAACAACAACGCCCGGCAGCTGCGGCAGCTCGGCCCTGATACCGGTTGGGACTCTATCGGCGACTTCGCCCAGGGCCAGGCCATGAGCAAGTTTCTCGACCGCCTCGACACCCAGGACAAACTGGCTAAAACCATTCTCTACAACCTGAACCCAGCCGACAACGAGCTGTTTGCCACCATGATTGGCAACTTCCAGGACGGCACTGTGCCCGGTAAGCTGCAGTTCGGCTCGGGCTGGTGGTTTCTCGACCAAAAAGACGGTATGGAGCGGCAAATCAACGCCCTGTCGAACCTGGGCCTGCTGAGCCGCTTCGTGGGCATGCTCACCGACTCGCGTTCCTTCCTCTCGTACCCGCGCCACGAGTACTTCCGCCGCATTTTGTGCAACATCCTCGGCAACGACGTGGAAAACGGAGAGCTGCCCGACGATATGGAGCTGGTTGGCACGATGGTACAGAACATCTGCTTCCACAACGCCCGCCAATACTTCGGCTTCGAAACCCGGGCTGAGGCTGTCGAAGCAGCCAGCTTAGCCGAGAAAGCCTAGCTTGCGGTGGGCCGGCTCACGGCCGGCCCGCTCTTTCCTCATTACTCTACTCAACAACCACCCCTAGATGAAGCAGGTAGTAACGTTCGGCGAAATTATGCTGCGGTTGTCTCCGCCGCTGAACTACCGCTTAACCCAAACCGCCACCTTCGAGGCAACCTACGGCGGCGGCGAAGCCAACGTGGCCGCGTCCCTGACCCAGCTGGGCATGCCCGCAGCCCACGTTACCTGCTTCCCTGCAAACGAATTAGGCCAGGCCGCCACCCAGCACTTTCAGCGCTACGGCGTGAATATGGAGCACACCGTGTTTCGCGGCGAGCGGCTGGGTTTATACTTTCTAGAAGTCGGAGCCTCGATGCGGCCCAGCAAAGTGGTGTACGACCGGTTCGACTCGGCTTTTGCCAACCTGCGGCCCGAGGACTTCAACTGGGAAGAAATTCTGAAAGACGCCAGCTGGTTTCACTGGACGGGTATCACCCCGGCCATTTCGGCCGCGGCCGCCCAGGCCTGTCAGGATGCCATTCAAACTGCCCGCCGCCTGGGCATCACCGTATCGGGCGACGTAAACTACCGCCGCAACCTGTGGCAGTACGGGCAGAAAGCCCAGGACGTCATGCCCGCCCTGGTCGAAGGCTGCGACGTAATCGTGGCTTCCGAAAACGATTCCGAAGATTTATTTGGCATTGTACCGCAAGAAGGTGCTGCGCATAGCTTTACTTCGATGGCTGAACAGCTGATTGCGCGCTTCCCCAACGTGAAGCAGGTGATTACGACCCGGCGCGAAACCCTGAGTGCCTCGCATAACCAGCTCAAAGGCATTCTCTACGACGGCCAGAACTTCGTGGAAAGCCCCAGCTACGACATCGTGCCCATCGTGGACCGCATCGGGGGCGGCGACGCCTTCATTGCGGGCTTCATTTACGGCTCGCTGACTTCCAACGACCAGCAGCAGGCCCTGACTTTCGGGGTTGCTTCTTCCGCCCTCAAGCATACGATTCACGGCGACTTTAATCTGGCCACCAAGGCCGAGGTAGAGGAAGTCGTGAAAGGCAATACCTCGGGGCGCCTGCTCCGCTAGGGGAGTTGTTAGGTGCTGGCTGTCAGTTGTTAGAAGCAGACGCCAGCTCAAAGTTAACAACTGACAACCAACAACTAATAACCAGATTCATGTCCCGATACTCTTCCGCCGAAGTTCTGGAGCGCGTGCTGCAAGCGCCTTTGGTGCCGGTCTTCTTCCACGCCGATGCCGCCTACGCCCAGCGCGTGGTGCAGGCCTGCTACGAAGGCGGCGTCCGCGTCTTTGAATTCACGAACCGCGGCACCAACGCCCTGGAAGTTTTCACCGAGTTGCAGCGCTACGTGCAGGAGCACCTGCCCGAAATGGTCCTGGGCATCGGCACCATCTACACCGCCGCCCAGGCCGAGGAGTTCATCAGCGCCGGCGCTGCCTTCGTGGTGCAGCCCATCATGACGGCTGAAGTGGGCGAGGCCTGCCGCCTTCAGGACGTGGCCTGGGTGCCCGGAGCCATGACGCTCACCGAGGTCTACAACGCCCAGCGACTGGGTGCGGGCTTAGTGAAAATCTTCCCCGGCAACGTACTCGGGCCCGACTTTATCAAGAGCCTGCGCGGGCCTATGCCCACGGTGAAGCTCATGGTAACCGGTGGGGTAGAGCCCACCGAGGCCAGCCTCACCGAGTGGTTTGGGGCCGGTGTGAATGTGGTTGGGATTGGCTCCCAGCTCTTTAAAGGTGCCGATGACGTGGCCGTCATCGCGCCGCGTATTGCGCCGCTCATGCAATTTCTCACCTCTCGCGCTTCGTGATGAAAACAGCCTCGGTTATCCCCCCAGCCGTGCCCAACCCGCCCTCGTTGGATAATACCATCGGTAAGTACCGCTGGACCATCTGCTCCCTGGTGTTTTTTGCCACCACGGTCAATTACCTCGACCGGGCGGTAATCTCGCTGCTGAAGCCCTACCTCGAAACCGAGTTTAAGTGGAGCGACGCCGATTACGCCGACATTGAAATTGCCTTCAAGCTGGCCTATTCGCTCGGCATGCTGGGCGTGGGGCGCATCATCGACAAGCTCGGCACCAAGATGGGCTACGCCTTGTCGACGTTTCTGTGGAGCCTGGCCGCCATCGGGCACGCCTTCGTGACCAGCACGCTGGGCTTTTCGGTAGCCCGGGCATTTTTGGGCGTGACGGAGGCCGGCAACTTTCCGGCCGCCATCAAAACCACGGCCGAGTGGTTTCCGCAGAAGGAGCGGGCATTGGCGACGGGTATTTTCAACTCCGGCTCTAACGTGGGCGCCATCATTGCCCCGCTAACCGTACCGCTTATTGCCGAAACCATCGGCTGGCAGTGGGCCTTCATCATCACCGGGGCCCTGGGCTTCGTGTGGCTGATACTGTGGTTTTACTTCTACGAAGTGCCTGCCCGCCACGCCAAGCTGACCAAAGCCGAATTTGAGTACATCCACTCGGATGTGGATGACTTGGCCGCCGCTTCTATCGAGACTCTGCCTAAAGTGTCGTGGTTTAAGCTGCTCACTTTCCGCCAAACCTGGGCCTTCGTGCTCGGCAAGTTCCTGACCGACCCGATCTGGTGGTTTTACCTGTTCTGGTTGCCCGACTTCCTCAACAAGCAATACGGCCTGAAAGGCACCGCTGTGGCTGTTCCGGTAGCTATGGTGTACGTACTATCGAGCATTGGCAGCGTGGGCGGCGGCTGGATTCCGCTGAACTTTATCCGCAAAGGCTGGGAGCCATTCCGAGCCCGCAAAACCTCTATGCTGCTCATTGCCCTGTGCGTGTTCCCCATCGTATTTGCCCAGTATCTGGGGCAGATCAATATGTGGCTGGCCGTCATTGTAATCGGTATTGCGGCGGCGGCTCACCAGGCCTGGAGCGCCAACATCTTCACTACGGTGTCGGACATGTTCCCCAAGCGGGCTGTGGCCTCGGTGACGGGTATCGGCGGCATGGCCGGCGGCTTGGGCGGTATTCTGCTCTCGGCCCTGGTGCAGAAGCGCATGTTTGTGTACTACGAAAGCATCGGCGAGAAGGAAACGGCCTACTTCATCATGTTCCTGATCTGCGGGGGCGCTTACCTGTTTGCCTGGGTGCTTATGCACTTCCTGGTGCCCCGCATGAAGCCGATTGATCTTGATTCCCAACCCGCTGCTTAACCCGCTGCCCACCATGAAACGACTCCTCACCTTTGCCCTGCTGCTCGTGCTCGGCGTGGCGGCATTCGCCCAATCGGGTGCTAATAAAAAAGATATGGCCGCTGTGAAAGAAGTGGAAGCCCTGGAACGGCAGCGCTTCGAGGCTCAGGTCAAGAAAGACTACGCCTTCCTGGAAAAAGTCTTTGCCGACGACCTGGTTTATACCCATTCCAACGGCAAGCAAAACGGCAAAACGGACTACATCCAGTCGATTCGGGACGGTAAGAGCGTCTACGACAAGATTGACGTGGAAGCCCTGAACGTGCGGGCCTACAACGACGGCAAAGCAGCCGTGGTCAACGGGACTATCACCATTTACCAGCCCAACAAGCCCGACGGTACGCCCAACGTGGCCCACCTCAAGTACGTGGTGGTACAGGTGAAAGACGCCAAAAAAGGCTGGCAGGTAGTGCTCTGGCAAAGCCAGAAGCAGCCCGAAGCCAAAAGCTAAGTTCCTGGTTACGCGTGGTTCCCCGCCTTGGCAGAGGTGGGGAACCCGCTGGGCAACCGCCCATTCTCTTCTCCTTGGTTCGGCAGCTTTGCGCCGCGCATAACCTCTTGTCTGCGCAAACGTTTCCACAGCCTTGGTCTGGCCGCCTCCGCCGGACCCAATGAGCTAACCTTCCTGCTGCCGTTCAATTTTGCCTTTCAATCCTCCTCAATACCGCCCGAATAGGAGCGGAACGCTAGCCTATTGCCCGAATTTTCCTCCCAATTCCTGATTCTCACCCATGAGTGCCCCTAACGAAAACACACTTGCCAGCCCCGTCGGAACCACGCTGGACCGCTATATCATGCGCAAGCAGGCGGAATTCCCCTTTGCAACCGGTGAACTCAGCCAGTTGCTGCGCGACATTGCCCTAGCCGCCAAAATCGTGAACCGGGAAATCAACCGGGCCGGCCTGATGGACATTACCGGCAACTACGGTGCCCAGAACGTGCAGGGCGAGCAGCAGCAGAAGCTCGACGTGGTAGCCAACATCCGCTTTATCCGGGCCCTGAAAAACGGGGGCGAGGCCTGCGCCATTCTCTCCGAGGAAGACGACGAAATCATCCACACCGGCAACGACCAGGGCCGCTACGTAGTGGCCATGGACCCGCTCGATGGCTCCTCCAACATTGACGTGAACGTCAGCATCGGTACCATCTTCAGCATCTACCGCCGCGTCTCACCGATGGGTTCCAAGGCTACTCCCGAGGATTTTCTGCAGGGTGGGCGCAAGCAGGTAGCGGCCGGCTACATCCTGTACGGTTCCAGCACGATGCTCGTGTATAGCACCGGGCACGGGGTGGCTTGCTTCACCTACGAGAATTCCCTGGGCGAATTCTTCCTCTCCCACGACGGCGTAAAAATTCCGGAGCAGGGTACCACCTTCTCCTGCAATGAAGGCAACTGGTTTGACTACCCCGAGTGGGTGCGCAGCTACTTGACCGAGTGCAAGGAGCGCCGCTACAGTGGGCGCTACATTGGCTCCCTGGTGGCTGATTACCACCGCAACCTCTTTAAAGGGGCATTTATCTGTACCCGCCCACGGCCAAGAACCTCAACGGCAAGCTGCGCCTGCTGTATGAAGGCTACCCCTTGGCCTTCCTCATTGAGCAGGCCGGGGGCAAAGCGCTGGCTGGTGCCGAGGCCGTGCTCGACATTGTGCCTACCGATTACCATCAGCGCGCCCCGCTCTTTATCGGCTCCTCGGGCATGGTCGATGACCTAGTGACGTGCATGGTGCAGCAGGGGGTAGCTCCGGCTAAGGTTGCCTAATCCAATCCAAACAACTTCCTTAGGCCCCGGCTTATACTAGCTCAACCCGCTCTGTCTGCTCCCACCCGCTTAGTCCAACCCAACATCCTCACACATTCTTTCATGCCCAAATTCATTTCACCCGCGGTAGAGTTCGGCTCTTTGCTGAACCAGGTTAAGCAGCTCACGCCCGAGATTTTTACTTCGGACGGCAAGTTTCAGAACCTGATGGAAGGTCAGTGGCAGCAGCCCGGCTCGCCCCGCGAGTTTACTTCGCCCATCGACGGCACCCAGCTGGCCGCAATGCCCATGCTCAACCGGGAGCAGGCCCTCAAGGCCGTGCAGTTTGCCAAGCAGGAAGCTGCTGCCTGGGCCGCCACCGACCTGGATGAGCGCCGCAACAAAGTGCAGGAATGCCTCAACCAACTGCGCCCCCACGTAGAGCTGGTAGGCAAGCTGCTGATGTGGGAAATCGGCAAAACCTACAAGCTGGGCTTTACCGACATTGACCGCGCCATCGAGGGCGTGCAGTGGTACGTCGACAACATCGAGGAAATGCTGGGCAACCGCACGCCGCTGGGCTTGGTGTCGAACATTGCCTCCTGGAACTATCCGCACTCGGTCCTCTTGCACGCGGTGCTGGTGCAGGCCTTGTGCGGCAACTCGGTTATTGCCAAAACGCCTACCGACGGCGGCTTTATTTCCCTGAGCTTTGCCTTCGCCATTGCCCGCCGCTGCGGCCTGCCCGTAACGCTGGTCAGCGGCCCCGGCGGAGAGCTCAGCGACGTGCTGGTGAAAAACGAAGCCGTGGATTGCCTCAGCTTCGTGGGTGGCCGCTACAATGGCCGCAACATCGCCGACGCCCTAAGCCAGGAGCACAAGCGCTACATGCTGGAAATGGAGGGCGTAAACACCTACGGCATCTGGGATTACTCGGACTGGAACTCGTTGGCCGACCAGCTCAAGAAGGGCTACGACTACGGCAAGCAGCGCTGCACGGCCTACGTGCGCTTCGTGGTGCAGCGCAGCCTGTTTCCGCAGTTTCTGGAAACCTATTGGGAAGCAGTAAAAAGCCTGAAAGTAGGCAACCCCACTCTCGTCGACAACCCCGGCGACAAGCTGCCCGAGCTGGCCTTTGGTCCGGTTATCAATAAAAACCAGGCGGAAGACCTCGACCGGCTCTACGAAAATGCCCTCAAGACCGGCGCTACGCCCATTTTTGAAGGCAAGCTGGATGAGAGTCTGTTTTTGCCTGGCCAGGACATGAGTGCCTACCGCGCCCCGCGGGCCCTGGTTAACCTGCCCCGGCAGAGCGAGCTGTACTTCAAGGAGCCCTTCGGCCCGATTGACTCCATCGTGCTCGTCGACCGGGTTGAAGAGCTGGTGGGCGAGATGAACATCAGCAACGGGGCCCTGGTTGGGGCTCTGGCCTCGGATGACGAGAAGTGGGCTCAGCGTACGGCCAAGGAAGTGCGGGCCTTCAAGATGGGCGTCAACAAGCTCCGCTCCCGCGGCGACCGGGAAGAAGTTTTCGGTGGCCTGGGCGAATCCTGGAAAGGCGCGTTTGTGGGTGGTAAGCTGCTGGTAGAAGCCGTAACGGAAGGCGTTCCTGCCCAGCCCGTGCTCGGCAACTACCCCGAAGCCACGCTGTTGCCCGAAAAGATTTAACGCCAAGCTTGGTCTATATCACGAAAGAGGGGCTTTTCCGGGCATGACGCCGGGAAAGGCCCCTCTTCTTTGTTGAGCCAGCTACGCGGGTAAGTCTAGCTGCTAGCCCGGCTATAGGGCCGACTTGACCTGTAGAAAAGTACGGTAGCTCCCGGCCAGCCCCGTGGTCGACAAGCCCTGTACCACCACCACATATTTGCCGGGCTGGTCAGCGGTATAAAAGCTCAGAGCTGAGGGGCCGGCGGCTGTGGTAGTCACCTGCGGATTCCAGTACAGCAAGTTGCGAAAGTCGGGCAGGCGGCTCTGCTGGGCCTGGGGCGTATCGTAGCGGGGCGAATAGAATTCGCGCTGCCGCTGTAGGCCTTCGTACTCCTGCAGCAGGGCGTGGGCATCGAGCTTATAGCTGCCCAGGTCGCCCTTGTAGGTGGTGTAGCTTACCAGGCCCTGATGAATCTGGCGGCCGTGAAAGTAGCGGCTGGTAATGACGTCCAGTTTCTGAATTTTCAACGGGTCGAGGGCCACCACCTTGTTGATATTGAAAACCGGTACCCCGTCTAGCAGCACCAGCGGGTCGTCCGTCATGGGCTGATTGTTCAGGTGGTCAATTACCTGAAAGTGAAACTGGCCTTTGCGAATCCGGACCAGCACACCGGGCACGTACTCGCGCATGACCTCCTCCATCACCTTGAACCGGGTGTAGGCATCGAGCATATACTGCTCACTGGGCTTGCCGTAGAAAGGCAGGCTGTCGGTTTGGGACAGGGCGTATTGGTTGGTAAACTTTTTAAAATAAGCCGTTTGCACCTGGGCCTGCAAATGGCGCTGAGCCAGCTCGGGCCTTAGCGACTCGGGCAGCTGCAAGGCCGCCTGCTGGGTAGGAGCGTAGGCCGTGGAGAAGGGCGAGTAAACCTCCACTTGGTAGGTGCTGTCGACCTGGGTATTGGTTTGCACCACTATTTCCTTGGGCCCGTAGAAGTCGCGCATGTCGAACTGCACCCGGCCGTCGGGCTGACTTATGCTGCTGTAGAGGCGGGGCTGCCGGCTGGGGCTGGCCAAATACACCGGAATGCCCGGCGCCGCCTGCCCGGTGCCGCGGTGGGTCAACTTTCCCTGAATCCAGTGGCCGCTCGTTTCGGGGTAGAAGGCGGGGGCCGGCCGGGAACTGCCTACCACGTCGGCCCAGCGGAAACGGCTCCAGCCCTGGGTCAGCATCAGGTTGTCGGCGGCCTGGGCAACTTCCGCGGAGTTGGCCGAGAAGTAGTAGTCGGGATTTTCAATGCGGCCTTTCAGGTCGGAGGCCAGCCACAGGTAGCTGTTGATGGAGGTACCGGCCGCCGCCGACAGGGAGTCGAGGCGGTACACGGCCACCGAGGCATTGGCTGGCAGGGGCCGGGCGCCCGGTCCGGCCGCGGATAGCTGCAAACTCACTTTTTCCCGGACCGAGTACTCTTTCTTGTCGGTCGAGGCCCGCAACGTCAGCTGCTGGGTGGGTGGGGTAAAATAAAGCCGTTCACAGAGCGGCTTGCGGGCCGCATTGAATACGGTAAAGTGCGCAATGCCTTCGGGCAGGTCTTTCTTATCGAGGGTAAAAACGGCCTTATTGTCCCGGAACCGGCCCATGGTGGCTACGAATGGCTGCTGGCGGGCATGGCCCAGCAGCAGAATGTCGTCGGCTCCCGCAACCGTGGTCTGGACCGTAACGCTCAGGCCATTGGCGGTGGACGCCAGGTGCAGCACGTAGCCTTGTTCCTGCACGGCGGGCAGCTTGCGGGTGAGTGTCTGGTTATTGGGCAGCTGAAGAATAGCGCTGTAACTAGCTCCGGTCTCGGTGGGCGTAAAGGCAAAGGAGCCCAAGCCAAACTTGAGGGTGCTGAGCTGCGCCACATTCCGCCCGCGCTGGTCCACGATGATGCCCGAGGCGGCTACGCCCTGGCCGCGCTGGTCGGTTACTTGAAAGGCCACGGTGCTGGTCAGGCCCTTGACCAGATGCCCGCCCTCGGGAAAGAACTGCGCGTCGGTGCCCGCGGTGGTCGGGGTCGGTGCAGCTTTGGTAACGCTGCCAAAGGTGTTGACGACGGTGATGGTGCTGTGGAAGTAATACTCGGGCGGGAAGTTCTTCATCCAGTTGGTGTAGGCCCGCACCGTGTAGGTGCCCGAAGCCAGGGATTTAGGCAGCACAAAGGTGCCCTGACCCGCGGCGTTCAGCAGCTTTATCTTGCCCTGCAGCACCGGCTTCTGCTCCCGGTCTAGCAGCTCCACATACGCCACTTTGCTCACCATAAGAGGCTTGTGCTGCACCCCATCGACGGCGTAGACCTTAAACCACATAATTTCGCCACTGACGTAAAAAGGCCGGTCGACGTGCAGAAACAGCTTTTCCGGGAGCCGCTGCTGGCTGTAGCGGCTCAGTTGCCGGTCCAGGGTGCGCAGCGAGTCGGACTGGGCGTGGGCAGAGCTTAGGCTCCCGGACCAGAGCAGGCCGCCCGCAAGCAGGCCGGCCCCGGCGCGGGCTACCCAGCGAGACAGAAAGTGGAAGGCAGACAAATCAGCGGTGTACAGGTGCGGCACGGACAGAGGAGCTTAAAGCAAGAGTTACTTCCAGAAGGTGGGCTGGACATTGGTGCCCCGCCGCCGGCAGTCGACGCAGTCGGCATACTGGGCAGTGTACCTTCCTTCTAAGTCTTCCAAGGGCAGGTAGTTAGGCGTCAGGAAGGCCACATCCTTATAGAAGCCAGATACAGTATCGGGTACCCCACACGTTTCGTAGCCGGTTTCAAATTTCCAGTCAGCGGGCAGCTGGTCGCGGCTGATAAAAAGGCGCTGTTCCTGCACGGAGTAGGCCCCGATGTAGCCCAGCACAAGCTCCGCGGGGTCGGTGACACAATGGATGTTGCCCGTGAGCTGGCTGGGCAGCGGGTCGAAGAGGGTGCCGATGTTCTCCGTGTTTTTGCGCAGGGCCTCCCAGTAGGCAAACTCCTCCACGGTCTGGGCATACTGCTTGACCAGCACGCTGTACTTGTAGCGCAGCTTTACCGAGTTCGATGGCAGCATTAGCACCGGGTAATCCGCCACCACGTCCTGGCTCAGCTTCGTGGTCGTAAAAAGTTTGATGAGGCCACTAGGCTGGGTACCCCAGCAGCGGTAGATATCCACTGCCCGGGGCCGGATCTTTCCATTGCTGTACTCCAGGTAGCTGTGGTAGGCGGAGGTAAACTCCCAGGTTTCGTCCATGTCCCAGCGGTAGTACCGGGTCTGGTTGGCAGCGTCGTGGGCACTGACCAAGATGCGCACACTGTTGCCCTCGACCTGCCAGTTTACTTTGTCGATGGGCGGGGTGCGCTTGGCCTGGGTATAGTCGGTGATGTACTCGCGGTTGTTGGCCGTGTTGAAGTGCAGGCGGTAGCGCTTGGCCGGGTTCAGCGTGAGCCGGGGCGAGACGTAGGTGCCGGCTTGGGTTTCGGGCAGGGCGTAGCGCGGCCCGTTTTCCTCTTCCATAAACACCTTGGCCTTGGCCTCCACCGGCGGGGCCGTTTTGGCTTTCAGGCCCAGGCTGCGGGTGAGCTTGATGGTAGTCACCCCTTCGCTGTTCAGGAAACCGTCCACCACCAGAAAGTTCTGGGTTACGGGGCCGTCACTAGGCTCGAAACTTTCGATGCAGCCACTCAGACTTAGCAGCAGCGCGCAGCACAGCAGCAGACCGGCCCGCAGGTTCACGTGGGTATTCATCTAGAATTTGAAGTTGTAGGTGATGGTTGGGATGGGCCGGCCGAAGATGGACAGCTGATACCCGTTGATTTGCCCGTTTTCGGCCTTGTAGTACACCGAATACGGGTTTTTTCGGCCCGTCAAATTGTATACTGCAATGGTCCAGGAACCGTGGGCCAGCTTCTTGATCTTGTGGTTGCCTTCAATGTTGAGGGCCAGGTCGGCGCGGTAATAATCAGGCACGCGGTAGGCATTGCGCTCCGAGTAGTACACCCGCATGGAGTTGCCCACGTAGTACTTCACCAGGGGCAGGGTAATGGGTCGGCCTGTGTTGTAAGTGAAGTTGAGCGAGGTGCTGAACCGCCGGCTGAAGCGGTAGTTGCCAATCATGGTCACGTCGTGGGGCTTGTCGAAGTTGCTGGGGTAGAACTTGCCGCCGTTGATGATGTCCCCGTTCGGGCCGGTATCGACCCGCACCAGGGAGCGGGAGTAGGTGTAGCTTACCCAGCCGTTGAGCTTGCCGGTCAGCTTTTTCACCATTACCTCCACGCCGTAGGCTTTCCCTTCGGCATTCACCACGTCGGTTTCGATGTGGCGGTTGAGCAGCAGCGTAGCCCCGCTCTTGTAGTCCACGAAGTCGTGCATGGCCTTGTAGTAGGTCTCCACCGACGTTTCAATCGTGTTACTCTTGAAATTGCGGTAGAAGCCGATGGAATACTGGTCGCCCACCTGGGGCCGGACGTGGTCGTCGCTGAGCTTCCAAGTGTCGGTCGGCGACATGGAGGCCGTGTTCGAAAGCATGTGAATGTACTGGCGCATGCGGTTGTAGCTGGCTTTCACCGAGGCGTTGTCCGACAGGGAGTACTTGGCCGACAGCCGGTATTCCGGGCCGTGGTAGGTGGCAATGCGGGAGCCCGACTTGTGCGAAATCGTGTCGGTTATCGTGTTTTCCGACTTCGACAGGCCGGGCAGGTAGCGGTAGGTGTCGCGCGGGCCCAGAGCGTTGAACAAGGAATAGCGCAAGCCCAGCGACACGGCAAAGCGGGACGTCAGGTCAATTTTGTCGGACACGTACAGCGCCTGTTCCAGGGCCTGTTCCTGCGGCAGCACATCCCGCTTAATCAGCGACTCCGCGCCCAACGGCACCAAACTGCCAGCTGCCACTGAGTAATAGATGTTGTTTATCCCGAAGTCGATGCTGTGCTTGTTGGACGGCAAGTAGCTAAAGTCGGCCTGCAGGTTGCGCTGCTTGATGCCGA
The DNA here is from genome assembly GCF_022919215.1 of Hymenobacter cellulosilyticus. Classification (NCBI taxonomy): domain Bacteria; kingdom Pseudomonadati; phylum Bacteroidota; class Cytophagia; order Cytophagales; family Hymenobacteraceae; genus Hymenobacter; species Hymenobacter cellulosilyticus. Next base: position 4,446,098 of record NZ_CP095046.1, on the reverse strand, counting down.
AGGCCAGCTCCGAGGCGTTGACCGGGTTTTTCTGGTTGGTAATGCTGTACTGGTAGCTGCTGTAAGAGCCCGTCAGCACCCCGTAGAGCGTGTTGCTGAAGTTGTGCTGCCACTTCACGCTGGCCGTCTGATTCAGATACTTATACAACGTATCGGTGGCTAGCTTAAACTGGTCCCGGCTCAGGTAGCCGGTGGCGTAAATCGTGTTCTTGTCATTGATCTGGTGGCTGATGTGGGCGTTCAGATCGTAAAAAGAGGCCGAGCTTTCCTGATAGGTTTTGTTGGGAATCTGGTGCAGAATCCAGTCGGAGTAGCTGGTGCGGCCGGCCACGATAAACGACGAGCGGTCCTTGATAAGGGGGCCTTCCAGCGTCAGGCGGCTGGTCATCAGGCCAATGCCGCCCGCGCCGCTAAACTTCTTCTGGTTGCCGTCGCGGGTGGCAATTTCCAGTACCGACGACAGGCGGCCGCCGTATTTGGCCGGCACGGCGCTTTTGTAAAGCTCCACGCTCTTGAGCACGTCGGGGTTGAAGGCTGAAAAGAAGCCGAACAAGTGAGCCGGGTTGTACACCGTCGCGTCATTGAACAGAATCAGGTTCTGGTCGGTGGCACCGCCGCGCACGTTCATACCGGTGCTGCCTTCCCCCACCGACTTTACGCCCGGTAAGGTCAGCACCACCCGCAGAATGTCGGTTTCGCCGAAAGCCGTGGGTACCTGCCGCATGGTTTTAATGTCGAGCTTTTCCACGCCCATCTGCATGCCGGCCACGTTGCGGTCCTTCTCGGCCTCGATGACGACCTCCTTGAGCGGGGTTATATCCTCTTCTACCTCGATTTCGAGCTTGCCGTCGGCATTAAGCACCACCTGCCGCCTGGTATTCTTGATGCCAATGGCGCGCACGCGCACCTCGTAACGACCCGGGGGCAGCGTCAGGGCATAGTAGCCAAACTGGTCGGTGGTGGTGCCGGTGTTGGTGGGCGCCTCCACAAACACGGCCGCGCCGATGACGGGCTCCCCGGTGGTTTTGTCGCGCACGTGGCCCGCCAGCGTGACGCGCCCGGGAGCCGGTCCGGCCGCCTTTCTCCCGATTTCGTAAAGCTTCAGCTCCGAGCTACCCGTGGTCGGGGCCGCCTCGGCAGCAACTGGCTCATCGGCCACGACCACCGCCTCCGTTTCGCCCGACAGGAAAAACGGGTCGGGCAGGTTGGGCTGAATAGCGCTGCCCGTGGTGATATACACGCGGCGCTGCTGGTCGACGGCAAAGCGGAAAGGCGTCTTGGCCAGCACGGCTCGCAGTACACTGTCCACGGGCTGGTTCTGTACCCGTAGCGTCACGCTCAGCGTGTCCAGGGCTTCCGGCTGGTAATACAGGCGGTAAGGCGTCTGGGCTTCCAGCTGTTTTACCAGCTCAGGAAAACGGCTTTTGGTAAACTCCCCGCTGAACAGCAGGGAGGCCGGTCCTTGCTGGCCCAGCACTACACTACTTGTGCAGCTGCACAGTAAAAAGAAAACCAATCGGTAAAAATACCTCATATCAGCAGGTGTGCAGCAAGTAACAGGAGAATAGGAGCGGGTAGGGCCGGGGTGGCCACCTAGCGCAGGGTATCGTAGTAGCGGGCCAGTTTCACGAAGGAGGCTTCCTGCTGGTCTTTGTTAAAGCTCAGCTTTTGGGCACTCACAAATTGCCGCAGCTCCTTCTTCTTGTCGGCCAGGGCTGTCAGCAGGTCGCCCTTGCCGCTGATGGGGTAGGGTTTGCCTTCTTTTTCCAGGAAAAAGCGGTTTGATTCCAGAAAAGCCAGTTCCACTCCACCACCGGTCAAGGTTTCCTGAATCTTTTTGATCCGCTTGGCCAGCACCCGCGTCCGACCTTCGTACAGCACGTCATAAAAGCCTGGCACCAGGGCTCCGGCCGTGGCAGGTGCCGGGCCGTTTATCTGCACAAATCGGTGGCGGTTGACGGTAAAGTAGCCTACCTTCTCGGTGTGCAGCTTAAGCTGATAGGGGCTCTGCGGAAACCGCAAAACCAGTTGGTCATACCGGATGTCATACTGTAGGGGCACATTCGTATACAGTGCTCCATCATAGAAAATATTTCCGGTCAGCTCTTCGGCGGCCTGAAAAAACTGGTGGCCTTTTACGGAGCGGAAAGTCTTCTCGTAGCGCACATATTCAGTGCCGTTGTAGAGGTTGGAGTTGCCTTCTGCCGGGGCCATCTGCAGGCTTGTTAGCCGGGTAGTGGCCGCGGCCAGCAGGCTCGAATCACGGGGCTGGCCCTGGCCCGCGGCCTGATTAGCACTAAGCCAGCTGGTCAGCGTAAGACAGCAAAGCGGGTAAAAGAACTTCATGAGAGCAGACAGGTGTGATAAGCGGACGGTACGAAGAGTAGAATAGCAGCTTAAAAGGTAAAGGAGGATAACCTGTTTTTATTGTTTTAACGAATAGGTTATATTTTATATATATAAAATTTATTCAGCCTGCACAGGTTGCTGCCTTCCACACGAGCTCGGGCTGCTGTCGGCATACTCATATGTCTGGGAATCTTGCGTTAGCGTTGCATCGGTAGCAGTGGGAGCAACCCGAAATACAAATGCTGCGAGGCAGGAGCTTGTGGGCCGCTTTATGCCATGTCCGGAAAACAAAAAAGCCTTCTGGCGTGAACCAGAAGGCTTTTTTTGTCTCAGGATGAAACTCGTAGTCCGTAGGGGAATCGAACCCCTGTTGGTAGAATGAAAATCTACTGTCCTAACCCCTAGACGAACGGACCATGTATCAAAACGGGTCGGGTAGTAGTCCGTAGGGGAATCGAACCCCTGTTGGTAGAATGAAAATCTACTGTCCTAACCCCTAGACGAACGGACCAGATAACGTCCCGACCTCGTTTTGATGCTGCAAAGATAGATAAGAGAACCTTGGCCGCAATAGCTGATTGAAAAAAAAGCCCCTAAAGACGTTAAAACAACTGATTTTCAGGGCAAAAAAATGCGAATGTCTAAAGTCAGTCGACAGCGGGCCAGCTGATGAGCTGAAAACCGGGCTGCTACTATAGGCCTTTCACCCGGGGAAAGGAGGCGGAAAAGACATGATTTTACCCGGCCTGATATTGATTTGGCGAAGTTAGCAGGACCCGGTACCTTCGCTCCGCGTTTTCACTCGGCCTCTTGTGGGCCGTTAAACCTCATCTCCCTTATTATGGCTAAAATTAAAGTCGCCATTAACGGCTTCGGCCGCATTGGCCGCCTGACGTTCAAGTCTCTTCTTGGCCGCGACAACGTGGAAGTTGTAGCAATCAACGACCTGACCGATAACAAGACGCTGGCTCACCTGCTGAAGTATGACTCGGTACACGGCCGCTTCGACGGTACTGTGACCTACGACGAGGAAAGCCTGACGGTAAACGGCCAGCGCATCGCCGCTTTGGCTGAGCGTGACCCCAAGCTGTTGCCCTGGGGCAACATGGGCGTTGACGTGGTACTGGAGTCGACCGGCCGCTTCGTGGACGAGACCGGCGCTGGTCAGCACATCACCGCTGGCGCTAAGAAAGTTGTGATTTCGGCTCCCGCTACCGGCAACATTCCGACCGTAGTACTGGGCGTAAACGAAGATATCCTGACCGGCGACGAGACCATCATCTCTAACGCCAGCTGCACCACCAACTGCCTGGCCCCAATGGCTAAGGTACTGGACGAGGTGTTCGGTATTGAGAAAGGCTACATCACCACGGTGCACGCCTACACTTCCGACCAGAACCTGCAGGACGCTCCTCACAAGGACCTGCGCCGCGCCCGCGCCGCTGCCTACAGCATCATCCCCACCAGCACTGGTGCCGCCAAGGCCGTAGGTCTGGTGCTGCCCACGCTGAAGGGCAAGCTTGATGGTTTGGCCATGCGCGTACCCGTGCCGGATGGCTCGATGACCGATCTGACCGTGATTCTGAAGAAAGAAGCCACGAAAGAGCAGATCAACGCCGCGCTGAAGTCGGCCTCGGAAGGTGCCATGAAAGGCATCATCGAGTACGCCACCGACCCGCTGGTGAGCATCGACATCGTGGGCAACCCCCACAGCTGCATCTTCGACTCGGAGCTGACGGCCGCCAGCGGTACGCTGGCCAAGGTTATCGGCTGGTACGACAACGAAACCGGCTACAGCACCCGCACTGCCGACCTGATCCAGAAGCTGGGTGAGGCCATGAGCAAGTAAGCGGAAGCTTTTTCCTGCCAAAGAAGCCTGCCCGCTTGGGCGGGCTTTTTTGTTGGGGCCGGCCGTTCAACTTTTCACTCCTTCCTGCGTTGTTGCCGTCTATGTCCGACAAGCTGCGAATCTGCTTTCTTATCAACCCCAACTCCGGTACCAACCGGCGGCAGGACGTGCCAGCCCTGATAGCCCAGCATCTGCCCGCCGACACGGTGGACTACGAGGTGCGGCTGACCCAGTACGCCGGCCACGCCGTGGAGCTGGCCCGGCAGGCCGCCGAGGACGGTTTCCGCATTGTGGTAGCCGTGGGCGGCGACGGGACGGTAAATGAAGTGGGCCGCGGGCTGCTCGGGACGCGGGCCGCGCTGGGAATTCTGCCCCGGGGCTCGGGCAACGGGCTGGCCCGGCACCTGCATGTGCCTCTTGACTTAGCCGCTGCCATCCGGCAGCTAGCCCGCCCCACGTTTCAGCGTATCGATGTGGGCTACATTAATGAGCGGCCTTTTTTCTGCACCGCGGGCCTGGGCTTCGATGCCCACGTGAGCAAGTGCTTTGCCCTGGCCGGCACCCGGGGATTGGGCACTTACGTGCAGGTAGCGCTGCGCGAGTACCGGCGCTACCGGCCCACGCCCATTACCGTCACGATGCAGGGCCAAACCACGAATACCGACTGCTACGTGCTGGCCTTTGCCAACGCGGCCCAGTACGGCAACAACGCCTACATTGCGCCCCTGGCCGATATTTCCGACGGCTTGCTGGACCTGTGCCTGATTGATGCCCTGCCGCTGTTGCGGGCCGTGCGCGTGAGTCTGGGCCTGGCCCTGGGCAATCTGCCCGCCTCGGGCGCGGCCGTGTACCACACCTGCAGCGACGTGCAGGTGCAGGCTGCCCGTGACCTGGGCTTCCACGTAGACGGCGACTACGTGGGTGACGCCCAAGCCTTCGACGTGAAGCTCGAGCCCTTGGCACTGGAAGTTGCGGTAGGCGTTAAGAAGTGAGGTAGGAGTGTTGTCGTTGAATCAAACACTAGCTCATCCTTCGCTACCCCGTTTTTATCCGCAACGCTTTCCACAGGCTATTTTAACAGCGCTAGGCGCGAACAAGCTCACCATTTCACAATCTCACCAACTCACCATATGAAAGCCGATAAAAACCGCCGAAGCCGGGAAGGCGTGGTGTATTCCACCAGCTCCGACTTTGAATACCAGCACAGCGCCGATGAAGAAGCCGAAACCCTGCCGCCCCAGCAGCAGAACCTGCGGGTGCAGCTCGATAAAAAGTCGCGCGGGGGCAAGCAGGTAACGCTCATCACGGGCTTCGTAGGCCAGGATGCCGATTTGCAAACCCTGGCCAAGCTGCTCAAAACCAAATGTGGCGTGGGCGGCAATGCCAAGGACGGCGAAATCCTGATCCAGGGCGACTTCCGCGACAAAGTGCTGGCCGTGCTGCTCGAGCAGAAATACAAAGCCAAGAAAGCCGGGGGCTAAGCGCCGCCGCTACTTGGGACAGCCAAGGCATGTTAACGTTGCCAACGGCTGTAGATGAGCGTTTTAACCTACCTAGCTGCTTATGATGCTGCTCTCTGCCGAACCGAGTACCCTGCATAGCCTGGCCGAGCACGGCGTTATTACCATCGTGCAGTGGCTCAAGCTCGGGGTCGAAACGATTGGGGCCTTCATCATTGGGCTCGGAATCCTGGTGGCTGGGCGCCTGTTTGTGCTGGCACTCTGGCACCGCCGCACCGCCGACTTTACGGCTATTCGTCTGACCCTGGCCCGGTACCTGGCGCTGGCCCTGGAATTTCAACTCGGGGCCGACATTCTTTCTACAGCCATTGCCCCCAGCTGGGAGCAGATCGGAAAGCTCGGGGCTATTGCTGTCATCCGTACAGCCCTGAACTTCTTTTTGTCGAAGGAAATGAAGGATGAGCGCCACGTGCAGGGCGAGGCGCACGTGGAACACCGCACCAACCAGATAAGCGGTGAAACCGGGCCTGAGCCGCGCTAAGTAGGGTCTATTAATCTAAGTCAGCCAGCTGCCGCCGGGCCCGCTCCAGGTCTTCCGGCGTGTCGATGCCGAGCGTAACGACCATCGTTTCGGCCGTCTGGATCAGGTAGCCGGCTTCGAGCCAGCGCAACTGCTCCAGGGACTCGGCCAGCTCCAGCGGCGAAGGAGGCAGGCGGGTTATTTCGGCCAGAATATCGGCCCGGTAGCCATACAGGCCAATGTGGCGCAGGTAGCGGTGGTGCGCCAACCACTGTTCCTGCGGGTACTGGCGTTGGTAGGGCAGGGGGTGGCGGCTAAAATAAAGGGCCTGACCCCGCCCATTGAGCACTACCTTGGGCATATGCGGGCTGAAAAGCTCCTCACTGGTATCTACCGGCTTTACCAGCGTGGCTAGTTGCGTGCTGAGGTCCTGCTCAAACAAGTCAATCAGCGCGTTGATCTGCCCGGGCTGAATAAACGGCTCGTCGCCTTGGATGTTGATGATGCAGTCGGCGGGGGAATCGAGCTGGCAATACGCGTCAAACACCCGGTCGGTGCCGCTGGGGTGGTCGGCCGAGGTCAGCAGGGCCTCACCGCCAAAGCTGCGCACGTGGTTTAGAATCCGCTCGTCGTCGGTGGCCACTACCACCCGGCTCAGGCGGGCCTGCTGGGCCTGCTCCACCACCCGCTGAATCATGGTTTTGCCACCCAGATCAAGCAAAGGCTTGCCGGGCAGGCGGGTGGAGGCATATCGGGCGGGAATGATACCAAGGGCGTTGATCATAGCGGCAAGCGGGAGAAAGACGAAAAGTGGCCCGAAAGTAAGCTGAATGTAGGCTTGAACCCAATATGGCGCTAAATTGGCTATACGTGGCCGTTAGTGCCCCGCTGCCAGGCCAAACGCTGCGTTACGGCCGGTTTTCCGCGTCTTATCCAGTCTGCTCAAGGATTATTTATTTATCTTTCGGCTGCGTTTATTCTGCTGGCAGCGTGCCATCCGTCTCGTTTTTCGCCCGTTGCCTGTTTTTCGCGCCCTGTCCGTATGACTCGTTTTTCCTTGCTGCTTGCCACGTGTGTTTTCTGTGGTTTTTCCGCTTCGGCGGCTGTTCGCCCCGTTGCCTTACCCGATTCCATCGGCGTTGAGTACCGCAACAACAAAGTATTAATCAAGCACCGTGTGGCGCCCGGCGAAACGCTTTATGGTCTGAGCCGCCGCTACAAAGTGCCCGTCGACCAGATTGTAGAGGAAAACCCCAAGCTCGAAGCCCTGGTTACGGGCCAGATTGTGCTGGTGCCCCGTAATCGGGTGGTGATGAACCCAGCCGGCACGGCCAAGAAGCCCGCTCCCGCGACTCCTGTCGCCGCCTCTACTGCCGGCCTGACCACCGACAGCCGCGGCAACAAAGTGTATAAGGTAGAAAAGGGCCAGACGCTATTTTCCATTGCCCGGCGCTTCAGTACCACTCCCGACGCTATTACGCGCGTCAACAAGCTGCCCGACAACGCTGGCGTGCGTATCGGGCAGACGCTGATTATCGTGCCTGCTGCGGGCTCCGTGGCTGCCCCGGAACCCGCGCCGGTAGCGGCTGCTCCCGCGCCGAAGCCGGCCCCGGCCGCGCCCACCAACCGCCCGAGCGAGCTGAGGATACCGACCGGGACAAGGACAAGGAAACCCCCGCGGCCGTGACCCCGGCCCCTAAGGAAAAAGACGAGGAACGCGTACCCGAGCGGGCCAGCGAAATTGTGCGCAAAGTCACCGAGGGCGGCCTAGCGGCCATTATCGAAGGCGGCGGCACCGACAAATACCTGGCCTTGCACAAAACGGCTCCCGTAGGCACCATCATGCAGGTGCGCAACATCATGAACGGGCAGTCGGTGTACGTGCGCGTGATTGGGCAGCTGCCCGACACGGGCGAAAACAGCAACATTCTGGTACGCCTCTCCAGGCGGGCCGTGCAGAAGCTGGCCACGCCCGATTCCCGCTTCCGGGTTGAGACCTCCTACGTGCCGTAGGCTGGTTTTTTCTGCTTATCATCACTACAAAGGCCGTCAGCACGATGGCCTTTGCGGTTTTTAGCTACTTCACACCGGTCTTATCCGTGCAAGCTTCGCAACTTTCAACCATCCGGCAGGTACTCGAAGAGCGTTACCAGCGCTACAACCAGCCCGGCTTTATCGAGCACGACCCTATTAGCATTCCCCACCGCTTCCGCCAGCGGCAGGACGTGGAAATCAGCGGGCTGTTTGCCGCCCTGCTGGCCTGGGGCCGCCGTCCGACCATTATCAGCAAGGTAACTGAGCTGCTGCGCCGCATGGACGATGCGCCCTACCAGTTTATCACCCAGCACCACGACGAGGACCTGAAAAAGCTGCTGGGTTTCTGCCACCGCACCTTCTGCGACACTGACCTGCTGTACTTCGTGCACTGGCTGCGCTGGTTTTATGCTGACCATAGCACGCTGGAAGATGCGTTTTTGTCCGGCGCCACCCAGCGGGAGCGGCTTGAAAACTTCCATGACCTGTTCTTCAGCCTGGAAGATGCCCCGCAGCGCACCCGTAAGCACGTGGCTACGCCCGCCCGGGGCTCGGCCTGCAAGCGGGTGAATATGTACCTGCGCTGGATGGTGCGCCAGGACGACCGGGGCGTGGACTTCGGCCTCTGGACCCGCCTGCCCATGGCCGAGCTGGTGTGCCCCATCGACGTGCACGTGGAGCGTCAGGCCCGGCAGCTAGGTTTGCTGCAGCGCCCGGTGGTCGATTGGCGGGCCGCCGAGGAGCTGACGGCCAACCTGCGCCTGCTCGACCCGCTCGACCCGGTGAAGTACGACTTTGCCTTGTTTGGACTGGGCGTAGAGGAGAAATACTAAACACGTGTTGCACCCGGGCCGGCAAAGGGCGGAAAGCATAAGCCCCAGGAGCCGCAAACCAACTTCGATTTGCCGCCTCTGGGGCCTAAGGGAAGAGCTGGGTTAGTTTACTTAATCGTATAGACGTTGATTACCCCGTGGTTCTGCTTGGTATAGTCTACTAAAAGCGGCTTGGAACGGCTGGTGGCCTGGCTGACGTAGTACCGGATATGCTCGTCCTCTGGCACTTTCAGCAGGTTGTCGTACAGCGTTAAGTAGAGGGGCGAGCTTTCTAGGAAATAGTAGATAGGGAGCGTTTCATCAATTTTGGGCGTGGTGCTACCAGCGGCATTGTACGAGAAGTTCTTAACGTTTGGCGCCAACACATACTGAAGCCAGATATTATCGGACAATTTGTTGCGCTCCTTATCCGTGAGGAAAACGGACCGCTCGAATTTGAGGTTGGGGTCGAAGTACATCGTGACGTAGCCATCGGCAATTTTTACCTCCGCCGCCAGCTTACGGGTAATGTTGTCCGGAATTATGGTTACCTCATCGGTTTCCTGCAACTGCTTTGCTAAGCCTTTGTGCTTGTCGGATAAGGCATTGGCGTACACTACTTGCTTATGGGAAAGCAGGCGGCCGCCCAAGTCATACCGCTCGAAAAAGAACCCTTCAGTAGTGGGATTAGGCGCCTGCTTATTCTTGGACGTTTTTTGGTACGCTCCGCAGAAGACGATGCTTTCGTTGGCCTGGTCAATGTAAAAAGACGGCTCGTGCAGGTTTTTGCCAACCGTTCGGTACGCGCCCAGCTGTAACTCCGGCTGAACGGAAGCCACGAGTTGGCCTTTATTATCGAAGCCCAAAAGCTCGAACCGTTGTTCGACAACGTGCTCGGCGGTAGAGCCTTTGGTTGATTTAAAACGGCGCGAAAAGTAGGTGATGCCCTTATAACGAGTGAGCAGATGCCAGTCTTCCTTGAAGTTGGGAGTCTTGCCAGGGCCTGGTTTGGCCAGGGGGAGCCGGATATGCTGGGTGTCTTTGCCCGTTAAGCTAAAGGAGTTCAGGTAAACCTCATCGGTGTCCTTGCGGTAATTAACCTCCCGGCTTATTTGGTAAAACGTATTGTCTTCGACGTAGCTTAAAAAGCTGGACACCGTCGTCGACGGCGAAATGGCGGCGTAGGTCAGGATCTGCTCCTTTTTCTCGCCAGTGGAATCTAAGCGCTGTAGCAGTATGTCATGGGCGTTAATGTTTTCTTTTTTAACGTTGCGATTCAAGTCTTGGTCGACCACCTCTGCCGCATAAATGGTATTGCCGACAGCAAATACCTCTAGGGGGTCAAGGGTGGGATACAGGCTTTCAATGGGGACGCCATTGGGCTGATTGGCTGCTGCCGTGCCCGGTCCTTTGCGAAAGGCAGTCTGCATCTTGGTGAGCGACTTTTCCCAGCGCAGCTTGCCATCGGTGTTTAGCAACAGCACCCGCACGTTGCCTTCCTGGGGTTTGGATACAAAAAGCGCAACCGTGCCATTTTGCAGCTGCAGCGCCGCTCCCAGTAGCTCTTTCTTGTTTAGCTTGACTGCTGTAGCCAGCTGGGTTTGCCCAACCGCTGGCAGCGACAAAGCACAGGACACGAGGGCTGCCGTAAGCAAGCGGTACCAGGCGGTAGGGGAGTTGGGTGGGTTGGAAAACATGGATCAGTGAAAGTGAAGCAGGTAGTAGTGGGTTGGGTCTGGTAAAAGCCGCTGCCGGAGTAGAGTACACAGCGAAGCAGGAATATGTATTCAGTGCTATTTTTTCTTGCTCACAACCAAATAATCCTAAAAAGAAGGAAGATATTGGCCGTAACAAGCAAGTATTCGTAGGGCCTGGGTAGGGCTAGTCCAAAAATAAGCGTGGCGCAGCAATATTGAAAGCAATAAAGTGCGTGGCCAAAATTTTCTTCCTCTACATTCAATTTCATCTTCTAACCGAATCTTTCCCTATGCCCAAGGTGTTTACCTTAGCACTCTCTTTCTAATCCGCAGTACCTCTACTACCCACTTTCGAGTTTGATTCTTCCTAATAACTTCGAGCAGAAAATCGGCTTCGCGCAGTTGCGCGAGATGCTGGAAAGCTTGTGCCTGAGCGCCCTGGGCCGCCAGTTTGTGGCCAAGATGCAGTTTCAGACCAAGCACGACCAGCTGGAAAAGCTGCTGCTGCAAACCGACGAGTTCCGCGCCCTGCTCCAGTCGGGCGCCGACTTTCCCAGCCAGCACTACCACGACGTACACCCATACCTGGTGCGGGCCAGCCTGCCCGGTGCCTACCTCGACGTAGCGGCTTTTTTCGCCGTGAAAATGTCGCTGCGCACCATCCGTCAGGCTCTTACCTTCTTTACCCAGGCCGAGGAAACCCTGTATCCCACGCTGCGCCTGCTGGGCATCGGCGTGCAGGTCGACCGTAACCTGCTGGCCGCTTTGGACAAGGTGGTGGACGACGAAGGGCAGGTGCGCGATAATGCTTCCCCGCTGCTGTCCCAGCTGCGCCAGGAACTCATCAACCGCCAGGGCATGCTGCGCAAGCAGATTGCCGGCATCCTGCGCCACGCCAAATCTGAAGGCTGGATTCCCGGCGACGCCGAGCCCACCATCCGGGGCGGCCGCCTGGTGCTGCCTGTTATTGCCGAGCACAAGCGTCGCGTCAAAGGCCTGATTCACGACGAGTCGGCCTCGGGCCAGACGGTGTTTATCGAGCCGGAAGCCGTGTTCGAGCTCAACAACGACATAAAGGACCTCGAAAATGCCTACCAGCGGGAGCTGATCCGCATTCTGACCCACCTGACTAGCCAGCTGCGCCCCCACATTCCGGACCTGCGCAAGGCCTATCAGTACCTGGGCTTGCTCGACTTCATCCGGGCCAAGGCTCTGCTGGCCGGCCGCCTGGAAGCCACCATGCCCGTGCTGCACCCCGCCCGCTAATGCAGTGGAAAAAGGTGCGCCACCCGCTGCTGTATCTTACCTTCAAGGAGCACTTCAAGGAAAACCCGCGCGAGGTGGTGCCCCTGGATATGGAGCTCAACCTCGATCAGCGCATCCTGCTGATTTCGGGTCCTAATGCCGGCGGTAAGTCGGTGAGTATGAAGACCGTGGGCCTGGTGCAGTACATGCTGCAGTGCGGCCTGCTCATCCCGGCCGGCGACGGTTCGGAAGCCGGCGTGTTCGATGATATTTTCCTCGACATCGGCGACGAGCAAAGCCTGGAAAACGACCTGAGTACCTACTCGTCGCACCTGCTGAACATGAAGCAGTTTGTGACCCTGGCCGGCAAGCGCAGCTTGGTGCTCATCGACGAATTTGGTACCGGTACCGAGCCTGCCCTGGGTGGCGCCATTGCCGAGGCCGTGCTCGACCAGCTCAACCGGGCCCGCAGCTTCGGGGTCATTACCACGCACTACACCAACCTGAAGAACTTTGCCGAGCGCAACGCCGGGGTGGTGAATGGGGCCATGCGCTACGACCCCGAGCAGCTGCAGCCGCTGTACCGCCTCGAAATCGGGAAGCCGGGCTCAAGCTTTGCCATCGAAATTGCCCGCAAAATCGGTTTGCCCAAGCAGATTGTGGAGCGGGCCACCCAGCTTGTGGGCAAGGATAAAATCCGCTACGACCGGCTGCTGGAAGGCCTGGAAAAGGAGAAAACCGACCTGGAAGTGCGCAACGCCGAAGCCGCCAAGGCCGAGAAGCGCATGAAAAAGGCCGCTCAGGAATACCAAGACCTCAAAAAGCACCTCGACGAAACCACCCTCGAAGTGTTGCGCAACGCCAAGGCCCAGGCCAAGCTGCTGCTCAAGGACACCAACCAGCAGATTGAGGCCACCATTGCCGAAATCCGCTCCAACCAGGCCGACAAGGAAAAGACCAAGGAGGCCCGGCAGAATCTGGACACCTTTGTGCGCGAAAAGCTCCAGATTGAGCCGCCCAAGCCCAAAGCCAGCCGCGAAACCGCCGACCCGAAAACCCTCAAGCCCGGCGACAAAGTGGCTTTGATCGGACAGGATGGCTACGGCGAGCTGATTAGCATCAAAGGCAAAACCGCCGAGGTGTTGTTTGGCGGCATGAAAACCATTGTCAAGGCCAGTCAGCTGGAAAAAGTGGGCCGGGCCGAAATCCGGGAGCGGGAGAAGAAGGCTGAAAAGGCCAGCTTCAGCTCCTCGGCCAGCCTGGGCATGGACCTGACCGGCCGCATGGCCAACTTCAGCCCCGTGCTGGATTTGCGCGGGAGCGGGCTGAAGATGCCCTGCACAAGGTTATGGCCTTCGTGGATGATGCCGTGATGCTGGGGATTCCCGAAATCAAGTTCCTGCACGGCCGCGGCAACGGGGTGCTGCGCCAGGTGGTGCGCGACTATCTGCACCGGGTGCGGGCCGCCGCCAGCGTAGCCGATGAGCACGCTGACCGGGGCGGTGACGGGGCTACCGTGGCCGTGCTGAAATAGCCGATGTTTTTTAACCAGCCCCAGCAATTTGCCTACCACGCCAACACGTCGGCCGAAGCCCTGCGCGCTACGGCCGACGTGTTTATTGCCCGGCAGGGTGGGCCGCTGCACCCGCACGTGTATCGGGCCAGCTGGCAGTCGGCTACGGTGCTTGAAGTGGCCCCGCTGGTGGCATTAGGTGGCCTGCGCTTTTCCGGAAAACAACGGGCTACGCTCGAAATCGGGGCCGCGGCTACCGGAACACCAGTGATGCTGACGGTGTATCCGGCGCCTTCGATGCAGCCCATGTTCTGGGGAATTACGCTGTTCGCCGCCTTGGCCGGTTTCTTTGATCTGGGTCAAACCCACTGGCTGCATGTCGGCTTTAGCCTCGTGTTCTGGACCCTGGGCAGCGGCTCGCTGTGGGTGCTGCACCGGGTGTCGACCGGGTTGCTGAAGCGGGACTTAGAACGTAGCTTTCAACTAGCGCCGCTTACCTGACGGCTAGGTGTAATGTAAAAGCAAAAAAGGCGGCTCCCAACACGGGAGCCGCCTTTTTTGCTTTTAGCTGCTGTGAGGATTATTCCACTACCACGCGGCTAACCTGCGTCGACTCGGGGGTTACGACCTGCACCATGTACAGACCGGCACCCAGGGCCGAAGCATCTACTTTTACTTCCTCACCAACGCCAATAGCCTGGGTCTGGGTTAGCACCACGCGGCCGGTTGCGTCGCGCAAGGTAACCGTGGCCGTCCGGGCCTTGCTGGCTGCCGCTACCCGCAGCTGGAACTTGCCGTGGGTGGGGTTCGGATATACCTGAATGCTGGATTGCTGAACGGTAGCCGTTTTGTTGGCCAGTACCAGGTTGCAGACCGAGATGCCCCGGTTCTGGTCGGCAATGCGGGCCGCAAATTCCTGGTAGTAGCGGTTTACCACCAGCGGGTCGTGCACCACCAGGGTGTTTTCGTCATTGGTCGTGTTGGCCGACAGGCTCCAGTTGTGCGAGCCCACGAATACCTGCGGGTCCGACTGCGAAGCACCGGCGTCTACAATCAGGGTTTTGTGGTGCATAATGCCACCAGTATTTTTCACCATAATGCGAGTGCCCAGCGCCGTGCGGATAGTGCGGAAAATAGCGCCAGTGCCCGTGTTGGAGGTGTCATTGAGCAAAGCTTCCGAGCAGTTGGCAATGTTGCGCAGCTGTACTTGGTCCCGCACTACCTGGCCGATTTCGCTCAGCGTGATGAGCATCGTTTCAATGTGCAGGTCATTGTCGGCAGTCCGGATGCTTTCCAGCAAGCGGGCGTTTACGTTGTCGGTCGGGCTAAACCACGACTCCACGCGCGAGCCACCAATTACGAAGAAGTGGGGCGTGTTGTCCGTTTTGCGGTTGCCGAAAACCGGCGTGCCGGGCGTCGGGCCTGTTGACCCCCAGATTTCCTCAAACTCCATCGTGTAGGTGCGGGCCAAGCTTTGGTCCTGCACGGCAATAACGTTGTTGTTGTCGCTAAAAAGCTGGGCCTGCGTCCAGTTGGTAGAGCCGGTCCAAACCCAGGGGCGGGTAGCGTTGGCGCTATTGGCGTCGATTACCACAAACTTGTTGTGCATGATGCCCCGGTTGCTGGCGTCACTATCCGAGTCGCGGCCGATACGCGGAATGGCAGCATTCAGCAGTTTTACGCTATTGTTCGCGTTGGTAGCCTCATAGATCAGACGCACCTTGATACCGCGAGCCTGGGCCCGGTTGATGGCATCCAGTATCGTCTGGTTGTTCCAGTTATAGATGGCTACATCCAGGCTTTCCTGGGCCCGGTCGATGTAGCGGGCCAGCGTATCGGGCACGGTCTGGTTCAGGTACAGAGCCGTATTGCTGGGCAGAGCCAGGCTAGTATTCACGGAGCTGTTAAAGTAGTTCCGGATTTTACCCGTCGAATTTGATACCGTAATCATGGGGCCGATGCCACTGCTGGAAGTCCCGTTGGCATTCGTCGACGATACGCGCACGTAGTACACGGTGGCGGGCTGCAGGCCGGTCAGGCTTACCTGGTGGGAAGTGGTAGCGGTAGCGGTAGTCAGTACGGTGCCCAAGGCGGGAGTAGTACCGTACTCCAGCTTGGTGTCGCCGGCAAACTGGGTGGTAAAGGAAACCGTGAAGCTGTTGCGCGTCAGGGCCGAGGGCACCGGGCCGTTCAGAATCTTGGGGCCTTCCAGAACGATATCCGCGTAGAGGCGGGGCAGCAGCTGGTAGCCGCCCGTGCCGGTGGTGGAAAACTGGCTCATAATGCCGATGATATCGAACGGGCCAGTCGGCACTGGTTTGCCAACCAGACCAGCGGCCCCGGTCGAAGCCGTGTTGGGCCGGATGACCAGCGTGGGCTGGGCATTGAGCAGGTAGTTGGTATTGCCGGCAAACACGGTTACCGCCGCGCCATTAGCGGCCGTAACGCTGGTGTTACCGTTCACGCGTACCAAACGGCTTTCATAGACTTCGGCGTATACCGAGCTGGCCGTGGCCACGTCTACCTCCGCTACGGTTAGCGGCCGGTTTCGCCCCAGCACCGTAACCGAGGTTACGGGGTCTATTTCCAGAATGCCGTTGAAGTTTTTCAGCGTACCCCGCACTTCAATACTGTCGCCCACGCCCAGGCTGGTGAAAGCCGTGGTGGTGGCATAAGCGGCCACGCCAGCCTCCTTATCCTGCAAATAGCGGATGGCGCCGAGCTCCGACCCGTTCGAGACGGTACCGCGCACCGCCACCGCGGCCCCCACGCCCTTGGCCCGGGCAGAGGCAATAGTTTCTACGGTTTGGGCAATAGCCGGCCGCAAGCCTGCGCCGAGGGCCAGCAGACTTAGAAGAGTAATTCTTTTCATGAAATTTGGGTAGGGGCACTAAGGGAAAACGCGCACAAAGAAACACAAAACCGTGTTAGCCACAGGTTAAGTTACGGCTAACGCAGAGTTTGTGACCCCGGCAGGGGTGGAAAAGACAGGTTTGGCCGCCGGATTATTCCGCGTCTTCGGCGGTGCGCGTGCGGCTGGTAGCCCGCTTCTTGGTGTCCGTAATCATCGGGACGGCCGCCGACTCAGAGCGGCCCACCGCGTTGGTCGACGATACCTTGACGTAGTACACCGTGCCGGGCTGCAGATCAGTTAGGGCAATGTTGTGCTTGGTCGTCTGGGTGGCGTTGGCTACTACCGTGCCCAGGGCTGAGGTTTTACCGTATTCCACCTTGGTGTCTCCCGGGTTCTGGGTGGTAAAGCTCACGGTGAAACCCGTACGGCTCATTTCCGTGGGAACCGGCTCACCCATCACGTTGGGCAGGCCGCCCCGAGCACGAGGTCGGTATAGAGGCGGGGCAGAATCTGGTAGCCGCCCGTGCCGCTGGGAGCGAACTGACTGACCACGCCCACCAAGTCGAAGTCGCTGGCGGGCACGGCTTTGCCTACGAGGCCGGTTTCGCCGCTGGAGGCCTGGTTGATCCGGATCGGGGCGCCTTTCTGCCCGTTGATCAGGTAGTTGCTGTTGCCGTTCATGGCTGCCAGGGGGGAGCCGCCCAGGGTTGTGATGCTGTTCACCCCTTTGATTTTCACCAGCCGCCCTTCGTAGGCTTCGGCAAACACTTTGGTCAGTTCCGCGGCTGGTACTTCGGCCATAATCAGGCGCCGGTTTTTGGCCAGCACCTTCACCGAGCTGATGGGGTCCATTTCCAACAGGCCATTATAATTTTTCAAGGTACCGCGCAGCTCTACACTGTCGCCGAGCACCAGGGAGGAGAAGCCGGGAGCGTTGAGCGAGTAAGCAGCCAGGCCGGCGTCTTTGTCCTGCACGTAGCGCAGGCCGCCCAGTTCAGGACCGTTGCTCACTGTGCCCGAATCGTGACGGTAGCACCCGGACCGGCCGCACGGGCGGCCAGCAGCGTCACGGGAGCTTGAGCATAGGCACTCATTGCGCCGCCGAGCAGCAGCGCCAGAAGGGTAACGTTTTTCATCAACTTAAAATGCAATAAGTGGGAAAGAGCAGGTCAGTGTGCAAAACACAAATATGCTTGTTTCCAGTCTAATTGCATTACGGATTCCGTACAAAAAACCCGTTTTGTCTATCGGATTGACCGAAAAAACCGAAGAAAGATGAAGAGGCTTACAGAATATTGACCTCCGGATGCAATTCCACTCCGAACGTGGCGCGCACCGAGGCAATGATTTCGTGGGCCAAATCCCGGATGGCGCTGCCCTGGGCCCCGCCGTGGTTTACGAGCACCAGAGCCTGGCGGTCGTGTACGCCGTGAGCCCCAAAGCGCCGGCCCTTCCAGCCGCACTGCTCGATAAGCCAGGCGGCGGGCACTTTCACGCCCCGGGCACGGCATAGCCGGGAATTTCGGGGTACTGGGCCTTAAGCTCGTCGTACTTGGCCTGGGAGATTTCCGGGTTCTTGAAAAAGCTGCCGGCGTTGCCGATCTGGGCCGGGTCGGGAAGCTTGCTGCGCCGGATCTGGATAACGGCCTCGCTCACGTCGCGCGGGGTCGGGTCGGCTTCAATGCCCATGTCGGCCAGCGTGGTGCTGATGGCCCCGTAGCTGACGTTGAGCTGGTGCTTGCGCCGCAGCTGCAGCACCACGCCCGTCACGATGTACTGGTTGCGCAGCGGGCCCTTGAACACACTTTCACGGTAGCCGAAGCCGCACTGCTCGTGGGTGAAGGTGCGCAGCTGCCCGGTGCTGATTTCCACGGCTTCGAGGTGGTCGAAGGTGTCCTTGAGCTCCGCCCCATAGGCCCCGATATTCTGCAAAGGAGCGGCACCCACCGTGCCCGGAATCAACGACAGGTTTTCGATGCCGCTCAGGTTCTGGCTAAGGGTGTACTGCACCAGTCCGTGCCACGACTCGCCGGCGCCGGCCCGCACCAGGGCCGTGTCCTGGGCTTCGTCCTGGGCAATGATTTCGAGGCCGGTTATTTCGTTTTTGAGCACCACCCCATCGAAGTTCTGGGTGAAGAGCAGGTTGGAGCCGCCACCCAGCACCAGCTTTTCGGCCTGCTGCACCTCGGGCAGAGCCAGCAGGGCGCGCAGCTCCTCGACCGAGCGGAAGCGGGCAAACAGGCGGGCTTTGGCGTCGATGCCGAAGGTGTTGTAGGGCAGCAGGGAAACGTGGTGTTCGAGAACGGGAGCCGAAGCCATAGCAAAGCGGAGTAAATGCGTGGAACGGCAAAGTTAGCCGTTTGCTACTAGTTGGCGCAGCTTGTGGGAGTTAGTGAAATGACGTCTCTAAAATCGGCGGGCGAAACGAAAAAGCTTAACGGTTGGACCAGCTTATTCTTAGTCTAGCCTTCCGAGAAGCCATAAGTTCAGGAAACGCAAGTCTGTCTGAGTTTCCTGAACGTTGATTTCCTGAACCAGTTTTCTGATCTCAAGCTGGGCTATAGGACCACTTTGCCATGCCAGTAGATGTGCATGGGCAGCAGTTCAAGAAAAGGAGCGTCTGATAGTGGACTTACATAGTTACGAATAGCGAGGAAGCCCCACTACTCTTGCAGTGCAGCACTATTACTCCACTATGTACGAGTTGTTGTCGAACATTAAATCGACAGAATTACTCCACCAGGTCTTACTTACATGATCCTGGAAATCCTTCGTAGCAGAAGGAAAACGAGAGACTTCCTTAAATCCGAATCGAACGGTACTGACAAGGCGCTTGTAGGACCCTGCTGCATACGCAGCAAGCTGCTCTGCCTGAGTACGGATAAGGGCAGCGTCCTTTGAGATGAACCCGTAAAAAACGAGCTTCTGATAGGGGTTGAGTTGTATTAGATCAGGAGTATTCTTATTGCAGTCACTTCCCCATAAGCCTATTCCCTGCCTATTCGTTACCCAATTCTCATCCCAGCCGCAGGACATGATCCAGAACTCCCTCAGGGTGCCGGATGTGTTGCGAACGGTCAGCTTAACAAAATACCCCTCGTCCCCATAGTTTTTCTGAAACGAGGACATAGAAGATTTTCCTTCTCCCGTTATTTCTGCTGTTACAGTCAGATCTTGTGGTACTAGTACTTGGGCTTGTATTGCCGGGGTAGATAGCCCAGTGAATAGTAAGCTTAAGAGCAGCCTGTATAGGAGGGGCGTTTTCATCAAATAGCGAAAGGCTTCCACTTTATAGAAAGGGTCCGCTTAAATAAACGCAAAAGCCTCGATACGAAGTTGGGCTTCTTCAGGCAGAAAATTATGTTAGTCTAAACGGTGGTTTTCATTAAAAGAGTGATGCACCACCGCTCACTATGCTTTCCGTTTTTGCGAGGTAACCGGGCAATAATAAAAAAGTGTTTCAGCCTAGGACTGAAACACTTTTTTTACTCAATGGCAAGCTGTTAGGCCAGCAGGCTTTTGACGAAATTAAGCCAATCTACCGCACCCGATAGCCCCTTACGCTGTAGAACAGCAGATACGCGTAGCAGAGGGCCGGCAGCACGAAGGCCACCCGCAACCCACCGCCGTTGGTGGCAATCCAGCCCATGAGGGGCGGAATGATGGCCCGCCGACGATGGCCATAATCAGGTAGGACGAGCCTTGCTTGGTGAAGCGGCCCAGGCCGGTAATGGCCAGCGGAAACACTACGGGCCAGATAATGGAGTTGCACAGGCCGCAGAGCACCACCAGCCACAGGGCCGTTTCGCCGCTGCTCAGCAGGGAGGCTACCACGAACAAGGTGCCGGCCGCGCACACACCTACCAGCAGCTTACGGGCGTTGAAGCGGGAAAGCAGCGGAATGCCGATAATGCGCCCTATCATCAGGCCAAACCAGTACGACGACACCAGCACCGCGCCCACGGCCTTGGTAAAGCCCGTGTTGGTGTCGATGGGCTCGGGGGAATGGCCAAACAGGGCGGCAGCCCAGCCCGTAGCCACGCTTAGGCCCCGCACCAGCTGCTGGGTGAAGCCACTGAGCTGATTGATGCCCTGACTTTCTCCGTAGCGAATCAGAAAGGAGCCGATGCCCACTTCCACGCCCACGTAGGTGAAGATGGCCACGATACCCAGCACCAGGTGGCGATAGTCGAGAGCGGAACGGCGGCCGGTGGTGCCGGCTTCGGCGGCCAAGGCGGCTTCTTCCTCGGCCGGAATGCTTTCAATTTCGGGCAGGCGCACTAGGAAAAACAAGGTGGCCAGTACGGCCAGAAACACGGCCAGACCCAGGTACAACGGCTTGACCAGCGTGGCTTCCTGGGTTAGGCGCTGCTCCAGGGGCAGGGCTGCCAGCTGGGCCTTGAGCACGGCCGAGCCGCCAAACAAAATCAGGCCACCGATAAGTGGAGAAATGGTGCCGCCCAGCCCGTTGGCTACGCCTACGATGCTCACCCGGCTAGCCGCCGTGCGAGCCGGACCCAGCACCGATACGTAGGGGTTGGCCGCCACCTGCAGCAGCGTGACGCCGGCACCCAATAAGCTTAGCGCCAGCAAAAACAGGCCGAACGTGCGGGAGTTGGCCGCCGGCACAAACAGCAGGGCCCCCGCGGCCATAATCAGCAAGCCCAGCACGATGCCGCGCTTAAAGCCGATTTTTTCCAGCACGATACCCGCCGGCAACGACATCAGGAAGTAGGCCCCAAAGAAGGCAAACTGCACCGCCGTCGACTGGAAGTCGGTGAGCTGGCACACATCCTTGAGGTAGGGCATGAGCACGTCGTTGAAGTTGGTAACGGCCCCGAACAGAAAGAACAGGGTCGTCATCAGCAGCATGGGCCCGGCGTAGGAGCGGGTAGTGGTGCTGGCAGAAACGGAGGAGGAAGAGACGGGAGCAGCCATGCAGGCGGGATAGGGAGAATGGTTGGGCCTTAAAGATAGGAATTCGCGCGAAGCGCCTCCGCAGAAAGCTGGCCGGGCCGTTAGTAGCGCGAACGGTGTAGTTGGCATAGCCCACGCCGTTAGAATCATTCTGGCACGCGAACTACACCGTTCGCGCTACGGTGCAGTGGGCTCCCCGGCCCGCCAAGCGTCCATCGTTGCCCCAAGTGTCGGGTTTACTCATTCGTTATAGATTGCAAAAGATGCGAGGGAAAACTGGTCCTCGCAGCTTTCTGTACCTGTCGCACAACATGTGAGGTCAGGGAAGGCCGCCCGTTGACTTACCAGTTGCTGCTAGGCGTAAGCCGCCTAAGCTCCCTAGCGTAACGATTTGTTAACCCCCGGCGTTAGCTGCCGGGGCGGCAAGTCGCGTTGGAAATAAGGCCGGTACCTATAGCGCCGTCCTTTGCCCATGAACTCCTCTCCCCTGGAAATCGGCCTGTTTGCCAGCAGCGGGCTGCTCTTGTTTCTGTACTCAGTAGGCCGGCTGGCGCTGGCCTTGCGGCAGGTAGCCGGGCCGCGCATGCAGGACATTCTCCACCGTTTTACCCGCTCGGTGCCCCTGGCCATTCTTACCGGCACGGTGGTAACCACGCTGCTGGATTCATCTTCCGTGGTGATTATTCTGGCTATTGCCCTGGTAAGTGCCGGGGCCTTGCCCTTCCGCAACTCCCTGGGCGTGGTGCTGGGCGCCAACATCGGCACGACCATCTCCAGTCAGCTGTTCGCCTTCGATTTGGGCCAGTACGCAGCCGTTGCCATGCTGCCGGGGCTGCTGCTGCTGTCCCTGAGCAAAAAGCGCGGGGGACGGACGGCGGGTCGGGCTCTGTTCTGCTTCGGGCTGCTTTTCTTTAGTTTGTTCTTGCTGGGGGAAGCGGCGGCTCCGCTGAAAGAGTACCCCGGCGTGCAGGCCTGGCTGCTACAGCTCGAAACGCCCCTGCGCGGCGCCGGGGCCGGGGCCCTGCTCACCTTGCTGATTCAGTCGTCGTCGGCTACGCTGGGCATGGCTATCAAGCTGGCCGACAAAGAGTTGCTCACCTTGCCGGCTGGCATTGCCGTGATGCTTGGAGCCGAGCTGGGCACCTGCTCCGATACCCTGCTGGCCACGATGGGACGGGGCCGGCCCGCCCTGAAAACCGGCCTGTTTCACCTGTTCTTCAACATTGTGTCCATTGCCCTGGGTCTGTTGCTGATTGCGCCCTTCACGGCCCTGGTGCTACGCTTGGCCAGCCATGCCGATGTGGCCCGGCAGCTGGCCCACGCCCATGTGCTGTTTAATGTGGGAGGTGTGCTGCTGTTTGCCCCCTTGCTGCCCCTATGCCAACGCCTGCTCGACGCCTGGCTGCCTGATAATGAAGTACCGCAAGCAGCCAGCGCCCAGCCCCAGGCCGCCTAAGCCGCGAGACGCTGGAAGGTTGACGGCGCAGCTTGGTGGTAGTAGCTATTTGATAACAAGCCTCATAAGCACGCAGGGCGCATCTTTGCACAGCAGTTCTTTCCGCTGCCATTTGTCCTTATGCGTATTCTGCTTGGAGCCCTACTGATCTTGCTACTAAACCTGGCGGCCCGGCCCGGTTGGGCGCAGACCAGTACGCCGTATCCACCCCTGACCGGGCAGGTCGTCAATAGCGGGCACCGTCCCCTGGCCGGTGTGAGCATCCTGGTGATGGGCACCACCCTGAGTACCACCGCCAACTGGGAGGGTGCGTTTCTGCTGCCCGTGCCGGGGCCGGGTACCTACAGCCTGCGGTTCGACTATCCGGCTCATCTGCTGACGGATGTCGTGGTCACGGACACCACCCGCCGGCCGCTGCGGGTTACGCTTTTCTCAACCCAGCCGCCGGTCCGGGCCCGGCGACCAAAGTCCTAGGGGCAGCCCGCGCCCAAGGGCCTGAATAGACGAGGGGGCCTACCTTCTGGCAGTCCCCTCTACGACGCAGCTCCAGCCGCTTTCGTAGGGCAAAGGTTGCGCCTTTATAAGCCACTGACAATACGCCGGCAGATTCTTCACCGGATGATAACCTAGCGAGGGTTCTGTGTGCCGGGAGCTGGAAAGTAGAATGGAGATGCCTCCGGAGCAGCGGCTAGGCTTCCCCGGCTGTCCGCTTTTTTGGGCCTGCTTATCGGCCAAGAGGACAACGGGTAGGGCAGGAGCAGGGAAAAACTCCGACCTTTGCGGTTCTTCATTTCTCTTAGCTACCCTGCCCCATGTCCGAAAACCGCCGCGACGCCACCTTCTTTATGACTGCCACCACCCAGTTTGGCCTGGAGGAAGTGCTGGCCCAGGAGCTGCGGGACCTGGGCGCCAAAATCGAGAAAGTCGGGCAGCGGGCCATTGAGTTCACCGGCACCAAGCAGCTGCTCTACGAGGCCAACCTCTGGTGCCGCACCGCCGTGCGCATCCTCAAGCCCTTCGCCGGCTTCTACGCCCGCGACGAAAAAGCCCTCTACCGTGAAGTGGGCCGCATCGAGTGGCCGGCCTATATCCGCCCCGACCAGACCTTTGCCATTACGGCCGTGGTCAACAAGTCGACCTTCGAGCACTCCCTGTATGTGGCCCAGCTCACCAAGGATGCCATTGTCGACCAGTTTCGCAACCGCACCGGCTCGAGGCCCAGCGTGGACGTGAAGAACCCCGACATCCGGCTGCACCTGCACATGATTGAGAATGACGTGGTACTCAGCCTCGACGCTTCCGGCGACTCCCTGCACCGCCGCGGCTACCGCCAGCAAACCAACGTGGCTCCCCTGAACGAGGCCCTGGCTGCCGGCATCATCCTGCTCACCGGCTGGGACGGCAAAAAGCCCTTTATTGACCCCATGTGCGGCTCGGGCACCCTGCTCACCGAGGCTGCCCTCATTGCCCAGCGCATTGCCCCGGGACTCTACCATCAGGGCAAGTTTAGCTTTCAAAACTGGGCCGACTTCGACCAGCAGCTCTGGGACTCGGTGGTGATGGACGCCCGCAGTGCCCGTATTGAGGAGCCCCAGGCCTACATTGCCGGCTCCGACTTGTCGCGCGAGTACATCGAGCTGGCCCGGGAAAACGTGGCCGCTGCCGACTTGGAGGACTACATCCGCCTCGGCGTGCGCGACGTGAAAGACGCCCAGGCCCCGAAGAACGAGCCGGCCGGCGTGGTGGTGTCGAACCCGCCCTACGGGGAGCGAATCGGGGAGGAAGCCCAGATGGAGGCGCTCTACAAAACCATCGGCGACACGCTCAAAACCAGCTTCCAGGGCTACGACGCCTTTTTGTTTACCGGCAACCTGGAAGCCGCCAAGCGCGTGGGGTTGAAAGCCTCCCGCCGCATTCCGCTCTTCAACGGGCCGATTGACTGCCGCCTGCTCAAGTACGAGCTCTACCAAGGCACGCGCAAGGCAGCCCGGCCCGAGTAGAGGGGACCCTGGGTACGGCTCCGGCCGGCAGCCTCTCCGAGACTACGTCAGGCGGGCCCGCACCTGCTCAACGGCTTGGTCGGTGGTCAGTACCGTGGCGAATTCGCCGTGCAAACTGGCCAGGGCCGTGGCGTGGATCAGGGCGGCGGGGTAGTGCTGTCCGTCGAAGCCGGTTTTGTCGAACGTAGCCGTGGCGTCGGCCACGAGGTAGGTTTCGAAGCCCAGGTTGCCCGCCATGCGGGTCGTCGTCGATACGCAGTGGTCGGTGGTCAGGCCCGCAATAAAGAGGCCGTGAATGTTGTGCTCCGCCAAATACGCTTGCAGGCCAGTGCCGATAAAGGCGCTGTTCACCGTTTTGGCGAAGATGGGCTCCCCGGCCTCGGGCTGCACCTCCGTTTTAAAGGCATTGCCCGGCTGGCCGGGCCGCAACGGAGAGGCCGGGCTGGCCGAGTCGTGGCGGATGTGAATAACTGGCCAGCCCAGCTGCCGCCACTGAGCCAGGAGCCGCCCGGCATTGGCTTCGGCCTGGGGGTTGTTGCGGTTGCCACCCCAGTAGGCCTGGTTGTCGAAAGCCTGCTGAAAGTCGATAAGAAGTAAGGCGGGGATGTGCTGCATGGCCTAAATATGGCGGGCCCAAATGGATTTATCGGTCCGGGAGCCGGCTGCTACACCCAATATACTCCCTTGGTGGGCTGCGAAGGGGCTTCATATGCTGCTGGCTGGGGCGGGCAAACCCGGCGCGGGCCAGGCCCCAGGCTATAACTTATTCGACGGGGCGGGTATAGTTTAGCGTAACTTCCCTTTTATCATTTTCCCGAGTACAATGAGTGCATTACCCCTATTGGATGGATTGGGCTGGGCAACATGGGTACGCCCATGTCGAGTCGCCTGCTAAGTGCGGGCTACCCGGTTTCGGTTTACAACCGAAGCCCGGAGAGAACCGTCGCCCTGCGCGAGGCTGGCGCCACCGTGGCCTCTTCTCCGGCGGCCTTGCTGACCCAGGCGGACGTCGTGTTCCTGATGGTGTCGGACGACCAGGCCGTGCGGGAGCTGTTTACCGGGCCCGAGGGTTTGTTGCAGGCCCAGGCCACCGGCAAGCTGCTGATCAACATGAGCACTGTCTCGCCGGGAGTCAGCCGCGAAATGGCCGTGCTGTGCCAGGCCCAGGGCCACACCTACCTCGACGCCCCGGTGTCGGGCAGCGTCAAGCAGGCCGAGTCGGGCCAGCTGGTAATTATGGTGGGGGGCGAGGAAAGTGGCTTTGCCCAGGCCCAGCCCTTGTTTGAGCACCTGGGCAAGCTGGCCCGCTACCTGGGACCCACCGGCAACGGCAACGTGGCCAAGCTGGCCCTGAACACCTTGCTGGGGTTTCAGGCCCAGGGGTTGGCCGAAGCCCTGCTCTTTGCCCAGCAGCACCAGCTGCAAACCAACGACCTGATGGAGCTGATTAACAACAGCGCCCTAGGCAGCGTCTTTATCAAGCTCAAAGGCGAGGCCGTGCAGGGCGAAAACTACGCGGCAGCCTTTGCCCTGAAGCTGCTGGCCAAAGACTTGCGTCTGGCTCAGGCCGAAGGCTTGGCCACGCCCCTGGCCGAAACCGTCGTTCAGACCTTTCAGCAGGCCGAGCCTGCGCTGGGGAAGAGGATGTAATAGCCATCCTCAAGCACCTGAAGCGCGCCTAAGTACTGTGGCCCGCCCCGGGGCTGCCTTTTTGAACGTCCTGCCGAGCTTTCTGCGCCCCAAAGCAGACTGCCAGACAGGGCGTTCTTTCTTTTGGCGGCGCTTCTTCTAACTTTCGGTTCTCTCCCAACTCTCTCCCGCCCATGAAACAACAGCTTTCCTACTTGCTGCTGGCCTTGCTGCTGCCGCTACTGGCCCCGGCCCAAACGCCGGCCATTACCCGCCTGAACCCCACCAACTGGTGGACGGGCATGAAAAACGGCAATCTGCAGCTGCTGGTCTACGGGCCCCAGGCCGGCACGCTGAGCTACACCATTAGCTACCCGGGGGTGAAGCTGGTGAAAACCAGTGCCGTGGAAAACCCGAACTACGCCTTTCTGGACCTCACCATTGCCGCCACCGCCAAGCCCGGCACGGTGAGCATCGTGGGCAAAAAGGGCACCCAGACCGTAACTCAGAAGTGGGAGCTGCTGGCCCGCGACAACCGCCCCAAGGGGCAGGGCGTAACCCAGGCCGACCTGATTTACCTGGCCATGCCCGACCGGTTTGCCAACGGGGACGCCAGCAACGACAAGTTTGCCGACATGGCCGACCCCAACTCGGACCGGGCCAACCCGTTTTTCCGCCACGGCGGCGACTTACAGGGTGCGGCCCAGCGCATCGGCTACCTCAAGGACCTGGGCGTGACGGCCGTCTGGTTTACACCCGTGCTGGAAAACAACCAGGGCCTGACCAACGAGGGCGGCACCATGCGCTCGGCCTACCACGGCTACGGCTTCACCGACCACTACACTGTGGACCGGCGCCTGGGCGGCAATGCGGCCTACAAAGCCTACGTGCAGCAGGCCCACGCCGCCGGCCTCAAAGTGGTGCAGGACGCGGTGTACAACCACGTGGGCAACAACCATTGGTTTATCAAGGACTTGCCCATGAAAAGCTGGGTGCACCAGTGGCCCACCTACACCAATACCAGCTACCGGCAGCAGCCCATCACCGACCCCCACGCCGCCCAGATTGACCGCGCCGTGACCCTCAACGGCTGGTTTGTGCCCTTCCTGCCCGACCTCGACCAACAGAATCCCTACGTGGCCAATTTCCTGATTCAGCACGCCATCTGGTCGGTGGAAACCTTCGGGGTAGATGCCTGGCGCATCGATACTTATATGTATAACGACCAGCCGTTTATGAACCGCTGCAACGCGGCGCTGCTGGCCGAGTACCCCAAGATTCACATTTTCGGGGAGTCGTCGGTGACCAGCACCGTGGACCAGGCTTACTACGTGCGCAACAAGATTGATTTCCCGTTCAAGTCCAACCAGCCCGGCGGCCTGGATTTCGTGCTAGAAAACGCTATGCTGGCTGGCCTCAAGGAAGTGGGCACGCCCGCCGCCACCGGCTGGGACAACGGGGCCCAGCGCGTGTACCAAGCCCTGGCCCAGGATGCCGTCTATCAGGACCCGACCAAGCTCGTGACCTTTATCGACAACCACGACCACAACCGGTTTCTGTCGGAAGTGGGGGAGGACTACGACCGGTACAAAATCGGGCTGACCTGGCTGCTGACTACCCGCGGCATTCCGAGCATGTACTACGGCACCGAAATCCTGATGAAGAACTTCAAGGACCCCACCGATGCCGAAGTGCGCAAGGACTTTCCCGGCGGCTGGTCTGGCGACAAAGAGGACAAGTTTACCGCCGCCGGCCGCTCGGCCAAGGAGAACGAGGCATTCAACTTTGTGAAAACCCTGGCTACCTACCGCAAAACCCACCCGGCGCTGCACAGCGGCAAGCTGATGCAGTACCTGCCCGAAAACGGCCTCTACGTGTACTTCCGCTACGACGCTACCGGTACCGTGATGGTGGCCACCAACTCTACCGATAAGTCTGCCGCGCTGCACACGGCTCGTTTTGCGGAGCGCATGAGCGGCTTCACCAACGCCCGCAACGTGCTCACCGGCGAAACACTCAGCAGCCTGACGACCCTGCAGCTGCCCGCCAAAACGGCCCTGGTGCTGGAGCTTGGCAAGTAGATAACGAAGGTGCCAGGCGCCGCTGTTAACGGGGCAACCTAGCTAGCCATTCACAAAAAAGCCCTTTGCCGCAGGTTGTGGCAAAGGGCTTTTGTTTTGGCCGGAGCCGCGCTATTCTACCATCAGGGCGCGGGCAGCGCGCTGGTCACCCAGCTGCAGCTGCACGTAATACAAGCCGGCCGCCAGTCCAGTCAAGGAGAATTCCAAGGCCCCCGTGGCTCCCGGCACAACAAACGCCGTGCGCACTTTCCGGCCCGTTCCGTCGAGCAAGGTAGCGGTAGCGGCGGCCTGGGTGCCGACTGGCAGCTGGAGCGTCACGCGGTGGTGAGCCGGGTTGGGGTACAGGCCCAGGCCAGCCAGCAGGGCAGGGCTGTTTGTGGCCGTCGTCACGTTGTCGGAGAGGGTTGCCAGGTAGGCAGTGGCAGTAGCCGCGGAGCCCGACAGCGTCTGGGTGCCGAAGCGGGCCGGGATGGTAGCGCTGCCTACTACGTGCAGCAGTGAGCCCCGCACGGCCAGACCGGTAGCATAATCGTGCCCTGTGCCGCCGGCCTGCTGGGCCCAGCTGAAGACCGGGGTCGTGGTGCCCACGTCGTTGAGCTTGGCTACTACGATGTCGAAAAAGCCGCTCTGGTTGTTGGAGAAGACATTGACCGAGCCGAAGCCAATCAGGGGGCTGTTGAACTGCCCGGCCACGTACACGCTGCTGCCATTCACGGCCAGAGCCGTAGCCTGGTCGAAGCCGGTGCCCCGGCCCGCTGGGCCCAGTTGAAGGCCGGAGCCGTCGTACCCGCATCCGTAAGCTTGGCCACGAATAAATCCGCGTTGCCGTTGTTGGCCAGAATCAGCCCGCTGAAGTTGGCCGCAATGCTGGCGAAGCTGCCGGCCACGTACACCGCGCTGCCCCTCACGACCAGACTCGTGGCCAGCTCGTCGTTGGCGCCGCCGGCCCGCTGCACCCAGGCAAAGCTGCTGGTCGCACCCGCATCGGTCAGGCGGGTTACAAACAAATCCTGGTTGCCGGCGCTGAACACCAGATTACTGCCGAAGCTGCCGGTGCTGCTGAAGCTGCCGGCCACGTACACGTTGGAGCCTTCTACGCCCAGGGCCGCAGCGGCATCCGTGCCCGGGCCGCCCGCGCTTTGGGTCCAGACAAAGCCGCCGGTGCTGCCGGGGTAAGCTTGGTAATGAAAATATCGGGGGTGGTACTCACGGTGCTGGTCAGCAGCGCGTTGCCGAAACGGGCTGAGCCGGTATAGGCGCCGGTGGCAAATACGCCAGAGGCCGTGGCCGCCACGGCGCTGAGCTCGTCGTTGGCTGAACCTCCGGCCTGCTGGGCCCAACTCAGGCTGGCCGTAGAACCTGCATCGGCATAGCGGGCCACAAATACGTCGGTGGTGGAGGCCGGGCCAGCATTGGTAAGGGTAGTGCTGCCAAACACGGCGGTGGCCCCGCTAAACATGCCGCCGACGTACACGCCGCCATTGTGCACGGTTACGGCCTTGGCCGTGTCGTTGCCGGCGCCACCCGCGCGCTGGGCCCACAGAAAACCGCCCGAATTCCGTTTGGCTACAAAAATATCCGTGCCGCCGGCGCTGGTCAGGGTTTGGCTGCCGAGCGTCATACTGCCCGCAAAGGTTCCTACCAGATACACGTTGCCGGCTTCATCGGTGGTGGTAGCCTTCACGTCGGTAGCGCTGCCGCCCACACTGGCAACCGACTGCCAGGAGCCCTGCGCGTAGCCCGGCGTGCCGGCCAGCAGCAGGCCCAGGCTCAGTAGCCACCGTTGGTTTAAAAAAGCGGATCGGAAAGATGTTTTCATAGATGAGCAGAAAAGTGAAACAAGAAGAACCCGCCCGGCAGCCGCAGTGCCTGCCGGAAGCTGGGGCATGAAGCTTCGGCAGATACGAGGTTGCTAAGGCGGAGTTACACTACGCGAAACGGCCGGTAATGAAGGGAAAACTTGTATTTATCTGACTGGCGTATTGTACTTATGAAATATGAACTGGACTTTCCTCTGCTGGACCTAGCTGGCAAAAAGAGTGGCAGTAGCTCTTGAGCTCCTTGCTTTCTTCCCCTTCTGAAATGCGGGATGAGACTCTTCTGCGTGAGGAGGCGCCGTGAGCAGGGTCGGCAAAATGAAAGATGTGCCTACTTTGGGCCCTTGAACTGAAACCACCGCGCTACCCGATGATCCTGAAAATAGTATACATCCTGGGCGGCATTGCCGTAGCCGTTGTGGGCGGCGTGGTGCTCATATTTTCCCTGGGGCAGCGCTCCGTAACCTACGAGCTCCGGCTCACCGTGCTCGGCGCCGATGGCCAGCCTCTGCCCGCGCAGCCGATTCTGCTGTGGGACCGTAGCAGCGGGCAGCACGAGTTTAAGCTCAACGAGCGGGGGCAGTTTGCGCGCCTGCGCTCCGAGTCCTTTGGCTCCAGCGCCCTGGGGCCCCGCCGGCCCGATGCCTTCGGGGTAGGACTGGCTTTCCCCGGCCTCTCGCCGCTGTACTACCAGTTTGCCATCCGCGGCAGCGGTCCGCTTGCTTCCTACGAGGTCTACAACGATTACTACTCTCACGGCACCAAGCAGTGGGTCGGCGACTTCAATGCCCAGGGCTTTACCCGCCGTCAGACCAAGCCCGACTCTAAAGGCGGAGTAGCTACCGCCGTGCTACCCCGGGGTGGTCAGGTGCTGCGCTGGCAGGCTACGGCCATCCTGAAGCGGGCCGGAACCACCCCCGACGGCCATCGGCTCTACCTCCTAGAGCTGACCCTGCGAGAAAGTGGTGTGGAGGTCGTGAAAGGCCCTTAAAACCGGCTTGTTATCCTGGGGAAGTGGGTGCAAGGCAAGGGAAATATCGTTTGGAGCAACCCGATACTGCGGAAATAAATCATTCTTAAGCTGTACGGTGAGCACCGGCGCGGTGCGGCGCCGGAATCTGCGAAATCCGTGCACTATTTCCCCGCGGCCACGGTTTATTTACGTCTGTCAAGTCCTGGTTTAGCCGTATTTTTACCGCATGTTATTTGCCCCCGAACCCCTCGCGCCCACGCTGGCTTCTGCTCGGCGCGTCCTGAAGCAGTACTACGGTTACGATACTTTCCGGCCCATGCAGGAAAGCATTATTTCCCATATCATGAGCGGCAAGGACACCGTGGTGCTCATGCCCACGGGTGGGGGCAAATCGGTGTGCTTCCAGGTGCCGGCCGTGGTACAGGAAGGCGTCTGCGTGGTCGTCTCCCCCTGATTGCCCTGATGAAGGACCAGGTGGAAGCCCTCAAGGCCAACGGTATTCCGGCCGAGTACATCAACAGCAGCGTGGGCCAGAGCGAGCAAAGCAGCATTGCCAGTGACTGCCTCAACGGCTACCTCAAGCTGCTTTACGTAAGCCCCGAAAAGCTGGTCTCGCCCGGCTTCGTGCAGTTTCTGCAACGCCTGCGCATCAGCATGTTCGCCATCGACGAGGCCCACTGCATCTCGTCCTGGGGCCACGACTTCCGGCCCGAGTACACCCAGCTGCGGGTCCTGCGCGAGCAGTTTCCGCAGGTGCCCATCATTGCCCTGACCGCCACGGCCGACCGCCTCACCCAGCGCGACATCCAGCAGCAGCTGCGCATGCACGAGCCCCAGGTGTTTTTGTCGAGCTTCGATAGGCCCAACCTCAACCTTATCGTGCGCCCCGGCCAAAACCGCGTGGGCAGCATTGTGGACTTCGTCACGGCCCGGCCCTCGGAGGCGGGCATCGTGTACTGCCTCTCGCGCAAGCAGTGCGAGACGTTGGCCCAGAAGCTCAAGGAAAAAGGCGTCCGCGCCGGTCACTACCACGCCGGCATGACCCCCAACCAGCGCGGAGCCGTGCAGGAAGCCTTTCTGCGCGACGATCTGCAGGTCATCGTGGCTACCATTGCTTTTGGCATGGGCATCGACAAGAGCAACGTGCGCTGGGTGATTCACTACAACCTGCCCAAGAACATCGAGGGCTATTACCAGGAAATCGGCCGCGCCGGGCGCGACGGGGCTCCGGCCACTGCGGTGCTCTTCTACAGCTACGCCGACGTGATGAGCCTGCGCGACATGCTCACCAAGGACGCCGACCCGCGCCTGGCCCAGCTCAGCCTCACCAAGCTGGAGCGCATGCAGCAGTTTGCCGAAGCCGCCAGCTGCCGCCGCAAAATCCTGCTCAACTACTTCGGCGAAACCCTGCCCACCGACTGCGGCAACTGCGACATCTGCCGCAACCCACCCACCACCTTCGACGGCACCGAGTTGGCTCAGAAGGCGTTGTCGGCCGTGGTGCGCATGCGCGAGCGGGCCCCCATCGGTCTGCTCATCGACGTGCTGCGCGGGATGCGCAACCAGGCCATTCTGCAGGGCGGCTACGAGCAAATCAAAACCTACGGCGCGGGCCGCGACTTGCCGTATTTGGACTGGTACAGCTACATCCACCAGATGCTCAACGACGGCCTGCTCTACATTGCGTACGAGGAAGGCTACGCGCTGAAAATCACTGACCTGGGTAAGCAGGTGCTGCAGGGCCAGCGCCAGTTGCCGATGAAGAAATTCCAGCCCGCCGAAAAAGCCGAGAAGCAGCCCCGGGGCAAGAAAGCCGCCGGCACCGCCACGGCGCCTACCGATGCCACGACCCAGCTCTTCGACCGGCTGCGGCAGCTGCGCAAGCGTATTGCCGACGAGCAGAACGTACCCCCATACGTCATCTTCACCGATACGACGCTGCAGGAAATGGCGGCCGAGCGGCCCGTGTCACGCACGGCCATGCTAGCTATTGGCGGCGTGGGCATGAAGAAGTTCGAGAACTACGGCGAGGTCTTTATCAAAGCCATTCTAGAGCACGGCGGAGTGCCCAACCCTTCGGATACCACCGATGACGACGAAGACGAGGACCTGCCCAGCGCGGCCCGCAAGCCGCGCCGCGCCCGCGAGGCCGGCGACACTCACGAAAACACCTTGCAACTGCACCGTGCGGGTCTGAGCGTGGAAGCCATTGCCGAGCGCCGCTCGCTGAGCCCTAGCACCATTCGGGCCCACATTGAGACGCTCTACGCCAAGGGGCAACCCATTCGGCTGGAGGAGTTTTTGACCATGGACGAATTCGCCAAAATTCAGACCGCCATCGGCCAGCTCGGCGGCGACCCACCCCTGCGGGACTTGTTTGACCACCTGCGCGAGCAGTACGACTACTTCAAGCTCCGCTTGGCCGTGATGTACCAGAAGCGCCTGCGCAGCAAGTAGAGCTAATATGCTAAGGTGATGGAATGTGCGAATGTGCTAATACACAACACGTGTCATTGCGAGCAACGCGAAGCAATCCGTTCTCTGCGGAGGTAGTCCCGCCCTTTTACCAGAAAGCCCTTTCCCGTAGCAAAACAGGAAAGGGCTTTTCACTTTAGAGCATTCCGTACATTTCAGAGGACGGATTGCTTCGTCGTGCCTCCTCGCAAGGACTGGTAAAAAGGCGCCCGTTGAGACCTTACCTTAAGACAGAGTTTTGCGGGTTGAAGGGTCTGGGAAAATACTTTTCCGGCTGCACCATAAGAATATACTAGCCGCGTTATATTGCCCTAGCGCTTTTCGGCTTCCCCATGCTTTCCTCTTTTACTATTCCGCGCCTGCTGCAATGGCTGGCGGGTGCGGCCGTAGCCTGTTTTACCATCCTAATGGGCACCAAAGTGTGGCCCTACCTATCGTTTGAGCCCGGCATTAACTTCCTGACGACCAAGTCGGAAGTAACGAACAGCCGCGGGCTGTTTCGGCTGGGCTTTTACGTGCACATTACCAGTAGCATGTGGGTGCTGGCGGCCGGACTAGCACAGTTTTTTCCGCGCCTGTTTCAAGGCCGGACCGCTTTGCACCGCAACCTGGGCAAGCTCTACGTATTTTCCGTCCTGGCTTTGGCGGCCCCCTCGGGCCTGATTCTGGCCAGCTTTGCCAACGGCGGCCTGGTAGCCAAAGTGGGCTTTACGCTGCAGTGCCTGGTGTGGTGGCTCGGCACCTGGCAGGCCTACCGCCTGGCCCGGCAGCGGCGCTGGGAGCAGCATACCGAGTGGATGATACGCAGCTTTGCCGTGACACTAGCCGCCATGAGCTTGCGCACCGAGAGCTACGTGCTGTTTTACGTGTTTGGCACCAAGCCCATTGAAACCTACCTGACCGTGACCTGGCTCTCGTGGACCGGCAACCTGGTGCTGGCCGAAGTGGTGATTCAGGCGGGTGCGGCCCGGCGGCTGCTCCGTTCGTTTCACGCTGCACCCGCCACCCGATGAGGCGCTGGAAAAAAATAGTACTCGGCTTTCTGCTGACCAGCAGCCTGCTGGCTGTAGCCGTCGTGGGGTGGGCGTGGCGGCGCAAGGTGGCGGAGCAGCGCGCCCAAGCCAGCTTCGACTCCCTGCTGCTGCCTTCCCAGAGCCAACGGGTGATGCCGTTGGTTGACACGCTGGAAGCGGCGGCTCGGGACAGGCTCTTTCTTCACTCAGATATTGCCCCGCTCTGGCTACTGAATGCTGAAAACCCCGTGCAGAACGGCTTGCTGGGCCCACACCACCAGCGGCTGGAAGTCGTATTTCAGCGGGCCTGGCAAGACGAGCGGCAACCGGGCCGCTTTCACCTGCGGGGCCTGCTGCGAGTAGCCCGCGTCATTACTCCGGTGCAGGGCACGGTATGGCTGCGGCAGGTGCGGGAGCATCATGATTTAGGCTACCAGCACAAAGGGCTGCGGGCTTATACGGCAGTTGGGCCGTTTACCTTCCACACGACGCAAGGCGTGCTGCACGGCACGGCGGCCCTCGATTGGCAGATAAACTCCCAGGGCCAGCTCAACTTGTTTGACACCCAGGTATCACCTCACCCGTCCCGTGGCTTTGCCTTCGAGGGGGCTACAAGCAAGGCCCGCAGCAACAGTCGGTACTCTGGGCCGCCCACCTGACCCAGGTGGCTGATGAGCTGCTGGGCGACTTCAACGTGGGAGGGCGGATAGTCGAAGTCAACCCGAAATACGCCCGCTACGGCTGGAATGAATACTACGAAAACGAGGAATGGTGGACGACGGCCCCAGCTAACCCCACGAAGAACCCTCGGCCCGTTGATTTCTTAAAGTAGAGCTGCTATGAACCTGCTCACGTTACTTCTGATGCTGCCCATTGGGGCAACTACGAACCCCTCTGCACCGCCGCCAGCTGTGCGCAAGCCAGCCCCTGCCAGTTCAGCCACCCTATTTCGTAAGTTTAACCTGGCCCCGTTGTGGCTGGTGTCGGCAAGGCCCGCCGAAGCCCAAACCATGCTGGGCTGCATGGGCCCGCAGTACCGGCCCGTGGATGTGGTATTTGAAAAAGTACGTCGCGACGCTAAAAATCCGGCCCGCTACTACGTGGAGGGCAAAACCCGGGAGCGGGAACGGCTTCTCTCGTTTAGCGGCACCATCACGCTGAGCTCTGTTCAAAAAGTGAAAGCGCCTTACCCGCTGGCCTCCTTCCAGGCATCCGCGCACTACCGGGCCACCGGCTCGTTTCGCCTGGTCGAAGATCGGGCCGAGGAAGCAGCTGGGGTCTTTAGCGGCTCGGTGGTCGTTACCTTCTCCCAAACCCCGGCCGGCCCGGCCTACCAACCCAGTTCAGCCTATTGGTGGACGGGAGCCAGCATTGGGAAAGCTCCCGCTTCACCAGCGCCTGGACCAGCGCGGCTCATCCCCGGGCGGTGCGCTTGGTGTGGGCCACCAACTTTATGAATATTGCCGATGATGTCATGGACCACTTCAACCTGTGGGACCGGGGCCCGCACATCAACTCCAAGTATACCCGCGTCGGCTGGAGTTCCTACTGGCAAAACGACGAGTGGTGGGTAGAGGCCGGAACTCCGGTTTTATAGCTGGGAAAGCAGTATGTTGTGTTTGCAAATCCAGCCCGGCTGCTCGGGCGAATTACTCCCTGAATTAGTCTCAACTCTATGCCCCTACTTCAACAAGGAATAGCTGCGGCCCTGATTACAGCCCTGGGGCTGACTTCCTGCCAGCAGTCGGCCACTTCTACAACCGCAACTGCCGTTGCTACCCCGCGGCATCTAGAACCACCGCTACCCGCCCGGCCGCGAAACCCGCGGCTCCGGCCCCGGTGCTGACGCCCGAAATGCGGACCTTCCTGGCGCAGTATGACTTAGGAGAGCTTTGGAACCCGGAGGATAAAACTACGTTTGGCCCGATGAACGGCTTTTTCGGGGCCGACCATTACCGGGTGGAAGTGCTGCTGCTATCATCGCGCAAAGACACGCTGCAGCCCGAGGTATACTATGTCACGGGCAAGAGCCGCTTCAAGGGCCGCATTACCTCTTTCACGGGTAGTATTACGCTTCAGAACGTGCATGATCTGGGCGTTGATCTAGGGAAATACCTGGAAGACAATGGGGCCGCCAAAGGCTATACGGCCACTGGAACCTACGTTTTCAACGAGGACCCCGCCAGCAAAGGGGCTGGCACCTTCACTGGTACTATGGCCGTAGACTTTAGCATGGACCCAAATCGGCCCGATGGACTGCAGCTGTTTTCGTTCGGCATTCCGGCTACGGATGCCTCATCCACCCGGGGTACGGCTCTGCTGTTTGATGGCAAGTGGCGCAGCTACCAGACCAGTCGGGAGAAGCCCGCGCTCTGGGCCTTCAATATTCTGCCGATTGCCGGCAAGGTTCTGACCGACTTCAACATCGGGGAACGGGGCCCGGAAGTAAACCCGAAGTACGCGAAGCTGGGCTGGGCTGGGCTCTGGGAAAATGAGGAGTGGTGGGCTGAGCCCGGTCCTGCTAAAACTCAAACTTCCCGCGCGACGCTTTTAAACCCGCCTGACCTCAACGAAGTGATGGCCCAAGCTCCACCGGATAGCCTTTAGAAGGGGGCGTGGGAGCAGAAGAAAGCTCCGGAGCTTTTTTCTAAAAAATTAAAGCTAATTGAATTAGTAAAGCTGCGGGTTTGTTGCTAATTTCACGAGCCGATAACCCTTTGATGTCGAAGCCTTTCCCGGCTCCCTACCCGCGATGATTAACACCAACCTGAAATTCTGGCGGCGCGAACTGGCCCTGACTCAGGCTCAGATGGCCGAAAAACTAGGTATCAAACGCTCTCTAGTAGGCGCTTACGAAGAAGGCCGGGCCGAGCCCAAGCTCAGCACCCTGGTCAATATGGCCCGCCTCTTCGGCATCTCCCTGGATGCCCTGGTCACGACCGACTTCACCAAGAAGAGCGCCCAGAAGGCCGCTTTGCGCCAACTCGAGCCTGCTACTTCTTCGCCCGAGCCACCCACGCCCCGTCCTGCCAACGGCCTGCGCATCCTGGCGCTGACCGTTGACAAAGAGCAAAATGAGAATATTGAACTCGTGCCGCTGAAAGCCAGCGCCGGCTACCTCAACGGCTATGCCGACCCCGAGTTTATCGAGGAGCTGCCCAAGTTCCGCCTGCCCATGCTCAGCACCGGCGGTACCTACCGGGCCTTCGAAATTGCCGGCGACTCGATGCTGCCCATTGCCTCGGGTACGGTTATCGTGGGCAAGTACGTGGAGGACTGGATGACCATCAAGGACGGTACGCCGTGCGTGGTGGTGAGCGGCAAGGAAGGTATCGTCTTCAAGCGCATCTTCAATAAGCTCAAGGACGGCGCCACGCTTTCCCTGCACTCCGACAACCCCGTGTACTCGCCCTACGAAATCGGGGTGGAAGACGTGGTGGAAATCTGGGAAGCTAAGTCCTACATCAGCAGCACGTTCCCAATTGCGGACCTGTCGCTCTCGCGCCTGGCCAGCATCGTGCTGGACCTGCAGCAGCAGATGAGCACCCTGAAAAAGGCGTAACATCCGTAGCGCAGTTATGCGCTGCGTATAGCAAGGCTCACTCGTTGTTCTTACGGGTGAGCCTTGCTGTTTATAAGGTGTTTCTAACTTAGCCCGGCTTTAGCGCGTATGCTTTAGGCAATTTGCTACCACACCAACACCTGAACCACCATGCTCAAGTATATCCCCGCTACCGACCGTCATCATGCCTCGCCGGTAGCCTGGCTCAACAGCTACTTCCTGTTTTCCTTCGCCGACTACTACGACCCGAACAACGTGCATTTCGGGCCGCTGCGCGTATTTAACGATGACACGGTAGCGCCCAACTCGGGCTTTCCCCAGCACCCGCACTCCGAAATGGAAATTGTGACCATCGTGTTGGAAGGAGAAGTAACCCACGAGGATACGATGGGCAACAAAACCACCATCAAGAAAGGCGAAGTGCAGCGCATGACGGCCGGTACCGGCCTGGCGCACGGGGAAATGAACCGTACCGACAAGCCCCTGCACATCTACCAGCTGTGGTTTTTGCCCAACCAGAAAGGCCTAGCGCCCAGCTACGAGCAAAAGGACCTGGATCTGCTCGACAGTAAGAATGAGCTGATGCCCATCGTTTCGGGCCAGAAGGTGCTGGAAGATGTGGTATACATGAACTCCAACAGCACGATTTACTGGTCGAATCTGAAAGAAGGCAAGGAAATCGAGTTCAAGACCTTCCCGATCCGCAATACTTTCATCTACGTCAAGGAAGGCACGATATACGTGAACGGCACCGAGCTGGGCCCCAACGACCAGGCCCGCATGACCGACGAGCACGTCGTGCAAATACGCGCCACCAAAGATTCGCAGTTTATCCTAATTGATTTGCCCGCTGCCGAAGCTAACTACTAGCTTCCACGAGCACCGAAGTTCTTTACTTAAAAACAGCCGGCCGCAAGTCCGGCTGTTTTGCTTTTAGGAGGCGGCAAACTCGGAGTCTTTTTCAGCGGCAAATACGCCCTATTTGATTCCGTATTAGTATCGTGAAAATGCGTATTTCAAGACTAGGCCCCAGCCGTAAACTTCTTCTACAGCCAACGCCGCTCGGGCGAGGGGCTGCTGGAAGGAGGCTTTATGGTTGCCATACACAATATTGCCAAGTGGCTGGCAGTCGGCCTGATGACTGCGCATGCGCTGGCCTGCAATTTTCAGAAGCAGAACGTAGCTTCCGCCCAGTCCGGGCCCGGCCTGCCGGTGCAGCTTACTGCTGACCAGGGCCCGAAGGAAAAGAAGGTTCAGATTCCCTACTATCCGCTGCAGTCGGCCCGGGACCTGGACCGGCTAATGGCCCAGATTGGGGACGCCCGGGTAGTGCTGCTGGGTGAGGCCTCGCACGGCACGCGGGAGTACTACCTGTGGCGGGCTGCTTTGAGCAAGCGCCTGATTGCGGAAAAAGGCTTCGACTTCGTTGCCGTGGAAGGGGAGTGGGCCGATTCCTACCGGGTCAACAACTTTATCAAAGGAGCCCGGCAGGATAGCGCCGCGGCCGTGCGGCTACTACGGCACTACAACCGCTGGCCTACCTGGATGTGGGGCAACCACGAAGTGGCCGGGCTGGTAAAGTGGCTCAACCACCACAACCAGCAAGTGGCTGGGTCCGAGAAAGTCGGCTTCTTCGGGTTGGACGTGTACTGCGTGTGGGAGTCACTGGCTGACCTGGTGCCCCACCTCGAAGGCCGGGACCCCGGGGCCGCCCAAGCTGCCCAGCGGGCCCAGCAGTGCTTTAAGCCCTACAGTGCTGACCCCCAGGAGTACGCTTTGGCAGTAGACCGCGCCGACAAAACCTGCTGGACGGAAACCAACCGCCTCTGGAAGACCATGGAAAAGCTTACGGGCGGGGCCATGCCCAGGACGAGCAGCTGTTTGTGGCCCAGCAGCACGCCCTGGTAGCCATGAACGGGGAGAAATACTACCGGGCCATGACCACCAGCAATACCGAGTCGTGGAATATTCGGGACAAGCACATGATGGAAACGCTGCGTCGCCTGCTGGAGTTGCACGGGCCACAGAGCAAAGCCATTGTGTGGGAGCACAACACCCACGTGGGCGACGCCCGCTACACCGACATGGCCAGCAGCGCCGAGGTGAACGTGGGCCAGCTGGCCCGGCAGCATTTGGGTCGGGAAAACGTGTTTATCATCGGTTTTGGCTCCTATCAGGGCTCCGTTATTGCGGCCGATGCCTGGGGCGCGCCCATTAAGCGGATGCTGGTGCCCGAAGCCAAAGTGGGCAGCTGGGAGGATATGCTGCATGCCATTGGTCCCACGGATAAGCTCGTGCTTTCCCAGGATTTGCTGAAAGACCCGTTTTTCAAGCGCCGCATTGGCCACCGGGCCATCGGCGTGGTGTATAATCCGCGGGCCGACCGGTTTCAGAACTACGTGCCCTCCATCATGCCCCAGCGCTACGACGCGTTTATCTACCTCGACAAAACCACGGCCCTGCACCCGCTTGAAACGCCGGTGAAAGCCAATGAGCCCCGGATTTGTATCCGTCGGGGACGTAGAGGTGCCTAATGAGTTATTTCTGTGCAGAATGAGAAATGTAGTTCATGTTGAAGTGCATGAAAACAATGGCTGCAACTGCATTCATGTTACTGCTCGAATAGCTTCCCTTGTTCCAGTATGGAAACTCTTGCTGGTAGCTTGGTGCCTCCAGCTCAACATAGTAGCCCTGCTGCAAGTCAGCTGTTGAAATATAGACCAAGATGCCATGGTTATCCGGGTGGGCAATTCCGATAGCCTCCGGATCATCGGTCCAATGGTCTACTATATCAAAATAGTTGTCGGAGAAAATACCCACGAGTTGCCTGATAGTTTCTTGAATAGGCAGGCTCTTGTTGTCTAATGGGATGAGCATAAGAGACGGGCGCAGCAATTCACTTCGTCCGTTCAAGATAGTGTAAAGCAGCCTTATAGAATTGTCAGCTTAGAAATAGCCCTACTTAGCCGCAGCTTCTGCCTTAGGCTTGAATACATACCGGAAAGCCTTGAGCGCCGATGGGT
The DNA here is from genome assembly GCF_022919215.1 of Hymenobacter cellulosilyticus. Taxonomy (NCBI): domain Bacteria; kingdom Pseudomonadati; phylum Bacteroidota; class Cytophagia; order Cytophagales; family Hymenobacteraceae; genus Hymenobacter; species Hymenobacter cellulosilyticus. Next base: position 4,404,819 of record NZ_CP095046.1, on the reverse strand, counting down.
GGTAAATTGTGCCGTGGGTTTCAGTGGGTATCGGTTCGTAGTGCCAGGTAAGCGCGGCGTTGGGCGTGTCCTGCAGAATCTTGCCCAGGCGGGCCGAAGCGGCGGCAATAACCGGCTCGTCGCTCGAGGTCATGTATAGGGTTTTGGCCGGACCCTTATACGCTTTGATGGTCGCGGCAGCCTGCTTCACCAGTTGCTCGTTGTTCCACCACAAACTTGGGTCGAAGGCCAGGTAGTGGTCAAACAGGTCGGGTTCCAGCAGCAGGGTTTCAACTACAAACAGTCCTGCCAAGGACTCGCCCACAATGGCTTTTTCGGCCGTGGTGCGGTAGCGCTGCTGGACCTGGAGCATAAGCTCCTGACGGATAAACTGGCGGAAAGCGGCCGATTCGCCCACTTTGGGCGCAATCTTCTTGTCTTCAGCTACCGTCGTGGGGCCGGTCAGGTCGCGGCGGCGCTGGGTGTTTTCGATGCCCACCACGATAAAGGGCCGCATGGTGCTGTTGCCGACCGAAACCTGCACTAGGCCCGCCACGTGCAAAAAGTCTTCGGCCATACCGCCATCGGGCATGTAGAGCACCGGCAGCCGCAGCGTCTTCGATTCAGCGTAGCCGGCGGGCAAATACACGTTGATGCGCCGCGTTTCCCCAGGATTTTGGAAACAATGGTGAAGGTTTCACCAATGGCCAGGGGTTCGGCTTTGCTTTGGGCGGTGGCCTGTATCGTGCAAAGCTTTACCAGAAGCAAGAGCAGTAAAAACCCTGGGCGGAGTAGATTCTTGTTGTTCATGGACGGAAGCGAATCAAAAAACGGCGCCACATGAGTTGCAGCACCGTTTTAAAGGTAAGGGATACGTTGGCCAACCGAGCTTACATCGTGTACTTGCGGCCCTTGTTCTGCTCTTTCAGGTAGGCCATCAGGGGCTGGAAGTAATCCACCATGGCGCGGGCCGAAAGGTCTTCGCCGGTTTTCTCCTTCAGCACGGCCCGCCAGTCTTTGCTGGCCCCGGGGCGCATGATGTCGGCCAGGAAGGTGCCCACTTCCTTGCTGCCGTAGTAGTTGGTGGCGTGCGGGTCCTGCTTGAGGATTTTCTTGGCAATATGGTCGTGGAGTTGAAACAGGATGACGTACGACAGGGCATAGTCATAGTACTGGGCCGGGTCGTCGTTGATGTGGGTTTTGGTGGCTGGGTCGAGGAAGTTTTCCCGCGGGTGCTGGGCGGAACGATGCCCTGGTACTTTTTCACCAGCTCCCACCACCGGGCGTTGAGCTGGTCGGCGGGAAGGTTGTCGGCATAGAAGGAGTTTTCCCACTCGCTCATCACGCCCGAGGAGAAGGGAATAAAGGTCACGTAGTTCAGCGCCTCTTTCAGCAAAGTTTGAGTCTGGTCGGTTTTGGCTTTGGCGTCCTGCAAACCCAGGCCCACCAGGAATAGCTTCTGGGTGGCGGCCAGGCCCATCAGGCTACCCATGGCCTCGTGGTAGGCGCGGTTGGCCCCAGCCCGCAGCAGCACCGGCACTTCGGGGTTGGTGTAGGTCAGGTAGTAGTAGATGTGGCCCAGCTCGTGGTGGGTGGTTTCATACCACTCGGTGTTGGGCTCCACGCTCATCAGGCTCCGGACGTCGTTGTTGAGGTCCATGTGCCAGGCCGAGGCGTGGTTATTCTTCTTGTAGGTGGCTGTTTTGGGCAGCGGGTAGAGGCTGCTTTTCTCCCAGAACACCGGCGGCAGGGCCTGAAAGCCCAGGCTCTGGTAAAACCGCTCGGCCTGCTTCACCTGCCACTCGGCGCCCTTCTTGGCCAGCGTAGCGTCCAAGTTCACGCCTTTCACGTCGACCATGGCACTCCAGTCCTGGCCCCAGCGGTTGGGCAGCCAGGAGGCGGGCAGGTAGTCGGGCACCTGCTTCTGGCCGTACTTTTTGGCCAGTTCGTAGCGGGCGTAGGTGTGCAGTTCGCGGTAGAGGGGCCGCAGCTCCTCGTTGATTTTGCGCACCAGTTGCATCATTTCCTCCCGGCTCATGCCGTAGTCGGAGGCCTGGTAGGTGAAGTAGTCGGGGTAGCCCAGGGCCTGCACGGTCTGGTTGCGCAGGCCGCGCAGGTTCAGCAGGCCGTCCTTGAGGGTGGGGCCAATGGCCTTGCTGGCTTCCCAGATGGCCTGCCGCTTCTTAGGGTCTTTTTCCTTGCGCAGTAGCTCGTCCAGGTCGTTGGTCGTTACCGACTTGCCCTGGTACTTGTAGTCGAAGCCGTAGAGCTTTTCGGTCTGTTGGGTTTCAGACTTGATGCGGCGCTTGACCACGTCGGCAATGGTCTGGGGCGAGTTGGCCGCGTTATACAGGGCCGTTTGCAGCTGCTTGACCTGGATTTCAGTGAGCTGGTCTTTGTGCTCGAGCAATTGGCGTAAGTCGGCAATGTTCTGGCTGCTGCCGGTAAAGGCGGCCATGGCCTCGTTGGCCCGGGCCGTAGCGGCCGAGTTGGTGGTGTCGCCGGGCACAATGCGGGTGTTGGAGCGCCACTCGGCCTCCGCCGACTGGGTGTAGAGCTGCTGGTACTGGGCTGAGTAGTTGGCCAGAAACTCATCGGCCTGCCGGCCCCAGTCGACCGGCGCGGGCGGCGTCGACGATTGGGCGGAGGCTGCATCGGCGGCCGGGGCGGTAGCCGTGGCGGTTTTGGCCGTGGGCGCGCAGGCCCAGAGCGCCGAACCCAGCGTAGCCAGAGCCAGGCCGGAAATCAAAGGTTTTTTCATTGGAAGGGAAATGGAGCGGGAAGGGCAAAAGGTATTTCGCTGGCTAAAATAGCCAGTTGCCGGCAAAAGGAGTCAGCGCAACCGTGTCATTGCGAGCTTGCGAAGCAATTCGTCCTCTGAAATGTAGAAAGCTCTCTTCAGTAAAAAGCCCTTTCCTGCTCGTGCGGGAAAGGGCTTTCTGGAAAAAGGATGGGTCGTACTGCGCAGAGGACGGATTGCTTCGTGCCTCGCAATGACAGCGGAAAAGAATGGCTTTCTTGTAAAAGAACAGGCTACGCAGCTACCTGCGGTTCCTGCAGTAAATGGCAGTCTTTGTACTTCTTGCCGCTGCCGCAGGGGCAGGGGTCGTTGCGGCCAAACTTACGCTTGGAGCGTAGCGTTTTAAGCCATTCGCGCGGATCGACTGAGAAGCGCAGGAAGCGTTTCTTGGGGTTCTGGCGCAGGGCCCGGCTCAGGAGCTGGTAGAGCTCGGGGTGGTTTTCCTGCAGCTTCTCGGGCTTCTCGAAAAAGTACTCTGTCACCACGGCGAAGAACTCGGCCTCGTTAGTACCCCCGTAGGAGTTGATTTCCGACTTGCCCTCCCGGATAGCCGCAATTTCGCGCTCCATCACCTCGGCCCAGGGCTTGAGCAGCTCGGGCGGCAAGGCCAGCTTGGGTATTCCGTCAATCACACCGTCGGCTTGGTCGAGCATGTGGGCAAACTCGTGAATGCCCACGTTCTGCTTGTCCATGCCATCCTTGAAGCCTTGCTCCAGGGAGGCTTTCGACAGGTGCATGTAGTGCTGGTTCTGGAAATTGCGCACGCTGCCCAGCAGTTGCCCCTGCAGCGGGGCCACTTCCTGATTCGGGTTATTGGCCTCTTTCCAGGCTTCGGGCACGATGAGCACCTCGCCCAGGTTGCCGTATTCCCAGTCGCGGAAGCCGAAAATGGGAATAACAGCCGAAGCCGCCACCAGCACCCGCGTCACATCGTCGACCTCGGTTTGCAGGCCCGTTATGCGGGTGAGAGCCAGGAATACCTGCACTTCCCGCTCGAAGCGCTTTTTCTCATCTTTCGACAGCGACAGATAAAACGCGACGCGGGAAGCCAGAATCTGCCGCCACTCCTCGGGAAAGTCGGCGGCCAGGGCGGCGGCTTTTACCCGGGCCTCGCGGGTGACGTAGCGGTAAAACAGGAAGATAACGCCGGCCAGTACGGCCAGGTAAACAAGATAATTCATGGCCGGCTAAACGGGTGAACCGGTTTTGGGGTTGGCCCAAAAATCACCGACCCGGCGTAGGTGGCGGGGAAGAATAGGCGCGAAAAAACGTAAGTGCCCGCTGGTTAAACTCCTGCGCAATTTTCAGGGGAGAAACGTGAGACGCTTCGCTGAAAATGGTTAGCTCGGCTCGGGGGAGGCGGACCGCCCCATGAACGGCAAATCCGGATAAATTCAGGGTGTGGAAGTGGTTGTAGGCAGCTTATCCGGCTGTCGGCTCAGGCGGTAGGCCAACCCCAGGCGATATTCAATTCTGGGGTTGCCCCAGGCGGAATGCGGAACCAACTGCGCATCGAGGCTGGTCGTCAGGCGGCCGTTACGCCACCCCAAAGTCAGATTAGGCATCGGGAGCGGACTTAGATCCTGATACTCATCCGACGAGATAGTGGGCCCGCTGGTCGTGGTAAAGTCGGAAAAGAGGAGAGCCCGCATTTCCGCGCCCGCCCCAATAAACCATTGCTGCTGCTGAGCCAGATGGAAATAGCGGCGTAATCCCAGCCGGAACGTACTGAGCCAGGCCCGGTAGGTAAACGTGCTTTGCTGAGTCGAATAGATGACGTCAAACTCGCCGTTGGGCAGCAGTATCAGGTCGCGCCGGTAGGTGGTGCTGGTGTTCTCGCCCCGGTGAGAGCTCAGACTAAGCTCACCATGAAAGGAAAGCAGGCGGTTTGGCAGCAGCAGTTCCCCATAGATTCCGCCAAAAGGCAGCAACGGCCGGCCAAGGCCCTTCACCGTGCTATACCGTGCGCCCGCAAGGACGCCGCCCGTGAGTGCTACTTCCCGGCGCGGGTCTACCGTCCAGCTGCGAGTAGCCGTGTGGCTAGTAGTACACGCTTGATTGTAGGCCTGTACCACTTGTACCAAGCCTGCTGTTGTGAATGGTATTTTCTGGGATATATCTGCGGCGGCAGGGCAGTCGCCAAAGAAAATGCTGAGTTGGCCCCGGTAGTTGTTTCCATCCGTAGCCAGTAGTTTGCCAACAGCATCGGTTTGCAAATATTTCCGCTCGCTGAGGTCCAGAATGGGCAGACCGGGACGCTGGAGCAGGTAATGCGTAGCGCCACTCTTCGCCACTCGCAAGAGCAGAACCGGTCCCTCCAGCACGACATCAGCCAAGACAGAATCAATACGAACGTCGGGGTGGAAGCCGTAGGGTAGCTGCCCCAGGCGGGTTTCGGCCGCATAGTCGATGGGCACGACTTCGTAGCGGAAATACCGGCCGCCGGTGAAGCTGACAGCCCGCAGCTGACGGGGCTTAAAAAGCTGGACCGGGCTTTGAGGTGTCGTTTTAAACCGAATCAGGGTGGGCGGCTCGGTCCAGAAGGCGTTTTCAATTTCGCCCCGCAGCGTGTCGCCGTTGCTGCGCACCAGCACGCCGGGCTCAAAAGCCTGGGCCTGGACTCGAACAGCGCAACACGTCAAGCAAGCAGCAAAGAGTAAGCGTCGAATCATATGCTAAAAAGCAGAGATAGATAAGCAATTATAGCTGCTCGAGGTGTTCCCGGAGCCGCTCGCGCAGCAGCTCTACCAGGAGGGGAGCCAAAAACTGGAATTTGTCGGGAATGCGCAGGTTGATAATGGGCTTACCGGCCAGCGCTGCCCCAAACTTGTCGCGCAGAATATCGGCGTGGCGGCGCTCCATCACGAAGACCATGTCGGCCCAGCCGATGTGGCCGGCCGTCACGCGCACCCGGGCCCCCGGCTCGGTGCCGGCCGAGCGGGCCTCGTAGTGCGCGTGCTCATCGAAAAGCCGCTCGGCCGTGAGGCTGCGCCAGCGGTTCTGGCTACAGATGAAGAGCAGCTGCCGGGCTTCGGGGGCATCGTATTGGTAGATCTAATGGCGTGAGCTATTTTTTGAGGACAAGCTTATTTAGGGCTGCTAACAACGCCACTCGGTTTTTCGCGGACTTGATAAAAGTTGGCAACCGTTCAACCATGGTAGAGAAATCAGGAGCTTGGCGTTGGCGCAGCGTTGCCTGAATATACTCTTTCAGATGTTGCAGGTGCTCATAATTGTAGGCCCACAAACTATCCGACCCAAAGGAAGTTTGTAGCCAAAGTCGCAGGCCAAAATACGGCTCGGTTTCCCCGTCTCTTTTTAGGTGTACAGCAATGCTCTCATAGGTGGGCCTAAACTTGTTCGTGTTGTTACAGGCTGAGCACTTAAGCCGAATAAAACTTGTCTGGTGCCTTATGGAAGGTATATGCACCTCAACCCGGTAGCCGCAGTCAGGGCAATACTGGTTGACCGAGAGAGTATGTTTTAGCTCTCGGCCAATAGTATGGTAGCAGTTGCAGCAGCGAAACTCGTGCTGCCCAGATACCGGATTTTTATGGACTTCTGCTCGGCTCCGACACGACGGACACTCAACCAATAGTGTATCGGTAAAGCTGTACAAAGTGCGAGGACCGCCTTGAAAACGAACCGCTTTTTTAGCTTCCATAGACAGGCACTCGCGTTATACTTTACTCAACGACCGATACCCGAATCTTACGGCCTTTAATCTTGGCGCCGGTCACGCGGTTGGCTACTTCCTGGGCCTGCTCGCGGGGCACGGCCACATAGCTGTAGTGGTCGAACACCTCGATGTGGCCAACGGCGTCGCGCTCCAGGCCGCCGTGGGCCACGAACGTTCCTACCAAGTCGTGGGCACTGACTTTGTCGCGGCGGCCAGCCGATACGTGTAGGGTGGTACTGGTGGGGCGGGGAGCTTTGGGCGCCGCGGGCGGCAGCTTGGGGGCGTGCATGTCCTCCCACTTGATGGTTTCCGATACCGGCCACTTCTGCACGTGCTTCTGCTCGTGGGGCGTGGCCAGAATGTGGGCTACACCCTCGGCACCGGCACGAGCGGTACGGCCGGCCCGGTGCTGGAAGGAGTCGGCCTTGTCGGGGGCGTCATACTGGATGACGGTGTCGAGGGCCGTCACATCGAGGCCGCGGGCGGCCACGTCGGTGGCCACTACCACCTGGCTGGAGCCGTTGCGCAGCTTCATCAGGGCCTTGTCGCGCTCGGGCTGGGGCATTTTGCCGTGCAGCACTTCGGCTGCCACGCCCCGTCCCTGCAGGAAGCGGGCCAGCTCGGTGCACTTCTCGCGGGTGTTGCAGAAAATCAGGGCGCGGCCGGTTTCGGGCTGGTGCAGCAGGTGCAGCAAGGCGGCGGGCTTCTTCTCAATGGGCCCCACGTGGCCGCGCAACGTCAGGTTTTCGGGCAGGGTGCCTTCGTCCTCGCCGGCATTCACTACGCGGGGCCGGGTCAGGTTTTTGCGAATCAAGTCCAGCACCTTGTCCGACATCGTGGCCGAGAACAGCAAGGTCTGGCGGCGGCGGGGCAGGCGCTTGATGATTTCCACGAGCTCATCCTGGAAGCCCAGCTCCAGGAGCTTGTCGGCCTCGTCGAGAATCAGGACTTTGAGCTGATTGGGAATAATGGTGCGGCGCTCGAAGTGGTCGAGCAAGCGGCCGGGCGTGGCCACCACAATGTGGGGAGCCTGCTTTAGGGCAACGGTTTCGTCGCGGAAGGCGTGGCCCCCGTAGAAGGCCGCCACGCGCAGGTTGGAAGTGTATTTGCCGAGCTTTTTCAGGGCGTCGCGCACCTGCAGGGCCAGCTCCCGGGCCGGCACCAGCACGATAATCTGCACGGCATCGAGCTTTACATCAACCTGGTGCAGGATAGATAAGCCGTAGGCGGCCGTTTTGCCCGAGCCAGTGGGCGCCTGCCCTACCACGTCCTGCCCGGCCAGCGCCATCGGAATTACTTGCTCCTGAACGGGCGTAGGAACGGTAAAATTCAGCTCATCCAGAGCTTGTATCAAAGACGGCGCGAGGCCAAGGTCGGCAAAAGAGGGCATGCGAAACGGTATAGTATAAATGCAAAGGTACGCCGGATTTTGGCAGCCGCCGCAGGGAGGTTGCGGGGCCGAGGGTACCGGCATCAGGGAGCACGCCTCAGGTGCTCATTCAGCCAGGTTACTTGTTCGCTCGGGTAAGCAAACTATCCTATTGTTATTCGCGCCGGAGCAGCTAGGGGTACAAACTTTGCAGCACTTGGCTTAAAATCCCAACACTTTGGGTTAGCTCGTCGCAGTTGAGGGCGGCAAATCCGAGCCGCACGTGGGAAGCTCTGGCTTCAGCGGCCGTCTGGTAGAGTTGTCCGTCGCTTATGCCCAAGCCCCGCTGCTGGCACTGCCAGGCCACTTGGGTCAGGTCCACACGGTCGGCAAACCGGCCCCACACGGCCAAACCTCCCGTGGGCGCCTCGGACGTAAACCAGGCCGGCAGCTGCTCGCGCAGCAACTGGCAGAACACGTCCCGCCGCTGATGATAGGCCAAGCGGGCCCGCTTTAAGTGGGTGTTCATTTCTCCCTCGGCAAACAACTCGGCGATACCCTGCTCCAGGACCGTGTCGCCCTGCCGATCGATGCGCCGCTGCCAGTGGCCCAGCTCTTCCACGACATCGGCGGGAGCCACTACGTAGCCCACGCGAAAAGCCGGGGCCAGCACCTTGCTGAGCGAGCCCATGTAGAGCACCCGGCCCGTGCGGTCGGTGCTGGCCAACGGTAGGATAGGGGCCCCGTCGTAGTGGAAATCAAAGTCGTAGTCGTCTTCCAGAATGATAAAGTCGTGCTGCGCGGCGAGCTGCAGCAGGCGGACCCGGCGCTCGGCCGACAAGGTGACCGTCGTTGGGTAATGATGATGGGGCGTAACGTACACTAAGCGCACGGCCTGGCGCTGGCAAAGGGCGGCCAGTTCATCGATGCACAGGCCCTGGGCGTCGACTCCTACCCGGTGCAGGCGGGTACCTTGCGCGCTAAAGGCCCGGTCGGCCCCGTGGTAGCTGCGCTGCCCCACCACGACGGCGTCGCCGGGCTGAAGCAGCAGTTGAGCCAGCAAGTACAAGGACATCGTGCCGCCGCGGGTAATGGCCACATTCTCCGGCTGCGCCGGCAGGCCCCGGGTAGCGCGCAGGTGCTCGGCCAGCTGCTGGCGCAAAGCCAGGCTGCCGTTGGCCTCGGCATAGCCCAACAAATGGCGGCGGGCCGGCTGCAAACACAGGGCGCGGTACTTGCGGGCCAGCGCCGCCAGTGGGGCCAGGCGGCTGTCGGGCGTGCTGCTCAGCGTTAAAGGTAAGGATGAGACATGGCGTGGTGGCGAAGACGGCCGGAATTTCGGGTACGAAAAAGCGGCGCGGGGCGCAATGCGGCGGGCCGCTTCTGGCTGAAACGGCTGGGGCGTCACCGTGGGCAGGCGGGAGCTGACTCTGGCTGCTTTGGAGGACCGCTGCTCAATCCAGCCCTGGGCTTCGAGCTCGTCGAAGGCAACCACGACGGTTTGGCGGTGCACGCCCAGCAGGCCGGCCAGAGTGCGGGTACCCGGGAGCGGGTCGCCGGCGGCCAGCAGGCCCTGCTGCATCAGGTGAATCAGGCCGATAGTCAGCTGCTGACTCAGAGGAGTCGGCGTGTGACGGTTTAGGGGAAGCAGCGTGGCGTAAGGAAGCATAACCGGACCACTGACTATCTGAAAACCGGACTAGGCCACTGGGCCGGCAAGCTACTACGTTTGGGGGTGCTTATAAAATAGCGCCACCGCAACCGGCCTCTTGCCATCCATTTAGCTTCTACAACTTCTGAATTTATGCACCCGGAACCCACTACCATTCAGCTGCTAGGCCACGCCACGTTCAAAATAACTACGCCCGAAAAGAAGGTGATTCTGGTCGACCCCTGGCTGTTTAACAACCCTTATATCCCGCAGGGCCTGGAACAGCAGCCGGTAGTCGACCTGATGCTGGTGACGCACGGGCACGAGGACCACATGGATATTCGCCTGAAAGAACTTATCGACCAGTCTTCCCCGACTATTATTGCCAACAACATCTGCCGCCGCTTTCTGATTGAGCAAGGAGTAGACGAAAGCCTGTTTGAGCCCATGAACCTGGGCGGCAGCCTGCCAGTGCACGATGTGACCGTGACTATGGTCAACGCCTTTCATCACGCGCACGTCTACCTCACCGAGAAAACCGTGACTTTCCCGCACGCCGCCAACGGCTTTGTGGTGCGCCTGTCGGACGGCACGACCGTGTATTTTGCGGGTGACACCTGCGTCTTCGGCGACATGCAGCTGATTCGGGAGCTTTACCAGCCCACCATTGCCGTGCTGCCCATCGGGGGCGCTCCATGATGGGCGCCTTGGAGGCGGCGCACGCGGTAAAGCTGCTCCAGGTGAGCCACGTTATTCCCTTCCATTACGGCACGGCACCCGAACACACCCAAACACCCGACGAGTTTGTGGCCCTCACCCGGCAGTATCCTACTACCCGCGTGCATCTGCTGCAGGCCGGGGAGGTATTGAATTGCTCGTCCATGACCGTGGGTGCTATGGCAAACCCCGAGTCTGCTTTGTAATCTTGCCAATCGTCCTTACAGCTTGGTCTTGGGTAGGCAGTTGGTCGGGCCGCCTATTCCGCCACCTTTGCCTTCCCCAAATAATCAATCATCCATTTCTTCCTCTCTGATGCTTCACCTTCTGCGGACCATTGGCACTCACCCTGATTTTCAAACCCTGGTTGCCCTTCTTGACCAGGACTTAGCCTTGCGTGACGGGACCGAGCACACCTTTTACGCGGCGTTCAACAGCAGCACCTCGCTCCAACACGTTGTCGTGGCCTATGAGCAGGACTTCCCGGTCGGCTGCGGGGCGTTTAAAGAGTATGCTTCTGACCTAGTGGAAATCAAGCGCATGTTTGTGCAAGCCAGCAGCCGAAGAAAGGGAGTGGCGGCCAAAATTCTGCGCGAATTAGAGGTCTGGGCCCAGGAGCTGCACTACACGGGCTGCGTGCTGGAGACCGGCAAAAGGCAACCGGAAGCCATCAGCCTGTACCAGCAGAGCGGCTACCGCTTCGTGCCTAACTACGGGCCCTATATTGGGGTTGAAAACAGCGTGTGCCTGCAAAAAGACCTGGATATTTCTCCAGCAACGGGGAGGGAAGACCGGTAAGAAAAAGCCTGCGGCAATGTTCGGGAGCCTGCTTCCAGCCTCAGTAGAACCTTGAGACTTCCTTTCCCGCCTCACCAGCTGCCGGAGGCGCCGCGGTGCCGGGGCTCGTCGGGCAAATCAACCAGGCGGTAGCGCACGGCGTTTTTCTTGGGGCGAATGTCCATACCCACGTAGTGCGCATACACTTTGGTAAAGCAGGCGCCAAAGTAGAAAATCATGGCCGAGTAGAAAACGAACAGCAGTACCAGCACGATGCTGGAGGCGTGGCCGTAAATCGGGCCCAGATTGCGCGGCACCAGCAGGTAGCCCAGGGCAAACTCGCCCAGGTCGATGAGCACAGCCGTGAGTACGGCCCCGCGCAGCACGGCTTTCCAGGGTACTTTGGCGCTGCTCAGGTTACGAAACGTGACGCCAAACCACACGGCCAGAATCAGCAGGGACACCAGCTGGTTGAGAATCTGAATCAAATAATAGCCGAAGGTCAGGTCGAAGTCGCGCATGTAGTCGCCGAACACGGCCAGCAGTGCGTCGCTCAGAAAGGCCACCAACGAGAGCAGCCCCGTGGTCAGGAGCAGTCCCAGGGAGCGGCTGCGCTCCTTGACAATCTTGCTGAAGCGGCCCGTGGCCCGGTTGGGACGCACTTGCCAGAGCTGGTTCAGGGAGTTCTGAATGACCACGAACAGCGTAGTGGAGATGAACAGCAGAAAGCCAAATCCAAGCCAGGTAAGCAGGCGGCTACGCTCGATGTTGCTCACGTTGAGCAGAATCTGCTCGACCAGCTCGGCCGCCGAAGTGCCCAGCAGGGCCGAAAGCTTGCGCAGGAGCAACTGTTGTATCCCCGTGGTGGAATACACCGAGCCCAGCAACTGAATCAGGATAATCAGGATGGGCGGCAGGGCAAACGTGGTGAAAAATGCCGTGGCCGCCCCCAGCCGCAGCGGGTCGTTGAGAGCAAACTCCTTGGCGGCCCGCTTCATGAGCAGGAAGAAATCTGTCCAGACTTTTCGGCGGGGCTGGCCCGGCTGGCGTACCTTTGTCATCGGCTTCTCGTACGAACTTCGGGGTTAAGCCGTTTGGTGCGAACAACGAAGGTAAGGTGCCGGCGTCGTACTGTCCTGTCTCTTTTTGCTGTTGCCCGTGTCTTCTTCTGCTCCCTCCGTGCTGCCCGGCCCACTGCCCCGCGCCCCGACACCTGGTGGCGCCGCCGAGTGGTAGACCCGCTACGCAACATTCTCAAGCAGGGCCTTACCCCGCCCCAGCTGGCCCTCACCGTGGCCCTGGCCGTGCCGATGGGCCTGGTGCCGGTGCTGGGTATTACCACGCTGCTGGCCACGTTTGCCGCCGTGCGCCTGCGCCTGAACGTGGCCGCCATGCTCATTATCAGTCACCTAATGAGCCCGTTGCAGCTGGTGGTACTTATTCCCCTGCTGCGGTACGGAGCTCGTCTGCTCGGCAACGGGCAGGGCCCGGAGCTGAGTATCGGCCAGCTGCGCCATCTGTTTGCCACCGACTGGAGCAGCGGCCTGTCGTTGTTGTGGCGGGCCGGGGCCGGGGCCGTGCTGCTGTGGGCGGTAGTGTCGGTGCCGCTGGGGCTGCTGCTGTACTTCGGGCTGCGGCCCGTATTCCGGCGCCTGCTAGCCCGGCAGACTACAGCGGCCGTTGTTTCTTAACTTAGTCAGACCCAAAAAAAGCCCCGACGCAGGTCGGGGCTTTTGCTTTGTAAGAAGCTTTGCTGCTTAGGCATCAGCGCGCTTGTAGACAGGTGCGGCCTGCAGGAAATACTGGTTGAGAGGCTCGTCAGAGTTCTTGTCGAGCACCATCACGTCGACTAGGTCGTCTTCCTTAAGCTTGCCTTGCACCACGGGGCCCATTTCTTCCAAGAAGGACGGGTCGTTATCATCGGTGTAGAAAGCCAGCAGCAGGCGCGGGGCGTGGTTTCGTCCTGGAAGCGCACCATGGCTACGTGGGCGGTTTCAATCTGAGGCTTGCTTTGGGCAAACTCCTGCACGGCCTCTACCAGCGGGACGTGTGCCTCCGTTACGGGGCCCAGCGTTACTTGCATGTTGCCGCCGGGAGGGCCCTGCATGATGCTGCTGCTCAGAAGCTCGGCAATTTCATCGGCCATCAGCATTTTGCCCACGGTCGAGAAGGGGTTCAGAGCACAGTCGGCTCCTTGCACCATCTGGAAGAAGTCGAGGCCGCGCAGGCGCATGTAGGGCAGGGAGCCTTCCTCGGTGTTGCTCTCAAAAATCCGCTCCTTGGAGGTGAAAACGGGAATTTTGCCGTCGTTGAGCACCTGCAGCTGGATTTCCATGCCTTCCACCGGCGTTACTTCGCCCAGCGGCTCGCCTTCCTTCGGGATGGTTACCACGAAAACTTCCTCGTTGAGCAACGCCTGGTAGAAGCCGGGGCGGAACTCGGGCATGGTGGCAGCGTTGAACAGCAGCTGCTCCAGCACGTTGACGGGCTCGAAGTGCGGCATGCTGGGCAGCTCCGGAATCGGCATCTCCGGGATATTCATTTGCGGCATCGGCATCTGTGGCATCGGAGCCGGAGCCGCCGGAGTGGGCGAGGTATAGCTGGAGCCTTTGTAGCGGGGTCCGGCGGGCGCCGGCGTTTCAGCGGGCGACGAAGAAGCGGCGCCGGGCGTAGTGGGAGCCGGCGTTTCCGGCGTCTGAGGAGCCGGTTTGTTGGATTTCAGAAAGTCGAAGAGACCCATAGGACATAGTGGATTGGATACGCAAGCTAAGGAGGTTTGCGGAAGAATGCCGCCAAAAATGCTCCTTCGTATGACTTTTATGGTAGCAATTTGGTTCCCAGCGGATTTGCCGGCTTCCTACCGGCCGTCGCTGGCCCCGCAACCCCGGAGCTGCTCCGATACTTCCCGAATCGTGAAAATCTCGCCTTTATTGCCCCAGGAGGTCTGCACGAAGTTCAGGATATTGGTAATCTGTGAGTCGGTCAGGTGGGTGTCGGCCGGAGGCATTACCTGGTTGAATTCCACCCCGTTGACGACCAGTGGACCCTTCATGCCCTTGCGCACCAGGCAGGCCAGTCCATTGCGGTTTTTGGTCAGATAGTCAGACTGGGCCAGGGGCGGAATTAGGCGCTTGAGGCCTTCGCCCTGTGCACCGTGGCAATTGGCGCAGTGCGTGCCGTAGAGCGTGGCGCCCTCGTTCTGCCGGTTGGAAAAGCAGCTCATAACGCTCACGGCCCCGGCCAGTACGGCCAGGGCGCGCAACAGTAGCAGGGGCCGCCTCAGCGTCTTCATTGGGCTTTTTTCTGCTTGGCAGCCTCTTCCTGCAGCAGCACGGGCAGGTCTTTGATGAGCTGGTCGACTTTCTCTTTCACCATCCCGTCGTACACACCGCGGATGTGGCGGTCGGAATCAACCAGGGCGAAGGCGCCGCTGTGGGCATAGCCGCCGGCCACGGTGCTGTCTTTCTGGGCCGCGGCAAAGTAGCGCGGAGCCAGGCGGAAAATCGTGTCGTGGGGTGCCGTAGCAAAGTGCCAGCGGCTGGCATCCTTGATGCCCAGGCGCTCGGCATAGTCGCGCAGTACCGGAATGGAGTCGTGGGCCGGGTCGATGGTGTGCGACAGAAACACCACCTGGGGGTTATCCTTGAACTGCTCGTACACGCGCAGCATCTCGCTCTGCATCTTGGGGCAGATACTGGGGCAGGAGGCAAAGAAGAAGTCGGCAATGTAGACCTTGCCGGCAAAGGTTTGGTTGGTAATGGTTTTGCCTTCCTGGTTGGTCAGGGTGAAGGTGGGAATGGCGGCGAAAATGGTATCGGCCGGACGGCCATCGGCGCGGGGGCGCACGTCCCGCTCCCGTAGTAGGGCAGGGACTCGGGTTTCTCAGAACAGGAAGAAAAAGCCAGGGCGCTGCCCGCGGCCAGCAGGCCTACTTGGAAAGCGCGGCGGAAAGAAATGGAAATCATTGAGCGGAAGAGTTAGCGGCCGGAGTAGCCAGTTGTAAAACCAGCTTGGCCGAGTCAAGGTTCTGGCGCATGAGCCGGCCCACCGAATCTATTTTCTGCTGCTGCCCGGCAAAGTAGCGCAGCTTGGCCTCGGTGGCTACCGAGTCGGCGGGCTTGCGGTACTGGTGCATCCAGCCCATCATGGCCGCATCGGCCCGGAGCAGGCTGCGGCGCTGCCGGCCGGCTAGCACGGTGTCGGGCCCGGGCGCCTTTTGCAGCTGCTGGCGCAGGTCGTAGAGCTGGCCCATCTGGGCCATGAGGGTATCGTGGCTGGCCAGCACGGCTTTTTCGGCAGCCTCAACTTGCTGCTGCTCATTGGGGCCGGAGCTGCAGGCAGCTACCAGGGCTGCGCAGCCCACGGCCAGCAGCAGGGAAGGACGGAAGGTAAACACGCGGCAAAGGTAAGTCACGCGGCCCGGAGTAGAAGGGTTGCGTGTGGTTGCCGGCTACGCGGTATAATTTTATGCTGTCATCCTGAGCCCAGCGAAGGACCTTGCTTCCCTAGGTGACGAGCTTTTCAACGCACCAAAGCCCTTTGCCACTAGCAAAAGAACTTTGGTGCGTTGATGCCACCGGTAGTGGGATAGGAGAGGTAGGTCCTTCGCTGGGCTTAGGATAACAGCCGAAAGAAAGCGACACAACGAAGCGGTAGAGATGTTTCGACTTCGCTTTGCTTCGCTCAGCATGACGTCTAATTCCCAACAACGACGCCACGCGAGATTCCTCGCTCTGCTCGGAATGACGTTCTTATTTTCAGCATTCCCAACTTACCGCAGTGGGGCCGTCGTCAGCGGGGTGACGGGCGTTTCGCGGGGAATGCGGCCCTGGAAGTGGGGCATGGAGACGTTAGGCAGGCGGGGCAGCACGTAGCGGGCAAAGTAGTCGGCCTCGCCCAGCAGGGGGTAGCCCGAGAAGATGAAGGCCCGGAAGCCCATGTCCATGTAGCGGTTGAGCTTTTCGACAATCTGGTCGGGGTTGCCCACCAAAGCCCCGCCGGCCCCGGAGCGGGCCTTGCCGATGTCGGTCCAGAGCAGGGGTTCCACGAAGCCTTCCATGTCGGCGTGCTCGCGCAGCTGGTTCTGGCGGTGCACGCCCAAGGACCACGAATCCTGGGCCCGGCTCTTGATTTCGGCGCCTTTTACGGGGTCAAACTTGGACATGAGCTTTTTGGCGTAGGCCCGGGCCTCGTCCTCGGTTTCGCGCACGATGACGTGGATGCGCAGGCCAAAGTCAATCTGCCGGCCATGGGCCGCGGCCCGGGCGCTAAGGTCCTGCATCGTGTCGTAGAGCATTTCCTCGGTTTCGGGCCACATCAAAAACATGTCGCAGTACTGGGCGCACACCGCCCGGGCGCCTTCCGAGGTACCGCCAAAGTAGAGCAGGGGCCCACCGTTCTGCTGGTAGGGCTTGGCCGGGTCGGCGGGCATGTCGAACTGGTACAACTCGCCTTTGTGCACGATGCGCTCCTGGGTCCAGGCCTGGCGCAGGATTTCGATGGTTTCGGCGCAGCGCTGGTAGCGCAGCTCGGGTACCTCGCGCAGGCCGGGCAAGTCGGAGTTGATGATGTTGATGGTCAGCCGGCCCTCCAGCATGTGGTCGAGCGAGGCCAGGGCCCGGGCCAGCATCGGCGGGTGAATTTCCCCGGTCCGGATGGCCGTAAGCAGGTTGATGCGCGAGGTCTGGGGCGCAATGCCGGCGGCAAAGGTCATCACGTCCTGGCCCACGGTGTAGGAAGTCGGCAGCAGGATGTTGGAGTAGCCCAGCTCCTCGGACTTGAGCACAATGTCGCGGCAGTGGGCCCAGGAGCTGCGGTAGGACCCGTCGAGCACGCTCAGGTACTGGGTGTCGCCGCCGCAGAGGTCGTCAAACCAGGATATTTCGGCCACCCGCTGCGGGGTGCGAACGGCAACGGAGGAAATGGGAGTGGACAGCATCGGGAAGAATCAGAGCCGGCAAAACCGGATAAGGACAGAAGAAGAGTTGACGAAGCAGCCAAACTACAGCTGCCGTGGGGCAGGGGAACGGCGCTGGTTGTAAAGAACATATAAGACCAGACCGGCGCCGGCCACGATGGCCACGTCGCGGGCTTCATGGGCCGCGCTGTTCGACAAAAGCCACAAACAGAGCCCTACGCACAAAGCCGCCACTGCCGCTCCGCCCCATACCCGAAAGGGCGCCGGCCGCTCCGGGTGACGGCGGCGCAAGACCGGCAACGCCGCGCAGGTCAAAGCAAAGTAAGCTAGGCGAATTATGGTGCTCAGCGTCAGGGCGTAGATAAACGTGCCGGAAATGGCCAGTGCTAGCTTCAGCACCGCCGACACTAGAATAGCCACGTAGGGCGTGCGGAAGCGCGGGTGAGTGGCGCCGAAAAAGGCCGGAATCTGCTTCTGCTCGGCCAAGGCAAACAGCAGGCGGGGCCCGGTGAGCATCAGGGCATTGAGCGTACCCAGGGCCGTCAGCATGGCTGCCGCGGCTACAAAAGCCGCCCCAATAGGGCCCAGAAACTGCTGGGTGGCACTGGCCAGGGGCCGCTCGGCCGAAGCCAGATCGGGCAAGGTACCGATGCAGACCACCTGGACCAGCAGAAACAGCACGGCCACGGTGGCAATGGCCGTGAACAACGCAAAGGGCACGTTGCGCTGGGGTTGCTGGATTTCGGCGGCCGGAATGGCGGCCACGTCGAAGCCCGAAAAGGTGAAAATCAGCAGTAGCACGGCGCTTGAAAACCCGGTGTAGGTGGGCGCCACGGCAAAGGAAAACGCCCGCCAGTCCACGAAAAACAAGCCCACCACGGTGAACAGAACGAGCAGCAGGACTTTGCTGACGGTAAACACGTTATTGGCCGCCGAAGCCCGCCGCACGCCCACCAGGTTCAGTAGGGTCAGGGCCGTAATCAACCCTGCCATGAGCAAGCCGCGGCCCAGACCAGCGCCCGCGGCGGGCCAGAAGTAGGCGGCGTAATCCACGAACAGGTTGCAGAGGGCCGCAAAACTGGCCAAGCGCGACACCCACAACAGCCAGCCGACCTCAAAGCCAACCAGGGGCCCGAAGGCTTCCCGGGCGTAGAGATAGGGCCCGCCGGCCCCGCTGAAGCGGCTGCTGACTTCGGCAAAGCACAGAATTATCAGGGTCACGATGAGGGCGGCGGCCCCGTAGGCTACCAGGCTATAGGCGCCCACCAGGGCGTAAATCTTGGCCGGCAAACCCAGGATGCCGGCGCCGATGGTGATGTTGACAATAAGGGCCACAAAGTCCCAGCGGCGGATGCCACGAACCAGGTCGGGCCGCGGGGCGGCAACGGAAGTGGAAGTCATGCAAAAAGCGAAAAGCTGCAGAAAACGGGCGGCGCACACGGCCCCCACGACGCGGAAGTCAGGTAGTTGCGGGGCAACAACAACAGCGGTTTTCGAACAACTTAATGGCAGGCATGCGGGGTAAAAGCAGGAAAGGGAGCGAACGGAATCACCCGATTTTTCAAGATGACAACCGCCCCAGATGGCGGCAAATATAGACAGCGCGGCCCGCAGTGCAAGTTTTTGTCCGGGTTGAGCTGGGCGGTAGGAACCCAGGATTTTACTCAGACGAAAAATAATATTTGCGTTTCTGAATTTCGCCGCTTTACCTTTGGAACACCAATTCTTGATCCCATCAAAGGATTGTTTTTATACAGAGGCGTGGAGAGACAGGCTCTATGAAACGCCGACAACCCCGGAACATCCGGAACGGTGCCAAGTCCTGACCATATAAAAACAACAACGCCGTGAAAGCCTTCACCAGCTCCTCCGCTCATCTCGCACCCCGCGCCGCCCAAGTATTTGGCTGTTGTGGTATGCTGTGTTGCGCGGTCTGTATGCCCGCGTTGGGCTAGAGCTGCTAAGGATCAGGTACTTCCTTGTTTTCCTTCTTGTTTGCTCACGTAGCCGGCTGACTTAGCACGTTGGCTTGCTGCACCCTCGCCGGGCCACGTTTGCGCCGGGCGGGTTCAGGCCGCGGCCGTTTCCGGCGGTTCGGCGGCCGAAGTCGTCAGATTTTCTTTCTGGCCGATCAGCTTTCCCTGCTTATAATCCTATTTCGGCTGCCTTGGTGGCTGAATCAGGCCCGGCTGTGCACGAGTCGGGGCCGGAGCAGAGCAGCCTCTGTTTTCAGATTTTCTTCTTCCCGTTCGGCGCTGCTGGCACCGTTACGCTGGGTAAGCTGCGGCCTTTCTGGCACGCTGAGCTTAGTAGGTAACTGCCTGCCTCGCTGTAACTACAGGTGAAGAAAAGTCAAAACAGGGAAGGATTGGCCGGGAGCTTTTGCTCCACAGGTAGCCAACTTTTTCTATGAAATCCTCTACTCTTTTGGCGGTGCCGGCCGCATTAGCTGGCATCGTGTGCGTAGCTAGTCCGGCCTGGGCCCAAACCGCCCCGTCAGTTCAAACTGCCCCGCAACCCATTACCGGTACCATTACCGATGCCGCCGACGGCAGCCCCTTGCCGGGCGTTACCGTTGTGGTCAAAGGCACTACGGTAGGCGCCTCCACCGACCCCAGCGGACAATTCTCGCTGAACTTGCCAGCGGGTAGCAATACGCTGGTCGTTAGCGCCGTAGGCTACGAAAGCCAGACCGTGGCGGCTACGGGCGGCGCGGTGCGCGTCCGGTTGAAAGCCGACGTCAAGCAGCTTTCAGAAGTAGTCGTGACGGGCTACAGTGAGCAGAACCGCAAGACCCTGACCAGCGCCATCAACTCCGTGAAAGGCGACGCGCTGAAGGACATTCCGGCCGCCAGCCCCGACCAGCTCTTGCAGGGCAAGGCGCCCGGCGTGCAGGTGTCGGCCAACTCGGGTGTGCCGGGCGGCGGTATTTTCATCCGCATCCGGGGCAGCAACTCGGTGAATGCCAGCAACGACCCGCTCTACGTAGTCGACGGGGTGTTTATCAACAACACCAACCTGATTGCTACGGGCCTGGGTAACCAGGTATCGTCGAACCCGCTGGCCGATTTGAACCCGCAGGACATTGAGAGCATCGAGATTCTGAAGGACGCCAACGCCACGGCCATTTACGGCTCCCGTGGAGCCAACGGGGTGGTCTTGATTCAGACCAAGCGGGGCAAGGCCGGCGACAAAACCCGCATCACCTTCAACACCTACCACGGCTGGTCGAAGGCGGCCAAGCAGTACGATTTGGTAACTGGACCCGAACTGGCGGAGCTGGAAAACGAGCGGTTTTTGAACGACGGGGGTAACCCCAGCCAGTTACCCTACCGCTCGGTAGCCTCGGGTGGGCGGGGCCTGCCGGAGGAGCAGCCCACCTACGACCGGCTCTCCGACGTGTTTCGCACGGCCCAGACCCAGAGCTACGAGCTGTCGGCCGCGGGAGGCTCGGATAAAACCCAGTTCTACATCGGGGCGGGCTATTTCCAGCAGGAGTCTATTGCCCGGCCCAGCGCCTTCGACCGGTTTTCCCTGCGGGTCAACCTCGACAACTCCGTCACCGACAAGCTGCGCATCGGCACCAGCACGGCCCTGGCCCGCACCCACCGCAACGTAAGCAGCAACGACAACAACCCGGTGGGCGTCATCAACTCGGCCCTGTTTCCGCGCACCAACCTGCCGGTCTACAACCCCGACGGCTCCTACGCCAAGTACGGCTCCTTCGACAACCACCAGGCCCTGATTGACCACCTCAACAACGACGCGGTAGGCACCCGGGTCATTTCCAACGTCTATGGCGAGTACCGTTTCCTCAAAAACCTGACGTTGCGCAGCAGTTGGAGCATCGACTTCAACGACATGTACGAAAACAACTTCAACAACACCCTGATTCTGGCCGGCCAGCCCCGGGGCACGGCTTCGTCCTACCTCTCGCGCGACATTACCCTGCTCAACGAACAGACCCTGAACTACAATGTCGAGCTGGGCGAAAACCACTCCCTGCAGGCGTTGGTGGGCAATACGTTGCAGCGCAACACCTTCCAGCGGACCAGCTTGCTGGGGCAGCAGTTTCCCGGCAACGACCTGACCACCATTGCCTCGGCTGCTACCCAAACTGGTTCCTCGTCCCGCTCCCAGGCCGGGCTGGTGTCGTTCTTTGGCAAGGCCACCTACTCCTATAAGAGCCGCTACACCGCCGACGTGAGCGTGCGGGCCGACGCCTCGTCGCGCTTCGGGCGCGACAACCGCTGGGGTTACTTCCCGGCCGTAGGGCTGGGCTGGCGCCTGGGCGAGGAAGGCTTTATCCAGAACCTCAACGTGTTCCAGGAGCTTAAGCTCCGGGCCAGTATCGGCAAAACTGGTAACCAGGCCGGCATCAGCGACTTTGCCGCCCTGGGCCTGGTGCAGGGTGGAGCCAACTACCTCGATTTGCCCGGCACGGCCCCGCTGCAGCTGGCCAACCCCAACCTGAGCTGGGAAAGCACCCGGCAGTGGAACGTGGGCCTCGACGCGGCCGTGCTCGACAACCGGGTGCTGCTGGAGCTGAACTACTACGACAAGTACACCTCGGGTTTATTGCTGAACGTGCCGGTGCCGCGCAAAACCGGCTTCGCCTCAGTCGTTGAAAACTACGGGGCCGTCAGCAACAAGGGTTTCGAGGCCCAGGCCACGGTGAACTGGCTGACCAAAGGCCCCCTGCAGTGGAGCACGACGGTGAACTTGGCCCGCAACGTGAACAAGATTCAGAAGCTGGCCGCGCCCATTACCACCGGCTCCCGCGACATTTTCCGCCTCGAGGAAGGTGCCCCGCTCTACTCGTTCTGGCTCTACCACCAAACTGGCGTGAACCCCGAAAGCGGCGACGCCCAGTACGAGGACGTGAACGGCGACGGGCAGCTCACTGTGGTCGACCGGCAGTTGGTGGGCAACGCCTGGCCCGCCTACTTCGGCGGCCTCACCAACTCGGTTACTTATAAGGGAGTGGATTTTGGCTTCTCGCTCAACTTCGAGCAGGGCGCCAAAATCATGAACATGAACCGCTTCTTCCTCGTGCACGGCGGTACCCAGAGCAACATCGGCTACCTGCGCGAGCAGCTCGACCGGTGGCAGAGCCCCGGCGACCAGACCGACATTCCGCGCCTGACGACCAATGCGGCCAGCAACAACTACGGCGGGGTGGTGCAAAACCTCAGTGACCGGTACCTCGAAGACGGCTCCTTCCTGCGCCTGCGCACCCTGACGCTGGGCTACACCATCCCGAAGGAAACCCTGGCCAAAGCCCGCCTGAACTCGGTGCGCGTCTACGTGCAGGCCGCTAACCTGTTCACCCTCACGCCTTACTCCGGCCTCGACCCCGAGGTCAACTCCCAGAGCGGGGTGAGCAACACCAAAAACTTCGACTGGGCCACCGTGCCCCAGCCCCGCACTTTCCAGGTGGGCATCACGGTCGGCTTGTAGAAAAGACAACCAGAACGTCATGCTGAGCGCAGTCGAAGCATCTCTGCCGCTTCGACTGCGCCATAAAGAACGTCATGTCGACCCGCGGGAGACATCTCGCGTGCAGTAGTAATCAGAATTACTATGGCGGGAGAGATGCTTCGACAAGCTCAGCATGACAGTTAGTTTGGCAACATCAGCACGCGAGATATCTCGCTTTGCTCGACATGACGGCCATTATCCCACAACGATTTTAACTTCCATGAAATCCACGATACACCACCTGTTTTTTGCGGCTTGGCTCGGCGCTACTACGCTCAGCATCACGGCCTGCAATGATTTGCTGGAGCCCACGCCGGTGCAGCAACTCGCTGATGACAAGGCCATAACCGATGCCGGTAGTGCCCGCTCGGCCACCATCGGCGTGTATGACCGGGTGCAGGCTTACTACCAGCTCAACTGGCCGGTGCTGGGCTTTCTGCCCGGCGACAATGTGCGCTTCAACGGCACGCTCAACCAGTTTCTGCAAATCGACCAAAACCAGCTCAGCGCCGACAACGTGCTGATTACCGAGGCCTGGACCCAGATGTATCAGGCTGTGAACGGGGCCAACAACGTGCTGGCCGCCCTGCCCGGCATCAACGACCCGCTGCTGCCCGCCGCCGAGAAAAACCAGCTGCTCGGCGAGGCTTATTTTCTGCGGGCGCTGGTCTACTTCGACCTGGGCCGGGGCTGGGGCGGAGTACCATTGGTGCTGACGCCCACGCGCTCCAAGGAAAACGGCGCCGGCCAGGGCCGCAGCACCCTGGCCCAGACCTACGAGCAGGTGCTGGCCGACCTGATCCAGGCCGAGAGCCTCTTGCCCGAAACTGCTACCCGCAACCGCGCCGTTAAAGCCGCTGCCCGGGCCCTGCGGGCCCGCCTGCACCTCTACCGCCAGCAGTGGAGCGAGGCCGAAACCTACGCCACCCAGGTGATTAGCAGCAGCAGCAACTACCGGCTCGTGACGCCCTACCGCGCAATTTCCACGGCCCCTTTCCTGAGCCAGGAATCGGTGTTTGAGCTGACCTTCAGCAACTCCGACGCCAATAGCATGTGGAACAACTGGTTTCCCAGCGCCCTGGGCGGACAGTTCAACTTCCAGCCCCTGCCCGCTGCCATTACCCTGCTCAACGACCCGGCTACCGGCGGCAGCCGCTCGGCCCTGCTGGCTTCTACTACCATCAACGGCAGCAGCGTGACCTACGGCAACCTCTACAGCCGCTCGGCCCAGCGCGACGACCCGAGCTATGTGCTGCGCCTGGCCGAGCAGTACCTCATCCGGGCCGAAGCCCGCGCCAAGCAAAACAAGCTCACCGATGCCCTGGCCGACCTGAACGCCGTACGCGCCCGCGCCGGGGTAGAGCCCAGCAAAGCCGCCACCGCCGAAGCTCTGTTGCTGGCCATCGAAAACGAGCGGCGCGTGGAATTCGCCTTCGAAGCCGACCGGTGGTTTGACCTCGTGCGCACCGGCCGCGCCGCCACCGTGCTCGGCGTCACCGACCAGCGCCGCTGGCTCTTCCCGATTCCCTTCAACGACCTGGTCGCCGACCGGAGCCTGGAGCAGAACCCGGGGTACTAAACTCTGCGCAAAACTCTATAGGCCGTCATGCTGAGCTTGTCGAAGTATCTCTACCGCTGACACACCTATTTCATCTGTCATCCTGAGCCTTGCGAAGGACCTTCCTCCATGTTCTAACAAAGCCTGATACCAACGCCTAACTTTTATCGAAATAAGTAGGAGCGTTGGCAGGAGCTTCGGTTGGGTAGGTGAGGAAGGTCCTTCGCTCTGCTCATGATGACAGGATAAACAACATCAGCACGCAAGATTCCTCACAGGGCTCGGAATGACGGGCTGGGTTGCCCTTGCCTGCCAACTACTAACTGACAACTTAACCGGGCTATCATAGCCTGCTATACCCATGTTGAAATCATCCTTTTCCGCTGCCCTGCTTTCCCTGGGCTTGACACTAGCCCAACCCGCCGCGGCTCAAAACAGCTACTTTTTCCCCGCCGCCCAGGCTAGCACCTTCGACTCTAAAATCCCGACGCCCGAGCAGTTTCTGGGCTACGCCATCGGCACGCACTACACCCGCACCGACCAGATTGTGGCCTACCTGCGGGAGCTGGACCGGGTGTCGGACCGGGTGAGTCTGCGCACCATCGGGACGACCTTCGAGGAGCGGCCTCAGGTAGTAGCCACCATCACCGCGCCCCAGAACCAGCAAAACCTGGCCGGCTTGCAGCAGGCCCGCCGGGCCCTGGTCGACCCCGCGCAGCCGGCGCCCGACTACCGCAAGCTGCCGGTGGTAGTCAGCCTCAACTTCGGCGTGCATGGCAACGAAAGCTCCTCGTCGGAAGCGGCCCTGCTGCTGGCTTACTACCTGACGGCCTCCACCAGCCCCGAAACCCAGCAGTGGCTGGAACAATCGGTTATAACCATTGACCCGCTGGAAAACCCCGACGGGCGCGACCGGGCCTCACACTGGTTTGACTAGAATAAGTCGTGGCCTAACCCCACGGACCCGCTCGATCGGGAACACACCGAAGCCTGGCCGGGGGGCCGCACCAACCACTTCTACACCGATTTGAACCGCGACTGGCTGGCGCTGACCCAGCCCGAAAGCCGGGCCCGGATGGCGTTTTTCCACGAGTGGTACCCCAACGTGATGATAGACTTTCACGAAATGGGCACCAACGGCACGTACTATTTCGAGCCGTCCAAGCCCTTCAGTACCGAAAACGACCTGATTCCCCGGGCTACCTACGAAGTGCTCAACGTGCATCTGGCCAAGTACTTTGCCAAGGCTCTGGACAACCTGGGCTCTTTGTACTGGACCAAGGAGCAGTTCGACAACCTGTCACCCATCTACGGCTCGACTTATCCCGATTTTCAGGGCGGCGTGGGCATCACCTTCGAAGTAGGCAGCTCCCGGGGCCTGGCCCAGGAAGGCACCAACGGCGTGGTTACGTTCCCCTTTACCATCCGCAACCACGTGGCTACCGGCCTGGCTACGGTGCGGGGCGCCGTAGAGGAAAAAGAGC
Source organism: Hymenobacter cellulosilyticus (assembly GCF_022919215.1). Classification (NCBI taxonomy): domain Bacteria; kingdom Pseudomonadati; phylum Bacteroidota; class Cytophagia; order Cytophagales; family Hymenobacteraceae; genus Hymenobacter; species Hymenobacter cellulosilyticus. The sequence goes on along the minus strand of NZ_CP095046.1, from coordinate 4,379,407 downwards.
TGTATCTGAAGCACCAGCGCGAGTTTTTTGCCTCGGCCCTCACCGACGCCCGCAAGTTTCCGACCAAGGCCTACGTCTTCGGCAACGCCCAGGATGAAACGCTGACCAACAAGTTTCTAAACCTGCTGCTCCAACACAAAATCGAGGTGCACGAGCTGGGCAAAACCGTCACGCTCGACAAGCAGCAATTTGAAAAGGGCAAGGCCTACGTGGTACCCACCGCCCAGCCCCAGTACCGCATCGTCAACTCCCTGTTTGAGGAGCTGACCACCTTTCACGACAGTGTGTTCTACGACGTAACCGGCTGGAGCCAGGCCCACGCCTACGGCCTGGCGGTGGCCAAGCAAAAGAATACCAGCTTAGTACAAGGTGCCCCGGTGCAGGCCGTCAAAACCCTGAACGGCACCGTGCGCGGGGGCCAAAGCAGCTACGCCTACCTGCTGTCCTGGTCCGACTACAATGCCCCGCGCAGCCTCACCGCGTTGCAGCGGGCCGGCTTAGTAGCCAAAGTCAGCTTTAAACCCTTCAGCGCCGGCACTGCTCAAAGCTCCACCGACTTCGGCTACGGCACGCTCGTCATTCCCGTAGCGGCCCAGAAGCTGCCCGCCGATTCAGTGTTTCAGATTGTGAGCCGCATCAGCCGCCAGAACCAGGTCACCTTTACCAGCGTCGGCACGGGCTTCAGCGCTAAGGGTATTGACCTGGGTTCCAACAACGTGCGCACGGCCCCCGAAACCAAGGCGGCCATTCTGGTGGGGCAGGGCACCAACTCCTCGGAAGTAGGCGAGGCGTGGTTTGTAGCCAGCCAGCAGCTGGGTGTACCCTTGAGCCGGATTGAGGTCGGCAACTTCGGCCGGGCCCCGCTGGGACGCTACTCCAGCATTGTGCTGGTGGGCGGCTCGTACTCGGCTCTGGATAAGGCTGCTGTGGCCAAGCTGCGGCAGTGGGTGCAGGATGGCGGTACGCTCATTACCCTGAAAAACGCCTCGGAGTGGGCCATCAGGCAGGGCATCGTCAAGGAGAAACTGCTGATTCCGGCCAACGGCGGCTGGGCCGATACCACCGCCACGACCAGCGCGAAAGGCAAAGCGGGTGCTCCTGGCCGCGCCGATTTCGTGCAGCAGGAGCAGGAGGGCACCCGGGCCATTGCCGGCTCCATCTACTCGGCCGACATCGACATTACTAACCCCATCGGCTTCGGTTTGACCAGCCGCCGGCTCTACGTTTTCCGCAACGGCACCACCTTTCTCAAGCCTAGCCGAAACCCCTACGCCACCGTGGCCCAGTACACGGCCCAGCCCCTGGTAAGCGGCTACGTGTCGAAGGGCAACCTGAAGCAAATCAGCAGCTCGGCGGCCGTGGTAGTGAGCAAGGTAGGTTCGGGCCGCGTCGTGCTTTTCGCCGATGACCCCAACTTCCGCCACTACTGGCACGGCACGTCCCGGCTGTTTGCCAACGCCCTGCTGCTCGGGCCGCTCCTGAACCTGCCCGAAGGCCCCGCGGCTATTTCGGCCGAGGAAGAGCAGGAGTAGGCCGGCACAAAAAGAACGCCATGCTGAGCTTGTCGAAGCATCTCTCCCGCAGCAGTAATCAAATTACTTTAGCAGTAGAGATGCTTCGACAAGCTCAGCATGACGTGTTATAAGCGCTACAAGTACTCCAAATAGAAGTACAACTAATAGCCAGGTTTCAGCACCTGGCTTGGCAATCGGAGCCAGCTTTTACCACCAGTTCTCACTGCCGTACTGCCAGAACCAGGCCGTCAGCGTCCAGAGGCCCCAAACGAGAGCTGCCAGAAAGATAAAAAAGCCAATGAGCACTACCGTAAGCAGGCCCCGGCCGCTGCCCTGATGCTTGCCCTCGGCGTAGTGGGCCCGCAGCAAAGCTACGTTCCGGTCGTTGCTTTTGTAGGCGAAATCGAAGATGTTGCCCAAGATAGGAATGGCGCCTATAATGGTGTCGAGCAGGATGTTGAGCACCATGCGCACCACCAGCGCCCCGCTGGCTCCGTGCCGCATCATGGTCATTACCAGCACACTTGATACGGCCAAGGTCGGCAGCCCGCCCACCACGGGCAATAGCCCCAGGATGGGGTCCAGGCCGAAGCGGAAGTTGGTGCCTGGGAGCTTAAACTGGCTGTCGAGCAGGCGGGCCACGCGCTCCACCCAGCGCAGCCGCTCGTCCTGGTCGAAGGTGGGGAAGAAGGCGGAATGCTAGGACGGGTCGGGGCAGCCATGGCGAAGGGTTTTCTGCCTTTAACGCACAAGCAGCCAAAATGGCGAAGTCAAATCCTGGCGCGCAGCCAATCAAACCCGCGACTCGTAGGTTATACCTGCTCGATACTTTCTAACCACAACCACACACTACATGGAAACTCGCAATTTGGGCCAGCAGGGCCTGCGCGTCTCGGACCTGGGCCTGGGCTGTATGGGCATGTCCGACTTCTACGGCCAGCGCGACGACGCCGAAAGCACCCGCACTCTGCACCGGGCTCAGGAGCTGGGCGTCACTTTTTTCGACACGGCCGATATGTACGGCCCTTACCTCAACGAAGAACTCGTTGGCCGCGCCTTCCAGGGCCGGCGGCAGCAAATTGTGCTGGCTACCAAGTTTGGCATTCAGCGCGACCCCAACGACCCGGCCAAGCGCGGGGTCAACGGCCGACCTGAGTACGTGCGCCAGGCCTGCGAAGGCAGCCTCAAGCGCCTGGGCACTGATTATATCGACCTTTACTACCAGCACCGCGTCGACCCTAACACGCCCATTGAGGAAACCGTAGGCGCCATGAGCCGCTTGGTGGAAGAAGGCAAAGTGCGCTTTCTGGGCCTTTCCGAAGCTGCTGCCGACACCGTGCGCCGGGCCAATGCCGTGCACCCGATTTCGGCTTTACAAACCGAGTATTCGCTTTGGAGCCGGGACCCGGAAGATGAGATTCTGCCCACGGTGAAGGAGCTAGGCATCGGCTTTGTGCCCTACAGTCCGCTGGGCCGGGGCTTCCTTACCGGTCAGATTCAGAAGTTCGAAGACCTCGACCAGGACGATTACCGCCGCCACACGCCGCGTTTTCAAGGAGAGAATTTTCAGAAAAACCTGGACCTCGTAGCCCGCATTAAAGACCTGGCGGGCCAGAAAGGCTGCTCGGCCAGTCAACTGGCCCTGGCCTGGGTACTGGCCCAGGGGCAGGATGTCGTCCCAATCCCGGGTACCAAGCGCATCAGCTATCTGGAAGAAAATCTGGGAGCCCTGCAGGTGCAGCTCTCGTCGGAAGAGCTTCGCCAACTCGATGAAATTGCGCCCAAAGGCGTGGCAGCCGGCCAGCGCTACCCCGAGCAGATGATGCGCAGCGTAAACGGGTAAGCCCAACAGCGCCTCGCCGCACATTGAAAAGAGCCTCCTGTTACCGGGAGGCTCTTTTTGTTTGCCCCACTTGGAAGGATGATGGGAGTACGAAGGTCCGGTAAAAGAAGCGGTGCGACGGCGGCTTTTTAGTTTTAGTATATTGAATATCTAATATTAAATGTGCGGATTTATTTTCACGGCCTCTTTTTTATAAGACATTTTATATAATATATTTAAACCGTTACATAGAAATAATTTAAAACCCAACTATATGCTAGCTGCAGATTTGTGGATTGCAATAAGTAGCTCTGTAGCACTTAGAAATATTTTCCCTATTCATTGAATTTCGCCTGCGTTACAGTCATATTTTTAATGATATATCAACTAATTTAATAGTTCCTATAATCCTCGATAAACCACTGCTCGCATCTAGCGTATCGTTTGCTGTCACTCACCCTTCTCCTATTCCCAACCTTTACATCGCTGTACTTAGTATGACGCAATCCTTTACCCTACGCCGGGGGTCCTGGCATTTTTGTGCGCATCGGCGCTGACCGCTTGCGAAACCACCTTAGAAGACGCTGCACCTCTGGGCGCCTCCAGCAGCCAGAATGGTAAAGCCAGAGACGAGGAAGAGCGCACCTTCGGTCCGGCCGACTTTGCTGGCCCGGCCGGCGGAAGCAACACGCTCGATCTGACGGGCCCGATGTCGTTTGGCACCCCTTCGCCCGCCATTGCCGGCGCCGACTTGCAGCTGCACCTGGCCGGGCGTGAGGGCTTCGACCAGGTGTTTTCCCTCGAAGAGCTGGCCCCGCTCTGGAACAATGAAAGCTGCAGCGGATGCCACGTAAACGGCGGCCGTAGCAAGCTGGGTAGCAACCCGCTGATTCCGCAGCTGCTGTTCCGGGTGAGTATTCCCGGCACCAACCCCGACGGTGGTCCTAACCCCGTACCCGGCATCGGCGACCAGATCCAGCCTTTCATCGTGAAAGATGGGGTGAGAGTGGTAGGAGAGGAAGGCACGGTAAGCACCACGTACGTGGAAGAGTTGCGCGCCTTTGTCGATGGTCAGGCTTACAGCCTGCGCAAGCCTACCTACACGCCCTCGGTAAGCCTGCCGGCCGACGTAATGATTTCGCCGCGTATCGGGCAGCAGATGGCCGGTCTGGGCCTGCTGGAAGCTGTAGAAGCCAGGGATATTCTCGAACTGGCCGACCCCACTGACCGCAATAATGACGGTATTTCGGGCCGGCCCAACATGGTGTGGGATGTTGCCTTGCAAAAAGAAGTGCTGGGCCGTTTTGGCTGGAAGGCCAACCAGCCCAACCTGTTGCAGCAGGCCGCCGCGGCCTTCAATGGTGACTTGGGTATCACCAGCCCGCTTTTCCCCCTCGAGTCGAACGTGCCCGGTGGTGGCCGGAACAAGAGAGGTCCCGGCATTGCGATGACGACTTCCGGCTTGTCCAGCTTATCGACGGCAGCCGCCATCCTTAAGGATCCCAGCGCCTCTTCGACCGTCACCGATATTGATGTCGACAAGCTGTTTGCTACTGCCTTCTACACCGGTACGCTGGCTGTGCCGGCCGCCCGCAATGCCAACGACCCGCAGGTACTGCGCGGACAGGCGCTGTTCGTAGCGGCCAAATGCGCGGCCTGCCACCAGCCCGTGCTCGAAACGGTCGGCAATGCTCCTTTCGGCCTGGGCAACCAGAAAATACATCCCTACACCGACCTGCTGCTGCACGACATGGGTCCGGGCCTGGCTGATGGCCGCCCCGACTTTAAGGCTAGCGGCAGTGAATGGCGCACGGCTCCTCTCTGGGGCATCGGCCTGAGTGCCATTACTAGCCGGCACACCAACTACCTGCACGATGGTCGCGCCCGCAACGTGCTGGAAGCCATTATGTGGCATGGTGGCGAAGGCGACGCGTCGCGCCAGTATGTAGAAAAACTCTCGCAGACCGACCGCGACGCCCTGGTGGCGTTTGTCAATTCGCTGTAAACGTAGGCACCGTCCTCAAACTCTAAAAAAAGGCTGCCCCGAGTGGAGCAGCCTTTTTTAGGACTATTAAGCAACGGAAAGTGCCTTGCGGACCTATTTTAAATGAGTTTCTGCAGCCTGTAACGACTCTACCTTGTAACGATTTGCGGATGTTATGCCTTGAGCAGCTTAGAAAAGCGCGTAAGCAATAGGAAAAGGCCACAGCCACAGTTGAACAAAACAAAACGGCCTGCACTACGAGGTGCAGGCCGTTTTGAGCGTAAGAACAGGAAGCCGGATAAGGCAGCAGCATTACTGCTCACTACCGAACCCGCCAACCCTCATACGCTTACTTTTTGCGGATATCCCGCGGATTTCACCGAGGCCATAGGTGGAAGAGTGGATGTTCACATACATGCCATTCGAGAGCAGCTTGGTGGCCTGGTCTTTCGTAACGGGAACCGTTCCGGTGATGGGAGAAGCCGTTTTGGGCAGCGGTATGGCCACTTGGCCTTCTCCGGTGCCCGGACCACCTACGTGGATGTGCATACTCGTGGGAGTAATGCCCTGATAGGTAATCGTATACTTCATCTGATCGGTGCTGCTGTCGTAGGTGCCGGCGAAAGTGCCCGTAGCAGTTGAGTTGTTTGTAGGTACCTGCTGAGCGCTGTTGATGGTAGCAACCAGCTCGGTGGTAGTAACTGGAGCAGGAGTTTGATCCTCCTCTTTTTCGCTGCAAGCAGTCATAAAGCTGGCGGCGGCCATTGCTAAGTAGATGTAGGAATGCTTCATGTGGTAATGGAGAGTGAATGTAAAAGAGAGGTTCCTTTACTAAAAGTACATAATAGAGTTACAATTGTTTATAGATATTCTTGTTTAAATTAAGTTATTTCTATGTTCCATAGTAAGCCAAAAAGCGTGATAGTTTTTAATTAAATCGTTAATAGTCAAACTAATGAGATCAGTGGTCTAAAATTTCAATGGGATATCATGAGGTTGATAAAAGAAATGCTTTGTGCTTTTAATTAAAATTAATATGAAAATAGTAATAAAATATTTTCTTGATCCCGCTGCTTTTGAATCTGCGTCCGTAAATTTCCTATGCTCAACGCCTTATGCACCAAGCTCCTGGTTAAAGAACCAGTGCCCCTTACTGGCGGTTGGCTTTCATTTTCGGAAAACCGGTGCAAGGACGGGTTATGGCGCTACTCTGTATAGCCTACCTTTTCACCGGCGGTAACAGGTCGATTAAGCCGTCTTCACTTACTACCACGGCCAGGCAGGCGTAGCGGCTGCTTTCCACGTAGCGCACGGCCGAGTTGTAGCGGGAGCCGCGGGAAGAATCGCCCTTCTCGGTGGCCAGGCCGTCGAGAATAGCTCCGATGGCGTAGCACACGCCAGTTGGATCAATAAAAACCGCACCGTCGATGTTGGTGACCAGGCGCAAAACCGAAGGCGTCATGATGCGGGGCGTTACGCGGAAGCACTGCCGGGTAAGGCGCACGGCTTCTTGAGCGGCACCCTCGGATATAACCAGAATGGTGCCGTTGGTTTGCTTGGTGGCGTTCTGGGTAAGCTCCCAGAGGTAAGAAATACCGGGTTCATCTACCTGGGGAAAGACGCGGTGCACGGCCCGGGCAAAGTTTTCGGCATCTACCCGGCCCTGGGGCAGGCGGGGCGTATTGGACACCACTTTCATCATCACATGACCCGCGTGGCTGAGCTCCCAGCTGTAGTGCTTGGTAAAATGCACCGTGAATAAGGGCTCGTAATGCGGGTCGCTGGGTTCTACCACGTGGCCTAGGCCAAATACGTCGGAAGCGTCGGTAATCAGGGAGGTGCGGCCTTCGCTGATTTCCAGAAGCTTGCGAATCGAGCGGTGGTCGCGCAGGGGGATAGGTGTTTCCAGGGTCAGCACGGGCACCACGGCCGGATGGTGGCGGCGGGCCACCAGCATGGTGCCCACGCCTTCGTCGCCCTCGTGGCGCAGGGCCGCCACGCCATTGCAGGCATCGTAGAGGCCGTGACTACCAGCGGCGGCGCGGAGCATAAACCGGCGCCCGGCGGCGCGCAGCACTTCGTTGTAGTCGCGGTCGAGCACGGGGCGGTCCTCGTCCGTATCCGACTCGCGCAGGGCCCGGGAGCAGTCCTGCAGAAACTCATACACGGCCGCGTTGAGCAGGGAAGGGGAGCGGGTGCCGCGCTGCTGCACGGGCAGGGAGTAGTAGCTATGGTAAGCTTCGCTGGAAAGCTGCAGCACCACTACCACCAAATAGCCGTGCAAGCTCACCGGCAGGGAGCAGAAGCTGATCCGGTCTTCCCCCCGCTCTTCTGTCAGGTCGGTCAGGATATGCAAAGCTGAGCGGCGCATCAAATCGTACCAGCGCAGCTTTTCGTAGCGGTCCTGGTCGGAAGAATACAAGTGGTACACCACGTCGCGGGGACCATCGGGCTCCAAGGCGGCGGCCTGGGCTTTTACTTCGGCAAAATCGGCCGGAGAGTAGCGGTGGTTGGCAGGCTCAATGACAACAGCCTGAGGCTCGTCCGTTTCGCGGGCCGAGGCAAGGCCAAGCAGAAAAACTTCGGGTTTTAGGTTGCGGTCAAGCAGATTGAAAATGCCGTCGGCGAAGAGTTGAGCCGTAACACGGAATAGGCTTTGATGGTCCCACATGGGCATTCAGGGGCGGGCAAACGAACGAGAGGAAGGGGCGTACTGCGGAAGGTACGGGAAAACAGGCGGGAAGGTGGTATTTGCCCGGCTTAGATTCTACGCGAGCCGGCCAACATCCGGGCCGTCGGGCGGTTACAGTGCTGCAAAAGCTGCGCTTTTCTTTGCCAATGGCCGGGAAGAAGCGTAACTTAGGTTACTGTTGCCTGGTGCCCCCGGCTCTTCTTCTGTCAGCATTTAGCGGCTCCCGTTATGTTTATTGATATACTGCTGGCGTTTTTCTGTGCCTTGTCCTTCCTGCCACTCACCACGGGCTACTGCGCCTACAGCTACGGCCGCTCGTTCTGGCTGTGGTTTGCCCTGGGCTGCGTGCTACCCATCGTGTCGTTTTTTATCCTGTTTGCCTTACTCTACCGCAAGGAAATGGACCGGGGAGAGCAGCTGCTGGCCGAAGCCAAAGCGTTGCTGGCCGCCGCCGAAGCCCGGGCCCGGGGCGTTGAAATTCCTGATCAGGACTAAGGATTTGCTCTACGCCGGGGCGCTGCTACCCAGCCACTGCTGCACTCCGCGTGCCACCCAGGCCCCGGTGCTCAGGCAACCCTGCAGCAGGTAGCCCCCGGTGGGGGCTTCCCAGTCCAGCATTTCGCCGGCCACAAATACGCCCGGCAGCCGCTGCAGCATCAGATGCTCGTCTACTTCCGGCCAGGCCACGCCGCCGGCGGTGGAAATGGCTTCGTCCAGGGGCGCAGGCCGGTGACGGGAATGGGCAGCCGCTGCAGCAGCGAGGCTAGGGCCGCCGGCGAAGTACCCGCCTCCGCCGGCGCCAGCTCCCGCAGCAGCGTGGGAACGGGCGGGCCCAGACGCAGCGTTTTTTCCAGGTAAACGGCCAATGACTTGCCATTGCGGGGCGCCTGCATCTTTTGCTGAAGCTGCTCGGCCGTTAGGTCCGGCTTGAGGTTGAGGAAGAGGTTGGCCGGTGCCGATGCCTGCAGGGCGGCGCGCAGAGGTGGTGTCAGAGCATAGACCGGGGTGCCCTCCACCCCGTACTCGGTGAGTAGCAACTCCCCGCGCACGGTTTGCCCGCCACATTCTAGGGCAATATTCTTCAGCGGCGCGCGGCCTACTTTGGCCCGGAAAAATTCCGACCAGGCTACTTCCGCGCCGCAGTTGGAGGGTGCAAACGGCACGGTTTCGACGCCCCAGGGCCTGAGCAGAGCGGGCCACTGCCCATCGGAGCCAGTTTTAGCCCAACTAGCCCCGCCCAGGGCCAGCACTGTGGCGGCAGGCTGCACCCTGAATTCCTGGCCAGTGGATTCGTCGCGCAGGCGCAGCGCCCGTTCGGGCGTAAAGCCCAGCCAGCGGTGGCGCACGTGCAGCTGCACGCCCAGCGTTTGCAAATGCTGTAACCAAGCCCGCAGCACCTGAGCCGGCTTGTGGGCTTCAAGGGGAAATATCCGGCCACTGGTGCCCACGAAGGTTTCGATGCCCAAACTGCTGAGCCACTGGCGCAGGTCGGTGGGCGTGAAGTGGTCTAGGAAGCGTCCGAATTCCGTCTGCCTGCTGCCATAGCGCTGGGTAAAAGTGGGTAGCGGCTCAGCATTAGTCAGGTTGAAGCCCCCGTGCCCGGCCACCAGAAACTTACGGCCTACGGTAGGCTGGGCTTCGAAAACGGTGACGGAGTAGCCGGCCTCGGCCAAGCGCTGGGCGGAAAGCAAGCCCGCTGGTCCGCCGCCGACCACAGCAATAAAAGGCGCAGTAGAAATAGGTGCCATGCAGCCGCAAGGTACAACGAGCAGCTGTGTGCTGCCCTAGTTCTGCTTGGCGAAGGGGCTACTTTCGGCCGAAGCAGCTAGCCAGGCTGACAGAAGCCCCACCAGATGGCCTGCCGAAGCGCCGTAAAGCTGAGCTGATTGCCCTACGTCAGGCGGCCGGCTCTTTGTGACCATTCTGCTCACCGGCGTCCTTATAATGGTTGGTTTGCTGTTCGCCTGCAAAGCACCTGATCTGGCGAGTACTAGCTAAATGCCTGTGACCTAAGGACTAAGTCCTTGCATGCAATGCGAAGCAATCCGTCCTCTGAAATGTGCTGAGTTTTCTAAAGTGAAAAGCCCTTTACTACCACATGGAGTAAAAGGCTTTCTAGTAAAAGGGCGTTGGTCACTAGCAGAGGACGGATTGCTTCGTCATGCTTCCTCGCAATGACACGCGTTGTGCATCAGGGTTTTAGACTGTGTTGAGCAGACTATGAGGCGACGTGACTGTTTATTCCGTTTCCTTCAGGAGCTGACGCCGGTAGCTGGCCAGGATGGCGGATTTCAGGATGAAGCCAATGTAGAGGCCGTTATTAACCACCGGGAGGGCCCAGGCGCCGAGCTGGTCCATGCAGCGTAGGATGTCGAGCATGGTGTCGTCGGGGTTGACGTAGGCCGGCGGGGGCGTCATCAGGTCGCGCACCCGGGTGGTGTTGTAGTGCTCGTCGTCGAAGAGGGCATCGCGCACGGTGTCGAGTGAGACAATGCCCACGAGCCGCCCACCATCGTCGACCACCGGAAACAGGTTGCGCGTGGCATGGCGGAATACCATTACCAGCTCACCCAGCGTGCTTTCGGGGCTGACGGGCAAAAAATCAGTGCTGACCAAGGACATCGGGTCGAGCTGGGCCAGCAGGCCCCGGTCGCGGTCGGCGTGCATATACACCCCGCGCGTGACCAGCTTGCGGGTATATACGGAGTAAGGCTCGAAGTAGCGCGTAATGAGGTAAGAGCTAGAGCACACTACCATCAGGGGCACAAACAGCGCGTAGCCGCCAGTAATTTCGGCAATAAGGAAGATGGCCGTAAGCGGAGCGTGAATAACGCCGGCCAGCGTGCCGGCCATGCCCAGCACCACAAAATGCACTTCCGAAATGGGGTAGATGCCACTCAGGTTGATCAGGCGGGCAGCAATAAAGCCAATCAGAGCACCGGCGAAGAGCGAGGAGCCGAACATGCCCCCGTTCCCGCCCGAGCCCACCGTAATGCAGGTCGCAAACACTTTGAGCAGCATACTGGCCACGGCTACCAGAAGAATCGTCCACACGTTCTCGTCGCGGTACACCGAAAACATGGACGCGTCGGTGAGCTGCTCGGGATGGCCGCTGAGTAGCAGCTGCACAGTATTGTAGCCTTCGCCGTAGAGGGGCGGGAAGATAAAGACCATGATGCCCAGGGCCAGGCCCCCGAGCAGCACTTTGCGAAAGACGCCCTTCTTGCGTTCGAAGTACTTGTCGGCCAGGAAGTAAATCCGGATCATGTACACCGAGAGCAGGGCCGTGAGCAAGCCCAGCAGGATGTAGAACGGGATGCCCTGCACGGGCCAGGTAGTCGTCACCAGCACGAAAGGCTGGCCTGCGTACAACGATTTGGACACGACTGTAGCCGTGGCCGAGGAGATGAGCAGGGGAATGAAAAACGGGGCCGAGAGTTCTGAGAGGATAACTTCCACAGCAAACAGCACCCCGGCAATGGGGCTGTTGAAGATGGCGGCCACGCCAGCTGCCGCGCCGCAGCCCACCAGCAGCCGTCTTTCGCGGCGGCCCACCCGCAGAATCCGGCCCAGGTTGGAACCCAGGGCCGAGCCCGTCACCGAAATCGGGGCTTCCAGACCGGCCGAGCCGCCGAAGGTCACGGTCAGGAAGGAGGTGACAAGCTGGGAGTAGAGCTTGCTGCGCGGCACGATGCTGCCCTGCCGGGCAATGTTGTAGATAATCGGGCCGATGCCACGGCTCAGGGAGCCACCGAGCACGTAGCGCGTGAAAAGCACCGTGAGGCCAATACCGATGATGGGGTAAAGGAACAGGGCAAACACCCGATCCTGCTCGGGCACCCAGGAATAGAGTAGCTCTTGGGCCTTCTGTACCGACGTTTTGAGGATTACCGCCGCCAGCCCCGCCAGACCGCCCACCAGCACGCTTACCAGAATCAGGTACACCCGGTCGTTGATGTGGCGTAAGCGCCACAGGAGCAGGGGGCTGAGGGTCCGGTGAAGTAAGGTTTTGGGCATCGGCAGGGAAGGCGGAGCGGAAGAAGGCCGAGCATGCCGCCGCTCAGCTGCAGTATCTCAACGCATGATAGTGAAAAACGGGTGTAGCCCGCCCGGCATTCCCCGAAAAAACTACTGCACCACGTTGGCTACGGTGTAGCCTTCCCGGGTCAGGCCGCCTTTAACACCGCGCATGAGCGCACTTTTCAGTTCCAGCGTACCGCGCCGGTAATCTTCGGAAAAGGTCCAAAAGTAGGCGCGCAGGTCGGCCGTGGTAGGCGTGGCTTTTTCCAGGATGACATAGGGCGTGTGCGGCTCTTTCTCGTCCACATCCTTATTGGAGCGCACGTAGTTGAGCAGCAAGTCACTGGCTTCCTGGCTAGAACCTTCGGCGCCGTATTCAATGGTGACCAGAAAGTCCTGGCGGATGTATCCGTCGCGGGTAAAGTTGATGAGGGGCTCCCGCAGCACCATGGCGTTGGGCAGAAAGATGTGCTTGCCGTCGAAGGTTTTAATCAGGGTGACGCGCAGGCTGAGGTCTTCCACCTTGCCCACCAGGTCTTTGATTTGCACCGTGTCGTGAATACGGAAGGGTCGGTTGAAGGCCAGCACCACCCCGGCCAGGAAGTTTTCAGCAATGTCCTTGAGCGCAAAGCCCACGATAAAAGCCGACAGGCCCGCCCCGGCTACCAGGCCACCCACAATGGCGTAGAGGCCCACAACTTCCATGGCCAGCACGGCGCCGGCCAGAATCAGGGCCCACTTGCTGAAGCGCGTCAGAAAGTCGGCCATCAGCGGGTCGTGGGCCTTGGCCCGCAGTTTGCCGCCAATTAGTCCACTCAGGCGGTTGGCCACAAAAATGGCCAGCACCAGCACGATAAAGGCAATAAGAAGCTTGGGAGAAATGTAGAGAAACTGTTGCCAGTAGGTGTTCAGAACGCGCTGCAGATCAGAAAACATGCTCTTGAGTTAAATTCACAATCCGGAATCGGCCCGGTCAAGGCCCGGGTCGGTTCCAAGCCCGCTTGTACGAGCACTGCCCGGGAGAAGATTCCCGCCTTCTTAAGCCGGGCGGTTCAGCAGCTGCCGGAAAAACAGCGTGCCGACGGCATAGGCCGCCACATCGAGCGGGTCGCCGAAAAAGCGGCCCGACAGCCAGGGCATGACCAGCTCAAACCAGACCGACACGTAAAGCAAGGCCCCAGCAGCCAGGAATCAGGCAGGGTAAAGGCCGGGGTGCGCTGCACCCAGCGCCGCTGCACGGCCAAGGCCAGGGTCAGAATGACGGGCATGGCCAGCAGGTCGGAAAAGTAAGAGGCTATGAGCGGCGGTACCGGCCAGTGCAGAAAGTGGCTGTTGGCGTAATAGAGCAGGTACAGGCCCAGGGGCAGCCAGAAAGCCGGGTTGCGCAGTTCGCGGGGCAGGGCCATTTAACCGGCCGCCAGCGTGAGAAACCACAGAATAAAGGAGATGGTAGCGGCAAACGCCACCTGCCCACTCCGGATGATCTGCTTGAAAAACCGCACCGCGCCCTTGTCCTCGGGCTTTATCTCAATGAGCATGAACTGCGGCAAGGGCTCATTGGCCTTGTCTTCGCGGGCTTGCTCGCTGCGGTTGCGCACCGGATCCAGCAGTTGCCCGCACCGCTGGCAGGTGTCGTCTACTTTCTGCTGCCACGGCGACCAGAAACCACAGTGGGGACATTTCTTGGAGGCGGAAAGCGGGGCAGCATCGTTCATGCGGCAAAGGTAGGCGACGGGCCATGAATATGTTCTGCCGGCGGGTCACACAATCATGTAGGCGGTCCGCTGCTACTGTTGCTGCTGTTGCTGCATTTCCAGGAAGCGGCGGTAGGAGTTCTGGGGCTGGGCCGCGTCTTTGACCTCGTAGCTGTAGCTGGGGGTGTGGTAGAGCTCGGGTTGGGGCTCGTCGGATTTGCCGTTCTCGATATGCACTGTCACGTCCAGCCGGTGCGAGCCGGTGCCTTTGTAGGTGCCTTTCACGGGGTACAATCCGAGAAATTACGGCCGATGGCCAGGCGCACGTGCCCGTCGTTGACGATGCAGTTGTTGGTCGGGTCCAGGCCCAGCCAGCCGTAGTCGGGTATGTAGGCCTCGACCCAGGCGTGGGTGGCCCCGGCCCCGCGCACGCCCTCGGTTTTGGGGCACACGTAGCCGCTCACGTAGCGGGCCGGAATGCCAAACATCCGCAGCATTTCCAGCAGAATGTGGGCAAAGTCCTGGCAGACACCGGCCTTGAGGCGCCAGATTTCCTCGGCCGGCGTTTCCACGTTGGTCACGCCCTGCTGGTAGTGGAAGTTGTCGAACACGTATTCGGAGAGTACCAGCGCGTTTTTCAGGGGCTTCTCGGCCAAGTTCACGTGCTGACTGAGCGTGGCTTTCATGTCGTGGCAGGAGGCCAAGGCTTCCTGGGTCAGAAAGTCGATAAAGCCGACCTCGTGCCGCAGCCCGCGCAGGTGTTGCCACTGCTGCTCGGCCGGCTGCTCGTCCATCGGAAACTGGATGGGATGGGTTACCACGTCCTTGGTGGAGGTAATCACGAGCACGGTATGGGGCTGCAGCACCGTGAAGACGCCCACTGTGTTACCGAAATAATCCACGAAGGTGTCGATGTTCGATTCCTGCACCAGGCCCGCATCGTGGGAAATGGTGATGTCGTGGCTTTCGACGTCGAGGCGCTCATCCTCCACGGGGTAGAGCATGATCTGGTTGGCGCAGTCGATGACCTCGGCCGCGTAGGTGTAGCGCGTAATGTGCTTGATGGTATAGGCAGGCATCCGAGGCAGAGTTAGCTTCGTCCGAAATAATATTTGCCAAAGGCGCCGGCTATGCCCAGCAGCTCCTGGCGGGTTTCCAGCAAAAACTCGTTGAGAGTTTCCGGGTTGGCGGCCTCCACGTGCCGGTACTTGACCAGGTTAGCCAGCCGTCCGATCAGGAAGTTCAGCTTCTCGTAGCTTTCGGGCAGACTGTTGGGCTGGAGCTGCTCAAAATAGCGACTCAGCTGGTTCAGGCACGCAATCAGGGAGTGGGTGTAGGTGCAGTTGTGCAGCACGAACTGCAGCACGCTGTCGGGCTTGAAGTGGCCGCGGTAGGTTTTCAGGTAGAGGTCGTGGCCAAACAGGGCGTGCAGCAGGTAGCGCAGCTCGGGCGCTTCGGGCGCGTACTGCAGCTCGGTGGCCACGCCGGCCCACTTCACGCGCAGGGTGTCGGTGGTTTGCAGGGCCCGTTCCAGCAGCTTGCCCAGGGCTAGGTAGCTGTAGCTTTCGTCGCGGGGCATGGCGCTTTTGATGGCCCCGGCAAACACCAGGCAGTTGCGCATCAGCCCGTCGATGGCCGAGAGCGGGTCGCCGTGGCGCAGCTGCTGGGCTACTTCGGCGTCGCGCATGGTGTGGTAAAAGTCGTTCAGGCACTGCCACACTTCCCGGGCAATGTGGTCCTGGGCAGCGCGGGCATTTTCGCGGGCCTGATACACGTTATTATACACCGAGGCTCCGTTTTCCCGATCCAGAATGAGGTGGTCGAGTACCCGGGTGGTGTCGCGCTCAGCGGCGGCTATGTCGTCCAGGCTCAGGTCGCCGTAGCTGTAAAGCAAGGGGCGCCAGCTGAAGTCCTGCAGGCTGTCCTGGGAGGCCTGGTAATGAGTACGGATAACCTGCAGCATGGCCTGGGTGCGTTCCATGTAGCGGGCCAGCCAGTAAATTGTATCAGCAACGCGGCTTAGCATCCGGGAAGAAAAGAAAGGGTGGGATAGGGAAGTAGGGAGGAAGAAAAAGGCGAAATGTCTACCGGAACCGGTGCAGCATTGGCGCTACTCGCCCAGCACCCAGGTGTCTTTGCTGCCGCCGCCCTGCGAGGAGTTTACTACCAGGGAGCCTTCCTGCAACGCCACGCGCGTGAGGCCGCCGGGCACGATGTCGATGCCGCCGGGGCCATAAAGGGCGTAGGGTCGCAGATCCACGCGGCGGGGCTGGAGCACGCCGTTCAGGTAGCAGGGCGTCGACGACAAACTGATGATGGGCTGGGCAATAAAGGAGCGGGGGTCATCCAGAATGGCCTGGCGGAAAGCCTGCATCTGCTCCTCGGTGGCGCTGCTGCCAATGAGCATGCCGTAGCCCCCGACTCGTTGGTACGCTTAATGACCATCTTGTCCATGCGCTCAAACACCATCTGGCGCTGGTCGGGGTTGCTCATCTGGTAGGTCGGCACCGTCTTGAGAATCGGCTCCTCGTTCAGGTAGTAGCGAATCATGTCGGGCACGTAGGAGTACACGGCCTTGTCGTCGGCCACGCCGTTGCCCATGGCATTGACGATGGCCACGTTGCCCTTGCGGTAAGCCGCATAGATGCCGGGCACGCCCAGGGCGCTGTCGGGCCGGAACACCAGTGGGTCCAGAAACTCGTCGTCCACGCGCCGGTAAATCACGTCCACCTGCTTCAGGCCCTTGGTGGTTTTCATGAACACGTGGTGGTTGTGCACAATCAGGTCCCGGCCTTCCACCAGCTCGATGCCCATGAGGCGGGCCAGGGTGGTGTGTTCAAAATAGGCCGAGTTGTAAATGCCCGGGGAGAGTAGCACCACCGTCGGGTCGCTGATGTGGCGGTTGCCCAGGGCCTGCAGGTTGCGCAGCAGCAGGTCGGGGTAGTCGCGCACGGGCAGCACGTTGTTCTTGGGCAGCAAGTCGGGGTAGATGCGCGAGGTAATGCTGCGGTTTTCGAGCATGTACGACACGCCCGAGGGGGTGCGCAGGTTGTCTTCCAGCACGTAGAACTGCCCGTCCGCGTCCCGGATCAGGTCCACGCCGGCCACGTGGGTGTAGATGTCGTAGGGCACCTGCACGTTCATCATCTCCCGCAGAAACTGGGGGCAGGAGTACACCAGGGCAGCCGGAATCAGCCCGTCCTTGATGATGAACTGCTGGTGGTACACGTCTTTGAGAAAGATGTTCAACGCCAGCAGCCGCTGCTTGATGCCGGCCTCAATGTGCTTCCACTCCTGGTGCTGAATGATGCGCGGAATGATGTCGAAGGGAAAGATTTTCTCAATGCCTTCTCCGCTGCTGTACACCGTAAAGGTGATGCCCTGGCTCATGAAGAGCTTTTTGGCCAGCTCATCCTTGCGGGTCATTTCCGAGCCCGGCAGGTTTTCGATGGCCGACACAAAGTGCTGGTATTCGGGCCGAATCTGGTTGGCGTGAAACATTTCGTCCCACACCCCGGGCTGTTCCTGGTAGGCGTGTAATAAGGAAGTTTCTTTCATTAGTCTACGGCAAGCGGGCGGCGCCAACACGGGGCCGGGAGCCAGGCTCCGGGCAATTACAACTGCCACTCCGCGGTAAGGCTGGTACTTACGTACGAATTTTGGGTAATGTTGTACTTTTATAATAATGGCAATGGTTTTGCTGCTTGGCCCCTCATTCTCAATCCGTAAGTTTACGTTGGGTAAAAGGCCAGTTACTAGAAAGTCGCTGCTATGGTTGAGCTTATGGTAAACCGGCTAGCTGGGCAGTAAGGGCGTTTTGGACTGGTCGGGTCGGCTGGGCTGCGTCAGGGTGTAGGCGGGGTAGCACCGTCGAGGACGTAGGCAGGGTGGCTAGGGATTGTGTGGTATAAAATGTAATTATAGCAAGTTTTTTATTATCAAAAGCTTCTGTATGAGCCGGGAAGCGGTAGGGTAGTCAGCAAACCCCAACCAATCAGACAGTCGCCCGTTCGAAGTAGGCAACTTACTCTTGCATTCCTGTCCGCTATGAAACTCTTTAAGTGCACCCACTGCCAGCAACTCGTCTATTTTGAAAACGACCGGTGCGAGCAGTGCCAGTACCCGCTGGGCTTCGATCCGACCCAGTTGCGCATCGTGGCCCTGCAGGAGCACGCGGACCAGTCCTTTCAGCAAGTCGGCAACCCGCAGCAACAGCAGCAAACCTACCGCTACTGCGCCAACCACGCCGAGCAGGCCTGCAACTGGCTGGTGCCCGCGGCCAGCCCCGAGGAATTCTGCCGGGCCTGCGCCCTGAACAGCACCATTCCCAAGCTCAGCAAGCCCGAGCACCGACAGCGGTGGCTGACCCTGGAAAAGGCTAAGCACCGGCTGGTGTATACTCTGCTCCGCCTGGGCCTGCCGCTGGTCAGCAAAACGGAAAACCCCGATACCGGCCTGGCCTTCGACTTCTTAGCCGACAAGCCGGAAGAAGGCGGCCAGAAGGTAATGACCGGGCACGACAACGGGTTGATTACCATCAACATTGCCGAGGCCGACGATATAGAGCGCGAAATGGCCCGCAAGGCTATGCACGAAGTGTACCGCACCGTGCTGGGCCATTTTCGCCACGAAGTAGGCCACTACTATTGGGACCGGCTCGTGGACAATACGGCCTGGCTGGAGGAGTTTCGGCAACTCTTTGGCGACGACCGGCAGGACTATGGCGAAGCGCTGAAGGTGCACTACGACCAAGGCGCGCCCACCGACTGGCAGGAGCACTTCATCAGCGAGTATGCCACTACCCACCCCTGGGAAGACTGGGCCGAAACCTGGGCGCACTACCTGCATATTGTGGATACGCTGGAAACGGCGCACGCCTTCGGCCTGGAAATAAACCCCGGCGTGGCGCCGGCCAGTGCCCAGATGAGCGCCGACATCTGCCTGGACCCTTACCACCTCGACAAGCTCGACACGATACTGGATTTGTGGGTGCCGCTCACCTTTGCCCTGAACAGCCTGAACCGCAGTATGGGCCTGCCCGACCCGTACCCCTTTATCATTAACCCCGATGTGCGCCGCAAGCTCGACTTTGTGCACCGGGTCTGCCATCAGCCCCAGCTTTCCCCGGTTCAGCCTACTTTGCAGTAAAAATTGCTGCTATGACTATTGCTCAGTGCCGGGGAGCCTTGCTCGGATTAGCCGTGGGGGATGCTTTGGGCGTGCCCGTAGAATTTGAAGGCCGCAGTCGGCGCCGCCTCGACCCGGTGGTCAGCATGCGGGCCTATGGCACGCATAACCAGCCCGTCGGCACCTGGTCGGATGATGCCTCCCTAACGTTCTGCCTGGCGGCTTCCCTGACCCACGTGGGAGCCTATGCCATCGACGTGCAGGACCTGAGCCGCCGCTTTATCAACTGGCTGGATATGGGCTACTGGACGCCCCACGGCCAGGTGTTCGATGTAGGTATAGCTACGCGCGAGGCTATTTTTCGCCTGCGGGAAGGCATAGCTCCCGAAAAGGCCGGTGGCACCCGGGAGTTTGATAATGGCAACGGGGCCTTAATGCGCATTTTGCCCCTGGTGTTTCATCCGCTCTGGCAGCAAGCCGACGCCGCCGAGCGGCAGCGCCTTACGCACCGCGTGTGCAGCCTCACCCACGGCCATTACCGCTCCACGCTGGGCTGCTACCTCTACCTGGAAATGGCCTGGGGGCTGTTACAGGGCCTAAGTCCGGCCCAGGCGCACCAGCGGCTGCTACGGGAGGTACCCTTGGGCCTGCTGCCTAAGCTGGCCAAGGAAGTAGACCGCTACGCCCGAGTGCTCGATGAGCAGTTGGCTTTGATTCCGGAAGCTGACATCCAGTCGTCGGGCTACGTGGTGCACACGCTGGAGGCGGGGCTGTGGTGCTTGTTGCGCGGGAAGTCGTATGCGGATACGGTACTTACGGCTGTCAACCTCGGCGACGATGCCGACACGACGGGGGCCGTAGCTGGTGGGTTGGCCGGGCTGTATTTTGGCGCCGACCAAATCCCGGCTGAGTGGCGACAGGGGCTGGTGCAGCGAGCCGAAATCGAGGCCCTGGCTGACCGGCTGCTTTTTTAAAGAACAAGAATCGGTTACGGATACAGCAAGGCCCCGTGGAGCAGCGTCTCTACGGGGCCTTGCTGCGTCTGCTATACCCTTGAATTATCTTATGGCGGGTGAAAGATAAAATCATTGATTGTGTAGATATGACCTTAGGATTTGGGGTGTATTTTCTAAAATGATATAAAATATATTGATACATACCTTTTGATTAAGAGTGTATTTGGCTATACTTGTATGAATGCAGCTGAAAGGACTGTAAAATTTGAAGGGTGTGTAGTTTTGCGCCCTTGTTTGATTGCCCGCTCCGCTTTTCCTATCCCACCCACTCGTAAAACCGTCTCTCTTCGTCGTCCTAATTCCTTAGGCATATGGTACTGCAGCCGCTTCCTACCGTCGTTGTTATCGGCAATGGCATGGTGGGCTATAAGTTTTGCGAGAAGCTTCTTGCCAAAACCTCGGCCTTCAATCTGGTCGTCTTCGGGGAAGAGCCCCGCGTTGCCTACGACCGGGTTCACTTGAGCGAATACTTCGCGGGCAAGACGGCCGATGACCTGCTCATGGCTCCCCTGCAGTGGTACCACGACCATAATATCACCCTGCACCTGGGCGACGCGGTGCAGGAAATTGACCGGGCCAGCCAAACGGTACACGCCCGCAGCGGCCTGGTGCAGCCCTACGACTACCTAGTGCTGGCCACCGGCTCCTCGGCCTTCGTGCCCGACATTCCCGGCGTAGAAAAAGCCGGGGTCATGGTATACCGCACCATTGAGGACCTGGAGGAAATCAAGGCCTATGCTACCACCGCCAAGCGCGGCGCCGTCCTCGGCGGCGGTTTGTTGGGGCTGGAAGCGGCCAAAGCCTTACTCGATTTGGGCGTGCCCCAAACCCACGTCATTGAGTTTGCGCCCCGCCTCATGCCCCGGCAGATCGATGCGGCCGGCAGCCAGATGCTGCAAACCAAGCTCGAAGCCCTAGGCCTGCAAATTCACCTGAGCAAAGCCACCAGCAGCATCGTCGGGGAAAGCAAGATTGAAGCCCTGCACTTCGGCGACGGCTCCGTGCTGGAAGTCGACATGCTGGTGATTTCCGCCGGCATCCGCCCCCGCGACGAGCTAGCCAAGCTGGCTGGCCTGGAAGTAGGGTTGCGCGGCGGCATCGTCGTCAACGACGAGATGCAAACCAGTGACCCGCGCATCTTCGCTATTGGCGAGTGCGCCCTGCACGGGGGCATGATCTACGGCCTCGTGGCGCCCGGCTACGACATGGCCGAGGTAGTAGCCAGCCAGCTTACCCAGGGTGCCCGGGCCTTCACGGGTTACGACATGAGCAGCAAGCTCAAGCTCATCGGCGTGGACGTGGCTAGCTTCGGCGACCCCTTCATTGCCGAGCCCCACAGCCGCTCCATCGTGTTCGAGGACGCCCATAGCGGGGTCTATAAGCGCATCAACATCAGCTCCGACGGCAAGTACCTGCTCGGCGGCGTGCTCATCGGCGACGCGGAGGCTTATAACATGCTGCTGCAGACCGTCAACAACGAAATCGTGCTGCCGCCCCACCCCGAAGACCTGATTCTGGGGGCCCGGGGCGGAGAAGCCACTGAAGGCGCCGGCGTGATGAGCTTGCCCGACGAGGCTCTGGTTTGCTCCTGCGAGGCCATCACCAAAGGTGCCATCTGCGGGGCCGTCACCGAGCTGGGCGTCACGACGGTGGACAGCATGAAGAAGTGCAACAAGGCCGGCACCGGCTGCGGGGGCTGCGTGCCCATGGTCAAGGACTTGATCAACGGTACGCTGCTGGCCCAGGGCGCCTACATCAAGAACGTGCTGTGTGAGCATTTCGAGTATTCCCGGCAGGAGCTCTTCGACCTGCTCAAAATCAACGACATCCGCACTTACGACGCCGCGCTGGACCACTTCGGTCGGGGCGACGGTTGCGAAACCTGCAAGCCGGCCATCGGCAGCATTTTGTCGGGTTTGTGGAATGATCTGATTGTCAAGCAAAACACGATTCAGGACACCAACGACCGGTACCTGGCCAACATCCAGAAGGGCGGCAGCTACTCGGTCGTGCCCCGTATTGCCGCCGGTGAAGTCACGCCCGAGCAGCTCATGGTCATTGGCCGCGTGGCCCAGAAGTACGGCCTCTACACCAAAATTACCGGCGGGCAGCGCATCGACATGTTCGGGGCCCACGTGAGCGATTTGCCCGCCATCTGGGAGGAGCTCATCAACGCCGGCTTCGAGAGCGGGCACGCCTACGGGAAGTCCCTGCGCACGGTGAAAAGCTGCGTGGGCAGCACCTGGTGCCGGTTTGGCTTGCACGACAGCGTGTCGTTGGCCATCGAAATTGAGAACCGCTACAAGGGAATTCGCTCGCCCCACAAGCTCAAAAGCGGCGTGAGCGGTTGCGTGCGGGAGTGTGCCGAGGCCCAGGCCAAGGACTTCGGCATCATTGCCACCGAGAAAGGCTGGAACCTCTACGTGTGCGGCAACGGCGGAGCCAAGCCCCAGCACGCCCAGCTCCTGGCCACCGACATCGACAAGGAAACCCTAGTGCGCTACCTCGACCGGTTCCTGATGTTCTACATCAAAACCGCCGACCCACTGATGCGCACTGCCACCTGGCTCAACAAGATGGATGGGGGCTTGGCTTACCTCAAAAACGTGGTGGTCAACGACAGCCTGGGCATCTGCGCCGAGCTGGAAGCGGAAATGGCTCTGCTGATCCAAAATTACCACTGCGAGTGGCGGGAGGTGGTCGAAAACCCCGAGCTGCGCCGGCAGTTCACACACTTCGTGAATGCCCCGGAGCTCAAAGACCCCTCGATTGAGTTTGAGCCGGTACGGGGCAGAAGATTGTAAAAGCCTGGTAACAGGGCCCCAAAGCACTTTTTAAAATGGATACGTTGCCGCCCCACCCCGGGGCGGCCCGGAATACCAACGAGCAACACGGGCGCGGTGGGTGGTGTTGCAGCGCCGCTCATTCGCCGCCCAAATTCTTTCAAACAGATCCGAAAACGATGGAAACTGTCATTGACGTAACGTGGGTGGCCGTGTGCCGCGCCACCGACATTCCGGCCGACGGCGGGGCCTGCGCCCTGGTAGAAGGTGAGCAGGTGGCCATTTTCAACTTCGCCCGCCGCGGCGAGTGGTATGCCACCCAGAACCTGTGCCCGCACAAGCAGCAGATGGCCCTGGCCCGGGCATGATTGGCAGCACCGGCGAAGCCTGTGAGCCCAAAGTGGCCTGCCCGTTTCACAAGCGCACGTTTTCCCTGCTAACGGGCGAGTGCCTCAACGGCGACGAGTGTAGCATCCGGACCTACCCGATTAAGGTGGAAGACGGCCTGGTGTTCATTGGCCTGGAAGCTGGGTAGGACTTCTCCCGCCGCTAAAACCTCTGTCTACTCACCGGTAACCACTGTTTATGCCCGAGAATTATACTGCGAATAGGCTTTTTGGGGCGGTGATGTTGGCAGCCTCGTTGCATGGCTCGGCGGCGGTAGCGCAAGTAATAGTGTCGGCGGAGATTCGGCCGCGGACTGAATTACGGGACGGATTCCGGACGGTGAATACGCCCCGGGAACAGCCGGCTTTCTTCGTCGAGCAACGCTCCCGCCTCAACCTGGACTACGGACGCCAGAAGGTGAGCGTGCGGCTTTCGGTGCAGGACGTGCGCATCTGGGCAGCACCAGCCAGGTATATAAAACCGACCCCAACCTGTTCAACGTCTTTGAGGCTTACGGGCAGTACCACCTCACGCCTCGGCTGGCCGTGCGGGTGGGTCGGCAGGTGCTCGACTATGACAACGCCCGGTTTCTGGGCGGGCTGGACTGGGCCCAGCAGGGCCGCAGCCACGATGCCCTGAAGCTGATGTACGCCGACAGCTCGGGCTTCGCTGTGCACGGCGGGGCGGGGTTCAACCAGTCGTTTTCCCTGGAGCCCGCCAAGCTGACTGACACCTACTACGGCGGCGTGGACAACTACAAGTCCATGGAGTACCTGTGGCTGCACAAGGACTTGACCCGTGGCAAGCTCTCAGCCCTGTTTTTCAACGACGGCCGGCAGCATACTGACTCCACCACCTACTACCGGCAGACCTACGGCCTGACCGGCGAGGCCACTGCCGGCCGGGCAACCCTGACGGCCGAAGCCTATTACCAGACCGGCTACGATGCCGCCAGTCGTGCCGTGCGGGCCTATCTGGCGGCGAGCAGCGTGACGCTCACTACCAAGCTCACGCCCCTCACGCTGGGCGCCGACTACCTCTCGGGCTCCGACGCTACCGACTCCCGCAACCACGCCTTCGTGCCGCTCTACGGCACCAACCACGCCTTTTACGGGCACATGGATTACTTCTACGTGGGCAACAACCACGGGCAGAATGGCCGCACCGCCGGCCTGGCCGACTTCTATTTGAAAACCAACTTCAAGCTGACGCCCAAAACCAGTTTGATGGCCCACCTGCACCACTTCGAGTCGCCGGCCGCGGTGTACTCGCCGGGCACGACGGACCAAGCGCTGAGCAGCCGGCTGGGAGAGGAGCTGGACCTGGTGCTCAATGCCAACGTGAGTCCGGACTTCAACTTCAAGCTGGGCTACTCGCACTTTCTGGCCACCGCTTCGCTCGATGCACTGAAGGGGCGCGCCGGGCAGGCCCACAACCAGTGGGCCTGGGCCATGCTCACCTTCAAGCCGGTGCTCTTCAAAAACTAAGCGCGAAATCAGCGCCCTTGCTACGCCAACTTCACCTCTAACCCTCTGTTGACATGGACGATTTGCTGAGTGCCCGGCCGCTGGATAAGCTCGCCATTTTCTCCGGGAAAGGCGTGCAGATGCGCACCTTTCACCTGACTTGGCTCACGTTTTTCTTCTGCTTTTTCGGCTGGTTCGGCATTGCGCCCCTCATGCCCCTGGTGCGCGAGCAGCTCCACCTCGACAAAGGTCAGATTGGCAACATCGTCATTGCCTCGGTGTCGGCTACCATTCTGGCCCGCCTGGTTATCGGCAAGCTTTGCGACACGCTGGGGCCCCGCCTGACCTACACGCTGCTGCTCGTGGTGGGGGCCGTGCCGGTCATGCTAATTGGCCTGAGCAACAGTTACCAAAGCTTTCTGCTGTTTCGGCTGGCCATCGGCATCATCGGGGCGTCCTTCGTCATCACCCAGTTTCACACCTCGATGATGTTTGCGCCCAACGTGGTGGGTACGGCCAACGCCGTGGCCGGCGGCTGGGGCAACCTCGGCGGCGGCATTGCCAACATGGTCATGCCCCTGGTGGCCGCCGGATTTGTGTCGCTGGGCTACGTAGACCGGGCCAACTCCTGGCGCCTGGCCATGGTCGTGCCCGGCCTGATTCTGCTCGTTATGGCTTGGCTGTATTACAAATACACCCAGGATACGCCCCGCGGCAACTATGCTGATATTCAGCGCGAGTCAGCCCAACAGCCCAAAGGCACGTTTCTGCTGGCTCTGCGCGACTACCGCACCTGGGTATTGGCTTTGGCCTACGGAGCCTGCTTCGGTATTGAAATCACCATCGACAACGTGGCCGCCGTGTATTTTGTCGACCACTTCGGCGCCACGATGGTCATGGCCGGTATGCTGGCTGGCATCTTCGGGTTCATGAACATCTTCGCCCGCGGCCTGGGCGGCTGGGTAAGCGACAAGGCCGGCCGGACTTACGGCATGCAGGGCAAGTGGCTGCTGCTGAGTGGGCTGCTGGTGCTCGAAGGCGTGGGTATTGCCTTGTTTGCTCTAGCGCCCAGCCTGCCGCTGGCTATAGCTGCTATGTTAGGGTTTGCCTTGTTTTTGAAAATGGCCAACGGCTGCACCTATTCCATTGTACCCTTCGTGAATAAGCAGGCCCTGGGCAGCGTGAGCGGCGTAGTGGGCGCAGGCGGTAATCTGGGTGCCATGCTGGTGGGCTTCCTGTTCAAATCGGCTTCCATCAGCTACAGCACGGCTTTTCTCTACATCGGTATCGGCGTGGCGGCTGTGGGCGGCCTGGTGCTGCTGGTGCGGTTGGTGCGCCGGGAAATAAGTGAGCCGGCCGCCGAAGCCGCTACCGAAGCGCCCCTGACGCTGGCCGGTGCTTAGGCCGGAAGTTATTTTCTTACTCATTCCCTGGTAACTATGGCCCTGCCTTCCACCGCTCTTCCTTCCACGTGT
The DNA here is from genome assembly GCF_022919215.1 of Hymenobacter cellulosilyticus. Lineage (NCBI taxonomy): Bacteria > Pseudomonadati > Bacteroidota > Cytophagia > Cytophagales > Hymenobacteraceae > Hymenobacter > Hymenobacter cellulosilyticus. Next base: position 4,353,427 of record NZ_CP095046.1, on the reverse strand, counting down.
TGCTACTGCGGCGTGGGCTGTGGCGTGCTGGTCAGGCCCGAGAAGAACGGCGACGTGACCGTGACGGGCAACCCCGACTACCCCGTCAACCGTGGGGCGCTGTGCAGCAAGGGCCTGAATCTGCAGTACACCGTCAATGACCGGACCGACCGGCTGCTGTTTCCGCAGATGCGCTACAGCCGCAGCCGCCCGTTGCAGCGGGTAAGCTGGGACGAGGCCCTGGAGCGCACGGCCGCCGTGTTCAATACTTTCATCGAGCAGTACGGCCCCGATTCGGTGGCTTTCTACGCCTCGGGCCAGTGCCTGACGGAGGAGTACTACGTGCTCAACAAGCTCATGAAGGGCTTTATCGGCTCCAACAACCTCGACACCAACTCCCGCCTGTGCATGAGCAGCGCGGTGGTGGGCTATAAAATGGCCCTGGGCGAGGACAGCGTGCCGGTGTGCTACGACGACATTGAACTCTCTGATTGCCTGCTGGTCACCGGGGCCAACCCGGCCTGGTGTCACCCCATTCTGTGGCGGCGCGTGGAAGCCCATAAAGCGGCCAACCCAGCCACCAAAATCATTGTCGTCGACCCGCGCGTAACGGACACCTGCGCCCTGGCCGACGTGCACCTGCAGCTCATTCCCGGCACCGACGTGGTGCTGCACCAGGCCCTGGCCCGGGTGCTGATTGAAAACGGCGACATCAACCTGTCCTTTATTGAGCAGCACGCCGAAGGGTTTGAAGACTACAAACAAGTGGTGTTGGAGCGCACCGTAGCCGAATCGGCCGCGCTGTGCGGGGTGGCGGAGGCGGATATCCGGTTGGCGGCCAGCTACATTGGCTCGGCCCGGGGCTTCCTGTCGATGTGGACCATGGGCCTGAACCAGAGCGTGGTGGGCGTCGACAAAAACCTGAGCTTGCTGAACCTGCATTTGATAACCGGGCAAATTGGCAAGCCGGGCGCGGGTCCTTTGTCCCTGACCGGCCAGCCCAACGCCATGGGTGGGCGGGAAGTTGGGGGCTTATCGAACCTGCTGCCGGCCCACCGCAACCTGACTAACCCCGCCCACCTGGCCGAGGTGCAGCAGTTCTGGGGCAGTGGCCCGCTGGCTTCAACGCCTGGCTTTACGGCTACTGAAATGTTTGAAGCCCTGGAAGACGGACGCCTTAAGGCCATCTGGATTGTCTGCACCAACCCGCTGACCAGCTTGCCCAACGTGCGCCAGGCCGAGGCGGCTTTGGCCAAAGCCAAGTTCGTGGTAGTGCAAGACATCAGCTCGAAGCCCGAAACCCTGGCCTATGCCGACGTCATCCTGCCCGCCGCCGCCTGGGCCGAGAAGGAAGGCACCATGACTAACTCCGAGCGGCGCATCAGCTACCTGCCCCGGGTGGTGGCCGCCCCCGGCGAAGCCCTTCCCGACGCGGAAATCATCTGCCGCTTCGCCCAAAAAATGGGTTTTGCCGGCTTCAATTTCCCCACGACTGAAGCCATCTACCAGGAGCACACCCGCCTGACGGCCGGCACCACCCTCGATATTTCGGGCCTGACCTACGAGGTGCTGCGCCAGCGCGGCTCGGTGCAGTGGCCCTACCGCCCCGGGCAGGCCGCCCCGGATACGGCCCGGCTCTTCACCGACCACCAGTTTTACACGCCCTCGGGCCGGGCCCGGATTCACCCCGTGGCCGCCGTGTTCCGCAGCGAAGCTCCCGATGAGGAGTTCCCCTTCATCCTGACCACCGGCCGCATCCGGGACCAGTGGCACACGATGACCAAGACGGGCAAAGTCAGCAAGCTTCGCCAGCACATTCCCCAGGCCTTTGTAGAGCTGCACCCCAAGACGCGGCAGCCCTGCACGTGGCGGAAGGCGAGCTGGTCACGGTCAGCTCACGGCGGGGAGAGGTGCGGGTAGCGGCGCGCTTGAGTTCGGGTATCCGGCCGGGTGTGGTGTTTTTGCCTATGCACTGGGGCAAGCTCCTGGGCTCTGATTTGCACCGGGCCAACAACCTGACCTCCGGCGCCGTGGACCCTATTTCCAAAGAGCCCGACTTTAAGTTCTGCGCCGTGCAGCTCGAAAAGTACCGCAAACCCCGGCAGCGCATCGTGGTAGTGGGGGCCGGGGCCGGGGCCTTTGGCTTCGTGAAGACGTACCGGGAGCTGAATCCGAACGACGACATCACGATTTTCAGCAAGGAAGATTTCCCGTTCTACAACCGGGTGATGCTGCCCGACTACATTAGCGGCCACCAGAGTTGGGAGCAGCTGGTTAAGATGCGCGACGAGGAAGAGCCCGGCTATAACATTGCGCTGCTCCGGGGGTGAGCGTGGAGGAAATCAACCGGGCGGAGAAATACGTGGTGGACTCCCGCGGGCAGCGCACCCACTACGACGTGCTACTGCTGGCTACCGGCAGCCGGGCCGCCGTGCCCCGCCACGTGCCCGCCCTGCCCGGCATCTTCACCATGCGCAGCCGCCTCGACGCCGACCAGTTCAAAAGCCACCTGCCAGCTCAGAACGCCCACGTCGTGATTGTGGGCGGCGGGCTGCTGGGGTTGGAAATGGCCGCTTCCCTGCGCGAAACCGGGGTGCGGGTATCCATCATTCAGCGTATTTCCCGCTTCCTGGACCGGCAGCTCGACGCCTTGGGCAGCCAGCTGTTGCAGGAAGAAATGGTGGACCAGGGTTGCGAGCTGTATTTCAACGACGAAGTAGAGCTGTTTTACGGCCGGGCTCAGCTTACCGGCGTGGGCCTGAAAAGCGGCCGCCGCCTCGACTGTGACGCGCTGATTCTGGCCATTGGCACGGTGCCCAACCTGGAGCTGGCCCGGGCCAGCGGCCTGGCGTGCGGCCGCGGCGTGGTGGTCAACCAGCGCCTGCAAACCTCAGACCCCAGCGTGTTTGCCGTGGGCGAAATTGCCGAGTTCGAAGGCACGCTCTACGGGATTACGGCCGCGGCCGAGCAGCAGGCGGCCGTAGTGGCCCGCTACCTGAGCGGCGACGTGGGCAGCCTCTACCGGGGCAGCACGTTTATGAACATCATCAAGATTCATGGCTTCGATTTGTGCAGCATCGGCCTGCCCGAGTGCCCCACAAATGATGGCAGCTACGAGGAAATTGTGTTTATCGACAAGGCCCGCCGCTACTATAAGAAGTGCATCGTGCACCAGGACCGGCTGGTGGGCGCCATTCTCATCGGCGACAAAGCCGAGTTGCAGGAGTTTCGGGCGCTGATTGAAGGCAAAATCGAGCTCAGCGACAAACGTCTGCAGCTGTTGCGCAGCGGCCGGACGGTCACTCCGGTCCTGGGCAAGCTGGTCTGTAGCTGCAACAATGTGGGCCGGGACAACCTGCGTCAGGCTATAGCCGGGGCTGCACCACGCTTCAGGAGCTCTGTGCCACCACCGGCGCCGGCACCGGCTGCGGCTCCTGCCGGCCCGAAGTGCAGCAGTTGTTGGCCACGGAAATTGCCCAGGTGGTAGCCTTAGCCGTCCCTGCCCAGGAGCTCATCACCGCCACTTACGCCGCGCCCGAATGAAGCCGTCCGACTCTGCTCTTGCTGTTGTTGCCGTAAACTTGCCGGGCGGCATCGTGCCGGCCGGCGACCTGCTGGCCCTGCTCAGCGCTGCTGAAGCCGCGGGCATCGAACAGGTGCAGCTCGGGCACCGCCAGCAGCTGCTATTGGCCGTGGAGCCTGCCCGGCGGCGGGCTTTGCTCCAGGCCCTGGCCGCGGCCGGGGTGCAGGCCGAGTCCGACCCGGAAGCGTATCCCAATATCGTAAGCTCCTACGTGGGCGAGGAGGTGTTTTACCAGGCGGCCTGGCTGCGGGAAGGCGTGTACAAGGACGTGCTGGACCTGTTCGACTACCGGCCCCGGCTCAAGATTAACCTGGTCGACAGCCGCCAGACCTTCGTACCGTTTTTCACCGGCCACCTCAACTTTATTGCCTCCGACACGAGCAACTACTGGCATCTGTATGTGCGCTTTCCCCGCACGGGGCAGCTCTATGCCTGGCCCCACCTCGTGTATTCGGAGGATGTACCCGTGCTCAGTGCGGCGGTAGAGCGGGTGGTATTGGCGGGGCCAGCACCCATAACCGACTCTGCCGAAGCGGCCGGAGCGCGGCTGTATGCCCAGGTAAGTGCCGCCCAGCCCCTAATGCAGCGCGTGGTAGCCGGGGCGCTGGTGCTGCCCCCGTTTATGCTGCCTTACTATGAGGGCTTCAACCGCAGCGGGCAGCAGCTGTGGCTGGGCATTTACCGGCGCAACGAGCTTTTTTCGGTGGCTTTTCTGCAGGACGTGTGCCGCGTGTGCCTGCTCACGCGGGTGGGTCAGCTGTGCACCACGCCCTGGAAGTCGTTGATTATAAAAGGTATTGCTCCCGATGTGCGTAGTCAGTGGGACGCCGTGCTGTGCCGCCACCGCATCAACGTGCGGCACGCGGCCAATGAGCTGAACTGGCAGGTGGAAGACAGCTGCCCCCAGGGGCTGACCCTTAAGCACGAGCTGGTGCGCTACCTCAACGAGGAAGACGTGCGCACCTATCAGCTGTGCTTTGCCGTCAAAACCCGGCCCCAAACCGGCCTGTTTGGCTCCATCATCATCCGGACCCAGCCGGCGCGTAATGGGGCCGAGCAGTACGAAATCCTGCATACCCGCGACTTCAACCCCAACTCCCGGGACTTTGTCGCCTTCCGCCAGCAGATACGCGCCGATATGCTGGGCTGGTATCTGGCCGAGCTCTGCCACCAGTTCTACGGCCAGCTCAGCGCCCCGCCTGCCGCACCCGATATAGTTGCCCCGCCGGAAGCGCCCGTGGCCGCGGCTTCTCTCGTGCCGCGGTGCCGGCGCTGTCTCACCGTCTATGACCAAGCCTACGGAGATGTCACGCAAGGTATTGTCCCCAGTACACCCTGGGCGAAATTGCCCTCATATCAGTGCCCAACCTGTGGGGCACCCGGTGGCGAGTTTGAGCTGTGGGAAGAGCCGGCCCCGCGGCATGGCGTCCTGAGCGTCTCCGCCTGAATCCTGTGTGACGCCAGTAGCTTGATTTTTCAACCCCGCTTTCATGCCCCGTACTTTGCCTGTTCGTTCGCAAAAACCTCAACCGCGGCGCCCGGAGTCCGCAACCACTACTGCAGCACTTCGGGTATATGCGTAGCAGCAGTATTATCCCGGAACTGTATGTGGTAGGCGCGGGTCCCGGCGACCCAGAGCTGCTCACGCTCAAGGCGCACAAGGTGTTGCAAACGGCCGAGGTGATTCTTTACGACAACCTGGCCAACCAGGAGTTGCTGGCGTTGGCGCCGGCTGCCTGCGAGTGCGTGTACGTAGGCAAAAAGCCATACGGCGAGTATACTCCCCAGGAAACGATTCACGAGCTTATCCTGGAAAAGGCCCGGGCCCGCGGCCGGGTTATCCGGCTTAAGGGCGGCGACCCGTTCATTTTTGGGCGGGGCTTCGAAGAAATTCTGTTTGCCCGCGCCCACGGCATTGCCACGCACTACATTCCGGGCATTTCAAGCATGCAGGCCCTGGGCTTCGAGGACGTGCCCCTGACGCACCGCATCGTCAGTGAGGGCGTCTGGATGGTGACCGGCACCAAAAAGGACGGCTCCCTGTCGGCCGATCTGCGGCTGGCCATGCAAAGCAACTCGACGGTCGTGATTTACATGGGGCTGAAAAAAGCCGCCGAAATTGCCGCCGCCTACTGCGCCATGGGCCGCGGCGACACCCCGGCCGCCGTGGTACAGCACCTCACGCTGCCCCAGCGCAAGCTGGCCATCGGGCAGGTGCGCAACCTGCCGGCGCTGGTCGCCACCCAAGGTATTACCTACCCGGCTCTCATCGTCATTGGCGGGGTGGTGGGCCTAGGCCATAGCGTGCCCGCCGACTAGTATTTTCTACGCCAGGGCCTTGGTTATCAGGGTTAGCGCCTCCTTAGGCAGCGGGAGCTGCAGGGCCAGTTGGTGCCCGCTGGGTGTCATCTTGCCCCAGGTTTTCTGCACGATGTCGATGACTTTCTCTTCGGGATGCTGGCGGGCAAAGTCGAGGAAGTAGTACTCCAGAAACACCAGGCAAATCACGTCTTCCAGCAGTTGCACGTCGGGGTCGCGGGTGAGCTGCTGCTTCTGCAGCAGGGCCTGCACCCGGGCTATCGTTTCGGCGTCGTAGCCTACCCCGGTCAGGATTTGCCCGGCTACCTCGGCGTGGTATTTTTTGAGTGTATTGCGCCACTGGTGGTAGCCGACGCGGTCCATCGAAAAATCCTGGCGCGGAATGGCCCAGCGGCGGATGTGCTGGCAGCGGGCGGCCAGCTGCACGGCTTCGGGCGCCTCGGGTGCCACCCGGGTCAGGCAGGCACTCATGCGGTGGCCGTAGAGTAGTTCCTTGGGCCACGTGCGGCCGTCGGCGTCGGTTTCCTGATTGGGGTCTTCGGCGTTGGCAGCATCAAACTGTGCCAGGGCAGCAGGGAAGCGGGCGTCAGAAAAGCTCATGGGCGGAATACAAGGCGCAAGGCCAGGTGAAGTTCTCTGCTAACCACGCACGCAACCACTAGGAAAGCAACAATGGGGCAGGAATAAAACTCGAATCTTTCTGCCGGCCAGCCGTGTGAGCAAGGGCCGAAAAGCAAAACGTCATGCAGAGGGCTGCCCTCCACATGACGTTCCATTTCGTCGTCTGAAAGCTGGTCTACAGCTCCATAATGTCCTCGTTCCAGAGCGTGGGCTCGGCTTCGACAAACTCATTCATCATGTCGACGCACTCCTGCAGGTCCAGGTCCACGACTTCCACGCCGTGGCTTTCCAGAAAGGCCCGCGACTCGCCGAACGTGCGCGACTCGCCCACCATTACCTTCGGGATTTTGAACTGCACGATGGTGCCGGCGCACATGTAGCAGGGCATCAGGGTGGTATAAATCACCGTGTCGCGGTAGCTGCGCTGGCGGCCGGCATTGAAGAGGCAGTCCATTTCGCCGTGCTTGATGGGGTTGTCTTCCTGCACGCGCTTGTTGCGCCCACGGGCCACGATTTTACCGTCGCGCACGAGTACCGAGCCAATCGGAATACCGCCTTCTTGGCGGCCCTGGCGCGCCTCGTCGATGGCAGCTTGCATGAATTCGTCCATGATATTTCTTTTTTGTGGGAAGTAGAGGGTAAAGAGAGTAAAGGTAGGGCTCCTAAACAGGTTTTCTTGGGACTCAACCGAAAAACGTCTGTCATCCTGAGCCCTGCGAAGGACCTAGCTCCATGTTCTAATAAGGCTTATTTAACGTTCGAAGCTCTTATTAGTAAGCGACTTTCAAGCACGTTGATAAGAGCTTTGGTGGGGTAGGAGAGGAAGGTCCTTCGCAGGCTCAGGATGACAGACGCTATAAACTGAGTGCTTACCGGGCGCAGATGCCGCGGTAGGGACAGAACTGACACCGCTCCAAGTCGTCGGTTTTGCGAATGGGCTCTTTGGGGTCCATGATTTTGCTGGCAAACTGGGTGAGCAGTTCTTCGCCTTTCTGGACGAAGGAGGTACCGTCTTCGGTCAGAAACGCCATGTCGGCCGTCATGGGGCCGGCTGCCAGGTTGCGCAAGGAAATGATGGCAGCATCGGCAGCGGATTGACCGGCCCGTTCCAGCATGAAGCGGTACAGCCAGAGCTGCCGCACTTTGTCGGCCGAAGAAGTGGCGTCATTCAGCAGGCGGTTGGTGGCCGCCGTAGCATCGTCGCCGCGCTTCTGCAGCTTGAGGTCGTAGGGCTGCACCAGGCCGGTCTTGTAGTCGACTACGCGCAGGCGGCCGTCGGGCAGTTCGTCGAGCCGGTCGGTGTAGCCAAATACAATCAGGTCGAAAGTTTCCCCATTGTCCAGCGTCACGGGCACCCGCGAATCCAGGATTTTTTCCAGCGCCACGATACGCAGGGGCAGGGCCCGGGCGTATCGGTCAAGCCTTCGAGGTAGCGCCGCACCAGCTGGGCGGCCACTTGTCCCAGTACGTGGTTGAGACCCTCGTCGGGGCGGGCGTGGCGCTCATCCTGCTCATGGCGCAGGGCCCGCTCCAGCTCCTTAGGAATCAGCCGGATCAGCACCGGAATATCCTCGGTCGTTATGGCTTTCTGATTGTTCACAAAGGGTTGAAACAGCATTTCCAGCGTTTCGTGAACAACGGTGCCAAAGCTGTCGGCTTCCAGCTTTTCTTCTACTTCGTCGTTTTCCTTGAACTTGGCCAGGCGGGCAAAATAGAATTGCAGGGAGCAGTTCAGGTACTGATTCAGAGCCGAGGGCGAAAGGCCCCGCTCCAGCACGCCGCGCAGGGCGGCCAGCATTTCGGGGTCTTTTTCCAGCACCAAATCCCCGCCGTACTCGCGCCGGGCGGCCGAATCGGGCGCGTCGTCCAGGACGCTGGCCGTTAAATCGCGCAGAGTCAGGTTGGGGTTTTGGGGCAGCAAGTCGTTCTGAATCTGGAGCAGAAATCGGCTCCGTTCACCGGTGCGGGTGCCTTCGGCGCCGGGTAGCACGTGCAGCAAATCCACGCGGCGGGCCCGCTGCAGCAGGCGCCAGAACTGATGGGCCGTGGCCGCCTCGTGGTCGGCGTAGGTTGGCATCTTGAACTGCGTGAGCACGTCGTAAGGGAACAGAGAGGAGTTGTTCTTGGGCGCCGGCAGCACCCGCTCGTTGCAGCTCAGAATAATGACGTGGTCGAAGTCCAGGGCCCGGGTTTCGAGCAGGCCCATCACCTGCACGTCGGCAATGGGCTCCCCGCTGAAGGGCAGGCGGGTGCGGGTCATCTGCTCGTACAAAAACCGGCGAAAGGAGCGCACCGACAGCCGCTGCTCCCGGCAGTCGAACACCGAATCGAGGCGCTTGACCAGGGTAAAGAACAGGAATAGGTACTCGGCTTCGATAGCCGAATGCTGGTCCTGGTAGGCCTTTTTGAGCAGATCAATGAGCGTGTAGCAGGCCGCAATGATATCGTCGCAGGTGTCCCAGGTGGCAAACAGGGCCTCCACCAGCGGGTGCTGCTGGCCCAGTTCCAGCAGCTCCGAGGCCGGCAGCAGCACGGCGTTGCGCTTGATAATCTGGCTGCAGATCTTGTCGAGCAGGCCGTGGTACTGCTTCTGGGGCTGCTTGTCGAGCCACTGCTGGTAGCGCCGCAAAAACGGGTGACCCAGCAGCTTGCTTACGGCCAGATGGTGGTAGCGCGGCACCCCGTAGCCGGTTTCGGCGCTGCCTTCCCGGATGCCGGTCAGGTGCACCTCAAACAGCAGATCCACCAGGTTGAACAAGGGCGTACTCTGGAAGCTCAGACCCATGGTTACGTTATACTCGGGCACTTCCTTCGGTGGCAAGCCGTGCAGTACGGGCAGCAGCAGGGTTTCGTCGGGCAGCACCACGGCTACCTTGGCCCGCGGGTTTTCGCGGCGGGAGGCGGCCAGCAGCTGCCCGGCTACCTTGCCCTGCATGCTGGCGTTGGCCACGCCCACAAACTGAATTTCCCGCTCCAGGGTCCGCAGCAAGTTAGGCAGGCCGGTGCCGGTGTCGCCGAAGGCTTCGGCCGGCAAATCCCAGTTTTTGCGGTACTGGCGTAGGTGCTGCCCGGCGCGGTTGGGCGAGTCAGTTTCCAAATAAAAGGCGTCGCCGTCGAAGCGCACCTCGGCCCGGCCTTCCTTAAGCAGCAGCTGAATCAGGCGCTGCTCGGCCCGGGACAAGGAGCCCAAGCCCAGAAACACGTGGCGGGGCAGGGTGTCGCCGTGCTCCAGGCGGTTCTGCACCTTGTTCACGGCCAGCCGGTAGGCCAGGCCGGGGTAAGCCAAATGGCTTTGCTCCATGCGGCGGCGCAGGCGCCAGTACACCTTTTCCAGGTCGTCCCAGAAGCGGAAATAGGCCGCCGTGGTGCTGACTTCCGTGGGCGTGTCGGCCAGTTCCCAGCGTTCCAGGGCCTTGGCCTGGGTCAGGTACTCAAACACCTTGGCCGGAGAGGCCAGGTTCTGGTCGAGGTTAGAAAAGTCCTGCACCAGCAGCCCCGACCAGCCCACAAACTGGTCGAAATCGAGTTTGGGGTCAATGTCGCGCAGGATGTCGAAGAGCAGCAGCTGCAGGGCAATGGGCTCCTCGACCTGCACGCCCGAAAGCTCCACCATGTAGTCTTCCATGGCCGCCACCCGCGGGCTCCACACCGCCGTGCCCACCTCAGCCGCCAAACTCAGCTCGTTTTTCAGATACACCACCGCCCGCCGCGTGGGCACCACCACCACCAGGTCCGACAAATCCTGTCCGGGAAAGCGCGTGAGCAGGTCGCGGGCCGCCTGGCTCAGGAAAGAGTCGGTGGTGGTGATGGGGAGGGTGGAGGCAATGGTTTCCATAGAAAGTAAAGATACCTTGCGGGCCAGGATATCCCGCGGATGATTTAGCCCCGCAACGGGCAGGCAGGTCAGTTTATCAGCTTACAACACCAAGCGTTTTTCGTTAACTCCATGATTCCCGAATTCTTAGCGCCCTTCGCCGAGCAACTTCAGCGCCACGCGCTGCCCAGTATTAAAATCAAGGCTACCCCGCTCCACAAACAAGGTCCGGCGTCGGCAGGCAGTAAGTTTGGCGGCCTGCCGTTTCTGCCCCAGAGTATAGCTTATCCGCGGGACGAAAAGGGCCTGCCGCTGTTGCTGCTGGCCCAGATCAATCTGGCTGAGCTGCCGGCTACAAACTGGCTGGCGGCCGCGGGCATGCTGCAATTCTATGCTTCGGCCCAGGAGCTGGCTGATATGGAGGATGCGAAAGTGCTTTATATCAACCCGGCACAGCTAGCAGAAGAAATGCAGCAGGATTTCAGCTTCTTTCCGGCCAATCACTACGACGAAAGTCCGGTGTATTGTGAGCATAGCTTGCAGTTTGAGCTAACCACGGAGTACGGCGGCCTGGAAGATTCGCGCTTCACCATTGACTTCGGCAGCCTCAATGCCCAGGACTTCCGAAAGAAGCTGCCGATGGAGCGAAAAAAGCAGTTCGAAAAGTTTTTCGACAGCGACGGGCATAAGCTCGGTGGCTACGCCACGTTTACCCAGGGCGACCCACGCGACTATGCTCCCGAAGGGGACAATGACGTGCAGCTGCTCCAAATCGATATAGACGAACAGATTATGTTCGGCGACTCCGGCGTGGCTCACTTCTTTATTGCGCCCCAAGCCCTGCAAAATGGAGAGTTTGATAAAGCCTATTTCTATTGGGACTGCTGCTAAGGAGTCGCTAGTGGCTAGCCATAGCCTCTTCTGGTACGGCCGTAGGCACTGCCGGCGCTACGTAGTGGCGCAAGGACCGCATGGCCAGTAGCATGCTGATAACGGTGAGCACCGCCCCGGTGAGAAAGGCAGCACCGGGAAAATGAACGGGCGCTTTAGGCCCGGTGAAGAAGGAAAACAAGTTGGTCATCAGCGGCGGGCCAATGATGGAAGTAAGACTAATCAGGCTGGTTAAAGCGCCTTGCAGCTCGCCCTGCTCATTGGGCGGCACCTGCCCCGACATGATACCCTGCAGGGCCGGCCCCGCAATACCGCCCAGGCAGTAAGGAATCAGGAACACGAACATCATCCAACCCACGGGCGCAAAGGCAAACAGCGAAAAGCCCAGGGCGTAGAACGCCAGCCCCAGAAATACTGAGCGTTTGGCGCCCAGCCACGGATTCAGCCGCCGGATCAGCAGGCCCTGCACCAGGGCCGTGAGCGTCCCGATGGCGCCCAGTGAGTAACCCACCCAGGCCTCGTTCCACTTAAACTTATACATGGTGTAGTACGACCAAGTGCTCTGGGTAGAGTGGGCCGCAATGTAAACCAGTACCAAGGAGCCGACCATACCCAGAATCACCGGGTACTTCTGCAGCTGGCGCAGGGACCCGATAGGGTTGGCCCGGCGCCAGTCAAACTTGCGGCGGTGGGCTTCATCCAAGGATTCGGGCAGGATAAAGAAGCCGTAGAGCCAGTTAATCATGGTTAATGCCGCCGCTACCAGGAAAGGCACCCGCGGCCCGAATTGCCCCAGCACGCCCCCGATTACCGGCCCGATGATAAAGCCCAGGCCGAAGGCGGCGCCAATCATGCCGAAATTCTGGGCCCGTTTCTCCGGCGTGCTGATGTCGGCTATGTAAGCCGACGCCGTGGTAAAGCTGGCTCCGGTAATACCGGCAATAATTCGCCCTACGAACAGCCAAGTAATGGTAGGAGCAAAGGCCACAAATAAATAATCCAGCCCGAAACCCAGCAAAGCAAACAGCAGCACCGGCCGGCGCCCGTACTGGTCGGAAAGGTTGCCTAGTACCGGCGAAAACAGGAACTGCATGCTGGCAAAGGCAAACATAAGCCAGCCCCCGTACCGCGACGCGTCGCTAATGGTGCCGCCCGTAAGGCCGCTGATGAGCTTGGGAATCACGGGGATAATGATGCCGAACCCGATGACGTCCAGCAGTAGCGTGATGAAGATGAAGCCGAGGGCGGCCTGGCGTTTATCTGACATAACGAAACGGGTTGCTAATTTTTTTGGCGGGGCAAAATACTAAAAATTTACGCAATTTTTATAGCTGACAGGAATATTGTTGCTATAAAATCTTGGTGTCGTTACACCCGGCAACACTTAGGAAAGGAGGGTAAGCTGGATATTTTGGGTTTCTTGCGGCTATATTCTCCACTCCCTATTCTTTCTTTCCATGTTGTTTTTCTTTGGACTCGGCCAAACCCGCATTACCACAACGGCCCTTTCTGGCGTAACGTGTACGCACTGCCACACCCCGGATTCGCTCACGGCCACGGTGTTTTCGCGCTACTTCCACTTCTTCTGGATTCCGGTAATTCCCATCGGCAAGTTTAGCCTGACCCAGTGCGGGCACTGCAAGCAGGTGCTGGAAAAAAAGGAAATGCCCGCTGCCTACCAAGCGCCGGTAGCCGCCGTCCAGAGTCAGGCCAAGCTGCCGGTTACCAACTATCTGGTGCTCATTCTGCTGGGACTAGCAGTGCTGTTTATTGTGGGCGTGGGCCTGTTCGGCGACAAAACCTCGAAAGCCAAGGCCGAGGCTACGCCGGCTGCCACCGAAGACGCGTCAGCTCTGCCCAACGTTGGGGCTGTGTATTCCATGCCCATGGGCCCTGGCCAGTATTCGCTCATGCAAGTCACCAAAGCTACTCCCGACAGTCTCTATTTCCGCATCACCGATCCGCTGGCTACTCCCGCCTCCGAGGCCGTTATCACCAGCGCCCTGCGCGACTCGGTGCACGCCGCCAACCAGGCCACAGGCTACAGCAAGCAGCAGTGGCAAATTGTGCAGCAGTACAACAAGAAGCTTAAGCGGCTGCGCTAGCCACAGACCGAAGGCAGGGCCTCGAGCAATTTAAAACACGATTACCTCTTCTGAGTCGAAGTAATACAGCACGCACTGCACGTCAGTGTAGCCCAGCTGCCGAAACAGGCCCGCGTATTGCTGCAGCTGGCGGCGGTGCTGAGGCTCGGGTGGCGGAATCTTGAAGTCGATAACCGTGACGCGGCCCGGCGCGGGCTTCACATCGGACTCAAACACGATTCGGTCGGGCTTGTAGTCCTGGCGGCGGGTGCCGCCCACCAGGATTTCCCGCTCGGTCTCCACAGCCACGGCCAGGCTGAAGTAGTGGGCCATCTGCGGATTTTCCACCGTGCGCCGCAGCAAGCTCACCAGCTGGCCTTTTTCCTTGCTGCTCACCAGGCCTTCGGCCACGAGCTGGGCCGTAACCCGGTCCACGTCGTTGGCTACTTCAAGGCGGCGCAAAGCGTAGTGCAGCTTGCGGTTCCACTCGCGCTGCACCTGCTGGTCGTCGAAGTCGAAGATGGTGTTGGCGTGCCGGCGCAGGCGGAGCCGCTCTTCCCAGGGCGTGCTCGAAAGGTTGGCCAGCGGGTAAGTTTCCGTAACCTCCCGGGTCTTGAGCCGGGGCACGAAGTTGTGGCTGTCGGCCAGGGTATAGGCCGTGCGCTCGTCGTTCCAGTGGCCGGTAGTCAGCAGGTAGCGGTGCAGCAGCTCGGCCACGGTTTTGGCCAGCTCCGCGCTGGTTGTTGGCTCCAGTTCTTTAACTGCCTTAGTGAGCTTAGGCCGGCGGCTGATGACGTAGAGCCGGTGCCGGGGCCTGGTGAAGGCCACATAAAGCATGTTGAGGCCTTCCAGAAACGTTTTTTCCAGCTCCTCGGTGTATTGCTGGGCCAGCGGAGTGCGCAGCAAGGCCTGGGTCTGGCTGACTACCGCAATGGGCGGCATTTCGGGCACCGGCTTGGCATCCTCCGGCAGCTGCCCCCAGAGCAGAGTGCCGCGGTAGGGCGTCAGGCTCCAGTCGGCGAAGGGCACGATGACCACCCCGTAGGCCAGGCCCTTGGCCTTATGCACCGTGGTAATAGTAATGGCGTCGCGCCCGGCCGGGGCGTTGATGCTCAACGCGCTTTTCTTCTGTTCCCAGTAAGCCAGAAAGTTGTTGAGGTTGTTGCCAAAGCGCAGGCTGTATTCCAGCGTCAAATCCAGAAAGCGGAACAGGTACTCACTTTCCTCGTTGCGGCCCAGCAGCCCGAAGGTGCCCATCAGCCGCTCGGTCAGCTCGTAGAGGCCCAGGTTGCCGGTTTCTCGTTCCCGCACGTCGTAGCCTAGCATGCGCAGCTCGTCGAAAAAGTCCTGGGCTTTTTCAGCATTAGCCAGCGTGGCAATGTGGCGGGCCCGGGCCGGGGTGGGAGCCAGCTGCCGCACTACTTTATCTACCAGGAGCAGGGCTTCGGCCCGGGCCAGGGTGTCGGCGGGGCGGTTCAGCACCCGGAACAAGGCCACCAGCAGGTTCACCACCTCGGCAAACTCGAGAGACAAGGAGTCGGCCGAAATAATGGGGTAGCCCCGCTCTTTCAGGAACTTAGCTACCCGGCGGCTACTGTCGCGGCGGCGGCAGAGCACGGCAATGTCCTGGAGCCGAAACCCATCCTGCATGGCCTGCTCCACCAATTGCAGGGTCAGGTAGAGCGTGCTGGCTTCGTAGTCGAATACCTCGTCGGGGCCCACACCGGGGAGAATTTCCGTGGTGTAGTCGCCCGTTACCGGGTCGTAGCGCCGGGCCGGGGCCTCGTCCTCGGTGAAGAGCAGTTCCACGTGGCCGGCCTCCCCACCGCCGGGCGTCTGCTGGCCAAAGTGTTCATCGTAAATGCTTTGCACCAGGGGCAGCTGCGGGTGGGTGCTGCTTACCTGCCCGAAAAAGTCGTTGTTGAACTGGATGATTTCCGGGGCTGAGCGGTAGTTGGTGTTCAGGTGCTCGGGCGTCAGGGCCTGGTCCAGGGTGTAGTAGCGGTCCTGCAGCAGCCCGCGCAGCTCTTCGTCGGCCACGCGGCCGTAGAGGTACTGCGTTTCGTTTTTGTGCAAACGCAGAATCTGCTCCATTTCCCCGCCCCGCCAGCGGTAAATAGCCTGCTTGGCGTCGCCCACGGCCAAGGACAGGTTGCCGGTCGACACGGCGTTTTCCACCAGCGGCAGCAGGTTGTTCCACTGCAGCACGGAGGTGTCCTGAAACTCGTCGATGAGCAGGTGCAGGTACCGTTCCCCCATCCGCTCGTAGAGGAAGGGCACCGGCTCCCGCAGCACGATGCTGGCAATGCGGCGGTTAAACTCGGCAATGAGCACCACGCCCCGTTCCCGGCTGAGCTGGTCTACGGCTTTGCTCAGCTCGCTCAGCAAGGACACGTGAAACAGGTAAGGCAGCATGCCGTTGACCAGAATGTAGTCGGAGAGCAGCGTAGCCCGCAGGTTTTCCAGCTCCAGGTAGTAGCGGGTCACTTCCTCTTTCACCGCGTCCACGCGCTGCTTGTCGGCGGCGGTTTTTACCTTGCCGCTGTACCACTTATCCTGCTCGAAAGTGGCCCGCACGTAGCTGTTGGCTTCCTTGTCGGGCAACAGCCGCTCTTCCCACTTGGTGAAATAGCCGATGATGCCGTTTTTGCCCTGGTACAAGTCCGCTTCGGTCACGCCGGCCGTTTCTAGGGCCACAATGGCTTGTAGGGCTGCCAGCTGAAACTTGCCCTCAATAACTTCCTTGCGCTTGCGTAGGGTCTCGTGCAGCCGCCGGTAGTCCTGCAACGACATCTTCTGCAGCTGGGTCACGGCCTCGTGCACCGGCTCACTCAGCAGAAAGCGCCCGAACTGGACCAGCTCGTCTGAGAGGTTATTCCAGCTGCGGCCCTCGTCGGCCTTGCTCAGGGCGTAGTCGGCCAGGGAGCGGCTGAGCAGGGCCGCGTTGGGGTCCCGATTGACGCGGTCCAGCAGCAGAGCCACCGCGCTTTGCAACACCGCGTCGCCGTCGAGCTCCACCTCAAACGTGGCCGGCAAGCCCAGCTCCCGGGTAAAGGCCTGCACGATGCGCTGCACGAAGGAGTCGATGGTGCTCACCCCGAAGTCGGCGTAGTGATAGAGCACCAGCCGGAAGGTGGCCGCCGCCCGCCGCCGCAGCTCCTGCCGTTGCTCCTCAGGCGTTTCGGCCCGCTTGGGCAGCAGGCCTTCCTCGGCCAGCTCCCGGGCAATGTCGCCGAGCAGCGCGTCCTGCTGCTGGGCATCGTCGGGGTAGGCAAAGCTGCGTAGGGCGCTGATAATGCGCTCCTTCATCTCACCCGCCGCGTCGTTGGTGAAGGTAATCGCCAGAATGCTCTTGAAGTAAGCCGGGTCCTCGGAGCCCAGGGCCAGCTTCAGGTATTCCTTGGTCAGCTGGTAGGTTTTGCCGGAGCCGGCAGAGGACGAGTAGATGCGAAACGTGGCGGGCATTGCGGGAGGGAAAAGCGGCCCGCAAGATACTTGATAAGCTCCGGGAAACCGGCCCTAATGCCTAGATTGCCGCTGGTGAGCTACTATATAGTCGACTCCTAAACTACTGCTGTATTCGCTTAAGTTACTCCGCTATGGGCCTGTTTATAACCAAGTTTGAATTTACAGGTCGCCGGCCTTCGTTGGAGGATATGGTGACGAGGGTTTTTGAGAAATATCACATCCACCTGGAGGTGCATCAGGAGCAAGCCACGCTGGCTGAAGAATCTGATAAGTTAATTGAAGCCACTGAAACAGACAGTTTCAGAGCGTCATTGTCATATCCAACCATTTGTGACATTACCACCCGCAAGCTTCGGCGCTACGGCTCGGTTAATGTATTTACAAGTGAATCGGATGGCCGGAGACTACTTGATATCTGGTTCGAACCCTTCGACAGAAGCCATATTATACGTAATATGCTGTTTGCTATTCTGCCAGACTTAGGTGGCGTAGAGTACAAGTGGTGGGAAAAGAAAAAGATCAAATAATGCTGATAGAGCACCTTATTGTTACTCTGTATGCGTGAGCGAATTTAATAATTCATAGTGCACAACATTACGCGGGGCGCAAGCCAATTCTTCAGTAGCAACTGAGCTTACTATAATGGGCATATCTAGACTTGCATTTGCGTTTTCAGAGCAATTTCCTCCGGGAGAAGAAATTCTGGCAGCAGTATTCAGAAGGCACCAGATAAGAATTAAGTTAATTGTCGGCTGGCCACTGAACCCTCCTGCTGAAATACCGCCGGCCAATACTACACCGCAGTATTCTTATTTGCTAACTCATCCCCGGGACATAGGTGTGGGCTGGTTGAGAAGGTCGCGCTACCGAGCCATTCAGCTGGTCAAGATGGAGTACGAAGGCCAAAAGCTGCTTTGGCTCACTACATCGCCCGGTCAGTCCGACATGATGCAGCTAGTTGCCGAGGCCTTGCAAACCCTGGGTGGGGTAGAAGTAGGGGGCTAAACCTAGTCCACGATAAGTCGTTGCTCATTCTCAACAGGCCTCGAAAGGTTTCCACGCTTTAGTACTTAATGACTACCACCGCAAAACGCCTGGCTCTGTTTCTGGTCGCGGCAATACTCTTAGCTGCCGCTGCAAAAACGCATCGGAAATACCTTCTTATGCGGAAATTTGGTGAGCTACAGATGCGGGACTTGGATATCACCTCCATCAGGGAAGTCGATATGAAGGCCGCTTGTAACTTCGACTATGTGGAAGCCTCCGAGGTTAATCATACACGCTACCGGCCCCAAAGCGCCTACGCCGTTGGTATGCACTATTCGTGGCTAACGGGAAAGTATGAGCGGATAGTTGGCGTCACTGATATGGACTTAGCTTCGAATTGTGAGCTAATTCAGAAGGCATCCGACTATTATCAATCCAGCACCACTTACTTGGAATCCATAAGCGGAATGGATGATGGTGCGGCTACGGCCTGGGTATACCGCAAAATTGACCCTGCTAAAAATGACTTTCCCAAGAAAGCGGCGCTCGACTACATGATGTGGAGAGAAGTCCGGCTGGAGCTCCGCCAAGGAGTTCTGCAAGTCAGCACCAGGAAGGAAGTGAATCAGCATCTGTTTTAGCCTCTCTTACCCCACTGCCACCCGCAGCCGCTCTTCCACCTCCGGCGTCACCCGCTTCGGGCGCTGGGTGGCCGGGTCCAACAGCACCCACTGCGTTTCGGCCTCGCAGAGCAGCACTCCGTCCGTGGCCCGCTCGATGCGCACGAAGCGCTGCGACTGCGCCCCGCGCACTTCCCCAATCCAGGTAGTGCAGCGCAGCTCCTCACCCAGGAAGGCGGGCTTGTGATAGCGCACCCAGTGTTCCAGCACCACCCAGATATACTGCTCCCGCTCGCCCGCCGGAAAGGCCGTGAGCCAGTGGGCCGCGGCCGTATCCTGCACAAACTGCACGTACTGCACATTATTAACGTGATTCAGCTCATCAATATCAGCCTCAACCACGGTAAGCAAACGGGAAAAGCGGAAGGACTCGGGCGTGGCGGTCATAATAGGCGAGGAAACTAGAGCAAGTAAGTAGGTAACCTCAGCGGTGCAGGGGTGAGGTAATACGTTAGAAAGAAGCTTTGCTGCAGCTGGGCCTTTTGACGGCTTTTTGCTGGGTAGAGGCCCTGTTTACGGGAAGGACCGCCGAGTTGTACAAAAAAATCTTTAAAAATCATCGGTCAATAAGTGGCGTTTGCAGGCTGATAAGGGCACTTTATCAGCAAAGGCCGTCGGGCAAGCAAAACCATAATGCAGCCTAATACGAACCGTTACGGTCAGAATGCGTATCTTTGGTTCAAGTTTAAGATAATGTGCTTCATTATTCTGCTATTCGTTCTGCAAAGAGCTACAACAGATATCATGGCCACTTTGCTTGAATGACATCCATACAATATCCTCATGCAAACAGGAACAGTAAAATTCTTCAATGACACCAAGGGCTTTGGTTTCATTAAATCTGACGAAAATGGTCAGGACATCTTCGTACACGTAAGTGACCTGGTCGACGAAATTCGTGAGAACGACAAAGTGCAATTCGACGTTGCACAAGGTAAAAAAGGCCTGAATGCCGTAAAGGTATCTTTGGTTTAATTACCGTCTCACTTCTCGCAAGTGAACCAAAAAAGCCTGCTTGCGCAGGCTTTTTTGCATTTCTGGCCCTATCAGTAGCGCACTGAGGGCCAAGCTGGTAGCGGCTATATTGCTATACTGCTGAACTTCTATGGGGAGCCCTGGGTTACAGCTAGCCGAGACGGAGGAGTGAGGGCTTTAGGCTTTACTACTGCACTCTGTCCCGGTACATCATCCCCTTTTAAAAGGAATAAGAATTAGCTAAAATGCCTGCTACGTATCTTTTTTCGCAGAAAATACGTACCTTTGCAGCCGCATTGAGAACGGCCATGTTCCGCGCAGCATAGGCTGCTGTAATCTAATAGGCTGGCCGCCTTCGTCTTCCGTCCGTTGCTTCCGTCGCTTGTCGTTGTTGTTGAGTGGGAGAGGAACGTCGCTGAATCCGCTGTTTTCAGAGCTAGTGTCTCTCATTCCATCTAACCAAGACATGGAAAAAGTAAAATTTGAAGAGCTAAACCTCTCCGAGGAATTGATGCGCGCCATTGCCGACCTCGGCTACGAAGAAGCATCACCCATTCAAACGGCCGCCATTCCAGTTCTGCTGGCCGGCCAGGATGTTATTGGCCAGGCCCAGACGGGTACCGGCAAAACCGCTGCTTTTGGCATTCCCGCCATCGAAGGCGTTGACACCAACAGCAAAGCCGTACAAGTTCTGATTCTGTGCCCCACGCGTGAGCTGGCCGTACAGGTATCGGGCGAAATTCAGAAGCTCGGCAAATACAAGCGTGGTCTAGCCGTAGTGCCAATCTACGGTGGCCAGAGCTATGACCGTCAGTTCCAGGCCCTGGAGCGCGGTGTGCAGATCGTAATCGGTACGCCCGGCCGGGTAATGGACCACCTGGAGCGTGGTACGCTGAAGCTGGACCAGGTAAAGAAAATCATCCTCGATGAGGCCGACGAAATGCTCGACATGGGCTTCCGCGACGACATCGAGGTGGTACTGAGCAAGATGCCCGAAGACCGCCAGACGGTGTTCTTCTCGGCTACGATGAGCAAGCCGATTATGGAGCTCACCAAAAAGTACCAGACCAACCCGCAGATCGTAAAAGTCAACCACCAGGAGCTGACCGTTACGAACATCGAGCAGATGTACTACGAGGTGCGTAACCCCATGAAGAAGGATGTGCTCTCGCGCATCATCGACATGTACAACCTCAAGTCGACCATCGTATTCTGCAACACGAAGCGCATGGTAGACGAGTGCGTAGCTGAACTACAGGCCCGCGGCTACTTCGCCGACGGCTTGCACGGCGACATGGGCCAGCAGCAGCGCCAGAACACGCTCGACAAGTTCCGTAAGGGTACGCTCGAGATTCTGGTAGCAACCGACGTAGCTGCCCGTGGTATCGACGTGGAGAACGTGGAAGCCGTAGTAAACTACGACCTGCCCGCCGACGAAGAATACTATGTGCACCGCATCGGCCGCACCGGCCGCGCTGGTAAGCTGGGTAAGGCCTTCACTTTCGTGAGCGGCCGCGACATCTACAAGCTGCGCGACATCATGCGCTTCACCAAGGCCAACATCAAGCAGGAGCGTATTCCTTCGTTTGAGGATGTGTCGGAGGTTAAAACCACGCTGTTCCTGGCTCAGATCAAGGACATCATTGAGAAGGGCAAGCTGGAGAAGTACGTTGCCCGCGTGCAGCGTCTGCTGGATCAGGAAGAGGACATCACGTCGCTGGACGTGGCGGCCGCGCTGCTCCGCATGACGATGAAGGAAGACAAGCAGGCTGAGAAGAGCCTCGAAGCCGGCCGCCAGCAAGGCGCCGTGCGTCCGGGCTTCACCCGTCTGTTCGTGACCATGGGCAAGAAAGATCGGGTTCATCCCCGCGACATCGTAGACTTGATTGCCGAAAATACGGCCCTGACCGGCAGCAAAGTCGGTGACATTGCCCTCTACGACAAGTTTAGCTTTGTGGAAGTGCCTTCGGAGTTTGCGGAGGAAATCACCACCAAGCTGGGCCGCACCTCGATTCAGGGTCGTCCCGTGTCGTTCAACATTGCTACGCCCCGCCAGGAAGGCGATGCGCAGCAGGAAGGCAACACCCGCGGCCCCGGCGGATTTGGTGGCGGCGAAGATCGTCCGCGCCGCAGCGGTGGCTTTGGCGGCGAGCGTCGCGAAGGCGGCTTCGGTGGCAACCGGGGCGGTTCGTACGGTGAGCGTCGCGAAGGTGGCTTCAACCGCGGTGGCGGCTCGTTTGGCGGCAACCGCGAAGGTGGCTACCGCGGCGGCAACAGCGGTGGTAGCTCCTACGGCGGTGGCTACAAAGGCAACCGTGACGGTGGCAGCTCCTACGGTGGCGGCTACAAAGGCAAGCGCGACAACGACGGTGGCGGCTTCCGTGGCGGCAACCGCAGCGAAGGTCCGGCTCCCCGTCCGCGTCAGGACTTCGACGAATAAACTAAAGCATGAGTGAATGGTAGTCGGCAGTACTGACTACCATTCAGCTTCAACTCAAAAAAGCCCGCCAAAACTGGCGGGGCTTTTTTTATGCACTTAAGTTTAATCGGATTACTTCGAGGCCGAAGCCGCGTCGCGCAGGGAGCGAATTTCGTTGTGAGCTTCCTGGATGCCCTGGTATTGCTTTTCGATGATGGTCTTCAGCTGACCGGGCAGTCCCTCGGCTTTCAGAGCCGTCTGGTAGGCTTTTACGGCGTAGTCTTCACCCCGCTCGCACTCATTCAGAATGCTTTCCCGGCTTTTGCTGGTAATGGCGGCTTTCAGGTTGATGAAGGCGCGGTGTACGGTGCCCGTAATAGAGCTTTCCTCATCGGCTTTCAGGTTGAGCTGGTGCATCTGGTCTTCCAGCTCGGTCAGGAAACCGTCGCGCTGCACGGCGTATTTCTTAAATACCTGCTTCAGGTCATGATCTTCTACATCGACAGTAGCGGTAGAATAGCCTTTTTCGCCGTCTTTCAGAGTTTCGAGCAGTTCGTTGAGCAGGGCTTGGGTTGCTTTGGCTTCCATGAGTGGGTCAGTAAATTAGGTGTAGTAGAAACAAAGGTTGTGTCTCTCTTTACTGACTGGGTGCTAATAGGGTTACAAGAGCGGCAATTAGTCACACATCCATAGTACCACGGCATATCGAAAAAATAGTATCAGGAAAGAGCACCAACTAGAGCGGCTGCCCAACCTAGATAGGATACCGGCGGAGGCGTAGAACGAAGTGCCTATGAAAGAGTGCCTTGCCCGAGTTTCGATTTTGTTTGTGAACCCGAGGGCTACGTAAGTACTTCCGAAGCGGTATTCAACGCAGGGGCAACTTGCAACGGCCCCCGGCCGCCTTAAGTACCGACTGAAACTAAGCTCCCGGCGCGGCTCATAGCCTGGCCGGCCAGAAAGCCAGTGGTCCAGGCAGCCTGGAAGTTGAAGCCGCCGGTGATGCCGTCAATATCCAGCACCTCGCCGGCAAAGTGCAAGCCGGGCACCAAGCGGCTTTCCATAGTTTTCATGTTGACTTCGCCTAGCACGACGCCCCCGCAGGTTACAAATTCCTCCTTGAAAGTAGTTTTGCCGCGCACGGCCAGCGGCATGCGTAATAGCAGCTCAATCAGGCGGTTCTGAGCTTTGGCCGGCAGCTCGCTCCACCGAACCTCGGCCCGATGCCGGCCTGCTCCACCAGGGCCCGCCACAGGCGCTGGGGCAAGCCAAACAGCGGGTTGACCAGCACCACTTTCTTGCCGTTGTCGTCGCGGAAGGTGTGCAGCCAGGGGCGCAGTGTTTCCTCGTTGTAGGTCGGAATCCAGTTGACCAGGGCGGTACCGGTGTATTGGAGCTCATGCAAACGACGGGCACCCCAGGCCGAGAGCTTGAGCACGGCCGGGCCG
Source organism: Hymenobacter cellulosilyticus (assembly GCF_022919215.1). Taxonomy (NCBI): domain Bacteria; kingdom Pseudomonadati; phylum Bacteroidota; class Cytophagia; order Cytophagales; family Hymenobacteraceae; genus Hymenobacter; species Hymenobacter cellulosilyticus. The sequence continues at coordinate 4,330,159 of NZ_CP095046.1, read as the reverse complement.
CTTACGCCCCAGTGGGTAATCAGCAGAGGGCCTTCATAATCAAGCTTTTCGCCGGCTATGACGACGCGGGCGTGGGGCACACTCACGCCCATCAACTCCTTGAGCGGCGACTCGGGCACGTTGAAGGTAAACAGCGACGGAACTGGCTCGGCAATGGTGTGGCCCAACTGCCGCAGCCAGTTGTACCCCTCAGTTTTGGGTACGCCGCCAGTGGCCACAAGCAGGCGCTGGGCCGTCAGGGTCTGGGCGTGCGTGCCGGTGAGATGAATCCGGAAGCCACCCTGGGGCTGGGGCTCCACCTGCTCGGCATTGGTGTTCTGCAGAATCTGCACGCCGGCGTTGCGGGCCGCTTCCAGCAGGGCCTGGGCAATGGTTTCCGACGAATCGGTGGTAGGAAACATGCGGCCGTCGGCCTCGGTTTTGAGGGCCACGCCGCGGTCTTCAAACCAGCGCACCGTGTCCTGGGCCCCAAATTGCTGGAAAGGCTCCTTGAGCTTTTTGCCCCCCGCGGGTAGTGCTGCACCAGCTGGGCAGCCGAAAAGCAGGCGTGCGTCACGTTGCAGCGGCCCCGCCCGATACCCGCACTTTGCTCAGCAGCTTACCGGTTTTCTCTATTAGCAGCACGCGGGCCGCGGGGTTGGCCTCGGCACAGGCAATGGCGCCGAAAAAGCCGGCCGCCCCACCTCCCAGCACCACGACCGTCAGTTTATCAGTATTCACAAGGCAAAGATAACCCCAGATTCGCCCGGTTAGCAAATCAACCGGTTGGGTGGTCTAAATCGTGCCGTCGATTTTGAAAATCGTCCCGTCCATTTTTAAAACGAACGGGACGATTTGCCCAGTCAACCGCTACTGCTGGCAAAGTCTGACCAGCGCAGGGCAAAAAGGGTTTGGTTTTTAGATCCTAGCAGTATTCCAGGGCCGCCAGCAGGTTGTCGTGCTGAAACTCATAGTGCAGGGTGCGGCGGATCAGGCTGCTGTCGATGGTTTTGCCCCGCCCGAATTCGCTCCAAAAACCGGAGCGGCCAGGCCCAGCTGCTGGGTGGCGGCCTCATAGAACTCCCGGCGGGAGAGGTGCTGAGCGGCGCTGGCATTGAAGGTATGGCCCAGATATTCTGCTGGATAATACTGATAAGTAGCCCGATACAGTCGTCGAGGTGAATCAGGTTGACCGGGGCGTCGCCGTTGGGCACGTTCTGGCGACCCGCCAGAAAGCGGCCCGGCGGACGGTCCGGACCAATCAGGCCGCTCAGGCGCACTACTGTAGTTTGCCACTGCCCGTTAGCCGAGGTAAACTGCCCTTCCGCCCGCAGCAGGTCGGAAGAGGCCTCGGCTGAAGCCACGGCGTCAGCTTCGGTCATGGGCCGGGGCTCGTCGGGGTATACGCTCGTGGAGCTTACGAACAGCACGTGCCGGACGCCGGCGGCGGCCACGGCGCTGCCTACTGGGCGCAGCAGGGCCGGATAGCCACCCGGCCCGGCTTTGCTGGGCGGAATATTGAGTACCAGCACCTCAGTGCCAGTCAGCATGGCCCGGAGCGTGTCGGCGTCGGTGGCACTGAAATCGGGGCCCAGCTGGAGCAGGTAGGGCGTGATGCCCGCGTCGCGCAGGGTGAGCAGCTGCTTGGGCGTAGTGGTTGAGCCCACCACGGGGTAGCCGGCCTGCACCAGGCTTTTGGCCAAGGGCAAACCCAGCCAGCCGCAGCCGAGCACCGCAATGGAAGGAAGAACAGGAGAGGAGGAGGCAGTGGCAGTCATGAGGCCCAAAGGTGGGAAAAAATCCTTCTTCTCGTTTTATATAGGGGCAAAGCCAACAATTACCGTTCTTGCAGCTTTCCCATCCTTCCCTTTTTACTCCCCTTTTCTATGTCAGCCTACTCTCAACCCATGCTCCGCGACAATGCCCTGCAAGGCAAAACCATCGTCGTGACGGGCGGCGGCACTGGCCTGGGCCGGGCCATGACCACCTATTTCCTGCAGCTGGGGGCCAACGTAACGATTAGCAGCCGCAAGCTCGACGTGCTGGAAAAAACGGCCGAGGAGCTTCGCCAGCAAACCGGCGGCAACGTGCTGGCCGTGCAGTGCGACGTGCGCAAGTACGAGGAAGTGGAAGCCATGCTGCAAAAAACCGTCGACACATTTGGCGGCGTGGACGTGCTGCTGAATAATGCCGCCGGTAACTTCATCAGCCCCACCGAGCGGCTTTCTCACAAGGCCTTCGACGTGATTGTCGACATCGTGCTGCGCGGCTCCTACAACTGCACTCTGGCTTTCGGCAAGCGTTGGATTGCCGACAAAAAGCCCGGCACCATTCTCAATATTGTTACCACATATGCTTCCGTGGGCTCGGCCTACGTGGTGCCCTCGGCCGCGGCCAAGGCCGGCGTGCTGGCCATGACCCGCTCCCTGGCCGTGGAGTGGGCCAAATACGGTATCCGTTCCAACGCCATTGCCCCGGCCCCTTCCCGACGGAAGGCGCCTGGAGCCGCCTGTTTCCGGCTCCGCTGGCCGAAAAGCTTGACCCGGCCGCCTCAGTGCCCCTAAAGCGGGTGGGTGAATACCAGGAGCTGGCCAACCTGGCCGCCTACCTCGTGTCCGACTTCTCGGCCTACGTTAATGGTGAAGTCGTGACCATCGACGGGGGCGAATGGCTTAACGGCGCGGGCGAGTTTAACAAGCTGGAGATGATTCCGGCCCCGATGTGGGACGAAATCGAAAAAGCTATGCGCGGCAACCGCTGAGGCCCACGGGCTTCAGTTGGTCTGCCGCTTCAGCGAAGCACTGCAGCTGTTTCGCAGGCACAAAGGGCCGGTTTAAGGTTAGAAGCATCAGTCTTCTGGCCTTGAGCCGGCCTTTTGCTTGTTAGTCGTGCCCACCAAACCAGGTATAAATACCTGGTTTGAAAAACAGGTGCTTATACGCGGAGAAGCCCGAGGCTGGGCAGCTTCCTTTGTAGAGTAATCTACTCTAGACAAGCCCAAGTAAGCCATTCAGAACTGCCTCTACCCATCCACGACATGATCCAGAATCTTTTGCCTGGCGCAGTGAAGCAGGTCCAGGCGCATGAAATCGAAGACGTGGTGTATCTGTACCGCACCGAGCAGGGCGGAGGCGGCCCGGGACTGGTAAGCTGGCAAACAGCTGACAAGGCTCCCCAGATTCTGCAAATCGTGGTGGGGCAAACCGTGCCTTTCCCTATCAACGGGGCAGCTGGCACGCTAACCAATAACTGCCCGTCGGTGGTGCGGGTGCTGCGACCGAACCAGTTGGAACCCGGAGCAGCTACAGCCCGAGTGACAGAGGCAGCAAGAATTTAATCAATACGTGAGGATTACTATCAGGAGCGGACTATGGTGATGCCCGCATGCAAGGGTGTTTATTTTTATACGAATCGTTACCTACGCAACGGCCGCTCCCAAGTAAGGGAAGCGGCCGTTGGCTAATTAGGCAAAGCGGTACTTAGAATTTATAGCCTTTGTAGTCCTTGGCAAACTCGGCGGCCGGAATGGGCTGATTGGCTACAACTTCCGAAAACTCGAACTTCTCAAACAGGCCCTTGTCGTCGTGCACCTGCACCATAGTGGGCAGAAACGTTTTCTGGTCGACGCAAACGATGGTGCGGCGGCCGTAGCTATTGGGCACCTGCAGAACCTTGCCGGCCGGCACCGTTTCCTCGACTGATAGGCCGTTGCGCTCCATAATGCGGTATTCGCCGCAGCCAAACCGCTCGGCAATGCGGGAAATAGACTCGGCCTTGGCCGGCTTGTATGTCACGTAGCGAAACTGCGGGAAATCGGAGCGCAGCACGTGGCAGGCCCGGCCGGCCACCACCGAGTCGCCGGTGTAGCGGAAGCTGCGCTCGTAGGCGTGGTCCTGGCGCATAGTGGAGCCCTTAATCAGGTCGGCAATGGTACCAAAGCCTGCGTTGAGCACCGTGTGATGCTGGTTGCGGCGCATCACCGAGCCATTGGGGTCCAGGTTGAGCGTTACGTAAGGGAAGGCGTTGGGATTAACCCAGGCGTCGCCGTTGTTCTGCCCCGTGACCCACAGCACTTCCACGCCTTTCTGGTTGCGTACGTACACTTTCAGCGGGCTGAAGGCAATTTTCATCGTGGAGCGGGCGGTCTGGTACTTATTGCCCTCCAGCCGCTCCCGGGCCTGCACGGTGCAGCGCAGGGTTTTCAGGGATTCAATAGAGCCAGACAGACGGGAAAGCAGCTGCTCGGTGGTAAGCTTATCGGCCGGAGCCGGAGCTGCCGCCAGGGCCGCCAGCAGCAGCAGCGCCACCGCCGGGAGCCGGAAAATAGAAGTCATGCGGGAATGGATGGGTAGAGTAGAAAGCCTAAAAACGGCGGCAGTGCGAAAACCGCGCCGGAGCTGTAAACTACCGAATTATGCTTAATTCAGGCTAATGCGCGGGAAACGGGAGGCAGTGCTGTCGAACACGAAAAGCTCGTCGATTTCGACCTGCAAAAAGAAGCGGTAGAGCGGAAACTGCTCTACGGTAGTGCGCACGGCTTCCTCACTGCTGCCATTCATCGTAATCCAGCCGCGGGTGCGGTTGGCACTGATGGCGTAGGCCTCCACCACGTTGGCCTCAATCAGTTCATTGATGAGGTGGCGGTGCTCGGGAATAAGCGCAATGAACTCTTCGTCAAAGGAATCCGGAAAGCGGACGGTGACAACAAACTTAGCCATGCGGAAGAAATGTGGTACTGTCTAAACGCCGGGCCAAAGGTAAAGTTGGGCTTGAGAGGCCCAACAGGCAACTTTTTGCGGCCAAAACCAGAATAGCGGGTATGCATTTCGCCCTGATTACCCCAGCCACAACCGCCGGCAGTATCTGCCCGAAGCCATTGCCAGCGTCCAGGCCAGCGTGAGTGCCCCGCTGGATTTCTCCCGGGAGCACCTGATTTACGAAAACGGCTCCACCGACGGCAGCCGCGAGTGGCTGCAGCAGCTCAGCCAGCCCGACCTGCGCTACTGGACCACACCGGAAAAAGTGCTGGCCGGCCGGGCCCGCAACCGCCTGATCGAACAGGCCCCGGCCGACGCCTGGCTCGTGCCGCTCGACGACGATGATATTCTGCTCCAGCGCTGCCTCTACCACTACGCCGCTCAGATTGAGCAACACCCCGCCCAGCCCTGGTTTGTAGCCGATTTTCTGCGCATGGACCAGGACCGGCGCTACCTGCCCAACGAGGACTACTACGCCTGGCGCTTCGACTCGCCCGTGGCCATGCTGCACGCCATTTTCAAGGCTGAGCACTTCATTCAGGGCAACGTGTGCTACAGCCGCGCCTTGTTCGACCAGGTAGGCGGCTACGACGAGGAGCTGGCCATGGCCGAAGATCTGGACCTCTACGTGCGGTTTTTGCTGGCCGGGCACTTGCCCGTACTTTCGCCTCACATCAGCCATCTGCACCGCTTCCACAACAGCAACGTCAGCATTGGCGTGGATGCCGGCAAGCACAACGAGGACCTGCGGGTGATTTATGACAAGTATGCCGAGCAGCTCAAAGCCCTGGGCGTAGAGCGGCCGGGGTAGCCCTACTCCTTGTACACTACGCCGCCTTTCACCACCAGCCGCACCTGCCGCAGCGCGGTAATCTGCTGGGTCGGGTCGCCTTCCACCGCTACTAGGTCGGCCAGCAGGCCGGGCTGGATGCGGCCCCGGTCGAGCAGGTGGAAGATGCGGGCGTTGCCGCTGGTCTGGCCCTGGAGCACTTCCAATGGGCTAAACCCGTATTCCTGCACTAGCAGCTCGGCTTCGCGGCTGTTTTCGCCGTGCCGAAATACGCCCACATCGCCGCCCACGGCCAGCTGCACCCCGCTTTTGCGGGCGGCTTGCACGCTCAGCCGTTTCTGCTGAATTCGCTCAGGCTCGGCGCCCTGGCCTTTTTTCCAGCCCTGGTACTGGGAAATGGCGTCGCCAGCGGCCACGGTGGGGCATAGGGCTACGCCGCGCTGCTTCATGAGCTTGAATACTTCCGCCGTGCCCCGTCGCCGTGCTCAATGGTTTCGACGCCGGCCAGCGTGGCCCGGCGCATGCCTTCGGGCGTAGAGGCGTGGGCTACCACGGGCCGACCGGCTCCTTTGGCGGTTTGTACAATCAGGGTCAGCTCGTCCTGCGAAAATGTAGGCCGGGAAGGCTCGCCCTTGCCCCAGCGGTAGTCGGCGTACACCTTGATGATGTCGGCGCCTTTGCCAATCTGCTCCCGCACGGCCCGCACGATGCCGTCCGTGCCGTCGGCTTCCTGGGCCCCCTGGGGTACTTCCACGTCCACGGAAAGCTTGGGACCGTAGCTGCCGGTGGCTACCAGGGCCCGGGTGGCAATCAGCAGGCGGGGACCGGGAATAAAGCCCTGGTCAATAGCCTGCTTGAGACCCAAGTCGGCGTAGTCGGCGCCCTCGGTGCCCAGGTCGCGGGCGGTGGTGTAGCCGGCCAGCAGCGTGGCTCGGGCGTGGGCCGTAGCCCGGGCCACCCGCAGCGCCTGCGACTCCTGCAGCACCTGGTCGTTCCAGGTAGTTTCGTTGTAGGGGTGCAGCAGCAGGTGGGAGTGGCCCTCAATCAGGCCCGGCAGCAGAGTTTGGCCCGGCAGCTCCACGGTGCGGGCGCCGGCCGGCGCAGTGATTTGGGCCGCGGGGCCGGCGGCCTTGATTGTGGAGCCTTCCACGAGCACCGCCCAACCCGGGTGCATGGTTTCGCCGTCGAAGACGGCGGCGGGGCGTAGCAAGAGCGGAGTCGCAGGGTTATTTGACGACTGGGCGTTTGCTGCAGCGGAAACGAGCAGGACTAGTCCGACCCAACTCCGGTGGAGTGCGTCAACGAAGTTTACCATGGGAAAGCTTGTAATACTGACGACCCAGATAGTGCAGGAATGAAATACCCGGGGCTAGTGGTGGGTCAGGGGTTGTTATTTCGGGGAGGCCAATCAGGTCGCGCAACAGGGTGGCAGCTTGTCTAGCGGCATGTATAGTTGGGAGTTGCGCAAAGAGAAGCCACGGCCCGGCCTTCGTGAGTTGTACTTCGACCAATCCGTAGCTAGGCTCATCCGGATCAATGGATGCAAGCTCCCGCACCTGAATGCTATGGATGGAACTGAGGGGGAGTTCTGGTCCGAGGGGAAGGGTAGCCTGCTCCTGCAGCTTGACGGGAGAAAAGTAGCAGCATGCCTCGCCCGCCGTATACTTCAGACGAATTATACCTGCGTACGTCGCCTGAACCCGAGCAGCAGAGGCTTGGAAGAATTGACTAACCAAAAGCAGGACCAGCAGCAGTATGCTCCAGGGCCATACAGGTTGCTTTACATAGATCAGCAAGTTATACACGAGGATTAGCACGGTGCCGGTCCCGAGCAGCTGCAACGTCCAGTGGAGGTTCGGACCCAGCGGTTGCTCGGTATGATACTCGTAGGAAAGCTCCAAATCATAGTGGGAATAACGCAAGTGCGTACGGCTGCCGCGAAGGAGAACCGCCAGGTCGCGCAGCTGATAGAATACGGGCCGACTGAATTCCATGCCCGAACCTACGCAAAACGCCTGGTTTCCAACTTAGAAACAGGGTTTTTGCGACCAAGAAATCCAGTAGCGGAGCGTCGCAGGAGGTCTGTTGGTGCCGACGTTTTGCAGGGGCCAGACAAATGAGGGGAACAGCAGGCGCTGGAAGCCAGTGCCGGGACCGTTAGCTCACGCGAGACAGGAAGGAAGTAGTTGTAGTATTTAAAGCTTCGGCTGCTTCCGCAAATTGTATGAAATGCCTACCTGACCATCCCAGACAAATTGACGCGAATCGTTGAAGCGGTAATGGCCGTCTTCTACCGGCTCGTTGGGCAAAAGCAGCTGCGGGTGCAGCCGGGCGTCCAGGCTAAAGCGGCTGTCATCCGCCAGGCGGTAAGTTAGGGCCGACCAGATGCCGACACCCCATTTAGCCCGGTCGCTCCGTTCCTGGGCGCCCAGCACATAGCGGCCGGCGCTCAGGCCCAGCGTGGCCTGCAATGGGGCACTGATGGACAAGCGGTAGGCCAGAAAGGCTTCCAGCGAGTACAGATAGTTGTGGTATTCCGTAATCTGGCGCCCACCACTGCCCATGAAGCCGGTAACAAACTCTTGATAGGCTTGACGTTGCCGTGCCGCCCCCAGTACCACGCCGCCGACCAACTTTGGGGCGAAAGGAAATTCAGCGCTCAGGCTCAGGGCCGGGGCCCCGGTGAAGGACGGTTTTTCCAGGCGTTTGTAGCCGCCCGTTAGGGCCAGCTTTTGGCCAAAGGCAGCGGGAAAGGCCCTGGAAAGGTCAGGAGGAGAATACCGTAAAAGCGCCGCATATGATAGAATGTTGATAAAAAGCAAAAGGGCGCTACCCCAAAGAGCAGCGCCCAGTGCGCGAAGGTAGCGGAGAAACTCAGCCTAGGCCTTTTCTTTCTCCTTGCGCTTCACTTTCATCTTCTTCACTTCTTTGCTCGCCTCGGGCGTAGCCGTGCCGTTGGGCCCGCCCACCAGGGTCATTTCCTTGACCAGATGGCCGGCGCCAGCGTATTTGTCGACCACGAAGAGCATGTAGCGCACGTCGAGGGTGATGTTGCGGACACGGTCGGGGTCGAACATGATGTCGCTCATGGTGCCTTCCCAGTTACGGTCGAAGTTGGTGCCGATCAGCTCGCCGTTGCCATTAATAACCGGGGAGCCGGAGTTGCCGCCGGTGGTGTGGTTGGTGGCAATAAAGGCCACGGGCACGGTGCCATTCACCGCGTAGGGACCGTAATCCTTGGTTTTGTAGAGCTCCGCCAAGCGGGCGGGCACCTCAAAATCGGGGTTGGTAGGGTCAGCCTTTTCCATGATGCCGTCGAGGGTGGTGTAGTAGTCATACTTCACGCCGTCGGCGGGCTCGTAGGTGGCTACCTGCCCATAGGCCACGCGCAGGGTGGAGTTGGCGTCGGGGTAGAACTTCCGGTCGGTCTGCATCTGGCGCAGGCCAGCCACGTAGGTGCGCTGCAGCAGGGTGATGTTGTCGGTGTAAGTCGTGTAGTTAGGCAGAATCGTAGCGCGGTAGTTGGTCACGATGGCGCGGATAAGCTGCATAGCCGGGTCATCGGCTAGGGTCTGCACGTTGCCTTTGCCTACTTCATCGAGCACCGCCTGGGTGCTGGCCTCGGTCGTGAGTTTCGACTTACTGTATAGCGAGTTGACGTAGGTGGTCCAGCCAGTTTTGCCGGTGTACTGCTTCTGCAGATTCTTTACGTAAGCGGGCAGCAAGGCGGTGGGTGTGCCGTCGGCGTAGAGCGGGAGCAAGGCGGCGGCTACTTTCTGGTCAGTGCTGACGGAATAGTTGCGGAAAAAGCCCAGGATGCCTTTTTTGGCTTTGCCCACGGCCGTGGCCAGGTCGGCGGCGGGAGCTTTTTTCTCCACCATGTCTACCAGGGGCAGCAGGCTATTGGCGTGGGCCAGGAGCTCAATGCCCAGGGCGGCTTCGGTCACGTAATCCCGGGCCAGGGTGTAGTCGCGCACGGCGCGGTAGTTTTTCTCTAGTTCGGGCAGCAAAGGGCCGTAAGCGGCTTTCTGGGCCTCAGTACCCTTCTGAGCCCACTGAATGAACTTGGCATCCTGCTCCTTTTTGCGGTTCACGGCGTCGAGCTTTTTGAGGCCGCGGGTTTCGCCGATCCACTTTTTCCAGTAGTTGGCAATGCTGGCGTACTTGGCCGCGTACTGAATCCGGACCTTGTCGGAGGCCTTCATGTCCTGATCCAGCAGCCGCAGCTTGGCGTCGCGCACCTTGATTTTGGCCGGGTTCGAGAGGGAATACACCTCATCGACGCCCCAGGAAGTGAGGTACTCATTGGTGCGGCCGGGAAAGCCGAAGACGAGGGTAAAGTCGCCGGGCTTGATGCCGTTGAGCGAGATGGGCAGGTGGTGACGGGGCTTGAAGGGCTTGTTGTCCTTGGAATAGGCAGCGGGCTTGTTGTCGGGGCCGGCGTAGATGCGGAAGATGCTAAAGTCGCCGGTGTGGCGGGGCCAGGCCCAGTTGTCGGTGTCGCCGCCAAACTTGCCGATGCTGCTCGGCGGGGCGCCTACCAGGCGGATGTCCTCAAATACCTCGGTAACAAACATGTAGTACTCGTTGCCGTTGTAGAACGGGCGGATAAACGACTCGTAGTGCGTGCCCTGCACGGCGGCCTGGGCCACGCGGGCAATATTGGCCTGCACCATCTTTTCCCGGTCGGCTTCCGCAATGCCCTGGGTGGGCACGCCGGCCAGCACCTGGCTCGTCACGTCTTCCATGCGCACAATAAACGTGGCCGTCAGGCCCGGATTGGGTAATTCCTGGTCCTGGTTCATGGCCCAGTAGCCGTTGGTCAGGTAGTCTTTCTCCACCGAGGAGTGCTGCTGAATCTGGCTGTAGCCGCAGTGGTGGTTGGTGAGAAGCAGGCCCTGGTCGGATATGATTTCGCCGGTGCAGCCCCCGCCGAACTGCACCACGGCATCTTTCAGGCTGCCCTGGTTGACGCTGTATATCTGCTCGGCAGTGAGCTTGAGGCCTTTGCTTTGCATGTCGGCCTCGTTGAGCTGCTTGAGTAGCAGGGGCAGCCACATGCCTTCGTCGGCGCGGGCCGCGGGCAGGTAGGAAAGAAGGGCAAGGGCCAGCAGCGCCAGCCGGGTAGTAATGCGCATATGGAAAGGAGTGGGTGAGCAGAAAAGGTGGGCCGCCCGAGCAGCCCCGCGAATTTCGCGGATTTTGCCGACGTTGAAGTAGCCCGGGCGGACTGCAAAAAAGAAACCCCGGCGTTGGGGGCCGGGTTCAGTTGCTTAGCAGAAAGCCGGAGCGGTTTAGGAATGACCTAGCTCGGCAACGGCGGGCGTGGCTTTGTCGGTATCAACGGCTACGGCGGCGGGCACCAGGTCACTTTCCGCTTCCTGGGCTTCGGCGGCGTGGGTTTTCTCCCACTCCCGGAACCGGGTAATTTCTTCCTGGAAGGAGCCCACAAACCAGCTCATCAGGCTCAAATCGTCCAGGAAGCCCACCACGGGAATAAAGTCGGGCACCAGGTCGATGGGCGAGAGGGTGTAAAGCAGCACGCCCAGGCCGGAGAGGATGGTCTGGGTTTCGATCTGGCGGTAGGAGCCGGTGACGTAGTTTTTCACCAGGCGCACCACGGTCAGCATCACGTCGAGCAGCTGGCGAAACTTGTTGTCGCCGCTTTTCTTATCGGCCAGCTTGTTGGCCACTTCGTTGAGCACCAGCACTACTTTAAACGGGCGACCCAGCAGGCGGCCGGCGCGGTTCATAAACACGCTGAACAGGGCGTTCTTGGAAATCGACAGACCTTTTTCGGCAAGTGACGACATAGGAGAGGAGTTAGGGGAATAATTGCAGCGTGTACGCAGCCCCAGCCCGGGAAGTTGGTTACCTTCGCCCCCGACACCAAGCTCCTCCGTCTATGTCAACCACCGAGCGGCCCATTGAGGGCCAGTATTTAGCGTACTGCGACCTGTACATAAATAACATTCCCGAGGGTGCCGACCCGCTGTACATCCTGGAAAAGCTGCCCGATGCCCTGCACGAGGCCGTGGGCCAGCTCAGCGACGAGCAGGCCCGCTTTGCCTACGCCCCGGGCAAGTGGAGCATCAAGGAGATGCTGGTGCACGTCATCGATACTGAGCGCATTTTTGCGTACCGCGCCCTGCGCATGTCCCGCAACGACAAAACTGATTTGCCCGGCTACGAGCAGGACGACTACGTGCCGGCTTCCGAGGCCAATGAGCGCCCCTTGAGCGACATTCTGGCCGAGTATGCTACCGTACGGGCAGCCACGCTTTCGTTGTTCCGCTCATTTTCGGAAACTCAGTTGGCACGCACCGGCACGGCCAATGGCGGCCCGGCCAGCGTGCGGGCCCTGCTGTTCATCATTCCCGGCCACGAACTGCACCACCTGCGTATTCTGCGCGAGCGGTACTTTCCGGCACTGAGCTAGTCATAGTTCACACAACACCTGCGCGCTTCATTGCGTTAGGAACCTAGGAATTCAATTTCTACCCAAATCAACCTGCATCATGGCTAAAGCACAAGACGCCCGCAAAGAGAAGAAAAAGGAGCCCGCCAAAACCACCAAGGAAAAGAAGGCGGCCAAAGACGAGAAGAAACGCGCTAAGAATAGCAGCAGCGAATAGTCTGGCGCTGGCTTTGTTCCAAAAGCTGAAATCCCCCGGTACCTGCAGTCAGGTGCCGGGGATTTTCGTGTTATAAGGTCGGATGAAGCAGGATATTCGTCTTGGGTTTCCAGGAGCCAAAGCACGCAATTTCCAAAGTGTCTACCACTAACACTTGGTTATGCTATTCATTACTAAGGGCTTGATGCTTTTTTCAGGTTCAGTAGTATTGTTGTTGCTGTCTGATTTAAAGAAATACCATTTGTATATCTCAATGTACTTTTGCTTGCGTCTGTAGGATGTAATTACGTATGATTCTTTTTGCTTGTGAATAACGTCGCCCTGCTTAAGGTAATTTGAACAGTCAAGATGAACTTGGAGCGAAATGGCTTTTCCATTAACTGACAAAATAGGCATGCCTCTTCTGTAATTATATATTGTATCAATCCGTCCGTTAATTTCGCTTTCAAAGTAAGCCTTCCCGTGCAGGGTATCTCTAGTGTGTATATAATTAACTATAAAGAAACCTAGTAGTAGAATTGAAATAGAGTACTTCAATACCTTGACAGTCCTGATTTGAAAGGGTGAGACTGGTGTAAAACTCATATTAATTTCTGAACTAGATATAAAAGTAGCTTGCCTTAGGTAAGAATCGTTTGGGCAAGGGAGCAGTTATAGGTTAGAGCGTGTAATAGGGCTCTTTTTCCTTGTCGTGGTGGCGGATGTAGCCGTGCAGGGTGAGCTTGATTAGCGTTTGGTAAGCCCGGCGCTTGCCCAGGTTGCCGAGCCGCATATACTGGGCCAGGGTGATGCGCGGGTGCTTGCGCAGATAGTCGAGCACGGCCAGTTCGTGGCGGTTGAGGGGGAGCTTTTCAAACTGCTGGGGCTGCTGCCGCTCCATTACTTTTTCGGTCAGGCCACTGGTTTGCACGCTTTCGTCGCGCACGCGCACGTAGCCGCGCCAGTCGCCCTCGGCCACCTGGGCGCGGTGGGGCTTGTGGGTGCTTTCGCGCACGGTCACAATCAGCACAGTGCGGCCTTCCTCTTCCACTTCCTTGAAATTGAGCGGAATAGGCGGGTCGATGTACTGCTCGGCGGCTAGGCGCAGCACGTACATTTCCTCCTCGGCATCCCGCACGCCCACGATGCGGCCGTCGTCGTCGACGCCCACCAGCACCCGGCCGCCGTGGGTGTTGGCCAGCGAGGCCAGGGTGCGGGCAATGCGGGTGGGATGGGTGGTTTTCTTCTTGAATTCCAGCCGTTCCCCCTCGCCGTGCCGGATGAGTTCCTGTAGTTCTGACATAGGTACGTGGTGCCCGCGGAGTGCCGCCGCGGAATATCCGGGCAGCTTCCACCCGGCTTCTTATACGCAACAACGGCCATCAGGGAAATTACTCCAGACCGGCTTCTTCCTCCGAAATCCGCCACAGCCGACTGGCTTCGGCCCGGTTGCGGGCTGTGCCCGAGGTGCGGGCGGGCTGGCTGTTCTTAAAGTAGCGGCCACTAATTGAGGCTACCTGCGGGTCGGAGGCCAGGAAGATGCTGGTTTTGGCTCCTACTTCGGCCGTCACCATTACCGGGCGGGCCAGCCACCACATCAGCTTCATGGCCCGGGAGCTGCCGGGATTCACCAGGCCCGTGTCCACGATGCCGGGATGCAGGCAGTTGGCCGTAATGCCGGTGAGTTCCAGGCGGTGGGCCAGCTCGTTGGTAAACAGAATATTGGCCAGCTTTGAGTCGCAGTAGGCCGTGAATGAGCTGTATTTGTCAGGAGCATTGCGGAACGTCTGGGCCGGCTCAATCTCGCCCAGCCAGTGCGCTTCCGAAGCCACGTTGATGATGCGCGCCCGGCCCGCCGCGTCGAGCAGGGGCAGTAGCAGGTTGGTCAGCAGAAACGGAGCCAGGTGATTGGTAACCCAGCTCAGTTCGTGGCCTTCCGCGGTAATTGTCAGGGGCCCGGGCATGATGCCGGCGTTGTTGATCAGCACGTCGAGCGTGGGGTAGCGCCGCAAGACTTCCGCCGCCAGGGCCCGCACCTCGCTGAGCAGGGAAAGGTCACAGAGCAGAATGTCGGGCGTGCTGGCTGGGTTTACCTGCTGAATCAGGGCTTTGGTTTGCTCGGCCCGCTCGGGGTTGCGGCATACCAGAATAAGGTGGGCGCCGCGCCGGGCCAGCTCCCGGGCCGTAATCTGCCCGATACCACCCGAGGCGCCGGTAATAAGAATGTTTTTTCCATCCAGACGATGGGAGTCAGCAAGCGCAGCCATGAGCGGGCAGAAGGAGGCAAAGCAATAGGAGAGAACCGCGCCCAAAGGGCCGTTTTGCCTCTAAACGATAAAACGATACCGGGAAGTTGTCCTTTTTCGCAGATAGAACGCTGGGTGATGTTCGGAATGCACCAAGCTGCGCCCACAAGCAAAACGGAAGCCGGGGCTCCTAAGGAGGAGTTCCAGCTTCCGTTCGTACAAGTGCAGGGCAGGCGCCCGACTAGCCAGCCTTAGAAGGGCAGGTCGTTGTCGTCGTCGCCGGCGATGGGTGCCGCGGGAGCAGCACGCAGGTTCGGGTTCTGATTCTGGGCAGGAGCAGCGGCGCGAGGAGCGGCAGCTTGCTGGCCGTAGCCACCACCGGCGGGAGCACCGCCGCCCGTGCCGGCCTCAATGCGCCAGGCTTCCAGGTTAGTGAAATACAGCATCTGGCCGTTCTTGTTGAAGCCGCGGCCACGCAGGTTGAAGGTAACTTTCACCTCGTCACCTACTTTGTAGGAGTCGATGAGGGCGGTTTTATCTTGAACCAACTGGAACTTGATATGCTCAGGGTACTGGCCATCCTGAACTTCCAGCACAAATTCGCGCTTGCGGAATTTCTCACTCACCTGCTGTTCGTCAAAAATCTCGTGCAGGCGGCCGGTAGCGTCGTAAGCCATAAAAAAAATCGTTAAGTGGGTAAATCCTTACTTCAAACGTACGAAAAAAAACGCGTTATGGCTATCCACGCCGCCCAAAATCCGGACCCCGGAGCTGCGTATCTTTGCCTTTCGATCTTGCCCTCAGCCCTCTAAATAACCCTCGTCTAATGGATTTTCCTTTTGCTTTAGCCTTGCACGGTGGTGCCGGTACCATCTCCCGCACCCTGATGTCGGCCGAAGCCGAGCACAACTATCGCCAGGCCCTACAGGCCGCTCTCGAAACCGGCTACGACGTGCTACGCCACGGCGGCGCGGCCCTCGACGCGGTGCAGGCTGCCGTGGTTAGCCTCGAAGATTGCCCGCTTTTTAACGCCGGCCGCGGGGCGGTGTTCACCCATGAGGGGCACCACGAAATGGATGCCTCTCTGATGGACGGCCGCAACCGCGCCGCCGGGGCCGTTACCGGGGCTCGCCACATTCAGAACCCGATTCGAGCAGCCCGGCTGGTGATGGAAAAGACCGAGCACGTGCTGCTGGCTTACCCCGGCAACGAGGAACTGGCCCGGGAGTTTGGCTTGGCTATGCAGCCTACCGAGTATTTTTTCACCCAGCACCGCTTCGACCAGCTGCAGGAAGCCCTGGCCGAAGGCCGCATGCGCCTCGACCATAGCCAGGCTATTCAGGCCCCGCTGGAAGAGCCGGTAGCTTTCGTGGATGAAGACCCTAAGAAAAAGATGGGTACCGTGGGCGCCGTAGCCCGCGACCAGCACGGCAACCTGGCCGCCGCCACCAGCACGGGCGGGATGACTAACAAGCGCTACTCCCGCATCGGCGACTCACCCATCATCGGCTCGGGCACGTTTGCCGACAACCGTACCTGCGCCATTAGCTGCACCGGGCACGGCGAGTTCTTCCTGCGCGCTGTGGTGGCCCACGATATTTCCTGCCTGATGGAATACCGCGGCCTGAGTCTGGCCGAAGCCTGCCGCATCGTGGTGCACGAGAAGCTGGCACCGGTCGGTGGGGAAGGAGGCTTGGTGGCCGTGGATAGCACCGGCCAGATTGCGCTGCCCTTCAACTCCGACGGGATGTACCGCGCCAGCCTGAGCTCTAATGGCTCCCTCTACGTGGGCATTTACAAAGACTAATCGGGGCGGACTTTTTAGTACCTATTATATAAGGAGTAAAAATCGTCATTTGACAAGACTGTAAACGTCAAAAGCAGAACGCCGCCTTTCTTCCCGAAAGGCGGCGTTCTGCTTTTAAATGGCTAGGGCAAATTATGCCGTGGCCGTTTGGGGGCCGAGGAAATTTCGGGCGTCGGTTCCGGCGACTCGGTGGGAGCCGGCGCAAAGGCCGTTTTGTCGGCGTAGAATTTCCGGTTCTCAATATCGTAGGTATTCCCCTTGGCCAGCACGTGCAGGGTCATGTTCTCCATCGACAGGGCCGCGCCTTTTTTGGCCGCCGCCGCGTTGTTGTGCTGCAGGTTGTGGCCGTCCATGATGATGACCAGATTGGAACCGATGGTTTCGATAATGTTGCCTTCGGTAATCAACACGCCGGTGTCTTCGCCCAGACCGATGCCGATGAGCTTGGGGTGCAACGCCACGGCTTCCATGAGGCGGCCAAAGCGGCCCCGCTTCACAAAGTGCGAGTCGATGACCACGCTACGGTTCAGGCTCAGGCCGGTGCCAATCTTGACGGCACCCTTCATCAGAGCGTCGGGCACGCTGCCACCCATAATCATGATGTGCGACATGGCCATGGCCCCGGCGCTGGTACCGGCAATGACGAAATTGGGCTCGTTGTAGTAGCGGGCCGTCATCCGGTCCAGAAACTCACTTTCCCCAAACATCATTTTCAGGCGCGACTGGTTGCCCCCGCTCATCATCACGATGTCGGCTTCGAGCAGGCGGGCCAGGTACTCGGGCTGCTGCGCGTCTTCCGGCGTCCGGATGTCGAGGATGCCCACGTTCATGCAATTGAGCATGGCAAACGACGACACGTAAATCTTGGCCACTTCCTCCGGAATCATGGACGCCGTGGTGATGACCTCAATGCGCGGATTGGATTTGCCCGACTCCGTTACAACGCGCTTGAGAATACCAAGCTCAAAAAAGTTGAGGTAGTACTTCTTCTTGGTGCGCGGGTTAGGATAGGTGCCTTTATCTTCATTGCCTCCGATGGCAATTAACTTCCCGAGAGGTTTAGGTGCTTTCAACGCGACAACTCAACTTTAATGACAACGAAAAGAAAATAACTCCGGACGGGCAAGCAAGGTTCAGGCCACACCCGCCAGAGCTCAACGGCAAGTTAGGCTGTTTGACCCACCATCGTATCGAAAGTACTGGTCGCTACCGAATGGTAATTGGCGCGAGCCCGGGCGTAGATGCGCTGGGCTCGTTCCCGGCCGCCGGGCAAGGCTAGGAGCGCCTTATATATCGGTACCAGAAATTTGCGCCGGCCCACGTGGGTTAGAAAATTTTCCGTGGCCTCGTCGGCGGGAGTATAGCCAGCCGCCAGAGCCAGAGGAAACCAGGCGGCCAGAATTTCGGCGTTGCCTGACTGGGTAAAGCCAAACGCGGCATCCAGCTCGGTTAGCCGCTCGGCCGACAAACTTTTGGGCAAGCCCTGTAGAAAGTGAACCCACTCGTGAGAACTCCACTCGACTGTTGGTAGAGTTGCGGCCGGAGCCCCTTGCTGCCATTTCTGCAAAGCAGCTTCCACGGCCGCAAACCGCTCCGACGACACAGGTGGGGCCACCGCCGGAATACCCGGGCCGTTAATCCAGGCGTCGAGCTGCAACTGCTCCTCCAGCCCCGGTTCTTTGTCCAGCATTTCCCGGCGCAGGTAGGCTACAAACGAAACCGTATCCATGGATCGGAAGCTGAAGCGGGCGAAGTACTCCTTAATAAAGGAGTCCAGCTTTTCCCGGCCCACCAGCTTTTCCAGGGTCAGTAGGAGGTAGTTGCCCTTTTCGTAGGCAATTTCATTGAGTCCTTCGTCGGGGTCCCGGCCGGCCAGGTTGAGGTGCAGGTGGGTGTCTTTGCTGGTAGCGCCGAGCTCTTCCACCGTATGGAGCAAGCCGGTGTGACCCAGCACCTGCAGCATGTCGGCGTAAGAGCTGCCATAAAGACGCTCCATGATACGGCGCTCAAAGTAGACTGTGAAGCCTTCGTTCAGCCAGAAATCATTCCAGGTAGCGTTGGTCACCAGGTTGCCCGACCAGGAATGAGCCAACTCGTGGGCTACCAGGCTGGTCAGGCTTCGGTCACCGGCCAGAATAGTAGGTGTTACAAATGTTAAACGCGGGTTTTCCATACCCCCAAATGGAAAGCTCGGGGCAGCACCAATAAATCGTATTGCTCCCAGCGGTAGGGGCCGTACAACTCTTCAGCCGCCGCTACCATATTTTCTAGGTCGACAAACTCGTGCGTGGCGGTGGGCAGGGTAGCAGGCTCCGCATAAATTCCTGTGCGCGTGCTCAAGGAACTATATTCCACGTTGCCCACGGCCAGAGCCATTAGGTAGGAGGGGATGGGCTGCTGCATGCGGAACGTGTACTCGCCGCGTGGGTCAAGCTGCTGCGGATTCTCGGCGCTCATCAGCGCCAGCAAGTGGGCCGGTACCCGCACCCGGGCCTCGTAAGTGAAGCGCACTCCCGGCGAGTCCTGGCACGGAATCCAGCTGCGGGCCAGAATTGCCTGCGACTGGGTAAACAGAAACGGCTGCTCCCGGCCGGCGGTTTGCTCGGGTGACAGCCACTGCAGCGCCGCTGCTCCTGGGGCAGTTCGGTACCGAAGGCTGACCACTTTCGTATCGGGGCGCACCGTTATGCGGAGCGGCTGACCAAGCACGGGGTCGCCGGCCCCAGCTCGAAGTCAGTAACCGGCCCATCGGGGCCATCCAGTCGAACGGCCTCTATGGTCAGTGTGCGGGCGTCGAGCCAGAGCTCAGTGGCACCCGTGTGGTTGGTCAGCTGCCAGGTGGCCATGCCCCGCAAGGTGCGAGTCGAGAAATTAACCTCAAGGTCGAGGAGTAGGTGACGCACCTGCACCTGAGCCGGGCGGGCGTAGCTATGCGGGTCGGGGGTAAACATACAGTCAGGAGCCGAAGAAGCGGAACAATACTTACCCTGTACGGGAAAGGCCGCAAATATAGCCCAAACCCGGAGGTGAATTTGCGGTTTGCCAACAGAGGGAGTAGCGGCAAAACTAGTATCTTGCAGCGTCGTGTGGTACTGCTTTCTCCACAACCCCAGGGCCCGGAAAGCAGTAGAACGCGCAGAGTGCTACGCCGGCACGTTGGTCAGCTTTTTGATTGACCTGCAGCGGCGGTAGCCTATTCTGCCTCTCTCACCACGACCTACGTACATGAATCAAGTAAATCGTCCGGCTTTTCTTACCGTCCTTGTGTTCTGGCTAATCAGCCTGACCATGCTAGGCTCGGCGTGCAGCCAGGATCAGAAAGATAAAATCCAGAACGCTGTAGCAGGTGGCCCCTCCCAAGATGGCGGAGCCCAGCCTAAGCTCGACAGTACCTTCGTCATTCGCTACATGACGGCTGAGCCGGCCTTCAAGGACCAGCTTGATTGGGGCAAAAAATTCTATCGGGAGCGGGACTTCCGCTTAGGGTGGTTCCGGAATCACGAGCTGGTGCCTCAGGCCAAAACCTTGCTCAGCGTCATCAACAAGGCTGCCGACGAAGGCCTCGACCCACGCGACTACAAGGTAAAGGACTTCGATAAGCTCTTCGCCGAGTTTGAGAAGTCCAAGTCTGATTCGACCAAGCGCAACGCACTGGAAAAAGAGATAGACGTCGCGCTTTCAGGTACTTACTTTAACTGGGCCTCCGATTTTTACCGGGGCACAGTAAACCCGCGCGAGGTAAAAAGCATCGATTGGAAGGTTAAGCGTAACAAAATCAAGTTGCACAAGGCCTTGATGACTATCCTCAAGGAACGCGAAAGTACTTATCCGTACTACGAGTTTGAGCCCCTGCACCCTGAGTATGACCGTCTGAAAAAAGCCTTGGCTGAGTATCGCACCATTCAGCGCAACGGGGGCTGGCCTACCTTGCCTGCTACTACCAAGCTCAAGCCCGGTGATACGTCGCCGGTCGTAGCTCAGCTCCGGCAGCGGTTACTGGGTGGCTCTGCTACCCCCGCCGAACCCACAGCTCCGGCTACTCCCGCCACCGCTACTACCCCCGTTCAGAGCACTGCCAATGTGACGCCGGCAGCCGCCCCGGCCGAGAAGTATACCCCTGAGCTGGTCAACGCGGTCAAGCAGTTTCAGGAACTCAACGGCCTCAAAGCTGATGGTATCGTAAGCGGAGAGACCCTTAAGACCCTGAACGTTCCGGTCTCGGCCCGCATCGACCAGATCATTCTGAACATGGAGCGCTGGCGCTGGGTACCCAAGAAGTTTGAGCCCAGCTACCTGCTGGTCAACATCCCAGACTACAAGCTGCACGTCATCGAAAATAACAAGGAAGTTTTCGACATGCGGGTTATCGTAGGCAAGGCATTGAACGCTACTCCAGTGTTTAGTGACAAGATGGAGTTCGTGGTTTTGTCGCCCTATTGGAACGTGCCGTGGAGCATCATCGACAAGGAACTGCGGCCAAAGCTGATCAATAACCCTCGTATCTGGACCGCTTAGATATGGAAGTTGTGAAGGGTTACGGCAAGAAAGCTGTGGCTGTATCTCCCAGTTCCATCGATTGGTCGAGCATCACTCAGGAGACCTTTAAGTATACTGTGCGGCGCCGTCCCGGCCCTAAAAATGACCTGGGTGAGGTGAAGTTTATCTTCCCCAACTCGAACGACGTGTACCTGCACGACACGCCCCATGACGAGCTCTTCAGCCAGGCCAAGCGTGGTTTCAGCCACGGTTGCGTGCGGGTAGCAGAGCCTCTGAAACTAGCCGAGTACCTGCTGCGCGACAAACCAGGCTGGGACCTGCAGACCATTCAGGACACCATTGCCAACCGCAAGGAGAAGTACGTAGCCCTGAAAGAAAAGCTTCCTGTGTACTTGGTTTACTTCACTGCTTGGGTGGATGAAGCCGGCAGCCTGCACTTCCGCGACGATATTTACAACCATGACAAAGCCTTAGCGCGGGAATATTTCGACTAGCCTAGGGTAGAGAGTAAATTCCTACTAAACCATGCAAACTGGCTACCGGCAAATCTTGTCGGTAGCCAGTTTTGTTTTAATCCAGTACCTACCTCAACCATCGCGCAAATAAAATCGGAACTTGGCTGGAACAAAGACAGCGAGGCTGAATGAATAGAGTTTGGTACTACGTATGTACAAAACGCCTGAAATACTGGAGCAGCAATACCCTTTCAACTACTAGGAAGAATAGGCGAGAGGCAGATAACATTTGTTTTACTTTTGTAATCTATATCCACCTGTTGATTGGGCGTAAACAAAAGTAACCAGGCATAGGCTTCATTATTTACATATGAAACACAGTAGAACTTCCTTTCCAAGCCTACAGTTGTTTCGTACATTTGTAAATCACATAGTGTTTTCATGGTTGAGCGTATTCGAGCCTTGCTGCAAGCCCGCCAATTGAGCCCGACTCAGTTTGCGGATGCTATTGGAGTTGCCCGACCAATTGTGAGTCATATTCTAAGCGGGCGTAATAAGCCTAGCCTGGAAGTGGTTCAAAAGATCATTGGGGCATTCCCGGAGCTTTCTTTGCCTTGGCTGCTCAGTGGCACGGGCCCCATGCTAGCCAGTAGCGTACCGCTAGCACCCGTTTCAGCAGTTGCACCAGCTAGTGAGGCAGCACCCGGTGTTGAGGCCGTAGAAACCCTCTAAAGCGTCCTCGCGCTACAGTGGCTCCAGCTACGCTAGTTGCTGACCCTACAACCTCATTACCACCTGCGCAAAGCCCCTCGGCCGCAGTTGAGCCTACGCCGCTTCCGGCTGACGCTGGTGCAGCAGAGGAGCCCCAAAGTCAGTCAGTGCCCCTGCTTTGCCGTCGGCAGTTACTGCTCAACCTCCTGCTGTAAAAGCTGCTGCCCCATGGATGCCTCTGTACTGGCTTTAGCAGAGCCAGGAAAAAAGATTCGGCGTATCGTCATTTTCTACCAAGACGGCACCTTTGCCGACTACCAGCCAGAGTAGTGCTCTACCTGCCAATAGATGAGCTATAAAGCGGCAATTCAGGCAGCTGATAGCAGCAGTGCAATTTGGCAGATCGCAAAAAGCCTTCCTTGATTTTGACGAGGCATAACCTGTTTTCGCTGGTTTAAGGCGAGTTATGGATGGCTACCTTGTAGGAGATAAATCTAGTATCTGGCTGGGCTTTAGAAAGAATAATATAATTTCTATATGTGTTTCTTAAGCGCTTGTATTTCAGAGTATGTATGAGTTTATTTAAAAGTAGACGTTGAGATAAAATTACTGATTGTATAGGATTAAGAATTACCGAATTAATCTTATAATTTCTTGTTTCAGGTGCAGCGGCAATATTGAGCTGCAAAATCCGAAGCTTGCTAAGTAAGTTGACATGCGGTGGCCGTGGAAAAAGGCAATATGTTGGTGGGGAGTTTGCGCTAACATAATTAGTGAGGTTAGCTTTATCCAGAGGGTCGGCTACACCTCGAGAAATAACTAGAGATTCAGGCGAACTAGTCAGCTTGTGGGGCTTCAGTTGGCTATTGCCCTAGTTATCATTTGTAACAAGGACGTAAAGTCGCTAAGCGGGATACTGTAGTTTATTAATGGTGTTACATTTCTTTACTGCTTAAAACGTCAAGGCTTTTTTGAAGGCACAGAGAGATGCAGTAGAATGCTTGGCTGTTTTGGCGGCGGTGCTTACCTTTGGGCCATGAAAAAGTCCCGTCTGCTCTTCCTGTTCGCCGCCTGCGGCTCGTTGTTCCTCGCCTCCTGCGAGCAAGCTCCCGACCCTGAGAAGGACCCCAGCGCTGATGCTGCCTATAAGCGTAACCACCGGGCCGAAATGTACCGGGAAGCTCAGCGCAGCAACGTAACTCAGTAAACCTGCTTATTGGGTAACCGCTAAAGGGCCCGCTCCAAAATAAAAGCCCCGCTCGACAACTGTCGGCGGGGCTTTGGCATTTCGGGCTGAATACTAACTCGACCTACGAAGCAATAGGAACGGACGTTTGGGCCAGGGGACCCACTAGCTCTGCGGGCAACTGGATAGTGCCCAGCAGCTGGGTTTCCAATAGCTGGGCCCAGGTCTGCAGGTAATACACCACGTCGTCGCGGTAGTTATGGCGAAGCGCGTTGCGGCGCTCGAAGGGCATGGCCGCCCGGATAGTCGGGTCGGAGAGCCGCTCCAGGTGAGTCAGGTCGGTGCGGGTAAAACCCAGGGCCAGCATCTCGTCGATGGTCTGGTCGATGGGCAGGCCGCTGGTGGGGCAATAGTCGAGCAGCTGCCGTTCCCAGTCGCCGTAGCGCTCCATGGCACGGGAGTGGATTTCGGCTTTGGTCAGGTGAGTGACGGTCTGCGCCAGGTGGCCGCAGTTGCAGCTGCCCATGTGGCCCCACTGGTAGGGCGCTTGCGTGGCAAGGCGCTGGGCAGTGTCGCGCAGGGCCTGGATTACAGGAAATGTGCTGAGGGCCATACTGATGAAGCGTATAGATGAAGGTGGAAAAACAAAGTCAGCGGATGCTATAATAAGCCCGGAACAACTTTTTTTGTTTCAGACCGCCGTATTATCCGGGGATTCCGCTTTATTTTCCTGGCTAGGCCGGCAATTACTGGCAAGTTGGCCTGCTCCGGCCGAGTGGCAGCAATACTAAACCAAAAAAGGCGTCCGGATCTAAGTCCGGACGCCTTTTTTAAGAAAGCAAGGATATAATGCTGGCTACCGTTACCGGCCTCCGCCTCCATTGCCGCGGAAGCGGCGACGCTGCCCGCCACTGCCAGCACCGTTGCCAGTGCTGCTGCCTGGAGTCCGTTCACCGGCAGGCCGGTTGGAGTTGGCCGAAGTAGAGCGGCCGCCACCCGAAGCTGCCGGGCGAGACTCGCCGCGGCCCGAGGAGTTGCCGGCGGCCGGGCGACCCGACCCTTGGCCGGAGCCTGCTGCACGCGGCGGACGGGCATCACCACCGCGGCCGGGCCGGGGAGCCCGCCCGGCTGGGCCTTTCGGACGCTGAATGGCAGGGCCACCGGAGAGGGGCACAGGCACCACGAACACGCTGAAGTAAGGATGATCAGAAACTACCGGAATCTGCCGGCGAATCAGCTTCTGGATATCCTGCAGATACGCCCGCTCTTCCTCGTCGCAGAAAGACAAGGCCACGCCGTCGGCGCCGGCCCGGCCAGTGCGCCCAATGCGGTGCACGTAGGTTTCGGGCTCGTTCGGAATTTCGTAGTTGATAACGTGGGTCAGCTCATCCACGTCGATGCCGCGGGCGGCAATGTCGGTGGCAACCAGCACGCGGGTGCTACCGGCTTTAAAGTTGGACAACGCCCGCTGCCGGTGGTTCTGGGACTTGTTGCCGTGGATGGCTTCGGCCGGAATGTTGGCCTTAGCCAACGTTTTGACCACTTTATCAGCCCCGTGCTTGGTACGGGTAAACACGAGCACGCGCTTGATGCTCTTGTCTTTGAGAATATGCTCCAGCAGCTCGGGCTTGTCGTTTTTGGGCACCATGTACACCGACTGGGTAATGGTATCGGCGGTGCTCGAAACCGGCGTTACCGCCACTTTTATCGGGTTCGGCTTTAGGATCGAGCCGGCCAGCTCCTGGATGACACCGGGCATGGTGGCCGAGAAGAACAGCGTCTGGCGCGAGGCCGGCAGCTTGGGCAGAATCCGCTTGATGTCATTGATGAAGCCCATGTCGAGCATGCGGTCCGCCTCATCGAGCACGAATACTTCGATGTGACGCAGATCCACGAAACCCTGATTCATCAAATCGAGCAGGCGGCCGGGAGTGGCAATGAGCACTTCTACGCCGCGCTTGAGGGCGTTGGTTTGGGGCGTCTGGCCCACGCCGCCGAAAATAACGGTGTGGCGTAGGGGCAGGTGGCGGCCGTAGGCGGCAAAGCTTTCCCCGATCTGGATGGCCAGCTCACGGGTGGGCGTGAGCACCATGCAGCGAATGCGGGAGTGCGAATGGTTTTCCAGCTTGGCCGTCTGGCTCAGAATCTGGAGAATGGGAACGGTAAAGGCCGCGGTTTTGCCGGTGCCGGTTTGGGCCACGCCCAGCAGGTCGCGCCCATCGAGCACGTGCGGAATGGCTTGCTGCTGAATGGGCGTGGGGTGGTGTAGCCTTCCTCGTGCAGGGCACGCAGAATAGGCGGAATTAGATTGAGTTCGTCGAACGTCATCAGAAAGGAAATGGAAAAGAAAAAAGGCCGCGGCACTACTTGAAACGGCCGGTGCAGCCTTTTTCTAGAAAAGCAGGCTGCGGTAAGCGTGTTAACTTGGCAAAAAATAAGAAGTGGGCTTAAGCAAAGCCCGGCGCCGCTGGCCGCGTATAAGCCAGGCAGCTAGGTAGCAGTTGTACGCGCCAGGCGGCGAAAAAGCCACTAACCTCAAATACTATGAACATCATCGACCGCAAAATCCTTCACGATGGATTCTACAAACTTACGCAATTGCTGGTGCAGGACGGCGGCCAGCAGCTCAAGCGGGAGCGTTTTGAGCCCGGGCAGGCCGTCGGAGCCCTGGTTTTCGACACCCAAAAGCAGCGCTATATCTTCGTGCGGCAGTTTCGGGTAGGAGCCGAAGCGGAGGTGCTGGAAATTCCGGCCGGCATGCTCGACAAGGAAGGTGAGCAGCCCGAGGAAGCCATGCGCCGCGAAATTCAGGAGGAGCTGGGCTACGAAGTCGACCGGATAACCTTTATCCGCAACTTCTACTCCTCGCCCGGCGGCAGCGCCGAGCAACTCTGGCTGTATTACGCCGAGGTAAGCCGGCAGACCGGCG
The DNA here is from genome assembly GCF_022919215.1 of Hymenobacter cellulosilyticus. NCBI lineage: Bacteria > Pseudomonadati > Bacteroidota > Cytophagia > Cytophagales > Hymenobacteraceae > Hymenobacter > Hymenobacter cellulosilyticus. Next base: position 4,304,188 of record NZ_CP095046.1, on the reverse strand, counting down.
CCGGTGGGGGCGTGGCCGACGAACACGAGAACATCGAAGTGGTCTGCCTCACCTACGACGAGCTGGTGGCCGAGCCTTGGCAGGACGCCAAAACCCTGATTGCGGCGCAGTGGGTGCAGCTGCAGTAAACCAGCGCATCAAGCAGAATAGAGCCGGTTTTTACCATTTGTGAAAACCGGATAACAGAAAGCCGAGTGGAGGGTAAACCTCACTCGGCTTTCTGTTTAGGACCGCTCAGAGGGCTACTGAACGTTGATGACGTATTCGAAGTCCTGCTTCAGCTTGGCGTCGGAAATAATCAGGGTCAGGGGCTGGGGCGTCTCCATTTTTACAAATGGAATAATCCGCTCACTCTTGTACTGGTCCTGGTTCCAGAAGCGGCCGGTGCCGGCCGTGAGGGTTTGGGCCAGCACTTCCTTGCCGTCCTTGGTGGTTGCCTTCAGGGCCAAAGCCGAGGGGTCGGCGTTCTGGGCACCGCGGCGGTACATCGTTACCTGAAGCTCCCCGCCCAGGGGCAGGTTCTTGAAACGGCGCTGATAGGTGCTGTCGGCCCAGCGGTTCATTTCGCGCATGGCGTTCAGGGCCGTGACCAGCTCGGCGTAGGGGCGGTAGGCCACGCGCGTCATGGAGGCATCCTTCTGGGAGTCCTCGTCGGTGTTTTTCGTCACGTTCAGCACCAGGGCGCATTCTTCGTCCTTTTTAGGACGCATGTAGCGTTTGCGCTCCGGGGTAACCATCTGGGCGGAGGCAGCAAAGGAAGAAAGCAGGGTAATGAGCAGGAAAAGCTTTTTCATCAAGCAACAAAAGAGAATAGGGTGGAGTGAACCGACCACCGTGCGGCAAAGGTACGCAAGAGCGCGACACGGCCCGCACCGGCTTCGCTGAACCCCCGCCGCGAAACGATGCAGCCCGCGAATCGGAAGTTCAACCAAAACGTGACCTAGTCATAATCCATGGGTAACGCCCAGGTCACACGCGGCGGCGAGCTTTGTCGTGGGTCAAACGCTCTGATTCTATGCCTGCTTTCGTGCTTGTTCCTGTTGGCCGGCGCCTGCTGCGGTGGCTGGCCTACGCGCTGTTTCAGCTGGCCCTAGTGCTGGCCTTTGCCCTGCACTCGGTGGCGGGGCTGTCGTCGGCTTTCCGGCGCAAAGATACCGCGGCGGACTCGCCCGTGCCCACCGGCCGCCTGACCCTGCCCCGCCATGCGTGAGTCCCGGCCCCGGCGGCGCAAACTCGACGTAGTCGTTATTTCCGACGTGCACCTGGGCACCTACGGCTGCCACGCCACCGAGCTGCTGCGCTACCTGAAAAGCGTGAAGCCTAAGGTGCTGGTGCTCAACGGCGACATTATCGACATCTGGCAGTTCAGCAAGAACTACTGGCCCGCTGCCCATATGCGGGTGGTGCGCTACCTGGCCGGGCTGGCCGCCAAAGGCACCCAGATTGAGTATCTGACCGGCAACCACGACGAGCTGCTGCGCAAGTTTGCCGGCACCCGCCTGGGCAATCTGCGCATCGACAACAAGCTGGTGCTGGAGCTGCCGGCCGGCAAAGCCTGGTTTTTTCACGGCGACGTATTCGACGTGACCATGCAGCATTCCCGCTGGCTGGCCCGCCTGGGCGCCCACGGCTACGACCTGCTGATTGTGCTCAACCGGGTCGTCAACTTCTTGCTGCAGAAGCTCGGCCGGCCCCGGGTGGCTTTGTCCAAGGCGGTGAAAGACCGGGTGAAAGGGGCCGTGAATCTGGTCAGCAACTTCGAGCAGACGGCGGCCGGTCTGGCCGTGGAGGGCGGCTACCAGTTTGTGGCCTGCGGGCATATTCACCAGCCCGAAATCAAGGAATTAACCACGCCCCGGGGCCCAGTAACTTACCTGAACTCCGGCGACTGGGTGGAAAACCTGACGGCCCTGGAGTACTCGGTCGAGGGCGGCTGGCAGCTTTACCGCTACGCCGACGACGTGGCCATGCAACGGCCCGCCGCCGCGGCCGATGCTCAGGACCAGGCCGCCGACGCGCCCGTGGCCGAGTTGCTCAGCGACTTGCTGGTGGAGTTTCAGCTGCACCGCCGCGCCGAATGAGACCCTACCGCGCAGCCCTATTATTCCCACTTGTAGTTACCTGATGCCCCGGATTCTATACGCCATTCAAGGCACCGGCAATGGCCACCTGAGCCGCGCCCTCGATATTGTGCCGCTACTGCAGCAACGGGCTAGCCGCGTGGATGTGCTGCTCAGCGGCCCACCCGCCGACCTTACGCTGCCTTTTGCCGTGCGCTACCGCTGCCATGGCATGGGCTTTATCTTTGGCAAAAAAGGCGGAGTCAATTTCGTCAAGACGTTCTGGCAGCTGAACTCGGCCGCCTTCCTGCGCGAAATCCGCCAGCTGCCGGTGGAAAGCTACGATTTGGTTATCAGTGACTTTGAGCCTGTGTCGGCTTGGGCCTGCCAGCTGCGCCGGGTGCCCTGCGTGGCCCTGAGCCACCAGAGCGCCGTGCTCAGCGAATACGCCCCGCGGCCCGAGAAGGAAGACCTCATTGGCCGGGCCGTGCTGCGACACTACGCCCCGGCCACGGCCCAGTACGGCTTTCACTTCGACCAGTACGAGCCCGGCATTCACACCCCCGTCATTCGGCGGCAGGTGCGGGAGCTGAGCCCGAGCAACGACGGTCACTACACGGTGTATCTGCCCGCCTTCGACGAGGAAACCCTGGTCAAGCGCCTGCGCTACCTGAGCGGGGCCACGCGCTGGGAAGTGTTTTCCAAGCACAGCACCCAGGAGTCGGAGCACGGCAACGTGCGGGTGCGGCCCGTAAGCGGCGCGGCCTTTACCGACAGCCTAGCCCGCAGCGCCGGAGTGCTGTGCGGGGCCGGGTTTGAAACGCCGGCCGAAGCCTTGTACCTGGGCAAAAAGCTGCTGGTGATTCCCATGAAAAACCAGTACGAGCAGGCCTGCAATGCTGCCGCTTTGGCCTGCCTGGGTGTGCCGGTAGTCAAAAGCCTCAAGGACAAGCACCTCGTGGCCCTCGACGACTGGCTGCGCACGGGCCGCCCCGTGCCGGTGCAGTACCCCGACCAAACCGCGGCCGTACTCGACAAGCTGCTACTGGAGCAGTTGCCGGTGCTGGCCCGCTAAGTGCCGCGGCCGGTATGGCCGGCGCGGCTTTTCCTTCGTTAGTAGCACATGCCTGAACGTGACGCGGCCCTGCCCGCCGCCTTTTTTCCGCCGACCACTCCGGCCCCGTTTTCCCGCGCCGACTTTGGCCCTGATTTCCGCTGGGGCGTGTCGGCGGCGGCTTACCAAACCGAAGGGGCCTGGAACCTGGACGGCAAGGGGCCCAGCATCTGGGACGACTTTGTGCGGCGGCCCGGTAAAATCCGCCGCCGCGAAACCGCCGATGTGGCCTGCGACTTCTACCACCGTTGGCCCCAGGACTTGGACTTGCTGCAGCAGCTGGGAATTCCCGATTTCCGCTTTTCCGTGGCCTGGTCGCGGGTGCAGCCCCGCGGCACTGGGTCCGTAAACGCCGCCGGCCTCGATTTTTACGACCGGCTGGTGGATGGCTGCCTGGAGCGGGGAATTACGCCCTGGCTCACGCTCTACCACTGGGATTTACCGGCCGAGCTGCAGCGCCGCGGGGGCTGGGCCAATCGCGACGTAGTAGGCTGGTTTACCGACTATGCCCAGCACGTGGCCGCCCGCCTTGGCGACCGGGTCTCGAACTGGATGGTGCTCAATGAGCCGATGGTATTCGTGGGGCGGGGCAGCTGCTGGGCCTGCACGCCCCGGGCCGCCGCAGCCTGGGCGGGTTTCTGGCCTCGGTGCACCACGCAACCCTGGCTCAGGCCGAAGGCGGCCGGGCGCTACGGGCCACGCTGCCAGCCGGAGCCCAGATTGGCACCACCTTTTCCTGCTCGTATCTAACGCCCTGGCGGCCCTTGTCAGGGTTGGATGCCCGAGCCCTGCGTCGCGCCGATGCCCTGCTCAACCGCCTGTTTGTGGAGCCGGCCCTGGGCCTGGGCTACCCCAGCGCCGATTTGCCCGTGCTCCGCTGGCTGGACCGCTACATCCGGCCCGGCGACGAGGCCCGCCTGCCCTTCGCCTTCGACTTTCTGGGCGTACAAAACTACACCCGGGAAGTTGTACGCTTTTCGCCCTACGTACCTCTAGCCTGGGCCACGCTGGTAGGAGCCAAGCAGCGGGGCGTGCCCTTTACCCAAATGGGCTGGGAGGTGTACCCCGAAAGCCTATACCAGATGCTGCGGCAGTTTGCGGCCTACCCAAATGCTCCCCGGCTTATCGTCACTGAAAACGGCGCAGCTTTTCCCGACCCGGCTCCGCAGCAGGGCCGTCTGACTGACCATGCCCGGCAAGCTTTCCTGCAGGCTTGTATTGGCCAGGTGCTGCGGGCTAAGCGGGAAGGAGTAACCGTAGACGGCTATTTTGCCTGGTCCTTTACCGATAATTTCGAATGGGCTGAAGGCTATGAGCCCCGGTTTGGCCTGGTCGGAGTCGACTTTGAAACCCAGCAGCGCACCGTCAAAGACTCGGGCCGCTGGTACCAGCAGTTTCTGGCCAGCAACGCCGGGGAAGCACTGTTTTCCGGTGCTGATACGCATGGAGCTACTACTGGATAAAGATTTATACATTTGGGTAAAATGGGTTTGTGTCGTGTTCACAATTCAGTAACTGACTCATAAACATGCCGTAACAGGCCGCCGGTAGCTTTGACGCATTCAATCACCAATTTCTTGTTTGATGCCGTCAAAATTCTACGCTTTGGGCGCCACTGCGCTTGCCTTACTAGCCCTTTCCCAGCCCTCTGCTCAAGCCCAAGCCCTGCGCCAGGGCTTCGAGGGCGGTAGTGCCGATACCTGGTCCTTTACGCCCACGCCCGCTACCTACAACTTTGCCAGCCTGACCGATATCTGGGCGGCTGTGCCCAGCGTGGGTACTACCAGCGGCACGGCCAGCGTGCAGGCCACGCCCGCCGCCGGGGCGTCACTTTGGGGCATGCAGGACTTGCAAAATCCCACCACCATCGACGCAGCCATCTGGCACTTCCTGGATTTTGCCCCGGTGCAGCTCCAAACCGGTACATCCGCGGCCAACACCGTCAGCTTTAAGTATTTCACCAATGCTTTCGACGGCCCGGACTCCCTGGCCTATGTGGTGCAGTTCGACAACGGCACAGCCTGGCCGGCCACCAAAACCTACGTGCAGCTTAGCAAGGACACCCGGGCCTACCAAACGGTAACCATATCTATTCCGGCCGGCAGCACCCACGTACGCCTGCGCCTGGCCGCCAAGCAGAACGGCAACGAAGACTGGGCCGCCTGGGACGAGGTGGAGCTGACCCGCTCGGCCGTGGCCGTGCCGCCCACCATCCGCTTGGCTGCCAGCTCGGCCGTGTTCAACGAAAGCGCCGGCACCATTACTATTCCGGTCAGCATCCAGAATCCGGGCACTGCGGTCAGCACCGTGGAAGTGGCCCTGCAGCCCGGCCTGAGCACTGCCATCGCCGGTACCGATTTCACCTTCTCCAGCCCCCGTACGCTCACGTTTCCGGCCGGCAGCACTGCCGACCAGAACCTGGTGATTCCGCTCACCGATGACGCCCTGACCGAAGGAGCGGAGTATTTTAGCTTGAAGCTGCAAAACCCCGCCAATGCCACGCTGGCCGCCGGCGCCACCGAGTTCCTGGTATATATCAAGGACAACGACGGGGCGGCTCCCGTCCAGACCAAGGGCTTTACCCTGCGCCACCTGGGCAGCTACCAGAACGGCGCTGCCGGGACCAATTCGGCCGAAATCGTGGCCCACGACCCTACCACTCAGCGCCTGTACGTGGCCAACTCGGTCGGGGGCAAGCTCGACATTCTGAGTCTGGCCGGCAACGGCACGCTCACGCCGGTGTCGTCGGTCAATATTCTGCCCTACGGCAACATCAACTCCGTGGCCGTGCGCAACGGGGTGGTGGCCTGCGCTATGGAGAATACCAACCCGCAGCAAAACGGCAGCGTGGTATTCTTTGACCAGAACGGCGCGTTTCTCAAGCAGGTAACCGTGGGTGCGCTGCCCGACATGATTACCTTCTCGCCCGACGGCCGTCTGCTGCTGACGGCCAACGAAGGCGAGCCTAAGTCGGACTACAGCACTGATCCGGAAGGCTCGGTGTCGGTTATCGACTTCAGCGGGGAGTGGCCGGTCTGACCCAGGCCAGTGTGACGACCGTGGGCTTTACCAACTACAACGGCCAGGCTGCCCAGCTCCGCGCCGACGGAATCCGCCTCTACGGCGGCACGGCCACCACACCCAGCACCGTAGCCCAGGATCTGGAGCCCGAGTACGTGGCCGTTTCGGCCGATTCGCGCACGGCCTATATTACGCTGCAGGAAAACAACGCCCTGGCCACGCTCGACCTGACCACCCTGCAGTTTACCAGCGTGCGGGCCCTGGGCTACCAGGACCACAGCCAGCCCGGCTTTGCCCTCGACGCTTCCGACCAGACCCCGGACGTGCTGCTGGCCAACTGGCCCATCCGCGGCATGCGCCAGCCCGACGCCCTGGCCACGTTTGAAGTAGGCGGCCAGCGCTACCTGCTCACGGCCAATGAAGGTGACGCCCGCGAATATTCGGCCCTGACCGAAGCTGTGCGCCTGGGCGACGCCGCCTACCCGCTCGACGCCACAGCCTTTCCTCAGGCGGCTCTGCTCAAGAACACCCAGGCTTTGGGCCGCCTGAACGTGACCAACAAGCTCGGTGACATTGACGGCGACGGCGACTTCGACCAGATTTACGCCTTCGGGGCCGCTCCTTTAGCATTCTGAATGCTACCACCGGGGCGCTGGTCCACGACAGTGGCGACTTTCTGGAACGCCTCACCAGCACCGATGCCACCTTTGGCAGCATTTTCAACGCCAGCAACAGCACGGGCGTACCCGTTCGGAAAAACCGCTCGGACGACAAAGGCCCCGAGCCGGAGGGCGTCACCACAGCCGTCCTGCGCGACACGGTGTATGCCTTTGTGTCCCTGGAGCGCATCGGTGGGGTAGCCGTATTCAACGTAAACGACCCGGCCCAGCCGCGGCTGGTAGAGTACATCAACAACCGCAGCACTACCGCCGGCACCGGCGACCAAGGTCCCGAGGGCATCGTATTCGTGTCGGCTACCAACAGCCCGACCCGGCAGCCGCTGGTGATTCTGGCCAACGAGGTCAGCAGCACGGTGGCCGTGTATGGCGTGCAGCTGCGCGGCCCGGTTACGGCCACTACCACGGCCCAAACCGCTGCTCAGCCTTTGTTTGCTTATCCTAACCCCACGACGGGCGGAGCGGTGCAGCTTAGCCGCCCCGTGACGGGCACGCTCTCCGACGTGCTTGGTCGGCCGGTGCGGGAACTGCGGCAAGCTTCGGCAGTAGAAACTACGGGCCTCACGCCCGGCCTCTACGTGGTGCGCGCTCAGGACGGCGCCACGATTAAGCTTGTGCTGCGCTAGCAACCTTCGTAATTAATACAAAGAGCCTGGTTCCAGCGCGTCACGCCGGGACCAGGCTCTTTGTATTAATTACGAAGGTAGTATTGGACGCTATAGCACCAGAAGAACAGGAGAGAAGTAAAAAGCAAAAGGCCCTCCAGATTTCTCTGAAGGGCCTTTGCGGTCCGGACGGGACTCGAACCCGCGACCTCCGCCGTGACAGGGCGGCATTCTAACCAACTGAACTACCGAACCATTTGCTTCTTGGAAGCCAGCTGCGTTCCGTTGAAGTGATGCAAAAGTAGAGGCTCGGTTTCGATTCCACAACCCTAGCGCAATGTTTTTGCCGAAAAAAGCTGCGTGACGCGGCTTTGTAGCTGGTTTTAAGCGACATTAATTTTTGGGCGGCTAGTACTTTTCAAGCCAACAGGAGCAGGCTGGCGTCTGTGACAGGGGGCTAGCGGCGTCGTTCCAGCAGCACAATAGGGTCGTCGTGGTAGGTAGTGCGGGCAAATTCCCGGAAGCCAAACTTATCGGCCAGCCGCAAAGAGGCTACGTTGTCGGGGTCGATGATGCAGGTGATACGGTCGGCGGCCAGATGCGCTTCTGCCCAGGCCAGGGCAGCTTGCAGAGCCTGGCTGGCAAAGCCCCGGCCGTGCACGCTCGGCGTCAGCACCCAGCCGGCTTCCGGAGTGCCGCTGATGGAGGGAGTAAGGTCGCGCTGAAAATCGAAGAAGCCTACACCGCCGATGTAGCGGCCGGTAGCTTTTTCCTCAATGGCCCAGGTCCCGTAGCCGAGCATGGCCCAGTGGCCGAGCTGGCCCAGCAGGCGGCGCCACACGTCTTCCTGAGACTGGGGCTTATTACCCAGGAAACGGTAAAAGTCCGGATCGGTGTGCATGGCTGCGGCGTCGGGCAGGTCGCTGAGACGAGGGCCGCGCAGGAGCAGGTCGGGCGTTTCAAGCAGCGGAACGACGGGGGCCGGGGTGGCCAGCAAGCTTAGGGGAGGCTTCATGGCAGCAAAGTAGCAAATACAGCGGGCATCGGCCAGTGCTACTGAATTTGCAGACGGAGAGGGCTAAAAACGAAAAAGGCTCCCAGCGTGATGCTAAGAGCCTTTTGCGGTCCGGACGGGACTCGAACCCGCGACCTCCGCCGTGACAGGGCGGCATTCTAACCAACTGAACTACCGAACCATTTGCTTCTTGGAAGCCAGCTGCGTTCCGTTGAAGTGGTGCAAAAGTAGAAGCTCGGTTTCGATTCCACAACTCCGGGCGGACTTTTTCTGCAAATAAACTTTCCCGGCTGAGCTTTCTGGCTGTTTGTCAGCGACATTATTTTTTCAAAAAATCATTCCCGGCCCCAGGCGGCACGTATGGAGGCGTTTCGCTTACCTTTGCTTTTCTCTGGGGCTGCCTCGGGCAACCTCAACCCAGTTCCATTTCTGCCACCCCTGACGCATTCACCCCGGCGATGCTCCTCGATTTCGAACAACCCATTGCTGCCCTCGAAGGCAAGCTCCGCGAAATGCAACAACTGGCCCTCGACAGCCAGGTTGATGTATCGGAAGCCGTAACGGCCCTGGAAGCTAAAATCAAGGCTCTTAAGAAGGAAACCTATACCAATCTCACCCGCTGGCAGCGCGTGCAGCTCTCGCGCCATCCCGACCGGCCTTACACCTTCGACTACATTGAGGGCATGACCTCCAAGTTTGTGGAGCTGCACGGCGACCGGACCGTAGGCGACGACAAGGCCATGGTGGGCGGCTTTGCTGACCTGAACGGCCGCTCGGTCATGTTTATTGGTCAGCAAAAGGGCCGCAACACCAAGGAGCGGCAGTACCGCAACTTCGGTATGGCCAACCCCGAAGGCTACCGCAAGGCTCTGCGCCTGATGAAGCTGGCCGAGAAGTTCAACAAGCCCATTGTGACCCTGATTGACACGATGGGTGCCTTCCCGGGCCAGGAAGCCGAGGAGCGGGGGCAGGGCGAGGCCATTGCCCGCAACCTGAAGGAAATGTTCATGCTCAAGGTGCCCGTTATCTGCGTCGTTATCGGCGAGGGCGCTTCGGGCGGGGCCCTGGGCATCGGTATTGGCGACCGGGTGCTAATGCTGGAAAACACTTGGTACTCGGTTATTTCGCCTGAGTCGTGCTCCAGCATCCTGTGGCGCTCCTGGGACTACAAGGAACAGGCGGCCCAGGCCCTCAAGCTCACCGCTACCGACATGCTGGCCGCCAAGCTCGTGGACGGTATCGTGAAGGAGCCCCTGGGTGGCGCCCACACGGCCCCGGCCAAGATGATTGACACCCTGAAGAAAACCCTGATTAAAGCCCTGGACGAGCTCGAAGCTGTGCCCGCCGAGGAGCGCATCAGTCAGCGGATCGACAAGTTTTCGGCCATGGGCGTGGTTATCGAATAACGCGCTGCCGCCACACAACGTAACGGCGTAAGAAAAGACGTCATGCTGGGTTCTGCGGAGCCGGGCATGACGTTTTTTTATTCCTTGCTACCTTTCCGCCGATTCCCGGACCCCACCTAACTTCTCTTTCCCAATGACGGTTCATACCCTCGATACCGGTTTGTTCAAGCTCGATGGCGGCGCCATGTTTGGCGTAGTGCCCAAATCCATGTGGCAAAAGCTCAACCCGCCCGATGCTAACAACATGTGCACCTGGGCCATGCGCTGCTTGCTCATTGAGGACGGCAACCGCCTGCTGCTGGTCGACAACGGCATTGGTGACAAGCAGGACGAGAAGTTTCGGGGCCATTTCTATCTGCACGGCGACGATACCCTGGAAAAGTCGCTCCGGCAGCGGGCTATACCTCGGCCGACATTACCGACGTTTTCCTGACCCACCTGCACTTCGACCACTGCGGCGGCTCGGTGGTGCGCTCGGCTGATGGCAAGCTGGATCTGGCTTTCCCCAACGCAACTTATTGGAGCAACGAGGCCCACTGGGAATGGGCCGTACAGCCTAACCCCCGAGAAAAGGCCAGCTTTCTGAAAGAAAACATCCTGCCCATCCAGGAAAGCGGGCATCTGCGCTTTGTCGACCCTGCCGTGGGCGTGCCGACTGAACTACCCCAGTTCCAGGAAATCGTCTTTGCCGACGGCCACACGGAGAAGATGATGGTGCCGTTGGTCGAATACAAAGGCCGGAAGCTGGCATTTATGGCCGATTTGCTGCCGTCCACGGGCCACATTCCGCTGCCCTACGTGATGAGCTACGACATGCGCCCCTGGTGACGATGACCGAGAAAGAAGCCGTGCTGCGCCGGGCCGCCGACGAAAACTGGGTGCTGCTGCTCGAACACGACCCCACAGTACCCTGCTGCACGGTGCAGCACACCGAGAAAGGCGTGCGCCTGGCCGAAACCTTCCGCCTCGAAGACCTGTAGGCTGACTCGGACGTAACTATTTAACTCAGCCGTTATGCGCAAGCTCGGATTAGCCTTGTCGGGAGGCGCAGCGCGCGGAATTGCCCATTTGGGCGTGCTTCAGGCCCTGGATGAGCTGGAATTGCCCATCGGCCACATTGCCGGCGTCAGTTCCGGGGCCATTGCGGGAGCTTTCTACGCGGCGGGCTTTCCACCCCGGCAGATTTACCAGCTCCTGACAGATACCCGCTTCGTGCGCCTGCTGCGGCCCTCGTTCCGCTTGGGTCTGGTGCGCCTTGACCTGGTCGAAAAGCTCTACCAACACTACCTGGGCGCCGCCCCAACCTTTGCCGAGCTGAAAGTACCCCTTACCTTGGTAGCCACCGACTTAGCGGCGGGGCAGACGGTGTACTTTCAGGAGGGTGCCTTGCTGCCGCCCTTGCTGGGAGCCGCGGCCGTGCCTATCGTGTGCCGACCGGTGGAGTGGCAGGGGCAGGTGCTCGTGGATGGGGGCGTGATGAATAACCTGCCCGTGGAGCCGCTGCTGTTGCAACAAAACCTGGCGGTGGTGGGGGTACACTGCAACCCGATGAGTCCCCAGGCCCCGCTGACGACCTTGCGGGAAGTGGGAGAGCGTACGGCTTATTTGGCTATTTCCATGAATGTGCAGCCCCGCCTGGCCCAGTGCCACTTCGTGCTGGAGCCGCCCGCCCTGCACCAGTACCGGGTCACGGATTTGCGGCGGGCCAGTGAAATATTCAATATTGGCTATGCCTATACCATGAGTCAGGCCGAGGCCCTACACCGGTGCTTGGCCGAAGATTTAGCCACGAGTCAGGATTGAAATTTCTTTAGTTTTGGCTTCCAAACACTACCATTTTGGTAGGCGCCACCCTATTTGCATGGAAAAAGCACGAAAGACTTCTACGTTCTGGTACCAGTTTTCCCGTTTCTGGTTTAAGATAACGGGTTGGCGTTTAGGTCCCCAGGTGCCAGCGGGTATTCCCAAAAGCATGATGATTGCCGCCCCGCACACCAGCAACTGGGACTTCATGTTTGCCCGCGCCGCCTTTTACCTGATGGACGTGGACGTGCGCTTTACAGTGAAAAAATCCTGGGTAGACATTCCCGTGCTGGGTAAGCTGATGCTGGCCCTGGGCGCCCTGCCCGTAGATCGGCAAAAGAACAACAGCCTCGTAGACGGTATGGTGAACCTCTTTAATGAGCGCGACGAACTGGTCATTCTCATTACCCCTGAAGGCACCCGCGCCTACCAGCCCCGCTGGAAAAAAGGCTTCTACTTCGCCGCTATGGGGGCCAACGTGCCGATTCTGCTCGGCTATCTCGACTACAAAAACAAAGAAGCCGGCGTGGGCCCCGCGTTCTGGCCCACCGGCGACTACGAAAAGGACCTGGAGGAAATCAAGGCCTTTTACCGTACCAAGACCGGCCGCTTCCCGGAAAAAGGCGTGCGGTAGGCGCTAACCCCGCATTTAGCTGAAAAGTGAAAAGGTACGTTCTTAAAAAGACGTACCTTCTCTGCCTTACTGAGGCGGCCTTTCGTTATGGAAAAACTCAAAGTACTTCTGCTGATTCTGGGCGGGCTTGCCGTCTTCGTGTGGCGTATGGTGCAGAAAATGCGCGAAACGGCGCGGCGCGAGCAGCAGGAGCGGCCCCCGGCCCGGCCTGCAGGAGGCAATACGTCGTTTGAAGAAATGATGCGGCAGATGCAGCAGCAGAATCAGCGGGGCAACCCCGGCGTGCCCGCCCCAACGACGCCCGGCGGTCGGCGCCTGCCCAGGAACAAGCCCGAAGGCCCGCACCCTGGAACAGCCCGTGCGCAAGGCCCAGTCGCAGGAGCGTCGCGCGACGAATACCTCCCTGGAAAAAACCGTGGCTCCTGCTCGCCGCAACACCGGCATGGACCACCCGCCTGCCGATAACCCCTGCGCCGTCCCCGGCCCACAGCTCCGGCCCCCACGGCCCGGCGCGTCATCACCGACCGGCTCCGCACTCCCGCCGATTTGCGGGATGCCTTTATTCTGAGCGAAATCCTCAAGCGGAAGTTTGAATAGGCGTAGCTGCCAATGCTACGTGTGCGGCTTAATTTACCCTTATGGGACTACTCGTTATCTTGGTTTTGCCAACTATAGTAGCTACTGTGCTCTTGTTCGGCCTATTAAGTACAAATCGGTTAGGTCCGGTCAGACGGTCGGCCCTGCTGACAGCTTTTACTACTTTGGAGTGGGGAATTACCGGGTGTGCTACAACTACACTAGCTATTATACTTTTATACTTTGCGCGAGTGGCCTAGCGCAAGGCATGGCAGCGGGTGAGCCGAAATGCGTAACAGGAGCTACCATATTTTTGCCCGTCGGCAGTTTGTTTACAATGCTGGCATTGCTTACTGGTATGGCTCTGACTATCAGTCGGGCTATTCGTCAGCCCAAAGTTGAATAAGCTTATTTGTGGTCGGGGCAATTGCTTGGCCTAAAGCCTCTGCTATTAATCCTGGGTTAGCGCGTACGTCACCAGGTTAGCGCCCATGCGCAGGGCAGCTTCGTGCACGGCGGGCGGGTCGTCGTAGGTACCCACGTCTTCCCAACCGTTGCCCAGGTCGCACTCGAAGCTGTAGAAGCATACCAGCCGGCCTTTGTAGAGCAAGCCGAAACCCTGGGGCCGTTTGCCCTCGTGCTCGTGTACTTTAGGCAAGCCTTTGGGAAACTGAAACTTCTGGTGATAAATCGGGTGGGAGTAGGGCAGCTCCACGAACTCCAGCTCGGGAAACACCTTCTTCATTTCGGGCCGGATAAACTTGTCGAGCCCGTAGTTGTCGTCGATGTGCAGGAAGCCGCCGCCGGTGAGGTAGCGGCGCAGGTTTTTGGCCTCCGCCTCGGTAAACGACACGTTGCCGTGGCCGGTCATGTGCACGAAGGGTAGGTAAACAGCTCGGGCGAGTCGAGCTCCACCACGGCCTCATCGGGCGCAATGTTGGTCTTGAGCGTCTGGTTGCAGAAGCGGATCAGATTGGGCAGGCTGGTTTTGTTGGCGTACCAGTCGCCGCCCCGCCGTAGTGGAGCTTGGCAATGCGGAAGCTGGGCGCGGGGGCCGCCGCCGTCAGGGACAAAAGCAGCAAAAAGGAAAGCAGCAGGTTTTTCAGCATAGGAAACGGGAGCAGATACTGCCCAATAGACTACAAAGTAACGACCGGGTGGCAAAGTTCAGTGCCGGGACCACATTGCTGCCGTAATAGCGCCCTAGCACGGCTTAAGTTGCCCGGCCGCCAGAGATTCGCGAAGTTGCCGCTATTCTCCTGCTACAGCATGAAAATTCGCCGGTTGGCTTTCTATACCCTAGTTCTTTTGGTCGTCTGGGGCCTTGTGCACACAGGCGTCGTGGTAGCCGACGGCCTGACCGACTCCGGACAGCGGGCCGACGTAGCTGTAGTGCTAGGCAACACGGTCAACCGCGACGGCAGCTTGTCGGAGCGGCTGCGGCAGCGGCTGGACTGCGGCCTGCGCTTGTACCGAGCGGGGCGGGTGCAACGGCTGCTGGTTAGCGGCGGCTTGGGCAAGGAAGGCTTTTACGAAGGCAGCAAGATGCGGGACTATCTGCGGCGACAGGGCGTGCCCGATTCGCTTATTGTGGTGGATAATAAAGGCAACACCACTGAACTGACCGTGCGCAATACCCTGCGCCTGCAGGACAGCCTGGGTTTCCGGAGCCTGATTGCCGTTTCGCAGTACTACCATTTGACCCGCACCAAAATGCTGTTCCGTAAGGCCGGCTTCCCCCACATCAGCGGCGTGAGCCCCGGTACGTGGAGTGGCGGGATTTGTACTCCCTGGGCCGGGAGTTCGTGGGCTATTATCAGCAGCTGCTGTTTTAAGCCATATTCACTCCCTGGGACTTCACAGCAGCGTGGCGCTTCGGCCCGTAAAAAGTCGTTTCTTGCCAAGTACTGGCGCTTCAGGTCATTACCCTACCCATTTTAATTCACCTACTGCATGATTACCGGTAAAGACTTATTGAACCTGGGCCTGAAGCCCGGCAAGTGGTTTAAAGAAGCCCTGGAGCATATCAACACGCACGGCCTGGAAGGCGACGCGCTGCAGGCCTACCTCGATACGGTGAAGCCCGCCCCGGAAATTCCGCTACTGGCCCAGTCCGTGCCGTTTCACGAAAATATCAGCGCCGACTCGGCCGTGGAGCAGGACAACATCGACTACGTGCGGCAGTCGATGCAGCTACTCATGCGCACGCCCACGGTGGTAGCCGGCGCCATCATGCCCGACGCCTGCCCGGCTGGACCCCTGGGCACCATTCCGGTGGGCGGCATCGTCGTGGCCCGCAACGCCATTCACCCCGGCATGCACAGCGCCGATATCTGCTGCTCGGTAATGCTGACCAACCTGGGCCATGTCGACCCGAAAACCGTGCTGGATGCGGCCCAGCAGATTACCCACTTCGGTCCCGGCGGCCGCCCCGACGACCAGCAGTTTGCCCTGCCCGCCGACATTGAAGCCGAATTCCTTGCCAACCCGTTTCTGAACTCGGCACGCAGCCTCAAGTTTGCCCACGAGCACCTGGGCACCCAGGGCGACGGCAACCACTTTCTCTATGTGGGTATCTCGCGCAATACCGGCGACACGGTGCTCGTAACCCACCACGGTTCCCGCGGCCCCGGTGCGGCGCTTTATACCCAGGGCATGAAGGTGGCCGAACGATTTCGCCAGGCCATTTCGCCCGCCACCGACCCGCATAACGCCTGGATTCCCAGCGAGTCGGAGGAGGGGCAGCAGTACTGGGCGGCCCTGCAAACCATCCGGAAGTGGACCAAGCAAAACCACCTGTGCCTGCACGAGGCCATTGGCACTCAGCTGGGCGCGACGGTACAACAGCGGTTTTGGAACGAGCACAACTTTGTGTTTCGCGACGGGGACCTGTACTACCACGCCAAAGGGGCCACCCCGCTCGATTCGAAGTTCATGCCCGACATTACCGGTCCGCGCATCATTCCGCTCAACATGGCTCAGCCTATCCTGATTGTAGAAGGCACCACCACGGGCAATAACCTCGGGTTTGCACCCCACGGGGCCGGGCGGAACTTGAGCCGCACGCGCCATAAGTACAGCAAGATCGGGCAAACCAAGGAAGAGCTGTTTGCCGCCGAAACCCAGGGCATCGACGCCCGGTTTTTCTTCAACCAGATTGACATTTCCGAGCTACCCAGCGCCTACAAGGATGCCCGGGAAGTGCAGCGGCAGATTACCGATTTCAACCTGGCTACCATCGTGGACGAAATCCGGCCCTACGGCTGCATCATGGCCGGCGACTGGGAGCAGGATGCGCCCTGGCGCAAAAAGAAGCTGGCCAAGGAAGCCGCCCGCCTGGCCGCCGACGATACCCAGACCGACGGCTCGGCACTGTCGGAGGAGTAGAAGCAGGGAATAGGGCTGCTGATAAGAGTCTGGGCTGCCTACAGCTCCCGCACCACGTGTACGGTATGCACCGCTGCCAGAGCGGCCGTTTCGGTGCGCAGGCGGGAGGCACCCAGCGTGACGGGTCGGATGCCGCGGCCCAGGGCCAGCTCGATTTCCTGGGGCGTAAAGTCGCCCTCGGGGCCGATGAGCACGCAGCAGCCGGGGCCCTGGGCCGCTACGTGGGATAGAGCCGTCCGCTCACCTTCTTCCAGGTGGGCAATAAATGTGGTGGTGGGCTCTACGGTCGGGATAAAAGCGGCAAAGTCGGTCAGCTCATCCAGCTGGGGCAGCCAGGCCTGGCCCGACTGTTTCAGGGCGCTGACGGCAATTTTTTCCAGGCGTTCCAGCTTCAGCTCCCGCCGCTCGGAGCGGCTGCCGCGCAGAAACGTAATCCGGTCGACGCCAATTTCCACGGCCTTTTCCACCAGCCACTCCATCCGGTCCAGGTTTTTGGTGGGAGCCACGGCCACGTGCACGAAATAGGCGCGACGCTCCATTTGCTCGGTCTGGGTGACGCGCAGCTGGCAGCGTTTGGGGTTGGCATCAGCTACCTCGGCCTGGTATACGCCGCCCCGGCCGTCGACCAGAACGACAGCGTCGCCGGGGCCAAGGCGCAATACCCGCACGGCGTGCTTGCTTTCATCTTCGGGCAGGGTGTAGGTCGGGCCGTTGAGGTCGGGAGCATAGAAGGTGTGGGGCATGAAGCAAAAGTATCATTTCCAGACGTGGGAAGCGCAGCCAGGGCCTGTCGACCGGTGAGCCTCTGCCCGGCCACAATCTTTTTTGTATCAAACCCCGCTGCCGGGCGTAGAACAAGGCTGTCCAACCTGAACAATCCTACGCTATGAAGCACAAACCAAAAAAACTATCTGACCAAACAATCGTCATTACCGGCGCCTCTTCCGGCATCGGCCTGGTTACGGCCCGTATGGCGGCCGAAAAAGGTGCCAAGCTGGTGCTGGCCGCCCGCAGCGAAGAGGCCCTGCGCCAGCTTTGCGTAGAAATCAACGACCAAGGTGGCCAGGCTACTTATGTGGTGGCCGACGTGAGCAACCAGGAAGACGTGCGCCGCGTGGCCCAGGCCGCCCAGACCAAGTTCGGCGGCTTCGACACCTGGATCAACGATGCCGGGGTATCCATCTACGGGAAACTGGAGGATATTCCGGTGGAAGACATGCGTAAGCTGTTTGATACCAACGTCTGGGGGCTGATTTATGGCTCCCTGGAAGCGGTGAAGCACCTCAAGCAGCGCGGCGGTACCATCATTAATATTGGCAGCATTCTGTCGGAAAGCACGGCCATTCTGCAAACCATTTACTCGGCCAGCAAGCACGCCGTGAAAGGCTTCACCGACGGCCTGCGCATGGAGCTGGAAATGGACGAAGCCCCGGTAGTCGTGACCCTCATCAAGCCCGCCGCCATCGACACGCCGTATCCGCTGCACGCCAAAAACTACATGGAGCGCGAAGCCCAGCACGCGCCGCCTGCCTACGCCCCGAAACCGTAGCCCGCGCCATTCTGCACTGCTGCGAAGTGCCGGAGCGCGAAATTACCGTGGGTGGCGGCGGAAAAATGATTACCAGCATGGCCACCTTCGCGCCCCGCCTGCTCGACAAGTTCATGGAAAACGTGTTTGCCAAGCAGGAAAAAGCCGACTACGCCCCGCGCCCCCGCAACCAGAACGGCCTCGACCACGCTGCCGGCCGCCTCGAGGAGCGCGGCAACTACCCCGGTCACACCCGGGAGAGTAGCTACTACACTACCGCTACGCTGCACCCGCTGGTGACAGCCGCCGTGGCCGGAGCTGTGGGCCTGGGGGTAGCTGCCCTGGTGCGCAAGTCGCGTAACGGGAACAGCACTGCGCCTGCGCAGGAGTCGGAGTCACACAGCGCCCAGTGGATTGAATAACACCTCAGGCACTAAACGCCCAACAAAAAGCCCTGCTGGCAGCTGCCAGCAGGGCTTTTTGTTTTTCAGCTAATTCGTGGTCAGCCTAAGCAGCTACCTCAGCTACTTTCGGCGCGCCAGCCAGGATTTCCTCGTTGGCGAAGTCAGCGTACTTCTGGAAATTGTTCACAAACTTATCGGCCAGGGCCGCGGCGGTTTTGTCGTAAGCCTCCTTATCGGCCCAGGTGTTGCGCGGGTCCAGAATGTCGGAAGGCACGCCGGACACGGCCGCAGGTACTTCCACGCCGAAGATGGGGTGCTTGGTGAACGTCACGTCGTTCAGGTCCCCATTCAGGGCGGCCGTAATCATGGCGCGGGTGTAGCCCAGCTTCATGCGCGAGCCTACACCGTAGGAGCCACCGGTCCAGCCCGTGTTGATCAGCCACACGTTCACGTCGGGGTTTTCATCCATTTTCTGACCCAGCATTTCGGCGTACTTGGTGGGGTGCAGGGGCAGGAACACAGCACCAAAGCAAGCCGAGAATGTCGTCTGGGGCTCCGTAATGCCCATTTCGGTGCCAGCCACCTTGGCCGTGTAGCCACTCATGAAGTGGTACATGGCGTGCGACTTATCCAGCTTGCTGATGGGAGGCAGCACCCCGAAGGCATCGGCCGTCAGGAAGAAAATGTTCTTGGGAGCATCGGCTACCGACGGCTCGATGGCATTGTCGATATAGCTGATGGGGTAAGCCGTGCGGGTATTTTCCGTCACCGACTTGTTGGCGTAGTCTACCGTGTGGGTACCGGGAATAAAGCGCGTATTCTCTACGATGGAGCCGAACTTGATGGCATCCCAGATCTGCGGCTCCTTTTCGCGGCTCAGGTCGATAACCTTGGCGTAGCAGCCGCCTTCAAAGTTGAAGATGCCGGCGTTGGGCGTCCAGCCGTGCTCGTCGTCCCCAATCAGGCCGCGGTTGGGGTCAGCCGACAGCGTGGTTTTGCCCGTGCCCGACAGGCCGAAGAATACGGCCGTATCGCCGTCCTCACCCACGTTGGCCGAGCAGTGCATGCTCAGGGTGTTGTGCTCGTGGGGCAGCAGGTAGTTCAGCACTCCAAAGATGCCCTTCTTCATCTCGCCGGCGTAGCCCGTGCCACCAATCAGAATCATCTTCTTGGTGAAGTTCAGGATGGCGAAGTTGGCCTGACGTGTACCATCTACGGCGGGGTCGGCCTCAAAGCCGGGGGCGCAGATGATAGTAAAGTCGGGCAGCCACGACGTGTCGGCTCCCTCTGCGGGGCGCAGGAACATGTTGTAGCAAAACAGGTTATGCCAAGCCAGTTCATTTACTACGCGAAGCTTCAGCTGGTAGTCGGGGTTGGCGCCGGCGTAGGCTTCCCGCACGTACAGCTCCTTATCGGCCAGGTAGGTCACCATTTTGGTGTGGAGCTGATCAAACTTGTCAGCGTCGAAGGGAATGTTGATGTCGCCCCACCACACGGATTCGGCCGTGTTGGCATCTTGTACGACAAAGCGGTCCTTGGGCGAGCGGCCGGTAAATTTACCGGTGTCGGCCATCAGCGCGCCTGTGTCGGTGAGCGTGCCTTCGCCACGGCGAAGCGCGTGCTCAACGAGCTCAGCAGGCGTCAGATTGAGGTGCACTTCACCGGTTTGGGAGAACCCGAGTGGCTGCAAACGATTGCGGAGAGAGGTAGTAGCGGCAGTGTCCATCATGGGGCCGGGAGCGGGAAAAAATTGGGTGGGAGATGGGGGAATTGCAGGACAAAAGTAGACAAAAAATTGATACAGGGGCTTACGCCTGTTAGTTTTTCAGGAATTATAGCGAATTTTCGCTGATTAAGTTTCAGTCCGTGAGCAAATCCTGGCAAATGCGGGGAACTGTCCAGGGTTAGGAAACTTTTGTAGCTTTACAAACCTGCCTTAGGTTTGCCGCAGGCAGCTTTTTCTCTTTCCACCACTTCATTTCCTTTTCATGCAAACGACCTCCGCTGTGCGGGAGCAGCCTAGTACGCAACAAGGGCATCCTCCGGGGCTCTATCTATTGTTCTTTACAGAAATGTGGGAACGGTTCAGCTACTACGGTATGCGAGGCCTGCTTATGCTCTATCTATCCAAGACGGCTATGGAAGGCGGTCTGGGTATTGATGCGGCCAGTGCCTCCCTCATTTATGGCTACTTCACCGGCTTCGTTTATCTGACGCCCATCATTGGCGGCTGGCTGGCCGATAAATACATTGGTCAACGGCGGGCTATTCTCATTGGAGGTCTTACGATGGCGCTAGGACAGTTTTTTCTGTTCATGCAGCCCACGCTTTCGACGGAAGGCGCGCTCTTCGGCTTGCCCTGGCCTACCTTACTGGGGTTGTTGCTTCTGATCCTGGGCAACGGCTTCTTTAAGCCCAACATCTCGACTATTGTAGGCAAGCTCTATGAGCAAGGCGACCCACGTCGGGATGCAGCCTTTACCATTTTCTACATGGGCATCAACACGGGCGCCTTCCTGGCCCCCTGGTATGCGGTTATTTTGCCGAGGATTTGTTTGCTACTAAAACCCTGGTAAATGGGGCCGAGCAGGTAGCCAGCTACGGTTTCCGCTACGGCTTCCTGGCCGCCGGTATCGGTATGCTGCTGGGCCAGTTGGCCTTCAACCTGCTGGGTAAGCGTTTTCTGGGCGACGTTGGGATGTATCCCGAGGGCCGCAACGAAGACAAAACAGTGGTAAAAGCGCCGCTAACGAAGGAAGAAACCGACCGTATGGCCGTAATCTTCATTATTACCCTGTTCGTGGTATTCTTCTGGGCTGGTTTCGAGCAGGCTGGTTCTTCACTCACGCTCTACACCGATAAGTTTATCGACCGGGAGGTTGGCGGATTCCTGATTCCGACTTCGTGGTTCCAGTCGGTAAATGCCGGCTTTATTGTCTTGCTGGGCGCGCCGGTTGCGGCGTTGTGGGTATACCTGGGCCGTCGGGGCAAAGATCTGAGCATTCCCGTGAAGATGGGTCTGGGCATGGTTCTGCTCGGGGTAGGCTTCCTGTTCATGGTTGGCGCCGTAATGGAGCGCGGCGGCGACGTGGCCGATCAGGCTGTCAAAGCCAGCATCTGGTGGTTGCTCGCGACCTATTTCTTCCACACGATTGGCGAACTGTGCCTCTCGCCGGTGGGCCTTTCCATGGTGTCGCGCCTGTCGCCGGCCGCTCTCACTTCTATGCTGATGGGCGTGTGGTTTCTGGCGCCTTTCGTGGCTCAGATTGCCGGTGGCTACATTGCCGCTTACGTGGAAGAACTCGGCGCCCTGAAAGTGTTTGGCCTGATTGCCGGATTTGTTATCCTGGCCGGCCTGATTCTGATTGCCATTGCCAAAAAGCTGTTCCACATGATGCACGGCCGCGGCTAGTAGCCCTTAGCCAAGCATTCTTATCGAAAAGCCTCGTCGACTTCAGCCGGCGGGGCTTTTCTTGTGGCAAGTACTTGCTTACTGCTGTAGATACAACCCATGTTGGTAGCTCATTGCGCTTAGGTGTTACCTTGTTTCGCCCAGAATACCACAGCCGTTTGATCTGCTTAGCGAGAGTCTAAGTCAACAAAAAAGCCCCGCCGGACATGGTCCAGCGGGGCTTTTCATAGTCAGCTAAGCAAGCTGAGAGGCTTGATTACATCATGCCGCCCATGCCGCCCATGCCGGGGTTGCCACCACCAGCACCGCCTTTGTCATCCTCTGGCTCGTCCGAAATCACGCACTCGGTGGTCAGGAGCAGGCCAGCAATCGAAGCGGCGTTCTCCAGAGCCAGACGCGTAACCTTGGTTGGGTCGAGGATACCAGCAGCCATCAGGTTCTCGTAGCGGTCTTCGCGGGCGTTGTAGCCGTAGTCGCCCGAGCCTTCACGCACTTTCTGCACTACTACCGAGCCTTCGCCACCGGCGTTGGCTACGATGGTACGCAGGGGAGCCTCGATGGCCGTACGGATGATGTTTACACCGGTCCGCTCGTCGCCGTTGATGGTATCAACGCCTTCCAGCGAGTCCAGGGCGCGCACCAGGGCGACACCGCCGCCGGGAACCACACCTTCTTCTACGGCAGCGCGGGTAGCGTGCAGGGCGTCGTCAACGCGGTCTTTCTTCTCCTTCATCTCAACTTCCGTAGAAGCACCGATGTAGAGGATAGCAACACCACCCGACAGTTTGGCCAGGCGCTCCTGTAGCTTCTCCTTGTCGTAATCCGACGTGGTCGTGCCGATCTGCGCTTTGATTTCGTTGATGCGACCCGTGATGGTTTCTTTCTCACCACGACCGTTGACAATCGTCGTGTTGTCTTTGTCGATGATGATTTTCTCGGCCTGGCCCAGGTACTCCAGCGTAGCGCTGTCGAGCTTGTAGCCACGCTCTTCCGAAATAACGGTACCGCCAGTCAGCACGGCAATGTCTTCCAGCATCGCCTTGCGACGGTCGCCGAAGCCAGGAGCTTTTACAGCAGCAATTTTCAGCGAGCCGCGCAGCTTGTTTACTACCAGGGTAGCCAGGGCTTCGCCGTCCACGTCTTCCGAGATGATAACCAGGGGCTTGCCAGTTTGAACAACCTGCTCGAGTACGGGCAGCAGCTCCTTCATGGTGCTTACCTTCTTGTCGTAGATCAGCACGTAAGGGTTGTCGAACTCAGCCTCCATTTTCTCCGGGTTGGTCACGAAGTAGGGGGAGAGGTAACCACGGTCGAACTGCATGCCTTCCACCGTCTTTACTTCGGTTTCAGTGCCGCGGGCTTCTTCCACGGTGATAACGCCTTCCTTGCCCACTTTGTCCATGGCATCGGCAATCATCTGGCCGATTTCCATGTCGTTGTTGGCCGAAATAGCGCCTACCTGGGCAATTTCCGAGGAGTTCTCAATTTTCTTGGACTGCTGCTTCAGGTTTTCAACTACGGCCTTCACGGCCTTGTCGATACCACGCTTCAGGTCCATAGGGTTAGCACCGGCGGCTACGTTCTTCGAGCCAGCCGCGTAGATAGCCTGAGCCAGTACGGTAGCAGTCGTAGTACCGTCACCAGCCTGGTCGGCAGTCTTGGAGGCTACTTCTTTTACCAGTTGAGCACCCATGTTCTCGATTGGGTCGCTCAGCTCAATTTCTTTAGCAACGGTTACACCGTCTTTCGTAATAGTGGGCGCGCCGAATTTCTTGTCGATAACCACGTTGCGGCCTTTCGGGCCCAGGGTTACTTTCACGGCATTCGCCAGTTTGTCTACGCCGCGCTTCAGTTTGTCGCGACCGTCGGTATCGAATTGGATGTTCTTAGCCATCGTATTTAACAGAGAGGATGATTTCGGAAAGGAAAGGGTGGTTTACAGGACAGCGAAAATGTCCGACTCGCGCATGATCAGGTAGTCCTGGCCATCCACGGTGATTTCCGTGCCGGCGTACTTGCCGTACAGTACCTGGTCGCCCACCTTTACCTGGGGCTGAATTACGGTACCGCTGTCGGCCACTTTGCCTTCGCCTACAGCCACTACTTCGCCACGCTGGGGCTTCTCTTTTGCTGTATCGGGGATGATGATGCCCGATTTGGTTTTCTCCTCAGCAGCAGCCGGTGCAATGATGACGCGGTCAGCCAGCGGTTTCATGCTTAGTGACATATTGTTCGTTTTGGTTGAAAGGGTTGGTTGAAATGAACCTGAGCCCGCAGGCAACACTTCTTGTGCCAGCCTCCGCAAACCTGACAGAATGAACACGTTTTAGCCCTATTCGCAGTCAGGTTTTCACTGTGGCGTGCCCAGGTGTCAGGGAAACGGCAGAAAACGGCAGAGCCTTGGCCGGGTCTGCGAGGCGTGCTGCGGCGAGTCAAGCTCTACCTATGCAGTGGCCAGCTGGCCCAAACAAAAGCCGCTGCCCCAAGGAAGGAGCAGCGGCTTTAAAGAGCAAGTAAGGATTGACGCCTACTGAGCCGGAGTAGCGGCGGGCTGGGCGGGGGTAGCAGCCGGGGCAGTTGCGCCGGGAGCCGTGGCGGCGCCAGGAGCGGCCGGTGCTGGGGTAGCAGGAGCACCCGTAGGCAGTTTGGTTTCGAGGGCTCTCTGCTGGTTGACGCTGCGGATTGGGCCGGCAGCCTGCGAAGTACCATTCAGAACGTGGGTGCCCAGGGTCAGAATCATCAGGCCAATAGCGAAGCCCCAGGTCAGGCGCTCCAGCAAATCACCGGTCCGCTTTACGCCCATCAGGTTGGCTGCACCGCCCGAGCCAAACTGGCTCGAGAGTCCACCACCTTTGGGGTTTTGGGCCAGCACTACCAGCGCCAGCAGCAAGCATACGAACAGAATCAGGCCAATGAGAGCGTAATACATTTACTCGGTGGATTTCAGTTGTTGGATTTGTTCGGCAAAATACGCCTTTTTTTCCGGCTGGCGCATCATCAGCCGTTCATATATTTCAATTGCCTTCTCAATTTTGCCTTGCCGGACCATGATTTTTGCCAGGCTTTCCGAGGCGATATCCGGCACAACCTGGGTACTGCGCACCGATAAATCGGCCTGCTCCTCGGCCGAGGCGGGCAGGGCTGCCGGCGTGCGGAGCCGGGGCTGGTTGCGCAGAAACTTGTTGATCAGGTCGAAGGGAGAGGGAGCGGGGGGCGGCGGTGGCAAGTATTGAGGGGTTTGCTCCTGCAGCAGCGCGTCGGGCTCGAAGAACTCGGTAGTGGGCAGGGCCCAGCTTAGCTCGTCGGCCAGCTGCAGGCAGAACCCCAAGCGGCTGCCGCCACTCAGGGCATAGCCCAGGTGGTCATCCCCACGGAATCCGGCCGCCATTTCCGCCGCGGCTACCGGCTCTTCTTCCTCCAGGACCGGCAACTCATAGAGAATCTGCTCGGCGGGCTCCGGTATTCCCAGGCCAAACTCGAAGCGGGAGGTTCCAACTTCTATCGGCGGGCGAATCGGCGGTGCTACAGCAGGTAATATGTCATCATCAGGGCTGATGGCAGCCTGCTCCAATATCTCATGGGGCAACTTCTCATCCTGGATAACCTCCTGGTCAGATGAAGGCAATGCCGGGTTCGCCTCAAGCAGAACATCAGGCTCATCTGCTGGCTCTCCAGCAGTTTCGACTACCATATCGGCCGGTAACTCACCCCGTGCCTGCTCTTGGTCACTGGCAGGCTCTACGGACAGCTCGGGCTCAAGGGACTCGTCAGCTACGACCAATTCCGCTACTGGCGCCACGGTTTCAGCGTCAAGCGTCGCGACGGCAGCTGCTTCCTCGTTGGTCAGGGCCGTTTCCGGCTCCGCCTGTACTTCCTCAGTGGGTAGCGGAAACTCATCCTCGGCACCGCCAGCAGGAGCCTCATCTGATGACAAGTTAGTAGTACTGGTAGGCTCCTCCAGAAGTACGGAATTAGCCTCTACTAGCTCGGGCCCATCTGCTTCAGAATCCAGTACGCCAGTGTCGGGGTTCTCGGTAACGGGCACTGCTTCTGGGGTGCGGGCTAGCTCAGAATCCTCAGAGGCAGTTTCCGGGGAAGTATTCTCCACGGCCAACCCCGCTTCAACCAGCACTTGTTCTGCCGGCTCAACTACCGGCGCCGACGCCACTTCTTCTACCGAAGCGGTTTCTGCGACGTGGAATTCCGCTGTCGGAGGATCCGCCAAGGGCATTAGTGCTTCGGGTTGAGCACTGGTCAGTACGGCGGCTGGCTGCTCAATAAGGTGGCGGAGCAACTGCCGGTCGGTGGCGTAAGTGGCCGCCCGTCGCAGGCGCTGACTGGCCAGCATGCTGCCTTGGTCGTGCGCGGCCTTGGCCAGTAGCACGTGGGCCGTTTGGCAGTAGGGGAAAGCGGCGGCCAGTTGCTCAAGCTCCCGAATTTCGGCCTCCGAAATGGTGCCTACGTGGTCCAGAATGTGCAACAGTGACGCGCGGGTCATAGAAAAGGAAGTTAAAAGCCGGTCCGCCAAAGCCAGAACCAATGGCTTCCGGCAGACCGGAGCCAGGAAGCCCGGCCGGATACGGGGCGGCAAAAGTGCATCAATTTACGCAGGAAACCCACGCCGGCGGCAAATTGACCGAAAACGGGCCTTACCAGTTGGCTACCGACTTATTAAAAGTATCGGTAATAATGTTGGTAACCGGGACGCGGATGGCATTCGGGTTATTGTTGATGCTGGTCAGGTCCTCGTTGGCACCGAAGGGGGCATAACTCTGGAAGGTTTGCTCAAAATCCTGTTTTGGGTCCTTGGTATTCGTAAACCGGACCCGTACCTGAATGGTGAGGCGGTTTTCGGCAGCCTGGGTAACCCCATTGGTGTTCTGAATCGTGGCCGGAGCGAAGTCAAAGGCAATAATCTGGCCTTCGAACTGCAGGTCCCCGTCGCGCGGTACCAGCTTAAGAGTGGTGTTGCGCTGGTAAAAATCCTTGAAGTCCTCCGTAAAGCGCTGGGAAATGTAGGACGGAGCGTTATTGGCCGTGTTCTGAAAGGTCTGGACGGAAAACGTCTTGACGGCAGGGTCAATGTTGGTGCCGGCAAAGGAGTACACGCCACAGCCCGACAGCCAGGGGAGGAAGGATAGAACTACCAGCCAGGTTGCCAGATATTTACAGTTGTTCCAGGTCATATTGTTTTAGCTTCCGGTATAGTGTCCGCTCGGAAATTCCCAGGTCGTGGGCCGCGTACTTGCGCTTGTTGTGGTGCTTTTTGAGGGCCTTCATGATCATCTCCTTTTCCTTGGCCTCCAGGGAAAGGGTTTCCTCCTCGGTTTCGTGCGGAATGTCTTCCACGCGCTGCGGTTCCTCCTCGTAAGTAGCCGCATCTTCCACCGATATTTCGGGCCGCGGGGTGATGAAGTACTCCGTGGCGCCGCCCTCGGTGGGAGCAGAACGGGTCAGGCGGTTGTTTTCGTACACCGGGGCCACGTTCAGGTTGTTGAACAGGTGGCTGTTCTGGCGCAGCAGTTCCTGGGTTTCGGCCGGGCGCTGTCCGGCGGCCATATCTAGCACCATCTTTTTCAGGTCCGTCATGTCGCGGCGCATGTCAAAGAGCACCTTGTAGAGCAGATCCCGCTCGGAGTAGCTGCTGGCTTCAGCTCCGGCGCCGGAGGCGCTCAGCAGCATGGGCAGGCGGCTGCTTTGCTCGGCGGGCAGGTACTGGCGCAGGCGAGTGCCGTCCACGTCCCGCTCAGTTTCGAGCACCGACATCTGCTCGGCCACGTTCTTGAGCTGGCGAATGTTGCCGGGGAAGCTGAAGCGCTGCAGTTCTACCACCGCGTCGGAGCTCAGGGCAATGGGCTTAACGCGGTAGCGCTCGGCAAAATCCGTAGCAAACTTTCTGAACAGTAAGTAAATATCGTCGCCCCGTTCACGCAGGGGTGGAACCGTAATGGGGACGGTGTTGAGGCGGTAATAGAGGTCTTCGCGGAACTTGCCTTCGCGCACGGCGTCGAGCAGGTTCACGTTGGTAGCAGCCACCACGCGCACGTCGGTCTTCTGTACTTTGCTGGAGCCCACGCGGATAAACTCCCCGTTTTCGAGCACGCGCAACAGGCGGGCCTGGGTACCCAGGGGCATTTCTCCAATTTCGTCGAGGAAGATGGTGCCGCCGTTGGTGACTTCGAAATAGCCTTTGCGGGCTTCCTGGGCGCCGGTAAACGAGCCTTTCTCGTGGCCAAACAGCTCGGAGTCAATGGTGCCCTCGGGAATGGCCCGCAGTTGATGGCAATAAACTGCCCGTGCTTGCGCGGCGAGAGGGCGTGGATAATCTTGGAAAAGGATTCCTTACCCGAGCCGCTTTCTCCGGTGATGAGCACCGTCATATCGGTGGGCGCCACCTGAGCCGCCACCTGAATGGCGTAGTTCAGGGCCGGCGCGTTACCGATGATGCCGAAGCGTTGTTTGATGGATTGTATTTCGGAAGGTGTCAAGGTCGGAGGTTGGGTTTTCGGTAGGAGGACGGAAAGCTGCGGGTTTTACTTTGGGTCGCCCAGTAAAACAGTTGTCATCCTGAGCAGAGCGAAGGACCTTATTAGGTTAGAACAAGTTGTTCTACTGCTATAAGGTCCTTCGCTTTGCTCAGGATGACAGATACTTAGACAATCTCGCCCAATAGAGCCGCGCCGGTGGTGCTGGTAACCAGTACGTTCACGTAGTCGCCTTTCTGGGCGGTGCCTTTGGGGAAGATGACCACCTGGTTCTGGCTGTTGCGGCCGCTGAGCTGCTCTTCCGACCGTTTGGAGCGGCCTTCGACCAGCACGCGGTGCACCCGGCCCACCATGCGGGCGTAGCGGGCCCGGGCGTGGAGCTGCTGCCGGTCGATGACTTCCTGCAGGCGGCGCTTCTTCACCTCCAGCGGCACGTCGTCGGCCAGCTTGCGGGCGGCCAGCGTGCCGGGGCGCTCGGAGTAGAAGAAGTTGTAGCCCATGTCGTACTGCACGAAGTCGATCAGGCTCAGGGTTTCTAGGTGCTCTTCCTCGGTTTCGGAGCAGAAACCCGAAATCATGTCGGTGCTGATGGCGCAGTCGTCGCCCAGGATGCGGCGGATGGCCTGTACCCGCTCCTCGTACCAAGGCCGGTCGTAGGTGCGGTTCATGAGCTTAAGCACCCGCGAGTTACCGCTTTGGGCGGGCAAATGGATGTACTTGCAGATATTCTCGTACTTGCCCATGGTGTAGAGTACCTCGTCGGTGATGTCCTTGGGGTGGGAAGTCGAGAAGCGCACCCGCAACTCGGGGCTGATCAGGGCCACGCGCTCCAGCAGCTGGGCAAAGTTGACGAACTCCTGGCCGTCTTCGGAAGTCCACTTGTAGGAGTCCACGTTCTGGCCCAGCAGGGTTACTTCCTTGTAGCCCTGGGCCACCAGGTCGCGGCACTCCTGCACGATGCTGTGCGCGTCGCGGCTCCGCTCCCGACCCCGGGTGAAGGGCACCACGCAGAAGGAGCACATATTGTCGCAGCCCCGCATAATGCTCACAAAGGCCGTGATGCCGTTGGAGTTGAGGCGCACGGGCGTGATGTCGGCGTAGGTCTCGTCGCGGGAGAGCAGCACGTTCACCGCCTTCTGTCCGCCGTCAACTTCGCGGATCAGGTTGGGCAGGTCACGGTAGGCATCGGGGCCCACGACGAGGTCAACGAGCTTTTCTTCTTCCAGGAACTTGCTTTTCAGGCGCTCGGCCATGCAGCCCAGCACGCCCACGAGCAGGCCCGGGTTGCGCTTTTTGTGGCTGTTGATCTGCGAGAGGCGCATGCGCACGGTTTGCTCGGCCTTTTCGCGGATGGAGCAGGTGTTGAGCAGCACCAAATCGGCGTCGGCGAGCTGCTCGGTGGTATCAAAGCCTTCCTCAAAGAGGATGGAGGAGACGATTTCGGAGTCGGAGAAGTTCATCTGGCAACCGTAGCTCTCGATATAGAGCTTGCGCTGCCGGCCGGTACGGGTGGCCGGGCTGACGCGCACATCCTGAGCCGGTTGGTGGTCGGCGGCAGCGGGTGCGGCGGGCGTATCCAGAAAGTCGAGGGTGAGCAGGGGCTGGGACATAGATATCGTAAACACAGAAGGAGGGCAAAGGTAACGGTTTTTGCCCCAAAATGACAGAATGGCAGAGCTTCGGAAGTGGTGAAATGGTGAAATTGTGAGGTAGTGAGTTGTCGTTCGGCTGGCGCGAAAGGCATATTCGTGTCATTGAGAGGCGGAGCCGAAGCAATCCGTCCTCTGAAATGTGCGGAGCGACCTTAAGTGAAAAGCCCTTTCCTGTTTGCTACGGGAAAGGGCTTTCTGGTAAAAGGTCGTTTGTCACGAGTAGAGGACGGATTGCTTCGGCTCCGTCTCGCAATGACGCGTGTCGTTGAACATTAACTCACCATTTCACCAACTCACTAGTTCACCAAATCCAGCACCTGGCGCAAATCCGTGACGGCGTGAAACTCCAGGCCCTGCAGCTTCTCGGGGTCGACGTGCTCGAACACCCAGGTGGCGTGGAAGGGGACGTGCACGGCCCGGAAGCCGAGCTGGGCCACGGGCAGGATGTCGGACTTGAGGGAGTTGCCAATCATGAAAAACTCCCCGGGCAGGGCGTTGTAGCGGGCCAGCAGGCGCTGGTAGGTGGCCTCGTCCTTTTCGCTGACAATTTCTACGTAGTCGAAAAAGTCGCCCAGGCCGGAGCGGGCCAGCTTGCTTTCCTGGTCAAACAGGTCGCCCTTGGTAAGCACCATCAGGCGGTGGCCGCGGCGGCGCAGCTCGGTGAGCACCTCCACCACGCCCGGCAGGGGCTCGATGGGGTAGCGCAAGAGGTCCTTGCCCATGTCCAGAATCTGCTGGATTTCGACGCCCGTCACCTTGCTGTCGGTGAGCTGGATGGCGGTTTCAATCATGGAGAGCATAAAGGACTTGGCCCCGTAGCCGAAGAGCTTCATGTTCTGGCGCTGCACCCGGTTGAGCTCCTCCGTGATGCGGGCGGCGTCGCCAAAGGAAGCCAGGATTTCGAGGAGCCGGGCCTCGACCTGGTCGAAATGGGGCTGGTTGGACCAGAGCGTGTCGTCGGCGTCGAAGGCAATCAGGTAGGGAGCGTCCATGGCGGCAAAGCAAAGGAAAACCGCCGAAAAAGCCAGCGGAGGCCGTAAAGTTACCGAACTTGCCGCCCATGAAACAGCTGATTGACTTAGCCACCTGGAACCGACGGGAGCATTTTGCCTTTTTCTCGGCCTTCGAAGAGCCGTTTTTTGGATTGGTGGCCCCCGTGGAATGCACCGGGGCCCAGGCCGAAGCCAAACGCCGGGGCGTCTCGTTTTTCCTGTATTACCTCTACCACGCCGTGCAGGCCGCCAACGAGGTGCCCGAGCTGCGCACCCGCATCGAAGACGGGCAGGTGTATCAGTATGAGCGGGTGCACGCCTCGGCTACCCTGGGCCGCGCCGACCGCACCTTTGCCTTTTCCTTTATTGAGCAGCACGACGAGCTCAGCGGCTTTGTGGCGGCGGCCACGGCCGAAATGGAAGCCGTGCAGAACAGCTTCGGCCTGCGTTTGAGCAACACCACCGCCCGCGTCGACGTGCTGCACTGCTCGGCCATTCCCTGGGTGCGCTTCACCGGCCTGACCCACGCCCGCAGCTTCTCGCACCCCGACAGCTGCCCCAAGATTTCCTTTAGCCAGCTCTACGAGGAAAACGGCCGCACCTATATGAACGTGGCCGTGAACGTGCACCACGCCCTGGCCGACGGCTACCACGTGGGCCAGTTCCTGCAGGCATTTGAGCGACGGCTTACAGGTGAGATGGTGAAATCGTGAACTGGTGAGTTGATGTTCTGGCGGCGCTAGCGACTGTAAGCTGCCGCTTCTACTCGCGGAGCATTTTTGTAAATACAGAAACGCCCCGCGAGTAGAAGTGAGGGGCCGCAACATCTCCAAAAGTGCCTCCCGAGTAAACGAGAGGGGCTACAGGAAGTACGAAAGCCCTTCCCGCCTACTCGGGAAGGGCTTCACGCACTACAAAAATGCCTCCCGAGTACTCGGGGAAGCTGCATGAATACCAAAAGACCCTCCCGAGTAGAACAAGTGCCATTGGTGCGGATGGAACGGCAAACTCACCATTTCACTAACTCACCGTAGCCCCCAGCACTTGGAGTATGGCCTGGGCCTTGAGCAAACACTCATCGTACTCGCGCCCGGGTCGGAGTCATAGGTAATGGCCGAGCCGACCTGGAAGCTGAGGTAGCCCGTGCCGGCGCGGTACTGCAGGCTGCGGATGACGACGTTGAAATCGAAGTCGCCAGCGGGGGTGACGTAGCCCAGGCTGCCGCTGTAGAGGCCCCGTTTGGTGCGCTCATAGTGCTCAATAAGCTCCATGGCTCGTATTTTGGGCGCGCCCGTCATGGAGCCCATCGGGAAAGTGGCCCGCAGCATGTCAACCAGCCCCAGGTCGGGCCGAGCCTGGGCCTGCACGGTGGAAATCATCTGCCAGACGTGCCGGAAGGAGTAGAGGCCAAACAGCTCGGGTACCTGCACCGAGCCGGTCTGGGCCACGCGGGCCAGGTCGTTGCGCACCAAATCCACAATCATCAGGTTTTCGGCCCGCTCTTTCTCGTCGTGCAGCAGCAGTTGGCGCTGCCGCTCGTCTTCCCCGGGCGTAGCGCCCCGCCGGATGGTGCCCTTGATGGGCTGGGAAATCAGCTGCGGGCCTTTTTTCTGCAGAAAACGCTCGGGCGAGGCGCAAAGCAGGTACCGGTCGTGCCACTTGTAGAAGCCGGCAAACGGGGTGGGCGAGGCCTCCAGCAGGCGCAGAAAGGTACCCACAGGCTCCAGGGCCACTGTTTCGGCGTAGAACTCCTGACAAAGGTTCAGCTCGTAGACTTCCCCGTTAAGAATGTCTTCCCGAATAGCCTCCACGGCCGCCAGATACTCGGCTTTGGGCAGGCGGGGCGCATTGCAGCTACCTGAACAGGCGCCTCAGCCGGGACTTTAGTTGTAAGAATGGCCTCCAGCACTCCTGCTGTTTTCCCCTTGATTTCTACGCCGTCTGGGCCCCAGCATAGCCAGGTTTCAGGTGAGAAAAAGTGCAGGCTGGGCCACTGCAGGCCGTCGAAATGGTGGCTGTGCAAGGCTTCCACCTCGTTTTTGACGTCGTAGGTTATAAAGCCGCAGCGCGGGCCCGGGGCGGGCTGAGTTAGCCATTTCTCCAGCTCCGGCAGACTGGCCGGGGCAGTCTGCGGCCCGTTGGCTACGGCTAATAGTCGTTCGAAGGCTCCCTGCGGATACTCCAGGTCGTTGGGCTCGTAGTAGGCGCAGTACGCAAACTGCGCCGCCCAGTGCAGGGCCCTGGCCCGAAACTCGGCCGGCGCGGGTAAGGAGCCATAAGAAACGAAAACAGCCACGGGAGCGAAGAGGAAGAAAGCCGGAAGGAAAAAGTGGCCGCAAAAGTAACCCGCCGCTACCGAATCTTGGCCGCGGGCAGGGCCGCCAGGGCCACTTTGGCTTTGGCATCGGTGCTGTTCTTGTACTCGTGCTTGGGCGAGTCGAGCACCTTCTGGAAGTACAGCCGAGCCATGTTCAACTGTCCGTCGGCTTGGCACAGGTAGCCCATCTGCAGCGCCGACTGCGGCCCGAAGTAGTACGGTGCCTTGCCCCCCGACAGGGCAATGGTGCGGGTGTAGTAGAGCCGAGCCGAGTCGAGGCGGCCCAGGCCGTGGTAGGCGCGGGCGCGGCGGTAGGGTTCTTCCAGCCGGTCGCGCAGCAACCCCGACACGCTAAAGCCGCGCAGGGTAGCCAGAGCCGGGCGGTAATAGCCCCCGTCAATCTGCAGCCGGGCCCGGGTCAGGGTGCGGTTCAGCGGGGTCTTGTCCTCGAAAAAGCGCTGGGCGTAGGCATCTTCCTCCACCACCGTGCGCCCCGCCTGGCCGATTTGCTGCCGGTACCGCTCGGCGGCCTGCTCGTCGCCGCTCAGCCAGGCGGCCAGATACAGCTTGAAAGCCGCATCCTTGCGGTAATGCAGGCCCCGGTAGTCTTGTAAAAATTGATGGTTGGCCCGCCCCGAAGCCGCGTACTGGCCCTGGTAGAGCAGCAGGTCGCCGGCCATATGGTGCAGGTAGGGTACGCTCAGGTAGCCCGGGCCCGTGGGCCGGCTGCGGTAGGCGGCCAGGGCGGCGTCGGTTCGGTGCAGGCGTTTGTTGAGGCTGAGCAGCAGGTAGGAGTAAAGCAGATTATCGGGCTGTTGCGCGGCCATTTGCTGCACGAGGCGGACTGTTTCCTCGCCCTGCTTGTAGTACGTTTCCTGCACTAGGGCCAGGATAATACGGGCTTCGGGTTGAAAATCGTGGGTGTTTTGGGCCGCCAACCGCAGGTTTTGCACCCCGCCGGCCACGCTGCCCGGCAGCCCCAGCAGCTTCAGAAACCAGTGGTAGCCTTCGGGCAAAGAGCCTATCATAAACTGGCACATGCCCAGCGTCTTGCGGGCCGGCAGAAAGTCAGGGTAGCGCTTCACTACGGCCTGCATCTGCTGGTAGGCCTGGCGCAAACTCCACGCCCCCTGGATTTCGTGCTGATACGTAACCTGGGCTGCGGCCTGGTGCAGCCGGATTTCGGCCCGGGCATATTCGCGCAGCGGCCCTGCCTCCGCTGATTTTTCCAGGGCCGCCAGGCGCCGGTCCTGGGCCGCTACCACGGCCGCGTAGCGACTGGCATCCTGCAGAATCATCAGCTCAGTAAAGTCGATGCAGTCGGCTACGAGCAGGGTGCTGGCGCTGTTGGGAGCTCGTTTTAGCTCGGCCTGCATCAATGCCCGGGCTGGCTCCACCCGCAGCTTGAGCAGCTCGGCATATGCCCGGCGGGCCCCCGGCGAAAGGCCGCCGGGCGCTGTACTGGCAGCTTCCGGAGCCTGGGGTGCGGCCGTATCGTGCTGGGGCAATCGGGCCGCCGTGAGCAGCACGAGCAGCAGCCCCAGCAGCAGCCGGAGTCCGGAAGGAGGGCGCAAGGGGGCTGGGAGCTGAGACAAGGCCGGGAAAGCAATAAAAAAGGAACGACTGGCGAGCCGTTCCTTTTTTGAGGTGAGGTTGCAGCGCGAAGCGCGGCAATTAAGCCTGGGGCTTCACGTCCACGTCGGCCAGAACCCGGCCGCAGTGCTCACACACAATGATTTTCTTGTGCGAGATAATGTCGGCCTGGCGCTGGGGCGGTACGGTGTTGAAGCAGCCGCCGCAGGCGTCACGCTTTACCATTACCACGGCCAGACCGTTGCGTACGTTGCCGCGGATGCGGGTGTAGGCCGTCAGCAGGCGCTCTTCGATAGGCTTTACGGCGTCTTCACGCTCGTCGAGCAGCTTTTTCTCGTCGGCTTCGCTTTCGCCCACGATGGTCTGCAACTCGGTATTCTTGTTGGTCAGGTCCTTCTTGCGCTCTTCCAAGCGCTGCTTGGTGCCGGCGATGTCGGCATTCTTCTGCTCAATCTGGTACTGGGCCTCCTTGATTTTCTTTTCCGAAATCTGGATTTCCAGGCGCTGCAACTCGATTTCCTTGGCAATGGCCTCGTACTCGCGGTTGTTGCGCACGTTTTGCTGCTGGTCCTCATACTTCTTGATGAGGCCTTCGGCGTCTTTGGCGTTCTGCTTGCGCTGCTTGATCTGGTCGTTCAGGGACTGAATTTCCTCGTCAAACTTGCTCACGCGCACCTCATAGCCAGCAATTTCGTCTTCCAGGTCGCGCACTTCTTCGGGCAGGTCGCCGCGGACGCGCCGGATTTCGTCGAGCTGCGAGTCAAGGCGCTGCAGGTTCAGAAGGGCTTCCAGCTTACTGGCAACGGTGGTTTCCGTGGAAGGATTAGAAATCATAACGGACAGGGTTGGTGAGGGTCTCAGCGATTAAGACCGCAAAAGTACTTTTAAAGTTGGCCGTAAGCAAATCCCGGAAGATTTCCCCGGTAAATTGCTCACTTTCGAAGTGGCCCACGTCGCAGAGC
This sequence comes from Hymenobacter cellulosilyticus, assembly GCF_022919215.1. Taxonomy (NCBI): domain Bacteria; kingdom Pseudomonadati; phylum Bacteroidota; class Cytophagia; order Cytophagales; family Hymenobacteraceae; genus Hymenobacter; species Hymenobacter cellulosilyticus. The sequence goes on along the minus strand of NZ_CP095046.1, from coordinate 4,268,545 downwards.
AGCAGCTGGCCCTCGGCCCCGAAGTACTCGTGGTACTTCAGGTCGCCGGTCACGAAGGCGTCGGCCCCGGCCCGCCGGGCCAGGCTGATCAGAAAGCTACCGGCCCCGCCACACAGCGCTACTTTCTTAATGGGGCGCTCAAACTCCGTGTGCTTCACTACGGGCACATTGAGGACAGTCCGCAGCAATTGGCGGAACTCGGTTGGAGACAGGGCTTCGGGAAGCTCGCCCAGCATGCCGGAGCCCACGTCCTGGTCGGTGTTTTCGAGCTTTACAAGCTCGTAGGCCACTTCTTCGTAGGGATGCGCCGCCCGCAGGGCCCGGAGCGCAGCGCCTTGCAGGTGCAGGGGCAGCAGCACTTCCACGCGCTCCTCCCGCACCGATTCGGGTTTTTGCGGCTCGCCAATAAACGGATTGGTAGCCACGCCGGGCGTGAACGTACCTAGCCCTTCGACCCGGAAGCTACACTCGGAATAGTTGCCAATCTGACCCCGCCGGCCTGGTAGAGCGCCTGCAGTACGGCCTCCGTATGGGTAACGGGCACATAGGTAATCAGCTTGCCCAGCGTGCCGCTTTTCGGGTCCAGAATACGCAGGTTCTGCAGTCCGAGCTTTTCGCCCAGCTTGCGGTTGACGCCCGGTAGCACGTTGTCCAGGTTGGTATGGGCGGCGTAGATGGCCACGTCGTTTTTGATGGCCTTTATCAGGGTTTGCTCCACCTCGTTGGCCCCGGTCAGGCGCTTCAGGGGCCGGAATACCACCGGATGGTGGGCCACTACCACGTTGCAGCCCCGCCGCAGGGCCTCCTCAATGACGGCTGGGGTGCAGTCGAGGGCAATGAGCACGCCGCGGATTTCCGCCTGCGGGTCGCCGCACTGCAGGCCGGCATTGTCGTAGGATTCCTGGTAGGGCAGGGGCGCCACTTTTTCCAGGGCGCGGGCGAGGTCAGCAACAGTTGGCATCAGCGGAAATGCAGAAAGTTGATTGGTAGCAGAAAATATTTTTGGACGGCCCACGGACAGCAGCCCCGGCGAAGGTACACGGTCCGGAGTCGGTTTCGGCGGCAGACGGGCTGTTTTCCGAGCTACCAGCTATACTTTAGCAGCCCCGTTGCTACCGTGCCGCCAGTTATAGTTTAACACGGAAACGGGAAGCTCATGTTTTGTACTATTTTGCTGTTGGTTACCTTTGCAAGGACTTACCTATAGCGTATGGTTGATTTTACTCAGCTGATTACAAAAATACTGCGTCTGTGTATCGTTTTGGCCCTGCTACCGGTGGTAGTACGGGCTCAAAGCCTCGATACGGCCCTAACTCAGCGGACTATCCGCTTGGAAGACGTGGAAATAGCCCCAACCGCAATAAACACCAACGGGTGGCTGCTGCTGGATCAGGATATTAAAACAGAGCTGGATGGTGGGGTGGAAAACTTGTATAATTTCAAGTTTGACAGAGCCGAGAAACAGTTTCGCTCCCTGCGCCGGCGCTACCGCCAGCATCCGTTGCCCTATTTTCTGCTGGGCCTGAGCCAGTGGTGGAAAATCATGCCGACGAATATCACGGAGAAGAGCGTAGACAAGCTGTTTTTCGCCTACATGGATACGGCCGCCACGAAGGCTGAGGCCTTGTATGAGCAGGACAATCAGAACTACGAAGCCAGCTTTTTCCTGGCGGCTTCCTACAGCTTCTCGGCCCGGCTGCATGCCGAGCGCCACAACTGGACGCAGGCAACGGTGGCCGCAAAACGCTCCTTAAAGTATCTGGAGCTAAGCAAGCAGGCCAATGGCCTGAGCCCCGAGTTCCTATTTGGGCAGGCTCTGTTCAACTACTACGCCGTCTGGATTGCGGACGAATTTCGGTGGCTGCGGCCGGTGCTGTTGTTTTTTCCCAAGGGCAATACCCAACTCGGATTGCAGCAGCTACGCAACGTAGCAGCCAACGCCGTGTATACCGGCCCGGAGGCAAAATTCTTCCTGTTAAAAATTCTGTCGAGTGAGCGGGAAAACCAACCCGCGGAGGCGCTGCAAATGGCCCGCAAGCTGGCCACTACCTACCCCGACAACCCGTATTTCCAGCGGCAATACGCTATGCAGTGCTTCAATAACGGCTACTTTGCGGAGTGTGAGAAGGTCAGCAGCAGCATTCTGGACAAGCATAATAGGGGACTGACGGGCTATGACAGCTTCAGTGGCCGCTACGCCAGTTACTTTTTGGGCTACATCCAGCAAATGAAGTACAAGTCCCTGGCTACGGCCAAGGATTATTACCAGCGCTGCCTCGTCTTTTCGGAGGTAACCAACCAGACGGAAGGCTATTATCTGTATGCTACGCTGAATCTGGGCCGCATTGCCCAGAAGCAGAATGATGCCGCCGCGGCCCAGCGCTATTTCAAGGTGTTAGCGGCCAAGTCTGACCGTAAATCGGCCCTGTATAAGGAGGCGCAGGACTACCTGAAGGCCCGGAAAAAGAGTGCTCGTCCGGCCAAAGGCACCGTCTTAGCTGCTGGCCAATAAACCGGTGCGAGTTGCTGGTTCGGGCCTCGTAGCCACCCCTGTAGCGGCTATACCGTGCTTATAGCTGGACCCGGCAGTCGTTGAGAACCTCCACGTAGCGGTCCACGTGCCTGGGTAGCTCCCGGCGCTTGTACTGCATCAGGTAGCGCGGGTGGTCGAGGATGTGAATCTGGTCGAAGAGATGCAGCTCCTGGTTCAGCCGTAGCAGGTGCTCCCCGTTGCGCCGGCCCAGGCACACGGCCGCATGACGAGCCAGCCCCACTTCCTTTACCTGCTGATTTAAAGAGAGTCGGATAGCAGGAGTTAATGCTTTGATAAGGGCTGGGGAGTCGTAGTAATTATAGTTTAGGCCGTGGCGGAGAAGTACCAGCGGGTAGAGGGAGCCTAGGTAAAAGTCCTGGTAAAAAGCCGCTGGTCCGCCCAGCGCTGCCACCACTTCGTACACAAACTGGCTCGAGAGTTCCCGCTGCTGGGGCAGCTCGTTGGCAATGCCGCAGAAGTCGTTCAGGGCTACTGGGTCGGTAAAGGCTATGCCGGTGCGGCCGTGGCCCAGGCGGCCGGGATTGATGCCCAGCAGCGCTATGCGGGGGCGGTTGTTGTGGTAGTACTGCCGGGCAAACTGGGTAAACAGCGCCCGGGCGTGCTTTCCTGGTAAGGGCTTAGGGCTACCGCCTCATCGGGCAGGTTTGCGGGTAGGGGAAAGGTGGTCAGAAAATCCAGCAGACGGTCGGCAAACGTGGACATAAGCAGCGGGGTGAAGCCTGGGCATACGCAAAACAGGTCTGCCAGGGCTTACTGCCCTTCTTATCACCGCCAAAATAGCAACCCGGGACTCGGCTTCAGTTTCGTCGCTTGCTGAAGTAGGCGTACTTTTGTAACACTGCCTTATTGCCGCCGCGTTATGCCTCATTTCTTAGCCTTTTTGCTGTTGCCCTTCGCCTGGCTGTACGCCACGGTGTTGCACGTACGCAATTGGCTGTACGACAAGGGTATAAAGGAGTCAGCGCGGTTTGCAATACCCGTTATCAGCGTGGGCAACCTCCGGGCCGGGGGCACGGGCAAAACGCCCCACGTGGCCTGGCTGGTACGGGAACTGCAGGTTCTGGGGCAGCAGCCGGCCATTTTGAGCCGGGGCTACGGCCGCCGCACCCGGGGCTATGTCGAGGCCGATGCCACGGCTACGGCCGCCACTATCGGGGATGAGCCCTTGCAGCACTACCAGGATTTTCAAGGGCAGGTGCCGGTAGTTGTGTGTGAAAACCGCCGCACGGGCCTGGAAAAGCTGTTTCGGCAGGAGCCCCCACCCACCGTCGTAGTGCTCGACGATGCCTACCAGCACCGCCGCGTGCAGCCCACCCTCAACATCCTGCTGACCGAGCAGCAGCGGCCTTTCTACCAGGACTACGTGTTGCCGGCCGGCCGGCTGCGCGAAAGTCGGGGCGGAGCCCGGCGGGCCGATGCCGTTATTATTACCAAGTGTGCCCCTGACCTGACGGCCTCGCAGCAGGCCGCTAGTGCGGCCCGGGTGCGGCGCTACACCCGGTCGGCAGTACCGGTGCTGTTTTCGGCCTACCGCTACGGCGCGCCCGTGGCCGTGGGCGGTGCGGCGCGGGTGGAAAGCCCGGAAGTGGTACTGCTCACCGGCATTGCCCAGCCTGGTCCGCTCCGGGAATATCTGGCCGGAGCCGGGTATCAGATTACGCACCATGCCGCTTTCGCCGACCATCATACCTTTACCGCTGCCGATATTGCGGCGGTGGCCGGGCAATTACGGCCGGGTCAGAGCGTTTTTACCACGCAAAAGGATGCCGTCCGGCTGCTGGAGCCTGCGTTGCAGGCGGCCGTAGCGGCTCTGCCCATTTTTTATATTCCCATTCAGGTCGAGTTTCTGGCCGATGGGGCTGCCCAGTTGCAGCAGTTGCTTTCTCCTTTATTTCAGCCCCACGCTGTTGTCTGATCTGCTCGTTCCATTGGCTTCCTTCCGCTTTCTTTACCGTGTTCTTCCGGCTCTGCTGCTCGGGCTGCTCTTGTGGCCGGCCCTAGGGCGGGCCCAGGTGCTCGACGACTCTACCAAGGTTATCTACGGGGCCAAAACCACCCGGGTCCTGTACGAGGCCGATATCCTGCGCGAGCAGTACGAGGGCCGCCTTATCGATACCACGCTCACCAACCAGATGCGTGACCGGTACTGGTTTCACGATACCACCTTCCAGCAGGATCTGGGCAACGTCGGGACGGCCTCGCGCCGTCTGCTGTGGGAAGCCGACAACGGTATTGGAGCCCGCTACGGCCGCAACGTATTTGATAAGTACGCCCGCAACTCGGCCACTATTCCCTACTATGATACCCGCTCGCCCTTTACGTTTTTCCGCTTTATCCAGAGCGCCGTGGGGGAGCAGGTGTTTGAGCTGTCGTACTCGCGCAGCCTGGGCAAAAATCTAAACGTGGGCCTGGCCTACGAGCGGTTTGCCTCCCGCAAGGTGCTGGCCGCTTCTAGGCGGGAGAACTTTACCGAGCACAGCAACGTGCTCTTCTTTGCCCGCTACCAAACCACGGATGAGCGGTACCACGCCCTGTTCAACATCAATACTGCCCGGCACCGTATTCCCGAGCAGGGTGGCATCCGCTACGGGGCCTCTGATACTCTGGCAACGGGTGAACCCCGCCCGGGCAGCTTATTTGGCTATGAACTGGAGGATGTAAACCTGAGTTGGGCCCTGAATGCCGACGACCGGGACGAGGTGCGCCTCGTGCAGACCCTGCGCCTGCTGGGCCGGGCCTGACGGCCTATCATATCGTCGACTGGCGGCGGCAGTTCAACAACTACACTGACCGGCCCCAGTCCGGTACGCTCGTTGATGCCACTGGCCAGCTCCGGTTTTACCCCGTAGCCCGCTACAGCACCAACCTGACTAATGACCGGGCCGAATACCGGCAACTGGAAAATGAAGTGGGCGTGATGGGCCACACCCCCACCGTGGGCTACCGCCTGTACGGCCGCTACCGCCGTGCCAGTCTGTTTTCCAAAAGCTACCAGGACCAAAGTTACCCACTGCCTACGCCGGCTGCGCCCCGGAATGATATAATTCAGCCGTTTGATTTGCGCTACGGCCAGATATTTCTGGGTGGCACGGCCAACTTCCGCTACCGTAGCCTCGTGGCCGTGGAAACGGCCGGCGAAATTCTGGGGCCGCAGCTAGCCGGGACGGGCACGGCCTTTAGCGAGTACTGGTTGCGGGCTACGGCCCGCCTGGGCCCTTTGAGCGGCGAGTTCTACAGCTCTTCCTACTCGCCCACGCTCACCCAGCAGCGCTTCGACGGCAACCACTACAATTGGGACCATCTTCCGGACTCAAGCTCTGCTTTTAAGAACACGCTGGTCAACCAGGTAACCGGCCGCCTCTCCCAGCGACTGGGGCGCCACCACCTGGATGCCTCTGTCCGGTTCGTTACCATCAACGACCTGGTATACTATAACCAGGCCGCGGAGCCGGCCCAGCTTGATAGCGTCAAGGTACTGCTCATCGGCACGCTGCGTCACCGCTTCAACCTGGGTAAGTTTTTCTTCGACAACCAAGCTACCGGCACCTTGGGTGGGGAGGGCGAAGGCCTGCGCATTCCCAAGCTAGTGGCCAACGGCCGGATTTACTACCAGGACTACCTGTTCAAAAAGGCCATGTTCAGCCAGATCGGAGCGGAGATATACTTCCAGTCCCGCTTCAAGGGCTACGACTACAACCCTACTGCCCAACAATTTTACCTGCAAGACCACTTCTCCATCCGCTCCTACGCGGTGGCCGATGTGTTCTTTATCACCGATATCAAAACCGTATCGGTGTTCCTGAAAATGGCTTACATCAACCAGGGTCTCTACAATACGGGCAATGGTTATTTTGCCACCCCGCTCTACACGGGTTTGCCGCGCCGCTTCCAATTTGGTATTCGGTGGCAGTTTTTTGATTAAGTTAGCAGATAACGAATACGCGTCCCGGCGGCGCCCTGCATACTATGGAACCCTTTGAATCCAAAGAGAAAACCATTCTCAAGCTCAAGCTCAATACCGACCCGCGCTGGGTGGATATTGCCAGCAAAAACATCGAGGATATCCTCGTTGACCACGCTTACTGCGAGCAGAAGGCCGCTAGCACGGGTATTTCCCTGATTGTGAAATACCCCGAGAAAACCCGCCTTGTCGACGAGCTGACGGCCCTGGTGGCCGAGGAGTGGGCCCACTTCGAGCGGGTACTGCTGGAGCTGCGCAAGCGGGGCTTCGAGCTGGGGCCGCAGCGGCGCGACGAGTACGTGGTGCAGCTCCTGACCCACGTGCGCCGTGGCGACCACCGCGACCGGCAGCTAATGGATATGCTGCTGGTTTCGGCCCTGATTGAGGCCCGCAGCTGCGAGCGGTTTAAGCTGCTCTGGAAGCACATTCCCGACCCCGAGCTGAGCAAGTTCTACTACGAGCTGATGGTGTCGGAGGCGGCCCACTTTGTGAGCTACGTGGACCTGGCCAAAGAATACCGCGACCCGAAGGAAGTGGACGTCCGCCTGCAGGAGCTGCTTAAAATTGAGGGCGAAATCATCACTAGCTTACCCGTGCGCGACGACCGGATGCACTAACTGAATTTATGGCCGGAATATTGGTAAGAAAAAAACGCTGCCACTGTTCGGCTTATCAACTAAAACGTTTTACTTTCCCAACCATGAAAGCACGCTATACCCTATTGTTGTTATTCTTACTGGTTTCGGCCGTGGCTTTCGGGCAGGCCCCGCCAGCGGCCGTTAACTTCTGCGGGCAGGACTTTCCGCTCCCGGAAGGGGCGGCGTTGGTTTCGCCCTATGAGGTGAAAGCCGATAAGTTTGACCTAATTCTGATGTACCTGAATCCGGCCGACCTGCGCAACGGAGCTCCTGCGGACTACACCAAACAGCGAATGAAGAAGGTGAAAGGCAAGGAGCTACAGGAAATATCTTGTTTTATCCAGGGTACCCCGGCCAAAGCATTCAAGTTCAGCCACCCCACCGAAACCGGTACGGCTTACGAGCTGCTGGCTTACGGGGTGACCAAGGGCCAGCCGGTCATGATTCAGCTTACCTTAGACGTGGACCCCTACAACAATATCGAAATACCCGAATTTCCGCGCCAGTTCGTGCACTTTGATAAGTAGTAGAAGGCTGAACGGAACGTAGCATCCACAGTAAACACAGAAAAGCCCGGCTGCTAATTAATTAGCAGCCGGGCTTTTCTGTGTTTACTGTGGATGCTGGGCTTGCTAGCGTGGCCCCTCGAACTGGCGGGAATTGAGAATACCCGCCGGCACCGACAACTCACCGGTGTGGGGGTCGATAACGCCGTTGCGCTCATCCTCGATGTTGGTGGCCTGCGTGTACACGTCGCCGGCAATGGGGCGGGCCCGCAGCTCCTGCTTAAACTGGCGGATCCGCTCGGTACGCTCTTCACCGGCCTGGGGCCCGCCGTAGTCAGCAAAACCAAAGCCGCCCCATTCGCTCACAATCAGAGGTTTCTGACGGCGGTAGAAAAAGGCGTCGCCTACGACCAGCGGGAAAGCCGCCACGCCAATCATCTCGCCGGCCACGAGCCGGTCGAGCAGGTTCTGCCAGTGGGGCAGCTCGGGCGTGTAGAGGTGGGCCGTAAGCAGATCCGACTTCAGGCGGCCCTCGGCGGAAATATGCTGCCACCCATCGTTGTCGACCACCAGAAACTGCGGGTGCTCGATTTGCATGAAGTGGTAGGTATCGGTGATGTAGCGCCGGGTTTCGGGGTTGGTAGCAATGTCCTGGCAGCCCCAGTCCTCGTTGTAAAGGCTCCAGATAACCACCGAGGGGTGGGACTCAATCAGGGCCAGCATGCGGAGCAACTCCTCCTTGTGGTTCTGGCGGCTGCGCGGACTCGAGGTGTGCGGGCTGGGCACTTCCACCCACAGCAGCAGGCCCAGTTCGTCGGCCAGGTTGTAAATGCGCGGGTCGACGCCGGCAATGTGCACGCGCACCAGGTTGCAGCCCAGCTTCTGCATGGCATGCATGTGGCGCTGCATTTCCTCGTAGGTGGCCGTGCCAGGCTGGTAGAGAATCCCGTCGAGGTAGGTAGGCTCGTTGTTCAGGTACACGTGCTTGCCGCGCGACTCAATCTTGCGCAAGCCGAAATGGGTTTCAATCTGGGCGGCATAGCCTTCCGAATCGATGAGCTGCGCTACGAGTTGGTAGAGGTCGGGCTCTTCCGGCGACCAAAGTCGGGCGCCGGGCATTTCCAGCACCACGCGCTGCTGTTTCTGGCCAGCTTCCAGGCGGAGGGGAAATTCCGAGGTATAAAGCGGCGGGGTGCCGTTTTTGCGTCCCCGCTCATACACCTGCAGGCGCAACGTGTAATGGCCCGGGTCGTGAATGCGGGTCGTGATGTTGAAGCGCACGAGCTGATCTTCTACCACGCTGTCGACGCCCACACGGGAGCGGAGGCGGTTGCGTTCCACCATTTCCAGCCACACGCTGCGCACGGCGCCGGTATAGGTCTGGTACCAGATGCCACCGCGCTTGTAGATGTGGGACTCCTGCTTACCGCGGGTGGTTTCGGCGTCCATCGTGTCGGCAATGCGCACGGTCAGCCGGTTTACCAGGTGCAGGTTTTCTTCCCGTAGCTCGTAGGAAAACGAGGTGTACTCGCCGTAGTGCACGTCTTCACCCTCAATGGTGCGCAGTTGCCGGCCATTCAGCCACACCCGGGTTTCGTAGCCGCAGGCCCCGAAGGTGAGCTGGAACATGGAGCGCAGCAGCGGCTCCTCCACTTCGGGCAGGGTGAATTCCCGCTCGTACCAGGCTACCACCCGGTCCTGCCACTGTGTGGGCTGGGTCTGGCCTTTGGCCTGGGCCATGTGGGCCTCAATAGAGCCGGGCCACTGGGCTTTGTATTCGTAGTTGTGCCCTAGGTACCACCCATCCCGCAGGCCCCGGTCGTCGGTGTCGAGGGCGAAATTCCATTCCCCGTCGAGCAGGGCGTGGTTATTCAGGCGTAGTACGGCCCGCGGCAGCGGGTTGGGCATTTCCTCAATAGGCTTGGTTTCTTCCTGGCTGGCCGAGAGGCCATAGTTGATGTGCTCTAGGTTCATACAAGGGGCGTTGGTACAAAAAGCGGCTTCGCAGTGGCTCAGCGGGCCAAGGTAGCAGTATACGCAAAGCCAGCTTAGAAGAGCAGACAGCCCCGATTTTTCTTAATTTAGCGGAGTAGCCTTGGGCTAAAAACACGGCGGCCTGCCTACCAAACCGGTAAGCAGGCCACCGTGTTTTGGGGTACCTAGAACTTAGAAGCGCAGGGTAAACGTGCCGTTGGTAACAGTGGCCGTACGCGGCGAGGAGCCGGTAAAGTCAGTGCCCGAGAAGCCGAAAGTTCCGCTCATGGTACCGGCAACGGCATTGTAGCTGCTTATCGTAATGGTGCCCGCGGCCGGGTCAGTGGTGCGGTATTGAGCAGTGATTAGGCCCTTGTTAATGCGCTGCAAGGAGGCGTTCTGGTAAGTGCTGCCCAGCGTGTAGGTACCCGTGCCGGCAAAGCTCTGAGCCAGGGAAAGGTTGAGCAGGTCGCGTACGTCCCCGGTCAGTGTTTCGCTCGTGATGTATAGCAGCCCCTGCGCGGCATTGACCTCGCCCACCAGTTGCGTGGAGGAATACGTCACGCCGTCGGTGTTCCAGCTCATGGTGCCGCCTTTTACCAAGCCATTTGACGCGACGACCACTGTGCCGGCGGAGGCCGTCTGGCCGGCTACTACGGTGATGGTACGGCTGGTTGGGGTCACGTAGCCGTTGGCCGGCGTAAAGCTTAGGGTGTAAGTCCCGGGCGCGAGGTTGGGCAGCGAAAACGCGCCCGTGGTAGCATTCGGGGCCGCCAGAAAGGTTAGGCCACCGGCGTTGGTAGCCGTCACGTTGATAATCGAGCCGCTGGGGCTGATGGTTCCTTCCACGATACCCGTGGTAGCCACTGCGGCTGGGTCATCTTCTTTTTCAGAACAGCCCCCGAGCGAAGTGGCCAGTACAGTAAGTAATAGCAGGCGCGGCGCCCAGGTGCGTACAGAAGATAGCATGTGAATAAGGGAGAGAGGAGGTGGGAAAGGGAAATATATAGCCGGTAAACCCTGCAAGATAAGTGCTTAAATGAATTTGGCCGCCAGCTGGGGCCTGAAGCCTACTTTACCCGTGCAGGCTTAGCTGGGCCTCGCAGCGCTAGCCCCAGTGGAGCTTCACACCGGCCCTGGATTACTTCCAGAATCATGGTATTAAAGTCGCCCAGCAGATAATCGGCCAGAGCTTCCCGTAAGTATTCAGGTTGGTTGTGATGCGGTAGGTGCAAGTTAGCGTCAGCCGACATGTATTAGCCGCCAGGGGCTCGATGGAGTAGCTGCCCCGCACCACGTCGAAGTAGCGGCCACCCACCAGCACGTGCTCATCCAGGGTAGAAGGCGGAATCGAGGCCGCATCGACTTTAATAGTATAGGCAAAGCCGCGCCCGGGCTGCCAGTGCGTGATGTGCTCCTGGAAATAAAGGCCTTTCTCCCAGCGGATATGACGCGTGCCTCCTACGCGGGCATAATCCAGGTAGCCGTCCAGCGGGCGGGGCACGCCGATAAGATGCACGAAATGAGGCTTGATTTCGCTCGGCCGGATGTGGCGCACGTTCTGGATATTGCGCCACACTACAGCCGGCGGAGCGGCAATAAGCCGGGTGCTCACTACGGTATGAATCTGGTCGGAGGCCACCAGTTGCTCCTCCAGCAACAAGGCCCCAAAAGGCAGCAGCACTAGCAAGGATACGTACAGGGATGTCTGAGGGCGTTGGCGCAGCCGCACCAGCCGGTAGAGAAACGCGCCCAGGCTTCCTAGAATGCTAAATGGCCCGATGATAATAACCAGACAAATCAGGCCCTCGAACCCCGTAACCATGCTCAGGGCGAATACGGTGAAGGTAATCAGCCAGGGCGCAGCCAGATAGAGGAAGTAGTTGGACAGCTGCTCACGCGAGGAAAACAGCACGGGAATAGCGCCCAGCACTACGGGCACCATAAAAATGAAGGACAACGAAACGGCCCGATGCGTGAGGCTGACCAGCATCACGCACAGAAAACCATAGACGACGCCCGCAGCTACGCCCAGTAGCAATGTGCGCCCCCGGGAAGGCGAGGAGAACCAGGAATTTGCCAACGGCCAGACAGTTAAAGATTAAAAGCTGGTGCAAGGTAAGCCAGTGCGCCTAGGCTTAGGTTTTTTGCTTTTTCTTCTTAGCCGCCGGGAATAGGATGTTGTTCAGAATCAGGCGGTAACCGGGGAGTTGGGGTGCAAAGCCAGGTCGGTGGGCTCTTCTTCCACCAGGTGCTGGTAGTCTTCCGGGTCGTGGCCGCCATAGAAGGTCCAGGTGCCTTTGCCCAGGGTGCCGTGCATGTAGCGCACTTCGCCCGAGGCCTTGTTGTCGCCCATCACCACCACGTCCGACTTGATGAGCTGCTTGCGGAAAGCCGTGGTCTGGCCCATAAAGCCCTTGATGGTTTTCTCGTGATTCTGGGTTAGCATGGTCGGCACCGGGTCGTACTTGGCCGAGAAGGTAAAGAGCTGAAAGTAGTCGTTGTCTTCGTACACGCCCCGCTCGCCGGGCTGCATGTCGATGTTGGAATACTCGTACTGGTAGGGGTCCCGCACGATCTGGAAGTCCTTGAAGGCCAGGGTGCGGTTGAAGTTGAGCTTGGACTGGGCCTGGGGGTCGGCCGGGTCGCCGTCGTACATGCTTTCCACCATATCCAGGCCCAGGCCGGCCAAAGCAATATCGTAGGTGTCGGTGGCCGAGCACATGGCAAACTGGAACCCGCCACCGGCAATAAACTCCTGCATCCGGGTCACGACGGCGCCCTTCATCTGACTTACCTTGCTGAAGCCGTGGCGCTTGGCGGCCGCCTCGGCGTCGCGCTGCTGCTGCTGGTACCAGGGCCGGTTGCGGTAGGAGGCGTAAAACTTGCCGTACTCGCCCGTGAAGTCCTCGTGGTGCAGGTGCAGCCAGTCGTATTTGGGCAGCACCCCGTTGAGCACGTCGTCGTCGTAGATTTCGGTGTAGGGAATTTCGGCGTAGGTCAGCACCATCGTTACGGCATCGTCCCAGGGCTGCTTGCCCTTGGGCGTGTACACCGCAATTTTGGGCGCCTTCTCCAGCTTCATGATGTCCATGTTAGCGTTGGGGTCGGCAATTTCCTGCAGGATGTTGCCGTACTGGGCCTCGGAAATCACCTGGTAGGTGATGCCACGCACGGCCAGCTCGTTTTCCAGGCCCTGGGCGTTTTCGCAGGCAAAGCTGCCGCCGCGGTAATTCAGCAGCCAGTCGACCTCCACCTGCCGGGCCAGCAGCCAGTAGGCAATGCCGTAGGCTTTCAGGTGCTCTTTCTGCCCCTGGTCCATCGGAATAAAAACGTGGTTGGCCCAGGCCGCGGCCGGGCCGCCAAGCCAGGCTGCCACCAGCAGCAGCAAAGGCAGAATTCGCTTCAGCACCATCAGGGGGTTCTGCTAAGTCGGGAAAGAAGGGGGAAAACAACCGTACAACAAACCGACGCTTAGAATTCCGTTTGGGTTGCCAGGTTGGGCCGGGCGGGCCTAAACAAATGTAGCGAAACGGGCCGGAGTTTGCCGGAAACAGGTTACCTTGCGGAACCCGACGATGAGGTAAAATCGTCGTTTAAGACCGAATAAGCCTGTTTTGGCCGATTACTTCCGGTAGATTTTATCCTTAGCCATTATGCACCTGCTCGAAAATATTAAGGAGGCATTTCGCTCCATTCACAGCAACCTGCTGCGGACCGTGCTGACGGCCCTGATTGTGAGCATCGGCATTATGTCCCTGGTCGGCATCCTGACGGCCATTGATGCCATCAAGTATTCTCTGAACCAGACTTTTGCCAGCCTCGGGGCCAACTCCTTTGAAATCAAAGCCAAGGGCTACACCAACCGCATGCGGCGCGGCGGGGTGCAGGGCAAGGTGTATCCGGCCATTACCTACCTGCAGGCCAAGCAATACAAGGAGCAGGTCGGCGACGATGGGCAGGTGGGCATTTCCGCCTTCATTGCCGGCGCGGCCGAAGTGAAGGCCAACGGCAAGAAAACAAACCCCAACATGAACGTGGTGGCAGGCGACGAAAACTACCTGCAGATTCAGAATTACAACCTCGCGCGCGGCCGGGCGTTTTCCTCGATTGAGCTCGAAAACGGCACCAACGTGGCCATTGTGGGCAAGGAAATCACCGACAAGCTGTTTCCCAACCAGAGTCCGGTCGATAAGTACATTTACCTGCTAGGCCGCCGCTTTCAGGTGGTGGGCGAGCTGGAGAAAAGCGGCTCAACCATGGGCGGGGGCGGAGCCGACCGAATGGTGCTGATTCCGCTGGAAACCGGCAACCAGATGCCCCGGCAGCGGGCCCTGACCTACGACGTGAAAACGGCTACCCTGGAGCCCGAAAACCTAGCCTACCTTACTGGTCAGGCTACAGGTATCATGCGCGCCGTGCGCCACGACCAGCTGGGCAGGAAGACAGCTTCGACGTGGAGCGCAGCGACTCGCTGGCCGGCAAGCTCGATTCGCTGTCGGGTAACCTGCGCATGGGGGCGGCCTGGTAGGCTTTATCACCCTGCTTGGGGCCAGCATTGCCCTGATGAATATCATGATGGTATCGGTGACGGAGCGCACCCGAGAAATCGGGATTCGCAAGGCCCTGGGCGCCACTTCCCGGCAGATTCGGCAGCAGTTCCTGATTGAGGCCATTGTTATCTGCGTGATGGGCGGCCTGCTCGGTATCCTGCTCGGCGTCACGATGGGCAACTCGATTTCTCTCTTTATCGGTGAGGGTGCCTTCCTGGTGCCCTGGTTCTGGATGACCATGGGCCTGGCCATTTGCATTGCCGTAGGCCTGGCTTCGGGCTACTATCCCGCCAGCAAAGCCGCCGGCCTCGACCCGATTGAGTCTCTGCGCTACGAGTAAAGCTGTACTGGCGGGCCAAAAAAATGAAGCAACTGACGCGGTGGTTGCTGGGAGTAGGGGTGGTGCTGGGCGCCAGACTGCCGGATGTAGCCCAAACGCAGCCCGGCGAGCAGGCACAGGTATACACCGTCACCAACGACGGCGCGGGCGGAAACTTTCACCTTCCTCAGGTTCGGCTGGCCAATACGGCCGTGGCCCGGCGCATCAACCGGCAGCTGCTGGGCCTCGTTACCGATTATAGCAGCGCCATCGACTCGACTGCCAGTCCGCGGCGGCAGCTGACCCAGCTGGCCCGCGAATGCTGCTACGACGAGGAAAGCCGCAGCTGGCTGGCCGCGGGCAGCGGCCTGACCGGTATGACGTACGAGGTGCTGCTCAACCAGAATTATCTGCTCTCCTTTCAGTTTCAGCGGGAAGATCAGGGCCTCGCTCAGCCGGGCACGAGCCATCTCACCTTCGATTTGCGAACCGGCCGGCTCCTGACGCTAGCGGAACTAGTCGCCGATGCTCCCGCCCAGTTGGAGCGGCGCCTGGGGTACGCCATCAGCCGCCGCCTGCACGACGAGCTAGCAAACGTAGTGGCCAACTACGGCGACGACTCCACGATGATTGCCCACGTAGCGCAGCTCTACGGCATCTCCGAGTGGAATACCACTCCCCAAGCCGCCCTCCGGCTGGATATGGGTAATGGGAGTGGAGGCGACCCGTACGAATCTAGGCTGCATCTGACCGAATTCGCCCTGCGTCCTAATGCGCTGCTGCTGTTTTACTCGGTCGGCATGTCACGCCTCAACTTTGAGTTTCTGCCCGACGAGACCTATGTATTTCCCTACACCCGTTTGCAGCCGCGGCCGTTGCTGCAGCCCATAGCGCAGGCCTCAGCAAGCAAGAAAAAGTAAACCCTACGGTTATTGTAGCTGTATTATTGCTACATTTGGATTATAAAACATTTGGATATGGTTGCTACTGGAACGGTTGGGCAGCGCTTTACGCAGCTTATTGCTCATTTGGGAATATCAAAAAACGCCTTTGCTTCGTCATTAGAAAAGACGGCAACGGTTATCCAACACATTGTGGATGAGCGTAACAAGCCGGGGTTTGACCTTTTGTGTAAAGTTTTTGAAGTATACCCAAATGTATCAAAGGACTGGCTGTTGCAGGGTACGGGGACAATGATGGTTTCCGGTTCTTCCCTGCCGGTTGAACCCTCGTCAGCTGCACCAGCTCCCCGCCAAGTGGCAGCAAAAATGCAGTCGGAAGCTACCGTTGCCAGCCCACAGCCCGCTGCTGAAACGGTTCCTCCTCGGCCTTTGGTAGCGGCTGCTGTTGCTCCTGAGCCTGCTCCGGCTGGGGCAGCGCAACCCCAACCCCAACCCCAACCTTCCCCTGTGGAGCCAACTTCCTTGGCCGCGCCAAGTATTATGCCGTCTGTTGTCCAGGAGGCTGCTATAGAAATTCCGGTAGTACCTCCAGCAACTGTAAATGCGCTTCCCTTTATTGCTCCCGCTCCCACTCCTGTACCAACCCCAGCCCCAACTCAAACCGATACCAGTTGGCAGACGGCATTATACACCCAGCAGATGGCGCACCAACTGGCCATGGCTGAGCTGCGCAACCAGCACTTACAAGAGCAGCAGAGGATGATGCAACAAATGATGGACTTGATGAAACAACAAATGTTTAAATAAGCGCTTGTTACATTTGGGTGTAACATGAAAATCCCCGTCAGGTAGGTTGACGGGGATTTTTGCGTAATAAATGGCAGTCCGGGCCGGCTAGTGCTGAAAAACTTCCACGCCGACTTCTTCCGCCTCCATCAGGTTTTGCGGATTCACAGCCGTCAGGCGCAGCCGCTTCATTTCACCAACCAGCAGCGGGTCGTACTTGGCTACTACCCGGATGTAGTTTGGGGTGAAGCCCTCCATCTGTCCGTTAGTCACGTCGTCCTCGAACAAGACCGCCGTTTCAGCGCCTACATGCTGCTCGTAGAAATAGCGCTTCTTCTTTTCCGACAGACCTCGTAGCTGCGTGGTCCGCTCGTGGCGGTGGCGGTCCTGCACCCGGCCGGGCAGCGTGGGTGCCAGCGTATTTTCCCGCTCCGAATACGGAAACACGTGCAGGTAGCTCACATCCAGGTCATTGAGAAACTGGTAGGTTTCCAGAAAGTCGGCTTCGGTTTCGCCGGGAAAGCCCACGATGACGTCGACGCCGATGCAGGCGTGGGGCATTACTTCCTTGATCAGGGCCACGCGCTCCTGGTATAATTCCCGGCGGTAGCGGCGGCGCATCAATCCCAGAATCTTGTTGGAGCCCGACTGCAGCGGAATGTGGAAGTGAGGCATAAAGCGCTTCGAGCGGGCTACGAAGCGGATAATGTCGTCGGTGAGCAGGTTGGGCTCGCAGCTGCTGATGCGGAACCGCTCAATGCCTTCCACCTCGTCGAGGGCCTGCACCAAGTCGTAGAAATCTTCCAGGCGCTGCCGGTCGGGGCCCTGCAGGCCGAAGTCGCCCAGGTTTACACCGGTCAGCACGATTTCCTTCACGCCGGTTTCAGCCAGCTTCTGCACCCGCTCCACCACGCTTCGCACGCTGCCGGAGCGGCTCTTACCCCGGGCCAGCGGAATGGTGCAGAACGAGCAGGAATAGTCGCAGCCGTCCTGCACCTTGAGAAAGGTGCGGGTACGGTCGCCGTAGGAGTGGGCGGCATGAAACTCGGTGGCCGCGGCAATGGGTGAGGCGTGCACGTGGCCGGGCTGCCCGGTAGCGGGCTTTTCGAAGCCGGCCAGGATATCCACGAGCTGAAATTTCTCGGCCGCGCCCAGCACGGCGTGTACGCCGGGAATTTCGGCAATTTCCTGGGGCTTAAGTTGGGCGTAGCAGCCCACGATGGTTACAAAAGCCTCCGGATTATGCTTCAGTGCTTCCTTGACCACCTTACGGCACTTACGGTCGGCGTGGTCGGTGACGGAGCAGGTATTGATGACGTAGATGTCGGCGGCATCCTCGAAGGCTACTTTGCTGAACCCACGTTCCTCAAACTGCCGGCCAATGGCCGACGTTTCGGAGAAGTTGAGCTTGCAGCCCAGCGTATAAAAGGCAACTTTTCTGGTTTCCATAAGCAAGACCACAAAGATACAGCTTCGGAAGTTCAGGCGCGGGCCACCCGCCAGAAATAATGCACAAGCTTCTGCCAGACAAGGCCGGTGCTGGCAGCCTAGGCTCCTGCTGCCAGGCGCTGCCGGATCAGCTGCATCAGGCCCGGCAAGTCGGCTTGGTTGAGCTCCGTGGCAGTAATAAAGGGTGTTAGAGTATCCGTCTCGGTGCGCCCAAACACGGCCGGCAGCGCCGTCGCCGCCCACTGCGGATACCGCGCCAGGAATTCATCCCGGTGCAAAAACTCCGACTGCAGGGACAGACCGGCTATGAATTCCTTCCACTCCGGCCGCATCCGGGTGCCGTGAGTGATGGCGCACAGGGAGCAAGGGTAAGTGGTGGGCGAAATGAGCTTGTGCGCCAGATCCAGCACGCTGTTGACGAGCCCGGTGTCGGCGTTGTAAACAAAAACGAGTTGTTGCATCATGCGGCTATACGGCAGAAGCAGGTTCACCTGGTTATTTGCGTAGAAAATCCCCGTACGACACCTGCTCAAAGGCCTGGCCCCGCCGCAACTGCCCTTTTGTAACCAGGGTGTCGCTTTTAATCACCTTTCGGGGACATTGTCGAACGTGACGGTACCGGTGGGGCTGACCATGCCGAAGCCATCGGAGAAGCAGTAAAACGCAAACGGCTGGCGCAGGGGCTGCAGTAGGTCGTGGCTCCACTCGTAGCCGGCCGTAGGTAGCTTCAGCTGCCGGAGCAGGGTGGCCGCTATATCGGTCTGGGAGGCTATGTGCCCATATACCCGGCCTCGAACCTCGGGCCGCAGGGCGCCACCGGCCAGCACCAGCGGAATTCGGAACTTGCGGTAACTCTCGTTCGGGTCGTTGCCGGGCAGGGTGTGGCCGTGGTCGGCCACGAGTACCACCAGCGTATTGTCCCACCAGGGCTGCTGCCGGGCCGTGCGCAGAAAGCGGCCCAGAGCCCAGTCGGTATAGTACACGGAGTTGCGGAACAGAGCCGTTTCGTCGGTACCCTTGAACTTGCGCGGAATCGGAATTTCGAATGGCTCGTGGCTGCTTAAGGTAAAGGCCGTGACGAAAAACGGCGTTGGCTGCGTTTGCAGATCCTGCAGCACCCGGTCGAACAGCACATGGTCGTGGGCGCCCCACTTGGAGTTCTGCTCACTGCGCGCAAAGTCGGCCCGCTCGGTAAATTGGTCGTAGCCGGCCGCCACCAGGTAGCTTTTCATGTTGGCAAAGGCCAGTTCGCCACCATAATAATA
Organism: Hymenobacter cellulosilyticus; assembly: GCF_022919215.1. Lineage (NCBI taxonomy): Bacteria > Pseudomonadati > Bacteroidota > Cytophagia > Cytophagales > Hymenobacteraceae > Hymenobacter > Hymenobacter cellulosilyticus. The sequence continues at coordinate 4,249,638 of NZ_CP095046.1, read as the reverse complement.
GTGGGACTTGTAGCCGACCTGCTCCAGGGAGCGGCAGAGGTGGGGCAGATGCTCGGTTTTGCGCGGGTACTTGATAATGCTGGTCGTGGGCTGGCTGGGGTAGCCGCTGAGTAAGGCCACCAGGCCCTTCTGGCTTCGGTCGCCGGCCGCGTAGATGTTGGTGAAGCGCACCCCGGTACGGGCCAAGCTATCCAGATTGGGCGTTACGTTGGTTTCGCCGCCGGTGCTGGCTACGAGCTTGCCCGTAAAGCTTTCCAGGATAATAAACAGCACGTTGGGCCGGGTGGTGCGCAGCAGGCGGGTGCTGTCGGCCTGCGAAGCCGGGGCATACAGCTGCTGCACGGTGCGCGTGGCTACCGAGTCGGGCATAAACTGGTAGGGGTTCGGGCCGTTGTCGGTTAAAAGCGCCGTCTGGGCCACGTTCCAGGGCACGTTCAGGGCCGCATGGTTAGCAAAGGGGACGGCGCTGAAGTACACGTCGCTCTGGTTGATGGGAATCTGCTGCAGCCCCCGCGCAGGGGCACAATGAGCAGCGCCAGGTACAACACGCTGGCCAGCACGGCCCGTCCCCGGCCAAAGTGCGGCGGTAACTCCGGGATGGGGCCCACCAGCTTTTTATACAGCCACCAGCCCAGCACCAGCAGCCCGGCCAAGATACTCGTTAATAATAGGAGTGGGGCGCTACCGGCCGAAGCCGCCATTTCGCCGGGCGAGTTGAGGTACTGCAGCGGCGTAGCATCGAGCCGGAAGCCCCAGGCCCGGTACAGGTCCAGGTCGGCCACCGTAAAGCAGGCCACTACCACGCCGATAACGGCCGAGTAGAAGGCAAGCAGACGGCGGGGAAACCACCGGGCGGGCAGGGCACTCCCGATGACAAATACCAAAAAGGGTATAACGCTCAGGTAGGCCGTAGCCGAGGCGTCCAGGCGCAGGCCGTAGCCAAATATGCGGGCCACGCTGCCGGCGGGCAGCTGCGCCGTTTTTGGGAAGTGGTACAGTAAAAAAGCAGCCTTCGTAATGACGAAGTACACCAGCCAGAATAAAAAGTAGCGGGGCTGGAACGCAAAGCGGTTTCTCACCCCGCAAAGGTAGGGGAAAGGCCCGGGCTACCGAAATCCTGTATTGGAAACCATGTTTCCTAAATATTAGGTAGTCGGTAGCTGTTTTAAGGCAATTTTCAAGAAAAACAGCTGTTAGTTTTGTTGACTCCCTTCTATTAGATAGGGTATGGGCTGAAAAAAAGAGTCATTTTTGAAAAAATACTCATTTTTGAAGGGTGGTAGTTGCAAATACTGGATGAGGGACCTTACATTTGCTACAGTTAATCACTAATCGTTGCTTTTCGTCTTCCTAGTACATGGCAATTCTTCGCTTTAAAGCTCTTGAGTTAGTCGACCAGCGCAAGCCGCAGGCCGTTGTTACTTCCGATGAGCGTCGTTCCGACAGTTTCGGTAAGAACGTATTCAACCTGGACGCCATGCGCGCTACCATGCCGGGCGAATACTTCAAGAAGCTGCAAGCCGCTATTAAACAAGGCTCCCCGTAGAGCGCTCCGTGGCCGATGCCGTAGCCTCGGCTATGAAAACCTGGGCCATGGCCAAGGGCGCCACGCACTACACGCACTGGTTCCAGCCCCTGACCGGCTCCACGGCCGAAAAGCACGACTCCTTCTTTGATCTGAACTCCGACGGCCGCCCGGTTGAGAACTTTAAAGGTTCGGCCCTGGTGCAGCAGGAGCCCGATGCCTCGTCGTTCCCCAACGGCGGCATCCGCAATACCTTCGAGGCCCGCGGCTACACCGCCTGGGACCCGACTTCCCCGCCTTCATCATCGAGACGGCCGGCGCCAAAACCCTGTGCATCCCCACGATTTTCGTGGCCTACACTGGCGAAGCCCTCGACTACAAAGCTCCGCTGCTCAAGTCGCTGGCCGCTCTGGAACAGGCTGCCGTAGACGTATGCCAGTACTTCGATAAGGACGTAAACCGCGTGAGCACCACGCTGGGTATCGAGCAGGAGTACTTCATCGTCGACAAGGCGCTGTTTGATGCCCGCCCCGACCTGGTGATGACCGGCCGCACGCTGTTTGGTCACGCTCCGGCCAAGGGTCAGCAGCTGGAGGACCACTACTTCGGCTCGATTCCAAGCCGGGTGCACGCCTTCATGCTGGAGTTTGAGGAAGAGTCCAACCGTTTGGGCATTCCGCTGCGCACCCGCCACAATGAGGTAGCGCCCAACCAGTACGAGTGCGCCCCCACCTTCGAGGACGCCAACCTGGCTGTCGACCACAACCAGCTGCTCATGGACATCATGGACCGCGTGGCCGAGAAGCACAACCTGAAAGTACTGTTGCACGAGAAGCCTTTCGCGGGTGTCAACGGCTCGGGCAAGCATAACAACTGGGCCATGAGCACCGACACAGGCGTAAACCTGCTGGCTCCCGGCCGTCGTCCGAAAGAGAACCTGCAGTTCCTGGCTTTCTTCATCACGACCATTAAAGCCGTGCACCGCTACGGCGACTTGCTGCGCGCCAGCATTGCCTCTGCTTCCAATGACCACCGCCTCGGCGCCAACGAAGCCCCGCCGGCCATCATGTCGGTGTTCGTAGGTTCGCAGCTGAACTCGGTGCTCGACGAGCTGGAGCGTACGGCCAAGCTGCCGCTCGACAAAGGCGACAACATCTACCTCAAGCTCGGCATCGATAAGATTCCGGCCATTCTGCTCGACAACACCGACCGTAACCGAACCTCGCCTTTCGCTTTCACCGGCAACAAGTTCGAGTTCCGCGCCGTGGGTTCGTCGGCCAACTGCTCGTCTTCCATGACGGTGCTCAACACCATCGTAGCCGACCAGCTGATCGAGTTTAAAGAGTCCGTGGACGAGCTCATCGAGCAGGGCAAAAAGAAGGAAGTTGCCATTGTGGAGGTGCTGCGTGAGTACGTTATCAGCTCCAAAGACATTCGCTTCGAAGGCAACGGCTACTCCGACGAGTGGAAGGAAGAAGCCGAAAAGCGCGGCCTTTCGAACATCCCAACCACGCCCCAGGCCCTCGACGCTCTGGTGCGGGAGGATGCCGCTGATCTGTTTGCCCGTCACAACATCTTCTCGCACGTGGAGCTGCACGCCCGCCACGACATCTTGCTGGAAGACTACATGAAGAAAATCCAGATCGAGAGCCGCGTCATGGGGGATCTGGCCGTGAACCACATCATCCCAACGGCCGTGGCTTACCAGACCAAGCTCATTACCAACGTGCGCGGACTGCGCGAACTGGGCCTAGACGACGAGTTGTCGCAGGTAACGGTGGACACGATCAAAGCTATTTCGCGCCACATTGCTACCATCAAAACTCAGGTGGATGAGATGGTGAATGCCCGCAAAGTGGCCAACAAAATTGAAGATACCCGGGAGCGTGCCATTGCGTACTGCGACACGGTTAAAACGCATTTCGACACCATCCGCCGCTCCGTCGACAAGCTGGAGCTGATGGTAGCCGATGAGGACTGGCCTTTGGTAAAGTACCGCGAACTGTTGTTCCGGCACTAAGTCCAGAGGTTAGAATCGAGCCGGAGTTGGGTGGGAATTTTCTCCGGTTCTCGATTTCACTAAAGCCGTTCCGGGTGGGGCGGCTTTTTTGTGTTTATGGCTTATCATGACCTACTAAAAAAGCCTTATGCAGCGAGCATAGGGCCTTTTTTATTCAGCGTTAATCAATGATAAGATATGGATACCAAGAACCTGCCCCATTATTGCCCCCGAATCTGCCCCCGTTTTTGTAGGGCCAGCTGAGCATGCTCGTGGAGTTCTTCGGCAAGAAATCCGCCCCTTCGCAAAATGGCCCTGCTGGCTCAGAAGGCCTTGGCGATTCAGGAAATATAGGTCAGCGTAACCAAGCAGATAATTACGAATGCCGAAACCAGGGTGATGATTTCAGCCTATGTCTCCTGGGTCTAGCCTATACCATCAGTGCCGATATCCTCACCGGCGCCCTGGCCGCCCGGTCAGTGTCAAAAATCCTGGGCTTCCGGAAGGGTGGCCTCACCAGCTCCGGAAGGTAAAGCTCCACAGGATATGGCCGGCCTGCAGGTGGGCGCAAACAGCAAGCTCCGCAACTAGGACGGGTTTGCTGTCGCCGGCGTAGTGCACGAGGAGGAGTACGTGATTCCTGCGTGGATGCGCTCGGATCCGAAAGTGGTGCAGATGGAGCAGTGGTTGGAAACCCGGCGCCAGCGGGGCTTTATCACGGGCGGGCCCACGAGCGAGGACGGGAGCCAGGCGCTGGATCCGGATGCGGAGCTGACCAGGTCGCCGGCTGTCGTTGGCTTGCTCCAGCAACTGGTCGAGGGCCAGCGCCGGCAGGATGAGCGTATCGACACCTGGGCCCTGGAGCTGCGCGTGGTGCAGGATACCATCGGGCTGAGCAAGGAGCTCGACATGGTTAAGGAAGTGCAAACGCGCAACGGAATTACCAGCTGAGGTTTTCTCCAGATAACACCTGTTTATTGAAGGCAGTAGGAGTTCACGAAACTCACGCCTGTCTATGTTTTCTGAACGTTGATTTTGTGAACCAGTATTTTGAACTCAACGGCCAGCCCTTGGAAACATTAGAGGCCTAAGCAGCAGGTATGAATAGCGGTTCATGAAAGGGAGGGTATGATCTGCTACGCCAATCCAAAGCGTTGCTTGATGCCAGCCGCTTCCTCCTGTATCATTGCTTTAAGGGTATTCTCCTATCGCGAAAAATAAGTACATCTGCTGATAGGAACAGAAAGCCCCGACCATCCGGCCGGGGCTTTCTTGTTTCACTAATAGATAAGCGCAGCAAACAGGAAGTACTGGTATGAGATGTCCTTGCTACTTAATGGACAACTTGTATGGTTGTACGCCCCGGTTTTTTTCCTGGTTCAGCAGGTGTCACGAGTTGATATAAACCAGCAGGTAATCCCTGTACGTCTAGGGTCATCTTCTGTTGGTTCGCCCTTATTTTTTGCGCTACATGCCCTTGACTGTCGATCAGGTAGATGAATTCAGTGCTTGAAGGGCTTTTAACTTCCACATTAAGTGTCCCAGTGGCTGGGTTTGGATAGGCCGGTGTTTTAGAGGTAAAATAAGGGTCTTCTCCACCCCGTGGCATCCACCGGGAGGACAATTGGGCACATGCAGGTATTGATATGACGCTGGAGAAACACTGCTGCATGAGTTACTGGCTATAACAGTTGTATGATACCACGTTTCCCCGATCAATTCCAACACAAAAGTTGAGAAGCCAAACCCATCGTCATTTACTGCCATAGTTCTATTGGCATATGGGTTACCGTTTTGAAGGTTCAGGGTGAAGAATTCGACTCCGGGAGTATTATACACCTTGATATCGAAAGTCGCATTGCTATTGGATGAGTTGGGTGCATGCTCTACCAAGTAAAAAGTCGGAGCATCGGTCAAGGCAGGGCAAGGAGGGCATGCATTCACTGTCACAGCAGTGCTATAGGTACTGCCATCCGGTAGTCGAACAGTCAAGTTATAGGTGGTTGTGCTAGTGGGTCTGACATTCCACTGCAGAGTAGTAGCCAATACTGTTGAGCTGCCACTCTGTGTCCACGCATACGTTGCACCTGGAATGGCGCAGCCTTCCCCAATCTGAACAGGCGCTCCGGTACAAGCACGATCTGGACCGGCTGTCGGAACTTTGAAGATCTGCAAATCATCTACAAATACATACATATTGGGAATGGATGCATTTCGTCCAGGGAGCGGAAGTAATGCCGAAGGAGCCGAGTTAAACAGCCCTAGAGTAACTGTATTTGCACCTGAAGGCAAATCAAATTGCCCAGAAATAGGCGCTTGATTCCAGTTGTCTATATGATTCTGCCCGATAGGTTGTGTACTAAGCACTCCCTGTCCGGATGGTGGGAGGAAATCGCGCATGGATGCCGACGCCCCGGGTAGGTTCCCATTTGAAAACTGTATACCAAATCCACTAGCAATTCCCTGATTTGCAACACTAGTGTTGCGAGTCAGATTCGCTCGGAACTGCGCGTAATAACGGCCTGCTGAAAGAGATACCGAAGCGGTAACATATTCAGAAACACGGTCAAAGGAGTCATAGGTTTGGCGAGCGAATAAGCCCACGCTGCCAGTGCCTATTGCCGTGAATGGACCATACACAGCCGATGCCGGTTTGGCCATGTCATTAGTGGCGTTGGTAGCATAATAGTCCGGTGTGCCGCCGGTCGCAGAACGCCACTGTTGTAAGTCCGATCGGCCTTGTGGTGCATTAAGAGTCTCTGCTGCATTCGGATACCCGCCATTTAGATTATTAATGCGGTTAGGTACAAACGCCTGAGCCTCGAAGTCTCCATTGGGGGCGATATCACAAGCTCCATTGCGAAGATCAGTGGTGGGAGCAGAGAGCGTAGGTGAAGCCGGGTTAGCCTTGTAAGGCGCCGATGACTTTTGCCGAGCCTCCCAATACTTCCGGAAGTAGGGCTCATCTTCCTGCGCATAGGCAACGTGATGATTCAGCGCTAAGCCACTGGTTAATGCCAAAGCAGATAGAGCTTTGAAGAATAGAAAGTGTTTCATGATAGTAGAATGGAAAGGATATGAGATACCCAAACCTACCATCCTAGTATCAGCACACTCAAGGACATAATGAGTTATATTGTGACATATACATATATATAATATTACATAATACAAGACCATTTATGTGACGCTCGTCGAAGTCATGGAAGGTATAATTGTACAAACCACGTTCAGCGAAACGGTCGAAAAGCTAAACGAACGTTATACCTTGCCTGTGTAGTACAACCGTTTGGCACTTACCGTGTCGGCTGTCCAATGGCCGGATTCAGGGCCAAAGCCTGTACCACCAAAATCAAGTCGGGTGCTAGCCCGAGTTGCTAATGCTATGAGTTGTGAGGCTCGAAAAAAGCCCGCCAGACGCAAGTATATCACACGGCATAGTTACTCGGCTGCTGAGTCCACGGTGGCCAGCGTATCCACTGGGGCTGCAGGAGTAGGGTGCTTAGGAGCAGCGGCAGGACCAGGAGAAGTAGTGGACTTACCGAAAAGGGCTATCAGGATCAAGATGATAATCAAGACGATGATGCCGTTTTTGCTGGAAATAGAAACCCCAGCTACGGGCGGAACAGGAGTAGGGCGTTGGGACATGGGTGAATAAAGCGTAAGGAGTAACGGAATGGGTAGAGCTGCTGTATTCAGGAAGTTGGTAAGACAGGAGGAGCAGCTCCGCTGGCGGGGTAGTAAAGCAGAGTTGGCTTTCGGCTCAACTGCCACTTACCGGCTGCCACACGGCATCTTGCAAGGTTTCTAGCAGCTCGGCGGCGGTAAGCTGAACCTGCTGCCGCAACTGGTTTTGCCGGATGCCCGGGCCGGAAACCGGGTTGAGCTCCCGGCCGGGCTTGAGTAGCTTTTCCAGGGGAACCAGCCGAGGAGTGGGCCGCTCCGGACTTGGCTCAGCAGCTCGGCTGAAGCGGCTGATTTCGTACTGCAGCTGACCGGGAGTAAGAGTCAGGCGCAGCGTATACCAGAGCTGGAAAGCTGTGATATGGCCGGAAGAGTTGAGCAGATCCATGGGCATCCAGGTGTAGCTGCTCATCACCAGCGTGTCGGGCCGGGGGCTGTCTACTTCCACCGGGCCTAGTTGCTCCTTCAGCCAGGCGTAGCTGCGGGCGGCCAAGTCGTTCATCCCCAGGCTGTCGGCCGCAAGAACAGCGGTAAACGTAACCCGGCCAGTACTTGCATCGAGGGGCAGCGCGATGAGGTCGGGGAGCTTTACTAGCTGCCGGGTGGCCACCAGCACCGAGTTGTGGCCCCGCTGAATCCGGAGCCAGCCCGGGGCCGGGGCGCTGATGGCTTTGACGGGGCCTCGGAGGACCAAGTACCGGGGCCTGCCTGCCGTATCGGCCAAGGTGGCAAAGGCGGGCGTGAGCCGCTCCCGCGGGTCGTAATAAGCCACGCGCGGCCCCGCAACCACCTGTCCCAGGGCGGGAGTAGCGCAAAGTCCTAATAAGGCATAGAGTACTAGTTTAAACATCTCGGCTAAGCAATAGAGGTAGATAGCGGGCCGGCTCCCTGACTTCTGCCCGCAGGAAATTCTGTCGTTTGCAGTCCGGCCGAACTTACAGCTTTTGGGCGACCAGTCGTACCAGGCGCTGGGTTTCCCGGGAAAAATCGGCAATGGCAACGGGCTCCTCGTAGCGCAGAATGCGGAAGCCGGCGGCCGAGTACAGGTCCGGCAACTCCTGGGTACGAAAGCCGATTTGCTGGCTAGGCGGGTTCTTTCGGGCCTCGTTTACGTCGTAGTGAAAGTTCTCGAAAACCACCAGTCCCCCGGGTTTGAGTGCCGCCGCAGCCCGTTCGGCATGCGTTTGCTCGTCGGCGTAACAGAGCACCAGCAAATCCCAGCAGTGGTGGCCCCAGTCGAAAGAGGCTGCGTCGTGCTCGATGGTGGTCAGCGCCACGCCGAGCTGCCGGGCCCGCTGCTGGGCGTAGCGCAGGGCCGCGTCGGCAATATCGACGCCCGTGACCTGCCAGCCGAGCCGGGCTAAGTGCAGTGCGTTCCTCCCTTCGCCCATATTCACGTCCAGGGCCGTACCAGGAGCCAGCTCGCCCACGGTTTCGGTGAGCAACAGGTTGGGAGCCGGATTGAAACGGGTCTGGCGCCAGGTGTCATCCAGCAGTAAATGATTCCAGAGGCCGCGCTGATATTCCCGCTGCTGCTCGGCCGTGGCATCGGTGGGCGGTGGCGGATAAGCGGCGGACGGCGTGAGCTGTGGTGCGGCGGCTGAGGGTTCTGGCATGAACGAAGGCGGGTGATGGAACAAAGGTCGGCGGGGTCAAGATAGGGTCAACGGGACGTACTTTGGGCGGAACGAGCTGCGGTAAAATGCAGAATGCCTGCGGCCGCTCGAGGTAGCCGGCCGCTCGGTATTTTCATTTCCGATTGGCCGGTAGTACTTTAGTACAGCGTAGGTAAAGCACTAGGTTTGTTAGGATATGGAGGCGGATCAGAATAAGGTAGCAACGGAACTGTATACCCCCGCGGGCCAGCCCACAAACACCGGCCCCGAGGCCTGGCCGGCGGCGCGGGCCCGCAAGCGCGACCGGCTGATGGACCCGCTCGTCATTACCGCCGCCACCACGGCCGTTAAGCTTCAGCCCTTGCTGGAGCTGGTCGAGCGAATCCGGCCCCACATGGAGCACGACTCGGTTTTCACTTCCCGGCGCGACAAGCTCCGCGCCCAGCTGTCCATCATTCAGGAGCAGCTGCATGCCGACCAGCCCCGGCACGAGGCCGTGGCGCACTCGTTTAAGCTTCTGGCGGAGTTTGTGCGGGAAGAATCCCGGGAAGTAAGCAAAGATGAAGTAAAGGAGTCGGCCAAGCGCTTCGTGCTGGTGGCCCTCAAAACGGCCCCCGACCTGATTCGGGCCGCGCACACGGCCGGGCTGTTTTCCTGACCCGCAAACGCCGCATTTTCCCGTGCTGGGAGAGTAGATTCGCCCCGGAGCTAAGGTGACCTGTGGTGCTGGTTGTTACTTATATAATAAGCAGGCCGTTACTAGTTAAGTAGTTTAGTTGCTGCCAGTAACTGCGCTGTCTAGACAAGCTTACCCTCCAACCCTAGCCGGCCGTCGGGGCAGCTGGGCGGGCGTCGGCGTATCGTCGGGCAGCACTTCGGCCCCGCTGCCGGCGTCGGGCACGATGGTTTTCCAGGCGGCGCGCTTCAGCTCGTCGAGGCGGCGCAGCGTGTCGGTAACGGTGGCATGGGTGCGGACCTTTTCGAAGAAGCCGGTGCTGACGCCCACTTTGATGAGGCGCTCCAGCACGAAGGGCAAAATCCAGCCCACGACGTTGGTTGCCAGCACGCCGCGCAGGCCCAGGCGCACCAGCAGGCGGGCGGCCATACGCTCCAGCAGCAGGGCCTTGGCCGCGGGCAGGGCTTTATCGGCCAGAAAGTCGGCCACGAGCTGCACGTTGCCTTTTTGCACTTCGGCCCGCAGAATATCCTGAATCGAGTCCAGGGCTTTTTTGGCCAGTTGCTGAAACAGCCGGCCGGTTTGCCAGGCGGCCATTCCGGTGGCGCGGGCGGCATTAAAGAGAGGGGGAAGAAACAAGGGCTTTTTCATGAGGCTACAGGCGTATTGCTGCTACGCGGCAGCGCGAAGTAAGGCTAAAAAAAGTAAGGCTAGTCTGCCATAAGGCCCGTTAGCGGAGGACCAATAGCTCAAAAACACCCGGCCGGGCAACATTCGTACGGCGGAATGCTTCAGTATGGCGGCGCTTACGTATACTGCCCTGCCCTAACGGAGCTTCTGCGGCCTGTTACCATCCCTCTATGCCAGCCCACCCCGACTATCAAGCCCTGTTTGAAGCCCTTCCCGGTATACACCTGGCCCTCTCGCCAGCCCTGACCATTGTGGCGGCTTCGGCCCAGGCGGCGGAAGTAGCCGGGCAACCGCTGGAGCAGCTGCTGGGCCAGGCTGCGGCGGTTGTATTTGCCCCCAGTGCAGCTTCGGAATTAGGGCTGATAGGCGCCGAGCTGCAGACCGGCCTGGCGGCCGTAACAGCTTCCCGGGCCCCGCACGAGCGGCAGGCCGGGGGCTGGCAGCACCGCACCTGGCCCGTGCTGGGACCCGAAAACGAGATTCGCTATTTTCTGTACCGGGCCGAGCCAGCAGCGGAAAGAAGTGTGCCGCTGACCGATAAGCCTGCCGTTACCCCCGACTTTCGGGAGCTGTACGACGTGCTGCCCGTCATTGTCTGGACAACCCAGCTGGACGGGGGAGCCGATTACCATAATGCCCGCTGGCTGGAGTACACGGGCCTGACCATTGCCCAGGCGGAGGCCGATGGCTGGCTGGACGTGGTGCATTCCGACGACCAGGTCCGGGTGTTGGAAACCTGGCTCCGGGCCCGTACCGGCGGCACCGACTATTTCAACGAATACCGCATACGCCGCGCCGACGGGCAGTACCGCTGGCAGCTGGTGCGCGGCGTGCCGCGCCGGGATGCGGCAGGCGCCATCCTGGGCTGGACGGGCACCACGCTCGATATTCACGACCAGAAGTTGGTGGAGCAGCGCCTGGCTTCCCAGGACCGCCACCTGCAGCAGATTTTAAGTCAGGTGCCGGCCCATATTGCTACCCTGCTTGGTCCCGACCACGTGTATGGCTTCCTGAACGAGAAGGGCAACCAGCTGTTTGGGGGCAAAGTGAAGCCCGGCATGCCCGCCGCCCTGGCCGTGCCCGAGCTGGTAACCAACGGCTACATCAAGCTCGTGGACGAAATCTACCGGACCGGCAAGCCCTTTGTGCTGTCGGAAATGCCGATGGTGCAGCCGCCTGCCGCCGATGGCTCCGTGGCCACGCTCTACTTCGACGGCGTGCTGCAGCCCCTGACCGACGAGCAGGGCCAGACCCAGGGCATTCTGGTGTTCGGCATCGACGTGACCGAGCGGGTAGAGGCCAAGCAGCGCACGGCCGAGCTGATGGCCGAAATCCGGGAGCAGAACGCCCAGTTCCGAACCATGGTGGAATCCTTGCCGCTGTTTGTCTACATTGCCGACGAGCAGGGGAAGATATTGTATATCAATCCGCAGCGCTACGAGTTTACGGGGCAGCAGGCGGAGCAAGGCCTGTCTAACTGGGCAGAACCCCTGCACCCCGACGACCGGCGCCGCCTCAAGGAAGATTTTGCCCGCGGCCGCCGGCTAGGACAGGCCTGGTCGGGGGAATACCGCCTGCGCCGCCACGATGGGCTCTACCGCTGGCACCTGCTGCGGGCCGTGCCCATGCTCCGGCCCGAAGACGGCTCAGTAGGCCGGTGGTACGCCTCTAGCGTGGATATCGACGACCAGAAGCAGTTTCAGCGCCAGCTCGAAACCAAAGACGAGTACCTGCGGCAAATCCTGACCCAGGCCCCGGCCATGATTGCCACCCTGGAAGGCCCGAGCACCGCTACGCTTTTTTCAACGGCCGCTACGAGCAACTGGTAGGCAGCCGGGCGGTGCTGGGCCAGCGGGTGGCCGACTTGCTGCCGGAATTGCAGGAGCAGGGCTTTATTTCCATTCTCGATCAGGTGTACCGCTCCCAGCAGCCCTACGTGGGTCAGGAAAGCCCCCTGTGGCTGACGGACACCGCCTCCGGCCAACCTCGCCTGCACTACCTGAGCTTTACCTACCAGGCCTTGCGCGACAACCAGGGCCAGCCCCAGGGTATTCTGGCGTTTCTGGTGGACGTGACCGAGCAGGTGCAGGCCCGGCAGCGGGCCGAGGGCCTGGCCACTCAGCTGCAGCGCAGCGACGAGCGGCTGCGGCGTATGACAGAATCCTTGCCGGTCATGACCTTTATCAACGACGCCGAGGGCCGCACCGAATACACCAGTCCGCAGTGGTGGCAGTACGCGGGCTACCCCGATGGCACCGACGTGAATGAGGTGTGGGACGCGCTGTTGCACCCCGACGACCGGGCCCGGGCTCAGGCGGAATATGCCGCGGCCCTAACGGAAAAGCGCGGCTGGAACCTGGAAGTGCGCCTGCGCCGCCACGACGGCCAGTACCGCTGGCACCTGAGTCATACCGTACCCGCCTACACCGACGATGGCCTGAAGTGGTACGGCTCCACAGTGGATATTCACGAGCAGAAGCGCCTGAGCCAGGAGCTGGCGGCCAGCACGGCGCACTTCAGTCAGCTGCTCGAAGCCCTGCCCCAGCTAACCTGGACGGCCGACCCTGCCGACGGCCAGGTGACCTATACTAACCGCAGCTTTCAGGCCTACACCGGCGCTTCGGCCAGGAGCTGCTGGGCGCCGGCTGGTCGCGCTTCGTGCACCCCGACGACCAGGCCCGGACCTTTCTGGGGCTGCCCGAGGTCATCCGCACGGGTACCGGCGCCCAGACCGAGCACCGCCTGCGCGGGGTGGATGGGCGCTACCGGTGGTTTTTGGGCAATCTGCAGCCCCTGCGCGACTCGGCCGGCGAAATCACCCAGTGGCTGGGCACCAATACCGACATCGACGACCAGAAGCGCGTGCAGGAACAGCTCCGCCGTCAGGATCAGCGCCTCAGCCAGATTCTGGGGCAGGCGCCGGCCATTATTGCCACCATGGATGGGCCCGAGCACCGCTACGCTTTTTTTAACGAAGCCCACCGTGCCTTGATGGATAATCGCGCCATTCTGGGTAAGCCCATAGCCGAGCTGCTGCCCGAAATGGTGGAGCAGGGCTTTGTGGAGCAGCTGGACCACGTTTACCAAACCGGGGAAACTTTCGTGGGCCACGAGGTGCCAATCCTGCCCGTGGGCAGCCGGCCCGGAGCCCCCAGTCTTTACCTCGACCTCACCTTTCAGGCCCTGCGCGACGAACAGGGCCAGATTTTCGGAGTGTTGGCCTTTGCCGTGGAAGCTACCGAGCGGGTGCGGGCCCGGCAAAGCGCGGGAGCCCTGGCCGCCGAAGTGGGCCGCCGCGACATGCGCCTGCGCCGCATGACCGAAGCCCTGCCCGCCGTGTCATTTATCTGCGCCCCGGATGGCACCATGGAATATCTGAGTCCGCAGTGGTACCATTACACGGGCCAGACCACGGAGCTAACCACGGGCGACATCTTCACGGCCCTGGTACACCCCGACGACCAGCCCGAAGTGCGCCGGAGCCTACGGCTGGCCCTGATGCACGGGCGGCCCTGGGAGCTGCAGTACCGCCTGCGCCACCACGATGGGCTCTACCGCTGGCAGATCAGCCGGGGAGTGCCCGAGTACGATGCCCAGGGGCAGGCCCTGCGCTGGTATGGCACCCTGGTCGACAACCACAACCAGAAAGAGCTGCAAAACCAGCTGCAGCGCAGCGAGGAGCAGTTCCGCTTTATGGCCGAGAGCATCCCGCAGATTGTGTGGACCACCCGCCCCGATGGCACCCTGGATTATTTCAACCAGCGCTGGACCGAGCTGACAGGCCGCTCGGTAGCCTACGGCCTGGAGTTTGGCTGGACCGAGCTGCTGCCGCCCCAAAACCGGGAGCAGATTACGGCTAATTTTATGGCTGGTATTCGCAGCGGTACGGATTACGAGCAGGAAAGCCAGCTGCTGTCGGCCCAGGATGGGCGCTACCGCTGGTTTCTGCACCGTGCCTCGCCCATGCGCGACGACGCCGGCAACATTATCAAGTGGTTCGGCACCAGCACGGACATCGACGATTTCAAGCAGGCCAGCCAGCAGCTTGAAGCCCGCAACCAGCAGCTGGCCCGCACCAACGCCGACCTGGACAGCTTCGTATACACGGCCTCCCACGACCTGACTCAGCCCATCAACAACATGGCTGGCATCTTCGAAGAGCTAACCCGCACGGCCTATTTCCGCGACCCGGACGCCATCCAACTCATTGCCATGTTTGAGCGGGCCCTGCAGCAGATTCACCAAACTATCCACGACCTCTCCGACGTGGTGCAGCTGCAGCGCCGCCACGCCCTGGTGCCGGCCGAAGACGTAAGCCTGGCTGCTTTGGTGGAGGAAGTGCTGGGCAGCATCCGGGAGCAAAGCACCGCGCTGGGGGCCGAATACAGCCTTGATTTTACCGCCGTGCCCACCGTACGCTTCGTGCGGCCCAACCTGCAGAGTATTCTCTACAACCTGCTCAGCAACGCCCTCAAGTATTCCGAGCCGGGCCGCCCGCCCCGGGTGCAGGTCAGCAGCTGCCGGCAAGACGGGGTGCCCGTGCTGACTGTGCGCGACAATGGTCAGGGCATCGACCTGGAACGCCACGGCAGCCAGCTGTTTCAGCTCTTTCGGCGGTTCCACGAGCATGTCGAGGGCTCGGGCATGGGCTTGTATCTGGTCAACCGCATGGTGCAGCTCAACGGCGCCTGGCTGGAAGTCGACAGCCAGGTGGGCGTGGGCTCCACGTTCCGTATCTACTTTAAAGCCTCTGAATCCTGATTCTTTCGATGAAAGCTATTGTTATTACCCAGCCCGGCGGCCCGGCCGTGTTACAGCTCCAGGAAAAAGAACGGCCCACCCCAGCTGCCCACGAGGTCCTGATTCGGGTGGCCGCTGCGGGCGTCAACCGGCCTGATGTGCTGCTGCGCCAGGGCAAGTACGGCGGCTCAGGCGACGTGACGAACTTGGTGCCCGGCCTGGAGCTGGCCGGCACCGTAGAGGCCTGCGGAGCCGCCGTGACGCGCTGGCAGCCCGGCGACGCGGTGTGTGCCCTGCTCACGGCCGGCGCTTACGCCGAATACGCCGTAGTCGACGCCCGCCACTGCCTGCCCGTGCCCGCCGGCTGGACGCTCCCGCAAGCCGCGTCCCTGCCCGAAACCGTGTTTACCGTCTGGCACAACGTATTCCAGCGCGGCACCCTGCAGCCCGGCGAAACCCTGCTGGTGCACGGCGGTAGCAGCGGCATCGGCATCACCGCCATTCAGTTGGCCGCCGCCCTGGGTTCTACGGTTTTTGCCACGGCCGGCAGCGCCGACAAGTGTAGAGCCTGCGAGGAGCTGGGCGCCCGGCGCGGCATCAACTACAAGGAGGCAGACTTTGAAGCCGAGCTGCGGGAAACTGGCGTCGACGTGGTCTTGGATATGATTGGCGGCGACTACACGGCCAAAAACCTGAACCTGCTCAAGGATGACGGCCGGCTGGTGTTCATCAACGCCATGCGCGGGCCCCAGGCTGCTTTCAACGCCCTGGAAGTCATGCGCCGCCGGCTTACCATCACCGGCAGCACCCTGCGCCCCCGCTCGGCCGACTTCAAAGCGGCCCTGGCTGCTGAAGTCGAGCGGCGCGTGTGGCCGCTGCTGGCGGCGGGCAAGTTCAAGCCCGTCATCTACCGAACCTTTTCCCTGGCCGAAGCCGCCGCCGCCCACGAGTTGATGGAAAGCAGTGAGCATATCGGCAAAATTGTGCTTATAACGAGTTGATAGGTTAGTACTTGTGTCATTGCGAGGAACGAAGCAATCCGTCCTCTTAAATGTGCGGAGTTACCTTAAGTGAAAAGCCCTTTACTATTGCGGTAGTAAAGGGCTTTCTGGGTAAAGGTCGGGTCGTGCTTCGCAGAGGACAGATTGCTTCGCGCTGCTCGCAATGACACCAGGATTATGAAATTCGCACTTTCAAGCAACTATGCCTTCTTCCACTTGATGGTGCAGCCGATGGCTTTGGTGGAGCTGGTGGCGGCGGGCTTGCCGGCCAGAATGTCGGTCATGGCTTGCTCCACATACTTGGTTTTGACCAGCTTGGCGTCTTCCGAGTTGTCGTCGATGGCGCCGATGTAGCTCACCACGAAATCGGAGCCCTGGCGGGTAACCACGTAGAGGTGGGGCGTACGGGTGGCGCCGTAGGTGCGGGCTACCTGCTGGGTGGCGTCCTGCAGATAGGGGAAAGGATACTTTTTGCTGGCGGCCCGGGCCTTCATTTCGGCAAAGGAGTCGCCGGGCACAGAGGCCTCGTCGTTGGGGTTGATGGCCACCACCGGGTAGCCCTTGGACGCGTACTTCTGGTGCAGCTCGATGATGCGGCTTTCGTAGGCCTTGGCGTAGGGGCAGGTGTTGCAGGTGAATACCACGATGTAGCCCTTGGCGGTCTTATTGTCGGCCAAGGACACCGTTTTGCCATCCACGTTTTTGAGCTTGAAATCGGCGACTTTGTCACCAACCTGGTAGCCGGCCGGGTCGGCCACGAAGCCCGTGAGCAGCACCAGCGTCAGCAGCGCGGGAAAGAAGGAGAGGAGCTTTTTCATGGAGATTGGGATGGAGGTGAAGGGTTTTACAACAGAAACTTATTGATTTCAGCCGTCAGCTCGGGCTGGGTGAATTCCCGCTCAAAGGTGGCCCGCTTGTTTTTCTTTCCGTTCCAGATAACGGTAAACGGAATAGCACCCGACCACTTGGGGTCTACCTTTTCCAGGTAGGAATTTGGGTCCGGCTCATTCAGCAGCACCACCTCCGACTTTAGGTTGCGCTTTAGCACGAAGGGCTTTACCTTCTTGTCGAGTTGGGAGGCGTAGTCCAGGCTCACGAGTAGCACTTTCACCTTTTTGCCGGCCTGGGTGGTATTGAGCTGCTCAAACAGCGGCAGCTCCTTGACGCAGGGTGCGCACCAGGTAGCCCAGAAATTGACCACGTAGGTCGTGTCGTTCTGCTGGCTCAGGCGCTTTTGCAGGTCCGCGAATTTGATAACCGAAACCTGTTGGGCCCGGCCCGGAGCCGCCCACAGCAGGCCCGCGGCCAGGAGCAGAGTTGAGAGGTACTTCATGGATGCAGCAGGGTTTAAGAGAAAGACAGTTGAGCCGGCCGAAAGTTGCTGCCCGGCCGCCCAGGGCCGCCACCCGCGCCGGGCTGGTACCGGACAAACTCGGCTTTATCCCGCGTAAGTGCCAACGTGTCCCGGCGCGTAAGCTTGCGTACCTTTGCCTTCCGCAACTTTACGCGACTCTCCGTAGTTTTGGCTACGCCTATCCAGTTTCCCAGCATGACCACTGCCTCCACTTCCAAGATTTACTGCCCCAGCCTGACTCAGTACCAGCGCCGCTTGTCGCGCGAGGTGAAAATCGGGGACCTGCCCATGGGTGGCCTCAACCCGATTCGGGTGCAGAGCATGACTACCGTCGACACGATGGACACCTTGGGTTCGGTAGAGCAGACTCTGCGCATGGTGGAAGCCGGCTGCGAGTACGTGCGCATCACGGCTCCCAGCGTGAAAGAAGCCCAGAACCTGCTGGAAATCAAGAAGGAGCTGCGTAAGCGGGGCTGCACGGTGCCCCTCATTGCCGACATTCATTTCACGCCCAACGCCGCCGAGCTGGCCGCCCGCATCGTGGAGAAAGTGCGCGTCAACCCCGGCAACTACGCCGACAAAAAGAAATTCGACGTCATCGACTACACCGACAGCAGCTACGCGGCCGAGGTGGAGCGGATCCGGGAGCGGTTCCGGCCCCTGGTGCAGATCTGCAAGCAGTACGGCACGGCCATGCGCATCGGTACAAACCACGGCTCCCTGTCGGACCGTATTCTGAGCCGCTACGGCGACACCCCGCTGGGCATGGTCGAGTCGGCTTTGGAGTTTCTGCGCCTCTGCGAGGAAGAAAACTACTACGACGTGGTGCTCAGCATGAAGGCCTCCAACACCCAGGTGATGGTGCAGGCCTACCGCCTGTTGGTGCAGAAGCTCGACGAAGAAGGCCTGCAGCCCTACCCGCTGCACTTGGGCGTAACCGAAGCCGGCGAGGCCGAAGACGGCCGCATCAAGTCGGCCGTGGGTATCGGCACGCTGCTCGAAGACGGCCTGGGCGACACTGTGCGCGTGTCGCTCACCGAAGCGCCCGAAGCGGAAGCTCCCGTGGCCAAGGCCCTGATTGACCGCTACACCAACCGCGCCGCCGAAGCCAAGCCGATTGCGCCGGTGACCCAGGTGCCCATCGACCCGTTCCAGTACTTCCGCCGCTACACCCGCGAGGTGCAGAACCTGGGCGGACAGAACGTGCCCCGCGTGATGGTGGATATTTCCCGCCTCTCGTCGGTAGAATATGCCGATCTGCGCGCCGTTGGCCACTTGTACTCGGCCTTCCTCGACAAGTTTCAGATGAACGACCTGGGCGCCGACTACCTCTACAGCGGGCAGCGCCCCGTGCCCTTTATGCTGCCCAACGGCCTGAAGGAAGTAGTGGACTACAGCGCCTGGCTCGATGGCGGTGCCCGCCAAGACCATTATCCGGTGCTCACCCAGGCCGAATACGCCGCCTCTGGCACGCGGCACGCGGAGCTGAACTTCGTGTTTCACAACCTGGAATCCTTGACCAGCACGGCCCTAGACCAGCTGCGCCAGGATACCACGGCCGTCATTATTCTCTACACCGATAATGCCCACGCCATGCCCGAAATTCGCCGGGCGTTTTTCGAGCTGCTCAACAACGGCATTACCAACCCGGTCATCATCAACCGCCAGTACCCGGAGCTGACGCCCGAGCAAACCCAGCTCTACGCCGCTACTGACGTAGGCGGCCTGCTGCTCGACGGCCTCGGCGACGGGGTGGTACTCAGCACCGAGCTGCTGCCCGAGCGCCCGAAAGAGCAGTGGCTCACGACACTGGACCAGCTCAACCAGCTCAGCTTCGGCATTTTGCAGGCGGCCCGCACCCGCATGTCCAAGACCGAGTACATCAGCTGCCCCAGCTGCGGCCGGACGCTGTTCGACCTGCAGGAAACCACGGCCATGATCCGCAAGCGCACCGACCACCTGAAGGGCGTCAAAATCGGCATTATGGGCTGCATCGTGAACGGGCCCGGCGAAATGGCCGACGCCGACTACGGCTACGTGGGCGTAGGCAAGGGCAAAATTGCCCTCTACCGCGGCCAGGAAGTCATCAAGAAATCCGTGCCCGAGGAGCAGGCCGTGGACCAACTCATCGAGCTCATGCGCGAGGACGGCAAGTGGCTGGAAAAGGAAATGCTGGAAGAGCCAGTGGGCGCCTAACCCGGGCTGACGAAGCGTATGTGCTATTGCGTGTATATCGGGGCCGACGCCGCATTGCCCTTGGTTGGGTTTGATAAGACCAATTCGGCCTTCAGCCTGGAGCCCGTGGCTGGCTGGGAAACGACCGTAGCGCAGCATTTCTCCAAGCAGAACATCTACTACGCGGGCTCCTGGCAGGGCTGCTCCTGCGGCTTTGCCGGCGGCATTGATCTGGAGGATGTTGCCTTGGTCGCTAAGAACTTACGCTCGGTACGGGCGCTGCTGGCCTACCTCGATTCGGCTTTGCAGCTGGAAGATACCATTGAGTTTTACACCTGTTGGACCGGCAACCAATGGCAGGAGCCCGAGCAAAGAAGGGTGGAAAGCATGTATACGGTCAGGGCCGAGCCCGCTTATTTTGAGCTGGAAGAAGACGTGCTAATAACTTTTACCCGCAAGCAACCTTCCCTGTGAAGAATCTGAGCTTTAAGCATCTGCCACAGATGAAAGTAGCCCTCGCCGCTATTCTCACGCTCTCTTCCTGCTCGACGGCCATTACGACGCCTCCCTGGATGAGAGGCCGCTGGAAAGACTCGCGGGATGCCGGGACGGAGTACCGGTTTGATGAAAAAGCCCTATTGGTTAAAACCTCGGCTCAGCCAAGTTGGCAGGACTGGTTGAAGTCCGGGTTCGAGTGTGAGTACTGCTGGTTTCATCAGGACGAAGAGTTTCACTTCGACAATCGGTATGTGCTGAAAACAAATCATTATCAAGGTCAGGAGTCGATTTACTATATAATTTACAAGCGGATCGACGACTCGAGAATAGTGGTGTATGACTCAACCCGAACCTCTTATATAAATTCAGATATAGGCAAAAGAGTATTTCTTCCGTTTGCCCGCCATTGGCAAATGGAGTTAGTTAGAGAATAAACCTGCCTTAAAACATCCGCCCCGCTCATCCGTCTACTTGCTTATGAAGATCAAAGCAATTCTGACCGGGGCTACCGGCATGGTGGGCGAGGGGTACTGCACGAAGCCCTGAACCACCCCGACGTGGAGCAGGTGCTCAGCATCAGCCGCAAGCCCTCGGGCGTAACTCACCCCAAGCTGCGCGAAATCATCCACGCCGACTTCCACGACCTGACCCCGATTCAGGACCAGCTGACGGGCTATAACGCCTGCTTTTTCTGCCTGGGCGTGTCGTCGGTGGGTATGAAGCAGCCCGAGTACCAGCGCCTGACCTACGACCTTACCCTGCACTTCGCCCGAACCCTACTGCCGCGTAACCCCGAGCTGACGTTCTGCTACGTCTCGGGCGCCGGCACCGACAGCACCGCCCACGGCCGCAGTATGTGGGCCCGGGTGAAGGGCCGCACCGAAAACGACCTGCTGCAGCTGGGCTTTAAAAGTGCTTATATGTTCCGACCCGGCTTTATGAAGGCTACGCCCGGCTTGCATCATACATTGTCTTATTACAAGTATTTCGGCTGGCTGTACCCGGCGCTGCGGCAGTTTCTGCCTCGGTACGTTTCCACTTTGGCCGAGTTAGGGCAGGCCATGCTGAACGTGGTGCGCAAAGGCTACCCCAAGCCCGTACTGGAAGTGCCCGACATTGTAGCGCTGGCCAGACAGTAAGCCCGTGCAGAAGCTACACAATGGGCTTGCGGTGATGCACAAACTTCTGCTTCAGCCAGAAGAAGGGTACGCCCAAGCCTATGATAAAGCCCCAGTCGGCGCCGAAGCGCTCCAAGCCTTCTAGGGCCAGATCAAAGCGGCCCACGGCCAGGCCGGCCCCAATTAGGGCAGCAGCCGGAATAAAGGCCATGGCAATAAGCGGCCCGGCCTGGAAGCTGCGGCGGTAGGCGGCCAGGATGACCACGCCCGCCACCGCCCCGGCGGCGGCCACCAGCAGCTCCATCAGACCCGGATGCATCAGGTTTTTCACTTCAGAGTTGGAGGCCAGCTGCTCGGCGGTGGTTTCTCCGGTAGCTACCAGCACGTACATCGTTAGGGCGGCCGTGAGAACCAGCACCGCATAGCCCACCAGCGCCGACTGAATGCCGCGCCATACCAAGGGCCAGCGTTGTAGCACCAGCCCCACGGGTACTTTGGTCATGGGGTCGAAGCCGGGGGCAATGATGGCGGAGGCAATGAAGGCCACGGCCTGGGGCACAGGGTCCGACACCAAGCCCACCGCGCAGATAAGACCACCCAGAGCCATGAGCAGCAGGTAGTTGGTGGTAATGGTGCCCTGGTGGCGCAGGCCGCTTTCCACTTCCTCCCAAATGGCCTCGTCCTTGTCGTCGATAATGACTTTATGATCAGTGGGGGAAATAAAGCTGGCTGCCTCGCTGGTGACTATGCTCAGGTCGTTTTCGTTCGGTACGGCTGCCCGCACCTGCCGCAGCACTTCGTCGGCCCCGCGGTTGAGCACGTGTACCACCAGCACGTCGCCGGCGGGCTTGCGCGAGGCGCCGGGCTGTACGCTCAGGCCTATAACTTCGTCCAGAGCCGTAAGCTGCTGGCATAGAGGGTCCGTTACCGCGGTTGGCACGGTGATTTCTAAGGTTCGATGCATCGGAAAGAATAGTATAGAAAGCCGCTGACGGCAGCTGGGCAGTAGAGGGTGTACGGGTGGCAAGCCGCTGCTGTTCGTGAAATATGGCGGTGGGGCCTAACCCGGCCCGTTTACTACCTTTGCCCGCCTACCCACTTCTGCCCATGATTCGCACCGTCATTTTCGATATGGACGGCGTGCTCGTCGATACCGAGCCGCTCCACCACGACGCTTTTTTCCGCCATTTTGCCGAGCTGGGCATTCCCATGACGCAGGAGGAATACGCCACCTTTCTGGGCGCTTCCACCCGCAACGTATACCAGCAGCTCAAGGAACAGTTCGGGCTGGAAGCCGACGTCGAAAACCTGATCCAGCGCAAGCGGGAGCTGTTTGGCAAATCCTTCGACGAATCCACGGAGCTGGACCTGCTGCCCGGGGCCCGGGCCCTGATTGAGGATTTGCACCGGGCCGGCGTACCGCTGCAGCTGGCCTCGTCGGCTTCCAAGGAAACCATTGCCCGCGTCTTTACCCGTTTTGGCCTCTACCCGTACTTCGACCATCTGGTCAGCGGTGAGGATTTTCCGCGCTCCAAGCCTGATCCGGCCATTTTTCTGCACGCGGCGCAGTTGGCCGGTATTCCGCCCCACGAGTGCCTGGTTATCGAGGACTCGGCCAACGGCGTGACAGCAGCCAAGGCGGCGGGCATGGTCTGCATTGGTTACAAGAGTGAGCATTCCGAAGGCCAGGACCTGCACCACGCCGACCAGGTCGTGTCGCACCTGGGGCAGCTGAGCGCCGCAAGTATTCTGGCTCTGTAGCCCAGATTACCCGCAGTATCCTTCCCCATGAAGATCTTAGCTCTTGCTCTGACGGTGGTTCTGCTCAGTGCCGGGCGGGCCCGGGCCCAGGTGCCGGTTCAGACGCAGTTTGCCCTGCAGCGCGGCTGGCTGTATTTCAGCCCGCCGGCGCAGCGCCTCGTGCTGGATACCGTGGCCGCGCCCGGGCGGCAGAATATTCCCACGACTTACACCACGCTCGACGGGTACCGGCTGGCTCTGCAGGGCTCGGGGAGGTTTTTGTGGTGGGGCCCGACCATACAACCGGGCAGCACCATGCCTACGGCGGCCAAAACGGAGGCTGGCCCGTGCAGCTGCTGGCGTATGCCAACGGTCGGCTGCTGTTCCTGGCTACTTCCGACGGCTACCTGAGGGCCCGCCGGCTCACGTTGGTGGAGTTAAACCTGGCGGCCAATTCCTGCCGAGAAATCGTGCGGGGCAAGCAGATTGCCGACGTGCGCTACGCCCCGGATTTGGGCACCGTATATTTCACCCGCAACGGCCAGCCCGGCACCTGGCAGCGCCCGGCGCAGTAGCCCGCTGCCCGGCGCCCACTTTTCCCGACCAGCACCGTATGAGAATGCAGAGCTAGGGGAGACGAATCAAATGGCTAACCGCATTCTAAAATTGCCCGAACTGGGGCTGCTGGTTTTTCTGCTGCGCGACAAGCCCCAGGCCGAATACCTGCTGGCCAAGCTCTACACTTCCGAAGTCCGGGAAATGGACGAGGTCCAAACCGGCAGCCTGCGCTTCGTAAGCCCGCAGGAGGAGCGCCGCCTCGGGGAAAAAATTGCCAGCACCCGCTTCCTGGACGAAGACGGGGTACCGGTATTTGTGTCGCTCTACCTCGACCAGCGCGGGGAGCTCTACGAGCTGGACTGCTGGAAGGTGGACGACACGCCCCTGCGCCGGATTCCGGCCTTTTAAGCCGGTGCTGGGTTCTTATTTGCAGCCGTCCTTGCGGCGCGTGTCGATGATGTGCACGATGCGCCAGCCCTCGGCAAACTTGACCAGCTGAAACGAGTTGTAGCCGCAGTGGCTGAACTTGGAGCCCACGTAGAACTGGTAGGGCGTCCAGACACTGGCCAGGTTGGCATCCACCAGCACCTGCTCGAAGCTGATCCGCTCGTCGTAGACCTCCTTATGCGGCGTGCCCACGAGCCTGAGAAATTCCGCGGCCTTTTCCGTGCCGGTCTGCACCACGCCGTTGCGGCTCATAATGGTATGCAGCACTACGCCGGTCGCCAGCGTATTGCGCACCATCGTGCTGTCGCCCTTGCGCATACCGTCGAAAAAAGTGGTAATGGTTTTCTTAACGGCGGCCGTTTCGCTGGGGCTGCTTTGGGCCAGGGCGGCGGAAGCCGGCAGCAGGAGCAGGGCAGCGAGGAAAAGTCGATTCATAGGGGCTCGGTTAGGGGAAGTATGTCAAGGTAACGGGTTTCTGCGCACGGTTGCTTCCCTCACCCGGGGCGGGTTGTAACAGCCGGTTGTGTAGCTTGCGCCCTAGTAGCAACCCCTACCATCCTGGCATGCCTTCGACCTTTCCTCGCCTCACTCAGGAGTTGCAGCAGCAGGGCTTTGTCGTGCTGCCCACCCTGCTGCAACCCGCCGAAACAGCCCGCCTTCTACATGCCCTGGAGCAGGCCCCGAGCAGCGGACCCAATTTCCGCCGCAGCCAGGACCTATTCGCCATCCGCGACGTGCTGGGCGAAGTTCCTGCCTTGCAGCCCATTCTGGCTGCCTCGGCGCTGCCGCAGCTGTTGCAGGCGCTGTTTCCGAAGGGTTGCCACCTGGTCAAGTCAATCTACTTCGATAAGCCCGCGCATTCCAACTGGCTGGTGGCCTGGCATCAGGATCTGATGATCAGTGTAGACCGTAAAGCCGAGCTGCCGGGCTACGGCCCCTGGACCAGCAAGCCCGAGGGAGTGGCCGTGCAGCCGCCCCGGGCGGTGCTGGAGAACATCTGCACCATCCGCCTCCACCTCGACGCTTGCGACGCCACCAACGGGGCCCTGAAAGTAGTGCCCGGCTCGCACCGGGAAGGGCCGCTAGCTGGGGCCGAGCTGCCGGGCCGCACTACCGGGGCGGTGGTGTGCGCTGTGCCGGCCGGGGGCGCTATGCTCATGAAGCCCTTGCTGCTGCACGCCTCCAACCGCAGCCGCAGTGCCCGCAGTCGACGGGTGCTTCACCTCGAATTTGCTTCCATTGACCTGCCCCAGGGCTTGCAGTGGCGGGAAAAGCGTGAGCTGCTGTAGCTGCCTGGCGAACTTAGCTGGGCCTTAAATACAGGCGTTGGTTATGCTGCGAATTCCGAATATTTTCGGAATCTATTTACCTTTCCGGTAAATCATTCCGCCCCTCTGGGTGTTCTATTTCTGTACTAAAAGCCCACTGATATGGACGGCCGCAACCTGTTTAACTTTGGTCCCGCTCTCGGATATTTCTTCCGGAAAAACGACCCCAACCGCAAAACCAACTTCAACCTGCGCACGATGCACTTCATCAATAAGCTCAGCATGGCCATGTTCCTGGTCGGCCTGTGCGTGGTGCTGTATCGATTGTTTACGCGCTAGGGGGTAAGTAATTATATATCAGGCCTTCGGCCGGCGAACGGGCCGGTCGAAGGCTTCTTTTTTCAGCTGATTTCAGCCGCTAGTATATGCATATCGAAGAGTTCCGCGACTACTGCCTGCTCAAAGCCGGCGTGACCGAAGAAACCCCGTTCGGGCCTGATACTCTCGTCTTTAAGGTGGCGGGTAAGGTCTTTGCCCTTACCGATATCGAAACCTTCGGCAGCATCAACCTGAAGTGTGACCCGGAGCGGGCCGTGGACCTGCGCGAGCAGCACGACTACGTGCTGCCGGGCTACCACATGAATAAAAAGCACTGGAATACTGTGCTCATCGGCACCGGGATTCCCGCCGGGCAGTTGCGGGAGTTGATTGACCATTCCTATGAGCTCGTGAGGGCTTCCTTGCCCAAAAAGCAGCGCGAGGAGCTTGCTGCTGCCGAGCAGGAAAGCTAGTCCCGTTTTTTGTTTGTTAGGAGCAACTGCTTGAGGACAAGACTTAGCAGCAGCCGGCGGAAGGAAGGGCTCAGAAGCAGCAGGCAGGAGTCGAGGTAGCCAATTTGCTATATAGGCGCCGGGCGAGGCTAAAATAGTGGCAGCCAAGCCCAACCAATGGCTTTGCCATATTTGCTGCCGACCTTTGCGCCCGTCAGCTCCTCCATTCTGCTTTAATGTCCAAAAAAGCCGCTGGTCATACCAGCCTGATTCTGCTGCTGGGCCTGCTCACGGCCTTCGGGCCCATGAGTATTGATATGTACCTGCCCGCCTTCCCGGCCATTGCCCGCGAGTTTGGCGTGTCGATATCGGCGGTACAGTTTACCCTGGCTTCTTATAACATCGGTATTGCTCTGGGGCAGCTGCTCTACGGGCCTTTAGCTGACCAACTGGGCCGCAAGCCGAATCTGCTGGCCGGCATGCTGCTCTACGGGCTGGCTGCCGTAGGCTGCGCCTTTGCCACATCCGTTGATAACCTGATTGTTGTGCGCTTCCTGCAGGCCCTGGGCGGCTGCGCGGGTATGGTCCTGGCCCGGGCCATTGTGCGTGACCGGTTCGACGGGAATGAGTCGGCCAAGGTGTTTTCCACCCTTATGCTCATTATGGGCGTGGCCCCGATTCTGGCGCCTACTGTGGGCGGCCTTATCATTGCCCACCTCGACTGGCGCTATATTTTCGGCCTGCTGGCCCTGCTGGCTGCCCTTACGCTGGTGTGCATTGTGCTGGTACTGCCCGAAACCTTACCCGTCGAGCGGCGCAATCCGGTGGCAGTACGCAACTCGTTTCAAACTTACGCAGCCCTGCTGCGCGACCGGGAATTTGTGGGCTATGCCCTGACGGCGGGCATGGTACAGGGCGGCATGTTTACTTATATCACCGGCTCCTCGTTTGTGTTCATGAACCTCTTTGGGCTCAGCGAGCAGCAGTTCGGCATCCTGTTTGGCCTCAACGCGGCGGGCATCATCACCGCTTCACAGGTTAATAACTTACTGCTCAAGCGCTTTACCTTCCAGCAGATTCTGCGGGCCGTGACGGTGTTTTACCTCGGAGCGGCCCTGGTGCTCCTGTTGATGGCCAGTACGGGTTGGTTGGGAATCTATGGCATTGCCATTCCGCTGTTCTGCACCGTGGGCTGCGTCGGGCTGGCCGTGCCCAATGCCACGGCCGGAGCCATGATGCATCACGGCAAACAGGCTGGTAGCGCCTCGGCCTTGATGGGCACGCTGATGTATAGCTGCGGGGCCCTAGCAGCCATCAGCGTCAGTGCCCTAGCCAACAATACTGCTCTGCCTATGGCTGCCACTATTACCGTCTGCGCTGTATCTAGCTTGTTGATTTTTAGAACGATGGTAGGCAATGTTAAGGCGCGAGAGCAGAAAGTAGTAGCGTAAGACAAGATCTAACTTAACGTGTCATTGCGAGGAGGCACGACATTCAGCGTATCAAGCGGCGTCAATCCGTCCTCTGCTAGTGACAAACGTTTTTTTACCAGAAAGCCCCTTCCTACACGCCGTAGAAAGGGGCTTTTCACTTAAGAACGCTCAGCACACCTTAGAGGACGGATGACCACGGCCTTCGGCCTCGCCATGACACAAGCAAAAAGCCCCGCTGGAGCTAACCAGCGGGGCTTTTTATAATAAGTTGCCAGCTAAACTACACCACCACGTTGACCATGCGGCCGGGCACGACGATAAACTTCTTGGGCTCTTTGCCCTCAGCGAAGCGCGTCAGGAAACCGGATTCGCGCACGGCGGCTTCGATTTCGGCGGCGGTAGCGGCGGCGGCAAACTGCTGGGTTTCGCGCACTTTGCCGTTGATGGCCACGGGGTAGTTTACAGTATCCTCGACCAAAAACTCCTCCTTGAACTCCGGGTAGGAAGCGGAGCTGATGCTGCCTGCTTCGTGGCCCAGCTTCACCCACAGCTCCTCGGCCAGGTGAGGCGCGTAGGGCGAAACTAGAACGCAGAGCGGCTCCAGGATGGCCCGTTTGTGCGAATCAAGGGCCGTCAGCTCGTTCACCGTAATCATCAAGGCGCTGACGGTGGTGTTGAACGAGAATTTCTCGATGTCCTCTTCCACCTTCTTAATGGCCTTGTGCAGGGCCTTCAACTCGGCGGGCGTAGCCGCTTCGTTCGTTACGGCGAAGTCACCGTCCTGGGGATGATAGAGGCGCCAGAGCTTTTTGAGGAAGCCCGCCACGCCGCTCATGCCGTTAGTGTTCCAGGGCTTATACTGTTCCAGGGGCCCCAGGAACATTTCGTACAAACGTAGCGCGTCGGCTCCATACTGATCTACCAGTGTATCGGGGCTCACTACGTTGAACTTGCCTTTAGACATTTTTTCAACCTCCCAGCCGCACACATAGCGGCCATCATCCTCGAGGATAAACTCAGCTGAAGCATAGTCGGGACGCCACTTTTTAAAAGCCTCCGCATCAAGAACGTCGTTATTCACGATGTTCACATCGACGTGTAGTGCGGTGGTTTCGTGCTGGTCTTTCTTGCCGGCGGTTACGAACGTGTTAGTGCCGTTGATACGGTACACGAAGTTGGAGCGGCCCAGAATCATGCCCTGGTTGATGAGCTTCTGGAAAGGCTCAGCGGCGGTTACTAGGCCCAGGTCTTTCAGAAACAGGTGCCAGAAGCGGGAGTAGAGCAAGTGACCCGTAGCGTGCTCTGCACCACCGAGGTATAAATCCACGTTCTGCCAGTACTGCTCGGCTTGTTCGCCCACAAAACGCTCGTTGTTGGTGGGGTCCATGTAGCGCAGGAAGTACCAGCTCGAACCGGCCCAGCCGGGCATGGTGCTCAGCTCATACTCATACTGGCCTTTGTACTTCCAGTCCTTGGCGCGGCCTAGGGGCGGCTCGCCGGTTTCGGTGGGCTTGTACTCGTCAATTTCGGGTAGCACCAGGGGCAGGTCTTCTTCGGCTACGCCGTAGGCCACGCCGTCCTTGTAGTAAATCGGGATGGGCTCACCCCAGTAGCGCTGCCGGCCGAAGATGGCGTCGCGGATGCGGAAGTTGGTTTTGCCCTTCCCGATGCCGCGCTCCTCAAGCTGCTGAATCAGGGTTTGAGTGGCTTCCTTGTAGCCCATGCCCTGGATAAGGCCGTGCAGATACTTGCCTTCCTTGGTTGGGTCGGCCTGCTCTTCAATCTGCTGCTGATCCACGACCTGCACGATAGGCAAGCTGAAGTGCTTGGCGAAGACGTAGTCGCGCTGGTCGCCGGAGGGCACGGCCATCACGGCGCCGGTGCCGTAGCCGGCCAGCACGTAGTCGGCAATCCAAATCTGGATGGGCTCGTTGCTGAACGGGTTGATACCGTAGGAGCCGGTGAAAGCGCCCGACACGGTTTTGGTGTCGGCCATCCGGTCGCGCTCCGAGCGGCGCTTGGTGGCGTCGATGTAGTCCTGGATTTCGGCCTGCTGCCCGGGCGTAGTCAGCTCCTTTACCAGCTCGTGCTCGGGAGCCAGCACCAGGAAGGTGGCGCCGTAGATGGTGTCGACGCGGGTGGTGTAGACCTTGATCTGGGCCTGCTCGTGGCCTTGTACCTCAAAGGTGACCTCTGCGCCGATGGATTTACCAATCCAGTTGCGCTGCATTTCCTTCACGGCCTCGGGCCAGTCGATGTGGTCGAGGCCCTGCAACAGGCGGTCGGCGTAGGCCGTAATGCGCAGGTTCCACTGGGGCATCAGCCGACGTTCCACGGGGAACCCTCCGCGTTCGGAGAGGCCGTCCTTTAC
This sequence comes from Hymenobacter cellulosilyticus, assembly GCF_022919215.1. Taxonomy (NCBI): domain Bacteria; kingdom Pseudomonadati; phylum Bacteroidota; class Cytophagia; order Cytophagales; family Hymenobacteraceae; genus Hymenobacter; species Hymenobacter cellulosilyticus. The sequence goes on along the minus strand of NZ_CP095046.1, from coordinate 4,219,975 downwards.
TTCGTCGTTGCTGAGCACCGTGCCCAGGCCGGCGCACCAGTTGACGTAAGTATCTGACTGATAAGCCAAACGGTAGGGGTGAACGGCCTGCAGCTTCTGCTTTTCGCTCCACATCTGCCACTGGCCGGCCGTGAAATCGTGGCGTTCCTCTTCGTCGCCGGCGGCGCGCACGCCCTGGCTGCCGTTTTCGGCAAACTTGGCGAGTAGGGTTTTCAGGGGCTCGGCGCGGTCGGTGTCGAGGTTATACCAGGAGTTGAACAGCTTAAGGAAAATCCACTGCGTCCACTTGTAGTACGAGGGGTCGGAGGTGCGGACTTCGCGGCTCCAGTCGTAGCTGAAGCCCAGGGACGAGAGCTGCTCGATGTAGCGGGCAATGTTCTCGCGGGTGGTCTTTTCGGGGTGCTGTCCGGTCTGGATTGCGTACTGCTCGGCGGGCAGGCCGAAGGAGTCGAAACCCATGGGATGCAGCACGTTGAAGCCCTGCAGGCGCTTGTAGCGCGTCACGATATCGGAGGCAATGTAGCCCAGGGGGTGTCCTACGTGCAGGCCCGCCCCCGAGGGATAGGGGAACATGTCGAGCACGTAGTATTTGGGCTTAGCCGAGTTGTTGTCGGCCTTGAAGGTGCTATTCTCTTTCCAGTGGGCTTGCCACTTCTTCTCAATATCCTGGGGGTAATAGCCGGGCATGGGCTTCCAATTAGTTGATGGGTGCTGAACAGGCGAAATTAAGCGGAATTGCCGGGAAAGGGTAATTCTCGGCCAGATTAGCGGGCGGGAGCCGGTTAAGCAGGGCGGTTGAGGGGGCGTTTTGAGGCGACAAGTAATTACAAAGGCCCGGCAAGTCATTGCACAACGGCACTAAGTCGTTCCAAAGGATAGTCCGGTGATGACAAAGGCTCAGTGAGGGGCTTTAAAAGCTTGCCAAGGCCCTTCGAAGACTCGGCAAGGCGTGAGTAAGGCCTGTCAAATGGTGTTTTGCCTCAGGCAACGCATGTTTTCGGTCCGGTAAACCGGACTTTACTTTGGCAAAGTCTTGTTTTCGAACCGGCAAGGAGAAAAGACGGCCGGTGGAAGCGCTACACTGGGGAAAAGTTGTGCAACTTGCCCGGCTAACTTATTGCGGAATGTTACCGGGTGCCTTATGATCAAACAGTACTTTTTGCTGCTCTCCTGCTGGTGTATGGCCTTGGGCGGGGCAGCCCAAACCGTTCCGGCCCCAGTGCGGCCGGGGCTAACCGCCGTGACGGTGTATCTGAACGGGACGGCGCTGGAGCACCAGGGACGGGTGCCGCTGACCGCGGGCCTCAACCGGCTGGCGTTGGTGGGACTCTCGACCAAAATCAACCCCGAAACGCTCGAAATTGAGCTGGGAGAAGGGGCTGAAGTGCTGGGCGTGGGCACGAGTGACGAGGAGCCTGCTGGCCCGGTGGCCCTGAATAAGTCGGCCGTGGACAGCCTGGCCCGGACCAATGAGGAGTTGCGCCGGATTGAGGCGGAACTGAAAGGACTGGAGCAGGAAAAGGCGTTTTTGCTGGCCAACCAGACCCTATCAGCGGGCACCCAGGCCAACTGGAGTGCTGAAGTGATGCGCGGGGCCACGCTGATGCGCACCCGCCTGGTGGCTATGCAGCTGGAAACAACCCGCCTGCAAACCCGGCAAACCGAGCTTCAGGCCCAGGCCAACGTGCTGCGGCCCCGGGCCGCCGCTACCGGCGCCGACAACCGGATGGTGGTGCTGGTGCGGGCCACCCGCGCCCTGACCGTACCGCTGACGGTGCGCTACTACGTGTCGAGCCGCGGCCCGTGGTGGCCCAAGCTGGATATCCGCGCCGACGCGGCCGGGCGGGAGCTACAGTTTATTACCCACGGGCTGCTGCGCAACCAGTCGGGCCTGCCCTGGGAGCGGGTGCGGGTGGTGCTGATGCGCCACAACCTGGGCGAGGACGTGTCGCGCCCGGACCTGGCGCCCTGGGAGCTGGACTTTCGGGGCGGTGACCATATTGGGGAGGGGCGCATCGACCAGTTTGTGGTGAAAGGCACGGCCAAGGGCAAGCCGGTGGAAGTAACCCAGGGCACCCGCTACGAGGTACCCGAGGTGATGAGCCTGGCCGTGGGTGGCCGGCGGGAGCTGACGCTGCCGCCCGTGCGCCTGGGGGCCCGGCCCGAGTACCTGGCCATTCCGCGGCTGTCGGAGCACGTGTTTTTGCAGGCCAAGGTAGCCGGCTGGCAGGGGCTACAGCTGCCCGAAGAAGCCCAGGTATACCACCAGGGCGCGTACGTGGGCGACACCGAACTCAATGAGCGGGCCTATAACGACTCGCTGGAGGTGGCCCTGGGCCATGATGAGCAGCTGGTGGTAGGCCGGGCCAAGCTGGAGGATTTCAGCGGTGACGTGCCCCTGAGCGACAAGCGCCGGGTGCGCCTGAGCTACGAGCTGAACGTGCGCAACAACCACCCGACCACCGTGCGTCTGCGCCTGCTGGATCAGATCCCGATTTCGGAGGAAAAGGAAATTGTGGTGAAGGTGATTGACACCAGCGGGGCCCAGCTGGAGGAACGCAGCGGCAAGCTCACCTGGGTGCTGACTCTGGCCCCGGGCGCCAGTCAGCGGCTGCGCTTCAGCTTCCAGGTTGACTATCCCAAAGACAAAAAGGTGGAAATCATCAAGCACGAAACCCGGGTTTCCTCGCCTAAATTCCGGTAGCGGGGCGGGGGCATGAGGCGGGGCAGGGTACTTTGCGGAGGTCGGGTGGTGTTTTTGGATAGTTCTGCTTAATAGAGTGTGCCAAATGGTACTGTAGCGCTTATATTGCCGACTTCTGACGTTCTGTGCTACTTCTAATTTGTCTTTAATGAAGCTCTACTCTACCTTGACCGGCCTGCTGCTGCTGACGGCCGGGCCCCTATTGGCCCAGCAGGCCCCCGCCAGCCTTCAGGCCCTGGACGACACCTATGGGTACCGGGGTGCCCGTTTTGAGAGTGACACCAGCGCCTTCCGCGACCTGGCCCTAGCCGAAAAAGCAGGACAGACGCGCTACTACCGCCGCAAAACCGAGCCCAAAACCCTTGGCGAGGGGGAAGTGTTCGACGTGACCTACGGCTTTTATCAGGGCAAGCTGAGCGTGATTCTGCTCAAAACCCAGGGGCTGGCCAATAGCCGGGCCATGCTGGCCGCCCTGCAGCAAAAGGCGGGCCCCGGCACCCGCAGCAGTGCCTTTGCCCAGCGCTTTGCCTGGAGCGGCAAGAAGGTGCACATGAGCTACGAGGAAAATGCCATGAGCAACGACGCCGTAGTGGTGCTGACGTGCAAAAAGCTGAAGGAAAAGGAGATGAAGCAGGTCCTGAAGTCCCAGCCGACTACCCGGACGGCCCCCATCGGAAGCTAATGTATGCTGCGTATGATGCCAAAAAGCCCGGCTGGCCGGGCTTTTTGCGTATCTGAAGCGTAGTTGCTTGCTGCGGGGCTGGCTATACCAGACCTTCCAGTGGATTTTTGCCGTCCAGGGTTCCTTGGCCGCCCAGCACCTGAAAGCGGGCAAACAGCTCCTCGCCGTACCACTTTTCCTGGCGGGTACGCTGAATTACGCCCTTGTGTGCTGCCCCGCGGTAAGCATATTGCTGCATGCTGACCGCCGATTCCCACACGCTGAAAGTGGCCTGGCGCACAATCGGGATTTCACCCAGGCCAATGGCGGCCCGCACCCCTTGCGCCTGGGCAAAGGCGGCGCTGGTAGCGGGCACGGCCCGCCAGAATTGCGGAGCTTTCCAGAGCTTGATGGAAGCCCGGGTAAGCACGGCAACCGGCCCGTCGGCCGGGGCAGGAGTAGTGTGATAGTCGAAAGGGTTCTGGCCGTCCCAGAGGCCGTGGGCTTTCAGCGGGGCGAGCTGCACGGTCCAGGTTTCGGTGCTATGCTGCTGGTAGCTGAGCCACAGCGGGTGCGTGGCAAAGAATGTTTCGGCGGCAGCCATGGTTTCCCAGACAGCCATCAGGGCGTAGCGCTGAAAGTTGGGCTTCAAGCCAAAATCGTAGCCGCTGCCTAGCATCTTAAAGAAGCGCAGACCAGCTACGCGCTGCAGCTGCCGGGGCGCGGTGCCCATTTGAGCCAGGCCCCAGCGGGTGGTGCCGGGTTGCAGCGTGAAAATGGTGAGGGTGGTAAGCAAGGGCAGTAGCAGAGAAGCGGCCGAAAAAAGTCTTGCCGGGGGAGGGCTGACAAAACAACAAAAAAGGGCCGGAATTGCTTCCGGCCCTTTGCTTTGGTGGCGCAGGCGCCTAGAGGTTTACCTTGGTATGCTCGTCGCCGGTGGGCTGGTACCGCTCACCGGTAGCCACGGCTTTGGCGTAGCCAAAGGCGCGTACCAGCACGTTGCTGGGCTGGTCCCAGTATTCGCCGCGGCTGATATCCACGCGCAGCAGGGAGATATTCGGGTCGTCGGAGCCCTTGGGGAACCAGGCGCGCAGGCCTTCGCTCCACAGATCCTTGATTTTCTGCCGGTCGTTGACCACGGTGGCCGTGCCGGAAATGGACACGTACAGGTTCTGGTCGGGCTTGGAGTAGCCCAGGTTTACGTGGCGCTCCTGCTGTACTTCGTCAATCTTGGCGGAATCTCCTTCGGTGAAAAACCACAGGGTGCCGTCGGCCTCGGGCTCGTGGGTGTACATCGGGCGGCTGTGCAGCTCCCCGCTGGGTTCCACGGTGGTCATCATGGCTATTTTAATGTCTTTGATGCGCTCCACGAGCTTCGTGACATCGTGGCTAACGGCTACTTGCTCGGCCATAGTATCTAGGGTTTTGGTAGTGTAAGGGTGTGCAAGGAAGTACGGCCGGGGCGGGGGAAGGTTCTACGGTCGGGCTTTGCAAAAGCTCTTGCCGCAGTTTTCCAGTACTTTGCCCTCCATGAATTTTCTTGCTCACCTGCTGCTTTCCGGCTCACCCGCCACTACACGCGACTACGAAGACCTGGTCATCGGCAACTTTGCCGCCGAGGCCGTGCGGGGCCGGGCGCAGGTGCAGGCTTATCCTGCCACGGTGCAGCGTGGCATTCACCTGCACCGCTTCATCGACTCCTTTACCGATACGCACCCCGTGGTGCGGCGCACCACCGCCCGCCTGCGTGAAGCCGGCCTAGGCAAGTGGGCCGGCGTCGTGGCCGACGTTGGCTACGACCACCTGCTGGCCCGCGACTTTTCTGACTTTCATCCTGCCGAGCCCTTGCCCGCCTTTGCCCAGCGCCTCTACGCCTTGCTGCAGGCTCGCCGGGCGGAGCTGCCTGAACGTTTGCAGCACATGTTCCAGTATATGCGCCGCGACGATTGGCTGACGGGATATGCCCAGCCGGAAGGGCTAGAGCGGGCCTTATACGGACTGAGCCGCCGGGTGCCCAGCGGGGCGGTGCTGGCTACGGGGCGGCAGCGTTTCTGCAGGAAGAGGAGGCCTATGAGGCAGACTTTCGGGAGTTCTGGCCCGAGTTGCGGGCCGGAGTGGAGGCGACCAGGTAAACTGAGGTGTATATTCGATGCTCTTGTTTACATTTACCCCTCAGTATTCAACCCTAGCTATTCATGAAACATACACTACTGCTGGCGCCATTAGTAGCGCTGAGCTTTACGGCGTGCACAAAAGAATCAGAGAAGGTGGAGGTCACAGCGGAGCAGCAAATCCTGGGCTCCTGGGAAAATTCCCTGGTTAAGAGAAGCTTTTACAAGCCGGATAACACCCAGATCTGCACGAGTGAAATTCCAACCAAGGACATCTTTGTGGTCACGAAGGATTCGGTAAAGATTCTCTACGAAGGAGGCGGTACGTATAGTCGGCCTTACACCATTAAGCGGGCCCAGGGGAAAACCTATATTCAGCTCCTATACCCCGGGAATGTAGTGGACGAGCACGAGCTAATTTCTGTCAATTCCACAACCATGGAGTGGGCAAAGGCTGGCACAGGAGCCGGGTCGTACTATTGCGGCCCCGCCGATGTTTATCCAAGCAGAAATGTCCTTTCCCTACACTTTACCAAGAAGTAAAACCACTATTAGCGTTTGGCAAGCCGTATTCCATTAGGCAGCTACCAAAAAAACGGGGCCCGAAGGCCCCGTTTTCAGTATCAGTAGTAGCGGCAAGAGCCTAGTGGTGGTGACCACCTTCGCCATGCACGTGGCCGTGGGCCAGCTCTTCCTGAGTGGCGTCGCGCACGGCGGCTACTTTACCATCGAAGTGCATGACCATGCCGGCCAGGGGTGGTTGAAGTCCATCTTCACGGTGTCGGCACCGATTTCGACGATTTTGCCCTGCATGTGGTTGCCCTGGTTGTCGGACATTGGCAGGAAGTTGCCTTCCTGGAGCATTTCCTCGTCAATCTTGCCGTCGATTTCAAAAACATTCTTGGGGATGTCCACTACGGCCTGCTGGTCGTAGTCGCCGTAGGCCTGCTCGGGAGTCAGGGAGAAGTTGAAGGAGTCGCCGGCGCTTTTGCCGCTGAGCTGGCTTTCAAACTCCTCGGGCAGGCCGCTCTGGCCAAATAGGAACACCATCGGGGCCTCGGCCTCAGCCGATTCTACCAGTACTTTCTCTTGGTTTTCGTCGGTTACGCTCAGGTCGTAGGTGATGGTAACGACTTTATTAGGGCTGATCTGGGCCATAATCGGGGTGGATTCGATATCCGGGTTGGGTGAAAAAACAGTTTAGGGCGGCTAGTTACGGAAATGGCCGGTAAAAAGCGGCTCAGAATTCTATAGATACTGTAACCCCCAGACCAGGGTTATACGCCAAACGGGTTTGATGGTCTGTTTCGGCGGGGGCCCTGCCTACCGCCTTCGCCGAAACCCGTTTGGTGGCGCAGCTCCGAATTACCCTTGGGGACGCACCCGCTGGGCGTAGAAATTAGCCGCCGAGCTTACAGATAGTACTCGAGGTTTTCCCGGGTGATGATGTCGAGCGGCAGGTACCGGAGCCGCAGCACCTCTTTCTTGAAGATCAGCAGGTCGGCCAGTGCATAAATGCCCCGGTAGCCCTGCTTCTTGGGATTTTGATTGATCAGAAAGTCAATGACGCCCTCGTTGAGAAAGTGAATGTTTTTCTCCAGCAGATCATAACCTACCAGGCGAATGTCCTCCCGGCGGTAAGCCTGCAGGTAGGGCGCAATTTCGTACGCCTTGGAGGTACTCACAAAAATTCCCTTGAGCTGGGTTTGCTCCTCGTCTAGCAGCCGGTTGAGCAGGCGGGCAAACGACGGATCGGCAGGGTGGGGCAGATCCACACTGAGTACGGTGTGCTGGCTCTTGGGCTGGTCCGGGGCGGCCAGTTCAGGAGTGGTAGCCAGCTGGGCGAAGTAGTCGCGGAAGCCGCGCTCCTTCTGGGTAATGTGGGCCGAGTTGGCAATATCCTCGGCAATGTGGGCAATAAGGAACGTGCCGGGCTGGGTTTGCCCAATGTGCACCAGCTTGCCCGCCAGGAAGCCGCTCTGGTAGGAATCCTGCCCCACGTAGCTCAGTGGCTGCAACTCGGCGATATACGTGTTAAATAACACGTAAGGAATGCCCTGCTGCTGCCATTGCTCGAAGAAAGCCAGCGACTCCCGGTAGAACAGCGGGGCAATCAGAATACCGTCAGGGGTAGCCCTAGTGGCCGCTTCAGCCTGTTCCCGAAACGACTCTACCTCGGTCAGATTATACGGATACACCACAATGCTCAACCCGTACTGCTTGAGTTCCCGGGCTGCTTTCTCAATGCCGTTCCACGGGGCTTGCCAGTAGGGGTCCAGCGTATGATCGGGCTGCAGGACAGCTAGTTGGTAGGTGCGGTTGGAGCCGAGGGTACGCGCAATCATGTTGGGCTCGTACTCCATTTCCTTCATCATCGACAGTACCTTCTGCCGCACATCCTCTGCCACTCGGCCCCGGTTATGTAACACCCGGTCGACCGTGCCAACCGAGACATTGGCCTTGGCCGCTATATCCTTAATGCGCACCGCGTTTTTCTTCATGGGGTACCCTGCGCTTACTGGTAAAACATGCCAAAGATATCACGAAGGTAACACGTGGGCGACAAGCAGCCGAGGACTCCAATGCTACAGTTGTGAGAAGGAAGAGAGGTATAGGTGCTCGTATTAATGAGCTACGGCAAGATTGGCTTCAGGAACAGCTTTTAGTCAGCTACACAGCTTTACCGGATTTCAGAAGTTGTATAAGGTATCTGTCTTTCTTCCTACTTAAAGCGTGATGCCTGATAAATATAGTATGAATTATATAAAAAGCTGCGTGTGCGCCCACTCATCGGAATAATTATTTGCGTGTGCGCACACATTTATTTGTTAGTTCCCTTGCATTAGTTCATTAGCTTTCTTACGTTTGGCTTAGATGCTACTCTAAGTGCCAGGAAAATCCTATTCGATTTCTGGGCTAAAGGCTATACAGCTTATATTTCCTAGTTAGTCATTACCCGCTCGGCTTACCGACCTGCCGCCTGCTACAGGATGGTTTCATCATGGGATGAGCCACCGGTATCGGCCACCTCTTGCTTCGTCTTAAAATCCCCACTTTTTAAATACGAAAGGCCGCAATGGAAGTCCTCAACTATCCCGAAACCACCTTTGAAAAGCTCCCGGTCACTATTTTTGACAACGTCCAGGAGGGAGCCGTCACCCTGGCCTACGAAATTGCCGAGCTGATTCGCAGCAAGCAACGGAAAGGCGAAATGGTGGTGCTGGGCCTGGCTACCGGCTCGTCGCCCATCAGCGTGTATCGAGAGTTGGTTCGCCTGCATCACGAGGAAGGGCTGAGCTTCCGCAACGTCATCACCTTTAACCTCGACGAGTATTACCCGATGCAGCCCGACGAGCTTCAGAGCTACGTCTACTTCATGCACGAGCACCTGTTTAACCACATCGATATTCTGCCCGAGAATATTCACATCCCGGACGGTACGCTCCCCATCGACAAGGTAAAAGAGTACTGTCAGGCTTACGAGAAGCTCATTGAGGACTGTGGCGGGCTTGATCTGCAGCTATTGGGCATTGGTCGCACCGGCCACATCGGCTTCAACGAGCCCGGTTCGGCCATCACCTCAACGACCCGCCTAGTAAAGCTCGACCCGCTGACTATTACGGACGCGGCCAAAGACTTTATCAAGGAAGAATACGTGCCGCTCCGGGCCCTGACAATGGGCGTGGGCACCATTATGAAGGCTCGCAAAATCATGCTCATGGCCTGGGGCGAGGGCAAAGCTAAAATCCTGCATAAAACGGTAGAGGGCCGGGTTTCGGACGAGGTGCCGGCTTCCTTTCTGCAGCTGCACCCGCGCGTGGCCGTCGTTGTCGACCAGTGGGCTGCCGCCGAGCTGACCCGGGTGAAAACGCCCTGGCTGGTGGGCATGTGCGCCTGGGACGACAACTTAATTCGCCGGGCCGTAATCTGGCTGAGCTTGAAAACCCAGAAACCCATTCTCAAGCTGACCGACGAAGACTATAAAGACGGCAGCCTGAGCGACCTGCTGGTGGAGGCTGGCAATGCTTATAATCTTAACCTGAAGGTGTTTAACGCTATTCAGCGCACCATTACGGGCTGGCCCGGCGGCAAACCGAACTCCAACGACACCCACCGCCCCGAGCGGGCCGAGCCGGCCATCAAACGGTCGTTGATTTTCAGTCCCCATCCCGACGACGACGTTATTTCCATGGGCGGCACCCTGCTGCGCCTCGTCGACCAGGGCCACGATGTGCACGTAGCCTACCAAACCAGCGGCAACATTGCCGTATTTGATGACGACGCCCGCCGCTACGCGGATTTTGCCCTGGATTTCGCCCAAAAAATGAACGTGGGCGCGGCCGATATGCAGCAGAAGCACCACGAAGTAGTTGAATTCTTACGGTATAAAAAGCTGGGCGAGGAAGACAGTCCGCTGGTGCAGGACATCAAGGCGCTGATCCGTAAGGGCGAAGCCGCCGCCGCCTGCCGCTTCTGCGGCGTCAAGGAGCAGAACGTGCACTTCATGAACATGCCGTTCTATGAAACCGGGCAGGTAAAGAAAAAGCCCCTGGGCGAGGCCGACATTCAGGCCGTTGTCGACATTCTGCAGGACATTCAGCCCCACCAGATTTTCGCGGCCGGGGACCTGCGCGACCCGCACGGCACGCACCGGGTATGCTTGGACGCCATTTTTGCCGCCCTGGCCCGCCTCAAAGGCAAGGAGGCCTGGGTGGAGGACTGCAACCTGTGGCTGTACCGGGGCGCCTGGCAGGAGTGGGACGTGGAAGAAATCGAAATGGCCGTGCCCATCAGCCCGGAAGAGCTGTTGCGCAAGCGCAAGGCCATTTTCAAGCACCAGTCGCAGAAAGACAGCGCCGTGTTCCCCGGCAACGACAAGCGCGAGTTCTGGCAACGCTCCGAAGACCGCAACCACACCACGGCCAAGCTTTACGACAAGCTGGGGCTGGCCGAGTACGAAGCTATGGAAGCTTTCGTCCGCCACCGGTTCTAGGGCCGGTTCAGAGAAGTTCCGAAATTCCCACCAAAGGCTGGTAATCAACTTGTTTTGGGCAGCTGCCGCTTTTTTCAGCGGCAGCTGCTGCCACCGCTGTGGTCTTGCTGGTTGCCTGCCCCAAGCCCTTTTCTGCCCTATGAAACAAGCTTCCCGAAGTGTCGTACCGCCGCTGGCTATTATTGGCGCTCTGTTTTTTATTTTCGGGTTTATAACCTGGCTCAACGGAACGCTGATTCCATTTTTAAAGCTGGCCTGTGAACTGACCTATTCGCAGGCGCTGCTGGTGACGTTTGCTTTCTACATTGCCTACGTTTTTCTGGCCATTCCCTCGGCACTTATCCTGCAGAAAACTGGCTTTAAAAACGGAATGGCGCTGGGACTACTGGTTATGGCGGCTGGGGCGCTGCTGTTTGTGCCAGCGGCCCACGCCCGCTCATTTGGGCTGTTTCTGCTCGGGCTGTTTGTGCAGGGCGCGGGCCTGGCTTTGCTCCAAACCGCTTCCAATCCCTACGCTACTATTCTGGGGCCCCTGGAAAGTGCGGCCCAGCGCATCAGCATCATGGGCATCTGCAGTAAAATAGCGGGTGCCCTGAGTCCGGTGCTTATCGGGGCGGTGGTGCTGGAGGGAGCCACGGCGCTGGAAGCCCAGCTGGCTACTAGTTCAGCGGCCGCGAAGGCTACGCTTCTTCAGCAGTTGGCCGACCGGGTTATAAGCCCTTACGTGATTATGGCAGTGGTTTTGGTAGTGTTGGCCGTCCTGATTCGGCTTTCCAGCCTACCCGAAATCGGCCCGCTGCCGGAAGATGCTGCGGAAGCCAGCGAGGAGCCAACCCGCAGCATTTTTCAATTTCCGCACCTGCTGCTGGGCGTGCTGGCCATTTTCTGCTGCGTAGGAGTAGAGGTAATTGCCGGCGACACCATTATCCAGTACGGCCGGGAGCAAGGCATCAGTCTTGATGTGGCTCGTAACTTCACTTCCCTGACTCTGGTAGCCATGCTGGTGGGCTACGTTATTGGTGTGTTGGCCATTCCCCGCTACGTTAATCAGCAGACGGCCTTGAGCATCTGCGCCCTGGTAGGCGTAGGCTGTACCTTAGGAATTGTGTGCACCCACGGCTACGTATCGGTATTGCTGGTAGCCCTGCTGGGGCTGGCCAACTCGCTGCTCTGGCCGGCTATATTTCCGCTTAGCATTCAGCGCCTTGGCGCACTGACCGAGCGGGGCTCCGCATTGTTGATAATGGGTATTGGGGGCGGGGCCATTTTGCCCTACGTCTATGGGTTGCTTAGCGAAAGCATCGGCTTGCAGTATGCGTATGTGTTGCTGATTCCGTGCTACCTCTACATACTGTTTTTTGGCTGGAAGGGCCACGCCTACCAAGTGAGAAGCCAGGCAAAGTACACTGTGCCTGCCGCTGCCAGCGCCCCGGCCAGTTTGGTGCCCGCGCCGCTTGAGAACGGTATCTAGGTTGAGTGGATACAAGAAAAATTATATCAATAATAATCGAATACTTAAATGGAGTAGGGCATAACAACTGCTCTATTATTCGCAGACTTTTTTGGATTTTTGAGAATAGCTTTTCCTGCGTGTGCGGGCACTTTGAATCGAAATTTCTGCGTGTGCGCACACATATTTTCTTAATAGTGCTTGTTTCGTCGCCCAAGGAAATCTAAGTTTGGAGCATAGCCAGTAATACCTATTCAATTAGTCTTGGTTTGTTCTCGGAATCAGGCTATTTGGAATACTGGTGAGAATAAGGTGTCTGGGCTTAGCCTAAAGGTCTGTATCCTACCCCTGCGAATACGGCCGGCTCTTATTGTCTTTCCATTAGGTGGCCGCTTATGCACACGCCCGAGTACCCTGCTCCACGCTCTATTACCTGACTATGAAGTTGTTTGCAGCTTCAGAAGTCGTCGATAATACCGTAGTTCCGGCTGGATAATCCCTGATTAACTCAGCCGCTTTGCCCGTCAGAGCCTGCTCCCGGTACTGCCCCGCAGTACGCCCACCTAGTTGCGCATTCAATACGAATTCTTCTTTCCTGCCTGATTTTCGGGTGGTTTCTAGGCCTGTGTAGCCTGAGAATCCGCTGCGGTCGGGCTTGTGAAGCTGGTTGCCGCGTTTTCTCTCACCAACCCCCACTGAAGGCTATGCGAAAATTTACTTGGCTTACTGTATTGCTGCTCCTGAGCCTGCCGGGCTTAGGATTGGCTCAAACCCTGACGGTGACTGGTAAGGTCACCGACGCGAAAGGCGGCTCCCTGCCGGGCGTCACCGTCATTGTCCGCGGTACCCAGCAGGGCACCAGCACCGATGCCAGCGGGGCGTATTCCATTGCGGCCCCCGATACGGCCGCCCTGGTGTTTTCTTCAATTGGCTTTACTCCGCAAACCATTGCGGTGCGGTCCAGAAGGGTTGTCGATGTGACGCTGAGCGAGAATGCCCAGCAGCTGGGCGAAGTGGTGGTAACGGCCCTGAACGTAGCGCGGGAGCGGAAAACCCTGGGCTATTCCGTCACGGAGGTGAAGGGCGAAACCCTGACTCAGGCACGGGAAACCAACGTGACTAACTCCCTGGTGGGGAAAGTAGCCGGCCTGAACGTAAACTCTACCGCCGGCGGGGCGGGCTCCTCCAGCAACGTTATTATCCGGGGCGTGTCGAGCCTGAACCAAACCAACCAGCCGCTCTACGTCATCAACGGGATACCGGTGGAAAGTCAGCCCAGCGTTGCCAACACCGGCGGGCAGTACGACAACTCCCCCGATCTGGGCGACGCCATTTCCAACATCAACCCCGACGACATTGAAAGCATTTCGGTGCTGAAAGGCGCCGCCGCCGCCGCCCTGTACGGCTACCGCGCCAAGGCCGGCGTAATTCTGATTAACACGAAAAGCGCCAAGAACAACGAGGGAATCGAGTTCAACAGCAACTACGTAACCGAGCGAATTTTCAGCCTCACCGACTGGCAGTACGAGTACGGGCAGGGCGCCAATAACATCAAACCCACTACGGCCGTTGGGGCCGCGCAGGTCGGCAACTCCAGCTGGGGTGGCCGACTCGACGGCTCGCAGGTCATTCAGTTCGACGGTACCGTGCGGCCCTACGTAGCGCAGAAAGACAACCTGCAGAATTTCTACCGCGCAGGCCACAGCTGGACCAACACCCTGGCCTTCAACAAGGCATTCACCGGCGGCTCGGTGCGGCTTTCGGCCAGCAACTTGACCAACAAGGCCGTAGTGCCCAACTCGGGGCTGGGCCGGCAGACTTTCAACTTTGTCGGCACCTTCGACCCGTTTAAGCGCCTGACCATCGACGCGCGGGCCAACTACATTCTGGAGCAGGCCGATAACCGCCCCATTCTTTCCGACGGCGCCGGCAATGCCAACTTCAACGTGACCTTCCTGCCCACCAGCCTGGACGTGCGCACCCTGGAGCCTACGGTAAATGCGGACCGCACCGAGCTGCAGTACAACACCGGCAACCCCTACAACACCAACCCTTACTTTGCCGCCTACAGATTCGTTAACAACACCCGCCGGGAACGACTGCTCTCGTCGGTGAGTGCGCGCTATGCCTTCGAAAATGGACTTTTCCTGCAGGGCCGGGTAGGACGCGACGGCTACACCGACCGGTTTACGAGCGTGACGCCCTCGGGCACGGCCTACCTGCCCACGGGCCGCATTACGGAGCTGACCACCCAGTTTACGGACCTGAACGCGGACGGGCTAATCGGGAAAACGTTTGAAGTAGGCGACGACTTCGCCTTCACGCCCAACCTGGGGGTTAGTTACCGGCGGACCAAGTCGGAGGCTTTCCAGAACATCGGCTCCGACCTGGCCGTGTTTGGGGTGAACACTCTGGGTAACGCTAAGAACAAGTCGGCCCAAAGCTTCTTCAGCGACCAGGAAGTGCAGTCGGCCTACGGCTCGCTGGAGTTTGCCTACCGGGAGCTGCTGTTTTTGACGACCACGCTGCGCCGTGACTGGTTTTCGACCCTGGCCACGCCGGGCAAAGACAACAAGCTTTTCAATACGACTCCCGGTATCAGCGCCTCTTTTGTATTCTCGGAGCTGGTGAAGCCGGACTTCCTGTCGTTCGGCAAGATCCGGGCGGGCTACTCAGAAGTCAGCCAGGCCACGCTGCCGTTCCAGACCCAACTGAGCTACGCCTTCCTGCCCACGTCGCTTAACGGCCTGCCGCTGGGCACCATCAGCCCCGACAACGTGAACATTCCCAACACGGGGCTGCGGCCTTCCCGGGCTCAGGAAATAGAAATCGGCACGGAGCTGGCGTTTGTCAAGAACCGCGTGCGGCTGGACCTGACTTTCTACAAGAAGAATTCGAAGGACGAAATTGTCTTTGCCCCGGCCTCCATCAGCTCGGGCTACCAGGGCGCCGTGCTCAACTCGGGAGAAATGGAAAACAAGGGCGTGGAAATGCTGCTGACCGTGCAGCCCATTCGCACCACGGACTTCATCTGGACTTCCTCCTACAACGCGGCCTACAACAAAAACACGGTGTTGTCGCTGGCCGCCGGGCAGCAGCAGTCGGTGTACGCTACCTCGCGCTCGGGTGTAGGCTTCGTAGGTCAGATTGTGGGTCAACCCTACGGGCAGGTGCTGGCTTACGACTACAAGTACAACGCCGACGGCAGCATTGCCACCACGCCCAACGGGGTGCCGGCCCGCGGCGAGCTGAAGTCCTTTGGTACGGCCTTTCACCCCTGGACCCAGGGCTGGAGCAACGACTTCGTGTATAAGCGCCTGAATCTGGGCGTGCTGATTGATGGCAAGTTTGGGGCAAGATCTTCTCGGCCACCGACTACTACGGCACCCTCTTCGGGTTGCACAAGCGGACCCTGGTGAATCGGGAAGGCACCTTTGGCACCGACAACATTGACGCGGCTACCTACTACAGCACGCTGGCTAATAACGTGTCGAAAGACTTTGTGCAAGATGCCGACTTCATTAAGTTGCGGCAGGTAACGCTGGGGTATTCTTTTCCCAACGGGTTGTTTAACAATCATATCCAGCGCCTGACGGTGAGCCTGGTGGCCCGCAACCTGGCTTTCCTGAAGCGCAACACCGACAACATCGACCCCGAGGGCAACTATAATGCCTTTGCCCAGGGTCTGGAACTCGGGGGGTGCCTCCGGTCCGCACGTTCGGCCTGAACCTGAACGCCAAATTCTAGTGCCTGCCTCCGCAGTTCCTCTCAACGCCCTTCGCCATGAAAAATATTTTTCCTAAGTACCCCGCCGCTCTGCTGGCTGCCCTGCTGCTGGCCAGCGGCTGCACCGATGATTTCGAGGACATCAACACCAACCCGTCGACTTATACCCAATCGACGTTCGATGCCAACTACCTGCTGACTACCTCCCAACTGGCCTACACCGGGAGCTCCGACTTTGCCTACGACACCTGGCGGGCCAACCTGATTTACAGCGCTACCGTCATCCAGGGCCTCTCGACCGTGGTAAGCTACTGGGCCGGCGACAAGTACCTGCTCAATGAGGCCTACACCGCCGCCTACTGGGGCGGCAATACTGTGGGTGCCTACGCCGAGCAGGTGAAGCCCGTAACCGACATGGTGGAATTCACAAGAGGCAAGGCCCAGTACAAAAACCTGCATCAGGTGGGCCGCATCATGCGGGCCCTGATTATGGAGCGCCTCACCGACCTCTACGGCGACGTGCCCTACAACGAAGCGGGCAAGGGCTACTACACGGGCACAATCCGGCCTAAATATGACAAGCAGCAGGACATCTACAACGACCTGCTTAAGGAAGTGGAAGAAGCTACTGCTGCCCTCGACCCCAACGCTGACGTGCCGAGCGGGGACGTATTCTACAAGGGCAACATCGCCCAGTGGCAGCGGCTGGGCAACACCCTGCTGCTGCGTCTGGCCATGCGCCTGACCAAGGTAGACCCGGCCAAGGCGCAGGCCTACGCCACCAAGGTGGTGGGCAAAACCATGCAGAGCAACGCCGACAACGCCTACGTGGTGCACGACGTGGCCGGGGCCCGGGTAACCCAGAACCGCAACAGCCAGGTGCTGCTCGGCGACGGAGGCCAGGAGAATTACTACGTGAAATGGTCCCAAACCTTCATTGATTACCTTAAAGGCAACAACGACCCGCGCCTCTCGAAAATAGCCGTCACCCAGCTCTATCTCACCGACGTGAGCAAAACCCAGAATCCGGGCGCTATTTCGACTCCGGCGGTACAGAAGGGCATGCCCAACGGCAAGGACCTGAGCGGCCGGGCAGCCTTCGATATCTCGGGCGCGGCCAACTACACGACGTTTCCAGCCTATTCCTCGCCCAGCCCCGGGATGATCAAGCGCAACGGACCCACGTTTGTGCTGACCTACGGCGAGTCGGAGCTGCTACTGGCCGAGGCAGCCCAGCGTTGGGGTATCGGCGGCAGCGCCGCCCAGCACTACAACGCCGGCGTGACGGCCGCCATGACCTACCTGAGCCAGTACGACCCAACTATGGCTGTGGCTGAGGCAGAGGCCACTACCTATTTGGCGGCTCACCCCTATAATGCAGCCAACGGGCTGGAGCAAATCAACACCCAATATTGGGCCTTGACCAACACCATGCTGGATTTCTACGAGTCGTGGGCGAACTATCGTCGCAGCGGCTTTCCGGCCCTCACCCCGGTGGTGTATCCCAACAATGCCACCAACGGCCAGATTCCGCGCCGCTTCCCGTACCCCACCTCCGAAATTACCAGCAACCCCGACAATTACCGGGACGCCAGCGCGGCCGTGACTGGCGGCGACAACCTGATTGGTCGGGTATGGTGGGATAAATAAACAGGAGGGGAGAGCCTGCACAAGGCCAGCCGGCAGCTTCTCCGCGGCAACGCGGCAGCTGCCGGTTTGGCCGCCGGGCGACTCGCTATATCCTGCAAATATTCCCTGAGTCCTTACATTGGCGGCGCTAGTCGTTTCACCAACCCATTTTCTTGCGCTCAACCCACCGTTTATGCCCTTTTCTTTCTCTTTTGCTACCCGGCTGGGTGGAATTCTGGCGGTAAGCCTGTTGGCTGCACCGTCAGCCTCGGCTCAATTGACCGAAATTCCGGCGCAGCGTCTGGGGTTGGTGCCGCTGCCGCGCGAGGTGAAAGCCTACACCGCCACGTATGCCCTGCCCCAGAAAGTGAGCATCTACGCCGTGGGCAAAGACGGGGGAATGTGGCCGGTCTGCTGAAAGAAATGCTAACCGGGCTGGGCAAAACCGTCACGCTGACCTCGACCCGGGCGGGCGCCAATATTGCCCTGGTTACGGCTGCCACGCCCAACGCCGAAGGCTACCAGCTCACGGTTGACCAGCAGGGCATCCGGATTACGGCGGCCGGTGGGCCGGGACTGTTTTACGGAGCTCAGACCTTGGTGCAGCTGCTGCCGGCTAAGTCGGCGGCTACGGCTGCGGTGCCCTACGTACGTATCAATGACCAGCCGGCCTTCCGCTGGCGCGGGGCCATGCTCGACGTGAGCCGCCACTTCTTCTCGGTGGACTTCGTCAAGCGCTACATCGATTTGCTGGCCGCCTACAAGCTCAACACCTTCCACTGGCACCTGACCGACGACCAGGGCTGGCGCATCGAAATCAAGAAATACCCCAAGCTCACCCAGGTCAGCGCCTTCCGCAAGGAAACCCTGATTGGGGCCCAGCAGCTGTTCAAAACGCCCGCCGAGTTCAAGTACGACGCTACGCCCTACGGTGGCTTCTACACCCAGGACCAGATTCGCGACGTGGTGGCCTACGCCCAGAAGCGCTACGTGACCATCGTGCCCGAAATCGAAATGCCGGGCCACTCGGTGGCCATTTTGGCTGCGTACCCGGAGCTGGCCTGCAAGCCCGGCACCTACGAAACCTGGACCATGTGGGGCGTAAACGAGGACATCGTGTGCCCCACCGAACCCACGTTCCGCTTTTTCGAGGACGTACTGAGTGAAGTAACGGCCCTATTTCCCGGGCCCTACGTGCACATTGGCGGCGACGAAGCGCCCAAAACCCGGTGGAAGGAAAGCGCCGCCGTGCAGGAAATCATGAAGAAGGAGGGCTACACTGACGTGGAGAAGGTGCAGGGCTGGTTTAACCGCCGGATCGAGAAGTTCCTGGAAAGCAAGGGCAAAAAGCTCATCGGCTGGGACGAAATCCTGGAGGGCGGTATTGCGCCCAGCGCCACGGTGATGAGCTGGCGGGGCGAGAAAGGCGGTATTGAGGCCGCCAAGATGGGCCACGACGTGGTTATGTCGCCCACTACCCACCTGTACATCAACTACGGGCAGAGCAAGAAGCCCCACAGCCCCTTCGAGCCGCTGATGATTGGGGGCTACATTCCGCTCGACGTCATCTACAACTACAACCCGCTGCCGGCCGAACTGACCCCGGAGCAGCAAAAGCACGTGCTCGGGCCCCAGGCCAACATGTGGACTGAGTATATCACCACACCCGCCGCGGCCGAGTACATGCTGTTTCCGCGGCTGCTGGCCGTGTCGGAAGTAGCTTGGCGGCCGGCAGCCGGCAAGACATACACCGAGTTTCTGCCCCGCATGGGCCAGCAGTTTGCCCGCCTCGACGCCAAGAAAGTGTACTACCGGGTGCCCGAGCCCCTGGGCCTCGACAGCGCCAGCGTAGTCCGTCAGAATGGCAAGGCCGTGTTTACGCTTCGATCCCTGGTGCCCGGTGCCCAGATTCGCTACACCCTCGACGGCCACCTGCCCGACGAAACCACCGAACTCTACACCAAACCCCTGGCCGTACCCCTGAACAAGGGCCTCACCGTGCGGGCCGTTACGATTACGCCCAGCGGCCGTAAAAGCCCGCCGGCCGAGCTGCTGGTTAATTAACATTTCCGCTTTTCCCGTCCTTCTTGTTTCCGCAAGAGCACACCACGGCGGTTGCGCCGTTCTTGCCCACAATCTGAGTTCCCGGGCCTTACCCCGCGGCCTACGTTTGCCTAAGCAACTCATTTGGTAGCCATTCTGGTCCCGCCGCGACGGGGTCCCGGCCGGTTGTTGCCCCTCGCCCAACCGGCACTACCCGCCCCGCACTCTTGCGGGGCCGCAAGAACCTAGCGCAACTTCCGCGGCATTCATTGCTGCTGGATTTTTGGATTCCCCATCTAACCCCATTCACAGCTATGAAAACTCTTACGATGCTTCGGCTAGCCGAAGCCCGGCCCCGCCTTGCCCAAAAGGCTGCCCCGGCCAAGCGCCTGCTAGGTCTGCTCGCCCTGCTGCTTTGTCTGTTACCCGGCGTGCTGCAGGCCCAGGTTAGCCCTACTGTGCCCAAGAAGCGTACCGACCACAACAAGCAGATTATCGGCTACCTGACCCAGTGGGGGCCCTGGAAGGACATTCCGGGCCTGATTCCCAAGGGCAGCCTCAACCAGCTGAACGTGGACTACTCCCAGTACACGATTCTGAACTTCTCCTTTTTTGGGGTGGCCGTCGACGGCTCCATTCACAGCGGCGACTACCGCAACCCCAACATTGCCCAGCCCGGCTCGGTGCAGCAGCCGGCCCCGCTCGTCAACTCCGACACCTACAGCAGCTGGGATTTGTATTTGCTGCAGGGCGAGCTGGAGCTGGTGCAGTACATTTCCGACGGCAGCTACGCCTACTCGTTGGGCTACCGCAACGCGGCGGGCGGCTGGACGAACGTGAATACTGGGGCTACGGGCACGTTTCCGCTGGCTATTCGCAAGCAGAATGGCCGGCTCGGCCTCATCGACCTGGCCCATCAGCAGGGCGTGAAGGTCATGGCCTCCATTGGGGCTGGAGCATGAGTAAGCACTTCGGCGACATGGCTGCCGACCCCACTAAGCGGGCCCGCTTCGTGAGCGACTGTCAGAAGCTCATTGCCCTGGGCTTCGACGGCATTGATTTGGACTGGGAATACCCCGGGCAGGAAGGCATGAACTTCGTCGGCCAGGCCCAGGACTACCCCAATTTTGCCGTGCTGGTAGAAGCCATCCGGGCGGCCGTGGGGCCCAATAAGCTGATTACGGCCGCCTTTACGGCCGTGCCGTCGCGCTTCAGCCAGTTCGACTGGGTTCGGCTGAGCCGGTCGATGGACTACTTCAACTTCATGACCTACGACTACAACGGGGGCTGGTCGACCAAGGCCGGGCACAACTCCCCGCTGTTTGACTACCCCGGCGCCGAGGCCGCCAATTTCTCCTTGGATGCCACCACCAAGGGCATCAAGGCGGCCGGCATTCCGCTGAACAAGGTGAATCTGGGCGTGGCTTTCTACGGCCGGGGCGTGGTAACCAGCGGCCCGGCGGCCCTGAACGCGCCCACCGTGAAACGGCCCGAAACCGTGACGCCCGACGGTCAGGTCTCGACCAGCGCCGACTTTACCAACTGGCCCAAGGACGTGTGGGACGGTACGCCCAACTACCAGGCCATTGTGGCCCAGACGGCCAACTGGACCGAATTCTGGGACGATAACGCCAAGGTGCCCTACAAAACCAACGGCACCTACTTCCTGAGCTACGACAACGAACGGTCGGTGGGCCTGAAGGCGCAGTACGTGAAAGACCAGCAGCTGGCCGGCGTCATCGTCTGGTCGGCCAGCGGCGACTGGCTGGATCTGGCCAGTAATACCACGACCTACGGCGGCAAGCTGGTGTTCAGTCCCAATACCAAGGCCCCGCTGGTCAACAAGCTCAACGAAGTATTCGCCTCAGGCACGGCAACCAATACACCGCCGACGGTGAGCCTGACCGGGCCAGCCAACAACGCCAGCTTCGCAGCTCCAGCCAGCATTACCCTAACGGCCACTGCGGCAGATGCCAACGGCACGGTCAGCAAGGTGGAGTTCTACAATGGCTCAACGTTGCTTGGGACAGATACTTCTAGCCCCTATAGCTACAGCTGGACCGGTGTAGCAGCGGGCACCTATTCGCTCACGGCCAGAGCCACGGACAACGCTGGCGCTGTGACGACCTCAGCGGCCGTAACGGTGACCGTCACCGGCAGCACTACTACCAACACGCCGCCCACGGTCAGCCTGACAGGCCCAGCTAGTGGTACTGCCTACACGGCCCCGGCTAGCATTACTATTACGGCTAATGCGGCCGATGCCAATGGCACGGTGAGCAAAGTCGAGTTCTTCCAGGGTACCACCAAGCTGGGCGAAGACCTGACGGCACCCTACAGTTTCAGCTGGACGGGTGTGGCTGCGGGTACCTACTCGATTACGGCCCGGGCTACTGATAATGCCGGAGCTGTGACAACCTCGGCAGCAGTGAGCGTGACGGTGACCGGCAGCTCGACGGGAGGCTGCACGGTAGCGGCGTGGTCGCCGACGGCCGTGTACACGAAGGACATGCAGGCCAGCCGCAACGGCAATGTGTATGTGGCCAAGTGGTGGACGCAGAACGAGGACCCGCTCACGGCCAGCTGCCAGTACTGCCCCTGGCAGCTCGTGGGCCCCTGCGCCAGTGCCCGCACGGCCGCTCCCGCCAGCCTGGCTTCCGAGGCGCTGACGGTTTACCCCAACCCGGTGCTGACTGGCAACAAACTTACCCTGGACCTGGGCCGGCACTACGAACAAGTGGAGCTGGAGCTGACCGGCATCAGCGGGGGCAAGCCCTACAAGGTAGCCGCCAAAAACACGCGTACCGTCGAGCTGGTCTTGCCGGCCCTGCCCAAGGGCGTGCTGGTGCTGCAGGTGCGGGCCGACGGCCAGACTTTCACCAAGCGCCTGCTCAATGAATAGTTCTATGGGGAAGCTCTGCGCGGGCTTCCCTTTTTTTCTTTTCCCAACCAACTCTTTCCTACCACTATGAAAACACGCAAACTATTACCGCCGCACCAGTCTGCCCCGCTGGGGCGTAAAAAGTCGTTGCTGCGGCTGCTGGCCTTCTTTTTCGTGCTGCTGACCTGCGGCTTTGACGCCGCGGCCCAGAGCCGGGTAATCGTGGGCTACTTCCACAACTGGAACAACGCCAGCGCGCCCTACATCCGCCTCCGCGACGTGGATTCGCGCTACAACGTCATTGACATTGCCTTTGCCACGCCCGTGGCCTATGGCGACATGACCATGACCTTCACCCCGACCCAGCAGTCTAAAGCGGAGTTTATTGCCGACATCCGCACCCTGCAAAGCCAGGGGCGCAAGGTGCTGATTTCGATAGGCGGGGCCGATGCCCCCGTGGAGCTCAACACCACCGCCGATAAGGATAAGTTCGTCACCTCGATGAAAGCCATTATCACCGAGTACGGCTTCGACGGGTTCGATATTGACCTGGAAGGCACCTCGGTTATCCTGAACTCCGGCGACACCAACTTCAAAAACTCTACCACGCCCAAGATCAACAACCTGGTGACGGCCGCCCGGGAACTCACCACGTTTTTTCGGGGGCAAGGCAAAGATTTCTGGCTGACTTCGGCCCCGGAGGTGCAGTACGTGCAGGGCGGCTACGGTAACTACGGCACGGCCTTCGGCGGCTACCTGCCCATTCTTTACGGCCTGCGCGACTTGCTCACCTTCGTGCACGTGCAGTACTACAACACTGGTTCTCAGAACGCGCTGGACGATAAAATCTACGGGCAGGGCACGGCCGACTTTATCGTGGCCATGACTGACATGCTGCTCAAGGGCTTTCCGGTAGCCCGCAACGCGGCTAATTTCTTTCCCGCCCTGCGCCAGGATCAGGTAGCCTTCGGCCTGCCCGCCACTGGCAACGGCGCGGCCCCCGCCGGCGGCTATGTAACCCCCGCCGACGTGACCAAGGCCCTGAACTACCTGGTCAAAGGCATAAGCTACGGCGGACAGTACGTGCTCAACACCACTTACCCCAACCTGCGGGGCATCATGACGTGGTCGATAAACTGGGACAAAACCCAGAATTACTCCTTCGTTACCAATGCCTACAACTTCTTCAGTACCCTGAACACCGGCAACAACACGCCGCCGACTGTGAGTTTGACGGGCCCAGCCAACAATGCCACGTTTGCCGCTCCGGCCAGCATTACCCTAACGGCCACTGCGGCAGATGCCAACGGCACGGTCAGCAAGGTGGAGTTCTACAATGGCTCAACGTTGCTCGGGACGGATACTTCCAGCCCTTACAGCTACAGCTGGACGGGCGTAGCCGCGGGTACCTATTCGCTCACGGCCAGAGCCACGGACAATGCCGGGTCAGCCACAACTTCGGCCGTCGTAACGGTGACCGTCACCGGCAGCACCACTACCAATACGCCGCCCACGGTCAGCCTGACAGGCCCAGCTAGTGGTGCTGCCTACACAGCCCCGGCCAGCATTACCATTACGGCTAATGCGGCCGATGCCAATGGCACGGTGAGCAAAGTCGAGTTCTTCCAGGGTACCACCAAGCTGGGCGAAGACCTGACGGCACCCTACAGTTTCAGCTGGACGGGTGTGGCTGCGGGTACCTACTCGATTACGGCCCGGGCTACCGATAATGCCGGGGCTGTGACGACCTCGGCGGCAGTGAGCGTGACGGTGACAGGCGGCTCGACGGGGGGCTGCACGGTAGCGGCCTGGTCAGCGACGGCCGTGTACACGAAGGACATGCAGGCCAGTCGCAACGGCAATGTGTACGTGGCCAAGTGGTGGACCCAGAACGAGGATCCGCTCACGGCCAGCTGCCAGTACTGCCCCTGGCAGCTCGTGGGCCCCTGCGCCAGTGCCCGTACTGCCGCTCCCGCCGATGTAGTATCCGCCCAAACCGCTGAGCTGCGGGTGTATCCAAACCCGGCTCAGGGTTCGGCACTGACGGTGGAGTTGGGCCGTAGCTACGAGCAGGTAACGGTTGTTGTCGTCAGTGACCGGGGCCGCGAGGTCAGCCGGGCTACGTACCAGAACGTGACGAGCCTGCAGTTGCCCGCCACGAAGCTACCCAAAGGCCTGCTCGTGCTACGGATAACGGCCGACGGCAAGACGCTGACCAAGCGGATTATGAATCAGTAAGGCTTTGGATTATCAGTTAATGAAAAGGGCACCCACTGTGGGTGCCCTTTTTAGTTGGGTATTAGTGAAGAGGGAAGGCAACATAACTACGGGTCATTGCGAGGCGCAGCCGTGGCAATCCGTCCTCTGAAATGTGCTGAGCGACCTTAAGTGAAAAGCCCTAACTCCTGAGCAGGTATTAGGGCTTTCTGGTAAAAGGTCATTTCGTACTGCGCAGAGGAAGGATTGCTTCGCTCTGCTCGCAAGGACACGTGGTTTATTACTGCAATTCCCAAGCCGTGCGGTAGGCCCCGATGCTTTCCACGTAGTCCAGGAAGGCTTTGTAGAAGGGGTGGGAGCCGAGCGTCGAGGAGTCGCCGACGATGAGCAGCTTGCGGCGGGCTCGGGTCATGCCCACGTTCATGCGGCGAATGTCCGAGAGAAAGCCGATTTCGCTCTGGGCGTTGCTGCGGGTGAGGCTGATGGCAATAATGTCGCGCTCCTGGCCCTGAAACGAGTCGACGGTGCCGATGCTGAGCATGCGGTGCTCCATGAGGCCCACCAGCTCGTCGTTGTCTTCCACCGCGTCCTTGAGGTAGTTGATCTGGGCGCGGTAGGGGGCAATAACACCGATGGTGAGCAGGTCGTTTTCGTGGTCGGCCGCGTCGTACACCTCTAGCAGTTGGGAAAGGCGCTTGAGCAGTAGGTCGGCCTCTTCGGGGTTGGCAATAGAGCGGCTTTCCTCGATACCCAACTCCTGGAAGCCAAAGCCGGCAGTGTCGAGAAACTCCACCGGCAGGTCGGGGGCAAAGCGCAGGTCGTAGTCGGGCAAGTCGGCGTGGGCCACGCTGGGTGCGGCTTTCAGGCGGCCTTCGTAGAATTGCTCGGAGCTAAACTCCATGATCTGCTCGTGCATGCGGTACTGCACTTCCAGCATGCGGGCCGAGTCGGGCTGGCGCTTGATGCACTTTTCGAACAAGGTTTCCCGCAAGCCTTCCCGGGCGGCCTGCTCACTTTTCACCGTGGGCGGCAGCTGCTGATGGTCGCCGGCCAGCACCACACGGTTGCCCTTGGTTATCGGAATCCAGCAGCCGGGCTCCAGGGCCTGGGCCGCCTCATCGATAAACACGGTTTCGTAGGTCAGGTGGCGAATAGCGCGGTTCGAGGCGCCCACGAGGGTACAGGTAATGACCTGCACTTTGTCGAGCAAGTCCTCGGTGATGTAGCGCTCCAGGTTGTCGGAGTCCTGCAACATCTGGTGGGCCATTTCCTTAAGCAGGCGGCGCTGCTCGCGCTCCTCCCAGCCGAAGTGACGCTTAAACTTGCCGGCCTGCTCGCGGTACTGCTCGGCGGTCTGGCGCATGCTTTTCAGCTCCCCGTAGCTCTTGTGCTCCATAATCTGGGCGTCGAGCGTGTGGTGCAAAAGCAGGTCCGACACGCGCGAGGGGTTGCCCATGCGAATCACGTTGACGCCCCGCTCAGCCAGCTTTTCGGTCAGCAGGTCCACGGCCGTATTCGAGGGCGCGCATACCAGCACCCGCCGCTCGCGCCGGATGGTTTCCAGAATGGCCTGCACCAGCGTGGTAGTTTTGCCGGTGCCGGGCGGGCCGTGAATAATGGCCACGTCCTTGGCCGCCAGCACGTGGCGCACGGCCGCCAGCTGCGACTCATTCAGGGGCGAAGGGTAGTAGAGTGTAGCTTCCGATTCGTCGCGGTAGCGGGCGGGCTTGGCACCCAGCAGCACGTCGCGCAGCTCGGCCAGGCGGCTTTCGTAGGCGCCCATCACCTTGCCCAGGGCGTGCTCCATTTCCCGGTAGCTTACCTCATCAAAGGTCAGGTCCACGCCCAGCTTGCCGTCGTCGACCCAGTCGGGCAGGTCTTCCTTGTTGGTGGCCAGCAGAATTTTATTGCGCTTCACGCTGGTAATCACGCCCGAGAGCGTGGGGCGGTCGGAAGCGGCGCGGCCGGGGATGTTGCCAAACAAAGCCGCGTTTTTGCCGACCTGAAACAGGTGCAGGCCGCCCTGGCCCGCGGGCCGCTCGATTTCCAGCACCAGCTTGCCGCCAAAGCCAATTTCTTCCTGGGTGATTTTAACCGGGTACCAGGTCAGGCCGCGCTTCTGACGCTCGGCAATGGTGGCCTGGGCACTCTTGATTTTAAACTGTTCGAGGTCCTCTTTCTGCTCGAGCTTCATGAGGGCCTGCACCTTACGCAGCTCTTTCTCGATGGCGTAAGGGTCGGTATACGTGGGTTGTTCAGACAAAAGGGTAGTCGTTATGAAGTCCGCTATAACAACGGAAACGGCAAAATGGTGGCCGAAGGTCGGGGAGTTTTTTGAATACCAGCAGTTGAGCCCCTCATCAGTTATAATCGCTATGCTGGTTGTAGACCCGCGCTATTTTGCCATCCGGGCTGAAGACAAATAAATATTTATCCGATTGGTCGAAGGTGGTAAGCACATTCCGGTAGGTTAGCGGCCCCTCATCCAAGTCGCTTATTTCAGCTTGGAGCATGTTGTTATGCAGCCGAGAAAACATAATAATTAGGCAGCCCCTGGTTGCCTGGGAGCCGGGGGTAAGTGTGGCAGCTAGAGATGAGTAAATGGGTTTATGCCAGGCTGCCCTTGATAAAGAGTCAATGAGGCGACTCTCCTGCCGGGTCCGGGCATAGTGCTGAGCGGGGTCCAAGGCCTCAAAAAAAGCTGCTTGATCTGGCGCTACAAGGCTGTCAAACACTATTACGCAGGAGCGTTGCCACTTTTTCAGATCTGGGCTGTCAAGAATGTGGCGGTAGGCTGTCTGGTAAAGTTTGGCTGGTACAGCAGAAGGAGCCTGCGCAAAGCTGGGAGCGGATAGTAGCAAAAGGCAAATAGCTATTCCAAAAGCCTTGTTCACGGCGGTAGACTTTAAAGTTGGGCTCCTGTCGCCCGCAGTAGCTGCGTCAATAAAGCCGCTTCTCTTTGTTCCTGCAGCATCTTAGACTGCCGCAGCTGCTGAAGAAAAGCGGATAGTTAAGGCTGGAGCAACGGCTGAGCAGTGCTTCTCCTAAAACCAGCTCAATCAGTTAGCAGTGTTACTTACACTCTGGCCCCATTCCTGACGCACCGCTTTATTCGTAGTTCAGCACCTTGGTATAATACCGCTTCACCTTGCCGTCGGGGCTAAACAGGAGCAGATAGCGCACGGTTTTAGTTGTCGAGGACAGAACATCCCGCACCCGGGCGCCCCCTTCCGCATTGGTGCTGACCTCCGCCAGTAGCATGTTTTTGCTTAGCCGGGAGAAAAGCACCACGCTGCAGCCTTTGCCGGCACCGGAAGCGGTGGTCAGCTTCGCGGCCAGGGGCGAATACAAGGGCTTGTGCGAGGTGCGCTCATCCACGCGAAACAGGGAATCCAGCAGCTGTACCTGGGGAAAGGTCTGGGGAAAATTCCATTCAGTCCGCAGCGCTTCGTTGAAGGTGACAAGGTCCTGAAAAACCAGGCTGTCGAACACGGCCACGCAGGGCTGGCGAAATTCCTCAAACTCCGGGCTGCGCAGAATATGCTGGTAGGCCGTCTGGTAGAGCTGGGCCGGGGTGGCCGCGGCGGCTGGGGCCGCGGTACGGGTTCGGGCCCGGGGGCGTTTCCGAGCTTGGGCCTCACTTTGAAAAGGTAGGGCCAGCAGTAAGCTAACCCCGAGAATCCAGGCAAAAACTTTCATTGATTTTCGGTGGGCAGCCGGTTGTATTGAGGTGGACTGCCCGGAGCCAAGATAGAGGCTTTCCGCTAAGCATTGCTGCCTTCAAGCACTATTCCATGCCCGAAGAGCTCAGCTTTTGAGGGCCGCGCCGAACCCGGGTCCGTTTGCCAAGTGCCCCGCCGCAGAGCGTACTGACGAAAAACTCGCGGGCAATGACGTGGCTGCGGCCAATGAGCAGGAGCCGATCAGGGGGCGTTGCTGAAATCCGGATCGGCGGCTCGTGCCCGTAAGTTTCTACCCCGTAGTGGGCGCAGATGTCGGCCACGGCCTGGGCCACCGGAATGGGCACACCGCTCAGAATAAGGCCGCCGGTGCGCGGCAGGTCGGTCCGTATGTTGTGAGCGTGCAGCCGCTTCCACCACATGGTGTGGGCCGCCGCGGGGAAGTCGTACCACTCGCCGGCCTGGGTTTGGAGTTCCTGACGGATGGCGGCCAGCAGGGCAGCGGGAGCCGTCAGGTAGTGCCGGGTAGCTCGGGCCAGCAGGGTGGTAAGGGGCCCTTGGGCATTGCCCAGCAGCGGGTGCTCCTGATGGAAAGACACCGCGCCGCAACTCCCGCGTTGCAGCCGGAAGCTGCGTTTGCCACGAAAGTTAATGCGGTGCACTTCGGTATCGGTGACCAGTTCCGGAAAAGTGCTTTGGGAATACCGAAGCCGTCCGAAAGGATACAGCTGGGTGAAGTGCTCCATCATGCCGGGAAGCTAGCAAGTTTCCGGGGCTACTAATTCTTTGCATATTTTTTTATCCGCCGGTTCTGCTGATGGGCGTTGCCAACCCCCGGTTCACAGCGGCGTATGGGTAGGTATTCCCTTCGGGTTCTGCGTTGCGCGGGAGCCGGAGCGGAAACCTTGCTAACCCGTTATTCCTGACCTCACCCAGTCGCAGCCCGCTTGCATAACCGGCTTGGCGGCCACTCATACCTGTTGCTATGGCATTGCACTACAGTCGGCGCGGCACCGGCCGGGCCCTTCTTTTGGTTCACGGTATCGGCGGCAGCTGGCGCTCCTGGAATCCGATTATCGACGCGCTGGTTGCCGAGCACGACGTTATTGCCGTGGACCTGCCCGGGCACGGGGCCTCGGCACCGCTGGCCGGGCCCCACACCATTAGCACCCTGGCCGACGCACTGACCGACTTTCTGACCGAGCACAACCTGCTGGGCATCGACGCGGTAGGTAGCTCCATGGGCGCCCGACTGGTGCTGGAGCTGGCCCGCCGCGGTGGGGTGGTAGGCGCCGTGGTGTCCCTGGACCCCGGCGGGTTTTGGGAAGGCTGGGAGGTGCCGTTTTTCTACCAGTCCGTGGCCGTGTCGCAGAAGCTGGTGGAGGCTCTGCAGCCCGTGATGCCCGCCCTAATGAGCACGGCTGTGGGGCGCACGGCCCTTCTGCCGCAGTTTTCGGCCCGGCCCTGGGCGCTGGATGCCGACCAGGCCCAGGATGAAATGTACACCATGGGCCACACCCCCGTGTTTGGGGAGTTGCTCGAGGCCCTGGCCCACGGCGAGAAGCAAAAGCCCGCTCCGGCGGGCAGCATTACCGCCCCGCTCGTCATTGGCTGGGGGCGGCAGGATCGGGTGTGCGTGCCCCGGCAGGCCCCACGGGCTTTGGCCAAATTTCCCGACGCCGACCTGTACTGGTTCGACAACTGCGGCCACTTTCCGCAGTGGGACCAGCCCGCCGAAACGGCCCGGTTGATTCTGGCGGTGCTGCGGCGGCAGTCGTTCCGCAAAGAAGATATTGCCCGCCGTCCGGCAGAAATTGCTCTGGCTCCCGCTGTATCCAAGACGGCTGTAGCGGTGGCGGGACTGGCCGCAGTGGCCGCCGGCGTGTGGCTGCTGCGCCGTTTGACACTACCTCGTCGCTAGCTTCCTGTCGTGTAGCCAAGGCTGCACAGAGACAATAGTTAACTGTTTGTAGGTGTGTCGATGCTATAGCCGCTTGGTCTGGCTTGACGCTGAGTAGGTTTCGGGTCCGGGCGTGCCTTCACCGCCGAGCTAGGCTGCCTTGCTTGAAAGTGCGCCTTTGGTGCCCTACGTGTTGGTAAGCAACGGGTGGATGCTGCTAACTTAAAAATGTTCCGTTTTCTTCACTGCGCCAACAGCAACAGGGGCGTATTCACCGTTGTTGCACAGGAATTCGAAGCGTAGGTTTCGATCCTGCTTTTTTAGAAAAAAGTAAGGCTGGCCAGCTTGCTTTTCCAGCGTATCACCGACATGTAGGTACGCTCCTATGAAGTAGGGGCATTCTCCCTTGTGGTAAGTAACAGCCTGTTGATTACTTGGGTCAATACCCTTGAGGGCTAAGGTTCGGCCTGCTGAGGTTTTTTCCCGAATAATTATTCTGAGTTGCTTTTGCCGAAGTTCCGCCACGGTTTCCTCGCAGGACAAGGTTGTTCCACAGGAGGCAAGCAGCAGCGTAGCCAAAGAAAAAAAGTTGAAATTTTTACGCGGGAAGGAGTGCCAGGCCATCATTTCACGCGAAAAAGTCGCTGGAGTCGGTTTGGCTGAAGTACTTGTTCAGGCTGCCCAGGTCGACGAAGATGGGTTGAATAACGCGCATAAAGGCCCGTACGGTCTGCTCCGAATCGGCGTAGAGCAGCAGGCGGGCGTCGGTGGAGTAGCCCTCGATGTGCTCCAGCAGCTCGGGGGCTTCTTCCTCCAGAATGGTCAGGATGTGCTCTTCCCAGGACGGGCCGCCGCCGCCGAAACCGTACTTTTCGAACAGGTAGAAATACCCTTCCAGCGCCGGATCCGCTTCCACGTCGGCCATGATGCCGAATTGAGCATCATCCACGCGCATTTCCGGGGGTAGAGCGAATATTGTGAAGGGGAAGGTGGTTTGCATAAGAACGGTGCAGTGGGCGGGGGCAAAGCTACGCTCAAATGCCGGCCTGGGCTTTAAGCCTGTCCCAGCAGCTGCAGGGTTTTAGTGTCGGCGGCGCCCCCGAAAAACTTGTCGAGCACCTGCTGAAAAACGGGGTCGGCACCGGACAGGGCCCCAAACAGCGTCATCGAGGACTTGAGCTTTATGTCGTCGGGACTGCCCATAATGCGGTTGGCATCAGCGCCGGGCAAGCCGAGTAGGGCCTGGCTGATTTCCACCAACCGGGCCCCCAGCACGGGGTGCTGCCGGTAAGCTTCGGCTTCCTGCTGGTCCCGGATGGCGTAAAATTTAGCAGTTTCGCTAAAGCCCAGGCCCTGAATTTGGGGGAAAATGTACCACATCCAGTGGCTGCGCTTACGCCCGGCTTTGATTTCGGCCAG
Source organism: Hymenobacter cellulosilyticus (assembly GCF_022919215.1). Taxonomy (NCBI): domain Bacteria; kingdom Pseudomonadati; phylum Bacteroidota; class Cytophagia; order Cytophagales; family Hymenobacteraceae; genus Hymenobacter; species Hymenobacter cellulosilyticus. The sequence goes on along the minus strand of NZ_CP095046.1, from coordinate 4,188,561 downwards.
GGCTGTGGCGTAGTCAGACGATTGGGCGGTGATGAAGCGTTGCAGGTCGGAAGATGAAGGCATAGGAAAGCTGGTTAAGAGGCAGGGTTGATACGCAAAACGGGGCGCTTACGCTGCTTACCAGCTCATCACCGTGGCGCCATTTCGCTCGTCGACCTCCCGAATGAAGCGCTGCGGGTGCACCGTGACGGTAATTTCCACCGAGCCCGTGCCCACTTCCAGGGCTAGAATATGACCGCCATAGGCCGCGAAGGTATTGTCGGTGACTACGCCGTGCAGGTGCAGAGCGGGCTTGTTATCCTTCCAGGCGATGCTGCCGGTGAGGCTGGCTAGCTCGGTGTCGCGCAGGGATTTAGGGTCGTAAGTTTTGGTTTGCTTGTTCCAGAAGCCGAAGGTGGGGTGCACAAAGCCCAAGCCAGTAAGGCTGGCGCCGGAAATCTTTTCCCGGGTAGCCAGCTGCTCCAGTTCCTGCAGCACGTTGTCGCCCTGCCGCAAAACCAGCAGAAAGCCCGTTGGCGTCTTAACGTATTTCGGGGTTGACGCGGGTTGGGCACTGGCGCCGTGAACGGTCAGGGCGGCGCCCAGTGCCAAGCTGAGCGTAAGGAAGTAGTTCATTCGTAGGCGGTTGGTGAACACAGGAATAGGAGGTTAGCTACAAGCTCGGCAAAGCAAAACCCGGCCCGAAGCACTGCAGTAGTACTCCGTACGGACCGGGTTGGGACTAAGGTTGGCTGACGCCGCTGGTTTAGCTGCCGAAGTTTTCGAGCTCGGCCATGTCTTCGGCCGAAAGCTGGATGTCGGCGGCCTTTACGTTTTCCTCCAGGTGTTTCACTTTCGAGGTGCCCGGAATCAGCAGAATGTTGGGCGAGCGGTGCAAGAGCCAGTTCAGGGCCACTTGCTGCTTGCTGGCGCCGTACTTGTCGCCAATCTGGGCCAGCTTGCTCAGGGCCTGCTCATTGCCGCCGGCCAGCGGGTACCACGGAATGAAGGCCAGACCGTTTTGCTCGCAGAATTCTAGCTCAGCTTCCCACTTGCGGTTGTCGACACTGTACATGTTCTGCACCGATACCACTTTCACGTACTGCTGGGCCTGCTGAATCTGCTCCACCGTTACTTCCGACAGTCCAATATGCTTGATCAGACCGTCTTCCTGGGCCTTTTGCAGGAACTCCAGGGTTTTCTCGAACGGCACGTTCGGGTCGACGCGGTGCAGCTGGTAGAGGTCAATCTGGTCTAGCTTCAGGCGTTGCAAGCTGCCTTCCAGGGCTTCCTTAAGGTGTTCGGGGCTGGAGTCAATGGGCCACTGGTTGGGACCGGTGCGCAGCAGGCCGCCCTTGGTGCCGATAATCAGGCCCTGGGCGTAGGGGTGCAGAGCCTCGGCAATCAGCTCCTCCGACACGTTGGGGCCGTAGCTGTCGGCCGTATCAATAAAGTTGACGCCCAGCTCCACGGCGCGCTGCAGCACCCGGATAGACTCGTCGTGGTCCTGGGGCGGGCCCCAGATTCCGTCGCCGGTGATGCGCATGGCGCCGTAGCCCATGCGGTTAACGGTCAGGTCGCCACCCAGGGCAAAGGTTTTGGCGGGAGCGGGGTTGGTGCTTTGGTTAGTCATTGGATGTGGTTGTAAAAAGTAGATGCACTACGGCAGACGGATAACCCGCCCAAATACCGTGTCTCAACAACTATCCAAAGCATCAAAAGTCTTGGTTTGCTTTCAGTATTTATAAGTATGATGCTATAAATAAGGTAGATAAAATCATCAGGCGGCAAAGTTTCGGTTGCAGCCGGCGCAGCGGTAGAGCGTGGTACCGGCGTAATACAGGCGCTGCCAGAAGCTACGCTGCTCCAGCGGCTGGGTGTCGGTGCTGCCGCAGCGCGGGCAGCGCAGCACTGCCACGGCGGCACGCTGGGCCTCGAAGCGTGCTACCAGCTCCCGGGCCGCTGCCGCATCGGTTTCCTCAATGAGCAGCTGGTACCAGATTCCGTCGCCGAACGGAAAGGAGGGTGGGCCGCAGGTCTTGACCAGCGCGCTTATTTCGGCTTCCAGCAGTTCGTTATACAGCTGCACCGCCTCCGCGTAGGTCAGGTATTGGGCGGCGGGAACGAGCATGGAGTGTGGTATTTACATTATTTGTCGTCTGTCATCCTGAGCACAGCGAAGGACCTGCCTCCATGTTGTGCCGAGGCTAGTTCAATGCCCGAAACCCTTGTGCTTATGCAGGTACCAAAGGCTTCAGCGCAATGAATGAAGTTTATCACCCAACTGAGGTAGGTCCTTCGCTGTGCTCAGGATGACAGACGAGGATAAAAACGAGTTATTCGGCAAAGTTCCGGCTACCGGCGCGCACCGCGGCGGGCGGGCCGCACCTGCCCGCGCAGCTTGTAGATGTACCACAGCAGCAGGATGCTCAGGGCGGCCAGACCGGCGGCAATCAGCTCCCGGCTTACGCGGGCATCGGCTGCTTCCTGAGCGGCCGCCTGGGCTTCCTGCAGCTTCTTTTCGCGCTGCTTGTCCCGGATCTGCAGGTTCTGAATCTGGTTTTCCAGGTCGTAGAACCGCTCCCGGGTCATCGACTGGTCGCCGCGGGCCACCGTCACCTGGCGCTCGGCCTGGGTTTTCTCGGCTACAATGGTGGCCGTGCGCCGAATCGACGACTCCTTCAGCGCCTTTACGATTTCGGTGTCCTTGCGAATAATACCTTTCAATGCATCCACTACTTCCTGCAGGTCCTTTTTGGAGGGCTTGTCGGCCAGAAACGCATTGCGCTGGGCGCTGGCTTCCTCGTACTGCCGGATCAAAGCCTCGCGCTCCTTAATCAGGGGCGTCAGCGGGTCGGGCTGGGTGGTCGTGGGAGCCGGCGTTTGAGCGTGGGCCGGCAGCATTGCCAGCAACAGCAGGAAGGAGAAAAGGCACTTCATCATGGAGCAAAGTAACGAGGAAGCGCCCGGATGGTTTGCAATGGGGTTACTAGGCGAATATTAGAGAGTGCGCCGACGGGTTTACTACCGGTCATTGCGAGGCGGAGCCGAAGCAATCCGTCCTCTGAGATGTGCTGAGCGACCTGAAGTGAAAAGCAAAAGCCCTTTCCTATTCGCTACGGGAAAGGGCTTTCTGGTAAAAGAGCGGGACTACCTGCGCAGAGGACGGATTGCTTCGGCCTTCGGCCTCGCAATGACACGGGTCGTTGAACGACAACTCACCATTTCACCACCTCACTAGTTCACCTTACTCCGTGAGCATCGGTACGGGCTGGCGTATTTCCTTGGGCTTGTGCTTATAGAAGTACAGGATGAGAATGGGCAGCAAAGTCAACTCGGCCACCACACCAAAGAGCAGGGTCAGACCGATGAGCAGGCCCACGTAGAAGGTGCCGTCGAAAGAGGAGAAAATCAGGGTGCTAAAGCCGCCGACCAGAATCAGGGAGGTCACAATGACGGCTTTGCCAGCCATCAGGTAGGTTTTGCGCACGGCCCGGAACAAGCTGGGTTCCTGCAAGAGAGTCAGCTTAAGCTTGCTGATAAAGTGAATCGTGTCGTCGACAGCAATGCCGAAGGCAATGGTGAAGATGATGCTGGTGCTGACCTTCATGCTCACGCCCGCCAGGCCCATCACGCCGGCCACAATCAGAATCGGGACCAGGTTGGGAATCAGCACCACAATGGTCATGCGCAGGCTGCGGAACAAAGCCAGCACGATGAGCGTGACCATCACAATGTCGATGCTCATGCCCGTAATCATGTTGAGCGTGAGGTTTTCGTTGTTTTTGTCAATCAGGTTGGCCGAGCCCGTGAGCCGGGTGGTCAGGATCTTGGGGTCGGTGTTCTGCCGCAGAAACTGGCGCAACTCCGCATTCAGCGCGTCGGCCCGGATACTGCCCACGTCGGGCATGCGGCCGGTGAGGCGGCCCTCGGAGGCATCGGGCAGCACCAGGGCCCGGAACTCGGGCTTCTTGCGAAACAGCTTCACTTTGCGCACCAGCTGGGTCAGCTCGGCCTCGGAATCGGGCAGGCGGTATTCTTCCAGCAGGCCGCCGTTCAGGGCCTTGCGCACCGACTTAATAATGGTCACGGGCGAGGCCACGAAGTTGAGCCCATAGGTTTTTTGTAAATACTGCTCGATTTCCTCTGTTTCGCGCAGCACCTGCAAATCGTAGATGGTGCGGCCGGGCGCCGGGTCCAGGGCCAGCTCGAAGGGCCGCACCCCGGCGAAGTTCTTCTCAAAAAAGGCGAAATCCAGCTTTACCGGGTCGTTTTTCGACAGGTCGTCGAGCAAGGCCGAGTTGATACGGATGCGCGAAGCCGAAGCCACCGACCCAATCAGAATCAGGGCGCTCAGGCCCACTACCAGCCGGCGGTGGGCCAGTACTGTGCGAAACATCCGGCCCAGCACCCCGTCCCAGCTGTGGCCTTCCGCACGGGGCACCCGCAGCTGGGGCTTGCGCAGGAGTATCAGCATGGCCGGAAGTAGCGTAAAGGACAGAATAAAGGTGAGCAGCACCGCAATGCCGGTAAACAACCCGAAGTTGTAAATCGGCCGGATGGTGCTGGTCATCAGCGTGAAAAAGCCGATGCTGGTTGTCAGGGCCGACAAGCCCGAGCCGAAGCCCGACTCCTTCAAGGCAATCAGCAACGAATCCTTTTTGCTGGCCCCGTAGCCCAGCTCCGTGCTGTAGCGGGTAATGATGTGAATGGTGTCGGACATGCCCACCACGAAGAGCATAATGGGCAGCAGGGCCGTCATCAAATCGATGCTGACCCCGCAGGCACTCATCAGGCCCAGGCCCCAGATAATGGCGCCCAGCACCACCACGAGCGGCAAGACCACGCCCCACCAGGTCCGGAACGTAAACCAGAGCAGCACCGTGACCAGCACCACCGACAAGCTCATAAACACCACCAGCTCCCACTGCAGCCGGTCCACGAACACGGACTGGGCCACCATCTTGCCGGCCAGGTGGTACTGGCTTTCGGCAATGCTCTGGCGGCTGAGCTCGGTGCGCACGGCCGCCAAAAGCGAGTCGCCGGGTGGCTTGCTCAGGTTGGGCGTGGTCTGAAACAGAATGGTCACCGAGCGGGCGTCGCGGGCAATCAGGTTGTCGACCAGGCCCGGGGTGCGGTATATCAGCGTCGAATCCTGGGCCCGGCGGGCGGGTTCTGCGGGGTGGAGGTAGGGCACGTTGAACACGCCAAAGCCTTCCACCACGGGGTTGGTAGCGTTGGTGGGCGAAGTGACGTGCACCACGTGCCGGCGCTGCTGGATAAAGCCCGTCAGCGAATCGACCTTGGTCAGGAACCCGGGCTCGAATACCGAATGGCCCTGGGGCGCCTCCAGGCCCAGCAGCACGTAGTCGTTGTCGTTGCCGAAGCGTGCCGAGTACTTCTCGTAGTAGTCCAGGTCCGGGTCGCCAGCGGGGTAGAAGTCGTTGAAATTATAGTTGAAACGCAGCTGGGCCACGAAATAGATGCTCACGGCCGTCACCAAGGACAGCAGGAGCAGGGTAAGGTAACTGAGTTTGCGAAGCGGCATTCGGGGAGCTAGGGCCACGGCTCCGGGCCGCGGCAAACAAACAAAAAAGCAGCCTCGGGCGGCGTCGAACTTTGCCGCCGCTTTTGTACTTTAGAGGCACCAGGGAGCCAACCACGCCCCGCCGCCTTTTGTTTCCTCACGCTTTCAATATCTACCTTATGAAAAACGTCCTGCTCGCCCTGACCCTGCTCGCCTTTGTTGGCACCGCTTCCGCCCACGAGGGCAAAGACGACAAGAAAGGCAAGAAAAGCGCGAAGTCCTGCTCGATGGCCGAGAAAGGCACCGCCAGCTGCTGCATGAAAAAAGGCGGTAAAACGGCCTCCGTAAAGCCCGCCGAGAATACCCCGGCCGCCGTAACGCCGGTTTCCAAGTCGCTGTAAGCAGCATTGCTTCTTATTGCAAAGAGCCGCCACTATGCAGAAGTGGCGGCTCTTTTTCGTTTGAACTACAAGCTTCCTTTTTGCGCCGCAGCTCATGGCAATCATCGAGGTCGAAACCCGCATTCAGGCGTCGCCTAGGCTCTGCTACACGCTGGCGCTTAGCGTTGATTTGCACTCCATTTCGGCCCAGAAAACCCAGGAGTCAATAGTCGGCGGAATCCGCAGCGGCGTTTTGCAGCTTGGGGACGTCGTCACCTTTCGGGCCCGGCACTTTGGCATCTGGCAAACCCTGACCAGCAAGATAACGGAAGCTGAGTTTCCGGTTTATTTCTGTGATGAAATGCAGCAGGGCGCTTTTAAGTCGATGCGTCATGAGCATCATTTCGTCGCGCAAGGTTCTGGTACGCTTATGCGGGACGTATTTACATTTCAGTCACCGTATGGGCTACTAGGCCGGGCAGTTGATTTTCTTTTGCTGGAAAAGTATCTGCGCGCATTTCTGGTTGAGCGGGGCAGTGTCATCAAGCACTATGCCGAAAGCGGCGCCTGGCAGAAGGTAATCAAACTGAAAGATAGCTAGGAACAGTGCCAGGTAGCAGCTTGGGAGCCACTGACAGAAGTAGTGGGTGTATTACTTATTAAAATCGTCATTATAGCTAATGAGCGTATCTTTGTTTGTATGAAAATATATTCAGCCTTACAAATCGGAGAATACCACACGAACCATTGCGAAGATTACGTATTTGTAGGAGATATCGGCCCTGATAAGGTGTTGTGCGCCGTAATGGATGGCTGCACAATGGCAACGGATAGCTACTTCGTGTCAACATTGGTTGGGAAAATTCTGCGCAAGATTGCCAAAGAGAAGGGGTATCAGGAGTTGTATCAGTCCAGTACAGAAATCAATGTTGATGGGTATCTGAAGTCGGTAGTGGCCAGCTTGTTCATGGAACTGAACATCGTAAAAAATCAGCTCATGCTGGAGCGAAATGAATTGCTAACCACTTTAATTATCATGCTGTTTGACAGAAGTAATCAGAAAGGTATTGTCTTAGTAATTGGCGATGGGTTAGTAAGTATTAATGGCTACATTACCGAATTTGACCAGGATAATAAACCGGATTATTTAGGATTTCATTTGCATGAAAACTTCGACAGTTGGTATGAAAGTCAGTGCCAAAAAATAGAGTTTGATACACTCCAGGATGTTAGTATTGCTACAGATGGAATATTTATGTTTGCGCCAATTAAGAAGGTGGATAATACAGATATAATTGACCCCATCAGCTTCTTACTATCTGATAAGACCAATGTTGAAAATGCAGATATGCTGAGCTTAAAATTGAAAACGCTGGAGCATGTTTACGGCCTGAAACCCACCGATGATTTTGCCATGGTCAGACTCATAGCGTAGAGAACAAGAGTACTACCTAGTAGATTGTCCCACGGAATTCCCGCTTTTTTCCTGCCTCATGAGTGCCCAAACCATTATCGACACATTACAGCTGCTGCCCCACCCGGAAGGCGGCTACTACAAGGAAACATACCGGGCCGCTACCAGCATCACGACCGAAACAGGAGCTTCTCGCAACGTCAGCACGGCCATTCATTACCTGCTGGCCGATGCCGACAAGTCCCATTTCCACCGGATTCAGTCGGATGAGCTGTGGTTTTTCCACCAGGGCCAGGCCCTGGAAATCGTTTTTATTCAGGATAAGCAGCTGGTAACCATTACGCTCGGCAATGCCATTGAGCGGGGTGAAGTACCCCAGGCCATGATTCCGGCTAACGTGTGGTTTGGGGCCCGGGTGAAAGGTGAAGCTGGCTTTGCCCTGGTCAGCTGCACGGTAGCGCCCGGCTTCGACTTCCAGGATTTCGAGCTGGGCCGGCGGGAAGCACTACTACAGGAATATCCGCATCTGCGGGCGGCTATCGAGCAGTTTACGCGCAGTAACTAGGGCTGCTCAAGCGAGCCTGGTAGGTGTAAAGCCGTCCATTAGGGCGGCTTTTTCGTTGTTATCAACTCTGTCATCCTGAGCTCCGCGAAGGACCTTATTACGCTGGAACGAGTCGTTGTGGCAACTGTCGTTTAGCTAGCTCCTTCGCGGGCTCACGATGCCAGAAACGGTTTTTGCTCAAGCACTTTGCTTTGTTTCTCATGCGCACCACCCTCTTGCTTCTGTCCAGCTTGCCTGCCCTGCCCGCCACCTTCGCCCAGCGCGGTGCGCCCCGCCCGCCCGACCCTAAAGTAGCCCAGCAGGTGCTGCAGCTGGAGCGGCGTTGGAACGAGGCCATCGTCAGCCGCGACACGGCCTTTATCAGCGGCCTGCTCGCGCCCGACTTTCTTTACACGGCCTCCGACGGCAGCGTCAACGACAAAAAAACGATGCTGCTGGCTGTCAGCAACCCCAATTCCGTGGTCAATCCGTTTCAGAGCCAGGACGTGCGGGTGCGGCAGTACGGTAAAAACACGGTGCTTCTGACCGGCTGGTTTCTGCAAACCGGCACCTGGCTGGGCCAGCCTTTCGCCTTGCGCCTGCGCTTTACCGACGTGTTCGTCAAGCTCAATGGCCGTTGGCAGGCCGTGTCGGCCCAGGCGGCCGTGCTGCCCGCCGCGCGCAAATCCTGACATGAATCCGGCGGGCTTCGTACTTTCGCGCCATGCAGCAGTACCTCGACCTCGTCCGCCACATTCTCGACCACGGCACCCAGAAAACCGACCGCACCGGCACCGGCACACTCAGCATCTTCGGCCACCAGATGCGCTTCGACCTGCAAAAGGGCTTTCCGCTGGTTACGACCAAGAAGGTGCACCTGAAAAGCATTATCCACGAGCTGCTGTGGTTTTTGCAGGGCGATACGAATATTAAGTATCTGACCGACAACGGCGTAAAGATCTGGGATGAGTGGGCCGATGCGAATGGCGACCTAGGTCCGGTGTACGGCAAGCAGTGGCGCAACTGGCCCCGGCCCGACGGCTCCCACATCGACCAGATTTCGGAAGTCGTGCGCCAGCTTACCACCTCGCCCGATTCGCGCCGCATCCTGGTTTCGGCTTGGAACGTGGCTGAGCTGGACCAGATGCACCTGATGCCCTGTCACGCCTTGTTCCAGTTCTACGTGGCCGACGGCAAGCTCAGCTGCCAGCTCTACCAGCGTTCGGCCGACGTATTTCTGGGCGTGCCCTTCAACATTGCCTCCTACGCTCTGCTTACCCTCATGATGGCCCAGGTAACCGGCCTGCAGCCCGGCGAGTTTATCTGGACCGGCGGCGATACTCACCTGTATTCCAACCACCTGGAGCAGGCCCGCCTGCAGCTTACCCGGGAGCCGCGGCCTTTGCCCCAAATGCGCCTGAACCCGGCAGTGAAAGACATCTTCAGCTTCCGCTACGACGACTTTACGTTGGAGAACTACGACCCGCACCCCGCCATCAAGGCCCCTGTAGCAGTCTAAAATTCACCGGTTATCAGCTACTAGGCGCCCCGGCAACTGTTTTATTGCCGGGGCGCTTATGTGTGCATATGTGGGCATCTGCTACAGGGCTCGTTGACGCAGCAACAATTCTTTACTAAAAGGAGGCGTTGTAATGTGATTTGCATTTATTTGGCATAGATTATACTTCTTGATAAGACGGGCTACTACTGTCTACTTGTTTTATAAGTAATTACGGGAGAATTGTAACCTGCATTCAGTTAGTGCGTTGAATTACCCGGTAGGCCTTATTTGGTAAATTTCTAATGCGAAGGGAATTTTACGGCTGGGCTTACGTTTAAAGAGAGTTCAATTGTATTTATAAAATCCAAAAGGGCGTAGCTTGCGTAAGTATCCGCCAACTTGCCCTCCTTTCTTCCGTGTTCAGTACTCCAGTGTCTTCCCTCGAATCACCCGTGCTTTCCCGCAAGCATCGCGCTTGGATTGCCCTTTATGCCCTGGAGGGGTGTGATGAGCAGGATCGAACCGAAATACTGCGCGTAAATAACGTCACGGAAGCCGACCTGGCGGAGTTTGAGGAAAGCTGGCTGCGGCTACGCTGCGGCAACCTGACGTCGAACCGCTAGAGCGGCCTGGCCATCTTTTCCCAGCCCAGTAACTGTTCCACTACCGGATGCTGCAGCGCAAAACACGTCTGCCCCAGTTGTAGGACCGGCCGAATGGCGGCCACGTTAGCGACGAATACCGCTTCCGCTGCTGCTATATCCTGATTCGTAAACAGGCCCTCTACGTAGGGCAAATGGTGCTGCCTGGCCACGTGTAGTAAGTGCTGGCGGCGTACCCCGGCCACGCAGCCAGTGGCAAGGCTCGGGGTAAACAACGTCTTGTTTCGAACCCAGAAAACGGCCGAGGCGCCGGCTTCGGCCACGTGGCCAGCGGCATCACAGAGAATAATATCGTCCAGGCTGCGCTTTTGCCGCTCGCGGGCCGCCCGCACATAGAGCCAGGCCTGGGGGCCTTTGCAAAAGCTTAAGGGCGAATAATTCGTCTGGGTTTCCCGGGCAAAATCGGCTAGCTGCACAGGGGAGGTGTCTGCGACAAAGGCTTCGGCGGTAGCCAGCCATTCTACTGTGTCGGTAAGAGGCGTGTAGCGGCCCCCGCCGCTGCGCCAGAGCTGCAGGCGCAGGCGGGCCGCGGGCAGGTTGTTGGCCTGAACCAGGCGGGCCAGTGTAGCTTCCAGGGCTGCTGCCGAGGCCAGCGCGGCAGGCAGCATCAGATAGAGCTCCGCGGCGGCCTGCTGCATGCGGGCCACGTGTTCGGTGGCGTAGCGCAGGCGGTTTTCCGCGAAAATCAGGGTCTCGAAGAACCCGTCGCCAAAAGCCAGACCCCGGTTGGGCAGGGGTAGAGCGGCAGTTGGGAGCAAAGCATCATTCAACAGTAGCATACCCCGCAAGGTAGAGGTGAAATTCAACCAACCCGCATAAAAAAAGGACGAACCGGCTGGTTCGTCCTTTTCTGGCAAGTGTAAGGGGGCCGTTTATTGCACCTGAACCCGGCGGGTCACGACGCCTTCGGCATAGACGACGCGCAGCAGATACATGCCGGGTGCCACCTTCTCCAGGGCCAGCGTGGTGGACAGCCCACTCCGCAAGGGCTGCTGCTGCACCGTGCGGCCCACCTGATCCACAAGTTCCAGCGTGTGGGCCTGGGCCGTGGCGGCGGGCAGTATGTGCAGGCTGCCACGGGCGGGTACTGGCCACACCTGCGTCTGCGCGGCTACGGTGCCGGGCGCGGCCACCGCTAGTACGTTGGGTGCTACGATGCGGCCCAAAGCTGGACTGGAGGTACTGCCCAGGGCGGAAAAGGACCCGCCTGCCACAATACCGCCGCCAGCTTGCACCACTAGGGCTTGCACGGCATTGTTGGGAACGGCCGTTGAGCCAAACGAGGCGTCGGCCTGTCCATCCGGCTGCAGGCGGGCCAGGTTAGTAGGCAAGGCCGTGCTTTTGAAGTCCCCGCCGACTAGTATCCGGTTGTTGGGTTGCAGCGCCAGGGTGTAGATGGTGCCCGTGGTGGGAGGTGCCATAAAGCCAGGGTCCAGCGTACCGTTGGCTTGCACCCGAAGGAGGTTGGCGACGGTTACCCCGTTATAGCCCAAAAAAGCGCCACCGACCAGCACCTTGCCATCGGGCTGTAGTTCGAGCCGGTTTAAGCGAATATCACTCAGGCCCACACCCTCGAACTCCCCACCGGCAAAGCTGGCATCTTCAGCGCCAGTAGCCTCCAGCCGCTTCAGAACCCGAAGAGCAGTAGGGCTGCTGCTTACCCGATACGAGCCTGCCACCAGAATTTTTCCATCGGGCTGCAGGGCAAATGTCTGCACACCGGAAAACCGGTTGTTGCCGGTACTAGTGGGCGTAAAGGAATTGTCGGAAGCACCGTTGGCCAGCAGCCGCAGAAGGGGAGTAGCAACTGCGGTACCGTTGCTGGTCATGTAGTTACCGCCGACCAGCACGCGGCCATCAGGCTGCAGCATCAGGCGCGTCAGGCCACTGTATGTAAAGTCAGGCCCCAACCAGCTGTTGTCCGGGGCACCGGTGGCTTGAAAGCGGCGCAGAGCCTGCGTGGTAGCGGCCAGGATGCGGCCGTCGGGCTGCACGGCCAAGTCGACGACGATACCCGACAGACCCGAATTGGCCGTGGCAAAGGTGGCATCCAGGCTGCCGTTGGCAGTGAAGCGGGCCAAGCGCCGCAGGGGCTGCCCGTTGACTTCGGAGAAAAAGCCTCCAGCCAGCACTTTCCCATCGGCTTGCTGCAGCAGGGTGGTAATACTGCCCGGTACCTGCAGTTTGGGCAAAAATGACGGTTCCAGCGCGCCGCTGCTCGAAAGCTGGGCCAGGGCCCGGTCGGCGGTGCCGCTGAAATCCTGAAAATCACCGCCCACCAGCAGCTGGCCGCTGGCCAACAGCGTCAGGGTGCGGGGCTGCTTATCGGGGCCGGCTCCCACCTGGAAGGAAGCGTCGAAAGTGCCGTCCGCATTGAGGCGGCCTACGCCGGGGATGGTGGCTCCCGTTGCGTTCGGGTTGCTGATATAAACGATTTTGCCATCGGCCTGAAGCTGGATGGCGTCCCCGGAAAAGGAGCTGATACTGCCCGGTGGTAGCGCGGTGGGCGTGGCAAAGCTGGGGTCCACGGTGCCATTGGGTAAGAGCCGTACCAGCGGGAAACCCTGGGCCCCGACAAACTCGTCACCAGCTATCAGGACCTTGCCGTCGGGCTGCACGGCCATGTTATACGTCGCGCTGGTAGGGTTCAGGGCCTGGGTAAAGGTAGGATCGTAGGTGCCGTTGGCATTCAGGCGGGCTACGCCGGCGCAGGGCTGCCCGTCGTACGACGAAAAAAGGCCGCCGATTAGGATTTTGCCACTGGGCAGCGCCACTGCCGTCAGCACGTCGCCGAATTCGGCCCCGCTGCCCGGCGTGAACGTGGGGTCGATGGCCCCGCTGGCGGTGAGGCGCACGATGCCGTTGGCGGCCGTGCCGTTGAAATTGTCGAAAAAACCGACCACCAGCACGCGGCCGTCGGGTAGGGGTACCACGTCGTTCACAAAGCCCGGCTCACCCGTGGCAGCAGCGCCTGAGCCTACGTCAAAGGTGGCGTCGGCGGTACCGTCGGCATTGAGGCGCAGCGGCTCGTAGCGGGTGATACCGCCCGCAATGACCGGTTCCCCGGAGAAGGCCGAAGTCAGGAAGATTTTACCGTTGTTGGCCTTCCGGACCCGATAAGTATAAGCCGCAGAGCCCAGATTGCGCTGAAAGTTAGCATCAAGGGTGCCATCCGGGTTGAAGCAGCTCAGGCTTACCGCCGGCGCGTTGTTGGCCCGTAGAAAAGCGCCCGACACGATGCGCTTGCCGTCGGGCTGTTCCAAGGTCGAGTAGACCTCGGCCGGGGCGTACACGCTGGCGGGAGCAAAGCCTGCGTCGGCCTGCTGGGCCAGCGCCGCCGGCCAACAACCTCCAAATAAAATGATGCCAGTGAAAAGGAGTCGGAATTTAATCATAGGGAAAGGGTTAGTGGAAGAACTGAGTAGGGTGATGACAGGAAGTTATACCAGCACGAATTTCTTACCCGGTAGGGCCTTCACCACGCCCCGAAACTCTAGGCCCAGCAGCAGCGTGGCCACTTTATTCACCGGCAACTGGGCTTTCCAGCTCAGGTTGTCCATCTGCTCTTCCTTGCTCACCAGCAGCACTTCCAGCAGCCGACACTCTTCGGGCGTGAAGTCGGCCGGGTCGTAGGTGGGCGTGGGCTTGAACTTGCCGCTCTGGTGCAGGGCCGCGTCCCAGTTGAGCAGTTGTTCCAGGTCGGCCGGCTCGCCGTAGAGGGCAGCTTTGTTGGCTTTAATCAGGTCGTTGCAGCCTTCGGAAGCCGCGCTGCCCAGGTTGCCGGGAATAGCCAGCACGTCCTTGTTGTAGCTCAGGGCAATTTCGGCCGTTATTAGCGCCCCACCTTTGCGGGCCGCTTCCACGACCACCGTGCCATCCGACAAGCCGGCTATAATGCGGTTCCGCGCCGGGAAGTTGTAGCGGTCGGGCTGGGTGCCGAAGGCAAACTCGGTGAGCAGGCCGCCCTGGGTCAGCATTTTCTCGGCTGTTTTGCGGTGGGCCGCCGGGTAGAGCACGTCCAGGCCCGTCGCCATAACGCCCACCGTTTCCAGCCCTTCCTGCAAGGCGGCGCGGTGGGCGGCAATGTCGATGCCGTAGGCCAGACCGCTGATGACCAGCGGACGGTGGTTTACAAAGCCTTTTACCAGCCGTTCGGTTTGCTCCCGGCCGTAGTCGGTGGCCTTGCGCGTGCCCACGATGCCGATGGTTTTGGGCTGGTTCAGGTCGGCCGTGCCCTGGTAGTAGAGCAGCACGGGCGCGTCGGGAATGGTTTTGAGCCGGCTCGGATACCGTTTACTGGTGTAGAACAAGAGCTGCACCCCGTCCTTTTCGGCCTTGCGCAATGCGTCTTCAGCTTTTTTCAGGGCGGTAGTTCGTTCCCCGCCGGTCAGCGTGGCCACCGTCGTCGGGCCCACGCCGGGAATCTTGCGCAGCTTGCCCGGGGGCAGCATCAGCACGTTTTTGGCCGAGCCCCGTAGCTCATCAGCTGCCGCGTCAGCTGCGGCCCGATGCCGGGGAATAACGTTAGAGCGACTTCGTGGAAGAGTAATTCGTCGGTAGAAATGGGCATAGAGGTGTTATAAACTTTAAATACAGTACTTATAAATCATCAAACCAGTACCAGTTAGGCTCGGCCAGGACTTTGCGCACGAAATCTGCGCCGGTTAGCAGTGTACCACAGTCATTGTCAACTATCATCTCCACAGAATTTGCTAGGCTGATAATTGCTTGTTTGGCAAACTCTATTCCGCGGTAGCCAAGGCTGTAGACGTGTTGCGCGGTAGGTAAAGCAGACTTGATAAAGGCAACTTCGTCGTCATCCCAATCAGCCAGATTCTGGCCGTAGTACTCAACGAACAGCTGGTGATGCCCCGAAAACTGCACGACAAACTCACCTGGGTTGCCATACTCGGCAATGGTGGCCGTGGAAAACCGGATTTGCAGAATCGTCCGAAACCGGGATAGTAGGTTACTTTGCCCGGTTACTAATATCAGCGCCTGCATCTACCCCTGCTGGGCCTTGCCAATGGCGTCGAGCTCCTTTTTCATGGTCACCAGGAAGCCGCGCACTTTTTCCAGGCTCTGAATCACGTCAATTTTCTCCTTGAGCTGGGGGCCTTTCTGCTTGAGCATGTCCCGCGCGCCGGGAATGGTGTAGCCGCGCTCCTTGACCAGGTGGTAAATCGTGCGGAAAATATCCACGTCCTGGGGCGTGTAGAGGCGGTTGCCTTTCTTGCTTTTGCGCGGGCGCAGCTCCTCAAACTCGGTTTCCCAAAAGCGAATCAGCGACGGGGCCACGTTGAACTGGGCCGCCACCTCGCCGATGGTGAAATACTGCTTCTCGATGTCGCGCTCTTTGTAGGGCATGGTGGAGTGGTGTCAAACTAAATGGGCGTCATGCTGAGCCTGCCGAAGCATCTCTACCGCTTCGTTGCAACAGCATTTGATTAGTCCTGCGGTAGAGATGCTTCGGCAAGCTCAGCATGACTAACGAAAACCAAAGGCTTTGTCGCAGCAGTTTCGCTTTCCGGCTTAGTCGGCTAACTTTGCCGGAACGGCCTTTCCGCTGGAAAGGCGAAAAGTAACCAAATTCCCGGCTGCCGCCAATTCCACGGGGCGCGGCCGGCTTCGTTCACCGCATCACTCGATTCGCAAAGTTCAGCTTCGCGTTACTCCTTATGTCACTTCCCACCGCCAGCCACGTCCGCCAGCAGTTCCTGGATTTCTTTGCTTCCAAAGGCCACCACATCGTGCCCTCGGCGCCCATCGTGGTGAAGGACGACCCTACGCTGCTGTTCATCAACTCGGGCATGGCTCCGTTCAAGGATTATTTCCTGGGCAACAAGCCCGCGCCCTACAAGCGCATTGCCGACACCCAGAAGTGCCTGCGCGTATCGGGCAAGCACAACGATTTGGAAGAGGTAGGCTACGACACCTACCACCACACCATGTTCGAAATGCTGGGCAACTGGTCGTTTGGCGACTATTTCAAGAAGGACGCCATTGCCTGGGCCTGGGAGCTGCTTACCGAGGTCTATAAGCTGGAAAAGGACCGCCTCTACGTCACCTATTTCGAGGGCGACGAGAAGGACGGTACCGCCGCCGACTCCGAAACCCAGGACTTGTGGCGCCAGTACACCACCGACGACCGGATTCTGCCCGGCAATAAGAAGGACAACTTCTGGGAGATGGGCGACACCGGCCCCTGCGGCCCCTGCACCGAAATCCACATCGACCTGCGCTCCGAAGAGGAGCGGGCCCAGAAGCCCGGCCGCGAGCTGGTGAATGCCGACCACCCGCAGGTCGTGGAAATCTGGAACAACGTGTTCATGGAGTTCCAGCGCCTGGCCGACAAGTCCCTCATCAAGCTGCCCGAGCAGAGCGTCGACACGGGTATGGGCTTCGAGCGTTTGATGATGGCCGTGTCGGGCGTGAAGTCGAACTACGACACCGACGTTTTCCAGCCCCTGATTCAGTTTATTGCCGCCGAGGCCGGGGTGAAATACCACGGCACGGCCCCGGCCACCGTGAACGACCAGCCGGCCACGGAAGAAGAGAAAACCGACATTGCCATTCGGGTGCTGGCCGACCACATCCGCACCATCAGCTTCGCCATTGCCGACGGGCAGCTGCCTTCCAACGTGAAGGCCGGCTACGTGATTCGCCGCATTCTGCGCCGGGCCGTGCGCTACGCCTTTTCGTCGCTGGGCCAAAAGCAGCCCTTCCTCTACAAGCTCGTGCCCGTGCTGGCCGACCAGATGGCCGGCATTTTCCCCGAGCTCAAGCAGCAAACAGCCTTCGTACAGCGCGTAGTGGAAGAGGAAGAAGTAGCCTTCCTCAAAACCCTCGAAAACGGCCTACGCCGTCTTGATACCCTGGAAGAAGCCGCCCGGCAGAACGGCAACCGCATCGACGGCAAAACCGCCTTTGAATTGTCGGATACTTTCGGCTTCCCCTGGACCTCACGGCTTTGATTGCCCGCGAAAAGGGTTTAACCGTGGACGAGGAAGGCTTCCAGAAAGAGCTGGCCCAGCAGAAAAACCGCAGCCGCAACGCCCAGGAAACCGAGCAGAGCGACTGGACGGTGGTGCTGGAGTCGGAAGAGCAGCCCGCTTTCGTGGGCTACGACCTGGAAGAGGCCCCGGCTAAAATCCTGCGCTACCGCAAAATCGACAAGAAGGGCAAAACCGAATACCAGGTGGTGCTCGACCAGACCCCGTTCTACGCCGAGTCGGGCGGACAGATCGGCGACACGGGCTACCTGGAGTCGCCCCTGAGCAAGGTGCGCGTGATTGACACCAAGAAGGAAAATGACCTGATTGTGCACACCGTCCTGGATTTGCCCCAGGACCTGGACGCCGACTTCTCAGCCCGCATCGACCACGCCCGGCGGGAGCTGATTCGCAAAAACCATACGGCTACGCACTTGCTGCAGGCCGCTTTGCGCGAAATTATCGGCAGCCACGTGCAGCAGAAAGGCTCTTTGGTCAACGACAAGCTGCTACGCTTCGACTTCTCGCACTTTACCAAGGTGACCGACGAGCAGTTGCGCGAGATTGAGCGCATGGTCAACGAGCGGATTCGCCAGCAGATTCCGCTGGATGAGCGCCGCAACGTGCCTATTGCCGAGGCCAAAAACCTGGGCGCCATGGCCTTGTTCGGCGAAAAGTACGGCGAGTTCGTGCGCGTCATCACCTTCGATAAGGAGTATTCGGTGGAGCTGTGCGGGGGCACCCACGTGCGCGGCACGGGCGAAATCGGCTTCTTCAAAATCACCTCGGAAAGCGCCGTAGGGGCTGGCGTGCGCCGCATCGAAGCCGTAACTGGCGAAACCGCCGAAGCCTACGTCGACCAGCAGATTGACCTGCTCAATCAGGTACGCGAAGCCCTGGGCAACCCCCAGCACCTGCTGCCGAGCCTGCAGAAGCAGACCGAGGAAATTGCCGCCCTGCGCAAGCAGATCGAGCAGTTTGAGCAGCAAAGCATCAACCAGCAGAAAGACCAGCTGGTGGCCCAGGTGAAGCCGCTGAATGGTGTCAACTTCCTGGCCGCCCAGGTGCAGGTGGGCTCGGCCGACGGCCTCAAAACCCTGGCCTACAACCTGCGCCAGACGGTGGAAAACCTGGTATTGGTGCTCGGCGCCGAAATCGACGGCAAGCCCCAGCTCGCCGTTATGCTCGACGACGAAATTGCCAAAGCGGGTAAGCTCAACGCCTCCAACGTGGTGCGCGAGTTGGCCAAGGAAATCCAGGGCGGCGGCGGCGGACAGCCGTTCTTCGCCACGGCCGGCGGCAAGAATGTAGCTGGTCTGGGTGCGGCCATTGCCAAGGCCGAAGACCTGATCAGCAAGACGCTGGCGTAACGCCGCTGGCGACGGCCGGAACGGGCGGGCCATTAACCAGCCGCTAACACGGATGTAGCTACTTATGATGAAAAGGCCCGGCAGTAGCTGGGCCTTTTTGTTGTGGGCCGCCCCGGCGCTGATTTTAGGAGCTTTGCTGGCAAGAGTTGGTTGTTTGGCAGCCTTGCGGCTGCCTATCTTGCCGGTCCTATAGAACCTTCCCATGATTGAAGTTGACCTCGTTACCAAACACGGTAAAAAAGCCCTCGGAATGGAGCACGGGCATCCCCAAACGTGGCGGCAGCGCCTCCCCGAAATTCTGCTGGAAATAGGCATTATCGTCTTTGCTATTACCCTCTCTATCCAGCTCCACAGCTGGCACGAGCACTCCCTGGAGCGCGAAAAGGAACGTAAGTTTCTGCTGGGGCTGCGCCAGGATTTGGGGCACGACATTAAGGAAATGCAGGGGGACTCTGCCTCGTATGTGGTCCAGCAAAAGGCATTCCGTTACTTTCGGACGCTCACGCCCCAGACCCTGCAGGCCGACAGCCTGAATAAGTATAGCTGGACGTTGCGCAACTCCACGGTGCTCGTGCCCAACGCGTCCCGGTTCGAGGGGCTCAAATCGTCGGGCGACCTGGATGTAATTGAGGATGAGGCGCTGCTCAACAATATTCTCGACCATTACCAGGAGTTGATTCCCAGCCTGGTAAATAGCGGCGACCATTTTTCCGACTACAAAGGCCAAACCATTAGCCGCTACCTCGACGACCACCTGGACCCGGATCAGCGCAATATGGTGACCGTGATGGGAACCGGACCGATGCAGAACTACCTCAGCCACGCCAGCATCATTCCCGACATTGTCAAAGAATACCACCGAGTGATGCAGCACAGCCGTCAGCTTATCCACCAGATTGACGAGCGGCTGGGGAAGCACTAAAAGCCCTAACTCACTGATCAGCCAGGCGTAGGCCCGGGCTCCAGAGCCTCTTATATTTTCGTTACCCCACTCGTATGCGCCTCGTTGCTATTTTACTTACTGCCGGTTTGTTCGCCGGTCTGCCCACCCTTACCCTCCGCGCCCAAACCCTTAACCAAACCTTCAAGGCCAAGGGGGCGCCCAATGACATCAGCTTCGGGGAAGGCGTGCTGTTCCGGCGCGACACGCTGCGGACTAACGGCCCGGCCGGCGTGGTGACCAGCTATTATCCCTCGGGCAAAAAATACCAGGAGCTGCCGCTGGCCAACCTTAAAAAAGGCGAGCTGCAGGGCACCCAAACCCGCTGGTACGAAAGCGGGCAGGTGCAGCTCACGGCTGAGTACGCGGCCGGGCAGCGCCAGGGCCTGCTGCTTACCTATTACCCGGATGGCAGCAAGCGGCGGCGGGAGGAGTTTCAGCAGGGTGTTAGCCGCAAAAGTGAGTGTTACACCGCCACCGGCCAGCCCCAGGCCTGTACCGAATACGTCCTATTTCCGGAGTACCCCGGTGGCCTCAAGACCCTGCTGTCCGATATCGGGCGCCGGGTAAAGTATCCGCGCCAGCAAATCCGCAAGGGCGTGGCGGGCAAGGTGCTCATCAACTTTATTATCGACAAAACCGGCGGGGTCAAGGGCGCTTACGTGCTCAAGGGACTGGCTCCCGTGCTCGATGAGGAAGCCCTGCGCGTGGTCAACAGCCTAAAGGGCTGGACGCCCGGCCGCCTGGACGGGGAGCCGGTCGACGCTTTGTTTACGCTGCCGGTCACGTTTGCTATTCAATAAGGCCTGCTTAGCCACGATAGTGGTGAAGCTTCAATATCCGATACTTTTCGTTTTATGCGCTTCTGGCTTGCCGGCCTTTTACTTTCTGCGCTGCCTTTGGCGGTCCACGCCCAGCGAAAGAACACTCCCTCCGACACGATTTTCTACGATGCCACGGCTGAGCGGCTGCCTTCCCGGGCCGGGGCGGTTCGCTTTATCATCACCTCTGCCCAGCCCACGGGCGGCGGGGTAGTCCAGAAAATCTATGCTGCCAACGGCACGCTGCTGGAGCAGATTCCCTACGTCGATGCCCAGGCCAAAAAGCGCGAAGGGGTGGCCCTGAAAGTGTTCAGCTCCGGAGCCATCCGCAGCCGCCGCACCTACCGCAACGGGCAGCTCGACGGCCAGCTGCAGCTGTTTTACCTCAACGGCAACCTCCAGGAGCTGAGCATCTACCAGCAGGGGCAGGAAAAAAGTAAGCAGTGCTTCGACCTCGATGGCCAGCCTATGACTTGCCCCGTCGACAAGGGCGTGGTGCCCCAGGGTACTGTATACGCCGCCTACAAGGCCGGCCGTCCGGCCCTGACGGCCGAAATCAGCCGCAAAACCCGCTACCCATCCTTGCCCAACGGGGCCGTGCCCCAGCGCGGGCAGGTGGTGGTGGCCTGCATGATCGGCGTGGACGGGCAGCTGCGGGAAAGTCGCATCTACAAGAGCGTGGGCCCGGAATACGACCGGGAAGCCTTGCGAGTCGTCAATGAGCTGCACGGCACCTTTTCGCCCCAGCTGCTGAACGGGGAGCCCACCGAGTCCTTCTTTACCCTGGAAGTCAACTTCCTTCCGCCCGTGCAGCCCAAGCTGTAGCAGGTTCTGGCTCTGGTTGGCCGTTTTGCTCGGGTATGACATTTTCTCCGGCTGGGACTTTCGGCAGCCGCCAGAACCAGTATATTTATAACCGTTTTTACCTTTATTCCCTTCGTGAAGCATACTTTTCTGGTCGTGGGCGCTCTTGGTGCCGCCCTTACCACGCAGGCCCAGCAGGCTCCCACCACAACCACTCTTTTTCATAACTACTGGTCGGAGGTAGTGCCCGAGGAGCAGGCCGCCTACCGGGTGCGTCGCACCGAAACGCCCGGTATCAGTCGCCTCGACAGCGTGTACCGGCTGGTTTCCCCGAATCTGTGGACCGTATACCGCACGGTGTGGCAGCCCAACGGTGATACGCTCACGACCACGACTCGCTGGCGGGGCAATGGAAAGCTGTTTTACGTCAGCAACGAGCTAGGCACCAAACGGCACGGCGAGCAGCTGAGCTACGATGCTGAAGGCCTGCCGCGGGGCCGCAGCCACTACGAGCGCGGCCAGGTACTAAGCGCCGAGTCCCTGACCAAGGCCGGCACCGCGCGCGCCTGCGACGAGGCCGAGTATACCGAGCAGATGCCCGAATACCCGGGCGGGATGGAGGCCATGCTGCGCTACCTGGGGCAGTCTATTCGCTACCCGGCCGCCGCCCTGAAAAAACGCCGGCAGGGCAGAGTATTCCTGGAATTCGTCGTGAATGAGGTCGGGGAAATGCGGGACATCCGGGTGCAGAAGGGCGTGTCGGCCGAGCTGGACGCCGAAGCTCTGCGCGTAGTCCGGGCAATGCCCCGTTGGAAGCCGGGCCTGCAGAACGGTGAGCCCGTACCCGTGCGCTACACCGTGCCCATCACCTTTGCCATCCGCTAATTGCCCACTTTTATTTGTTGCCCTATGCGCATTTCTACCTTGTTGCTGGCCGGAGCTTTTCTAACCGGCATTTCTACTACGACCGTCCGGGCCCAGGCCTACACCGACCCGGGCGCTTATAACAACGCCATTGTGGCCGAGCAGCTGATTATGCAGAAAAAATGTCTGCGCTACATCAGCAAATCGGCCCACAGCGAGAATGAGCGCAAAATCGAGGCCCGCCGCCAGGACGTGGTAGCCCAGAACAAGCTCTCGTTGGCCAAAATATCCCATATGCCCGGCTTTCAGGGCAACACCGAGTTTCGGGACCGGGCCAAGGCAGCCCTGCAGCAGACGCTCAACGTGTACTCCATTGACTACCAGAAGGTGAACACCCTGGCCGCCAGCCGCACCAAGAGTCTGGACGCCATGCAGCGCTATTTCGACGCCCTGGAAGCGGCCGAAAACAAGCTAGAAGTCGCCGGCGACAGTGTGCAGGCCGCCCAGCAGCGCTTTGCCACCCGCTTCAAGATGACCATGAGCGAAGACCGGGAAACGCGCAAGATGAACGACGTGATTCGGCAGGTGTCGGAAGTGAACAGCTACCAGCACAAGGTTTTTCTGGCGTATTTCCGCCTTGAGCGGGCCAACGCCAAGCTCACCGACGGCCTCAATGCCCAGGACGCCAAGGCTTTTGAGGCGGCCCGGCAGCAGATGGAAGTGGAAACCGAAAAAGCGCTGGCCGAGCTGGATGCCGTGCCCGCCTTCCGCGGCAAAGACACCCAGTACCGCGACGCGGCCCGGGACTACGCCAAGTTCTACATCATCTGGACCGGCAACCAGTTCAAGAAGATGACTGAGCTGCTCGAGCAGAAGGACCGCCTGACCAAAACCGACGCCGACGCCTTCAATGGCTACATCACCGCCTTCAACAAGCAGAATCACAAGCTGGTAGAGGCCTATAACAACGCGGGCAACACCTTCCAGGCTGCCTATATTCCGGTATTCAACGACTAGCATAGCTCATAGCCACTCTAGGAGCTACTACAAACCGAGCCGGACGCATCTCCGGCTCGGTTTTTTGCTTTTGTAAAACACCATAAACTACCTTAAAGCGCGTTACCAAGCGCCATATCCTTTCCGCTGCCATGCCTGTTTCGCTACGACTATTCCTGCTCTTCTTGCTGCTGGCAGGGTCGGCGGGGGCGCAAACGCTGGGGACTATAACTATGGTGTACTACGACAGTCAGAACCGGAAGCTAACTTCGCCTGCCGGAGCGTCCTGGGCTGTGGAAACTACGTTTCTGGACAGCGTGCGGGCCGTGGAACGGGTGTATTTTGCCCCGAAAAAGGTGCGGGAGCAGGCTTCCTTTTCCAATATCCGGCTCCGGCAGCGCGATGGGGAAACGGTGGTGTATTACGACGATGGCAGGGTCAAGCGGCGCACACAGTACTCGGCCGGCAAGCTGCCGGAGGAAAGCTTTGAATACTACCCTAGCGGCCGGTTGAAGCGGCATACGCAGTTTGCCGACGGCAAGTACATTCTCCGGAACTGCTTCAACGCGGCGGGCCAGGCCATACACTGCGACACGTTGGCCCGGCAAACGATTTGTCCGCCGGCGGTGGAGTCGCCTGCCCAAAGTACCTATGTTCATTTCCCGCCGAAAGCCCTTAAACTAGGCATTGAAGGGGTAGTCAAGGTCGAGTTCCTGGTGAATCGTTTCGGGGACATCACCAACAGCCGGGTTATCGAGTCGCCTTCCCCGGAATTGAATGGCGAAGCCCTGGCCGCTATCCGCCGCCTGAAAAAATGGCATATTAGCTACGTCGACTGCGAGCCAGTGGAGGTGCTTTATGTTTACCCTATCACTTTTCAGATCAGGTAAGCCCAAAATAACGTGGTGCCTCTACCGGTTGGCGCATAAAAACCGCGGCAGCAAGTAACTTAGCGGCTGCATTGGGGCCAAACCCGCTCCAACGGCTCAATTTGATTGATATGGACGAAGCAATAAAAGCCAAATACCAGCCCGTAATCGGGCTGGAAGTACACGCCCAGCTGCTCACCCAGAGCAAGATGTACTCCTCGGATGAGAATGAATACGGCGCCCTTCCCAACAATAACCTGTCGGTCATTACGCTGGGCCACCCCGGCACCCTGCCCAAGGTAAACCGTACGGCCGTGGAGTATGCCATGAAAATGGGCCTGGCTACCAACTGCCACATCACGCGCGACAACCTGTTTGCGCGCAAAAACTACTTCTACCCCGACCTTCCCAAGGGCTACCAGATTACCCAGGACAAAACCCCGATCTGTACTCAGGGTAACGTCCCGATTCGCCTCGCCGACGGCACGACCAAGAACATCGGCGTGACGCGCATTCACATGGAGGAAGACGCGGGCAAGTCGATGCACCTGGCCGGGGAAGTGGAAACGCTCGTGGACCTTAACCGGGCCGGCGTGCCCCTGATTGAAATCGTGTCGGAGCCCGACATCCGCAACGCCGACGAAGCCTACGCCTACCTGAGCGAAATCAAGAAGCTGGTAGTGTACCTGGGCATCTGCGACGGCAACATGGAGGAAGGCTCCCTGCGCTGCGACGCCAACATTTCGGTGATGCTCAAGGGCGCCGAGAAGTTTGGTACCAAGGTGGAGGTCAAGAATATGAACTCCTTCCGCAACGTGCAGCGGGCCATTGAGTACGAAATTGAGCGGCAGATTGCCGTGCTCGAAGCCGGGGGCACGCTCGACAGCGAAACCCGGGGCTTCGACGCCGCTACCGGCACGACCAGCGGGCAGCGCAGCAAGGAAACCCTGAACGACTACCGCTACTTCCCCGAGCCCGACCTGCCGCCGCTCATCATCAACGACGCCTGGCTGCACGAGGTGCAGGCTTCGCTGCCGGCCTTGCCCCAGCAGCTTTACGCCCGCTTTACCGGTGAGCTGGGCCTGTCGGACTACGACGCCTCGGTGCTTACCGACCAGAAGGAAGTCGCCTTGTTCTTTGATGAACTCTCGCGCCTGACTTCCAACGCCAAGGCCGCCGCCAACTGGGTGCAGGGACCCGTAAAGTCCTTCCTCAATGAGCGCGCCCTGACCATGGCCGACTTCCCGCTGCAGCCCCAGCACTTGGCTGACATCATTCAACTCATTGATGAGAACAAGGTTAGTCACTCGGTAGCAGCCAAGCAGTTATTCCCGTACCTGCTCGACAACCCAACGCAAACGGCCGCTGCCGCCGCCGAGGCCCAGGGCCTGTTGCAGCAGTCGGATGCCGGCGCCCTGGAGGCCATAATTCAGCAGGTGCTGGACGCCAATCCGGGCAAAGTGGAAGAATACCGCGGCGGCAAAAAGTCGCTGACCGGCATGTTCATGGGGAACTCATGAAGCTCACCGGCGGCAAGGCCGACCCCAAATTGGCCAACCAGCTGCTGCGCCAGAAGCTCGACGCGTAAAGCCAAAAGTCTCAGGTGCCAGTGGAGCGCGGCCGGCTACGGCAGTGGTTTTGGCAGGTGGCTGAACCAAACGGGCGGTTGCTTGCTTGTTTTCACAAAAAGCGGAAAGCCGGGGGCTCATCCGCTGGTAGCGTAACTAAGAATGATTCAGAAAATGAAAAGCTTACTTCTGGTAACTACCGTGCTGGGCATGGCCAACGCCTGCAGCAAATCGACGACGCCCACCACGGGCGCAGGCGGCGCCGGCTACCAGATCAACGGGCAGCTGACCAATGCCCCGGCCGGCACCAAGGTGTATTTGGCCGAGCTAGGCGAGACCCAGTTTGTGTCGCGCGACACGGCTTCGGTAGATGAGCAGGGGCGCTTTACGCTCAAGGGCTCGGTGCCGGAAGCGGGCTCTACCAGGTGAAGGTGAATGACGCCAACCAGGTGCTGCTGGCCCTCGACAACCAAAGCAACATCCAGCTTTCGGGCGACGCCAAGAAGCTCACCGAAGGCTACGTGGTGAAGGGCTCCAAAGACTCGGAAAGCCTGCAGCAGCTGGGCCGCGCCATGATACGGTCGAAGCACGATATGGCCATGCTGGAAATGCGCTACAACAACAGCGCCCAGGCTGGTCAGTCGGATTCGATGAAGCTGATTGAGGCCAAGTTCTACGCCGCCCAGGCCCAGAACACGGGCGTACTCAAGCAGCTGATTCGCCAAAACCCGAACTCGGTGGTGTCGGCCTTTGCCGTGGGCAACCTGCTGAACCCCGAGGAGCAGTTCGCCTTCATCGACTCCATTGCCACCCAGCTGAAGAAGACGCTGCCCGACTCGCGCTACACCAAGGCCCTGGCCGTCAAGCTCGACCCGCTGCGGGCTACGGCCGTAGGCTCGGCGGCTCCGGAAATCAGCCTGCCCTCGCCGGATGGCAAACCGGTGGCCTTGTCCTCGTTGCGCGGCAAGTATGTGCTCATCGACTTCTGGGCTTCCTGGTGCGGCCCCTGCCGCAAGGAAAACCCTAACGTGGTGCGGGCTTACAACAAGTTCAAAGGCAAGGGCTTCGAGATTTACAGCGTATCGTTTGACCAGGACCGGGAAAAGTGGCTTAAAGCCATTCAAACCGATGGCCTGGTGTGGACTCACGTGTCGGATCTGCGGGGCTGGGAAAGCGCCGCCGGGCAAACCTACGGCGTGAAAGCCATTCCCCAGTCGGTGCTGCTAGACCCCCAGGGCCGGATTGTCGCCAAAAACCTGCGCGGTGATGCCTTGGAAGCCAAGCTGGCCTCCGTGCTGAAATAGTTGCTGGTTACTAGCTTTTGGCTTCGGCCGGACATAAAAAAAGGCCCGTCATTGACGGGCCTTTTTTATTGGTATGATGAGGTAATATTACGGCTCCGTATTAAGCGGCTAGCTTAGAAACATGCGTTGCATGGCCTGCCAGAGTAGCTTCTTGCGGCTGTTGTCTTCCTCCAGCAGCTCAATTTCGGCGGCCGGTAGGTAAGCCGCGTCACCCACCAGCAGAACCGGCTCGTAGAGCTGGGTGGTGCGAATGGCAACGTCGAGCAGGTTTTTGCCGAAGCCGATAATCTGCTTGGCGGCCAGCTTCTGCCGGATGGTTTTGAGCTCCACGGGCAGGTGCGACTCCACGTTGATAAGCACCACGTCTTCCATGACCAGCCGGATGGCCTTGAGCAGATTGTTCAGAAACACGTTTTTGGGCAGACGCTGGAAGCGCACCGGATCCATGCGCACCAGAATTACCAGCCCGTTGGGGTTACTGCCCAAAGTCGAGTACGGTGTATGGCTCAGCGGCGGAGCCGTGCGGGCAGGCGGGGCCTCAGCCGGCGGCGTAGGACGCGGTGGCAGCGGGGCGCTTGCAGACGGTGGCACGGCAGGTGTTGCTGGAGGCATTGGGGCGCGTTCCGCTGGCGTTTGGGGCAAGTGCAGAGCGCCCAGCGAGGGTAGCTTGCCCGGTAAGGCCGCCGGCGCTACCGGGGCCGCGGGGGCTGACCCAACAGGAGCTACGGCCGGCGGCACGGGCCGAACCGGCGCGGCAACGGGAGTAGGGGCGCCGGAGGAGCAGGCCGCGCGGCGGCACTTACGGGCGCAGTAGGTGGGGCAACTGGCGCCGCAGGAGGTACTACCGGAGGCACCACTGCCGCCGGTGCGGCTACGGCTGCCGGGCGTGGGGCTCGGCGGCTACCGGCGTCGCGGCTGCTTCGGGCTCGGGCACCACGTACAGCGAAACATTCGTGTAGAAGCTCTGAAAGAAGGCCAGGGAAGACTGATCCATACGGGGCGGCGGGTTAGGGAAGTAAGGCTGGCAGCAGGGAGCTGATGAATAGTGGGTTGCGAGTTATGAGCTGTACTAAAATTAAAGAATCAACAGCGACCAACAAGCTCGTTACCGCTACGCCCCAGCAGCCAGCCGTCAACCGCTAGTCCATGTCAAACAGGGCCTTCAACTCGCTGGCTTCCTGAGGCTTCATCCGGCCGCCCAGCACAAGGCGCAGCTGTCGGCGGCGCAGGGCCCCATCGTAGAGGCGAACTTCCTCCTCCGTTTCGGCCACGGCCTCGGGCACGTCAATCGGGCGGCCCGACTGGTCGACGGCTACGAAGGTGAAGAAGGCCTCGTTGGTTTTCATCTTCGTGCCGCTGGGAATGTCCTCGGCCCACACATCGATATGCACTTCCATAGAAGAGTTGAACGACCGGGTTACCTGGGCCTGCAGCGTTACCACATTGCCCAGCGCAATACTGTCGCGGAAGGATACATTGTCGACCGAGGCCGTCACAACGATGCGGTTGGAGTGCTTCTGCGCCGAAATGGCCGCGGCAATGTCCATCAGGTGCATCATGCGGCCTCCCATCAGGTTGTGGAGCGTGTTGGTATCGTTGGGCAGTACCAGCTCGGTCATAATCACGAAGGATTCTTTAACGGGCTTTTGTTTGCGCATCAGAAAGGGCGTTGCTGAAAAATATTGGAAGCCCAAAGATAAGGCCGGCCAGCCGGCATTGCCGAATCAAAGCCGACAATACCTACCTGCGCCCCAGTATTTCGCCCAGCAAAAAGTCCCGGTGTCCGTCGCCCGCGGCACTTAGCGCTTGACAGCCAGCTTGCAACCAAGCCGCTACTTCTGCCAGCCGGCTTGGCCCAGCAGGGGCACAAAGCGAAACTCCTCGAATTCCTCGCGCACAAACTCCTCCGCGCTTTCGCGTACCACCCGCATCATGCGCTGGGAGTTTTCGTCGCCCACCGGAATTACCAGCGCGCCGCCCACCCGCAGCTGGCGCAGCAGCGTGCGCGGAATCGTCGGCGAGCCGGCCGTTACCAAAATCTTGTCGAAGGGCGCGTGCTCGGGCAAACCCACCGAGCCGTCGCCGCAGAACAGGTGAGCCGGCAGCCCAAAGGCGCCCAGGCGGCGGCGGGTGCTTTCAAACAGCACCGCGTTGTATTCGATGCTATACACGCGGGGCGTAAGCTGCAGCAGTACCGCACACTGGTAGCCCGAGCCCGTCCCGATTTCCAGCACCCGGTCGGTGGGCTGCAGGCGGAGCAGCTCGGTTTGGTAAGCTACCGTATAGGGTTGCGAAATGGTCTGGCCCTGGCCGATTGGAAAGGCCTTGTCCTGGTAGGCGTGCTGCTGAAAGGCTTGCTCGAAAAACAAGTGGCGCGGCACCGCGGCCAGGGCCGTCAGTACCCGCTCGTCCCGAATTCCCTTGCGGCGCAGTTCTTCAACCAGGGTACGGCGCAGGCCTCGGTGGCGGTAGGTGTCAGCGTGCATGGATTGTGGGTTGGGCCAATGTCGGGGGTATAGGTTAATGCCCTACCTTTGCGCGGCTCAGTTAGCAGATAAAGGCCCTTTTTAGGCCTGATCTGCGGCGAAATTACGGCATCGTGCCCATATAACCCATTTGTTTGCCGGTCCTGGCCGGTCAGCTTTATTTAATCCCTTGACTCGCACCTTTCAAAAGCTGAAGCTTATTGCTGCCGACTTCCTGGCGGCCCTGCTGGCGTGGATGTGTTTTTTCCTGCTGCGCAAGTACCTGCTCAGTGAAATCAATGCTGGCTACCGCTTCACCGGCGGGGAGTTGTTTACCCTGACGGGCTCGGCCCTGATGATTGCCGCCTTCTGGACGGTGCTCTACACGCTTATCGGCGAGTACCGCGACATCTTCCGCAAGTCGCGGCTGTCGGAGATTATCCGCCTGGGCCGCATTTCGGTGCTGGGGGCCCTGGTTATCTTCTTTGCCCTGCTGCTCGACGACCAGGGCGTGAGTTCTTATCGGCTTTACTACAAGACGATTACAGCCTACTTCCTGCTGCACTTCTTTATTACAGCCATTTTGCGCACCTGGGCCATTACCAGCGTGCAGCACCTGGTGCGGGAAGGCGTCATCTCCTTTAATACCCTGCTGGTGGGCTCCAACGTGCTGGCCCGCGAAACCTACCACGAGCTGGCCCGCACCGGCAAGCACCTGGGCCTAAAGCTGGTGGGTTTTGCCCCCGTGGGCGACACCGTGGACCCCGGCCTGGCCGCCGAGCTGCCCGCCCGCGGCTCCTACACCCGCCTGCCCGCCCTGATTCGGGCCCTCAAGATCGAGCAGATCATCATTGCCATCGAGCCCAGTGAGCACCGCATGATTCAGGAGATTTTGTCCTTGCTGGAAGGCACGCCGGCCCGGGTCAGCATCCTGCCCGACTTGTACCAGATGCTGCTGGGCTCGGTGAAGGTAAACCACCTGTTTGGCACCCCGCTCATCGAAATCAAGCACGACCTGCTGCCGCCCTGGCAGGAGTTTACTAAGCGCGGCCTCGATATTGTGGGCTCAGCGCTGTTTATGCTGCTAGCCTGGCCGGTGTACGCCTTCACGGCCGTAATGGTGCGCCTCTCGTCGCCGGGGCCGATTTTCTACGCCCAGGAGCGAATCGGTATCAACGCCCAGCCCTTCCGCATCTACAAGTTTCGCTCGATGTACGTGGATGCCGAGAAGATGGGCCCGGCCTTGTCGTCGGACCGCGACCCGCGCATCACGCCCTGGGGCCGGTTTATGCGCAAGGTGCGCCTGGATGAACTGCCCCAGTTCTGGAACGTGCTCAAGGGCGACATGAGCCTGGTGGGCCCGCGCCCCGAGCGCCGCTTCTACATCGACCAGATCGTGAAAGTAGCGCCCCACTACCGCCATCTGCACCGCGTGCGGCCGGGCATTACCAGCCTGGGCCAGGTGAAGTACGGCTACGCCGAAACGGTAGACCAGATGGTGGAGCGTCTTAAGTTCGACATTCTCTACATCGAGAACATGAGCCTGGCCATGGACTTTCGCGTGATGCTCTATACCCTGAAAATCATTGTGGAGGGCCGAGGTAAATAAGGTGCTGAGGTGCTTATGTGGTTGATTGTGCTAATGCCAACCTCATGTCATTGCGAGCAACGCGAAGCAATCCGACCTCGGCCAGTGACAAACGCCCCTTTATCAGAAGGCCCATTTCGTTGTTATACCCGTAGGCTTTTCACTTCAGCAAGCTCACTACCTTTCAAAGGACGGATTGCTTCGGCTTACGCCTTGCAATGACACACAAAAGTCATTAGCGCCTTGCCCATCTTCCAACCCATTCGCACATCAGACCATCATGTTCACTGGAATTGTAGAAACACTCGGCACGATTACCGACGTGAAAACCGAGGGCTCAAACCGGCACTTTACTGTGGCTGCACCCTTTGCTCACGAGTTGCAGATTGACCAGAGCGTGGCCCACGACGGCGTGTGCCTGACGGTGGTGGCCGTAGACGCCGTCGCCGGCACCCACGTGGTAACGGCCATCGACGAAACTCTGCAGAAAACCAACCTGGGCAGTTGGGCCCCAGGCCGGCAGGTGAACCTGGAACGCTGCCTCTCGGCCAACGGCCGCTTCGACGGCCACATCGTGCAGGGCCACGTGGATCTGACGGCTACTTGTGAGAGTGTAACCGACCAGAATGGCTCCTGGCTGTACCGCTTCCGCCACGAGCCCGGCCCGAGCCGCGTGACGGTGGAAAAAGGCTCCATCTGCATCAACGGCACCAGCCTGACCTGCTTCGACTCGACCGACGACAGTTTCGCCGTGGCCATCATTCCCTACACCTACGAGCACACCACCTTCCGGCACCTGCGCCCCGGCGACCTGGTGAACCTGGAGTTCGACATCGTGGGCAAGTACGTGGCCAAGCTGCTGGGTAAGTAGCGGGTAAGGTGGCTATGCCAGGAAAATGGTATGGCAGAGGCCGGCGCTGGCTAATTAGCTTGGGGCTGATAGCCGCATTGGTGGGCTGCCATAGTGCCCCCAGCAAAGAAGGTCGGTTTGTAAGCTACCAGGTTGACCTGCGCCGGCAAACCCTGCGCCTGTACTGGAGAGATGACGCCGGCCAGCCCTTGCGCAGTCTGCAGCGGCTGGCCGACTGGCTACGAGGCCGGAAGCAGAACCTGGTATTTGGCATGAATGCGGGTATGTATAAGGCCGGCAACGTGCCCTTGGGCCTCTTTATCCAGGATGCCCGGGTTATTACGCCCCTGGATACCACCGCCGGTAGCGGTAATTTTTATCTGTTGCCCAACGGCGTGTTTTACATTACGGCAACAAATAAGGCCGTAGTGTGCCCAACGGCCGCCTTCCGGTATTCCGAAGCCATTGCCTACGCCACGCAGTCGGGCCCAATGCTGGTAGTGGAGGGCCGCATTCACCCCGCCTTCAAGCCCGGCTCCCCAAACTTGAATATCCGCAATGGCGTGGGCGTGCTGCCGGATGGGCGGGTCCTTTTTGCCATGTCGCGGCAGCCCATCAGTCTCTACGATTTTGCCGAGTACTTCCGGCAGCAGGGCTGCCGCAACGCGCTTTACCTCGACGGCCTGGTATCCCGCACTTATGCGCCAAAAGAGCAGTGGGTGCAAACCGATGGTGACTTTGGGGTGATGATTGGCGTGAGTGAGCCTTTGTAGTCGCGGTGGCTTGTAAATAGGACGGCTTGAGCAGGAGGTAGTTAAGCTCAACGAGAAGCGGTAATTAGCCTAACAAGACCGGCGCAGGTGCGTATAGGGAGTATCTCACCTTTGATTTGTCCTACGCCATGTCGAAACGCGAATTGATAGAACCCACGCCCGGCGACAAGCGCTACGTGCGCCGCAACGAGAAAGGCCAGTTTACCAGCGAAGTGGACCTGAACCGTTCCCTGTCCCAGGATGATAAGCACAACTCCCGCGTCACCAGCCGCCCCGGCCAGGGCGACCGGGGCGACGGCCACACCGGCAACCGCAAGCCCGGCAAGAAATAAGTGCTCCGGCAGTAAAGCAAAAGCCCCTATCAGTTTGTCGCTGGTAGGGGCTTTTGCTTTACTGCCGCCGGTTCGTAACTCTGACTAGTGGGCAGTTGGGCCGTTGGCGGTGAAGAACGTTTGCGCTTCCATCAGGGCCTTGCTGTCCAGCAGAATGTCCCCGGGGCGGGAGCCGTTGCCGAACAGCAGGCCGCCCCAGCTCATGTGCATGTAGTTGGCGCTGAGGCGGAGCGTGTCGGCCAGTGGTTGGGCTTCGGCCCGCTCTCCGCTGCTGACAACAATGGCCCAGAAGGTTTTGCCAGCCATTCGGGCCCGGAAATCCAGGTCCGGCACCCGCATCCAGGCGCTCCAGTAGTCGAGGTACTGCTTGGTGGGCACGGGCATCGTATACCAGTACAGCGGCATCGCCAGCACCAGGTCGGTAGCTTGCAGGGTGGCTTCCAGCAGCACTTGGGCATTGCCCTCCGGAGGAGGGTAGGAATCGCCGTGACGGCGGTCCACAAAGTCGGGGAGAGGATAATCGAGCAGATTCAGCCAGCGCTGCTCGGCACCGGTGGGCAGGTGGTCGGCGGCCAGGCGGGCTAGTTGCTCACTGTTGCCCTGCCGGCGGGTGCTGCCGGGCAGAAACAGGAATTGGCGGTTAGAAAGACTCATAGGCGGGAAGACAGGTGGGCTGCTGGCCACCAGCGGGCCGCGCCCAGCTCATAAAGGCGGAAGCTGGCCCAGGCCGCAAGGCTGCCCAGGGCGGCGCCGGCCAGCACATCGGAAGGGTAGTGGGCGCCCAGGTACATGCGGCTGTACGACACAAGGACGGCCCAGATTAGAATCAGGACTTTGGCCAGCCAGTAGCGGCGGGGCAGGGCCAGAAACAGAAATACCACCAGGGCAAAAGCATTGGCCGCGTGCGACGACATAAAGCCGAACTGCCCGCCGCAGCCGCTGGCCAGGTTGAGCGTGGCCGACAGCTGCGGGTCGTGGCAGGGGCGCAGGCGGGCAAAGTAGGGCTTAAAAAACCGGCTGGAAATGCCGTCGGCCAGAGCTACGCTCAGGCCCAGCATGGGCAGCAGCAAGGTGGCACGCTGCCGGAACATATACGCCAGCACGAGCAGAATCACCAGATACGCTGGAAACCACACGAAACGCTCCGAGAAGAAAATCATCCACGCATCCAGGGCGTTGGAATGATGGTTGTTGGCCGCCAGCAACAGCCAGCGGTCCAGGGCTTGCAGTTGGTCAATCAAAGCGCAGTGGGATTTTCGGCCAGCCACTGAACGTCTTTGCGCAGCCAGGCCTGGGTAGCCGCTTCGGGGGAGCCGGGCTCGGGGCGCTGGTCGTAGTGCCACTCGCAGCGCGGGGGTAGGCTCATCAGAATACTTTCGGTGCGGCCACCGGTTTCGAGGCCAAAGCGGGTACCCCGGTCGAAAGCCAGGTTGAACTCGGCGTAGCGGGCCCGGCGCAGCATGTGCCACTGCACCTGCCGCTCGCCGAAGGGCAGGTCGCGGTTCTGGCGCATGAGCTCGGTGTAGGTGGGGCCAAACACGTTGCCTACGGCCTGGATGAAGGCAAAGAGCTCCTCGCGCGTGCCGTCCTTGCCCACGGTTAGGCGGTCAAAGAAAATGCCGCCCACGCCCCGGGTTTCCTGGCGGTGGGGCAGGAAAAAGTAATCGTCGGCCCACTGCTTAAAGCGGGCGTAGTAGGCGGGGTTGTGGGCGTCGCAGACGGCCCGGAGCTGCTCGTGAAACCAGCGGGCCTGGGCTTCGTCCACATAGATGGGCGTCAAATCGATGCCGCCGCCAAACCAGGCCTCCCCGTTGCCGGCCTCGAAGTAGCGCACGTTCATGTGGGCAATGGGCACCATGGGGCTGCGCGGGTGCTGCACGACCGAAACGCCGGTGGCAAAGTAGTTGGGGTTGGGCATGAGCAGCACCCGGGCGGCCTGCTCACTCATTTCGCCCCACACGGCCGAGAAATTTACGCCGCCTTTCTCCAGTACTTTTCCACCCTGAATCACGCGCGACAAGCCGCCGCCGCCGCTGCCGTGCTGCCAGGTATCGGAAAGAAACGTGGCGCCGCCGTCGGCTTCCTCCAGCTGTTGGCAAAGGCGGAGCTGAAAGTCGCGCAGCCAGGTAGCCACGGAGTCGCGGAAGGTGGAAGCAACCGGCGCAAGGGAAGAAGCGGTAGTCAACATGCGGATAAAAAGCCAGTTCTGAACCCTGTAATCAAGGAGCTGCTCGGGTCAGAAACAGAAAAACCGCCGGGCGGCAGGGTAGGTTGTAAGCCGCAAAGGTAGGGGTTTATGCGCGTTTTGAAGTAGTGAAGCTGGATAAGTGAAGCCTACCGGTAAGATGGCAAAGGGCAGGGCAGGCCGCCGGCCGGCAAAATGCAGCAGTAGCCGTAACAAGAAAGCCCGCCTCCCTGGGGAAGCGGGCTTCGATGCTTGCAGGGAAGTACATGGGGCTAGTTCTGCACCACTACGGTGGTGTTGCCGTTGCCTTGCTGCTGAATGTCGCTCTGGTTGCCGGCTGTGCCTTGTTCCGTGCGGGCATTGTTGCCGTCCCCCACCTGAAGCTGCTGGGCGTAGTTGTTCCCGCCGGCGGCCTGCTGGCTGATAGTGGCCTTATTGCCATAAAAGGCGCTGCCGTCTCCCCCGGTGCGCTGGTCCTGAACAGCCGTATCGCCCGAACCGCTTTGGGTAATAGTAGCGCTCTGAAAAGCATCCTGCTGGGTCTGGGTGGCCCGGTTTTCGTTTCCGCTCTGGGTAATGACCGCGCTTAAGTAGACCCCGCTACTTTGGGTCTGAAGGGCGCTGTTGGCGTTGCCCGTCTGGGTGGTGCGCAGCGTGGAGTAGTCGGTTTGCTGCTGAGTTTGCGTGCTGCTGTTGGCATCACCAATCTGGGTTAGCGTCGCGCTCAGCTGCCCAATTTCCACGAACCTAGGGGTTTGCTGCTGGCTGCCGCTGTTGCCGTTGCCGATCTGAGTGATGGTGGCCTGCGCACCGGTGCCGCTCTGTTGCTGCGTGGCCCTATTCAAATTACCTTCCTGGGTAATAATGCCCTCCTGGGAAGTAAAGCTGGACGTACTCCGCCTTGCATCTTGCTGGCGCTGGGTGGCGCTATTTCCGTTGCCGGCCTGGTAAACGGTAGCGCGAATAGACCCTGTGCCCGTGCCAAGATTGTTCGACTGCTCCTGGGTAGAGGTATTGGCAGCGCCCAGCTGCGTAGCCGTTGCCTCGCTAAAAGAGCTTTGCTGCTGCGTGGCGCGGTTGCCGTTGCCCTGGCTTTGTAGAATCGTGGCCGTAGCATTACGCCCCGACTGATCCTGGGTGGCGTAGTTAAGGCCGCTGAGCTGCTGGATATTGGCACCCAAGCTGAAGCCGCCCTGCCGCTGCCCGGCGAAGTTGCCGTTGCTGCCGGCCTGGGAAGAGCCCTGCAGAATGGAAGCCCCTACGCCGCCCCGGTCGGAGCTCTGATATTGCACGGCCTGCTGGTCGTTGCCCAGCTGGTCTACCTGGGCCAGCTGATTTCGCCCAATCTGGGTTTGAGTAACTTGGTTGTTGTTGCCGCTGGCCGAGCCGCCGTTCACGGCTGCATCATTTTGGCGGGCGGTGGCGTTGTTGCCGCGGCCGGTTTGCGTGACGGTCACTTGGTTGCTGTTGCCAAAGCTGGTCGAGGTTTGGCTGTTATCTTGGGCGTGGGCTGCGCTGCTTACCAAGAGAGCCACAAAAACGAATCGGGTTGATTTCATACGGGAGAATAGTTAAAAGTGAATACTGGTTGAAATGAATAATGCCCTGCAAGAGCCCCGCTACCGCGTTGAACTGAATTTATATTAAAATGATTATAATAAAAATTTAATTAATCATAATAAACCAAATTGCGTTTTAGGCTTACCCTCAGTAAATGCCTGATACTTAACGGGCACTGGTAAGTACTTCCTGGCTAGGAGGCTTTAAAGCCTGGGCTAGGTGTAATTCTGAGGCACAGTAAAGAAATTTTCATTGATGAGCTACCATTCCTCGTCGCGAATGGGTTAAAAAGGGGCGAGAAGCGGAATTGCCGACAGGTCTGGCCGCCCGGAGCTAAACCAGGGTGTTGCTGTCGTTCTGATGCTGTACTTTCGCCCCTGTATTCTTAGCCTCCCATGCCGAATTCAACTGCTCCCACCCTGGAACCCGACTTCACCGCCCAACTTAACGCCACCCAGCCCGACCAGGCCACCTTGCGCCGCGTGTATTCGCTCATGCGCACGGGCGACGAGCTGGCCCGCCTCTACGAAGAAAACAAGGCCGTAACGGCCAAATACGTGCACGCCACGGCCCGGGGCCATGAGGCCATTCAACTGGCCGCCGCCTGCTTTCTGGGTCCTCAGGACTACGTGACACCCTATTACCGCGACGACGCCATGCTGCTGGGCCTGGGCCTGGAGCCCTACGAGCTGATGCTGCAGCTGATGGCCAAGCGCGACGACCCCTTCTCCGGCGGCCGCACCTACTACTCGCACCCCTCGCTGCGCCGGCCGGGCTTTCCCACCATCCCGCACAACAGCTCGGCCACGGGTATGCAGGCCATTCCGGCCACGGGCATGGCCCACGGCATCAAGTACCTGGAAAGCCAGGGCCTGAACCCGGTAACTGCCGACCCGCGCGACTGGTACGAAAGCGGTGCTTCGATTCCGGGCCTCTACAGCCTGCTGCCCGTCGGGGCCCAGCAGGGCGCGCCGGTAGTCGTGTGCTCCATCGGCGACGGGGCCATGACCGAGGGCGAAGTGTCCGAGGCCCTGCAAATGGCCGTGCTGCACCAGTTGCCCATTATTTTCCTGGTGCAAGACAACGATTGGGGCATTTCGGCTACCGGCCGCGAAATGCGCGCCATGGATGCCTACGAATTTGCCGCCGGCTTCAAGGGCTTGCAGCGCCTGCGCGTAAACGGGGCCGACTTCCCCGATTCTTACGCCGGCCTGGCCACGGCTTTCGATTACGTGCGGCGCACCCGGGGCCCGATTCTGGTGCACGCCAAGTGCCCGCTGCTGGGCCACCATACCAGCGGCGTGCGGCGTGAGTGGTATCGCGGCGACAACCTGGCCGAACACACCACCAATGACCCGCTGC
Source organism: Hymenobacter cellulosilyticus (assembly GCF_022919215.1). Taxonomy (NCBI): domain Bacteria; kingdom Pseudomonadati; phylum Bacteroidota; class Cytophagia; order Cytophagales; family Hymenobacteraceae; genus Hymenobacter; species Hymenobacter cellulosilyticus. The sequence continues at coordinate 4,150,911 of NZ_CP095046.1, read as the reverse complement.
CCCGCCTGCATCAGCACCTGCTGGCTCTGGGCCTTGCCGAAGCCGAGCTAGAAGAGCTGGGCCAGCAGGCCCGCGCCCGCGTCGAAGCCGACTACCAGCGCGCCCTGGCTGCCCCAACCCCGACCCGGCCACCTTTGCCGACCACGAGTTTGCCGAGCCCGCCGTAACTCAGGAAACCGGGGAGCGCAGCCCGGCCGGCGCCGACAAAGCCCTGATGGTAGATGCGGCCCTGCACACCGTGGACGACATTCTGCGCGAGTTTCCCGAAGCCCTGTTCTACGGCCAGGACGTGGGTGGGGAGCTGGGCGGTGTGTTCCGGGAAGCGGCTTTGCTGGCCAAAAAGTACGGCGACACCCGCGTGTTCAACACCCCAATTCAGGAGGCCTACATCGTGGGCTCCACCGCCGGTATGAGTGCCGTGGGGGCCAAGGCCATTGTCGAGATTCAATTTGCTGACTACATCTGGCCTAGCCTCAACCAGTTGGTGGAGGAGCTCAGCAAGTCGTGCTACCTCTCCAACGGTAAGTTTCCGGTGCAGAGCCTGATCCGGGTGCCCATCGGCGCCTACGGTGGGGGCGGACCTTACCATTCCGGCTCTATCGAAAGCACGCTGCTGACCATCCGCGGCATCAAGGTGGTGTACCCCAGCAATGCGGCCGACATGAAAGGCCTGCTGCGCGCTGCCTTCCTCGACCCCAACCCGGTGGTGATGCTAGAGCACAAGGGCCTGTACTGGAGTAAGGTGCCCGGCACGGAAGACGCCAAAACGGTGGAGCCGGCCACGGGCTACGCTATTCCGCTGGGGCAGGCCGCCATTGCCCAGCCGGCCGACCCGGAGCAGCTGCGCCAGGGGGCTACCTGCGTGGTGATTACCTACGGCATGGGCGTGCATTGGGCCAAAGCCGCCAGCAAGCAGTTTGCTGGCCAGGTTGAAATTCTGGACCTGCGCACGCTCAACCCCCTCGATTTCGACGCCGTGCAGGCCGCCGTGCGCCGCCACGGCAAAGCCCTGGTGCTGACTGAAGAGCCGCTGATGAACTCTTTTGCCGAGTCGCTGGCGGGCCGCATTCAGCGCACCTGCTTCCAGCAGCTCGACGCGCCGGTGTTTACCGTGGGTGCCGCCAACCTGCCCGCCATTGCCCTGAATGTGGAGCTGGAGCGCCAGATGCTGCCCAGTGCCGAGAAAGTAGCCACGGCCCTGGCCGAACTGCTGGAGTATTAGGACTGTTTGGGTTGCCTGGCAGGTTCTTGCGCGGCAAGGCTTTAATTCGTCCTATGCACAGAAAAGCCCTGACGTTAGCATAACGTCAGGGCTTTTCTGTGCATAGGGATTTCTATATTTCAGAGCACGAACTGCTTCGGCTGTGCCTCTTGGCAAGGACACGAGGACTTGCGCATGAACAGGTTAAAAAGGATAGCCAATACCCAGGTTGAACGGGGTTTGGTTTTGAGAAAGCTCAAAGTTGGGCAACACAAACTTTCTGCCCGGGGCCGTGGGGTCGAAAACCTTAGTGGCTATGTCGAGGCGCAGAATCAGGAAGGTAAAGTCGAAGCGGATGCCAATGCCCGAGCCCACCGCAAACTGCCGGTAGAACCGGTTGAAATGAAAGACCGTTTCGTCGCCGCGGGCTTCTTCCTGCATCGTCCAGACGTTGCCAAAATCGGTGAACACAGCCCCGTTGATGAAGTCGTAAATCGGGAAGCGATACTCCAGGTTGCCCTCAATCAGGACCTCGCCGGGTTGCTCCAGGTAGTAGTCGCGCTCGGTCTTTCCCTCGGAATTCACCCGGTAGGTAGTATAGGAGCCGGTGCCCAGGCGGCGCGGGGTCCAGGCCCGCACGCTGGAGCTGCCGCCGGCAAAGAAATACTTGTCGTAGGGAATCGTGTACTGCCCGTCGGTTTTGGTCAGCGCGTGGGCCACGCCGGTATTGATGCGGTACACGAAAAACGACTTGGGCCCCAGCTTGTGGTAACGACGGTAATCAGCGCTGACTTTGGCAAAGTCGTACACCGATAGGCCGATTTTGTCCTGGTACAGGGAGCGGGTCAGGCCGCCCACCTCGGCAAAAAGCCGCAGGTAGCGCGCATCCCGGGTTTGGGTGAAGTCGTTGGAGTTGTAGAGGGAGGTGAAGTTAAAGCTCGGAATGTAAAGGTTGGTAAAGCTGCGGAATAGCGGGAGCCTTGGGTAACGCGCAGTTGTTCAAGCTCTTTATCGAATTCGGGGTCAGTAGTAGGGGTATAGATAATACTTAAATCGAAAGGCGTGAGAACATACTGGTGAAAAGCAGAGCGCTGCCAGATGTAGTCGTAGGTGGCCTCCAGGTTGGTGCGCGTATACTCTGGCCGCTGCACGTAGGTATAGCTGGCGCTGATACGGGTTTTGGGGTTGTAGCGCGTCAGGAAGCGGTTCGTGTTCCAGGGCACCAGAAACTGCGGGATGATCAGGTTCACGTTGCCGCCGAGCTGGGTGGTGAGGACGCTGCCGTAGGGCGCCACCCGGGCCAGCTGGCCTTCGAAGCCGGAGCGCAGGCCAATTTCCAGCACCTCGGCCCCGCCCAGAATGTTGCGCACCTTGAGCCGGAAGTTGATGAAAGGCCCCGGCAGGCCGGCCACGTAGGTACCGCCGAATTCGGTGGTTTCCTGGTACTTCTTGGTGGGTGAGGCGTTTATCGTGGCAATGAGCTGGCCCTTGTTACTAATACTGTCGCCGTTAGTGGGCCGGATCTTGGTGTAGTTCACGTTGTTGAACCGGAACATATCCAGGTCGCTGAGCTGGCGCTGGGTGAGCAGCGTGTTCTGCAGGCTGTACCGCTCACCGGGACGTACCGTGAGCTTGCGGTCCAGAATCTTGGTGCTGAAGCGGTGCTTAAAGGCCAGGTAGTAGATCGAGTCGCGCACCAAGGTGTCGCGCTTCACCCCAAAGCGCACCGTGCCGGCGTCGGTAATAAAGCGCACCCGTCTGACGGTATACACCTGATGCTGCTCCCCGGGGCCGGGGTTGGCAATGATGGTGCGCAGCCGCACGGTAGTGGGGGCAAAGCTGGTGTCGGCTTCCAGGGTGATGTACTGCTGGCGGAAATCGAAGTAGCCCGCGTTTTTGAGCAGGGTTTCCAGCCGGGCCCGCTCCTGCCCGATGACGGACTCCGTGTAGCGGTCATTCACGCGCAGCAGCGAGGCCGGCTGCCCGGCCAGCACCACCCGGGCCACGGCCGAATCGGCAATGTCGTAATCGAGCTGGGTGTAGTGAAACGGCTGGTTTTCGGTTACGCGGTAGGTTACCGTCACGCGGAGGTTGTGTACCGTGTCGGGCCCTTCGAAGAGGTGGCCCAGCGAAAAGCGTCGGTCGACGACAGTGTCGGTGGCCGTAACCCGGCTGCGGAAAAAGCCCTCTGACTTGAGGAACGTCGCAACCTGCTCGACCGTCCGGGCCGTGAGCGAGGAGTCGTAGACCACCGGGCCTCCCCAGGCGCATGATGGCGTTGCCCTTGTCGAGGGCTAGCTGCAGGCGACGGGTGCGCTTTTCGCGGCGCACCAGCAGTTTGCCCACTTTCACCGAGTCGGGGCGGGCAGCCTGCATGCGCTCATCAAACTCGGTGCGGATGCGCTGGAGCTTGGTTTCCAGCCGGGGCTTGTTGTAAAAGCGGTTTCCCAGCTGGTAGATTGTTAGCTTTGGCAGCGGAAAGCGGCTGTTGGGCTTCTGCTGATACAGCGCCGCAATGCGCTCGGCATCGGCTTCCTTAACGCCTTCCAGCCGGATACGACTCAGCAGCTTCTGGTTAGGAGCCAGCAGCCGCAGCGGCGAGCAGCCCGCCAGCAGCAGTACGCTGGCCAGCACCACGCCGGGTATCCATCCTATAATATGCCGCCCTGGGCGGTTAGCAAAAAGCGAATATGGTTTCAAAAGCAGTAGCGAAATACGTGCACGCGCTGCACCTGAAGAAATACCGGCTCCGCCACCAGGCCTTCCTGGTCGAAGGAGGCAAGAGTGTGGTGGAGCTGTTACGTTCCGGGCTCTTAACGGAGCGGGTGTTCCTGACGGCTGAGTTTGCCGCAAAAATCCCGTCCTTACCCGCGAAGGTACCGGTTGAAATCGTCACGGAGGAAGAATTAACCAAACTCGGTACGCTGGCCAACAATACCACGGCCCTGGCCATTGCCCGGCTGCCGGAAGAATTGCCCCTGGAACCCGCCCCAAACAAGCTGCTACTGGCCCTGGACGAAGTGCGCGACCCGGGCAACCTGGGCACCCTGATTCGGCTGGCCGACTGGTACGGACTGCAGGGCGTGGTGTGCTCCGAGTCCTGCGCCGACCCGTGGGCGCCCAAGACTATTGCCGCTACCATGGGCTCCTTTACCCGCGTGCGGGTGTGGCAACGGGAGCTGCCCGAGTGGCTCGACGCCCTGCCCGCCGACTTGCCCCGCTACGGCGCCCACCTCGAAGGCGACAATGTGCACCGCCTGGACCTGCGCCCTGGTGGGGTGCTGATTATGGGCAGCGAGTCGCACGGGCCGCGGCCCGAGGTGCTGGCCCGCCTCACGCAGCGCCTCTTTATTCCCGGCGCCGGCGGGGCCGAAAGCCTGAACGTAGCAGTATCGGCCGCCATTCTGCTCGACAATTTCCACCGGGCGCTGTAGTACGCCCAGGAGGCAAAATAGTAAACGCAACGGGCCCGGCAGAAGCTTCTGCCGGGCCCGTTGCGTGTGCGCAAGGCGCAGGATTAGTCCAGAAAGGAGATGCCAAAGCTGACGGACTGGGCCTGTGGGCCCCGGTTTTCCTTAAACAGCTCGTTTAAGTTGTACTTCACGAACAGATCCAAGCCGCGCACCCCGATTTTGCCCTGCAGGCCGTACTGGAAGTCTTCCAGGTTGAAGCTGCCCCGGTCTTTGTCTTTGCGGGTGTTGCCCTCGTCTTCGTACTTGATTTTGGTGTGGCTGGCCAGGCGGTAGCCGGCAAAGCCCCCGGCTCCAATCCGGAAAGCGTCACGCCCGGATTTGTCCTTGAAGGTGAGCTTGGCCATTACGGGCAGGTTAATAACGGTAGTAGCCAGCTTGCTTTTTTCCAGGCTCAGGGTGGGCTCCCGCAGGATGGTAGTGCGGGTGTCGGTGGCAAACAGGCGGCGGTTGTTGTCAAACATGTAGTTGTTGAAGGCCAGCTCCGGGCCCAGGGTCAGAAACAGCGGGCTGCGGCGGCCACCCACCCGGATATCGTAGTACCAGTTCAGGCTAATGTAGCGCGAGCCGGTGGGCTTGAGGTCAAACTGCTCCTCGCTCAGGCCCGAGCGGTTCGCCAGGGCATTCAAGCCCAGGTCGATGGCGAAGTTGCTATGCACAGCCCGGTTGGCCCGCTCTTCTCTTCTGGCATTCCGCTCAGCATTGCGCAGCGAGTCGGATTTGTGGTCGTCACTGTCGCCGATGCTGATAGAAACCTCATCGTCGCTGTTCTTGCCGTTCTTGCCTTCCTTCACCGTCACGCTGAACACCTGCCCGAACTTGTAGCCCTTCACGGCCACTTTGGTAGTGGGCTCTTCGTTGCGCACCGTCACCCGGATCTGTTCGGGGGCTTGGGTGCCGGGGCGGTCCTTGGCCGGGTAGAACTCCATGGTCACCGAGCTGTTGCCGGCATTCTTGCTGGCCACTTCAGCCTGCTGAATGTAGCGGTCGAGCAGGGCCATGAGCGTATCGAGGCGGTAGGTGCGCAATTCGCGCAGCTGCTCCTTGTTCTTGGTATACAGGGTCATGGTGGCCTGGTTGGGCAGTTTCACCACGATGGTATCGTCGTTGGCAGGCTTATTAGCGGCTTGGGAGCGGGTAGGGCCCGTCAAAACTGTCAGCAGCAGCAGGGCCAACAGAGCGGAAAAACGTTTCATGACTTATGGAGTTGAGAAATCTTAGAGTTGAATGACTTTGGTGGCCGAGTGATTAAACACGTTGACCTGCACCGTTACCGTTTCCGGGAGCTCCACCTTGGGTAGCTTCACCCGGCCGTCCTTGACGGCGGTTTTGGCTTTGTGAAACAAGTTTTTGAGGTGTGAGTCCGACTCATACGGCTGCGGCGCGTCCGCGGCAGCCAGCGCTACTACCGGAGCTTCCGTGCCGCGGTGCACTTCCACTACGATAGGGCCCGTGGGGCCACTGAGGCGGGGGTAGGTTCTGCCACGGCTACTGCCTGAGCCAGCTGGCGCTCCGGTTGCGTCGGGGTGGCGGGCAGAGCAGGGGCCACAGCCGGGGCGGGTACCGACGCCGGGCGGTGGGCTTTCGTGGACTGAAGACTGGTGTGAGCTACGGCAGCCGGCTCAGCCGACCCGACTGCCGCGCTGCTCACCTTGCGAGTTGTGGGCAGCTCTGGTGTGGTTACCGTGGCCGGAGCCTTGCTGAGGGTGGCAACTTCTGTGGCTGTCTGGCCTACTACACCGCTAGATGAAAACCCGCTGAGGGTAGTTGCCTGGGTGGTAGCAGATTTTTTCTCGAAGTCAGCGGCAGCCGTTTTTGCGGCGGAATTAGCTGAAGAGGCGGGTGTAGTCGTCGTGGCCAGGGTGCCCGTAGCCAGGCCGGTGCCCGACTGGGAAGTGCGCAGCATCCAAGACGCACCGGCCACGATGAGCAGCGCAATCATGGCCACGGCGGCGTAGAGCCACATAGCCGGGCGTTTCTTGGCCGGGGCAATTTCTGCTTCCAGCTGGTCCCAGAGGTAGGCCGGCGGCGTGGGGGCGTGGTGCTGAAGCTGGTCGCGAAACAGCTTATCAATATCTTCCGGTTGCATAGTATTCTTTCGGTGAGGAGGTGGAGGCGCTCAGGCTGGCCGAAGCCAACCGGCGCTGGAGCATGGCGCGGGCCTTGCTCAGCTGCGATTTGGAAGTGCCCTCGGAAATGCCCAGCAGCTCGGCAATTTCGGGGTGAGTATACCCTTCCAGGGCATAAAGGTTGAATACGGTGCGGTAGCCAGCCGGCAAGTCGGCCAGCAGGGCCAGCAGGTCGGCCGCATTCAGGTTGCTTTCGGCCTCGGCGGCCGTGGCCGGCACGTCGGTTACCATATCGTCGATGGCCAGGTGTAAGGGTTCCTTGCGGCGCAGCTGGCCCAGGGCCTCGTTTACCATGATGCGGCGAATCCACCCCTCAAAACTGCCTTCATGCCGGTACTGATCCAGGGCCCGGAACACTTTGGCAAACCCGCCCAGCATAGCTTCCTCGGCGTCTTCGCGCCGGCGCAGATACCGGATGCATACGCCCAGCATCATGCCCGCAAACCGCTCGTAGAGCAGTTTCTGGGCACGGCCACTGCCTTGGCGGCAGGCGGCTATGAGGTCGGCGTCAGTCACGGGAAAAGAAGTAGAATCGAACGATAGAGAGGTGTTTGGCGGGGTAGATACAAAAGCCTGCGGCCCGGTTGCCTGGGGAAGGCAGAAATTTAAAAATATTGTTCGGCTGGGATAATGCGGGCAATTTGTCATTGCCTGGAACGAAGCCTTCCATCCTTTAAAATGTACTGAGCGTCGTCCTTAAGTGAAAAGCCCTTTCCCGTTGTGACGAGAAAGGGCTTTTCGGTAAAAGGTCATTTGGTGCTGCGCAGAGGACGGATTGCCACGGCTGCGCCTCGCAATGACACGGCTTTTGCATCGGCGCTTTCGGCCTATTCACACATTAATAATTGCCGATGCTCAACATCACCAGGGTGCAGGCTTCCTCCGTGCGGATGCCGCGCTCCTGGGCCATGCGCTCCAGCTCCTCGTTTTCCGTGCCGGGATTGAAGATGATGCGCTTGGGCTGCAGATCAAGGATGTAGTCGTACCAGGCGGGCTGGTTTTGCGGGCCTACATACAGCGTTACCGTGTCCACGTCGCCGGCAGTGGGCCGGTCGGTGTGAATGTCGAGGCCGGCGACCTGGCCTTTGCGGATACCGACGGGTACTACTTCGTGGCCGTGCTGCTTGAGCTGGTGCACGGCGCGGTAGGAGTAGCGGGCTGGATTGTCGCTGGCGCCGAGAACAAGGGTCTTTTTCATCTTAGTTGATCGTTTATCGTTTTGGGTTACTGGCTGGCATTCAACGCTAAGGAAGCCAAGCCATAGCCCGCCTTGTAAGCAGGGCTATGGCTTAAACGAAAACCAGCCGCAAAAAACCAAAAACAGCCGCTAAAAACGCGTAACCAACGCCGCTACGGCCTCAGCGCAGCGTTCCCCATCCATGGCCGCCGACACAATGCCGCCGGCAAAGCCCGCGCCTTCGCCGCAGGGAAACAGGCCGGTGGTTTCGGGGTGCTGCAGCGTGGCCGGGTCGCGCGGAATGCGCACCGGAGCCGAAGTCCGGCTTTCCACGCCCACAATCTGGGCCGCGTTGGTGGCGTAGCCGGGAATCTTGCGGCCAAAGTTCTCGAAGCCCTGCCGCAGCCGGGCGGCCAGGCCCTTGCCCAGCACCTGCTCCATGTTCACCGGCACCAGGCCGGGCTGATAGGAAGTTTCGAGCAACTCGGATGAGATTTTGCCTTTCAGGAAGTCGCCCAGGCGCTGGGCCGGGGCCAACTGGGTGTTGCCGGCCAACTGGCAGGCCCGCTGCTCGATTTCCTGCTGCAGCTGCAGGCCGGCCAGGGCTCCGTAGCGCTTCAGGTCCATGTCTTCGAGCTCAATGGCCGTCACGATGCCGGAGTTGGCAAAGCGGGAGTCGCGGCGGCTGGGGCTCATCCCGTTTACGACCACCTCGCCCGGGGCCGTGGCGGCGGGCACAATAAACCCACCGGGGCACATGCAGAATGAAAACACGCCCCGCTGCTTGCCCTGCCACTGGGTTTGGTGGACCAAGGAGTACGAAGCCGCCGGCAAGGGGCCCCGGTCGGCGCGGCGGTACTGGGCCTGGTCGATAAGCTCCTGCTGGTGCTCCACGCGCACGCCCAGGGCAAAGGGCTTGGCCTCGATGCGGACCCCGCGCTTGTGCAGCAGCTCGTAAATATCCCGGGCCGAGTGGCCGGTGGCCAGAATCACGGCGTCGGCTTCCAGGGCCTCGCCGCCGGCCGTTACCACGCCGCGCAGGTGGTTGCCATCCAGAATCAAATCGGTGACGCGGGTGTCGAAGCGTACTTCGCCGCCGGCCTGCCGGATAGACTCGCGCAGGGCGGCCACCACGCCCGGCAACTTGTTGGTGCCGATGTGGGGGTGGGCGTCGACCATGATTTCGGGCGTGGCCCCGTGCTGCACCAGCAGCTTAAGGATGCGCTGAATGTCGCCGCGCTTGGTGGAGCGGGTGTAGAGCTTGCCGTCGGAATACGTACCAGCCCCGCCTTCGCCAAAGCAGTAGTTAGAGTCAGGATTCACCACGTGCTCCTTGTTCAGAGCGGCCAGGTCGCGGCGGCGGGTTCGCACGTCCTTGCCGCGCTCCAACACGATGGGCTTCATGCCCAGCTCAATGGCGCGCAAGGCGGCAAACAAGCCGGCCGGCCCGGCCCCCACGATAATAACGGAGCGGCGGGCCCGGCTCACGTCGGGGTACTGAAACCAGGGACCGAATAAGTCGGTGGGCGGGGCGGTGCGCCAGATGTCGGCCCGCAGGCGCACCAGAGGCTGCCGGCCCCGGGCGTCGATGCTGCGTTTGCGCAGGTGCACGAAGTCGGCCTCGCCAGGCTCCAGGCCCGCAGCGGCCAGCAGGGCGCGGTAGCGCGCATACTCGTCGTAGGCCACTTCCGGGGGAAGCAGGGCCTCAATTTCTAGTTTTTCGGACATAACGGGTGAAAGGTGTTTAGCCTTTAGACCTAAGCAAAAGGTGATTTTTGGACTACAAAGATACGCAAGTGGAGCGGTAGCTCAGGAATGCGGTGGTAAATGGAACGTCAGGTCGAGCCACGCGAGACATCTTGCCTGCTGCTGTATGAATCCTCACTCAATTAGGCCAAGCGAGATGTCTCGCGTGGCTCGATATGACGACTATTATAGGCTACACAAACTTACAGCTGTCTATTCGGCCGTGACGGCCTCGGGCAGGATACGGACCGGGCGCTTGTCGTTGTCGATGGCTACGAAGGTAAACGTACCAGTCACAGCTTTAATTCGCTCCTCGGAATACATTTGCTCCACAAACAGGTCCACGCGCACCTGCAGGCTGGTATTGCCCACGCGCACCACGTTGCCGATGAGCTCCACCAGCGTGCCGCCGGGAATGGGGTGGGTGAAATCGACTTTGTCGCTGGACACGGTTACCATCTTGAGGCGCGAAAAGCGGGTGGCCGTAATGAAGGCCACCTCGTCCATCATGTGGAGCGTGGCGCCGCCGAAGAGCGTGTCGTAGTGGTTGGTGGTGTTGGGAAATACCGCTTTGAAAATACGCGTTTCGGCGCGGGCAATTTTCTCATCGAGCGTGAGCATAGGACTGGGAAAAGAAGGAAAAGAAACGTCCTTCGGCCAACTTCGGGCCACCCGCGCACCAGGAAAAGTCGGGAGAAAAGGCCGGTTCCGGCCGGCAGCCTGGACTCCTAAACGCCCCGCCGCAGCCCGAAACAGACCAGCACCCGACAAGGACCCCATAGCGCGAGGGCAGCCTTATCAACTCGGGCGCAAGGCAGGTCTCCTGACTTATACCGGTTTTCACCGCCCTTCTCAGCCTGGCCCGCGGGCCAGTCCAATGGGCTCTGGTAAGGTGAAAACCAACTTGGTACTTACAGTAGCGCGTCTGTCCGGGATTCGCACCCGGTTCCCTATTAATTCCGGTATTACCCGAAAACCTTGCGGCCGTCTGATTGAAATCAAACCAAGAACAACGCCGGCAAAGGTAGGAGTTTGGTTGTAGCCAACTACCTTGGCGGCGGCCACAGCCCGTTTTTGCCCCGTATTTCCGCCTGAATTCCCGCTTTCTATGTCTGCTTCGCTTCCCGCCGTGCCGCCCGTGCGCAGCATGGCTTCCCGCATCAAATCCATTATCAGCGGCTCCATCGGCAACCTGGTGGAGTGGTACGACTGGTACGTGTACTCGGCTTTCTCCCTGTATTTTGCGCCGGCCTTTTTTCCCAAAGGCAACCTGACGGCCCAGCTGCTCAACTCGGCCGCCGTGTTTGCCGTGGGCTTTCTGATGCGGCCCCTGGGCGGCTGGTTGATGGGGGCCTACGCCGACCGGCACGGCCGCAAAGCTGCCCTGGTGGTGTCGGTGCTGCTTATGTGCGGGGGCTCGTTGCTGATTGCCCTCACGCCGGGCTTTGAGCAGATCGGGGTGGCCGCCCCGGTGCTGCTGGTGCTGGCTCGCTTGCTGCAGGGCCTGAGCGTGGGCGGGGAGTACGGCACATCGGCCACCTACCTGAGCGAAATGGCCGACCAGCGGAACCGGGGCTTTTTCTCCAGCTTCCAGTACGTGACCCTGCTGGGCGGGCAGCTGCTGGCCCTCACGGTGCAGCTGGGTTTGCAGCAGTGGCTTAGTGAGGCCGAAATGTATAGCTGGGGCTGGCGGGTGCCGTTTGTAATCGGGGCGGCGGCGGCCTTGGTGGCATTGTATCTGCGGCGGCACATGGAGGAAACCGACTCGTTCGTGGTGCAAAACCAGCAGGAAACCCCAGAAGCTCACGCCAAGGAGCCCGGCAAATTAGAGCTGCTCCTGCGCTACCCCAAGGAAATTCTAACGGTGGTAGGTCTTACGCTGGGCGGTACTATCGTGTTTTACACCTTTACGACCTACGCCCAGAAATTCCTGGTCAATACGGCCGGCTTCAGCAAGGCCCAGGCTTCCTGGATTTCCTTTGTCACGCTGGGCATTGCCCTGGTGCTGCAGCCTTTGTTCGGGGCCTTGTCGGATAGGGTGGGGCGGCGGCCGGTACTGCTGTTTTTCGGGGTGGGCGCCACGCTCGGCACCGTGCCCCTGATGAGCCTGCTGGGCCGGGCCGACAGTCAGTGGGCAGCCCTGGCGCTGCTGGCCGTGGCCATGCTGATTATGAGCGGCTACACTTCCATCAATGCCGTGGTGAAAGCCGAACTGTTTCCTACTGCCATCCGGGCCCTGGGCGTGGGCCTGCCGTATGCGCTGACCGTGGCCATCTTCGGCGGCTCGGCCGAGTACGTGGCCTTGCAGGCCAAGCAGCTGGGCGTCGAAACGTGGTTTTACTGGTACGTGACCTTCTGTGCGGCCGTGTCCCTGCTGGTGTACTGGCGCATGCCCGACACCCAGCAATCCGGGCATATGACCGAGTGAGTTAGGGGGTGGTGACCGTCTGGCCCGTTTTCAGGTAGTGAACTTGCGTGTTGTCAGTCTGAAACAAGGTGGGGACCAACCGCGGATGTGGCTGGGCACTGTATTGTACATTGAACCCTAAGCAGGGTTGTCGCACCCAGCCGGTTTTGCCAGAGAAGCCGAGTACGTCGCCCTGATTGACGCGCTGCCCCTCGTATACCGCCGCTCCATTCTGCCGAAAGTGCGTGTAGACGGCGTAGGTCCCGTCGTCGTGAAACACAACTATCATATTGGTATCGGGCAGGCGGCCCCGGCCCCCGGATTTGTTAGAGCCCTGGCGGATGTCGGTTACAATTCCGGCCCGGGCCGCACATACAGGGGTATTCTCGGGCAGCCCAAAAATAACCCCACGGCTCCAGGGCTTACCCTGGGTGGAATCTGCGGCTGCGGCTTGCAGAACGATGCTGGTAGTTCCGGTTTGAAAAGGCAACCGATAAACGAAGGTTGTGTCCGGCTTCTTCCCGTTGCAGATGCCGAGCTGCGCATCATACCAATACTTGTACGTGCGGGTCAGATACTGCTCCTGCGGGGTAAAGTGAGCAATGACCCGGGGCTTCTGGGAAGGAAATACCACTATTTTAGCGGGCAGGACTATATCGCTAGTCATGTGTAGCAACTCGGCTTCCAGAAAAATAGTACAGGGCGCAAATCCCCGGTTTATGGCCGTCAGCACGGTCCGGCCATCCTTGTACAGTGCTTCCTCCACTATAACCTGAGGCCCGGATGCCTTCTGGGCCATGCTAGAAAACCCCGAAAGCACTAGGAGGATACAGCTCAATAAGCGGGGTATAGTTATACGGGCGAAGGGCATAATTAACCCGAAGAAACACCCCTCGGTCGAAATAACCTATTGCCTAAGGCGGCAGGCCCGAATAACTACGACGCGCTACCCTGTAGCACCTACCCGAATTAGGTTGGGGAAGTAGTACCTGAGCCGACCGTGCCGTTCATGCCAATTTGCCCCAGACTGGCGTGGGCCTTCGTAGCGTTGTCGAATTTCTCGCTCAGAATGGCGCTGATAGCCTGAGCTACTTCCGGCCCGTTGCGGGCTATGCTGCCGGTGAGCACCTCGTAGTAAAAGGCGGCCAGCGTATCGGCGGGCCAAAGCTGCCCGATATTCTGGTGCAGGGTCTGGAGCTGGGCCAGGGAAGTGTCGATGATTTTGCGGTCGGTGGCGTCCATAGTTCGGGGCAGAGGTGAAAGGCCTTGCTGGTGGGCATACGCGCCCCGGCCGGGTTGGGGTTGCCGCCCGGGTTTCTACGGCCGGGCTTAGCGGCAGTGCTCCTTAAGGATACGCTTGAGCTCTTTTTCGCCCACGGCCGCGTCGCCCCAGCGCAGGGCCTGCCGCAGCGATTCGCAGGCGCTGGGGTCTTCGAGCTTGATCTGGGCAATGGCCAGCATGCGGTAGAACTGTCCTTTATCCACGAATTCGGCCATTTCCAGGCATTTGTTGTAATCGGCTACGGCCTGGGTAAGCTGGCCCTGCTGCTCGTAAGCCAGGCCCCGGGCGGCGTAGGCATCGAGGTAATGGCTGTTGAGGCGGATAGCTTGGCTGTAGGCGGCCACGGCCCGGGCGTATTCCTGCCGGCCGTAGGCCAGTTGGCCCAGGCCCAGGTAAGTCACCGAGTCGGCCGGGTTCAGGGCCAGGGCTTTCTGCAGGTGCTGTCGGGCCCGGGCGCTGTCTTGCAGCGTGGCATACGTGGTGCCCAGCACGCGGTAGGCATTAGCATTCTTGGGGTCGAGGCGCAGCACCTGCTGGTAGGAGGCCAGCACGCCGGCGTGGTCGCCCAGCTTTTCCTGCAAATCAGCCAGGCGCACGTAGTAGGTTAGGGCCCCGCGGCGTTGCGGGTCGCGGCGCTGGGCCAGCTCAAAGTACCGCGCCGCCTCGGCCGGAGTGCCCCGCTTGGTGAGGTAGGCGCTCAGCCCATAGTACACGTTGGCACTGGTCGAGTCGAGCAGCCAGGCCCGGTTGTACTGCTGCAGCGCCTGGGGATACTTCTCCTGGTAAAAGGCAGTCCAGCCCTCGTCGACGTAGGTTTCAGAAGCGGCAGCCCGGGTTTTGTACTGCTGCAGGGCCTGGGCTATAAATTCCTGGTCGGCCTGGCGCTGGGCCGCGGTTTGGGCGCGTCCGGCGTAGCGGGGCCGCTCGGCGCCATCAGCCTGAGCCCAACCATCCGGGGCGGCAGCCAGGCAGGCGAATAGAATCAGCAGTAGTATTTTTGGCATAACACGCGCGTCAATAGGAGGGTAGTACCCCGCCTACTACGTTGCCAAGCCCGGCAGGATGCTTGGTACTTGCTTTTAGGCAGTACGGCCAGCTACTCTGCCGGCGTGGCAAGGAGCGGAGTCGCCCGCGCTCCATGCCGCGGGTGCCCAACTAAAGGCCGCCGCTTGCCCGCGCCCAAGGGTGTTTTAGGGAAAGTAACCAGCCCAGCAGCAAGTCGACTGTTGTTTGAACTCAACCCGTATGAAGTGGCGGATAGCTCGGTCCCAAGGCTGCCGGCCGCCCGATTCTAGAACCGGTTATTTGTCACAGCTGCTCTTCATAGCCCGGCGGATTTCTCTTTCTGCGTCGGGTGTGTAGGCCCATTTCAGGGCTTGGCGCCAAGCTTCACAGGCCCCGCGGGGTCATTGATTTTCGTCTTGGCCTGCCCGATAAGAAAGTAGAACTGGGTTCTGTCGCGGGAGGATACCAGGCTCAGGCAGGTTTGCCAATCGGCAATGGCGGCCGGGTAGTTGCCGGCCTCAGAGTAAGCCAGGGCCCGGTTGGCGTAGGCACTCACGTAGCGCGGATTGATGCTAAGGGCCCGGGTAAAGTCGGCTACGGCCGCCGGGTAACGCTTCTGCCCGTAGCGCACCCAGCCCCGGTTCAGGTAAGCTACCGAGTCCTGCGGGTTCAGGGCCACGGCCCGGCTCAGGTACTGCCCGGCGCGGGCCGTATCCTGCTGCTGCATGGCGAAATAGCCAATACGACCGAGGGCGGAGGCATTGGTGGGGTCCAGAGCCAGAATCTGCTCGTTGGCGGCAATGGCTCCGACGTAGTCGCGGCGCAACGACTGGCCGTAGCCCAAGCTGGCGTAGTACCGCAGCCGGGCCGCATTGCCCGAGTCGTGCCGGCCGGCCAGCTGTTCAAACTGCGCAGCCTCGACTAACTGATTGGTTTGACGCAAATAGGCGCTGAAGCCGAAGTAAACGTCGGCCGCTGTGGAGTCGAGCAGCCAAGCCTGGTTGAAGCGCTTGATGGCCGTAGGAGCGTGGCCCGTAGCCAGGTAGTGCCAGCCGAAATTGACGTGGGCCTGCATGGCAGCCTGGGCACTGCCGTACTGCTGCCGGGCTTCGGCCACAAAACGCGCATCCGCTTCCCGCTGGGCGGCCGTCTTAGTCATGCCCCCGTAGCGTGGCCGCTCATTAATGCCGTTGGGCGCGCGCAGGGCGTCGCTTTGCGCATAGCGGGGGGTAGTGCCGGCAGTTTGCGCTGCTGCCGGGCTATAGCTGAGCAGGCCCCCAGCTAGGATAAATAAGCAACCCTTAACAAGAAATTTCAGCATAAAGTAAGGCCAGGATTAATGGAGCGGCACAGCGGAAAGTTGCGGAAAAAGCCGCACACTATCGCATAAGAGTCCGACCTTCGGTGGAGGCCAAGGTGCGCCGCGGCTGAAGTGCTTTTCGCAGCCTGGCGGCTGAAGCCCACGCCCCAAACCCAACCAAACTCCGCCCCGCCGGTTGCTAGCAACTGGGTGCCGCTCAGGAAATGAGTTGTAAGCTGCATATTGCCCCAATGACCGAACGTATTCCCACCTACGAGCTGCCCGCGTTTGCCGGACCTGGCCAGGCCAATGCCGAGGTGTTTTTCCCCGACTATGCCACGGCCAAGCCCCGGATTCCGCTGCAGCAGCCGTACCGGGGCGACTATTATAAAATCAGCTTGTGCCTGCGGGGGCGGGCCGAGCTTAAGGTGAATCTGGCCCCGTACGCCGTAACGGCGGGCTGCCTGGTACTGGCCACCCCAGACGTTATTAAGGAGTGGGTGTCGGTATCCGAGGACTACGAAACGCTGTCCATCTTTTTTACCAAGGACTTCATTACCACCAACAATGGCAGCACGGGCCGGCTCAGCTTTTTGGTCCAGCCCACAACCTATGTATTTCAGCTTACGGCCCCGGAGGCAGACAACGTGGCCCTGTCGTTTCGCTTTCTGCAGCAGAAGTACAACACCCCGCACGCCCACCGCAGCAACATCCTGAAAAACATCCTGAACGGCTTGCTCTACGAGGTGGGCGCCATTCACGACCGGTCATTGGCCGGCGGACCGCCGGCAGCGAAAAGCAGGGGCCAGGCGCTGGTCGTGGCCTTTAAGGAGCTCGTCCAGATGCACAGCTCCCGGGAGCGGAGCGTCCGGTTTTACGCCGATACGCTGTGCGTTACGCCCAAGCACTTGAGTGAGCTGGTAAAGGAAGCAACGGGCAAAACGGCCGGCGAATGGATAGCCGCTGCCGTGGTTCTGGAAGCCAAAGCTTTACTAGAGGATCAGGCCCGGACGGTGTATCAGGTGGCCGAGTGCCTGCACTTTACCGACCAGTTTGCCTTTAGCCGGTTTTTCAAGAAAACCAGCGGACTTTCGCCCTCGGCCTATCGGCAGGCCGGCTAAGCGCAACTGCCGCCATTTCGCCACAGCTTGCCGCCATCCGGCCATTTGATCCGGCTCCGCTAGCGGGGAATTTTGTCGCAGCAACTTTCGGTAAGCTGCCAGAGGGACCTTAAGCACGGTCCTGGGCAGCCCCGGCAACCCCTGCTGTTCACTAACCAGACGATTCCCATGATACTAGTAACCGGAGCAACGGGCCACCTTGGCACCGCCGTACTGCACACGCTCTTGCAAAGAACGGCCCCCAGCCGCTTGGCCGCCCTGGTGCGCGACGAGCACAAAGCCGCCGACCTGAAAGCGCAGGGCGTCACCATTCACCAGGGTAATTACGACGACCTGGCTTCGTTGGAGCGGGCCATGCAGGGCGTGGAAAAAGTACTGCTCATCTCGGGTGGGGGCGAGGACGAGGCCCTGCAGCAGCACTACAACGTGGTGGATGCCGCCAAAAAGGCTGGCGTGCGGTGCCTGGCCTACACCAGCCGGGCCCTGCGCGACCCCCACACGCTGGTCAACCAGTTGATGGAGCGGCATTTCCAGACTGAAGCCTACATTCAGGCCAGCGGACTGCCCTACGTGCTTTTCCGCAATATTCTCTACATGGACGTGCTGCCGCTGTTTACGGGCCCCCGGGTGCTGGAAACCGGCATACAGCTGCCGGCTGGGGCGGGCCGGGTGGCGTATGCCCTGCGCAGCGAAATGGGGGAGGCTATTGCCAACGTGCTCCTAACCGGCCCGTGCGACAACCGAATCTACCATTTCACCGGCGCTGAGTCGTATTCCTTTACCGACGTGGCTGCGGCTCTAACGGCGGCCTCGGGAATGGACGTAACCTACGCACCGGCGGAATCTGCTGTGTTTGCAGCCCAGATGCAGGAGCGCGGGGTGCCGGAACTGGCTGTTCAGCGCACCCTCGGCTTTCTGACCGACATCAAAAACGGGCAAGAAGCCGACGTAAGCCCCGAGCTGGAAGCAATTCTGGGCCGCAAGCCTACGGGGCTGACCGAGGGCGTGAAAATGCTCTACAACCTGTAGCATACCCAGCAGGCAACCCGAAAAAGCCCGGTACCGCAGTCACGTTAGGCTGCAGTACCGGGCTTTGTTGGTTGCGAATAAAACTAGGAGCTGGCTTCCTCCAGGATGCTTTCCACCCAGTTTTTGCCCCAGTCTTCCAGTTCCTGCGAGGTCCAGAGCTGGGGGTAGAAGATGCGCTTCTGAAACTTGGGAGGCAGGTACTTCTTCCAGTTGGTGCCGCCCGTAGCCGCCAGGGCCGTGGGGTCGCGCTCCAGGTAGCGTACCGCCGACTTAAAGTGCATCAGCGGCCAGTTGATGTTCACGTTGGTGTCGAGCAGCTTGAGCTGACGCAGCAGGCGCGGGTGCTGCCGGTCTTCCTCGGGCAGGCGCTGCACGATGGTCCACACGTTGCGGTCCTGGTACTCGGCTGCGTGCTGGCTGAGCTGCTTGGTGTATTTCTCCTCAAACTGAATCAAGGTCAGGGCTTTGGCACCGGTTTCCTCAACAGTGGCCCCGGCCTTCCAGTAGATGCAGCCCATCAGCTCGTCGTGGGCGGCGGCTTCGCCCAGCAGGCGGCGCTTCTCTTTGTTCAGCAGGTTGTCGAGCGAGGTGGAGGCAATTTCAATCATGCGGTACTGCACGCTCTGAAAGCCCGAGGCGGGCATCAGGGCCATGCGAAACTGCAGAAACTGATTCTTATCCATGCCGTCAACCATCACGTCGAACGAGTCAATCAGGTTCTCGAAGTAGCGGTTGATGCGGCCCAGGCGCAGCACCAGCTCACCCACGGTCGGGGCCGTGAGTTGCCCGATTTGCTCGTACTCGCAGAGGCAGAGCTTGAAATAGAGCTCCGTAATCTGGTGGTACATGATAAAGATCCGCTCGTCGGGAATCTGGGTCAGGGGCCGCTGCAGCGAAAGCAGCGTGTCCAGCTCGATGTAGTCCCAGTAGTTGACGTAGTCGGCGTAGTACAGGCCCTCGAGGTAGCCTGCCAGATCCTGACCGTCGGCGGCGTACTTCTGCTGCAAGCGGCGCAGCTGTTCGAGCACGGCGGGCGAGAATTCGTCCTGTGGCAAAGACATTGGTTGGGGTGGTTGGAAGCGGGAGAAAAGAAGCCGTCTGGGTGGCAACGGCGGCACAAGGAACAAAAAAGCCGCCGAAACTGCCAGTTGCAGGCAACCCTTGGCCCGCGGCAGCCATCTACTGGGGCATCAGCGTTTCGCGCGGGCCAACCCCCTACGTACGCCCGACGATTTTGGTTGGTATCCCGGCCAAATCCCCTACTTTTAGCCCACTTATGGCCGAAAAAAGCAGCATTTTTGATATGATCGGGCCCGTGATGATCGGGCCGAGCAGCTCCCATACGGCGGGCGTGGTCCGGATTGCCAGCGCGGCCATCCGCATCCTGGGCTCCTTGCCCACGCATGCCATTATTACCTTCTACAATTCGTTTGCCCGCACCTACGAGGGCCACGGCTCCGACCGCGCCATCGTGGCCGGCCTGCTGGGCATGGCCACCGACGACAAGCGCATCCGCGAGGCTTTCGAGCACGCCGCGCAGGCGGGCCTGCAGTATACCTTTCAGAGCGTGGGCAACGCCTCCACCATGCACCCCAACACCATCCGGCTGCAGCTGCGAGACGAGCGCACGGGCCACAGCGTGGAGGTTATTGGGCAGAGCCGGGGCGGGGGCGTAATCCGCATCGTGGAAGTCGACGGGTTTCCCTCCGATTTCTCGGCTTCCCTGCACACGCTCATCGTGGATGCCGACGACCGGCCCGGTTCTATTGCCTTCATTGCCTCGGTCATTGCCCACGACGACTGCAACATTGCCACCATGTTCGTGAGCCGGAAGGGCAAGAACGACGCGGCCCGGCAGTTCATCGAAATGGACTCGGGTATCAAGGAAATAACCCTCGAATACCTGCGCCAGCTCAGCTGGGTACACCGAGTAACTTATATTCCTAATATTGAATAATTACTTTTGCTACGCCGGTCTTCGCCAGCGCTCTGCCCTATGAAAACACCTCGTACTCCGTTTCTGTACCAGTTAGCCACGGCGGGCGTCGGAGCGCTGCTGCTCAGTGCCGCTGTTCTGCCAGCCGCCGCCCAAACGACCACGCCGACCCAGCCCCCGGCCGGCTCGGTGCCCGCGGCCGCGCCCAGCGGACCCTACACCCTGCAGCGGGCCATCGACGTAGCCCTGCAAAACAACCTGTCGGTGCGGCAGTCGCAGCTCTCGGCCGAGCTCAGTGAGGCCACCCTGCGCCAGAGCCGCCTGAGTCAGCTGCCCACCGCCAACGCCTCGGCCTCCCAGAGCTGGAACTACGGTACCAACGTGGACCCGCTCACCTTTCAGTTTCAGAACCAGACCACCCGGGCCAACAACTTCTCGGCCACGGCGGGTTTGAACCTGTTCTCGGGCTTTCAGGTGCGCAATACGATTAAGCGCAACCAGCTCGACTACCAGGCCGGCCTAAGTGACATCGAGAAGTCGCGCAATGACATTGCCCTGAACGTGGCCTCGTCGTTTTTGCAGCTGGTGCTGGCCCAGGAGCTGGTGCGGGCCAACGAAGCGCGCGTCAACAGCAGCCAGCAGCAGGTAGCCCGCACGCAAAAGCTGTTGAAAGCGGGCAGCGTGGCCGAAAGCAACCTGCTCGACAGCCAGGCCCAGCTGGCCTCCGATGAGCTCAACGTGATTACGGCCCAAAACCAGGTGGCTTTTTACAAGCTGCAGCTGGCCCAGCTGTTGAATCTGCCCTCCGTCGCCGGCTTTGAGATTGAGGTGCCCAGCCTGCCCGACCCGGACGACGAGGCTCCGCTGGCCTCCAATCCGGAAGGCACCTACCAGACGGCTGTAGGCATGATGCCGGAAATTAAGGCCGCCGACCTGCGGGTAGAAAGCTCGCTGCGCGGGACGGAAATAGCCCGCGGCGCTTATTTCCCGCGCCTTTCCTTCGGGGCCAGCATTTTCTCGGGCTACTCCTCAGCCCGCATCGGGCGCAAGCTCACCGGCGACTCGACCATCGTACCCTCGGGCTTTATTTACCAGCTTACACCCACGGGTCCGCAGGCCGTGCCGGGCGTGTTTGCCGGTATTCTGCAGCCCCGCTTCGAAACCCTGCCCGAAGGCTTCAGCTCCCAGGTAAAAAACAACCTGGGTAAGCAGGTCCAGTTCAACCTTTCCATTCCGATTCTCAACGGCTGGCAGGCCCGCACCAACGTGCAGCGCTCCGTTATTGGGGTGAAGCAGAGTGAGTTGCGCGCCGAGCAAACCCGCCTAGAGCTGCGCCAAAGCATTCAGCAGGCCTACGCCGACGCCATTGCCGCCCAGCGTCGCTATGGCTCCGCCAAGCGCCAAACGGAAGCTTTGAGCGCGGCCTACCGCAACGCGGAAATCCGCTTCAACAACGGCCTGCTCAACGGCACCGACTTCAACATTGCCAAAAACAACCTATATGGGGCCGAGTCGAGCATGATTCAGGCCAAATACGAGTTCATCTTCCGGCGTAAAGTGCTGGATTTCTACGAAGGACGTGCCCTTAGCTTGTAAGTCGATTTTCAGTTAAGAGAAGCCAGTAGCCGGGATATTTAGTCCCGACTACTGGCTTCTTGCTTTTTTTGCCCCAACTTTCCACCGTTTCGCTTCCTCTTACCCTCGATTTGCTTTTTATCGAATATGAAAAACAACCGCTTACTCTACGCTTTATTACTCGTCGTCCTGGTGATGATTGTCGGCTTTGTAGTCGCCAAAAAGAAGGGCTGGGTAGGGCAGCCGGCCGGCACGGAGGTTATGACGGCCAAAGCCGCGCCGCAGACCATTGTGGAGAAAGTCAGTGCCTCGGGCAAGATTCAGCCCGAAACCGAAGTGAAAATCTCTCCCGACGTATCCGGCGAAATCATCGAGCTGTACGTGGCCGAGGGCGACTCGGTGAAGAAGGGCCAGCTGCTGCTGCGCATCCGTCCTGATAACTACCAGGCCAACGTGAACATGCAGTCGGCTACGGTGAACACCCAGCGCGCCAACGTGGGCCAGACCCAGGCCCGCCTGCAGCAGCTCATCGCCTCGGCCAAACAAACCGAGTTGACGTACCGCCGCAACGCCTCGCTTTACAAGCAGAAAGTCATTTCGCAGGCCGACTACGAGGCCAGCAAAGCCGCCTATGATGCTTCTCAGGAGGAAATCAACTCGGCCCGCCAGAGCATCCGGGCGGCCCAGAGCAATGTGGCCAGCGCCCAGGCCGGCCTGGAGGAAGCCCGCAAGAACCTGAACAAAACCACGATTTACGCCCCGGTAAGCGGCACGGTGAGCAAGCTTAACGTGGAGAAAGGCGAGCGGGTAGTGGGTACCACTCAGATGGCCGGTACCGAAATCATGCGCATTGCCAACCTCAACTCGATGGAAGTGCGGGTAAACGTGAATGAAAACGACATTATCAACGTGCACCTCGGCGACTCGGCCGACGTGGAAGTGGACAGCTACGCCAGCAAGGACGAGAAGTTCCGCGGCATCGTGACCAGCATTGCCAACACGGCCAAGGACGCGCTGACGGCCGAGGCCGTAACCGAGTTTGAGGTTCGGATTCGCCTCCTGCCCGACTCGTACCGCCACCTGGTGCGCACCGTGCAAGGCCGCACGGTCGTGCCGTTCCGCCCCGGCATGACGGCTTCGGTCGACGTGATTACCGACCGGAAAAGTAACGTCCTGAGCGTGCCGCTGGCTGCCGTCACGACCCGCTCCGACAGCACCCTAACCGCGGGGGCCAAGCCCGAGGAGAAAGGGGCCGCCATTCCGGTGAGTGCCAAGGCCGGGCCTAAAACGGAAATTCAGGAAGTGGTATTCGTCGTCCGCAATGGCAAATCGGTGCTGACGCCCGTTAAGACCGGTATCAGCGACTTTGCCAACATCGAAATCCGCAGCGGCCTGCAGGCCGGCGACGAGGTGGTAAGCGGGCCGTTCCGGGCCGTGGCCAAAACGCTCAAGGACGGTGCTCAGGTCGTGGTGAAAGACGCCAAGACCATCAACAAAGCGGCCCTGAAGGAGGAGCCCGAGGGCGACAAGTAAGCCGCCGCTAGCGCCAAGGCCTAACAGGCGCAGGCCAAATGCTAATAAACGCGTACTAAATGCTAACAGTCGCGTTTTCGGGTAGTTGAGAGGCCGGAGGCAGTTGCTGCTTCCAGCCTCTCATTTTTTTTGCCTAAACTCGGCTCCCTGACCTCTAAAATTCCCAATCCCCGGTGGATAAAATAGCCATGATTGGCGGCGGCTCCTGGGCCACCGCGCTTACCAAGATTCTGTCGGAAAACGGTGCCCGCGTGGGCTGGTGGATGCGCAGCAAAGACGACGTGCAGCACTTGCTGCGCACCCGGCACAACCCGCGCTACCTGTCCTCGGTGGCCTTCGACCTGAACCGGGTGCTGCCCTCCACCGAACTCAAGGAAACCGTGGAAGAAGCCGACTGGCTCGTGCTGGCCGTGCCCGCGGCCTTCGTGCAAAGCTCCCTGGACAAGCTCGACCGGGACCTGCTCAAAAACAAGCGCGTCATTTCGGCCATCAAGGGCATGGTGCCCAGCAAAAACGTGCTGGTAACCGACTACGTGGCCGAGCGGTTCCGGCTTGCCCACGACCGAATCGGGGTGGTGGCCGGGCCCTGCCACGCCGAGGAAGTGGCCCTGGAAAAGCAGAGCTACCTGACCATTGGCTCGCCCAGCCTGACGTTGGCCGAAGACTTCTGCCACCTGCTGCGCAACCGCTACGTGAAGGCCCACCCCATGGAGGACCTCGACGGCATCGAGTACTTCGCCGTGATGAAAAACATCATTGCCCTGACCTGCGGCATTGCCCACGGCCTAGGCTACGGCGACAATTTTCAGGCGGTGCTAGTGAGCAACGCGGTGCAGGAAATGCGGCGCTTCGTGCACGCCATGAACCCCAGCCGCGCGACCTGTCGGCCTCGGCTTACCTGGGTGATTTGCTGGTAACAGCTTATTCGCAGTTTTCGCGCAACCGCACCTTCGGTAACATGATCGGGCGGGGCTACTCGGTGAAGTCGGCGCAGATGGAGATGAATATGGTGGCCGAGGGCTACTACGCCGTCAAGAGCATACACGAGCTCAACAAGAAGCTCGGCGTACACATGCCCATTACCTCGGCGGCCTACCACGTGCTCTACGAGAAGATTTCCCCGGCCGTGGAGTTAGAGATTCTCAAGGAGAAGTTTAAGTAAGGCGCCTAACTGCTTGCAAATGAAGTAGAACCTATTTCAGAGCCAAGCTGATATCGACTAACTCATGCGGGTTTATCGGAGCTTTCATGATAGCTGTATCATGGAAGTAGCCCTGCAGAACCGAGAGTTTATCAGTGAGCACCTGGCTATGAGGTTTGACAACCGCACCTTCGTACGGATGGTGTTTCAAAGTTAGTTTCGGGATGTCCCGGTTATCGAAATCGAGTTTCAGGACGTAGTCAGCTTCAACTGGTTCCAGGATGAGCGAAATGCGGATACCGGCTTTACCGTACTGCTGGAGGCCGTCTGCCGGTGGCAAAATGAAACGCTATACTGGGCTGAAGACCTTGACTGGCGTTTAGACTCAGACGACAAGAACAACTACCGCTGGATTGCCGCTAAGCAAGGGCGTTGGCGCATCGTAAAATCCGCGCTGGGGCCACACTCAATCTTGTTCCCGCCAATCAATTCGTAGCGACTTTACGTTAGCTACTCCTAAAAACCGAAAACCACCTATGGGCACCTGGGGCTACTACAACTTTGACAACGACGCGGCGGCCGACTTCGCCGAGGATTTTCGCGACAACCACAGCGAGGCCGTACTCTATGAGGCTTTAGCCACCGCCGCTGAGGAGGAGGGCACCTTAGAGGCACCCGAAGCCAGTGAAGCCCTGGCCGCGGCCGAAATTGTAGCCGCCATTTTGGGCAAGCCCGCCCAGGATTTTCCCGTCGACCTGATTCCGGTGATTGTAAAGCTGGACGCGGCCGAAAGTGAAGACCTGCGCGAACTGGCCATTGGCGCCGTGGAGGCCGTGGTGCGCAAGTCGCAGCTGCAGGAGCAGTGGGCCGAAAAGGAGGACTACCAGAACTGGCAGCACCGGCAGCAGGAGTTGCTGGAGCGCCTCAAGTAGCATGCCCTGGCTGGCTCTGGCGCTGCTTACGGCTTTCTGCCTGGCGCTCTACAATTTCTTTATCAAGCTGGCTGCCGACCAAATTCCGGCCGCCGTAGGGGCCGTGGTGCTGCAGCTGGTAGCTGCTGCGCTGGGGGCCGTGTGGCTGCTTCGGCTTAAGCTGCTGGGCCAACCGCTGCCCATTACCGGCAAAGGACTGCTGCTGGCTACCATGGCCGGACTGGGCGTGGGGCTAGCCGAAATCCTGACGTTCGTGGTCTTTAGCCGCGGGGTGCCTTCCTCGGTCGGCACGCCGGTAATTGTGGGCGGTTCGGTGCTGCTTACGGCCGTGCTGGGCCTAGTTGTGCTGCGCGAGGCGCTGTCGTGGTCCCAGGCGCTGGGGCTGGTCAGCATTGTGGTAGGCATAGCCCTGCTGGCCCGCGGGCACTAGCCGGGGCTTACTGGGCCAGTTTCAACGGCTGGCGCTGGCTGAGCACCTGCAGGCTGCGGTGCAGAGCGGCGCACAGATGGCTGTGGTGGCAGGCCAGATACGTGCTCAGCAGCGCGTCTTTGTACACAAAAATCTTCGTGTCCGGGTACCAGGGTTGAGCGTCCAGGGGCGGGCAAAAAACGGTAAGCAGCAGCCGGTAGCCACCGGGAAAGGATAGACTAAGCGCGGCACCGTGGTGCTCCTGATCCTGCCAGCCCTCCACTGCCCGCGGCTGGAAAGTCAGCAGTAGCGGCAAACATTCATTCAGCTGCGTAAGCGTAAGCTCCTGGCACGAGTCTGACAAGGTGCCCACCAGCCCCAGCTGCTTGCTCAACTCGGTCCGTATTTTCTGGCTTAGCCGCTCGTGGCGCTGCGAACTTTTGAACAGTAACAATCTTTTCATACACACGCTTAACCCGGCTCTGGACAAACTACCGCCGCCCAGGAGCAGGTGGCCGTACAAAGTCTGCCCAACGGTAATTCGTTCCCGCTGCCAAAAATATTTAGCGCGGTTGTTGATGGGGCCGCGCTGCCGCCCGCTCACCGGGTGGCTTGCCGGGCCCTACAACAACCGCTCCCAACCTGATTTTGGTTGAGCGAAAAGGCCGGTTCCCATGCTTCTTTCTCCTTGCAGAATATTGGCTAGTCAGGTATAGTAGAGCTGCTAGTGAGGGTGGGAAAAATGCTTTAAATCAAATGTTTATGCTTTCATTGCTTTCCCCGGGTCAAGTGTCGGTAAAGGCGCACCGGCTGGCCGTCAGTACACTGTTTTTTCTGCAGGGCCTGTGCTTTGCCAGCTGGGCGTCCCGCATTCCCAGCATTCAGCAGAAGATGGGCCTGACGGAAGCCGAACTGGGCCTGGTGCTTATCACCTTGCCCGTGGGTCTGATGTTATCCTTGCCTTTGGCCGGGTGGTTGGTCGCTACGCAAGGTAGCCGCAGAATGGCGCTGGTGGGCGCTGTGCTCTACAGCAGTACGCTAGTCAGCATTGGCTGGGCCCAGAATCTGTATCAGCTGGTAGCCTGCTTGTTTCTCTACGGGGTAACCAGCAACCTGACCAATATTGCCGTCAACACGCAGGCCGTGGGCGTGGAAGCCTTATATCAGCGCCCGATTATGGCCGCTTTTCATGGTTTGTGGAGTCTGGCCGGGTTTACCGGGGCGGCCATTGGTAATTTCATGAGTGCGCGGGGCATTGATCCGCTCGGGCACTTTGCCGTTATCTGGGGCGCTATTTTGGTAGGGCTGGTCGGGTGTTGGCCCTACACGTTGCGCGAAGACCGGGGTGGGGAAGCGAATCAGCCCATTTTTGCCCGGCCCGACAAAGCCTTGCTAGGCCTGGGCCTGATTGCCTTCTGCTCCATGATTTGTGAGGGAGCCATGTTCGACTGGAGCGGCATTTACTTTCGCAAGGTAGTGCAGGCCGAACCAGCCTGGGTGGGCGTGGGCTACACGGCTTTTATGAGCACCATGGCCGGGGGCGCTTCGTGGCCGACTGGTTTGCCCACCGCTACGGCGTGCGGGCGGTATTACAAGTCAGTGGGTTGCTCACGGCGGCGGGCCTGCTACTGGCCGTGTTGCTGCCGGCTTTGCCCACGGCGGTGCTGGGTTTTTTACTGGTGGGCTTCGGCGTCTCGTCGGTGGTGCCACTAGTGTATAGCGCGGCGGGCAAGGCTTCTACAATGTCGCCGGGCGTGGCGCTGGCCGCCGTGTCCACGGTTGGGTTCCTGGGCTTTCTGATCGGGCCGCCGCTGATTGGACTGGTTGCCGGAGCTGCGAGCCTGCGGATTTCCTTTTCCATTATTGCCGTCATGGGTCTGTGCATTACCCTGGTTGCTAGTCGGGCTAAAGTATAAGATTTGGTTCTGCCAGTGCCGGCTTGCTCCTTCGTTGGGCAGGCAGGGCCTCTGCTCAACTGGTAAGTAATAGGCCTTCAGTGCAAGAGAGTTAAGTCAGAAATATGGTGCTGCAATCCGGCCGAAAGCGTTTTGGCCAAGCGGAAAGCGTGTGGCTCAAGCTAGCCCTGTCCTTGAAAAGGGATAATCGGTCCGGATTCGTTATAAAACATTCTCACTCTTTTTTGGTATTTTACTACTTCCAATCCATCCCAAAATACCAATGGCACAGAACGAAGAACAGAACCAGAACGGCGCGGCTGGCTCCAATGGCCACGATGTATCCGGCGACGGCACGGGCACGGCTGTCACGGGCGCCGGCACCTCCCACGACTCGCGCACGGCTGACGGGGAGAATGCCCAGACCCTGACTACCCGCCAGGGCCACCCGCTCACCAACAACCAGAACATCCGCACCATCGGCAACCGGGGTGCGGCCACGCTGGAGAACTACGCCTTCATCGAAAAAATCAGCCACTTCGACCGGGAGCGGATTCCGGAGCGGGTGGTGCACGCCCGCGGCGCCGGCGCCCACGGCGTATTCGAAGCCTACGGCACGGTAGGCGGGGAGCCTATTGCCAAGTATACCCGCGCCAAGCTGTTCCAGGAAAAAGGGAAGCAGACGCCGGTGTTCGTGCGCTTCAGCACCGTAGGCCACGGCGGCCACTCGCCCGAAACCCTGCGCGACCCCGCGGCTTCGCCGTGAAGTTCTACACCGAGGACGGCAACTGGGATTTGGTGGGCAATAACCTGAAGGTGTTCTTCATCCGCGACGCCATGAAGTTCCCGGATCTGATTCACTCCCAGAAGCCCGACCCGGTAACCAACCGCCAGAGCGGGGAGCGGATTTTCGACTTTATCTGCAACACCCCGGAGGCCATGCACATGGTGTCCTTCCTGTTTTCGCCCTGGGGCATTCCGGCTAACTACCGGCAGATGCAGGGCTCGGGCGTGAACACCTATAAGTGGGTAAATGCGCAAGGCGACGCCGTGCTGGTGAAATACCACTGGGAGCCGCTGCAGGGCATTAAAAACCTGACGGCCCAGGAAGCGGAGGCCATTCAGGCCAAAAACTTCAACCACGCCACCCAAGACCTGTTCGAGCACATTGCCAAGGGCGAATTCCCCGAGTGGGAACTGTGCGTGCAGATTATGAGCGACGACGAGCACCCTGAGCTGGACTTCGACCCGCTCGACGACACCAAGATCTGGCCCGAAGACCAGTTTCCCTTCCTGCCCGTGGGCAAGATGACGCTGAACCGCAACCCCGAAAACTACTTCGCCGAAGTGGAGCAGTCGGCTTTCGGTACCGGCGTGCTGGTCGACGGCCTCGACTTCTCCGACGACAAGATGCTGCAGGGTCGCACGTTCTCGTATTCGGATACTCAGCGCTACCGCGTGGGTACCAACTACTTGCAGCTGCCCATCAACGCGCCTAAAAAGCACGTGGCTACAAACCAGCGCGACGGTCAGATGGCTTATCATGTCGATTCGGCCCCGAACCAGAATCTGCACATCAACTACGAGCCCAGCTCCCTGAACGGCCTGAAGGAAGCGCCCCGCAGCGCCCCCGACCATATGCCCGAGTACAAGGGCCGCCTGATGAAGCAGACCATTGACCGGCAAAACAACTTCAAGCAGGCTGGCGAGCGGTACCGCCTGCACGAGGATTGGGAGCGCGACGACCTGATCAACAATATGGTGGGGGCCCTGGCCGATGCCGACCGCCGCGTGAGCGACAAAATGGTGGAGCTTTGCACTAACTGCGACCCGGACTGGGGCCGGCGCCTGGCCGAAGGCCTGGAGCAAGCCCGCAACGGCAAAACGGCCGAGGGTGGCAACCAGTACAACGAAGCCCGCGGCTCAGAAGCTGTGGCCCAGGCCGAAGCTACGGCCCACGACGCCAAGCCATATTAGTCAAAGCTAAAAACATTATATTAAAAAAGGCCCCAGGAGCATTCCTGGGGCCTTTTTGTTGTGCCAAGACCATTGACTAGTGAACTGCTTAGTCGCCGTCAGGACTGGTATCGTCCAAGTCCGGCTCGGCCATTTCGGGCATTATTTCGGAGGAATCGGTGGATTGGGTAGGCGTTACGGTAGAATCCTGGATAACGGGCTCCTCGCGCTGGAGTAGGAAATCATCGGTAGAATCTACGGCAGCAGCAGCCGGCGCGGGTTGTGCTTTTGGCTGCTGGTTGCGTTGCCGGGGCACCGTTATTTGGGGCTTTGGCGGGGAAATCAGCTTGCCGGCCAGATGAATAGCACCCCACACGCCCCAGCCCAGACCACCCGCCACGGCGGCCACCACGGCTACGCGGTGCCAGCGCACCTGCCAGTCGGCGACCGGGCGGGGTGGAGCCGACACCCGGCGGGGTAGCCTGGCAGTCGCCGGGGTTACAGGCGCAGCTGCGGATAGAGGAGCAGGAGCCGAAGCAGCCGGGGCAGCAGGAGCGGGGCGGGCTTGTAGTTGCTGCAGGGCTTGACCCAATTGCTCAATGCGGGCATCGAGCTGGCGGTTGCGGGCGGCTAGTTCGGCCTGAGCCTGGCGCACGGCTTCGGCCAGCGCCGCTTTTTCCCGGGTTTCGGCCGCCAGGCGGGCCTGCAGCTCCGCCGATTCGGGCGCAACTGCCGATGCCTGGCGAAGCTGGGCCTGGAGCTGGGCAATGGTTTGTTCTCGGGCTGCTTCGCGGGCCGCGGCGGCGCGGTTTTGTTCCTGCAGCTCGGCCCGCACCTGCTGGCGAATCAGTTCCAGCCGGGCTTTTTCGTCCTGGCTGGCAGCTTGGGAATCGGGTGGTGAGAAGCCGTAGGGCTGGTCGTGGGGCACGTCTTCGGCCCCGAGCCAACGCCACAGCTGCCGCGCCCGGTACTCCCAGAAGCCCATGGGTGCTACCAACTCCGATACCTCTTCCAATACGTCATCTTCCCCCGTTGCCGCTTCCCCGGCCAGGTCCTCAAACCAGCGTACCAGGGTTGTTTCCGGCAGGTCAATGCCGACGCGCGTCAGGTTCCACAGGCGGCGGGGCAGGTGGGCTGCCTGCCGCAACAGGCCGAAGGTGTCGGCCTCGGGCAGCTGCCGCAACTGGGTTTCCACCGCAGGGCCAAATTCCACAGCCGCGCTGAACACGGCCAGACCCGTAATGTCGGGGGGCGCCACGGTAGTCGGCCCCAGGTCGGCGCTTAGCCAGGCTGCCAGCACTCTTTGCTGCTGCTGGAAGGTAGCCAATGGATTTTCCAGCTCTTGCCCGCCCAAATGCCAGGATGACAGCGCTGCCGCATCAATATGCAATTCGCCCTGCCCGGGCATCAACTGCAGGGCGGTGACGCTGCGCGGGCGGATAACGACGGCATCGAAGGCGGCATCGGCCACGGTGAAATTGCCCAACAGCACGGTGGGTACGGGTGGGTCCTCGGCGGCTAAAGCGGCCTGCAGGGCGTCGTAGTGCGCTTGACGGTCGGCATCGGCAAAGGGTGCGAATAGCAGGCTGTGGAGCATAGACAAAGAAAGCGGATTACTTCGGGCCGGCATTTAAACCGTGCTGAAGCCCGGCAGTTGGCCCTTACGCAGCCCCACTGGAGCCAGTTTGCTTTTCAAGTAAGGCCACTCCGTTGAATTAGGCTGCCAAAACGTTTTAGGCTTTTGTGCGGGGCCGGATACGCAAGTATGCCCAGACTATCCTTACTTGCGCCCACTCTCCCGAGTTCTTCCTTTCTCCAACCACTAGCCCGTGAAACGTTCCGCTGTATTTGTACCCGCCCTGGCGGCGGTGTTAACCCTGTTTTCTTCTTTTTCGGCCACGGCGCAAAAGCGCAAAATCAACGTGCAGCAGGAATTTGCCCGGGCCGGGGAGCAGCTTACGCAGTTGCTGAAAACCCACCCTGACCGCACCAAGTTTCCGTACTCCACCCGGCCCGACGGTGCGCTGAAGGACACCAAGTCGGAGTGGTGGACCAGCGGCTTTTTTGGGAGTACGCTCTGGTACATGTACGAGTACACCAAGCAGCCCCAGTGGCAGCAGGCGGCCGACCAGTGGACGGTGGCCATGCAGCAGGAACAGCACAACACCGGTACCCACGACCTGGGCTTTATGTTGTATTGCCCCTTCGGCAACGGCTACCGCCTCACCCAAAACCCTGCTTACAAGCCCGTCTTGCTCACCGGCGCCCAGTCGTTGGCCACCCGTTTCAACCCGCAGGTGGGCCTGATCAAGTCCTGGAACGACTTTGCCGGCTATAAATACCCGGTTATCATCGACAACATGATGAACCTGGAGCTGCTCACCTGGGCTGCCCGCACCAGCGGCGACTCCACCCTGCGCCGCCTGAGCATCACGCACGCCGACAATACCCTGAAAAACCACTTCCGGCCCGACGGCAGCACCTTTCACGTGGTGTGCTACGACGATAAAGGCCAAGTGCTGGCCCGCAAAACGGCCCAGGGCGCGGCCGACAACTCGGCCTGGGCGCGGGGGCAGGCCTGGGCTATTTACGGCTATACCATGCTTTACCGCGAAACCAAGCTGGACCGCTACCGGCAGCAGGCCCGCAAAACCGCCGACTTTTTCCTGAACCATCCCAACCTGCCAGCCGACAAGATTCCGTACTGGGATTTCAACGCGCCCGGCATCCCGAAAGAGGAGCGCGACGCCTCCGCGGCAGCCATTGTGGCCTCGGCCCTGCTTGAATTGCAGCAGTATAGCCCCGCCGCCGATGCTAAGCGCTACCGACAGGCCGCCGAGCAGATGCTGGTGAGCCTGAGCAGCCCCGCCTACCACGCCACCCTGGGCGACAATCAGAACTTCCTGATCAAGCACTGCGTGGCCCACAAGCCCGCCAAGACGGAAGTAGACGCCCCGCTGGTGTACGCCGATTACTACTACCTGGAAGCCCTGCTCCGCTACGACCGGCTAAAGTAAATCGGCTTAAGAGGGCAGGCAACGCGGGCTAAGGTCACGTAATACCTGCCTATAGCAAGATGGCTAGGGGACGCATAGTTTCTCTCTACTTCGAAAGTATTTAAATGATGTGGTCAGGCCGGCCGGGAGTCGTCGCCCGGCCGGCCTGACCACATCATTATGCGGTTTTATATAGGACGTATATTATATATTTTTGAATCATTCGGCGCCGAATAGGGGCGGGGCTTTTTCCGCCTCCCTGATAAGTCTGTTGGAAAATAATGCAGTTCGCCCGCTGGCGACCTGTAGGTGTGGTTGTCATTTTTAATTTCTGGCGTTATGAAAAACATTGCTTTGGCTTTGGTGGGAGTACTATGCTTTATTCAGTCGGCTCTGGGGCAGGCTTCCTGGCACTGGACCCGCAGTATGCAGCGGGTAGCCGTGGCTGCCGTGGCCGCCGATGCTGCAGGCAGCACATATGTAGTAGGCAGTTTTTCCAGCCCGGTCAGCTTTAGCTCCCCCAACTTCAGTGGTCCGCTTACCCTTACGCCCGTAGGTGCCTCCGACGTGTTTCTGGCCCGAGTGGATGCCAATGGCAACCTGGTCTGGGTTCGGCAAGTGGGCGGCAGTGGGGCCTCCGCTTACGGAGCGGGCATCGCCCCCGATGGACAAGGGGGCCTTTTCGTGGTTGGTCGGTTTAGCGGTACGCTTACGGCCAACACGGGCACGGGCAGCCTGATGGGCTCGATGGGGTATAGCTCCGTGCTGGTCATGCGCTGCTCGGCCAGCACTGGCAGCACCTACTGGAGCCGCCGCGTGGGCAATAACGATTCGGCTTCGGGTGCTTTGGCCGTGGCCGCCGGGCCCGGAGCCGTGGGCTACGTAACGGGCTTCGTGGGGGAAACGTCACCTTTGGGTTGTTTGCGGTACAGGGCGGCCGATCGGCCGCCTTTGTAGCCGCCTACAGCTCGGCGGGAGCCGTAAATTGGGTTACGGCCGGAGCCACCAATGCCGTTAACGGGGGCATCTCGTCGGCCTCCGGCTCCTTGGCCAGCAAAGTTGCCGTGGACGGGGCTGGCAACTGCTACGTCACGGGCCGCTTTACCACAGGCCTAAAGCTGGGCGGCTTGCAATTAGCCGATAACGCCCAGTTCAATTCTCATTCGTTTGTGGCCCGGCTGAATCCCAGCACGGGAGCCGCGGCCTGGCTTAAGGGCACCACCGGCACGGTATACGCCGATCAGGCAAACGGCTCGGGCCTGGCCATTTATGGTGGCTACTGCTACGTGGGCGGCACGTTTGGCGGTACCGTAAGCTTCGGCGGAATTTACACCCTCACGGCTGCGTATCCTTCTGCCGGCTACGTAGGCCGCTTTGACGCCGCTACCGGAGCCACGGCCTGGGTACGGCCCATCGGCTCCGCGGCTACTGACGTGCGCGTGGCAGCCAGCTATTCCAACGTGTTGGCTACCATCGGCGTTGACGCCGCTCCCGACTATGCCCGCCTCGTGTCGCATGCTCCCAGCGGAGTATACCAGTGGGCCCTGACGGCCAGTGGGCCAGGCAGCAGCCAGGCCACCGACGTGGCTCAGTATGGCGCGGGCGTCGCGTACTGGACGGGCGCTTGGCAGGGTACGTGCAGCTTTGGTCCCACCACTTTAGCTGCGCCGGCCGGCACTACCTACGCGTATTTGGCCAAGATAAACTTCACGAGCCCCGCCGCCCGGGCCACTACCGACCCGCTCAGCGGCCCTTCGGAGCTGTATCCCAATCCGGGGTCGGGGCACATTCAGTTTCATACTGGCTCGGCAGCTCCCCGTAGCATGAGCGTGTACTCTTCCTCTGGTCAACTCATGCTGCAGCAGCAGGTGCAAGCTGCCGACGTGACGCTGGACGTGCGCAATTGGCCCCAGGGCACGTATTGGGTGCACCTGCAAGGCAGCGGCTCCCCGGAGCGCCACCAGATCTGGGTGCGCTAAGCATGAGCGGCGCAAGCTGGTAAAGAGGCAAAAGCCTTTTACTACTTGTTCGTCAACGAGGCCAGCCCCAGCTTTTCCAATTCTTCCCAGACGCGGTGCACGGGCAGGCCCATCACGTTGAAGTAGGAGCCTTCCAGTTTGGTCACGGCTACCATGCCTATCCAGTCCTGAGCGCCATAGGCTCCGGCTTTGTCCAGGGGCTGGTAGTTGCGCACGTAAAACTCGATTTCGGCGGGGGTGAGGGAGCGGAAATATACCCGGGTTTGGTCAGAGAAAACCACGCGCTGGCCCTGGCCCGTGAGCAGGCACACGCCGGTGTACACGTCGTGGGCGCGGCCCTGCAGGCGGGTGAGCATGGCCCGGGCTTCGGCCTCATCGGCGGGCTTGTTGAGCACGTCGTCGTCGAGGCAGACGATGGTATCAGCCGTGAGTACCACTTCGTCGGGGGCCAGGCCCGCACGGTAGGCGTCGGCTTTGTGGGCGGCCAAGAACTCGGCCACTTCGGCCCGCTTGAGGTGGGCGGGGAAGCTTTCATCCACTTCCTGCAGGCGCACTTCGTAGGGCAGACCCAGGTCGGTGAGCAGCTGCCGGCGCCGCGGCGAGTTAGAAGCCAGGACCAGGCGCAAGGAAAGGGGCGTAGAAGGCATTGTCGTGTTCGTCGTCGCGGATAGAGGAAAACAGAAATCCGCCGATGGTTTTGGGGTAAAAAAAAGTGGATTTCGGCGGCATCACGGCGCCCGAGTGGCATACGCGCTCCACTTCCTCCATAGTCACCTCATTGACGATGAGGGCGGCGCGGGCTTCCTGCCGGTCGACGCGGGCCAGGCACTCGGAAAAGGTGCGCACGTAGGCCACGCCCGGCCAGGTGCGCTGGGCATCAGGCCCCACAATTCCCAAGGCTTTTTCCAGCACGAAGTAGTGTAGCACCGTCAAATCCAGGTTTTTGACTTCGGTCGTAGTGTCCCAGCTAAGCTGAGCATGCACTTCAGGGCGCAGGCGCAGCTTGTAAGCCAGTCCGCCCAGGTAGAGGCCAAAGGCCCACTGTTTGCCGGCAATCCGCTCGGGCAAGTCATAGACGTCGTCCATGGGCAGCAGGGTGAAGTATGGCTCCAGCCGGGCCAGGAACTCGGCGTCGGAAATACCGCCGGGCAGCTCCAGCAGCAAGCGGTGCGTGGGCAGGATGCGCAGGTCGTCGGCCGCCGCGTTGGTCAGATACATCAAATGGAAGTGCCAGGGCTCCCGGCCGGTATTGCCGGGCTCGGCGGCCATACGGGCCTGCCGGTACGCCAGGGAGCCTTCGTAGCGGTGGTGCCCGTCGGCTAAGATTACCTCCCGTAGGCTGAGCACCTGCTGAAACCTCCGGATAATGCGGGCATCCTGAATCACGGCCAGCACGTCGCGCGCGCCCTGGTAGTCTTCCTCAGTCTGGTAGAGCGGGTCGAGCATGGCCTCGTCGAGGTAGCGCTCCAGCTCAAAGTCGTCGTCGCGGTAAAGGCCGTGGGTGGCGCTGCTCTGAAACTGGGTGCGGGCCAGCAGCTCGGCCCGGTCGTTGACGGCAGCGGGTAGGGTGTTTTCGTGGCGCAGCACTACGTTTTCGGCCCAGTCGTAGGCCCGGATGTGGCACATAAAGCCCTTGCGGCAGTACTCGCGGGAGCTGCCCGGCAGGCGGAAATACTGGTAGTAGACGTAGATGCCCGGCACTTCATCCTGGCGCAGCACGCCGGAGTTCTGCCACTGGGTCAGGCGCTCCAGGGCCGCGCCGGCCGGGTCCTCGCCCCGGGGCACCGACAAGTGAATGCTGTTAAGCTCATTGCGGTACAGCGCCTCGCGCTGCTTCTGCGACACGACGTCGAATAAAGGCGAAACGTAGTCGTCGATATGGGCACTCAGCTCGGCGTTGTAGCGCCAGCCGCGCACGGGTTGAATTTCAGCCAAGTGATGAACTGGTGAAGTGGTGAAATAGTGAAGTAGTGAAGTAGTGAAGTAGTGGAGTAGTGGTTCAAACCGCGCATAACAGCGCCGGCGGGACGTCAAACTCACTACTTCACTATTTCACCATTTCACCATCAGGGAGCTAGCCGGCTCCGGGTCCAGGCTTCGCCCTGGCGCTCGTACACGATTCGGTCGTGCAGGCGGCTGGGGCGGCCCTGCCAGAACTCTATCCGGTGGGGCCGCACGATGTAGCCGCCCCAGTGCGGAGGGCGGGGCAGTGGGTCTTCGCCCGTAAAGCGCTGCTCAACTTGCTTTTCCTGGGCTTCAAGCTCTTCCCGGCTCCCGATTTTCTGGCTCTGGGGCGAGGCCCAGGCCCCAATCTGGCTGCTGCGCGGCCGGCTCTGGAAATAGGCGTCCGACAAGGCCTCGGGGGCTTTTTCAACCCGGCCTTCGACCCGCACCTGCCGTTCCAGGCCGGGCCAGAAAAACGTGAGAGCGGCCCAGGGCTGCGCCTGCAAATCCTGGCCCTTGCGGCTGTCGTAGTTGGTGTAAAACAGAAAGCCCGCGTCGTCGGGCAGGCCTTTGAGCAGAACCACCCGCGCCGAGGGCTGGCCCTGGCTGTTCACCGTCGAAACAGTCATGGCCGTGGGCTCGTCGAGGTGGGCTGCCAAGGCTTCATCCAGCCACTGCCGAAACTGGCGCACGGCATCGGGCTGCACCTCAGCCTCCGACAGCGTGCGTTGGGAGTAGGTCTGGCGCAGGTCGGCGAGTTGTTGGTCGGTCATAGGCGTAAGGCCGGCGGAAAGGAAAGCTGCCCTGGGCACCGGCCGGGCGAAGGTCGGAAGTTCAACGGAAAAATGAGCGTACTGCCTGCCAGCGGGCCGGTGGGGCGGCGGCCCGGGACAAAGGCAGCAGGGTTTCTGACAAACTATCGGCTTGCAGGATAGCTTTTTACCGGAAAAAAGTTTCCTTTACACCGCTTCGCCTACCGGAAATCTGTCGGGTTTAGAAACCCGGAGGCGCCGGGAAAGTTACTAGCTAGGGTGCCCGGGCTGCCGAAGCGGCCTGTTGCGGCCGCCAGTTCAGGTTTGTACGACTTCTGGCCGCTGCACGGAACTTGCGCGGGAACAGAAGCCTTTCAAAAAAGCGTCTGTACCCTTCCCGCCTTCGTATTTACGTCTTCTCTCATCCCAAGCACTTCTTCCGATGCCTCGTCCCCGTTCCGGCAGTATGCTCATTTCTCAGCCCTTTCTAGGTGATCCTAACTTCGAGCGGACGGTGGTACTGATGTGCCGCTACTCGGAGGAAGAGGGCTCCTACGGCCTGGTACTCAACCGTCCGTCCAACCTGCTGCTCGGCGACGTGCTGGAGCTGCCCGACGGCGACGCCTCCCCGGCGGCCAAGCTTCCGCTGGGCCTGGGCGGCCCCGTGTATCCCGACACGCTCCACTACCTGCACCGCCGCGCCGACGTGCCCAATGCCATCAGCCTGGGGCAGGACGTGTACTGGGGCGGCGATTTTCAGGTGGTGCTGGGCCTGCTGCTGAGCGGGGAGCTGGCCGCCGACGATATCCGTCTCTACGCGGGCTATTCCGGCTGGACAGCGGGCCAATTGGAGGAGGAAGTCAAGGAAAATGTTTGGATTGTCCACCCCAATGCTGCCGGGAAAGTATTTACTTTGGATAATGATGCCTTCTGGCAAGCCATTTTGCGGGAAAAAGGCGGCCGCTACCGGGTCCTGTCCAACTATCCGCTGGACCCCCGCCTAAATTAGCTTTTGCTTTCTTCGCTGCCGGGCTACCTATTCTTTCCTGAGCCGGGCCTTTCCCTTTGACCTATGTTACCTGAAAACGAAAACACCGCCCCAACCACTCCGACGATGCCTCGGAGTCGCCGATGAGCATCTTGGAGCGCCGTCTGGCGGAAATCCAGGCCAAGCAGAATCCGGCCGATGCTGCCGCTACTCCGCCTGCCCAAGCTGCTGCCGCGCCCACTGAGCCGGTTCCCGCTGCCACTGCACCCGTAGCCTCCACCACGACCAACGAAATCACTGAGCGGCCCGCCCAGGGCACGCCGCCCGTAACCGATACGCCCGGGCTGGCACGGCTGAGCCCACTGCGGCCACTACCGAAGCCACCGCCGATACGGCCGCTGCGCTGCGGGCTGGAGAAGCTTCCGAGTCCCTGACCCGCGCCGCAAGCCACTACGGCCAGGATAATCCCGGCGTGCAGTCGGCCGACGCTGCTCCCGAAACCACCTCTGCCGCACCCGCTTCGCCCGAGGCCACTGCTGCAGAAGCCACCACGCTGACCGATACCGCTCCCGTTACTTCGGAAGCCGACGCCGCCGACAGCACCCAGCCCGAAGCCGTGCGCGAGCCGGTTGTAGCTTTGCAAACCGCCGCCGATATTGAAACGGCCGACGCGCCCGTAGCCGCCCTGCCGACTTCCAATAACGACTCGGCCGCGGAGGCCGCTCAGGCCGCGGAAGCTGCCGACACAGCCCACAGTGCTGGCACGGAGGAAGAGGAAGAGTATGTGCCCGAAATTCCGGTGCCCGACTTTACCACGCTCGACCTGCCCGCCCAGGCGGCCCACCTGCTGACCCTGCTGCGCCGCCCCGATGCCCGCCAGAACCGCAAGCAGATCTTCGACCTGTACCGTCAGTACGAAACTACTGTCAACGCTGACCGCACCGCCGCCCGGCAGCGCTTCACCGAGGGCGGGGGCGAGGCGGATGACTTTGCCTACCACGGCCCGGAAGGCCACGCCGAACTGAGCAGCGCCCTGCAGGAATTCCGCGACAGTCGCGCCAAGGATGCTCGTGCCGAGGATGAGCAGCGGGCCAAAAATCTGGCTCACAAGCAGTACCTGCTCACGCAGCTGCGGCAGCTGGTAGAGTCAGCCGAAACCAAGGACAGCTCCGTGCGCATCAAGGCGTTGCAAAACGACTGGAAAGCCACCGGGGCCGTGCCGCAGAAGGACGCCCAGGAAATCTGGAACAGCTACCACGCCCTGCTCGATATTTATTACAACAACCGCGGCCTATTCTTCGAAATGAAGGAACTGGACCGCCGGCGTAACCTCGAAGCCAAGGAAGCCCTGATTCAACGCGCCGAGGCCTTGGCCAACCAGCCCAGCATCAATAAGGCGCTGCAGGAGTTGCGCCAGTTGCACGAGGAGTGGAAACACATTGGCCCCGTTGCCAACGAGCAGCGCGACGCCATCTGGAACCGCTTCCTGCAGGCTTCCGAGAAGGTACACGACCGGAAGAAGGAGTTCCTCAACGTACGCTCGACCCAGGAGAATGCCAACCTGACTCGTAAAACGGCCTTGCTGGAGCAGATCAAGCCTTTTGCCGAGTTCCAGACTGAGCGGGTAAATGAGTGGCGCGCCAAAACCGACGAGCTGCAAAAGCTTAAGGAGGAGTGGGACACCGCCGGCCTTGTGCCCCGCGACAAAGCCGAGCAGCTCAACAAGCAGTTCTGGTCGGCTTACAAAGGCTTCTTCCAGCGCAAAAACCAGTTCTTCAAGTCGCTCGACGAGGAGAAAAATGCCAACCTACAGCGCAAACTGGATTTGTGCAACCAGGCGGAAGCGGCGCTGCAAAACCCGAACTGGGAGGAAGGTCGCGAAATTGTAATCCGCCTGCAGAAGGAGTGGAAGCTTATCGGCCGGGTGCCGGAAAAACAGTCCGATAAAGTCTGGAACCGCTTCCGTACCGCCTGTGATGCGTTCTTCGAGCGCAAAAACGAGGAAGCCAAGCAACGGGTGCAGCAGGCTCAACAAGTATCGCAGGAGCAGGCCACTCACCTCGACCGGGTAGCCGACGCCGTTACGGCCCTGTCGGTAGATGCTCCGGGCACGCTGGAAGGCTTCCGTCAGCATGTAGAAGAGTGGCGTGCCTTCGACGGAGCTACCAACGGGCCCCGCGGCTCAGCTGAGCGGGCCGAGGAGAAATTCCAGTCGTTGATGGGCAAATATCTCGACCACGTACCCGGCCTGTCCTATGCCGAGCGTGCCGATTTACTGTTTCAGCTGCAGGTAGAGCGTCTCAAGTCCAGCCCCGATTCTCAGCAGGCTCTTTACCGGAAGGAGCAGGGATTGCGCCGCGAAATAAACGAGCTGGAAAATGACATTGCCACGTTACAGACTAACCTTGAGTTCTTTGCGCGTTCCAAGAATGCTAATCAGCTGCGTGAGGAATACCAGGGTCGCATTGATGAAGCTAAAGGCCGAATTGATGGGCTGAAAAAACAATTGAAAATTATTCGCGCATAAGTTTGGGAATTTGGTGTGAAGCGCTAGTTTTGCACCACAATTCGCCTCCTTAGCTCAGCTGGTAGAGCAACTGACTTGTAATCAGTAGGTCGCTGGTTCGATCCCGGCAGGAGGCTCATTGCTCCAAAACCCCTTGTAAATCACGTGTTTACAAGGGGTTTTTTGTTGGTGTGCCCGTCAGTGTGCCCGTTTGGAATAAGAAGTGGCTGTTTAGCCAGGCAAATACCCCATTGCTTGCGTAGTTAGAGCAGCATTAAAATAGAGGAAAATAAAAAGCCCCGACGCGAGTTGGGGCTTTTTTGCTGCAATAGGCTTTGCCCAGTACACATCTCTGTGAAACCTGGGCGGGTCAAATATATTAGGTCGGTTCCGGCCAGACAAACCGGCTACCCAGTTTGAGCAGCTTCGGCCCCAGGTAGCCCAGTGCCATGCCGACCAGCAGCCACTTCCACCACGTACTCGGTGCTGCAGGCGTCACGGTGTTACCTTCCCCTGCAGCTACTCCGTCCGACTTCTTTACCTCGGTAGCGCTAGCGCTGGTACCGGTGGCCATGGTGCCGGGCTTGGTGGCGGTGGCTGCCGTGTTACCATCGCCGGTGATGGTCGTTTGATTTCCGTCGACTCCGCCGGCTTCGACAATCTTGCAAGTGGGCAGTCCGATGGTGAGTAGTCCCAGTACTAGGTAGCGCATTAGTTGAGCCAATTCGCGGTAGCGTAAAATTCCCAGGAGGCCCGCAACAGCACATGCACGCCGGCTCCATCTCGTCCGCCGCCCGTCCCGGTGTTGCCTTCATTGCAGTACCAGCCGCGGTTGCCTCGCTTGCGGGTTGGGGCCACCGTGCGGGCGACATACGCAATGCGGCCCAGGTTGGCGTAGTAGAACCCTACCTGGTGCCCGGGCTGAATGAGATCCACCGAGCCCCGCTTCCCTTTTATATAATAAGTGCGCGAGCTACTCGGCAGAAACCAGTTGTAAGAGCCGGCGGCGCCCTGCGGGTAGGGCAACCAACACTCCCGCTGGCCAGCCGCCTGATACACGCCGCACCACGGGCCGCCCCACGGCCTGCTGCCAGGCTTCGATTTCGGGGCCGTCGTTGTGGCCGGTGGCCTCACGCACTCCCAGCTGTGAAGCGGACCACTGCAGGACGCAGGCGGTTCGTTCGACTACGCGACTAGGCTGGCCCCAAGCCAGCAGAGGGCAAAGAAGAAGAGCAAGCCCAGTTAGAAGATGGTGAAGACGGTGATTTTCCATTGGGGAGAGAGCGTGAAAAGCGGTTTTGAAATCAGTCTTGGCCCACGTGTGCAAGCAGGTGTGGAACAGGCGCATGCCGCCCTACATAAAGGCATAGCCCATCGTGGCCACGGCCAGGGTCAGCATAATTTTACTCAGGGGGCCTCAACCCGAAATTCGCCGCAGCGGGCATAGTCCGCTTCGACACGGCGTGGATGCCGGCAGCGGCCAACAATTCCCACATCGACTACGACAAGCTAGCCTTGTCTATAGACAATCAAAGCCTACCCATCGACTACCAGCAACTAGCCCGCAGCGTGACCCAGGAACTAGGCCCCGTCTTCTACCAAGCCACCAAGGCCCTGCCTACCCCAAATCTCAACCTCTCCGAGCTACGGGAACGACAGAACAAACTAACGCTAAACGGGAACCGCGCCGACCTATGACACTTGCCAACTTGATGAACCAACTGGAGGAAGCGGGCCACCTCACCGTACTCTATAAATCTGGGGTTGTTGGTATTTCCGCCTATGCCAACCGCGACATTTACCTCTGCTGGCAGACCCTACGCGCCTCCATTCGCTACTCCGAAGACAACGCGAGTGCCGTACGCCAAGTGGCCGAGAAAATGGAGGTGCCGGTGCCGACCGTGTACCGAGCTGTGGCTGCTATGGGGAAAGCTGTGCTTTAAAGTACATCTGCTAGCAGTAAGATATGTAGCATGTAGAAAGAAAAAGCCCCGGCCAGATGGCTTGTTCTTACCGAAATCTTCCGAGTAGCCAGGAATTCAGGAAACTCATCTCCAATTGAAGTTTCCTGAACTTTGAAAGGTGAACCAGTTTCTTGAACTCGATCTGGGCTGTAGGTTCACTTTGCCATGCCAGTAGACGTGCATCGACAATAGTTCATGAAAAGGAGGGCTATCTTATCCTTGTGGGGCCCACACTGTTAGATGTTCGCGATCATGTGGCTGGTCGCCTGTGGGGCAATCCGCAGCAGCGTGGGTAGCAGCTTCATGGGTCCCGGCA
This sequence comes from Hymenobacter cellulosilyticus, assembly GCF_022919215.1. Classification (NCBI taxonomy): domain Bacteria; kingdom Pseudomonadati; phylum Bacteroidota; class Cytophagia; order Cytophagales; family Hymenobacteraceae; genus Hymenobacter; species Hymenobacter cellulosilyticus. Next base: position 4,108,222 of record NZ_CP095046.1, on the reverse strand, counting down.
AGGCCAAGGGTTGCCGCCGGGCCAGGGCTTTGAGCGTGACCGCCGCTACCTGCTCGGTCGTCATTTTCTTCCGCGTTTCGTGAGCGGTGCCGGGGGTGTCGGTGGTGGTCGGCAGCAACTCAAGCACATGCGTGCCCTTGGGCGCCAGCTGCCGGCGCAACCCCTCGGCGAAGCCGTGCAGCCCCGCTTTCACCGCCCCGTAGGTCGGCGCGCGTGGGTGACACCAGGGCAAAGCCGGAAGTGACGAACACGAGGGCCGTCAGGGCCGGCCAGCGCACGAGCACTTCGCTGGTCAACTGGATGGGAGCCGTAAGGTTCAGCGCCACCTCTTGCTCCAGGTCGGCGGCCGGGTCCGTCCCGGTTGTGAAATCTCGTTCGACGAAGCGCCCGGCATTGTTGACCAAGACATCGAGGTGCCCAAACCGCTCCGCTACCCGGTCGAGCAGGCGGGTCCGGTCCGCCGCCTGGGTCACATCGGCCTGGACGGCCAGTGCATCTGGGTAGGTGTGCGAAAAGAGGTCGAGGGCTTCGCGTGACCGGCCACAAACGGCGACGGCCGCCCCCTGCGCCAGAAAGGCTTTCGCTAAGCCAAGACCAATACCCATTGTCCCCCCGTTATAAGAACTACCTGTGTCATGGTGTAAGTGAAATGTATGCGTTAGAAAAAACTTGCTGAAAGCGAACCCGTGGAACAGGCCGAACTCAGCGCTTGCGTAGAGGAGGTAGGGAGCACGCTCCTTGGCCTTATGAGCGGCGCGGGCGTTGAGAAATTCCTGGTCCGTGCCGTTGGCGATGGCCTCTGGAGGCCGGCGTAGGAGACGCGTACCGGGAGCAATCGGAACCCGCAACCGCACGCTGGAGGCGTCCAGGGCTCTTGTGCCCGCACCGCGGCCATCCGGGCCGTCAGCTATCGGTGCCTTTACGGAGGCGACTTAAGGACTGAGGCGTAATGCCGAGATAGGAGGCGATGTAGTGTTGCGGCACCTGCAAGACCAGGTCGGGGTAGCGCTTGACGAACTCCTCGTATTTTTGCCGGGCCGTGCTACTTCCGTCAGTAGCTTGCTCAGGATGAAGAGCTTGGGAACTTCTACCAGGAGTTGCTGCCAGATGCGCTTGTCCAGCAGCTCGCACGCCGTCAGGGCCTGGATGCCTACCTGGGTGGGCCGGTGGCTGTGAAGGCTTTCCAGATCCAGGATGAACTGGTGGGGCCGAATGAAGCACCGGGTCGCCTCTTCCTCGGGCATCCGACCCACGAGGTAAAGTCGGCAGACTCCGGCGCTGACGAAGCCCAAACGGTTGGGGTAGTCGCCGGGGGCAAAGAAATGCTCGCCCGCCCGCAGTGACTGTGCCACAAACGGGTCGGTCACCTGGGCAATTTCCTCGGCGTTCAACACGCCGCCGAACTCGAAAGCCTTGCGTAGATTTTCCATGGACCTACTTAGGCGGCTACACAGCCAGTTTTCACGCGGTAGAGGGCGATATGCGCCTCTAGAGAATCGCAGTTGCCAATCAGGAATGCCTTGCCTTTCATCATCGTAGAGTTACGCTGCAAAGATCGAGACGCGCCCGTAGTACCCGCGTTACCAATTGGTAAGAAATACCATGCCTATCGAAAAAAGCCCCTGGTGCTTAGCAGCAACAGCATGGCCTGTGCCAGACTGCTCGGTAACTCGTTTCCCAAAGACCCTGACGCACGACTTTTTGACCAGCGCTGAAGGCCAACGGCGTGGTGCTTGTTCGTCACATGCGACGTGTAACCCACCCTGTAACCCAAGGCTAGAAGTGGCTCTTGTCGTGACGGAGCCCCAAAGTTACGCTCAGCTGGGCGTAAGGACCGCAACGCTGTTTTTAGCGTGTCATTCGCCGCCGACAAAAAGGAATAGCGACCGAAGCAGTTGACGCGATGGTACTAGACAGCGCTACTCTTCGTCCACATCGTAGCCCCTAAGCTGGGTTAACAGTTTTTCCTCGGTTGTTTTACACTTCCCCATTTAGCGGTTCACGTTCACTTATACGCTCGAAATAGCGATTACCGGTATTCTATTTTCTCGATAGCCTTGAGTACCGCTTCTCTGTTTTTAGCCGCTTTGATGAATTGAGGCAACCGCTCCACCATGGTGTTATGGCCAGCGATGTTCCTTTCGCGCAATTGCGAGGCAACGTAGCGCTTGATGTCGTTCAGATGGGACCGGTTATAGGCCCATAACAGCTGGCCTTTGACGGCTGCCCGCAACCACAACGGAAGGTTGAAAATCGGGTCTACCCCCGGGCCGGACCCTTGGTACGTCAGCCGGTAAGCTTCGTTTCGCGGCTGGTAAGTGCGCGTGACGTGGCAGTGGGGGCACGCAACGGCCAGCGTTTCCACCTTCTGCTTCGACCGGGGAATCACCTTAGCGACTTTCTTGCCGCAGGTGTCGCAATTCCTGTGGATGGACACGCGGTACGCCACCGCCTCTGCGGTCCTTTCGGTGTGGGCACAGTGGGAACACGCCAACGTGCTGTTGGCAAGATACCGAAAGTCACTAGCCATTACATCGGCCGTAATCAAGGCGGCGTGTGCACACTTCGGGCACTCGACCAGCATCTCGGCCCAGTACGACTGTTTCCAGGTGGGGGCACCGGTGAAGCGGTGGGCAGTTTCTTCCATAGCTCCAAGGTAAGAGCGTTCACGAAAACGGTGGTTTATATTAACGGCCTATAGCCGCGTCTTGGCAATGTCGGTGGTCAGGCCGCGCTGCTGGGTGCGCACCTTGTCCATTTCCGCCTTCAACTGTTCGCTGGAAAGTCTGACTTCAAATAAGAGCTTTTCGGTAGTATCCTGGGTCATACGGCAACCTACCACATGAAAAAAGCCACGGCAAACGCCGTGGCTCCATTCCGTCGCGCAACAGGGGTAAAACGTCGCGCAGTTTCTTAACAAGCCAATTGGTGGGCCAATTGCACAGCAGGCCTAATCACTTTTCCTCGTTAATGCTTGATCTGGATTCGTTGCGTATGGGTTTTACCCTCAATAACTAGGCGCAACTGATACAGTCCATTCGGGACGTTTTCCACATTGAACTGCTCAGCAGTCAATGAGTGCTGTTCAACAACTACTCTTCCTTGGCTATTGAGGATTCGTACTTGTGTAGTACCGGCTGGTAGCATAAGTATGTCCGTTGTGGGGTTGGGGAAGGCAAGAACCTTCTGTGCATCGTCCCCTTTCGCTTTTGCGGCCCGGGTAGATTCACCCCTGAACCGGGTTCATCTGTCAATGAGAATGTTTTAATCAATGTCGATCTATCGCATCCTACTGCCGTTACAATGACGCGATACCGATTAGGACCAGCATTAGGCATAGGCCCAATCAGATGAAGATGAAACGTGGTGAAACCCTGCAACTCCGAAGGCAGTCCGTAGGTGGTGGGGCCATTATACACGTTATAGGCTAGTGTACCTCCGCCTATGACATTATAAGGAGGATCAGGTTCGGTAATTGTTACCTCAAAGTAATCGGTGCTATATCCGTTAGGGACCCTTACATCATATGTCTGAACTGCACCTGGGTCCCGGGGAAGCGGCAACAGATTAAAGTCTGGAGGAGGCGGAGGTGTACAGGGTACCAGGGTTAGCGAAACATCATCAATGGCATAATAAAATGATCCGCCTGTGCCGCTGAGATTGGGATCATAGGAAGAAAGGCCTGCTTCGCTATACCCAATGGAGATTGAAGCGCTGGACGCTTGGGCAATAAAGGTACCTGTTACCAAGGTCCAGGTTGGCGTGTCGCCAATAGGCTCTGACTCAATAATTACATCGGGAGTTGGAGATATATCCTGTTTTTGAGTAGTGCGGTTATAGACATACCGAAGAGGCTCGGTGGAATAATTGACAGCTAACAGCAGCTTTTCGGCGAGTTGACCACCTGGCTGCCGGTGAGCGTAGAAACTCGCGCGGTACCTTTGATTTACTTGAAGGTTTGTCACCCGCTGTGTAATAAATTGATCAAAGCTATAACTGCCGGGTTCCCGTAAGATGGCCGCGCACCCATTTCCAGTGCGAGGTAAAAACTTGCCATAGGCTGGGCTTCCTTGTGGATTAACGATGGGAGCAGATGCTGGTGAATTATACAAAAAATCAGCTGTAGTGTAAGGTCCCCACGAGGACCATGCTGCTAAGTCATCATAGGCGGCATCATAAGCTCCTGCGACCTTAGTGTTAGGTGCCCTGACAATATTGTGACTTCCTCTTGGAATTTGATTATAGGCTTCAAAGCCGCCGTTCACTATTTGGGCTTGTCCTTGTTGCGGAATACTGACGCAAAAGATTGTAGCGGAGAGCAGAGTGGTAAAATATTTTTTCATTGAAAATGGGCTTAATAAATGAAAAGACAAGGCGCAAATATGTGCACCTCGTTATTATATAGAAAGGACAATATTACTCTATAAGTGACATGAAAGACAGCGGCTTTGCCAGTGATTAGGGTGTTCACCTTAAAACATCAGCCGTAGCAACTCCACGGGCGTCGAGGCTTGGCCTTCTTCTCAGTTGTCGATTCTATTGCAGTAGAAATAGCTGCCTTCCGTTTCCAGCTACACGGGCACGAGCTGGTTAAAGTCCATCACCTGCTGGGCGCTCAGACGCACAGCGGGCTTTAGGATGAGGGGCCTCGCATACACAGCGCGCAGGTGAGCGTAGTAAGCCGGCAACAGGTCCGTGGCGAAGGCGAAGCTCAAGCCGGCAAACGTGCTGACCCGGGGGCTGATGTTAGCCCGAGCGGTACCGTCCGTTACGGTCACGGTACGGACCTGCTCGTGTATCACCAGCCGCGGTACCGGGCTCTGCTTATCGTACTGCGGCTCCACCGAGGCCGCGCCCAGCCGTAGCTTATACACGGGCAGCAACAGCAGCCCGCTAGTGCCGACTGCGGTAGCGGCCCAGGGCAGCGTAAGCGCTTCCTGGCTACGCTCCAGGGTGGTATCGGGGCATAGCAGGAAGTCATCCCCCAGGCCCTGGGCGGAATCCGGGTTGGCGCTGTCCTCTTTGTAGCGGTAATCATTGCGCTGCACCACGCCGGGCAAATGAAACAGCCGGATAGTGGGCTCACTGGCATCGAGGCGAGGCTGCCAGTCGGGCGCCATGGCTAGGCTGGCAGCCAGCGCGGGGCCAGTGGGCGTAAACGACACGACCCGGGTATAGGGGTCGGTCTGCTGCGTCAGACCAAACAGGCCCACCACGCCCTTCACAAAGTCCTTCAGCGGCCAATTCAGAAGCAGGTCCTGCAGTCGTAGGCGGCCGGTGGGCGGTAAGTCAGGCAGGATTTCCACCGAAAAGCTGTCGAGCGGCAGCGTGTTGCCGTCTTTATCGACGAAGATGCGCCCGGTGAAGGCTTCGGAGCCCCATTTTAGGAAGAAGCCCTAGGACTCGCCCGGGCTGAGCTTAATGCGTACTTCCAGCTCTTCGCCCTTCTGGATCAGGTAGCGGCTCAAGTTCACTGAAGGCGAGAGCCGAGTGGGCGTCTGGCTGGTTTTTTTACTCTCCAGCAGCGTGCCACCCGTGAGCTCGCGGGAGCCGATGTAGAAAAACAGCTGGGCCCGGCCCGAGCCGTAGGGAGAATCAATGGTGACTACCGTAGAAGCAGCCGCGTTGATGTAGCACACGAACGGGGCTTTCCAGCGGAAGGTAACCGTGCTGTGAACGCCGGGCAGGGTCGGGGCTAAGTAGCCATAGCGGGCCCCGGTGTAGTCGTAGGGCATCGTCAGTACGCTTTCTTCGCGCCCATCGTAGGCGTTGGCGAATACCTGATGCTTCTCGTCCGTGTTGTCGATGCCGGCCACGAGCTTCGTGGCCGTACGCACTTCCTCCCCATAGCCCGGCGGCGTGGCCGTAGGCATGAGCAGATGATCAAACAGCGTGGGCAGCGGGCCGGCCCAGCGGTAGCCGGACTCGGAGAAGATTTGCTCCCAGATGGAGCGGACGTACACACTGGGCAGCAGCTCGTCATTGTGCAGGTGCACGGTGTTGCCGTCCAGGGGACCGCCCTTGCCCCGGTCGTAGAGGTCGTACACGTAGGTCTGCTCCCAGCTTGTGTGGGCAGCCCCGGCTACAGCATTGGTGTGGGTCCAGTCGTGTTCGGTAGCAGCCGGGAAAGCTAATTCCCGCAACGTCTTGCCCTCAATAGCGGCGTAGAATGATTTGTTGCCGCCCACTACCTGCGCTTCGAAGCCTTCGCCGGCTTGGTGCTGCTCGATGATGGCTACGGCATTGGGCAGCACTTCCAGGCCCTGGGTTTCCAGGGTGCAGGGCAGTTCGGTATAAGGCATGTCCGACAGGCTGATACCTTCCTGGGCCTGCTCCAGCGCCGCCCGCACCTCGGGCGTGTCGGCCAGGGTAAGCGTGCTGGAATAGTCGGCCTGAACTGAGTTGGGCTTAAGCAGGTCGTTGGCCTGCACGGTGAGGCCTACCCGTTGACCATCGACCAGGGGCAGGCGTTGGCCATCCTGTAACACGAGGGAAGTAGCCATCAGATGCGCGTGAGCGGGTTACGGGTAGCCACATCCACCTCCACATCGAAGGTGGTGCGGTTATCGGATGACGTGCGCCCGGGCTGGGCGGCCGTCACCAGCACGGGCGTCAGCCGGCCGTAGAGGTCCTGAATGTAGACCTGTGGGCTGATGAGCAGTGTGGTGAGCGTGGCGTGCTGGGCCGGCGTCAGGTTGCCAGCGCGCAGCAACTGCTTATCCATGGCGCCGCGGCGGAGCAGCTGGGCCGGGCCCTGCTCGGGCCGGAACACGGTACCTGCCGCCACGTCGGTGGTGTCGTCGACATCTCCATCGAAAAGCCAGGCTGGCCAGTCGTTGAGTGGGGAAATCCAGCGCAGGTACACGCCGTGCCCGGGGCAGCAGGGGCGTAGCTGCAGGGTGAAGCTCTGTGTGAGATTATTGGCCATGCACGAAGCTCACCAGGCCAGCCAGCAATACAAAACCCCACCCGCCCGAAACGTCACGCAGGTGGGGTAAAACGTCGCCGGGTTTGCGCAGCCTACCAAAACCCACTGTTTTCTTTGCCTGGCGTTGCAAGTCATAAGCGGGTAGACTCTACTTTTCCTTATTTTTTGGAGTCATTACGCCTGAAAAACATCGATTCTTTGAGGGTTGAGCATCTGCTAAATCCCGAAATTAATGCTAGTATTTACCTAGCCAAAACGCTCTCTGTGACTCTGGAGCAAAAAGCGGGTAAGCTTTCGTACATAGATGCCCTGCGGGGCTGGGCCATTCTGGGGGCAGTGGTGGTGCACGCGCTTGACTATGGGACCGGGGCGCAGCAGCTGAGTCCGCTGGTGGTTTCGTTTTGCCAATCGGGGGCCCGGGGAGTGCAACTCTTCTTTATTATCATCACGTTCACGCTGTTTTTGAGCATGACCAACCGGCAACGGCAGGAGAAACGACCCACGCTCAACTTCTTTATCCGCCGCTTTTTCCGCATTGCCCCTCTCTTTTACCTGGGGATTCTGTTTTATGTGCTTACCTACAGTCGGGCCTGGGCTTCGTTGCCTAAAGTGCTGGTGACCCTGCTCTTCATCAATGGCGCCCATCCCAACACCATTAACAGCTTGGTGCCGGGGGCTAGTCTATCACCATCGAAATGACCTTCTACGCCGTGGCGCCCTGGCTCTTTCGCCGGATTAAAGATCTGGATACGGCGGTCTGGTTTACCCTCCTCAGCCTGTTGGCGAGTATTCTCCTGGGCTATGTATTTCGCCGATACCCGCTCATAAACACCGCGAGCAAAGCGGGGGCGAGGACTTAGGATGATTGGCTCTTTGGCTATTTCCCGAATCAGCTCCCCGTTTTTGCCCTCGGCATGATTTTCTTCTTTATCCCTCAGGCCAAGAGGATTTTACTTCGGCCCGGTACGCTGCTGATTAGTGGCCTCATCTTGCTGGCTGGACTGGCCGGAGTGCTGGCCAGCAGTGGCGATGCCCACCGTCGGCAGTGGCTCATGCTTGGCAATGATATCCATGCGCCGGTACACTGGCTGTTTAGCGTTGGCTTCGTGCTAGTAACGCTGGCGCTCCAGCAGCGTCCGTACGCCTTTTTTGTGAATCCGCTTACGATTTTCCTGGGCCGAATAAGCTTCAGCGTATACCTGGCTCACTTTGCCATCTTCACCTTGCTACATAGGGTGGGGTGCTTACGCTTATTCCGGTAACCGGGCCCGGCTCAGCACTGGCTAGCCTAGTGGCGCGCATATTCGTGGGCTTATTCCTCAGTGCTGAAGTAGCCTATCTATTGTTTTGCTTCATTGAGATGCCCTTTCAGCAAGTGGGCAAAGCGTTAATTGACCGGGTGGAGCAACGCGCCTAATCTAATTGGTTACCCACCCGCCCGAAACGTCGCGCAGGTGGGGTAAAACGTCGCGCAGTTTGCCAAAATCGCAAAATGCCTCATTTCTCCAAGGCTTGCCGGCTCCGTTCTTCTCATGCACATGGATGGCAACGTGGCAGTAGAATAGTCTTCTTATACGATATGCAGGTTGTCACAAATAGCCAAATACTGTCCTTGGCACAAAGCCATTAATACCTCACCTTCGATATACTAGAAAATTAATATAAACATGTTTTAATTCTAACCCGCATGAGAAAGCTTCTTACTTCCTGTATAGCCGTGGCATCGGTCTGTATAGCTGTTTGCCATCCCGCACAAGCCCAGATTCAAAATGGAGATTTTGAAACTCGAAATCACGACCCTCGTGGAGCAGGTAATATAAAAGGGGCCCGGACTTCTGTCTATGATGACCTGCCTAGCTGGTCTGGAATATCTGAAAACTATCTGGGGCCAGACTATCTAGCTAGCCCGGCTATAGTATCTAGGATGGACCCTCGTCTAACTCCCCCTTATGGATGGTTTAATCCCCGAAACAACAGTAATGGTTGTGTCGGTATTACAAAAGAGCCCTACTCATCGGCAGGTTATCAGTTTATTACCCAGCAAGTGACACTTAAAAGCGGTTATACGTACCGCGCAAAGTTCTATGTTCTTCGGCGTCCTGGAGCTATTTATCAGGAAAAGCTGACGTTATATGTAACGGAGGGAGGAAAGCCGAACTATACATGGGTCCCCTCACTTCAGACCCATCGCCTTTCCCCAACGCCCTATGCAAAGGTGGTGTCGGATCCTATTGTTGATAATCAGAACTGGACAGAGGTGTCAGGGACATTCGTAGCCCATGGCAACACTCCTGGCGCTGCCGTTACCGCATCCATTACGATTGGATTTGATGAAACACAAGTTCCCCCACAGCCCGGTCTTTATTCAGAAGGCAATGGGACTTATTACATCATTGACGACGTAGAAGTTAGCGAGTGTCTTACTTGCTGCCCCTCGGCAAGCGGTAGCTATACGACCCTGGATGTCGAATCTGAATATGGTTCCCAGGTGCCCAGTCCAACGGGTGAGGACAATTACTGCTTTTCCCAGCGCCTGACCTTCTCAGCACCGTTGGGGCCACAGACAGCAACCTACCAATGGGTTGTAAATGGGTATAATGTCCAGAACGGAAACGAAGTCCAGGGCTACACGGTGAATGGCAATTCAATGTCCTTTATTCCCACGACTACTTCTCCAGGTATTTCCCGGTACGTAACCGTCACGTGCATCACCAACTACGGCCCTTCCTGTTCAGCGAGCCAAAGCTCTAAAAGCTTTTTTGTGTCTAGTCAGAATGAGGAAGGAACCCCTTGTACGCAGTACAGGGCAGAACCAGTCCAGTCGACGTTTGCCTATCCAAATCCTGCGGGAGACTACCTTACATTCCCAGAAAATACCACAGGTATTACCATAAAAGATCAGGAAGGGAAAACAGTAGGGATAAAAAAATCCCTGCTAGCTAACGGCAGACTTGATACACGACTATTGCCTGAAGGGCTCTATCAGTTGCGGATGGTTGTCAGTGGTAAAGTGGTTAGTCAGCGCATTCAGATTAAACATTGAAGAAGCTCACTAAGAATAGAAAAGCCCCGTGCTCATTTGGCCGGGGCTTTTTCCTTCTCTCCCCCTGGAACCTCTGCGCTGGTTTTGCTAGCTTGTTAGGATAAAAGTGCAAAAGGGGGAACGCGTCGCGCAGTTTGCACAACTCACCTAAGATCTGCCCGAAGCGAACCAGACTCATCGTCTAGTAGCTATATTGTGCAATATGTCAGTGTGTTTTTACGGAAGCAATCAAACAAGCAGGGCTGCTTTAGAAACAAATTCACCCAGTACCTATCACATAGCTGCCCGCTTTTGTCAATTGAATTCTCAGTTATTTACTCTACATACGCCCGGACTCACAATTGCAGGAGGGTCTTCTTAGTAGCCGTATTCTATATCCTGCGAGCAATGAAGAAGGATTTCGACAAGAATGAGCCGGGAGATTTCTATGGTTACACCCAGGATTAAATCGATGCGCTGCTTTCTGGCAAAAACAGAGAGCATGACGCCAATCGAGAAAAATTCCCGACTCACGTCGGGAATTTTTCCACTAGAGGTCAGGCTACAGGTAGTTCTAGGAGTAGAGCGTAATGGGTCCCACCACAACCGAATTGCCAGCGGCGGCCAGGGAGCAGTCAAAGAAGAGCATGTCGCCCATGTTCTGGCCGGTGTACGTGGCCCCGCCCTGGATTCCATTCTTATAGAAACGCACCGAATCGTTATTGGCCCCGGCCTCCCCAAGATTACTTCGACCTTGAGAATATCCCCCATCGCCGGGCTCAAGTACGCGCCGCCGTTGGGCTTAAAAATGCTGGCGTTTCCATCCGTCACGAACAGAGCCGCCCGTAGCTCACTATAGCCCGGACCCGTGCTGATATTGTTCACACCGGCTACGTAGGAGCCTTCCTCGTTCCCACCGTAGGGCCAGCTAACCGAGCAGACGCTGCCCACCAGGCGGCCCATTTTGCTGAGGCTGGTTGCGGAATCAATGTAGGCGTCGCCGCGTTGGCCATTGGCATAAATCCGGTTAGCCTGAATGGAGGCTTGCGGCGCGGTGATGTTTTCAAAGGTGGTTTCCATGTAGGGCTGCCCATTCACCGGCCCGGAACTACCAAATGCGGCATTGTAAGCCGGTGCGGAGGCTAAGTTCCAGCCCCGTTCACGACGACGGAAGCCAATCACCCCGGCCGCGTTGTTGCCGTTGGGCTGGTTCAATACGTTGGTCGTAGCGTTAACCCAACTGGTGCCACCGTCTACGGTTGCCTCAAAGTTTCCAATCGGTTCTCCTTGCTGGTTGAGCAGCAATTACCGGTCTGCGATTACCGTCGATACCAGTGGCGTAGCCAGCGGGCCTACAGGCTGATTGGATGCCAGGATAATGGCCTCGGAGAAGATAAAGGCTAACAGCGTCTGCTCGGCCGCGTTGCCGTGCAGGTCATCCGGATACAGGGCTTGGTTCTGTACCCCTTCATAGGTGCCGATCAGGCGGTTTTTAGACAGCGGAATAACATCAACAGCCCCAATGGCCGCTTTGCCTGCATCCGATAGGAGGAAGTTGTTCACCACCACGCGGTTTTGCTCATTGCTGAGTGACACTTGGTAGCTGGCGTCGGCAGGTGATGCATAGGCCGGGGCCACGGTAGCCACGATAAAGCGGCCGTTATCTCCATTCACCAACTGTCCGTAGCTGATGAAGTCGTTGATGATATCTTGGGAGTCTCGGGGCGTATTCGGATCGAAGCGAGCCCTGCTAATGTCGTTTACCCCGGCGTAGAGGAACAGCATCCAGTACTGCTCGGCAATGTTGTTGCGCACATTGGCGAGCAGTACTGAAATAGCATGGTTTGCCCAGCCCCCACGATTGGGTCGAGCATATCCTCCGATCCGGAAACGTTCGCCCAGGAGGCAGCTGGAATGCCGGGAACGAGCGCCTTGGCCTTTTCAACCCATCGGTCGGATACGTTCGACAGGTTAAAGCCTGCGGTCTTGCTGTCTCCTTCCGCAAACAACTGCACCGTGGAGCCGATGTAGGCCGGCAACGTGGTCGTAAATACCTGCCTGCTGGTCACGGCTCCGCTACTGGTTACATACTCAACCCCATAGCCAGGGAGCGAGGCTCGGGGCCAGGTGAAGGTTGCCTGTGTGCCTTGGACATTGACTGTGATAGCTGAACCAGGCACCTCCATGTGCCCAGACCACAAGCGCACGGCGTTGGCAAGATTGGTCCCTATGATTGTCACCGGTGTACCAGCTGGACATGTCGTAGGGCTAATACTGGTGATAGTAGGCGCAGTACTACCCACTACCTTCGCCGCAATAGCCGGGCTGTTGGCTGGCATTGCGGTTGCCCGCTACGTAAGCTTTCACCCGGGCCTTCCACTCGCCGGCCGCGTGGGCATTGTCGTCGATGGAGAGTCCGGCGGTATATTGCTGGTAGGCGCCCACACCTTGAGCGTATTCTAACTCCGACGCACCCAGCGCGTGGCTCCAGCTCAGCACCCGCGTATTCCCATCAAACGAAACCGTAGGCGCTGCTGGCGTGGTGCTGCCCACCGGGGCAGCCGTAACCGTCACGCTGGCCGTGGTGCTCAGGCCCGCGCCATCGGTTGCCTTGGCTGAGAGTGTCAGGCTGCCCGTGGTTGTGGGCGTATAGCTCAGCGAGTAGGTGGTGCCGTTTTTCACGCCCATACCCAGGCTCGTAGCCCCGTTGAGGAATTTCACTGACGTTACCGACACGTCATCGGCCGCCGTGGCTACCAGCTGCAGGGCCTGGTTGATGGTCACCGAGGCTCCAGCGGCAGGCGCGATAAAGCTCACCGTCGGGGCCTGGTTGGCTGGCGGCGTCACCACGGTACCGGTACCACCGCCGACGGGCACGCCTATGGCCCGCTACTTGCCCTTTACTTTCTTGAAATGGGTAACCGTCTTCTCAACGGGGCTGACATAAATCTACACGTCCTTGTCAATGCCCTCGGCATCATCGGGCGGATAGGTTTTTAGGAATACCTCATTGGATCCTTGCCATCTACGCCATCGGTGTAGTCGACGCCCTTGACCGGCGTTTTACCCTCGGCCCCGCGGAGGTTGCCGCGCAGGACCCAGACCCCGGCCACCTTCTAGTATTCGTCCCAGGTGACCGTATTGCGGTAGAGGTCGGTATCCTTGCCCAGCGTATTGGGTGGGGCCACGGCCCCGTAGTGCAGCTTCGAGGCCGAGGAGGCCTGCAGCCGGGTCAGGTCAAAGGTCAAATCCGACTGCCGTTGCAGCAGCGCAGCCAGGGTGGGACCCGACACGTTGACCCCGGGCTTGAGCGTGTTGCCGAGGTCCAGGCGGAGCAGGGTGAGTTCGGTCTGGATCTGGGCACTGGTTTTCACCAGCGTAGGGGATGGAGTGGAGGCAGCCATTTAGTTGAAGTCGTTATCGGAAACGTCAGGAGTTGTGCGCCGTGGGCGAAGTGGCAGCCGGGAATGGCTTGTTCAGCGCAGGCGTGGAGGGTGGGGATGAGATACCGCATCGGTTTGATATCTTGCGGCATGTCACTACTCATGCGCCTGGGTTTCGTACTGCTCGTTATTCTGCTGCTGCTGGCCGGTATCTCCTTTTGGTTGAAGGGGAGCGTTACTCTAGAGAGCATTTCAGCGGTGGGATTAGTCCTCTTATGGATCGGGTGGCCGTTGTTGGCGCTTCTTCTCCTAATTGGTACAGGGTGGCTGATCATGCGTGCCTTAAGCAGAAGAGCCCGAGAGCACTAGCCAAGCGCTGCTGTTGCCGCTCCTGCTGCAGGTGCACCTGGTGGCGGTAGTGGGCTTTGTGGTTTTCCAGCTCAATCATGGTCATGGCCTCGGCCCAGCTCAGACAGTAGAAGTAGTTCCAGCGCGTCTTGTCACCCCGGCCAGCGCATCCACGAAGGCCAGCGTATCCCACTCCAGCGAGAAGGCTCCGATGTTGGCAGCCCGCTCGGCGGGGCTGAGGGGAATGTGCTTGAGCCGGCCGGCGTGGGCGCGGCGGATGCGGTCGAACTCGGCAAAAAAAATCCGTAAGCGGCAAGGCCTCCCGCAGCGGCACACTCTGGCAGAGCAGTTCTACCTCGGCTACCTGGTCCGTGTCGTAGCCGGTACCGTGGTAGGTAGGCTGCAGGATGGTGGCCAGCACCCGCAGGCGCAGGGCAGGCACGTCAGCACCCAGCTCCTGGATGGCGGCCCCGATGTCGGAGGCTTGGCCAAAGCTCAAATCTTCCAGCGTGTCGAGTACCGGTACCTCCACTTCACCCAGCACCAGCTCGGTGGGCGGGCCCAGTTGTCGCGCTCGGGGATTAGCTCGGAAAGGAACAGTACCTGGTGCAAGGCAGCACCCAGTTCATTTGGGCTCATGGTGAGCAACTCGACGGGCGGGCAGCCCAGCAGCACGGCTAAGCAATTCTGGAGCTTGGCATCCGGACCCAGGGCAGCCAGGGCAGCGGCCTGGCTGAGGGTAACAGCGCCCCACTCGGTGGGTAAGGTGTGTCGTGCGAGCATAAGACTAGCGGCGGCGGGTGGTGCCGAAGGATTGATAGTGCGTGATGGGTGTGTTGACCTTGTGCTGTAGGCTGTAGGAGTAAGTGCCGTAGCGGCCCGCGTCGATGGCGTCGTCGTTGACCTTGACCGGCTCGTCAAGCACCTGGCCGTTGCGCAGGGTTTTCCATTTGTAGGCCCGCAGTTCTTTGATCAGATCCACGCTGTCGGCCGTGACTAGCAGCGGCTTGCTCTTCACGTCGTCGATGCCGGCCTTGACGGCTTTGTCGGCTTCGGTGATGGCAAAGCAGGCCCGGCCGATGTCCTCGATGATTTCGGGGCGGGCGTGGTCGGCGTAGATGACCTCGCGCTTGTTGGGAATAAGCTCCTTGAGCCGGTCGATCAGCTCGGGCGTAGTCAGGTGCGACTGGTAGAGGCGTTGCTGCCAGTAGCGGGCCGTGGGCGTCTCGCTGACCTCAACCAGGGAAGTGGGGTGGTTGTAGCCGAAGTCCAGCCCGTAGCGCCGGTGGGCCGCCGTGGTGGGCAACGAGGGACACTGCTGCCAGTGGGGGAAGATGGTCGTACCGGCCACGCCCCGTTCGCCCAGGCCGTAGATGCGCCAGTAGTTAGGGTCGGCGGCTTCCAGGAGCTTGATCTCCTGCAGGATACTATCGGGCAGGAACGGGTTGTCGAGGTAGGTGCTCTGGATGAAGACGCAGTCCGGGCGGGTGAGCACCTCGTCGTAGATCCAGTGAAACTCCTCGCTGGGGTTGAAGTCCAGGAACAGCACCCGCTCGGCACGGAAGATCAGCTGGCGCCAGTCCTCTAGGCGCAATTCGTTGGCTTTGTTGGCCAGCAGGTAGTGGCGCTTGCGGCCGCGCACCTTCTGGGCGTCGTCGATGCTAAAGTACTCGATCTGGCTGCCATTGGGGAAGGTGTAGAGGTGGTCGGTCTTGTTGTGGCTGTCCAGCACCGAGAGAAGCCCCAGCTTCGTGAGCTGCTCTTCCAGGTCGCGTAGCACCGTAGCTTTGAGCGAGGGCAGGGTTCCGCGCACGATGCTGAACATGATGCCCGTTTCGAGCAGGCACAGGTAGATGGCCAGCTGTACCAGGCTCACGGTTTTGCTGGAGCGAGTCCCGCCTTGGTTAACCACGATGCGCACGCCGGGCGTCTGGCAGGCGTCCAGGTTGCGGCTAAAGACGCTCGTGTGGCGGATGTCGAGGATGCCGTCGCTCATGGCTGGCCCTCCCGCTTTACTTCCGTCAGGCGGATGGTACGAATGTCAATGGGCCCGCCGCCCTCGCCCGTGTGCTCCTTGCGGCTGAGCTTGGGGCGCACGTACTCCTGTAACTGCAAAAAGGCCTCTACCCGCTTGGCTGGGGTCAGGCTGTCGATGTCGGCCAGCAGGGTCTCGTTGAGCTTGCAGAGCACGTCCTCGATCCGCGCGGTAATGGCGGTCGTGAATTTGTTTTTGGCGCCTTTCTTACGGCCGCCCTGTCCGGGTTTGAAGGAAGTGGGTGATTTCGGCATTGCCTTAGAAGGCCCTACTTTAGGGCACCCTGCAAGCTTCAACTACCTGGGTATACTACAAAGCACCCTTGCTCCGAAACGTCGCGGAGTAGGGGTAAAACGTCGCGCAGTTTGCGAACAAAGCAAAAAAGACGTCCTTGGTCACCTGTTAGCTAGTGCTGAATGGATATTTGCCTAATCCACCGTTATCTTCGCTTATGAGCGAACCGCTGCTTCTTTGGAGTGATGCCTACTTTTTCGGAGGACTTGCTCAGTTCTTTCTTATCGCTATGCTTGTTGTCGGGGGCTTGGCACTGCTCCACTTGATTACCAAGCCAAAACCGAAAGTAGAACCAGGTCAGCCACCGATAGCTGGTAAGCCAAGCGGTTGTACTGTAGTTATTCTAGTTGTAGTAGCACTATTATTCGTCCTATTTATGCTGGCTAAATGCGCTGCAACTCCCTATTATCTACGGTAATACTTTGATCTGTATAAGTAGCCTTGCGTTAAGTCGAGCCTCCGGAGAATAGTTGCTCAAACCACCGTTTTTGTGAACGCTGATTGTATTGAATATTGGGGCTTGAATGCACGAAGCTGGCTAATCCGAGTATTGAACCACTTATAAACGTCCATTGCGCAATGCCTTACCTTAGTGCCTCTGGGGCCGGCGCGTTTACTTTTACTTCATGCCTCGAAAAGTCATTACACGCCTGCTGCTTGTACTCGGTATCTCGTTGAGCCTTCTTGCGCCTGTTCAAGCCCAATACACCATTCACGATAGCCAACTCAGAGCAATAGGCTACTGGCTAGTCAAGGCCTTACTTTATGCCTTCGCAGCCCCCTTGTTTTTAAGTGCGCTGACGTACTGGTCCTTGCAGGCCATATACCCTTACCATACGGCCAAGGCAACCCTGGGTCTTTGGCTGTCTTGGGGATGTGGTGGGTGGTTTCGTGGTGGTGGGTTTCGGTCGTTGCGCATGACTTCACCACAAGCACAGTCTTCTGGTGCCTACTTGTTATTATGACCATCGGGGCTTCCGCAGCTGGATACTTCGCCCGTCGTAAGCCAACCCCTGATGAAGGTTAGCATGGGCCCCATCTTTGGGATAGGGAGCGATAAGTCAATCCCACTACCAAGCCCTATCCAGATGGTGTCTAGGTTAAATCACCGTTTTCCTGAACACTACCCACACCTTGCTACTTTGTAAGTTTAACGTGGGTAGCCTCCGCTGCTCTTTCCTCACGCGCATGTATCCTTTCCTTCCAGCCCTGTGCGGTTGCTGCATGGCCTTCGTCTGCGGGTCTTTGCCTGCCAGGTGCCAATCCGTTCGAAAACTGTCCGACCTGCAGAATGTGTCGTCGGCCATGGGCTTCGGTTACGAGCAGCGCCTAGAGGCCCAGCTGCCCTATCAACAAGCCCTGCTTCCACTGAAGCCCAGCTATCTTTCCAGCTACTGGATTGAGTGGAGCGAGTCCTACTCGTCGGTTACCGGAGATGCCCGGAAAGAGGGCGCTCGCCTTGGGTACGAGGGGTTGCTGAAAGAGTTTACCGTAATGCACTACCTGAACCACCTCCAGCGCTCCTGGTTTGACTGTCATGACCAGGTAGCCCCGACGACCCGTTTCGAAGGCAAAGGCTTGCCCATTGGGGCTACCCATTTGTATACTGGGAAATGTTTTACCACGCAGGGCCCCAGTCAACCGGATAGCGTAGTCCTCTACAAGAATTTCGACCCGTTGCGCGTAGTGGAAGGGTACCCCCCGCCCCAACCAGCGGCGGCCTGCTTCTTTTACGTGCTGGACATCCGGCCAGGATTTATCGGCGACACGTTGGCGAGCTACCGTCTGGAGCAAGCACAAGCGGGCGGCACTTATCACTTGGTGTTCCAGGTACGGGACGAGCAAAAGCACCATCGAACACAGGTCGCGCTAATCCCGCGCCGTTGGCGCGGTCAGGTTCGCACCGTCCAATGGTGGGACTACGACCCGACCGGTCGGCGGCTGACGTCGGCTCGCCAACCCGAGGGCTTTGGCAGCGGCTTCGGCAGCCGATGGACGCGCACGTACGGGGCCGGGCAGGACTACGTGGAAGTGCTGGAAGAAACGGAGTTACTCGACGAGCATGGAGGAGGAACAAAAACAGACACCTGGTATGAGCGACGCCATACGTGTTCCTACGGCCGCGTCCATGACCAGTACACCGTACACCTTCCCAATAGCTATAGCATGTTCGAGCCTGGGGAAACCGTCACTATGACCATAGTCACGGATTTTCGATAAAGCACTCGTTTAGATTTTGGACCGTTTGAGCGAACCATTAAAGTGTCGTGAAGCAGCTTCTTAGAAGTCGGTATTCAACATGACAATCACCCACCATAAGTCAATTGCCAGAAAGACCGCCCCTATGACTCGGGCTGGGGAGCGACCAAAGACCACTAGAAAGCCACCACTGAACAGCAACAAGACTGGACTCGCTAAAATCATGAAGATGGTCCAATCACCCTCCGCCCAGGGAAGAGTCCAATGGAAATACATACGGTTTGCTGCCAGTAGCAACGGGTATAGAGCCACCAAGCCAGTTGCCCCAGCCATCACCGCTAAAATATCTAGAACAGTGTCGTAACCTTCCATCCTGTGCCGCATAACCCTAATAACGCTCGTTTTTCTGAACCACCGTTTGGCTGAACCTAGGCTGGTGAGGTCCCACTTGTGTTGGCAAAGATGTCTCCGTCGTGATTGCAGCTTATTAGCCAACCCTGCTGTTCCGGCAAAATCCAGATGTCAAGGCCCACTTCGCCGTTCAGCTCTATCTGCTCATCCAACCAAGTTTTTAACGGCTGACCAAGGGTCTGGTAGGCCCGATTTAAGTATATATGGGCGGGGGGTTCATAAAGCAAAAAATACGTGGCGTCAAGCTGCAAAAGAGTGTCGAAAACTTCTGCTGTGACTGGCTGCCACGTTTGCGCCGTTTTGCTCTCTTTCCACCGAGCGTGCGCTTGTTCGAGCAAGTTTTCCGTGAAAGTTGTCGATAAGCGTGGTTCGGGAAAAATGTCTCGTCGCATAGCTTTACTAAAGGCTTTTGTAGGATTAGACGCACAAAATACCCTCCTTTTCCTGAACGGCTGCCTATGCACGTCTACAGGCATGGCAAAGTAGTCCTACGCTCCAGATTGAGTTCAAGAAACTGGTTCACCTTTCAAATTTCAGGAAACCCAAATGTGCGATGAGTTTCGTGAACTCCTCCCTTACTGCTCGACGTGGCGCAGCATCCGGCGCAGCTGCACGGGACTTACCCCCAGCTCCCGGGCGGTTTCCCGGCGGGCCTTGTCCTGGGTCCAGGTCGGATGCACCTGCAGCAGCTCACTGATGCGCCGGCTGGCCTTCATGCAGTCGCCAATGGGGTAGGCCTTGGGCTTGGGCGGTTCGGGCGGTAGGCTGATGTAGTCCAGGATGCGGCGCTCTTTGGGGTCGAGCTGGGCCAGCACTTGGCGTAGGAGTTCGGCGGGCTGCTGCCAGGGCTGGGCGGGAGCCTGCGCAGTGATGGGGAAGAAAATGGGCGTGGTGCGAACGGTGGTTGCCATGGGTTTCAGGGCGGGTTAGGATGCGAGAGGAAGCGCTATCTTAGGCGCTATGAAAAAGCTATTCTTCCTTCTGAGCTGCCTGCTGGTGCTGGGCAGCGCGCCAGCGTGGGCGCAGACGAGTGAGCCAGATATTGTGGTGGTGCGTACCTCTGAGCAGATGGGCTCGAGCCGAATTGTAGTAACCCGCGGAAAAGGCAAAAGCACGGCTGTGGAGTTACCGAATGGCTACAGTGAGAAGAGTATGATTGCTACCTCTGAGAAGTATTTTGAACTAGTCAGTGGTCTGTATCGCGAAGGGTATGTGCTTCAGAGTACCATGAGTAACCAAGAGCACTATACCACGCTGCTCTTCGTCAAGCCCACGAAGCCATAAGCCAATCAGTAGGGATGGAAACCGTGTTGCTGGAGCAGCAGCTCCAGGGCCCGCCACCGCTCGGGGCCCATGCTGTTGATTTTGCAGTTCATCAACCCGGGCTCTGTCTTGGATTCGGCCGCCGGCCCGGGCCGACGAGTTCCAGCCCGATGCCTCCGGCCGCTGTGCGCTTTTGGAAGAGTTCTGCACCTGGTGCGTGGAGCATGCCCGCCTGCTCCAATCCAAAGAAGCCCGGGGCATTTACAACAACTCCATTGGCACCTACCTCAAGCACTTGCGCAAGCTGCTCAAGTTCGCCGACCTTAAGTTCGACTGGGTCGAGGACGACTTTAGCCAGGACGTGGACCGCGAAGCCCTGACCTACGCCGAAGTAATGCAGATCTGCCGCCACGAGCCGTTGGAGCTTAAGGAGGGCAGCACCAATTACCTGTCCCGGCGGGTAGTTCGGGACTTGTTCGTCTTCAACTGCCTCATGGGCCCGCGCTACGGCAACCTGGCTACGCTCAAGCCCAGCGACGTAGTGCTGGAAACCATGACCAACCCCGACACGGGCGAAAGCTGGCAGCAGCCCATCATCGAGTACGTGCAGTGCAAGAACCGCCGGCAGCTGCGCAAGATCCGCGTGGCCTTGGATCCGGTAGCCTACGAAATCTGGCAGCGCTACGAGGGCAAACTTAGCATGCCGGCCAACGTGACGATGAATGCGCAGATCAAAACCCTGTGCCGGGCTGCGGGCCTGAAGCGCACCGTGACCCACGTGCGCGGCAGCGGGGCCGAGCGTATCGAGACGGCTATCCCACTCTGGCAGGCGGTGAGCTGCCACACGGCCCGCTACACCTTCGTCACGCTGCAGTATGAGGGCAGCACCGGCATCGTCTTTATCCAGGACAGCGTCGGCCACGCCAGTTTGACGACGACCCGCAAATACCTCAAAACCCGGTTGAAGGAACGGCTGGCCTCAACGCTCAACGCCTTCGATAAATTGCGCGAGTGGGATGCGCAAAAGGCACAGGAATAAGCACTGTGCCCCTCGACTGTGCCTCTTTGCCGGAACGTCGGTACCGGTACCTGCGCGAACAGTGGGAGGGAAGGAGCTAAAAAGAAGCTAACATGCAAGAAATGAGCGGATAGCGGAAATAAGCAGTAAAACCCAGCTTTCGGCTGGGGGGCACAGTAACAAAAAACCATTGTAAATGCCTGATTTACAATGGTTTTTTGTTACTGTGCCCGTCAGTGTGTCTCTGTCAAGTATTGTAAGTCTTGTTCAGGACGGAAACGGCCCTGGCAACTTCGGGCGCCAGGGCCGTTTTATTATTATAATAGGCGTCCGGTGTACACCTCTGCGAAATCCGAGTCGGGCAAATACAGTCAGCTCAGGCAAAGTTGAGAGTGCTCCACAGCAAGCTTTAAGATGGCATAGCCAAATGTGCTGCCAGCTCAGCCGCGTAGCGCAGAGAGCTTTGTGGAGGGCGGCGCAGGTAAAGACCGAGTAACGCCGTCGATAACCAGTACGCGGACCTGTATTGGTAATAGGCACTGGCAAGAGGCTACCATGCAGTATGGCAACTAAGGGCGAATTGCGCCTTTTCTGAATCAATAGTGCTAGAGCCTTAACCTGTGCCGAGGCTTTTTCTTTCCAGCCCTAACAACCGCATTACGGCTTTACTGGCTTAGCTTAAGCGTTAGCAAGAGCAGCTTGTTTTGGGGTTACAGATAAGCCATAGTTAGCAAAACGTTGCGCAGAAGGGGTAAGGCGTCGGGCAGTTTATGGTGTCCACAAAAAGCCCCGGCCATATGGACCAGGGCTTTCGGTATTCGAATATCGTAAAGAGAGCTTACTAACGGCTGTATTTCTATTTCTCGAGTAAGATGGGCTCGGCCACCGTGACTGGCTCGGAAGAAAAGGCTACAGGTTCCGAAAGGGCGTCTCCGTCAGGGTCACGCAGTTGCCAGCCGAGTCCATTTCCTTCTGGTAGCGGTAAGAGGTCACGCTGCTGATCGGGCAGTAAGCTTAGCTGTGAGGGCGACAGCGCCCGTTGGCGCTCCAGTTCAAACTGGAGTTGGACCTTGTACAACTGCGGTTCCCGTAGGGGGCTCTCGGGGGCGTAGGCATGCAGAACCTGGTCGCGGCGCGTCAGCAGTCGCTCTTGGGCCGCCCGTAGCCGCAGGTACTCAGCCTCGTTAAGGTGGGCCACCAGGATTAGCGGATGCGTGATTAAGGTAGCTTCAAAAGCGAATTGCAGATAGCTAGGAGGGACCTGACCGTGTAAATAGGTGGTCTGGCCGTACACGGGCATACAGAGGCTGCCCAGCAGGAACAGCAGGGGAAGAAAGCGTTGCATTAGGTAGTAGTGAGGTGTGTAGTCGAGATGCAATGCGTTATGCATTTGCACTCAGATTAGAATTTATTGTGCTTGCTTAACAGCTGAGCTACGGGAAAACGTTTCGTCAGAGACTAATTATTCTAGGTGAGAGGATTAGGTAACACCTTTGCTCCGGGAGCATCAACCATAGCTTATATTCCTTTCGCTAGGTCTGCTTCAGTTATAAGCTTCCGCTTTAGGGCCCTGATCAGTCACAAATGCGTATATTAATACATTAATATACTGTTATGTATTCTATAACTGCCTGAGGTTAACAACGATTTTGGTTTCAACCGGGGAAGAGTACTGTGTAAACCGTGCAAAGTGGCAGTCACGGGTAGAGCGACTATGACCTTGAGCAGCCTGTGGGGAAGCAGGACCTTGCGCTCAGTTTCACTCTAACCCTTTTCTTTATATGCGCTTTTCTATTCCATCTTCCGCTCCCAAATGGCTACTTGCCGCAGCTGCAGGTACAGTTGGCCTCTTTAACGCTACCACTTCTGTGGGACAGTCTTACGTGGAGCATTATCCCACGAGTTTACAGTACATGTCGTTGGGTAATGGCGCCAACTATGGCGCCAACCTGTGGTGGTCGTCCTATATCGGCTTCAACCTGCGGCATGAAGGCACTACCTGGAAAACCAACGGCGACGGTGGCAGCAACGGCGGTTCGGGCGTAGTTGGCGGTATCAATGGCTCCTTATTATTCGTTACGGTATCCGGTTCTACTGGTGGAGCAGCGCAGACCGTTCAGGATGCGGATATGCTCAGCCGCGTGAGAATGCAAATCACCTACAACGGTAACGTCCAAATCGGTACTACCCTGCCCACCACGCATCCCGATGCCAAGCTAAGTGTTGACGGCAAGGTCGTGGCGAAGTCCGTGTATGTGACTTCCCAGAGCTGGGCCGACTTCGTCTTCGCCCCGACCTATAAGCCGATGTCTCTGTCGGCATTGGAAGCCTACCTGCAGCGCAACAAGCACCTGCCCGCCATTCCTGCTGCCAGTGAGGTAGAAACTAAGGGCTACAACGTCGGGGAAATGGACGCTAAGCTGCTGCAGTCCATCGAGGAGCTGACGCTGCACGTCATTGAGCTCAATAAGCAGAATCAGAAGTTGCAGGCGCGCACGGCCGAGCTGGAAAAAGCCCTGGCAAAGGCCGGCAAGTAATTCTATACGGTCATGCACAAGTATTTTCTCCCGGTAGCCCGGCTGCTCAGCAGCCCGCACCGTCATTACCTCTCGCTGTTGCTGCTGCTGGCAGTGCTGGGAATGGGCCACAGCGCCAGCGCCGCCGTTACATTGAGTGACTTCAAGATTGACGGGAGCACGACTGCTAAGCTCTATATGACGAACAGTAACAGTCGAAAATGCATCTTCACTCTTAAATTTACACAAGGAAATAATGAAGGAGGTTACCCCAATTCCGTCCGCATCTACAAAACTGATTGGGCTAATCATTCAGATGAAGAAATCACGGGTACTAGCATTAGTAAAGTATCAGACTGGACGTATAGTGGAAGCTCAAGGTCCTGTATTGTCACAGGAGAAGTAACCGTTTCCACCTTTACCTTCCTGTATGGTGATGGCCATAAAGCATTGAAAGCCGTATTGCCGGCTTCCGGTTCGATTGCGCGGGCAGAAAGTGGCAAAGTGACTTTTTCTATGGTCTACAATCCAAGCAATCCGCCCGCTATTACGCTGACCAACTTTACGATAGATAATCGGACGAGCATCAATATCAACAGTTCTTCCAAACTGGTAACCTGTCGTATAACCCTCTCGAAAGATCCCGGCTACACGGACGAGTTTGAGGTCCGTATACGTGGTAACAATTCTGGGCCTATAATCGCCAGTCCATCCACGAATAGCTACAACTGGACTTGGAACACGGCCGGCACACTGCGTGAGTATTCTTTCACGCATTCCTTCTATATCAGCACGGCAGATGTACCCCCTGCCACCACGGGGTTGGTTGTACATGCAGTGTCACCGAATAATTATTTGCTCGGGGCCAGCACGAACACAGTGTTCTTGGTTCGGGTCGCCGACCCAATTCCCTGCATAAGCGACGCTTATTTACAAAATGTGAACTCGTTCTCGGGAACGAAGTCCTCGGGGCTACTTTGTACGTCGGCCGGGCCGTCACCTCGACTATGGCTTATGGCGACGTCATTGTACGGGCCGGTTCCACAGCTGCCTTAACAGCCCGGGGCGACGTTGTTTTTAGTGACGGCTTCAGCGCAGAAGCAGGGGCAACGCTCAGCGCGTATCAGGATGCCGGCGTGTGCTCTTCGGCCGCGCCGCAGGAGGATCCGGACCAGGCCGAACCTGAAGTAGCTTATCAGGAAGCACCTCTGGACCCGGCTTCTGGCAAACAGGCAAAAGTAGCCTCAACGCCTGCAGTAGCCCAGGAAAAGGTAGAAATCTATCCTAATCCGGTGCTGCAGCAGATGCACCTTGTCCTGCCCGAGGCGGGCAGTGCTTACGAGGTAAAAATCTACAACAGCTTCGGCTCGGAGGTCAAGCATCTTACACTCCAGCCCGGACAAACCGAAGTAGATGTTCGGATGCTGCAGCCAGGTATTTACTACCTGCATAGCAAGTCAGAGAAGGGCGTCGGAACTACCCGCTTCCGGGTAGAGCGGTAGTTTATCTGAACTTAGCCCATAGAAAAAGCTTCGATCTGTTAGGTCGGGGCTTTTTTTATGGGCTAGCTTTTACTGTTTTCTTTGTCTGACCTGACTAGATCAATTTGCATAATTTTCGGCCAGTATGTAGCGGATGGCAACCTCCCCCGTGCCCTTCCCGTTGAGCTTGATGTGTGCCCCGAGGAATGTGCCTCCGCACGACCACATGATTACGCTGCTCAAGTTGCCTACCTACTTGATACAATACCGGGCCGAACAGGATATCCTGCTTCTGCGCTGGCATATAGAAGCTAACCTGCTTCAGGTACAGGCCGCGTACGAGGTTCTGCTCCAAACGGCCAAAGACCATAACTGTGCTCGTTGGTTGTTAGATCTGCGCTGCCGGGAAAGTGCCGACCAGGAAATTCTGGCCTGGACCAGCATGGTTTTTTACCCTTTAGCGGCCAAGCGTATGCAGCCCCGGCATTTGCAGTTGGTCCTTCTGACCTCGCCAAGACCACAGGCTTTCGTGCAGAATGGGGAACAGGAGTTGTACATGAGCTATTTGCTCTCGGCGCACCGTCCTTATACGTTTCGCCATTTTGAAAAAGAGCATGATGCCGAGCGGTGGCTGCAGCGTACTTTTAAATCTGGCTAGGATTACGCTATAGCGCCTGTAAACCGGCGTGGGCTTACTAAACATCCCGCGCGTGGCCTCCACTGCCTGTAGGCTCTATCAGAAACGTTAGAGACATCTATACTAAGATTCGGGAAAAGCAGTTTGGGCACAGTCGCTTAGGCAATGCTAACAAAGATTCTTTTCGTTAAAAAAGGACGGAGTTTGCCTGAATAGCTAAAAGCTTTTTTCAGCATGACTTTATTATGCCAGCAAAAGCGGGGAACTAAGCTATATACTTATGCAATTAGTATTGCCCTTCCCAACCATGTGCCGTTGTTGTGGAGATATTATAACTACTTTTCAAGAGGTGATTTCCATGCTAGCAGTCATGGCTTGAGCATCTGTATTTCTGACTAGTATTAAGCCCGGCAAGGAGTTAGTGTTTTAAAATATGCGCGCTATTGGATAACGGACCAAACGCCTTATAGATAGATTGCCCGCTAGTTGTTAACTCTACCGGTTCTTTTCTTTCACTTCGATTAGGTGTTCTACGAAGAAGGCGGAAGCAGGTGCAGCTCTGGGTAAAATCCCTTACCGGAGCTCAACGTTGAGCACGGTAGTTTCGGTTGGAGGATAGGGGGAGGACTGTTGTAATAATTGCCCTGTTGAAAGGAGTAGCTGGACATCAGCTAAGAACATAGCATTCAGGCTGGGGAAACATAAACTGGCTAAAGTGAGTCAATAAAATTGGGACCAGAGAATTTAACAGTTTTCGCATAGGTGATTTATTTGTACTTCCGGTCAGTGCATTAGTAAAATAAACGAACCGACTCTCCGACTTAAAAAGCTGGTTCGTGCAGATTGTAGGTCAATGAGCAAGGCCGTCCCGGTAGTGCTGCAGCTAAGACTCCTGCCGGGTTAAAGAGAAAAGGCCCACCTACTATGGGTTAAACTGCCTATTGGTACTGAAAATGAATTTATAATGAGCCCTCAGGAAGCCTGACCCGTGCGGGACTTCTTGAGCGTTATACTTTAAAAGCTCTTTCGGGGCAACCAAATAAGACTATCCCAGCAGTGTGCCGAGCCTTAAGGCGGCGTTCGGAGCAAGCGTTAGATGCTACAATTTATTCGGCCAAATTAGCTTCGGGTGCTCTGATTGAGGAAACGCCATAAAGAAAAGAGTACACAGCTTATGTATATAGAAGTAGGCAACTAAAAAGATTTATTTAAATAATTGAAAACGAAAATGAATATGTTACGTTTGCGGCAGAGTCAATCACCACTTGGCTCTTCCTTTTCATCCACTCTAAATAAACTTCACCATGGCCCTAGATTTCAGCCAATTCGAAGAGGTGCTCAAAGTTGCGAAAAGCAGCGAGGTCGTAAAAAAAGATTTGCGTAAAGCACTCCGGGGTGTTTCCGCTGCGATTAATGCGCTAAATCAGGCCGTTACCGATATGGAAACTGTGCTGGCCGATGATTATCAGCCTGCTCCCAAAGTACGCAAGCCTCGTACCACTAACCCGAATGGGGCCAAGCGGGGTCGTAAGCCTAAGGCTGCCGCCGCCGAGTAACCTGCGGCCTGGAAAATAAAACATCCAGTATCTGCACAAAAAAGGAGCCTGCGAGTAGGCTCCTTTTTTGTGATCAGCGGACCGAGAACAGGCGCTTGTTTAAAGCGCAAGCTGATACCTAATTGTAGGATGGAGCATTGTTCTGCTTCATAGAGTGATAAAAGCGGGAAACCTGCTCTGGTAGTACGCGTGTAAATTGTTTTTAATTCTAGCGGGGTGTACCTGATACTGTATCAAGCATAGGCCCTGCTAATTAGCGTAAGTATTTCTGGCAACTCGTGCGGCGCAGATAGATGCGGTTCAGTCTTCGTCAACTATGGCGGAATACCTGCCCACCGGCTTGCGCCTGACTACGCCTGGGCAGGGCGGTAGTTTGCGAATGAACTGCTACTTTTCCGCCATAGTATAGCTTTGCAAGCAGACGAATACGCAAGAACAACGTGGTTTGGACGGAAGAGCAGGTGCGGGCCTTGGTACCGGATGCGGGTACTCTGAAACGGGGGCTGGAGCTGGCCCGCCCAGCCCCGTGGCATAATTTGGGACAAACGCCCACGGCCGTATGGGGGGAGTGCGCCGGCAGCGGCGCCCGGCCTTATCAGACGGCCGTTAATTTAACGGAACCAGCTTTCAAATGCTCGTGCCCGAGTCGGGTGTTTCCCTGCAAGCACGGCGCGGGTTTGCTGCTGCTCGCGGCCCGGGAGCCCCAGCGGTTTGGGGACCTATCCGAGCCCGAGTGGCTAACCGAATGGCTGAGCAAGCGGCAAACTCGGCAAACCCCGGCCACAGCCCAAAGCGTGGCCCCACCGGCCGCCGAAACCGACAACGCCGCCCGGCAGAAACGGGAAAGTCAGCGGATGGAGCGGATGCAGCATGGGGTGCAGGAGCTGGACCGGTGGCTGACGGATATAGTCAGCCAGGGCCTGGCCCAGCTCGACCGCGCCCCAGCCACCTTCTGGGAGCAGCAGGCCGCCCGCCTCGTTGATGCGCAGCTGCCCGGCCTGGCAGCCATCGTACGGGAACTTGCTAGCCTGCGCTACTCGGGAGGGCTGCAGTGGCCCGAGCGTATGCTCGGGCGCCTTGGGGAGCTGTACCTGCTGACCCAGTCCTTTGGCCGACTTGACCAACTGCCAGCTGGGCGCCGCGCCGACGTGCTGCAGCTCGTTGGGGTAAATGTAAAAAAGGAAGACGTACTCGGCCGCCAGCCCGCCGTGACCGATACCTGGCTCGTGGTGGGCCTGGTGACGACCGAGGAAGAGCGTTTGCTGGTGCGCCGCGCTTGGCTGTGGGGCATCAGCACCGGCCGCTATGCCCTCGTGCTGGAGTTTTCCTTCGGCGGGCAGGCCTTTGCTACTCCGCTGCTGGCTTTTGGTACGTACCGCGGCGGGCTGGCCTTTTATCCCGGCACGCTGCCGCTGCGCGCGGCTCCCGCGGCCGACTGGGAATACCAGGGCCTGCGCACCGACGTGTTGCCGGCTGGCCTGGCGCCCGCCGAGCTGCTCGACGCCTACGCCCACGCACTGGGACAGCAGCCCTGGCTGCGCGAATGGCCCGCTACGGTGGCTGGCGTGGTGCCCGTGCTACTGCCCGACGGTGGCCTGCAACTGCTGCACCCGGCCAGCGGGCAAGCCCTGCCTTTGCACCCCGACAGTGAGCTGGGTTGGGGCCTGTTGGCCGCCAGCGGCGGGTATCCCATTACCGTATTTGGCGAATGGACCGGCCAGGCCTTGCTGCCCATCAGTTTTACCAGCGCTGCGGCGCCCGTATCAGCCAACCTATGAATATTTCCTCCGACTGGCAACAACTGCTGCGCGTGGCCCTGCTGGGCACCCGGCAAAGCGGGGAAGCAGTGCCCACACCACCCGGTGAGCTTCCGGCAGCGGCCTCGCGCGAGGCCCAGGTGTTGTTGACCGCCGGCGCGTTGTCCCTCGTACGCAAGGCGGGTGTGGTGCCGCTGGCGGCCACGCCGCCGGCCCCGGCCGGCCCCGAAGCGTGGCCGCCGCTGGGACCGGCCGGGGCGCACTGTCTGCAGCAGATGCTGGACAACCGGCGCTTCAGCTTTTTTGCCGGCCGCTACTTGCCGCAGGTGGTGGCCCGGCAGCGGCGCATTCCGCATTACTTGCTGCCAGCCGTGTTTGAGCACGACATGCTGCGCATCGACCTGAAGGGGGCTGGGGCGGCGGCCGGAGCCCGGGGACAGTGGCTGGCCGCCCTCAACCCGGCCTGGCAGGGTATTCTGGCTCCCGAATTTGCTGATCCGGACCCGGCCGATTGGGAAACGGCCAACCGGCACCGACGGCAGCACCTGGTGCGCTGGCTGCACCGCACCCAGCCCGAGCAGCTGCGCCAGCTTCTGGCCGCGGCCCTACCTACCGAAGCGGCTGCCGAGCAGGCAGCCCTGCTGCACGAGCTGCGCTGGACGGTGTCGGCGGCCGATGTGCCGCTGCTGGAGCCCTACCTTCGCTCGGGCAGTAAAGAAGTGCGGCAGACCGTCGCGGCCCTGCTGGCTCGGATGCCCGACTCACCCTTGCTTTCCCGCCTCTGGGACCTGGCCGCCCCGCTGCTCACGCTGGCTCCCACCGCCACCGGTGGGCTGCAGGTGCACCTGCCCGAGCCCGAGGCCTGGCACAAAGACTGGCAACTGGCTGGTATCGAGGCTAAGGACAAGCGCTTCGAGGGCGGTGAACGGTCGGGGTGGCTGGGGCAGATGCTGGCTTTGCTGCCGCCCGGCCGCTGGTCGGCGCACTGGCAGCAAACCCCGGCCGAGCTGCTGCGCCGGGCTGCCGACAGCGAATGGGCTAAGCTGCTGCGCACGGCCTGGACGCAGGCGGCACACCTGCATCGGGACGTGGCCTGGGCTCAGGCTCTGCTGACGGAGCACGCCGGGCAGGCATTTCTGACGCCCAAGCAGGCCAAAGAACTGCTGAGCGTGCTGCCACTAGCCCAGAAAAACGACTTTTTGCGCGAACTGCTGCCGCCGCGCCGCGCCATTACGCCGGCCGCCCTGCAAACCCTGCAGCTGGCCGCCTGGAAGTATTGGCCGCGGGAGCTCACCGAGGCCGTGTTGGAGCTGGTAGGGGCTGCGCATACTACTCCCGGCCTGCCGGGGCAACCACCTTGGCCCCAGCTGCAGCAGATGCTGTACAACCTGCAGGCCTACGCCGACGAGGCCGACTTCGACTGCTGCGCCGCGCGGCTCACCCCGCTTACGGAAGTGTACGGCCCGCTCAACGCTGGTATTCAGGATACCCTGGCAGCGCTGGACTTTCGCCGGCAGCTGACTTTGTCGCTGGACGAGCCGCCCGGCTCCGACGAGCCGTAACCTCAGCCTTTTCTAGCTTCTGCCTTCAACTTCCCCGTCTATGTCTGCTACCCCCGCTCCTGATATTCTGCGCCCCCATGCCGAGGTGCAATACGCCGAAGAACTGGCTGCCCTGGTGGCCGCCGACGACCGGCCCAAGCCACCCAACTGGAAACTCTCGCCCTGGGCCGTGGTGACCTACCTGCTGGGCGGCACCCTAGACAACGGCTTCGAGATTGAGCCCAAGTACATCGGGCAGCGGCGGCTAATGGAAATTGCCGTAGCGACCCTGGCCACCGACCGCGCCCTGCTCTTGCTGGGCGTGCCTGGCACGGCCAAAAGCTGGGTGAGTGAGCACCTGACGGCGGCCATCAGCGGCCATTCCAACCTGCTGATTCAGGGCACGGCCGGCACGTCGGAAGACGCCATTCGCTACTCCTGGAACTACGCCCGCCTTATTGCCGAAGGTCCTTCGGTGGCAGCCCTGGTACCTTCGCCCTTGCTCAAGGGCATGCAGGAGGGAAGTCTGGTGCGCATTGAGGAGCTGACCCGCATTCCGGCCGACGTGCAGGATACGCTCATCACGGTGCTGTCGGAGAAAGTGCTGCCGGTGCCCGAGCTGGCCACGGAGGTGCAGGCCACGCGGGGCTTCAACGTCATTGCCACCGCCAACGACCGGGACAAGGGCGTCAATGAGCTCAGCAGTGCCCTGCGCCGCCGCTTTAACACCGTCGTGTTGCCGCTGCCGACCTCGGTGGAGGAGGAAGTGCAAATAGTGCAGAGCCGGGTGGAGAAAACCGGCCGGGCCCTGCAGCTGCCGCCCACCACGGCCGGCCTGGAGCAGATCAGCCGCCTGGTGACCATCTTCCGGGAGCTGCGCTCGGGTGTAACCCAGAATGGCAAAACCAAGCTTAAAAGCCCCAGCGGCACGCTCAGCACCGGCGAGGCCATTTCAGTGCTCAACAGTGGCCTGGCCCTGGCCGCCTACTTCGGCGACGGCAGCCTACAAGCCGCCGACCTGGCCGCCGGCCTCACCGGCGCCGTGGTTAAGGACCCCGTGCAGGACCGCGTGGTGTGGCTCGAATACCTGGAGACCGTGGTCAAGGAGCGCGACGGGTGGAAGGATTTGTACCGCGCCTGCCGGGAAGTGGTGGAGTAGACAGTAGTCAATGAGATATTACTTACTATTTGGGTTGCTGCTGCTAAACGTAAGCGTGCTGGGGCAGTCGCGCAAAAACCCGGCGCGGCGCCCCCGCCGACTGATGGTGGCTACAAAGACTTGGTGGTACTGGACAGCACTATATGGGCCCTGGGCGTAAATGGCGTCCTCAGTTCGTTTACTTCCCAGGGTGAGAAGCGACCGGTGAGCATCGGCCTAAAGGAGCCCGTGACCAGTATTCACCGGGCTGGTCAGCAAGGTTTTGTAGCCGTTTGCGGGCAGGTGGTGTATTGGCTCAGCAGCCGCAGTAACCGGGCTGCCTTGCTAGGAAAATTGCCGGCTAAAACAGCTTTTCTGGCCCTTGATGGCCAGCACCGACTCTGGGCCGCTACTGAAACCGGATTACTCAACGTGACTACTAAGCAGCGCTTTGACCCGGTAGCTAGTCTGAATCCTTATTACAAATGGGACCATCAGCCTTCTGTCGCGCTGCTCGATGCGGCAGATAAGCTGTGGATAGGCTTCGACAGGGGCGAGTGGGGTGGTAATCTTCACGTGTTCGATACTAAGCAACAGACGTTTGTTGCCGTTGCTTTTCGCGACACGCTAGCCTGCTTACCCTTAGCCAACTCCTTTTGCTTGGTAGGGGCTCAGCTATACGTGGCCGGGGGAGTAGCAGGTAGTAGCTGCATCACTCGTTTCGAAAACCTGCAGGCCAAGCACGTATTTCACAGCAATTACAAAGAAAACTACCGGATTATAAGCTACGGTGGTACTCCCCGGGGCGAAGACATCCGGGCAATAGCCTACAGCCTTGCCGAGCAGTGCTTGTACTATTATTCCGACCAGGGAATATTCCGAGCCAAATCTGCTACTGAGCTTGCCAAGGCCGAGACGTGGCAGCTGGTGTGCGCTCCGGATGTATTTTCGAACCATGCTTTTCCCAGCACCGGGAGTGAAATGGGGTTTACTGCCGACAATAAATTGGTGCTTCTTGTCCAAAGCAGCGCCATTGGCATCTGGGACGGACAAGTTCTTCGCCTTATACCCTAATCATAACGGCCCACAGGGCCACAGAATTTCTGTATGCCCTTTCCCGCGCTACTTGCCCGCCTCGATACCCTGCTCCAGCAGCGCCGCCCGCGTATTACGCCACCCTGAACCCACCCGCTACGGCGGCGGAACTAGCAGCTTTTGAGGCTGAATTTAAGCTGACGCTGCCCGAGGAGCTGCGGCTCTGGCTTGGCTGGCACAACGGGCAGCAAGGTTTCGAAAGCTTCGTGGAAAACAACTGCCTGCAGTCGTTGGGCAGCGCGGCCGAAACCATGCGCATCAACCGGCAATTGCTGGAAGCCGGGGAATTTGAGCTGGCCAACTGGTGGCAGCCCGGCTGGGTGCCGATTCTGGAAAACGGCGGGGGCGACCATGTCTGCGTGGATCTGCAGGGCTCCTTTACCGGCCGCGCGGGGCAGTTGCTCGAGCATTGGCACGACTGGGAGCCCCGCAATGTGTTGTTTCCCAACCTGACGAGTTGGCTGCAGGCCGTGGTGCAGACCTACGAGGAAGCGGGCGAAAACGGGACGGAGCTGACGGATGAGGACCTGGTGGCTACGGAATTGAAATATCCGGCCGGCTTTCCACAGGAATTTGCGGCCGGCAGCTAGCCACTTCGCCTGCTTTAGCGGACGGCCAGCGCTGGTTGGGTGGTATCCTGCCAGGGCGGATGATGCCCGCTGCTGCCGGTTCCATGTGGCAAGCGGACCTGCCAAACCCTGGCGGGGTTCGGTCAGCTGTTTGGTGAGTTGAAACCTGAATACTATAAAAAAAGCCCGGCCTCCAAGGAAGCCGGGCTTTTTGCTGTTGGGGCGGAGCAGGGGCTACTCCACCAGTACTTTCTTGGTTGCCACCTCCCGGTTGGTTTTGATTTGCAGCGTGTACAGGCCGGGGGCTAAGCTGCTTACGTCCACCTGAGTTTCGGTGCCCGAGGCCACAAGGGGCACCGTGCGGGCAAGCACCTGCTGGCCCAGGGTGTTGAGCAGCGTAAGCTCGGCCGTGCGCTGCCCGGCAATGGCGGGCAGGGCCAGGGTAAAGCTGCGGTGCGCGGGGTTGGGGTACACGCTCAGCGTACCGGCCCCAATGGCATCCTTGCGGCCCAAAACTGCTCCCAGCGTGACGTCAACCGACAGGCGCGTGCTGGAGCCCGTGGTGTTGATATCAGTCCAGCTGCCGGCGCCGGCCAGGCGGTACAGAAAAGTGCCGCTGCGCAGGGGCGTTTCCAGCTGGTAGCTAATTGCGAGGCTGTTGGCGGTTGTATTGCTCAGGCCCACGAAGAAAGTGCCTTCCACGGGTATTTCCGGAATAGGAACGACATCGGCGCCCCCGTTAGCCGGGCGGGGCAGGGCTGGCGTGGCGTAGATGACCGTGCCGGGCATACCGCCCGGTGCGTCGGCCGCGAAAAGCAGCAATTGGTAGCTGGCACCGCTGCTGCTGGCGCCGTAGAAATTGGTGGTGACACTGCGTATGGTAGCTGGCTTACTGGTTTCGTGGCGCACGGCAATGGTCGTGTTGGCAGCTCGTACGCCGGCTCCGTCAACAAAGCTGTTGCCCACGTTGTAGCTCAGCGTAGAGGCCGAAACGACTTGCGTCACGGTCCGGGAGTTGTTGCTTGCCAGTCCATCGGCAGGCACCGTCACGGTGAGCTGGTTGGTGCCCGACGTAGCCGTCACCGGGTAGGCCGTGAAGGTCACGGTGGCGGAAGAACCCACGGCCAGGTTCGCAATGGACTTGGTGTCGGTGAAAGTAGTAGCCCCGCTCACGGCCAGCGTCACTGGCACGTTGGTAAGGGCTGCTGAGCCGGTATTACGCACGACGGCCTGCACTGGCACGGGCGAACCATAGGAAGAAGCAATAGTGCCTAGTGAGTAGAGCGCCTGCACCGCGGCATCGGTGGGGGCAGGGTGGTTACGCAGATGCTGAGGTTGCCATCCACTACATCCAGGGCATAGTAGGGGTAGTAGCGCACTTTGTAGGTTGTGCCGGGGTGAGGGAGTACAGCGTCAGGCTTTCGGTGTTGTCGGCCGACGCATCCGAACAGGCTACGCTGGTAAGCGAGCCGCAAGCGCCGCTCAGTACTTCGAGCACGCCGTCGAAATCACCAGTGACTGTGATTACGTGCGAGGTGCCCGTAGCGGTGAAGCTGTACCATACGTCGGGCGCGGTAACCGTGAGCGTGCCGTTGCAGGTGGCCGGCGCCAGGCTTTGGGTAGCCCCAGAATCTTGCCATCGGTGGGCAAGCACGCTGCGCCGGGCGCGCCGGGCGTCAGGGTTACGGCAGTTGCGCATTCGTCGTTGGTGGGCGGGGTGATAAAGGTTTGGCTGATAACCGGAGTGGTACCACCGGCCGAGCACAGGGGCTGTAAGGTCACCAGGTACTCGGTGTTGGGCAGCAGGTTGATCAGCGGCACCGGGGCGGTAGTGGCCGTTACGGTTGTGGTCGAGCTGCTGTTCATGGCCGGGTAGTAAGTAACCTGGTAGCTCGTGTTGCCGGCCCCGGGGGCAAAGCGCAAGCTGGCCGAGGTAGCCGTGATATTGCCCACTGATACGGCCGTTGGGGGAATGCACACGATGACCGGGGTGCTGGTTACGCAAATCGTGAAGGGGCCGACCTCGTCGCTGGAGTCGTAGCCAGCTACCGACACGTAATATGTGGTGCCGGGCGTCAGGCCAGTCAGGTTTAATGGAACCGAAGCCGTATTGCTGGCCCCGCCCGAGGCGCAGCTTACTTCCGTAAACGGGCCGGCGGCCCCGGCGGCGCTGGAAAACACGCGGATGTAGCCGGCGGCGTTGCCCGTAACCCGGATGGTAGCGGCCGTGCTGCCCGTGCCGCTGGCGGCCGTCGTAAACGTGTACCACACGTCCCGCGGCGCCGTGGCAATGCCGCAGGCCGTATTCGGATTCGCGCCGTTGGTATAGCCGTTGGGCCGGGTAGTGGCGGTGTTGGCGTTGGTGCCGGTCGTGGGGGTGCAGGTGGCCGTCAGGGGCAGCGCAATGGCGCCGGTGGGGTCGTCGTTGGCCGGCGGCGGCGTGGGTAGCGTCACGCAGATGCCGAACTGCCCCGTGGGTGTGCTGGTGTAGCCAAACACCCGCGCATACACGGTGCTGCCCACCGTCAGGCCCCGGGCCGTAACGCTGGAAAACCGGTCGGGGCCGCCTACCGCGTCGTCATTGCAGGCCACGGGCGTGAGGCCGCCGCAGGTTCCGGTGTAGAGCTCAATGATGGAGTCGGTGAATGGGCTGCCGCCAACCTGACTGGTCGTCACGGTCAGGCCGCCGCCGGCGGGTACTACGATGCTGTACCACACGTCGCTGAGGGCCGTATTGGCGCAGTTCAGGGGCGCTCCGGTGCTGGCCGTAGCGCCCACGTTGCTGACCGTAGTAGGTGTGCAGGTGGCACTGGGAGTAAGGGCCAGAGCGCCGCTGCAATTGTCGTTGACCGGAACCGCTGCCCGCGCCACGGCGCAGATGCCAAAACTGCCCGTCGGGCTACCGGCAAAGCTGTATACCCGCGCATAAATGGTGCTGCCCACGGCCAGGTTAGCAACCGTTGAACTGGAGAAGCCGTCGGGGCCGGCGTCATCGCTGCAGGCCAGGGCGGTGAGGCTGCCGCAGCTACCCGAGTACAGTTCGAGAATGGAATCGACAAAGGGGCTGCCGTTTACTTGGCTGGTTGTCACGATGACCCCGCCGCTGGCCGGCACCACAATGCTGTACCACACGTCGTTGGTAACGGTGCCGCCGCACGAGGAAGCCGGAACGCCCGTGCTGGCCGTGGCTCCCAGGTTGGTCGTCGTGGTGGGCGTGCAGGTGGCCGTGATGGGTAGGGCAATGGCTCCCGCGCAGTTGTCGTTGGCCGGCGCCTGGGCCCAGGCCGCCGGGGCCAGCAGCAGGGCCGTAGCCAGGGCAGCCAGCCGGGCCCGAACCTTGTCAGGTAACCACGAGACGGAGGCGTAGATTTTTGTGCTCATACAGACGGAAAAGGGTGAATGGAGAAGGTGAAACAGGTAAGCGAATGGAATAATGGCACAGGGCCAGGGGTGGCAGGGAATGAGCGCGGTATAGTATTAAAGTATATATATCAATCTATGTGTATAGCCAAGAAGTCTCCTGCTGGCTTGCACGGGAGCTGCCTGAGCAGAAGCTATTGGCAGGCTTGAGAACTGCCCCAGATTAAGGCAGAAAACTTCGGCTGGGATGCGGCCAGTCGGCCCGCTAGTAACAGCAGGGGCTGGGGCTAAGAAGAATAGTGAGCAGCCTGGCGGGCGGGGTAGGGCCAGGACAAGAACGCAGAGCGGGCAGAGTTGCCAGGTAACTTGGCGCCGGGGTCAGCCCGGCTAATCAGGCGGTTCCGCTGCTGTTGTGGCCAGAAGCAGGTAGCTGCTGGCAGTAGACAAACTAGCGGAGCATTTGCAATAGCCCAAAATTGGCGCAGAAAACCGCCGGCTACATAACAACAAACAAACAGATGATTATAATAATCAAACCGTCAATATTTTAACTAACAAGGATTAGTATAAAATCCGACTTCAGTCCGGGAGACAGGGACCAAACGAGCAGGCACTAAACAGGCGGTACACATCAGCTCCGGTAAGCCAGGGGATTGACACCGGTCTGCTTTTTGAAAAACGTGTTGAAATAGGTCGGGTACTGAAAGCCGAGGCAGTAGGCAATTTCGGCCACGTTGTGGCGGGTATTGCTCAAGAGCAGAATGGCTTCGCTAATCAGCTTTTCGGTAATGTGCTGGCTTGTGGTTTTGCCCGTAGCCGTGCGCACCGCCCGGTTCAGGTGGTTCACGTGCACCGCCAGCTCCTGGGCGTAGTCACTGGGGGTTTTCAGCTTCAGCGAATACAGGGACGAATCGACGGGAAACTGGCTGGCCAGCAGCTCCAGAAATAGAGCTGCCAGTCGGGCCGCCGCGCTGTTGTCGCTGTTCAATGCCTCGCCGCGGGGCGGGGCGCCGGTTTCGGGGCAGCGGGCGGCTCGGGGGCGGGAGCCACCGGCGGCGGGGTGGTTTGAAACCGGTGGTAGGCTATTTCCAGCGTCACAAGCACGTCCTGGGG
The DNA here is from genome assembly GCF_022919215.1 of Hymenobacter cellulosilyticus. Classification (NCBI taxonomy): domain Bacteria; kingdom Pseudomonadati; phylum Bacteroidota; class Cytophagia; order Cytophagales; family Hymenobacteraceae; genus Hymenobacter; species Hymenobacter cellulosilyticus. The sequence continues at coordinate 4,070,558 of NZ_CP095046.1, read as the reverse complement.
CCGAAACGGCTTGACCAGGTAGCCCTGGGGCCGGGTGGCCTTGGCCTCTTCGATAAGGGAGGCATTGGCAAAGGCGGAGATGAAGACAAAGGGAATGTTGAGCCCGTCCAGATGCCGGGCCAGGTCAAGGCCGGTTTGCTCGCCCTGCAGGTAGATGTCGAGCAGCACAATATCCGGCCGTTCGTGCTGCATCAGGCTCAGGGCTTCGGCCACGGAAAAGGCCTGGCCGCACACCCGGTAGCGGGCCTGTTCCAGAATCATCTGCAGCTCGTGGGCCACCAGAAACTCGTCTTCTACCACCAGCACGCTGGCAGTCGGTATTACGGAAGTAAGCATGGCAAGTAGCGGTTTCAGGTGAGGGCCAAAGACGATTTGGGTTGTTTGACGGGCGTGAACTGCAGGCTGATGAGCACGCCGCCTGTGTGTTGCAGCTGCAGCCGCCCACCGATTTGCCGGCTCAGGCCCCGAATCATGTGCAGGCCCAGGGTCGAGGTCTTGTGCGGGTCGAAGCCGGCGGGCATGCCGATGCCGGTGTCCTGTATGGTCAGCACGCATTCCCCGTCCTGCAGCTGCAGGCTGATAGCCACCGTGCCGGGCTGCCGGGCTGGGTAAGCGTATTTCAGGGCGTTGGTCAGGGCCTCGTTCAGAATCAGCCCCACGGGTACGGCCAGGGATGCATCTAGGCGCACGGGCGCCACGGCCAGTTCCAGCCGCACCGAATCCTGGCGGTTGAAGGAATGCACCAGGTGGCGGGCCAGCTCGGGAATGTACACGTGCATGGCCACCAACGACGGGCCCGCCGACTGGTAGAGGTTCTGGTGAATCAGGCCCATGGTGTGCACCCGGTTCTGGCTTTCGCGCACGGCCGTCAGCGCGGCCGGGTCCTGCAAATACACGGCCTGGGAAGAAAGCAGGCTGCTGATAATCTGCAGGTTGTTTTTGACGCGGTGGTGAATTTCCTTCAGCATCCACTCCTTTTCTTCCAGCAGGGTGTCCTTGTCACGCAGCAGGCCTTCCTTATCGCGCAGCACCTGCTCCAGAAACGCGTTTTTACCGTTAATTTCAGCCTGCTTAGCTTCCAGCAGCCGGTTACTGCGCTGCTTGAGCCGGTAGCGGTTGTACACGGCCCCGCTGAGCAGCAGCAGCAGCAAGGTGCCGCCCAGCCCCGCGTTGCGCTGAAACTCCTTCTGCTGAATGCTGACCTGTTGCACTCGGTTTTGCTTGGTGAGCAGGGCAATGTTCTGCTCTTTTTCCTTGGTGGCGTACTGAATCTGCAAGCTGGCAATCTGCAGGCTTTTCTTCTCGTTGAAAATCGAGTCGTGCAAGGCCTTATAGCGCTGGTAATGGGCCAGTGCCTGCTGGTAGCGGTGCTGGGCCGAATCGACCTTGAAAAGCAGCAGGTGCAGGTTCCCGTCGCGGCGCAACGAGCCGCCCTGCTTATTCAGCGTCAGGGCCTGGTTGAGGTAGCGCCGGGCTTTGTGGTACTGCCGGACTTTCACGTAGTAACTCCCGATTTTCTGGTAGGCCAGAAACCGGTACCGGTAGTTTTCCCACATTCCTTCATCCAGGGCCAGAATCCGCAGGTAATACCGCTCGGCCAAATCGTAGCGCCTGAGGGCCATGTAGCACTCGGCCAGGGCCATGGCCGCTTCCAGCTCGGACCGGGCCGTCACAGGCGGGTACTGGCGCAGTATGCCGGAATAAAACGACAGAGCCTGCTGGGGCTGGCCTTGGGCCAGGCGCGTGAAGGCAACGTGGCGGGCGGCATTGAGCACCAGATCCGGCTTGTGCTCCTGTTGGGCATTGCGCAGCGCTAGTTCGAAGTAGGCGGCCGCCTCGGGTAGCTGGTTTATTTCCTGATGGGCAGTGCCGAGCCGGATGTAAAACAGGGACAGAGCCGTTGTGTCGTGGCTGCGCCGGGCCGCTTCCACGGTAGCCAGGCCGTAGCGGATAGCTTCCTTATGATTGCCCATGCTGCAGTTGACCGAAGCCAGCAAGTCGTAGGTGTACTGCAGCCGGGGTGCCCGATGGCGCGGTACAGGGCCAGCACCTGCAGCAGCTCCCGCAGGGCCAGTGCGTAGTGACCCTGGTTATAATGCACGTCGGCTATGATCTTGAGCAGGTAGGCTTCCTTTTCCCGGTTGCCCAGCTTGTGGTAGAGGCGCAGAGCTTGCTCGTAGCACCTGATTCGGCCCGCCAAATCGTGGTTGGGGCCGGTGTAGGCCTCGGCGGCGTAGTACCAGCCCTCGGCCTCCAGTTGCCCGTAACCGCTACGCCTGCTCAGGTTGATGGCCGACGACACCAGGCGTTGCGCTTCCGCGGGCTGACCGGAATCAAATAGCAGGTAGCTCATGATATAGCGGCTGCGGATTTGTCCGGGCTTGAAACCCAGGGCCGTGCTCAAAGCCTGCGCCCGTTGGCTGTAGGCGAAGGCGCTGTCCTTGTGCGCGGGGCCGGCCAGCCCGTTATAGTGGTGCAGATGGTACTCACTCAGGCGCAGGAGCTGCCGTACCTGACTGGTATCCGGTGGACTGGTGCGCACCAGGGCCCGGAGCCGAACAAAAGCCGCCGGGCGCAAAACCGGGAAGATGGGCTCGGCCCGCACACCACTGCCTATGCTTAGGAGAAGTACAAAAGCTGCCAGTAAGCCTCGTTGCATACGGAATCAGGTAAAAGGCTGCCTGCCAGGTAGCTGGCTCCGCCATTCTGTTGGGCATAAACTCGGTTCCGGCCCTGCTGCCGTAGGGCACTAACTCCGCTATGGCAAGGGTGGCGGGAAGCCATAGGCGAAGCTGAATATACAATAGTTGCCATAAAGGCGCACTACGCCCGCTGTAATCACGCTGGGAAACGCCGCCAGACCCGGGTAGGCCAGCAAGCAGGTGCTCAGCTTTTTGACCAACTTCTTCGGAGTTATTCTGGCCCGCAACCAGCCCCTCGGAGCACCCACGGCCCTGGCCGCGCGGAAGAATAATTCTAAGCGCTACTGCTTACCTTCCGCCTTCGGAGCCGGAAGCTGGTCGTTCGGCAACGAACCTGGTTTCGCCCCTTTTATGCTGTGCTTGCTGCTATGCCGCGGCACTAACGCACCCGTTTCATCCTGGAAATCCCGGATTCTCTCGTCTGCTTTGCCCCGGCCGCGGGAAACATTGCCCCGGGAGAGAAAAGCTGTACTGGGCAGGTCGGGTAACGGGGCAGTGGGGTGAGGTGTGCAATAAGCTGCCAGTGTGCATCTAGTAGCTGTACCCTATTCCTTCACTATTTCCACTCCTGTTATGAACCTCAACTATTTGGTTCGATTTCTTACCGTGTGCCTGAGCTTGGCGCTGGTCTACCAGGCGTCCGCGGGTTTGCCTGCTGCTTACACTGGCCCTGCCGCTACGGGCTACCGGGATTTCATCACGGTAGGCAAGCAGGTCTGGGCCCTAACCAATTCTGGGGCCATTCGCATCCTTATCCCTGGGCAGGCCAAGCAGGCGGAAAGCAAGCGGACCTTGATGGCCGATGCCTTTTGCAAGGATTCCCGCAACAACGTCATTATCCTGCGGGGCACCAAGGTGACGGTGCTGCCCAACGGGGAAGAAGCCGGAAGCCGCGAACAGGAAATCAAGCCGGCTGCCGCCCACGCGGCCCTCGCCATTCTCAGTGACAGCCACGGCAATCTGTTTACCATTACACCCAGGGGTATTGCCGCAGCCGCCACCGGCAAGCTCTATTTCCCGGAGAAGTCGCCTAATAAACAGGTTCAGCTGAAGGCCTCGTGGGGTACGCCCTCCGCCCACTTCATCGATAGCGCCGACCGGATCTGGGTCGGCTTTGGGTATGGCGAATGGGGTGGCAACCTTTTTATCTTCGATACGCAACAGAAGGTTTTTCTTACCCCTGACCTGGGCGAATTCCGAATCGAACTGAACCCGGTTAAGTCATTTTTCGAGGGTCAATCAACGGTTTACCTAACCTGCGGCCTGCACCATTTTCTGACTCATGGCTGCGTCATAGCCTTTTCCGACCTAAAGGCGCGTCCTCTTTTGAACAGTGAATCAGCGCGGGACTCTGCTGACGGAAAATTCTTTGTCAAACCCGGCGAGTATATCGGGCCCGGGGCGTTCAATGCCTCCTCACAGTCGGTGTACTTTTACTCGCAGAATGGCATCTTTCGCGGCGACACCAGGGCCGATTTGTCGACGCTGGCTAAGTGGGAGAATATGGTACGGCCTAAGCTCGACTGGAAAAATGGCCAGCGCGATGCGGTGGGCTCTCCGATGAACGTGTTGAAAATGGCTTTTACCGAGGATAATAACCTGGTTTTTCTTTCTCAGAACAACGGAATTGGCGTGTTTGACGGCAGTTCGCTACGAATGATTGAGTAACAAAAGTATGCCTACTGACCTCCACCTTTTCGGTATTCGCCACCACGGTCCGGGCAGTGCCGCCAGCCTGCTCAAAGCCCTGGACGAGTACCGGCCCGACATTGTGCTGCTGGAGTGCCCTGCCGACGCCGAAAAGGTGCTGGCCCTGGCCGCGACGCCCGCGTTGCTGCCCCCGGTAGCTTTGCTCGTCTACAACCCCAAGCAGCACCAGCAGGCCTCGTTCCTGCCCTTCGCCGCGTTTTCGCCCGAGTGGCAGGCCGCCCGCTGGTGCCGGGAGCACGCGGCTCACCTGCGCTGCTTCGATTTGCCTATGAGCCTGCGCTTTGCCCTGCCCGAGGCCATGGAGCAGGAGCTTACTGCCGAAAGTGAGTCGGCCGGAGCGGAGGCGGCCGGTTCGCAGGAAACTCCTGGCACTGGCCTGCCCCTGGAAGACACTCCCTTGCGCCTGGACCCCATTGCCCATCTGGCCCGCCTCGACGGCTACCTCGACGGCGAACGGTGGTGGGAGGCCCGCATTGAGCACAGCGCCGGCCACGCCGACGCCTTCGAGGTGGTGCTGGAAATGATGACGGCCCTGCGCGAGGAGCTGGCCCAGCCCGAGTCGGAAGAAACCCTGCTGCGCGAGGCCTACATGCGCGAAACCCTGCGCGCCACGCTCAAGCAGGGCTACCAGCGCGTGGCCGTGGTGTGCGGGGCCTGGCACGCCCCGGTACTCCGCGCCGACAACCTGCCCGCTTACGCCAAAGCCGATAAAGCCCGTCTCAAAGGCCTGAAAAAAGTGGCTACCCAGGCCACCTGGGTACCCTGGACCTACGAGCGGCTGGCCCGGCAGTCGGGCTACGGGGCGGGAGTACTCTCACCGGCCTGGTACGAGCTGCTCTTTGCCCAGCCCCACGAGCAGGTGGTAACGCACTGGATGGTGCGGGCGGCCCACGTGCTGCGCAGCCAGCAAATCGATGCTTCCTCGGCCCACGCCATTGAGGGCGTGCGGTTGGCCGAAGCCCTGGCCGCCGTGCGCGGCCTGGCGCTGCCCGGCATTGAGGAGCTGGAAGAGGCGGCCGTAAGCATCTTCGGGGGCGGCTACGCCGAGGCCCTGAATCTGGTGCACGAGCAGCTGGTAATCGGCGAAAAGCTGGGAGAGGTGCCCGAGGAACTGCCCGCTTCGCCTTTGCAACAGGATTTAGCCCAGCAGCAGAAAACCTGGCGCCTCAAGCCCGAAGCGGCCCGCAAACCCCTGGCCCTGGACCTGCGCAAAGACCTGGATTTGGGCCGGAGCCATCTGCTGCACCGCCTCGAGCTGCTGGGCATCCGCTGGGGCCGGCCCCAGCAGGTGAGCGGCAAAAGCGGCACGTTTCACGAAGTGTGGGAAGTGCAATGGAAGCCCGAAATGGTGCTGCAGCTGCTTGAAGCCGGCCGCTGGGGCAACACCGTGCTGGAAGCGGCCAGCGGCGCGGCCCGGCACCGAGCGGCCCAGGCCAGCCACCTGGGCCAGATCAGCGAGCTGCTGGAAGCGGCCCTGCGCGCCGATATTGGTCCGGCCCTGCCGACCTTAGTGGCCCGCCTCGAAACGCTCAGCGCCGACACCCGCGACGTGGTGCATCTACTTGTGGCCCTGCCGCCGCTGGTGGGCGTGCTGCGCTACGGCAACGTGCGGCGCACCGAAACCGCCCAAGTGGCCCAGGTTGTGCAGCACCTAGTGCCCCGCCTCTGCATTTCCCTGCCCCGGGCCACCACCGGCCTCGACGCGGATGCTGCCGCCGGCCTACTGGAGCAAGTGGAGGCGGCCCACCAGGCCGTTCGGCTGCTACCCGACCCCGCCGCCCAGGCCGACTGGTACGCCACGCTGCACACCATTGGGCGGCAACCCGCCAGCAACGGCCTGCTGGCCGGGGCTGCCACCCGCCTGCTCTTCGACGGGCAGCAGCTCGGGCCAGAAGACGCCGCCACGCTGCTGGGCCTGGCCTTAGCGCCGACCCAGGCCACGGAGTACGCCACGGCCTGGATTGAGGGTTTTTTGCGGGTAGTGGCTTGCTGCTGATTCACCACCGCCCCCTGTTCGACCTGCTCGACGACTGGCTCTCGGGCCTCGACGAAACCGTGTTTCAGGAAGTAGTGCCGCTGCTGCGCCGCTCCTTTGCCGATTTCACCCAGCCCGAGCGGCAGCAGGTGCTGGCGTTGGCCGGGGGCACGGCAGCTCGCCCAACGGAAACAGTAGCCGACATTGACCTGGAGCGGGGACTGCACAGCCTGGCCGGGTTGCGGGAGCTGCTGGGTATGGTCGGCTGAGGCAAGGCAAGCACTAGGCTCGAAAAAGAGGCGGCCCGCTACTGGCTGGGCGTTTTATATGCTACCTTCCGGGCTCCGCTCTTTCTTCCTTGCTACATGAAAAGTAGACTTTCCCGGCTGACCAACGCCTTGCTGGCAGCCGTTGTAATCGGCGGCTGCGCCGGCCCGGCTGCCCAGCGCTACGACCTGGTCATTGCCCACGCCAACGTGGTGGACGTGGAAACGGGCCGGGTGCGAGCCGACCAGACGGTGGGCATCCGGGAGGGGCGTATTGCCTACCTGAGAAAGTCCGGCTCGGCCCTGGCGGCGGCCCAAACCGTGGACGCCCGGGGCCGCTACCTGATTCCGGGCCTGTGGGACATGCACGTGCACTTTCGCGGCGGCGACTCCCTGGCCACGGCCAACCGCAACCTGCTCCCACTCTACCTGGCCCACGGCATCACCACCGTGCGCGACGCGGGCGGCGACCTGGCCCCGCACATTTTCCGCTGGCGCGAGCAAATGGCCGCCGGGCAGCTGGCCGGCCCCCGCATCTTCACTTCCGGCCCCAAGCTCGACGGGCCCAAGGCGTTCTGGGCCGGCTCCCTGGAAATTGAAACGCCCCAGCAGATAAACCGCGCCCTGGACTCCTTGCAAAAGCTGCGCGTCGACTACGTCAAGCTCTACGAAAGCACCATTTCGCGGGAGGCTTTCCTGGGCGCTATTGCCGCCGCCGAAAAGCGCGGAATGACCACCACGGGCCACATGCCCTACACCGTAACCCTGCGCGAAGCCGCCGAGCAGGGCCTCGACGCCACCGAGCACCTGTACTATTTGCTGAAAGCCTGCTCCAACCGGGAAGACAGCCTCACGGCCGCCGTGCAGGCCAGCCTGCGCACCAGTAAGCCCCTGGGCCTATTTGCCGTGCTGCCCGCCGTGTACCGCACCTACGACCCGGCCGTGGCCGCCCAAACTTTTCGGATGCTCAAACAGCACCGCACGGCCGTGGTGCCCACGCTCTACATCCAGAAGCTGCTCACCGAGCTGCCCACCACCGACCATGCCCGGGACACGATGCTGGCCTACATTGCCCCCGGCATCGAGCGCACCTATAGCCGCCGCCTGGCCAGCGCCCGGGCCCAAAGCCCCGCTACCCGGGCCTTCAACCAGCAGCTCGGTGTTCGGTTTACCAGCTTTATTCCGCAGCTGCAGACTGCCGGCGTAACCTTGCTGGCCGGCTCCGACAGCGGGGCTTCCAACTCTTACGTCTATCCGGGCGTGTCGCTGCTGGGGGAGCTGGAGCTGCTCGTAGCAGCCGGCCTGACGCCAACCCAGGCCCTGCAAGCGGCGACCATCAACGGGGCCCGGTTTCTGAAAGCCGACCAACGCTCCGGCACCATTGCCGTGGGTAAGGAGGCGGATGTGGTACTGCTCGACCGAAATCCGCTGGAAAATATTCGGCATCTGCACCAGATTCACGCCGTCGTTTCCCGCGGCAAGCTGTACCCAGCCCCGGAACTGCGCCGCCTGGTGCAAGCCGTTAAGAACCGTTAAAACCACCTGCCATGCCCGTTCGTGAGATTCTGCAGCTCGGCCACCCGGTGCTGCGCCAAGCAGCCCAGCCCGTAGCCGACCCTACTGACCCCGCCGTAGCCGCCCTCGTCACTGACCTGAGCGACACGGTGGCCCACTGGCGCGAAACTACCGGCTACGGCCGCGCCATTGCCGCCCCGCAGATCGGGGTGCTGCAGCGCGTGATTCTGCTGCGCCTGCCGGGCCGGCCAGTGTGGCCGCTCATCAACCCCAGTATCATCGACCACAGCTCCGAGACAATGGAAGTCTGGGACGCCTGCCTCTCGTTTCTGTCCATCTTTATGCGCGTCACCCGCTACCCCTGGATTCGGGTGCGCTACCAGGATTTGCAGGGCAGCTGGCACGAAACCCACGCCGGGGCGGAAGACGATTTGGCCGAGCTGCTGCAACACGAAATCGACCACCTCGACGGCATCCTGGCCCTGGACCGCCTCACCGACGTTAAAAGCATTTGCTCCCGGCAGGAGTTTGAGCGGCAATTTAAGACGGATAGTCCTTACGGTCGGTAGCTAGTCCATGAGCCCGTCGCCTGTGCACCGCGCATTACAGAGTCAGCTTCTCGGCCCGGAACAAGTCGTCGGCCGCCTGCTGAATCTTGGCTTGCAGCTTGGGATTGTAGCCGGGGTGGGCGGCCAGAAACGCGCGCACGGTGCGGGCCGCCGTGGGCGCCTGGTAGCTGCTGAGCGTGGCCTGCAGCCAGGAGTAGGGAAAGAAAATGTCGCCGGTCTGCTGAATTTCTTCCAGCAAGGCCAGGCTCTCGGGCAGGTATTGCTCTGACTCCGCCACCCGCAGCGGGTGGTGCAGATAGGCCAAGGCCGAAACCACCCAGGCTTCCTTTTCGCGGTTTTTCTCCTTGCGCAGGCCGGCAAAAAAGGCGTCCCGCGTGGCTTTGTCCGAAGCCAGGGCCGGCCGCATAAACTCCAGGCGCTGCCGCCGGTCCGGGTTGCTGATGCGGGCCAATTGCTGGGGTAAAATGGGACTGGGGCCGGATAGTCGCGCACGGCCAGGGCCAGGGCCAGGCTAGTGTAGTCGTCCTCGGTGAGCTTCACGCCGGCTGGGGCTTGCTGCGCCTGCCAGATCTGGTAGAGGCGGCTTTGGGCCTCCTGGGTAAGGGCTACCGACTGATACGTTTTGAAAAGCAGCTTCTTGGCGTTAGCCGCCGGGTTGTGCTGCAGGGCCTGCCACAGTTCTTTTTCCAGAACCGGCGCCAGGACCCGGCGGTCGGCGGGCTTGAGCAGCTTCCAGTAAATATCCGTCAGCTGACCGGTGAGCAACTTGAGGTTGAGCTCTTCCTTTTCTTTGGGCAACGTTTGGCGGTACACCTCCAGTAGCTGCCGGGGCGCGATGCTGCGGCCGTTGAGCATGTTTTCGTAGAGGTTCACGTAGGCCGCCGCCCGGGCTACGGGGCTCGGTAGCTGGCTTAGGCCGGTTGTCAGCTGCTTGCCGATGGGGAAAACCCCGTAGCCCAGGCCCGTCGAGTTGAACAGGATAAAGGCCGGGGCCACTTTGCCTGCCGGCTGGGGCACCACCACCTGGCGCTGGTTCATGTTAACCGTCACCTCCTTGGTACGGCCATCGGGATACACGAACAGCACCTCGAAGAGTTGGGGCCACAGCCGGTCCGAGCCGTCCTCGGCCTGCTGGGTGATTACCACGTCGGCGTCTAGGCCGTCTTTGGTTATGAGCTGGTAGTCGAACACGGGCCGGCCGGGCTGATTGACCCACACCTGGTTCCAGGCCTGCAAATCGGCCGGGGTGCGGGCGTCCAGGATGCGGATCAAATCAGGCCAGGTGGCGTTGCCGAAGGCGTAGGTTTTCAGGTACTCGCGCAGCCCGTCCCGGAAGGCGGTTTCGCCCATGAGGCGCTCCAGCTGCCGCATCATAATGGGTGCCTTGTGGTAGATAATGTTGCCGTAGAGCGAGCCGGCATCTTTCAGGTTGGTCAGGTCCTGCCGGATGGGGTTGGCCCCGGCAGTGCGGTCCACGCCGTAGGCAGCCGGGTAGTGGTCCACCACGAATTTGAGGTCGTAATTGGAGCCCGGCACGGCCACCTGGGTGATTTTGTCGGCCATGAAGTTAGCAAACACCTCCTTCATCCACACGTCGTTAAACCACTGCATGGTCACCAAATCCCCGAACCACATGTGGGCCGTTTCGTGGGCAATGAGGTTGGAGCGGGCCAGCAGCTGGTCCTGGGTGGCACCTTCGTTCAGAAACAGGGTGCTGGCTTTGTAATCAATGGCGCCCACGTGCTCCATGCCCCCGTACTGGAAGTCGGGCAGGGCCACAAAGTCGAACTTGCGGAAGGGGTAGGGCAAGCCGGTGTAAGCCTCCAGAAACGTCAGCGCGTCGGCGTGAATCCGGAAAATCGGGTTCAGGCTCAGGCGCAGCTTGGCTTGGTCGGTTTCGCGGTGCAGAAGCTCCATCGGCCGGCCGTTTAGGGTTTTTGTCACCGGAGTGAACTTGCCCGCCGCAATTGAGAACAAGTAGGTGCTAATCGTGTCGGAAGGGGCGAAGAAGTGCGTATTCCAGCCCGGTACCCGCCCGTCGAGGGTGCGTCGGGTGGAATCCAGTGGGGCGTTGGCTAAAGCTTGCCAACCAGTTGGCACATTCAGGGTGAGCTTGAACGTAACCTTCAGATCGGGCTGGTCGAACACCGGAAACACCGTGCGGGCCCGGTCGGGCACGAGCAGGGTGTAGAGAAACTCGTCGTTGCGGTTCAGGCTCTGGTTGCCGGCAATGAAGTCAATTCGAACTTCATTCAGACCCGCTTTCAGGCTGGCTGCCGGCAGTACCAGGTGTTCCGCCCGAAAGTCAATTGCCGCCGCTTTGTCATTCACCGTCAGGCTTTTAAGGTGGTCGGCCTGCTCCTTGAAGTCGAGTTGCACGGGCTGGCTGGCATCGGCGAGGTGGAAGCGGATGGTTTCGGCGGCCCTGATGGGCTCGGCTTTTTCCCACGGTATATCCAGAAAGATGTCGTAGACCAGGCGCGAAATGCGTCGGGCCCGATCCTGCGCCAGCTCCAGACTCACGCCCGGCACCACGGCTACCGGCGTTGGCGGGCCGCAGGAATGGAGGCCGTAGGGGTTTTGGCGCAGCTCAGCAGCGCGGCCAACAGCAAAAAGCCGACCCGGGGCGCATTGTTGCTATATTTCATGCTCAATTCAGGGTACAGTCGGGGCAAAAGCCGAAAGTACCGCAAACCCGCCAAAGCCGCCGCATCCGGTTTGCTCGGCCCGGCGGCATTTTCCCGGTTCCTCTATGAGCAACGCTGCCCGCTGGAAGCTCGTGCTGGGCTCCTCCGCCGACGCCGACAACGACATCCCGCTTTCCCCCGACTACGGCCGCATGGACCAGGTCCTCACCGCCCTCTACGACGATGAGCAAGCCGAGCGCAAGGCGGGCCTGGGCGGCTCGGCCCCAAAGTCAGCCGCTGGCTGGGCGACATCCGCAGCTACTTTCCCTCGTCGGTAGTAGCCGTGATGCAGAAAGACGCCATGGAACGCCTGGGTTTGCAACAGATGCTGCTGGAGCCCGAGGTATTGCGCACCGTGCAGCCCGACGTGCACCTGGTGGGCTTGCTCATGTCGCTGGGGCGGGTGATGCCGGCTAAGGTAAAGCACACGGCTCGGGAAGTAGTGCAGCGCGTAGTGCAGGATTTGGAGCAGCGCCTGGCCAACCCCCTGCGGCAGGCCGTGCAGGGCGCCCTGAGCCGGGCCGTGCGCAACCCGCGCCCCCGCTACGCGGAAATCAACTGGGCGGCCACCATCCGGGCCAACCTCAAGCACTACCAGCCGGCCTACAAAACCGTGATTCCCGAAAAGCTGGTGGGCTACGGCCGGCGGGGGCAGGCCCTGAAGGAAATCGTGCTCTGCGTGGACCAGAGCGGCTCCATGGCCGCTTCGGTGGTGTACGCGGGCGTGTTTGGGGCGGTGCTGGCCTCGCTCAAGGCGGTGAAAACTCACATGGTCGTCTTCGATACCAGCGTGGCCGACCTTACCCAGGATTTGCATGACCCAGTGGACTTGCTCTTTGGCGTACAGCTCGGCGGCGGCACCGATATCAACCGCGCCCTGACCTACTGCCAGCAGCTGATTACCCGTCCCGCCGATACCATTCTGGTGCTCATCAGCGACTTGTACGAGGGCGGCAACGAGGCCGAGATGCTCAAGCGGGCCGCCGCCCTCAAGGCTGCGGGAGTCACGCTGGTGGCTTTATTGGCGCTCAGCGACGAAGGCTCCCCGGGCTTCGACCGGCGCATGGCCGAACAACTGGCTGCTCTCGGGGTTCCTTCCTTTGCCTGCACGCCCGACCGGTTTCCGGCCCTGATGGCCGCCGCCATTCAGGGCCGGGACCTGGGCACGTTTGCCCCGTAGGCCTCGGCTTACGGCTAATCCCGTTCGGGTTTCTGCCGTATGCTGAAGAACTCAACTATAACCCCGTATCCGTACTCTGATGGAATTTTCCTCTTCCCGCCCCGAAGATTTGCTGTTTGATGCCGCCCGCCGCGGCGACGTGACCCAGCTGCAGCAGCTGCTCACCCAGGTTGATGTCAACACGCAGAATGGCAAAGGCTTCACCCCGCTGATTGTGGCCGCCTACGACGAGCACCTGGAAGCTACCCGCGTGCTGCTCGAAGCCGGCGCCGACCCCAACGTGCAGGACGTGAGCGGCAACACGGCCCTGATGGGCGTTTGCTTCAAGGGCTACCCCGAAATTGCCCGCCTGCTCCTGCAGCACGGGGCCCAGCTCGATCTGCAGAACGGCAACGGCGGCACAGCCCTGATGTTTGCCACCTTGTTTGGCCGCAACCAGCTCGTAAAGCTCGTGCTCGAAGCCGGAGCCGATACCAGCATCCGCGACGTGCGCGGTCTGACGGCCCTGGACCTAGCCGTGCAGCAGGGTAATGAGGAAGCCTTCCAATTGCTGCAAGCTCAGCAGGCCTAACCTGCTTGGCCCGACTTTCTGATCCACTAAGCAAAAAAGCCCGACCAGTTGGTCGGGCTTTTTCATGCGTTGTCTATGCCGCGTTGCTAAGCCGCTCGCGGGTGAGAATGGCCTGGATGGCCGGGGACTTCTGCACTTCCGGGGAGTAGGGCAACTGGGCAATCTGCTGGATGGTCAGCTCCCCATCGATGTAGCGCTGCAGCTCATAGAGCAGCTCCGGCCGGGGCCAGTACCGCCCATGGAGGCCACCGCAATACCCCACTCGGCATGCCGCTGGCGCTTGAGGCGGGCAGCAGCTTCCGCTTCGGGTAAGTCGGCGGGAAAAGGTTTAAAATAGGTAGTTTCCATCGGCTTGCGCGGTTGGTTCTGCCTGTATATACGGCCCAGGTAGAGAAGAGTAGCGGAAAAATAGAATTTACGGCGGCTCGGTCCTGGTGGTAACAGAATAGTTAAACTATTCAGGCGTAGAATGTTGACTATCGAAGAGTGTTCCGGAAAAGATGCAAAAAGAAGTCAAGCTCAACTAAACAATGCTTTCATTATTCCCATAACTTTGTATCCTGCTTATTTTTAGATAGGTTAGACCAAAGAAAAAACACCTAACTGCTGTTCCCGAAGGCTTGTACAGCTGCCCGTGAATAGCCCTGCTGCTACCTGATTATGTCTGCTTCATGCCCCGCCGAGCCCCGTCTGCTGACCTGCGCTATTCTGGATGACGAAGAAATCAACCGTCTGACCCTGGAGCACTACGTAGCCATGAGCGGCCTGCTGCACCTGGAAGCTTCCCTGTCGGGCAGCGTGGAAGGCTTGAATTTCTTCAGTGACGGCCGCCGCGTCGACGTGCTGTTTCTGGACGTGGAAATGCCCGACCTCAATGGCCTGGATATGCTGCGCCTGCTGCCCGAGCCCCCACAGGTGGTGCTCACCACGGCCCACGAAACCTTTGCCTGGGAAGCCTTCGAGCTGCGCGTGGCCGATTACCTGGTCAAGCCCTTCGACTACGAGCGTTTTCTGCAGGCCGTGGAGCGCGTCCGCGGGCTTGTCCTGGCCGAACGCAAGGAGGTTGTTACCGTCACCTCCAGCCAGCCTTTGGTATAGTAGCCTTCAACTCGACCCGATGCAGCCCAGAAACAGCGGCCCGCAACCTTCTCAGGTTGCGGGCCGCTGTTTTGTCGGGAAACCATTACGCGGGATTCGGGGCGTGTTGGACACGTAGTGCTGCAGCTGCCACAACAACAAGGGCAGCAGCTCCAAGAGCTGCTTGGCCGCGGCTTCCCGGGCCGCGGGCGTAGCAGTGGCGTCTTCGAGCGTGGCAATAAACGGGTGCAGTTCCTGGGCCATGAGCAGCTTCAGGGAAGGCTTGATGCGGTGGGCCAGGCCGGCGGCCCGAGACCAGTCGGCGGCGGCGGCCGCGTCCTGCAGCTGGCTGACTACCTGTGGGGTGTGCGTCAGGAACGACTCCAGGATGCGCAGCACAAAGGCCGGATTGCCCCGGGCCGTACGCTCAAGGTCCGTTAGGGCAAACAAGGGGCGGGTGGGCCGGGCATCCGCGCGGTGCAGGGCCAGAATCTTGCGCACCAGCTCGGCCGCGTCGAAGGGCTTGGCCAGGCAGTCGTTCATGCCCGCCGCCAGGTACTTTTCATTGTCGGACAGAAAAGCATTGGCCGTCAGGGCAATAATGGGCGTGCGGGCCCGCACCACGTCGGGGTGCTGGCGGATGCGGGCCGTAGCTTCCAGGCCGTTCATGCCCGGCATCTGAATATCCATCAGAATCACATCGTACACGTTGCGCTCAAACAAGGCCAAGCCCGAAGCCCCGTCGGCGGCCGTTTCCACCACCGCCTCGTAGCTTTCCAGCACCAGCTGGGCCAGCTGCCGGTTCACGTCGTGGTCTTCCACCAGCAGCACCCGCAGCCCGCGTACGCCTTCCACGGCCGCGGCCAGGTCTTCCTCGATTCGGGTTTGCTGCAAGGTCTGGATTTCCTCGCCCGAGGCCTTGGCAAACGTCAGCGTAAAGCCGAAAGACGTGCCCTGGCCCGGCTCACTGCACATGAGCAGGTGGCCGCCAAGCTGCTCTACTAGGCTGCTGCTGATGCTCAAACCCAGGCCCGAGCCGCCAAAGCGGCGACTGGTGTCGGCATAGGCCTGGGTGAAGGTCGAGAAAATGCTTTCTTGCTTGTCGAGCGCCACGCCCAGCCCGGTATCGGTTACCAGGAAGTTTACCGTTAGGGTAGCGGGCGTATCGGCCAGCACCTTGCCCGTGAGCGTGATGCCGCCCTGCTCGGTAAACTTCAGGCTGTTGCTGAGTAGGTTGAGCAGCACCTGGCTTAGACGCTGCGGGTCGCTGAGTACCACCGGCTGGGGCGCGTCCACGGCCTCAATGGTGAAATGCAGCCCTTTGCCCGTAGCCTGGAAGCCGATGGTTTGGCCCACCGCCTGCAGGGTCTGGTTCAGGTCGAAGGGAATACGCTCCATCTCGAGCTTGCCCGAGGTGATTTTGGCCACGTCCAGGATGTCGTTGAGCAAACCCAGCAGGTGAGTGCCCGAGTTGCGGATAATGGCCACGTATTCCTGCTGCTGCTCGCTCAAGGGCGTGCGGGTGAGTAGGCCGGCCATACCCAATACCCCGTTCATGGGCGTGCGAATCTCGTGGCTCATGTTGGCCAGGAAGTTTTCCCGGGCCCGGGCTGCCGCCTCGGCCTCGCGCTTGGCCCGCTTCAGCTCCGTGATGTCGGTGCACACGGTCAGAACCTCGACCACGCCGTGGGGCCGCTGCAGGGGGCGCTTCACTACCTGTAGCTGCAGGACCTCGCCGCTGGCCAGGGTAAAGGGCATTTCTCCCGAAATTTCGTCGCCCGTGGCCAGTACCACCCGGTTCCACTCCGCTAGCTGCCGCAGTTCTTCGGCTTCGGGAGTGTCGTCGGTTTCGCGGGTCTGCAAGTGGTTGCTGCGGGTCAGGATGTCGGCAAAGCTGACGTTGCTGAACAGCGGGTGCCCGTACTCATTGCTGACGTAGAGCAGGTTGGGTGAGGTATCCACCACCTGGCGAATAAACTCCTGCTGCTCCTGCAGGCGCTGCTCGGCCAGGTAGCGTTCCGTAATATCCAGGCCGTAGGCCACAATCAGGCGGACGGCGCCGTCGGGGCCGAACACGGGCTGCATCAGCCGCAGCATATGGCGCGGACCCTGGGGCGTCTGAATGGTTTCCTCCTGGGTTACGTGGCGCCGCTCGCCAATAACCTGGTCGAACATCTGCTTGCGCTGCAGAGCCAGCTCAATGGGCCGCTGCCGGTAGGCGCAGTATTCGAAGTGGTCCTTGCCAATAATCCAGGCCCGCACCTCCGGATTCTTGATACCCACGGGGTTGACGAACAGGTAGCGGTGCTGGGGGTCGAATACGCCGATGTCGGCGGGCAGCTCGTTGAGAATCGTTTCGTAGAACTCGCGCTGCTCGGCCAGCTGCTGCTCAGCCAAGCGCCGCTCGGTCACGTCCACGCCGTAGGCCACCACCATGCGCAGGCTGCCATCGGGGTTGAAAACCGGGTGAAACCGGCGCAGCACATAGTTGGTGCTGTTTTGCTCTTCCACCGTTTCCTCCCAGTGCACGTCGTGCCGGGTAGTCACGGCTTGCTCAAACTGGTGCTGGCGCTGCTCGGCCAGGGCCCGGGGCCGCTGCCGGTAGGCCGTCACCTCGAAGTTGTCCCGGCCAATCATCCACTGCCGCAGGGATTCGCTGCTCGCCACGTTGGGGTTGACAAACAGGTAGCGGTGCTGGGCGTCGAAAACGGAAACGCCCACGGGCAGCTCCTTGAGGATGGCCTCGTAAAATTCACGCTGCTCGGCCAGCTGCTGCTCGGCCGCACGCCGGGCCGTGATATCGACCAGGTAAAGCGTGGCATACTGCTCCTGGGGCACGGGCGCTACCTGCAGCAGGTAGTGGCAGGTGCCCACCGTTATTTCACCCTGCTGCGGGCCCGCCGTGCTGAGCGCCGCCGTAACCAGGCTCAGCAAATGAGGGCGCAGGGCGGGTCATTCTCCAGGGCCTCTACTAGCCCGGCCGCGGTGGGGTTGGCGTAGATAAGCTCCCCGGCAGCCGTGAGGCGCACCACGGGGTTGGGGTTTTGCTCGGCAATCAGCGAGACGGTGCGCAGCTGGGCCTCGCGCTGGTAGCGCTCAGTCACGTCGCGGTAGCACACCAGGCGCCCGGCCATCACGTTGTCGAGCACCAGATAGTCGCGCTCCAGAACCCGGCCGTCGGCCAGTTCCAACTCTTCATTCAGCACCGACTCGCCCCGCTGCCGGATGGCTCCGGCCCGGCTCAGGTAGCCCTCGGGTTTTGAAAGTTGTGCTGAATCAGGGACGCTACGGCCATGCCCGTGGTATGGTACAAGTCGCCGGGCACTTCACTCAGACCAAAGAGCTCACAGTAGCGCTGGTTGACCAGCTCTACCCGGCCATGGTCGTCGACCAGCATAAAGCCCAGGCGCATGTTTTGCACTACGGCGGCCAGCTGAGTCCGGGCGCGGTGAGCCGTAGCCTGGCTTTCGGCCAGCTGCCGCTCCAGCTCGGCCACGCGGGCTTCGGCCACCCGGCGGCGGCTTCGTTCCTGTTCCAGTTCGGCGGTAAGCGGGTCGGGAGGGGCAGAAAAGGCGGACATAGGACGGCGGATGCGGGAAAGAAAGGCGCAATAAAAGGTAAAGATACAAGGTCAAAAATACTGGGGCCAACTTCAGTGTTTAGGCCGGGGCAGCGGCAGCTTCTGGCAAGAATAAAAGTTATTGAGGTTGCTCAAAGACAATATTTTAGCGCTAAAGCAGTTTAAGCTTTACACCAACCTTTTCTGTGATGAATAAAGTGCTGCTGCTGATTGGCGTTGTGTTGTTTTTGTTGACCGGGCAGGCCGAGGCCGCCCGGCCCAGCGCCTATGCCCGGGCCAAGGCCCGGGGCCGCGTGTACGTGCACCGGCCCAACTACAAGCTCTACCGTGGGGCCAAGCGCCACCGCGCCAAGCGCACGTTCCACTTGCCGAAGCTCACGCGCAAGGCCGGTGGTGCCCGGAGCCGCTTCTAGTCACCGGCCCGGGGTGGCCCCACCGGCTTCCCCGGGCCCGGTTTCTGCCTTCACACCTTGTTTTAATGCTGCCTTAGCTCTTCCATTCTTTGCGCCAAAAACGACCTGCCACTTTGCCTTACAAGTCGGGCTGCTTCGGGTCGGGCTGCCCGACAGGGCAAGGCTACCAGAGTAAATTTCTGCCTCTCAGCTTATGAGCCCCGAACTGCAGAGTGCGGGCTTTTGGCTGCAAGGCTGCTGGGTGCCCCCGTTCGAGGTGGGCAGCGGGCAGCTGCTGCGGGTGTACATACCCAATTTTGGCCCCGACCCCACCTTGTATCTGGGGCGTGACTGGGCCTTGACTCTGGCGGCCGCGCTTAATAACCCCGGCCGGCTGCCCATTTCCAAGCCCGCCAGGCAGGTGCCTTACGCGGCCAACTTTCGCCGGGCCGGACTCTGGGAATTGCTTCGACCTCTGACAACCGAACAATACCTGATTAAAACTTTAGGGCTCAGTCCAGCCCAGGCTCGTTCTATTTTAGGTGAAGTAAACCTGCCGGCCACCCAGCTCATGAAAAACCTGGCGCTGGTCTGGCAAAAGATCCTGACTATCAAAGGTCTGTTTGCCACTCATTCCGGCATCTTCTTCGATTACTACGAAGTGGGAGCAGCCCCACAGATTACCCTGCTAGAGGAGGCTATAGACCAGGAAATGCGGCGAGGAAAGTGGGCCGTCGGCTTTGATAACCTGCAGTATATGGAGGCTCACGAGCCGTTCGACTCCATTCGTCGGCTGCAGATTACGGCCGGGACGGCTTCGTAGCTGGCTGCCCTGGGTGGTTTCCAATGTGGACCTGATGTCGTAAGTTGCCCGTCAGCCGCGGCTGCGCGGCGGCTTTGTGCCTGTTTCTAGCTGCTTCACTATGTCCTTTCCCTCTTTCTTTCCGCTTCGCCACGCTCTGCCCGCGGCCCTGCTGGCCCTGGCGCTGACCAATTGCCAGACCCGCCCGGCGGCCACCTCCATGCTGCCTTCCTCCACGGCCGGCTCCCAGCCCCCGGCCGAAACGGGAGCTACTGCCGCGGCCGCGCCATCGGCCATTTCGGCCGCCACCATCGGGCAATATTTGCAGGCTGTGTCCTCGAATGAGATGCAGGGCCGCAAGCCGTTTACGGTCGGGGAGGAGCGCATTACGGCCTACCTGGCCCAGGAGTTCAAGAAGCTGGGTTTGCAGCCCGGCCCCGAAGGGAGCTATTTCCAGCCGGTGCCCATGGTGGAAATCACCGGCACACCGTCCGAAACGATGACTGTGAAGGGCAAGGGCACCAACCTGAGCTTCCGCTACAAAACCGACTTTGTGGCTTTCACCCAACAGGAGAAGGAAAAAGTGGCCGTTACTAACTCTCCGCTGGTCTTTGCCGGTCACGGCGTGGTAGCGCCCGAGTACGGCTGGGACGACTACGCCGGCCTCGATGTGAAAGGTAAAACCGTGGTGGTGCTAGTCAATGACCCCGGTAACGCGGGCAACGACACGACCCTGTTCAAGGGCCAGGCCATGACTTACTACGGCCGCTGGACCTACAAATACGAGGAAGCCGCCCGCCACGGGGCCGCCGGTATTCTCATCGTGCACGACACGAAGCCGGCCGCCTACCCCTGGAGCGTGGTGCTGAGCGGGGCCACCAGCCCCAAGCTGCGCGCCCAAACCGCCAACAAAGGAGCCGACAAATGCGCCCTGGAAGGCTGGCTCACCCTGGACGCGGCCAAGAAACTTTTCACGGCCGCTGGCCAGAACTACGACCAGCTCTACGCCGCCGCCAACAAGAAAGGCTTCAAGCTCCGGGCTCTGGGCAATCTGAGCTTATCGGTAAGCATCCAGAACAAGCTGCGCCGCCAGACCAGCAAGAACGTGCTGGCCGTGCTGCCCGGCACCAGTCGGGCCCAGGAATACATTGTGTATTCGGCTCACTGGGACCATTTTGGGGTGGGCAAGGCCATTGCCGGCGACTCTATCTACAACGGGGCCGTGGACGACGGCACCGGGTTGGCAGCCTTGCTCAGCATTGCTCAGGCCTTCCAGCAGGCTCCCGAGAAGCCCCAGCGCAGCATCGTGTTTCTGGCCGTGACGGGTGAAGAGCAGGGCCTGCTGGGCTCGGCCTACTACGCCCAGCATCCGCCGTATCCGCTGAATAAAACTGTGGCCGATCTGAACATGGATATGCTTTGGCCCTACGGTGAAATGAAGGACCTTACCGTCATCGGCTATGGGCAGTCGGAGCTGGAAGACTACGCCCGGGCCGCGGCCCAGGAGCAGGGTCGCTACGTATTGCCCGATCAGACGCCCGAAACCGGCATGTTCTACCGCTCTGACCACTTCAACTTTGCCCACGTGGGCGTGCCCTCGCTCTACGCCAGCGGTGGTTTCGAAAGTCGTAGCGGCGGCAAGGAGGCCATTGCCAAGCAGCGCCAGAACTACACCACCAACATGTACCACAAGCCCGCCGACCAGTTTGACCCCAGCTGGGACCTTTCGGGCATCGCCCAGGATGCCCAGCTCTACTTCCGCGTGGGCCAGCGCCTGGCCGGGGAAGCTACGTTTCCCAAGTGGCGGGCTGGTTCGGAGTTCAAGGGCGCCCGGGATAAGAGCATGGGCGGCAAGTAGTGAAACATGTACTAATTGCGCTGTTTCTGAGTTGGGCTTGCCTGGCCATAGCGCAGCGTAGGCCGGCTCGTCTGCCACAGAAAGTGACGCTTCTGCGCATCGACGCGCGGGCCTATTTAGGAACCGAGATGCACTACACCGTCACGGCCGATTCCCTGCACGTAGTAGACCGGTCGTGGTATCAGGACGATACCACATCGACAAGAACGTACGCAAGAAAGCTAACGGCAAAAGAACGGGACTGGCTCCTTGCTTCTTTTGACCAGCTATACTTATCGTCCATTCAGGATAAGTACGAACCTGCCAGTATCAGCAGTTTGCATGAGCTCAGTTATCATGTTGTGCTATACAAAGGAAAGTTCTTGCGAGTGACGGATATCTACAAGCAGTGGGTCAAATTCTTTGACACCTTCGTGCAGCGTTTCAATAGGCTGGTGCCGACGCCTTACCAGATTTATTATACGGCTGAGTATTTCGAATAGGAAGAGAAGTTGTCGGCTAGTCCTTACAACGCAGGTACGCGCCTTTCTCTAATCTTTGTAGTCGGTACCGCCGCGCTTTTCCTCCGGGAAGGGCGCGGCGGTTTGCGTATAGGGCAGCCTCTACTTGGCAAGCTAGCCTGCCTCTTGAATTTGACTTTCCTGCGCTGCTGCCCCTGAGTAATCTGCTTAATACTACTTGCTAAGTATTCTCCTGACAACGTTCCCGGCAACGTTTGCATTGATTTATAGGGTATTCGCGGATTTAGTGTGGTTGTAAAGGCGTACGTTGATGGAATATTTTACATGTAGTTGGATTTGAGTAGGATACCACGGCGCTGCGTTCCGGCCGGACAGCCCAAGGGAATTTCTATCCAAGGTCAATCCGTGTGAAATGCCTATTGCCCCGCCCTGAGTACCCGCCATGACCGTGGCGGGCTTCCACCAACCACCAAAATTCCCCATGAAAACCAACACTCTCCTGGCGTCCGCGCTACTATCCTTTTCCGGGCTGCTAGCTGGCTGCGACACGAGCAGCCCTACTCCGGCCGCTCCCGCTGCCCCAGTCTCCTCCTCAGCCGATGTAGAAGCTACCTGCACGGCGCAAGGCTGGGCCTCGCAAAACGGCGGCACCAACGGCGGCGGTACTGCTACGCCCACCATCGTTACGACCTACGACCAACTCAAAGCCGCCATTACCAACTCGGCCGTGAAGGTGGTGCAGGTCAATGGCACGATTATCATTCCCTCGGGCGGAAGGATTTCCTTTCAGGACCAGACCAACAAAACCCTCTTCGGCTCGGCCGGGGCCAAGCTCGTCTCGGCTGACCAGACCCAGGCCGGCTCGGGCATTATCTACGTCAAGCGCTGCTCCAACATCGTGATTCGCAACCTGGTCTTTGAAGGGCCCGGAGCCTACGACGTCGACGGCTGGGACAATGCCACCATCGACGCCTGCACCCGCGTCTGGATTGACCACTGCGAGTTCCGCGACGGGGTCGACGGCAACCTCGACTTTAAGAACACGGCCGACCTTATTACCGTGTCCTGGACCAAGTTTGCCTACCTGAAAGCCCCACGTCCCGACGGCCCCGGCGGCTCCGACGATCACCGCTTCTCCAACCTGGTAGGCTCTTCCGATACCTCTACCGGCGACCGGGGCAAGCTCAGCATCACCTTTGCCCGCTGCTGGTGGGCCCAGGGCTGCGTGGCCCGTATGCCCCGCGTGCGGTTCGGCAAGGTGCACGTCGTCAACAACCTGTTTGGCAGCTCGGTGAGCACCTCGGGCGTAATGGCCGGCCTGGAAGCCAACCTGCTGATTCAAAACAACGTGTTTGAGAACATGAACCGCCCCATCGACCTAATGGCCAACAACGCCACGGCCGTGCAGGCCACCGGCAACATCTTCACTAACACGACCGGCAACACCGCCGGCAACGGAAAAACGGCCTTCACGCCGCCCTACACCGTGTCGGTACTTAGCGCTTCGAGCGTGAAAGCAACGGTAACCGCTTCGACTGGAGCCGGGGCTACCGTAGGTGGCAACACCTGCGCCAGCAGCGGCATCTAAAAGCCGCGCCGACGGCAGATTTGGCGCCGGCTTCTTTGTGAGTGTACTACCCTCGGGCCGCCCGCGACTAGCTTCGCCGGCGGCCTGAGTTGTTGTAGGCCCTCGGAGGCAAGTGGTATGAGTCAGGCTTGGTAACGGCAGCGCTTTTCGACACTTTGCGGTCAGTGCCTGCACGGCGCCTTTCTATTCACTGCTGCTATTACGTAATGAGATTGTTAGTGCATCTACGAACAAGCCTGCTGCTTCTGCTGCCCTTGCCTGGGCTGGCGGCCAAGCCCGTCGACTACCTGGAAAAGTGCTGGCAGCAGCAGGGGCAGCCCCTGCAAGGCCGGTACGCGGCCTTTTCCTACCAGGAGCAAACCCAGGAGCTGGGGCACAGTCAATACCCCTGGCAAACTACGCCCTATACCAAGAAGGGAACCGCCTGGCTGAGCGGGCAGCGCTATGTGCGCCAGGATACCCTGACCCAGGGCTCGAAAACGTACTACTCCCAGACGCAGGTCGGGCCGGGGAGGTGCTGTTCGTCGATTACGGGGAGAAAACCCTGGCTGCGGCCACGCCCGAACTGCTGGCCGCGCAGCTGGTAAGCTCGGCCCGCTACTCCCCGGTGCTGCTGCTGGGCTACCTGCGTGAGCACCCAACCCCAGCCGACGCCACTGCCCCCGCTGGTTTGACCGCCTACCGCACCCAACTGCCTAATGCTCAGGTGACGGTCTTTATTCGCCGGGCCGATAAGCTGGTGGAACGCGTGCAGGTGCTCAGCCACGACGAGCTGTTTGGCGACGTGCAAACCACTTTTTCCTACCAGGACTACACCAGCCAGGGCAAGCTGCGCTACGCCGGCACGGTGGCCGTAACCAAGATTAACGGCAAGGTGCACGACGCGGTAAAGGTGCAGGCGGTGCGTATAGTGGAGGCCGCCCCGACGCTGCTGACCCAGCCGGCCGGGTATCAGGTAGCGGCTGCGAAGCCGGTGGTTCCGGTGAGCACGGTGGAGCATTTCCGGCCCAATATCCACTTGCTCAACCTGCAGCACACCGACGACCGGGTGCTTCTGGTGGAGTTTCGGGACTTTCTGGTGGTGGCCGAAGCGCCCCTGAGCAGCCAGAACGGCGAGTATATCATCCAGCAAGCCCGTTTGCTGGCCCCTACCAAGCCCATTCGCTACTTCGTCTTTGGGCACTATCATCCGCATTACCTGGGCGGACTGCGGGCCTTCGTGGCGCAGGGCGCTACCATCCTGGGCGGACCGGGCACCGGGGCCTACGCCCGCTACCTGGCCGAGGCCCCGCACACCCTACGGCCCGACAGCCTGCAGCGTCACCCGCGCCCCTTGCAGCTGGAAGAAGTAACGACCAGCAAAACCATTACCGACGGACAGTTCAGCATGCAGATTCACTGTATCGGCGGCGAATCGGCCCACACCAACGATTACCTGATCTACTACTTTCCCACCGAGAAGCTGCTCTTCGAGGACGACCTGGTGTGGATCAAGCGGGAGGGTGGCAGCCGCAAGCCCAGCGCCCGGCAGGCAGGTTTATACCAGGCCGTAAAGGCCCGAAAGCTCGACGTGCAGACTGTGGTGCAGTCCTGGCCCGTGGCCGACTACGAGGTTAAAACCATCATTCCCTTCGCCGAGCTGGAGCAGGCCATGCAGGTAAAGTAAGGGAAGCAGGAGCCGTGAGTAACTATCTAAGAACGAGAAAATAATATCAGGCAGCAATACGTTTATTGGCCGTGCTGCCTACTGCCCACCAAGAGCGGACATATTGCCAGCCAGTAGCTACCGGCCATTTACGTGCTATGACCCACCTGCTCTCTGTGCCTGCGACCCTGGTGATTCTGCTGACGGGTAGTTGCCTGCGCCAGGCCCCCGATACCGGCCCAGGGCCCGGCAACAACACCCAGCCAGCCGTAAGCACACAAGCGTCGGATACGTGCCATCAGGCCCGAACCGCAGCAGCGACGGATTTCCGGAAGGGAACCTACGAACTGCATTCCCGGGAGTTTTTGCCCCTAGAAAACGCCTACCTGGACGTGCTGGCCGCTGACTACCAGGTGCAGTGGCGCTTTGTGGAAACCGATGAGCCCGGCAGCTACTTTGGCTGCTACGACGACCACCTCTTAGCGCTTCTGGAATCGAAATACGGTCCGGACTTTCTGAAGGCTGCCCGAAGCAAAGCCGACAGCCTGGATCAGACGGGGAAGTGGAACCGGGATGCCTCGTTTCGGCAGGGGTTTGAAGCTCAGCAGGCGTTTCTTTATGGCCATATCGACTGGAAAAAAGCCCCGGAGCGGACCGGCAAGGCTTCCCGGGTGTATGTAAGCTTTACTGTAGACACCCTGGGCCGGATTAGAAATCCTGTCATTACCAAAGGCCTCGACCCGGCCCACGACCAGGAAGCCTTGCGGGTTGTAGGCCTGATGCCGGACTGGAACCCGACCTATCGGCAAGGAAAGCCCAAAAGCTTCGGCTGGACGCTCCCCATTCTTTTCACCCGGGCCATGCGCCTTCGGTACGCCCGGTAGCAGTTCTATGCAGCGCACCCCCGTTGCCTATCGGGTTAGGGATAGAAGCAAGCCAGAAAAAGACAGCAGAAATTCGGAGAAAAGATGTCCGACCCGCTAACCGCCAAGCCGAAACAGAGTATCCGCCTCTGTTTACTTCATTGCAGCCTGGGCAACTTGGATAAACCCGATCCAGAAAGCCATTGCTGTTCTATGCTATTTGATATCAGGTACTGGATATCGGATTTCGGGAAGGTGATATCGAGTTAGGAATGCCTGCAATCAGATAGCGAGGATAGGCTTTCGGATAGCAGGAATTAGCTATAGAATTCTGGTTTTAGGTTGTTTGCTGTCAGGTGGTTACCATAAAGAATTTAAGGGCAGTAGTAGTGAAAAAAATAGTGGGGACTTGCTATATTGTTGGGGTTGGCCGATAGTCGGCCGCTATCTTATCTTTCCCTCTCTTTTCTTCATTATTATGGCGTACAAAGCGCGCGAATCCGATTCTATTATCAAAGCCCAGAGCCGCCTGAACGGGCTACGGGCCATTGACCCCAGCGGCAAGCTGGATTTGGGCAACGGCCACACTATTGCGGCCTACGAAGCCGAAGTGGCAACGGCCCAGGCCACGCTTACGAAGTACAATGAGGCCCTGAAAATGCTGGCCGGCCTCAAAAACTCGGTGGATGAAGCTGAGAAAAAGCTGGATGCCCTTTCCTCGGCTATGCTAACGGCCGTGGGCCTGCGCTACACCAAGGACAGCACCGAATATGAGCAAGTAGGGGGAGTGCGCACCAGCGACCGGCAAAAGCCCGGCCGCAAAGTCGGCGTAAGACCGGCGAATGCACCGGTGTAAAGCAGCCTTGCGCACAGGTGGCAGCCGCGTTCTTCCGTCGTGTTGGACGCGGCTGTTTTATGCCTGAGCTTCTCTACCTTGCAGGGATGAAAACACTTTATACAACCGTACTGCTGCTATTTCTTACGGGCGCTGCTTTCGGCCAGGAGGCGGCGTCAGACAAACTTGTCGAATTAGGGAAAGCCTACAAAAACTACATGTTTCAGGGCGAGCCGCCCAAGGGCTTTGTCCAGAAACTGACGGCGGCGCCGGCTGGTCCGCTACAGGCCACTTCGAACTTTATTGGGCAGACAATCAGCAAGGATAACGAGCTGCTGGAGAAAGAGTATCTGACTATTCCCGATGAGCAGACGCTAAAGAATATTTACGCCGTCTGCCAAATCAATTATAACCTGCGCAAGGAAAACGCCCCGGAGCATCGCAAGCTACTGGACAGCCTGCGCACGGCCCCCACCTCACGCTATGAGCTGATTGACAACTACTACAATATGCTGTTCAACGCCGTGGGCAATAAAAACAGGCCGTTCAACCTGTCCAAAATCGATATCCAGCTCAATGAGTACGGCCTAAAGGATGATACCGAAAAGGGCATCCTGTTTTTGAAGTGCATGGACCAGTGCGGGACCCATATCTGGGGCTATATGAATATCGTGAAGCCGGCCAATACCCGGGAAGCGTATTCCTATATCAAGCGGTTTCCCAAGATTAACGGCAGCCGGTACTTTCAGTACACCGACCTGTATTTCCCGGACTTCCAGATGGTTATTGTCAAGGACAAGGGGCTGCAGAGCTACAAGTCGTATTACCTGAACAAGTACTATGACCTGCTGCTGTCCCACCTGGTCTGCCTGTATGAGGAAGGAGCCAAGGAATCCGACCGAAATGACCTGTTGCTCTCGTCAGCGTTGAAGGAGCGGGCGTTGTACAAGTACTCCAAAAACCAGGCAGCGTTGGAAAAGCTGTTTCAGGAGAAAAAGCAGTAAGTAACTTTTACCTGGCAGCCCTGCCACCCGAAGCAGCCGCGCTCTTCTAAGAAAGGGCGCGGCTGCTTCGTGTTGGGCCAGGCCGCAGGCTAGGGTCAGAAGCCGGCACACGGCGGGTTGGGGCGCGGGAAGCAAATGGCGGCGCTGCTGACGTTCTGCTTCTGGCTGTTTAGAACAGTCGGCTACGGGATAATCTTCTCCGTTTTCAGGTGCTCAAACTGGTTGCGGAAGGAAGTGAAGCTGTCGAGGTGCATGGCCTGAAAACCCGTGCGGCGCAGCTTGTTCACGTCGAAGAAGGCGTCGGCTTTCACGTTGAAGATAAAGTCGCCGAAGGGCCACTGGGCCAGCTCCTCCAGGGTGTGGGGCTTCAGGCCGTGGCGCTGCACCAGCTGCTGCCAGAGCTCGGCCTTGTCGGCCATGTACTCGTGCAGGGGAAGGTGATGGGCTCGGCGTATTCCACCCCGAAGTACTCGGCAAACCGGGGCCAGAGCTGGCTCCAGCGGAAAATGTCGCCGTTGGTCACGTTGTAGATTTGCCCGTGGCACTCCTCGTGGGTGGCTACCCACTCCATGGCCTGGGCCAGCAGCGTAGCGTCGGTTACGTTTACCAGCACGTGGTAGGCCTGCAGGCTGCCGGGAAAGCGAAAAGGCACGCGCAGCTCCTTGCACAGGGTAGCGTACACGGCAATCAGGTTGGCCAGGTTCATGGGGTTGCCCACGGCAAAGCCCACTACCACGTCGGGGCGCACGGCCGTCCAGTTCCAGGCTTTCCCTGCCGACTGCTCCCGCAGAAAATCTTCCTGGCTGTAGTAGAAATTGGGCGGGAAGTGACGCGGGTCGGTTTCCAGGGCGGGCGTTTTGTAGCGGCCCAGGTGGGCCCCGTACGCCTTGCCGCCCTGAATGAAAGTTAGGTGGCGGAAGCCCGGCGCTACCTCTTCCAGGCCCGTAACCAGGTTGCGCAGCAGCGTCAGGTTCACCTGTGTTTGAGCTGCCAGGGTTTTGCCCTCGATATAGGCGGCGTAGATGACGTGGGTCACCGCGCGCAGCGTCTCGGCCTGGGCCGCCACGGCCTGCGGGTCCAGCAAATCGAGCTGCACGTAGCGGGCCTCGGTTTCGTAGTCAAGTGGGGAAGCGGAGGTAACCAGCACCTGCCAGTTGCCGGTGGCGAGTAAGTACTGCACAGCATTGCGGCCGATGATGCCGTTGCCGCCAACAACCAGAATTGTGTTCGTAGGCATAAAGTAGTAAGTCAGAATAGAAAGAGAAGAAACAGCGTTGTGGCGGCTACAGGTAGTAGCCCATCCATTGGTAGCGGGCTTAGGCCGCCGAGGGGTGTAGGGCCTGCCGCAGGGAGGTGGCCATCAACTCCCAGGCCTGCTGGGCGGCAGCTTTGGGTCCCAGCAGGGTAAAGCCGTGGTCGGTGCCGGCAAATTCCTGGTGCGTGACCGCTACGCCCTGGGCTTGCAGCTTGCGGGCATACTCGCGGCCTTCGTCGCGCAGCAGGTCGTACTCGGCCGTGAGAATGAGGGCCGGGGCCAGGCCGCTCAGATCGGGCGCCAGCAAGGGCGAGGCCAGCGGGTGGAGGCGGTCGGCGGGGCAGGGCACGTACATATGCTTGAAAAACGAGGCCAGCTCCACCGACAGCACCTGGTTTTTGCGGGGCACGACGTGCTTTTCCTCGGTGCGGTCGGCCAGGTTGAGCGAGGGGTAGTCCAGCACCTGCAAAGCCAGGGCAAACTCCTGCCGCTCTTTTACCAGCAAGGCCACCGCCGCTGTGATGCTGCCGCCCGCACTGCGGCCCCCGATGGCCAGACGGTCGGCATCGTAGCCCAGGGTGGTGGCCTGCTCGTGCACCCACTTCAGCACCTCGTAGCTTTGGTAGACCGGGGCGGGAAACGGGTGCTCGGGCGCCAGGGTGTAGTCCACGTTCACCACCAGACATTGGGCGTGCTGGGCAAAATAACGGCACAGCCGGTCGTCCTGCAGCGGATAGCCCAGCACGAAGCCGCCCCGTGCAGGTTCACGTACACCGCCAGCGGCGCGGAAGAGGTAGTCTGGGGCCAGTAAAACGTAACCCGGGCCGGACCGTGCGCGGTTGGTACCACGTGCTGCTCAATGGCGCGCACGGGCAGCTTAGGCAGGCCCAGGCGCCGGGCCGTAGCGCCGCCGAACCGTTGCAGCAGCTGGCGCAGCACGGCCAGCCGCACCCGCCCCGCGGGCGTTATGGCGGCGCAATTATCAGCCTGGATGGTATAGGGCTTGCTGCGCCAGGCCCAGGTGAGTACGCCGGCGGCCACTACGGGCGTCAGTAAAAGGGCTGCGGTTGTCTTTTGCATAAGGATAAGTAGCAAGATGTAAGGCAAAATGGCCATCTGCTCAGCAGTAGGGCCATTTTGTAGGTACAGTTCAAGCCGCTTTCATACGCAAGGGAGCCGAAAAAGAAGTTGTTGGCAGGGGTTCTTTTCTGCCTGAGGAGAATTTGTGGTAACGGGTAGAGGAGGTAAAAGCTTAGCCAACGGTTCTAGCTCAGGGCTTTCCGAAGCCCGGCCGCCCACCCTGATACGACCACCCGTAAAGCGCCAACCTGCTAGCATTTCCGCCTGCCGGCCTGCTTACCAAGCCAGACTGCGGGCATTTTCTCGGGGCTCAATGCACGCTCGTCACCCGAAACTCTACCCGGCGGTTTAGCTTGCGGGTAGCTTCGCGGGCGTTGCTGGCCCGGGGCTCAGCGCCGCCTAGTCCAATGCCGGTGATGCGCGGGGCGCCGACGCCGTGCTCGACCAGGTAGGATTTAACCGCTGCCACGCGCTCCTGGCTGAGCACCACGTTTTTCTGCGGGTCGCCCTGGTTGTCGGTATGGCCCCGCAGCTCAATGGTCATCGTCGGGTTTTTGCTGAGCAGCGCGACAAGCTGGTCGAGGGCGGGAAAGGAGGTGGGTAGCAGCACGGCTTGGCCCTGGGTAAACTGTACATTGTCGAGGGGCAGCGTGGAGCCCACGGCCAGGGGGTAGAGCAGCACGTCCTGCACGTAGGGGCCGGCCTGGGGCGTATAAGTGCTGTCGAGGGCCAGGTAGCCCGGCAATTGAATGTGAGCCGCATACGCCTGGCCCGGCTCGACGCTAACGGTAAAGGCTCCTGCCGCTGTAAGCGGCACCTCCAAGGCCGTACCGCTTCGCGCAGGCCCCAGGCGCAGCTGGGCCTGGGGCAGGGGCTGAAACGTGATGCCGTTGAGCACTCGACCCCGCCAGGTAGCTACCGGCGGCGCGGCTGGTGCCGCAGCGGCTATGGCGGCGGGCTTGGCAGTGGCGTTTCCAAAGAGGTTGCAGCCGGCCAGGTCGGTGTAGGTGCCGCGCCGCACCATTCTTACCTGTCGGCGGGACAGGTCTACCTGGTACAGGGCTTTGGGTCCGGCCAGGTAGAGGCGGCGGTTGCCGGCCTCGTCTTTTTGCAGTAGCAGGTCGCTGTAGCCGCCGCGCTTGGGTAGGCCCTGGAGCGGAATAGGCTCGGGAGCGGGCTGCAGGGTTTGCAAATTCACGCTCAGCAGGCTGCCATCGGTGCTGTAGACCTGAAACAGTGTGTGGGCATCGTCGAGGCAGAAGTTGCCGTGGGAGCCGGCTCCGGCAAACCCGATCTGGGGATAGTACGCGGCCTTGCGCATGGGGTCTTCGTCCCATACCACGGTCACGGAGCCGCTGCCCGGGTTTATCCGAACCAGCTTGGCCGCGTCGGCGGTGCTGAAGTAGAGGTTGCCCTGCTCATCGGTGGCCCCTGAAATCCAGACGGTTTCGGGACCCTGGGCCGGCAGCTGCCAGGTCGTGTACTCGCCCTGGCGGGTAGCAGGGTTGTAACGGTACACGTACTCGGGCGCGTCGGTGGGGCCTTGGTGACCGAGTACAGGCAGTTGTCGAAGCCCTTGGCCAGCGCGTAAGACTGGAAAGGCAGGGCGTTGCGGTGAATCTTGGGTGCCGCGCTCAGGTCGTCGGAGGCAAACTCGTGAATCGTGCGGCAGTCGTCTTCCCACAAGTCGTTGCGGCGGCGCAGGGCGGCAATGCCGTACATCTTCTCGTCGCAATGCGTGGCCGTGGCGGGTGCGGCAGCCGGGCTCGGCGCCGTCGTAAAGGCGAAGGATTCCACCAGCTGCTCGGCCTCGGCCAGATAGCGGCCGTCCTGGTCGAGGGCCTTGTACTGCAAGTCAAACTCGGTGCCGTTGCGCCACAGCCGGCGGCCCAGCACCCGGGTACGGTCGGCGGAGCTCAGGTTGGGGCGAAGGTGTAATGGTAACGCACCTCGGTATAGTCGGCGCCCTCGTGCTGGTCGAGGCGCAGCACCTGGGCCCGGGAAAGGCGCTGAATGCGGCGCCACACCGAATCCTGCCGGCCCAGCAGTCCCGAAGTGGGCCCAGCCGGACGCATGGTAAGCGTGACCAGGGGCTGCTGCCGGCCCGGGCCAGCGTAAAAGGTAACCTGGGTGCGGTCTTCGGTGCGCTGCCGCTGCCAGGCCGCCGGGTAGCCGAGCCGGAAGTGGGCTCGGGCATCGGTATACAGCTGTTGGGGCGCCCGGGGGCCTCCTGCGCAGATAGCCTCAGCCAGCATACAGTCAGTACCAGCGTCAGCAAAAACTTCATAGGCAGGAAAACGGAAATCGGCGGAAACGAAAGGAAACCACAAAAGTAAGCAAGCTTGCCGTACTTTGCCCGCTGCTCTCCGGCTATAATCCTCTTCTGTAGCGGTTACTATTGATTTTTTACGCGGGTAGTCCCGGATTATTGCAATGTATTGTTGAGCCTGGGCGCTACGCAAGCCTGAGCAAAAGCGGCGGCCGGCCTCCGCGCCGGAGTCGCCTGCACCGCGGCCGACGGTACTGCGCCGGGTGCCCGCCCGGGCTACTGAGCATGTTGCCCCGCTCACGCGGTGGGTACGAAGCCGCAGGCCCAGGAGTCGCCCGGCCCACTTACAGGTCAGGATTTTACCCGGGCCAACGGGTGGCACCGCTAGCTGCGAAGAGTAGGCCACCCGTTTTTCTTCCCGGCTCATTCCGGGCCCGCGGCAGCTTTTTCCTATGTTTGGTGGCCCATCCGCTCTTTCCATGTACGCGCCGTACTCGCCCAAAATCCTTTTCGCGTCAGGTGCCATTTTTATGCTGGCCAACTGTGAGCCCCGAACGCCGGCCGCGGCCGGAGAGGCCCGGCTGGCCCAGCCCGAGGCGGTACCAGCCGCCGATTCAGCGCCCTTACCCGCGCCCAGGCCCCTGGTGGCGGTTCGGGAAGTGCCGTTGACGGAGGGCTTTAGCTTGCGCTTAAAGGGTGGAAAGCAGGTTGATGGGTTTTGCGTGTACGAGGCGCTGCAAATCCGTAAGGACGGCCGACTGCTGTGGACCGATACGGCCGATGAGTACGAGTTCAACGAGCCGTTTTACCCCCTTCTGCTTCCGAATACGGCCCGCCGCTACGACCTGCTGGTGGAAGTGAACCGGCGGCCGGGCATGAGTCACGGCCGGGTGTTCCGAATCCGGGACGGCAAAGTGGCGGGCCGGGAAGACGTGCCGGTGTTCGTGGCCCCGGCCGGCAACCAGGACCAGGACCCGGCCCTGGAATACGCCGGCTACTGGAGCTTTTTCGAAACCTGGGACGAGCAGCAGCAGCCCCTGACCAGCTACAACCCGCTGGTCTTCTACGAACAAACCAGCCGTGGCCTGCAGCTCGACTCCGCCCTGACCCGGCAGGTAAACCAGCGCATTTACGGGCAGTACCACGGGTTTCGGTTTCGCCAAGACCTGCCCCAGCCCGTGAGCATCGTGGGCCGGCTCGATGATGAAGTGGCCCGGGTCAAGCGCCGGGCGGGCCGGTAATGATCTGACGTTTGCGGGCCCAAGCAGTAGCGTTGGCGGCCAGTTTTAGCAGATTGGACAAAGGCGGAATTGCCCTGAGTTGGCCAGACCAATATTCGGAAATAGCAAAATGCATCTGAGCAAGGCGACGCACCTTGGTGAAACTACGGAAGGCCCTGTCGTCTTGACCAGGGGCCGGCACGGAGTGCAAAAGGGCCTGTCGTTTTGCCCGGAAGTCTTTGCGCAGTTTTGAAAAGGCGTGTTGCTAAGGCAGAGCCAGAACCGTAACCTGGTTAGCCGCAGGGCTTCAGATGCACCGAGCGCAGGGCCTGCTTGGCTTCGCGCCAGTCGGGCATAAACTGGTCCATCAGGCCCCAGAAGCGGGCGTTGTGCAGGCGCTCGTGCAAGTGCACCAACTCGTGTACCACCACGTATTCGAGGCAGTGAACGGGTTGCTTAATTAGCTCCAGATTCAGCCAGATGCGCCGGGCCCGGATGCTGCAGGTGCCCCAGCGGGTGCGCATCAGCTTAATGCCCCACTCGTTTGCCCGGGCACCTACTACCGGCTCCCAGCGCGCGGCCAGGGCGGGCAGCTGCTCCTTCAGGCGGGCCCGGTACCAGGCGTGCAGGACTTTTTCGCGCTGCTTGGGCTGGCTGTTAGCCGGGGCAAACAGGTCCAGAAAGCCTTCTTCCTGCAAAAGCACTTTGGCAGGGCCCATAGCCTCGTGCACCCGCAGCTGGTAAGTCCGGCCCTGGTAGAAGTGGGTTTCTCCCGTCACGTATTCCAGGGCCACGGGCTGCTCGCGGGCGGCAAACTGCTCCTGGTGCTTGCGAATCCAGGCGCGGCGAGTGGTCACAAAGGCGTGAATGGTGGTATCGGCCGTGCGCAGCGGGGCCGCCACCCTCACCCGCCCGTCAGGGGCGTACACGGTCAGGCGCAGGCTGCGGATATTCTTGCGGACGACTTCAATGCGCAGGTCGTCGATGAGCAGGTGGGGCATGCAGAAAAAGTGGGCTACGGAACAGAATTCGGCCAATTCAGAAACAAGGCGCGTATTCCCAGAAGTAAAAGTACGGCGGCAAACCCAGCCCGCGAAACTGCCGGGCCCGGTTTGCCGCCGTACGTATTATGCATTATTTTCTATGCTTACTGCACCCGCACCTGCTTGCTGGCGCTGCGGCCAAAGCGGGTGGGAAAGTACATCAGCTCGGCTTTGGCCGGGTTCAGAGTGTAGCGGCCCCGGTAGCGGGGCTGCAGGGCAATGCGGAACGTATGCACCCCGATAGGCAGCCAGTCGATGAAGATGCCGGTTTGGTGGCGCAGGTACTCGCGGTGCACCTCAAAGGAGTTGCCGGCCGTGTTGTCGCCATAGGAGCAGCCGGCCGGAATGGGCACTTCCAACAGCACGTAGCGGGCCTCGGCCTGCACGTTCACCGTGACGACCAACTCGGCGGGCTGCCCGGCCCGCAAACGCACTTGGTGCCCGGTTTGGCCCGCTAGCTCGGTTTTCACCGTGAACGGGGCGGCCGTGGCCGCGGGCTTCGGGTTCCAGCGCGTCTGGTAGGCCGTGGCGTACACCGGCAGCAGGCCGGTTTTGCGCAGGGTCAGTGGGGCGGCGGTAGCAGGCAAAGTCAGCTGCTGGGGAAAGGCGCTGATTTGCTGGGTGCTGGCCCCACTAAGCTGCACCTTGGCTTGAGTGGCGGGCCCGCCGGCGGCCAGCAGGTCGGGGCCGATGGTTTCCAGAATCTGGGCCGCTTCGTAGGTGCTGTTCCAGTAATCGGTGCGGCGTAATGCCAGCAGGTAGAGCCGGATGCGGGTCAGATCCGGCTCGTGGCCGCCCTGGGCCCGCAGCAGCCGGTATGCCAGCAGCGTCGAGCCCACGCTGCTGCGCAGCAAATAGCGGTAGTAGGAGCCCGGGCGCAGGGTGTCGGCGTAGAACACCCCGCCCAGCTGAGTGCTCAGGCGGTAGCGCCGCAGCGAGTCGAGCTGGTAGGGCAGCTGCAGCTGCTGGCGCAGCTCGGTCAGGGCCAGGTAGCGGTCCAGGGGCTGGCGGCCCTTATAGGAGCGTTCCAGGCGGGCCACGTAGGTGCGGTAGTCGGTGGTGGTGCCCAGCTGGTGCAGCACGCGCAGCAGCCGGATCAGGTCGTCGTCCGACTGGTAGTACCAGGTGCGCCGCAGCAGCTCGGGCGCGGGCTTGCCGGCCAGGTGGTGGTCCAGTTCCTGCAGCAAATACTGCTGGAGCTTTTCCCGGTCCAGGCGCACCTTGTAGCCCGCTTTTTCGGCGGCCAGCAAGGCTTCCAGCACGTGCGTCGTGGCCCAGGGACTAACCTCGGAGCTGGCCCAGGTGCCCCACAGCAGATTTTCGGGCGCGCGGCGGCCAGCCAGGAGTTTACGAATCAGAAAATTAATGCTCCGGTCACCTTTAAATGGCTCCTGGCGCACGGCCCGGATCTGCTTTTCCAGCAGCAGAGCCTTGAGCTTGGAGGCGGCCTGCTCGTTGCACAGGTAGGCGTACTGCTGCAGGTGCTGGATTTCGGACAACAGCACCGGCAGCGCGTCACTTTCCAGGCGCACCGTCACGGGGCCCAGCTGCGGGTCGAAGGGCAGGGTCAGGGTTGTGTCGGCGGCCGAGAGGATGGCGAAGGTGCCCACGTTTTCGCGGGTGCCGGCCCGCAGCACCGGAATCTGGCGCTGCTCCCCGTCGGCGTAGCCAGTGGCCTGCTGCAAGCTGTAGCTCACCAGCACCGAATCCTGGCCGGCGGG
Source organism: Hymenobacter cellulosilyticus (assembly GCF_022919215.1). NCBI lineage: Bacteria > Pseudomonadati > Bacteroidota > Cytophagia > Cytophagales > Hymenobacteraceae > Hymenobacter > Hymenobacter cellulosilyticus. Next base: position 4,034,690 of record NZ_CP095046.1, on the reverse strand, counting down.
GGCCGTCAGGCTGAGCGTATCCAGAATCGAGCTGCTCACTACGTGGGTTTGGCTTGGTGCCGCCACCCCAGCCACGCTGAAGCGGGTGCTGACCTGAGCCGTGTCGGGCATATAGTTCAGGGTTTTGCCCAGCACCTGGGTTTGGTCGCCCTCGATAAGGAAGCGCGGTACGGCCAGCTCGGCCAGCAGGGCCTTGAAGGAGCGCAGCAGGCTGGTAGCCGAGCCGATGCGGCCGTGGTCGTCGGAGCCCAGCACGAAGGTGTCCCAGCCGGTCACGTCGTCGGGCAGGGTCACGGTGGTGCTGGCCCGGCCCTGGGCGTCGGTTACCAGCGTGGGCTGCCACCAGGCGTAGTCCCGGAAGTTGCGGCGCATGGCCAGGCGCGGGTCGCGGCCGGCCGGGTCGTTGCCGGCGCGGCTGGCTTTGGAGGTGATAAGCAGCACGCCATTGGCGGCCCGCGCCCCGTAGATGGCCGCGGCGGCTTCGCCTTTCAGCACATTGATGGTGGCAATGTCCTCGGGACTTACGTCCTCCAGGCGGCCGTTAAAGGGCAGGCCGTCGAGAATAATCAAGGGCTGGGTTCCGGCTGGCAGGGACGCCACGCCCGGATGACAACGTTTACCGGCTCGCCTGGCCCGGCAGAACCCCGCGAAGCGGCCCCGCGAATTTGCACCCCGGCTACTTTACCGGCCAATTGGTTGGACGTAATGGTGGTCACGGAGGAGGTCAGGTTTTGGCGGGTTTGGGTGCCGTAGCCCGTTACAATCACTTCCGAAAGCTGCTTGGTATCTGCATTCATGCCCACATTGATTTCGCTTTGGTCAGTGTATCGCTGCTCCTGGACATAACCAATGGAGCTAAAGACCAAGATATTCCCCTGGGTTGGAATCTGAATGGTATAGGTGCCGTCCGAGTTGGTTGAAACGCCCACATCCGTGCCCTGCACCAGCACCGTTACGCCGGGCAGGCCTTCCCCCGATTCACGGTCCGTAACCTGCCCGCTGATAGTGCGCCAGCCCGGCTGGGGGCGTCCGTACTGGGTGATGGTGATGCTGCGCTGGGCTTTTTGCAGCTCGGCGGCCGAGGTTATCAGGCTGGAATCAATGACCACGTAGCCGGGCAGCAGGCCGTTGATCCGGCGCAGTAAGGCCATACCGGGCTGCCGGTCGGGGTGGCGCAGCTGGAAGTACGTCGTACCGTCGGGCCGGATAACCACCTCGTCGGCCGGGCGCAGGCTGGTGCTGTCGGCGAGCAGCACGGCCAGGCGGTAGCGGCCAGCGGGCAGGGCGTGCACCAGGCTCAGGGAAGGCTGCAGGCGCCGAAACTTCGGGTTGCCGGGCTGGGTCAGCAGCAGGTACGTTACGGCCGGAAACCGGTAGCCGGGCGCGGCATCGGCCGGGCGCGGGGCAGGCGTACTTCCAGCCGGCCCTGCCCGACGGGCGTCAGCAGCGGCGTCCGAAAGTTATAGGTTGGGCGGCGCGGGGCCGGGGTCCAGGAGGTGGGCGCCGGCATGTAGCGGGCCTGAAACGCGGCTTCGGTCAGGGCGAAGTCGCTCAAAGGCAGCGCGGCGGAAAAGCCGGCACTGTTCAGGTTATGAAACAGAGTAGCCTGCTTGGCGTCCAGACTAGTCATCTTCACCAAGCCCGGCGCGAAGTCGTAGCGGTAGAGCGGCTCAAACAGAAACCGGCGCCGCAGCCCGTCGGAGCGGCGCAGCAGCACGGAGTCGGGCCGGAAGGGGCCGCTGAGGGAATAGTGGCCGACGGAGCTATAGGAGGGAGTCCGCAGAGGCCGCAGCACGTTGCCCTGGCGCAGGCTGCCGAAGCTGTAGTAGCTGTTGTCGATGACGACCAACGAGCGGGTCAGGACCAACTTTTCGGCCTCGCTCAGCAGCGGGCCGCGCTTTTCCACGGTCATTTCCGCGCAGGGCTGGTTGACGTCGATGCTGAGCGTGAGCTTGTGCAGGTGGCGCAGGTACACGTTCTGCAGGGTCACCAGGCGAGTGGCGGTCCGGATGCTGAGCGTGTGCCCGCCCGGCTCGGCTACCAGGGAGTAAGGGTCCTGCTGGTTGACCTGGTGCACGTACACCGGCACGCCGTCGAGGTACACGGCAATGGGCGGCTGCACCCGGCCCGAATCGACCACGAAGGGCGCCAGCTGGGTCAGGCCGCCGGGGGCGGGCTGGTATTCGTAGAACGCGCCCGAGGCGGGGTAGAGAAACTCGTAGAACCGCAGCGAGTCGAGGCCCAACTGGTGGCGCCACTGTTGCCAGGCCAACTGTTGCCGGCCGGCGGCGGCCCGGGAGTTTTCAAACGTGGTGCCCAGGGCAAACCGCCGTTTGGAAACCCGCCCCACCACCGGGGGCTCGAAGCTGGGCAGCTCCTCCACGGGCCGCGACTGGCCAAACTTGCTGGTGTAGGCGTAGGCCGTCAGGTCGGCGTTGGGCACGGGCCGGCCGCCCCCGTCGGTAACGGTGAAGTTGAGCTGGATTTTCTGCCCCGGATAGGCCACTTCGGGCTGTTCGGTGCGCACCACGAGTTGGCGCTGCGGCAGGGGCACGGAGTACTCGGCCGTGCGCAGCTCCTCGCCCCAGAGGTAGTGCAATGACACCGCCCAAGTTTCGGTGCCGGGAGCTGCCGCGCGCAGCTCCAGAGCTGGCCCGTAGCCGCGCTTCACCAGAGTGTTGCCGCGGTACACGTAGTACCAGAAGCTCAGCCGGCGCGGGTTGTCGACGCTGAGCACCACCGAGTCGCGGGTCCGGTCGGAGCGCAGGGCCAGGCCGCCGTTGGTTTCGTTCAGGCCCAGCAGAGCCGAGCGGTGGTCGGCGTCGGTCAGCTCGTAGGACTTGGCCCGCGGGTCGACGGGCAGGGTGAGAGGCAGCGTAACCGGGCCCGCAAACAGGGCGGCGTGACCCAGCTCCCGGCCGTTGGTAATACGCAGCCGGCCCGCGTGCTTCACCGATTTGCCCAGCTGCTGAAACGTCAGGCGCACCGAGTCGCCGACCAGCTCCACTTGCAGCTTGCCCGGGTCGAGGCGGTAGGGCACCACCAGGCTTTCCGTGCGCCGCTCGTTGTCGGAGTTCAGAATTGTGGCCCGCACGGCGTAGTCAAATTCGGCGGCGGGAAAGGTGGTCGTGGGCAGGTTCAGGCGGGTTTCGCCGGTGGCATCCAGGGCCTGGCTGCGGGTCCAGAGCGTATCGGGCAGAAACTGCTGGCGCTGAGGAAAGGGCCCGAGCGTGGAGCGAGGCGTCACACTGACCTGCACCCGGGCATCGAGCAGGTTGAGCTCGTTGGAGTCGGTGCCGCGCAGAAACAGGGCCTGGGGCTGGCCGCGGCGGTGTTCTTTTTCGGCCGGGCGCAGGGTGTAGCGGGTGCTTTTAAGCTCGTAGTCTTCCAGCTGGAAATGGCCACTGGCCAGGGTGCGGCCCCGGGGATCGGCCAAGCGGAAGCCCACCCGCGTATCGGCCCGCAACCCCAGCGTATCGGTCAGGGGCAGGGCGTACTCGTAGGAGCCGGGCCGCACAGGTTGCAGCACGGTTAGCTTCTTTTCGGGTTGCCCGTAGCCTCCGCCCATCCAGAGAGTGAGCGGCTGCCGGCCGGGCCGGCCCGAGGGGCGGCGCAGCAGGCGCACCTTTAGGCGCAAGGTGTCGGCCGTGGGCCGGTATTTGGGCTTGCTCAGGGCTACGTAGCTGCTCCAGCGGTTGCGCTGCCGCTGCCGCCGCCAACTTTGCCGCTCGTCGCGCACGTCCGGGTTAACCGTGGAGCGCAGCAGGCCCACCAGACCCGTCGAAACGTAGGAAGCGTGCTTCAGGTCCCGCCCCAGGTTCCAGACGGGCTTGGTAAGGTAGCCCAGCGGAAAGCCAAACGAGAGGCGGCGGGCGGTCCACAGCATTTTGTGGGTCAAGGGCTGCCGCTGCCAATAGTCCCGGGTTGAGCTTGTCTGCTTTTCCACCACGTGAAAGGTGGTGCGCCCGGCCTGGGTGACGGCCACCAGCCCGCTGCGCCCGGCCTTGGCCAGGCGGTAGGAGCGGGTGGCCGCGTCGAAGGGCACGGGGCGGCGGGCCAGCAGCACGCGGGCATCGTCGAGGAGGCGGCCCAGGGAGTCGCGCACCACCAGGGTCAGGTCCACTTGGTTGTCGACCACCACGACTTCCCGGTCGCTGACGCTGCGCAGCCAGTACACCAGCTGCGGCCCTTCGGTGTAAGCCACCAGGTAGTAGCCCAGGGGCAACGGGCGGGCCGGGCGCAGCGAGTCGGTGGGAAAAGAGTCGACGGGCTGGGTGAAAAATTCGGGCCGGGCTGCCGACAGGCCGTGCTGGTAGAGGTGGCGGGTCTGCTCGTCGGTCAGCCGAAACACCTTGGTCAGGTAGCTGCGCTGCCGAGCCGCGGCCAGACGCTGCTGGGCCTGAGCAGAAATAGTCAGCAGTAGATAAAGCGCGAAAAGTAGCAAACGAGGCATAGGCGGATGGAATAAGAAGCGGGGTATACTGGCTTGATGCAGGAGGTTGCTCTGATTCCACACGGCGCGCTGTAAAATTCCGGGCAGTCTGGATATAACAGGGGAGTTGCGTGCTGTTTCGGGTGCTAAGCCGCAAACCAAGCGCAACACCGGGCAAATCCCGGCTGCTTACCTTCGCGCCGTCGGTAGTGGCACAAAAGCCCCTTGCCGTCGACTCGTTTCCCCTTTAGCCAACTTTTTCTATGACCGACGGCACCCTGCTGCTCATCGACGACGAAGGCCCCCTGCGCCAGGCCATTGCCCGCATGCTGGAGCTGGAAGGCTACACCGTGTTGCAGGCCCAGGACGCCCGGCGCGGCCTGGAAACTCTGCAGCATCACGCCGACGAGGTGTTGGTCGTTCTCTCCGACGTGAAGCTGCCCGACGCCTTCGGCCTCGATTTGCTGCCCCGCTACCAGGCCAAGGCCCCGCTGGCCGAAGTCATTCTGCTCACCGCCTTCGGTACCATTGCCGACGGGGTGCAGGCCATGAAGCAGGGCGCCTTCGACTACCTGACCAAGGGTGATTCCGACGACCAATTGGTTGTCGTGGTAGACCGGGCTGTGACCAAGGCCCGGCTGCAGCGGCGGGTGGCCGAGCTGGAAAAGAAAGTCGGGGCCCAGTACAGCTTCGAGAGTATGATTGGTAACGCCCCGGCCCTGGAGCAAGCCAAGCGCACGGCCCGGCAGGTGGCCCTCACCGACGCGACGGTGCTGCTGGAAGGCCCCACGGGCGCGGGCAAGGAGCTGTTTGCCCAGGCCATTCACTATGGTAGCCCGCGCCGAAGCAAGCCCTTCGTGGCCCTGAACTGCTCGGCCTTCCCAAGGATTTGCTGGAAAGTGAGTTGTTTGGCTACAAGAAGGGCGCCTTTACCGGGGCCCAAACCGATAAGAAAGGCCTGCTGGAAGAAGCCTCGGGCGGCACGCTGTTCCTAGACGAAATCGGGGAGCTCGACGTAATGCTACAGGCCAAGCTGCTGCGGGTGCTCGAAACCCAGGAATTCACCAAAATCGGGGATACCCGGCCGACCCGGGTCAACGTGCGCGTGGTGGCCGCTACCAACCGCAACCTGCGCCAGGAAGCCGAGCAGGGCCATTTCCGGGCCGACTTATACTACCGTCTGTCGGTGGTGGTAGTGGCCGTGCCCCCGCTCAGTGCCCGCCGCGGTGACGTGCCCCTGCTGACCCGGTTTTTCCTGCAGCACTTTGCCGCCAAGCTGCGCCGCCGGCCCCTGGAAATCACCCCCGAAGCCCTGCTGGCCCTGGAAAACTACCCGTGGCCGGGCAACGTGCGGGAGCTCAAAAACGTGCTGGAGCGGGCCTCCATCCTGACCCCGCCCGACCAGCCCCTGACCGTCGACGACCTGCCCGTGGAGCTGCAGCTGGCCGCTTTGAACAGCGCCGGCCCCGACGCGCCCCCACTGGATGAGCGCAACCTGCGCAGCGCCGAAAAGCAGCACATTCAGCGCGTGCTGCTGGAAGAGCACGGCAACAAAACCGAAACTGCCCGGGTGCTCGGCATTGCCCTGACCACGCTCTACCGCAAAATCCAGGACTACGGCCTCTAGCTGACGCCTCAATCTAACATGTACCCGACGACCCCGCCCCTCCGGCGGGGTCGTCGGCGTTTCGGGCCCTAGTGTTTTGCGAAACACCCTAGCGAAACGCTAGGGTCGGCTCCAGTTCATGGAGGGCTGAAAGAGCGGGAATAAAAATTATTGGCGCTGACCAGTAGTGATTTACATAAAAGATGAGCAGGAGAGAGGCGCTTAGGGGCCGGGCTTGCTAGGAGAGAAGCGCACCGCAAGTGCTTCACCTTTTTACCCGCTTTTATGACTGCTCTGATGATTCCCTTGCTTACGGGCGCCGGCCTGGCTGGCTTCTGGCTTTTCTACAAGTCCGTGGACTTTTTCGACCACATCTAAGCCAGCCCCGAAGATGATGTATGCCCTGTTTCTGCTGTCCCTGGCCACGTTTGGCTACCTGAGCTACGTGCTGCTGCGCCCGGAAAAATTCTAACCAATGAACCACGAACTTCTCAGCATCCTCGTCATTTTCTGCGCGACGCTGCTGCTGGCCCTGCCCTGGGCCGCTACCTGGCCACCATCTACCGCGGCGACCAGAGCTGGAGCGACTTCCTGGCCCCGCTGGAACGCCTGATTTACCGTCTCGGCGGCATTGACCCCGGCAAGGGTATGCGCTGGCAGCAGCATTTGGTGGCTTTGCTCACCATCAATCTGGCCTGGTTTTTCTGGGCCATGCTGATTCTCTGCACCCAGGGCAGTTTGCCGCTCAACCCCGACCACAACCCCAGCATGTCGCCCGATCTGGCCTTTAACACGGCCATTTCCTTTCTGGTCAACTGCAACCTGCAGCACTACTTGGGCGAGTCGGGGGCCACGTATTTCTCCCAGCTTTTCGTCATTACCTTCCTGCAGTTCGTGACGGCCGCTACCGGCATGGCCGCCTGCGTGGTGGTCTTCAATGCCCTCAAAGAAGGCACGACCGAGAAGCTGGGCAACTTTTACCAGTACTTCGTCAAGAGCATTACCCGGGTGCTGCTGCCCATCGGGCTGGTCGTGGCCCTGCTGCTCGTGTTTCAGGGCACGCCCATGAGCTGGGCCGGCAAGGCCAGTATCGTGACTGTGCAGGGCGACTCGGTGCAGGTGAGCCGGGGCCCGGCCGCGGCCATGATTGCCATCAAGGAGCTGGGCACCAACGGGGGCGGCTTCTTCGGGGCTAACTCGGCCCACCCGCTCGAAAACCCGACTTTCCTCAGCAATGCCGTCGAGAACATTGCCCTGGTACTGGTTCCGCTAGCCCTGGTCTTTGCCCTGGGCCACTACCTGCGGCGGCCCCGGCTTTCCTACATGGTGTTTGGGGTGATGACCCTGGGCTTTCTGCTGCTGCTGGCCCCCACGGTGTATTATGAAATGCACGGCAACCCCGCCATTACAGAGCTGGGCGCCGACCAGCGCCTGGGCGCCATGGAAGGCAAGGAAGTGCGTTTCGGCGCGGCGGCCTCGGCCTACTGGGGCATCACCAACACCGTAATCAGCTGCGGCTCGGTCAATTCCATGCACGATTCGCACATGCCGCTTTCGGGCATGGCCGAGCTGCTGGGCATGATGACCAATGCCTTTTACGGGGGCGTGGGCGTGGGTTTTCTCAACTTCTTCGTCTTCGTCATCATTGCCGTCTTCATTTCGGGCCTGATGGTGGGCCGCACCCCGGAGCTGCTGGGCAAGAAAATCGAGGCCCGGGAAATGAAAATCGCCGTGCTCGTGGCCCTGCTCCACCCACTGCTGATTCTGGCCGGCACGGCTATGTCGGCCCACCTCTACGCCAATAACCCGACCGAATACGCCGGCTGGCTGGCCAACCCTGGCTACCACGGCTTCTCGGAAATGCTCTATGAATTCACCTCCTCGGCCGCCAACAACGGCTCGGGCTTCGAGGGCCTGGGCGACAATACGCCGTGGTGGAACATCAGCACGGGCCTGGTCATGCTGCTGGCCCGCTACCTGCCCATCATCGGTCCGGTGGCCATTGCCGGGCTGCTGGCCCGCAAGAAGTTCATCCCCGAAAGCGCCGGCACCCTGCGCGTTGATACGGCCACCTTTGGCATCATGGTCTTCTTCGTGATTTGGATTATTGCCGCCCTGGCCTTTTTCCCGGCCCTAGCCCTGGGCCCCCTGGCCGAGCATTTTGCCCTCTACTAGAACGTCAACTCCCCTCCTTAGATAAGGAGGGGTGCCCGCAGGGCGGGGTGGTTGACCACGCCTGAACGACGACACCAAGCCTTACAATTCTGCGCCAACGGCGCGGCCGATAGACCACCCCGGCCTTCGGCTACCCCTCCTTGAAAAAAGGAAGGAACCTCCTTAATACTCACTAGAAGATGCCTTCTCAATCCCAATCTTTGTTTCAACCCGCGCTGGTGGGGCAGGCCGTGAAGCAGGCCTTCGTCAAGCTCGACCCTCGCATCATGTTCCGAAACCCGGTCATGTTTACCGTGGAAATCGGCACGGTGGTGATGCTCTTTGTCACGCTGGGGCTGCTGTTCCGGCCCGACGCGGCCCAGGGCAGCTTCGGCTACAACTTCACCGTGTTCGTGGTGCTGTTTCTGACCTTGCTCTTCGCCAACTTCGCCGAGGCCATTGCCGAAGCCCGCGGCAAGGCCCAGGCCGATTCCCTGCGCAAAACTCGCCAGGATACGCCCGCCCGCCGCCGCACTGCTGAAGGCAGCTTCGCGGAAGTCAGCTCGGCCCAGCTCCAGAAAGGCGACGTCTTCGTGGTCGAGGCCGGCGAAATCATTGCCACCGACGGCGAAATCATCGAGGGCCTGGCTACCATCGACGAGTCGGCCATCACGGGCGAATCGGCCCCGGTTATCCGCGAAGCTGGCGGCGACAAATCCAGCGTCACGGGTGGCACCAAGGTCTTGTCAGACCGCATCGTGGTGCAGGTGAGCACGGCCCCCGGCGAGTCGTTTCTGGACAAAATGATAGCCCTGGTGGAAGGCGCTTCGCGGCAGAAAACGCCCAACGAAATTGCCCTGACCATCCTGCTGGCCGGCTTTACCCTGGTCTTCGTGATTGTGTGCGTCACGCTGGCTCCCTTCGCGGCCTACGCCAAAACGCCCATTGCCATTGCCGCCTTTATTGCCCTGTTCGTCTGCCTGATTCCGACCACCATCGGCGGGCTGCTCTCGGCCATCGGCATAGCCGGCATGGACCGCGCCCTGCGGGCCAACATCATTACCAAGAGCGGCAAGGCCGTGGAAACCGCCGGCGACATCGACGTACTCCTGCTCGACAAAACCGGGACCATCACCATCGGCAACCGCAAAGCCACCCACTTCTGGCCCGCGCCCGGCGTGCCCATCACCCAGTTTATTGAGGCCGCCACGCTCAGCTCCCTCACCGACGAAACCCCCGAGGGCAAGAGCATCGTGGAGCTGGCCCGGGATAATAAAGTAAGTCCCGAGCAGCTGCAGGCCCGCTTGCAGGGCGCCGAGCTTATCAAGTTCACGGCCGAAACCCGCAGCAGCGGCGTAACCCTCTCGGACGGCACCCGTCTGCGCAAGGGCGCCGCCGACGCCATCCGGCAGCTGGCCGAGAAAACCGGCAATGCGTACCCCGCCGAAGTAGCCGAGCGGGTGAAAATGGTAGCCAGCAATGGCGGCACCCCGCTGGTGCTCAGTCACAACGACCGGGTGCTGGGCGTGGTTGAGCTGCAGGACATCATCAAGCCCGGCATTCAGGAGCGGTTTGCCCGCCTGCGCAACATGGGCATCAAGACGGTGATGGTGACGGGCGACAATCCGCTGACGGCCAAGTTTATTGCCGAAAAAGCCGGCGTCGACGACTTCATTGCCGAGGCCAAGCCCGAGGACAAGATGCACTACATCCGCCGCGAGCAGGAGCAAGGCAAGCTCGTAGCCATGATGGGCGACGGCACCAACGACGCCCCGGCCCTGGCCCAGGCCGACGTAGGAGTAGCCATGAACTCGGGCACCCAGGCCGCCAAGGAAGCCGGCAACATGGTGGACCTCGACAACGACCCGACCAAGCTCATCGAGGTGGTCGAAATCGGCAAGCAGCTGCTCATGACCCGGGGCACGCTCACCACCTTCAGCATTGCCAATGACGTGGCCAAGTACTTCGCCATCGTGCCGGCCCTGTTCATGGTGGGCATTCCGGCTCTGGGCGCTTTGAACATCATGGGGCTGAAGTCGCCGCAGTCGGCTATTCTCTCGGCCGTCATTTTCAACGCCCTCATCATCCCGGCCCTAGTGCCGCTGGCCCTGAAGGGCGTGGCCTACCAGCCCGTGGGCGCCTCGGCGCTGCTGCGCCGCAACCTGCTCATCTACGGCCTGGGCGGGGTGCTGGTGCCCTTCGTGGGCATCAAGGTCATTGATCTGCTAGTCGGCCTTTTCCTGTAAGCCGAACGCTCCAATCCGAACGTCCTACCTGATCGGACGTCCGCGAAGCAGCGCAGAGTTGAAGCACCTCTACCGCTTCGTTGCAGCCAAAAAGAACGTCATGTCGAGCTCCGCGAGACATCTCGCGTGCAATGCTAATCAGACTTAGCAATGCGGTAGAGCTGCTTCGATTCTGCTCAGCATAACGGCCCTTTCCTTCTAACCGAATGCCAACGTCAGCACGCGAGATGCTTCGACTGCGCCTCTGCATGACCAACGATTTCTAATAGAAACCAACCATGAAAAATCAACTCATTCCCGCTTTGCGCCTCACGCTGGTGATGCTGGTGCTGTGCTGCGGCTTGTATCCGGTCCTGGTGTGGGCCGCCGCCCAGGTGGCACCCGGCCGCGGCGAAGGCGTGCAAATTACCCACCAAGGCCGGGTCGTGGGCTTTACCAACGTGGGCCAGAAGTTTGACCGGCCCGAGTACTTCACCAGCCGCCCCTCGGCCGTGGACTACAACGCCAGCGGCTCGGCCGGTTCCAACAAGGGCCCGTCGAACCCCGAGTACCTGGCCGAAGTCCACACCCGGGTGGAAGCGTTTTTGACCCAGAACCCGACGGTGAAACGGGGAGACGTGCCCGCCGAGCTGGTGACGGCCAGCGGCTCGGGCCTCGACCCCCACCTCTCGCCCGAGGGCGCTTACGCCCAGGCCGAGCGGGTGGCCCGGCTGCGCCGCTTGCCCACGGAGCGCGTCCGGGCGCTGGTAGCGGCCCACGTGGAGGAGCCCATCTTCGCCTTTTTCGGACCGGCCAAAGTCAATCTGCTAGCCTTGAACCTGGCCCTGGACGAGCTGGCCCCGCTGCCGCAACGCTAACGGGCAGCTCATTCCTTCTTTCCCCTTTTTCATTCACCCGGGCGGGGCCGAATTCTTGGCAACCTGCACCACTCCCTTTGCCCCATGGGCGACTCTATAATGAAACACTTTCTGTCCTTGGGCCTGCTGCTCACCGCTACCGGCGCCGCGCTGGCCCAGGCTCCCTCGGCGGCCGATACGGTGGCTGCCAAATCAACGGCTACCGCCAATCCGCTGACCTTTTACGGCTTTGTAGATGGCTATTACGGCTTTGACTTTAAGCACCCGGCCACCAATGCCCGCCCGGGCTTTCTGTACTCGCACAACCGCCAAAACGACTTTACCGTGAACCAGGGTCTGGTGGGCCTGCGCTACGACGACGGGCGGGTGCGCGGGGCCGTGGGCTTACACGCGGGCAGCTACGTGGCGGCCAATTACGCGGCTGAGGACCCCGTGTTCCGGCACATCTACGAGGCTTACGCCGGTTTCCGGCCGTTCCAGAAAGCCTGGCTGGATGTGGGCATCTTCGGCTCCCACATCGGCTTTGAGTCGGCTATCAGTGAGGACAACTGGACCCTGACCCGCTCCTTGATGGCCGAAAACTCGCCCTACTACGAAGCCGGGGCCCGCTTTATTTACGAAGTTGCCCCCCAACTCACCCTGACCGGCCTGGTGCTCAACGGCTGGCAGAACATCCGCGAAACCAACCAGGGCAAGGCCCTGGGCACCCAGATTCAGTGGAAGCCAACGGATAAAATCCTCATCAACTCCAGCACCTTCCTGGGCAACGAGCAGCCCCAGGATTCGCTCCGCCGGCGCTACTTCCACGACTTCTACGTCACCTACGCGGCCACCGAGCGGTTTTCCCTGGCGGCGGTATTCGACGTGGGCAAGCAGCAAAGCGCCGGCCGTAGCGGCTACGACACCTGGCACACAGCCGCCGCTTTTGTGAAGCTCAAGCTGTCCGACAAGCTTTCCGGTACGTTGCGCGGCGAGTATTACTACGCCCAGCGCGGGGTCGTTATCAGCAGCCTACAGCCGGCCCGCACCGACGCGGATTTCCGGGCGGCCGGTGGCTCTTTGAACCTGGATTACGCCCCGGCCGCCAACGTGCTGTTTCGGGTGGAAGGCCGCTACCTGCAGGCCAAAGACGCCATTTTTCAGCAGCGCGACGCCCAGACGGCCGACGGCTACGGCAACCTGACGACCAGCGTGGCGCTGTCGTTTTAACCCGTTTTTCCTGCTTCCGCCATGCGTTCATCCTCCGAGCAAGCCCGGCGCGACCAGTCGGCCGAGCGGTTTCTGCGCCTGGTGCAGGGCAAGCGGCGCGGTACGCTCAAGGTGTACCTGGGCCTGGCCGCCGGCGTGGGCAAAACCTACCGCATGCTCCAGGAAGCCCTCGACTTGCACCAGCACGGCGTGGATGTGCTCCTGGGCTACATCGAAACCCACGGCCGGGCCGGCACTGTGGCTCAACTGCCGAGCCTGCCGCTGCTGCCCCGTAAGCAGCTCTTTTACAAGGGGCGGGCCCTGGAGGAAATGGACCTGGACGGCATTGTGCAACGCCGCCCCCAGGTGGTAGTCGTGGATGAGCTGGCCCATTCCAACGTGCCCGGCTCCCGCCATGATAAGCGCTGGCAGGACGTGGAGTTTTTGGTGGCCCAGGGCATTTCGGTCATTACGGCCGTCAACGTCCAGCACCTGGAAAGCCTGCACGACCAGGTCCTCAAAATTACCGGCACCGACGTCACGGAGCGGATTCCGGACCAGCTCCTCAAGCAGGCCGACGAGGTGGTGAACGTGGATTTGACGGTGGGGGAGCTGCGCACCCGCCTGCAGGAAGGCAAGATCTACGACCCGGCCAAGGTGCCCACGGCGCTGCTCAACTTCTTTCAGGCCGAAAACCTGCTTCAGCTGCGCCGCCTGGCCGTGCGCGAAGTGGCCCAGTTGCTGAGTCGGCAAGTAGAAACCGACGCCGGCGGTACGCTGGCCGTGGCCCCCAGCGCCGCAACGACGACCGGCTGCTGGCCTGCATCAACGCCAACGACCAAGCCGCCAAGGAAATCATCCGCAAAACCTCCCGCCTGGCCGACCAGTTTTCGGCCGCCGCCTGGTACGTGCTCTACGTGCAAACCACTTCGGAAGCCGCCGACCGGATCAACCTGGTCACCCAGCGCCGCCTGCTGGGCAACCTGCAGCTGGCTACCGAGCTGGGCGCCCAGATTCTGCGCGTCAAGTCCGACGACATCGTGGGCGCCATCCGGCAAGTGGCGGCCGAGAAAAACGCCACGCTGCTGGTCTGTGGCATCACCCGGAAAAAAAGCCTGTGGGAGCAACTCAGCCGCCGCGGCGTAACTCAGGATCTGCTGCGCGCCGTAGCCCGCGCTGGTCAGGACTTGGACGTATATCTGGTCACGTATTAGCCTACGGTTTAAAGAGCCAAAACACACCGTCGTGTCAAGCATCGTCAGCAGTACCTAAATTGACTCTGCTAGATCCAGAACGTCATTCCGAGCCCCGCGAGGAATCTCGCGTGCTGACGTTGTTGAGGAAAGAACCTTCTGCTTCACTAAGGCGCAAGTCGGCTCAAGCATCTCCGTCGCTTCTTTGCCAGAGCCATTGAGTACCATTGCACGCGAGATTCCTCGCGGGGCTCGGAATGACGTTCCGGGCCCATTCCTTTTGTCGAGTCAGCACACCTTCCGCCTTCCGGCGCTTCGCGAATGAATTTAAAAACCAAAATCAACCTGGGATTTCTGGCCATGCTGCTGCTGCTGCTCAGCATCGGCGGCTACGGCTACTACTCCCTGCGGCAGCTCGACCGTAACTCCCGGGACGTACTCACGGCCAACCTCTACTCGGTCACCCTGGGCCAGCAGATGCTGCGCAGTCTGGATGAACTGGCCCGCCAGCCCCTGACCGATACGGTAGCCACGGCCCGCTTTGCCGCCGCGTTAAGCAAAGAAGCCGGCAACATTACCGAGGCCGGGGAGCAGGAGGTAGTTGAGGAGCTAGGGCAGCGCCTGCGGGTGCTTCAGCAGCTGCAAAGCGCCGCGCCGGCTCCCGCGGCCTTGGTAGCCGCTCCACCGGCCGTGGCCGAGCTGCGCCGTCTGACCTACCAGATGGTGGAAGTCAACACCGCCGCCCTGACCCGCAAAACCGCCCAGGCCAACCGCCGCGCCGACGAGGCCAACCGCAACCTGCTCGTCTTCCTGACCCTGGCTACGCTGCTGGCCCTGGGCTTGGTGGGCAGCGTGCCCGAAGCCGCCGTGCAGCCCCTGCGCCGCCTCACGGCTGCTTTGAACCACGCCACCGAGCGCGACTTTTCGGCCAGCATCCCCAGGAAAGCACCGACGAATTTGGGCAGGTGGCCCGGGCCTTCAACCGCATGCTGAGCCAGTTGCGCGAGTACCGCACTTCCACGGCCGCCGAGCTAATCACCGAGCGTAACCGGGCGGCCAGCATCGTCAACACCCTGGACGAGGGCCTGCTGCTGCTCGACGAGCACCGCCGTATTCTACTGGCCAACCCCGTGATGTGCGAGCTGCTGGGGCTGCCCCCGGAGCAAGTAGTGGGGCAGCCCGCGCCGGTGCTGCGCCTGCACAATGACTTGCTCCAAACCATGCTCAGCCCGCTCGACGCGCCCAACCGCGCGGCCGCCGTGGCCGAAGCCCCACTGTTGCACATCAGTCAGCGCGGGGAGGAAGCCTTTTACCGCCTGGCGGTGCAGGATTTGGTGTCGTTCAACGAGGCCACCGAGAAGACCGAGTTTGTGGGCCAGATCCTGACCCTGCGCAACGTCTCAGATTTTAAGAGGCTGGATCAGGTCAAGTCCAACTTCCTGGCTACCGTCTCGCACGAGCTCAAAACTCCGCTTTCCAGTATGAACATCAACCTGCGCCTATTGCTCGACGAGCGGCTGCCGGCCGAGGAGCGCCTGCGCATTACCGGCGACGTGCGCCAGGAAACCCAGCGTTTGCAGCGCATGGTGACCGAGCTGCTCGACGTGTCCCGCCTCGACGCTGGCGCCGGAGTTGAGCTTGACCTGCGCCCCACCAGCCTCGCCGACGTGGTGGGCTACGCCACGGCCACCGTGCAGGCCCAACTCACCGACAAGCAGCTCCGCCTGGATGTACGACTGCCCGAAGACCTGCCCGCTGTGCGTGCCGACGTGGAAAAAACCACCTGGGTGCTCATCAACCTGCTGGCCAACGCCACCCGCTACTCCCCACCCGGAGCCTCCCTGATAGTGCGGGCTGCCCCGGCCGGTAGCCTGGTGCAGGTCAGCGTGCAGGACCATGGTCCCGGCATCGCAGCCGCTAACCACGAGCGTATATTTCAGCGCTTCGCCCAGATTCCCGATAAAACCGGCTACCGCGGCGGCTCGGGGCTAGGCCTGAGTATCAGCCGGGAGTTTATTACCTCCCAGGGTGGGCGTCTGTGGGTCGAGAGTGAACTAGGCATGGGCAGCACGTTTCTTTTTACCCTACCAGCCGTCAGTTAA
The DNA here is from genome assembly GCF_022919215.1 of Hymenobacter cellulosilyticus. Lineage (NCBI taxonomy): Bacteria > Pseudomonadati > Bacteroidota > Cytophagia > Cytophagales > Hymenobacteraceae > Hymenobacter > Hymenobacter cellulosilyticus. Next base: position 4,018,912 of record NZ_CP095046.1, on the reverse strand, counting down.
TGCCTTCTTATTAACCGAGCATAAAAAAAGAGCCAGGTAGTACCCAACTCTTTTTTATGAGATTAAACAAAAGGGTATACCCAAATGAATATGGACAAGCGTAGTTCTATTGAGTTGGTCCGGCATCAACCTTGGCCTCTAGCGTAGCCTGAACAGCCGTCGGTACCCGCGACATAATATCGTAGCCGGTGGCCTTTTCGATGGCGTCTACTGTGGTGCGGTAAGTGCCCCAAGTGGTGCTTACCGTGTTTTCATTCGGGGTGTCAACCGCAATGACCCGGGTGCTGCTACTTACGCGGCTCACGTCGTCGTTGCCCTGGGGCAGCACTACAATTACCTTCCAGATACGCTGGGGACTGTCACCCGGCCATTGTCGAGGGTTTCCCTGTAGTTAATGGAACCCGTGCCACCTTTTCCGTAATTACCCATAAGGATATACAGCTCGTTGCCCTGATCAACCAGCGTGCGGCAGTAGCCCTCCAGATTGTTCCAGGTCTGCTGGTTGTTCCGGGGCGCCTGCGGAATCATGTTGGTCATCAGAAACGTGGCCGAGTTATCAGCTACCGTTTTGGTCCGGTCGGCCGAAGGGCAGTTATGGCCCCGGTCGAATCCCGAGCCGGAGTAGCTGCTGGTTTGCACCTGGTACCAGCCAGCGGGTAGGGTCGCGTCGGGGCGGAAATCATCTTGCCGGGGAGCGGTACCTAGCCACTCGGGGCTCAGGTGCCAGCTTACCCAATTGGGAATACCCCGGTCGCGGTGGTAGGACAGGGCGTACTGAGTTTTCAGCAGCAGGTAGTTGGTGGGCTGATTGACGTCGGTGACGGCCCCGCTGGGGTTGCCCAGCGTGATGTGCTCGGGCAGCGGCACTTCGGGAACGACGGGTGCTACTTCTTCCGATTCTTTAGAACAGGCACTCGCGAGCAAGCCCAGCGCCAGCACGGCGGCGGTTGAGAGTCTAGGGGTATTCATGCAAGCAATAGGAGGTGAGGATGGAGCAGGAGGACAAATAACGTGAGTTCGCCGCAATACCTGCCCGCTGGGCTTGGCTGAGCTACCCGATAAGGGGCCCGAATCAGCCTCCCCGCTGGAAAGCAGGCCGTGCTAAGGCCCGTATTATCTTATTGTATCCACGCCCCGGGTCGGGGTGGCAGCGCCTGACTAAAGCGTTTCGGGAGTAGTTGAAGCGCGCTGTTTTGGGAATAACCCCTTTCATTTTGGTAGGGTTTGGAGCTTGCTTAGAAGTTTCTATTGCCTTATTGTTATTTTTAACTATTGAAAATCAGTATGTTATAAAAGGACTGGAGAAGTTTGCCGGGCGGCGGCACTGGTATTGGCAACAGGGCCATATCACCAATCACCTGAGCCGCCCCCATGGACCTTTTCGACAACCTCGCCAAAGCTGCCAAAGACTTCTTCGTCGAAGGCGACGACCCCAGTGCCCCCGGTAAGGCCGGCAAAGTCCCGCCCCGCCCGCTGCCAGCATCCGTTCCGCAGCAGCTCCCAATAGCGCCCGGCCCCGGCTCCTTTGCCCTGAGCCAGCCTTCCGTAACCCAGCCCGAGCAGCGCCACCTCGACCATATTGCCTCACTGCTGGCCGGGGATGGGAAGGACTTTGTGGCCTACACGAAGATGGTAAAGAGCATGGCCGCCAGCGGGCTGGCTGGCCCAGTACTCTACCAGACGGCCTTCCACGCCTTTGCCGCCGTCACTGGCCTCGACTCGGCCACCTTGCTCACGTCGGGAGAGCAGCTGGAGCAGAAGCTGGTGGCCGACCGCAACAAGGTGCTGGAGCGTCACCAGGAAAAGATGGGGGAGCTCAAGATTGCCAATGCCCAGCCCAGCACCATCGTGCAGCTCACTGGGCAGGAGCAACGCTTGCAAGCCGAGTTGGCTGAGCTGACCCAGCAGTTGGAAGCCAAAAGTCAGCAGCTCCAGGCTACGCAGCAGCAATTGGTAGCCGAGCGCCAGAAGGCTCAGGCCTCCCTGGCCTCCTACGAGCTGGCCAACGCCAGTGCCGCCGCCGACCTGAAAGCCCACCGCCAAGCAGCCCAATCCTTCCTCTTGGCAGGACCGGTGAAATAGAACCGCTGCGCCTCCTGCCAGCTACAGAATCAGGCTTGTCACAACCTAACTTATTACTCATATGAATACATTGATTTCCAGCGGTAATCAAACGGATTTACCCAAATGGCAAAAACCTGAAAAGGCCGCCGGCTGGGTCTTCCTAGCCGCTGCGGCTGGGGCGGCCCTCTACTTCTGGGGAGCCATTGTGCCCTTCCTCGTCGAAATCGTCTTCGACACTGTCAAGCTCGGTATCGGGCTTGGGGCGCTGTTCGTGCTTTTTCTTATCGTGACCAGCAAGCGGATTAAGGCCGGGCTCTGGTACGCCGGGCAGCGCATCTTCCGCACGGCGGCCGGCATCTTCGTCGAGACGGACCCCATCGGCATCATGCAGGACTACATCCGCAACACCGAGAAGGAAGCCCAGAACATGGAGTCAGAAGTGGGCCACATCGAAGGCGCCCACGAGCTGGTAAAGCGCAAGATGGACTCCAATAAGCAGCAGCTCCAGGAGTACCTGCGCCTGGCCGACTCGGCCGCCCGCAAGGGCGAGAAGGACTTCGCCGAATCGTACGCTTCGCGGGCGGCCCAGCTGGAAGACTACAACTCCCGCCTGCAGCCCATGCTGACCACCACGGCCAACGTGACGCTGGTAATGCGCCAGATTCTGAAGGCGGCCCTGCGCCAGATCGACAACTCCAAGTTCAAGGTCAACCTGCTCAAGGACGAGTACGAGCTGGTAAAGCGCACTTCTTCCGGCATGCGGGCCGCCATGAACATCCTGCGCGGCGACCCCGACAAGAAGTACTTCTTCGACATGGCCACCGACCGGGTGGCCCAGGACATGGCTCAGCAACTGGGTCAGATCAAGCAGGCCATGCGTTACTCGCAGGAATTCGTGAAGGAAATGGACATCCAGAACGGGGTGATGAGCGAGAAAGGCCAGCGCCTGCTGGAGAAATACCAGAAGGGCGACTTCAACACCCTGCTCAACGAGCAGCAGCCCAGCCCACTCAATCCCGCGGCCACCGCTAAAGCTACCAACGATGCCTATTCTAGTCTGCTTGATTAACCTGCTGCTCGTCCTTGGTCTGAGCTGCCTGCTGGGCTAGCCTGACTCTTCCCACCTGCCAAACACCATTCTTTCGCCGCCCTGCAAAACGGGCGGCACTCCACCTCTTTGCCTTTTCATTCCTCATGACAACTCGCGGTAAAATCGTCATCGGCGCCCTGATTGTGGCGCTGCTCTACTTCGGCATCAACAAGCTTATCGGCAGCGGCCTGCTGTTTAAAAAGGCGGCTACCGAGTCGGTGCTGCTCAATTCCATTGAACTGCCCACTCAGACGGCCGGCTCGCGCACCAACATTGCCGTGCCGCTGGCCCCGCTGCCGGGCAGCACGCCCACCGAGAAAGGCGCCCCGGTTACCTGGGAAGTAATGGCCTGGAACTCGCAGATGGCCGGCATGCTGGCCAACGGCGGCCCCCGCACCACGGAGGGCTCCAGCATGGCCGCCAACGGCCTCAACCTGCAGATCGTGCGCCAGGACGATGTGGCCAAAATGCAGGCCGACCTGGTGAAAAACGCCCTGGACATGCAGCAGAACCCCGAAACGCCCGGCTTGATTGTGAGCATCATGGGCGACGGGCTGCCGGCCTTCTCGGCGGTGCAGAGCCAGCTGGAAAAAGCCGGTACTGGCCTGCAGATTCTGCCCTACAGCTGCGGGAAAAGCTTCGGCGAAGACAAGCTGATGGGCCCCAAAGAGTGGCTCGACAACCCCAAACTGGCCCTGGGCAAAACCATTGCCTGCTACCTGCGCGACGGCGACCAAAACATTGCCCTGAAATGGTGCGCCGACAACGGCCTGAAAGTCAACCCCGACGAAACTACCTACGACCCCGAGGCGGTGAACTTCATGGCCGCCCCCGACTTTCTGGCCGCCGCCGAAAAGTATATCACCGGCAAGCCCGAGCAGCGCACCAAGGTGGTGAAAGGCAAGGACACCGGCGTCAAAGTGGACGTGCCCGCCGACGCCGTAGCCACCTGGACGCCCGGCGACGTGAACATTGCCAAGCAGAAAGGCGGCCTGGTGAACATCGTTTCGACCAAGGACTACTCCAACCAGATGCCCAACATCATGGTTACCACCAAGCGCTGGTACGACGCCCACCCCAAGGAAGTGGAAGGCATCATGACGGCCCTGGCCGTGGCCGGCGACCAGGTAAAATCTCACCCCGAGGCCCTGAGCCGTGCTGCCGATATTTCGGCCGACGTGTACGGCGACAAGGACAAGCCCGGCGCCTACTGGCTGCGCTATTATAAAGGAGTAAGTGAAGCCGACCGCACCGGGGAGGTTGTGGAGCTAGGTGGGAGCAAGGCCTTCAACTTCGCCGACAACCTGGCCTTGTTCGGTCTGGAGGAAGGCGGCACCAACGTCTACGCCTCGGTGTACAAAACCTTCGGCGACGTGCAAAGCAAGCTGTATCCTAAGGAGCTGCCCAGCTACGTGCCCCTGGACCAGATGCTGGACCTGACGTTGCTCAAAAAGCTGCAAAGCCAGTACAAGGGCAAGGCCATTGCCCCGGCCGACAAGCAGCAGTTTGCCGCCGATGATGAAATCCGCCGCAGCGTGAGCAAGCGGGCCTGGAACATCGAGTTTGAAACCGGCAAGAGCACCTTCACGCCGGCAGCCGAGCGGGATTTGAATCAGCTCTTCGATGACCTCGTTGTGGCCGGCCGCTTGAAAGTAGCCGTGCACGGCCACACCGACAATCAGGGCGACCCGCAGAAAAACCAGCAGCTCAGCGAAGACCGGGCCCTGGCTGTGCAGCAGTGGCTGAGCCGCAAAAGCTCCAGCGCCTTCCCCGAGGGCCGGGTCCAGATCTACGCCCACGGCGCTACCGAGCCCCTGGCCAGCAACACCGCCGCGGACGGCCGTGCCAAAAACCGCCGGGTGGAAATCGTGCTGGGGAATTAAGTGGTGAACTAGTGAGGTGGTGAAATGGTGAGTTGTCGTTTCAGCTGCGCTAATGGCGCGACACATACTGCCAGAACAGCAAACTCACCATTTCACAAGTTCACCACCTCACCTTTCTGCTCCATCGTTCGTGTTTTATCCTAGCCCACTTATCCAATGTATCCTATTCTAATGCATAGCGAAGAAGAAGTCCCGCCCGGAGCGGGGCTTCTTCGGGCTGTGAAGTACCACGAGCATCACCCTTCCAAGTGAGTTTCGCGCCCCGCGCTTCTCCAGCGCATACTACGCTGTCAGAACGACAAACTCACCATTTCACCATCTCACCATCTCACCGCATGAAAGAGCTATTTGCCCCCAATGCCCAGCCCAGCCGCCCGGTGTTTGCCACCATGGTCGGGGCCCAGCTACTGGTGCTGGTGCTGCTCTGGGTGTTTTACCCGCTGCAGCTGTTCCCGAGCCTGGGCCAGGTGCTGCGGGCCCTGCAGGATTTGATTACCAGCCAAGGGCTGATTCAGGAGCTCTGGGCCAGCATGACCACGGCCCTGCAGGCCCTGGCCATCGGCACGGTGCTGGCCCTGGTTATCTCGTACCTGACGGCCCTGCCGTTTTTCCGGCCCATTGCCTACGCGGCCACCAAGATGCGCTACCTCACGCTCACCGGCCTCACGTTTTTCATGGCGCTTATGCTGAGCTCGGGCCACCAGGTCAAGCTTTCGGTGCTGGTGTTTGCCACCACCGTGTACCTGGTGACGGGCATGACCAGCGTGATTCTGACCACCACCCAGGAGGAAATGGACCACGCCCGGACCCTGGGCCTGGGCGAGTGGCGCAGCTTTTGGGAAGTGGTGGTGCTGGGCAAGCTGGACCTGATGCTGGAAGTCGTGCGCCAGAATTTCGCCATCATCTGGACCATGATTACCCTCGTGGAAACCCTCTACCAGTCGGAAGGCGGCATTGGGCTGCTGCTTTACAAGCAAAACCGCTACCTCCACCTCGACGGGGTGCTGGCCATTCAGTTAGTTATTCTGGCTACCGGGGCCGCGCAGGACTACGTATTCGGGCTCCTGCGCCGGGTGTTTTTTCCCCACTCGGCCCTGGCAGCGGCCAGCTAGCCAAGTGTGGTAATTTTTCCGAAGTATGAAAAAAATACTACACCAGCTTCTCTTCAAAGTGTGGTAAATTTTTAATACTCCGGAAAAATTACCACAAGCACAGTGCATTCACCACTCAGTCACCATTTCACTCATTCACCGCCCATGACTCCTTATTTTCATAAAGAACCGGTGCTGACCCTGGAGGGCGTATCGATGAGCTACAACGGCGAAGTGGTGCTGCGCGACATCAGCGCCCAGGTGCTGAACGTGGTGCGGCCCAACATGACCCAGGGTCAGGTGGTCGGCTTCTACGGCCGCTCGGGCATCGGCAAATCGGTGCTCTGCCGCATCATTGCCGGCCTTACGCCCCCGGCCACGGGCGCGGTGCGGGTCGGGGAGGAGCAGCACCCCGTACAGGCCGGCGACGTGGGCCTGGTGCAGCAGCGCTACCCCTTGTTCAACCACCGCACCCTCGCGGATAACCTGCTGCTGGCCGCCGCCCGCAAGCACGAGCCCGAGGCCGCCCGGCGCGAAGTGCAGGCCTACCTGGAGCGGTTTCGGCTGGAGCAGCACGGCAAGAAATTCCCCGCCCAGCTCTCGGGCGGGCAGCGGCAGCGGGCTGCCATTGCCCAGCAGCTCTTGTGCTCCGACCACCTCATCCTGCTCGACGAGCCATTTTCGGGCCTCGACGTGGCCATGATTGACGAGGTGAAAAAGATCATTCTCGAAGTCACCACGATGGATGAGCTCAACACGGTCGTCATCGTTTCGCACGACATTGCCACCACCACGGCCCTGTCGGATACGCTCTGGCTGATGGGCTACGAGCGGGACGCGGCCGGCCAGCTCCTGCCCGGGGCCACCATCAGCAAAGACCACCAGTACGATTTGGCCGGCATGGGCTTGGCCTGGCACCCCAACGTGGAGGCCGAGCCCGAGTTCAACCGCTTCGTGGAGCATCTCAAAGATGAAATCCGGCGGTAGGGACCGTAGCTAGTCCGTGCGTAACTTTACTAGTATGAATACTTCTGTTCCGGTGCGCGTCTACCAATCCGGCATCAGCCCGGGGCTGGTGCTGTTTTTAATGGTGGTGCTGGGCGGTGCGGCCCTGCCCATGGCTTTGCAGCAGACGTGGCCCGCGCTGTTGTCGGTTTTGGCTGCGGCCGGGTTTATAGCCCACGTTCTGATGACGACCCGCTATACCATTACCGGCGACTCGCTGCACATCAAAAGCGGGGTGTTGTATTCCACCACGCTGCCTATTAGCTCTATTCGCCGAGTTGCCGAAACCCACAACCTGCTTTCCTCGCCGGCGGCTTCCTTCGACCGCCTCGAAATTGCCTACAACCGCTACGACAGCGTGGTGATTTCGCCCCGGGAAAAGGCCGCCTTCATTGCCCACCTGCGGACTTTGAACCCGGCTATTGAGGTAGTGTATCAGGCAAAATAGCCGGCCGCCTGGCCCGCGGTAAAGCAAAGTTCGGCCTTCCGGCTACTTTTGGCTTCCTGTATCTTCTTTTCCCCTTCTGCGCCCTTCATGCCCACCGGTACCCTGCTCATTATCGACGACGAAACCCGCCTGCGCCAGCTGCTGAGCCGGGTCCTGGAGCTGGAAGGCTACACCGTGCTGCAAGCCGCTGATGCCCGCCGGGGTCTGGAAACCCTGCAGCAGCACGCCGACGAAGTGCTGGTCGTCCTCTCCGACGTGAAGCTGCCCGATGCTCACGGCGTGGAGCTGATTCCCAAGCTGCGGGCCCGCTGCCCGGAGGCCGAAATCGTGCTCATGACGGCCTTTGGCACAATTCCCGACGGGGTGCAGGCCATGAAGCAGGGCGCTTTCGACTACCTGACCAAGGGCGACTCCGACGACCAGCTGGTGGTTATTGTGGAGCGGGCCGCCGACAAGGCCCGCCTGCAGCGCCGGGTAGCCGAGCTGGAGCGCCGGGTGCAGCAGCAGCACAGCTTCGAGACGATGATTGGCGAGTCCCAGGCGCTGCGGGCGGCCCAAAACCTGGCCCGGCAGGTAGCCGTCACCGACTCCACGGTGCTGCTGGAAGGGCCTACGGGGGCCGGCAAGGAGCTGTTTGCCCAGGCTATTCACCAGGCCAGTCCGCGCCGCAGCAAGCCCTTTGTGGCCGTCAATTGTTCGGCTTTCCCCAAAGATTTGCTGGAAAGTGAGCTGTTTGGCTACAAGAAAGGGGCCTTCACCGGGGCTCTTACTGACAAAAAAGGCTTGCTGGAAGAAGCCAACGGCGGGACCTTGTTTCTGGACGAAATCGGGGAGCTGGAGCTGGGCGTGCAGGCCAAATTTCTGCGGGTGCTCGAAACCCAGACCTTCACCAAGCTGGGCGCGACGACGCCCACGGCCGTGCAGGTGCGCATTGTGGCCGCTACCAACCGCAACCTCAAGCTCGAAGCCCAGGAAAGCCGCTTCCGGCCCGATCTGTACTACCGCCTTTCGGTCTTCACCATCGACGTGCCGCCCTGAAAGCCCGGCCCGCCGACGTGCCGGTGCTGGCCCAGTACTTTCTGCAGTACTTCGCCGCCCGCCTTAAAAAGCGTTTGCCGGGCCTGGATGCCGAGTGTTTGCGCCTGCTGCAGGCCTACGACTGGCCGGGCAATGTGCGGGAACTCAAGAACGTGCTGGAGCGGGCCGCCATTCTCACGCCCGACAACGAGCTGGTAGCGGCCGGCCTGCTGCCCACCGAGTTTTACACCCTGCCCGACGCCATCCGGGCTACCGACGACCCCCACGACCGGAGCCTGCGGGCCGTGGAAGCCCGCCACATTCGCGAAGTGCTGGCCGAGGTGGACGGCAACAAAACCGAGGCTGCCCGCCAGCTTGGCATCGGCCTGACCACGCTCTACCGCAAGCTGCAGGAATACGGCCTCTCCTTCTGATTTTCCTTTTTTAGACCTTCTTAACGCCCTGCCCGCCGGCCTTTGCGCGGTGCAGCCGGCTGCTTACACCCATGAAATTCGCCTCTCTTTTCGTTGCCGCCCTGTTGCTATCCTCTACCGTGCGGGCTCAGACCCTGGCTGTTCCTGACTCTGTCGAGGCAGTGGAAACGCCCACGCTGCTGCCCGCGGGGCTGCGCGTGTACGGCTTTGCCGACGCCTATTATGGCTACGATTTTACCGGCAAATCCCAGCAGCGGCCCGGATTTTTGTATTCTCACAACCGGGCCAACGAGTTTGCCCTGAACAACGCCGTGCTGGGCGTACGTTACGAAGAGGCCCGGGTGCGCGGCGCTTTTGCCCTGCACACGGGCACCTACGTGGAGGCCAATTACGCCAATGAACCCCCGGTGCTGCGCAACATCTACGAGGCCTACGCCGGCTTCCGGCCCACGGCCAAAAGCTGGCTGGACCTGGGTGTCTTCAGCTCCCACATCGGCTTCGAGTCGGCCATCAGCAAGGACAACTGGACGCTGACCCGCTCGTTGATGGCCGAAAACTCGCCTTATTACGAAACCGGGGCCCGCTTTACTTATGAATTTAGCCCCAAGCTCACGGCCACGGCCCTGGTGCTCAATGGCTGGCAGCAGATCCGGGACGTGAACCGGGCCAAAAGCCTCGGGACACAGCTGCAGTGGAAGCCTACTGACAAGCTGCTGCTCAATTCGAGTACCTACTACGGCAACGACCAGCGCCCGGGGACAGCCGGCGCCGGCGCTTTTTTCACGATTTTTACGTTACCTACGCTGCCACTGAAAAGTTCTCCGTAGCGGCCGTGTTCGACCTGGGAACTCAGCAAACCGAGGAAAAGCCGAAGAACGACAACTGGTTTACCGGGGCTCTGCTGGCCCGCTACACGTTCAGCCCGACCTGGGCCCTTGCCGGTCGCCTGGAAGCATATTCCGCCCGCGACGGGGTTATTATTCAAACAATCCGGCCCACGCCGTCTAATTCCAATACCCAGCTGAAAGGAGCTTCCCTGAACGTAGATTACGCCCCGACTTCCCACCTTACGGCCCGTCTGGAAGGACGAATTTTGCACAGCAGCCTGGAGCTGTTCGACAACGGCGGCCGCCTGCCGGGCCACACCTACGGCAACGTGACGAGTAGTATTGCCCTGAGCTTTTAATGCTCACCCGTTATGACCCTAAAAAACCGAATCCGGCTGAGCGTGCTTACCATGCTGCTGCTGCTGCTGATTGTGGGCGTCTACAGCTACAGCGTGCTCCATGGCCTGGACCGCCGGGCCCAGCACGTGCGTCGGGCCAATCTGCACTCAGTGGAGCTGGGCCGGCAGATGCTCTGGGCCCTGAGTGGGCTGAGTCAGCAGCCGGAGCGCCCCACGGCTTTGGCCGAGTTTCGCCGGGCCCTGACCCGAGAAGGAGCCAACATCACCGAGCCGGGCGAGGCGGAACTGGTCGACAGCCTGACCCAGAACCTGGCCGACTACCAACGACTGCTCGACAACCAGGCCCCGCTGGCGCAGCGGCAGGCCGAGTTGCTGCAGCTCCAGGCCCAAACCAACCGGCTGCTGACGATGAACCTTTCGGCCTCCGGGCAGCAGGGCGAGGAAGCAGCCCGGGCGGTGCGGGCCGCCAAAACCACGCTGCTGCTGATTCTGGTGCTGAGTTCCGTGCTCGGGGCCAGTTTGGTGCTGCGGCTGCCGCGCATCGTGGTGCGCCCGTTGCGGCGGCTCAGCGCCGATATTGAATCGGCCACCGACCCCAGCGCCGGTGCCCGGGTGCCCATTGACCGGCAGGATGAGGTCGGCCACGTGGCCCAGGCCTTCAACCGGGTGCTGGGCCAGATGCAGGACTTGCGCACCGCTAGCCGGGCCGAGCTGCTAATGCAGCGCAACCGCATGGAAAGCATCGTGCAGGGCCTCGACGAAGGCCTGCTGCTCATCGACCAGAACCGCCGCATTATCCTGGTCAATCCCGTGGCCAGTGAGCTGCTGTGCCAGCCGGCTGAGGCGCTTATCGGGCAGCTGGCCGCCGATGTGGCCCAACACAACGAGTTTTTGCAGAAGCTGCTCACGGCCGAAGCTAACACGCCCCCGCGCGACTCGCCTGAGCCCCCGGAGTACACCGTTACCCGCCACGGCGAGGAAGCCTACTACCGGCTCTCGGTCAACCCGATTCTGTCGTACAACGAGCTGACCAGCCAAACCGAGTTTGTGGGCCATATTCTGTCGTTGCGCAACATCTCTGACTTCAAGAAGCTCGATCAGGTCAAGTCCAACTTCCTGGCTACCGTCTCGCACGAGCTCAAAACCCCGCTGGCCAGCATCAATCTTAGCCTGAAGCTGCTCCAGGACGAGCGTACCGACACGGCCGAGCGCCAGCGCATTGCCGGCGGCATCCGCCTCGAAACCCAGCGCCTGCTGCGCATGGTGGGCGAGCTTATCGACGTAAGCCGGCTCGACGCAGGCGTGGGCATCAAGCTCAACCCCGAGCCCGTGGCCCTGGCCCTGGTCATGGATTACGCCGACGACACCATCATGGCCCAGCTCGAAGACAAGCAGCTCGAGCTCCACTACGAGCTGCCCGAGGATCTGCCCGCCGTGCGCGCCGACCTGGAAAAAACCACCTGGGTGGTCATCAACCTCATGGCCAATGCCATTCGCTACTCGCCCCGGGGGAGCAGATTCACATCAGCGCCGAGCAGCGTGGCCCCTTGGTGCAGGTAAGCGTGCGGGACTGCGGCCCGGGCATTCCGGCCGAGTACCACGAGCGTATTTTCCAGCGCTTTGCCCACATTCCTAATAAAGACGGTGTGAAGGGTGGGTCGGGCCTGGGGCTGAGCATCAGCCGGGAGTTCATTACCTCCCAGGGCGGGGAGCTCTGGGTGGAGAGCCAGCCCGGCTGCGGCACCATTTTTCATTTCACCCTGCCAGTAATGCCGTAGCCTAATAAGCTGGACGCTGTATTTAAACAGCATAAAAAAGACCCTGTAACGTGCCGTTACAGGGTCTTTTTTATGTAGCGCCTCAGCTGAAGTACCCTCACCAATCTTACGGTGCTTGTTGCTTAGCCACCATGCTCACCTTACCCGCCAAAGCCGCCCGGGTCGCCCTTGGGCTGGTGGTCGATGGTGCTGGCGGGCTTGTGGCTGCCCAGAAACCAGGTAAAGCCCAGGTAGCCTACCCGCGTTTCGTACTTGGTTTGTACGTCGGCGGTGAGCCCGGCGGCGCCCAGCTGGGTGTACTGGCGGCGGGTATTGAACACGTCACTGACGCGCAGGGTAAGAGCGGCCCGGTCGTGGAGCAGGCGCTGGCGCAGGGCCACATCCACCCCGTACACGGCCAGCAGGCGGCCCTGGGGTACTACAAGCGGAGCCCGGTAATTGCCGCTGAGCTGCACGGTCAGCGTTTTGGCAGGACTGAAGGTGTTGAGCACGTAGGCCGTGCCGGTAAAGTTAGCGCGGGTGCCGGCGCCGGCGTAGCTGGTCACCTGGTTGCGGTAGAAGGAGCCGTTGGCCAGAAGTTTCCACCACGAAGTCAGGGGCCGGGTCAGGGAGAGTTCCAGCCCGTAGCTGGCCGTGCGGCCCAGGTTGGCGTAGCTGGTGCGGGCAATGAAATCGGGCTGGCCGCTGCGGCGGGTGGCCAGCGTATCCACCGTGCGCAGGCTTTGAATGGCCTGGTTGGCAAAGCGCCCGAAGAGTGTCGTGCTCAGCGTCGTCGACTGCCAATTCACCTGGTGGCCTAGCTCAGCCACGTGCACGTACTCGGGGCGCAGGTCGGGGTTGCCCACCACGTAGTTGCGCGCGTCGGAGTAGATGGGCAAGGCCACGATTTGCAGAAAATTGGGCCGGTTCAACCGGCGCGAGTAGCTGAACTGCAGGCGCTGGTCGCCGACGGGCAAAGTGCGGGCCACAGTAGCGGAGGGAAACAAATTGAAAATGCGCTGCCGAGCCGAGCCGCTGGGCTCTACCTGCGCCTGCAGGCCAGTAAACTCCGCCCGCAAGCCCGCCTGGTAGTCCCAGGGGCCGGTTTTCTGCTGGTAGGTGCCGTAGGCCTGGGGCAGGAGCTGCCGGTAGTGGTAGCGGTACGAGTCGGCTGCCTGGCGAATGAATTCGGCCTCTGCCGTCGGCTGCACCGAGTAGTCGGCCGTGCCGGAGCTCACCAGCAGGTCGGTTTTGAGGCCCGCGCCCCAGCGCCGCTTTTCTCCCAGCGGATGCACGTAGTCTACCTGGGCCGAGGGCATGTGGATGGTCACGTCCAGAAACTGCTGGCGGGCCTGCCGGGCGTAGCTGGCCGGCCCTTCCACTACCCGCTGCTCGGTGGTCACGGTGCCGCCATCCAGGGTGTAGGTGGCACTGGCCGTCAGTTCCCGGCCGGGCTGGGCGGTCCAGGTGCGGCGGTAGTTGCCGGAAACGCGGGCGGTGTAAAGGTCGTCGGTTTCCAGGTTCTGGTTTTGCAGCGTAATCGGCGGGTCGGTGCCCCGGCTGAGGCGGGTGGTGAAGTCGCTGGTCTGGCGCAGATCGTTCTTGAATAGCTCGGTGGTCAGGCCCAGGCTCTGCTCGGGGCCAAGGCGTAGTCGAAACCCAGGCGGAGCGCCTCGTTGGCCTGGTGGCGGGCGGTGCGGCCGGTCTGGTCGGTGCCGGTGGTGCGGCCCTCGGCCGTGGCCACTTGCTGTAGGGCCGAGCTGCCGCGAAACTCATTGTTGAGCCCATTGGCGCTGCCATACCAGTTCAATTTTCCCGCCCGGCGGCCCAGGTTGAGTGCGGCGCTGTACTTGTCGCGGCTGCCCACGGTGACCAGCGCCTCCCCATTCCAGCCATCGGGGAGCTGCTTTTTCTGGACCAGGTTGATGATGCCCCCGCGCCCTGGGCTGAGTAACGGGCCCCCGGGTTAGTAATAACCTCAATGGTTTCGAGGCGGCTGGCGGGCAGCTGGTCGAGGCGCAGGTTGCTGGGCGCGGGCTTGCCGTCGAGGTAGAGCGTCACGCCCGGATTGCCCCGAAGGCTGAGTTGCCCGTTCTCGTCGACGGCCACGGACGGCACTTTCTGCAGCACATCGGCCGCCGTCCCGCCCGCGCTGCTCAAGTCCTTGCTTACGTTGATGACCTTTTTATCCAGGTCATCGACGAGCGCTGCTTTTTCGCCCTGCACCACCACGTTGCCGAGCGCTACGGCCAGCGGGGCCACTTGCCACTCGCCCAGGCGGACCACCGGAACTGCTGCGCTCAGCGTGGCGAGCCGGCGGCCAGGACGGTAGCCCAGCGCTTCGGCCCGCACCACGTAACGCCCCAGTGGAACGGCAGCCAGCGTAAAGCTGCCGTTTTCCGCGGTTTGAGTAGTGCTGATCAGGGTTGAATCCGGTAGCCGCAGCAGCAGCACGTTGGCGTAAGGCAGCGGTTGGCGGGTGCTGCCGTCGAGCAGCGTGCCCGACACTGTTCCCAGGCCTTGGGCGGCCAGCGTACCGGGCCGAAAACCAGCCGTTACTAGTACCAGCAGCAGCCATACGGCCGGTGCGCACGTAGGAAGCTGCGGTAGCCGCTGACCTCTATATTTGTTAGTCAGATGCGTAAATGGTTGGCTAATAAGCTTATTTGTAATGCAAGTTACCATGTTATGCATAGTAGACAGTGCTGAGTAAACTGACTGATTCATAAAGGTTTGGGAGTTATGTTGACCGAAACTGAAAGACACGGGGCAGTACTACACTGCTTGGACGCTTACTAAGACAAGCGAAGAAGCAGAATAGGCGGGGAGGAGTGGCGCCGAATTACTTGGCTTGGCAGCGCAGGAAAAGGTAGTAGGCCAAAAGGCCCAGGCCCGTGCTGAAGAGCAGAATGACGAGGGAATGCAGACCTAAAGGCAGGTACCGGGTGCAGAGCCAGAGCCCGGCGCCGCTGCTCAGCAGCAGAGCTACCCACTTCACCACCTTGTTTTGCTCATCCTGAGCGCCAGGCAGCAAGCGCTCCACAATGCTTTCCGAAACGGCGGCCGTCACAATCTGCCGTTTGAGCAGGTAATTCAGCACCACTTTGATGGCGGCCAGCACGAAGCTGCAGAGTAGATAAAATCCGAACACGGGCAAAAACACCCGCCGGGCCAGTTCCAGGGAGTTGGCGTCCAGAGCCGGCAGGGCGGGGCTTTGGGCCGAAGCTCCCAAGGCAGTCAGGCAAAAAAGCAGGAGCAGCAAAAAACCTTTCATAAGTCGGGCCAGAGGGGTATACCGCATGAGACCGGCCAGTGCCGTTCGTGTTGCAAAAAAATTATGAAAAAGTTAGCTGGCTCATTTGCCGGCGGTGCCGGGCCAGCATGGTCAGGGCTTGCCCGGCGGCCAGCAGGCCCGCTCCGGCCACTAGCACGGCGCCAAGCTCGGTAGAAGAACTGCGGAAAGCCTGCACCAGCGCCCCGCCAAACACAGCCAGAAACACGATTACTACGACCGCCACGAGGAAGGCTACCAGGCTGAGCGCCCAGGGAAAAGCGGGGCGGCGAGGTTGGGCTTGGGGTAGCTGCGCCAGAACGCTGGCCGTCAGATCGAAGGCAAACGAGGGCGGCGGCAGTTGGGCGGCCGCCTTAAACAGGTGCTCATAAGTAGCCACCCGGCCCTGGCACAGGGGGCAGCTACGCAGGTGACTGGCCTGGGCGGGGGCAGTAAAACCCCGGATTCGGCGGCTTCTTGCAGGTCGTGCTCGGAAAGATGGGTGCTCGTCATAAATCGTCGCGTTGGTAGCGGGCCAGTAAGTGTTGCTTGAGCTGTTTGCGTGCCCGGAAGAGGTAGTTCTTCACGGTGCCGTCGGGCAGGGAGGTTATCTGGGCAATTTCCTCGTAGCTCAACTCTTGCTGATGGTACAGAGAAATCAGGGTGCGGTAGAGTGGGGGCAACTGCTCGATGGCCGCGCCCAGAATGCCGGCCAAGTCGTGGTCGAACAGGGCCGTTTCGGGGTCGGAATCTGGACCCGCCGCGGGCGGGGCAGGGGCCGGCGTCCTTCCTCCGAAGCGGCATCCGGTGCCAACTCGGCCGGGTCTACCAGTACCAGATGCTTCTTTTCCAGGTAGTGCAGGCAGGTATTGTAGGTAATCTGCCCAATCCAGGTCGAGAGCTTGGCCTGAAACTTAAACCCGGCCAGATTCTTATATGCCTTCAGGTAGACTTCCTGCGCGATATCCGGCCGGTCGGCCGGGTGCCGGATCATTTTGAAAACCATTTGCGTGACCAGCCCTTCCGTGCGCTGCACGATTTGCCCAAAAGCCGCAGTATTGCCGCCCAGCACCTGAGTTACAAGTTGCTGGTCGGTACTCGGGGAGGTGGGCGGGTTGCTCATCGAGGCATCAGACCGGTCAGCTGGAAAGATGTTGCAAGGGCCGGTTACATTTTTCCTGCCAGCTGACCGGTTCCCTTAAAACGACACCTGGTATTGGGCCACTACGGCGCTGCGGCGGCGGTCCACTACGTTTTCCCCGCGGCTGTTGGTAATGTAAAAGGGCCGGTTTTGGTAGCTGAGCGTGAGCTTGGAGGTGTGGCCGGCCAGCAGCCAGTTTATCCCGCGTCGTAGTAGTGCACATCGTCGCTGAGGCGCTTGTAGTGGCTGTACTGGTAGCTGGCGTAGGGCATAAAGGTGGTAGAGCCTACCAGGTTGTCGCGCAGTTTGTAGCCGAGCTGGGTGTAGAACACGTTGCCGGTGCCGTACTGCGGAAACTGGTTGCCAAATTCGCCCAGCAAAGCGTTGTTGGTATAAGTCGGTGTAGTAGGTCGGGTGCCGGTGGCCGGGTTCATCGGGCCGTTGGTGCGCAAATAGCCCGGGCCGTAGTCCAGGTGCATGCCCACAGCGTAAAAGTGCACGCTGGGCGCGCCCTTGGCTGTATCCACGGGGGCGTCGTAGTACACGTCCACGGCATATTGCTTCATGGCCTGGGTGAGCGTGTCGCGGCCGTTGTCGGCCAAATACCACATGGCCTTGGGCTGCACGATGGCGCCGGCACCCACGTTGAGCACGTTCTTTTTACCCAGGTAAGTGCCCGTGTTGTAGGCCGTCAGGTTGCTTTCCTGGTCCCGGAACTGCCACATCAGGTAAGCCTGGTACTGGGGCTGGCCCGGGCGGCGTGAGAAGTTGGCGTTGCGCGTGAGGGCCGCGGCGCCGGCCGAGCCCCGGGTAATGTCGAGCGGGTCGGAAATGGCTACGCGGTAGTCGAGCTTGCTGAGCTTGCCCTTGGCGTAGATGCTGAGCTTGCGGCCGAACTGGTCGTTGACGTCGTTGGTCGTCTCAGCCACCAGCGGCAAATCAATGCCCATGATGCTGCCCGTGGCCGAGGCCGTAAAGCGCGACAAGCCGTTCCAGGCCCCAGGCCGGTGCCCAAGGACAGCTTGTTTTTCACCACCGCGTATTCGCCCACCGCGTCGTGCAGGAAGAAGCCCGCCTTGCGCTCCGAGAGGTAGCTGTAGTTATTGATGCCAATCTGGGAGTAGATAAACACCCGGTCGGTGAGCTGCCCGAAAAACTGCATGCGGAAGCGCCGGATGCCGATGTCGTAGGTTTCGGGCTTATTGAAGCCGTTGACCTGGGTGCCGGGGTTGCTTTGGTTGTAGCGGGCCCAGACCTGATTAAGCAACGTGAACTTGATGTAATGACTCCCGTCAGGGTTCAGGGTTAACTTGCCATCCTTGAAGCTTTGGGCCTGCGTGTGCAGGGCACCGGCTAGCAACGCGGGTAAAAGTACCCCGCTGCGCCACCGTAATTGTATCATGCGTACTGGTTAAGAAAATAAGAGAAAGGGCAAAGGTAGGTCCGGGCCGCCGCCCAAAGTCAATCGGGTTGCTGCTGCCACAGTTTTACGTGGATTCCCGTCGTAAAAGGCCGGTGCACTCGGCTGCATTTTGCCGGCAGCAGCTCACCCGGCCATAACAAAACAGGGCGCCTCCGGTGGGAAGCGCCCTGTTGTAAGCGGGTTGGATTGAAAAAGTTATGCCCGGTTGAAAAAGAGCCGCGGCGGCTAGTTCAGCCACACCGTGTGCAGCAGTTCAAAGCGGTGGGGGCGTAGGCATTATAATAGGGAGCTTCGGCCTGAAAACCCAGCACGTGCACCAGGGGCATGCCTTCCAGGTGCGACTCTACCACGCGTACGGGGTACAGCTGGCCTTCCTCCGGCCAGTCGCCCACGTGGTTGAAGGGGCGGTTACCGGCGTCGATGCAGCGGGCATAGTCCACGAAAGGCGCGTGAGCAGTAGCTTCGGCCAGGGTCAGGTTAGCAACTTCGTGAGGCATAGGACGAAAAGTAGGAACCGAAACCGGTTCGATGGGGAAATAGCGGCCGGGCCAAGTAGGGAAAAGCACCCTGCAAATCAGCCGCCGGCCGCAATTAAGTAACGATTTTGCGGGGGTTCGGATTCCGAAGTTAAAAAAATACTTGAGTTTACTACCGCCGCCGGCCAAAAAGTATTCACCCTTTCCTCGTACACCCTGCCATTCTGTTGCGGAAGTAAATTCCTCCCTTTTGACCACCTTTGCCTCTTCACTATGGAAAAAAACGAGCTTACCCGCCTCAGCAAATTCCTAAGCCTGCACCTGCGGCACCAGCCCAGGACCTGGGTATTACCCTGGCCGAAGGCGGCTGGGTGGGCGTGGAGGATTTGCTGGCCGGCTGCGCCCGGCGCGGCGTGCCCATCACCCCGGCCCAACTGCAGGAAGTAGTAACCGGCAACGACAAGCAGCGCTTCGCCTTCGACGAATCCGGTACCCGCATCCGGGCCCAGCAGGGCCACAGCGTGCCGGTTGACTTGCAGCTGCCGCCCGCCACCCCGCCCGCCGTGCTCTTTCATGGTACCGTAGCCGCCGCCCTGCCGGCTATTTACCGGGAAGGCCTGCAGAAGCTCAAGCGCCACCACGTGCACCTTTCCCCGACGAGGTCACGGCCCGCCGGGTGGGGCAGCGCCGGGGCCAGCCCCTGATTCTGGCCGTGGATGCCGCCGCCATGCAGCAGGCCGGGTTCACCTTTTACGAGTCGGGCAATGGCGTCTGGCTCGTGGATCAGGTGCCGCCCCAGTATTTGCGGGAATTATAACACCCGCCTATTTAACGCCCAGGTCGGGTTTTAGCCGGCTGTCGAAGGGGTGGGGCTCCAGGGCCACGACGCGCAGCTGCTGATGGTCGGGGTGAAGCGGGTTGAGCAGGTAGTTCCACTCGGTGGGCGCGTGGGCCGAGGGCACCTGCATGATCCAGAACTCGCCTTCCTCCATCCAGGCCCGGGTCAGCTGGGCCAGCTCCAGCGGGTAGGGCATTTCCTGCCAGTTGGCCGGCAACTGGTCTACCGTTACCTGCTTAAAAGGTGTCTGGTCGGGGACTTCCAGGGTCAGGGCAAAGTAATTGCGCGGCAACGAGGGCGAATTGGCCAGTACTTCCAGCTTGGCCAGGGACAAATGCTCGGAGGTGTAGAGAATCTGGACGCCCTTCTCGTGCCAGCGGCCCGAGTAGTACAGGCCGCCCTGGCCGGTGGTGTCTTTGATGTAGGGGTGTTTGCCAAGCCGGTAGAGGCGCATGCGGAAACAAGTTCAGAACGAAAAAAGCAGGAGGGAGGCTGCTCCCAACCCGGGCCGGGCGTGCTACTGACCAATAACTAGTAGCCCGTATGCTTACGAGTAGATGCCGTGCTCAATCCGGCCCAGGATTTCGCGCACCTGCTCTCGGCCGATGGCTGAAGACAGCAGTTCCTTGGGCCGCACGCCGCCCAGGGCCGGGTTAGCCGTTTCGAGCCAGTGGTGAAAGTCGTCCTGGTCTTCAAATACGTCGAGGCCCTTGGCTAGCACGGCCGAGAGCTGAATGGTTTTCTCGGCCTCGTCCAGGGTCAGGGCCCGCTTGGCCTGCTCCCGCCGGGCCAGCGTGCTTTCCGATACGCCCAGCACCACGCTGATTTCCTTGTTGGAAAAGCCCAGGCGCTGCTGTAGGGCCCGCAAGGCCTGCACCGACAAGCCCTTCAAGGCCACGGCCAGCAGGTCCAGCTCATTATGCACCAGTTGCGGAATGACGGCGCCACCGCCCATCAGATCAACCATGGTGGCTACGGGAGTTTTACGCATGACAGTCATTTGCTTGTTATTTAGTCGTCATTTGACGGCAATATACGCAATAACTTTCCCAACGGCCTAAAAATTCAACCGGGCCGGTAAGCTGGGCTGAACGTGCTAATTTGCCGGCTCAATTCTCTTGTCCAACTCGCCTGCCATGTCGTTGCCCGCGTCTTTCCCCGTCAGTACCGCCACGGCCGAGCACTACACCTGGGTAGCGGCTGCGACGGCTGGCACCTGGTGAAAACCGCCACGCTGAGCATTATCCAGGAGCGCATGCCCGCGGGTACCAGCGAGGTAAGCCACTATCATCAGCGGGCCCATCAGTTCTTTTTCGTGCTGGCCGGCACCGCAACCCTGGTAGTAAACGGCGTCACGCATCATCTGCAAGCCCAGCAGGGCCTGGAAGTACCGCCGCTCACGCCTCACCAGCTGCGCAACGAGTCGGCCGCCGACCTTGTGTTTACCGTTACTTCCCAGCCGCCCAGCCACGGCGACCGAATCCTTGTCTGACCACTCTCATTCTATGGTAACTACTGCGCTCAGCTCCGAACAAATCATTACGCAAACCGCCGACTTCGTCCGCGACAAATTCCTGGGTGAAGGCTCGGGCCACGACTGGGAGCACATCCGCCGGGTGTGGCACACTAGCCGGGCGCTGGCGGCCACCGTGCCCGCCGCCGACCAGCTCGTGACCGAGCTTGGGGCCTTGCTGCACGACGTGGCCGACTGGAAATTCCACAACGGCGACGAGGAGGCCGGCCCCCGCGCCGCCCGCGCCTGGCTTACCGGCCTGCAGGTCGACGAAACCGTTATTCGGCGGGTAGAAACTATCATCCGCGAAATCTCCTTCAAAGGTCTGGGCGTACCCACGCCCATGAGCACGCCGGAGGGCGAAGTAGTGCAGGATGCCGACCGGCTCGACGCCATCGGGGCTATCGGGGTGGCCCGGGCTTTTGCCTACGGCGGGCACAAGGGCCGGCCCCTGCACGACCCGAGCGTAGCGCCCATCGTGCACGAGTCCTTCGAGAGCTATAAGAAGAACACGGCGCCCACGCTAAACCACTTCTACGAGAAGCTGCTCCACCTGCACGAGCGGCTGCACACGCCCGCCGCCCGCCGCATTGCCCAGGAGCGGCACCAGTTTCTGGAAACCTTCCTGGCGCAGTTTCTGCGCGAATGGGAAGGAGAGGACCTGCTGGCGTTGAACACCCCGGCCTAACGTCTACCTTTGCTGCCATGAACTTTCGCCTGCTTACTCTGCGGTTTCTCGTGCCGCTTTTGCTGCTGCTTAGCACCGCTTCCTGCCGTACCTGCCCCATGGCTTCCTGCCACACGCGCAAGGTGCATTTCCATAATGGCAACAAATACCGGGGCCAGCCGCTGTGGAAAAAACAGAACCCGGCGGTGGGCGAAAAAATCAAGACCCACAATCCCAAGTCCGGTACGCATAAGGCCGACCGAAGCAAGCCAAAAGAGTAGGCTGGATTAGGCAAAACGGGCCTTTTTTCGTATCTTGCGGGCTTCTCGCAGTACTCATTCACTGGTGCCGAAAGCTCCTCTTTTCCGGGGCCTAGGCCGACTTAGATTT
Organism: Hymenobacter cellulosilyticus; assembly: GCF_022919215.1. NCBI lineage: Bacteria > Pseudomonadati > Bacteroidota > Cytophagia > Cytophagales > Hymenobacteraceae > Hymenobacter > Hymenobacter cellulosilyticus. The sequence goes on along the minus strand of NZ_CP095046.1, from coordinate 3,997,218 downwards.
CCCTATGGCGGAAGGCGAAAAGATCATTCCGATTAACATTGAAGACGAGATGCGTGGCGCCTACATCGATTACTCGATGTCGGTCATCATCTCCCGGGCCCTGCCCGACGTGCGCGACGGCCTGAAGCCCGTGCACCGCCGCGTGCTCTACGGTATGTCGGAGCTGGGCGTATCCTACAACAAAGCCTATAAAAAGAGTGCCCGTATCGTGGGCGAAGTGCTGGGTAAGTACCACCCGCACGGCGACTCCTCGGTCTACGACACGATGGTGCGCATGGCCCAGGACTGGAGCCTACGCTACCCGCTGGTGGATGGCCAGGGCAACTTTGGCTCCATCGACGGCGACTCGCCGGCGGCCATGCGTTACACGGAAGCGCGCCTCAAGCGCCTGTCCGACGAAATGCTGGGCGACCTGGACAAGGACACCGTTGATTTCCAGCCCAACTTCGACGACTCCCTGGAAGAGCCCAGCGTGATGCCCTCGAAGTTCCCGAACCTGCTGATGAACGGCACGACGGGTATTGCCGTGGGTATGGCCACCAACATGGCCCCCCACAACCTGACCGAAGTCGTGGGCGGCATTATTGCCTACCTCGATAACACCGAGATTACCATCCCTGAGCTGATGGAGCACGTTACCGCTCCCGACTTCCCGACGGGTGGTACCATCTACGGTTACGAGGGCGTAAAGCAGGCTTTCGAAACCGGCCGGGGCCGCATCGTCATGCGCGCCAAGGCTCACTACGAAACCCTGCCCAGCGGTAAGGAGCAGATCGTCATCACCGAAATTCCCTACATGGTGAATAAGGCCTCGATGATCGAGAAGACGGCAGCTCTGATCAACGAGAAGAAGATCGAAGGCATCAGCGACCTGCGCGACGAGTCCGACCGCGACGGCATGCGCATTGTCTACGATCTGAAGCGCGACGCCATGCCCAACGTGGTGCTCAACCAGCTTTACCGCTATACTCAGCTGCAGTCCTCGTTCGGCGTCAACAACGTGTGCCTGGTGAAAGGCCGCCCAATGACGCTCAACCTTAAGGAGCTGATTCACTACTTCGTCGAGCACCGTGCCGACGTAGTAGTGCGCCGGACCCGCTACGAGTTGGCCGAAGCCCAGAAGCGGGCCCACATCCTGGAAGGTCTGCTCATTGCCCTCGACCACCTCGATGAGGTAATTGCCCTGATCCGGGGTTCGCGCGACGGCGACGTGGCCCGGGCTCAGCTCATCGAGCGTTTTGCCCTGAGCGAAATTCAGGCCCGCGCCATTCTGGATATGCGTCTGCAGCGCCTCACCGGCCTGGAGCGCGACAAGATCGTGGCCGAATACGAGGATTTGATGCGTCTGATTGACCACCTCAAGGCCGTATTGGCCTCGGATGTGCTGCAGCGCCAGATCATCAAGGACGAGCTGATCGATATTCGGGAGCGGTACGGCGACAAGCGTCGTACGGCCATTGAGTACGCCGGCGGCGACTTCTCGATGGAGGACATGATTGCCGACGAGAGCATGGTGATTACCATCTCCCGCGAAGGCTACATCAAGCGCACTGCCCTCGACGAATACCGTACCCAGGGCCGTGGTGGCGTGGGTGCCCGGGGCGCGGCTTCCAAGCAGGATGACTTTACCGAGCACCTGTTTGTGGCGACCACCCACGAGTACCTGCTGTTCTTCACCGAGCTGGGCCGGGTGTTCTGGCTCAAGGTGTACGAAGTACCGGAAGGAGGGAAGAACGCCAAAGGCCGGCCGATTCAGAACCTCATCGAGATTCCTCGCGAGGACTCGGTGCGCTCCGTGCTGAACGTACGCGGCCTGCGCGACCCGGACTACCTGGAGAATACCTTCCTGATGTTCTGCACCGAGCAGGGCACCGTGAAGAAAACTCCGCTGGAAGCCTACTCGCGGCCTCGTACCGCCGGTATCAACGCCATTACCATCAACGACGGCGACCGGCTGCTCGACGTGCAGCTCACCACCGGCAGCAGCGAGATTGTCGTGGCCTTGCGTTCGGGTCGGGCGGTGCGCTTCCCCGAGGAGAAAGTTCGCTCCATGGGCCGCAACGCCGCCGGGGTACGTGGTATCAGCCTGGCCGATGAAAACGACCGGGTAGTAGGCATGGTCTGCATTTCGGACCCGACTTCGCAGGAATTGCTCGTGGTTTCGGAAAACGGCTTCGGCAAGCGCAGCTCTCTGGACGAGTACCGCGTCACGAACCGGGGCGGCAAGGGCGTTCGGGCCATGAAAATCACGGATAAAACAGGGGCGCTAGTGGCCATCAAGGATGTGCAGGACTCGGATGATCTGATGATTATCAATAAGTCAGGTATCACTATCCGGCTGCGAATGAGCGACTTGCGGACCATCGGTCGCGCCACGCAGGGCGTGCGGCTGTTGAAAATCAGTGCCGGCGACGAAATTTCATCGGTAGCTAAAGTGGCTTCCGATGATAAGGAAGCAGAGGTGCTCAATGGTGAAGCCGGTGAAAACGGGACGCCAGATGGGGCAGGGGAAGTAGCTCTGGATTCCACCCTGGCTACCGACGACGTAACGGCTCTTACCGACCCGGATACGCTGAGCGCCAACTAAGATTCCAAAAGGCTTGAGTACTTTCGGGCACGGTATTCGTTTTGAATAGCCGACCTGATAGTATTCAAGCCTTTTTTCTTACCCCGCCGGGAAGCTGAACCAAGTGTTCAGGCCGGTGGTTTCTTTCCTAATTCCTTCCACTCATCCACCATTATTCTTCGGCAAAAACCATGAAGAAGATTTTTCTGACGCTTGTAGCCGCAGCGGCGCTGCACACGGCTTCGGCGCAAAACTCGGCCGTAACCAACGCTATTCTAAACCAGCGCAGCGGCTTGCTCGATAAGGCGCAGGCCGATATTGACAAGGCCATTGTGAACGAGAAAACTTCGGGCAAAGCTAAAACCTGGTACACCCGGGGTGAAATCTACGAGCAGCTCACCGCCAACCCGATTTTCGGCAAAAACCTGAAGCCCGGCGAAGGCACCAAGGTAGCCTTTGAATCATACACGAAAGCCGTGGAGCTCGACGGCAAAACCGGCGAATTCGGCAAGCTGGCCGTCGCCAAGCTCGATAACCTGTATGGCCTGGCACTAAATGCTGGCGTAGAGGGCTACAATGCTAAAAACTACGACGCAGCCCTGGAATCGTACCGGATGGCCCAGCAGATCCGTCCGCAGGATACGACGGCTTTCCTGTACGCAGCCTACGCAGCCGAGGCCAAGCAGGATTTTGCCACGGCCAAAGACACCTACGGCAAGCTGCTGGCGATGAATTATAAGTCGCCCGCCGTGTACGGCCGGATGCTGCAAATTGCTCGGCAGGAGAAAAACGATGCGGAAGCCCAAAAGATAGTTCAGCAGGCGCTGGCTGCGTACCCGAACAACAAGGCGTTCATGCTCGAAGAACTGAACATGTACCTGAGCTCGGGCCGGGGTGCCGAAGCTATTGGCAAAGTAGAGAAAGCCATTGCCGCGGATCCAACCAACGGCAACCTGTACGCAGTACTGGGTTCACTTTACGATCAGAGCAAGCAATCGGAGAAAGCATCTGCCGCGTATAAGAAGGCGGTAGAAGTTGATCCCAACAACTTCGATGCGCAGTTCAACCTGGGCGTGTACAACTACAACAAAGCGGCTGATCTGTTTACAAAAGCCAGCAAGATGGATCTGGCCACGTACCAGAAGTCGGGCAAGAAGTTTGAAGCCGACGGAAAGAAGTACTTCCAGGATTCGTTGCCTTACTTCGAGAAGGCGCTGCAGTTGCAGCCTAACGACCGGGCCGTAATCACTTCGCTGCAGAAAGTATATGTGCGACTGGGTCGGACGGCTGATGCAGAGAAAATGAACACCCGTCTGGAATCCTTGAAGAAGTAAGGATAGCAGGGGATAAAAATACACCCGGCAGTAGGCCGGGTGTATTTTTGAAAACTCTACTTAACATAATATAAATTATAAGACAAAGATGGTTTTTGTTTTGGGAGGCTTATATTGGGTAGTTTCCTTTTAACTTAAGTAACGCAGTTGTAGCATAGAAGCAATGTGGAGCAGTCAGTATCATTCAGAATAAACGGCCAGTGCTGGGTACGGCACGCTGGGTTCAGAGCGCGCTCTATAACTAGCTAGCTGCGCGTTTGTATCATGGCCCAGACTTCTACGCCGCATCTGTTGGACTGACAAGCTAACCTTGCAAGTTTACTGGAGCCCCAGCGCCCAGATCTGAATTTACATGCTTGCAGTTAAGGCTAAATAGACGGTGAGCCTAGGTACAGGTTTAATAGTAGGTCCGTCAAGAAAAATTACTGGGCTGATTGCGCTGTTCTACGTCAGAACGAGACCCGACGTGACGGTTATGACGCTTTCCTCCGAAGCTGCGGGTGCTTATGTTACGGCTACTAGTTAGTTCAAGCCACCAGGGTTAGCGGCTAAAACTAGAATATCTGAGCTTGGCGTGCCTTCGCCTGTTACAGTTATGTGTTCTGTTCTCAAATCTTGGAGTTTGATAGAATCGCTGGCCTCCGAACCTATCAATAGAATCCGCGGTAAGCTTCTCTCCTGCTGTTTTCTCGGCTTTATAAGTCATCTTATTATTTGAGTTGCTCTAGGGCCATCCCTAACTTTAAATATCACCAGAGGTCTCATTAAGGCCCAAGAACCAAGATGTAGCTCCCCTATCGTCCCTGTCCGCCCCTTACATATGAGTGGTATTTTTATACTGTTATACTTAAGTTGTATATCTTATTGATGAGGAAATGATAGTAATAATAGAAGTTTAGCTTTATAAAGTAATAAATAGTATAAAAAAGTAATAATTTTATATACTATTTTATACTATGTACTACTTTTAAATACTCGCATTCTTTATACTTGTATATTCTTACCACACAACTCACTCTCTTTTATGCCCAAGACTATTGACTACCCACGCACTAGTTACATGAGTGCTTGGGAAATTGCTGAAGTAGTAGATGACACGGGAGGTAAATGTGCCATCGAAACATGTGCCCGTAAGCTCAATAGAAAGGTTAGTGGCTCTTTCAAAGCTATTATTGGCTCAGCCGTTAAGTTTGGTCTGGTCACCAGTAAGCGGGAATTGCTGACCACTACAAATCTGTTTAGGCGCATTAAGCACGCCTATGATAAACAGGAGGAAAAAGTGTTTCATCGGGAAGCATTCCTGCATCCCCCTCTGTTTACCCAGATCTGCCGGAAATTTCGCAACCGTGAGCTGCCGGTACACATGTTTGACGTGATGCTGATCCGCGAGTTTGGCGTCGAGGAAATCAATGCCCAGGTGGTGGCCAAGGCGTTCGTGGATGGAGCCCGCATGGTTGGCGTAATGGATGAGCGCAACGTGGTAGCGGATATAGACCAACTGGCCGCCCAGCAAACGCCACGACGGGAGCTAGCCAGTACTGAGCTGCCCCAAAATCTATTCCGGGCCCCTACTACTGCTAGCCCATCAGCTGAAGCACCTGCTTCTACAGTTTCGGCGAATAGTATTAAGCCTACAGGGACCTTTGTACCACCCCCAGCCCCGGCACGTACTCAGGATGCCGTATCCAGTTTGTTTGGGCTCGACACGGAGGATATGGACGAGGAACAGCATCCAACAGACTCTTCCTATCCAACGGAAGCATACGCGGGGCCGCAGGCAGTATTTACACCGAACCTACCAACAACTACTGCGGCAGCAGAGGCACCCGCAGTAGCTGAGACGCCCCAACCAGGGCGTGAAGCGGAACGCTCACCGGCAGTAACGGGGACTACGGCTGGTTCTAATTCCTCAATTGGGGAACAGAAGGTTACTTTATCCGCATCAACGGCCCTGGAATAGACACTCAGCTAAACATTCAGGACGTCGATGACCTGCAAATTGTAAGCATACTGCTGGAGAAAGTACGAAAGCAGTTAGGACGCTGATACATTGGCGGGCTCTGCTCCTGCTACTCGTAAACGGCAAAATCAACTCTGTTTAATTTTTATGTTAACTAGAGTATTGGAGAAACTTGACTCCAACAACAGCCTGCATGCCCCGCATTATATATCAAGCGGCTATTAAACCTACTAGTTCAACCGGAACACTCACTCCGGCTGGACTAGTAGGACAGGGGAGTCTTAGGCGGCCTGCTGCTCCCGCCGCAGCAACAGAATATTGCGGGCGTAGACCACCGTACCGAATGCATTCCCTAAGAGGAGTACATAATCAAGGCGGAGCACGGCGTAGCCAAGGATGAGCAGGGAGCCCGCCAGGCTGACCACCCAAAAACCCAACGGCAGCACCGACGTCCCTTGCCGCTCGGAATACAGCCACTGGTACACAAACCGCAGCAGGAACACGGTCTGCCCTACTGCTCCCAGCACCAACCACCCCCGGGAATATCCGGGTGCAGGAGCTTGGCCAGACTAAGATGATACGTACCGCTGAGCAACCAGACGAGCAAGGCCAAAGGGAAGCCATACGCTGCCCCCCGAAACCAGCGGCTTAGTTGCAGCCACTCCCCAGCAGCTGCAGGTTGCGGATGTAAATACCGTAGCTCAACAGCTGCGCGCCGACAATAACCGGGTCGTGGCGCAGCAAGCCGTAGAGAATCATCAGAAACGAGGACAGCAGACTTACTTTCCAGAAAAGCGTGGGCACCAGCACCCGGCGGGCCCGCTCACTCTGCACCCACTGCAGCACAATACGGCTGGAAAACAACAGCTGCGACACCAGGCCAATAACCAGCGCCAGGGTTTGCGTACTCATACGAGCGCCCGATTACTGAGCATCAGCCGGGCGGGATTCGGCCCGCAAGGCCTCCCCGATTTCGTAGTTCTTCCAGCGGCTGCGGATCCAGCGGAACCCAAAGGTGTCGACCAGGGGCTTCCACGCCCGGTTCCAGAGCGTATACTTGGCCGTGCCGGCAAAGCGCGGGAAATGCTGCACGGGCAGCTGCTTGACCCTGCCCCCTGCAGCTGCACCAAGGCGCCCAGGAAGCGGTGCATACCGTGAAAAAGCGGCAGCCGACGGGCGTACTCTATCTTGAGAATCTTCAAGGGGCAGCCCGTATCCTGGATGCCGTCGTTAATCAAGGTCCGGCGCACGGTGTTGGCCAGCTTCGAAGAGAGCTTCTTGACCATAGTATCCTGCCGCTTGGCCCGGATACCGTTGACCATATCATACTCGGGAAAAAACTCGAGAAACTTCAGAAAGTCGAGCGGGGTGGTTTGAATATCGGAATCGATATACCCCACCAGGGTACTGCGGCAGTGGTCGATGCCGGCCTTGATGGCCGTGCTCAGGCCCTGGTTATGGGCCAGGGAAATAAACTCGTAGCGCCGGTCGTCCCCACAGATGCTGCGCAAGAGTTCCAAAGAGCCATCCGTGCTGCCATCGTTAATGAAAAGAACGGTCGTAGGCAGGGGGGTTTGGACCAGAAACTTGTTCATCTCCACCACAAATTGCAGCAGGCTTTCTTCCTCATTGAAGACGGGAACCAGCACGGTCAAGGTTTGGGCAGACAGGTAGGCAGCGGGAGTCTCAGACATAAGCAAGCAGCAAGGAGGCACAAAGTAGCAACAAAAAACCGCCGTGGGGTTACTTCCCCACGGCGGCTACCGGTTAATCAGCGGATTGGTCCAGCTCCCTGACGCTAGAACTACTCCCGGCGGGTGCCGGCCGAAATGGTGGAGTGCCGCTGGCGCAGCACAGCCACCACGTCTTCCAGGCTCAACCCGGAGGCGGTGAGCAGCACCAGCAGGTGGTAGAGCAGATCGGCGGCTTCGCCGCTGAGCCCGGCGCGGTTGCCGGCTACGGCATCGATGACGGTTTCGACGGCCTCCTCTCCCACTTTCTGGGCTATTTTGGACATGCCCTTGGCAAAAAGCGACGCGGTATAGGACTTCGGGTCTTCCTCGGGATGCTGGTAGCGGCGCTGCACCAGGCGCTCCAGCTCGGCCAGAAACCCGACCGGCGCCGTGGGCAGGGCCGTCTGCTCGGGCTGCTCGAAGCAGCTAACGGTACCCCGGTGGCAGGTGGGCCCGTCGGGAATAGCCCGGATCAGCACCGCGTCCTGGTCGCAGTCGGGATGCAGGCTCACCACGCGCAGGAAGTTGCCCGAGGTTTCGCCCTTGGTCCAGAGGCGGTTTTTGGAGCGGGAGAAAAACGTGACCCGGCTTTCGGTACGGGTCTTTTCCCAGGCTTCCTCATTCACATAGCCCAGCATGAGCACCTGCCCGGTAGCAGAGTCCTGCACTACGGCGGGAATAAGCCCGTCGGGCATTTTCTTAAAGTCGAGTTCCATTCGTTGACGGCGTTGAGGTCGTGGTAAGTAAATAGCAGCCGACGAGGCCGCAGGCAAGGCGAGGCTTCACTCCTCTCGGATTACAGCCGCATGGGAATGCCTTCGGCCTGCAGATGCTCCTTGAGCTCCCGGATGCCGATTTCCCCGAAGTGAAAAATGCTGGCGGCCAGCCCGGCGTGGGCGTGGGCCTGCTGAAATACCTGCGTGAAGTGCTCCATGCTCCCGGCCCCGCCCGAAGCCACTACCGGTACCGACACGGCCCGGGCTACGGCCCCGGTGATGTCCAGGGCAAAGCCATCCTTGGTGCCGTCGTTGCTCATGGAAGTCAGCAGCAGCTCGCCGGCGCCTCGGTCGGCAGCTTCCCGGCACCAGGCTACGGCATCCCGCTCGGTGTTATGAGTACCGGCCCGGGTGTAGATCTGCCAGCCGGCCTCCGCAGTATAGCGGGCATCGGCGGCCACCACGATGCACTGGCTGCCGAAGCGGCGGGCCAGCTCATCAATCAGCTCAGGGCGGTGCAGGGCCGCCGAGTTGATGCTGACTTTATCGGCTCCGTTGAGCAGCAAAGCCTCTACATCGGCCACCGTGCCGATACCGCCCCCCACAGTGAAGGGTATATCCAGCTCCCGGGCCACGTCGCGCACCAAATGAATAAGGGTGGCCCGTTTCTGGTTCGTGGCTGTAATGTCGAGAAACACCAGCTCATCAGCCCCTCCAGGGCGTAGCGGGCCGCCAGGGCCACCGGGTCGCCGGCGTCGCGCAGGCCCTCGAAGCGGACTCCCTTAACGGTACGGCCGTCCTTGACGTCGAGACAGGGAATAATTCGTTTGGTCAGCATAGGATGGGCTAAAGAAACTTCTGCAGCTGCTGCAGGGTGATGGTGCCTTCGTATATGGCTTTGCCGATAATGGCCCCGTGCATGCCCACCTCGGCCAACACTTCCACGTCGGCCATCGTGGTAACGCCCCCACTGGCCACCAGCCGGGCCGTGGGCAGCTGGGCTCGCAGTGTGCGGTAAGTAGCCACCGAAGGTCCCTGCAGCTTGCCGTCCTTGCTGACGTCGGTACACACGAAGGTCGTGGCCCCGTCGGCAAGGTAGCCCCCGATAAACTCGGCCACCGTCCGCTCCGACTGCTCGGCCCAGGCATTGATGGAAATATGGTTGTCCCGAAAGTCAGCCCCCAGCAGAATCCGGTCGGCGCCAAACTCCTGCAGCCACTGCCGCACCGTAGCAGGCTCGCGCACGGCAATGCTGCCGGCGGTAATCTGGGCGGCCCCGGCCGCGAAGGCCTGGCGCACGGCCTCTTCACTCTGCAGGCCGCCCCCAAAGTCGATGACCAGGCTGGTGTGGCGGGCAATGCGCTCCAGCACGGGCAGATTGACCGGCTGCCGGGCCCGGGCCCCATCCAGATCCACCAGGTGCAGACGCTTGACGCCGGCCGCTTCAAAGCGCTGAGCCACGGCCAAGGGGTCGGCATCGTAGGTGGTCTGCTGGGCAAAGTCGCCTTCGGTCAGACGCACGCACTGGCCACCAATCAGGTCAATTGCGGGTATTATCTCCATGAGTTAAAGCTTGAGAAAGTTTTCGAGGATGCGCGTACCCACCGGCCCGCTTTTCTCGGTGTGGAACTGCACCGCGTAGAAGTTGTGGTGCTGCACGGCGGCACTAAAGGGCGTGGGATACGTGGCCTCGGCAATGGTGTAGTCGCCCACGGGAGCGTAGTAGCTGTGCACGAAATAAACGAAGTCCTGCTCCCGCAGCCCGTCGAACAAAGGGCTGCGCAGCCGCTGCAGATTGTTCCAGCCCATGTGGGGCACCTTGTACTCGGGCGCGGCCGGGAAGCGCTTTACCTCATAGGGCAGAATCCCCAGCATGGTGGCATCGTTCTCCTCGCTATGGGTGCCCAGCAGCTGCATGCCCAGACAGATCCCCAAAAAGGGCTGCGTGAGCGTGGGCAGAACCTGATCGAGGCCCTGGGCCCGGAGCTCCCGCATGGCGGAGGCCGCTTCGCCTTCTCCGGGAAACAGGATCTTATCAGCGTTCCGGATCTGCTCGGGGTCGGCCGTGAGCGTGGCCCGCACCCCCAGGCGCTCCAGGGCAAAGAGCACGGACTGCACGTTGCCACCCTTGTAATCTATTACCGCTATTTCCATTTGAGTATGTCCATTTGTTTACTCATTTGTGAATACTGAGAGGCTGCCTGCCTTTCACTCAGATTCCTCTCCCTCTGAACTTAAACATATAATAACAAGGCAGAGAATCCACCCTTATCCAAATGTTAAAACATTTGGATAAGGACTTTACAGCACCCCTTTCGTGCTGGGAATTTCCATTTTGCTTGCGTCCCGCACCAGCGCCATCTTAATGGACTTGGCAACAGCCTTGAAGATGGCTTCAATTTTATGGTGCTCGTTTTGGCCCTCACATTTAATGTTGAGGTTGCAGCGGGCCGCGTCAGAAAAGCTTTTGAAGAAATGGTAGAACATTTCGCAGGGCATGTCCCCTACCCGCTCCCGCTTAAACTCGGCGTCCCATACTATCCAGGGCCGGCCCGAAAAGTCGATGGCGGCCTGGGCTAGCACGTCGTCCATGGGAAGCAGGAAACCATAGCGGGCCAGGCCGCGCTTGTCGCCCAGGGCCTGGTGGAAGGCTTCGCCCAGGGCAATGGCCGTGTCTTCAATGGTGTGGTGCTCGTCAATGTGCAGGTCGCCCTGCACCTGGATTTTCATGTCCACGCCCGAGTGCTTGCTGAGCTGGTCGAGCATGTGGTCGAAAAAGCCTAGGCCCGTGTGCATGTCGGGGCGGCCGGCTCCATCGAGGTTGAGCTCGATGCGAATCTTGGTTTCGTTTGTGTCGCGCTGCACCACGGCCGTGCGAGCCGGCAAACGCAGAAACTGGTAGATGGCCTCCCAGCTGGTCGTTGACAAGGCGGCGCGCTCGTCGGCTTCCTGCCGAATCAGGATGGACTGGCAGCCCAGGTTCTGGGCCAGCTCCACGTCGGTAAGCCGGTCACCGATAACAAAGGAGTGTTGAAGGTCATAGGCCCCGGGCGCCAGGTACTGCTGCAGCATGCCGATACCGGGCTTGCGGGTGGGCAGGTTGTCGTGGGGAAAGCTCCGGTCGATATGCTCGCGCACGAACTCCACTCCTTCCGAGCGCAGCACGTCGAGCATCATGGTGTGAGCGGGCCAGAACGTTTCCTCGGGAAAGCTTGCCGTACCCAGTCCGTCCTGGTTGCTGACCAGCACCAACTCGAAGTCGAGCTCCCGGGCAATGCGCGCGAGGCCGGTGATGGCGCCCGGTACAAACTGAAATTTTTCCCGGGTGAGGGCGTCGACCTGAAAATCCGTTGGGGGCTCAATCAGGATGGTACCGTCGCGGTCAATGAAAAGAACTTTCTTCATGGTATAAAATCGGAAGCCTGTGCTTGGCGGAGAAGTGCGTGAAAAGAAGGTTTAGGTTGGGTTGGCCGTTAGGCTTCGGCCAGTAAGGTTTGGAGCAGGCTAGTATATTCTTCACCCAGGGGCAACTCGGTATTTAGAACAAGCTGCCGGCGACTAGTTTCGACCGACTGCTGGCTAACGGGGTTGAACCCCGGCTTTTTATACTCCTGCCAGTACAAGCCCACGCCGCGCTTTTGCCAGCTCGGCAACTCGTTAAAGTTAATACCCGCGCTGAACAGCAAGTCGTGCTTGGCGGCCAGGCGCAGCCCCTTAACCTGGGCCGTGGCTTCGGCTACGGAACGCCCCTGCTTGCGCAGCAGCCAGTAGCAATGCGCGTTCAGGGAATTGCGGCCGGCATCTTCCTGGCGCCAACGGAAATAATCGAGGACGTCCGACAGGCGGGGCAGCTGGGAAATACGGCAGTCGAATATCCCGGGACTGCCCAGGGCCAGGGAAAAAGCCGCGGAGGCTTCCCCGGCCAGCAGGGAGGTGTACTTGCGCAGCTTGCGGCCGAAGGAATTTTCCTCGGGGTGGAGCAGCAAAGAAATTTCGTCGCTCTGGGTGTAGCCGTACACCATCCGGAAGCCCGAAGTCAGCAGCTGCCGGGTTGTATGGGTCATCAGGTCCCGCATCTGCTCATCGAAGGGTGCTTCAAAGGCATGTACTTCCTTGGTCAGCCGGGTAAAGCCGCGGCCGTCGAGGCGGGCCACCAGGTAGAGCCCGGGCAGGGCGCAATGGTCGTGGGCCGTTTCGAAAACGCGCAGGCGGGCGTCGAGCTCATCAAACTTCATCTTGCCAGGGGCTAATATCGAACGTATGGTTAACTGCCGGCCGCACGAAGTACAGCGCGTCGAAGCCCTCGGCGTAGCGGGGCAGCTCCAGCCGGTTGCGGGTAGCCCGCAGTCCAACCTCGGGCACCTGCCGCTCGGCGGGGCGCTGCTGATTGCGTACCAGAGCCTCCGTTATCGGAGCCTGAAAGAAGTACCCCGTAATGGAGAAACCCGCTTGCCGGGCCGGCTCGATGTAGCGGGCCCGCTCGGCCCGGGTTGGGTTGGTATTGTCGATGACGCACCGCATCTGCGTTTCCAGGCACAGCTGCAGCAGCCGCTGCTCCCGGTTCCGGGTCCGCAGCAAATCCAGGCTAATGCGGACGTGGGAATGGAAGAAGTGCTGCTGGTAAAAGGTGGATTTACCCGTGGCCTGAATTCCGCAGAAAACGATGAGCTGCATGGCGACTTACTCAGACGGCGGAATAATCCCGCAGAGCGGCTACCAGCTGCTCATTCTCGGCCGGGGTGCCCACCGTCAGGCGGAGCGTGCCGGCGCAGCCGGGCTGGGTCGTGCGGTTGCGGACCACAACGCCCTTGCCCAACAGGTAGTCGTACACGGCCGTGGCATCCGGGCGGAAGCGGACCAGCAGGAAGTTAGCATCCGAGGGAAAAACCTGCTCGACGATACCAATACCCGGTAGTTGCTGCTGCAGCCACTTCTGGCCAGCCAGTAAGTCCTGGCGCATCTGCTCAAAGTGGGGCGCATCGGCCAGAGCCGCCAGGGCGTGCTGCTGGGTGGCTTCCGACACGTTATAGGGCGGCTTGATCTTGTTGAGGTAGCCAATAATGGCGGGCGAGGCAAAGGCCATACCCAGGCGCAAGCCGGCCAGGCCCCAGGCCTTGGAGAAGGTTTGCAGCACCACCAGGTTGGGAAACTCCGCCAGGCGGGTCGTCCAGCTCGGGGCGGCGGCAAAGTCGGCGTAGGCTTCGTCTACGACCACCAGCCCGCGGAAGCCGCGCAGCACTTGCTCCACGGCTTCGGCGTGCAACAGGTTGCCCGTCGGGTTGTTGGGGGAGCAGACGAAAACCAGCTTGGCGTCGGAGGCAATAATTTGCGCTACCGCGTCGGCCGACAGTTGGAAGTCGGCCGTGAGGGGCACCCGCTCCAAGCGCACGTCGTTGAGGTTGGCTGCCACTTCGTACATGCCGTAGGTGGGCGGCAGAATCAGTATCCGGTCCAGGCCCGGCGTGCAGGTCAGGCGCACCAGCAAGTCGATGGCCTCGTCGGAGCCGTTGCCCAGGAATATTTGGGCGGGCTCCACTCTTTTGAGCTTGGCCAGCTCGGATTTCACGGCCCGCTGCTGGGGGTCGGGGTAACGGTTGAACAGCTCGGGGCCGGCGCTGCCCAGGCTGTTTTCGTTGGCATCGAGCATCACGCGGGCTTCGCCCTGAAATTCGTCGCGGGCCGAGGAGTACGGCTGCATGGCCCGGATATTGGGCCGGATAAGGGTTTCGAGCTCAAACATGAACCGCAGAGTTGGCGGCCGGAACCCGCTTTACAGGGGTTCCGGCCGGAATGAGAAATAACTTAGGCTTCGGTGCTTAGGCTTTCCAAGCGCAGGGACACGGCCCGGGCGTGGGCACGCAGGCCCTCGGCTTCGGCCATGGTTTCGACCACCGGCCCCACGTTGTGCAGTCCTTCGGCGGTGATGCGCTGGAAGGTGATTTTCTTCAAGAAAGAATCCAGGGACACCCCGCTGTAGTTGCGGGCGTAGCCGCCGGTGGGCAGGGTGTGGTTGGTACCCGAGGCATAGTCGCCGGCGGCTTCGGGCGTCAGGTGGCCCAAAAACACCGAGCCGGCGCTGGTTACGCCTTCGGCGTATTCCTCGGCGTTGCGCACGGCCAGAATCAGGTGCTCGGGGGCATATTGGTTCGAGAAGAACAGCATTTCCTCGGGCGTGCGCAGCAGCACGGCCCGGCTTTCGCGCAAGGCCAGGGCGGCTACTTCCCGGCGGGGCAGCTCGGCCAGCTGCCGCTCTACCTGCTCGGTGACCAGGGGCAGCAGCTCCAGCGAATCCGTCAGCAAGACCACCTGGGAATCGGGGCCGTGCTCGGCTTGGCTAAGCAGGTCGGCCGCCACGAAGGCGGGGTTGGCCGTTTTGTCGGCAATAACCAGCACTTCCGAGGGGCCGGCGGGCAAGTCAATAGCCACGCCGCGCTGGGCGGCCAGCTGCTTGGCAGCCGTTACGTAGCGGTTGCCGGGCCCGAAGATTTTATCCACGGCCGGGACGCTTTCCGTGCCGCCGGCCAGGGCGGCCACGGCCTGGGCCCCGCCGGCTTTAATAATCGTACTGATGCCCAGCAGCTGGGCGGCAAACAGAATCACCGGATTCACCGAGCCGTCTTTCTGGGGCGGCGTACACAGCACCACCTCCGGGCAGCCGGCCAGGCGGGCCGGTACGCCCAGCATCAGCAGGGTGCTAAACAGCGGCGCCGTGCCCCCGGGAATATACAGGCCCACGCGCTGCACCGGCACCGACTTGCGCCAGCAGGTCACGCCCGGCATGGTTTCCACCCGCACTACTTCTTCGCGCTGGGTCAGGTGAAACTTCCACAGGTTGGCGTGGGCCTGGCGAATGGCGGTTTGCAGTTCAGCGGGCACCTGAGCTACGGCGGCCGTAGCTTCCTCGGGCGACACCCGCAAATCGGTGAGCGTGGCTCCGTCCAGCTCCTGGGCGTAGTGGCGCAGGGCCTCATCCCCGCGCTGGCGCACGTCGTCGAAAATCTGGCGGACCCGCTCCTCTACCTGACGGGCTTCACCCGCGGCCGGTCGCTGCTGCAGGGCGGCCCATTCCTCCTGACCGGGATAGTGAAATACTTGCATGATGCTAATGTGCTAGTGTGCTAGTGTGCTAATGTGGCAGAATGTGCTAATGCTTTAAGGAATGTGCTCAAGTGGAAATGTGCTCAGGTGCTCATGCTTGCTTCGTTCGACGAACCATTAACACATTCCCCACCTTCGCACATCAGCACATTACCTAGGCAATCATCTTTTCGATGGGCAGCACCAGGATGCCTTCGGCACCGACGGCCTTGAGCTGCCCGGTGATGTGCCAGAAGTCGTCCTCATTCACCACCGACTGCACCGACACCCAGCCTTCTTCGGCCAGGGGCGTCACCGTAGGCGACTTGATGCCCGGCAGCAGGGCCTTTACCGCGTCCAGGGAGGCGACGGGGGCATTGAGCAGAATGTACTTGTTGCGTCGGGCCCGGCGCACCGACTGCATCCGGAACTGCAACTGCTCCAGCAATTCCTGCTTTTCGGCCGTCAGCTGCTGGTTGGCAATAAGCACGGCTTCGGAGCGAAACACGGTTTCTACTTCGCGCAGGCCATTGCCCAGCAGCGTGGAGCCCGAAGAAACAATGTCGCAGATGGCGTCGGCCAGGCCGATGCTGGGGGCAATTTCCACCGAGCCGCTAATCGTGTGCAGGTTGGCCTGCACGCCTTCGCCGGCCAGGTAGCGGCCCAGAATCTGGGGATACGAGGTAGCAATGTTCTTACCCTGCAGGTCGGCCACCGAGTTGTAAGCTTCCGAGCGCAGAATGGCTAGCGAGAGGCGGCACTTGCTGAAACCCAGCTTTTCTACTTCCAGATCGGGGAAACCGGCTTCGACCAGCACGTTCTGGCCCACAATGCCCAGGTCGGCCACGCCGTCCTGCACGTAGCCGGGAATGTCGTCGTCGCGCAGAAATAGAATTTCCAGGGGAAAGTTAGTGGCTTCGGTCTTGAGCTTATAGGAGCTGCTGAGGAAGGAAATACCGCACTCACGAATGAGGTTGAGCGAATCCTCGCTCAGGCGGCCCGATTTCTGAATGGCCAGACGAATCATAGGGAATTGGATTGGGAAGAAAACTGACGAGACCAGGCCGGCCCCAAGAGCCGAAGGTGCGCCAATACGCGAAGTGATACGAAGAGAAGGGAAAAACGCCGGCGGCTCGTAGGGAAACGGCAATAGCGGGCGGGGCGGCCTTTTCGGGGCGGCCAGGCACTTGAGAATACAAAGTGCCCCACGGGGTCAATATGCTTGTATAGTTCCTCTCTTAAGAGGAATGGTGCCCGTGCAGATGATGATGCGCCGCGCGCAGCCAGCCAGTAGCCTGACCCGAGTGGGCGGCCTGGGAGCTGAGGGTGCACAGGAAAAGCGCGGCGAAGGGCATAAAGGCGAATTGCTGGGCAAAAGTACACGCGGCCGGGTCGAAACAAAATTATTCAAGCAAAAAATATTCGGAACCCTGACCTTTGTGGTTTCCTACCTGAGCCAACCGCGTTTTTGGCATCATTGTTTCGGACTCGTTGGTTCACTGCTGTTGCCCCCTGCGCTCCCACCTATTGCTGCTTATGATTTCTCGCTCTTCATTGCTTTGCTTTACCCGTCGCCTGGGCCTGGTACTGGCCCTGGCCGGAACTGCTTCTGCGGCTCAGGCCCAGCTGGCCGATTCCACTGTGCTGACGGCACCCACCCCGGAGAAACTGCCCAAGGCGCCCGAGCTGCCCTTGCCCCAGGCCAGCCCCGCGCTCAGGTACTGCAAACCATTGGCCTGAGCGACGTGACGGTCGACTACCACACGCCCGCCGTGCGGGGCCGGGCCGTTTGGGGTCAACTAGTGCCGTATGGGCAAGTATGGCGGGCCGGGGCCAATGAAAACACAATTATCACCTTCTCCGACCCGGTTATGCTCAACGGGCAGGCCGTGCCGGCGGGAAAGTATTCTTTCTACGTGCTGCCCAAAGCCGACCAGGACTGGGAGTTGATTCTCAACCGCGTTATCAACCACTGGGGCACCGAGGGCTACGACCCACGCGCCGACCAGATCCGCCTGCCAGCCGTGCCCGAGTCGGGGCCCATGCACGAAAACCTAGTATACTGGTTTTCGGAGGTGAAGCCCGGCAGTGGCCGCCTGAACCTGTCCTGGGAAAAGCGCACGGTGAGTATGCTCATCGAAACGGATGTCCACACCAAGGTTGTAGCGGGCATTCAGAAAGTGCTGGCGGCGAATCCCGAGAACTGGCAGCTGCTGGCCCAGGCCGCCGACTACTTAGTGCAAAATAACATTCAGGCAGAACTGGCCCTGCAGTACATCAACGAGTCGCTGCGCCTGAAGGAAGCCTACACCAACACCTGGATCAAGGCCCGGCTCCTGGCCTCCAAGCAGGACTACGGCACGGCCATCGTCTACGGCCGGCGGGCCCTGAAGCTCGGGGAAAAGGAAGACCCAGACTTTAAACAGCGGCAACCCACCATGCGCATCACCCTGACCGAGTGGCAGAGCAAGGCCTATTAGGGGTAAGAGCTTAGAGACTAGAACTCAGAACTGAGACACGTTAAACCAGAAAGGCCCGTCAGATTCAATCTGACGGGCCTTTCTGGTTCATAATAGCTCAAATTGAGCAATATGCTGGTCTGCGTTCTGTGCTCTAAAACCGGGCAATAACGCGCAGGTTCACCACGCGCTGCGAGAGGTAGTTGGGCACGGCGTAGGTACGGCCGCTCACGTCCTGCACGTAGCTGTAGCCGGCCACGTTATTAGCCGCTAGCACGTTGAGCACCTCCAGGCCCAGCCATAAGCTTTCCAGCTGGCCGGGCGGCGGGTTTCCCCGGTATTATTGAGCGACAAAACCTTAGAGAAGCCCAGATCGACGCGCTTATAAGAGCGGGTGAGCTTGGTCGTGCCCCGCTCCTCGGGCAGGGCCGGCGGGCTAAAGGGCAGGCCGCTGCCAAACACGAAGTTCACGTAGCCCTTCACCGACGGATTGCCCGGCAGCTGATCCTGGAAGAAGATACCGAAGTTCAGGCGCTGGTCGGAAGGCCGGCGGATGTAGCCCTGCGCCGTGCGGCTAATCGTGTCGCCCTGGGCGTTAAGCTGGGTCAGGGAGTCGCCCACAATATTTTCGCGGGTGGTCAGCACACCCATGCTAAACCAGGATTCTACCCCTTTCACGAACTCCCCGCTGATACGCGTATCCAGGCCGGCGGCGTAAGCCGTAGCGTTGTTCTTGGCAAAGTAGCGTAGCCGCACGTTGTCCAGGTCGTAGGGAATCACGTCGGTTAGGTACTTATAGTAGAGCTCCCCGGTAAACACGAAGGGCCGGTCCCACTGGCGGAAGCGCAGCTCGTTGCCGGCAATAAAATGCAGGGAGCGTTGGGCCCGCAGCTCCGGATTCAGGGTGGCCGTCTGCACCATTACCGACTGAGGCGTGGCCTGGGTGCCGCGGGTCTGGTCGCGCAGCTCCCGGTAAAACGGAGGCTGGTAATACAAACCGGTAGCAAACTTGAACGACAGATTCGGGTGGCGTCGGCTGATCATCGAGTACTGCACGCGCGGGCTCACGGTCAGCTGCTGGTTTACCGACCAATAGTTGGCCCGCACCCCGTAGGTGAGCGTGCGCAGGGTATCAAACTCGATGGTGTGCTGGGCATAGCCCTGGGTGCGGGTGCTGCTCAGGTCCAGATTCGACACCAAACGGGTACGGCGGTAGTCGGGCACGAAGTCGGCCGAGTCCACGAAGCTGTACTCGTTGAGCTGGTCCTCGATTTTCTCCCGGCCCACCTTGACGCCCCAGCGCACGGTGTGCTGGCTGCCGGGCGTCCAGCGGCCCCGGGCTTCGAGCGTGGCCACGCGGGCCAGCAGGTTATTGCGGGAATGGTCGAAGCGGGAGCCCACGTCGCGCTGGCGCACGGGCTTATTGTAGTCGTCCGAGTTGGGGTCACGGTTGATTTCGGCAAAGCTGTAGGCCGCTTCCACGTCGCGGTACTCAAACTCCCGGGACAGCATGGCCCCGGCCAGCAGTTCGCCCTGCAGGTTGCTGGTAAAGTTGTGGCGCAGGTTGAGTCCGCCCTGGTAGGTATCGTACTGCATCCGCTCCCGGCCATCGTAGGCAATGAACAGGCGGGTCAGCTGATTGGTAGCCGTACTGAAGGTAGCCTGACCCGATTCGGGGTTGAAGCGAAAATCATTGTGGGCAAACGTGGTCAGCAGGCCCAGGCTGGTTCGGTCGGGGTTGTCCTTGGGTCCTAATGCGGCGTTGATGTAGGCCTGTCCGTCGTAGAACGTGGGATTGTAGCCGCCCTGCTGCTGCTTCAGGGAACGAAGCACGTAGGTGGCATTCTTGTAGCGAATCCCAGCCAGGTAGCTGATGCGCTTGTTGGGCGAAGTGGCTTCCACGTGCACGGTACCGCCCACCAGGCTGCCCGTAGCCGAACCGGCAAACTTCTGGGGCTTCTTGTACTCGATGCTAAGCACGGAGGAAAGCCGGTCGCCGAACTTGGGCTGCCAGCCGCCGGAGGAAAACTCGATGCGGTCCACCAGGTCGGGGTTCACGAAGCTCAGGCCTTCCTGCTGGGCCGAGGTCACCAGAAACGGGCGGTATACCTCAATGCCGTTGACGTACACCAGGTTTTCGTCGTAGTTGCCGCCGCGCACGGTGTACGTGCTCGTTAGCTCATTATTGGCCACCACCCCGGGCAGCGTGGTCAGGATCTTGTTGAAGTCGCCAAAGGCCGAGGGCAGCTCCTTGACCGAGCGGGGGTCAATGCGAATCACGCTGACCTGCTCACTGGTATTGGCCTCGTCGTTGCGGGCCCGCACGGTCACGTTCTTTAGGGCCCGCGGGTCCAGGGTCAGCGTGATGGTCAGGTCCCGGGTATCGGCGAGGTTGAGCACGAGGCGCTGGGCCTGGTACCCCAGGCGGCGGGCCACCAGCGTGGGCGGCTTGCCGCTCAGGGGCCGTACCACGTTCAAGGCAAAGCGCCCTTTGTCGTCGGTGTTGGTGCCGCCGGGCTGGCCTTCCACCCCGATGCTGACTTGTTCGAGCCCCGCCCCGCTGGCATCCAGCACGGTGCCAGTAATCAGCACCCGCGCCCCGACTGCGCCCAGGCGGCCGGAGTCAGCAGGAGCAGCAGCAAAAAGCTCAGCAGAAGTATCCGCAGCGGAAGGCGGGGATAGTACGGGTGCGGCATTAGTGAGACGACTGCGCTTGCTGACTTACCTGGGCATTGAGCTGCTGGCGCATCTCGGCCAGCGTGGCTACTGGGTCGGGGGAGTTAAACACAAAGCTGCCGGCCACCAACACATCGGCTCCGGCTTCTACCAGAGCCGCAGCGTTGTCCAGGCTGACACCGCCGTCAATCTCAATCAGGGCGCTGGAGTTATAGTCCACGATGAGTTCTTTCAACGCCGCTACTTTGCGCAGAGTATTGGGAATAAAGGACTGCCCACCGAAGCCCGGATTCACCGACATAATGCAGACCAGGTCCAGATCAGCAATAATGTCTTCGAGCAAGGCTACCGGGGTATGGGGTTCAGGGCCACGCCGGCCCGGCAGCCCAGGGCCTTGATCTGCTCGACCACGCGGTGCAGGTGCGGGCAGGCCTCGTAGTGCACGGTGATGTTGGCGGCGCCCGCGTCGCGGAAGGCAGCCAGGTAGTGCTGGGGCTCCTCAATCATCAGGTGCACGTCCAGGGGCTGCTGGGCGTGGCGGTGAATGGCCTGCAGCACCGGAATACCAAAGGAGATATTCGGCACAAAGCGGCCATCCATGACGTCGCAGTGCAGCCAGTCGGCCGCGCTGCCGGCCAGCCGCTGCGTTTCGGATTGAAGATTAGCAAAGTCGGCTGCCAGTAGTGAAGGAGCCAGCAGCGGCACGATACGACGAGTAGGATTCATAGTGCGAAGGTAACGGTTTGGGGGCAGGTTTTGGTATACTGGACAGGCAGGAAAGGGCGACTTTTCTGCTTTGCGGGGCTTAACGGCCCGTGACCAGGGCCCAAAATAAAGAACCGTGGCCCGACTGCAGGGCAGTCAAACCACGGTTCGCACGGGTACTTTTTAGGGCAGCTCAACTGGCCCGGCGGGCGGGCTAGCGGTTATTTTTCTGCCTTCTTCCAGGCCTGCCAATCCAGGTGCCCATCCTCGCGCTTGCGCAAAAACACGGTCTGGTCGTCTTTCTGGGTTTTACCGAAGGTCACGTCGCCCCGGCAGTCGAGGCACTTAACGGAAGTGTACTTGAACTTGTCCTGGGCCACACGCGACGACAAATCGAGGTTGTCGGAGCCGCAGAGGCCGCAGGCCAGCACGTCGGGAAAACTCAGCCGGTCATATTCGGATACGACTTCGTGGAAGTTGGTACCCTGAACGGTGAAGTGAAACTGGCGGCGCCCGATGCGCTTGGTTATCATTAACTGTAGCATGCAGAAGAAATTTTTAAAGACGTAATGCAGGTAGAAAGATACTAACTTTTTTAACATTACTCAACTAACCACCCAAGAAAGCCAGAGAAAATGGCGTAAAAAAGGCTCCCAAAGTAAGCTTAGGAGCCTTTTAAAGAAAATACTAAATAAATTAGTAGTTACATTTTTACGAAGCGCACCGTTTGCTGGCCTTTGCTGCTAGTCAGGGTACACTGATACACGCCTTTGCTTAGCGGACCGGCCTTGAGCGCAACTTGCGGGCAGCCGTAGCCGGCAGTTTCCGCTCGGCCACTAGGGCTCCGCGGGTATCGGTGATACGCACGGTCAGGGGCTGGTTCTGAAAGTCGGGCGTGAGCTGCACGTACAGCTCATCCGACTGGCTGGGATTGGGAAACACCACGAGCCTGTTCTGGCTGGCATCGGGGTTGCCGGCAGCCAGCGGCTCGTTGGGCCGGGCCAGGTTGTAGGCCACCACGAAGTTGGGAATGCCGTAGCCCACGCGGGTATCGGGGCCGTGGCCTGGGAGCCGGAACGCTGCAGGAAGCTGATAACCTGCTGGGCCGTCAGGTTGCGGTTGGCCTGCCAGAAGCCGGCCACCATACCCGCCGTAATCGGGCAGGCAAAAGAGGTTCCGTTGCCGCGGGTAGCCAGGCCCGAAGGCGTCAGAATAGCCGACTGCACGCCCTGGGCCGCCACGTTGGGTTTCACCCGGCCATCGGCAGTGGGCCCGAAGGAGCTGAAGCCAGCGGGCTGCCGCGAGGCATCTACGGCGCCGACCGTCAGAATGGAGTCGGCATCGGCCGGGCCGTGATGTAGCGCCAGCCGTTGGCCCCCTCGTTGCCGGCGCTGTTTACGACGAGTATGCCCACGCGGGCGGCGGCGGCGGCGGCGCGCGTCGAAATGGCCCGTCGCCCGTTCATATCGGCGTAAGTGTAGCCCGTGGAAGGCAAGTCGAAGGTGTTGTAGCCCAGAGAAGAGCTGATGATGTCCACGCCCACCGAGTCGGCGTACTCGGCCGCAATCAGCCAGTTCATTTCCTCCACGGGGTGCTCGGAGGAAACATCCTCGGTAATGCACAGGTGGTAGGTAGCCTTGGGAGCCGTGCCGATAAAGAAGCCGGACTGGTTGGCGGCCATGGTGGACAGGCAGTTGGTGCCATGGTCGTTGCGCTGAAACACGTCCCCGCTCTTATCCACGAAGTTGAACGTGCTGGCCAGCCGCCGCTCCTGAAACAAGGGCGCAAAGGCCGGAATCTGGTTGACGCCAGGAAAGCCGGCATCGAAAACGGCAATCTGTAGGCCTTCCCCGCGGAAGTTGGCGTTGTGCATGGTCACGGCTCCAATCATCTGGGCCTGCTCATAGGCGCTGCCATAGTCGGCGGGGCTGGCCCCGGGACGCTGGGGCGGGGGCACTACCTCGGGCTGGGGGCCACGCTTGCGCAGGCCAGCCTGATTGCGGTTGAGCGTAACCACGCTGCGCACAAAGGGCAGGGCCTGCACAGCGGCCAGCGTCGTAGAATCGCAGGCAACGACGGCGGCGTTAAACCAGCGGGAGGTGTACCAGAGCTGGGTTCCGGGCAGGGCCTTGAGCTGCGCCACGTAGCCCGGACTTACGGGCAGGTCGCGGGGCTGCACGCTGATATTCTGGCGGGTGCGCCGCTCCAGGGACCGGGCCGAGAGAAAAGCCTGGGGCTGGGTGGTGCTAAACGGCGTATTGGCTTTGTCGCGAAAGTAAATCAGGTGTTTGCGCACCGTGCCGGTCGTCTGAACCGGGCGGGCAGCCGGTTGCGGATCCGTAGAACCGGCCAGACCGGGAAGCGTGCTCAGGCCCAGGCCCGCGAGCAGCAGAAGAGTAGAAAAGCGCATTGGGAAGGAAGATATGGCGTGCGGGAAGATACGTAAAACCCAGATTGAAAGCAGACTCGGCGCCGCCGGCCCAACCGGAAACAAAAAGGCGACAGGTGAAATACACCTGTCGCCGGAAATGCGTTGCAGTCTGACCGTTTTTTGCCCTGCTGCAGCCTACAGCTTACCTTCTTCAATCAACACTTCTATCCGGGCCTGCCCCGGTAGATGCGAGTATTGGTGCGGAAGCATTTATCGTCCTGATCGGCGCAGTAGGTGAAGCGTCGCCGGGCCCGAAATACCGGGCCCACGCCCTTGGCATACACCTGCTCATAGGTTGTGCGGAATACCGCGTTGTTAGCACCGTTACGGTTGTCTTCAGCCAGGGCCGTAGTGAGGGTTTGCTCGTAGCTAAAGGTTTTGCCGCCGGACCTGGCCT
The DNA here is from genome assembly GCF_022919215.1 of Hymenobacter cellulosilyticus. Taxonomy (NCBI): domain Bacteria; kingdom Pseudomonadati; phylum Bacteroidota; class Cytophagia; order Cytophagales; family Hymenobacteraceae; genus Hymenobacter; species Hymenobacter cellulosilyticus. The sequence goes on along the minus strand of NZ_CP095046.1, from coordinate 3,973,164 downwards.
GGAAGGGTTCACCCACCGTTTGATAGTACCGGTTTTCCGCCACTACGCTATCCAGGGAATTGAAGGCGTTCATATTCCAGAACCGGTCTTTGCGCACGGGAAACACCAGCTCCACGGTGCGCCGGTTGTTGCGGGTAAGTACCACCGTTTCCCGAACCGGGGTCAGCACCATCACGCTGTCGTCGCGCCAGGTATCGGTGGGCAGCACCCGCCGGGCCCGCACCACCCGGTAGGCAGGCTGCCCGGTAGCGTCGGTAATCTGGGCGGTTATCGTTTCCCGAAACTGAAAGCTGCTAATCGTGGGCCGATAATTCGCCCAGAGCGTGTCCAGCACGGCATAAGTGCGGTAGCGGCCCACTTCCAGGGGAAAATAATCTGTTTCCGGCTCCGGCCGGGGCACCGAATCATGCTGGCAACCGGCCACGGCAAGAAGGGCCGCTACGGGCGCCAGGCAGGTCAGGAATTTACGCAACGAATACCCTTGGATCATACAGTAGCAGTGGAGAAGGTGCGTTCGGGCACTTCGGCAATGGTGTGGCGCTCAATCCAGCCGCCGCCCAGCACGTCGTTGCCGTCATAGAAAACGGCAGCCTGCCCGGGCGTAATAGCATGGACTGCTTCCTCGAAATATACGCGGATTTTGTCGCCGACCTGCTCCAGGAACGCCGGGGAACCGTTGTGGTTGTAGCGGATCTTGGTGACGGACGGTACCAGCCCGCGGCCTTCCAGAGACGCAAACTTGCCCATGTTGAGTTTACCCACGTAGGTGGTGGTGCTGGCCAGCTCGTCGAAATTGCCCAGCACGACCTGGTTGGTTTCGGGCCGGATTTCGGTGACGTAGGCCGGAAAGCCCAGGGCAATGCCCAAGCCCTTACGCTGCCCAATGGTGTAGAAAGGGTAGCCCTCGTGGTGACCCAGCACGGTCCCGTCGCGCATGATAAACTCACCGCCGGCCACGCGCTCCTCTAATCCTTCTACCCGGCGCCGCAAAAAGCCGCGGTAGTCGTTGTCGGGAATAAAGCAGATTTCGTAGCTCTCGGGCTTGTTGACCAGCTCAGTAAAGCCGCGACGACGGGCCTCCTCGTAGATTTCGGTTTTGCGCATGCCGCCCAGTGGAAACAACGTACGCGCCAGGCTTTCCTGCGATACACCCCAGAGAGCGTACGACTGATCCTTGTTTTCGTCGAGGCCCTTGCTGACCACGTACCGGCCGTTTTCGTGACGCACGTTGGCGTAGTGGCCGGTGGCAATAAACTGGCAGCCGAGCTGGTCGGCCCGGCGCAGCAGGGCATCCCACTTGATGTGGGTATTGCAGAGCACGCAGGGGTTGGGCGTGCGCCCGGCCAGGTATTCCTCCGTGAAGTTGTCGATAACGAAGTCGCCGAATTCGTCGCGGATGTCGATGATATAGTGCGGAAAGCCGAGCTCTACGGCAATCTGGCGGGCGTCGTTGATGGAATCCAGGGAGCAGCAGCCGGTTTCCTTCTTGCTACCACCGGCCGACGCGTAATCCCACGTCTTCATGGTCATGCCCACCACTTCGTAGCCCTGCTCGTGCAAGAGCACGGCCGCTACTGAGCTATCAATGCCGCCGCTCATGGCGACCAGCACTCGTCCTTTCGTCCCTGAAGTATTCATAATCTGCAAAAGCAACTTGACCCGCTGAAAGTTTCCGGGCCCCAACGTGCAAAGGTAACAAGTCCGGGGCGGCTTACCACGGCAGGTAGCACAAACCTAACCCTGGAGTGCTTGCTGCCAGGTAATTGCCATCTGGGAAGCCGCATTTATCAGGCTGGTTTCCCTAATGAATTGCCGGGTTTGCCGACCGGTGGTTGCGGCCCTATGAGTTTTTATCCCGAATATTACCGCGGCATCTTACTTTTTTACTGTTTCACCCCTGCCCCATGCCTCTGATTACCTCCGTGCTCGTGCGCGGTATCAATAACTTGTCGGACGCCCGTTACTGCGCCGGAATGGGTGCCGATTTTCTCACCTTTCGCCTCGACCCGGCGTTGCCGGGCCATCTGGAGCCGGCTCTGGTGCAGGAGCTGAGCGGCTGGGTGGCCGGCGTGCAACTCATCGGCGAGTTTGATTCGCTGTCAATTCCCGAAATTAACGCCCTGGCTACCCGCTGCGGGCTGCACTACGTGCTGATGCACCGGCGCCGCACTCCCGAGGAGCTGGCCCAGCTGGTGGTGCCCGCGCTGAAGCTTATCAAATGGATTCCTGACATGCTGGTGGAAGACGTCGAGAAGCGTTTTCGTGACCAGCAGGCTCACGTGGCCGGGTTTGTGCTGGCCGATGCCCCGCACGAAACCCTGTCTGCCATGCAGCGGGCCCAGCTCACCCAGCAGGCCCGGACTTATAAAGTATGGCTGGGCACCGGCTTTGCGCCCGCCAGCCTGAACGTCCGGCAGCTGGTGGAAGAAGTGCAGCCCACGGGCATCGTGCTGGAAGGCGGGCAGGAAATCAAGCCCGGTTTGCGCGACTTCACCGAGCTGGAAGCCGTGTTTGAGCAACTAGAGGAAGAATAGTCTCGTCGGTTCAGCCGCGGCCCGAACCGAAGCCGCCCGTAGTAGCACCCATGATTCATCCTGCTGAGCCTGGCTTGGCAGGATGAGTCTTTTTAGCTCCGCAGCGTTACCTGAGCTTAAGCCATTACGGTCAGCAGGTCGAACACCGGCTCGCCCAGCCGTGTTTCGCCATCGAAGTGAATGTGGGCGGCAGCCAGGTTTCGGGGCAGGCTTTTGGTAAATAACCGCCAGGCCACGGCCCCGTCGATGGTAACTGAGGCGGCCAGCGGACCCGCGTAGTTCTGACTCAGCTCCCAGCCTTCCGCCCCGCGCCGCAGATACCACGTGTCGTGGGCGGGACCGGTGATGGTAAAGCCCACGACCTGCCCGGCTTCGGCCGCTACGCCCCGGTAGTGGTGGGGCAAGGCCCGCAGGCAGGTAGCCAGAAACGGATGGTAGAGCTCCCGGCTCAGCAGCGGCTGCTCCTGCCCCACCGCCTGCCGGATCTGCTGCTGGTGGTGCCACTTCTCGGTGTAGTCGCGGGCCACGTGAAACCAGTTGGCCGACTCCGTCTCGCCGGCCCAGCCCACGGAAAACGTGGCCGGCGCCTCAGGGTCCAGGCTGGCCAGGTAGCGGTTGTACTCTGGTCCGGATATTTCCAGCAGCCACCGAATCACGCCCGGACTCAGGCGCTGCCCGGCCCGCACCCAGTCGGCGTTGAGCTGGTTGAGAAATTCCACGATTTCCCCGTAGGAAAACCCGGCGGGCTGCTGGCCAAAGTAGCCGTCGCGCAGCATGGACAAGGCCCGCAGGTTGCCGTCGAGCAGGTGCAGAGCCACGTCGCGCACCCGCCACTGCGGCGCCAGCGTAGGCTGCTCCCACTGTGCCGGCGTTAGCGAAGCCAGCACTCCCAGCAAGAGCTGATCGAGAACCGGAAACAAATGAGCCGTGGCAAGCGGCGGCAACGGGTGTAGCATGGTAGCACAGCGTTAGCTCAGGCGAAACTGCAGGTACTTTATCGGAATACCCTCGACCCGGAAGCGCTTCTCGTAGTGTGTCTGAATATCCTCGGCGTGGGGCAGCAGCTCCGCCGTGGCGTACAGGTCCTTGGTGTGAGCCAGCACGGTGGCCCCGGGCCGCTGCTGCACCGTTTCCAGAGAATAGTCGAACAGGGGCTCGTCGTCGGTTTTGAGGTGAACCAGGCCCCCGGGCTGCAGAATCTGCTGGTAGCGGTCTAAGAAGCGCGGGGCGGTGAGGCGGCGCTTGGCGTCGCCCAGGCGGGGGCGCGGGTCGGGAAACGTAATCCAGATTTCACTGAGCTCCCCGGGGCCGAAATGGTCGAGCAGATCCAGGGCCCGCATGCGCACGAAGCCTACGTTGGTAAGGCCTAGCGTTTCGGCTTTGGTGGAGCCAATCCAAATTCGGTCCCCCTTGATGTCGAGGCCCAGAAAATTACGTTCCGGGTAGCGGGCGGCCAGGCCCACGGTGTAGTCGCCCTTGCCGCAGCCCACTTCGAGCGTAATGGGGTTGTCGTTCTTGAAAAACTCCGTTTTCCAGCGGCCCACCAGTTGCTGGTAGGTGGCTTTACCCGGCTCTACAATATCGGCCCGCCCGGCGTTGTCCGAGAAGCGCTTTAGTTTAATTCGACCCATTCTGGTTGGTTACTCATCAATACAGTTCTTCAATTTCAGCCACCACAAACGTGCTGCCGCCGATAAAGACGACATCGTCGGGAGCAGCGGCGGCCCGGGCGGCGGCCACGGCCGCAGGCACGGGACCGTATACCTGGCCGTGCAGCCCCAAAGCCGCCGCCCGCTGGGCCAGCTCGGTAGCCGGCAACGCCCGCGGGATGTTGGCCTGGCAAAAGTAATAGGTTGCCGTCGTTGGCAGCAGGGCCAGCATGGTGGCTACGTCCTTATCGTTGACGGTGCCGAGCACCAGGTGCAGCTGCCGGTAAGGCAGGCGGGCCAGTTGGGCGGTGATAAAACGAATACCGGCCTCGTTGTGGCCCGTGTCGCAGATCACCAGCGGCTGGCGGCCCAGAATCGTCCAGCGGCCCCGGAAGCCGGTCAGGCGGCGCACGTCGCGCAGGCCTTCCCGTACGGCAGTTTCGGAAATGGTAAAGCCCTGGTGCCGCAACTCGTCGAGCACAGTCAGCACGCCGGGCACGTTCAGGCGCTGGTAGTCGCCCACCAGCCCCACTTCCAGGGTCTGGCCCTCCGTCGTATGCTGGTTGGTGATGGTCAGCAGCTGGGTTTCGGCATCCGGCGCGGGCGTCTCGGCCAGAGCCGGATAGTAGAGCTGGTCGGCAAAAAGCAACGGGGCACCTACCTCTCGGGCTTTGTCGGTAAATACGGCCTGCACTTCGGGCTGGGTCTGGCTAACAACCACCGGCACCCCGGACTTGATAATGCCGGCTTTTTCGGCGGCAATGAGCGGCAGCGTGTTGCCCAGCAGGTTCTGATGGTCAAAGCTGATGTTGGTAATCAACGACACCAGCGGGGTGATGATATTGGTCGAATCCAGGCGGCCGCCCAGGCCCACCTCTACTACAGCAATATCGACCTGCTGCTCGGCAAAGTACGAATAAGCCAGGGCCACGCACATTTCGAAAAACGAGGGCTGCACCTGCTCAAACAACGGCCGCCACTGCTGCACCCAGCGCACGAGGTAATCGGGGTCCAGGTCCTGCCCGTTGAGCTTGATTCGCTCTGTGAATTCGCGCAGGTGGGGCGAGGTGTACAAGCCCACTTTGTAGCCGGCGGCCTGCAGGGTGGCCGCCAGCAGGTTGGAGCTACTGCCCTTGCCATTGGTACCGGCTACGTGCACGGCCCGAAACTGCCGCTCGGGTGGCCCATGGCCTCCGCCAGGGCCAGGGTATTGCCCAGGCCCGCCTTAAAGCCCGCTGCCCCACGCGCTGAAACATGGGCAACTGGTCGTAGAGGTAGGCAAGAGTTTCGGCGTAAGTCATCGGCAAAAGCAGGTAAGCAGGGCACAAAGGTAGCAGACTCCCCTACTGAAAACCGACTCTTATAAAAACAAGAAAGCGCTGCTCCGGTCCGGGGCAGCGCTTTCTTGGGTAAGGGTGAAAACTTTATTTCACGGCTACGCGGAAGGTAATGAACCCTGTGGCGCCGCCTTCGGCCGAGCTGGTACGGCGAAACTCAGCATTTTCCAGGGCGTCGCGGAACAATCGCTCCTGGGCCGCCGACACGTTACCCGACACCTTGCTGATGGATTCGACCTCTCCGTCCGAGTTGATCCTGATTTTAAACCGGACGAAGCCAGGGTTATTGTCGATGGGGGAAGCGTTGGGCGTTTTTACGAAGGCCCAACCCGACATTTCCAGGCCGCCCGAGCCCGGGCTCAGGCCGCTGCCGCCGCTGCCGGGCTGCCCGTACAGGGCCTTGGCATCGAGGGAGCCGTTGGGGTTGCCTTGGTCGCCCACCGAGCCGGGCTTGTCGCCGTTGTTGTTGCCGGTAGGCGCGTTGCTGGTGCCATTCTCCCCATTGCTCCCGCCGTTGGCGCTGCCCTTGGGCGTGTAGAGCGTGCGGGGCTTTTCCACGGGCTTGGGCACTTCCTTCACTTCCTCCTTACGGGGGCAGGCTTCTCGACCGGGGCAGCTTTACCGGGCTTTCCTCGGCTTCGCTGGTCACGATTTTGTCCTCGGAAGCTTCCTGGGGTACGGGCTCGGCGGCCTGCTGCACCGGGCGGGGCTCCGGGTCGGGCGAAGAAGCCGGCGGACGGCTGTCTTCCCGGTTCGGCGACTCGTTGGCCAGGGCCTTGGTTTGCACATCGCCCGAGCCGGCCTCGTCAATGCCATAGTTGAGTTCGACTCCGTCGCCGCCCAACCCCAGCAGCGGCGGGTCAGGACCTTTGAAAACGGTGAAGACGAACAGGGCTAACAGCAGCGCGTGGACGACCACCGTGCCGATAATTGCCTCGCGGCGGTGCTGTTCGCGGTATTCTACGGCCATGGCTTCAACTGGTAGAAACGCGTTACGGCGCGAAAGAAGCCGCGCCGTAAGCAAGTACTTATACGTTATTACTTCTTAAACGAGGCCGGCGCAAAGTCTGTTCCCGTCGGCGGCCCGGTAGCTGGTCTACGCCTTCCCGCCCGACTGCTGGGCCTGGGTAGCCATGACCATCTTCACCTTCAGGCGGTTGCCGATTTCGAGAATATCGACCAGCTTCTGCACGTTCAGGGACGAATCGACGCGCAGCACTACGGTGGGTGCTTCCAGGCCGGCAATACGCTGCTGCAGGGCGGTTTCCAGGGTGGCAGCCGTTACGGGCTGCCGGTCCAGGAAGTACTGCCCGGCCGCGTCCACCGAGATATTGATGGTTTCCTTCATGACAGCCTTGCCCGAGCGAGCATTGGGCAGCATGAGCTTGATTACGTTGGGGTTGACCATGGTGCTCACGATCAGGAAGAACAGCATCAGAAAGAACATGATGTCGTTCATCGAAGACGTCTCGACGTGCGAGGAAAGCTTACGGCGCCGGCTGAGGTCCATGCGGAGAGATGATGAAATGGTGAACTTGTGAAATGGTGAGTTTGATGTTCTGGTGGCGCAAACTGCGCAGAGCTGCGCAACGATAACGACAACTCACTATTTCACCATCTCACCAGTTCACCTTTAGTTGTCCTGAAGGATATCCATGAATTCAATAGCCGAGTTCTCCATGCGGAAAATCAGGCGCTCAACCATGATGCTGAGCCAGTGGTAGCCAACGTGGGCAATGATACCCACGATAAGGCCGGCGGCCGAAGTCACCATCTTGGTGTACAGACCACCCGAAATCTGGGCAATGCCAAAGTCGCCGGTGGTAGAAATGGCGTAGAAAATCTTGATTACCCCGATAATGGTGCCCACGAAGCCGAGCATGGGCGCAATACCGGCGATAATGCCCAGAATGCTGATGTTCTTCTCGAGGCGGGCAATTTCAATCTTGCCCACGTTCTCGACGCTGCTTTCGATGTCTTTCAGCGGCAAACCAATGCGGCGGATACCTTTCTCCACCATGCGGGCCAGCGGCGAGGGGTTCTGGGCGCAGAGCATTTTGGCGCCCTGCAAGTCGCCCTTTACCATCAGCCCGCGAATGCCGGCCATAAACGAATCCGGATTAACGGCCGCCCGGCGGATGGTCAGGTAGCGCTCAATGATGATGTAGATGGAAACAAACGAGAGCAGAAAGAGCGGGACCATGATCCAGCCCCCCTTTAGAATCAGGTCAATCAGGGAAAGGTCACCGGCGGCGGCGGCATCAGCGGCCTGATTGGCGGCCGTAGCGGCGGTGTCGGTGGCAACGGTAGCGGCGGTGGTAACCTGCAGCAGAAAAGAGGTCATGCTAGTAATTGAGAACCCAGAGTGAAGAGCCTAAGTGCTTGCGCAGCACCGGCAGTTGTTTTTGTGCTTCGGCCTTATTGGCGTAATCCACGGCCGAGAGGCGGAACTTGCGGCTACCCGGGGCCGGGAATACGATACGGGCGTTGCGGTGGCCGTGGTTGACCAGAGCCATGCGGCCTTTCTCGGCGTGGGCCAAGGTGGTGTAAGCCCCAACAATCACGTAGGAACGGCCCGTGCGGCTTTTAATGGTAGTACCAGTCGTGGCGGGCTTGGCGGCGGCTGGCTTGGCTACCGACACAGCCGCGGCGGGCTTGGTTGCAGCCCTGGCCTTTACCACGGGCTTTGCGGCTACCGGCGCCGGCTTGCTAACCACTGCTGCCGGCGCCGTAGCGGCGGGCGCGGCCGAAGCAGTAGCCGGCGCCGAATCGTCCCAATCGTGGGCGGCCAGGGCGGCTTGCTGACGGGCAACGGGCGGAGCAGCTTCTTCGGCCGGAGCTGCCGGCTGAGCGGCCGTCTGCTCTTCGCCGGAGGTTAACTTCCAGCTCTCGGGCAAATAGCCGACAGCATCGGCAATCTGGTAGTTAATCGAAAGAATGAGGCCGGCAATAACCAGCGTAGCAGCAATTCGGAACGTTTTCATCGCGCGGCGGGAACGACTTACGGCAAGGATTGGAGCAGACTGTTGCCGGTCGCGGGCCAGCAGGGCATCGGTTGCCCGGATAGGCCGGGAAATGAGCTCGGGCAGGCCGTAGCTGGCCGTGAGCAAGTTCTGGTTGCCGGTGTACTCAAACTCAAGGCCCCGGCCGGCGGATTGGCGGAAAACGCCCACCCCGGGCAGTTCAGTGCGTTGGCTGGCGTCGAGCTCGGCCTGCAGGCGGGCCACGGCGTCGCGCACTAACAGGCGGGCCTGGGCGGTGCTTAGGTTGAGGGAGCGGCTCAGGGCATCCACCAGCAACCCGTCGTTGCGGGTCAGCGACTGGTTAAAGGCCACGCGCTTGGCCGGTGGGGCCAGCGTGTGGCGCACGGGATGCACCTGGGCCGGGGCATAGTCGGCAATCAGGCCCCCAAAATCGGGGATGATAACGCAGTCGTGGTCGCGCAGCAGGGTGCGGATATGGTCGGAGAGCTGCATCAGCGGCAAAGGTTACGTGGCATGAGTCCGGGGCGGCAGCGGCTGGTATGCAAAAGACCTCCGGACCGTAGACCACGCTTCCGGCGGAAACGTGGCGGGCGACCTGGAGGCCTTGGCAGTACTAGCTGATCGGCGACTCGGGCATCAACTCAATTATGTTCAAAAATCATACGTTACGCCCGCCAATACGTTGAATCCTTTCACCGGATAGTTCAGGAAACGCTCGTATTTACGGCCCAGCAAATTATTGCCTAGAGCAAATATGGACAGATTTTCCATAATACGGTAATCACCGCGCAAGTTCAGGTCGACGACCGTGTCGGTGGGCCGCACTACTTCGCCTAGTTGCCGACCATTGACAAGGCGGCGCACGTAGCTTGATCCGTAGCTGGAGCTGTAGGTATATAACTCAGCTCCCAGCAGCAGCTTATCATACATGTTGTAGGTACCGAACAGCGTCGACTGGAAGGCCGGGCGGTGGAAGGCTTCGGCCAGGGAGTGGGTCTTGTAGCCGTTGTAATCGGCCTTGAAACCAATGCGCACCTGCTCGGCCGCATTGTAGAGCATTTCGCCGTGCACGTTGATCAGCTGGGTCGACTTGTTGTCGTAGACCAAATCGAACTTGGTGGAGTCGCGGCGGCTGTTGTTGTAGAAGTACAGGTTCCGGTCGTTGGCCAACGTCACCTTGGCACTCACCGACAAGGCCCGGGCCGGCGTGGCATTAAAGCCGAAAAACACCGTTGGTCCGCGGTGGGTATCGGCCACGCGCTGGTTGGGCGCCAGCCAGGGGTTTTCAGTCGTTAGGTCGTACATCGTCACGCGCTGCAGGGCCCCGCCCAGGCCGGCAAAGACCACGAACTTGTCTTCCGAAACGGTGTAGCCCACCCGGACGGACGGGTAGACATTGAACTGCTGGGCCCGGCGGATGGTGTCGCCGGTGTAGCCCAGCGTGGCCCCGATGGACAAGGCCAGACGGTCCAGGGTCAGTTCGTAGGCTGGCGTTACCTGCAAAAAGGGCCGGCTTGTTTTGAGCGAGTCCTTGTAGGAAATCAGGGAGATGTCGCCGTTGACGGCTACCCGGCTTTTCTCGCTCAGCGTGTAGGCCGAGCGCAGGGCCACGTTAAAGTTGCTTTCCGAAGCCTTGAAGTTGTCGGCCCAGTAGTTGAATCCCAAGCCCAGGTCGTACTGGAATGGCGCCTCGGTACTCTGGTTGCGCATGTAGACCTTGGCGGCGGCCCGCTTGAAGACCTGCTTGAGGCTGTCGGCATTGGGGGGCAGACGGCGGGTTTCACGGTTGTAGCCGTAGAAGTTGTACCGCTCCCGCCCCAGATCCAGCTTGGCGCCCAGGGTTACTGGGCCGTTGTAGGTTTCGCCGCTCAGGCCCAGACGGGTTTGGCTGGAGCCCGAGTTTTTTTTGTCGACCGGACCCGTGGAGGAGGAAATATGGCTGAAGTCGAGGCCGTAGGAAGCGGTTTCGCTGCGGGTGTTGTGCAGGTAGGCCTTGCCGTAGAGCGTGCCGTAGTTGCCGATGGCGCCCTTAAGGTAGTTGCCGGTTTGGGGAGCCAACTCCTCCTGCTGAATAGACAACACCCGAACGGAGGGGTTGAGGCGATCGGCGGGCAGGCGGAAGTCGGGGTACGTGTAGGTAACCGGGGCGGCTTGCTTGGCCGGCGGGTCAATCTTAATTTTCTCGAAGTTGCGGGTGGCTTCGGGCAATTGGTTGACCCGCTCCTTTACAATCTCGATTTCGGCGTCTTCAATCTTGCCGCCCGTCTTGCTGGTCTTCTGGGCCTGCGCCAGAATGGGCGCAGCAGCCAGCAGAACCGCCAGGGGCAGCATTTTAGGGGAGCGAAGGGTCATATCGTGGGGTCTGGGAATGGGCCAAACAGTGGCCGGCCGCATTCCTGGTTGACTTTCTGGATTAAGTGCGAAACGGGCGGCTTAGCGTTCGGTGCCGGCCCCAGGCGCAGCCGTCGTGTCGGCGGGGGGTGTGCCAGTGGGCTGCAGCGAGCTACGCGCCGGGGTCTTGCCCTTGGGAGCCGGGGTTTTGGCCGGCGGCGTGGCAGTTCCGGTTTTGCCCGTGGGCGTTTTGGTGGTCTGCGTTTTGGCCGGTGGCGTCTTGCCGCCGCCCGTCGTGCCGCCGCTGCCCGCTTCCGTCGATAAGGCCGCCAGGCGCTGCTTGGCGCCCTCGATGACTTCGGCCACCGGGAATTTATTCTCGATGATGGAGTTCAGCGTAGCCTTGGCCTGGAAGGTTTCCCCCTGGGCCGTGTAGATGTCGGCAATTAGCAGAAAGCCCCGGCCCTGCCACAGCTCGTAGTTTGAGGAGTTGGTTTTGTAGGCCGCGTCCAGGGCCTCGGGGTATTTTTTCTGCTGGAACAGCACGTCGGCCAGCAGGTACTGGGCCTCGGCCCCGGTTTCGTCCGTAGCGGCGGCGGCCGTGGTCAGCTCTGGAATGGCCAGGTCAAAATTGGCCGTCTTGTAGCTGGCTTTGCCCAGGTACAGATTGGCCGTGTTGGTGGCATTGAGCGAGGCCCCGGCCACGCTGCGCAGCTCCTCGGCCACGCGGCGGGTACTGGGGTAGTCGGCCGTTTCAAAGTAGCTCTTCATCAGCCCGATGCCGGCGTTGGCCACTTCGCGCTTGTTCTGCGACACTTCCCGCAGGCGGGTGTAGTACTTAATGGCCTCCGGGTAGTTCTTGGCTTCAAACTCCAGGTCGGCTACCCGGCCCACGGCCCGGTTCACGAATTCGCTCTTGCCCTCGGTTACCACGGCGCGCATCCGGGCCAGGGCTTCGTTTTTTTTGCCGGTTTTCAGGTAGGAATCGGCCAGGAAGAAGCGGCCGTCGGCGGCCAGGGCGTTGTTGGGATACTGCTTCAGGTAAGATTCCAGGCGGGTAATAGCCTGGGGGTACTTCTCGGCCAGGTACAAGGATTTAGCGGCCTCAAACTCGACGCTTTCGGTGGCCTTGCTTTCCGGATTCTGCTGCTTGAACTGCGCCAGGTACTGGTCAAACTCCTCCGTTTTACCCACGGCCGACAAACTTTCCTGCATGCTGTAGATAGCGCTGCTGGCGGCCTTGGTCCGCGGATGCTGGTCGAGCACCTGCTTGAAGTCGGCAATGGCCTTGTCGTGCTGGCCCAGGTTGGCGTAAGCCACCCCGCGCTTCTGCAGGGCCTGCGGAATCAGCTGGCTGTTGGGCCGGTTGACGATCAGCTTAGTGAAGCCATCCACGGCGGGCTGGAAGTCGCCGGCTTCGAAATCGAATTGGGCCTGCTGGTACACCGCATCGTCGGCGTAGCGCGAGGAGGGCGAGGTTTTGAGCAGGGTGCTCAGGGTTTTGGTGGCTTCGTCGCGGCGGCCCATCAGTCCCAGGGTCACGCTTTTCTGGTAGTAGGCGTAGTCCTTGTCGGCCGCGTTGGCGGCAATAACCTTTTCGTAGAGCTCCAGGGCCTGGGCGTAGTTTTTCCCCACGTAGTAGGTATCAGCCACGCGCAGGGTCACGTCGTAGTAGTTCGGGTCGGTGGGCTTGGCAATCGGGTCGTTCAGATAGGCTTGAAACTGGGTGCGGGCCCGGTCGTACTGCTGGGTGTTGTAGTAGGCATAGCCCAGGCCGTAGCGGGCTTTCTGGTCGAAGTCGGTGTCGGCGGCAGCTCCGTCGCGGGCGGTGCGGGCGGCGGCGGTATAGGCCGTAATGGCCTCCGGATACTTCTGCCCCACGCTGTAGATTTCGCCTTTGAGCACCTGGGCCGCCGCCCGCAGGGCATCGTCCTGCGGGTACTTCAGCGACTTGTCGACCAGCGGCAGGGCCTGGGTGTACTGGTTGTTGTTGTAGTAAGTAGCAGCCTGCAGATAGGTCACGCGCTGGTAGGTGGCGTTGAGCTTGTTGCTGCGGTCGTCAAGGCCTTCGAGGTAGTTGATGGCCTGGGCAAAGTCGCTGGAGTTGAGGAAACTCTCGCTCAGGATGTCGTCGGCCGCGGCAGCGTTCTTGGAGCGCGGAAACCGCTTATTAAAATCCTTCAGGGCCGTAATCACCTCCTGGGTGTTGCCCAGCTCGTAGTTGATCTGGGCGTACTTGATGGTGGCGTTTTCGGTAATGGTCTTGTCGAAGGTGGTCTTGCGGGCCGCGTCAAACGAGTTGAGAGCCTGCTGCTTCTGGTTGGTCTTCAGGTAGCTCAGGCCCATGTGGTAGGCCGCGTTCTGGCCCAGGGAGTCGCGCTGGGCGGCCACGCCCTTCAGGCTGCCGATGGCGCCCTTGTAGTCGCCCATCTTGAAGTTGGAGTAGCCGATTTTGTACTGCACCTTGGGCTCGATCTTCTTGCGGCCGGCGGCGTACTTGTCGAAATACTCGGCGGCCTGCTTGTAGTCCTGCTTCTGGTAGAAGGCGTCGCCCACGAGCAGCTGAATTTCGTCGGCGCTCTGCGGGGGCGGCGTCTGGGCCAGGGCCTTGGTGCCGTAGTCAATCAAGCCGTCGAAGTTGCCTTCCTTGTAGTAGATCTGGCTCATGATGGCTGGCACCACGAGGCGGTAGGCATCATTTTGCTCGGCCACGCCCAGGTCCTGGCGGGCAGCGGCGTAGTCGCCGCCGCGGAAGGCCAGGTAGCCCGCGTAGTACGAGCTGGCGTAGCGGTACTCGTGGTTGCCCTGCTTGTTGCGGTCAAACAAGAGCTTGGCCTTGTCGAACTCCTTTTGCGAAAAGTAGCTGTAGGCCAGCTTAAACTCCGATTCGGCCCGCTGCTCAGTGCTCAGGTTGTCGGCCCCCACGCGCTGCAGGTAGTCGATGGCCCGGGCGTAGTCCTTCTTGTCGAAGTAGAGCTTACCCAGCTCGAAGAAGGCCTGGGCGGCTTTGGGGTGGGCCGGGTTATTGGCGGCAAAGGCCAGCACCTGCCCTTCGGCGTCGGGGTGAAACAGGTAGAGGCCCGAAATGGCCCGATAGTACTCCGCGTCGGTGGTCCGGTCGCGCAGCTCACCAGTGCGGCGCTGGGTCTGGTCAAGGTAGCGCTGGAAGGCCTGCTGGGCGGCGCCGAACTTGCCGCGGTCAAAGAGCTCGAGGCCTTCCTGAAAGTGTCGTTCGTCGGAGGCAAAAACCTGCGTTTGCTGGGCCGAAGCGGCCACGGGAGCCGCGGCGCTGAGGGAAGCGGCCAGCGCAATCCGGGGAAATATCTTCATTAACGGGGCGTTACGGGAAAAAGGGCGCTGCCGGCCCGGTACTGGTCAAAAGTAGCGAAAAAAGGCAATGGGTTGCGCAGTTTCGGCCTTTTAGACTCTGGTAACGCCGCAACGGGCCGGTTTGGTGTACGTAAGGCTCGGTCCTACCTTGCGGCTTTCACTTTTCTTTCTTACTAGTCCCGCACGACCGTAGCAGCAGTTGCTCTCCTTCGCCAGCGAAGCCATTCGGACAGGTAGACGATTCATTAGCGACCATGAAAATCAGCGACCATGCTTTCAGAATTATCCTCATCGTGCTTTCCAGCCTCGTGCTAGTTGTGACGATGAAAAAGTGTACCCAAGAACATAATATTGAATATGGCGGGGTATATGAAAGAGCCTATATTATAGATAGCTGGCGTGAGGGCAAAGAGGTAAACCTAAAATTTTCCTATACCCATCATGGCAAAAAACATATAGAAGAGATTAGCACTTCAAACATTAAAAATCAGGTAAAGAAGGGGGACAGCATCTACGTCAAACTTATTGACGGATTTCCCGAGCAGGGACTACTCCTTTACAAAACGAAGGAGAAAACGTTATGGCAGTGATCTATGCCATTCTCTGCTTGGCCTACTCTAGAACCAAGGATGGTGCTACCGCCGGAAGTACACGCTGAACGTGGACCCCACTCCTACCTGGCTTTCGACTTCAATGCGCCCCCGGCATTTTCCACGATTTTTTTGACCATGTAGAGGCCGATGCCGGAGCCTTCGACGTGGTCGTGCAGGCGCTGAAACATAGCAAACAGCTTGCGGCCGTCGTGGTCCAGGTTCAGGCCCAGGCCGTTGTCCTGCACCCGCAGCACGGCGTAGTCGGCCTCCACCCGGCAGCTCACCAGCACGTGGGCCGGCCGGTCGGGGCTGCGGTACTTTAGGGCGTTGCTGAGCAGGTTATAAAGTACGCTGCGCAGATTTTTCTCCGAAAAGGAAATCGTGGGGCAGGTACCCACGGCAATGCTTATGGTGGCGCCGGCCGCCTCAATCAGGGGCATCAGATCCAGGCGCACCTCGTGGGCCAGCCGGTCCAGATCCACGGTGGCGGCCGTGGCCCCGTGCTCTTTCTGCAGCTTGGTCACCTCGGTCAGGTGCTCGATGGTGCGCTTGAAGCGGTCCACCGAGTCCTGCATCATCTTCATAATCAAGGAAACCTCATCGGCCCCGACGCCCGTTTGGGCGGGCAGCTCCAGCAGCAGGGCCTGTAGCAGGCCCTCAATGTTGCTGATGGGGGCCTTCAAATCGTGGGAGGCGGTGTAGATGAAGTTGTCCAGATCCACGTTGGCCCGGGTCAGCTGCTCGTTGTTGACCTGTAGCTCCCGCTGGGCCTGGTCGATGCGCTCCAGGGCCAGCTTGTGCTCGTGAATGTCGGTAAAGGTGCCAATCCATTGCACAATATCGCCCTGCTCGTCGCGCGAGGGCAAGGCCCGGCCCAGCATCCAGCGGTACTCGCCGGCCTGGTTGCGGAAGCGGTACTCTATTTCGAAGGCTTCCCCGGTGCGCAGACACTCGGCCCAGCGGGCGTTGCTGGCCGCGGCATCGTCGGGGAAAATATACTCCTGCCACTGGTTGCCCAGCTCCACCCGGTTGCCGGGCCCGGTGAAGTCAAACCAGCGGTGGTTGAGGTAGGTCGTCACGCCGTGGGCGTCGGTGGTCCAGGCAATCTGCGGAATGCCCTCCAGCATCCGGCTGGCCTCGGCCGCCACCCGCTCGATGGCCTGGCGGGCCTGCTGCTGCCGGGTCAGCTCCTCGTTTTTGCGGGCAATCACGGCATTCTGCTCGATTACCCGGGCCTGAATCACCCGGATTTTCTCCTGGGCCGACAAGTCGGTGGTAATGACGGCCAGCACTGGGGTTTCGTGAAACGACAGCACGTTCATCGACAGCGACAGGGGCCGCAAGGAGCCGTCCTGGCTGCGCAGCGGCAGTTCGCCCTTGCCCTTGCCCTCGGCCCAGCTTTTCTGGAGCAGCGCCTGCCAGTAGCCCTGAAAATCCAGGGGAATAAAGGTGTTGAACTCGCCGCCGATAACCTCTTCCAGGGCCCGGCCCAGCCAGCCGGCCAGGCAGGCGTTGCCGTAGAGAATGGTGCCATCCTCGCTGAGCAGCATGGCCCCTTCGTTCATCTGCTCAATCAGGGTACGGTAGCCGTGGTCGGCGCCTTCCAGGGTGAAAATGCGGGGGCCCTCGGCGCCCTGAATAGCCAGGGCATCGACGGCACCGGTGCGCACGGCCTCAATCAGCTCTTCGGCTTCTTCGAGGCGGTAGCGCAGCTCCTCATTCTCGCGGGCCAGCTCGGCCGCGCTTTTTCCCGGTAGCTCACGCATCACCCGCGCCCGAGTTCTCTAACGGAGAAATAATCCCCAGCGCCTTGAGCACGCGCGGCCGGTCCGACAGGTCGCCCACGAGGCGGCGCACCAGGCCCGGGCTGCGCTTAATCAGCGTAGGAGCCCCAATGAGCTGCTCGCGCTGCGCCAGCTCAGGCTGCTGGTAGATGTCCACGATGAGCAGCTCGTAGCGGCCCTTCAGGTACTGTTCGCAGATGTCCTTGATGTTGCGCACGGCCCGGGTCGAGTTGGGCGTGGCCCCCGTAATGTAGAGGTGAAGCACATATTCGGCGCCGGCCGGTTCCGACCGTTCTTCTGCTTCCATCTAGTGCTGGCTTTTGCTGCCCAGGGGCGGATATCCAGTCCCACCAGCACGCGTTCCTCGTTCGACAAGTCGCCGATAATCTTGCGGATAGGCTCGGGCACCTTGCGCACCAGCGTCGGGATGGCCAGAATCTGGTCGCCCTCGGCTAGCTGCGGGTCCTTGAGCAGGTCGATTACTTCAATGGCGTAGCGGCCTTTCAAATACTGCTCACAGTATTTTTTCAGGTTGGCCAGGGCCAGTATCGATTTGGGAGTTTGACCGGCCACGTACAGGCGCAGCTCCCAGTATTCCTCGTCCATGGCAGATGCCGGATTGGCGGTGGTGGTATCCATCATGGCCTTATGACTGTTGGGGTTGAGAACCCTCCTGGAAGGGGATAGTCTCCGAGAACTGGGCCTTGCCGTGGGCCAGGGCCTGCTGCCGGGCCAATTCCTCACTGTTGATCTGGCGCAGCTCCTCCTCTACCGACTCAAACTCGGTGCGCAGGTTGCCAATGGTGGCCTCGAGCACGCGGCGGCGGCGCTCCAATTCGCGGTCCTTGCGCTCGGCCTCCTGCTGGGCAGCCATCAGCTGGGCCTGCTCCTGCAGCTGCTGGGTCAGGCGGCCGGCCCCGGTCACGATGCCCGAGGGGCCGATGACCACGTCGAGCAGTTGAATGCCTTTGCCCGTTACCAGAAACTCGCGCACCTTGTTGGAGTGGCTCATCCCGCGCGACTTCAGGATGCTGATGCCCCGGTTTCTTTCGCCCACGCCTTCCAGGTCGCGCACGCTGATCCAGGTGTCGACCAGGGATGAAACGCCTTCCTCGGTCATTTCCTGCTGGATGTTGCGGCCGCTGACCAGAGACGTAAACAGGGCCGTAATGTTGTTGACTTTCAAAAAGTCAATCAGGCGAATGAGCATGCTTTTCACCTCACTCAGGTTGCCGACCGATATCAGGTTGCTGATCGGGTCGATAACGACCGCCGTGGGCTTGAAGTCCTTGATAACCTTGTGAATGCTCACCAAATGCCGCTCCAGGCCGTTGAGCGTGGGCCGGGTGGCCTCAATCCGGAGCCGGCCATTGGCCACGTACGGCGCCAGATTAATGCTGACGGACTGCATGTTGCGCACCAGCTGCTGGGGCGACTCCTCGAAGGCCAGAAACAGGCAGCGGCCCTCGTTGCGGCAAATTTCGGCGGCAAACGTGGCGGCCAGAGTAGTTTTGGCCGTGCCGGCCGTGCCCGTAATCAGCACGCTGCTGCCCTGGTAGAAGCCGCGGCGGCCGAACATCTCATCCAGGGCCGGAATGCCCGAAGACACAATGTGGTCCGATACTTCGTGGTTGAGCTGCAGGGAGGTAACGGGCAATACCGAAATGCCTTCCTCGGTAATCAGGTAGGGGTATTCGTTGGTGCCGTGGGTGCTGCCGCGGTACTTCACAATGCGCAGGCGGCGGGTGGTAATCTGGTCAATGACGCGGTTGTCGAGCAGAATCACGCAGTCCGACACGTACTCCTCCAACCCCTGGCGGGTGAGCGTGCCCTCGCCCCGCTCGGCAGTAATGATAGTCGTTACGCCCTTATCCTTAAGCCAGCGAAACAGGCGGCGGATTTCGGAGCGCAGCACGCCCTGGTTGGGAAAGCCCGAAAACAGAGCCTCAATGGTGTCGAGCACCACGCGCTTGGCCCCGATGGAGTCGATGGCGTGGCCCAGGCGGATAAAGAGGCCTTCCAGATCGTACTCGCCGGTTTCCTCAATTTCGGATCGGTCGACGTGCACCTGGTCGAGGCGCAGCTTTTTCTCGGCCTGCAGCCGGGGCAAATCGAAGCCCAGGGAGGTAACGTTGGCGGCCAGCTCGGCCGCCGATTCTTCAAAGGTCATCAGCACCCCGGGCTCGTTGTAGTCCTGAATGCCGCGCACCAGGAACTCAATGCCCATCAGGGTTTTGCCGCAGCCGGCACTACCACAAATAAGCGTGGGGCGCCCCAGGGGCAGGCCTCCCTCCGTTATTTCATCCAGGCCGTCGATACCCGAAGGGGCTTTGGGCAGCTTGGGCAATTCAGAGGCCTGGGAGGAAGGAGAAGTGAGATTATCTAACATGCATGGAGTATTTCAGCATAAGAAATGCTTGGCCCAAGGTACGGCTTTCTGCCGTCTGAGTGGGTTCGGAGTAGCCCGAAAACCCTACCGATGAGCTTTACAGGCCGTTTATGGCGCCTCGTATTAAGCTCAACGTATAAAATCAATTTAAGATAACCTATAGCCTGCCAACTCCTTACCCCACCCGGCCTGCATCATTAGGCAACTTAGCCGCCCGTCACGGCGCTCAGCGGCACGGGGTGTAAAATCAGAAACACCAGCTCCCGCAGAATCTCCCCGTCGCTCATCGAGCCGCTTTCCACGCCCTTGCTCTGCAAATCGGCCCGGCGCAGCAGGTGGATAATGTCGCGGGTGCGGCCGAAGTCGTACACGCGCAGGGCCTGGCTGTATTCTTTCTGGGCGAAGCTGTTCATGATGCCCAGCTTCTTAAAGTCGGCGTCACTGGGGTTGCCGCGCTGGTGCAGCACCAGCAGCTTGGTAAAGAAGCCGAAGAGCAGGGTCAGGTTCGGAATCAGCGGGTTGGCCTTGGGGTTGGCCTCGAAGTAGCCCAGGATGCGGTTGGCCTTAAGCACGTCGCGCTGCACCAGGGCCTTCTGCAGCTCAAAGATGTTGTAGTCCTTGCTGATGCCCACCATGCGCTGCACCAGCTCCTCGTCGATGCCCTGGTTGGGCTTCACGTTGAGTAGCAGCTTGTCGATTTCGTTGGTCAGCCGGCCCAGCTCGGTGCCGATGTACTCGGCCAGCATAGCCGTGGCCTGCCCGGTTATCTGCTGCTTTTTGCCGCGCACGTAGCTCGTAATCCAGGCCGGCACCTGGTTGTCGTAGATTTTCTTGCTGGTCATTACCACCGCCTTTTCGGAAAGCAGCTTGCCCAGCTTCTTACGAGCATCCAGGGTTTTGTGCTTGTAGCAAAACACGAGCACGGTAGTGCTGAGCGGGTTTTTCAGGTAGGCTTCCAGAAACGGAAACGTCTTGTCCGATTCCAGATCGGCCACGGCCTGGGCTTCCTTCACAATCACAACCGAGCGTTCGGCCATCATCGGAAAGCGCCGGGCCTGGCCCAGAATGGTGGCCACGTCGGTATCCTTGCCGTAGAGCACCACCTGGTTGAAGCCCCGGTCGTGCTCGGGCAGCACGTATTTTTCCAGGATATCGGCAATATGGTCCACGTAGTAGGGCTCCTCCCCTTGCAGGAAGTACACGGGCGCGTATTGCCGCTGGCGCAGCTGCTGCAGAATTTCGTCGGCCGAAAGGTTGGGCACAGGCGGGGAGATAGTGAAATGGTGAAAGGGTGAGTTGCCGGGGAGGTGGCCACTCTTTTTCTGCGCGCAAATGTACCACCGTACTTTTACCTTTGCAGCCTTACGTATGGTGAGCCGGGCTGCTGCCTGACCCTATTGGCCCGAAAAACTCACCAATTCACCATTTCACTATTTCACCCTTGGACTTACTTGAAGAGCTCCGCTGGCGCGGGATGTTTCACGACATGATGCCCGGCACCGATGAGCATTTGCGCCAGAACGCGCCCATCACCGGTTACATCGGCTTCGACCCCACGGCCTCGTCTTTGCACATCGGCAACCTGGCTACCATCATGCTGCTGGTACACCTGCAGCGCGCCGGCCACCGCCCCCTGGCCCTGGTAGGCGGCGCCACTGGCATGATTGGCGACCCTAGCGGCAAGTCGGCCGAGCGCAACCTGCTCGACGAAGAGGCCCTGCGCCGCAATCAGGCCGGAATTCAGGCCCAACTGGAGAAGTTCCTGGTATTCGACGACTCGCCCACCGGCGCCAAAGTGGTCAACAACTACGACTGGTTTAAGGACTTCGGCTTCCTGGGCTTCCTGCGCGAAGTGGGCAAGCACCTGACGGTAAACTACATGATGGCTAAGGACTCGGTGAAGCGCCGCATCAGCGGCAACGAGGACTCCGGCGCCGAGGGCCTGAGCTACACCGAGTTCAGCTACCAGCTGCTGCAGGGCTACGACTTCTTCCACCTCTACAAAGAGCTGGGTACGACCCTGCAAATGGGCGCCAGTGACCAGTGGGGCAACATTACCACCGGCACCGAGCTGATCCGGCGCATGAGCGGCGGCGAGGGCAAAGCCTACGCCCTAACCGGCCAGCTCATTACCAAGGCCGACGGCACCAAGTACGGCAAGAGCGAAACTGGCACCGTGTGGCTCGATCCGACGATGACCTCGCCTTACCAGTTCTACCAGTTCTTCCTGCGGGCTGAAGACGTAGATGCCCCCGCCTGATTCGGGTGTTTACGCTGCTGACGGAAGAAGAAATTAAGGCCATTGAGGCCGAGCACGCCCAAAACCCCGGCCTGAAAACCCTGCAGAAGGCTTTGGCCAAGGACGTAACCATCCGGGTGCACTCGGAGGCGGCCTACGAAGCGGCTGTAGCCGCCTCCGAAGTATTGTTCGGCAAGGGCGGGGACCTCTCGACCCTGAGCGAGCAAACCCTGCGTGATGCCTTTGCCGGCTTGCCCCATCTACAGGTTCCCCGCACGGCCACTGCCGACCTGAACGTAGCCGTGCTGCTCAGCGACGCTACCGATAAGCAGATTCTGTCCTCGCGGGGCGAAGTCCGCAAGCTGGTGCAGTCCAATGGCCTAAGCGTGAACGGCACCAAGTTGACCTCACCCGAAACACTGGTGGCCGACTTAGCTTTGCTGCACGAGAAATACCTGGTGGTAAAAAAAGGTAAGAAGGAATACTTCCTCGTGGAATTGGTATAACCCGTTCCCTCCGGTTCAGCCCTTAAGCAAAAAGGCCCCGCCAGCATGGCGGGGCCTTTTTGTTGACTCATCAACCAGCAACAAGAGCTGGCAAACTGGTCAAACGCAGAACTACTTCTTCTTGGCAGGAGCAGCTTTCTTAGCGGCGGCCGGAGCAGCAGCTTTCTTGGCGGGAGCAGCCTTGGCAGCACCAGCAGCAGCACCAGCGTCACCAGCGGCGCTGTTCTTGGCGTTCTGCACTTCCGTGCGGATGGTCTGGGCCAGGTTCTTCAGCTCCTGCATACCCTTGCGCACCCGGGTACCGGCGGCCGAGTTCTGCTTGTCGTAGAACTTCTCGAAGTCCGATTCCAGGGAGAGTACGAGGTCTTTCAGTTGGCTATAATTGCTCATGGGAAAAAGGTTGATTGGTGTGGGTTTGATGTTATTGAACGGCCCTAATATACTGGGATTTCAAATACAAGCAATAGTTGTAATTTTTTTTCAAAATGGCCCTAGCAGCTAATGAAGCTAGGTTTTGTCGAAATCAAACCCCGTTTCCAGAATATAATACTTATTGAATATCATAGGAATAATGCAAAAAACAAGGGGCGCTTTCCCGTAGAAAAGCGCCCCTTGTCAGGCAGTTTTGAAAACTGGCCTAGCTGGCCGGAACGGCCTCTGTTTTGGAATAAAGGCCCTTATCGAGCTTCTCGGCCACTACTTCGAATGCCTTGATGGTCATATCCACGTCGCTCAGGGAGTGAGCCGCCGTGGGAATCAGGCGAAGCATGATTACGCCCTTCGGAACCACCGGATAGACCACGATTGAGCAGAAAATACCGTGATTCTCACGCAGATCGAAGGTTATTTGCGTGGCATCGGGAATTTGGCCGTTCAGGAATACCGGCGTTACGGGCGAGGTGGTGGTGCCGATATTGAAGCCTTTTTCGCGCAAGCCGCTCTGCAGGGCCCGTACTACGGTCCACAGGTTGTCTTTCAGCTCGGGCCGGGTGCGCAGCAGCTCCAGACGCTTAATGGCGCCCACTACGAGCGGCATAGGCAGGGATTTGGCGAAAATCTGGCTGCGCATGTTGTAGCGCAAATATTCAATTACGCTTTCCGGCCCGGCCACGAAGGCACCGATGCTGGCCATGCTCTTGGCGAAGGTCGAAAAATAAAGGTCAATACCGTCCTGTACGCCCTGTTCTTCGCCCGTTCCGGCGCCCGTAGCGCCCATGGTGCCGAAGCCGTGGGCATCATCGACGAACAAACGGAACTCGTATTTCTCCTTCATGGCCACCACGCCGCGCAGGTTGCCCTGGTTGCCCGACATGCCGAATACGCCCTCAGTGATGACCAGAATACCACCGCCGGTTTCGTCGGTGATGCGCTTGGCGCGCTCCAACTGTTTCTCCAGGCTCTCCATGTCGTTGTGCACGTACACGAAGCGCTTGCCCGCGTGCAGGCGCACCCCGTCAATGATGCAGGCGTGCGACTCGGCATCATACACAATCACGTCGTGGCGGCCCACCATGGCGTCGATAATGGACACCACGCCCTGGTAGCCGAAGTTTAGCAGCATGCAGTCGGGCTTCTGCACGAAGTCGGCCAGCTCACTTTCCAGCTGCTCATGCAGGTTGGAGTTGCCCGACATCATGCGCGCGCCCATGGGCAGAGCCATGCCGTACTGGGCAGCGGCATCAGCGTCGGCCTTGCGTACTTCGGGGTGGTTGGCCAGGCCCAGATAATTATTCAGACTCCAGGTAAGAACCTCTTTGCCGCGAAAAATCATACGGGGCTCGATTTCGCCTTCCAGCTTGGGGAAGGTAAAATAGCCGTGGGCGTAGTGCGAATGGCTGCCCAGTGGGCCGCGGTTCGCGGCAATCTTTTCGAAAAGATCCACGAGGGAAAGGGTTAAATGTGAAAAGGAAACAGATGGGTGGCTGGGGGTTCAACCATCCGATAAAGTACAAAGTTATGGCAATCTGCAAAAGTAGCCCCTGCGCGCGAGGCTTCCAACTCCACGAAAAATAGCCTGCCCGTTTTACGGACTAGGCAGAATGGCGTTTCTTTGGGCAGGAATTGATTTTGACGCTCTTTCCCAGAACATCACCAACAGAACGTCATTTCGAGCTTCGCGAGGAATCTCGCGTGCAGTGGTAATAATACAGCATTACCAACGACCGCACGCGAAATACCTCTTCTCTGCCTGAAGCGCAGAATGTTCGACATGACGTTCTTCTACTTCTTCACTACGCCTTTCTCTCCACTCCCACCGCATGAAAGAAATCAAGAAGCTGCTAGTCGCCAACCGCGGCGAAATTGCCCTGCGCGTACTGCGCTCCGCCAAGGAAATGGGTTTGCAGACCGTGGCCATCTACAGTGAGGCCGACCGCAATGCCCTGCACGTGCGCTACGCCGACGAGGCCGTGTGCGTGGGCGGGCCGCAGTCGTCGGAAAGCTACCTGCGCGGCGACGTTATTCTGGATGTGTGCCGCCGCTTGGGCGTCGACGCCATTCACCCCGGCTACGGCTTCTTGTCGGAAAACGCGGAGTTTGCCCGCATGGTCACCGAGGCCGGGCTGATTTTCGTGGGCCCCTCGCCCGAGGCCATGAACATCATGGGCGACAAGCTCTCGGCCAAGCAGGCCGTCAAAGCCTACGACATTCCGCTGGTGCCCGGCACCGACGAGGCCATCAGCGACGTGGAAGAAGCCAAGCGCATTGCCTCCGAAGTGGGCTTCCCCATTCTGATTAAGGCTTCGGCCGGCGGCGGCGGCAAGGGCATGCGCATCGTGAATAACTCCGAGGAGTTTGAGGAGCAGATGCAGCTGGCTATTAATGAGGCCACCTCGGCCTTTGGCGACGGCTCGGTGTTCATTGAGAAGTTCGTGACCGGCCCGCGCCACATTGAAATCCAGGTCCTGGGCGACGAGCACGGCAACATCGTGCACCTCTTTGAGCGCGAGTGCTCCATTCAGCGCCGCCACCAGAAAGTCATTGAAGAGGCACCTTCCTCGGTGCTCACGCCCGAGCTGCGGGCCGAAATGGGCCGCTGCGCCGTCGATGTGGCCCGGGCCTGCAACTACACCGGGGCCGGCACCGTGGAGTTTCTGCTGGATGATAAGCGCAACTTCTACTTCCTGGAGATGAACACCCGCCTGCAGGTAGAACACCCCGTTACCGAGCAGATAACCGGCCTTGATTTGGTGAAAGAGCAGATCCGCGTGGCCCAGGGCCTGCCCCTGCCCTTCACCCAGGAGGATCTGACCATTACCGGCCACGCCCTGGAGCTGCGCGTGTACGCGGAAGACCCGCAAAACAACTTCCTGCCCGACATCGGGACGCTCACAACCTACGTGCGCCCCCAGGGCCCGGGCGTGCGCGTCGACGACGGCTTCGAGCAAGGCATGGACATCCCGATTTACTACGACCCGATGATTGCTAAGCTCGTCACCTTCGGTAAGGACCGCACCGAGGCCATCGAGCGGATGCTGCGCGCCATCGACGAGTACCAGATTACCGGCATCCAGACCACCTTGCCCTTTGGCAGCTACGTGCTGCGGCACCCGGCCTTCGTCAGCGGCAACTTCGACACGAACTTCGTGCGCGACCATTTCACGGCCGCCGACCTCGACGCCAAGCCCGACGAAACTACCGCCAAGCTCGCCGCCGTACTCACAGCCATGCTGATAACAGAAAAGAAAGCTCCGGCTGCGGCCAGTGATGCTCCGGCTACGGCAAGTGGCTCCGGCTGGAAGCGGAACCGGTTGGGCGTGCGGTAGGGCGCTTGTTTCCTTGTTAGATTTGAAAGCCCGGCCGATTGGTCGGGCTTTTTTCTTGGCCGTCAACCTTCTCTTTGCTTTCTCTTTTGTGTGGTATGCTTTTAGCCTTTTCGGCATTATAGCTTCTCTTGGTCTATATGCCTGTGATGCCAGTATTCATTCAGATACTATATCACAGATACAATCAACAGACCTAGTGCGGCTTAATTAGTTACCACCGCTGATAAAACCACGAAGGCTATCTTTTCTTCTAAGCAGAATACACTAAGAAGAAAGACATCAAGCCAGTAGCTACTGCTGTTGCCGCAGGGGCACTGCCTGCACCTAGAACCTTCCACTGGCGAGAGTTCAGACCAAGCTTTAACGCGCAACCAGCCCTACTGTGGAAGCTGTAGCTCCACCGTCGAAACAGAACGGTTCCAGCTTTTTTACGTTACCAGAGCCCACATACTTTTTGTATCTATACATTCCCATTCGGTACTAAGTGCTTCTATGTCCCTTTCCCCTGCTGCCGAAGACGCGCTATCCGATGAAGCTTTAGCAGCTCACCTGTTTCCCAGCGGCGGCGAAATGGGAGCCCGCATCCGGGCCCTGGATTGGTCGGCTACCCAGCTCGGGGCGATACGCACCTGGCCGCAAAGCCTGCGCTCAGCCGTCAACATTATGCTGGGCTCCCGCTTTCCCATGATGGTGCACTGGGGCCCGGAGCTGATTCACTTCTACAACGATGGGTACGCTACCATCATGCAAAGCAAGCACCCCGGCGCGCTGGGTCAGCCTGCCGAGCCCTGGTGGCGGGAGATGTGGCCGTTTCTGCTTTCCATCTTCGAGCCCGTGCTTGCGGGGCAAACCACGTTTTTCGAGAACAAGCTGGTGCTGCCCAACCGCCGGGGCTTCGTGGAGGAGGCCTACTTCACCTTCTCCCACAGCCCGATTTACGACGAGGCCGGCACGGTTGGGGGCATCTTCGTAACGACGCTGGAAACCACTACCGCGGTGCTGCAGCAGCGCCGCCTGGCGCTGCTGCAGCACCTGACGGCCCAAACGGCCCTGTCGGCTTTGCCCGCCGAAGTCGCCCAGCACATCATTGCAGCACTGGCCACCAACGCGGCCGACATTCCCTTTGCCCTGCTCTATACCCACGAGCCGAACGCCCCGCAGGCTCAACTGCGCGCCTGGTTCGGCTTGCCGGCCGGCGAGCCGGCCGCCCCGGCTACGCTGCCTACGGCTCCGGCCGGACCACCGCCCGGGGCTGGCCGCTGGCCGAGGCAATTCAATCGGGCACGCCGCTGCTGGTAGAAAGCCTGGCGGAGCGGTTTAACTCCTGGCCCATCGGCTCGTGGCCGGAGCCGCCCACACAGGCCCTGCTCCTTCCCCTACAAGTCGGCCCCAGTACGGGCACGGTGAACATCCTAATCGTGGGCCTGAGTGCGCGCCGGCCGCTGGACGAAGCCTACCTTACCTTTTTCGACCTGGTGGCCGACTACGCGGGCCGGGCGCTGGCGCGGGCCACCGCCACGCACGAGGCCCAACGCCTCAACCAGGCCCTGCGCGAGGCCAATACCTCGCTGGACTCCTTCGTACACATTGTGGCGCACGACTTAAAAGCGCCGGCCACGAATCTGCGGAGCCTGCTGGACGTGTACCGGGAAGAAGCACCCGGCCCCACCAAAGACCACGTCCTGACGCTGCTGGATCAGGAAATAGAGCGGCTTACCGGCACGGTGCAGGGCCTGCTGCAGGTAGTGCACGCCCAGCACGGGGCGGCAGCTCCCGCTACGGAAGTGGTGGCTTTTGCCGATGTATTCGCCACGGTGCAGGCTGAAGTAGCCGAGCTGCTGCACCAGCAACAGGGCCGGCTCACGGCCGACTTTCACGCGGCGCCCCGCACGCTCTACCCGCGCATCTACCTGGAAAGCATCGTGAAAAACCTGGTGCACAACGCCCTCAAGTACCGGGCCGTCGACCGGGCGCCGGTGATTCAGGTGCACACCCGTAGGCAGGGCACGGAAGTGGTGCTCACGGTGGCCGACAACGGGCGCGGCATCGACCTGCCCCGGGACCGGGCCCGCCTGTTTCAGCCCTTCACCCGTTTGACGGCCGAGGGTGAAGGCGCGGGACTGGGCCTGCACATGATTCAAACCATTATCCAGCAGCGCGGCGGCACGCTGGACGTTAGCAGTACGCCTAACGTCGGCACGACCTTCACCGTGACCCTGCCCGAAGCGGGCCCAGCTTAAGTTAATGCCCCACAGCCGGCCCCGGGTGGTTGTGATGTTCGAAATCAATAAGCATGGGGTGCTACCCTTTCCACTAGTGCATTATAGAAACAGCCGCCCCGATACGCTCGGGCGGCTGTTTCTGTTCAGAGCAGCAAGGTTAGCTCCCGGGCTTAGTTGAGCAGCAGCTTTTCCGTTTTCAGGGTTTGGTTGCTGAGAATGGTGGCCACGTAGAGGCCCTTGGCCAGATGACCCACGTCGAGCGTGTTGACTCCGCCCGGCAGGCGCATCTGCAGCACGGTTCTGCCCTGCAGGTCCCGAATCCATACCTCGGCCGGGGCGCCGCTGTTTTCCAGCGTGAGCTTGTCATGGGCCGGGTTGGGATACAGCTTCAGGCTGCGGGCGGGCCCGGCGGCAGCGGCGGCCAGCAAGGGTGAACAGGGCTGGCTGAACACAGTATCGAGGTAGCTCAGGCGGTTTCTGAGCCAGCCGTCGGTATACACCAGGTCCGAGCTGCTGAAGCCGAAGCCGGGCCAGGTGGTACTTTCCCGCTCGTACACGTTGTTGGCGACAAGGTAGGCGTGGTTCGCGGCAAACTTGCCCATAATGCGCTCCTGGGTTAGGGTGCCGGCGCGCAGCTCGGCCCAGCGCTTGCGCAGCGTGGCCCGGAAGCCCGTCGGCGAGCAATCCTGCAGCAGCCGGTCGTAGAGACCGTTAGAGAGGATGTCGTCGGTGGTGTTGCTGGTCTGGCCCAGCCAGTTGGTGCCAAAGACCCCATCCAGGTCCCAGGGCACGTAGTAATACGGCTCCCCGGTTTTGTACTTGGCGATGTAGATATTTTTGCCCGTGTTGTCCGTGGCCCGGGTCAGGTTCAGAAAGATGTAGTAATCGACGGCGTTGTTGAGCTCGAACCACTTGCGGTAATCCCGGTAGAAGATTTCGTCGGAGCTGTTCTTGACGAAGTCTACCAAGTTGTAGAGGTTGGTCCAGTTAATTTCCTCCTCGGGGTGCTTGTATTCAAAGCCACCCCAAGTTTCGCTGGTATTATCGAAAGGCGGCAGGCTGGTAAACGTTACGGCCCCACCCCAGTCGCTGCCCTTGTAGAGCTCTCCTTTGATGCCGTTGCTGTACTTTTTCAGCTTCAGCTGCTTGCGGTCGATCCGTTCGCTGAGGGCGTACACGCCCCGGTACTCCTCGTTGAGGAAAAGCTCGACGTAGGTTATGGCAATGCCGTTTTTGGCCTCCGGCTCGGCCGTCTTGTAATACACCTGGTGCATATCCTGCCACACCTCGTTGGCTACTTTGCTGCGCAGGCGCAGGGGCTCATTGTACATGGCCTGCAGGTTCCACTTGTTGTCGGTGCGCATCCGTAGCAGGCTTACATCCCGGCTTACGGCCCCGGTGGTATCGTCCCAGAAGCTTAGCTCGAACGACTTTTTCGGATAGGTCTGGGAATAGGCGCCCCGAATTTCCACGCCGATATTGGACTCAGTATACGTGCCGTTGGTTTCGGACAGGGAAAACTGCGCGTACACGCTGGGAGTGTCCACGATTTGCTTTTTCGTGGAGATATGCACTACCGGCAGCGTGGTAAAGTACACGGAATAGGTGGCGCCGGCCCGGCTGACCTGGTACGAGCCGGTGGTTTGGAGCTGGGTCTGGGCCTGGGCAAAGCTATACACCTCATCGAGCAGCAGATGACTAGTGGCGCTACGGCGGCCCACATTCATATCTGCTACGTTCTTATTGACGACTATCAGACTTTTGGCCTTATCAATATGATAATAGGTAGGCGCAATGGTGAGGGTATCCCCGCAGAAGCTTGCAGCGCAGGCAGGCAAAGTGCCAGGAATAACCCGGGTAAAGGTAAACGCATGGTGTGTTTGTAAACTGTTGGCAAAAGGGCAATAAGACGGAATAACGAGCAAAAAGAACCCCTGCAGGTACTAAGGCAGGGGATGCAACCTGGTTTGGGGTACGCCTGGACTGGCGGGCGAGGCACCGAGCTCTACGGCAAAAAGAAAGCAGGCCAGCACGGCGCGGGCAAGGTGAGGCCGGCAACGCGGCCCATAAGCTAAGGGAGGTACTACAAGCGAATAAATTCTACTACTAAATAGCCTGCTTGCGCAAGCCCCTGCTGACAAAGGGGCTGCGATTTACGCACAAACTGCCGACGAACCTCGTCCAGGTATCGTATTATTCAATAATTCGTATTGTTACTATACTAAATCCTACCCGCTTTTTGCATTATGGCTTGACAGTCCGGTCCAGCTTGCCGCTTATAGATGGGCAAATAGACAGTCCTGACCCAGACTACTGGCCGGAACGGTGCTTAGTATAATTTCGGGAGCCCTGGGCAATCCGCCCGGGGCCGCAGCATAGAACAGCCGCCCCGGTATGCCCGGGGCGGCTGTTGTGCTTGTCGGAATGCGCTACTCTGACTGGGCTCCGGTCCGCTTAGAGGCAGTCACACTCCTTGGAGCGGTACTCGCGCAGGGCTTCCAGTTCGCGCGCTACCTGCCGCTGCCACTGCTGCTGGGCTCCGGGAGCAGGCCGTGGTTGGTTTGCTCGTCGTAGAGGTCGTCCAGGGCCCGCCGGTCGGCCAGGAGGCAGCGGATTTCGGCTTTGAGCAAAGCCAGGTGCATTTCCGAGCGCAACAGAGCCTGGGGCTGATTGATTTTATCGACCTGGTAGCTGGCGTGCACCTTGCGGATCCGGCGCGCAATCAGCTCGGCAATGTCGAAGTGCAGCTGCTCATGGGCCAGCAGCCGGTCCGGGTTGCGGACCACGCTGGTCCAGTTGCCCACGGTCTGGCCCTGGTCAAACCACGACTTATCCTTGATAAAGCGCACCGTAACCTCGAACACCACCCGGCGCTCGGCCGTGGTGAAAGACGACACCCGAACTTCGGAAAAAGAAGACGCTACATATGGTTCCTCACTAGTTTCCTGCATGCCCACGGGAGCCGTAAAGTCCCGCTGCTTGAGGCGCACATGCTCCTGCCAGCAGATACTGTTCAGCGGGGTTTGCCCCAGCACGGGCCCCGCGGCCAAACCAAGCCAAAGTCCAAGCGCGCTTTTAACGAGGGAGCTGTGCAGCAGGTGCCCTATAGGGCCAAGAGAAACCGGAATCCGCATGGGGCTTTACAGAAAAGGGAATACATCCGCGCCAACGGGCCGCTATCCGCCCGACGGTTAGCGGCCCAACACGCGGACGGGCCCGTTTCGTTCGGCTGTCCCGCCTATTCGGATAATACTATTCCCCGGCACTAGCCCCACCGCCGCTCTGAGCGTGGCAAAGCGCCGAAGGGCTAGTGTTTTCCGGCTTCTAAAGCGGCCCGTTTACCCCTGACTGGCGAAGCGTAACCTGGCCTCCGACAAAGCCGGCCCTAAACTGTAAACCACGCGTTAAGAAGGTTGAATTTTCGGGCAGACGTTTGATCTGGATTATCCACTCCAGCAGCGCCGGTAGAACCTGGTTTTCCATGGCCAGCTTAACTGCCTTGGCCTCCTGAGCCGGCACCGAGCCGATGACCAGGTAAAACCGGTCGTACTCTACCCGGGCATTGGGCAGCCAATAATCACAATTCACGACGTTGTAGCCGACCAGCGGATCAGGTTTGGCCGGCGAAAAGACCAGGTGCACATTACAGTCGATGCCGCGGGCAAGCAGGGCATTCTGAAACACCGAGCTTTTCATGGCATACCCCGTCCCCTTGGGGCTCGGGGGCTTTTGAACAGTGAACCGCATACGGCAAGAATATAAGCCAGAAAGGTAGCTGAATCTACCCAGGACCAAACCCTGCCCTAGCTCCCGGCGTGCCCTACTCCGTGCGCAGGCTTTTGACGGGATTAGCGCGGGCCACGCTCACAGTCTGGGACACGATGGTAACCAGGGCAATCAGCACGGCGGCCAGGCCGGCCAGCGGAAACACCCACCAGGGCATAGCAATGCGGTAGGCAAAGTCCTGCAGCCAGCGGTGCATCAGATACCAGGACAGCGGCAGGGCCAGCAGGGCCGCCACGCCCACGAGCTTGAGAAAGTCGCCGGACAAGAGCACGACAATGGCTGAGGTGCTGGCTCCGAGCACCTTGCGGATGCCGATTTCCTTGACCCGCTGGGTGATGGCAAAGGCCGAGAGGCCAAACAAGCCCAGGCAGGCAATGAAAATGGCAATGCCGGCAAAAAGAGCAAACAGGGTGCTTTGGCGCTGCTCCGCCTGGTAAAGCCGGTTGTAGCTTTCATCCAGAAACGTATAGCCGAAGGGCTGCTCTGGCAGAAACTGCTTCCAGGTGCTTTCCAGGTGGGACAGCGCGGCGGGAACGTTGGCCCCGGCAATCTTCACCGTGAGCAGGTTGTAGGAAGACCGCGACGTGACTGTGCTCAGAAACATGACCAGGGGTACGATGGGCTGGTGCAGGGACTCGAAGTGGAAATCCTCGACCACACCCACTACCCGGCCCATCACCCCGCCGTAGCGAAAGGCCTGCCCTACGGCCGCAGCCGGCGAGGACCAGCCGACCATGCGCACGGCGCTGGCGTTGAGAATAAAGCCGGTGGTATCGGTTGGGAAGGCGGGTGAAAAGTTGCGCCCCGCTGCCAGCTTGATGCCGTACGTAGGCAAAAACTGGTCGTCGATGCTCACAAACTTGATGCTGGCCGCGGTGGGCCGCAGCGAGTCGCCGATGACGGCGGCCGCGTCGCTGGCGTCGAGCAGGCGGCCGGTGGGAATACGCGAGGAGCGGCCTGCGTTCAGCACGCTGGGCTGCTGTTGCAGAGCCTGGCGGAAGGCCTCGTACTGGGGCGTCAGCGCGGGCGGATAGGTCATGGTCAGTAGTTGCTCGCGGTTGTAGCCCAGGGGCGTCTGCTGCAGATAGCGCACCTGCAGCATCACGATGGCCGTGCCTACTAGCAGCCCGATGGATACCACGAACTGCACCACCACCAGGGCCCGGCGAAAGGTAAGCCCGCCGCTGTTTTTCAGAAAGCCCTTCAGGATTTGCTGGGGCTGAAACGAGGACATGTACAGGGCCGGATACAACCCCGACAGCACGCCCACTACCAGTGGCAAGGCCAGCAGGGCGGCCAGCACCGGGCCGCGCAGCAGCAGCTCCGGGTGGAGCGCGGTGCCCGCCAGCCGGCTTAGCCAGGGCAAGGCCAGCAGGGCGCAGCCCACGGCCAGCACCGTGGCCAGGACCGTTATCAGCACCGACTCGCCCAGAAACTGCAGAATAATCTCGGAGCGCCGGGCCCCGATGACCTTGCGCACACCCACTTCCTTGGCCCGCAGCGCAGCCCGGGCCGTGGACAGGTTCATGTAGTTGATGCAGGCAATGAGCAGCACGAACAGGGCAATGATGCTGAAGATGTAGACCCGGGTAATGTCGCCGTTGGCTTCGAGCTCGTCGGCGCGGTGGGATGTCAGGTGCACGTCGGTCAGGCGCTGCAGCTGCAGGCTGGTCATCTTGGAAGGCTGCACGAAGTCGGTGGCCCGCTTGGGCTGGGGCATATGCCGGTCGAGAAAGGCCGGAAACTGAGCTTCGAGCTGAGCCGCGTCGTAGCCGGCGGGCAGCTGCAGGTAGGTATGAAAGGAATTGCTGCTCCAACTCGTGCGCATGGCCTCTTCGCCGTAAAGCAAGGGGTCTTTCAGCGTAGGATACGAAATGAGCATGGCCGGGTGCAGGTGGGAATTTTCGGGCAGGCCCTGGTACACCCCGGTTACCTTGCAGAGCAGGTTGCCATCGAGCTTAACCTCCTTGTTGAGCGGGTCGGCGGTGCCAAAGTACTTGCGGGCCGTACGCTGCTCCAGCATTATCGTACGGGGCTCCTGCAAAGCCGTGCGGGCGTCGCCGCTGAGCACGCGCACCCCAAACAAATCCAGGAAGCTGCCGTCGGCAAAGGCCAGGCTGTCCTGGGTCAGGATTTTATCCTCGTAGCGGGTCACCATCGAGCCGCCGGAGAGAATGATGGCCATTTTCTCAATCTGGGGGAAGTCGGACTGGAGCAGGGGTCCAATCACCGGGGCCACCGCGCTGAGCTCCAGGGTTGTGGCCCCGCTGGGGTCGTAAAAATTGCGGGTAACGCGGTAGATGCGCGAGGCCGTAGGCGGGGTCCGGTCGTAGCTGGTTTCGTGCAGGATGTAGGCCAGAATCAGCAGGCAGCAGGTCAGGCCCATGGTCAGCCCGAAAAGGTTGATGGCCGAAATCAGCTTGTGCTTGAGCAGATTGCGCAGCGTGACGGTGATGTAATGACGGAGCATAACCGAAGGGAATAAAGGACTAGGTCAGGATGGTTTCGGTGACGGTCTGCCCGTCGAGCATGCGCACGATGCGGTGACTGTAGCGGGCGTCGTGTTCGGAGTGAGTTACCATCACGATGGTCGTGCCCTGCTCGTTGAGCTCAGAAAGCAGGTCCATCACCTCGTTGCCGTTGCTGGAATCGAGGTTGCCGGTGGGCTCGTCGGCCAGAATCAGGCGAGGCCGGTTCACCACGGCCCGGGCCACGGCCACGCGCTGCTGCTGCCCGCCCGAGAGCTGCTGGGGGTAGTGGTGGCGCCGGTGCATGATGCGCATCTTGTCGAGCACCTCCTCCACCCGCTTTTTCCGCTCGGCGGCCGGCACACCGGTATACACCAGGGGCAGCTCCACGTTTTCGTACACGGTCAGCTCGTCAATCAGGTTGAAGCTCTGAAAGACGAAGCCGATGGCGTGCTTGCGCAGCTCGGCCCGGCGCCGCTCCGTGAAGCCCACGGTTTCGGTATTGTCGAAGATGAAGCTGCCCGAATTGGGGTCGTCGAGCAGCCCCAGGATATTGAGCAGGGTGCTTTTGCCGCATCCCGAAGGCCCCATTACGGCCACAAACTCGCCCTCGCGCACCTCCAGGTTCAGGGCGTGCAGCACCACGGTTTCCACTTCTTCGGTGCGGTAGGTTTTCTCCAGGTTGGTAATCTTAATCATCGGAATCGGGGCTGGTAAGGGTGAGACGAAGAAAGGTGGAAAGTTGAAAGCGAAAAAAGGCAGAACACGCGAAGCCACCCCCGCGCCCGGCTTGGGGCCACTCACTCACCACAGCAGTGGCCCAAAGCGGGCCGGCCGCGGCTTCGACGCGTTCTGCGCAAGCGGAATAGGCCGGAGCTAAGGCCGAAGCACCAGTTCCTGCATGGTGCCGAAGTTGTCGTAGCCGGAGGTGATGACCTGCTCGCCGGGATGCAAGCCGCTAAGCACCTCGTAGTAATCGGGATTCTGGCGGCCCAGGCGCACCTCGGCCCGGTAGGCCGCGCGGCCATCGGCCGTGAGCTTATACACCCAGTTGCCGCCGGTTTGCTGGTAGAAGCCGCCCTTGGCCAGCAGCACGGCCTGGGTTTCGTCGCCCAGGGTCAGGCGCACCTGCAGGGTCTGGCCGCGGCGGATGGCCTGGGGCACGGCGCCCACAAAGCTCATATCTACCTGAAACCGGCCGCCGGTAACCTGGGTGTAGACCTTGCGAATCTGGAGCGGGTAGCGGCGGCCGGCCACAGTGCACTCGCCCAGCAGGCCCGGCACGATGCGCGAAATGTAGTGCTCGTCGATGTCGGCCCGCACCTTGTAGCCGCTCACCGCGTCGAGCTGGCCCAGGCGCTGCCCTTGTTGATGCTCTGCCCAATTTCGGCGTCGAGCGAAGTCAGCTGCCCGTCGATAGGGGCCCGCACCACCAGGTCGCCTACTTTGCGGCGCATTAAATCCAGGGCGTTCTGCATGCGGGTGTAGGAGCGGGCGGCCTGGCCCTGCTCCTGCCGCGTGGCTGAGGAATCCTGACCCAGAATGTGGCGGCTCAGGCCCAGGCGGCGCTGCTGGTAGCGGTAGGCCTGTTCAGCCTGCTTGAACTCCTGCTGGGCAATGACTTTCTGCTCGTAGAGGTTTTTGTTGAGCCGATACACCCGCTCGGCCTCGTGGTAGGCGTTGTCGGCGTCGGCCAGCTGGTTGAGGCGGGCGTTGGTATTCTGCTGGGCCGCGTTGCGCGAAATCTGCATTTGAGTGAGCAGGTTGAGCACCGCCGTTTCCTGGTTGACCAGGCTCAGCTCCAAATCGGCATTGGAAAGGCGCAGCACCGGCTGGCCCTTTTTCATCAAGGCCCCGTCTTCCACAAACTTCTCCTCTACCCGCCCACCTTCCAGCGCATCAAGGAAAATACTGGTCTCGGGCAGTACCACCCCGCTCACGGGAATAAACTCCTGAAAGCTGCCGCGCCGCACCACGCTAATCGTCAGTCGGGTCGGGTCGACGGTGAGTTGACTGGGCCCGGCGCCGAAATAATACACTGCCCGGCCAGCAGTAGCGCCAGCAGGGTGCCGCCGAGCAAAAGCAGTTTGCGGGTTGTCCATTTCGGAGGGGTAATAGCGCGGTCCACGGCAGCAGAAGTTTTTTGGTGGGTGGCCGGAAAAAGTTTGGGCCACATCTGCTCAAGTGGCTGCCATCGGCGTGCCGAAACAGCAAATGCATTATTTTCAATACCTTATCCATTAGGCGTTTCCGCGCAGTGTTCGGTTTTGATACACTCCCTGTGCGGTACCGATACAGTCCTGCAGCGGCAGTCAGGCTTACCGGCCAACCGGCGGCTGGGCGGGCTTGGGCCCGGGCTGTTTTTGCCGCCAAAAATTACCGTGCTTTGCCAATAACCAGGCTTCGCCCCAGCCCCGACGGGGCTTTCCCCACGGCCAACTGCCTGACAACCTTCCTGCTGCCATGAACCTCCGCTCCTGCTCCGTGCTGGTCCTCGACGACGACCCCGACATTCTGACGGCGGTACGCCTGCTGCTGCGGCCCCAGGTGCGCGAGGTCGTGGTGGAGCGCCGCCCCGAGGCCCTGCCCACCCTGCTGGCTTCCCGCCGCTTTGACGTGATTCTGCTCGACATGAACTACCACAGCGCCGTGAACACCGGCAATGAGGGCTTTTTCTGGCTGCGCCGCATTCAGGAATTGGGCTCAAAGGCGGCCGTCATCATGATAACGGCCTATGGCGACATCGAGCTGGCCGTGCGCGCCCTCAAGGAAGGGGCTACTGACTTCGTGGTCAAGCCCTGGCACAACGATAAGCTGCTCACGACCATCACCGAGGCCCTGCGCCCGCCGGGTGAGGCCGTGGCTTCCCCAACACTGCCGCGGGCTCAACCCCAACGCTGCTGGGCACTTCGGCAGCCATGCAGCAGATCTTCCGCACCATCGAGAAAGTAGCCCCAACCGATGCCAACGTGCTGGTGCTGGGCGAAAATGGCACCGGTAAAGATCTGGTGGCCCAGGCCGTGCACCAGGCTTCCCGGCGGGCCTCGAAGCCTCTGGTAAAAGTCGATGCCGGAGCCCTGACCGAGTCGCTGTTCGAGAGTGAGCTGTTTGGCCACAAGAAAGGCGCCTTTACCGACGCCCGGGAGGACCGCGCCGGCCGCTTCGAAGCCGCGCACGGCGGCACGCTCTTCCTCGATGAAATCGGCAACCTGGGGCTAGGCCAGCAAGCCAAGCTGCTCACGGCCCTGCAGAATCGGCAAATCACTCGTCTGGGCTCCAATCAGCCCATTGCCGTCGACATTCGGTTGATCTGCGCCACCAACGTTCCTCTAGCCGAGCTGGCCGACGAGCGGCGCTTCCGCAAGGACTTGCTCTACCGCATCAATACCGTGGAGCTGCTGGTGCCCCCGCTACGCAGCCGCCCGGCTGATATTTCGGTGCTGGCCCGACACTACGCGGCTCAGTACGCGGCCAAGTACCAGCGGCCCGAGCCCACACTCAGCGCGGCGGCCCTGCGCAAGCTGGAGCAGTACGCCTTTCCCGGCAACGTGCGGGAGCTGCAGTACACCATCGAGCGGGCCGTCATCATGGCCGAAACGCCCGTGCTCCAACCCGAGGATCTGCTGTTCTCGCAGTTGGAATCTCCTTCCCAAGCCGCCGAGTCGCTCGACAATCTAACCCTGAGCACGGTGGAGCGCAACGCCATCCTGCATGTTATTGAAAAGCACGGCGGCAACATTACCCGGGCCGCGCAGGAATTAGGCATTACCCGAACGGCCCTCTACCGGCGCCTCAATAAGCATGCACTCTAGGGTTCTACTGCGCCTGGTTTCCACTGTGCTGGTCCTGTTTGGCGCCCTGTGCGCGGCGGCTTGGGCGCTGGTACAGGGCCACGGAGCCTGGGCGCTGCTGCCGCTGCCCGTGGTGCTCTGGGCCCTGCGCGACCTGTACCAGGGCCAGGTTGCGGTGCTCAACGAGCTTGAGGAATTCGCGGCGGCTATCCGCTACCGGGACTTTTCCGGGCAGTACCGCCGGCCGGGCAGGGCCGAGTTGGTAGCGCCCTTCGCCCATTTCCAGGCTATCAACGACGCGTTTCGGACCATTAGCAAGGAAAAGGAAACGCAGTACCAGCATTTGCAAAACGTGCTGGAGCTGATTCAAACTGGCATTTTGTCCTACGAGCCGGCTACCGGCGCCGTGTGGTGGCTCAACGGCGCACTCAAGGAACTGCTGCGCCTGCCCCAGCTGAAAAACATCCGGGGCCTAGCCCGCCGCTACCCTGAACTGGCGGCCCAGCTTACCGCACTGCGTCCCGGCCCGGCGCAGGTAACCACCGTGACGGTAGGCCCCGACGCAGTGCGGCTGCTGCTGGCAGCTAGCGTTTTTCAAGCCGAGGGCAAGCTCTACAAGCTCGTGGCGCTGCAGAACATCGGCGGGGCGCTGGATGAAACCGAGGCCGACGCCTGGCAGAAGCTGCTGCGTGTGCTCACCCACGAAATCATGAACTCGGTGGCTCCAATTGCCTCCCTGGCCGATACGCTTGAGCAACGCCTGCAAGCCACCGAGGCCGAGCTGCCCGACGCTGAGCTGCGCGAGGATCTGGAGTTGGGCATTGCTACCATCAAGCGCCGCAGCGACGGGCTCTTGCAGTTTGCCACCACTTACCGCAGCCTAAGCAAGATTGCCACGCCCAACCGCCAGCCCCTGCCGGTTTACGAGCTTTTCGAAGCCGTGCACCAGCTGCTGCAACCCAAGCTGCGGGCCGAAAATATCACCCTGGAAATCGTGCTGCCCGACCTGCAGCTTAGCATTTCAGCCGACCGGGTGCTGCTCGAGCAGGTGCTGATTAATCTGGTCCTGAACGCCATTGATGCCGTAGCGGGGCAGCCCAGCCCCTGCATTACGCTCTCCGCCACCACTACGGCCGGCTCCACTGTACTTAGTGTGAGTGATAATGGCTGGGGCATGAGTACCGAGGTAGTGGACAATATTTTTGTACCCTTCTTCACCACCAAAAAGAATGGCAGCGGCATTGGCCTGAGTTTGTGCCGGCAGATTATGCTCCTCCACCAAGGCAGCATCCAGGTACGCTCCACGCCGGAGGTCGGCACCGTGATTCTGCTGACCTTATAATCTTAGGCCTTAGGCCCTGCGTAGCTTCAGAATTAGCAATTCAATCATAAGAGTATAGGGGCAACGGTTTTGAATCTGAATTATTTCCAACCTAAACAGGCTTCTTCATAATCCCAAGATTTAGTAGCTGATCCGTTTTTTAGAAGCTGTTTGATTGGGCTGTAGTCTGTAGAAGCCGGAATGTCTAAGGCAAAAAGCTCAGAGTCATAATAACGATACGCATTAGCGCCAAGGCACTGCAGTGCGTTAATAGTATTTTCTATTAGATTTTTATCAAAAAACACGATTCGCACAACGCTATGTCCTGATTTTACAATGATGTCATCGAAGTAGTGCACACCATCTTCGTTCTCAACCGTGACAATGTCATGTAAAGCCAAATGTTTAGCAAAAAAAGGAATTGACACCAATTTATACCCTTCATCTACTTCAACAGTGTCTACCATCTCAACCTTATACTCTTTATCTATTTCTTCTAAATAAACCAACGCCACATTATGCATATGATAATTTGCTTGCTCGCTAATCACGCCTTGCTTTATTAAGGCAGACTATCCTCTTACAGGTTCTGTAATTCTAAATCAGTGTGGTAATGTCGCGCACGCCTACGGGCCGCTGCCGGGTGAAGCCTTCCCCGAACTCGACGCCGATGATGTGGCCAAACTCCCGGGCCCGGGCCTCCATGAACTGGCTGAAGACCGGCGTGGAAAGATAAGTTACCGGCTCCTGGCTGTTGGGGTCGAAAAACTGGGTTTTGTAAGCCTGAATAGAAGCCCACTTGCCAGGCCAAAACTCAGAAATGTCGACTACGAAGTCGGGGGCAATTTGCCGGTCCTGGATGTAGTGGTACACGGTGCGGGGGCGCCAGGGCTGCTGGGGCTGCCCGTCGGCATCCAGAGTTTCAATCATGCGTAGTCCGCTCAGAAAGCAGGCTTCCGAGGCTAGGCTGGCCCCGCGGCCGTGGTCGGGGTGCCGGTCGTGAATGGCATTGCAGAGCACCACGTCGGGCTGGTAGCGGCGCAAAGCGGCAATCAGGGGCAGCTGATGTTCCCGGTCGTTGCGGAAGAAACCATCGGGCAGGCCCAGGTTTTCGCGCACGCTCAGGCCTAGTATTCGGCTAGCGGCTTCGG
This sequence comes from Hymenobacter cellulosilyticus, assembly GCF_022919215.1. Lineage (NCBI taxonomy): Bacteria > Pseudomonadati > Bacteroidota > Cytophagia > Cytophagales > Hymenobacteraceae > Hymenobacter > Hymenobacter cellulosilyticus. The sequence goes on along the minus strand of NZ_CP095046.1, from coordinate 3,932,985 downwards.
CTTCAGCGGCCCGCGTGGCGGGCGTACCGCGGGTACCCAGTTCCCCACGGGTGAAGTCTACAATACCAATTTTCTTGCCCATAGCTGCCGCCGCCAGCAAGGTGCCGGCAGCCGACATTTCCACGTCATCAGGGTGGGCGCCAAAGGCCAGAATATCGAGTTTCATAGGGGAGCTGAACTTGGTAATTACTACAAAAAAGTCATCCTGAGTTCCGCCAAGGCCCTAGCCATACTAGCACAAGTCGTGGCTACGCTTGTCGAGCTGACGTGGTAAGGTCCTTGGCGGAGCTCAGGATGATAGGGACTTAAAAAGCATCTTTACTATTCGCTACTTAATCCGCAGTGTCTTGCCGGGGCGCAGCGTCTTGACATTGCCATTCAGGCGCCGTAGCTGGGCCTGCGACACGCCATACTTCTGAGCCACCTCCGACAGCGTATCACCACTCCGGATGCGGTGCGTGACCACGCGGCGGGCGGCGGAAGCAGCCGAGGCGCTGCGTTGCTTGGCGGCCGCTTTAGCCTTCAGGGCCTTGCTGTAGTAGTCGAACAGGGCCGAAGTAATCTGGAAGTTATCCTTGAGGAGCTTGTAGTCGGGGAAGTCGTACATGCGCTCCGGGTCGATGGGGTTGCCCTCGTAGCGCACTTCAAAGTGCAGGTGGGAGCCAGTACTGCGCCCGGTGCTGCCACCGCGCCCGATGAGCTGCCCGGCTTTGACGAAAGTTCCGGGTGCTACTAGAGCCTTGCTCAAATGGCCGTAGAGGGTTTCCACCCCGTTGTAATGCCGCACCAGCAGGTAGTTGCCGTAGCCGCCGCCGTCCCATTTCGAAATCCGCACCACCCCATCAAAAGCCGCCCGCACCGAGTCACCGGTGTTCAGGTCCAGATCTACGCCGTAGTGCCAGCGGTAGCCGCGAAACCCAAAGTCCGAGGTCAGGGGCGTGGTGCTCAGGGGCATTTTGGCAAAACGCTGCTTTTCTGGTTCGATGAGCCGTAGGTTTAGGGTATCCCGGATTCGGCGGCCATCCACCCGGTAAGGGTTGATGTTGCGCGTATCCCAGATAGCATAATAGCCGGCCACCTTAATCCAGGAGCTGTCGATCAGCACTTCCTCCGACATCTCCACGATCTGCTGCTCGCCCTCGTTGAGCGTAGTAGTGTCCTCACTCACGATGGAGAGCTTTTTGGCAGGATTGAAAAATATCGACTTGGCCTCGTCCGAGTTGTCGTCGGGCAGGTCCTTGGTTTCAATCAGAATAGTGGTATCGGGCCGTACATAGCGGATTTTGGGCGACTTGATGCGGAAGAAGTCTTTTCGCTTGCCCGCCGAGCCGGCCTTGGCCTTGGGCTCGGGTACTTTCCGGCGTTGAGCCAGCACCTGCTCCGGGACCGCCAATAGCAGCATCAAGAGCAGAAACGGCCCGAGCCAGTATTTCACAAATTTCAACAAGAGCAAAAAGTGAGATATGGTGAAATAGTGAAATGGTGAGGTGGTGAGATGGTGAGTTCTTCGTTCGGCTTGCGCGAAAGTGCGCCACTTGAACAACAACTCACTATTTCACCACTTCACCATTTCACCACTAATGAACTCCCAGCGCGGCCAAGTAGCGTTCGGCGTCGAGGGCAGCCATGCAGCCCGAGCCGGCGGCCGTCACGGCCTGCCGGTAGGTGTAGTCCTGCACGTCGCCGCAGGCAAACACACCGTCCACGTTGGTTTTGGCCGAACCGGGAATCGTTTTGAGGTAGCCCTGCTCGTCGTGGTGCAGGAAGGGCTGGAAAATCTTGGAGTTGGGCTCGTGGCCGATTGCTACGAAAAAGCCTTCAACGGCCAACTCGCGCGATTCGTGCGTGAGCAGGTTTTTTACCCGCACACCTTCCACGGCAAACTGCCCCAGGATTTCGTCGGTAGCCGTGTCAAACAACACCTCAATCTTGGGGTTGTCGAGTACGCGCTTCTGCATGATTTTCGAGGCGCGCATCTCCCCTTTCCGCACCAGCATGTACACCTTGTTGCAGAGGTTGGCCAGGTAGGTAGCTTCCTCAGCGGCCGTGTCGCCGGCGCCTACGATGGCCACATCCTTACCGCGGTAGAAAAACCCGTCGCACACGGCGCAGGCCGATACGCCCGAGCCGTTCAGCCGCGCCTCCGACTCCAGCCCCAGCCATTTGGCCGAAGCTCCGGTGGCAATAATCACGGCATCGGCCGTAATTTCCTTATTCTCGTCAATCGTCACCCGGTGCGGGTGGCCCGAAAAGTCCACGGCCGTAGCCAAGCCGTAGCGGATATCGGTGCCGAAGCGGGCGGCCTGCTTCTTAAGGTCCTCCATCATTTCCGGACCCATGATGCCGTCGGGGTAACCGGGGAAGTTTTCTACGTCGTTGGTAATCGTCAATTGGCCGCCGGGCTGCAAACCCTGGTACATAACAGGTGCCATATTGGCCCGGGCAGCATAAATAGCGGCCGTATAGCCCGCGGGCCCCGAACCGATAATCAGACACTTCACGTGTTCCGTGGTATTCTCCATGAGAGTAGGTATGGCAATTTGAACTGCAAAAGTAAGCTTCCCCCAGCTTTCAACCGCTGGGTGCCAACATTGGTTAACCCTAGCCGAAACTGAGCCATAACTTCGGCTATGCCGAAACGGCAGAGTGGTTAGAGCCAACCTATAGCGGGGCCGTAGAGTCACGCCAGGCAAGGACATGACCGTTTCAGGACCCGACTGGACTTTTCCGCTACCGAAGACTAACCCACAAAGAAAAACCCCAACGTTCTGCTGGGGTTTTTCTCGGTGGATAAGTAGAAAACTTATCCCAGGTAGGGCTTCAGGGCCTTGCTGCGCGAAGTGTGGCGCAGGCGGCGAATGGCTTTTTCCTTGATTTGACGAACCCGCTCACGGGTCAGGTTGAACTTCTCGCCGATTTCTTCCAGCGTAAGGGAATGCTCGCCGTTGAGGCCGAAATACAGCGTAATAACGTCGGCTTCGCGCTTGGTGAGCGTGCTCAGGGCGCGCTGCACTTCCTTGCGGAGCGAGTCGTTCATCAGGCCGGTGTCGGGCGACTCCTCGTCTTCGTTTTCCAGCACGTCCAGCAAACGGTTCTCTTCGCCTTGCACGAAGGGAGCATCTACCGACACGTGACGGCCCGAAATCTTGAGCGTATCCACTACTTCAGAAGTCGTAAGCTCCAGCACTTCGGCAATTTCTTCGGGCGAGGGCTCCCGCTCAAACTTCTGCTCCAGCTCGGAAAACGACTTGGAAATCTTATTCAGCGAACCTACGCGGTTCAGGGGCAGACGCACAATACGGGACTGCTCGGCCAAGGCCTGCAGAATCGACTGGCGAATCCACCATACGGCGTAAGAAATGAATTTAAAGCCCCGGGTCTCATCGAAACGCTTGGCGGCTTTAATCAAACCTAGGTTACCCTCGTTGATCAAATCGCCCAGCGACAAGCCCTGGTTCTGGTATTGTTTGGCCACCGACACCACGAAGCGAAGGTTGGCTTTCGTCAGCTTTTCCAGCGCTTGCTGGTCGCCTTCTCGTATGCGTTGCGCCAGCGTTACCTCCTCGTCGGGGGTTAGCAAATCCACCTTACCAATCTCCTGGAGGTATTTATCCAGCGACTGGCTTTCGCGGTTGGTGATTTGCTTGCTGATCTTTAGCTGTCTCATTGCGGGCGCGGAAGTAGAGTATTTCTGAAAATGTTAAACATCGTGTCCCTTTTACGGGTACCGGCTGATTGTGACCAACATGCCGGTACCCGCGAAAGTTCTACAGCAGGTAAATGGTTAGGCTTGCGCTTCGCCGTTGCTGCTGGCAGCACGCTCGGGCTTGGGCAGTAGCACCTTGCGCGAGAGACGGTATTTACCCGTTTTTTTGTCGATGTCCAACAGCTTCACGTCGATTTCCTGCCCTACCTCAAGCACGCCTTCCAGCGTGGCCAGCCGCTCGTGCGACACCTCGGAAATGTGCAACAGACCGTCTTTGCCCGGCATGATCTCCACGAAGGCGCCGTAGGGCTGAATGCTGCGCACCTTGCCTTTGTAGGTCTCGCCCACCTCGGGCGTCGCGGCAATGGCGCGGATGCGGCTGATAGCAGCTTCCATGTCTTCCTGGTTGGAAGCATAGATGCTCACATGGCCTTTCTCGTCCTTCTCCTCGATGATAACCGTGGCGTTGGTATCCTTCTGAATCTGCTGGATGACTTTGCCACCGGGTCCGATTACGGCACCGATGTATTCTTTGTCGATCAGCATCTTGTGCGAACGGGGCGTATGCGGCTTCAACTCGGCCGCGGGCTGGCTGATGGTCTTAGCCATTTCGCGCAGGATGTGCAGACGGCCTTCACGGGCCTGGTGCAAGGCAGCCGTCATGATTTCAGCGCTCAAGCCCTGGATTTTGATGTCCATCTGGCAAGCTACGATACCCTTCTCGGTGCCGGTTACTTTGAAGTCCATGTCACCGAGGTGGTCCTCATCGCCCAGGATGTCGGACAGCACAGCGTATTCGCCGGTTTCCTTGTCCTGCACAAGACCCATGGCAATGCCCGAAACGGCCGCGCGCACCGGAATACCAGCGTCCATCAAAGCCATCGAGCCGGCGCACACCGTAGCCATCGACGAGGAGCCGTTTGACTCCAGAATGTCCGACACGATGCGCACAGTGTAGGGGTTCTCGTCGTCCGAAGGCATCACCTTCTTCAACGAGCGCAGAGCCAGGTTGCCATGGCCGATTTCGCGGCGGCCAGGGCCACGGTTAGGCTTCACTTCACCGGTCGAGAAGGCCGGGAAGTTGTAATGCAGCATGAATTTGCTGTAGCCCGAGGTCATGGCCGTGTCGATGATTTGCTCATCGAGCTTGGTGCCGAGGGCTACCGTGGTCAGCGACTGGGTTTCGCCGCGGGTAAACAAAGCCGAGCCGTGAGCGCCGGGCAGGTAGTTTACTTCGCTCCAGATGGGGCGGATTTCCGTGAGCTGACGACCATCGAGGCGAGTGCGCTCTTTGATCATCATGTCGCGGATAGCCTTTTTCTCAGCAGAGGAATAGTAGCGGCCGAACATCTTCATATCCAGCTCGGGCTGCTCTTCCAGCAGTTTCTCGGTCAGCGACTTTTTGATGGCGCCGAAGCCTTCCTTACGGCCGGCTTTGCTGGTGTTACCCGATTTGGCTACTTGGTAGGCCTGCTCATACACCCCTTCCAGGATGCGCTTTTTCAGGTCGTCGTTTTCTTCGTACTTGGGGTACTCGCGCTTGGTGTGGGATTTCTCCACTTCAGCGGCCAGCTCCAGCTGCACGCGCACCTGTTCCTTGATGGCTTCGTGGGCAAAGGCAATGGCTTCCACCATTTCTTCCTCGCTCACTTCGTTCATCTCGCCTTCCACCATGGCAACCGAGTCGGCAGTAGCACCTACAATCAGGTCAATGTCGGCGCGGGCAATGTCGGCGGTCAGGGGGTTGATTTGCAGCTTGCCGTCGATACGGGCCACGCGAACCTCCGAGATGGGGCCAGCGAAAGGAATATCCGAAATCGAGAGGGCGGCCGAAGCGGCCAGGGCGGCCAGGGCATCGGGCTGCACGGTCTTATCGGCCGAAATCAGGGTAATCATCACTTGCACCTCGTAGTGATAGTCCTTAGGGAACATTGGGCGCAGGATGCGGTCAACGATGCGGCAGACCAGAATCTCGTAATCCGACAGGCGGCCTTCACGGCGCTGAAACGAACCCGGGATGTTGCCGGCGCCGCCGAACTTTTCTTGATAATCAACCGACAGGGCAGGAAATCCACGTCGCCGCGGGCGCTGGGCTGCGACACGACGGTAGCCAGCAGCATGGCGTCGCCGAGGCGCACGACTACGGCACCATCCGCGAATTTGGCCAGCTTGCCGGTTTCGATGGAAATCTGCCGACCATCGGGCAGGGTAACGCTCTTGGTAATAGCGGTGTAATTGGGCATCTTCTCAGTTTGCTTGAAAAAGCGACAGCGGGCGAGCAGCCTGGAAAAACCAGGGCCGGCGTTGGGCCTGGTTTTGCTCTGGGTATTCGGAATCGAAAGGGCAACAACCTACTGGCACCGATTCGTTACCAGTCAGGCCAAAAAAAGAGCAGGGAACCTTCGTAAAAAGGCTCCCTGCTCCAGGCGGGCGAGGTTACTTGCGGATACCCAGCTCTTTAATAATTGCGCGGTAGCGGTTGATTTCGCGGTGCTGCAGGTAGTCCAACAGACGGCGACGCTTACCAACGAGCTTCAACAGACCCAGGCGGGTCGAGAAGTCTTTCTTGTTCACCTTCAGGTGCTCAGTCAGGTGGTTGATGCGGTGCGAAAACAGGGCAATTTGCGATTCGGCCGAACCGGTGTCGGTTGCGGTCTTCGTCAGGCTATTCTTCGCGAAAATTTCCTGCTTTAATTCGGTAGTGAGTTTCATCGGCAGATAGGTTTCCCCGTCTTGGATTAAGTATGAAAGAAAAACACCCCGCACCTCGGGGTGGCCGCAAAGGTACTGGTTTTTGCGTGTTTTTGGTAATTAGTTTTTGGTTTTCGGCTTAGCCCGTCTTATTCCAGCCAAAAACCTGCACCCAATGACTAAAAACCGGCCTTATACTGCCTTCTTATAGCCGCGGAAGCGCAGCTTCATTTTGCGGAACAGGCGGCCTACAATATCGGTTTCGAGCAGGCCGGAGTCGCGGCGGGCCTGGTTGAGAAAGAACAAGCCGACGGGCAGCAGCAGCACAGTGGCCATCCATACCCCCGAGGCTACGGGCATCACGCCTTCCCGCGCATACTTCTCGCCGATGATAGACAGCACGTAGTAGACAATGAAGAAGACGATGGAAATCAGCACGGGCACGCCCAGGCCGCCTTTTTTGATGATGGCGCCGAGCGGAGCTCCAATCAGGAACATCAGCAGCACGGCCACCGACTGGGTGTACTTCTTGTAGATTTCAATGCGGAAGTTGCCGGCTTCCTTGGCCAGATTACTCATGTGCTCGGAAGTGCTGCCTACGTAGGTACGCAGGTTGCGCACCCGGTTTTCGGCCTGGTCCAGCAGGTTAGCATTGACCACGGGCAGTTTGGTGGTGGGTACCTGCCAGTGCTGAACCCGCTGCCGCAGGGTTTGCCCGGTAGTATCCAGGCGGACATATACGTAGTAAGGATTCAGCTGGCGCGGAAACATCTTCCGCTCAACCACCAGCTTGTTGTGCAGCGAATCGGTGAAGTGCTGCAGCTGGGGAATATTCTTCATCATCTTGTTTTCCGAGAACAGCTTCTTGTCCGTCAGATTCAGATTAAACGAAGACAGGGAAAACGTAATCAGGTTACGGTCGAAGCCCTGGCGGATAAAGCTGGCTCCTGCCCGGTCCCGGGAGTCGGGCTGCTCCACGTAGGTGCGGCCGTGAAAAAGCTCCAAGCTTAGGTAGCCGCCCCCAAAGCGGGTAAACATGCGGCCTGAATCGGCCAGGATAACGGTGGAGTTGCCGCGCCCGTTGGTGTGGTCGTAGATCATGACGCCCTTGAGCCGGTCGCCGTTCTCGCCTTCCTTCTTATTGACCTTGATGGTATAGCCCGGCAAGCCGTTGTAAAACACGCCTTCCTTGATGTCGAGGGCCAGTTTCTGCTGCCGCACGTCCCAAAGCAGGCTGAACGTTTCCAGGTTGGCGCTGGGCACAATGCGGTTGTTAAACCAGAAAGCCAGTCCGGCCAAGACCACGCTTAGAATCATTACGGGCCGCAGGATGCGTAGCAGGGAGATACCGGAGCTCTTGATAGCCGTCAGTTCGTGATGCTCGCCTAGGTTGCCGTAGGTCATCAGAGACGACAGGAGCACGGCCAGCGGCAGGGCCGTAGGAATGGTAATCACGCTGAACATCAGGATCAGCTTGGTAATTACCTGCCAGCCCAGGTCTTTCCCGATCAAGTCGTCCATGTACTTGAGCAGGGTAACCATGAGCAGGATGAACTGCACCACGGCAAAAGTGAGCAGGAAAGGGCCGGCAAAGGCCCGCAGAATTAGTTTATCGAGTTTTTTCATGACAGGCACTCTCCTGCCCGCCCACTCTGTGTGGGCGCCGCCGGGGAGCAAAAGACCAACGAAGATACGGGCCGTTTTGCTCTTGCTCCCCAAGTTTATTTTTCGGGCTCAGCCCCCAACCAGTTCACGCAGCTTCAGAATCAGGCTTTCCCACATCTCCTGCAACTCGATATCGTCGGTTTCCTCCGAGTAGTCCATCACGCGCAGGTACACTTCCTGGGTTAGTTGCGACTCTTCCAGACTAAAGTCCAGGTAGTTGGCATCCGGCGTGTGGCGCTTGTTGTGGTCGAGAAACACGTAGCGCACCGAGCGGTTGGTGCGGTGGGAGGTCATCTCGGCGAAATGCGACTGGTTGTCCCAGATAAAGTTGTACCGGTGGTCTTCGTCGATGCGCACATCCTGGCAAAACCACTGCGACAGGCCCGAGGCGGAAGCCAGGTACGGGTACAGAATCTTGGGTGAGGCGTTGACAGGTAGTTCGACCGTGAAACGGTGCTTGGAGCGGGTAGCGGAAAGCGGCATAAGCAAAACAAAATGGGAGAGAATGAGTGAAGCGCAAGTAGGTGACTTCAATGGGTTGAGCCAATATACACGGCTTTTTTTTCACACAATGCTTGCGTTGGTCGAAATCTTGTTATTACCTTTGCACCACCAAACAGGGCGGGGTAGCTCAGTTGGTTAGAGCACAGGATTCATAACCCTGAGGTCACGAGTTCAACTCTCGTCCCCGCTACACAGTGAAAACCGCCTAGGATTTCGATTCTAGGCGGTTTTTTTATGCCCACTGTTCGGGCCCCTATCAGCCTTTGCTTTTTTGCCCGAAACCTGCTTTCCGCTCTGGGAATCCCCTTTTCAAGCAGGAAATGTTTTTGCCATGCGCAAGCTCGTCGGCATACCAGCGCATGGCGAATAACTCAGCTCAACCATCTATTAATTAATTACTTAATAATCAGATACTGGACACATCTGCCGTAACCAAGGTTGCCCTCCGGAGTATGTAGGGCCAAGTTGCAGGTGGTAGCAAAAAGTAAGAAAAGCGTGACTAGCCTGCTCCTTGCCCCGGCTGCTCTGGCCATTCCTTGGCCGGACTGCAGCCAGACGACTGCTTTATCTACTAGGGCATAATTTTATGGCTAGCGAAACACACCCTCTAACTTCGGAGCCAAACGCTCCGGTTTCCTACTGGCTAACCCGCTTTGTCATTCTGCGCCTGCTGGGCCTGCTTTATGCCGTGGCATTTCTGGTGGCTATCAACCAGATTCGGCCCCTGCTGGGAGAAGACGGGCTGTTGCCGGTGGATAGTTACCTGCAGCAGGTAAGCCAGGTGCTAGGCGGGACAGGGAGCGGCTTTCGGCGGCTGCCGTCTGTATTCTGGTTTGGGCACTCCGACGCGGTGCTGCTCGGGGCGGCCTGGGTGGGGTTTGGGCTGTCCTGCCTCGTGGTAGCTGGCTTTGCCAACGGGCTGCTCATGGCGGTGCTCTGGGCGCTATATCTGTCTTTTGTGAACGTGGGTCAGGAATGGTACGGCTACGGTTGGGAGATACAGCTTACCGAAACCGGGTTCCTGGCCATCTTTCTGTGTCCGTTGCTCGACTGGCGCCCGTTTCCGCGCTACGCCCCGCCCCTGCCCATTCTTGTGCTGTTTCGCTGGCTGGTGGTGCGCGTAATGCTAGGAGCCGGCCTGATTAAAGTACGGGGCGACGAGGTATGGCGCAACAGCACGGCGTTGTACTACCACTTCGAAACCCAGCCGATTCCCGGCCCGCTAAGCCGGTGGTTTCACTTTTTGCCGCGCCCGATGCTACAAGCAGGCGTATGGTTCAACTGGTTGGCCGAACTGGCGGCGCCCCTATTTGCCTTCGGGCCCCGCCTGGCCCGGCACCTGGCCGGTGTGGTGATGGTAGTGTTTCAGTTCAGCATTATCATTAGCGGCAACCTCTCCTTTCTGAACTGGCTGACGATAGTCCCAGCGCTGGCTTGCTTCGATGACGGCTTCTGGGCCCGATTGCTGCCCCAGGCCCTGGTGCGACGGGCGCAGGCTGCCGCCGCGGTGGCCGAAGAGTCTCATCCTATGCGCACCACCGCCTGGGTGGTTACCGCCGTTATTACCCTACTCAGCATTCAGCCGGCGCTGAATATGGTGTCGCCCGGGCAGATTATGAACACTTCTTTCGACCCGCTAAACTTGGTCAATACCTATGGGGCCTTCGGCACGGTGGGAAAGGAACGGCTGAATGTAGTATTCGAAGGCACCCTGGATGAGAATCCCACCGACAGCGCCCACTGGCAGCCTTATCCCTACAAAGGCCTGCCCGTGGCCCTAGATCAGCAGCCGCCCCAGATAGCACCTTATCAGCTGCGGCTAGACTGGCAGATGTGGTTTGCTGCAATGGCTTCGCCTGAGCAATATCCCTGGACGCTTCATCTGGTGGCTAAGCTGCTGCGCAACGACCCGAATGCACTCAGTTTGTTCGCTGGTAACCCGTTTCCCACTCAGCCCCCGCGCTACGTGCGGGCAGTGCGCTACCGGTACCGGTTTGCCCCTCCCAGCAACGCGCAAGGGCTATGGTGGACCCGGGAGCGAGTTGACCTTTGGCTACCGCCATTGTCGGCCCAGGACCCCCGCCTGCTAAATTTCCTGCGCAGTGCAGGCTGGACTCATTAACCAAATTGTAGGCTAACGTAAAGCTATTTAGTACCAAGCCCCTACTGCACCCGCTCAAACTCCAGTACCCATACCCATTCATTACGGGACCAGGCAGAAGGATAAATAGCATCAATCAAAGTACGAAAGGCTTGACGAGCAGTGCCGCTTCGTATAGCAGCAAAGCCTTCGGCCAGTGCTTCGGCTTCGGTAATGCTTTGCAGCCGCTCGGCCCGGACGGCACTAATTTTAAGCACTATCTCGGGCGCTTCCAGCACGTGCAGCAAGTCGCCGGGCTGGCCGTGAGGGCACATGACCAGCTCTATGCCCCCGGAGGCAGTTGGCCCACAGAGCTGAAACTGAGCTACTGAGTTTTCCATAGCCAGGAACTGATAGTTGTCGGGCGCATGGTTCAGAGGTAAGCCGGATGCTAAGCGGCGGCGCGTAACGGTTTTTCGGTTGGCACGCAAGGCTTCCAGCATAACCGCGTTGAAGGAGATTGTTCGGGCAATGGAGGTGCACATGGACATGAGACTAATAGGGAGGAAGATACTGCACCCGGGGCGGACAAATAAAAAAGGCCCGTAGCGACACGCTACGAGCCTTGCTCAACTATCCGGGTGACTTAGCTAAAAACTGCCAGCAAGCCGCGGTTGGGGTTACCAGGGCCTTTATAACGCTTATAGTTGGGCCGGTGAATGTAGCGACCCGAATGAGTCTTGTCCTTGGGAGCACGCTTGAAAAGAGGCAAAGCCTCCACCGAAGCAGAAGATGCAGTGGCCGACGAGACAGGCAATAGTACGCCCGCCAAAAGCCAGAAAATAAGAAGTAGAGTTTTGTACATAATAAGTTTGTTTGCGGGTCAGATTATAAACAAATATATCTTTCAAGAACCAACATATCAATACTTTATAGCACATAATTGTATTATTTAAAGCTTTAATAAATTAAGTGCAATTTATAATTATATAAGTTTTTCGTGTTTAAATATACCTCTTGTTTTTCGCTGCTGATTTAGAGGTCAGAAAGAATGACTTCGCGCCGAAAGCTAGTTATTTCAGTAGTTGCTGCTTTCTTTATCCAACTTAAATTCCTTTCGTTTCCATGATTAGCTCCTATCCTTTAGCGGCCCCTATTCCGCAACTTTCCACTCCCCGTTTGTTGTTGCGGGAACACCGCTTCGCAGATCTTACTGCCTTTACCGCCATTTTTCAAAAGCCTGACTTTTATGCCTTCCTTGGGGCCAGGCCCTGCCCGAAGAAGATGTCTGGACCAAGGTGCTTCGGAATAATGGGCACTGGTCGCTGCTAGGCTTTGGCTATTGGGCCGTGGAGGAAGTAGCTACCGGCAGCTACATTGGGTCAGTAGGCTTCGCTGATTGGCGCCGGAACATGGAGCCTTCCCTCAAAGGAGAGCCGGAAATAGGTTGGGTGCTCGATCCGGCCATGCACGGTCGAGGCTATGCTACCGAAGCCGTGGCCGCCGCTCTTGCCTGGGGGCAGGAGCACTTCACCTGTTGCCGCACTGTATGCATCATTGACCCAGCTAACACGCCTTCGCTACGAGTGGCGGCCAAGCACGGCTACCATGCCGTTGCCGAAACAATTTATAAGGATAAGCCCATCATCGTACTGGCCCGCCCGCAGTAAGTGTTTAACTCCGACATTCTTTGAAGCAAACAAAAAGCCCTCAACCATTGCTGGTTGAGGGCTTTTGCTAAGTGCTTTATCTGGCGAGCCAGACTGGGTACTTATTTAATCTTGTCCACAATGCCTTTGAAAGCAGCGGGGTGGTTGAGGGCGAGGTCGGCCAGAACCTTGCGGTTCAACTCGATGCCAGCCTTCTTCAGGCCACCCATCAACTGCGAATACGACAGACCATGCTCGCGGGCGCCAGCGTTGATACGCTGAATCCAGAGGGCGCGGAACTCGCGCTTCTTGGTTTTCCGGTCACGGTACGCGTAGAGAAGACCTTTCTCAACGGCGTTCTTGGCTACGGTCCATACGTTCTTGCGACGGCCGAAATAGCCTTTCGCCAGACGCATTACTTTCTTACGGCGGTGGCGCGAGGCCACGTGGTTTACACTTCTTGGCATAACCTACTCTTTTTTGGCGGCCGGTGACTATACAAGTGAAGTCTTCGAGACCGGACGCCGGGTTGAAAATGGGGTGATTGGTTTTAAGCTTTTGTTTCTGGCTACCACCCGGTTAAAGGGTCATATCCAAAAACGAGTAACTAAAAACAAATCAAATAACCAGCATGTCCTTCACGCGGTTCATGTCCGCGGAGCTAACCAGGGTCACGTGCGTCAGATTACGCTTCTGCTTGGTCGACTTCTTGGTCAGGATGTGGCTTTTGAAGGCGTGCTTCCGCTTCACCTTGCCCGAGCCGGTGAGCGTGAAACGCTTCTTAGCACCGGATTTCGTCTTTACTTTCGGCATTGTGGTATGAATTGAGAAAAAGAAAAAGCGGATTGAGGCCAGAGCCTATTCCTGAGCTTCCTTGGGCTGGGGCGCTTCTTTGGGAGCAGGAGCTCCGTCTTTCGCGGCCGGAGCAGCAGGCTTGGGCTTTGCAACCGTGGGCGCTACTTTGGGAGCCAGGTACAGGAACATGCGCTTGCCTTCGAGCTTAGGCAGCTGCTCTACTTTGGCGAGTTCTTCCAAAGCCTGAGCAAACTTGAGCAGCAGGATTTCGCCACGCTCTTTAAACACAATGGAACGACCCACGAAGTGAACGTACGCCTTGATTTTGGCGCCTTCCTTCAGGAATTCCTGGGCGTGCTTGAGCTTGAATGCGAAGTCGTGGTCGTCGGTGTTGGGTCCGAAACGAATTTCCTTCAAAACTACTTTCGTAGCCTTGGCCTTCATTTCGCGGGTGCGCTTCTTCTGCTCGTACTTAAATTTCGAGTAGTCAATAACGCGACACACCGGGGGAACAGCCGTGGGCGAAATCTCGACCAGGTCGAGGTTTTGCTCCTGGGCCATCCGACGGGCCTGCTCAATTGAATAAATGCCTTGCTCGACGTTTTCGCCGACCAGGCGTACTTCCCGAGCCGTAATCTTCTGGTTGATTTTGAACGGCTCCTCGACCTGAGCGCGGGGGATGTAGCGGCGATTGGGGGTTGCTATGAGTTGGTCCTCCTTCTGAAAGGTGAGCTAATTAACTTTTGAGCTGGTTGAACCATACAATGCCTGAGCTTGGTGGGTTCAATCAGCGGGCGAATATCCGGCTTTTTTTCCAAACCCTCAAAAATGGCTATATAATTTACTGAATGAATGTAAGCGAAACAGGCTGAAGAAGAGATTACCGGCTGGTATGACCCAGGGCTGATGCGTTAACCAGTAGGCTGGTACAGCCACTATAAAAAAGCCCGGTCATCATGAAAGAAGACCGGGCTTTATTTAGCCAGAGGCTCAGACTGCCTTACTTAAATAAGGTATTCTAGGCCTTGCTGGAGTAGCAAAGTGTTGGCACCTTACACGGCAGTCATTTCGGCTACCTGCTCCTGGAAGCTGCGAATAAAGGAATCCAGGGGCACGCTGCCGATGTCGCCTTCGCCGTGCTTACGCACCGAGACGATACCGTTTTCCTGCTCCTTCTCCCCTACAATCAGCATGTAGGGCACCTTGGAGATTTCGGCATCCCGGATTTTGCGGCCAATTTTCTCGTCGCGGGCGTCCAGGGAGCCACGCAGATCAGCCTGTACCAGCTTGTCGTATACCTGCTGGGCGTAGTCCTGGTACTTCTCCGAAATCGGCAGGACGGCAAACTGCTCGGGCGAGAGCCACAGGGGGAAGTTGCCGGCACAGTGCTCGATAAGTACGGCCACGAAACGCTCCAGCGAGCCAAATGGCGCGCGGTGCAGCATCACGGGGCGCTGCCGGGAGTTGTCGGGGCTACGTACTCCAGCTCGAACCGCTCAGGCAGGTTGTAATCCACCTGAATGGTGCCGAGCTGCCACTTGCGGCCCAGGGCGTCGCGCACCATAAAGTCGAGCTTGGGACCGTAGAAGGCAGCTTCGCCCAGCTCGGTTACCGTAGGCAGACCTTTCTCGGCGGCGGCTTCCTGAATGGCGGTTTCGGCCAGGTGCCAGTTCTCGTCGGTGCCGATGTACTTAGCCTTGTTCTCGGGGTCGCGCAGGGAAATCTGCGCCGTATAGTCTTCGAAGCCCAGCGAACGGAACACGTAGAGCACCAGGTCGATAACCTTGATAAACTCTTCCTTTACTTGATCCGGCCGGCAGAAGATGTGGGCATCGTCCTGGGTAAAGCCGCGCACCCGCGTGAGACCGTGCAGCTCACCGCTTTGCTCGTAGCGATACACCGTGCCAAACTCGGCCAGGCGAATCGGCAGGTCGCGGTACGAGCGGGGCTTGGTCTTGTAAATCTCGCAGTGGTGGGGGCAGTTCATCGGCTTGAGGAAGAACTCCTCGCCGGGGTTGGGCGTCTTGATGGGCTGGAATGAGTCGGCACCATACTTCTCGTAGTGGCCACTGGTCACGTAGAGCTCCTTCGAGCCGATGTGGGGCGTCACCACGGGCAGGTAACCCGACTTGATCTGGGCCTTGCGCATGAACTGCTCGAGCCGCTCGCGCAGGGCAGTGCCTTTGGGCAGCCACAGCGGCAGGCCGGCACCAACTTTCTCGGAGAAGGCAAATAGCTCCAGCTCCTTGCCCAGCTTGCGGTGGTCCCGGCGCTTGGCTTCCTCCAGCTTCTCGAGGTACTCGGTGAGCTCCTTGGCTTTGGGGAAGGTGATGCCGTAGATGCGGGTAAGCTGCTTGTTCTTCTCGTCGCCGCGCCAGTAGGCACCGGCCACGTTGAGCAGCTTCACAGCCTTGATGGGCGAGGTGTCGGGAATGTGGGGGCCGCGGCAGAGGTCGGTGAAGTCACCCTGCTGGTAGAAGGTGATGCTGCCATCTTCGAGGCGCTCCAGCAAGTCGAGCTTGTAGGGGTCGTTCTTCTCGGTGAAGTAGGCAATGGCGTCGGCCTTGCTCACCTCGCGACGCTCGTAGCGGCTTTTGTTCTTGGCCAGCTCGAGCATCTTCTTCTCGATTTCGGGGAAGTTATCCGTCGAAATCGTGCGGCCTTCACCCAGGTCGATGTCGTAGTAGAAGCCGTTTTCGATGCTGGGGCCGATACCGAGCTTTACGCCGGGATACAGTGCCTCGAGGGCTTCGGCCAGCAAGTGAGCCGAGGAGTGCCAGAACGTGGACTTGCCGTCGGTGTCGTTCCAGGTCAGGATTTCGAGCTTGGCACTGTGGTCGATGGGGCGGTTCAGGTCGCGAACCTCCCCGTTTAGGCGGATGGCCAAGGCGTTGCGGGCCAGCCCTTCGCTGATGCTGGCGGCCACATCGTAGCCCGTTGCGCCGGCCTCAAACTGGCGGACCGAGCCGTCGGGAAGCGTGATGTCAATCATGAGTGGAAAATAAAGTAGCTATACAAACAGCGTTAGCCCGCAAGTTAGCAGCTTGAAATTACTTACACGGGGCGACTTCATACAGCAGCGCCTAAAGCCGGATTTCAAGGGCACTTGAGTTCTTTCTTATTCACAAAAGATGCTCAACTTCCCTTTCTCCGGCCTTGTGGCTGATTGCCAGTAGCCTCCGCATAAAAGTCTCCTGCTGGCGACAATGGCGGAGCTGGTTTCGGGGTAAAGATAAGACCCTATCTATCCGAACATATGGCTGCGCCTAATTTCTACCTGCGTGAGGTCCTAAAGCGGTTCCTCATTCTAGGGACAACTTCCGCTGTTTACCAGCTGGTGGTTGTGCGTTGCAGGCACAACCGGGCACCACTACCAGGGCCACAAAAAAGCCCCGACCATTTATTTGGCCGGGGCTTTATGCTTCTGTTACGGAGTATTATCGTTTGATCTGTATGCGCTGACTTTGTGCTTTACCCTGCAGAACATAGCGCAGCTGATAGAGTCCCGCGGGCAACGTACGAATATCCAAACTACCCGACCTTGAACGCGGCTTCAGGGTCATAGCGTGCCCTTGGTTATCGAGCAGCGTTACTTGTTCGGCTTCTGTGGGCAGGTTCAATTGATCAGCAGCTGGGTTCGGGTACACGACGGCCGCAGTCCGAGCCGAGCATCCACCAGTACCCGCCGGATAATACTTTGATCGTTGCGCCGAAATAGCGCAGCCATTGACGGCTTCAACACTTACCGTATAATCCGGGTGACAACTTCCATCCTGCGGAATAAGAATATCCAAGCTTCTGCTATGTACGTTACCATTGGCAAACGAGTCGTCGACCTGGTAACCATCCAGATACCAGTTGTAGGATGTAGCACCTGGAACCGCAGCAACGGACACGCGAATACGCCCAATGTGGGGGTCTAAATAGCCGCTAATCGAGCCAGGCGTAGCGGGAGCAGTGCTCAAACAGCCCAGATCGGTGAGTTGTACATCATCAACGGCAAAGTAATCCCCATTCCCTACGGAGTATAGAGAAGGATCCAGGCTTGCGAACTCCCGGGCAAAGCCGATAGTAATGCTCGAATTGGCCTTGGCCACAAATGTACCCGATACTAGAGTCCAGTTTAGATGGTCCGCAATCGGGGTTGACACGATGGTGGCATACGGCGCCGAGGTAAGCTGGTATTGATACGAAGGGGCAAGGGCTTGGTAAGACTGCGTGGATCCTTGAGAAACGTATAGGGCGAGCTTTTCGGCATATTGTCCGCCAGGACGACGAAGCGCGTAGAAACTCGCCTGGTAGGTATGACCTTCCTGAAGGGTGACGGGCTGCGTAATAAACTCATCATAGCTGTAGGAATAAGGCTCACGGACCAAAGCAACGCATCCATTTCCACTATGGGTTGAAAAAGGTCCATAGAAAGGGGTACCAAGTGGGTCTACCTGGGGAACTGCCGCAGGAGTTGCCAGATAATCCGGGGCGCCCTGTGGTGCCAGGCCCTGCCAGGAGGGCAGATCATTGTATCGGGAGTAACTTGCCCCTGAACATTGTTGACTCCTTGGGGCGGATTATTCCGGCTTTCAAAGTTGCCATTTGTTACCTGCCCTACTGCGGGTTGTACCAGGCCCAACCCTAGCAGGAATGAGGCAAGGCAATGCGTAAAAATCTGTTTCATGGCTGATTAGAATAAAGGTGAATACAGCGCAAGAATACAGGCTCACCAGGGGGTTGAACAAGGACAAAAGACCACCATATGTGACAGACTGGGTTAATATGCCTCGGCGGACTTAAAAACTGATTCAGGTGAATACCGTTGCCATGGCGGCCAGACAGCGCCGCAGTGGTAGGCACTTGCCTGTAAACTGTGGCGTTGACTAAAAGCAAAAGAAGTTGCCCTTTACGCCTTTTCACAGGGCACCGTAGAGCGCAAAGTTTAGTGCGATTTGCGGAGGCCCTGTCGGGCGAGGATTACTGCTCACCTAAGGCCAGTAGGCGGCCTGCTAAGCCACTCATTGCCCCATTAGGCGCAGAGCATTGAAGCAGAAAAGTAGAATGAGGCTATGCAGCCGGTTTACTCCGTTATGGTCGGCTTGAAGCGCTGAACTAGGGGCGCAATCGGCTCGACGGGCCGGCGGCGGTAAAGGGAATCAGCGCGGAGCTGTCGGGCTTTTTCACCAGCTTTCCAGACTTTAAAGGTCCAGTGACGGTTGCCGGGGTTTTCTACTACCAACTGTCGGTATTGCGCCAGGGCGTCGGCGGTGCGGCCCACGCTTTCAAAGCTTTCAGCCAGCATCTGCCGAGCGTCGGGCAGGCGGGGTGCCCGGCGCACGGCTCGTTGCAGGTGAGGAATGGCCGTGGCATAGCGGCGCAGCTTGAAGGCAGCAAGGGCTAGGCGGTAGTCGGCGCGGTAGAGCGTGGTATCGAGCTGAATGGCACGGGCGTAGCAGCGCAGGGCGCTGTCGGGCTGGTTTTGCAGCTCAAACTGCCGGCCGTGGTCGTACCACAACAAACCATACGTAGGGGCCAGCTTCAGTCCGCGCCGGGTATACACCACAGCCTCTGTAGGAAGGCGGTAGGCATTCGACAAGAAAGCCAACTGGTGCAGGGTTTCGGGCTGGCGCGGGTCACGGGCAGTGCTGGCGCGCAGATACTGCAGAGCCTGCACGGTATCGGTCAGGGCCAGGTAAGCCACGCCTTTGTAAAACAGGGCCCCAGCGTGGTCGGGTTCCTGCTGCAGGGTACGGTCAAGCTGGTCGATGGCGTCCTGGTAATGGCGGGAAGCCAGCTGGGTTTCGCCCACGAGCAGATTGAGCTCGGGTGAGGAAAAGCCGCGGCGGGAAGCTTCCTGGGCGGCGGCCAGGGTTGCGGTCAGGCGATTCTGGGCGCGCAGGGCCCGGGCTTTGGTAAAATAGAACTCGCCGTCGTCGTCGTCGAGGTCAATGGCCCGATTGATATCCTCCAGCGCGGCCGTTACCTGACCTGCATCAAGCCGGAAAGCAGCCCGGCGGGCATAGAGCGAAGCCTTGCGGGGCTGGCGGGCAATGGCTCCTTCCAGCTCCTGAGCCTGAACCTGGGGGCCACTTTGGACGGTAGCCAGGTTCACCATGGTTTCAGAACGGCTAGCCGGGGCACTTTCGCAGGCGCTCAGCAGCATCGCGCTGGAAGCTACTCCCAGAAAGAGACGAAGGAAACGCACGGCAGGCAAGGAAAAATACGGCACTGGGGCAAAGATACTCGGTAGCGGCTTGTGGCCGGCGGCTACAGCGTCTTTTTGACCTTTTGGTGGAGCTGCTTGAGCATTTTGCGGTTGAGCTGGATGAGCATAGCCCGGCAGCGGCGACTTATTTCCAGCTCTTCACTAGTAACGGGCACAATCTGGGCGGCCTCCTGCAGCACGTTGCTGGCCCGGGTGCGCTGCCCGCGGTTGAGATGCACGCGGGCCAGATCGTAGCAGAACTGAATCTTCTTGGGCTCCAGCTCGTGGGCTTTTACCAGGGCCTCAATAGCCTGGGGCGTGCTGGCGCTGCCGGGCATACCGCCCAGAAAAAACTGACTGTAGGCGCGCTCCAACGGGTTGTAGTGGTCGACGCGGTAGTGCCAGCGGCCCAGCAGCTGCCAGGCATCGGCCCACTTGGGCGCTTGTTCCACAGCTTTGAATACGTAGGGCTTCATTTCCTTATAAGCCACCAGCCGGCCGCGGGCACTGAGCAGTGTAGCCTGGTTGACTAAAGCCAGGGCCTCGGCGTAGTTAGACTCCGCTCCTTCCGGCTTCACCACCAGCGAGCGGGTAGAATACAGCCGGGCCGCGGAAAAATAGGCGGCTTTCCGGGTTTCATCGGTGTAGCGGTTGCCGATGTGCACGCTCAGCACGGCCGCCTGCCAAAGCGCCTCGTAGTTGCCGGGCGCCTGCTTGAGCACCTGCTCGTACTTAGCCAGGGCTTCCGACTCCTTGTACTGCTTCTGCAACTCCTTGCCCTCGGCCAGCAGCCGACTGATATCAGTAGCGCTAGGCTGACTATAAGCCCTGCTCCCGCTCGAGAGCACCATTCCGGCCGCCAGGAGCAGGATCAGCAACGACTTGGTAGCACAGCAAACCGGGTGAGCGGGCATTGAAAAAGAGGAAACGAGCAACGGCAGCCCGGGCATAGGGCTGCCGAATTTGGTCTGGTTTTGCAAGAACACAAAAAAGGCCCCAGCTTCTCAACCAGGGCGCTTTTTATTTAAAATAAGCCGAGTTGGGCTTTGGGCCGCCGCAGAATGGCCTGAGCCCGTTCCACGTCCTCATGGGTGACGTCAACCGGCCCCGACATTTCGGGCAGCGGGCCGCTCTCCTCCCCTGCTCCGGAAGCCGGACGCGGAATCGTAGCCGGACCTTTCTTCTTGGCGACCTGCCGGCGCTCGGGCTCGGGGCCTTCGTCGGTGAGCAAGGCCACGGTGTGAATCTTGAAGTAGTTGAGCTTGTTGCCCATGGCCTTCCAGCCTTTCACGTCGATAAACTCGTGGAGGTGGAGCTTCTCGGTTTCCTTGTCGGCCTTTTTGTCGCGCTGCAGCTTGATTTCCACCTGGGGCTCGCCAAAGCAAGTGGCGCAGAGCAGCTTGGAGCCTTTGGTTTCGGAAATGAAGACGAAGCGCTTCTCCAGCGTGCTGGTTTCAATCTTGAAGCGCTTGATGTAGTGCGTCTTGGTTTCGCCCTCGGCATACACGGCGCTGAGCACAGTGTCGGGCTCCAGCTTGCGCAGCAGCACGATGTTGGGCACGTCGAAGTGGTGGGCCGGATCAGGCGACTTCAGCTCGTAGGAACCGTCCTTGTAGACGACCAGCACCGTGTTGTCGGTGTCGAAGGTGCCCAGGTAGCGGCCGTGGCCGGCGGTATTGAGGCGGCCCACCACGCTGTCGAAGAAGACCTCCCGGCCGCCCAGGGTGGAGTCGCCGAGGCTTTTCTGGGTGATTTTCTTGATGGGCTGCTTGGTCACGATGTTGCCCATCGAGCCCTTGCCCTTGATGGCCAGCTCGGCAAAGTCAAAGTCGAACTGCTTGACGCGGGCCGGGGCCTTGTCGGAGAGCTGAATGCTGACGATTTCCGACTCCGAGTTGGGGTTAGCCGTCAGATACAGCGTCTTCGAGCCTTTGGTGGCTTTGGTCAGGTCGTAGGTTTTGTCGCGGGTGATGCCCGTGACCAGGAAGCGCTTGGCGAAGCTGATGCCCGAGGCGCCGTCCAGGTAAATCATGTTGTAGACCAGCCGGTCGTCGTTCTTGTTGTAGACGCCCACGTGCAGGATGTCCTTGCCCACGAAGGTTTTCTCGGCAATCTTGACGACCATGAACGTACCGTCGCGCTTGATGGCAATGATATCGTCCAGGTCGGAGCAGTCGCATACAAATTCGTCCTTCTTGAGGCCGTAGCCCACGAAGCCATCCTGCCGGTTGACGTAGAGCTTCTGGTTGGCCACGGCTACTTTTTGGGCCGTTACCACGTCGAAGGTGCGCAGCTGGGTTTTCCGCTCCCGGCCAACGCCGTACTTCTTGAGCAGACCGTCGAAGTAGGCAATGGCGTAGCGGGTGAGGTTGGCCAGGTTGTCGGCTACTTCGGCCAGCTCGGTTTCCAGCTTCTGGATGTACTCATCGGCCTTAAAGCCGTCAAATTTCGAGATACGCTTGATGCGGATTTCGGTCAGGCGGGTCAGGTCATCCTCCGTGATGGGGCGGCGCAGCACGATGCGCTGGTCGTCGGCCTTGGCCTTAGAGCCTTGCACGCGCACAAACTTGCTGAGGCCCTTCTCGATGGTATCAAGAATGTCCTGCCAGGTTTCGCACTCCTCGATTTTGCGGTAGATGCGGTTTTCGATGAAAATCTTCTCCAGCGAAGCCGAATGCCACTTTTCCTGGAGCTCGTCCTGCCGAATTTCCAGCTCCCGCTCCAGCAGGCGCACCGTTTTCTGGGTGCTCAGGCGCAACATGTCTTCCACGCCCACAAACCGCGGCTTCTCCTCGATAATCACGCAGGTGTTGGGCGAGATGGAGATTTCGCAGTCGGTGAAGGCGTACAGGGCGTCCATGGTAAGGTCCGGCGACACGCCCGTGGGCAGGTGTACCTGGATTTCCACCTCGGCGGCCGTGTTATCGACCACCTTCTTGATCTTGATTTTATTGGCCTCTGAGGCCTTCACGATGCTTTCCATCAGCGCCGTGGTGGTGGTGCCGTAGGGAATGTCGCGAATAACGAGCATGGTCTTGTCGACCTTCTCGATGGTGGCGCGCAGGCGAATTTTGGCCCCGCGCAAACCGCCGTTGTAGTTGGTTACGTCGCAGAGGCCGCCGGTCGGGAAGTCCGGAAATAGCTGGATTTCCCGGCCCCGCAGCACGTCGATGCTGGCCTTGCACAACTCGCGGAAGTTGTGGGGCATAATCTTGGTGCTCAGGCCCACAGCAATGCCTTCCACGCCCTGGGCCAGCAGCAAGGGAAACTTCACCGGCAGCGTGGTGGGCTCGCGCTTGCGGCCGTCGTAGCTCATCTGCCACTCGGTGATGTCGGGGTTAAAGACGACGTCGAGGGCAAACTTCGAGAGGCGGGCTTCGATGTAACGCGGGGCGGCCGCGCCGTCGCCGGTGCGGATGTCGCCCCAGTTGCCCTGGGTTTCAATCAGCAGGTCCTTCTGGCCCAGGTTGACCATGGCATCCCCAATACTGGCATCGCCGTGGGGATGGTACTGCATGGTCTGGCCGATGACGTTGGCGACTTTGTTGAAGCGGCCGTCGTCCATTTCCTTCATGGCGTGCAGAATGCGGCGCTGCACGGGCTTGAGGCCATCCTCAATGGCGGGCACGGCCCGCTCCAGAATCACGTAGGAGGCGTAGTCCAGAAACCAGTTCTGGTACATGCCGGCCACGGTAGCCACGTCGTGAATGGTTTCACCGGGGGCAAACTTGGGCTCCTCCTCGGTTTCCTCCGTTACGGGCGTGGGCTCGATAATCGCCTCCACGTCCTGCGACGACTCGGCCAGCAGCAGCTCGCCGGTTTCACTGACTACAAACTCGGGGGCTTCCTCGCCGCCGGGGGCAGCCGGCTCATCCTGGGGCGTGGCGGACCCAAACTCAAAGGAGTCGCCGGCCCCAAACAGGTTGGGCTGCTCTTCGGAATTGGGGTCTTGGGGTTCTTCTCTTCTGACACGGTAGGGTGTGGCGTTTGCCACGATTAATGTTCTTGTACCTCTCTCCCGGCCTTGGAAACCGGAAGGCTTTTCACTTAACAAACCCGGCCTCCTAAAAGGTGCGGGCAAAAAACAGGAGAATTAACTCATGGAGCCAGGGTAAAAGCTACAAAGAAAACAGAAGCATCCCGAGCAGCTAGCCAAGAACCCCAGGATACCAAAAGTACCGCTAGCTGCGCAGAACGCAATATTTCTAATGCAGAGCCTGGGCATAAAGTTCCTAATTATATTAGCCACGAGCAAGTCCAGAAGCAAGTTTCAACCAGACTAATCTACTTTTTATTTGCTCCGCAGGGGTTTTCACAAGCACAACAATACTAATCAAGTTAGTCCCGCTGCCTTACCGCTCCCCGTATACTGCTAAACTTCTCCCGGCCGGCGCTTTCTTCAGGAGCCTGAAAAGACCCGACATGTCCAGAAATTTCAGAACCTTGAGTTCCTATGCCCGCTGGTTGTCACTCTTGTGGGCGCCTCAGACCCTACTTCTGCCACTTTAGCTGCCTTAGCCCCATGCTCGACTTAGTAATTACTGCCCGCCAGGCTGCCATCAGCGCCGGCTTAGATGTGAAGCGGATTCTACCGTTTCGGGAGCGGCGCATGGTCGGCCCGTTCGTGTTTATGGACCACGCTGGCCCGGTGAGCGTGCCGGCTGCCCAGCTGCAAAGCCTCGACGTGCTGCCCCACCCTCATATCGGCCTGAGCACGGTAAGCTACCTGTTTGGCGGCCAAGTGATGCACCGCGACAGTCTGGGCGTGGAGCAGATCATCCGGCCAGGCGAGGTCAACTGGATGACGGCCGGCAGCGGCATTGCCCATTCCGAGCGGTTTGAGGACCCAGCTACCCTGGCTGGCGGACAGTTGGAAATGATTCAAACCTGGGTGGCCCTGCCCGAAGCCGACGAGGAAACCGCCCCCACGTTTACCAACTACCAGCCCCACGAGCTGCCCATCTTCACCGAGCCCGGCGTGTGGATGCGCCTGATTGCGGGCAACGCCTACGGCCTGCGCAACGACGTGCGCACCCACTCGCCTCTGTTTTACCTGCACGTAGTATTGCAGCCCGGCACCCGCTTTGGCCTGCCCCAGGGCTATGCCGAAAGCGGGGCCTACGTGGCCAAAGGACAGATAGAGGTAGCCGGCCACTTCTACTCGGCCGGGCAGCTCCTGGTGTTCACGCCGGGCCAGGACCCAGTTATCATTGCCCGCGAAGCCACCACGCTCATGCTCCTAGGTGGCGAGCAACTGGGCCCGCGCTTTATTTGGTGGAACTTCGTGTCCTCGCGCAAGGAGCGCATTGAGCAGGCCAAGGCCGACTGGGCCGCCGGCCGCATTGCCCTGCCCCCACCGACAACCACGAGTTTGTGCCCCTGCCCCAGGATAAGTCGCGGCCGGCCTCCTCGGCATCAGCCGCGCCCGAGCCGCTGTCGTAAGCACTGTGGTTTCGTTTCCAAAAGGGCCGAGCACTTAAGCCGCCAGCACTTGTCGGGGCCAACTTACCGGCTGTCTTGCGGATGATGTTACCCGGTTACGAGACAGACGACTTGCTTACTCAGGTTGGGCTGAAAAGCAAACCGGCCGCCTTCAGTTTCCTGAAAGCGGCCGGTGAACAGCGGTTATTAGGCCCCGGCACTCATTGCAAGGGGCTTCCCTGGCCTAGCCAAGCCCAAAGAAGAACGTAGGCCGGCTCTCGGGCGAGGTCTGGGCCTTGAGGTGGCGGCTGGTCAGGAGCAGGCCCAGCAACATCAGCAGCAGGAGCCAACCCGCTGCCCGCTGCCGCCAGGGTGAGGTATTCGTACTGTCGGAGTGGCGAGAGTCTCCCGAGCCGTAAGTAGGTAGTGTTGATGCCATAGGTGTGAGGGTAGAAAAAGAGCGAAGCCCCGCACTGGGCGGGACGTACTACAAAGAACGAAGCGGAGGATATACGGCGGTATCGCATAAAGATGTCATTCACTTCGGACGAACCTCAACGATTTGGCGTTGAACCCCACCTTTTCCGACGACGAATCTTACTCCTGTCGTCTCACGCCGGGCAGACGCCGGGCATGGTTCAGTAGCTCAGGACTACTCCTACAGCTGAAGCACTCCGCACAACCAACCACCCCACTCAGTGGCGCTGGAGCTTCCAGGGCTGCTGAATGGGGTGGCGGTGCTAGCTGGGGCCCGGACAGGACTCCTGGCCGGGCCCGTACCGGTAGTTACTCTGGCAGTGACTACTAAGGCAACTGATCGATAACGCTTTGGAGCGAGGCCCCCAGGCCGCCGATTATCACACCCGTGGGGCCACCGCCCGCACCCGCGAGGCCACCGACCAGGTCCGACAGGCCTACTTTCCACCAGTTAATCTTAGCAGCCGTAGTAGTACCGCCAGTGGCCGTCGTGTTTTTGATAATCCAGGGCGACTTACCACCCAGCTGAACCTGGGCATACCAGTACTGAGCGCTGTGCTTGCCCACCGACAGACCTTGCAGTAGGGCGATTTGGCTCTCGGGCTCCAGCGACTTGTCGGACTCTACGGCGCGCTCAATCTCGGTGAGCTTGGCAACGGCCTCATCGGCATTGGCCGACTGGGCCGACAGGGCGGCGCGCATCTGCTCGAAATACTTCAGTTCCTGGAACTGGCCGTGTTTCTGGTAATAGGCACTCAAGGCCTCCTCGGGGCTTTGCTGTAGATGATTTCGGCCACCCGGGGGTCGCTCAGGATCTTAGCCGATTCCTCGCGGTTGTAGCCGATGGTTTCGCCGAAGACAATCGTCTGGGGCTCTATTTCGCCAATCTTGTTCTTGAAATCGGCGCGCTCCAGGTAAAAGTCGAGGCCGGCGTTGTGCTGCTCACCTACATAGTCGTAGGCAGAGGAATTGTGCGTAGCCTTGGCAGTTTTGGGAGCAACCTCCTGGTTTTCTTTGCTGCACGAGATGGTCAGCAAAGCCAGGGCAACAAAGGCAAAGAAGAAGGAAAATAGCTTTTTCATGACAGTAATGAATAAAGGTGTAACGCCTCCTCCACTTACCAAGGGCTATCGGAGGGCTTATAACTCCCTGTGACAGTCAGTGTCGCTATGCGCGCCGGGCATCGTCCGGGGCCGGTGAGGTCCTTACGACTGTCCCGCCCGGGTGTGGCCCTCCTCCCGACCCAAGCTAGCATTGGGGTGAGGCGGGGGGCCCGGGGGCGGGGCCGAAAAGACTGCTGGCCCGGATAACGCAAGCGGGAATGAAACAACCGCTGCCGAAATAAAGAGTCCGGCAGCAGGGCCACCGGGGATAGAATAATTTGATGGTGGAAAGATAGTCGTCGTCTTTACCTTCTCTAATTTTAGTACACCAACACCCCTATTCACGGTACTAATCAGGCGTTTAGCATTTTATCCGCTTGTAGCCAAGCCCTTTTTTCTTCGGCCCACCAGCCACCCGGCAGCCGATGCAGCCCGCGTGTTTTCCGGGGCTGCTACCGAGGGCGAGGCAGCCCCAGGTTCAGTACCTGACTCACGAACTCAACCAGCATCTGGTAGGGCCTACTACCTGGGCCCGTTCGCTCCAGCTCCCGCTCCGCTTCCCTCCTGGCTCATTTCAGACGCCTCCCAAGCCCTACCCCTTCCTTTTGCGGCCAGACAATTGCTTGCGCTAACGTGTAAAAGGCACGCGGTAAGGTGTCGAAAGTTCGTGCCTTCGTGCAAACTGATGTGAGTAAGCACCAGGACTACGTGATTTATGACGCGCCGCCCGCAGCGGGCTCCGCTACGCCACCCATCAAGCCTGCACCCCAGGCCTGACGCGCACCTCCTGCCGGTGCACCCAGCAACAAAACCGCCCCACCCAGCTTCGGCCAGATGGGGCGGTCTTGTGCGTTGAAAGGTTGGAAAGAGGCCGCTTAGTTAACGATTAGGCGCGTGGTTTGGGTACCGCTGCGCACCAAATACACGCCGGCCCGCAGGGTAGCGGGCAACTGCAGCCGGGCCGTACCGGTGGCATCGGCGGCAGTGGTAAGCACCGGGCGGCCCAGCACGTCGACGACCTGGACGGGGGCGCCGGGCCGGGCGCCGGCCAGAGTAGCGGTCTGCTGGGTGGGGTTGGGGTAGAGCGCCAGCGGGGCCAGGGTAGTAGATGCAGTAGTGGAAAGCGGGCCGGCCCCTGGAAGGTAGGAAGCCACGTAATTAGCGCCTACATCACCTGCTTTGGTAAAGCTGCCCCCTATGTACAGGACGCCACCACTCATTGCCAGCTCATTGACCGAGTAGCTTGACGTTTGATTGTATGCTCCCATACCCGTACCTACACTACTCCAACTGGTGCCGTCCCACTTGGCTATCCGGCTAGCCGCTACTCCGCCAATCTGGGCGAAGGTGCCCCCTACATATAGCGTGTTACCGTTCACGGCGAGGCTGTAGATACCTTGGCTGGGCGCCCCGATTACCGAACCAGTGCCTAAGCTACTCCAGCGGGTACCATCCCACTGCGCAATAGAGTTGACCGTCACGCCATCCATCACAGAGAAACTTCCACTTGCATACAGCTTATTACCGCTGAGCGCCAATGCCTGTACAGTACTCGAATTGGTGCCCGCGCCCATGCTGCTCCAGTTCGTACCATCCCAGCGGGCAATAGAATTGGCGATAACGCCACCGATGGACGTGAAACCGCCGCCCACGTACAGCGTGCTCCCACTGGGCAACAGCACATGGACGGTTTCAAGCTGTCCGTAGTTTACGCCCGAGCCCAGGCCGCTCCAGCGGCTTCCGTCCCACTGGGCAATACTTCTGGCCGCCACTCCACCTGCTGAGTAAAAGCGGCCGCCGGCGTACAGGGTATTACCTATCACGGCCAGAGCCAACACCGTATTGGTTGACAACTGATCTATTCCCGCGCCCAGATTGCTCCAGCGCGTACCATCCCACTTGGCGACGTAGTTGGCCGGTACCGAGCCGGCCATAAAGAAAACCCCGCCCGCGTATAGGTCGGAGCCGTTCAGGGCTAGCGCATTGACGACGCCGAACGACCCAAATGTTCCATTACTTCTGACGCCATTGGCAGCCCCCGTGCCCAGGGCGCTCCAGGTGGAGCCATCCCACTTGGCAATGTTATTGGCGGGCACTCCCCCAGCGGCCGTAAAACTACCCCCTACATAGACTGTGTTGCCACTGATGGCAAAAGCGTGGACGCTCCCATTGGTCCCATTCGGCGCGCCCGCACCCAAGCTGCCCCAATTCGTACCGTCCCACTGAGCAACATTGCTGGCCGCACTTCCACCGGCCGTTGAGGAGGCGCCCCCGCATAGAGTATATTACCACTCACGAACAGGGCACTCACTCCGTTTCCGGTGCTTGCTCCGGTTGAAGTGCCCGTTCCGACACTATTCCAGGCAGTGCCGTTCCATTGAGCTATATTATCGGCTCGTACTCCTGCTACCGAGCTAAACAGCCCCCTACGTAGAGGGTGGTACCGTTGAGGGCCAATGACCAGACTTCCCCGCCGGACCCATCAGCTTCAGCCGTGCCTACCCTGCTCCAGGCGCTACCGTCCCACCGGGCCAAACCTGGCGAAGGCTGGGCACCAGCAGTTGTGAAGTTACCGCCTACGTAGAGAGTGTTGTTATGCATGAGCAGGGCATCAACGGATAAATCGACGCCATTGGCAGCCCCGGCACCCAGGCTGCTCCAGCCGGCACCATCCCACTGGGCCACGGAGTTGGCGGCAATTCCCCCCGCAGTAGCGAAAAAACCACCGACGTATAACCGGTTGCCATTGGTGGCAAAGGCATGTACTCTGCCACTGGCTCCAGTAGCACTAGTAATACCCGTACCCAGGCTACTCCACGCAGTGCCATCCCACCGAGCTACGCTAGGGGCTGCCACGCCGCCAGCCTGGGTAAAGTCGCCGCCTACATATACGTTGTTACCAATTACCGCCAGCGCCGATACGTCGCCGCCCGTCACGCCGTAGGCAGTGCTGGTACCCAAGCGGCTCCACGAGGTGCCGTCCCATTTGGCTATCCGCCTGACGGCTATTCCGCCGGCCGTGGAGAAAGAGCCTCCTACATAAAGGTCAGTACCTTGTAAGGCCAAGGCGTTAACGGTATTGGTTACGCCCGTACCCAGGGCGCTCCACGTGGTGCCGTTCCACTGGGCGATGTTGTTCACGGCAACCCCACCTGCAGAGCTTATTTGCCCAGCAACGTACACGATGCTGCCGCTGACTGCTATGGCCGTTACGACGCCAGTGACTCCATTTTGCTGCCCTACCGGCCCGCCGCCCAGCCCGTTCCACTCCGAAGCCCCGGGGCGCAGTACAGGCTGGCCTCCGGCACCGGTGCTGAGTTCGTACCCTTTGGCATCAAAGGAGCCTTGCACACCGTCGCGCAGGGTACCGTCTGCATTCAGGACCGTACTAATGGAAGGAGCCTGGGCCCAACCCCACCGGGGCCCGGTCAGCAGTAGGGCCGCCAGTAAGAACAGATAAACGAAGGGGCGAACCACACGGGCGCGGCGCCCGGCTGCCAGAGAGTAAGTGTGTTGCATAGAACAGAAAATGAAACCAGTCGATGAGAACCGCGGGACTACTTTCTGACTAGGAAAGCGGGCCGAAATAAAAAGCGGCAGAAAGCCCAGCGTAAAGGTATGCCGGAGAAGTGGTCTGAATAACTCAATAATAAAAAGCAAAACCGCCCCGCGCCGGGCGGCACGGGGGCGGTTGGATTACCAGCGCAAGGCAGCGGTTATGCAAAGGCCAGGTCTTCCTCGGCTACTTCGCTTACAGGCAGCACGTCGGAGGTCACCAGGTCTTTTTCCAGACGCAGGTTGTCGATGATAAATTCCTGGCGGGCGGGGGTGTTTTTGCCCATGTAGTAAGTCAGCACCTGCTGAATCGAGCGGTCAGACTGCAGAATGACGGGCTCAAGCTTGATATTGTCGCCGATGAACTTACCGAACTCGTCGGGGCTGATTTCGCCCAGGCCCTTGAAGCGGGTGATTTCGGGGTTGCGGCCCAGCTTGCGCATGGCCTCCTGCTTTTCCTGCTCGTTGTAGCAGTAGATGGTGGTCTTCTTGTTGCGCACCCGGAACAGCGGGGTTTCCAGGATAAACACGTGGCCATTGCGTACTAGGTCGGGGAAAAACTGCAGGAAGAAGGTCAGCAGCAGCAGGCGAATGTGCATGCCGTCCACGTCGGCGTCGGTGGCGATGACGACGCGGTTGTAGCGCAGATTTTCGATGCCTTCCTCAATATTGAGAGCGTGCTGGAGCAGGTTGAGCTCCTCGTTCTCGTACACGATTTTCTTCTTGAGGCCGAAGCAGTTCAGGGGTTTGCCGCGCAAGCTGAATACGGCTTCCGTCTCCACGTTGCGGCTCTTGGTGATGGAGCCCGAGGCCGAGTCGCCCTCGGTGATGAAGAGCGTGGTCAGGGCCTCGGCTTCCTGCTTGCCCTCGCCGAGGTGGAAGCGGCAGTCGCGTAGCTTGCGGTTGTGCAGGTTGGCTTTCTTGGCACGCTGGTTGGCCAGCTTTTTTACGCCGGCCATGTCCTTGCGCTCCCGCTCACTCTGCTCGATGCGCTTTTTGAGGGCTTCGGCCGCCGCGGGGTTCTTGTGCAGGTAGTTGTCGAGGTGCTCCTTTACAAAGTCCAGGATAAAGCCGCGCACCGTGGGTCCGTCCTCGCCCATGTTAATGGAGCCCAGCTTGGTCTTGGTCTGGGACTCAAACACGGGCTCCTGCACGCGCACCGAAATAGCGGCCACGATGCTGGCCCGAATGTCGGCCGCGTCGTACTCCTTCTTGTAGTGCTCCCGCACGGTCTTGACCACGGCCTCGCGGAAGGCTGCCAGGTGCGTACCGCCCTGGGTGGTATACTGCCCGTTGACAAAGGAGTAGTACTCCTCGCCGTAGTCGTTGCCGTGGGTCATGGCCAGCTCAATGTCGGGGGCTTTGAGGTGGATGATGGGGTAACGCAGGCTTTCGGCGTCGGCCTTGCGGGAAAGCAGGTCGAGCAGGCCGTTTTCGGAGTAGTACTTCTGCCCGTTGAAGTTGATGGTCAGCCCCGCGTTGAGGTAGACGTAGTTCCAGATCTGGTTTTCGAGGTACTCCGGGATGAAGCGGTAGTTCTTGAAAATCGTGTCGTCGGGCTGGAACACCATCAGCGTGCCGTTACGCTGGCTGGTTTTCACCGGCTTAGGGTCCTGCTTGAGCACGCCGCGCTCAAACTCGGCCGATTTGAGCTGGCCCTCGCGCACGCTCTGCACCAGAAAGTAATTGCTCAGGGCGTTAACCGCTTTGGTACCGACCCCGTTTAAGCCCACAGACTTTTGGAAGACTTTCGAGTCGTATTTGCCGCCCGTATTGATTTTACTGACCACATCCACCACCTTGCCCAGCGGAATGCCGCGCCCGTAGTCGCGCACCTGCACCCGGCTGTCGGAAATCTTGATGTCGATGGTGCGGCCGTGGCCCATTACGTGCTCGTCGATGGAGTTATCAATAACTTCCTTGACCAACACATAAATGCCGTCGTCGTAAGCAGAACCGTCGCCGAGCTTACCGATGTACATGCCGGGGCGCAGCCGGATATGCTCGCGCCAGTCCAGGGAGCGGATACTGTCCTCGGTGTAGCCGTGGTCGGGAATCGCAGCCAGGGGTAGTTCTTCGTCAGCCATTGTACTTTTCGCAAATCAAATTTGAGGTAAAATAACGCAGAAAATTGAGGTTTTCCGCGCTTTGTTTTCGCTACTCAAGTTAGCAAAATCGTTTCTTCCAACCTAAAAACCGGCGGGAAGGTTCACGCAAAAATAAGCCATTCCCCGCACATACTCCCTTTTTCACTTCTCCCGCCCCTCCAACCACATTAGCACTATGCTCCCTCCTGCTACCCAACATAACTTGCCTCCGTCGGGTCATAAACCCCAACCCGAGGTCAAGCAGCGCCCGATTGTGCAGTTCACCTTTGTGCTGCTGGCCGGCGTGCTGCTGGTATACTCGCTCAAAGTTCTGGACGACGTCCTGCTGCCCTTAGCCTTTGCGGCCGTATTTACCTTGCTGCTGCTGCCTATCTGCCGGTGGCTGGAGTCCAAGGGCCTGGGCCGCGTCTGGGCCATTATCCTGTGCCTGCTGCTGCTCGTCGTCATTTTTGCGGGCATCATCATGGCATTTGGCTCCCAGCTGGCGCAGTTCAAGGACGAGATTCCGAAGCTGCAAACCAAAACCGTGGACTTTTTTAACCAGGCCCAGGAATGGGCCCACCAGCGCTTTGGCTACAAGCCGATGAGCATAGAAGAAGTAAAGGAATCGACGGTGAAGGCCCTGAAAAAGTCGGGCGGCACCTACCTGGGCACCACGCTGAACACGACCACCTCGGCCTTAAGCAACCTGGCCCAGGTGCTGATTTACATCTTCTGCTTGCTGCTTTACCGGGACCACCTGCGCCAGTTTATGTTCCGCTTCGTGACCCCGACAAGCGCACCAACGTGCTGCACACCGTCGACAACATTCAGACCGTGGTGCAGGCCTACATTTCAGGCTTGCTCAAGGTTATTGTCATCGTGGCCGTGCTCAATGGCATTGGCTTGGTGGCGCTGGGTGTCAAATTTGCCATCTTCTTCGCCATTTTCGCCTCGGTGCTGGCCGTCATTCCCTACATCGGCATTATGATTGGGGCCACTCTGCCGGCGTTGATTACCCTGGTCGAAACCGGCTCCCCGTTGCAGGCCCTGGGCGTAATTGGCGTGTTCGTGTTCGTGCAGTTTCTGGAAGGCAACTTCATTACGCCCATGATTACCGGCTCCCAGGTGAGCATCAACCCGCTGGCTGCCATCCTGGCCCTGATCCTGGGCAACGAGCTGTGGGGCACGCCGGGCATGATTCTGAGCATCCCGATTATGGCCGTTATCAAAGTGGTGCTCGATGCCAGCAAAGTAACCGAGCCCTGGGGCTTCCTGCTCGGCGACACGGCCGAGGGCGAGGATTCCACCAAGCCCGGCAACGAGAAGGAGTTAACCTGGTGGCAGCGGGTAATGGGCCGCAAAGCCAAGGAAGCCAGCTAATCTAGTCCTGCTGCTTCCCTACTGATTTTGCCC
This sequence comes from Hymenobacter cellulosilyticus, assembly GCF_022919215.1. Taxonomy (NCBI): domain Bacteria; kingdom Pseudomonadati; phylum Bacteroidota; class Cytophagia; order Cytophagales; family Hymenobacteraceae; genus Hymenobacter; species Hymenobacter cellulosilyticus. The sequence continues at coordinate 3,899,640 of NZ_CP095046.1, read as the reverse complement.
TTGCCAACTCTACCTGGCAAGGGCTTTTTCGTGGCCAAGTTTCTGCTTGTGAAATCCCTAAACTAAATTTTATAAGCTCAACCGGGTAACCCTACTGTAGCGTTAGGGGTATAAAAGCTCAGTCAGCGGCACTCCGCTGGCGTTCTGAACTCTTATTTCCACCTAAAAACTTTTCTTGTCTTATGGCAACTATCACCTCGGAAACCGCCCGCGCTTATAACGACCTCGTAGAAATCAACAAGACGGCCGCCAAAGGCTATCAGGAAGCCGCCGAAGGCGTCAGCAGCCCCGATCTGAAGTCGAAGTTCAGTGAGCTCAGCCAGCAGCGCTCCCAGTTCGTGTCGCAGCTGACCCAGCAGGCCCAGCAAATCGGCATCAACCCACAGGACGGCAACACCATTGAAGGCGTAGTGGCCGATGCCGCCGCCGCCGTACACCGTGGCTGGATCAACATTAAGTCGGCTATCACGGGCCAGGACGACTCAGCCATCCTGGGCGAGTGCGAAACCGGCGACGCTACGGCCCTGGCCGCCTACGAAACGGCGCTTAAGTCGCAGGAAATTCCTGCCCAGGCCCGCACTATTATCGAGCAGCAGCACAGCGAAATCCTGTCGGCCAAAAACTGGGTAACCCAGCAGAAAGGCCAGCGCTAGGCTTTTGTCCAGCACCTATTTTATAAAAAGCCCGGCCATCTGGTCGGGCTTTTTTGTGTTTGCCGGGTTTTGGCAGCGGCAAACTTCCCGGCTTGCAACCTTCGCGTGTACTATCTTTGTTAGTAATCGTGTTAGTATCTTCTCCTACCAGAATCCGCGCCGCTTTTGTACGCCATCATTGACCTTGAAACTACCGGCGGACAGCCCACGCAGGACCGCATCACGGAAGTAGCCATCTTTATTCACGACGGCGACAAAGTCGTTGATCAGTACAGCACGCTCGTTAATCCGGGTCGGCCCATTCCCTTCTTTATTACCCAGCTTACCGGCATTACCGACGACATGGTGCGCGACGCGCCCAAGTTTCACGAGGTAGCCCGCAAGATTGTGGAGCTGACCGAAGGCTGCGTATTTGTGGCCCACAACGTGCGCTTCGACTACTCCTTTATGAAAAAGGAGTTTGCCGACCTGGGCTACAACTACTCGCGCAAAACCCTGTGCACGGTGCGCCTGAGCCGCTCCCTGATTCCGGGGCAGCCGAGCTACAGCCTGGGTAAGCTCTGCCAGAACATCGGGATTCCGCTGGAAGGCCGGCACCGGGCCGCCGGCGACGCGGCCGCCACGGCTATTCTGTTTGACCGGCTGCTTAAAATAAGCCAGCAGGACGAGGCCCTGCGCAACCCCACCGTATCGGCGGCCGATACCCTGGCCTCGGTAGACGCGCTGGCCCCGGCAGGCCGACCAAAGAAGACGGCTGCGGCGCCGGCGGCCACTGCCGCGGGCGTGACGACCAAGCAGCCCAGTCCCAAGCGCGTGGCAGCGGTGCAGGAAGCCATTCGCACGGCTTTGCTGCCGCCCAATATTACGCCCGAGAAAGTAGCCTCTCTGCCCCAGGAAGCGGGTGTATACTACTTTCACAACGAGCAGGGCGAGGTTATCTACGTTGGCAAGAGCATCAACATCTACAAGCGGATTCAGCAGCACTTCGCCGTCGATTATAAGTCGCGCAAGTCGCTGGAGTTCAAGAACAGCATCTCCGACATTACCTGGGAGTTGACCGGCTCGGAACTAGTGGCCTTACTGTATGAGTCGTCGGAAATCAAGCGGATGAAGCCGCTTTATAACCGGCAGCAGCGCCGCTCGGTATTCCCGGCGGGCATCTTTTTGCGTACCGACGAGAATGGATACAAGCGCCTCTACTACGGCCGCGCCGATGACCACGCCGAGTCGCACCCACTCATTGCCCTAGGCAATCAGTACAAGGCGAAAGGGTTCCTCTTTCACAAGGTGGCCAAGTTCAACCTGTGCCAGAAGCTCTGCGACTTATACAAAACCAACGGCTCCTGCTTCGACTACCAGGTGCACCGCTGCAAGGGGGCCTGCCTGGGCCTAGAGCCCGCCGAGGAGTACAATAAGCGCGTGGAGGAGGCCATTGAGAGCTTTACTTATGAACACGGCTCCTTCGTGATTATTGGGCGGGGCCGGCGCGAGGACGAGAAAACTGTGGTAGTGGTGGAGCACGGCCGTTACCTGGGCTTTGGCTACGTGGACGCGGAGTTTTCGGCCCGTAAGCTCAACGACTTCAAAGAGGTTATTACCCGATATAACGACAACAAGGATGTGCAGCAGATCATCCGGCAATACTTGCGCACCAAGCACAAAGACAAAGTCAAGGTATTTAAGTAGCCTAACGTTTTAGCAATTGCAGGGCCTGCTTCCTTCGGAGGTGGGCCTTGTTAGTATAGCAGTTGGATCTTTTACTGTCGAGCCTGGGTTATGATAGGAGTATACCTATATTCATTGACCCAGAGGGTTTTCCCGCTCCTTTCGTCCAGTAAGCTGTTTCTGCTATGCAAACATTGTTTACCGCCCCTTTTCTGCAAATCCACCACGACGGATTTGCCCATGCGCTGGAGCTGGAATGGCTGGACTTTGCCAATAGTGCCGAGCTACGGCAGGGAATGAATACCGGGCTGACGCTGGCCCAGCAGTACCACGTGCGGGCCTGGATTGGCAACCTCAAGCACATGCGCGTGATTCGTCCGCTCGACCAGGAATGGCTGAACGCCGATTGGTTTCCGCGGTTTGCCCAGCTCGACATCCTGCACATGGCCGTGGTCGAGTCGGACGACGTGCTGAACCGGCAGGGCGTAACGCGGGTGATGCACAAGGCCAACGGGCTGGCCCCACTGAGTACGGCGTACTTTCATACCATAGAAGAGGCCCGGTTTTGGGTCCGGACATCGGCCTACGCCTTGCAGCCCTAAGCCCCTGGCCTCCCCGCAGTTGCGGGCCGTACTCCTGTTAGGAAGGCTTTTTTCCGACTGATAATAAACGAATCAACACGTAATAAAACTCGTCCGGTACGGCCGAGCCGCCGCCATTACCCGTATTATAGAACTCCGCTCTGAGTGCCCCGCCCCATTACAGCTATTGCCACTATCCGTCTTACTTATCCTGCTTTAGCTTCTTTTCTATGGCTGATCTGCTGTATCCTGCCAACGCGTCCTTGTATTACCATAATGAGTTGGCCACCGTGGTGGAACATGCCCACGGCTACGCCCGCATCGACTGGAACCCGGTCCCGATTACCAGTGCTTCCCTACGAGCCGTGTACGAACAAGTGCTGGCCCTCTTGCTCAGTAGAAGGCTCTGTAAGGTTCTGACTGACCACCAGATGATGCCGCCTCTACTGCCCACCGAACAGCAATGGCTGGTGGAAACCTGGGCTCCGCGCGCTATTCAGGAGGCTGGCTACCGGTATTGTGCCATTGTGCAGGCCTATGATGTGCTCAATCAGCAAAGTACCCGGCAGATTGTGCAGCGGCTAACTGAGAAGCCGCTTACCGTGCGCTACTTTGAAGACGACCAGGCGGCCGAAGACTGGCTTTGCGACACCGATACCCCCTGCCACTCGGGAGGACAGGTTGCTTAGCCTGAAGTTAGAATAAGCGGTGGCGCAGCAACCATCCCGCCGCGTCGAACTCAGTGGCAGCGGGAATATAAGGCTCCACCTTCACCGGTTTGGCAACCTGCAGCGTGTTTCCGTCGCCACTGTCGTACACCATCACCGAAGTAGGCGTCTTGGCGGCATTTGTGGGTGTTGTGAGTTTAACCAGATCCTGACCAGCTCCGTCGTAAATACCGAGGGCAAAGCGGTGGTCGGGCAAACCGCGCAACTCAAACACGTCGTTGCCGCCGAGCCCAAATACCTTGATGGAACGCGTCTGCCGGTAGTCGAAGGTGCGCTGCCCAACTAGGCTGTCGGGCCGGCCGGCGCGCAGGCTGTAGTGGCTCACGCGTAACAGGCCAGGGCCGGTGGGCTCCAGCACAAAATGCTCGGGCGCGTCGGTCCCGGGAATCTCCACATCCTGGGCCAGCAGCTCGTAAAAACGGCTGGCTACGGCCTTGAGCTGGTCGCGGCGGCCCTGCAGGTTTTCGGTGAACTCGCCGCCGGCTTCGGCATATACTGCTTTAGGCCACAGAGCCAGCGCATCGTGAATAACCTGGTTGGAGAGGCTGCGCTGCAGGGAGTCGGCTACTTGCTGAAAGTCCTGGGCGGTGAGGTAGACCAGCAACGACTTATCCATGGGCCGGGCGGCGCGGTTGAGTCCTTCCACGTCGGCCAAGCGGATTTTTTGGTGGAAGCTTTGGTAGTTGGACTTCACCCAGCCAATGATGTGGGTAAAAAAGCCGTCGTCGAACTTGAAAAAGGCGTGGTCCCGGTCACGCGGGATGGGCCGGTACACGGTAGAGCCGCCAGCGGCCGGGAAGCTGGCCCAGCGCCACTGGTCTTCGCGCCGGCTCCAGTCGCCCAGCCACATATCAAACAGGCGGGCCCGCAGATACCAGCGCGCGTCAATCCGGTGCTGATTGTTGGTCACCAGATTGGTAAACACCTTGCGGGAGCTTTCCACCTTGGCCGAGCGGCCGAAGCTACTTACGGCCCGCTGGTCGCCCTCGGGGCGTTCCTCAAACAGGTATAGCGCATTGGCAAAGCTCTGGCGAAAATCGCCCAGGGCGGGGTCGTCGGCAATATAGACCAGGCGCGGGTTGGTGTGATACACGCCGGCGGCGGCGGCCAGCGGGGCCACAATGTAGGCGCCGTAGGGGTTGATAACGCTGGTCTGGTCTTTCATTAGCCGCCCGATGGGCCCGTCGCGCAGGCCCTCGGGCAGGGCTTTGGTGGCATCCTTATCCACAGACCGCAGCACGTACTGCACCCCGCTTTGATCAACGAGGCGCAGGTTTTTGGTTTGGAAGCTACCGCCTTCCTGCACCGGGATAAGCCCGCCGGGCACGGCCGTGCGCAGGTTGAATACCGGTACCTCCACGGGCGTGGCCCATAGCTTGCGGTAGTGCTTGCCCCAGAAAAACCGGTGGATGGGTCCGCGCAGATACTGGGTGCCCGCGGCTACCTGCACCGTGGAATCGGGCCGGATGACGGGTGGTAAGCCCCCGGGGGCTGCCGGGGCCGAACAGGAATCCAGGAGCAGCACACTCAGTAGCGCGCTGCTCAGCAGGGCCGGGCTGCACACATTATGGAGTAAAGACACGGGCGCGGAGAAAAGCGAAAAATTGATGGGCGGAAGCCAATCCTGCCCTTATAGCGCAAAGCAGCCGGTAGCGGTTGTGCTTAGTTACTGTCCACCTTTGCCCGAAACCTGCGTTGAAGGACTCAAGCTCTGCCTTTTCTTCGCCTCAATGACCTATCGTTACCTTTGGCTGCTGCCCGTGTTGTACTGCACATCCTGCGTGCGGCAGAATTTTTTTCAAGCCGATGCCCGCATGCCTGCCACCACTACCCCAGTCCTGACCGACACTGTGCGGGTCACCGTCGGGCGGCACTACCAACGGGGCGCCGTGCACAAGCTGTTCTGGGGCAAGCATTACCGCCATATCTGGGCCACACCTGTCACGCTTCCCGTGCTGGACATGCGCACAACCGTGGCCGGGGGCTTGCAGGCGGGCAAGATGGGCGGTGGCTTTCAGAGCACCAGCATCACCCTCAACGGCGCCAAGGGCCGGCAGTATGCCCTGCGCACTCTGGACAAGGACCCGTACAAAACCCTGCCCAAGGTGATGCGCAAGTCGTTTGCGCTCAACATCGTGCGGGATGCCACTTCGGCTGCCAACCCGTACGCGGCCTTTGTGGTGTCGCCGCTGGCCGAAGCGGCGGGCGTGCTGCACACCAATCCCCGCCCCTTCTACGTGCGGCCCGATGAAACCAACCTGGGCCCTTCCTCCAACCTGTTTCAAGGCAAAGTGGTGATGCTGGAAGAAAAGTACGAAGGCCCGGAAAATCTGACGCCCGCCTTTGGCGCCGCCCGCGACCTGGAAGACAGCGACAATATGCTGGAGGCCCGCTACGCCGACCCGACTCACCAGATTGACCAGCTCGCCTTTGCTCGGGCCCGGCTCCTGGACCTGTGGCTGGGCGACTGGGACCGGCACGAGGGACAGTGGCAGTGGGCTGTGTATGAGCGCAACGGGCGCACCTTGTACCGGGCCGTACCCAAAGACCGGGACCAGGTATTCTACCGGTTTAGCGACGGTCTGGTGCCGTGGCTGGCCAGCCGCCGCTGGGCCGTACGCAAGTTTCGCACCTTTAAGCCCAAGTATGAGGACATCGGCGGCCTGATGAAGAATGCCCGCTTTATTGATGAGCGAGCCTTGTCGGAAGTAAGCCGGGCGCAGTTTCAGGCCCTGGCCCACGACCTGCAGCTGCGCCTCAACGACAGCGTAGTGGCCCGGGCGTTGCGGCGGTTTCCGGCCCCGGTGTATGCCCAGGAAGGAGCCCGCACGGCCGAGGCGCTACGAGCCCGGCGTACCAACCTGCCCAAGGCGGCCGACACGTTCTACCGGGAGCTGGCCCGCCTGGTCACTGTGGCCGGCACCGACCAGGCCGAACACTTTGTAGTGGAGCGGCAGTCGGACACGGCCACGGTGGTGAGTGTGTACCGCATCCTGGACAAAGGCGAAAAGTCTGCTGGCGACACGCTGCTGTACCGGCGCAGCTTCCACCCCGCCGAAACCAAGCGCATCGTGCTGCACGGCCTGCGGGGCAAGGACGTGTTCGAAATCCGGGGAGAAGTGAAGCGCAGCATCCGCGTAGACGTGTATGGCGGGCCTAACGAGGACGCCATTATCAATACTTCCCGGGTGCAGCGCGGGGGCAAGTGGACCTATTATTACGACACCAAGCGGGGCAACACCATTGAGCGGGGCCACGACTTCAAAGACAAAACCAGCGCCGGCGTGCAGATGCACGCCTACGACCGGGAAGGATATTAACCGAAACTTACCAGATACATGCAAAAGGGCCACTGAGTTATTCAGCGGCCCTTTTTGATAATTGAGGCTGAAGAGACTCAGCTGCCTTTATCCACTTCCTGCAGCATGTCGAGCACCATGTGTTCGGTGGGCGTGAGCAGGTCATTTTCGGCGGGGTCGGCGTCGTGGCGGCGCAGGTAGTCGATGAGCTTATCGGAGTGAAACAGCTCCACCACCTGGGGATGAATGTAGTACTTGCTGCACACGGTGGGCGTGTTTCCTAGGCCGGCGGCCACGTCTTTCACGGCCCGTTTCAGTACCTTGTCCTTGGGCAGTTCGGGCTCCTGATGCAACACGGTTTCGAGGCACTCGACCATTTTCACGGTGCCGCCCCAGGTGCGGAAGTCTTTGGCCGATAAGGGCAGGCCCGTAACCTGCTGCAGATACTCATTCACGTCGCCCGATTCCAGCTCGGCCCGGTGCCCGTCGGGGGCGTAGTACTGAAACAGGTGCTGCCCGGGTATTTCCTTGCACTTCTGCACCAGGCGGGCCAGCTTCCGGTCGTGCAGGCTTACGTCGTGGGGCACACCTTTTTTGCCTACGAAGGTGAAGTGCACCTCGTCGCCGGCCACTTCCACGTGCCGGTCGCGCAGGGTGGTCAGGCCGTAGCTCTTGTTTTTCTTGGCGTACTCCTTGTTGCCGACCCGAATAAAGGACTGATCCATGAGCGTCAGCACCAGGGCAATTACCTTCTCCCGGTCCAGCTTGGGGCGCTTTAAATCGTGCTGAATCCGCTGGCGCAGCTCAGGCAGCTTTTCCCCAAAAGCCCGCAGGCGGCTGAATTTGGTAAGGCTGCGGGCCTGGTCCCAGGCTGGGTGGTAGATGTACTGCTTACGGCCCTTGGCGTCGCGCCCGGTTACCTGCAGGTGGGCATTAGCCGAAGGCGCAATCCAGATGTCCGTCCAGGCCGGCGGAATTACGAAGCTGTTAATGCGGCTGAGCGTTTTCTCGTCGGTAATTTTCTCGCCTTTGGCATCGACGTACGAAAAGGTACCCGTGCGGCCGGCTTTGCGGGTTAGGCCGGCTTTGGTGTCGGGCAAATACCGCAGACCGGCCAGCTCGGCCTGCCGGGCAGGGTCTTTATACAAATCGTGGGCTTCTTGCAGGGGCGGCAGGTGCTTTTTCTTGACCTTGGGGCGGGGCGCGGCAGTGGAGGGCATACAGGCAAAGAATTCGCCGCGGGCCGAAGTTGGCGCGGCAGGTTTAGCTGTCTACGCAGAAAAGCCCGGAAGGTAAGCCCGACACTATGGCCCTTTAGCCCGGGTTACGGTCAGTGCCAGCTACTACCCGGCCAAGTCCAGTTATCGGCCAGATTATTTTTCACCCCGCCGAAACTGCTGCCTTTTGCCCGACGCCAGCGTGGTTAAACAGCCGAAAATCAGTACTCAACTTCAATTGGAAGCTGTTGCCTTTCGTTAAAAAAGCGGATTTAAGTAACGGAAGCCGGTTTTGGGGCGTATCGGGCGAGAGACTTTTGGCACCGTTTTTTCTTCTGCCCGGCCATAACCGCATCTTCTACTCCTTATTTAATACCTTTCTCATGCATCGTTCATTCCTCAAGTCCTGGCTCCTGGCTGGCGTACTAGCCGCTTCTTTCGGGGCCGCCTCCTGCTCAAAAGACGGTGACGGCGTGGTGCTATTTTCCGTCAAGGACGATATTGCGCTTGGCGACTCAGTAGCTCAACAAACTGATGAGCTCATGCGCACTAAACCCGCCGAGTACGGCCGCCTGCTGGACCGTGCCAGCAACAAGGATGCTTATGCTGCCCTTGACAACGTGGTAAACGAAGTGCTTAACAACGGCAAGCTCACGTATCGGGACCAGTTTAAATGGGACGTAAAAATTGTGCAGAAGGACGATAAAAATGCCTTTGCCACGCCCGGCGGGCACATTTACGTCTACACCGGCCTTATTAAGTACCTCGACCGGGAGTCGCAGCTGGCCGGTGTGCTGGGCCATGAAATTGCCCACGCCGACCGGCGTCACACCTCCAAGCAGCTCCAGACCCAGTACGGCATCGATTTTCTGCTGAGCCTGGTACTGGGCAATAACCCTAACCAGCTGGCGCAGATAGCGGCCGGCCTGGGCCAGCTTAAGTTTAGCCGCGACGCGGAAAGCGAAGCGGATCAGTACTCGGTTATCTATCTACAGGGCACCAAATACACCTGCGACGGCGCGGCCGGCTTCTTCATTAAGGCCAAGAACGAAGGCAACACCAACCCGCCCGCCTTCCTGAGCACTCACCCCGATCCGGATAACCGGATTGAAGCTATTCAGAACAAGGCCAAAGAGCTGGGCTGCGTGAAATCGACCGAGTCGGACACGAACTTGGCCACACTCAAGCGCGTGCTGCCCTAAACGGCTCTGCTGCACGGCTTTCAAGGCCCGCCCGGAATCCGGGCGGGCTTTTTTTATGGAGGAGAATAGCTCGTGCGGGCAACTTGCCCGGGGCCTGCCTGCGTATGGCTTTGCGAATTGCTTGCTTTCTTTGCCCGTACCTATGGCTCCTCTACTCAACAAACTCGGCGACTGGGCCGAAAAAGCCGACGACCTGATTCTGCGGGCCCGCACCCGCCTAGGTCTGCTCGATCCGCTTCAGATTGTCCCCTACCGCAGCTACGGCACGCCTACCCGGCTCTACATAAAAGGCCGCCTGCTCACCGACAAGGGTATTGGGGAGCCCGACCCCAACGATTCACGCTGGAGCAATCTGCTGAACATGTACCGGCGGTTTGAAAGCAACGAGATTTCCGGGGCCCAGCTTCTGGTACGCCCCGCCGATCAGTCCGAGCACCTGGTTGTGACCGACGACGAAGGATATTTCTCCCTGAACCTGGAGCCCCAGACCCTACCCGAGCCCATCGATTTTATGTGGTACCCGGTGGATGTGCTGCTCCAGTCGGTGCCCCAGCCCCTGACGCTACCCGTCGGGCTCCGCTCCCAGGCTCCAGTCCTGATTCCGCCAGCCGACGCCGAGTATGGCATCATCAGCGACCTGGACGACACGGTTATTCAAACCTCGGCCACGGATATTCTGCGCATGGCCCGCACAGTGCTGCTGCGCAATGCCCGCTCCCGCCTGCCTTTTAAAGGGGTAGCCGAGTTTTATAGGGCCCTGCAGCTGGGGCGCAACGGCAAGCGCAACAACCCGTTCTTCTACGTCAGCAGCAGCCCCTGGAACCTGTACGACTTGCTGGAAGACTTTCTCAACCTGAACCAGATTCCGCCCGGTCCCTTGCTGCTGCGCGACTTTGCCATGGTCCGGAAGGCGGCTAAGGACCCTTCGGAACACCACGGACATAAGCTGCGCGAAATCGACAACATCCTGCTTACCTACCCCACGTTGCCCTTCGTGCTCATCGGCGACAGCGGGCAGGAAGACGCCAATATTTACCGCGAAGTGGTGCGGCGCCACCCGGGCCGGATCCTGGCCATCTACATCCGCGACGTGCTCCGCCCCGACCGGGCCACCCTGGTCGAAAAGGTCTCCGAAGAGCTGCGTGGCGACAAAGTAGAAATGCTGCTGGTGCAGGACACGGTGCAGGCGGCCGAGCACGCGGCCAAAAATGGCCTGATCTTTACCGAGGCCATTCCAGCCGTGGTTGAGGAAAAGCAAAAAGACGAAACCACCCCCGAAGACCCCGGTGAGGCGCAAGAGCAAGGCGCTTAGTTTTTAATGTACTAACACCCGCCTGTCATGGCGAGCGAAGCACAGCCATCCGTCCTCTGCCAGTGACAAGTGACCTTTTACCAGAAAGCCCTTTATCGGTAGTTCGATAAAGGGCTTTTCACATAAGAGGGCTGAGCACGTTTCAGAGGACGGATGGCTTCGTCATTCTTCCTCGCAATGACGGGTTTCCTCCACTGGGTAGATCAGCTGGAGTGGTCGGCTACGATGACCCACTGACCGTTGATGCGGCGAAAAATGAGCAGATAGTGGCCCGTCAGGTCGCCAGCGGCGGGGCGGGCCAGGTGCCAGCGTCCCACTACCTGAGCAACGTCCGAACCCAGCGGCGTAATACGCAGGTTGGAAAACCGGAGCTGGCCCATCGTGGCCGCATCAGGATAGGTGCGACGGTAGTTGTCAAGAGTGGGCTGCCAGCCGTATGTCAGGCCGCTCTTGCCAATGAATACGAGGGAGTCAGACTGCCAGTAGCCCTGCATAAAGGTCGTCACGTCGCCGCGGTTCCAGGCGGCGGTTTGGGCAGCCAGCACCTGCTGAATGGTGCTGCGAATCTGCTCCGGCCGCTCCGACTGGGAGCAGGAAGTAGTCAGTGTAGCGCCGAGCGCCAGGAGGATGAGTAGCTTTTTCATGGGCCGACAGAGCGGGTTTAACTGATTATTCTTCCACTAACTCCCGCACGTAATTGATGCCACCCAGGCGGCGCATGTTGCGCATCACCCGGCGCTGCTTAGCCCGGGCCGCGGGGCCCGGGTTGCTGGCCCGAAACCGCAGCGGATTGGGCAGCACACCCGCCAGCAAGGCTGCCTCGGCCGGCGTTACCCGACTGGCCGGCTTATGAAAGTACCGTTGCGAAGCGGCTTCAACCCCGAAGGTACAGTCGCCCATTTCGGCTACGCTCAGATACATTTCCATGATGCGGCGCTTGTCCCAGAGCAGCTCGATGAGCATGGTGAAATAGGCTTCGGCAGCCTTGCGTACGTAGCTGCGGCCGTGCCAGAGAAACACGTTTTTAGCTACCTGCTGCGAAATCGTGCTGCCGCCCACCAGCTTCTTGCCGTCTTGCATGTTGGTCTTTACCGCGTTTTGCAGGGCGTTGAAGTCGAAGCCATGGTGCTTGAGAAACAGTTGGTCTTCAGCCGCTATCAACGCCAGCGGTACATGGGGCGACACCTCGTCGAGGCCCTTGAAGTCGTAGCTGATGCGGCGCCCGTCTTCCCGAATTCCGTAGTAGCCCTTGCCCACCGGGGCGTGGGCCCGGCGCTCCAGCATCAGCCAGGTGGCCGGCGGCGACACCCAGCGGTACACCAGCACCCAGGCAATGGAAGTCAGGAATAAAGCGGCCACTACCTGCAAGCCGATCCGCCAGGCCTGGCGCCAATACTGTGAATAATTCGCCACTCGTTGCGGGTTGTGCTAAATCCTTTTCGTGGACCTAAAGTAGGTCCTGCGGGCAAAAATAGCGGAATTGTGGCCGCACCGCCGTACCCGCCGGGCAATTCGCCGTACTTTTTATCGGTTTGTCTGTTCTCTCTGTATGCCCCGTCTCCTAGCCCTGTTTCCCTTAAACCTGGTCGTCTTCCCCGGCGAAAAACTCAACCTGCACATCTTCGAGCCCCGCTACCGCCAGTTGGTGCGCGACTGTGTGGAAACCGGCCTCACGTTCGGCATTCCGCCCTACCTCAACGATGGGGTGAGCGAGTTGGGCACCGAAATGCAGCTGGTTGGTATCGACAAGCAGTATGAGAACGGAGAAATGGACATTCGCACCAAAGCGGTGGGCGTGTTCCGCATCCGGGAGTTTTTCCGCCAGGCCCCCGGTAAGCTTTACGCCGCCGGCACCATTGAGGAGGTAGCCGACGACCCCGACCAGGATGCCGACCTGAAAGGACGCATTACGGAGTACGTGCAGCAGCTTTACACGGCCCTGGGACTGCGCAAGCTCTTCGTGGACCTGCCTCCCACCTACCGCATTTACGACGTGGCCCATAACCTGGGCCTGACCACGGAGCAGGAATACCAGCTGCTGGCTACCACCAGTGAATTGGAGCGGCAGGAAATTGTGCTGGAGCATCTGGAAACCATTCTGCCCGTGATTATGGAAACCGAACGGCTCAAGGACCGGGCCCGGCTCAATGGACACTTCAAGAACCTGACGCCGCCCAACTTTTAAGCTCCTCCACAGGGCGCTGGGCCACCAGCTTCCTGATTATTCACCGTTTCTGACTCTGCTCCCGCTTGGTGACCTTCGCCCAACTTGTGTATTTCGCCCTGGCTCTGGTAGTGGGGCTGGCCCTGTGGCTGCTGTACCGCTACGCCCTGGAACGGCGCTACCGGCGGCAGCCCTACGTGGCCCCGGCCGAGGCGGGTTGGGCCATTCAGACTCCGGAAGCCGGCCGCCTGCGCTACCGCATTGCTTTAGTCGGGGACCTGGGTGCGGTGGCTACCGATGGGCAGGACCCGGTGCTCAACCTGCTGCAGCACTGGCTTAGGGAGGCGGGTGCGGCAAGCAGCGTGGTTCTTCTCGGCGACAATGTGTACCCAACGGGCATTCCGGCGCCAACTCATCCGGGCCGGGCTGCCGCCGAAAAGCGGCTGGATACGCAGCTCGACGCCTTTCAGCAGTACGCCGGCCGGGTAATTTTTCTTAGCGGCAACCACGACTGGAACAAGGGCCGCCCCGATGGTTACCAGTACGTTCTGAGGCAGGAAGCCTACGTGCTGGAACACCTTCCTACTGCGCATTACCTGCCCCCGCAAGGCTGTCCGGGCCCGGTCACGGTGCAGCTGGCCGAGGGCCTGCTACTGGTGGTGCTCAATACGCAGTGGTGGGTGCAGAACGGGCCCCGCCCGCTGGGGCCGGAGTACGGCTGCACGGTGAGCAACTCCAAAGAGCCCTTTGCCCAGCTCCAGGAAATTCTGGAACACAACCGCCACCAGCAGATAGTAGTGGCGGGGCATCATCCGCTTTATTCCAACGCCATGCACGGGGGCAAATTTACCACCAAGCAGCACTTGTTTCCGCTGACGGCGGCTCATAAGAAAGCCTACGTACCGCTACCAGTTATTGGCTCCCTGTTTCCGGTTTACCGCAAGCTGATTGGGGCCGCCGAAGATATGTCCCACCCCCGCTACCGCAAGATGCGCCGCCGCCTGCTGCGGGTATTACACCAGTTTCCCAACATCATTTATGCCGCCGGCCACGACCACAACTTGCAGTACTTCCACTACCGGCAGGGGCATTATCTGGTCAGCGGGTCGGGCAGCAAAACGGCCTTCGTACAGCCCGGCGGCAAGTCAACCTTTACCCACGAGCACAAAGGCTTTTTTGCCCTGGAGTTTTACCACGGCGGCGAAGTCTGGCTGCGCACCTACGAGCCCGCCTCTACTGCCGATACTCCTGTGGGAGCGGAAGTATTCCGCAAAAAGCTGGTAGCCGCATCGGCTGCCACTACGTCGTCAGCGGCAACAGCATCCGCAGGCTCCGGGGCTCAATCGTGACCTGCAGGGGCAACTGAGCCTGCTGGGGCTCCCCATCTACCTGCACCAGGGCCTCCTCATGGCCGGGCACTTCTATAGTAGCGTGGCGGCAGCGCAGGCGCTTGGTGTAGACGGACTCGTCGAAGGCATCGGTGTAGAGCTGATAGAGAATTCCCAGCGCGGCGGTGCCCGGAAACGGCTCAATCAGGCAGATTTCAAATTCCCCGTCGTCGACCCGGCTATCTGGGTTAATAACCACATTGCTGCCGAACGTATTAGCATTGGCCACCGTGACCATAAACGCGGCGCCCTCATAGGTTTCCCGGTCAGTAGTGATGCGGTATACAGCCGGCTCATAGCCCAGGTATTCCTGCATGGCAATGCGCACGTAGGCACCCGGCCCGCGGGTGTCGCCGCTGCAGAAACGCTCCACTACCAGGGCATTAAAGCCCAGATCCGCTAAATGGGCGCAGAAAGTGTCCCCCACCCGCAGCGTGTCGATGGCGCGCACTTGGTGGTCCCAGATTAGGCGCAAGGCCTCCTGCTGGTCCTGCGGAATCCCCAGATCCTTGGATAAGCCATTACCCGAGCCCAGGGGAAGTATGCCCAGCGGCAGCTTGGTACCGGCTAAGACGGAGGCAACCAGGCTCACGGTACCGTCGCCGCCAGCCGCAAATACCGCGTCGTAGGACTGCTGACTGATATACTGCTTGAGCTTGGCAAAATCATCGTTGCCGGAGGTATGAAAAAAGGCAGCACTGCGGCCGCGTTCCGCGCAAAAGGTCGAGATGGTGTCTTCCAGTTCCGTCTTATCAATGTCGCCCGAAATAGGATTCAGAACGAACAGGAGGCGCAAAAGAATGGGTGGGGAAGTCATAGCAGGGCGGATTCTAAATCGGGGTAGTGCTTGTAAGTACGGCATTAAACGCGCTGTGGCCGAGCTTACGCCCGGCCACAGTTCAAGTTTCAATAAAGTAAGCCATCAGAATTACGGCTTCAGGCCGGCGGGCAGCCCCTGCGGAAACTCCGTGGCAATAGCCTTCTGAATCTCCCCGATGCGGTTGCCGGGGTTGGGGTGGGTGCTCATAAACTCCGGCGTGCGGCTGCCGCCCCCGGTTTGCTCCAGAATCTGCATTACTTGGACCATGGCTTCGGGGTTATAGCCGGCCTGGGCAGTGAAATCTACTGCCAGACGGTCCGACTCCAGCTCGTCTTCGCGCCCAAAGCGCATGGTCACCAGCTTGGCAACCATGGCCGTAGCGGCGGCGGCAGCGGCCGTGCTGGGCCGGTCCGGGTCGTAGACGGCAATGGCGGCGGCCCCGGTCAGGCCCTGGGTCAGGTTGGATTTAGCTACCTGCTCAGCCGAGTGGCGGCCTACTACGTGGCCGATTTCGTGGGCCAGTACGCCGGCCACTTGTCCTTCCGTCCGCAGGTTCTTGAGCAAACCCGCCGTGATGAAGATCTGGCCGCCGGGCAGGGCAAAGGCATTAATCGTATTTTCGTCGGCCAGCAGGTGAAACTGAAACTTGTAGGGCGTCTGGCTGGCCTTGGTGCTACGCACGAGAAGCTGCCCGATTTCCTCGACCCGGGCAGCGGCCTGCCGGTCGGGATGCAGGCCGCCGTACTGCTGGGCCATTTCGGGAGCAGCCTGCAGGCCCAGGGCAATTTCCTGCTCGGCCGTCATATCGACGTGCTGCACCTCCCCGGTTACTTCGTTGGTGGAGCGCTTGCAGTAATAGGTTACAAATGAGAAGCCTGCAATTATCAGGGCAATTATGTAGCGGAGTCCTCCTCTCATGGCAGTAGGGTAAGTTGGTAGTGGGCGGATGAAAAATCAGCCCCGAGGAGCTGTTTCGCTTGTAACGCGAAGCTGGTAGCAGGGTTGTGCTGGTCCTATATACCCAAAATGCAGTTATCTGCGTATCAGGCCAAGACCCGCTCCTTCCCGGGTATTTTTTTCCCTTTCCGCTTCTTAACTGCTCCTTTCATATGAATCAAAAACGCACCTTCGGCGCCATTCTGACTATTCTAGGTATACTCGGCATCATTGCGGGAGCTCTGGGCTTTCTGCAGATCGGAGGGCTGGGCCTGAGCAAGATGAACTCCCTGGTACCGTTTGCCGTGGGCCTGATCTTCTTCTTTGCCGGCATTAATCTGGTAAAAGCCACCGGTGACCGGGCCTAAAAACCCGCACCACAACCCTGTAAACGCAGAAAAACCCAGCCAATCCGGCTGGGTTTTTCTATGAACGAACAACAGACAACTAGAACAACAATTTAAAGCTTGGCAATGCCCTGGGTGCGGGCAAAGGCAGTAAGGGCAGGGTCCAGCTGCAAAAACGAGGACGTATAATTCACCGTGGCCGGGGCGTGGGCATAAATCACCGAGCCGCCTTTGATGGCCCGGATAATGCTGCTGGCCTGGGCCGTGGGCAGCGCCGGGCAGCCCTGGCTACGGCCCAGCCGGCCGTGCTGCCGCACGAAATCCTCGCACACGTACTCGGCCCCGTGCACCACTACGGCCCGGCTGGCGGCATTGCTGTTGTAGCGGGGCTCCAGGCCCTGCAGCTTCAGCGAGAGGCCGTGCTTGCCAGTGTAAGTGTTGCCCGTCACGTAAAAGCCGATGCTGCTTTGCTCCGACCCGTTCTTGTTGGAAAAGGCCTTGGCAAACTCTTCGCCGGTGTTTTTGCCGTGGGCCACCAGGGTGTGAAACAGCACCCGCTGCTTTTTCAGGTCAATAACCCACAGGCGCTTCAGGCGGCTAGAGCGGCTAAAGTCGATAACGGTGAGCAAAGGCTTGGCCGTGGAAGCCAGGCCCCGCTGCTGCAGGTTATAGTATCCAATCAGGGCCTGCCGGAAAACGCTCAGGGACAGGCCACTTTGGGTCAGCCCACTCTGGGTGTACGTCAGGAGCATGTGCTGCTCGAAGGCGGCGGTGTAGAAGGCCTTCCGGGCCGCGGCGTTGGCCGAAGCCGCCGCATGTTGAGTGCTCCGGGGATTGTCGGTCGCGGTAGCCGGCGCGGCAAAAGCAAGAAACGAAAGTGCGGTCAGCAATAAGCCTGCAAAGGCAGTCCGTGGGTTGGGCATGGGCTGGAATCGGCCTAAAATGACGGTAAAAGAAGAATGCCGGGAGCGTGGCTATACAAATCTAGTACTTTTGCGCTACGCATGCTTCTTGGCGTGTCTAACGACTCTTTCCTACCACCGGTTCCCGGTTGTTCCCCGCTTATGCATATTCGTCCGAAACTGCTTTTCGTGCTTGGAATGGTGCTACTCAGCGGCTGTGGCCACGCCTTAACTGAGCTGCCCGGCTTCGATGCTGAGGTGTGGCGCCACGACCCCTACGCCTGCCAAAACCGGCGTCAGGCTCAGTTGCCTGCCCTGCAGCAGCACCGGGAGCTGCTCTACGGTACCCGCGCCGATGATATTGATGCTCTCTTTGGCCGCCCCGATGAGGAAGAGCTCAGTGAACAAACCGAAAAGCTATACTTCTACTACCTGGAGCCCGGCACCCAGTGTGAGCCCACCCACCAACGCTCCGCGGCCAACAAGCTGGTGCTCCGCTTTGGCCCTCTGGGCACCGTCACGGAAGTTCTCTACGAACGAGCCCCCACGCGTCATTAGCTTGTCCTAAAGATCTAATAAAAAAGGCGGCTCTCCCACTTGGGAAAGCCGCCTTTTTACTTGTAACAGATTTGTAAGCTTAGCCGATTCCACCCTCATTATTAGCGGGCTGGGCCGGCACCGTTTCCTGCTGCTGTTGCTGATTGTGGAACATACTCAGCTGGGAAGGCGTCAAGATGCGGCTGCACTCAATCTCGTACTGGGCCTCAAGCTCGGCAATCTTGGCAGACTGCTGGCCGGGGTCGGCCTTGTACTGCCACTGAATCTCGTCGAGGCGGGCCAGCTTGATGCGGTTGGCTTCGCGCAGCCGGATGTACTGGGCCTCGTTCAGGTGCAATTGGTTGCACATCTGCCGGGTCAGGTCGGCTACCCGGGCTTCGGAGATCTGCTCGGAGCCGGGCATTTCGGCGTGCTTATCTTTCTTCTGGGCACTGGCTGCCGTGGCCAGGCTCAAAAACAGGGTCAATGTGAGCAATAGGGATTTCATAGGAGCGGTAGTAAAAAGCGTACAAGTTGCGATTCGACTAAATGAGGCATGAAAGCATGTAGAGAACCCTCTAACCGTTTCACGCGCTATATATTGTCCAAATATATATTCATTTTGTCAAAATCTCAACCGCATTATCAACATAGTTTTTAACTGTCTAGGTTCCGCCGAAAATCATTTTCACCATAAAAAAAGGCCGATTCCATAGACTGGAATCGGCCTTTTCTAGAATAGTCCAGGCTGCTTACTCAATGCCTTCAATTGGCTTGTGGTCAGGGCTCTTGAAGTACTGCATTGCCACCAGCGAAATGATGACGCCCGACATCACGCTCTGCAGCAGAATGGCCAGGAAGGCAATCGTCACCGACAAGTCGAAGCCGAACAGGTCGCGAGCCCGGAGCTGATCCATGATGCTGGGGTTGATAACTGTGTAGATAACGAAGAACAGACCAAATATCACCGAGGCGACGATGGACGTAATAATGCCCGTACCAAAGCCCTGCAGGTAGGGCATCTTGTCGTTGCGGACGCGCTTAAAGTGCGCAATGGCCATGCAGATACCAATGGCCAGAACTACGCCATTAAGGAAACTGAATTCTACCCGCTCGGTCAGGTGCAGCATAGAGGCCAGCAGAAAATATACAATCATACCGGCAGCCGTGAACAGGCCGTACCGGATTCCATTTTTTTCGGGGGTGATGTTTACGCTATTCATAATACGAAGGGAAAAAAGAGTATGATGAAGACAATGCTTGCTTCGGAACTGCAACCCGGTGGGGACTGTTGAGGAAATCCGCGTGCAGCACTATCCAAGGCAGTTGGGTTTTATATACTTGGTTCTGAGCAAGGATGTTGTGTCATAATTTATTTTTTACCCCTTAGGCATGGCTTCAGGGCAGTATTTTAGGCCATGCTCTTCCCCTTAAGGCCTTCTTCAGACGTGCCGTGCTCACGAGTAGCAGCCAGGAAGGTGTCCGAAATATTATGCCCCACGCATTTTGTCTATTTTTGCCCTTCGATTGACTTATTTGCCGGCTTCTGCGGCGGGCTTATTCCAGGTTTCCTCGCTTTTTTCCTCATATGATCAGTACTTCCAACGTTAGCCTGCGCTACGGTAAGCGCATCCTTTTCGAAGACGTAACCATTAAATTCATGCCCGGCAACGTGTATGGCCTCATTGGGGCTAACGGAGCCGGCAAGTCCACCTTCCTCAAGATCCTCTCGGGAGAAATTGAGCCCAACACCGGCTCGGTGGACATGCCCGCTGGTGCCCGCCTGTCGGTGCTGCGCCAGGACCAATTTGCCTACGACCAATATCCGGTGCTTCAGACCGTGATTATGGGTCATACCAAGCTGTGGAAGGTGATGGAGGAAAAGGATGCCCTCTACGCCAAGCCCGATTTCTCGGACGCCGACGGGGAGCGGGCTGCTCAGCTCGAAGGCGACTTTGCCGACCTCGAAGGCTGGAACGCCGACTACGAGGCGGCCGAGCTGCTCTCGGGCCTGGGTATTGGCGAAGACAAGCACAACACGCTCATGGGTGACCTGGGCGGCTCCGACAAAGTGCGGGTGCTGCTGGCCCAGGCCCTGTTTGGCAACCCCGACGTGCTGCTGCTCGACGAACCAACCAACGGCCTCGACGCCGAGACCGTGCTGTGGCTGGAGAACTTCCTCGACTCGTTCCAGAACACGGTTATCGTGGTCAGCCACGACCGGCACTTCCTGGACGCGGTGTGTAACTACATGGCCGACCTGGACTTCTCCAAAATCACGATGTACCCCGGCAACTACTCCTTCTGGTACGAATCGAGCCAGCTCGTGCTCAAGCAGCGCCAGGAGGTGAACAAAAAGACCGAGGACAAGCGCAAGGAACTCGAGGAGTTCGTGCGGCGCTTCTCGGCCAACGCCTCGAAGTCGAAGCAGGCCACCTCGCGCCAGAAGCTGCTGCAAAAGCTGACCCTGGACGAAATCAAGCCTTCCTCGCGCAAGTACCCCTACATTGCCTTTAAGCCCGAGCGCGAAGCCGGCAACCAGCTGCTCACCGTCGAGAACCTGAGCAAGGCCGTGGATGGCCAGCCAGTGTTCCGCAACGTGTCTTTCTCGCTTGATAAGAAAGATAAGGTGGCCATCATCAGCCGCGACGACCGGGCCGCGTCCCTCCTCTTCGACATCCTGTTCGAGCAGATCAAGGCCGACTCCGGCGACTTCAAGTGGGGCACCACGATTACCCCTTCATACTTCCCGCGCGAAAACGCCGAATTTTTCGACACCGACCTGAACCTGGTGGATTGGCTGCGGCAGTACTCGACCGAGAAAGACGAAAGCTTTATTCGCGGCTTTCTGGGCCGCATGCTATTCTCGGGCGAAGAGTCGCAGAAGAAGTCGAACGTGCTGAGCGGGGGCGAGAAAGTGCGCTGCATGCTCTCCAAGATGATGATGGAATCCGGCAACGTGCTCGTACTCGACGACCCGACGAACCACCTCGACCTGGAAAGCATCACGGCCCTCAATAACTCCCTGCGCGACTACGCCGGCACCCTGCTGTTCTACTCCCACGACTTGCAGTTCATTGAAACCGTGGCTAACCGCATCATCGAACTTACGCCCGACGGAATTATTGACCGCCGCATGACGTACGAGGAGTACCTGGCCGATGACCAAATCAAAGCGTTGCGGCAGCGCAAATACCAACTTGTCTCTTAATCTCGTTAGCATCCTGCTATGAAACGAATTCTGATTACGCTGGCCCTGGTTGGGGCCGGAATGGCGGCGGCTCCGGCTGCCCTGGCTCAAACGGATACTACTCGCACCACGCAAAAGCCCCAGCTGAACACGGCCCCTCCCGGCAGTGCGCCGCGCCCGGCGCAGCCCACGCAGCGCCCGGCCGTGCCAGTACCGGCGCCCCCACCCGTGGACGAGCCCCTGCCGGCCCAGCGTAATCCGAATTCGCCCTCGGGTCTGGAGTTTCCCAAGGGCAGCCGCGCCTCGGAGCAGCCCAAGCCGCTGAAAAAGTACTTTCTCTACACCAACGTGGGCCTGGGCTACAGCAGCTACGCCGGGCAAGGCCAGTTCAACGTGAGCTTGGCCCCGGCTATCGGCTACCGGGTAAATGAGAAGTTCTCTATCGGGCCCGGGGTGAGCTACTCCTATAATAGCCTGAGCTACTCGGAGGATTACCGCAACTATATGCGCACCTTAGCCCAGGTGGAATATCCCAAGCGGGTACTATCCAATAACGTAGGCGTGAAGGTGTTTGCCCAGTATATGGTGGTCGGCAGCTTCTTTGCTCACCTGGAGTACGAAGTAACCCGCACCATGCTCAAGGCCGAGTACGACACGCAAACCTCTCAGCTGAACCGCACGCTCAATACCCCGCTGGCGGGTGCGGGCTACCGCAGCATGCTCGGCGACCGGATGGCCGCCGACATTGTAGTACTCTACAACTTCAACGACGGTATCGACTCCCAGGGCTTCCGCACTTCGCCCTACGGGCAGCCCGAGATTCGCTTCAACTTCCTGTACAACCTGAGCAAGTAACCAGCTGCTTGCTTTGCGGGCACAAAAAGAGCGGGCTCCCACTTGGTGGGAGCCCGCTCTTTGTTTTTTCAGACTAAAGGGCAATGACCGTAGTTACACTACGCGGCCACCGCGGATCACGCGCAGCAGGATGGCGATGATGGCAATAACTAGCAGCACGTGAATCAGGCTGTTGTTGTGAATTCCTTCACCTAGTACGCCGAAGAAGCCCAGGGCCCAAATGATGATCAGAATTACGGCGATGATATACAGCAGATTTCCCATGGTGGTTGGTGGTTGGAATGGAAGGTGAAAGAAGAAAACAAATCCTTTTCTCAGCAGTTGTTAGTGGTTGGAAGTTGCTGGTAAGGGGATTTGCGGATTTGTACGCGGGCCTTGGCAAAAGGATATATCGTAATAAAAAAATTTAATTAATTCTAGTCCGGTTGAGCTCAAAACTTGCCCTAGCGAGCTAAAAACCGGCTTTTTCGGTCTTCTATATTTTTATCCCTTCGGCTTAGGCTTTCCTTTGACTGGATTGGCCTGCCCAGGATTTCAGCTTAGCTTTGCGCCACCTTTCCCGGTTCTTGTGCCGGAAGCAGTCCGCATTTTTCTCCCCACCCTTCTTTTCTGCTCTACATGATGAATGTCGCCGTTATTGGCTCGGGTACGATGGGCAATGGTATTGCCCACGTATTTGCCCAGCATGGTTTTTCCGTCTCGCTCATTGATATCAACCAGCCGGCCCTGGACAAAGCCCTGGGCACCATCGGCAAAAACCTGGACCGGCAGGTAGCCAAAGGCGGCCTCTCAGAAGACGACAAAGTGGCGACCCTTGGCCGCATTACCACCTTTACCAGCATTGCCGACGGCGTGCAAAACGTAGAGCTGGTGGTGGAAGCCGCTACCGAAAACGTGGAGCTCAAGCTGCAAATCTTCCGCGACCTGGACCAGCACGCCCCCGAAGGCGCCATTCTGGCCTCTAATACGTCCTCGATTTCCATTACCAAGATTGCAGCCGTGACCAAGCGCGCCGACAAGGTTATTGGCATGCACTTCATGAACCCGGTGCCGGTTATGAAGCTGGTAGAGGTTATCCGTGGTTATGCTACTTCCGATGAGGTGACCACGCGCATCATGGATATTTCGCGGCAGCTGGGCAAAACCCCGACCGAGGTAAACGACTACCCCGGCTTCGTAGCCAACCGCATTCTGATGCCGATGATCAACGAGGCCATCATTACCCTGTTTGAGGGCGTGGCCGGTGTGGAGGAAATCGACACGGTGATGAAGCTGGGCATGGCCCACCCCATGGGCCCGCTGCAGCTGGCCGACTTTATCGGCCTGGACGTGTGCCTGGCCATTCTGCGGGTGCTGCACGAAGGCTTGGGCAACCCCAAATACGCTCCCTGCCCCCTGCTGGTGAACATGGTAATGGCCGGCCGCCTGGGCGTGAAGTCGGGTGAGGGGTTCTACTCCTGGGGCCACGGCACCAAAGACCTCATCGTAGCCGACCGGTTCAAGAAGTAAAGCATAGGGCACGGTAGCCCTGAATCATTCTTCGCTGCAAAAGCCCTTCCCGAATTGTCGCGAAGGGCTTTTGCAATTGGTTTAAGCCGTCAGCACAAGTCCCAGCTTGCTTTCTGAGGGCACGTAGGGCCTCGGAACAAGTCCCGACGGGATTTTACATTTCATGCAGCATCCCGGGACTTGTGCCGAGCGCCTTTTGCAACTACAAAAATGCATCGGACTTGTCCCGGGGCACTTCAAGTAGTTCGAAAGCCTGCCAGCACAAGTCCCGGAGCACTATACCACTTCCAAAAATGCGGCGGGACTTGTGCCAGTATACTGCCGAGGGCTACTGTCGCGCAGCACACTCAACAGGCCTGTACAGCTCAGCTTGAAACCTTCAGGGCCTGAATTCGCTTATACAGTATTCGGTATTTGATTTGGACTTTAGAAATAGAATAATGGAACAGGCCACATTTGGCGGCGGGTGCTTCTGGTGCACCGAAGCCGTTTTTCAGAACTTGAACGGGGTGCAGAAAGTGGTGTCGGGCTACACCGGCGGGCGCATTGCCAACCCTACCTACAAGGAAGTCTGCAGCGGCCTGACCGGGCACAACGAGGTAATTCAGATTACCTACGACCCGCAGGTAATCAGCTTTGAGGAACTGCTGGAAGTGTTCTGGAAAACCCACGACCCGACGACGCTCAACCGCCAGGGCAACGACGTGGGCACGCAGTACCGCTCGGGAATTTATTTTCACAACGAGCAGCAGCAGCACCTGGCCGAGAAGTACAAGCAGAAGCTCACCGAAGCCAATGCTTTCGACCAGCCGATTACCACCGAAATTGTGCCCCTCAAGGAGTTCTATCCCGCTGAGGCTTACCACCAGAACTACTACAACCTGAACGGCAACCAACCCTACTGCCAGTTCGTGGTTAAGAGCAAAGTCGACAAGGTGAAAGCCGTGTTTGGCGACAAACTCAAAAAGTCGGTAGCGTAGCGCTTCGCGCAAGCTCAACATAACAAAAGCACGGCCCGGGCCGTGCTTTTGTTGTTTTCACCCTTTACATCTGCCTACAATGCCTGCTTCTCCCACCAAACGCAAATACGTACTCGTCATTCACGGCGGTGCCGTCAACACCGACCCTCGACTATCCCCCGGAAAAAGAGGAAAAGCTCAAGCAGGGCCTCAAACAAGCCTTGATGGCCGGTTCCGAAATCCTGGCCCGGGCGGGGCTGCCCTCGACGCGGTGGAAGCCGCCGTGAAAAGCCTGGAAGACAACGAGCTGTTCAACGCCGGGCGCGGGGCATGTTCAACATCAACGGGGAAGTCGAAACCGAATCCTCTATCATGGACGGTAGCACGCTGCGCGGCGGCGCCGTGAGCGGCCTGAAGCAGGTGAAGAACCCGGTCAGCCTAGCTCGCATGGTGATGGAGAAGTGCAAGCACTCCTTCCTCACGGCCGAGGGCGCCCAGGAATTTGCCCTGGCCCAGGGCCTGCCCCTGCAGGACCCCAACTACTTTAAAACCGACGCTCAGCGAGAGGAGTGGATGAGTATTCTACAGGGAGCCGAGGCCGAAAGCGCCAACAAGCACGACACCGTGGGGGCCGTGGCCCTCGACCAGAACGGCAACCTGGCCATGGCTACCTCCACCGGCGGTATCGAGGGCAAGCTGCGTGGCCGCGTGGGCGACAGCTGCATCTTCGGCGGCGGCGGCTACGCCAACAACGAAGTCTGCGCCGTCTCGACCACCGGCGACGGGGAAATCATCATGCTGGCCGGCGTGGCCCACGAGGTGTACGCCCTGCGCAAGTACAAGAAGATGCCCATCGACAAGGCCGCCCGCGAAGCCGTGGAAATGTACGCCGACAAGCTCGCCGGCGACCGGGGCATCATCGCCGTCGACCCGGATGGCAATTTCACCATCGAGTCGAACACAAACGTGATGCGCTGCGCCTACCAGACCGATGCGGAAGAGCCGTTTGTGGCGGTTTGGAAAGAGGAAGTGGACAAGCAGCTGAAGTAGCCGCTGGGCCCTCAAGCCGGAAGACCAGTCCAACAAAAAAGCCCGCTAATTAGCGGGCTTTTTTGTTGGACTGGATTCGCTTACCAAAGAGCTGGTTAAGCTGCGCAAGGTCTTTTCTAAGCCACCCGTCAACCATGGGGGTGACTTTAACTACTATTTCCAGACCGTCTGCCAACGCCCAGTACTCGTGCTTCACTCCTTTTACAGTAGTATGCCCGAAGCCGCTGGTTAGATGGCTCAATTCAAACGCCTGGGGGCTGCGAAGCCAGCGGCTCACAACTACCGTTCCGGTAGCAGAATCAATGCTGATGCCGGTCAAGGGTGGTTTCAGCAGGGAGTGCACTAACAGAAATGCATTCATCAGGCAAGGCACTACCAGTAACACTGGCACCGACCATTTCGGATCTTCTTTATTCAGCCACTTTCCTATGCCCAGGCAAACGATGATAAACAAGTTTATCTGTAGATAGGACTTGACAATCAGCCGGGGCCGGTATCGGAATGTAGTTGCAGTTGCGTGCTTCACCGCCGGCTTAAACCGATACGCCGAAGTCGCGCAGGGCGTCGTTCAATGAGGTCTTCAAATCGGTGCTGGGCTTGCGCTGACCGATAATCAGGGCGCAGGGTACCTGGTACTCGCCGGCGGGGAATTTCTTGGTGATGGAGCCGGGAATAACGACCGAGCGGGCCGGCACGAAGCCTTTGTACTCCACAGGCTCAGCACCCGTCACGTCGATAATCTTGGTGCTGCCGGTGATGGTCACGCCGGCCCCGATTACGGCTTCCTTGCCCACGTGGCAGCCTTCCACCAGGATGCTGCGCGAGCCAATGAAGGCGCCGTCCTCGATGATAACCGGAGCAGCCTGCACGGGCTCCAGCACGCCGCCAATGCCTACGCCCCCGCTCAAGTGCACGCCAGCGCCAATCTGGGCGCAGGACCCCACTGTGGCCCAGGTATCGACCATGGTACCCTCACCTACCCAGGCGCCGATGTTGACGTAGCTCGGCATCAGGATAACGCCCGAAGCCAAAAATGCGCCGTAGCGGGCCGTAGCCGGGGCACTACCCGCACACCCTGGCTGGCGTAGTCGGTTTTGAGGCGCATTTTGTCGCGGTACTCAAAGGGCTTCAGCTCAATGGTTTCCATCTGCTGAATGGGGAAATACAGGATAACGGCCTTCTTCACCCAGTCATTTACCTGCCACTGCCCGTCGGCAGTGGGCTCGGCCACGCGCAGGCGGCCCTTGTCGAGCTCCTCGATGACGGCGTGAATGGCGTCGGTGGTGGCAGATTGCTGAAGGAGGCTGCGGTCGGCCCAGGCAGCTTCTATGGTAGCTTGCAGGTTGGTCATGCGAAGGAAATGCAAAAATGAGTTGCAAAACTAGCATCAAAATGGTCGGGGTTGGTACAGGACTCTGGTAAAACTACCGCCATCCTCTCCGAGCCCGAAACAGCGCCCGGCAGCCTCAATCTTTACAGGCTGGATAATTCTAGTTGATCCAGACTATGGCAACTATCAACTCAAAGCTGCCACGTGGGAGTTCGGCAATGATGAGTGGCTACAAACCAATCAACTGCTTCTGGTAGGCGAAAGACCGAAGTTTTTGGCAGAAGTGGCATCTTTGGCCTACCAATGCAGCCCACCACGTTTCTTCTGGCTTCCGTTCTAAAACCCCTGGACGACACGCGCATGTACGGCAAGTATGGCCGCACACTCGTGGGGCGGGCCGCCGAAACGCACACGGTGCACATTGCCGGCCGCTGGGCCCCTACTCCTGCCAATGCTCCGGCTGGGCTGCAGTTTCACTCGCTGCTGCGCGGCAGCCGGCTAAGCTGGCAACGGCTGGCCGCCCAGCTCCGCTACTGGCGCCTGCTAGGCCGCCTGCAGCCCGACGTGGTGGTGGTACACGCTCCGGAACTGTTGCCGCTCACGCTGCTTTGGCAGCGGCTGCGCCCCGGGCAGCGGCAGTTTCTCTACGACGTGCGGGAAAACTACGCCCTGAATATTCGTACCCAGCAGGTTTACCCCAGTTGGCTGCGAGACTGGCTGGCCGCCCTGGTGCGCCGGCTCGAAACGGCCGCGGCGTCTCGGGCGGCGGGCATTATACTGGCCGAACGCAGCTACGCCGACGAGCTGCCTTTTGCCACGCAGCCGCGCACGGTGGTGCTGGAAAACAAGTTTGAGCCCCAACCCGGGCAAGCAATTCCCACCCAGGCCCGGCTTCTTCCTCAACCAGGGCAAGAGCTCCGGCTGTTGTATTCGGGTACGATTTCCGAGCTCAACGGAGTGTTCGAGGCCATCGAATTTACCCAGCGCCTGCGGCAGCTCTGGCCCGCGGCCCACCTCACAATTATCGGGTTTTGTCAGCGCCCCGAGCAGCTACAGCAGCTGCGCCAGGTCATTGCGGGCGCGGCCGGTGCCGTTACCCTAATCGGGGGCGACACGCTGGTGCCGCACGCGCAGATTGTGGCCGAAATCGGGCGCAGCCACCTGGGCCTGCTGCCCTACCGACGCCACGAAAGCACCTGGCGCTGCGTGCCCACCAAGCTCTTCGAGTATCTGGCCAACGGCCTGCCCGTGCTGATTCCGGACAATCCGTACTGGACGGAAGTCGTGGCCCGGCACCAGGCAGGAGTGGTAGTAGATTTTACGGAAACGAATCTACCCACCCGCGTTGTTGAGGCCCTCACAACGTCTTCTTTCTACCCGCACGGCCTTCCTGCCGAGGCCTTTTGGCAGGCCGAAGCGACAAAATTATGGCGGCTGCTGGATACTATCCGGTAACTGTCGACCTTTGCCGGCCGTTACGGGAAATGAGAGGCGGTTTTTACTATCTTCGCCTCCTTTTTTTCTGCTCCGTTTCCCCTGAGTATTCCCACTTCCCTGATATGAGCACACTGCGTCAATCCGAAATTGCCGGCGTCGGCCACTACGTTCCTTCCCGCGTCGTCACCAATGCCGACATCACCGAACTCATGGAAACCACCGACGAGTGGATTCAGGAGCGCACCGGCATCCGGGAGCGGCGCTGGTTTGAAGAAGGCAAAGACACCACTGCCAACATGGGCGCCAACGCGGCCCGTAAGGCCCTGGAAATGGCCGGCCTGCAGCCCGACGACGTGCAGATGATTGTGTTTGCCACCCTCTCGCCCGACTATTTCTTCCCGGGCTCGGGCGTGCTGCTGCAGCGCGAACTAGGCATTAAGGACCCCATTCCAGCCTTCGATGTGCGCAACCAGTGTTCGGGCTTCGTGTATGCGCTAAGCATGGCCGACCAGTTTGTGAAAACCGGCATGTACGACACCGTGCTGGTGGTAGGCTCCGAAATTCACTCCTCGGGCCTCGATATCAGTACCCGCGGCCGGGCCGTGTCGGTTATTTTCGGGGATGGCGCCGGCGCCGTGGTGCTGCGCCCCAGCACCCGCGAAGGTCACGGCATTCTGAGCACTCATCTGCACTCCCAGGGTGAGCACGCCGAGGAGCTGATTGTGAAAGAGCCCGGCTCGAACCGCAACAACCGGGTGCAGTACGTGGTGGAGAATGAGCTGGACATGTACCCCTACATGAACGGTCAGAACGTGTTCAAGCACGCCGTGGTCCGCTTCCCGCAGGTAATTAAGGAAGCTCTGGATCAGAACGGCATGCAGCCCGCCGACATCGACATGCTGATTCCCCACCAGGCCAACCTGCGCATCACCCAGTTTGTGCAGCAGAAAATGGGTCTGTCGGACGACAAGATTTACAGCAACATTCAGCGCTACGGCAACACCACGGCGGCTTCGGTGCCCATTGCTTTGAGCGAAGCCGTAGCCGAGGGCAAAATCAAGCGCGGCGACCTGGTATGCTTGGCCGCCTTTGGCTCGGGCTTCACCTGGGCTTCGGCGCTGATTAAGTGGTAGGCTGAGTTCTACTAGCGCAACCAACAAAAAAGGCGGAGCCACTACTGGCTCCGCCTTTTTTGTTGACTATCCCATCCCGCCAGTTTACAGGCTGGCAATATCGATGACGAACCGGTAGCGCACGTCGCCTTTCAGCATCCGCTCATACGCCGCGTTGATGTCCTTGATGTCGATTAGCTCAACATCCGAGACGATGTTGTGCTCGGCGCAGAAGTCCAGCATTTCCTGGGTTTCGGCTATGCCCCAATGGTAGAACCGGCCACGCTTTTGCGGCCCGGAATCAGGGAAAAGGCCGGTACTTCCAGCGGCTTGGAAGGTGCTCCTACCAGGATGTGCGTGCCGTTGGTTTTGAGCAGGGTCAGGTACAGACTCACGTCATGGTCGGCCGCTACCGTGTCGAGGATGAAGTCGAAGCTGCCTTTTACCGCGTTAAGTTGGGCCTCGTCGGAAGTTACCACGAAGTTGTGGGCGCCCAGGGCTTTGGCATCCTGCTCCTTGGCCGGCGAGGTGCTCAGCACAGTTACTTCCGCGCCAAAGGCCACACCGAATTTTACGCCCATGTGGCCCAGGCCACCCAGGCCCACTACGGCCAGCTTGTGGCCTTTGCCCACTTTCCAGTAGCGCAGGGGCGAATACGTGGTGATGCCGGCGCAGAGCAGCGGAGCCACGGCCGCCAGGTCGAGCTTATCCGATACGCTTACTACAAACTCCTCGCGCACGACGATGGTGTTGGAATAGCCACCGTAGGTGGGCTGCCCGTCGCGGCCGAGGTTGTTGTAGGTCTGGGTGTTGCCCTCCAGGCAGTACTGTTCCTCACCGTCCCGGCAGTTTTCGCACACCTGGCAGGAGTCCACCATGCAGCCCACCCCGGCCAGGTCGTCTACCTTAAATTTCTTGACATGGTCGCCAACCTTGGTGATGCGGCCCACGATTTCGTGGCCGGGTACCATGGGGAAGATGCCCGGAAACCACTCGTTTCGGATTTGGTGCAAGTCACTGTGGCACACGCCGCAGAACAGAA
Source organism: Hymenobacter cellulosilyticus (assembly GCF_022919215.1). Taxonomy (NCBI): domain Bacteria; kingdom Pseudomonadati; phylum Bacteroidota; class Cytophagia; order Cytophagales; family Hymenobacteraceae; genus Hymenobacter; species Hymenobacter cellulosilyticus. The sequence continues at coordinate 3,869,405 of NZ_CP095046.1, read as the reverse complement.
TTTCGATTTGCACGTCGTGCGCTCCTACTTCCCGGCGCTCAAAGTCCCAGGGGGCCAGGTCAGTTGTCGGGCTTTGCGCCGCGTAGGCTTTAGCTTGAATCATAAGGGGGTTTGGTTTGGTTGGTTTTGGATTAGGTTGGAAATGATGGGCGCAAAAGACGGCCCGATTCTACTACGCTCGATAAGAGCCAAACGACTTAGTATGTTTCCAAAGAGCCCGACAAACCGGCGACAGTGCCAAGCCGGAGAGCTATTGCGAAGGTAAGCCATTGGACTTTCCCGTTATTAGCGGGGTACGCTGCCAGCCTAATGGCCCAACTTGCAGCCAGAATCCCTAATTTTGGGCTCTAACTCCAGCCCGCTTTGCCCAGCTACACCGAGGAAAACTACTTAAAGGCCATTTTCAAGCTGGCCGAAGCCGAGCCCGGTTCGGAAGTCAGCACCAACCGCATTGCCGAGGTGCTGCAAACCCGGGCCGCTTCCGTGACGGATATGCTACGCCGCCTGGGCGAGAAGGGCCTGCTCAACTATACGCGCTACCGGGGCGTCTCGCTCACGCCCGAAGGGCGCCGCCTGGCCCTGCTTACCATTCGCAAGCACCGCCTCTGGGAAGTGTTTCTGGTCCAAAAGCTGGGCTTCAACTGGGACGAGGTGCACGAGGTGGCCGAGGAAATGGAGCATATCCAGTCCCCGCTGCTGGTGCGCCGCCTCGACGAATTTCTGGGCTTTCCCCAAACCGACCCCCACGGCGACCCTATCCCGACGGAGGAAGGCGCCATCCTGCAGCCCCAGAACCGGCTGGTAGCCGACTTGCAGCCCGGTGATTCCGGGACGGTAGTAGCCGTTAAAAACACCTCCGCTCCCTTCCTGCAATACCTGGATAAGGTCGGGCTGTGCCTTGGGGCCCACATTGAAGTACTGGACAAAGTAAGTTTCGACAACTCACTAGAAATCAAAGTTAACAAACAGAAAATCACTTTGATTTCAGCTGAGGTTAGCCGCAACTTATTCGTGACTGGCTAGAGCGGGTTAGGCTTTCCGGCGCTTGATTCATTCGTCAAGGCCACGAATAGCGGCAGCCAAGTTGCGTACCTTTGCGGCTTCACTTTTGGCTTTCTGTTCCCCGTGGCACTTCCGCTTCCTCCCGCGCTTTCCGATACCATCGTTGCCCTTTCCACCCCGCCCGGTGCCGGCGCCATTGCCATGCTGCGCCTGTCGGGGCCCGAAGCCATAGCCATGGCCGACGCCGTATTTGCCGGCAAGCAGCTGCAGAATCAGCCCAGCCACACCCTGCACTTCGGCACCATCCGCGACGGGGGCCGGATTCTGGACGAAGTCGTCGTGTCGCTCTTTAGAGGTCCCAACTCCTACACCCGCGAAGACGTGGTCGAAATCAGCTGCCACGGCTCCGACTACATTGTGGAGCAGATTCTGACCTTGCTTACCAGGCGCGGGGCCCGCCTGGCCGAAGCCGGGGAGTTTACCAAGCGCGCCTTTCTGCACGGCGCCTTCGACCTGGCCCAGGCCGAAGCCGTTGCGGACCTGATTGCGGCCGACTCGGCCTTGTCACACCAGGTGGCCCTGCAGCAGATGCGGGGCGGCTTCAGCCAAGAGCTACGCGACCTGCGCGGTCGGCTGGTGCAGTTTGCCGCCTTGCTGGAGCTGGAGCTGGACTTTGGCGAAGAAGACGTGGAGTTTGCCGACCGCACGGGCCTGGTCAAGCTGCTCAACGAGGTGCAAACCCTGGTCCGCCGCCTGCTCCGCTCCTTCGAGCTGGGCAATGTCATTAAGAACGGCGTCACCACCGTTATTGCTGGCCGCCCTAATGCCGGCAAGTCGACCTTGCTCAACGCTTTGCTCAACGAGGAGCGCGCCATTGTGTCGGCCGTGGCCGGTACCACCCGTGACCTGATTGAGGACGAGGTCAGCATTGAGGGAATCCGCTTCCGCTTCGTGGATACGGCGGGCCTGCGCGATACGGCAGACGTAGTAGAATCCATCGGCGTGGAGCGCACCAAAAAGCGCGTCACCCAGGCGGCTTTGTTGATTTATCTGTTTGATATTACAACCACAACCCCGCAGGAGCTTGAAGCTGAAATTGAAGCCTTGAACCCGGGCCGGACCATTCCGGTCCTGGCTGTGGGCAACAAGCTTGACGTAGCGTCCGACCCCGAAATCGAAGCTTTCCGGAACCAGCCCGACGTGCTGCTCATTGCCGCCGCCCGCGGCGACGGGCTCGACGAGCTGCGCGAGGCGCTGCTGCAAAAAGTGCGCGGTGAAGGCCTGGACCGGACCGGCCAAAGCACTATTGTAACCAACCTGCGCCACGCCCGCAGCCTGGAGCAAACCAATCAGGCCCTGGATGCGGTGCTGCTCGGCATTGAGGCCGGCACCGGCACCGAGTTGCTGGCTGCCGACCTGCGCCAAGCCCTGGCCGCCCTGGGCGAAATCACCGGCGAAATTTCCTCCGACGACCTGCTGACCAGCATTTTCACCCAGTTCTGCATCGGAAAGTAAAGCCGGGCTCAGCGGTGCTGCTCGTAACGGTTGTCCGGAATGGCTTGCCGCAACGTTTCCAACTCGGCCGGGGTGAGCGGTTGTCGTTGGCCCGCCCGTATGGCTTCATGCAGCTGCTGGTCGGTACGAATTCCCAGTACGGCCGAGGCAATGACGGGCTGTTCCAATACCAAGCCCACGGCCACCTGCGCTGTGGAACCTACCCGCTCAGCTACTTGCTGCACGGCCTGGGCGGCGCGCTGTACTTCTTCGGCCGAATAGCTCAGATAAGCCTTGGCGGGTTTGCCGGCCAACAGCCCCTGGGCGTAGCTGCCCCGGGCCAGCACGCTGATTTGGTGCTCCCCGAGCAGGTTCAGGCTGGCTTCCTCGGGGCGCCTATCGAGCAGGTTATACTGCATCATTACGCTGGCAATATTGGACTTGCGCACGTACTCCCGAATGACGTTGGGGCGAATCGAGGAAATGCCGTACTCCCGGATTTTACCTTGCTCTCTCAGCAGTTCAAAAGCCTCAATGGTTTCATCTATGGGGTCTTCAAGGGTGCCGCCATGCAGTTGGTAGAGGTCCAGATAATCGGTTTGCAGGCGGCGCAGGCTGTGCTCCACGGCCTGCAGAATATAAGCTTTGGAAGGGTTCCAGTCCCAGCCGCTGCCGTCGGGGCGCCATTGGTTGCCTACTTTGCTGGCCAGAATTACTTCCTGCCGCCGGCCCCGGAAAGCTTTACCCACGGTGACTTCATTTTCGCCCTTATCGTAGAGGTCGGCAGTGTCGAAGAGGGTAATGCCTGCGTCGAGGGCTTGGTGCAGCAGGGCCGCGTTGGCCGTGTGGCCGGCGCCCAGCGACATACAGCCGAAGCTGATTTCACTGACCTGAATCGGGGATTTACCCAACTGATTGTATTTCATGCCGTATAGTTTTACAGCCCGGTTACCGGGTACGCTTTGAGAAAGAATTCTGCCATTTCGGTGAGTATCCTACCGCTTAGGTGGGTTTTGGGTTAGGTCCTGGGCTTTTTGCCTGCAAAACCGGCCCCTTACCCCGGTTAACAAGTAACTTTTCCGGAATAGTAGAATCTAACCCTTCTAGGGCGTAATTTGCGCGGCGGCCCGCACTGAGCCGTCTTGTATCCAAACAACACCCTGGGGCAAGCTGTAGTTATAGTGTTCCTCTCCCGCACTTTCCGGCTCACCGGTTTAATCTTTAGTTTCGCCCCGCAACCACCTCTCTAACCCAGTCCTATGGCAGAGTCTGCTGAACTGATCCTCGACGGGAAGTCCTACTCCTTCCCCGTCACCGAGGGCACCGAACACGAAAAGGCAATTGATATTGCCAAGCTGCGTGACCAGACCGGTTACATCACTATCGATTCGGGCTACAAAAACACGGGAGCTACCAAGAGCGCCATTACGTTCCTCGACGGCGAGGAAGGCATTCTGCGCTACCGCGGCTATCCGATTGAGCAACTGGCCGAGCAGTCCAGCTTTCTGGAAGTTGCCTACCTGCTGATTTACGGCACGCTGCCTACCCAGGCCGAGCTCGACAACTTCAGCCACCAGATCACCAAGCACACCCTCGTGCACGAAGACGTGCGCAAGATTTTCGACGGCTTCCCTTCTGCCGCTCACCCCATGGCCATCCTGAGCAGCCTGATCTGCTCGCTGACTGCCTTCTACCCCGAAAGCGTGTCGCCGGATCTGAGCAAGGAAGAAATTGACCTGAACGTAATCCGTCTCATGGCCAAGATTTCGACCATTGCTGCCTGGACCTACAAGAACAACATGGGTCACCCGCTGAACTATCCGCGCAACGACCTCGACTACTGCTCGAACTTCCTGTACATGATGTTCAGCTTCCCCACGGAGAAGTATGAAATCGACTCGCGCATTGTGTCGGCCCTCAACAAGCTGCTCATCCTGCACGCCGACCATGAGCAGAACTGCTCTACCTCGACCGTGCGCCTGGTGGGCTCGGCCAACGCTTCGCTGTACGGCTCGGTTTCGGCCGGTATCAATGCCCTGTGGGGCCCGCTGCACGGCGGTGCCAACCAGGAAGTACTGGAGATGCTGCAGGCTATTCAGAAGGACGGCGGCGACACGAGCAAGTTCATTGCCAAGGCCAAGGACAAGAATGACCCCTTCCGCCTGATGGGCTTCGGGCACCGCGTCTACAAGAACTTCGACCCCCGCGCCAAAATCATCAAGAAAGCTGCCGACGACGTGCTGTCCGCCCTGGGCATCAACGACCCGCTGCTGAAGATTGCGCAGGAGTTGGAGCAGGCTGCTCTTACCGATGAGTATTTCATTGAGCGTAAGCTGTATCCGAACGTTGACTTCTACTCCGGCATCATCTATCGGGCCATCGGCATCCCGACCGAGATGTTCACGGTAATGTTTGCCCTGGGCCGTCTGCCCGGCTGGATTGCCCAGTGGAAAGAGATGCGCGAAAACAAAGAGCCTATCGGCCGTCCCCGCCAGGTGTACACCGGCGAGTTGGAGCGCGACTACGTAGGCATCGAGCAGCGCTCGTAGTTTCCTAAGGTCATAACGAAAGAGGACCCGCCTTACAGCGGGTCCTCTTTTTTGTAAACGGCTATATCAACGGATAAGCCCGGATAGGCGAACTGCTAGCGGCCGTTGAAGGCCGTTGCGCTTAGTTTTGAGTTTGTGTAGGCAGCCATTTGCCGGGGCCACAGGATAGCAGCCAAATCCCACTCGTAGCGCATCTGTACCTGGGCCAGCTGCTCATCTAGAGCCGGGGTGCCCCCATAGCGGGCTTTTAACTCAGCTACTTCGCTCAGCATACGCAGATTGAGCTGCTTCACTTTCAAATACTGCCCTTCATCCAGCTTGGTAGTTTCGGACATGCGGCGGGTCAGCGTGGCAGCCCGGCTTTTCAGGGCCTCATCCCCATTGCTGGCCTGCATGGTTAGCGGAGCCATAAACCCTGTCAGCAGCAGGGCAATTACGTAAAACTTTTTCATAACGGTGAGCATTGGTTGAGTTGGTGGGTTTGTGTGCAGAATTTCGGCTAAGCCCTTGTAGATCAAAGAACTGAAGAGCTTTAAATGACATATTGAATATACAACAGATATTAAATAAAAGCAATAAAATATAAATATTTTCTAGCGTTGGCCTACTCGCCATTATAGCAATAGGGCTTGACCGGCTCTCTGCTACCTGCAAGCCAGTGCGAAGCATAGGTAAGAGCAAAGCCTGCATTCCGCAGGCTTTGCTCTTTGTTACCCAAGCGCTATTTGGCGGCTCCCAGGGCGGTCATGCCGGAGCGCGACTGCTGGTAGACGGCATACTGCGTAGGGCGCAGCAGCGAAGCCAGTTCAGCTTCGTAGCGCGTCTGGGCAGTGGCTAGGTGCTGGTCTAGGATAGCAGGATCAGCAGCAAAACGGGTTTTGAGGTCGTCTACCTCCGTGAGCATGCGCAGGTTAAGCTGCTTTACTTTCAGGTACTGCCCTTCGTCCAGTTTGGCTTGCTGGGCCAGATTGCGCGTTAGTGTGGTTGCCCGGGCCTGAATGGCGGCAGTGCCGTCCGGATCATTGGCGGCCGAGGCAGCGGTTTGAACACTCAACGCCAGTAGCGCGAAAAAATGGGCCTTTTTCATAACAGGGGAAGATGAGGATTGAAGTGTGATTGATAAGACGATGGTAGTCTCTAAAAGCCTGTTTCAAGCAAGGGTATGAAGCTTACACCTTCCTGAACTCAGTTCTTCTGGAGAACGACCAAACATAAACCTAAATATTTAATAATACAATGATTTTTTATAACTATTATAATTAATCAGTTTTGCAAAAAGCCTACACAAGCCTGATAATCAGACTTGTGATATTCATACTAAAAAGATAAACTCCAATAAAAAAACCTGGCTTTGGGGGCCAGGTTTAAGAGTAAGAGGTAGTATCGAACGTTATAGAATCTTCAGCTCGATCCGTCGGTTCTGCTGCCGGTGCGCATCCGAGTCGTTGGCTACCAACGGTTTAGTTTCCCCGTAGCCTTTGTAGCGCAGGCGGGTTGCCTTTACTCCGTGCTCCACCAGATAATTGTAAACCGAGCGGGCCCTGTTCTGCGACAAGGTGATATTGTCCGCGTCGGCTCCCACGTCGTCGGTGTGGCCCGAAACTTCCACCTGCACGTCCTGGTACTGGCGCATGAACTGAATCAGACGGTTTAGCTCGGTGCGGGAAGTAGGCTTAAGCTCAAACTCATTCGTGTCGAAAAACAGGTTGTTGAGCACAATACTACGGCCGGCCCGCACGGGCTCCAGGTAGATATCCAGGGTCAGCGGGTCGAAGGCGCGTTTATCGGAGTAGTCGAAGCTCAAACTCTTCATCAGGTACTTATCGGCTACGGCGTACATGGCGTACTGCCGGCCTTCGTTGAGTACTACTGTATAGTCGCCGTTTTCCGAGTCAGAAGTTACGTATTGGGTCAGTTCATCGGTGAGCAGGTCGTAGAGCTGCACATCGGCCTGAATGGGCTTCTTGGTAATGGCATCGAATACCCGGCCCTGGGTGTAAGTGCTGGTTTCTCGGGCCTTCACCGGCTGGGGCACTTCGAAGGCAAAGAGCTCTACCGGCCGGTCACGCTCGGCTTTCATGCCTACTTCCGGGGCGCGGGAACGGGAACAGAAGCCGCGGCGGTTGTCGGAGCTGATAAACAGCGAGGCCTCGTTTTCGAAGGTATTGAGCGGATAGCCCAGGTTTTGCGGGTCGCTCCACTTGTTGCCGGTTTGCAACTCACAGCGGTACACATCTAGTCCGCCCATGCCTACCAGGCCATCGGTGACGTAGTAGAGCGTGGTGCCGCTGGCGTGAATGAACGGGGCCATATCCTTGCCCGGCGTGTTGACGGGCTCCCCTAGGTTCTTGGCCACGCTCCAGGAGCCGTTTTCCTGCAGCGTGGTCATGTACAAGTCCTCTTGGCCCTTTCCGCCCCGCCGGGTGGAGGTAAAGTACAGGGTGCGTCCGTCGGCCGAGAGCGTGGGTTGGGAGTCCCACTCCACCGAATTCACGTTGCGGCCCAGGTTCTGGGGCTTGCTCCAGGTGTTGCCGGTCCGGCGCGAGATGTACAGGTCGCAGTTGCCCACGGCGTTGGGCCGGTCGCAGGAAGCAAAAACCAGGGTTTTACCGTCCCCGGAAATCGTGCCCGCGCCTTCGTTGTAGCTGGTATTGATGGCAGCCGAAATCGGGACGGGGTTGCTCAAGGAGCCATCCTTGTTCTGCTTGGCAATAAAGAGGTCCTCATTGCTTTGCACCGTAGCCCGGGCCGTATACAGCAGAAAGCGGTTGTCGGCCGTCAGCGCCGGGAAATACTGGTAGCGGAACGTGTTCATGGGCTCCGGCAGGCGGGTAGGCTCTATCCCGACGGGGTTGGCCATGGCCTTGACGGCATACTCGCAGTTGAGCAGCTGCCGCTGGGCCCGAAACACAAACCGCTGCCCTTTGGGGGCCGTCTTGACGAAACGCTTGTAGTTGTCGCCGGCCGTGGCATAGTCGCCGAAGCTCATGGCCAGGTCGGCAAGGGTGTAGTAGTCCAGGGAGCGGGCCGGGTCCAGCGGAATCTTGCTAAGTCCGTCGCGGTAGGCTTCGTAAGCCCCACGGTTTTCGCCCATGGCCTTGAGCAAGGAGCCTTTCATGATGTAAGGCTCGCCCAGCGAAGGAAACTTCTGATTAAGCGTAGTCAGAGTTTCAATGGCCTTGTCGAACTGCCGGTCCTTGGCCTGAGCCTGCGCTTTATCGTACAGGTTTTTGGCTTTGGTGTTGGAGCTCGACAGTTTATTCTGCCCCACTGCCGCTGAAGGCAGTAAGAAACTCAGACCAAATAGCAGCAAAAGGGGAATTGGTAGCAAACGGCGCATAGGGCAGGAAGCTACGGAATATCGAGGTATTTATGCGTCTGCAAGGACACCTGCCAACGCGGATTCTCTTTTACATAATCCACTATCAGCGGCATCATTTGGCTGGCCTTGCTCCACTCGGGCTGTAAGTACAGCCGGGTATGCTCGCCCACCAGTGCCGCGTGCTGCTCAGCCCACTGAAAGTCGCTTTTGTTGAAAATGATAATCTTCAGCTCGTGGGCCTGCTGCAACACTGACGGCAGCGGGGCCTTGAACTTCTTGGGCGAGACGCAAATCCAATCCCACTGGCCCGTCAGCGGATAAGCCCCGGAGGTTTCAATCCAGTTTTGGCAGCCTGCCGCGTGCAGGGCCGCAGTCAGTTGGGTTAAATCGTGCATCAGGGGCTCCCCGCCGGTGATAACCACGTTGCGGCCGGCATTGGCCGTGGCAGCCGTTACCATATCCGCAATAGCCACGCGCGGGTGGGCATCGGCATCCCACGACTCTTTCACGTCGCACCACACGCAGCCTACGTCGCAGCCGCCCAGGCGCAGAAAGTACGCGGCGCGGCCGGTGTTGTAGCCTTCGCCCTGAATCGTGTAAAACTGCTCCATCAGGGGCAGCGCGGCCACCGCCGGCTCTGCGGCCAGGGGCGCCGACGTAAGTGGAAGTACGTGCAGCAAAACGAGAATAAAAACAGGTAAGTCCGGCTACGGGTTAACAGAGCAAAACGCCGCAGCGCTCCGCCTCTAAACCGTAACCGGACCTCAAAAGTACGATAACCGCCTGTATTTGGAAAGATTGGCGGCTTATTTCCTGCCCCTTAGCGCGGGTAAACCTCTCCTTTGGCAGCCCGCAGCGTGTTAAGCAGCAGCATGGCAATAGTCATGGGGCCCACGCCTCCGGGAACGGGGGTGATGTAGCTGGCTTTGGGCGCTACCTCGTCGAAGTTAACATCTCCACGCAGGGCCCAACCAGCCTTCTTGGTCGAATCTTCCACGCGGGTAGTGCCCACGTCGATAACCACGGCCCCAGGCTGTACCATATCGGCCGTGACAAAGCCGGGCCGGCCCAGCGCCGCCACCACAATATCAGCGGTGCGGGTGATGTCGGCCAGGTTCTTAGTGCGGGAATGGCATAAAGTAACCGTGCAGTTACCAGGCTCCAAGTTTTTGGCTAACAGAATGCTAACCGGTGTCCCCACAATGTTGCTACGGCCAATTACCACGCAGTGCTTGCCGTCCGTGACCAGCTCGTAGCGGCGCAGCAGCTCCACAATGCCCGAGGGCGTAGCGGGCAGCAGGGCCGGCAAGCCGGCCACCATCCGGCCGATGTTCATGGGATGAAAGCCGTCGACGTCCTTTTCCGGCCGAATGGCTTCAATGACCTTGTTAGGGTCGATTTGTTTGGGCAGGGGCAGCTGCACAATGAAGCCGTCGATGTTTTCATCCTGGTTCAGTTCCGCCACTTTGGCCAGCAGTTCGGCCTCGGTGATGTCGTCTTCGTAGCGCAGCAAGGTGCTTTCGAAGCCAACCCGCTCGCAGGCCAGCACTTTGTTGCGCACGTAGGTTTCGGAGCCGCCATCGTGGCCAACCAGGATGGCAGCCAGGTGAGGTACTTTCAGGCCGTCGGCTTTGCGCTGGGCTACTTCGGCGGCAATTTCCACTTTAATGTCTTCGGCAGTCTGCTTGCCGTCGATAAGGCGGTAGGTGGCGGGGGCTTCAGGAGCAGTGGTCATGCTTGGTCGGGTTGGTTATACTAATCCTTGATCGGGGTTCGGGGTCGAGGGGTGGGTTTCTTCGTGGCGGGCAATGGCGGCGGCGCCTTCGGTCAGGATAGCCTGCTCCATCTGGGGCCAGTCATCCCTCCACCGAAACTTGCGTTCTTGTCCGCGGCGAATTTTTTCCAACTGCGCTTCGCTCGTACAGTTCTTGGTGAGGCTAGTAGACATCTATTAGGGGGTAATCATACGACGCCTTTGCAAGAATTGTATGAGGTGAAAAATGAAGTACAGGTACGCGCAAAAAAAACGCGGCTCGGGGGCCGCGTTTCTGTAATCAATCCAATTTGAGGACGGCCAAAAAGGCTTCCTGGGGTATTTCGACGGAACCGACTGAGCGCATCCGTTTCTTGCCTTCCTTCTGCTTTTCGAGCAGCTTGCGCTTACGGCTGATATCACCGCCGTAGCACTTGGCAATTACGTTTTTACGCAAGGCCTTTACCGTTTCACGGGCAATGATTTTCTGCCCAATGGAGGCCTGAATGGCAATGTCGAACATCTGACGGGGCAGCAGCTCACGCAGCTTCTCGCAGATGCGCTTGCCCCACTCGTAGGACTTGGAGCGGTGCACGATGGCCGACAAAGCATCCACTTTCTCGCCGTTGAGCATGATGTCGAGCTTGACCATGTCCGACTCGCGGAAGCCGATCAGCTCGTAGTCGAGCGAGGCATAGCCGCGGCTGATGGTCTTGAGCTTGTCGAAGAAGTCGAACACGATTTCGGACAGGGGCAGCTCGAAGTTCATTTCCACCCGGTCGGAGGTCAGGTAGCTCTGGCCCTTGATGATGCCGCGCTTCTCCATGCACAGGGTAATAATGGCCCCTACATAGTCGGCCGCCGTGATGATCTGGGCTTTGATGTAGGGCTCCTCAATGTGCTTAATCAGGTTCGGCTCCGGCATTTCGGAGGGCGCGTTGATGGTCAGCAGCTGGTCTTTGGTACCGGTGGCGTGAAACTGCACGCTGGGCACGGTGGTAATGACCGTCATGTTGAACTCACGCTCCAGGCGCTCCTGCACGATTTCCATGTGGAGCATGCCCAAGAAGCCGCAGCGGAAGCCGAAGCCCAGGGCCGCCGAAGTTTCGGGCTCCCACACCAGGGAAGCGTCGTTGAGCTGCAGCTTTTCCATGGAGGAGCGCAGCTCTTCGTACTCAGTGGTATCGACGGGGTAGATACCGGCGAATACCATGGGCTTCACATCTTCGAAGCCGACAATGGCTTCCTGCGTGGGACGGGCTACGTGGGTGATGGTGTCGCCGACTTTTACTTCCCGGGCTTCTTTGATACCCGAAATGAGGTAGCCTACGTTGCCGGCCGCAATTTCCTGGCGGGGCTCCTGGTTCAGGCCCAGAATACCAATTTCGTCAGCGCCGTATTCTTTGCCGGTGGCCATAAAGCGGAGCTTGTCGCCCTTGCGCATGGTGCCGTTTTTGATGCGGAACAACACCTCAATACCGCGGTAAGAGTTGAAGACCGAATCAAAAATCAGGGCCTGCAGCGGGGCTTCCGGGTCGCCTTTCGGGGCCGGGATACGGTCGCAGATGGCGTTCAGAATGTCCTCGATGCCGATGCCCGACTTGCCCGAGGCCGGAATAATCTCGTCCCGGTCGCAGCCGATCAAGTCCACGATTTCGTCGGAAACTTCCTCCGGCATGGCGTGGGGCAGATCGATTTTGTTGAGCACCGGAATGATGGTCAGATCGGAGCCGATGGCCAGGTAAAGATTGGAAATTGTCTGAGCCTCAATGCCCTGCGAGGAGTCCACAATCAGCAAAGCGCCCTCACAGGCGGCAATGGAGCGGGATACTTCGTAGCTGAAGTCGACGTGGCCGGGGTATCAATCAGGTTAAGCGTATACATCTCCCCTTTATAGGGGTACTGCATCTGAATGGCGTGGCTCTTGATGGTGATGCCGCGCTCCCGCTCCAGATCCATGTTATCGAGCAGCTGGGCCTGCATGTCGCGCTTCGACACGGTGCTGGTGAATTCCAGGAGCCGGTCGGCCAACGTGCTTTTGCCGTGGTCGATGTGGGCAATGATGCAGAAATTGCGAATGTTCTTCACTAGTGGCGTATTTTCAAAGACAAAGGTAGGCAAAACCGCCCGCAAATGCTATTCGGGAGCCGCCGAGGCCTGCTGGAACTCAACTTTAGAGTTAGTACTTTTAGTGCGAATTAGTTTGTTTTTAGTTGTCCCATTATGTCTGTTCCGGTTCTGGCTGTCAATTACAGTCCATCCACTAAAATCAAGATTACGGCGCTTAACAGCACCATTATCTACGTACTGACTTACATGCTGGCCCAGGGCCTGTACCAACTTGCCACCGTGCTAATGGCCCTGCGCCTGAGCATTCCGGGCGTGTGGTACGTGAGCAGTATTAAGTTTACCATTGCCGACCCAGAGTGGTGGCGCTCGGGGGTACTGGCCGTCTACGGCATCGGGCCGGCAGTGTGCACGGTAGCGGGCGTGGTGGCCGCGCTCTGGTTCTGGAACCGGGCCCGCCTGAAGCGGGGCACGCTGAAGCTGGCGCTGTTCTGGTTTACCCTGCACTGCTGCAACCTGGTGCTGGGCGCCCTGGTAGCCGATACATTCGAGGAAAACTGGGCCTGGTACATTCCCAGCTGGCTCTTTATGGCCGGCAACGGCATCAACATTACCCTGGCCGTCATTGCCGGCATCATGCAGGTCGTTTTTGGCTACTTCGCGGCCATTGGCTTTCTGCAGAGCCACGACTCTATTACCCTGATGCGCTACGAAAACCGCCGGCAGCTCATTCTCATGTGCCTGGTACTGCCCTGGGTGGGCGGCTGCCTGTTTCTGGCCCTGCTCAAGCTCACCGTACTCAGCGACAATGAGCTCTGGCACTTTCTGGCCATGGGTTTGCTGATTGTGCCCATTGCCATTAAGAGTGCCCAGGACCTGTTCGAGTTTACGGTGCCGGAGCCCCGAAAAACCCGCCTGGCCACCGACCTGCTGCTGCTCACCGGCGGGCTGTGCCTGGGCTGGTGGCTGGTACTTCGCGCCGGACTTTCTTTTTAGCGCCCCCACTCAACCTTCTGCCCGGGCCGGGGTTATTCAGACTCAACCAACCTACCCCCGATGAGCATTCTTCTCGAACAAGCCCAAAGCGCCGTGCGCGCCGCCCAGCAAAAAGCCCTGGAAATGGGCGTTAAAATGAACATTGCCGTGGTGGATGCCGGGGCCAATCTGACGGCCTTTGCCCGCATGGATGGGGCCTGGCTCGGCTCCCTGGACATCTCCATCAAAAAGGCCAAGACGGCCCGCTTCTTCGACATGCCCACGGGTGAGTTGGGCAAGATTTCCCAGCCCGGCGGCCCGCTCTTCAACATTGAGCACTCCAATGGCGGCCTGATTACCTTCCCCGGCGGCATCCCGATTACCGACAGCAACGGCCAGGTGATTGGCGCCATTGGCGTATCGGGCAGCACCGTGGAAGATGACCACGCCGTAGCCCAGGCCGGCGTAGCCGCCGTGCGCGACGTGCGCTAGGCTTGCGGCAAAGCACTTCTTTACAACAGCCGGACTTCCGCCAGGAGGTCCGGTTGTTTTGCTTTTTGGCGCCAACCCCGCCTCAACCCCGGACCGCTGGGCGCGTATGGCTGGGTATGTTCCGGGCGCCGCACGGGCGCCTCTCTCCTCCCATAACACCACACTACTTCCCATGAGCGTTAAACTAAATCCCGCCGCCGTCACCTACGCCAAGCAGCTGATTCAGGACGGTAAAATCAAGAACGATGAAGGCCACTGGGGCGAACATAACCCCGACTCCAGCGCCGAAAACAAGTTTCTGGACAAGCACGAAATGGACGAGTACGCCCAGTGGCACCTGGGCCAGGACGCCAGCCACGGCGAAGACACCAAGGGCCGCTACAAGTTTCCCTTCGGCGACTTCAAGACCGTGCACCGCGACGGGCTCATTGCCGCCAAGGAACGGGCCGCCCAGCAAGGCTACTCCGACATTGAAAAGGCCGCCGACGAGCTGCTGCAGGCCTTGGAGAAAAAGGCGGCCAAGTAGCCGCGCTTACCGCTAAAACTACCTACCGCAGCCCCGGCCCGCCAAGCGCCGGGGCTGCTGGCTTTTACCCCTATATCACCATCGTGGGAAGGCGCAGTATCGGTAGCCCAGGCAACCATTTACCCGGCGGGCGGCATCTCCTGCCAAACCCTTCTTATCTGGTTGTATGCCTGCTGCCCACTTTCGTTTGCTCCTGAGCCTGGGAGCCCTGCTTTCTTCCCTCAGCGGCTTGGCCCAAACTGAGTCCCTGGGCCACGTCGCCAGCCGCAGCGGTAGCCCCGTTCCCTATGCCTCGGTGGGCGTGAAGGGCAAGGCCGTGGGCACTGTGGCCGACGAGCAGGGCCAATTCCGCCTTTCTACCCTCGACCGGGCCCTGCCTACCGATACGGTTGTGGTGTCGTGCGTTGGCTACCAGCCCCAGGCCCTGCCGCTTAGCCAGCTGCGCCAGCGCCCCAGCCTGTCCCTGGCGCCGGCCGCCACCGCCCTGCGGGAAGTGGTGGTGCGCAGCAAACAAGGCAAACAAACCATTCTGGGCCACAATGGCTGGAGCCGGTTTACGGCCCTGAACTTCTACACCACCCGCGACACAGTGCCCCACGACCGGCTCGGGCGCGAAGTGGGCGTGCTTATGCCCGTGAAGCACCGCAGCCAGCTGGAAAGCTTTCATCTGTACGTGGCCAGCAACCAGTTTTCCTCCGTCACGCTGCGCCTGAACCTCTACGCGGTGCAGAACGGCATTCCGCAGGGCTCCTTGCTACAGCAGGACGTTATTTTCGAGGTGAAGAACCTGAAGCGCGGCTGGCATGAGGTCGACCTTCGCCCCTACGCCATTGAGCTGGCCGGCCACCAGCAGATTGCCGCCTCGGTGCAGTGGCTCGGCAGCCAAACCGTCGACGGAAACCACCGCTACTTCGGCATCTCCACCGACCTGAGCCCGTTTCACACCACCATCCTGCGCGACAAAAGCCAGGAAAGCTGGGAGCGAATCAAGACCAATACCAGCCTCTACTTCACGGCCTGGGCCAGCCCGGAGTAAGCCTTTTGCCGCAGAGCCAAGCCGGCCAGCAGAGTTTGTAGCCGAACAGCAATACAACCCGCTCGGAAAGCCGTAGATTTATAATCCGGCCGGGGCACATTTAGCGCGCCCGGGGCCGGAAGTACTTCTTCGCTCTTCGCGCTTATTCCCGCCCTGAATGCTGCCTCGCCTGCTGGCTAGCCTGTTGCTGTTGCTTCTCGCTTCCCTCCCCACCCGGGCCCAAACCGTCAACGTAACGGGTCAGGTCCTCAATGCCACAACCCAGGAGCCCGTGCCCTTCGCCATTCTGGGCGTGCGGGGCAAGGCCATTGGCACCGCCGCCGACGAGCAGGGCCGCTACCTGTTGCGCCTCCCTCCCGACCTGCGCGACACCCTGATTGTATCCTGCGTGGGCTTCGAGCCCCGCCTGATTCCCCCGGCCCAGGTAATTGCCGGGCAGCGGGTGTTTCAACTCACACCCCAGGCCCAGGTGCTCAAGGGCGTAACCGTGGAGCGCCGTAAGGTGAAGCCCGGCAAGCTGGGCCGCTCCGCCGAGAAGGCCGACGTGCGCTGGATGGGCGGCAGCTCGGGCAAAACCACCGTCGATGATGAATGGGGCTGGGAAATCGGGGCCCTGCTCAACCCCGAGCGCCGCTCCTACCTCGAAGAGCTCCACGTCTATTTCACCGACAACAAGTACGAGCTGCTGCGCTTTCGCCTGAACCTCTACACCGTGAAAGACAACCGCCCCGATAAGCTCCTGAGCACCCAGGACGTGCAGCTTATCTGCCCGCCCACCCGCCAGGGCTGGCTTAAGCTGGATTTGCGCCCCTACGACATCATCCTCGACGCCCAGCCCGTGGCGGCCACCCTGCAGTGGCTGCAAAGCGAAAAGAAAGACCCCGAAGACAAGTACTTCTCCATCCCCGTCATCCGCCAGAAGCAGCCCGGCATGTTTGAGCGCGAAAACGGCCACGCTGCCTGGACCATCCACAACTTGCTCCCCAGCCTCTACTTCACGGTGTTAACCGAGCAGAAGTAGCGGGCAGACCTGCATCCTGTATAATACGTCGGCTGTCATCCTGAGCCCAGCGAAGGACCTTCCTCACCTACCCCCTACGGCCACTACCAACGCCGCCAGACTTCACCATTGAGCCCTAGGACGCCTCTGCTCAACCCCGTGACACCCTCATTAAAGCTCTTGTCAGGCTCGGTGAACCTTATGTCACCTCCGTTGAGGTTCATGTCACCTTATTTCAACCTCCTGCCACCTCTTCCAGGGTTCATGTCAGCTCCGTTGAAGCCGTTGTCACCCTCGTTGAAGTCCATGCCACCGGGTGCAACCCTCTTGTCAAGTCCGTTAAAGTCCATGTCACCCCGCCATCAGCTCCTTGCCACCTCGGCCGCAGCCGATGATACCTGGGCAACGAACCAAACTCTTCTGCTCCTAGCTAATCCACTTCCGGCTCGTAGAAGAATGTATTTCGGGTGGCTACCGAATAATATCCCAAACCTGAGTAGCCAATAAACCAACTGTCGTCGTCTTTAAAGGGAGCATCATTCCAGATATGCAGCGAAGAGCCGTTGGCGAAACCAACTGTTAAGTCGCCCCATTCCGTTAAAACGGCACTGGTAACCAGAACCCCTTCCAGCTTCTTCAAAGCAGGCGCTAAGCTGCTATCGGCATCTTCCTGCCAAGTGCAGAGAATACGCCCGGTTCAACGATTCGCCAGGCGCAGTAAACCATCAAGGAGAATTCACTTTGGGGAACATCTGATTGTAGCGCGGGCTTAAATTCCATCGTAAATATGGAGCCCGCACCGGACCCAGCCTTGCTGCGCCAAGCCTGCTGCCCAGGTAATTCCTGGATGACTTGGTGAAACTCAAAAAAGGAAGCACTGCGTTTACTGGGCTCAGACATTACGTAATGAATACGAAGGTTTAGACTCTGAAATGTAGTACAACCCGACGTGAAAAGCCCCCGCTCCCACCGCCGGGGCTTAGCATGTATTCAACTAGGCTGTTTACTACCGACATTGCGCCCAGCTGGGGCTGCCCCGGTTAGAATACCCGTTCATAGAAACCGTCGTGAGAAAGCAACAGGAGAAATACTGGACCCTATTATCCGCCGCTACGGCCCTGGGTTTACCGCCGCGAGATTGTGCAAACGCAAAGGATATGTTCGATTATGCCGAATGGGAAGTCGGATTCGATATCATCGTGGTGCAGCTCTACGAGTTTGATATCAAGATTACCGAGCACTTTTTTCAGCAGGTGGAAGCTCTAGCTACTGGAATGAATCTACCACCGAAGAGCTACAATTTTCTAAAAAAGCTTATTCAACCTTCCTGACGTACGTAAGTCACAAAAAGCCCTAGCTCCCACCGCCGGGGCTTTTTTCGTACCTTCGCCTACCCAAATTCCACCCCATTCCCCCGCGCTATGTCAGTAGCTCCCGCAGCTCCCTATAAGCCGAAAAACCACATCCGCATCGTCACCGCCGCCGCCCTCTTCGACGGCCACGACGCGGCCATCAACATCATGCGCCGCATCATTCAGAGCAGCGGCGCCGAAGTCATCCACCTGGGCCACAACCGCTCGGTGCAGGAAATCGTGGACTGCGCCATCCAGGAAGATGCCCAGGCCATTGCCATCACCTCCTACCAGGGCGGCCACAACGAGTACTTCAAGTACATGCACGACCTGCTCAAGGAGCGCGGCGCGGGCCATATCCGCCTCTTCGGCGGCGGCGGCGGCGTGATTCTGCCCACCGAAATCGAGGACCTGCACGCCTACGGCATCGAACAAATCTACTCCCCCGACGCCGGCCGCGCCATGGGCCTGCAGGGCATGATCAACGATTTGCTCCAGCGCTGCGACTTCCCCACCGGCCAGAATCTGAATGGCGAAGTAACCCACGTAAAAGAGAAAGACGCCCGCAGCATCGGCCGCCTGATTTCGGCCGCCGAAAACTTCCCCGACGAGTTTGCCCGGGTGAAAGACCAGCTGATTGCCGATTTCCAAAAAGCCGAAGGCGGCTCCGACCAGCGCCTCGACTCTTCCGTGACCAAAACCCCGATTCTGGGCATCACCGGCACCGGCGGCGCCGGTAAGTCGAGCCTGGTGGATGAGCTGGTGCGCCGCTTCCTGATGGACTTCCCCGAGAAGACCATTGCCATCATCTCCGTGGACCCCTCGAAGCGCAAAACCGGCGGCGCTCTGCTCGGCGACCGGATCCGGATGAACTCCATCAACTCGCCCCGGGTCTACATGCGCAGCCTGGCTACCCGCCAGAGCAACCTGGCCCTGAGCAAGTACGTGCAGGACGCCGTCGACGTGGTACGGGCCGCCGAGTTCGACCTGATCATCCTCGAAACCTCCGGCATCGGGCAATCCGACACCGAAATCATCGAGCACTCCGATGCTAGCCTCTACGTGATGACGCCCGAGTACGGGGCCGCCACCCAGCTGGAGAAAATCGACATGCTCGACTTCGCCGACGTCATTGCCCTCAACAAGTTCGACAAGCGCGGCGCCCTCGACGCCCTGCGCGACGTGCGCAAGCAGTACCAGCGCAACCACGGCTACTGGGACCAGCCCCTGGACGAGATGCCCGTGTTCGGCACCATCGCCTCGCAATTCAACGACCCGGGCATGAACCGCCTCTACCGGGCCATCCTGAGCATGATTGAGACCAAAACGGGCGTGCCGTTTGCGTCCCAATTGGCGACCACCAAGGAAGACTCCGAGAAAATCTATATCATTCCGCCGCACCGCACGCGGTATTTGTCTGAAATCGCCGAAACCAACCGCCAATATGACCAGTGGGTTCTCAAACAAGCTGACACCGCTCAGCAGCTCTACGGAATCAAGCAAGCCATCGGAGCCGTCCAAAGTGTCGGAAACGCCGCTGCAGGACCTGGCAGCGGGAACGGCGGCCACGAATCCGAATCCGGAAGCCTCGTGGCCGGCCTGGAGAGGACCTTCGAGGAGGTCAAACTCCGGCTGGACGGGCAGAACTGGAAACTCCTGGAAACCTGGCCGCAAAAAGTAGCCGCCTACAAGGCCCCGGAGTTCGTCTTCAAGGTGCGCGACAAGGAAATCCGCATCCAGACCCACACCACCAGCCTCTCCAACCAGCAGATTCCCAAAGTCAGCCTGCCGCGCTACACGGCCTGGGGTGATTTGCTGCGCTGGCAGCTCCAGGAAAACGTGCCCGGCGAGTTTCCCTACACCGCCGGCGTGTTTCCCTTCAAGCGCGAAGGCGAAGACCCGACCCGCATGTTTGCCGGCGAAGGCGGCCCCGAGCGCACCAACCGCCGCTTCCACTACGTGAGCATGGGCTTGCCCGCCAAGCGCCTCTCCACAGCCTTCGACTCGGTGACGCTCTACGGCGAGGACCCCGACCTGCGGCCCGACATCTACGGCAAAATCGGCAACGCCGGCGTGAGTATCGCCTGCCTCGATGACGCCAAGAAGCTTTACTCGGGCTTCAACCTGGCCAACCCCAGCACCTCGGTGTCGATGACCATCAACGGCCCCGCCGCCCAGCTGGCCGCCTTCTTCATGAACGCCGCCATCGACCAGCAGTGTGAGCTCTATATTAAAGAGCAGGGCCTGGAAGCCGAAGTCGAAGCCAAGATAAACCAGATCTACGCCGACAAAGGCCTGGAGCGCCCCCGCTACCAGGGCGAGCTACCCCAGGGCAACGACGGCCTGGGCCTGATGCTGCTCGGCGTCACCGGCGACCAGGTGCTGCCCGCCGACGTGTACGAAACCATCAAGAAACGCACCCTCAGCCAGGTGCGCGGCACCGTGCAGGCCGACATCCTGAAGGAAGACCAGGCCCAGAACACCTGCATCTTCTCCACCGAGTTTGCCCTGCGCCTGATGGGCGACGTGCAGGAGTACTTTATCAAGGAGAAGGTCCGCAACTTCTACTCGGTGTCCATTTCGGGCTACCACATTGCCGAAGCTGGTGCCAACCCCCTCACCCAGCTGGCCCTGACCCTCTCCAACGGCTTCACCTTCGTGGAGTACTACGTGAGCCGGGGCATGAGCGTGAACGACTTCGCGCCCAACCTCTCGTTCTTCTTCTCCAACGGTATTGACCCTGAGTACGCCGTCATTGGCCGCGTGGCGCGCCGCATCTGGGCCAAGGCCATGAAGCTCAAGTACGGCGCCGACGCCCGGAGCCAGATGCTCAAGTACCATATCCAGACCAGCGGCCGGAGCCTGCACGCCCAGGAAATCGACTTCAACGATATCCGCACCACCCTGCAGGCCCTCTACGCCATCTACGACAACTGCAACTCGCTGCACACCAACGCCTACGACGAGGCCATCACCACGCCCACCGAGGAATCGGTGCGCCGGGCCATGGCCATTCAGCTCATCATCAACCGGGAGCTGGGCCTGGCCAAAAACGAAAACCCGCTCCAGGGTTCCTTTATCATCGAGGAGCTCACCGATCTGGTGGAAGAGGCCGTGCTCATGGAGTTTGACCGCATCACCGAGCGGGGCGGCGTGCTGGGCGCCATGGAAACCATGTACCAGCGCGGCAAGATTCAGGAGGAAAGCATGCACTACGAGATGCTCAAGCACACGGGCGAGTATCCCATCATCGGCGTGAATACCTTCCTCTCCTCCAAAGGCTCGCCCACGGTGGTACCCGCCGAGGTTATCCGGGCCACCGAGGAGGAAAAGCAGTACCAGATTGAGATGCTGCAAAACCTGCACACCCGCAACGCCGACCAGACCGAAGCCCGCCTTAAGCAACTGCAGCAAGTCGCCATTGCTAACGGCAACCTCTTCGCCGAGCTTATGGAAACGGTGAAATACTGCTCCCTGGGGCAGATTACGAATGCGCTGTTCGAGGTTGGCGGGCAGTACCGCCGGAATATGTAATTTCTCTGTCGGACTAAGTTCAAAAGGGCGCTACCTTGCTGAGGTAGCGCCCTTTTTGATGAATTCATTATGAAACCTTACCGCCTACTATTCATGGCTCTGCTATTCTCCGCCTGTTCATCACCTTCCCCTTCGACTACACCAATTACCAAAGAAGCCGCCTTGGTAAGAATAACGGAGCAGTTGGCAGCATTATCGCCAGTTCTAAAGCAAACCTTAGAACATTCCCCTGTTCGCCGCTTTCATTACGTTGATAAATCCGAAGTAAGCGAAGCAAAGCCTTTGGAGGAAGCAGCCCTGACGTTAAGCGAATCGCCTGATCTATTAAACACATTAACGGAAACAACTCTCATTGCTGTTAGCACTGGTTCAACGCCGGATAAGGCTATTCGAATAGATCAACTAAAAGCATTACTGCAAACCCATCCAAACCTAGACTTGGGGTGGCTATGGCTATCCAGCCTACAACAAGACTATACCCAAGCCGAGGCATCCTTATCGAAAGCCATTGCCTTAAATGGCCAAGTCGGCTATTATTATCGCCGACGCGCACTTCTCTATTCGCTCTTAAAAAATTACTCCGCAGCCGAGCGTGATTCCCAGCAGGCATTGAAGCTATACCACGACCGCACTAAAGTGTATAGCGAGTTAGCCGATACCTACGCCATGATGGAGGATGACCAACGCTTTGCGGAAACAAGTGACTTACGCCTGGCTGAGTTGCAGAGCCAGTTGGCCCGGATTGAGAAAACAAATCAACGTGACTGGATGCAGCAGGACAGCATACGCAGGCTGCGCGAGGAAATTGGCTATGGCCACTTGTCCAAAGCAATGCACTTTATCGAAAGGCGCAATCAGCCAGCTATTGGCTGTGTTGACTTGGCTAAAGCTGCGACCTATGGCGTCGAAGAAGCCACAGCTTTGCAGAAGCGGTATTGCCGGTAATACTTATTCTATACCGGCACAAGCCTAAGCACACTAGTAGTACACTTCACTATTCCTCATGCTGCTAAAAATTATAGACCGAGTTCTAGCGCCGCTCACTGCCCTATTTTACTTATCTCTACTACTATTATTACCAGCTGATGCCGTCGACTTCCTGGGTGACCCGGATGCCTATATTGCCCCTAACCACTTGGACACGACCCAGCCCCACTGGAAGTGGCAGTACCTCCAAGGCAGCTGCATTGCCTTCATCTTGGCCGGGCTCGGACTAGGCTTGCTCCTCGCCTCATTCTTGCGCCGAGACAGTCAGTGGCTGCTCGCTTCCCGCCGAACACTCTCGGTGCTCACCATAAGCGTCGTATGCCTAGCCTACTATCAGTGGGCCCTCACGGGTTTTGACCATTAGCTCTATTCCGTACTAGCCCATGGTCAACTTCGCCCTGCTCCTAAACTTTCTTATTTACTCACTTCCCTTTCTGCTTATAATCAGATCGGCCTTCCTACTAAGCAAAGCGAAGAATACCCGTGCGAAACGCCGGGGCTTAATTCAACTCCTGATACTGGTACCCCTGGTTATCTGGCTCGGAGTACGAATGCACCAAACTCAGCGGGAGGCCGACCTAAGCCAGGTGGGCCTGTATTACCTGACCGCCTACCCCCAGTGCCGCCCCTGCACCCTAGAGCTTAAAGAAAATAACCGCTTCGTAATACGGGACAGCACCTCGGTCAAAGAAACCGGCCCCTGGCGCTACGAGAGCGGCCAGGACTACTGGATTACCTACCTCAACACCTCTGACCAGCTCGGCAGTGGCAAGTATGCTTACTCCGGGTATCGGCTTACCCGAAAGCGGTAGTCAGTTTGATGCTACTTACCGAAGGATGTATGTCAAAAAGGGTATTATTTTGCTCAACATCCTGCACAACCGCCACGCCGCCCAGACCGAAACCCGCCTCAAGCAGATTCAGCAAGTCGCTATCCAGAACGACAACCTCTTCGCCGAGCTGATGGAAACCGTGAAGTACTGCTCCTTGGGGCAGATTACGAATGCGCTGTTCGAAGTCGGTGGACAGTACCGCGGGAATATGTGACTCATCTTCTCACTAACCTAAAGAGGGCGCTACCTTGTCAGAGTAGCGCCCTCTTTAGGTTACCATTAAATATTTAATCCAAGTCAACTATTTCATCAAAATCATTAGAAATGCCTCTAGGTAAAGACTGATTCGCTAAGACATTGTGCAGATAGGCATGAAGCCATCTATTGCGAATATAAGTAAGTAGCAAGACTAAGAAGAATGCCTTCCCAATAAAACATATTGTAAATACCAATGACTTGAATACGACATTGCTACCAAATTCGGTTGCATAAAAAACTCCATACATAGGCTGAGCTAATATATACAACGGAAGAACAAAAACAACACCATAATAATAAAACCTCTTAATAAAGCTTTGCTTAATCAACGGCTTGTCTGATTTAAAGAAATATTCCATGGATGTTAACCTACCAAACAACAAACTCATTGCAAAGCCATTATAAACACCACACAACAGCCTAAATATATGTGATGAATATTTAAGATTCAATCCTGGGATACCATTGAATATAACCCATATATATGCAATGAAATAAAAAGAAAGCAAAAGCACTGTACCATGATAGCTTATTACAGGATGATTTTCTTCATCAAGGGTTGTATCATATAATACTTTGAAACATATATAAACAAACGCAGCGCTAATCATATTAAAAAAATTCTCAAAGAATTCTATTACTATAAAATAAATAGCTCCCCTTGAACTTGAGTCAAATAAATCTTCAATAGAATCAGCATTACTTAAAACACTCTCAACGTTTGCCCATAAATCTTTATAGTCTTTAATAATTTGTATAAGATAAAAGAACGATAGAAATATTATAAAAAAGCCAATCGAGAAACAAATTTGGGAAACCAAAGTGTTAACTCTCTCAATGTTAAAATCAACTTTACTTTTAGAAATATGAAGTATCTCTGCCAACTTTTCTCTTTCCAACTCAGATCGGCATATGAATTTCTCAGGTTGTATTTTCAGATAGAAATACACTAATATTAAAAGATTTACGATATCAATAGCTATCAATATACCAACATCATTAAATCCTGTTTTATATGTTTTTACAACCTGAGTTACGATTGTAGCAAGAGTAGAAACTACACTAGTTATAAGCACTAATTTCTCATTGAAATTCTTCAACCACCCTTTTGCAGCTTGCTGTTCCATCACCGGTTGCATGAATATTATGATGATCGTAAATTCAATCATTAAATACTGGACATTTGATCTTTAACAAATCAGTGCCAACACTGAATTTTATCATTACTATACTGTAAGTAAGTCGTCATATAGGCGCATGCCAATTACCTAGACAGTAAACATCGCCTGTAACGGCCGCATGATAGCCATCATTAATATTCCTCAAAAACGCAAAAAACGGCCCCTTTTCTCGAGTAGGCCGTTTTTGCGTTTTCCTGGATACCGCTTACATCCTTCCCATTTTTTACTCCGCTCCGCTCGCTCTATTTATATCCACATTTTTATATATTTAGTAATATTCAATCTTTACCTACCTGTCCCATGCATCTCCCATCCGTCTCCCTCGTTCTTCTCACCCTCGTTCTGGGCCCGGCCGGCGAGGCACAGGCCCAGCAAGCTACCCCGGCCACCATTACCCAACTCGAGCAGCAGGAGCGCCAGGCCGTGCTCCGCGGCGACACCACCGCCCTCAAGAAGCTCTGGGCCCCGGAATTCGTAGTCAACAACCCCGACAACCAAATCGTGACCCGCCCCCAAATACTGGGCTTTCTGCGCAGCGGCAAAATCGACTACACTACCTTCGAGCGGGTCATCGAGAAAATTACTATCACCGGCGACGTGGCCGTAGCTATGGGCCGAGAAATCGTGACCCCCGAAAAGAAAACCACCCACGCGGGCAAAACCGTCACCCGCCGCTACACCGACGTCTGGGTGCGTCAAGGCGGTGCCTGGCGCCTCACCGCCCGCCAGGCCACCAACATAGTCGTGCAGTAGACTGCCGGCCCCAAATTCCGTTTCCTTCTTTTCGGTACGTGAAGCACCGTGCGAAAAGGCCTTTCGGGCTGTTTCAATCGGCCAGCAGCCCCGTTCGGCGAAAAGCCCCGCCCCAAAGCCCGGCAATTGCCTAGCTTTACCCCATGCGCACTGCTACCCCCTGGTGGAAAAATGCCCTGCTAGCCCTGCTAGTGGCCTTCACCGCCTGCTCTTCCCCCGACCAGCCCACCAGCGCCCCCGTTAAAGACCCCAGCACCGGCGAAGTCTACACCCCGCGCCGCGTCGTGGTGGCCGACTCCCTCATCCGGGGCCGCCTGCTCGACCGTCACGATTCCGTGCTGGTCGACACCCGCCTGCACTACCTGCTCAAGCTTCCCCGCCGCGCCCTCGATACCCTGGCCCTGGGCGAGCTGCTGGGCTGGGACTCCACCACCGTGCGCCGCCGCATCCAGGAGGCCCTGCCGTATCCCGGTGCCTACGGCCTCGCCGTGCAGCTGCGCCTGACCAAGAAAGAAGCCGAGCGCATTCGCCGCGACAGCAGCGCCACCGTGCCCCAGCTCACCCTTACCGAACGCTACAGCCGCACCTACACCACCCCCGCCGGGGCCGCCGTGCTGGGCTACCGCAGCATCGAGGCCCAGGCATTCTTCCGCCAGGCCAAGCGCTACCGCCGCGGCCGGTTTTACCGCCTGCGCAACGGCGGCGTCGAGGCCTACTACAACGGCCTGCTCACCGGCCGCCACGGCTACCTCCACCCCTTGCTCGATGCCAAGGGGCAGCAGCACGGCACCTGGGCCAAGGACACCACCTTCCAGCAGGGCCAGGACCTGCACCTGACCATCGACACCAAGCTGCAGGCCTACGCCGAGAAGCTGCTCGGCAACCGCCGCGGCTACCTCGTGGCCCTCGACCCGCGCACCGGCGAAATCCTGGCCTACGTCTCGGCTCCCGTGTACCCGGCCGCCACCCTCACCGCGCCCGACCAGGCCGGCATCCGCGCCGAGCTTTTGGAGCACGAGGATATGCCCCTGCTCAACCGCCCCGCCATGCTGGCCAACCCACCCGGCTCGGTCTTTAAGCTCGTGAATGCCGCCATTGCCCTGCAGATGAACGCCATTACGCCCGGCTCGGCCTTCCGCTGCGACCAGTCGCTGGTCAGCTGCGTGCACCACCACAAGCCCGCCACCAGCCTCACTAAGGGCCTCAAGTACAGCTGCAACCCCTACTTCTACCAGGTCATGCAGAGCCTCATCGACTGCGTGCCCGACTCCCTGGCCCAGGACACTGTCGGAGCCCGGCATGCCAACCTGGCCCAGTGGCGGCGCTACGCCCGCTCCTTCGGCCTCGACTCAGTCCTGGGCGTCGATTTGCCCCGCGAGGCGCCCGGCTTTCTGCCCACCCCGGCCTACTACGACAAGGCCCGCCGCACCCGGGGCTGGACCTACCGCTCCATCTACTCGCTCAGCATCGGCCAGGGCGAAATCAATCTGACGGGCCTGCAAATGGCGAATATGGCCGCCATCATTGCCAACCGGGGCTGGTACTACCCGCCCCACCTGGTGCGCGGTATTGGCGAAAATGGCCCTCTACCCCGCTTCACCAAGAAGCGCCACACCCTTATCGACAGCGCCAACTTCGCGGCCCTCATTCCGGGCATGGTGGCCGTCATGCAGCGCGGCGGCACCGCCGATGCCTCCAGCCTGGCCGACGTGGGCATTACCGTGGCCGGCAAAACCGGCACCGTAGAAAACGACGAGGGCGACGACCACGCGGCCTTCGTCGGCTTTGCCCCGGCCGACAATCCCAAGATTGCCGTGGCCGTCTACCTCGAAAACGCCGGCTTCGGGGCTACCGCCGCCGCGCCCTGCGCCGTGATGGTCATGGAAAAGCACCTGCGCGGCCACATTGCCCCCAAACGTAAGCGTTGGGAAAAGCGCATTCAGAGCCGGGCTCGCCACGGCTACTAGCCCCGCCAGGCTGCTGGGGCCTTAAACTTCGGCTCAGGAATGCCGGTTAAGCAGGCGCTGACTTTTGCGGGCTTCTTTCGGTTGCCCGTG
The DNA here is from genome assembly GCF_022919215.1 of Hymenobacter cellulosilyticus. Lineage (NCBI taxonomy): Bacteria > Pseudomonadati > Bacteroidota > Cytophagia > Cytophagales > Hymenobacteraceae > Hymenobacter > Hymenobacter cellulosilyticus. The sequence continues at coordinate 3,842,234 of NZ_CP095046.1, read as the reverse complement.
CGATATTTGCGCCCCCGACCCTCCTACACCTTTCTTTCAGACTCCACTCCTTTTTCTAATGGATACTACGCTGCGCCGTGGCGACGGCAGTGTTTTTCTGACGTTGAAGTTCAATCAGGCCGACAACTGGATTCATGCTCACTGGTATGGCCGCCAAACGCTGAGCTCCGTTATGCAGGGTGGTCTGACTCACCTGGACCTGATCCGGCAGCAGCCCTGCCCCAAGCTGCTTAACGACCACCGCGACCTGGTAGGCACCTTCGTGGAAGCCAACGACTGGATTCAGCAGGTCTGGACCCCGCTTATCATCTCGGCCGGGCTGCGCTCCATCGGGCAGGTCGTTTCGCCCGATGTGTTCGGCCAATACTCCATCGAGGACCTGAAGCACCGCATCGGCGACCAGCTCGACCTCTACCTGTTCGACAGCCTGGAAGCGGCCCAGACCTGGCTGCGGGCCCAGTAGCCAGCTGCCGCTGCTGCCAGCAGCTCCCGCAGAAGCGAAACCGGGTAAGGTTGAAACGTCTATCTTCCGGCTTCAGTCCCGGAACCTATGCCCGCCCCAACGGTGACCGTCAAAAAAGCCTGGACCAGAATTGTCCTGGCCGTAGGGCTTTGCTGCCTTTTCTATTCGCTGATGCCCTTTATCCGGAGTGCTGACGTTTCACTACTCCTGTTTCTACTGTTTATCGTGGCCGGTCTGGTCACCGCCGCTTTGCTGGTGCGGGCCATTCCCGCAAGCATTGTCGCGAAAGTGCCGCCTACCCTGCTGCAGCTCGGCGCTCTGGCCACGGCCCTCAGCGCGGCGGTGCTCCTGCACCTGTATCACCAAGGGTCTTTTTATGGCCGGGAAATCCTGAGCGCCCGGTTCAAGGATGACTTTAGCTACCTGGATCTGCAGCTCTTCGAGAATGGCCGCTACATCATGACCTCCACCTACATTGTCGGCGAGGATACCTACTCGGGCACCTACCAGAAAACGGACACCACCATTACCTTCGAGCATTTCCCCGTCATCCACAACGACTTTATTTCCCAGACAGTCCGGCTAAAAGGCAACCGCATCTACTTCCGCCCCGATTACCGCGACTCTTCCTATTATCATTTTACCATCGAACATCAGTAAATTCTTACGGCAAGTCCCCTATGCGAAGTAGTACCCTAGCCCTTGTAGCGGCCTTGTGCAGCCTGACTTTTGCCTGTCAACGGGCGCAGTATGCGCTGCTGCCCCGCACTAGCTCCTACCACGGCCCGGCCCCCGCCCGGCGGGAGCAGCCCCTTCCCCCGCCGGCACCTGCCGCCGCTACTGCGCTTGCCGAGCTACCAGCAGCGCGCCCGGCACAGGCAGCCCCGGCAGTAAACCACCGGCCAGCAGCCTCCCCGGTGGCACGGGCGCCGCGGCCGGCCCGGCAGGTAGTAGCCCGTACCCTTGCGCCCCTGCGGCATCTGGCATCGCGGCGGCCGGTACACCGGGAAACCGCCGCTACTTCCCAGGATGGCTCCGCTAAATACATTGCCTTCATTGTGCTAGGGATTATTATGGCCGTTGTGGGAGCCGTCATGTCGCTGCTGAGCTTTTTTACCGTTATTCTATCAGGGTCTGGGTCGGTTGCTTTGCTGCTCGGGGGAGTTCTGCTCTTTTTTGGCGGCATGGCCCTGGCCGTCCATGGCTTCCGCAAGATCTAGAGTGAGCAACGCCTGCCTTTCCCGGAGTGCGGTGGAGTCGGGCTTTGCGGAAAAAGCCCTAAGCTTACCCGCTCAAACCAATCATTCTATGCAGCATTCCTACCGAGTATCGAGCGTAAATCAATTCCTGGCGGCCCTGCTGCTAGCCGTACCGCTTAGCGCCTGCGGTAGCCTGTTCGGCAAGGAAATAGCCCGCCTGCCTGTCAACACCATCAGCACGCCGGGGCAGGAAGTCGTGAAGGAAGCCGCGCTCCAGCTGCAAAAAGGCGACGAGGTGGCCTTGTGGTCGGATATGGACCTGGCCTACGAAGGCGAGGCGCCGGTGCGCTTTCAGGTGCAGGTGCTGCAAAACGGCCAGCCCTACCAGCAGCTGGAGCTGGACCCCACCGAGAAAAATGTGACAGTAGGCGAAGTTAAGACCTCCGTCAACGGCAAAACCAACTGGAGCTTTTCGGGTAAGAACGGTTCCCTCACAATTCCGGCCACGGGCACTTACACCTTCAAGGCCCGCCTGGTAGCGGCCCCTAACCCCACGCTGAAAATCACCAAGGCCGAGCTGGTGCTGAAAAAGTAAGCGACAACTTGACCCAAAGCAGTATTGCCGTCTTTGCCGGCTGCAGCCGTAGCCCCGCTACCCAACCCGTATGGATAAGCCCACGCAGTTTCAGGATTTCAACTTCAAGCTCGCCGTCATTCAGGTGCTGATGTACGAGCAGGAGCTGCTGCAGCCCGCTTTCAGCCTGCGTGCCTTTGCCAAAACCTACCAAGGCCGCCGCATCGACATTGAGAAAGACGGCTACGATATTATTCCCGAAGTCCGGGACTACTTCCTGGCCCTGGAGATTCCCGCAGCTTTGTTGACGCAGGTCGAGGAAATCTACCAGGACGGGGGCGACGATATTTACCATCATCTTTACCCGTTCTGGGACGGGGAAGACGAGACGTTCACCATTACCTCTACCGCCGACCTGGCTCTGCTGCCCAACCTGCGCAAGATGACGCTGTTCTATGATGACCGGGAAGAAATGATAGCGCAGTTCCAGGCCCAGGGCATTGAAACCGATTATTGCTAAGACACCAACCGGATGCCCTACAAGATTTTATTTCCGCTCCTGTTCGTCATGGGGCTGTATTTTCTGATCAGAAGCATTGGCCGGACCATTGCCCTCTACAGCCAAAACCAAATCGAAGTCGACGCTACTCAGGCCTCGTTTCAGCTAACGCTGCCCAAAGCCGGGGAGTATGAAATTGCAACCAAGCGCAATCAGTTCGACGGTCTGGCGCCCCAGCAGGTTGCCTTCACGCTACGGGAGAAAAGCTCCGGCCAGCTTCTCCCGGTGCGCAACCTGCTGAACCTGATGAACTTCAAGCGGGTGAATATGAGCGGGGAGCGAATCACGGCCATTGCCGAGTTTACGGCTCCCGCCGCCACCGAGGTGGAGCTGCAGAACCCGGAGATTGAGAAGTTTCAGGCCAAGGACCGGCTGATAATTATGCCCAAAACGGGCGGACAAGGCATCCTGCTGATTTTCGCCATGCTGCTCTCCGGCATTGCCACCATCGGCGGACTGATTGCCAGCTGCATTTTCCTAAGCCGCTAGTAGCCAAAAAGTACGCTACGTCGTGCTGTGCCCCGAACTTACTTTTATTAGCTAGCCCTATGCTCACTGAAACGCTCCGTCAACTGTTTGGGCGCGACCTGAACCGCCTGCACCAGGAAATTACGCAGTACCAGGATGAAGCCTGCATCTGGCACACGGAAAAGGCCATTACCAACTCGGCCGGCAACCTATGCCTGCATCTGGTCGGCAACCTGCGAACTTATATCGGGCCGAGTTGGGAGGCGTGGCCTACGTCCGCCAACGGGAATTAGAATTCTCCCGCAAGCACGTGCCCCGGACCGAGCTGCTGACAATGGTAGAGGAAACGGCCCGCATTGTGGATGAAACCTTACGAGCATTGCCCACTGAAAAGCTGGCCGAGGAGTACCCGCTGCTGGTGTTCGAAGCGCCTACTTCCACGGAGTACCTGCTGGTGCATCTGACCACGCACCTGACGTATCATTTGGGGCAAGTCAACTACCACCGGCGGCTGCTGGATGCCCGATAAATGCTTCGGCTGCAACCAAACCAGCCGTGGGCCGCGTCTTAGAGGCAGCAGCATTGGATTCTGTGTCTAAACCACCTTTATTTCGCGGCATGAAACACAGCTTTTGGTACGGCATTGTGGGCCTGCTACTGGCGGGCCCGGTTCATGGCCAGTCCCTGGCGGGCGTCTGGCAGGGCGTGGAAACCGATACGCGGGAGGCGGGTACGGCCTGGCCAGCCGTGCTCCGCATTCAAAAAGGCAAGGGCACCGGCCTGTTTGGGGTGCTGTATCAGGAGGTGAGCGGGCAGCCCGGCACTTCGGTCACGTTCCAGGTGCAGGGTACGCCCACGGCGGGCGGCCTGCGCGTAGAGCACGGGCGCAAGCTCAACGAAACCGGCGGCTCGCCTTTCACTTACTGGTGCGACGGGGCCATCACCTTTACCTACGACCCCGCCCAGGAAAAGCTCACCGGCAAGGCCACCTACCGCCCCGTGGGCGACTGCGACGTGGGCAGCTTCACGTTTTACCGGGTTAAGCTCAAGTCGGCGGCAACGGTAGCGGCCGGAACCGAAACGACGATTCGCGTCACGGGCCGCAACGTGCTCTGGTACGCCGATGCCGAGCTGAAACAGCCCGTAACGACCGGCAACACGTACCGCACCAAGCTGAGCAAAACCACCACGTTCTACCTGGCCCAGGGCTATTATTCGACCAAGCAAAGCCCGGTAGTGCCCATCACCATTCGGGTAACGGGCAGCGCGCCAGTGCCCAAACCGGCTCCGCCCGTGGCGGCGCTGCCCACTCCCGCTCCCACACTGCCGGCTCCGGATACTACAAAGCCCGCTTTGGCTGCCGCTCCTCCGGCGGTGGTTGCTCCGGCCCCCGTAGTCTTGCCCACGGTGCTGTTTAAGCTCGGAACCGCCGAGCTGCTGGCCGATGGAATTCCGGTCCTTACGCAGCTAGCCACCGAGCTAAAGGCCCGACCCGCGCTGCGAATACGAATTGCCGGCCACACGGATAAAATCGGGGAGCCCGAGAAAAACCAGGCGCTGTCGGAGCAGCGGGCCGAAGCGGTAAAGGCTTTTCTGGTGAAAGCCGGCATTGCGGCGGAACGAATCAGCACCATTGGGTACGGCGACACCCGCCCGCTGTACCCCTCGCCCGATGCCCGCAACCGTCGGGTGGAAGTAGTGCAGATGGAGTAAGCGCAGGCGTCATACGAGGCAGTTCTGCCTTCAGACCAGCTTTTCAAGCCAGTTCAGGCTCCGGCAGCGCATGGCCAGGATTTTCCCGATGCCTACCCTGCTTTACGCTTAGAACAACGCCTGTCCCCACTCACCCAGAGGCTTGCACATAATATAGTAACATAAATAAGTGCTATTATTTAGTAGGCAGGTGGCCTTTGGAAAGGAGAATCACTTTACCTTGAAAACAAATCAACTCTGACACCTATTTCAAACATTTATGCTTCCATTTACCCTACCCGCTTGCAGGCCGCTCCAAAATAGCCGGTCCGGAGTTTCTGCCATTCTCCTTGTGCTGGGGCTGGCTGCTATTCCGGAACGCCTGTACGCCCAGCAGCTGGGCTGGACTGAGGCCGCCTCTATTGCTAGTGGGAACACCGAATATGGTTATTCCTCCCAATCCGTGACTGATACCAACGGGGATGTTCTGATGGCCGGCACCTTCCAAGGCAGTATCACCCTGGGCAATTTGCCGGCCCTAAGGGCCCGCTCGTTCCGGGATATATACGTGGCGAAGATGGATGGCCGAACCCGGCAGTGGCTCTGGGCAGTCCGGGCTGGCGGCAACGGCGCAGGCTCGGAACCCTACATTCCCGAGGTACGGATTCGCCTCGACCCGGCCGGAAATGCCATTATTGCCGGCTATTACCAATATTCGGCTACGTTTGGCAACCTTCCTACTCTCTACACAGGCTATTATAATGGGACTGGACATTCATTTGTGGCGAAAGTTGACGGGAATACGGGTACCTGGCTCTGGGCCACCGGTGCTACTACTGCCACCAGCAACAGCAATGCGCCGAGCAGCCTGGCCGTAGACCAGGCGGGTAACGCCGTCATCAGCGGCTACTTCGGTCAAACGGTTAAGTTTGGCAATTTGCCGGCCATTACAGCCACCGGACCCAACCAGACGAATATTTACGTGGCCAGCGTATCTGGTAGTACCGGCCAGTGGCAGTGGGTAAAGCAACTTTCGGCAACCGAAATGGCAGCCAGTGGAGTAGCAATGGATGGGGCTGGCAATGTGGTCTTAGTCGGGTCTTATGGGGGAACTCTTACCCTGGGCAACTTGCCACCGCTGCCCAGCGGTGGCTCCCGTACCCTGTACGTAGCCAAATTAGCTCCTGCCACCGGGCAGTGGCTTTGGGCCACTCGGGCCGCGGGCAGCAATGCGGCCAGCAGTTCGGGCTCCGCCAGCAGTACGTGGTTTACACCTGCCGGCGACGTGCTTGTAACCGGAAAGGTGCAGAATGGCTCCTTCCAGTTTGGCAGCTTGCCAGCGGTGGCTTCAGGAAAAACATACCTGGCCAAGCTGGACGGGGCTTCCGGAACCTGGCAATGGCTCCACGAAACACCAGCCAGCACTACTTATAACGTAGTTACTTTCAACCCTTCGGGCGAGCTACTAACAGCTGGCTCCTTTTCTTCTACCGTAAGTTTTGGGCAAGGGCTAAGCCTGAGCAGCGCGGGCGGCCAAGACATATTTGTATCCAAGCTAAACACGGCCACCGGCCAGGCAGTATGGGCCGCCCGGGCCGGCGGCCCTAGTTTGGAAGAGCCAACCGGCGCCACCATTTCTGGCGACGGGAGTGCCCTGCTGCTAACCGGAAACTTTGAGAACCAGACGGAATTTGGTGCCCTGCCACCTCTTACCGGCAGCAAGTCAACTTTCCTGGCCCGCCTTAATTTCGCCGGGGTTGTCGCAGCTACTGGCTCCGGGCAGGCGAATTTACCGGTGTCCATTTACCCAAACCCAGCCCACGACCAGGTCACCATTCAGCTGCCGGCCGGCTCCGCTGCTGCTCAGCTGACCATCACCAATGGCCTGGGCCAGGCGGTACTGAAGCAGACGAGTGTACCAGCGCCTTCCGGTAGTGTGGTGCGCGTTGCAACGGGTGATTTGGCTCCCGGCGTCTACTACCTCCGGATAACGGCCGGCAAGGCTGTTACCACTCAGAAGCTGGTCATTCAGTAGGGTTGCCGGCAAGACCAGCCGCTTACTTTCTAAAAAGGCCGCTTCCTTCGAAGCGGCCTTTTTAGTACCCAGACTACTCACCCAAGCAACTCCCGTCCCGTCGTAGGCGCTACTGCAAAATCGGCTCATTCTTCGCCCGGTATTCTAACCGCAGCACCAAGTGGCCATTCAGCTACTATGCTATATGCGGCCAGATGTGGTTATTGCGAATAAATAGTCTGTTGCCTAACCTTAGGCTGCCTTGTTACCCTTTTGCTCCAGTTCCCCGCTACCAATGAAAACTCCGCTTCTTTTACTGCCCGCCCTGCTTGGTCTGGGCGCCGTAGCCCCCAGCCAGGCCCAGACCACCAGCGTGTGGAACAACAAGCAGTGCGCCGTGGTGCTAACCTACGACGACGCCATCGACGGGAACCTGGACATCGTGGTGCCGGCCCTGGACTCAGTGAAGCTGCGCGGCACGTTTTACCTGATCGGCTCCTCGCCGGTGGTGGCCAAGCGCCTGCCCGAGTGGCGCCGCGCCGCCCAACGGGGCCACGAGCTCGGCAACCACGCCCTGATGCACCCCTGCGACGGGAGCCTGCCCGGCCGCGACTTCGTGACGCCCGACAACGACCTGAGCAAATATACCCTGTACCGGGCCGTGAGTGAGGTGCGCGCCAACAACACGCTGCTCAATGCTATTGACGGCAAAACGGCCCGCACTTTCGCCTACCCCTGCGGCGACCTGACCGTCGGCGGGGTGAAGTTCTACGACCAGCTTCAAAACGACTTCGTGGGAGCCCGGGGCGTAACCTCAGGGCTGCAGACGCCCGCCCAGATTGACTTGACCAACATCGACGCCTACATGATTAACGGGCAGTCGGGCGACTACCTGGTAGATTTGGTCAAGCAGGCCCAGAAGTCGCACACGCTGCTGGTGTTTCTGTTTCACGGCGTGGGCGGCGGCCACGGGCTAAACGTGGATTTGAAAGCCCACCGCCAATTGCTGCGCTACCTCAAAGCGCAGGAAAAGAACATCTGGGTGGCGCCCATGGTGGATGTAGCCGCCAAAGTAAAGGCCAGTCAGCAAACCGCGGCCGGTAAACGCTAGGCTCATGGTACGTTCTTGGCTCCCCTTCTGTGGCGTTATATTATTAAGCCTAGCTGTGAGCAGTCCGGCCCAGGCCCAGCGCCGCTTTCAGCTGAATACTGGCTCAAACCTCTACTCGGCCGAGCTGACGGTGGCCGCCTGCGCCGACGGGCAATGCCAGGGCCGGGGCACCGTGCGGCTGTTCAGCAAGCAAACCAAGCAGCTGGTGCAGACCTTTACGTCGGAGGATCTGAATTTCTTTCTCGATAACGACAGCCATACCCAGCCCACTGTCAACGTCGTGGAGCTCTACGGGGAGCAAAGCCCGCTGATTTTTGCCGACTTCAACTTCGACGGCACCCAGGACCTGGCCATCCGCAACGGCAACCGCAGCAGCTACGGCGGTCCGTCGTACGACGTGTACGTGTACGCCAGCCGCCCCCGCAAATTCGTGCCCAGCGCCGAGCTGACGGCCCTGGCCACCGACAACCTGGGTATGTTTCAGTTGGATACCAAGCGCAAACGCATCATCACGTTCGAGAAAAGCGGCTGCTGCTGGCACCTGACCACCGAGTACGCCGTGGTGCCGGGTCAGGGCCTGGTGGAAACCAAAACCGTGGAAGAAGACGCCACCGGCGAAGGCGAGCAGGTCGTCGTTACGACCAAGCAGAAAGTGCAGGGCCGCTGGCAAACCAGCGTGCGGCGCTTTCCTATCAAGGAGTATTACAAGGACTAGCGGCCGGCGGGTTGGGCCTGCTTCATTTTATCTATATAGATTTGTCTCTATTAAAGCTTCGGCTCGGGCTACTGTTCCGGCCGGAGCACCCTACTCCTTTCCCTCTAACCCCTTCCTTTCCCTATGCGCACCCGTTCCTTGCAGGCCGCCCTGCTGCCCGCTACCGTAGTGCTGGCCACCAGCTTCACCCCCGCGGCCGAAAACTTTACCCAGGGCGTAATTACCACCCGCGTGTCGCTGCCGGGCAACCCCTACGACAAGATGCTCAGCCAGATTGACCCGACCAAGGGCGACCTGAAGGGCCAGATGGAGCGGCTGGCCGCCAGCCTAACGCCGGCCGAGCAGCAGCAGTTTCAGACCGAAGCCGCCAAGCTGAGCCCGGCCATGAGCCTGGGCGCCCTTATGCTGCCCCGCAAAGGCACCCTCTACTGCCGCGGCGCTCAGGCCCGGGCCACTACTGACGCGCTGACCTATCACCTGGAAAACTTTTTTGACAGCGCCAAGAATACCGGCCTGCTGCTGCTCAAGGCCCAGGACAAGCCCGACCAGGTAGCCTACACCTACAATGCGGCTTCCGTGAAGCGCACTTGGCAGAGCATCGTCGTGACGGAGGTAGACTACACCGTAAAGCCCACCACCGAAACGGCCCTGGTAGCCGGCCTGCCCAGCCAGAAAACAACCTACACGCTTAAAAGCCAGGCTGCGGCAACCGAGCCCGGCGCCACTGACCAGAAGCCCGCCGCCCTGGACGTGTGGACCTCGGCCCAGGTTCCGGCGGCGCTGAATTTTGCCCACCCCGTCTACGTCAAGGAAAAGCTGGGCATCACCAAGCTGGTCGTGTATTTCGATAAGGAACGCAAACAGCGCATGGTCTACGAGTTTGCCAGCGTGCAGCGCAAGCCCGTTACCGACCAGGACCTGAACATCAAAACCACCGGCCCGGTACTCGACTACGCCAAGGATGAAATGCAGATTGCCGGCAAGTCGCTGGGCATCATGCTGGGCGGCATGGGCGGAAAGAGCAGCCCCAGCCCGGGCGACGAGTAGTTAGGCCATAATTCCAGGGCAGGCTTGCGGCTCCAAACAACTTCTCCGGTATGTCTTTCCTCAACGTTAAAACGCTGGCAAGCCTGCTGCTGGGTCTCTGGCTCACCCTGGACTGTGCAGCACAACAAACGAAGCCGCGTTTTAGAGTGCTGGCTTTTTACACGGCCAAAAACGACCAGGCCCACATCAGCTACGTGCAGGAGGCCAACAAGTGGTTTCCCAAAATGGCGGCCCAGCACGGCTTTGCCTACGACTCCACCTCGAATTGGGACAACCTGAACGCCGCATTTCTGGCTAAGTACCAGGTCGTGCTGTTTCTGGATACCCGGCCGGAGGCTCCGGCCCAGCGCGCCGCGTTTCAGCAGTACATGGAGCAGGGCGGAGCTTGGCTGGGGTTCCACTTTGCTGGCTTTGCCCTTACGCCCTCCACCTACGCCCAGGACTGGAATTGGTACCACGAGCAGTTTCTGGGCACGGGGCAGTACGCGGGCAATACCTGGCGGCCCACGGCGGCTGTGCTGCGCGTAGCTAACACCAAGCACCCCACGACCCGCAAGTTGCCCCCAACCTTCACTTCCGCCCCCAACGAGTGGTACAAGTGGACCAATGACCTGCGGACTAACCCGGCTATTGACATCCTGCTGGCTGTTGATTCCACCAGCTTTCCACTGGGTACCGGCCCCAAGGCCCACGAAATCTGGCGCAGCGGCTACTACCCCGTAGCCTGGACCAACCGTCGCTACCGCATGGTGTACGTCAATATGGGCCACAACGACATCGACTACGAGCACGGCACCAACCAGCAACTGTCGTCCACGTTCAGCCAGGCGCCGCAAAACCAGTTTATCCTCAACACCTTGCTCTGGCTGGGCAAAGACGGTAAGTACCGGCAGGCTCCGCACTAAGGTTCAGCGAGAGGCAACAAAATAGTTATGCTTGCATAACACTTTTCATCCGCCTACGTATTATCTTTGCACCCAACAAGCTGAATTGCTTCAACATACCTTCTACTGACATGAAAAAGACCACTGCCTTGTCGTCGCTGCTGTTTCTGGGCGGCCTTGGGTCCCTGGGCTACCTGACGGCTCAACTCAAAGACCTCAACCTGCATTTTGACCTGCGCGGCGAAGATCAGTGCTATTACTGCTAAGCTCCGCAGCTAGCCGATTGTAACGGAAAGCTCCGCCCTGGCGGGGCTTTTTTGTTTTCCGGCCGGAAATAATCCGCCTGTCAGAATCAAGGGGTTAGAAGGACATAAATAAAAAAACCACATCCATTCCGGCCTGTTTTCGGTACTTCACAGTTCAGCAGCCCGTGCGGGGCGGCTGGCATTGTTTCACCCACCGACTTTTTCCAGGCTGAGCCCACCACGTTCCGCCAGCCCGGAAGCGCGTACAACCCACTGGTTTATGAACTTAAACAGCCTCCAGGAGCAAATCAGCTACATCATCGGGCGCGATTTGGCCCGCAACTTTGCCCAGCAGGGTCTGCAGCTCGACATCGACGTGCTGGCCGCCAGCCTCAAGGAAGGCCTAGCCGGTGAGCCCAGCCGCCTAAGCCAGGAACAGATGCGCAGCGCCATGGAGCAGCTGCAGGCCCAGATGGGCGGCCCCGAAGAAGATGACACCCAAGATTCCCAAGATATGAGCAACAACAAACAAGCCGGTGAAGACTTCCTGGCCGAAAACAAGAACAAGCCCGGCGTAACCACCCTGCCCAGCGGCCTGCAGTACGAAGTGTTGACGGAAGGCAGCGGCCAGAAGCCCGGCCCCCGCAGCTCGGTAACCACCCACTACCATGGTACCCTCATCAATGGCACCGTGTTCGACAGCAGCTACCAGCGCGGTCAGCCCGCTACGTTTGGCGTCAACCAGGTTATTGCCGGCTGGACAGAAGCCCTGCAGCTGATGCCCGAAGGTTCGAAGTGGCGCCTCTACATCCCCTCCGACATGGCCTACGGCAAGCGGGGCGCCGGCCGCGACATCGGCCCCGACTCGGCTCTGATTTTCGACGTGGAGTTGATCAAAGTAAACAACTGAAGCCCTGCTTCGGCCTCTAGTACCGCTAGTGCCACCCAGCCGCCAAGCTGGGTGCGCACTAGCACAGCCGAAGTAAAGCATTCCGTTGCCCCGGCAACCATGCCCGCCCCCGAAATACCCGAGTTACCCGTAGAGCCCCAGTCGGCTCCGGAACCACTTGCCTCACCCCCACAAGGTCCTACGGCGTCATCGCCTCAGCCCGAGCCGGCCCTGCTGCCCACGTTGCGCAGTGAAAATGGCCGCCTGGAGCTTACCGCCGACAGCCTAACCATCGAGGGGCAGCGCTATTCGTTGCTGGAGCTGGAAGGTGTGGAAGTGCAGCCCGTACGCTGGCTGCTGTGGTTTATGCTGGGCGGCCTGGTCCTGGCCGGTTTCACCCTGGCTTTTCTGCAAAACTGGCTGCGCACCATGCCCGCTATGTTCGGTATGGCACTGGGCGCGCTGATACTGGCCTACGGCAACCGCGGAGCCAACCGCCTGCGCCTGTTTCGCCTGGGCCGCGAGGCCGCTTACTTCTCTTTTTCCGGCGCTTCTGAGCAGTGGCTAAAGCTGGCTGCCGAAGCCAACCGCCGCATCCGGCAGCGCCACGACGAAGCCGCCGCCGCCGCGGCCGCAGTTTTGCAGGCCGAGCTGGATGCCAGCCAGCCTGCTCCCGACCCCGCCGATTCCCCTATCCCATCCTGAATAGCTCTTCTGGCCTTGGCTAGGCCACATTTATCTTCATCATCGGTTTAGGAGGTTTGCCCTACCTTTGCCCTCTTTTATTTAACGGCAAGCTTCTCTTTTTCCCTTATCATGGACGCCAAACATCGGCACACCGCCATTTCCACTGCTGGCTTACTCATTGCCCTCGGGATTATCTACGGTGACATTGGAACTTCGCCGCTCTACGTAATGAAAGCCATTGTGCCCGAGCTGATCGACCCGGGCCTGGTGCTGGGCGGCATCTCCTGCGTACTCTGGACGCTCACGCTGCAAACCACCATCAAGTATGTGCTGCTCACGCTGAACGCGGACAACAACGGGGAAGGCGGTATTTTCTCACTTTACGCCCTAGTGCGCCGCCGGGCTACCTGGCTTACAGTACCAGCCATTATCGGCGGGGCGGCCCTGCTGGCCGACGGCGTCATCACGCCCCCGATTTCGGTTTCCTCGGCTATTGAAGGACTTAAGCAGGTTTACCCGCACCTCAGCCAGGACGTAATTGTCTACATCGTTATTGCCATCATTGCGGCGCTGTTTTTTCTGCAAAGCTTTGGCACCCAGATTGTCGGCAAGGCCTTCGGACCCATTATGTTCCTGTGGTTCAGCATGCTGGGCGTGCTAGGCGTAAGTTGGATTGCCCAAAACCCCACCATTCTGAAAGCGGTAAACCCCTACTACGCCTACAAGCTGCTAGTGGAATATCCGGGCGGCTTCTGGCTGCTGGGAGCCGTGTTCTTGTGCACCACCGGGGCCGAGGCTCTGTACTCCGACCTGGGCCACTGCGGTAAAGGCAACATTCGCATCAGCTGGGTTTTCGTAAAAACCTGTCTGGTACTCAACTACTTCGGACAGGGCGCCTGGCTGCTCAGTCACCAGGGCCAGCAACTGGCGGGCCGCAACCCGTTCTATGAGCTCATGCCCGACTGGTTTCTGCTCATCGGCATCGGCATTGCTACCATTGCCGCCATCATTGCCTCCCAGGCGTTGATTACGGGCTCCTTTACGCTAGTAGCCGAGGCTATTCGCCTCAACATGTGGCCCAAGGTGAAGCTCAACTACCCTACTGACGTGAAGGGCCAGCTCTATGTGCCCAGCATGAACCGCCTGCTGCTGCTGGGCTGCATCGGGGTGGTGCTGTACTTCCGCGAGTCGTCCAACATGGAAGCCGCGTATGGCCTGGCCATTACCCTGACCATGCTCATGACTACGCTGCTGCTTACGGTGTGGCTGCGCTCCAAGCGGGTCCCGCTGGTAATTGTGGTCGTGTTTGCGGCCATCTACGGCGGGATTGAGGGCTCTTTCCTGGTAGCCAATCTGATTAAGTTTCCCCACGGCGGCTGGGTTTCCCTGGCCATCGGCTCCACGCTTATCGGGGTGATGTACGTCTGGCTGCGGGCCTACTACATCAAGCGCCGCCTGACGGAATTCGTCAAGATTGACCCCTACATGGACGCCCTCAAGGAGCTTAGCAACGACGAGTCGGTACCGAAATACGCTACCCACCTGGTGTTCATGACCTCGGCTGAGCGGGCCTCCGAAATCGAGAGCAAGATCATCTACTCCATCTTCCAGAAGCGCCCCAAGCGGGCGGATATCTACTGGTTTGTGCACGTAGATACCACCGACGAGCCCTACACCATGGAATATAAAGTGGTGGAGCTGGCCCCGACGACGCGTTCCGCATCACCTTCCGCCTGGGCTTCCGGGTAGAGCAGCGCATCAACCTCTACTTCCGCAAGGTGGTGGAAGACCTGGTACGCAACCGCGAAGTGGATATTACTTCCCGCTACGAGTCCCTGAGCAAGCAGCACGTGACCGGCGACTTCCGCTTCGTGGTGCTGGAGAAGTTCCTCTCGGTGGAAAACGACTTCCCGGTGGTCGAAAAGCTGGTCATGCAGGCGTACTTCTATATCAAGCAGTTTATTGCCTCGGAAGACAAGTACTTCGGCCTCGACACCTCTTCGGTGAAAGTGGAGAAAGTGCCGCTGGTGATTACGCCCGTGCGCGACGTGGCCCTGAAACGGGTAATGTAAGAATACTTGCCAGCCGTCGAAAGAATTGGTCAAAACAAAAAAGCCCCGCTTGTGCAAAGCAGGGCTTTTTTGTTTTCACGGGGTGTGGGCTACGAGCCGGGAGCCAAAAAAGTTATGCTAGCAGCATATTGTATTTGACCTATGTTTTGCGTCCATTCGCTTAGTGCTCTGTTCTTTCCAACCCAAACACCCACAACGTTATGCGTACCACTACCCTACCTGCGGCCCTGCTCGGGCTGCTTCTTGCGGGCTGCCAGCAGCAGGCCGATGAGCAAGTGCTGCCCCAGCCCGCCGAAAACCCCAAAGAGGCGCTCAGCAGCCAGCAGCTCGACGAGCAGATCATCAAGAAGCTCAACCAAACCGGCATCTTCGACTGGAACCAGGCCACGCCCCATTTCGTGTGGAGCGCCCTTACCCGCTCCGACTTTGTGCTGTCGGTAGGCTACCACCCGGCCGGCTGCAACACAGCCATTCCCGAAAACGCCGCTACGGACCCCGCCTGGCAAAAAGCTCGGGAGCAGGTTTTGGCCCTGATTCTGGCCGAGGAGCGCAAAGCCCGCCCTGAGTTGACCCTGAATGACCTGATTGCCTACCAGGAAAACGTGTTGCCCGTGCTCGACGTGACCGTGCGGGAGCTGAGTACCATTCAGCGGCTGCGGGCCTCCAAGCTGGTGCGCTACGCCGAGCCCATGGGCTACGAGCCCAACCGGCCAACTACCACGGCTAATAAAGGCGCGGCCGTGCTCAGCAGCAGCGGCTGTGGCAGCAACACGGCCACCGCCGGCCTCGTGGCCGGCTCCGACTACACCACGCTCAGCAACGGCAGCAAGTCCAGCTGGAACCAGGCCGACCAGTACCACGGCATCCGGGCCAGCTGGAGCCAGAGCACCGGGCGAGGCGTCAAGATTGTCATTATCGACTCGGGCAGCTCCGACGCCCAGGAAAACCTGGGTTCGGCCTTCAACCAGGGCCTGAGCTCGGGCCGTACCATCGAGCGGCTGGTTACGCTGCCCCGTAACTCCATCTTCGGCATTCCCTACGGCGACGCCGAAACGCCCAACGACGGCTGCGGGCACGGCACCAGCATGGCGGGAGCTGCCGCCGCGCCCCGGGGTACCGACGGCGCCTCGGTGGGCGTGGCTTATAATGCCAACCTGGTAACCATCCGGGCGGCCGAGGACGTGTTTATTGACGGCAGCCGGGAAGTAAAAGGTGTGTCGGATGCCTATATTCTGGCGGGCAACCGCGCCGACGTGCGCATCATCAGCATGAGCATGGGCCGCCTGACTTCATCCTCGCAGATGACTGACGCTATCCGCTACGCCTACGGCCAGGGCAAGCTCATTTTCTGCGCCGCCGGCACTTCTTTCGACTGGAGCGCCGGCTGGGTGGGCGTCATCTACCCGGCTTCCCTGCCCGAGGCTGTGGCCGTTACCGGTCTGAAGGAGGACCTGACTTCGCGCTGCGACGAGTGCCACACCGGGGCCGACGTGGAGTTCAGCGTGGTGATGCAGCGCAACAGCAACGACCGGCGGGCCCTGACCCTGGCCATGAGCGGCGACGCGCCCAGCACCGTAGGCGGCTCCTCGGTGGCTACGGCCAGCATGGCGGGTATGGCGGCCGTGGTTTGGTCGCGTTACCCTTCCGAAACCCGTGCCCAGATTATGAGCCGCCTGGTGGCCAACAGCAGCAACCGCAACGCCCGCAGCAGCAGTTTCGGCTGGGGCCGCGTGAATGTGGGCGCCGCCGTGGGTGGACTACCGCTGTAGCCCAGCTTGGTTATTGAACACAAAAAGGCCGCGGAGAGAGTCTCCGCGGCCTTTTTGTGTTTGCTGGCGTACGGGCTTATTTAGTGCGTAGCCATTTGTTAAACACCGTTTGCTGGGCGGCCGAGGGGCTGGGCAGCTTCTCAATCCGGTAGCGCTGGGTGGCATTGGCTACCAGCGGCAGGCTGAGCTCCTTGATTTGTCCGTCCCGGTTCACGAGCAACGTAATAGTGGCCCCAGCGGGGGCGCCGACCAGCAACTTGTTGGGGTCGTCGGTAATGCGGTTGCCGTTGATGGCCAGGATTTCGTCGGCCACGCTCAGGCCACCCTGCCAGGCGCTGCCGTTGCGCACCACGCTGGTCACCGTGAATTTGCCACCGGCGGTGCTAACGTTGGCACCCAGCGAAGCATCCGCCGATACGGGCGTGGTGGTCAGGGTCAGGCCGGCGTAGCCTAGGGCCGTGTTGTAGGGCAGGGTTTCAGTGCCGTACACGTTCTTGCGGAAGAAGTCGTCGAAGCGGCGGCCGGCGACTTTGGCCACGGCATCCTGGTACTCGTCGTCGGTAAAGCCCCGGCCCAATTTCTTGTAGTACTGGTCGTAGAGGTAGCGCATCACGTCATCAAGGCTTTTCTGGCCCTTGGTTTCGTTGATGATCATCAGATCCAGCACGGCCCCGATGACCTCGCCTTTGTCGTAGTAGCTGATGCCCGTGTTCTGCGAGTTTTCGTTGGGCCGGTAATACTTGATCCAGGCGTCGAAGCTCGACTCGGCAGCGGCCTGCTGCTTGTTGCCAGGGGTATTCTCTACCCGGCCAATGCCGTTGCTCAGGTCGGCCAAGTAGCCCTCAGGCGTTACAAAGCCGGCGCGCTGCACAATCAGGTTGCTGAAGTATTCGGTGCCGCCTTCACTCACCCACAGCATGCGGGTGTAGTTTTCGGCGTCGTAGTTGAACGGCCCCAGGGCCACGGGGCGGATGCGCTTCACATTCCAGAGGTGGAAATACTCGTGGGCTACCAGTCCCAGAAAGCCTTTCCAGCCCGCTTCCGAACTGTAGGCGTTGCGCGAAACCGACAGCGTGGTCGAAAACAGGTGCTCCAGGCCACCGGTGCCCCGGTCAATGTTGTGGATGATGAACACGTAACGGTCCAGCGGGTTCTGGCCCACCACCCGGTGCGCTTCCTCGCAGGTGCGCTTCATATCGGAGAGCAGGCGGGCCTCGTCGTACTGAGGGTTGCCAAACATGGCAATGGTGTGGGGCGTGCCGTTGGCCTCAAAGCTCAGCACCTTGTGCGTCCCGATTTCGATGGGCGAATCAGCCAATTCATCGTAGTTGGCCGAGCGGAACGTGAAAGCTCCGCCAGCAGGCTTCAGGCTAGTCGTTACCTGGGTCCAGCCCTGGGCCGGCTGTACCGTGAGCGTGCTGGGCAACTGCTGTCCTTCGGCCGGGTACATAAACACGCTGGTGCCGTTCAGGTAGCCGTGGGCCGCGTCGATAAAGCTGGTGCGCACGCTCAGCTCGAAAGCATACACGCGGTAGTGCACCGTAAAGTCCTTGGCCTTGGGGTGGTATACCCGCCAGGTGTTCTTGCTGATTTTCTCGGTACGTAGGGCTTCCGAGCCGGCTTTGGCTTCGAAGCCTTCCACGTTTTTGGCAAATTCGCGTACTAAGTACGAACCCGGCGCCCACACGGGCATCTTCACATCCGTGTACGGCTTGCTGAAGCCGCCCAGGGCCATGTCGACCTCGAAATAGTGCGTCTGCGGGGCTGGCATCGAGAGGGTGTAGCGCAGCGTGGAAGCTGCCTGAGCCGGGGCAAACTGGCTCAGCAGCAGGACCGCCGCTACGGCCAGTAGCCGGCGGAAATAAGAATGCATCATGCGGAAAATGGGAGTGAGTAAGGAAAGGAACTACAGGCAACAGGCGCCACCTCCCCGACACGAAAAAACGCCCGGGGTTGCAAGATAGCGCCGAAACCAAACCCTACCGTCGCCTTGCTGGGTTAGGCCACTGTAAAAACGGCAGGAACCCGCACCCGAGCTCCACCGTTAGGGCAGTGCGGCACCCGGACTACTTCCTAGTGCCTTCGTTACTGATCCTATGCGTTACGTCTGGCTTGCCTTTCTTACCCTGGCCGCCGCAATACTGGCCTTCTTCGGCTGGCAGCGCGTGCACACGTCGCCTGGCCGCACCCTGGCCGTAGTAGGCCCCAGCGTGCCCGCTCGGGCTGTTTCAGATACCATGCCCGCGGTTGCTCCAGTGGCCGGGGAGCTGCCCGGCGCCGACCGTCTCATCGACTTTGCCATGCAGCAGCTGGGCTCGCCCTACACGTATGCAGGCACCACGCCCACCGGCGGCTTCGACTGTTCGGGCTTTCTGATGTACGTTTATAATCACGTGGGCATAGCCGTGCCCCACTCCACGGCCCTGCTCATCGATGCCGGACGGGCAGTACCCCGGGAGCAGGCCCGGCGCGGCGACATGGTTATTTTCACCGGCACAGCCAAAACCTCGACAACGCCCGGACACGCGGGCATCATCATCTCCGACCCAGGAGAGCCGCTGCGGTTTATTCATTCGTCGTCGGCCCGCCGGGAGTCGGGCGTGAAAATTAGCCAGGTAGAAGGCACCGATTACGAGCGGCGCTTCATGGGTATCCGCCGGGTGCTGGACGGGGCCGTACCTGCTTCCAAGCCAGACAAGGCTGGGGCAAGCCCGGTAGCTCCGGTTGCCACTCTCAAGCCTAAAACGCCCCAGGTAGCCACTAAGCTGGTGGTAGCGCCTCCGAAAGTGCACCGCCAGCCCCTACGCCGCTCCAAAGCCAAGACCGTAGTAAAGTCGGCTGCTTCAACGCCATCGAAGCTGAAAGTCAAGGCCAAGTCCGGGGCCGCGCGCAAGCCTGCACCCAAGGCCCCTGTTAAAAAAACGAGCACAAAAAAGCCGGTAGCTCCCAAGAAGAACTAACGGCGCAGGCTCGCTCACCAAACCACCAGAAAAAACGATACCCGGCCGCCTATGCAGAACCTCACAGAGAGGCTGCTGGGCGAACCGGGTATCTAATCCTTCAAATCTTACCAAGCGACGAGTCTGGGGTACAGCCCCGTCATCCTTTGAGTAAGACCTTGCCAGAATGCGGGAACCCGCCCTGAAGGGCTAACAAAGGTTCCGCGCGAAAGCTGTTGTTAAGCGCGTTCGGCGGTGAAGCGAACTACATTCGACAGGCTTGGCAGGATTTGTTTGGGACTACTAGACATTTTGTACCTCCTTTCTTTAGATCCGACATCCCCATCGGCGCTACTCAGCACCTTAGAGCTGCTTGGATGGGGTCGTAGCACTCACTACTGGCAGTTAAAGTAAATAGAGGTCGGGATGGTTCAAAACAGAATGCGCTTTTTTTAGCCGGCTTGCGAAGCTTTTTAGCCATACTACTGAGCATCAGGAGCTTTTTTTCGGGAATAATTTGCTTGCGGCGGCTATTTTTTGGGCTTTCTATCCTTGGCCTCAAAGTTGCAATCAGCCGGCTCAGCGGATAAACTCTTACGCATGCCGCGTATTTCAGAGTTTTCTTCTATCTTTTTCGCGTCAATATCCCACTCACCCTCATTTCCCATGAAAAAAACCCTGTTCCTGTGCCTGTCCCTATTGCTGAGCTTTACGGGCATTGCGTCGGCCCAAAAACTCTCTCCCCTCGGTATCTGGACCAACGAGGAAAAGAAGGCCACGTTTGAAATCTATCAGCAAGGCGACAAGCTCTACGGCAAAATCGTGTCCTTGACTGTGCCCAACGACCCGGCTACCGGCAAGCCTAAGCTCGACACCCAGAACCCCGAGCCCAAGCTGCGCAACCGCCCCCGCCTGGGCCTGGTCTTCATGAAAGACTTCAAAAAGGACAGCGAGAATAAGTGGGACGACGGAACCATCTACAACCCGGAAGATGGCAAAACCTACTCCTGCTACATGAAAGTGCTTAATGCCAACACCATGGAAGTAAAAGGCTATATCGGCTTCTCGCTGATTGGCAAATCCCAGACCTGGACCCGGGTGAAATAACCCACGGCCGGTTCTAAAAAAGTCAAGCGACGCTCCTTTCGGGGCGTCGCTTTTTTTCTGCTACCTTCCAGCCGGAAACCTTCCCCGGCCAACCGGGGTTTAGGCGGTCCACTCCCTCTCGCCTTGAAAACCTTTCTCCTAAGTCTGCTTTTCTGCCTGGTTTGCTCGTGGGAAGCAGCCGCTCAAGCCACCGTACCGCTCGGCATCTGGGCCGACGACACGGGCGAATCTCACATTGAAATCTACCGTTGCGGCGAATTGTTGTGCGGCAAACTGGTGTGGCTAAAGGAGCCTCAGGAAACCACCACTGGGCGGCCCAAGTTGGATGCGCGCAACCCGGACCCGGAAAAGCGCGCCACCCCGCTGCAGAATATGCCGGTGCTACAAGGCCTGCGCTATAATTCCAGTTCCGACCGTTGGGAAGACGGGCAAATTTATGACCCGACCAACGGGCACACCTATTCTTGCTACCTAAGCCTGGCCGGCAAGGACAAACTGGAGGTAAAAGGCTACATCGGCTTCTCGCTGATTGGCCGCTCCCACTACTGGATGCGGGTAAAGTAGCCCCGTCCGCTGCTAAAATACTTCCTCGATACGGTAGGGCTTGCCGCGGAAGCTGAAGGTTTCACCCACGCGGCTCTCGGCCATGGCCTGGTAGAGTGGGGAAAATGCGGAAATAGCGAAGTAAGGTTCTCCCTCTACCTTGATTTCGCCCAGACTCACGGAGATATAGAAGCGCTGGGAATCGGTAACTACGACGTTGCCTACCCCGGGCTGGTCTTTGGGCGGCCGGGCCTCCGGCACGCGCTGCAAAGCCTGCAGGCCGGTCAGGGCCTCATCGAGCTGGCGGGCAAACAGGTCGCGCTGGATCTGGCAGGCCTCCCGAAACGATTCAAACTTGTCTTCCGTCGCGCCCTGGCTTTCCTTGGCGCTTTCCTGCACATCGAGCATGGCCTGGCGGGCGTTATCGGCCTTGAGCTGCTGCACGCGGCGGCACTCCGAGAGCAATTGTTTTTTAAGAGCGGTACGTTGTTTGGTAGTCATAAAAAGTAGCGGCAACGGTAGTATAGAAAGTCAAAGACCCGGATTTGGCGGCCGGGGCTGCCTGTCTTCCAAAAACTATTTGGGGGCCCTAGTGTTTTAAGACCAAAATCCCCTCTCCCTTGCTTTCCTTTTTCAAGAAGATATTCTCCGGCCGAAGTGCGGCAGGGCCTACCAACTGGCAGCCCCTTACCCGTACCGCGGCCCAGTTGCGGGCCCATGAGCAATGGGTGGCCCAGCAGGTGTATCTCAACTGGATGGGGCCTTTTTTCAAAGCCTACCATTTCCAAAAAACCGGCGTGTGCGCCAAGCAGCTGCGGGTACAGCTTATTCGGGATGAAGCCCGGCAAGGCGCGCTGTTTTTCTACGACCCCAGCATTGGGCCCGGCAACTTTCGTCACCTCTTCGACTTTATCCGGGACCAGGTCATGCGCCTGGGCTACAACGCGGCCGTGTCGGACAAGCGCTTCGTGAAACACGAGCGGTACGCTGAGTGCATTGAAAAGCACTTTCTCAAGCCCCAGCCCAACGACTGCACCGCCACCGGCCGCTGCAACCAACGCTTTGGCAACGTGACGGTGGATTTGGTCAGCATCAACGGGCAGCCAGGTTTTATCCGGTTTTTTGCCAACCCCTACCAGGACACCATTTTCACGCCTGCTGCCCCATTCGATGCGTTGATGGATACACTGTTCAACCTGCCGCCAGCTCCGCCCCAGGTCCAGAAGCTCATCAAGCAATACTATAAGTAACTAAACCAGGCGAATACCCCAACAAAAAGCCCCGCCGGATGTCCAGCGGGGCTTTTTGTTGGAAGCAAGGTCCAAATCTACTCACGCACGAAGCGGGCCAGGGAAACTTCGCCCTCCGGCGTGGTTACCTGCAGGTAGTAGATGCCCGGGGCTAGGGCGGCCGTGTTGAGCGTAGTCTGAGCCGCTCCTACTGTCTGACGCAGTACTACCCGCCCGGTCATGTCCGATACTACGGCTTGGGCCGTGCGCATCGTAAGGCTGCCTAGTTGCAGCACTTCCCGGCACGGATTCGGGTACACGGCCAGGGGCAGCACCGTGGCGGCTGCTTTGGTAGACAAGGCATTGTCGCGGCTGACGAAGCCGTTGCCGTTGAGCAGCCACTGGTCGGGGTCGACCTGAATGCTGGTAACGGTAGCGGCTACGGGCACGGTAAAGGAGGTTTCCGTTTGGCTCTGACGCAGGCGCACGGTCTGGCTGGTGCCGTTGCTGTAGTTGATCTTGTAATCAATCTGGGTATCGAAGAAGGGCGTCACGGTTGGCACCGACACGGTTTCGGTAGCTTTCAGGTAGAGCGAACTGCCCACCTGGTTCCACCGCACGTTGAAAGTTGGGTAGCCTTCGCCGCGGTACCACTGGCGGAAAAATGTATCCAGGGACACGCCGGCTTCGGCCTCGAAGATGCGCTGTAAGTCGGTCGTGCGGGCGGTGCTGCCCGCGAAGCGCGACTGGTAGGTGCGCAGGGCCCGGAAGAACTTCACGTCATCGTTGAGCACGTAGCGCAGCATGTGTACCACGGCTGCACCTTTCTTGTAGCTGAGCCGGTAGCTGAAGATGCGGTTCACGTTGGTAGTATCGGGCACGTACACGCTGCCGCCGGCACTTTGCATGGCTGTAGTGTGGGCATTGTCCATCCAGCTGCGGGCTTGGGCAGCCGTCGAAAAGGCATTGAGTGAAAGGTATTCCCCGTAGGAAGCAAAGCTCTCATTGAGCCAGATATCCTGCCAGGAAGCACAGGTCACGTTGTCGCCGAACCACTGGTGAAACAACTCATGGGCCGTGAGCGTGAAGTTGAACCCGTCCTGGGTGGTCATGGTCTGATGTTCCATGCCACCGCCAATGGGAGCCATGGAATGGCCGTACTTTTCTTTGGCAAACGGGTAGAGCCCTACCAGATTGGAGAAGTTTTCAATAAAGCCCGGGGTGCGGTCAATCTCGGTGCGGTAATCGTTGAGCGCAGTCGTGCTGTAGACGTAGTTGACGATGGGAATGCGGGGGCCGCCGACGGGGTTGGCGTAGTTCACGTACTCCACATAAGGCGCTACAGCCACCGAAATCAGGTAGTAGGCAATCGGGGAGCGGGACTTCCACTCGTAGCGGCTCTTATTGTTGGGCCGGGCCGAAACGCGCTCCAAAACCCCATTGGAGCCCACTTTATTAAGGCTGGATGTGGTAACCCATACGTCGGAGGAGTCGGCTTTGTCGGTGAGCACCTGTTTGCAGGGCCACCACTCGTAGGCGTTGAAGGGCTCACTCAGGCTCCAGGTAACGGGGGTGCCATAGTCCGGGTCCACATCCGTATCGAGGGCGTTGCCGATGGCGGCCGAGTTGCCGTTGGGCGCCGTACCGCGGTAGTAGATGTAGGCGTTGAACAGGGAATTAGCCGGTATGGCCTGGGCCAGACGCACGGTTACGTCGCCAAGGGCTCGGCGGGTACCCACCACCTTTTTGCCCTCGACCACCACTGAGTCAATCGTGAAGGTCGGATATAGCTCAAAAGCCAGGGAATCGAGGCTCTGCCCCCCGTTGCGGGCCTGCATCCGGACTGAGCCGCCGACGTTGCGCGAGTTGTTTTCCAGGGAAATGTCGAGCTTATAATACTTGACATCATAACGCTCCATCTTCCGGCGGTGAGTCACGGTGGTGGCGGGCTGGCGCAGGGCCGCACGCTGGTGGGTCAGGGCGCAGCTGCGCGCGGCCGTGCCGTCGAGGTCGGCCGGCCGAGGCCGGTAGCTGGGAATCTGGGCCTGAGCGGCTCCGGCCAGCAGACCGCTGGCTAGTAAGGAGTAAAGAATACGGCGCATGCAGAACTAGAAAAATGGATGCCATCCGGGCGACTAACGCGGCCCCGGAAATAAGTGCAGCTAAGATACGTACCGCGCCGCAAACTCCGGGCGAAACGCTGGGGCCGAGGCCGCAGGTTTTGTATCTTTCGACAGCACTTAGCCCCGTCGTCTATGCCACGTTTTCTACTCCGCTTTTTCCCCGTCCTGCTCCTGCTGGCGCTGGCTGCTTTTCCGGGCCGCGCTACGCATATCGTGGGCGGTGAGCTGGACTTGCAATACCAGTCGGGCAGCACCTACCGCATCAACCTGAACCTGTATTTCGACGCCGTGTACGGCAACCCCGGGGCCCTGGACAGTGACCTGTCGGTGGGCATCTTCGAGAAGGGTACCGACCGGCGCATGCAGAACCTGAACTTGCCGCTGGTGGCCAATACGTCGGTGGTATACTCGGATATTGCTTGTACCCTGCCCATCCTGTCTACCCGCCGCATTCAGTACAGCAGCCTGATTACGCTGCCCGCCGACAAGTACACCAACCCTACGGGCTACTACGCGGCCGTGGAGCGGTGCTGCCGCAACAACAGTATCCGCAACATCCGCAACCCCGGCGACGCCGGCCAGACCTACTACCTCGAGTTTCCGGCCGTGGTGCGCAACGGGCAGCCGTTTATCAACTCGACGCCCCGCATTTTTCCGCCCCTGAGCGACTATGCCTGCCGCGGCGAGCTGTTCTACTACGACTTCGGCGGCCAGGACGTAGATGGCGACTCGCTGGTTTATGAGCTTTCGACGCCCCTAAACGGACACTCCAATACTACCCTGCCCAAGCCCGTCCAGGCCGAGCCCCAGCCTTACAGCCCTATCCAGTGGATACCGGGCCTGCACGTGCTCAACCAGATTCCCGGCACCCCGGCCCTGTCGGTAAACCGCTTCAGCGGGCGGCTGGAAGTGCGGCCCAGCAACCTCGGCCTGCACGTATTCGGCATCAAGTGCTCGGAATACCGCAAAGGAGTAAAGATCAGCGAGGTGCGCCGCGACTTCCAGCTCCAGGTTATCGACTGTCCGCGCAATATCAAGCCCAAGGTAAACGTGTACATGCCCGGCACCAACCGGCCCTACCAGCCCGAAAAGGATGTGCTGCAGATGGCACCCGGCAACCGGTGCTTCAAGCTGCGCTTCACCGACCCCGATCCTACTTCCCGGCTTACGTTGTCGATGCGCCCGGTAAACTTCACGACCCCGCTGCCCACCTTTTCCCTGTCGCAGGGCATGGTGCGGACGGCCGGCGCCCCGGACACCCTGATTTCGGAGATGTGCTTTTCCAAGTGCCTCGATACGAAAGGCAAGGTGTATCTGCTCGACGTTATTGTGGCCGATAACGGCTGCAGTCTGCCCAAACGCGACACGGTGCGGGTGGCCTTCACCAGCGTACCCGACCCGAACAGTCCGCCCGTGGTGACGACGACAGCCGGCCCCACGCTGCCGCTGAACGTGCGCATCGGCGACCTGGTGACCTTCCAGGTACTGGGCCAGGACCCTGATTCCGATAACGTAGCGCTGGAAATGACCGGCAAGGGCTTTACGCCGGGCAGCGTGGGGGCCACCATGGTGCAAAATTCGACAGGGCCCCAGGTCCGCGGCACGTTCTCCTGGCGCGTGCCCTGCCCGCCTACCGACAAGTTTCTCTACGAATTTGAATTTACGGCCGCTGCCACCCCTTGCGACGAGCGTCAGGTGTCGGCCCCGGTCGTGGTACCCATCCAGATCAACTACGCCAATACGCCTCCTATCCTGACGGCTTCCGATGCGGCCCCAGTCATCCGCCACCGCATGGGGGAACCCTACACGCTCACGCTCGAAGGCTTGGATGCCGATAACGACGCGCTGGTACTCTCGGCCACGGCCAATGGCATAGACCTGGCCGAAGCCGGCATGCGCTTTACCGCCCGCAACGGCCCTGGTAAGGCCACTGCCACCTTCGAGTGGGACCCAAGCTGCACCGTGGCCCAGCGCGAAATAACGGAAGTGACTTTCCTGCTGCAGGAATCGACCTGCCGGCCCGTACCGGTAACCCAGAAGATGCGTTTTGAGGTAGTGCGCCCCCAGGCGCCCAACTTCATGCCGGCCAACATTTTTACGCCCAACAACGACCAGCTCAACGACTTCTTCGAGCTCCCTACCCTGCCCCCCGACTTCTGCGACTCCCGCCTGGCCAACATCAAAATATTCAGCCGCTGGGGCAACCTGGTGTACCAGACCACCAACCGCACCTTTAAGTGGGACGGGGGCGGCTTGCCGGCCGGGGTCTACTTCCTGCTGATTGAGTACACCGACAAGAGCTTTAAGGGCACCGTAACCATTGCGCCGTAGCAGCCAGGACGGCTTTGATCATCATAAAAAAGCCCCGGTGCGAATCACGCACCGGGGCTTTTTTATGAATCAATACAATCAGCAGCAGTACTGCCGCAGCACAAGGGCCGCAAGCTTTACTACAGCTCCTCTACAGCCTAATACAGGAACAGAAAAACGCCGAACAAGGCCACCCAGAGAGCATCTATGAAGTGCCAGTAGATATTAAGCATCCGTAGCTGCCGGTGGCGGTACGGGTCCCGGATAAATACCAACGAGCGGACTGCATCCCGGGAGGCGTGCATGGTGCGTAGCATCAGGGCCAGCAGAAACAGCATGCCGCCCAGCAGGTGAGCCACGTGCAACGCCGAAATCAGATAGATGTAGGTGCCACTAGCCCCCCGTTAAAGAAAATGCCTTGGGTGCTTAGCTCCCGCCAGCCCAGAATCTGGAGGCCGGCAAAGATACTACCCAGCAGCAGCGTGGCGCCCAGGCAGCGCGTGAGGGTGCGCATATCGTCGGAGCGGTAGATGCGCTGGGCCTGGCTGAGCGTGTAGCTGCTCACGAGCAGAACAATGGTACTCAGGGAGAAATAGCGCGGCAAGGGGTGCACGCCGGTGGGTGCGCCGTTCAGGTGACGGGTCTGGATGTAGGCTGCCACCAGAATGACGAACATCACGGAAATGCCGACCATCGCCAGGTACAGGAGCATGAGCAGCGGCGGCACCCGCTCGATACGGGTAAAGGCGGAAGGTGGCCGGCCAGCACCTACTTTGTCTTTGCGTTCTTTGTCGGAATTCATCATCGGGTCAGGAGGGAGCAGAGTACGTTTTGCAAACCAATCCACGAGCCATAAGTTCCGTACTCGACCTCACCAACGGCGCTAGTGGCTATTTAGCAAGATACGCAAAATACTATTCCTTGGCCGGCCTTATTTCGGGTTAATCGGGGCGAAAAAACGAGCCGATTTTTCCCAGCACGGCGTTGAGCGTAATCTTGGGCGTGCGGCTGGCCCCGAAGGTGACGTAGGTTTTGCCAGCCACCCGCAAATCCAGGATCAGACCCAGCTGCCGGGCCAGGTCGTTGAGCTGCTGCAAGGGGTCGGGGCCGTTGCTGGCGGGCTTGGGCTTTTTGGGGCCCGGCGGCTTGGGTGGCCCGCTGGTGAGCTTGTCGAGCACGCGCTGGCTGGGCAGGTTCACAATCAGATACGAACCCGAGCCGGCAATCTGGATATCGTCCCCGTCCATGCTCACGACCAGGCGCGCCTCGATGTCGAGGCCGCTAGCCAAGGGGCTCCGACTTGGCCGATGGCAACTGGGGAGCTGCGGGGTTTTCGCCGCGGGTGCGGATGCGCAGGGAGCCGTTCAGGCGCCAGGTAGCGGCCGGCCCCGCGGGGTTTTGGGGGTTGGGCACCTGCAGCTCCATCTGGTCGAAGGCCAGGTTCAGCTCGACGCCGCCGGAAAGCTTGGACAGCAGCGAAGCGGCCGTATCGGCCCAGCTGCCGGATGATTGGGAAGAATCAGCCATGGGAAGGAAAGGAAAAAGGTAAATGAAAGGGAAATGCTACCGGGCAAACGTACCCGGGCCGCGCAAGTTACAGGCCCGGGCGCTACGGTACTAGCCCAACCGGGCCGGCACCAAGCTTGGCAGGCCGTTTGCCCTAGCTGGCGCAAATCTAAATAAAGAAGCCTGCGTATGTTGCCCAGGCTCCGCTTCTACTGTTCACCTTCTCCCGCCATGTCTGCTTTTCCCGCCTTTCGCTTCTTCCTGCCCCTGCTGCTGACCCAGTTGCCGCTCTCGCCGCTCTGGGCCCAGGTAGCCCGCCCCGCCCCCGATACGGCCACCCGCCCCGTCGCGTCGGCTACGGCCCCGGAAGTAGCGCTGGCCGCCACCGGCCTCGACTGCCACCACCCCTTCGGCCTCACCGACAACAACGAGCGGGTGTACCGCCTGACCACGGCCAATGGCAAGCCCGACGGGGAAGTGCGCATGCGGGTGGTGAGCCTGAGCTCGGAGATGAACAAGAAGAAAACCGTTGAAACCCACAAAGTGCTGCTCAAGAGCGGCCACTACGACCCTAAAAACCGCCTGCTCAACATGCAGGACCTTACCATTTCCTGCCGGCAGGACACAAGCTTCGTGGATGGAATGAGCGAGTTTAAGCCCGAAAGCATCCGCTCCTTCCGGGACCGGAAATTTGCCTACACCCCGGTGGCCCTGGGCTGGCCTCACCAGCCCTCAGTAGGCTCCGAGCTGCCCGCCGGCGGCAGCCAGGTAGAAGTCAGCAGCTCGGTGGTGGATATTGCCCGGGTCAGCAGCATGGTGCGCAAGCGCAAGGTGGTCAGCGGCCCGGCCCCGGTGCAAACCCCGGCCGGCACCTTTTCCTGCTACAAGGTGGAATCTGAGCACGAGGATGCCACCCAGGCCCGGAAGGACATCGTGATGCGCACTACGTATAAAGTGGTCGACTACTACTCTCCTACCATGGGCATCGTCAAAACTGAGGTGTACGACAAGAAAGGCAAGCTAAGTCAGACCCGCACCCTGGCCGTCGTCAACAGTGGGCAGGGGCAGTAGACTTCCGGGAAAACTGCTAGTTTAGGGGCCGAATCTTCGGCCCCTTTTTTTGTCTTTGCCCCATGACTTTCAAGCACCTTGCTCTAGCCGCCGGCCTGCTTTCCCTGGCATCCTGCCAATCCTCGCCCGCAACCTCGGAAACTACCGCTGAAGCCCCGGCTCAGCAAACGGGCACTACGGCCATCACCGGCAAAACCTACGGCGCAGCTATTAGCGCCGACGGAGCCCGGCCCATGAGTGAGCTGCGCCAGGTGCTCGGCGAGCAGGATTCGGCCCAGGTGAAGCTGGTGGGCACCGCCGCCGAGGTGTGTCAGGCGAAAGGCTGCTGGCTCACCGTAACCACCGCCGAGGGCAAGGCCATGCGGGTGCGCTTCAAGGATTACGCATTCTTCGTGCCCAAAGACATCAGCGGCAAAACCGTGGTTATCAACGGCTGGGCCCACCGCGAAGTAGTGCCCGTCGAGGATTTGCAGCACTACGCCAAGGACGCGGGTAAGTCGGCGAAGGAAGTAGCCGCCATTAGCCAGCCCGAGGAGCAGCTCAATTTCGAGGCCGACGGCGTGCTGGTGCAGCAGTAACCCGGCGCTACAGGTTGCACACCTGGTTTCAAGGCGGCCCCTGCGGGCCGCCTTTTCTGTTGTCGCTCAGTTACTAGGGCTTGACACGCGGTTATTACTCATTGTCAGCTGGGCAGCAGCCGTTGTCACCTGGTCACGAGTCATTGACACCAAGTCACGGTGCAATGACACCCGGTCACAAGCTATTGTCACTCGGTTACAGGCTATTGTCACTTGGTCACGGCGCAATGTCACCTCGTTACAGCGCCTTGCCACCTAGTCACAAGCTATTGCCACCTCGGCAGACGCCCTTGCCAGCTCGTCGGCATGCGTTGCTACTTTCGCCCTTCCCACGTAAACTTCCACCCAGACTGCGTACACTCCCCGAACCCGGTTACTTTTGCCCCATGCCCGATACTACCGCCATCCAGGAGAAAATCACGGCCCTCACCCAGCGGCTGCACTACCTCAACCACCAATACTACCAGCAGGACACCTCCGAAGTCACCGACCAGGAGTTTGACCAGATGCTGGCTGAGCTGCAACAGCTGGAAAAGCAATACCCCGAGCTGGCTCTGCCCAACTCCCCCACCCAGCGCGTGGGCGGCACCATCACTAAGCAGTTCCCGACGG
Organism: Hymenobacter cellulosilyticus; assembly: GCF_022919215.1. Taxonomy (NCBI): domain Bacteria; kingdom Pseudomonadati; phylum Bacteroidota; class Cytophagia; order Cytophagales; family Hymenobacteraceae; genus Hymenobacter; species Hymenobacter cellulosilyticus. The sequence goes on along the minus strand of NZ_CP095046.1, from coordinate 3,811,828 downwards.
CCCCGCATAAGTACCCCATGCTCAGCCTGGGCAACACCTACTCCGAAGCCGATCTGCGCGACTTCGACGAGCGGGTGCGCCGGGGCCTGGAAGGTGCCGAATTCACCTACGTCTGCGAAATGAAGTTCGACGGGGTGGCCATGAGCCTGACCTACGAAAACGGCCAGCTCACCCAGGGCGTGACGCGCGGCGACGGCACCCGCGGCGACGTGGTCACGAGCAACGTGCGCACCATCAAGAACCTGCCTCTGCACCTACGGGCAGAAGGCCCGGCCCAGCCCGCCGAATTTGAGGTGCGCGGGGAGATTTTCATGCCCCTGCCCGTTTTCGACGACCTCAACAAGGAGCGCGAGCAAAATGGCGAGGCCCTGCTGGCCAACCCCCGCAACGCGGCCAGCGGCACCCTGAAGCTCCAGGACTCGGCCCTGGTAGCGGCCCGCCGCCTGCGCTTTTTTGCCTATAGCTTCCTGAGCCCGGTGCGCGGCGTATTTCCTACCCACAGCGCCTCGCTGGAAGCCCTCAAAGCCTGGGGCCTGCCCGTGTCCGACACCTGGCGCAAATGCCACAGCATCGAGGAAGTTCTCGACTTCATCCACCACTGGGAGAAAAAGCGCTTCGAACTGCCCGTGGCCACCGACGGCATCGTGATTAAGGTCGATGACTTCCAGCAGCAGGAAGCCCTGGGTTTCACGTCCAAGAGTCCGCGCTGGGCCATTGCCTACAAGTACCCCGCCGAGGCCGCCCGCACCCGCCTCAACAGCATTCAGTACCAGGTGGGCCGCACTGGGGCCGTTACGCCCGTAGCCATGCTCACGCCCGTGCCCCTGGCCGGCACCGTCGTCAAGCGCGCCTCGGTGCACAATGCCAACCAGATTGCCGCCCTCGACTTGCGCCTGGGCGACATGGTCTTCGTGGAGAAAGGCGGGGAAATCATTCCCAAAATTACCGGCGTCGACCTGACCCAGCGCCCCGAAGGCAGCCAACCCATTCAGTACCCAACTGAGTGCCCGGCTTGCGGTACCCCGCTGATCCGGCCCGAGGGCGAGGCCCACTTCCGCTGCCCCAACGACACGGGCTGCGCGCCCCAGCTCAAGGCCAAGCTGGAGCACTACGTTTCGCGCAAGGCCCTGAACATCGACGGGCTGGGCGCCGAAACCGTGGCCCGCTTCTTCGACCTGGGCCTGGTGCGCACCCCGGCCGACATCTACGACCTTTCCGTTGAGAAGCTCACCGGCCTGGAGCGCCTGGGTGAAAAATCCATCCAGAACCTGATGAACGGCATTGAAGCCAGTAAGCAAGTGCCCTTCGACCGGGTCTTGTTTGGGCTGGGTATCCGCTACGTGGGCGAAACCGTGGCCGAAAAGCTGGCCGCCCACTACCGCAGCATGGACGCCATAATGCTGGCCGCCGCGCCCGAGCTGGGTGCCGTGCCCGAAGTAGGCGGCGTCATTGCCGAGTCGTTGGCTGCCTGGGCCCACAACGAGGCCAACCGCCAGCTAATTGAGCGGCTGCGCACGGCCGGCGTGGAGCTGGCCCTGACCGGGGAAGCCCCCAGGCCGTCAGTGACCGGCTGGCGGGCCTGACCTTTGTGCTGTCGGGGTGTTTGAGCAGCACAGCCGCGAGGAGCTGCAGCAGCTCATCGTGCAGAACGGGGGCAAGATTACGGGCTCCATCAGCAAGAAGCTCAGCTACCTGGTGGCCGGCGACAAAATGGGCCCGGCCAAGCGCGAAAAGGCGACGGAGCTTAAAGTGCCCATCATTTCCGAAACCGATTTGCTGGCCATGATTCCAACTGAGACCCAGACTGCGGATGAGGATGAAGTTTTGGCCCCGCAAAACCTCGATTCCAGCGCGGAAACGGCCTCTACTGAGACTTTTTCGGCACCCACGGGCACTGCAAACGATTTAGGTAAGTAAGCTTCCTTATTTTAGCGGCTGAAACCACTGTTCCGGTGGTATTTGGCACCAACCGTGAGCCGGACCGCGCCTTGCTGCAAGCCGGTCTATTCCCACCCCGGCTCACGGTTGTTCGGCCCCTGCCCGCACGATTTGCGTCCGCCGCCGGTTGGCTAGTTTGACTCTTCTCCCTGCCTCTCTTGCGTATGCTTCGCTTTCTATTTTCGGCGGCCGTGTTCAGCGTGCTGCTCAGTGCTCCTTCGGCCTTTGCCCAGGTTCCGTCTGCTGCCGCAACCCAGCCAGCCCAGACGGTGCCCAGTCGCCCCATCACGCCCCGGCCGAAGCGCAGAAGCTGCTGAAGAAGCGGAATGTGGTGGTGCTGGACGTGCGCACGCCCGAGGAATTCAGTACCGGCCACCTACGTGGGGCCCAAAATCTGAACTTCCGGGACCCCAACTTCCCTTCCCTGCTGGCCGGCCTGGACACGACCAAAACCTACGTGCTCTACTGCGCTTCCGGCAACCGCAGCGGCAAAGCTTCGGTTCTGATGCAGGAGAAAGGCTTCCGCAAGCTGGTCAACGCCGGCGCTTATAAGGATTTGAAAGCGGCTGGCGTGAAGACAGAGTAATTAACACCGTCCTTGTCAGACTGTAAGTCGCCTGCTCTTGCGCGTAGCACGGAGCCACGCGTCCTCTGCGTAGTGCGACTCGTTCTTTTACTAGAAAGCCCTTTATCGAACCACCGATAAAGGGCTTTTTATTTAAGGAGCCTCAGTACAATTCGGAGGACGGCTGGCTCCGTGCTGCTCGCAAGGAAACGGGTGTATATACCACTGGGGCTACGCAAAGAGCCCGGAGAAAGTCAGGAGGATGAGTATCCTATGGTATAGAAAGCAGATATTTTTAGCTTGCCTCATCTCAGTTAAAGCCCTGCTTTCATGCTATCTAGCACTCGTTGGCTCTCGCCCAAGTTGTTGATTTTGCTGCTCCTGCTGGGCAGCTTCCTGCTAGCTCAAGCCCGGGTGACGCAGCCGGCTCCCGCGCCGGCCGACCTGGCCCTGGTGGGTGCGAAAATCTACCCGGACCCGGAGGCCACCCCCATCCTGGATGGCGTAGTGCTGCTACGGCAGGGTAAAATTACGGCTGTGGGAACGGCCCAGCAGGTGCGCATTCCGGCCAGTACCCCCGTCATTGATTGCCGCGGAATGATCATGACGGCCGGGTTCTGGAATTGCCACGTCCATTTTATAGAGCCCAAGTGGCTGGGTGCCGACACCATTGCCGCGCCGCGCCTCAGCCGGCAGTTGCAGCAGATGCTGACCCGCTACGGCTTCACCTACGCCTTCGATCTGGCCACGCTGGATCTACGAAATCTGCTGCGGCTGCGGGCGCGCATCGCCACGGGGCTAGTGCCCGGCCCCACTATCTTCTCCACCGGTGAGCCCTTCACGCCGCCGGCCGGAAACCCGGCCTATATCGAGCCGCTCAAGCTGGCGGAAGCAGGCTCGCCCGAGCAGGCTGCCCAGCACGTGCAAAGCCAGCTCACCGCCGGCGCCGATGCCATCAAAATGTGGTCGGCCTCGCCTACCGGCCGGGAAGTAGTACCCATGCCCCTGGCTATTATGCGGGCCGCCGTAGCGGTGGCCCATGCTCAGCAGAAACCCGTCTTTGCCCACCCCACCAACTTGCTGGGCGTTTCACTCGCGGCCCAGGGCGGGGTCGATATCCTGACCCACGTGGCCCCGGACGACCGCCGGGTGTGGGACGCCCAAACCGTGCAGGCCATGCGCGCGGCCAACCTGGCCCTGATTCCGACCCTAAAGCTCTTTAAGTGGGAACTGGAGCAGGCCGGAATCCCGCCCGATAAGAACATCTTATTGCAGGTAGGTCAGCAGCAACTGCATGTGTTTGCCCAGGCCGGCGGGGAAATTCTTTTTGGTACCGACGTCGGCTACATGCGGGATTACTCGCCCGCCGATGAGTACCTGCTCATGAGCCAAGCCGGCCTGAGCTTCTCCCAGATTTTGGCCTCGCTAACCACCGCGCCCGCCCGGCGCTTTGGCCGGGCCGCCCAGACGGGCAAAGTGGCCAAAGGCATGAGTGCTGACCTGGTCATCCTGCGCCGCGACCCGGCCACGGACGTACGCGCCTTCGCCGATGTAGCCTACACGCTGCACCAGGGCAAGCTGCTCTACAGCCAAGCAAAAAAGGAGTAGAACCGTCCGCCTTGCAGGCGCACCAAGCTCATTTTCGTTGTCATTGCGAGGCGCAGCCGAAGCAATCCGTCCTCTGAAATGTACTAAGCTACCGTAAGTGATAAGCCCTTTCCTGTGGCTAACGGGAAAGGGCTTTCTGGGTAAAGGAAGTATCGTACTGCACAGAGGACGGATTGCTTCGCTCTGCTCGCAATGACAGTTAGAAGCTCTGTACGATGCTGTTGTGCAGGGTGCGGGGCTTCCAGTAGCCGCTGGCAATGATGCGGCGGATGGTGAACAGCGGGTCGTTTTGGTCGCGCTTCTCGGCCAGCACGAAGGCGGCTACCATACCGCGCTGTTTGAGCTGCGGAATGGCCTCGGGGTTCCACAGGCCGAAGGGGTAGGCGAAATACTTAATGTCCTTCCCGGTGATTTCCTCCAGGGTTTTGGTGGGCTTCTCGATCTGAGTCACCCAGTCCTCGCCCTGGTACTTCTTTACGTTGTGGTGGTCCCAGGTGTGGGAGCCAATGACGTTGCCCTCGTCCGAGAGCTGCTTTACCTGCGCCTTGCTCATGTAGTTGGGCCGGCCCAGGCTCACGGTCATGATGAAATACACGGCCTTGTAGCCGTACTTATCGAGTGTGGGCTTGGCCACCGTGAACTGGTCAAGGTCCGTGTCGTCGAAGGTGAGCATGATGGGCTTGCTCGGCAGCTTGGCGCCCGTTGTCAAGTAAGCGTAGAGTTGATCAGGCAGAATGGTGTGGTAGCCCGAGTCGGCCAGCATCTTGATCTGGTCCTTGAACTGCTGCACCGGAACGATGTAGTCCTTAGCACCTTTCGAGTCCTTGGCGCGCCAGTCGCGAATCTGGTGGTAGCACAGAATCGGCACCTGGGGGCGGGCGGTGATGGTCGCCGCGTCGGCAATTTTATTGGCCGGAATGCTGCTCGGGTCGGGAGCCGGGGTGGCGTTGGCTTCCTCGGTAGCGGTGGCCGTGGTGCCCGACATAGCCGCGGCGGTGGCGGCCGAATCAGTGGCTACGGTTTCGGCCGTGGGGCTGCCGCCTTCGGAGGCGGTGGCGGGCTTGGTGTCGCAGGCGGTGAGAAATGAGCTGGCTGCCAGGGCTGCGGCGGCCGCGAAAAGCGGGGTACGGAACAAATTCATGCGGACAATTGCGGCGGCAGACAGCCAGACCAGGTACTTTTGGGAGAAAATGCCGGAAGCCGACCCTGACCAAGCGCGTTGTATCTTCGCCACGGAGCTTCCAAGTCACAAAACAACAGCTAATTCCCCGCATGGACAAACTTCGCGGCACGGGCGTTGCGCTCATCACGCCCTTCACCCCGCCCCCGACCACGCCGTCGACTACCCCGCCCTGCGTCGCCTGCTCGATTTCAATATTGAAGGTGGCGTGGAATACCTCGTCATAAACGGCACCACGGCCGAGTCGCCCACAACGACGGCCGAGGAGAAAGCCGAGATTCTACGCGTCGTAAAAGAGCATGTGGCCGGCCGCGTGCCGCTCGTGTACGGCATCGGCGGCAATGACACGGCCGGCCTCGAAATCCTGCTGCGCACCACCGACCTAACCGGCATCACGGCCATTCTCTCGGCCAGCCCGGCCTACAACAAACCCAGTCAGCAGGGCATCATCCAGCACTACCTGCGCCTGGCCGATCTGAGCCCGCTGCCCATCATCCTCTACAACGTGCCCGGCCGCACCAGCTCCAATCTGACGGCCGAAACCACCTTGCGCCTGGCCCAGCATCCCAACATTATCGGTATCAAGGAAGCCAGCGGCAACCTGGAACAGTGCATGGTCATTGCCGCCCGCAAGCCCGAGGCCTTTATGCTCATCAGCGGCGACGATATGCTGACCACGCCCATGATTTCGTTCGGGGCCGAGGGCGTTATCAGCGTGCTGGGCAATGCCTACCCCAAGCGCATGAGCGACATGACCCGCCTGGCCCTGCAGGGCGATTATGCGGCGGCTACCAAGCTGCTATTTGAGCTGCTGCCCCTGAACCCGCTGATGTACGAGGAAGCTAACCCCGTGGGCATCAAAGCCGTGCTCGAAGCGCTGGGCCTATGCTCCCCGGCCGCCCGCCTGCCCCTGCTCGAAGCCACCGAAGGCTTGAAGCAGCGGATTCAGAAGCTGCTGTGAGCGAAGTTCTAGTTGACTTTGGAATCCCAGCTTGCTTGCTGGGATTCTACTTACCCATGCTTGGCTTGACCAAGCTTCAATTGCTTCAGCACAAGCCCCAGTTACTCAAGTGGATTCACCTGGGTGGCTGGGGCTTGTCCCTGCTGCTGCTGGCAATATTTGTTACGTGGGGGGTGTCGTTGCGGGGCCAGTGGCTTGATGTGCTGCCCTTTGCCCTGTCCTGGATAGCGGCGGGCAGCTACTTTCTGCTTTGCCGCAGTCAAATGGGCTGGATAAGCAAACTGTATTTCGGAGGTTGGTTTTTCTACCCGGCCGCCATAATAGTTGCTTTTATACTAGACCGAATTTTCTTTTTTCTGGTTGCCCTTCCTATTATGGCTTTTGTACCGGCGAATGAATTGTACTCTGGTCCGGACTGCACCTTACGTGACGCACTGAGTATCATGGGGCCTCGGCGGGTAGCCCTGCTTACGCCCGTGGGCATGCTGCTAGAAAAGCAGCGTGGTCTCATCAGAGCAGAGGAAGCTCCTACCGAAGGAACCCACTCTATCTTAGACAAGATAGTTACCGCTAAGCCTTTGCCGGCCGACCAGCCGGCAGACACCACGGATGTACTTATTGGCACTGGCACAGGCCAGTACGTTGTAAGATTTACCCACTGAGCTACCAGCCACTAGCCAGCACATCAGCCACATGCATGGTTTTGATAGGCTTTTTCTCCCGGCGGATGTAAGCGTCCAGGTGCATTAGGCAGCTGGTGTCGGTGCTGATGAGGTAGTCGGCGCCGGTGGCCAGGGCGTGCTCTACTTTCTGCTCGGCCATGGCCACGGATATGGCCTCAAACTTCACGGCGAAGGTACCCCGAAGCCGCAGCAGGTTTCGGTTTCGGCCATTTCCAGGCGCTCTAGGCCCTGCACGGCGTCGAGCAGCTGGCGCGGGGCCTCCCGGATGCCGCACTCCCGCAGGGCCGAGCAGGAGTCGTGGTAGGTGTACTTACCGGGCAGCTGGGCTCCCTTGACGGAAGACACGCCCAGCACGTCCACGATAAACTCGGTCATCTCGAAGATGCGGCGCTGCACGCTGTGGTACTGCCCCTGCTCGGGCGTATTCTCGAAGAGCTCGGCGTAGGTATTGCGCACCATGCCCACGCAGGAAGCCGACGGACTCACGATGTAGCGGCCCGTGTCGGAGGGAAAGTCGCGCAGAAACTTGGTAGCTACCGAGCAGCTTTCGGCCTTGTAGCCCGCGTTGTAGGCGGGTTGGCCGCAGCAGGTCTGGTTGCTGTTGTAGTGCACCTCGCAGCCCAGCTTTTCCAGCACTTTCACCATGTTCATGGCCGTGTCGGGAAACAGCTGATCTACAAAGCAGGGAATGAACAGGTCGACGGCAGTTGGCATGGCGTGTGGTTAGGTAAGTGTAGGCGGCCGAAATCAAGCATCAGGTTTGTGCTCACAATTTATATATCCGAGTAATCCTCAATCAATTCCCAGACGGTCAAATTCGGAAAATCCTTGGAGTGCGGCCTTTTGAAGACTTTCGGCCCAAAACGGTATTGCAGGTAGAGTATTACGTAATCTTCCCTGCCAAATTCTATTCTGTACTCCGTTTCATCTGACTCTACACGGTATTCCGTTTCCGGCTCTAAGTCCAGGTGAATGCAGGCAAGCTCTATCCACAAAGCCAGTTTCCGGGCTTGCCGGTTATAGAACGTAATACCGATTGTTGGCTTCATACTACGACCATAGAGTCAGGGCTGCACCGGAACCTGGTCTTAGAAATGAAACACCGAGCCGGCTGCCTGCCAGGCCTGGGTCAGGCCTTTGGGGTCGAGGCCGGTTTCCTCCCCGACTTCAGAGAAGTAGGCCACCAGATTCTCCGTGGGCATGTTGCCAGTAAGCTGGTCGGCGGCCATGGGGCAGCCCCCGATGCCGCCCAGGGCCCCGTCGAAGCGACGGCAGCCGGCCGAGTAGGCCGCATGCACCTTCTCGCGCCAGGTAGTGGGCGTGGTGTGCAGGTGGGCCCCAAACTCGATGCGGGGAAAGGCCGGAATCAACTGGCGAAACAGGGGCTCGATGGTGTCCGGGTTCGAGGCGCCGATGGTATCTGAGAGGGCCACCACGCGCACGTCCATGTCGGCCAGGGTTTGGGTAAACTCGGCTACGGTTTCGGGGCTCCACGGGTCGCCGTAGGGGTTGCCGAAGCCCATGGACAGGTAGGTCACCAGCGTTTTGCCCGACTTCTGGCACAGCTCCTGCATGGCGTTTAGCTCACTCAGGGCCTCGGGAATGGTCTTGTTGGTGTTGCGCAGCTGAAAGGTTTCGGACACCGACAGCGGGAAGCCGATGTACTGAATTTCGGGAAAGGCGGCGGCCGTTTCGGCCCCGCGCAGGTTGGCCACAATGGCCAGCAGCTTGGTGCGGGTCTGGCTTAGATCGAGCCCGGCCAGAACTTCGGCCGTGTCGCGCAGCTGCGGAATGGCCTTGGGCGAGACAAAGGAGCCGAAATCGAGCGTATCAAAACCCACGCGCAGCAGGGCGTTGAGGTAGCTGATTTTGGTGGCAGTGGGAATAAACTCGGTCAGGCCCTGCATGGCGTCGCGGGGGCATTCGATGAGCTTCATAGGGCAGAAAGGTTGGGTGGAAAGGCAAAGTAAACCGTTTTTACGCGCTTTAGGCCGGGGCCGCTCCGCGTAGACTGTTCTGCAGCGCGGCCCGGCCCCGGTGGGAATCCGGCCGGCGCGTTTTGCTACCCAGCAGCTTGTACAGAAAATCCTGCGAGGCCAAAACAAGGCCGGATTGCCCGTTGCGGATATCCTGTAGAACCAGCTCAGGACCAAATTGGCCAGTACGGATTCCCTACCCGCTCAAATCGACACCCAATTGGCTCCTACGGATATCCGTAAGAGTCAAAACAGAAGCAAGTTGGCCCTTACGGATATCCGTAAGAGGCAATTAAGAACAAAGTTGGCTCCTGCGGACATCCGTAAGGGCCAAAATGAAAGCAAGTTGGCCGTTGCGGATGTCCGCAGGAGGCAATTTTATTCCAAATGGGCGTCAGCGGGAATCCGCCGCGCGGTTAGCGGTAAGTAGCCGGGCGTATTTCCAGCCGGGAGGCCCAGCGAACCACTCGGCCGGAAATGGGGTTTAGAAGAGTCTATCAACCCCGCTCGATGTCCGCTATCCGCCTGTCGCTCCGCTTTCTATTTATCGTTCTGCTTACCACCGCCTGTAGCCAGCAGCAAACCCTGCAGGGCTTGTTCCAGAAAAGCACGCCCCACGAAGCCTACGCCCGCCGCCTGCGCCAGGCCGACCTAGACGAAACGGCCCTGGGCCGCGACTGGCTGGCCGCTGCCGACCGTGCCCTGCGCGACTCCCTGGTCGTGACCCTGCCCTTCCAGGAAACCGGCCTGTTTCGGGCTGACCGGGCCATGGCGGCCTCCTACCGCTACGCGGTGCGGGCCGGGGAGCGAATCAACATCAGCCTCACGCTGGCTCCCGGCACCGATGCCCACGTGTTCCTGGACGCCTACGAGCTCAGCCCCAACCACCTGCCTAGCCCCGTAGCCTCAGCCGATACCACGGCCTTGTCGTTCAGCTACGACGCCCCGACGACCAGCAACACCTGCTGCGCGTGCAGCCCGAGCTGCTGCGGGCGGGCCGCTACACCCTGCGCATTCAGCGGGCCCCTTCTCTGGGCTTTCCGGTGAAGGGCAAGAACGATGTGGCCGTGGGCAGCTTCTGGGGCGCCGACCGGGATAAAGGCGCCCGCCGCCACGAGGGCATCGACATCTTTGCCAAGCGCGGCACGCCCGCGGTAGCCGTCGTGTCGGGTATGATAACACGCACCGGCGTGACCAAGCTCGGGGGCAACGTGGTGTGGCTGGCCGATGCCCAGCACGGGCAGCACATCTACTACGCCCACCTCGACAAGCAACTCGTGCAGCCCGGGCAGCTGGTGAAGGCCGGCGACACGCTGGGCCTGGTCGGGAATACCGGCAATGCCCGCACCACCCAGCCCCACCTGCACTTCGGCGTGTACCGGGCCGGCCGCGGGGCCGTCGACCCCTTTCCCTTCGTGCGCCACGCCGATGCCCTGCCGCCCGCCCCGCGCACCAAGCCCGAGCGCCTGGGCCAGTGGGTACGAGTCAGCCAGAAAACCACCAGCCTGCGGCGCAGTCCCGCTGCCAAGGGCAGCACCGTAGTAGCCATGAACCGGAATACGCCCCTGCTGGTGCTCGGCAGCCAGGCCAACTGGTACCGCGTTGAGCAGCCCGATGGCCGCATCGGCTACGTAGCGGCCGAGGCCGTGGTGCCCGCCGCCACGCCTGCCCTGCGCCGGGAGGCTCTGGCCGCCACCTCCGATTTGTATGCCTATCCCACGGCCGCCGCTGCTCCCCTCGACACATTACCGGCCCAGAGCCAAGTGGCCGTGCTGGGCGAGTTCCGGGGCTTCCGGCTGGTGCGCAGCACTACGGGCGCCATTGGCTGGCTGAGCAAACCGGCCGTGAAGCAAGGCTAAAAAAGTACAACTTCACGCAACCCTCATGTAGGCGGCCCCATCTTCCGCCTAGGTGATTGGATTTAGACATGGCGCGGCTCCTTGGTTGGGGGCCGCGCCATTCTTCTTTAATGCTTATAGAGGCCCATAGAAGCAATACAATCATTGCGTAGCTAGGCAACAGCTCCCGCTCTATAGCCCTATGCACAGCTTCATATCATACTATTCATTCATCTGATATACATATGCTTATTACAAGTTACAGCCTTGCGTAATTAATGCCACTAAAACAGTTAGCACAGCCAAAAGCGAGGGAAGCCCGCTTAGTCACCATAGCCAATTTATTTTGGGAAACGCCCATAAAAAAGCCCGCTGCACATGCAGCGGGGCTTCCCACAAAGAGGCTGAATAAGGCTGGCTTACTCGGCAATAATCACAGCTTTCTGCAGTTTCTTGGCGTAGGCAATGCGGCGCTCTTTGCCACCAACCGTTACGTAGTCGAAGCCGACAGCCTTGGTATCCTCCTTCACCGCCGACCAGCTCTGCGGATCAATTTCGGCGGGCTGGGCAGCCGTTTTGGGCACGGCGGGCTGGGTGAAACGGTCTTCCCGGAAGAAGTTGTTCATGCCCTTGAGAATGGCAATTTCCTTGTCGCGCACGGTGGCGGCCTGCGGGTCTTCGAGTTCCCGCTCATCGAGCAGGGCACTGGCCGGCATTACTTCCTTGCGCAAGGTGTCGCCGGTGCTGCTCAGGATGATAAACTTGGCCTGGGCATTCAGAATTTTAGGACCCTGCAGCTGCAGGATAAAGTTGTCCTTGGTTTTGGTATTGGAGAAGTAGTGCGAGGCCCGCACCGTGTTCAGCACAGTACGGCTATTAACGCGGCCGGTATTGGTGGGGGGGTGTATACCTTATCCGCATTCTGCGATGTTCCAACCTCCCGCTCCGTGTTGATACACGAGGTCATTTGCAGCAAGAGAGCTGCACAGGCAGCGGGGAGAACGAGTTTTTTCATTTTGGGGCAATCAACCATCATCAAATCAGTTCGGCAAAATACAAAACGTCCCGAACAGCCTTGCTACCTAAAGAGGAAATCAGCGGCAATAATGCGGCAAAGCAGGGTTGTTGGGTGCATGTACCACAAAAACGGGCCCAAGGTTGCCTTTTTACGCCCGGGTATTTTACAAATTACAACCAGCCCAGCTCCAGTCCAATAACCCAACGGGGCAGCTCCGGATATTGGGCTTGCCTGGAAGCCGTAAACACGTCGGAAAGACGGTAGCGGGCCGTCAGGGCGTAGCGGCTGGAGCCCAGCCGTAGACCCGTGCCATAGGTCCAGCGGCGCAGGTAATCTAGGCCGTGCTCGGTCACGTCCACCCGCTTGGCGCCATTGGCGGGCCGGTCCTCGAAGCGGTGAGTAGTACTGATTACCCAGCCGCCCCAGCCCCCACATCCACGTAGCGCCCGATGACGTTGCCGCGCCGGCCGTAGTTAAACCGCACAAAGCCTTCCAGTTGGGCCTGGGGCAAGGCCAGATACTCGCGGTGGTGCTGCGCCGGGCTGGGTACAACTTTTTGCGCATTCTGAGCCAGGTAATAGGCGGTGCGGGCATAGCGTAGGTCGAAGCCCAGGGCCAGGGCCTGGGTTACCCGAAACTTGTTGCGCAGGCCCAGTACCAGCTCTGCTGAGTTGCCGTAGCGCAGTTCAGCCCCGACCCGCTCACTGGGGCCCGCTACCAGCCCGTAGCCCACGTAGAAATGGTTGTAGTACGCCCGGTTGGGCCCGAAAACACTGGCGACAGTATCCTCGGCCAGGCTTTGGCGCAGCAAAACGCGCTGGGCCTGCCCCGACCGGCCCAGCCCAGCAGTAGCCCAGCCAGCAGCAACGCGCGGTAGTTCTTCATTGCACGGAATAGCTTTGGGTGATGCCCCGGTAGCACACGCGCACCGTGTCGCCGGGCTGCAGGGTGCGCAGCGGAATCTGCAGCACAGCCCGCTGACTAACTTCCCGCACTTCGTAGGTGCGCAACACCCCGCGGGGGCCGGCCACGTGCCAGTAGAGGTAGCCGGGCCGGACCAGGGGCATCAATGGCGGGCTGGAATCAGGCTTTGGCGTCGATTTATTCAGGGCCGGGGCCAGCTCCTCCCGGCCCACGGCGGGCACGTTGGCCTTTTTGGTAACGCTGCTCACGGTCGTCGCCGAATCAGAGTACAGGGGCAGCACCTGGGCCGGAATAACGGCGGCCTCCGGCCGGATCAGCACGGCCAGCACGGAATCCTGCCGGATAAAGTCGACGCTCTGGCGCGGCCCCGAGGGTGGTAAGGGGCGCAGAAAAGCCGCAGCCCGGGGCAATCCATAGCCGTGGGCGTAGTCGAAGTACGGGTAGAGGTCGGCGCACTGCTGGAGCTGCTCGAAAAGCTGCATCACGGTCAGGTTGCGGTTTTGCTGCCAGGCACAGGCCGCAAAGCCCGCCATCAGGGGACTGGAAAAGGAGGTGCCCTGGGTGCGCACGTAGCCACCGGGCGCGGCGGCCAGCACCGTTCCGAAGGCAATGACGTTGGGCTTTATGCGGCGGGCGGCGCTGGGGCCGTAGCTGCTGAAGTCGATGTGCAGGTAGGTGTCGGGGTCAAGACCGCCCACGGTCAGCACCGAGTCGGCATCGGCGGGCGTGCCGATGGAGTGCCAGTCGGGGTCTTCCCCATCGTTGCCGGCCGCATTCACCACTAGGATTCCCTTGCGCACGGCCAGCTCGGCGGCCCGGACCACCAGACTGGTGCGCCCGTTCATCTGCTCGGGAAAATACCGGCGGTCGGTGTAGCCCAGGGAGGAGTTGATGATGTCGGCCCCGTTGCGGTCGGCCCACTCGGCGGCGGCCAGCCAGGCTTCTTCCTCGGCGTAGATTTCCCGGTTGAGCCGCTCGGTGCGGGCCAGCAGAAACTCGGCCTGCGGAGCCAAGCCCAAGGGCGTACCATCGGGCAGCTGACCGGCAATGCAGGATAATACCTCGGTGCCATGAGTGCCGCTGACGTACACGTCAGGCCGGTTTCGGACAAAGTCGTGGGTGGCTACTACGCGCTTTTCGCTGAGCAGCCGCTGAAAGGCCGGATGCTGGGCCGCCCCTTGGAAACCCACGTCAAAAATGGCGATGCGCAGCCCCTGTCCGCTCAGGCCGGCCTGTTGAAACGCGGCCCCGCCCAGGCTGGCCGTCTGGCGGCGGGCCAGTTGCCGGTCGTCGGCTGTAATGGTCATGGTGCCCCGCTCGGCCGTTCCGGATTGGGAAGCCACGGCCAGCGGCTGCGCATCCCAGCTTTCCACGCTGAGCACGCCGGGTAGCTGGCGCAGGCGGGCAGCTTGCTGGGGCGTGGCCCGGCACGCCACGGCATTAAACCAACGGCTGACCAGCGTGACAGAGTCAGCCAGGGCGGTAATCTGGCGCACAAAGTCGGGCCGGACGGGGAAGTCGGTGCTGTCGGCCGCGGGCAGGTGCTGGCGGCGGCGTCGGTCCTGGGCCGCGGGGCTGAAATACGTGGCCGGGTCGAATTGTACACCAGCCTTATGGCGCAGGCGCACCCAGTAGCGGGCTACGGGTGCCGCCGGAGGGCTAGTTGGGGGCTTACTGAAGCGGCCGTGCCGGGCAGGCTACCCAGCACCAGAGCAGCCCCGGCCAGAAGTTTGCCCCAGCGGGCAGCATACCAAGGAGAAGCCGAAAACACAGCAGAATGCGGAACAAAGGGGAAATAAGAGAGGGAAGGTACGAGGCCAGCTCGAAAACTCGGTTCCTGGAGCCAAAATACCGTTTGCTAGAACCCTATCAGCAAGCCTTACAAGGCCAGTAACGCAGGAACTCCGCTTCGGACCCGACTGGCTCCTACCAATCCGGTCAGCAATAAGCTCAACAACCGCGGGCCCGCCCGAACCGTTTGAAGCAGGACTTCGATTGTTTATTTAAGCCCTATTGCCATGAACCGTTCCTTTTTCCGCCCTACCCTTGCCTTGTTGCTCAGCACCAGCCTACTGGCCCTGGGCACGGGCTGCGTATCCCAGAAGAAATTTACCGCCCTGCAAAGCCAATACGACGAGCTGACCAAGTCGCGGGAGCAGCTGCAGGCCCAGAAAACGGCCCTGGAGCAAGACAAAGCCCGCAGCGAGGACGCATTGCGCTCCAGCCTGCTCAACAAGAATCAGCAGGTAAACCAACTCAACGACAACCTCAGCGGGGCCCAGGCGGCCAACTCCCAGCTCTCGGCCGACCTACGCTCCAAAGAGCAGCGCATTGCCGAGATGCAGCGCATCCTGGACCAGAAAGACGCCGCCGTGAAGTCCTTGCGCAAGAAAGTGGGTGATGCCCTGCTGGGGTTCAACGCCAACGACCTGCAGGTAAACGTGCGCAACGGTAAGGTGTACGTGTCCTTGTCGGAGCAGCTCTTGTTCAAGTCCGGGTCGACCAAGGTGGACCCCAAAGGCCAGGAGGCCCTCAAAAAGCTGGCTACGGCCCTGCAGGGCAATCAGGACGTGAACGTGCTGGTGGAAGGCCACACCGACAACGTGCCCATTACCAAAGGTACCCAGGGTATGAAGGACAACTGGGATTTGAGCGTGTTGCGGGCCACGGAAATCACCCGGATTCTGACCGAATCGGGCCTGAATCCGGCCCAGGTGACGCCTTCCGGCCGCTCCCAGTACATTCCGGTGGCTGCCAATACCACCCCGGCCGAAAAAGCCCTGAACCGCCGCACCGAAATCATCCTGACGCCCAAGCTCGACGAGCTGTTCCAGATTCTGGAAGCCAACTAAGCCCAAGTTTGTGTGCTTTTCACACGAATTGATCCTCAACACCACACCGCCGTTGCAGCCCGGGCCGCAACGGCGGTTTCTTTTTAAGTCGACAATGAAAATTCCGCCACGTTTTGCCACCGCTGCCCGTCGTGGCGAAACAGCACGAAGCTGCGAACCTCGAACGTCGCCTCGTAGTGACGACCGGCAAAGTCGGCCTTCAGCTCCGGCACGGCCGTGGTGGGCAAGTCGCGGGTGGCCAGGGTCATGTGGGGCGTAAAGGGGCGGTTTTCGCGGGGTACTTGGGGAAGATGCTCGGCGCACCAGGCCGTCAGGGCGGCGTGAAATGCCTGCACCGCCTCGGGCTGGGCCACTTGCACAAACAAGGTGCGGTTGCCAAACCAGCGGAAGTCCCGCAAGCCCACCGAGAAGCCGTGCTGGGTGCGGGCAAACTCGGCCAGGCTGGCCTGAAACTCCGCCTCAAATGAATCGGGCTGCCGCAGGGGCGGCACCAGGGTGATGTGCGGGGGCAGGCGCACGGCATTGCGGCTGCCCGTGCGCTGGTGAACTTCCTGCTTCAAAGCCCACACGTCCGAGAAAACCGGCTCGGCGGGTAGTAGCGCGACAAGAAACATGTTGTTAAGGGGAGGAATGTGAGTTGAATGTGCGAGATGAGGTTCTGTCATTGCGAGGCTGAAGGCCGAAGCAATCCGTCCTCTGCGAAGGTAGTTCCGCTCTTTACCCACAAAGCTCCTTCTTGGTTTTTGCCCCTTGGGCTATCTTCCGAAGAGGAAAGCCCTGCTTTGAAAGCTTTTCGGCCGACTTCCGAAGCCCACACGAGAAGTTCCGAAGGTTTCCGTTGGGGTTGAAAGAACAAGCCCCGACGCCGGGCGGGCATCGGGGCTTGTCACGAAAGAAAGCTCAGTACATTTTAGAGGACGGATTGCTTCGCGCTGCTCGCAATGACAGAACGAAAACTCACCATTTCACCACCTCACCACCTCACCTACAGGCCATACTTGCTGAGCAGGTAAATCAGGCTGGCCATGCTGGCGCCGCCCAGTTCCAATTCGCGGCGGTTGACCTTGTCGAAGGTATCGGCGGCAGTGTGGTGGATGTCGAAGTAGCGCTGGTCGTCGCAGTCGTAGCCGATAAGGGCTTTAACCTGGTCCTTCAGGGGCTCAATGTCGGTGCCCGAGTGGCCGGCATTGAATTCGGTGCTGCCGTAGGGCCGGAACAGGGGCTGCCACTGCTGAATCTTCTTGACAGTGGCCGCGGGGGCCTCAATGTTGAAGCCCCGGGGCGTGAAACCGCCGCCGTCCGACTCCATGGCCGCCAGGTGCTTCTCCCCTCCTGCCTTGGCCAGCTCGGCGTACTTGGTGCCGCCGCGCACGCCGTTTTCTTCGTTCATAAATAATACGGCCCGCACGGTGCGCTCGGGCTTGAGGCCGGCGGCTTTGAGCAGGCGCAGCGCTTCAATGCTTTGCACGCAGCCCGTCCCGTCGTCGTGGGCACCCTGGGCCAGGTCCCAGGAGTCGAGGTGGCCGCCGACGACGATAATCTCGTTGGGAAACTTCGTGCCTTTGATTTCGCCCACCACATTGTAGCTTTTCACATCGGGCAGGGTCTGGCAGCTCATTTCCAGCTCGAAAGTCAGGCCCGGGTCGGCTTTGAGCAGCTGGCTGAGGCGGTCGGCGCCTTCGGTGCTCAGGGCGGCGGCAGGAATCTTGGTCACCTTCTCGTCGTAGCGCATGGTGCCGGTGTGCGGGAAGTCGTCCTGGGCCAGGCTCAAGGAACGAACCAAGGCCCCCACGGCTCCGCGCTTGGCGGCCTCAATGGCCCCGTTGCGGCGCTGGTCGCCGGCATCACCGTAGGCCTGCCCGGTCTGGATGAAGGTCGGGTTCATGGGCCGGTTGAAGAGCACGAACCGGCCTTTCACCTTGTCGTCGGGCAGGGCGGCCAGCTCGGCCCAGCTTTTCACCTCCACCACCTGGGCTTTGAGCTTGCCGTTGGTGCCCACGGAGCCCCCAGGGCGCAGACGTTCATTTCCACGCCCTTGCCCTTCTCGGGCTTGATTTCGGCCTTTTCCTTGGCTCCGCGCACCCAGTGCGGCACCATTACTTCCTGCAGGTACACCCGGTCGAGGCCCAGCTTTTCCATGGTGGTCTTACCCCACTGCACGGCCTGCTCGGCCTGGGGCGAGCCGCTGAGGCGGCCGCCAATCTGCCCGGTGAGGTAGCGCAGGTTTTCGTAGCTCTGCCCTCGCAATAGGGCCTCATCGTAGATTTTGCGCAGACTCACCGAGTCGGCTTTATTAACGGCGGCGGTTTGGGCCTGACTGGTAAGAGCCATAAAACCAAGACCCGAGAGCAGCAACCCACGGCGAAGGAAGGAGCGCATAGTAGAAGACATTCAGCAGATGAAAACAGGTAAATCAGCCCTAATAGCCCCTGTGCAGGGCCCTCGGCACCGGGCTAAGGTAACAGGAAAGGCGGACGGGCTGCTTTCGGCGGGCTACTTTTTTGGCAGCAGGCCCCGCTCCCGCAGCACCGGCGCCAGCGGTCCTTTGCGCCGAATCAGGGGCAAAAGCTCCTCGTAGGTTAGCACCACTTCCAGAAACCGGTCCGCTTGGGCGTTGCGGGGCTTGGCCAAAGAAGGAGCATCCCGGTCGTCGTAGGTAAACACCAGGCCCGCCGGCGTGAGCACGAAGCCCCCGGTGGGTAGCCGCGGCGTGGGGCCGCCCAGCTGCCCGTAGCCCGGCGCGGCGGCCAGCGCCCGTTGCAGCCCCTGCCGGAACAGCTTGAGCAGCCGGTTTTTGTAGTCAGAGACCAGCAGCTCCGGGAGGCGCAGGCGCTGGCCGGTCCGCAGGTCGAAGGTAGCGCCGTCGTACCACTCGTGGGGCTCGTAGTAGGGCCCCTGCTGAAAGCTGGACACCCGCATCACCGAAAACAGGTTGTTGCCATTATAGACTACATCGGTGAAGCCGTGGAACTGGTAGCGGTTGTACTGCTGCTGGCGGCGGGCCAGCAGGGTATCCAGGTGCAACGGCATCAGCTCGGGGCAAAGGGCGCGGCCAAAGCCCGGCGCAGGCGCTGTTCGGCCACCGGGTTTTTGGGCAAGCTGACCCGCACGTAGAGCTGGTGAAAAAAGGCCGAGTCCAGCGGAATGTAGCTCGTGTCGCGCCGAACCGTGTAGCGCCACATTTCCCAGAGGTCCTGCTCGTAGTGGGCCGCGCCTACATAGGTTTCGCGCAACACAAACGGGTACTGGTGGCGGCCGTCGGCATTTTCCCAGGTGCCTTTGAGCTGAGCCGCCGCCTTTGTGGGTAGGCGCAGGCGGCCGGTCAGGTCCCCGGCCGGAGTTTCGCAGAGGTGCAGGGTGCGGGAACCCGGGCCAGCCTCGAGGCGCACCTCCAGCCACCGCCCCGACCGGTCGTAGTAAAAGCCGCCCGTGTAGCTGTTGGCTGCCGAGTCCAGCTCTACGGTTACAGGCTGCTTGCCAATAGTGCCCCGCAGGCGGCGCGGACCCGGATACCGCTCGTGGAAGAGCAGATTGGGGCGCGCGGCACTATCCAGGGGGCCGATAAGGCTATATTTTCGGGCTAGTGTATCGGCCACCTCCGGAGCTACTGCCGGCACCGCGGGGGCCTTGCGGGTGGTGTCCACAGATTGGGGAACAACCTGAGCTACCGCCCAAAAACGGCTACTGAGCAGCCCGAGCAGCAACAGCAGGCGCACCCGACTCATTTGGCTGCGGGCGGCACGGCGGCAGCCCCGTACTGCTGGAGTGTGGCCGTGGCCGTGCCCGTAGCGGGCAGCTTCACTTCCAGCAGGTAGCCAAACTCATTGTCGGCCACGGTGGGCACGGGCCGGGTAGCGCCCAGGGCTTCGGCCGTTTCCAGAATCGTGTTGGAATGCCCCACGACCAGCACCTTCTTGCCCGCAAATTCAGCGCGAATCCGCTCTACCAGGGCGCTCATCTGCCGGGCATCGTACACCTGAGGCGTGAGGCCAAGCTTCTGAGCCAACGGGGCGGCCGTGGTACGGGTCCGGATGGTGTTGGTAGTAAAAATGGCCGCAATAGGCTCCTTGCCCAGCTTTTCGCGCAGCGCCCGGGCCCGCTCTTCCCCGGCCGGCGTCAGCACCGGGTCGGCCAGGCCGGGCGTGGGGTCCTTTTCGGCGTGGCGCACGATGTAGACGGTGGTGGCACCGTCGTTGGCCGCCGCGGGCCGGGAAGCCGCACAGCCCAGCAAACCCAGCCACAGCACCAAAAGCAGCCCGCTCAGGGCCAGAAACCGGTTTTTACCAGTACGTAACGAAGCGAATTTCATGGGGCAGAGCGGGTTATTTCAAGGTCAGAATCTGCTGCAGCTCGGCGGCCGACACGGTCAGCAAACCCACCTTGGGCAGGCGCCCGGTGAGGACGCGCCAATTGGGCTCCTGCCGGAAAATGGGCCCCAGCAAGGCCAGCGCGGCCGGCAACTGCTGCTTGTTGGCCAGGGTAATGGCGTGCCAGTACTGCATTTCCAGGTTGGAGGGAAACATCTTTTCGGCCGCCTGATATTCCTCAATGGCCTTGGGCATGTCGTTTTTCTCCACGGCCAGGTCGCCGGCATTCATGTGCTCGTAGGCGCGGGTAAGGCGCAGCAGGCGGGCCAACTCGGGCAGCGGGGCGGCATTGTCCTCCACCCGCAGGTCGATGAGCCGGTCGTCCCAGGGCGCGGCCGTGGCTTTGCCGCGTACCACCAGCAGGGCCGCCGACTGCCGCCCCGAATGTCGCCGCCCGCGGCCTCCGCCGCTTCCAGCGCCGACAGCACCCGCTCGGCAAAGGGCAGCTTAGCGTTTTTCTCGTAGGCCTGGGCCATGGCGGGCCACACTTTGTCATTGAGCATCATGTTGGCCTGCACCGAAAACTGGCTGCCCTTAACGTGCCCGGCCATGTCTACGCACTTCTTGCCGGTGTGCGTGGCCACGTTGCCCTTCGCGTCGAGAATGGCGACCTGGCGCACGTCGCGACCTTCGTCGGTAGCCAACAGCTCGTCGAGGGCCTGCTGGGCGGTTTTGCCGCTTTTCAACAACGCCAGTCCACGAGTGCCAAACGACTTGTTGGTAAACGACTGCGTGGCTACCACGCCTACCCCGGCTTCGCCCCACGACACGGCCGTGCCCACCGAAAACCAGTGGCTTTGCACGGCCACGGCCATGTCGCCGGTAGCGGGGTCACGGGCCACGATGGAGTAGGTATGTGCCAGTGGGTCAGTAGCGGTATACACCTGCGCCGTGGCGGTCTGGTTCAGGCCTAGCGCCAGCAGCGCAGCCACGAAAAAGCGGGATTTCAGCAGCATCAGAAAAGAATAGCAGAGTGAATTGGGTGGGAAGATAAAGCACAAACGCGGTTAGCTCCGCCAGGCTGCTTGCCAAAGCTGCCCTAAGGCATTGCACAGCCGTCATGGCTCGTTGGGCGGTCTGTACAAAAGCCGAGCCCCGGAACGCTGTTCCGGGGCTCGGCTTTTTTGTAGTAGCAATTCTTACTTCTTGGCGGCTTTCTTAGCGGCGGGCGTAGATTTTGCCAGCTGGGCGGGCTGCGGGGAGGTGGCCTTTTTCGTGGCCACTTTGGCCTTGGGCTCGGCCCCGTCTAGGCTTAGCTGCCACTGCTCGTTCATCTGAGTCAGGCCGTGTAGAGCGGTCAAATCGAACTGGCAGGGCACGATAGAAATGTAGTTCTGGCTCAGGGCGTACTCGTCGGTGTCCTCGCCCTGGTCCTCGTTCACGAAGTTGCCAATCAGCCAGTAGTAGGGGCGCTTGTGGGGGTCGAGGCGCACATCGAATTCCTCGGCCCACTTGGCCCGGGCCTGGCGGCAGAGCTTGGCCCCGGCAATGGGCTGTTCCTGCTTTTTGGGAAAATTCACGTTCAGAGCCGTACCCACCGGAATGCCGTTTTCCAGGGCTTGGCGGGTAATATGCTCCACCCACTCTTCGGTGTGCGAGAAGTCGGCCTGGTGGCCGTAGTCGCAGAGCGAGAAGCCGATGGCAGGCAGACCTTCAATGGCCGCTTCAATGGCCGCCGACATGGTACCCGAGTAGAGCACGTTCACCGAGGAGTTGGAGCCGTGGTTGATGCCCGACACCACCAGATCGGGCTGCCGGTCCTTGAGCACCATGTGCTTGGCCAGCTTCACGCAGTCGGCGGGCGTGCCGCTGCACTCGTAGGCCTCAATGCCCGGGAAGATGGTGCTCGGGTCCAGGCGCAGGGAGCTGCCGATGGTAATGGCGTGGCCCATGCCCGACTGCGGGGAGTTAGGCGCCACGACCACCACCTCGCCGAGGCGGCGCATCACGCGCACCAGCATGGCAATACCGGGGGCCGTAATGCCGTCATCGTTGGAAATCAGAATCAGCGGTTTGCGGACTTTAGCACTCACGGGCAGCTTGGTTTAAAGGTCAGAAAGGTTGGGCAAAGGTAGACAAGGCGGCCGGTTGGCCGGTTACGCTTACGTAAAGGCTTGCTTTTCGTCAACGCCCGGCACGTTACGCCCGTATTTCCTGCCAACCATGACCAACCTCCCCTCTTTCTTCGGCGCGGCCCTGCTGCTCACTGCCCTCAGTGCCTGCGACTCGCCCGCGGGCCGCACCCCGGCCGCTTCTTCGGGCTCGGAAGCCCCGTTTGCCGGCGGCTCCGGGGCCACCGACCCGGCCTCCTTGAGCCCCTCGGCCACCCGCCTGCCCGATTCCCTCCACCTGATTAGCCCCAGCCAGGTAGGCCGGCTGCGCCTGAATATGAAGGAGCGGGAATTGCTTGCCGTGGTGCCGGCTGCCCAGCTCACCAAAACCACCTACACCTATAAAGGAGCCTCGTACCCCGCCTACCGCTTGCGCGATGCCCAGCAGCCTACCGCCCCCGAAACCGTGCTGGAGTTTATCCGCAGCGGGTCCGACTCGGTCATGACTTTGCGCCGCATCCGCGTCTACGATCCGCAGTACCGCACGGCCGAGGGCATTGGGGTAGGCTCCCCGTTCGGGGCCGCCCGGCAGGTGTACGGCCTCACCCGGGTGCGCCAGGATGAGGACGACTTCGTGGCCATTTCCGGGCAGATGCGCATAGGCTGGATTCTGGACGAGAATTCGCTGCCGGCCAACCACGGCAGCGACATGAGCACGGCCGACATTCCGCCCGCTACCCGCATCATCGGGGTGCGGGTGCGGTAGCTCGACCGTCGGATTTATGGTATTCCATCATAATTCTTGTACTTTGGCAACGATGGCGGCTTTCCTATATAGCCCATTATCCGCCCGCCCCACCTCCTAGCCTGTCCGCCTTCCCTCTATGGTCTTGTTTGAAAACCGCTACCGCACGCACGATTTGGGCTTGTTACTGCTCCGCATCGGCATTGGGGTGATGTTCACCATTCACGGCTACCCCAAGCTGATGGGCGGCCCGGCAATGTGGACTCAGGTGGGAGGCGTGATGAAAATGGTGGGCCTGGATTTTGCCCCGGCCATGTGGGGTTTGCTGGCCGCCGTAGCCGAGGCCGTGGGCGGGCAGCTGCTAGCCCTGGGGTTGTTTTTCCGGGTGGCCTGCTTTCTGTTGCTCGTCACCATGATTATGGCCACGCTGATGCACGTGCTCAGCGGCGACGGGTTTCAGGCCTACTCCCACGCCCTGGAATCGGCGTTTCTGTTTCTGGGCCTGCTCTTCGCCGGCCCCGGCCGCTTCAGCCTCGACCAGGTTTTGTTCCCGGCCCGCCGCCGCCTGTATTAGGACGCGGGATACATTAGAACGTCATTCCGAGCAGAGCGAGGAATCTTGCGTGGTGACGTTGCCACACTATTCTGTCATCCTGAGCAAAGCGAAGGACCTTATCACACCAGCACGAGTTGTTCAACGGTGATAAGGTCCTTCGCTTTGCTCAGGATGACAGTTCCTATCAGCCCGCACGGGCCCAAACCGGCATTTTAGTTCTAGCTTCGCGGCTCTTTGCTACTTTCGCCTGCATGCTTGCTTTCCTGCTTTCCACGCTCCTGGCCGTTTCGGCCCCCGCCGCCCAGCTCCGGCCGACTGGCGCACGCCCTTTGAAAAAGGCAACGGCAATACCACCACCACCCACGCCGAGTGCATTGCCTACTACCAGCGCCTGGACGCGGCCTACCCCGAAATAACCCTGCGCGAGGCCGGCACCACCGACATTGGCCAGCCCCTGCATGAGGTGGTGGTATCCCTGGACGGCGACGCGGACCCGGCCTCAGTGCGGCAGAAAAACCGACGGGTGGTCTTTATTCAGAACGGCATTCATCCCGGGAGCCCGAGGGCATCGACGCGGCCATGATGCTGGCCCGCGACTACGTGCAGAAAAAGGAGTTGCGTCGACAGCTGGAAAACGTGACGTTGGTCATCATCCCGATTTACAACGTGGATGGCTCCCTGGTGCGCAACTCCACGACCCGGGCTAACCAGAACGGGCCCGAGAGCTACGGTTTCCGCGGCAACGCCCGCAACCTGGACCTCAACCGCGACTATATCAAGCAGGACTCGCGCAACGCCCGCGCCTTTGCCCAGCTGTTTCAGCGCTGGCAGCCCGACGTGTACGTGGACACCCATACTTCCGACGGGGCCGACTACCAGTATACGATGACGCTGATTGCCACCCAGAAGGACAAGCTCCACCCGGTGCTCAGCCAATATCTGACTCAGCGCCTGCTGCCGGCGTTGTACGGGGGCATGAGCAAGCGTAAGTCGCCGATGACGCCCTACGTGGACTTCGAGGGCCGCACGCCCGACGCCCGGGGTCTGCAGGGCTTTCTGGAAACCCCGCGCTATTCCACCGGCTACACCACCCTGTTCAACACCATCGGCTTTGTAACCGAAACTCACATGCTGAAGGCCTACACCCCACGGGTGCGGGCTCAGTACGACTTTCTGGATTTGCTGGTGCGCTCGGTTCACCAGGATGCTGCCGCCCTGGCCGAGGCCCGCGCTACGGCCCAGGAGCAGCTGCGCACCCAGACCCAGTTTCCGCTGGCATGGGCTATTGATACAACGTCGTTCGAGAAAATCAGCTTCCGGGGCTACGAGGGCAAAACCAAGCCCAGCGCCGTAAGCGGGCAGCCCCGGCTCTGGTACGACCGGGCCGCGCCCTACATCCGCCAGATTAATTATTACAATACCTTCCGGCCCACGGTGAGCGTTACGCGGCCCAGGCCTACATCATCCCGCAGGCCTGGGGTGAAGTGCTGGAACGCCTGCGCCTGAGCGGCGTGCAGCTGCAGCGCCTCACCCGCGACACCACGCTGACCACCGAGGTGTACTACATTGCCGATTACAAAACCGGCCAGCGCCCTTATGAAGGGCATTACCTGCACAACAAAGTGGAGCTGCGCACCGAGCAGCAGCCCCTTACCTTCCGCCGCGGCGACTTCGTAGCCACCCTCGACCAGCCCGCGGCCCGCTACCTTATCGAAACCCTGGAGCCACAGGCTACTGACTCGTTTTTTGCCTGGGGGTTTTTCGACGGGATTCTGCAGCAGAAAGAGTACTTCTCCGACTACGTTTTCGAAGATGTGGCCGCTGAGCTGCTTAAGCGGGACCCGGCCCTGCGCCAGCGCCTCGACAATCTGCAAAAGGCCAACCCCGCCTTTGCCGCCAGCGGAGCCGCCCAGCTCGACTTCATGTACCGCCAGTCGCCCAACTACGAGAAGTCCCACCTACGCTACCCCATCGTGCGCTGGCAGGGCGGCAAGCTGCCCGTTGAATAGGTGTTACTTGCTGGGTGTCAGTTGGCAAAAACGGACATCAGCAGAACCTAGCAACTGACACCCAACAATTAACCCCTACAGAATGGCTGTTCTCGAACTCGATACTCTTTCCAAGCGCTACGGCGGCACCACGGCCCTGCGCGGCCTGACGCTGCAGGTGGAGGAAGGCAGTGTGTACGGCTTGCTGGGACCCAACGGCAGCGGCAAAACCACCACGCTCGGCATAGCCCTGGGCGTGCTGCAGGCCGACGGCGGCGCGGTGCGCTGGTTTGGACAACCGCTCTCAACCCAGAGCAAGCGGCGGGTGGGGCCTTGCTCGAAACGCCCAACTTTTTCCCCTACCTCTCGGCCCGTCAAAACCTGCTGCTGGCCGCCGACGTGAAGCGCGCCGACCCGCGCACGGTAGAAGCCGCCCTGGAAATGACCGGCCTCAGCGCCCGGCAGCACGACGCATTTCGGGGCTTTTCGCTGGGCATGAAGCAACGCCTGGCCCTGGCCTCCACCCTGCTCGGCTCCCCGGATGTGCTGGTCCTCGACGAGCCCACCAACGGCCTCGACCCCAGGGCATAGCCGAAGTGCGGGAGCTGATTCAGCGCCTGGCGGCCCAGGGCAAAACCATCATCATTGCCAGCCACCTGCTCGACGAGATTGAAAAAGTGTGTACCCACGTGGCCGTGCTACAGCGCGGGGAACTGCGCACGGCCGGCCCCGTGCGCGACATTCTGGCTTCTTCCGACCGGGTGGTACTGCGCGTGGAAGCTGACCTGGCCCCGGCCTCCTTACTGCACGCCTTGGGTCAGTTGCCCTGGGTGAGCGACGTACGCCCCGAAACCGGCGGGGCCACAGCGCCGTGCTGGCGCCCGGCCGCTCGCCCGCCGACCTGAACCGCGCCCTTTTCGCCAGCGGCGTCGTTTTAGCTGGCCTCGAAGTGCGCCACCGCAGCCTTGAAGCCCAGTTCCTGGAACTTACAAAGTGAGCTAGTGAACCGGTGAAATAGTGAATTGTCGTTTGACTCTCACCATCGGCACTATCAGAACCGCAAACTCACCATTTCACCATCTCACAACTTCACCACTTCAATGATTCGCGCTGAGCTTCGGAAGATTCTGCCCTACCGCACCGTGTGGGTTATTTTGCTGTTGTACGTGCTTCTGCTAGCTGGCTTTGTGTCGGTGGGCGGCAGCGTGACGGTCAACGGGCAGCAAATGGGCGACACGCTCTACGCCTTTCCCGAGCTCTGGAGCCGTCTGGCCTACGTGGCCAGCTACTTCAATCTGCTGCTGGGCATTCTGCTCATCATCCTGATTACCGACGAGTTCCAGTTCCGCACCTTTCGCCAGCAGGTCATTGATGGCAGCTCGGCCGCGGGCCTGGTGCAGGGCAAGCTAGCCGTATCGGGTTTGCTGGCGCTCTACGGCGTGCTGGCAGTGCTGGGCGTGGGCTTGTTTTTCGGCCTTACCCGCTCGGCCGACACCCTGGGGCGGGCCACCGAAACCCTGGGCGCAGTGCTGCTCTACGGCCTGCAGGCGCTGGGGTATTTATCCTTGGCCGGCTTGCTGGGCTTTCTGCTGCGCAAGGCCGGACCGGCTTTTCTGGGCTTTCTGCTCTACGCCTGGGTTGTCGAGCCCCTGCTGCGCTTCGGCACCCCCGACCAGATTGACCGGTTCTTTCCCGTCAAGATTTTCGACAGCCTCACGCCCACGCCCGGCCAGGAATTGCTGGCGACTGTTACGGGCCCGTCCAGCGCCTTGCTGCCCACCCAGGCGGCCCCCCTGGCTCTGGCCTATATTGCGCTTCTCTGGCTGCTGAGCTACCTGCTGCTGCGTCGCCGGGATTTGTAAGCGGACTGCTTAGCAGCAAAAGCAACGGCCTTGACGAATTGTCAAGGCCGTTGCTTTTTATAGTTATCGGCTTACTGCTCGGGTCCTTTTTGCAAGGAGTTGGCGTAGTTTACAATAAAAGCCAGCTCCCGGGAGTCATTGAAGTCGAGCTTATTATCCTTGGCGTACTTTTCAATCTGCCTGGATTGCTGGGGGAAGATGGCCATCAGATCCTTCTTCGGATTACGCAGCGGCCGCACGTTGCCATTGGGCAGGCCCAGATAAAACGCGTCTTTTAGGGTCTTGTAGCGGCTATTCATCACGCCTCCGCCGTAGGGGTTGCCATAGCCCCATACATGGGGCCATTGTTAACAACCCGTTCAATGAGCATCTCCCGGCGCAGCAGGATGTGGGGGCCGCTGCTGAGCTGCTCAAAAAAGCCGGGCGACTTAAAGTCGCTGTAATCATTATTGTGGTTCCAGCGGTAGGTACGAAACACGCGCACCAGGCTGGTGTCGGCCCGCTCGCGCCGCGGCCGGAACGGGGTTCGGTTGTAGTAGGGGCTGCCGGAATAATAGCCCATACGGGTGTCGAAGAAGTCGTCGTAGTAGTCGCGGCGGTCGTCCTTCTGCCCTTTTACGGCGAAACTCTGCACCGCCACGGCCGAGAGTGTATTCACGGTATTGTCGGGCATGATGAGGCGAATCACATCCTCATTGCAGTGCAGCACCAACGGGCCCCGGAGCGTGTCGCCGGAAGTGAGCAGCACGGTACTGCCCGCAAACTGCTGGGTGAAGTTGGCGGCCAGCTGCTGGGCCGTAGCAGCCCCGGTGCTCCCAGGCCCAGCCCCAAAGCGGCAAGGCTTGTCGCAAGTGCGTAACGCAGTGTTTTCATAGCGTAAGAAAGATAACTCAAAATCAGGTTCAACCCTAGGAAGCAGCTGTTTTCGGCGCCGACTCAGTCGCGCAACATGCTGGCCCGGGAGCCGCTATAGCCCTAACTACGAGTGCCAGCTGCGGGTTCACCGCCGCAGCCCGCCTACCCGACCAGCTCCAATGCTTACCAGTCTAAACCTGCTCGTTACTTCTTTCCCACAGCCACCGTCCCGTGGCTCAGGGACGTGACGCCAAACGCCAGACTCTAACGGGCGTACTTCTTAGCAGAGCCCACCTGCGGCCACTTTATGTAAGTTCTTCGGAAGTAAAAGGCCCGTTACTTGGCGGGTGGAATCCAGGCTTTTTGTACCTGAATCTGCTCCGGCATCGTGGAGGCTGAAGAGTAGTACAGGTCGGCGCTGAATTCGCTTACCTGGTACTGCGTAATAGCGTAAGTGTCTTCGTAACGGGTGGCCCGAAACGTGCCTTGGGTTAAGACCACTTGTAGCTGCTCGTGGATAGGAAGGCCGCAAAAGTATTCCTGAGTGATGGACATAACGGTAATCGTTAAGCTAATGCCTATATAGAGTTTAGTACTTGACTCATTTTGCAAGCGAATAGCTGCATGGACTGCGGATAATTCTGCCGTCTGTCTCCTCCCCGGCTGATATAACGGCTGAATACGGCCGAAGCTTACCCACAAAAAAGCCCGTTCTACTTCGCGTAGAACGGGCTTTTGAGGCTTAAGCAGCAGGCGGCTAGCTTACCGATACGGCCGAGTCGGGGTCGGCGTGGGGCTGGCGGTCCTTGGTCAGGATGGTGTGGCCCAGCTTGTCGCGCTTGGTGGTCAGGTAACGCTCGTTGTGGGCGTTGGCGGCAATCTCAATCGGCACGGTGTCCACGATTTCCAGGCCGTAGCCCACCAGGCCGGTGCGCTTGCGGGGGTTGTTGGTGAGCAGGCGCATCTTGCTGATGCCCAGCTCGCGCAGGATCTGAGCGCCTACGCCGTAGTCGCGCTCATCCATACCGAAGCCCAGCTCCAGGTTGGCTTCCACCGTGTCGCGACCCTGCTCCTGGAGCTTGTAGGCCCGCAGCTTGTTGAGCAGGCCAATGCCGCGGCCTTCCTGGTTCATGTACACAATCACGCCCCGACCCTCGGCCTCGATGCGCTCCATGGCGCGGTGCAGCTGGGGCCGCAGTCGCAGCGGCAGGAGCCGAAGATGTCGCCCGTAACGCAGCTGCTGTGCACGCGCACCAGCACGGGCTCGTCGCCGCTGATATCGCCCTTGATCAGGGCCAGGTGCTGGGCGTTGGTGGAGCGCTGGGTGAAGGCCACCAGCTCGAAGTCGCCGTGCTCGGTGGGCAGCTGTACGGCAATTTCGCGGGTGATGAGGCTTTCCTTCTGCAGGCGGTACTTAATCAGGTCCTGTACCGAAATCAGCTTCAAATCCCAACGCTTGGCCACGAGTTCCAAGTCGGGCAGGCGGGCCATTTCACCGTCCTCCTTTAGAATCTCAACCAACACGCCGGCTGGCTCGAAGCCGGCCAGGCGGGACAGATCGATGGCGGCCTCGGTGTGGCCGGCACGCCGCAGCACGCCTTCCTTGCGGGCTTTCAAGGGGAAGATATGCCCGGGCTTGCCCAGTTCTTCGGGCTTGGTGTCGGGGTCAATCAGGGCCAGAATGGTCTTCGAGCGGTCGGAAGCCGAAATGCCGGTGGTCACGCCGTTCTTAAGCAAGTCGATGCTCACGGTAAAGGGCGTGGCGTGCAGGGCCGTGTTGCGGCCCACCATCAGCTCCAGGCCCAGCTCTTCGCAGCGCTGCTCGATGAGCGGGGCGCAGACCAGGCCGCGGCCGTGGGTAGCCATAAAGTTGATGACCTCGGGCGTGGCGCAGCGGGCGGCGCAGATAAAGTCGCCTTCGTTTTCGCGGTCTTCGTCGTCCACTACTATTACCACTTTGCCGGCGCGGATATCGGCAATGGCGTCTTCAATAGAGTCAAGCATGGAATTGGGGGAGCAGGAGAGTAATGCCCCGGCAGCATAACCACCGATGGCGCCGCGAAGTTACGAGGGTTCGGCGGGCTTTTCGGCGTGAGATGGAAATGCGCCGTGTAGCGGGGCTTTAAGTGGATTTCAATTCGTTATCAGGAAAGCCTACTGCTAGCAGTGCGCTAAGCGTAGTCGGCTACTAGGGCTATCTGGTCTAGCTCGGCCCAAACTGCCGGTACATCCACGTTGATTTTCCGAATGGACTGTCGGATTTCCACCATCGATTTGATCCGGTCAATCAGCCAATTGGTGAAGCGGCCGTAGTTGGTGTACTCTAACCCAGGCTCGGTATCAGACTTAATCATGCACAGCTTGACCGGCGGATTATCAGAACCGAGCAGAAAGTAAAAGAAGTTGTAGCCCTGCCATTCGCCAAACACAAAGCCGCCGGGTTCCAGCACAGCTTGGTTTTCAGCCAGCAGGTCGCGGGCGGAGCCCCAATAGTATTCCAGGAAGTCGAGCTGGAAATCCTGGTCCAGCGACTTTAAAGTAGTGCGGCCGCACCACTTCAGAAACAGGCGGTAGGCAAGCGGAAACCGAACCCCGTAGGTATGCTCCTGCGCGGCTATTTCTGCTTCGGAGCAGCCAAGCACTCTGGTAGGCTCCTCCAAGGCAACGGTGCACAGGAATTGGTCGAGGCGAGCGTAGAAGGCCTGCAGGGACATAAGTGCTTATTTGGATTTGACCACCCTCTTACTGCATCGGGTTCAGCCGCAAAACCTGATTCTCCCCTTGCCGGAACTCGCCCTTACTTCCCGAATAAGGCTTCGAGCTTGCCGGTGGCGGCAGCCCAGTTGTAGTGCCGACGCACAAACTCCAAGCCGCGGGCGGCCAGGGCGTCGGCCAAGGCGGGTTCCGAGAGTAGCTGGCTGATGCCAGCGGCCAGCTCGGCGGCCGACTCCCCTACCAGCAAGTCCTGGCTGGGCGCGCCGCGCAGGGCGTTGTTGGCCAGGGGTGTAGTCAGGCAGGGCAGGCGCATGGCCATGGCTTCGAGCAGCTTGTTTTGCAAACCTGTGCCCACCCGCATGGGCGCCACAAATACCCGGGCCGAAGCGTAGGCGTCGCGGATATCGGGCAGCCAGCCGCTGATGACCACGGCCTCGGAAGCCAGGGCCAGCACCCGGGCTACGGGCGTGGTGCCGGCAATCAGCAGGCGGGCCCCGGGGTGCTGCTGCTGCACCAGAGGCAGGATTTCGAGGGCCAGAAACTCGGCCGCGTCCACGTTGGGGTGGTAGCTCATGTTGCCGCAGAACACCAGCTCGTAGTCCTTGGGCCGGGCGTCGTCGGGCTGGAAAAAGTCGGTGTCAATGCCATTGAGCACCACGTGAATCTGCTGGCGACGGGCGTGGTGAATGAGCTGCCGGTCCTGGTCGGAAATGATGGTGTGATGCCCAAACCACTCAAATACTGTGGCTTCGTAGGCGAGCAGGCGGCGGGCTTCAAGGCTGATGACGGGCCGCTGCCAGCCCGGGGCCTGGGTGGCGCGGCGCTGCATGCCGGCCGAAAATACGTCCATATAATCCAGCGTCATGGGCAGCTGGCCGGCGTGGGGACGCAGGTACTCGGCCATCCGGATCAGCTGGCAGTACACGTGCTGGGGCCGGAACTCCTGCAGCAGCGTGTCGAGGCGGCGCTGGGCGGCGGCGTCGTAAAAGTAGCCCACCTGGGCAGGCAGCCCCTTAACCAGGGCCCGGGCCATATTAAGCGCAATGCCAGGCTTGCGCAACTGGTGCACATGCAGGCCGCCCCGGCACAGGGGCCGCACGGCGGCATACGACTCCTCGGGCACAGCTTCATCGGTGAGGGCGAGCAGGCAGATTTCGTGGTGGCGGGCCAGGTAGCGCAGCTGGTGAAAGGCGCGGAGCTTGTCGCCCTTATCAAGCGGGTACGGAAACCGGGACAGCAGAACGAGCAGCTTCATCGAAAGGGCGGAACTTAGGCGCGGGAGGCGGGTTGGACGCGGGTTGAAGCAATGCTGTACAGGTCCACGAAGCCCTCGATGACCCGGCGGTTGTCGTAGAGTCGGGCAATGGTGCGGGCGGCTTCCTGCCCAATGGCCTGTTGATCCAGCTCGCCGGCACAGTAGCGGCGCAGGTACTCAAGCCAGGCCGAGGGCTCGTCGCCGAGCACAATGTCGAAGCCGTTGCGCACAAAAATTCCCTCCGAGCCCAGTCCGGTGCTGATGATGCACTTGCCCAGGGCCATGCCTTCAATAATCTTTATGCGCATGCCGCCGCCCGAGAGCAGGGGCACAATCATCACGTCGTACTGCTGCATAAACTCGGCGGCCGACTCCACAAAGCCGTGGACGATGACGTTCTTCTTCGTCAGGCCCTGCAGGCGAGCGGGCGTGTTCTTGCCGGCAATGTGCAGCTCCAGCTCCGGCAGCAGCTCGTGGGCCTGGGGCCAGACGTGGTCCAGAAACCAGTCGAGGCCTTCCAGATTGGGCAGCCAGTCCAGGGAGCCAATCATGAACAGCGTGCGGGGCTTGGCCCGGATACCCGGATTTACCTGGAAGCGGGTCAGGTCGACACCGGCGGGCACGAACACCACGGGCTCGGCGCAGCCCAGGGCCCGCAGGCGGCGCTGGTCGGGCTCGGTAATGGCAGCCACCGCGTCGAAGCGGGGCAGGAAGTCTTGCTCAAATTTCTTCAGCCCCTTGGCCAGATGCCGCAGGTACAGGCGCTTGAGCGGGTTGGCTTCGCCTTCGGCCAGCATCTGCCAGATGGTGTACTCCACATTATGCGCCCGCAGCACCACCGGTAAGCTGGGCTGCTCGCGCTTGATTACGTCCACGTACCAGGCCACGAAGGTGCCTTCCACCTGCACCACGTCGAACTGTTCGGTGCGCAGGAGCTCCACCAGCCGGGCCTCCACGGCAGGGCTGATAAAGCGCTCCACGTTGTAGGGCACCTGGCCCACGAGCAGGTTTTTCAGGGCCTTCACCGGCGAAAGGCGGGTGTCCACGGGGACCGTCACGAGGCGCACGCCGGCCAAATGGCTCAGCACCGTATCGGGCTGAAAGTGCTTGGGCGTGTTGATGGCCAGTACCGTCACCTGGTGCCCCGCCGCAGCCAGGCCGGCCGCCACGTCGTGCATGGCAATAGCCCCGCCATCATGGGGTGGAAACGGAACGCGCGGACAGAGTTGAAGGATGTGCACTGAAGAAAACGAACGGTAGAAAGCAGCCGGAGCGGTGGGCAAAGCTACGCAGAAGGCTCCGGATGGCTGGTATTGCTGGCCGGGCCAGGCAAAAGAACGTTCTGTCGGGCTGGCTAAGGAAGCCCGCCCATTTCTCTTGTCATAATGAACGCAGCGTAGCGGAGTGAAGGACCTTACTACGTCAGAACGGTTTTTTGTTACGCTTGTCGTTCGTATGCCATACGGTCCTTCGCAAGCTCAGGATGACAGAGTAATTAAAACTGACTTCTACGACATGTGTCCCTTCTACACTCGGAACTGGACGGCCAGGGCCTGGATCTGCTCTTCGGTGCCCAGCACCAGCAGCACGTCGCCGGGGCCGGGCGGGTATCGGCGCCGGGGCTGACGATAAACTCGCCGGTGCTTTGCTTGAGGCCAATGACGTTAGCCCCGGTGCGGGAGCGAATGTCGAGCTCCCGGATGCTGAGGCCCTGGTAGCTGCGCTGAATCTCACGGTAGCTAAGCTCTTCGAGCCGCAGCTTGTTGGGTCCCAGACCGTTCATCATTTCCAGAAAGCGAATTACCTCGGGCCGCATCACCAGATTGGCCATGTGAGAGCCCCCGATTTCGTCGGGCATTACCACCGAGTCGGCCCCGGCCCGCAGCAGCTTGCTTTCCGAGGTTTTGAGGCTGGCGCGGGCAATGATTTTCAAATTGGGATTCAGCTCCCGGGCCGTGAGGGCCACAAAGACGTTGTCGGCATCCTTGGGCAGGGCCGTAATCAGGGCCCGGGCCCGGCGGATGCCGGCGGCCAGCAGAGTTTCGTCGGTGGTGGCGTCGCCGATGACGGTGGCAATGGCCCCGCCCCGGCAGCGTCGGCCTCGCGCACCAAGTCAGGGCTTTGCTCCACAACGACCACCGTGGCCCCGTTGGCACGCAGCTCGTGGTAAGCCTTGCTGCCGTTGCGCCCAAAGCCGCAGACGATGACATGGTCGTGGTAGCCCCGGATTTCCTGATCGGTTTTGAACATCTTGAAAATAGTACGCAGCTCGCCGTCAAAGATATAGGTCGTGAGCACCGACACGAGGTAGGCAATGACCAGCAGGTTAAAGAAAATGTAGACCGACACGAATAGCCGCCCCGGCGCCGAGAGCGGGTGCAGTTCCCCGAAGCCGACCGTCGAGATGGTAATCATCGTCATGTAGAGCGCATCGAGGAAGTTGTAGCCCTCGATGGTCATAAAGCCGAAAATACCCGTTGCAAACCCGCCGACGGTGAGCAGCACGGCTACTAAAAAGCGGCTCAGGTTAGCGCGTTTCCACATTCAGGTTAGTTTTGTCAGTAGTTAATGAACCTCATGTCTCCCGCTAGTCGACATGACGGGTTTACATAGCCCCGCGCGGGATGACGGTGCCGAGCATGTTGCCCAGGTCATCGTCCATCTTCTTGAGCAGCTTGATAGTGTGCAGGGTTTCGAGCAAAGCTAGCTCGTCCATGGGGTGGCGCAGAGCTTCGAGGCGGATGGACAGCTCCCGCTGCACGTTCACCTTGTTGAGGCGCAGAATGGCATTGTCGCAGGCTTGCTGGAGCTGGTCTACTTCCCGGGGCACGTAAATTTGGTGGGTGCTCCAGTTGGGGCTGAGCTCGTACTTCTCCGTGGCCAGGTCACTGACAATCATGCGAATGTCGCTGCGCCCGTGCTGGATAAAGGTGCGCACCTCGGGCCAGCGCCCTTCCTCCATTTCCTGGCGGCAAAGCTGGAGCAAGTCGGCGTAAATTGGGGTCTGAATGGTAGTTTCCTCGAGCTGGCCGAAAATGTACTGGGCCACGGCCATTTCCTCGGTCAGCGGCTGAGCGGCGTAGAGCAGCAGCAGGCGCACCACTTCCCGCTCGCAGGCCTGCAGCACGTCGGGCACGGGCTCTACGTCGGTGTCGGCCTCGGCTGAGCTGCCGCCGGCCGCGGCCAGCTCATCGGGCGTGGCGCCGTACATGGCCATTTCGGCCTCTTCCTCGGGGCTGAGGCCCCGCTGGCGGCCGGCTGTTGGTAATTGCCTGCCGGGGCTGAATATGGGCGGCTACCCGACTGGGGCCGGCTGCCGGCCCCGCTCCCACTGCTGCTTTGATTTCCTTGGCCGCCCTGCCCGCTGCTGGGGCGGCGCGCTGGGAGTCCTTCTTAACGAGCTTGTTGTACTCGGTGATGAGCACCTGCTCGTCGATGGCGAAGGTGGTGCTGGTTTGCTGCAAAAACACCTGCCGCTTGATCGGGTCGGGCACCTTGGCTATGCTCTGGAGCACTTCCCGGATGGCTTCAGCCTTCTTCACTGGGTCGTGGGCCGCCTCCTGCGACACCAAGCGGGTTTTAAAGGAAATAAAGTCCTGGCTGTTCTTGTCCAGGTATTCCTTGAAGCGCTGGTCGCCGACTTTGCGAATGTAGCTGTCCGGGTCGTCGCCGTCGGGAAACAAAACCACGCGCACGTTCAGGGCGCCTTCGAGCAGCATGTCGATGCCGCGCAAGGAGGCCCGAATGCCGGCCGCGTCGCCGTCGTAGAGCACCGTCACGTTGTCGGTGTAGCGCCCGATGAGGCGAATCTGGCTTTCGGTGAGCGACGTGCCCGACGAGGCCACCACGTTCTTGATGCCACCCTGGTGCAAACTCAGCACGTCGAGGTAGCCTTCCACGAGGTAGCACACTTCCTCGGTCCGGATGGCTTGGCGCGCCTGAAACAAGCCGTAGAGCACATCCGACTTGTGGTAAATGTCGGACTCGGGCGAGTTGAGGTACTTGGCCGTCTTGTCGTTGGCCTTGAGCGTGCGGGCCCCGAAGCCGATAACCCGGCCCGAGACGTTGTGAATCGGGAACATGACCCGTCCCGGAACCGGTCATAGCGCCGGTTAGGGTCATCCTCACGCACGATGGTCAGGCCGGTTTTCTCGAGGTACTTGGCCTCGAAGCCTTGTTTCTGGGCCGCTTTGAGTAGGTCGTCCCACTGGTCGAGGGAGTAGCCCAGCTCAAAGGTCTTGATGGTGGTCTGGTTCAGGCCACGCTGCATCAGGTAGCTTAGCCCGATACTCTCGCCTTCTTCGGTTTCGTGGAGCAGCTTCTGGTAGTGGTCCTTGGCCCAGTTGGAAACGATAAACTGGGAGTCCTTCTCGTTCTGGACGAGCTGCTCCTCGGGCGTCTTTTCCTCTTCCTCAATATCAATGGCGTACTTTTTAGCCAGGTACTTGAGGGCTTCCACGTAACTGGTGCCCTCGATGTCCATGATGAACTGCACCACCCCGCCGGCCTTGCCGCAGCCAAAGCACTTGTAAAGGCCCTTGGCCGGGGCTACCGAAAAGCTCGGCGACTTTTCGTGGTGAAACGGGCAGCAGGCCCACATATTCTGACCCTTGCGCTTCAGGGTCACGAAGTCACCCACCACCTCAACGATGTCGGCGTGGTGAATGATCTGGTCAACGGTTTCTTTTGGGATACGAGCCAAGGGTACTTTCTAGCAACAGGTTCAGAGGACGCGGCAACAGCACTACGAAGGTACGAGGTTCGCAGGGCAGAAAGCTAGCTTTCGTTTGGAGTTCCGGACGGGAATCGGCGGCGGCCGGCCAGCCTAAAACAGCGAAAGGCGGCCCCTGCTCGTGCAGAGGCCGCCTTTCTTGGGGTTGTCAGCCGCTGTTTCGCCCAGTTGCGGCTGACGGTTTCTACCGTATCGGGGCCCGTCACTCACAAACGGGCCCGCAAGACGCCCGCGGGGTTGTTGCAGCAACCCGCGGGCGTGGTAGAGCACTGGTTTCGTATTCCCCCATAGCGACAAGCCGGGCCAGAAGGTTACAAAAAATGCAGGCTTACCGGCAAACTCCAACTACCTCAGGGGTGCTTACTTAGCCTTGCGGATATAGATATTGCCCATCAACGACTTCATCATAATCTCGGCCCGCCCCCATTGAGCTTGCCGTAAGTCCAGCTGTCGGTGCTGACGCGGTACACTCCGTTCTGGGCGGTCCGGTTTACTTTGGGCGAAGCCTTTTCCGGTACCAGATCAAAGTCGCTGTAGACCTCACCCTGGTCTGATTTGAGCTTCAAGGACACCTTGGCCGCGGCGGGCAGCGTCACGTCGACCACACCGTTGACAGTGGAAAAAGCCATGGGCGCCCCGGCCGTTACGTTCTTGAAGTAGGCCCTGATGGGCCATTGACGGTGTTGGCTACTGCCGAGCCCGAAACCTGCCGCATAATGACGGCCCCGTTCACGTTGCTGAGCTCTAGCTCCCCACTCACGTTTTCGACCACAATGTCTCCCTCATTCACGGTTTTGAGCTGCAGGGAGAAGCGCTGGGGCACTTTGACAGTCATGTGGATAGGCTGCTGCCAGGAGTTGGTCTTGACGTAGACCTTGTTGTCTTTCTCCTCAATTGTCACGTCAAAGCCCGGGTTGGGGAAATGCGCCGCAAGCCCTTGGTACTTTCCTTGTCGTCCTCGTTTCGGTCGTCCTCGTCTTGGCGGCGGCCGGGGCTGCTGACGTCCACCACGACGTCTTTACCGCCGTAGCCTACCACGCTGATGGAGCCGTTGACCAATTTTACGCTTAGCAGGCCGGGCTTGCCGGGGGCACTCAGCGGTACCACCAGCTGCTCTTTGCTTTGGGCCGCGGCAGTACAGGTGAAGCTTAGCAGTAAAAGCAGAAACACGCCGGCACGCAGCCGGAAAAAGGAGCTTTTCATTAGGGTCGTCGTTTAATGGTCACGTCGCCGTTGAGGGTTTCGAAGCGGAAGTCATTGCCGCCCTTACCCAGCCGCACGGCCGTGCCTTTGGAGAGTTTATACCTGGTGCCGCCGGTGCTGCTTTCCTTGTTCTGCACCACCTGCACCGGCAGGTTTTCCACGTTAGGAAAGTCGGTATACAGCTCGCCGTGCATGCTTTTGAAGCGCACGTCGGCGGCCACGTCGGCCGGATACGTCACCTTGATGTCACCGTTGATAGTGCTATAGCGGCAGCTGCCGGCGGGGCTGCGCGCATAAGTCGCCTCCACGTTGCCATTGATGGTGCCGGCATCGGTGGGGCCCTGCACGTTCTTGAGCGTGACGGGCCCGTTGATGTTGCGGGCCTGCAGCGGGCCGCTGACGTCCTGCACCACAACGGCGCCGTTGTTGATGGTAGAAACGTTCAGACGCATCGGGCTGGGCGCCTTAATAACGTACTCAAACGTGTAGCTGTATTTGATGTCGTCGTGGTTGAAATGACGGCCGTTGCGGCGGGGCCGGGAGTCATAGGGCCCGGCCATGTAGGCTACAATACTGTCGTTGCGCTGCAGAAAGCCCGGTACGGCCTCCTTTTTACCCTGCTCCAAGTCGGCCTCGTTGTCGGCCCGAATAAGGCGGGTTACTTCCACCACTACTTGGTTGCCGCTGGTGCCCTGCACGCTCACCGGCCCGTCGATGTTATACACGGCCAACACGCTGCGGCCTGGGTCGGCGGTGAGGGTGAATTCCCGGCTCACCTGCTCCCGGAATTCGCGTTTCTGGGCTTTTGCTTGGCAGCTAGACAGCAAGACCAGCAGGACTAGCAGGCTGGGGTGAATAGGTAGCTTCATGGGATGATTCAGTGGTTGAGGGCGCGGCAGCGGGCCGGCCGGTGGAAAGGTGTTGGATACTTTCTTTAATCTTGCTTTTGACGGCCTCGTTCAGGTCGGGCTGCTGGAGCAGGCGGCGCAGGGGCTGCACCGAGCGGCGCTCCTGGAGCTGCACCATCACGTCGGCCAGGGCACTCTGCACCAGGGGCGAATCCTGGTTTTTGAGAGCTTGTACCAGGCCCAGGCGCACTTTGGGCTCGTGGGCCAGCTGGGCCAGGGCTTCGAGCGTAGCCAAGCGCACATTCACGTTCTCGTCGTGGTTGAGCGTGCTCAGCAGGGCCTCAATTACCTTGTCGTTGGCCCCGCTCAGCTCCTTGGTGTAGCTCACGGCCCGCAGCCGCTCGGTGGCTGAGGGGTTTTCGATGAGGGAGAGCAGCATCACCTGCCGCATCTGCTCTACCTGGCTGGTCAGGGCCGCCAGCTGCTTCTGGTCGACCGAGGCCGGAGCAACTTTCGGGCTGCTACGGAGCCAATAGCCAGCCGCCAAGCCCACCACCAGCAACCCCAGGCTATACGCCAGGCGCAGGGCCGGACCGGGCACCAGCAGGCCCCGCAGTTTTTCCCAGAAGCCCACCAGCTTGGCTTGCGGGGTCGACTCCATTTCTTCTTTGTAGGAAGCCAGCATCGAGTAAAAAGCCGGGCGCAGGTTTTCGCTCGGTGCGGGCTCGGGCACCGCGCCCAGGGTTTGCCACACCCGGCGCACGGCCTGCAGCTCCTCCTGGCAGTCGGCGCACTGGGCCACATGGGCGTCGAGGCGGTCCTGCTCGGTGGTAGTCAGTTCCAGGTGTAAGTAGTCAAGCAGCTGCTGCTGGGCTTGTTCGCAATTCATGTCCATCCCGTCAGTTTTCAATGCGCAGGTAAATTGTTTTCAGCTCGTTCAGGGCCCGGTGCACCCGCACTTTCACCGCGCCTTCGGTCGTATTCATCACCCGGGCTATTTCCTCGTACTTGAGTTCCTGAAACCGGCTCAAAATCAGCACTTCGCGGTTTTCGGCGCTGAGCCGGCCCAGGGCCCGGTGCAGGGTAGCTACTTCCTGCTCGCGCTGCAGCGCGTCGTCGGCCCGGGTGCCACCCCTATTTTCTCGGCAAAGTCCTGCACGTCGGCGTGGTGGATGCTGTGGCGGTTCTTCTTGACGTGGTCGGCCAGCACGTTGCGGGCCAAGTGGTACATCCAGGTCCGAAACTCCCCTCCCCGGTGTAGGTGTGCCGGTACTTGAGCATGCGGTAAAACACAGTCTGCACCAAATCCTCGCTGGTATCCGCGCGGCCCAGCATATGGTAGAGAAAGGAATACAGCTTGCGGTGGTAGCGCTCAAAGAGCAGACCCATCCGGTCCACGTCCCCGGCCTTGACCCGGAGC
Organism: Hymenobacter cellulosilyticus; assembly: GCF_022919215.1. Classification (NCBI taxonomy): domain Bacteria; kingdom Pseudomonadati; phylum Bacteroidota; class Cytophagia; order Cytophagales; family Hymenobacteraceae; genus Hymenobacter; species Hymenobacter cellulosilyticus. The sequence continues at coordinate 3,771,688 of NZ_CP095046.1, read as the reverse complement.
ATAAGCGCATTGTCTGACAGCGAGTCCAACCGGGAAGAGGTGGTAGGTGGTGGGTTATTTGATGGTGGACACCGCCCTTGGCAAGGAAGGTTACAGCAAAGCAGGAATTATTTTTTGAAACGGCAGCGTGCGAGTTGTTAGAACGTCATGTCGAACGCAGTGAGACATCTCGCGTGCTATGGTAGTGTCATGCTGAGCGAAGTCGAAGCATCTCTACCACAGTGGTAATGCCTGATGCCTGTACAACGAAGCGGCAGAGATACTTCGGCAAGCTCAGTATGACAGTTAGCTTGGCAACGGCAGCACGCGAGATTCCTCGGACTCTGCTTGAAGCGCAGAATGCTCGGAATGACGTTCTTTATTAGTCGCCCTCGCGCCTCCCTTTTTATAAAGCGCGGCTGGTAACTTCCGCCCGCATTTGTGGGTTATCTTTGCAGTCCGCATTCTGCATTTCTGACCTATGGCTATTACCAAAGAAGACGTCCTCAAGGCCCTGAGCTACGTGGAGGAGCCCGACCTGGGCAAAGACCTCGTGACGCTCAACATGATTGAGGACGTGCATATCGACGGCAAGACGGTGTCGTTTTCCGTGATTCTGACCACGCCCGCCTGCCCCCTCAAAGAGCTGATTCACAACGCCTGCGTACGCGCCATCCACACGATGGTCGATAAAGACGCCGATGTGAAAGTGAACCTGACCTCGCGCGTAACTACCGCCCGGGCCGCCAACTCGGCCGTGCTCAGCGGCGTCAAAAACATCATTGCCATTGCCTCTGGTAAGGGTGGCGTGGGCAAAAGCACCGTCACGGCCAACCTGGCCATTGCCCTGGCCCGCACCGGCGCCAAGGTCGGCTTGGTCGATGCGGATATTTCCGGCCCCAGCATGCCCGTTATGTTCGGTGTGGAAGACGCCCGTCCCCACGTATTCCAGGGCCCCGACGGCCGCAACCTGATTCAGCCCATCGAGAAGTTCGGCGTCAAGCTGATCAGCATCGGCTTCCTGGCGCCTTCCGACAGCGCTATCGTATGGCGGGGCCCCATGGCTTCCTCGGCTCTGAAGCAGTTCATCACCGAAGTCGACTGGGGCGAGCTGGACTACCTGCTGCTCGACATGCCCCCGGAACCTCCGACATCCACCTCACGCTGGTGCAGACCGTGCCTGTAACCGGCGCCCTCATCGTGACCACGCCCCAAAAAGTGGCCCTGGCCGATGCCCAGAAGGGTTTGCAGATGTTCCGCCAGCCCCAAATCAACGTACCTGTGCTGGGCATCGTGGAGAATATGGCGTGGTTTACGCCCGCCGAGCTGCCCGATAACCGCTACTACATCTTCGGCGAAGGCGGCGGGAAAGCGTTGGCCGACAAGCACGAAGTGCCGCTGCTGGGCCAACTGCCGCTGGTGCAGAGCATCCGCGAAAACGGCGACTACGGCACGCCGGCCATTACCCAGCCTGGTACGCCAGACGCCATTATGTTTGAGCAGCTGGCCGAGGAATTGGCCCGGCAGGTGTCTATCCGCAACGCGGTGGCGCCCCGTACGCAGGTCGTCGAAATGAAGTCCTAAGCTCAACCGGAACCCCGGCTTTTTCCGGCGTTGGTAACTTTGTAACCCGACCCGGTGTTACTTCAGAGCCAGCCAAAAGCTGTATCTTTACCCGCCTACCCTGTTTTCGGCGTCCGTGCCACTTTGATTTCCATGAATTCTACCGCTGTTCTTGAGCATCCTTTGTTGTCCCGCGTCGAGCAGGCCCTGGACACGATACGCCCGTATCTGGCGGCCGACGGCGGCAACGTGCGCGTGCTAAACATCACCGACGAGCTGGTGCTCCAACTCGAGCTGCTGGGTGCCTGCGGCACCTGCCCCATGTCGCCGATGACGCTCAAAGCTGGCGTGGAGGAATCGGTGAAAAAGGCCGTACCCGAAATCCTGCGGGTAGAAGCCATCAACGGCACGCCCTTCGCCGAGCAGCCCGCCGGCCAGACTGGCCACCCCGTGTCGCCGGCCCCGGTGCCCACGCCGGAGTTTTAGAGTTTGCTTCTTTATTAGAAAGGCCAGCTTCCATTGTGGGAAGCTGGCTTTTTTGTTTGGCAGACCTTTCATTGTATGGATTACAATTTTATAGCTAATTACTACGCATGATATAAAACACTTTGTAGACACAATGCCCACCACACACTGTTATAAAAAACTCACACCAGTTTCACTCCCGGTAGCATATTAACTTTAATCTGTCTTCGCTGATGTCTAATGAGAACTGGCCGACGCTATTTATCAAACCCATTATTTGTTCTACATCCTGTTTATTGCAGCCGCCATCAACAATCCTTGGAAAAGCAAGGAATTCAATTTCTTCGAAAGCTAGCCAACCCCCAAGTGAGTTACAGCCCTCAAAACCATTCTGCCAATAGTCAAATTTGAAGCTAGTATCTCTGTGCAAGTATAATTCGCCTATTCGCTCTTCTTGGACCTTCTTGAATTCAATTCTTAAAATTTTATCAGCATTTTCCACAAGCTTATTGATCAGCCTCACCCATTTTGAGTTTGACATAAGATGCTGTGAAAATTTCACAAGCGCTTTTTTAATTTCTCGATCTACTTGCTCATCATACCTTCTGGCTTTATTAGTTCTCATAGAATTGTCAATAACACTTGATTTTACGGTACGAATCACTCTCTAATTAATATAGAGCATTCTGCTGTTGGTAGGCTTCACGCTACTCTAACTTCCGGAAGGAAGAGTTGTCCGGCTGTTGTCAAAGCACCACCTCAAGGTAGCCACTTTGCCCAAATCCTCCCAACTGCCCCGCCGTTCAGCTCCCTACCCTATCTTTGCCCATCACCCTACGCTCTTCGTTTCCGATGCCCAACCCGAATAACCCCGCCCTGCACTCCTGGATTGATATTGCCCCGACCAGCGACTTTCCCATTCAGAACCTGCCCTTCGGCGTGTTCGAAACTCCGGAGCGCGGTCCGCGGCTGGGCGTGGCCATCGGCGACTACGTGCTGGACTTGTACGCGGTAAGCCAATTCGGCTTTTTCGAAGACCTGGACATTCCTACCCAGCCCAAGGTGTTTCGCCGCCGCTCCCTGAACAGCTTTATCCGCCTGGGCCGCCCGGTGTGGCGGGCCGTGCGCCTGCGCGTTTCGGAGCTGCTACGGCACGACAACGGCGAGCTGCGCGACAACGAGGAAGCCATGCGCACCTGCCTAGTACGGCAGAGCGAGGTGCAGATGCTGCGCCCGGTGAAGCCCCAGAATTACACCGATTTCTATTCCAGCATCGAGCACGCCACCAACGTGGGCATCATGTTCCGGGACCCGGCCAACGCCCTGCTGCCTAACTGGCGCCACATTCCGATTGGCTACCACGGCCGGGCCAGCAGCATCGTGGTCAGCGGCACCGACATCCGCCGGCCCAACGGGCAGCGCAAGGCTCCGGATGCGGCGGCGCCCTCGTTTGGCCCGAGCCAACAGCTGGACTTTGAGCTGGAAGTGGCTTTCGTAGTCGGCAAAAGCACGGAGCTGGGCCACTCTATTCCGCTGCAGCACGCCGAGGAGCATATTTTCGGCCTGGTACTGTTCAACGACTGGAGTGCCCGCGACATTCAGAGCTGGGAATATGTGCCGCTAGGGCCGTTTCTGGGCAAAAGCTTCGGCAGCAGCGTCTCGCCTTGGGTAGTGACCCTCGACGCGCTGGAGCCCTTCCGAACGGCCGGGCCGGTACAGGAACCCGAGCCCCTGCTCTATTTGCGCCAGCTGGACGCTCACAACTTCGATATCAACCTGGAAGTGGGTATTCAACCCGCCGACGCTCCCGAAACGACGGTGTGCCGCTCTAATTTTCGGTACATGTACTGGAGCATGGCCCAGCAGCTCACCCACCAGGCCAGCAACGGCTGCAATCTGCAGGTCGGCGACCTGTACGCCAGCGGCACCATCAGCGGCCACACCCCCGACTCTTTTGGCTCGATGCTGGAGCTGGCCTGGAAAGGCACCAAGCCCCTGCCCCTGACCGACGGCTCGGAGCGCAAGTTCATTCAGGATGGCGACACGGTGACCATCCGCGGCTTTGCCGAAAAAGACGGTATCCGCATCGGCTTCGGGGAAGTGCGCGGCACGGTACTGCCCGCCAACCCACTGTAAGCACAAAGCAAACACCACAAAAAAGGCCCGTTCTTAGCGTAGAGCGGGCCTTTTTTATACGGATGAATTCTGCTCAGAAGCCCCTGCGGGGTCTGGGGCGGGCGTGGTGGGCTCGTCGAGCCGCTCCAGCTCGTGCAGGGCCGTGGCGGGGTCAAAGGAATGGAGCATACCCAGCCATGACTCCTCCAGGCTTTCGGGTTGGGGCTCGGCAGGCGCTTGGGGCGTGGTGGGTTCGTCGGGGTGGGTGGTATGCATGGGGCAGCGGGCTACATTCTGTTCTACGACAATATAGTTGGTTTAATGTTAGTGGTCAGGCGGCGCTAGAGCACCGGCACGGCTTCCCCGCGGTAATAGCAGTTCAAAATGGAGTCCATGGGCTGCCGGGCTGCCGCCACGGCCGCCACCGTGGACTGATACTGGGGGTCGAGCAATGGCAGTAAGGGCTGCTCCACGCGGTTGAAGTGCCGAAAGGCGGCCCGCAGCTTGGCATCCCACTCGGCGTGGAAGTGCAGCAGGTCGTCGGGCAGCACGCGGGTGCGGGTACTGCCGGGTTCCGGCAGGGCCTCAAACGGCTCCCACACGTTGAGGTAGCCGTAGTCGTCGGTGAGTTCTTCCCCGGGGTGAATGTCGCGCACGGCCAGCTCGAAGTTGTACGGGGTCGAGACCAGACTGGAAGCAAACGAGTGGTTGACAAAGCGGGAATTGTCCCAGCACAGCACAAAGTTGCCCTGGGCGTCGCGGTAGCTGTATTTGTTAAGTATGGCCCGGTGAATCTGGTCGAGTCCTTGCACCTGGCCAGGGGTAAATACCTGGTCAAATGCGTCAAAATCCAGCAGATGGTGCCCTTGGGAATAAAGCGGGTAGCCACAACGCCGTACCCAATTTCGGGGCTTATAAACCGTAATTCCGTATGCGGATGAATCATGGGGCTGTGTCCTGTGAGGTTGCGGGTCCGGCCAGTAAGTAGCAATAGTCGTGTAGCGCAAAAACGGCTATCCGGTTATAGCTGAGCTACTTATACAGCGACAGGTATTACCAGGAGGCTGGAGCAATAAAAGGCTTGGCTATTTCCGCATTTGTAGCTAGCAACCCAACGCTTTGCTACGTATTAATCTCAAAAATACCTGGTAACAAATACGTATTTACTAACGGTTGTACTTAAACTTTAAACTCTATAATTCTAGGTCAGTACTATCCATTGTCGACGTTGGCAGCTTCGGGGCAGTACTTACTACCCGGCAGCTCTGATGCTTCGCTCACTCCATCCACCACTAACCAACCAAGATTCCTATGTTAGCAATGGAATATCGGGGCCCCAAAAGGGTCCGTGCCGTGCAGAAACCAATGCCGGAAATCAAGCATCCCAGGATGCCATCGTCCGGGTGCTGCGCACTTGCATCTGCGGCTCCGACTTGCACCTATACAACGGCAACGTGCCCGACACCCGCGTAGGCTCCACTTTTGGCCACGAGTTTATCGGCGAGGTGGTGGAAATCGGCTCGGAAGTCACCAAAGTAAAAACCGGCGACCGGGTTATCGTGCCCTTCAACATTGCCTGCGGCGAATGCCACTTCTGCCGGCAAGGCATGTTTGGCAACTGCCATGAATCCAACACCGAGGCCACGGCCGTCGGTGCTATCTTCGGCTATTCGCACACGGCCGGCGGCTATGATGGCGGCCAGGCGGAATATGCCCGGGTGCCTTACGCCAACGTGGGCCCCACCATCATCCCGAAGGCATGGACCTGGATGATGCCGTATTGCTGACCGACGTAGTACCCACGGGCTACCAGGCCGCTGAAATGGCCGGTATCCAGCCCAACGACACGGTGGTGGTATTCGGAGCTGGTCCGGTCGGCATTATGGCCGCCCGTTGCGCTTGGCTTTTTGGTGCCGGCCGCGTCATCATCATCGACAAGGAAGACTACCGCCTGGAATTTGCCCGCAACTACTCCTACTGCGAGGCCTACAACTTCGAGGAAATCGGTGACCCGGTGGTATTCATCAAGAAAATTACCGACTGGATTGGAGCTGACGTGGTAATTGACGCCGTAGGCGCCGAGGCTGCCGGCAGCGCCATGCAGACCATCACGGGCCGTAAGCTACTGCTGCAGGCCGGCTCGGCTACGGCGGTACACTGGGCTATCAACTCGGTGAAAAAAGGCGGCGTGGTGTCGATTGTAGGCGTATACGGTCCTACCGACAACCTCATTCCGATCGGCAACGTGCTGAACAAGGGCCTTACCATCCGGGCCAACCAGGCCTCCGTGAAGCGCTTACTGCCCCGCCTGATTGAGCACATTCAGAACGGCACGCTCAACCCCAAAGGGCTGATTACGCACCGTATTCCGCTGGCCGAAGTGGCCGACGGCTACCGCATGTTCTCTGCCAAGCTGGACAACTGCATCAAGCCGGTGATGATTCCCTAATGCGCCAACCTGAAACGCCGACTGACCATGGAAAATAACGTAGTAAACACCCCCATCGACCCCAAGCAAGTACCTGGCTGGGGCGTGGACGCCGACCCCAAGAACGATCCGACCTACCCCATGCGGGCCCGCATGAACGTAACGCAGGACCCGGACAGCAAGCACCGTCCCGCCACGTTGCAGCCGATGGAAGTGGAGAAGCTGCGCTCCATTGAGCGCCCCAACGTATCGGCTGTGTACGGCACCACCGTTCCGCCCATGGGGTTGAGCGGCGTGATTCGTCGCTTTGCCTTTAAATACAGCGAGAACCGCTACCGCCACTGGCTGCCCCTGATTGTGGCTGACCGCGTTGGCGTGGTGGAAGGCATTCTGCAGGACCTAATGCACGGCAAGGTGCCCAACATCTGGGCCGAGAAAGGCTACAACGTAGAGTGGAAACACAACCGTACAGCCTTTATCACCAAGATGTCCATCATAACCGCCGTTACGGCCGGCACGATACTCTGGCTTAATTCGGGTGAGAAGAAAAAGGGCTTCCGCCGCCGCGACAACGAGCGGCGCTACTAGTCGCAAGACTGCCCTTTTACGCCAAAAAAGCCCGCCCGGAATTGCTCCGGGCGGGCTTTTTAGTGTTTATAAGTACCTGCTACGGCATTAGCGGTTCACATAGTCGAGCAGGAACTGCTGGTTCTGGTAGCGCACCTTGGTTACCGAGCCGTAGTCGATATTGAGGCGAAAGGCGTTGGCTAGGGGCAAGCCGAGGCAGTGGCAGAGCAGGGTGCGGATCAGGGCGGCGTGGGCGAATATCAGCACATCGGCCTCCGGCTCGGCGGCGGGCTGGGTCAGCACTTCGGTGAGGAAGGCCACGGCCCGCTGCTGCACTTCGGTGAAGGTTTCGCCCTCGGGCGCGCGCTGGGTCACGAAGTCGGCCTTCCAGGGCTCCAGCTCGTGGCCGGGCAGCTCGGCCCAGGCCTGCATTTCCCAGCGGCCAAAGTGGTACTCTTTCAGCCGCTCATCCAGACAGATAGGTCCTTCGACCACGTCTTCGGCCAGAATGCGGCAGCGCGACAGGGGGCTGGCATAGGCCCGCACGGCTCCGGCGCCCAGCCCAGCGGCCAGCACCCGGCACAGCCGCTCCTTTTCCTGCTCGTAGCGCGAACTCAGCGCCACGTCGGTTTGCCCGTAGCAGATGCCGGCCGCCGTAGCTACGCTTGTATGTCGAATCAGGTAGATATCCATGCTTTTTGCTTGCCCCAGAACGACGAAAACGCACCTATAGGTTTCTGGCGCGGGGAAACTGCTTCTACGAGGTGCCGCACGAAAAAGCCCGACCGGTAGACTACCGGCCGGGCTTTTGGTTAACTAGGCATTTACTTACGGCCGTTGATGATTTCCTCTACCACGTTCGGGTCGAGCAGGGTGGTTACGTCGCCGATGTTGCTGGTTTCTCCCTCGGCCACCTTGCGCAGGATGCGGCGCATGATTTTGCCCGAGCGGGTTTTGGGCAGGCCCGACACAATCTGAATCTTGTCGGGCTTGGCGATTTTGCCAATCTGGGCTACCACCGTCTCAATAATGCTGGCTTCCACCCGAGGCTTGTCGGCCTCGTTGGCGCAGGCCCCGTCGCGGCAGATAACGAAGGCGTAAATGCCTTGGCCTTTCACGTCGTGGGGTAGCCCACCACGGCGCTTTCGATGATGTTGTCGTTCTCGTTGATGGCGTTTTCAATTTCGGCCGTGCCGAAGCGGTGCCCACTCACATTGATGACGTCGTCGACGCGGCCGATGATGCGGTAGAGCCCGTTTTCGTCGCGCCGGGCCCCGTCGCCGGTGAAGTAGTAGCCCGGATAGGGTCCGAAATAGGTTTGCTTGGCCCGCTCATGGTCGCCGTAGGTGGTGCGGATGATGCCCGGCCAGGGGTGCTTGATGGCCAGATAACCTTCCTGGTCGTTGCCTTCGATTTCCTGGCCTTCCTGATTCAGCAATACCGGCTGCACGCCCGGCAGGGGCTGGCCCGCGTGGGCCGGCTTGGTGGGCGACACCCCGGCCAGGGCCGAAATCATGATGCCGCCGGTTTCGGTTTGCCACCAGGTGTCAATCACCGGACAGCGCTCCTTGCCCACGTGGGTGTGGTACCAGTGCCAGGCTTCCTCGTTGATGGGCTCCCCCACCGAGCCCAGCACCCGCAGCGAATCGAGCGAGTAGCTGAGCACATTGTCGAGGGGCGTGGCCATCAGGCTGCGGATAGCCGTGGGCGCGGTGTAGAACACGTTGACGCCGTGCTTGTCAATTACCTCCCAGAAGCGGCCCGCGTCGGGGTAAGTTGGTACACCCTCGAACATGAGCGTGGAGGCCCCGCTGAGCAACGGACCGTAGAGCAAATACGTGTGTCCCGTAACCCAGCCAATGTCGGCCGTGCACCAGTAAATGTCGTTTTCCTCGACCTGGAACACGTTGCGGAAGGTGTAGTCGGCCCAGACCATGTAGCCGGCCGTGGAGTGCACCACGCCCTTGGGCTTACCGGTACTGCCCGAGGTGTAGAGGATAAAGAGCAGGTCTTCGGCGTCCATCTCCTCGGCCGGGCACGACTTACTGGCTTCCAGGGCTTCCTCGTGGTACCATACGTCGCGGCCTTCCTGCATGTGCACGGGCCAGCCCAGGTGCTCCACCACAATAACGCGGCGCACCGAGGGGCAGCTTTCCAGGGCCTCATCTACCACGCGCTTCACCGGAATCTGCTTGGGGCCGCGGTTCAGCCCGTCGGAGGTCAGCACCACCGTGGCCTGGGCATCGTTGACGCGGTCGGCAATGGCGGTGCTGCTGAAGCCGGCGAAGATGACGGAGTGCACGGCTCCAATCCGGGCACAGGCCAGCACGGCAATGGCCAGCTGCGGAATCATGGGCATGTAGAGGCAGACCCGGTCCCCCTTTTCGACGCCGTTGTTGAGCAGCACGTTGGCAAACTGACACACCTGCTGGTGCAATTCCCGGTAGGTGTAGCGAATCTGACGGGTCTTGGGGTCGTTGGGCTCCCAGATCAGGGCTAGCTTGTTGCCGCGGGTGGCCAGGTGGCGGTCCAGGCAGTTTTCGGTGATGTTGAGCTTGGCCCCGCTAAACCACTCGTTGTGGCCTTCTACCATATCGGCTTTGAGCACGGACGTCCACTTGCGGCGCCAGGTGAAAGGCTCGGCGACGTCGGCCCAGAACTGCTCGGGGTTGTCGAGGCTACGGCGGTAGGCGTCCTGGTACTCTTCAAAGGTTCGGATGCGGGGATGATTCAGGGGCATGGTTGAGGTCAGTGGCAGTAAGGGCAGCAGTTTACGAAAAAGTCGGGCTTCATCCCTCCCGTATTGTCGCACTTTGCTTGGCGGTAATAGCATATCCTACCCGGCACCCGGCCTTGCGCAACTTCGCCGGGCCTTATTCCACGCCGCTGCTCATCAACTCACTCATCCAAGCCAAGCCACCAGCCGAGTGCAGCTGTTCCATGGATACAATGGACATATCGGCAGCTTCAGCGGCGCGGGCCCGCATGGCAGCTTCGTAGTGGCTGATGGCCTGCTGAGAGCTGGCAAAAGCAGAATTGGTCAGGCATTCGCTCAGTTTCAGCGCGTCGAGCATGGCCATATTCACGCCTTCGCCGGCGTAGGGCGGCATGAGGTGGGCCGCGTCGCCGAGCAGGGTAATGTTGGGCTGGGCTGCCCAATACTGATCGAGGGCATGCAGTACTGCGGCCGGGGCACAAAATAGGCGGCGGCGGTAAACAGCTCCCGCCAAACCGGGCTCCAGGCAGCAAAGTCCCGGGCAAACCAGGCCGCTACCTGAGCCGAGTCGCGAAAGTTGATGCCGCTGGCTTGCACCCAGTTTTCGGCGGTGGGCTGGCAGGTGTAGAAGGCCAGGCTACCGTCGCCCTTGGCGCTGAGAATAATGGACTGAGTGCCCTCCAGCGCAAACACTTTCCCGCCCCGGACCAGCTCCCACAACGCCGGCACGTGGCGGGCCGCCTCGTACACGCTGCCTTCCACCACGGTGAAACCCGTGAAGAATGGCGGCAGCGGCGTCACCCGGGCCCGCACCTTGGAGTTGGCCCCGTCGGCCCCCACCACCAGGTCCGCGTAGGCCATTTGCCCATCCTGAAACTGCAGCTGCCAGCCGTCGGCCGCGGGCACCAGGCTTTGGAGCTGGGAGTTCCACACGATGGTGCCGGGCCGGAGCGAGTCCATGAGCAGGTCGCGCAGGGGGCCCCGGTCAATTTCGGGGCGGAAGTGGGCGTGCCCGAAATCCGGGGCACTGAATTCCTCCTGGTGCTGGTCGAAATGAATGGTGGCCTGGGCGTCGACGAGGCGGAGCTTGTCGGCCCCGGGGCGGTAGTGGGCTCGGAAGGCGTCGAGCAGGCCCGCCGCATCCAGGGCCCGCAGGCCGGATTCTTCGTGCAAATCGAGGGTGGCGCCTTGCTGGCGGGCGTGGCGGTCAGCGTCGCGCTCGTAGATGGTCACGTCGGCACCGTGTTGCTGCAGGAGGCGGGCCAGGGTCAGGCCGCCGGGGCCCGCGCCGATAATGGCGGTTTTTTTACCGGTAAGAAGCATGGTCTTCGTAGGTTAAGTGGTTACGAAGGCAAAGCTATTGCGGGGGCCAGGCGGAAAATTGTATAAATCGGTCGTCGGCGTTGCGGGCCAGATCCTTGGGCCGGACGCCGGCAAACTTGCGCACCTCCCGGATGAAATGGGCCTGGTCGGTAAAGTCCTGCTCGGGAAACAGCCGCCCGGCCTTGAGCTGCGGAAACGAGGCCCGAAACCGCAGAATGGCGCAGTATGTCTTTAGCGACAACCCAAAATACTCCTGAAAGTAGCGGTTAATCTGCCGGCTGCTCCAGCTCGCCTCACTAGCCAGCTCGTGCACGGGCAAGGCACCATCGGTGGCATATAGCCGCGCAAACAGCCGCAGCTTGCGCGGGTCCGGAGCCGGGCTGAGCAGCGTGGGCAGCGTGGCGTTGAGCTTGGTGCAGAAGAGGTTGAAGTCGGTCAACTCCGCGGCCGTAATGCCCCAGAAATCGGTGGGTAGTGGCCGGGCGCTGTTCAGGATATCGGCCACCCGGGTGCGCAGCAGGTACTCGGCCGCCGGCAGCCGCAAACTCACGGCGCACAGCACGGTACCGGCAGCCAAGGTGGTTTGCTCGGCCTCGGTGCCCAGCCCCAGAAGCGTAACGTGCAGGGGCTCGGCGCGGGAATACGAAAACAGCACGTCAATCCGGCCGTCGGGCAGCAGCAGGACCGGCTTATCGACTACGGCCCCGGTTTCCAGCCGCCAGAAGCTTTCTACTACGTGCGCCAGCGCCGCAGCCGGTGGCCGTATTTCGTAGCTCAGATTGTGCATAGATTTCCGGATGGAGCAAGATCGGCCACACGGGCATTGTATTCCGGGGCTGACGTTTCAGAGCCGCCTATATTTTAAAAACGCCATGTCGAGCCCTAGCTAGGCATCTTGTGTACTGACGTTGTTTAATCTGTCATCCTGAGCAAAGCGAAGGACCTTCCTCTCCTACCCTACTGCAGCTGCTACCAACGTGCTAAAGCCCTCTGCCACACGAGCAGTAAAGGGCTTTAGCAGGTTGAATAACACTTGTCAGAACATGGAGCAAGGTCCTTCGCTTTGCTCAGGATGACAGCACACACAGCGGTGCCCGCTAATCCATAATCCGCACGTTGCGCACGTCTTTCATATACTTCATGCCCACCACGAAGCAGATCAGAGCCACCAAAACCGGGTAGAGCAGGCCCGAAAGGCTACTGTGCTCCTGCCAGAACGTGCCCGCCGGCTGGGTGGCGGCCCACACCGAAATCCAGGTGGCAACTAGCGGCACGAAGCCCCCGAAGACGCCGTTGCCGATGTGATAGGGCACCGACAGGGACGTGTAGCGCACTTTGGTGGGAAACAGCTCTACCAGGTAAGCCGCAATAGGCCCGTAGACCATCGTCACGAACAGCACGAGGCAGAACGTGAGGGCAATAATGGCGGGCAGGTTGGGATCCAAAGCCTTCATAACGGCGGGCACGGCTTTGCCGGCGGCATCCACGGTGGCAGGCGTAATTTCGGTAAGCGGCCCGGCAAAAGCCTGGATGCCGTGGAAAAGCGGAATTGTAAACAAGGCTCCGCAGAGCATGCCGGTCATGATGATGCGCTTGCGCCCGATGCGGTCCGAGAGGCTGCCGAAGTACACAAACAGCGGCGTGGCCAGCAGCATGGCCGTTACCAGCACGATGCTGGCGTCGACGAGGTCCATTTTCAGGGTATTCTGCATAAAGGAGTAGGCCTGAAACTGACTGGTGTAGAAAATCACGCCCTGCCCCATCGTCACGCCAAAGAGGGCCACGAGCACCAGGCGGCGGTTCACGGGGTTGAGAAAGGAGTCGCGCAGGGGGCTGGTGCTGGTCTTGCCCTCGGCCTTGGCTTTGGCAAACAGCGGCGACTCGTGCAGCTTGAGCCGGATGTAGTAAGAGGCTACCACCAGCAAAGCCGAGAGCAGAAACGGCACCCGCCAGCCCCATTCCCGGAAGGCTTCCTCTCCCGTCAGCTTGCGGGTGATGACGATAACCAGAATGCTCAGAATCAGCCCGCCGGTGGCCGTTATCTGGATAAAGCTGGTGAAGTAGCCCCGGCGCTTATCGGGGGCGTGCTCGGCCACGTAAGTCGCGGCCCCGCCGTATTCGCCGCCCAGGGCCAGGCCCTGCAGCAGGCGCAGCACCAGCACAATGAGCGGGGCGGCCAGCCCGATTTTGTCGTAGCTCGGAATCAGGCCCGTCACGACCGTGGAGCCGCCCATGATGAGCAGGGTGAGCAGAAAGGTATACTTGCGCCCGATCATGTCGCCGACCCGCCCGAAGAACAGGGCCCCGAAGGGCCGCACCACGAAGCCGGCCCCAAACACGGCCAGCATGCCCAACAGGGTTTCCTCGGGCTTGCCTTGGGAGCCAAACAGCACCGGCCCAATGATGGCCGCCAACGAGCCGAAGATGTAGAAGTCGTACCACTCGATGACGGTGCCCACCGAGGAGGCGGTAATCACCTGCCAGATTTTACTGGTTTCCACGGCGTTGTTGTCGTGGGCTACCGGCGCATCGGTCGGGGCGGTGGTAGCGGACAGGTCGGGGCTGGGCGAGTCGAGGCCGAGTTCCATAAGCAAGCGGGAATTGGTTGGAGGGAACCAGCCGGTAAAAGGGCCGGGAAAGAACAGGTTTTTCAGTTTCAGCCCTTTAGGCCTAGCTTCTCCCAAGTAAGGTGAAAAATCCGGTTCCGGGCTCCTGTTCCCTCCTGCTGGCCTAGCTTTTTTTGCCAGTGGGCCCTTCCCAGCGCATCACCAGAAACTTGTCGCCGGCTTCGGTGACCACCGTGCCGCCCCCACCAAGTTTTCGGGCTGCTGAAAATAGGCCTGCAGCTCCGCCTGAGTCAGCACCTGGGACGTGGGCCGGGCCTGGGTTTGGCGCGGGGCCTGCACGGCGTACTTCTTCACCCAGTTCATCACGCTCACGTGGCTCACGCCCAGCAGGCGCTCAATTTCCCGGTAGCTCACACCCTCCAGATACAGCTGCAGGGCTTTGACCACATAGTAGGTATTGACTTCCCTGCCTATCTTGGCCACGGTGAAATGGTAGCCGCAGTTCTTGCACCGGTAGCGCTGCCGCCCCGCAATAATGCCGCTCTTGGTGGCGTCCTTGTGCTGGCACTTGGGGCAAATGGTCTGGTCCATACTTGGTTTACACGCTGGAAACGGCGAAAAGCTATATCTACTTAGCAAGTCTATACTCCGTTTACCATGCGCTGGTTACGCACTTTCTCCCACCCCAACGCCAAGAAAATCCGTAACCCGCGCCGGCAGGTCCGCCGGCTCCTGGCCCTGCAGCCAGAGCCAGCCCCCTGGACCTGGGCTTCTTACAGTACTTCCACTATGAGTATAAGAAGCTCGGCCTGGGGCCCTGGCACTGGCATGGTCGGCAGCCCCCGCGCCTTATCCGGCAGCTGGCCGCCACGCATCTGCTCACTACCTTCTTCGCCTGGGACGAGCAGCTGAGCGCCCGGAGCCAGCCTTACCACCTCGACATCCGGCTGGTGTACCCCAGTTTCGCGCACGACTCCCAGGTTGTTGCCGGCACCGAGGAGCGAATTTCCTACTATCAGACCTGGCTGGCGGAGTCAGCAGCCGACGGGCCGCCCCTGCCGCCCGAGTACCAGCTGCTGCCCGGTGCCGACCGTCTCTCTTGGACTACCCACCGCCAAGTGGAGTGGCTCGATGCGGAAGACTACCCCGCCGGCTGGCCCGCGTCGGCCCGGCGTCGCCCCCACTGGTTTCATACCACCCCCGACGGAAACGAGTACCTGCTTATCCAAACCGGCTGGGCCTGGGTAGGCCAGCTGCCCGCGCCGGCTAGTCGCACCCGGCCCAGCACCGCTCCATAAATAGTGCAAAAACTCAACTTCGGCCTTCTTTGGGTCTTCTCGCCAAAAAGCTTAGACCTTCCTGCCATCTCCCCGCCACCTTCATCCCGACTTCTGGCCGGCTTTCCTCTTCGTTAAATCATATTTCAGGCCTATTGTCACCCAGACTTTACTAGGAGTAAACCCGGTGGGGCACTGCTGCCTGGGGGCCGTTGTCAGAGGGCCAGCACCACGGCCAACAGGGCCTCCACGCTCAGGCCCAGGCGGCGCATGTCGAGCCGGTCGAGCGTGTCGGTGGGCTCGTGGTAGTGCTTGTTGCGGTAAAATGCCGTGTCGGTGAGCAGCACGGCCGGGTAGTCGAATTGCCAGTAGTTGAGGTGGTCGGAGAAGTCGATGCCGGGCAGCCAGGCCGGGGCCTTGAAGCGCTTCACTGGCAAAGCCGCCTGAGCCTTGTAGCGGCGGGCAAACTGCCGGCCGAAGCGCCCATTCCCGAATTTCTGCGCCACCGTTACGTAGTTGCCCCGGCTGCCGTAGACCAGCTTGAGCGGGCCCACGGGGTAATCCTGGGTGTGTTGACGGTCGTCGTAGTAGCCCAGCATTTCCAGGGCCACCATGCCTTTCACGGCCACCCCGGCGTCGTGCAGGGTCTTGGCGTGCACGTAGCTGCCCATGTTTTTGGTGCGGAAAAATGGCGGCTCCTCCAGGGTGTAGGCTACTAAGTCGATGCGGTAGGGCAAGTCCGGCTGCTGCCCCAGCAGGCGGGCCAGCTCCAGCAACGCCGCCACGCCGGTACCGTTGTCGTCGGCCCCGGGCTGCTCGCCGCACACGTCGTAGTGCGCCCCGATAATCAGGCGCGGGCCGTTTTCGGGCCCAAAGGAGCCAATCAGGTTCCGGTAGGTGTTGCCCTGCACCGCGTAGGGCTGCTCGCTGAGGCGGGCTCCGGCGGCCTGCAGCTGCTGGCGGATATAGCCGCCCGCCTGGTTGAGGCTACTCAGGTGCAGGTAGTTGCGGGGCTCGGGCGTGCTGGTCAGGGCCAGCAGGTGCTGGCGCAGGCGCAGGGTATCGGCGGCCGGGGCAAAGCGGAAGCCTGGGCCGTGAGGGGGAGCCACAGGGCCAGAAGTGCGTTTCGGAGCATACAGGGCAGGATGTTGGGGCTTACTCAACGCGGGGCTGGCGAAGCTAAGTATCTTTGGCCACCAATTCCGGTTTCGCCGCCTTGCCCTGCTTCGTATGACCTCTGCCCCCACCCCGTTCCGCACCATCGACCCGGCCACCATCAAACCCAGTGAGCTGCACCCGTTTCTGGTGGGCGCCGTGGCACCACGCCCGGTGGCCTTTGCCAGCACCATCTCGGCCGATGGCAGCGTGAATCTGAGCCCCTACAGCTTCTTCAACTGCTTCGGCTCCAACCCGCCTATCCTGGTATTTTCGCCTGCCAACCGGGTGCGCGACAATTCCCAGAAGCACACCCTGCAAAACGTGCGCGAGGTGCCCGAAGTCGTCATCCACATCTGCGACTACGCCATGGTCGAACAAATGTCGTTGGCCAGCACCGAGTATGAGAAAGGCGTCAATGAGTTCGTCAAGGCGGGCTTTACCGAGGTGCCCAGTCAGCGCGTAAAGCCGCCGCGCGTGGCCGAAGCTCCGGCGGCCTTCGAGTGCGTAGTAGAGCAGGTTATCGAGCTGGGCCAGAACAACGGGGCCGGCAACCTGGTCGTCTGCCGCGTCGTGCTGGCCCACTTTCGCGAGGATATCGTGCTGCCCAGTGGCACCGGCATCGACCCGTTCAAGCTCGACGCCATTGCCCGCCTCGGCGGCGACTGGTACTGCCGGGCCGCGGGCAGCAGCCTGTTTGAAGTGCCCAAGCCCAACCGCAACATGGGCATCGGCTACGACCAGCTCCCTGAGCACCTGCGCACTTCCGACCAGCTTACCGGCAACAACCTGGGCCGCCTCGGCAACATCGAGCGCGAAGCCTTGCCCACACCCGAACAGGTAGCGGCCTTCCGGCAAGAGCCCCTGGTAGCCTACACGCTCAACAAGCACCGCGGAACACCGGCTGAGCTGAAGAAACAACTCACGCTGCTGGGCAAGCAGTATCTGGAGGAAGGCAAGCTACTGGAGGCCTGGAAAGTGTTGCTCTTGGCCGAGTAAAAAGCCGTAGCGCGAACTTTGTAGTTCGCGTGGCCCGCGCCTCCGATTGTCGTTCTGGTACGCGAACTACAAAGTTCGCGCTACTACCCCAACCGGCATTCCATCTCATACAGCGACAGTTCCAGGGGCTCCCAACCGGCGGCCCGCAGAAAGTCGTACCCCGGGCCCGGGGTAATCATCGACATCATCAGGGGCTGCTGCGGAAATGCGGCTTCCACGGCCTGCAGGAGCTGGCGGCCCCAGCCCTGCCGCCGGTACTCCCGGCGCACGATGAGCGTGAGAACCAAGGTCCGCCCGGCTTCGACGCGCAGCAGCACGAAGGCTTTATCTTCGAGCGAAAAGGCCTGCGTCGGCGCTGAGGCCGCCATCAAGGACTCGGCCGAAAACATCCAGGGCAGGTTTGGCTTTCCTTCCCGGGCCACGAGGTGAGCTACCTGCAGCGGGTCAACCTCCGTGAGCTGAGCGGCGGTTTTCGTTGGTTGCGGCTGGCGGCGGAAGGTGAACAGCTCCCGGGTGTTACGGAAACCCAGCCGCTCGTAGAGCCGGCGGGCCCGCTCATTGGGCACGAATACTTCAAGAATCATGCTTCGGTCGCCGCGGGCCTGGGCTTCGTCCAGCGCCGTTTGCAGCATCTGCCGGCCGTAGCGCTGGCCCCGGGCTTCGATGACCAACCCCATAGCCGCTACCCGACTTGTATAGCCTCGCCTTGCTATTAACACCAGCCCTACCAGCTCCTCACCCCGAAACCAAAGCTTGCTGGCCAGTGCGTCGAGGTGCTCGGAGCGGAAGCGCCGCTCGAAGGTTTCGGTCGTAAAAACCAGCGGCACGAAGTACTCCTCGAAGGAGCGGTTCATGGCTTCGGTTACCTGGGCCGAGGGAAAATCGAGAACGGGGCGGGCGGTGAGCAGAGCGGGGGTAGCAGCAGAATCCATAGAGTGACTGTAGCGGTTACTGACGCGCTGACTCCGGTAGCAGTAGCTGCAACCAAGCGCCCGGCAGAGTTGAGGCCGCTAAAAAAGCAAAAAGCCCGCACCGAAGCGCAGGCTTTTACTAGATAGAACAGAAATGTGAAGCCGGAATCCGTGGTTCAGGTTAATTCCGCACGGCTATCATCAGGCCCAGCTCCTTGTAGCGCATGTTGAATTTCTTGGCAATGGAAGCGTTGGTCAACGAGCCTTTGTAGATGTAGACGCCCGAGCGGAAATGCTCGTTGGTAAACAGCACCTCGTTGATGCCCCCGTGCTGGCTGATTTCCTGCAGAATGGGCGTAAAGATGTTGCTCAGGGCGTTGGTGGCGGTGCGCGGCACGCGGGAGGCAATGTTGGGCACGCAGTAGTGCACCACGTCGTACTTGCGGAACACGGGCTTGCTGTGGCTGGTCATTTCCGAGGTTTCGAAACAGCCACCCTGGTCGATGCTCACGTCGATAATCACCGAGCCGGGGGCCATGCTGGCTACCACGCTTTCGGGCACCATAAACGGAATCCGGCCTTCCTCGGCATTCAAAGCTCCAATCACCACATCGGCCCGGCGAATCTGCTGGTTGAGCACGAAGGTGTCGAGCGTACTGGTGTAGAGCGTGGTACCCAGGTTTTGCTTGAGGCGACGCAGCTTATACAAGTGGTTGTCGAAGACCTTCACCTCGGCGCCCAGACCCGTAGCGGCGCGGGCGGCGTACTCGGCCACGGTACCGGCTCCCAGAATCACGACCTGGGACGGGGGCACGCCCGTAATACCGCCCAGAATCACGCCTTTACCCTCGTTGGAGCGGGCCAGGTACTCGGCCGCTACCAGCATCACGGTGGAGCCGGCAATTTCGCTCATGGCCCGCACCACCGGCTTGGCCCCCGAAGGGTCCTTGATCAGCTCAAAGCTGATGGCGTTGACTTTCTTGCGCAGGATAGCCGAAATGTAGTCGGCCGTCAGGGAGCCAAACTGCAGGGCCGAAATCAGGGTCTGATTGGATTTCAGATACTCGATTTCCTCGTGGGTGGGCGGGGCCACTTTCAGAATAATGTCGGCCTCGTACACCTCCTTGGCCGAGTAGGCAATAGTAGCCCCGGCCTCGGAATAGTCGTGGTCGGAGTACTTGCTGGGCTCACCGGCGCCGCTTTCCATCACCACTTCGTGCCCCTCATTGACGAGGTGCTTCACGGCTTCGGGCGTCAGGCAGATGCGGTTTTCCTGCAACGAGGTTTCCCGGGGCAAGCCGATAAACAGCTTCCGCTTGCGCGTTTCCACGGCCAGCATGGATTCCTGGGTGAAGTAAGCGCGGCTCGTGGCCAGCGACTCAAATCCGGGGGGTATTGCTTCGGGCATTGGGCAGGTAAGAATTCAGCGGCTCAGTCGGCCAGGGGTTCGAGGTGCAGCAGGCGCGACTCGGCCCCGGTTACGGTGAGCTTGACGAGTAGCCTCTTCGGGGGCAAAAGCGCCTCCACGCGGCTTGGCCACTCTATCAGGCAAAGATAGCCAGAATCGAAGTACTCTAGCGCGCCAATGTTTTCGGCCTCGGTCGGGTCGTCAATTCGGTAGAAGTCGAAATGGTAAATCGGCTGGTCGTGGGCGTCGCGGTACTCGTTGACCAACGCAAAGGTCGGGCTGCTCACGTCGTCCTGCACGCCCAGCTCCCGGCACAGGGCCTTAATGAAGGTGGTTTTGCCCGCCCCCATTTCGCCCTCAAACACCAGAATGGAATGGCCCCCAGCTGCCGGGCCACCTGGGCGGCGGCTTCGGGCAGGGCGGCCAGGGTCGGAATCACAAGTTCAGTCACGGGCATAGTAACAGGGTTTGAAGGCGCAAGTTTAGCATTCTGCGGCAGCTAGGCCCATCTTTGGGCTCCGTAGCTTTACGGATAATAGCCCCGGACCCGCACTTTGCTCCTGCCATGAAACTGCTCCGCTCCTACCTGCTCCTGCTGTTGCTGCCCGCGCTGGCCTGCTCCCGCCCGCCCCAAGCCCCCGCCGCAACCACCAAAGAACCAGCCGTCTACTACCCGAGCAAGGGTAACCGCTGGCAGCGGCAGCAGCCCGAAAAGGCCGGCTTCGACGCCGCCCGCCTGCTGGAAGCCGTAGCCTGGGCCCGGCAGCAGGAAACCACTCAGATGACCCCGAACTTCTCGACCCAGGCCGAAATATTCGGGACGCCCCTGGGCCCGCTGCCCGCCAGCCGGGCTGCCACCAACGGCCTGATTTTGCGCCACGGCTACATTGTGGCCGAATGGGGCGACACCGAGCGCGCCGACCCGACCTACAGCGTGGCCAAGAGCGTGCTGTCCACCATTCTGGGCTTGACCCTGGAAAAGGGCCTGATCAAAGATATTCACGACCCGGTGGCCAACTACATTCACGACGGCGGCTACGACTCGGAGCAGAACCGCCAGGTGACCTGGGAGCACCACGTGCGCCAGAGTAGCGAGTGGGAAGGCTCGATGTGGGGCAAAAACGCGGATTTCATCGGTAAAGAGGCTTTCGGCAAAGGGGAGCGTAAACCC
Source organism: Hymenobacter cellulosilyticus (assembly GCF_022919215.1). Taxonomy (NCBI): domain Bacteria; kingdom Pseudomonadati; phylum Bacteroidota; class Cytophagia; order Cytophagales; family Hymenobacteraceae; genus Hymenobacter; species Hymenobacter cellulosilyticus. The sequence goes on along the minus strand of NZ_CP095046.1, from coordinate 3,751,044 downwards.
CGCACCCTGCAGCAGCCCGGTAGTTATTATGAGTACAACGACGTGCGCATCAACCGCTTTGCCTTGTCCTTGCTGCAGCTCTGGCGCCGGCCCCTGCCCGAAGTGTTCCGCACCGAAATTATGCAGCCCATCGGCGCTTCCAACTCCTGGCAGTGGGTGCCCTACACCAACTCCACGGTGCAAATCGACAGCAAGCCCATGGCCTCGGTAAGCGGGGGCACGCGCTGGGGCGGCGGCCTGTGGATCAGTGCCCGCGACGAGGCCCGGTTCGGCTACCTGTTCTTGCGCCAGGGCCAGTGGCAAAACCGCCAGCTTGTGCCCCGTGCCTGGGTGCAGCAGGCCACCACGCCCGGCGGCCCCGGCCCCGACTACGGCTACCTCTGGTGGCTCAACTCTCAGCGCAAGGCCTGGCCCGACGCCCCGGCCTCGAGCTACGCGGCCCTGGGTGCGGGTTCCAACACGATTTGGGTGGACCCCGAGCACGACTTGGTTATTGTATGGCGCTGGCACAACGGCAGCCCTAATGAGCTGATCAAGCGGGTGCTGGCCGCCCTGAAATGAGGCTAACAACTCCGTTTCTACCTTCTTCAAAAATCTTTGTGTCATGAGGCAACCTTCATGATATATCATACATCTATTTACTACCGCTGGATACTTCGCCCATGCTCTCTACCATTCTCTTTTACTCGCTCGACAAGGCCATCAAGCAATACCGGCGTTTTGCCCAGGCCAACATCGACCGGGCGGGCATCGCCATTACCATCGACCAGTGGCTGGTGCTGCGCGTGATTCTGGAAAACGACGACCTTACTCAAACTGAAATCGGCGACCGGGTCTTCAAAGACCAGGCCTCGGTGGCCCGCATCATCCGCCTGCTCACCGACCGGGGCCTACTGGCGGCCGAGGCCCTGCCCCACGACGGGCGCCGCACCCAGCTGCGCGTGACCGAAGAGGGCCAGCGCATCCTCGACGCGGTGCACCCCATCGTGCTCAACAACCGCAGAATTGCCCTAGATGGCCTTACCGGCGAAGACCAGACCGTGCTGCACCAGTTGCTAGAGCGCATCTACCTGAACTGTACCCCACCCTCTTCCTAACTCCTGCTTACCACGGCAGGAAGCTGGGAAAAGGAAAAATATTCATCAGGAGTTTTGAATATACGAAACACTTCGTATGTTTGATACGAAATAATTCGTACTGCGTTTTCTCCCCGCCTGTCGGCCGCGGGTGTGGGGAAAAGTGGGCTTGGCCGGCCCACAGTGCACTACCTGCTTTTATCCCTGCGTAACGCCTGGGCCTGCGGGCCCCGGGCTGAATTCTCAGCGCGTTAGCCTCAACCCTGCCTCACTTATGAAACCACTCGTACCCGGGCGGCTCTGCCGGCCGTCCCTCCTTGTGCTGCTCGCCGGTTGGCTGCTCGGCACGCCGGCCCTGGCCCAAACCCGCACCACTATTACCGGCCAGCTCACGGCCAGCAGCGGCGCACCCATCGACTACGCCACCGTAACCCTGCACCGCGCCACCGATTCAACGGTGGTCAAATCGGAGTTCAGCGACGAGAAGGGCACGTTCCGCTTCGAGCAGACGCCCGTCGGCAATTACCTCGTGTCGGCCTCCCAGGTGGGCTTCGTGCGCACCTGGAGCAAGGTATTCACGGCCGGAACCGAAACCGTGGCCTTGCCCGTTCTGACCTTGCCCGCCAGCGGGGCAACGACGCTGAAGGAGGTGAAAGTGGTGGGTCAAAAGCCGCTGTTTGAGCGCGAGGCCGACCGCACTATCGTAAACGTGGAAGGCTCGACGCTGGCCGCGGGCAATACCAGTCTGGATGTGCTCAGCCGCTCGCCGGGCGTGACCGTGGACGGCAACGACAACATCGGGCTGCGCGGGCGGCAGGGCGTCATGGTGCTTATCGACGGCAAGCGCCAGCCCATGACGGGGGCCGAGCTGGCCGACTACCTGCGGGCGTTGCCAGCCGAGCAGCTCAAGAGCATTGAGCTCATTACCAACCCGCCGGCCAAGTATGAGGCCCAGGGCAGCGCCGGCATCATTGCCATCAACCTCAAGAAAGACCAGCGCGTGGGCACCAACGGCAGCCTGAGCACCAGCTACGGGCACGGCCGCTTCGGGCGGTTTACCTCGGGCCTGACGCTCAATCACCGCACCAAGAAAACCAACACCTTCGGCTCCTACACCTTCGCCGACCGCCGCAACTACGGGGCCCTGACCATTCACCGCGACTTTTACCAACCTAGCGACCAGGGCCGGGAGTACAAAGGCAGCACCGACCAGGACAACTACGGGGCGGGCCACAATCTTTCCCACACCTGGAAGGCCGGTCTGGACTATACCCTCTCGGAACGGACGGTGCTGGGCGTGGCGGTAAACGGCCTGCAAAACCGCAACACCCAGCGCGGCAGCAACCTGACCACCCGCACCGACTCTGCCGGCAACGCCTTGCGGGGCTACAACTCCACTAACAACCGCACTGCTACGTTCCCCAACGTGGCCGGCAACCTGAACTTCAAGCACACTTTCCCGGACTCGGCCGGTACCCGGGAGCTGACGGCCGACGCCGACTACGCCCGCTACGACACCCGCCGCCGGCAATTTCTGGACACTTACCAGGACCGGGAACCCATTGAGCTCCTTACCCGCCGCAACGGCGACCAGCAGGGCCAGCTCACCATTCAGTCGGTGAAGGCCGACTACACCCACCCGCTGACCAAGAAGGCCCGCCTGGATATGGGCGGCAAGGTGAGCTGGGTGCATTCCGACAACGACGTGGAGTTTACCATTCCCTTCGTGGACCCCATTTCCGGCGCAGTTGACCTCTACAGGCTGGTGCGCGACCCGAAACTGTCGAACCGCTTCCGCTACGACGAGAATATCAACGCGGGCTATATCAACTACAACCAGACCCTGCCCGCCTGGACCCTGCAGCTGGGCTTGCGCGGAGAGCAAACCAAGGGCGTGGGCAAGTCGGACAACGCCCAGCAGGACGCCAACTTCAGCCGCAACTACTTCCAGCTCTTTCCCAGCGCGGCCGTCAAGCACACCTTTACCGACAAGCACGAAACGTCCGTGTCGCTGAGCCGGCGCATCGACCGGCCGGGCTACGGGCAACTCAACCCCTTCCGCTCCTACATCGACGCTACCACCTACGGCTCAGGCAACCCCGAGCTGCGGCCCCAGACCAGCTACAATGTGGAGTTCACCCACACCTATAAGCAGAAATACAGCCTGGGGGTAAGCTACAGCCAAACCACCAACCCGGTTGTGGGCACCGTGCAGCCGGAAACGGACAGCAGCCGCATCGTAGTATCGACCTCGCGGAACCTGGGCACCCAGTACTACTACGCCCTGACGCTGACGGCCCCGGTGGAGCTGGCCAAGTGGTAGAACGTGTACAACAACGGGGTGCTCTACTACAACCGCTACGTGGGCAGCATTGCCGGCACCACCCTGGGCCGCAACAGTGCCCGCCCGGCCTTCTCGCTGAGCAGCAACAGCACCTTCACCTTCGGCAAGGGCTGGAGCGCCGACTTGAACGCCAACTACCAGTCGCGGGAGCTGTCGGGCTTCTTCGACACCCGCCCCTACGGCCAGGTGGCTTTTGGTATCCAGAAAAGCCTGTGGGAGCGGAAAGGCAACCTGAAGCTCAACGTGACGGACGCCTTTTACACCGGCGCCATCCGGGCCACGTCCAGCTACGACAACTACGTGGAGCGCTTCTACCAGCGCGGCGACTTCCGGGTAGCCACCCTGGCCTTCACCTACCGCTTCGGCAACGACAAACTGGCTCCCGCCAAGCGGCGCAGCGGCGGGGCTGAGGACGAGAAGCGCCGGGCCGGCGGCTCCTAACTTTCTTTACTTACCACGCCAGCTCACGGCCCCGGGTTTCACAGCCTGGGGCCGTTCTTTTATATTGCCCGGCTTTAGTTGGTTCCCAGCACCACATAGGGCATCGCCTAGTTGTATATACCTGGTCAAAAAGTAGTTATACTTCAATACCAATGGACCCAATAGCAGAGAGCAAGCTAAGCCGTCAGCGAATAGAAAAGCTTTACAAAACCGCTCTTTACAGCTATAGCGCGCCTTTTGCCCTCGCGGGTGGCGGGCTGTTGGCTTCCTTCGTTTCCGATGAAGCCGAAAGATTCTTCTTCGCCGCAGCAGCCCTTAGTCTGCTACCCCTTGTCATTGTTGGGCTGGTGTGCACCATTATCGGCTTGCGCGTGGCTTTCGCAACCAGTGACTATCAAAAGAAGGACATCGGCTACGCGAACCTGATTATGGGACTTATCTTGTTCGCACTAGCCTTTTTGGGGATGGGCTTCGCTTATCTGATGACCGACTGAAACTTAAGTTAAATCCCTGTTCTACTTCACCACTCAAGCCCAGCCTGTAATCTAGCTCAGCCCGAACCGGGCCAGCAGAGCCTCCTTGTGCTGCTTGCCGATGGGCAGCTTTTCGGGCAGGTCGTAGAGCTCGGCCTCGTTGCCGCTGATGGCCCGGATGGCGTCCATGCGCACGATGTAGGACTTCTGGATGCGGGTGAAGCGGGAGGCCGGCAGCTGGTCCTCGACCCGGCTCATGCGCAGGTAGGTGATGATGATGCGGTTTTTGAGGATGATTTTGATGTAGTCCTTCATGCCCTCGATGTAGTAGATTTCATCGAACAGCACCCGCTGCAGGCTGTGGCCTTCCTTGACGAACAGAAACTGCGGCTCGGGCGGGGCCACGGCGGCGGGGCGGCTGGTAAGAATCTGCTGGGCCTTGTTGACGGCCTTGAGAAAGCGCGGAAACGACACCGGCTTGACGATGTAGTCCAGGGCGTCGAGCTCGAAGCCTTCGAGGGCGAAGTTGGGGTAGGCCGTGACGAAGATGACGTAGGGCGGGTTCTGCAGGGAGCGGATAAACTCGATGCCGTTGACCTGGGGCATGTTGATGTCGGAGAAAATCAGGTCGACTTTCTGCTGCTGCAGCACTTCCAGCGCGTCGAAGACATGCTCGCAGCTGCCGAGCAGGTGCAGGCCGGGAATTTTGGCCACGTAGCCTTCCAGCAGCTCGCGGGCAAAAGGCTCATCGTCGATAATCAGGCAGTTAATCATGAATGGGGTTGAGTAGTTATTGAATGCAGACTGTCATCCTGAGCTTTGCGAAGGACCCTCCTCACCGACCCCACCACAGCTCTTGCCAACGTACCACGGCCAAGAGCTTTGGCACATTGAATCAGGCTTATCAGAGCATGGAGGAAGGCCCTTCGCAAAGCTCAGGATGACAGAGAAAGAACCGGGTGCAGGCCCAACACCAGGGCCACGCGGTAGGCCTGCCCGTCGGGCTCGGGGCCTACGGCAAGCTGGTAATCCTGGGGGCGTAGTGCAGCTGCAGGCGCTTTTGCACGTTGGCAATGCCCACGCCGCCAAACTCACGTCGGGGCGGACCAGTGGGCGTCAGGCTGTTGCTCACTTCGAAGTGCAGCTGCCCGTCTTGCACACGCAGCGTGATGCTGACCCAGCTGGCATCGAGGCTACTGTCGACGCCGTGCTTGAAGGCGTTTTCGACGAAGGGAAAGAACAGCAGCGGGGTAATGCGGAACTGCTCGACGGGCCCCGACTTCTGGTAGCGGATGCTGACCTTCTTGCCGTAGCGCAGGCGCTCCAGCTCCAGGTAATCCTCCAGAAACCCGACTTCCCGGCTCAGGGGCACCAGCGCCGCATCCGACTCATACACCGTGTAATGCATCAAGTCGGTGAGGTGCTGCACCATCGTGGGGGCGCGCTCATCCTGCTTGACCACCATCGTGTAGATGTTGTTGAGCGTATTAAACAGGAAGTGCGGGTTGACCTGGGCCTTGAGGAAGCTGACTTCCAGGTTGAGGTTTTCGCGCTGCAAACGCAGACTCTGGTTGCTGCTGGTGAGCAAGAACTGCACGAAGCGGATCAAAACGGCCGGCAGCGTCGTGACGGAGAAGTCGCTGATGCCCATGCTAATGGCCCGCCAGGAGAATACTCCCCCCAGAGGCCGTAGTCGATAACGCGGTGCATGTAGTCGTAGGCGTTTTCCGAAATCAGCCCGTAATGGTCCAGCAATGAGTAATAGAGGTAGGAAGTCAGGCCCCAGATGTAGTAAATCCCCAGCAGCCCCAGGGCCATCAGCAGCCAGCGGCGGCGCAGCACGAAGCGGGGCAGCACAACCAGGGAAAAGAAGTAATAGGCCAGTATCGTCGCCACCACATCCTTCACCACGAAGCCGCCGGTAATAATGGCCGTTTCTTCCCAGCCGCTGAAAACGACCCACTCGTAGAGCATAAACAGGCTCCACCAGAATACGGGCGTGGCCCAGCGCAGCAAGGTCGGGGGCAGTGAGTAGCGGTGCTTTTCCGGAACGGTAGCTTCCATACCTTACGCTAGCTGAATAGTGAGGTGAACGTGAACGTGCTGGGGCGTTTCGGTGAGCTCCAGCGTGTGCTGCCCGGGTATTGCAGCCCCAGGCGCCGCCGGGCCGCTAGCAGAGCGGCATCGGTAGCGTACGGCTGGGGCCAGGGTTGCTCCGAGGTGCGCCGCAAGTCCAGCGTCAGGGTTTGAGAATCCACTTGCATATGGCTGCGAAACGCTACCGGGCCGGCCGGGGCGGCTTCCAGGCCGGCAAAAAGACGCTCCAGAAACGGGTGCAGCAGCAGGGGCGCAATCTGCTGGGTGGTGGCCGGGCCGCTTACCTCGTGCTCGATGACAGTAGTAGCCGGACTGCGCAGCCGCTCCAGGGCCAGGTAATCGTCGAGAAATTCCAGCTCCCGGCTTAGGGGTACCCGCTCAGCCTCGGTTTCGTAGAGCGTGTAGCGCATCAAATCGGCCAGGTGCAGCACCACGTCGCCGGCCCGCTCGTCACGGGCGTGGGTCATGGCGTTGAGGCTGCCCAAGGTGTTGAACAGGAATTGCGGATTGATCTGGGCCTTGAGGTAGCTGCGTTCCAGGCGCAGATTGTCGCGCTCCAGGGCCAGGCGCCGCCGGTCGACCACCAAGGCATACGCCAGAAAACTGATGACCAGCGGGAACAGCATGGGGGCCAGCATGCCCACAAACGAGCCCAGCATGGCCAGCGGGCTGCCCAGATCTGCCCACAGCTTCTCAACGTAATATGCGTGCAAGGTGCGGCGCATCGACGGGTCGATATTCACGTAGGTTTCGGCCAGGCGGGAACCCACGTACATCCAGATACGGTAGCCATACATGAGCACCAGCGCCCCGGCCAGCGCCAGCCACACCCGACCCTGCAGCAGCCAGCGCGGAATAATGAGGTACACCAAACTGTTGAAGAGCACGACGGCAAAGCCCAGCTGCATCAGAATCAGCGGCCAGATGGGACCCGAGAAGTGGTAGTTCGGCCGGCTGTTCCACAGAATGTAAAAGCCTGTGAGCAGCACCCAGAGCAGCAGCTGGAGCAGGATGGCGCTGGTGCGCGGACTCAGCCGCTGCCAGCGCCGGGCCAGGCGGTTGAGCAAGTCAGTCATGAAAAAGGGCAGACCACTTCATTCTTTGGTGGTGTGGGTAGTGCTTTGGTCGAATAAAGTTCGGGCTCCTAAAGCTCCGCAATTTCTTTGGACCAGATTCAACCACCAGCCAAAGAAACTGCCCGATGCTTCTCTCCTTCCCGACCCTGCGCACCCTCGCCCTGACGGCCCTCACCACGGCCCTGACCGGCTCGGCCGCCCTGGCCCAAGACAGCACCCTGACCCGCCTGATCCGGCAAAACCAACTGTCTATGCTGCTGCAAAACCGGCAGTTTGCGGGCACCGGCTGGGATAAGCTCCAGCAGGAGGTTCGGGGCAGCCAGTTTGTGGCCGTGGGCGAAATGCACGGCACGGCCCAAATTCCGCAGCTTACCGCCGCGCTGGCGCAGGTGTTGCAGCCCAAGATTTTTGCCGTTGAAATCAGCCCCAGCGAAACCCAGGACCTGAACCGCGTCGTTGACCAGCCCGCGGCGCACCGGGCTTTTCAGCAACAGCACCCGTTTGCCCTGTCGTTTTTCAGCTGGAGTGAGGAAGCCGCCCTGGTTCGGCAACTGCGCGCCCAGCAAGTGCAGATCATGGGTATCGACCAGGATAATATGTTTGCCGCTGGCCGCTTGTATAGCCGCCTGGCCGAGCTCAGCAAAAGCAAAGCCACCAAAACCTACCTGCTGCGCCGGGCCGCCGCCATTCAGGCCCACGACCGGGCCGTAATGGGCAGCCAGGGCGAACAGATAACCATGATGCAGCAGTCGGCGGCCAGCCTGGACAGCCTGGTGAATCTTACGCGCAAGGAAAGCGCCCAGGTGCAGGCCCTGGTGCAAGGGTACGTGACCAGCGCCCGGATTTACCAGAACAACGTGAAGCCCGCCACCAATGCCGCCAGCCACCTGGAGCGCATTGGGCTGATGAAGCGGAACCTGCTGCTGCAGCTGCGCCCCTACCAGCCCACCGGCACCGAAGCCCTGCCCAAAATGCTGTTCAAGTTTGGCGCCGAGCACTGCGCCCGGGGCCTGAGCCGCGCTGGCGTGTACGACGTAGGCAACATGGTGGTAAACCTGGCCGACATGCAAACTCAGAAAAGCCTGCACATTCTCGTATTGGGCAAGCAGGGCACCACGACCCACGGCTTCAACCCCGATGATGCCAGCAAGAACACAACTTCCTACTCGGCCGAGTCCACCAGCATGTACAAGCTCTTCTTCGAGCAAGCCGCGCCCCAGGCCTGGAGTGTCATTGACCTGCGCCCCCTGCGCCGCGCCCTGGTCAGCCGCAAACTGCAGCTCAACAGCACCGCGTTGGAGCGCATCATCCAGGGCTACGACTACTTCCTGATTATCCCCGAAACCACGGCTAACCTGGTGCAGTAGCTGCTTTTTAAAGCTAACCCGATTCTTACCCGTTTATCTTGTGCACTAGCTATGCAGCCTGACCGGAGCCTATTCCGGTCAGGCTGTTGGCATTTACAACCATGCAAAACCGGGTGGCAGCACACTGGACACCCGCTCGGCCCCGGTTAGGGAATTGGTCATTTGGGCAGTCAGAGCAGGCATTTGGTGGGGCAGCAAGCCGCAAAAAACGCCGACGACTTCGCACTTTGGTGGTGTGGGCCCTGCACTTGGTCGAATAAACTTCCGGTGCCGGGGCGGCCGCAGTTCCTTTGGTTCAGATACTTCACTATCCCAACCGCCACCGGAACTCATGCTACACTTCGCCGCTGCCGCCACCGTTACCACCGCTCTGCGCCGGGCCCTGCTTCTGCTCGTCGTGCTCCTCTGCGCTACCGCCGCCCAGGCCCAAACCACGCTCACGGGCCGCGCCGTGGATACGGCCACGCAGGAAGCTCTGAGCTTTGCCACCATAGTTTTGAAAACCAGCACCGAGCCCGCCACGGTCGTTGCCTCGGCCCTGGCCGATGCCCAAGGCAGCTTCCAGCTGAAGGCCGCTCAGCCCGGCAGCTACCAGCTGCAAGTGCTGATGCTGGGCTACGCCACTCATAGCCAGGCCGTGGTGCTGGCCACCGGCACGCCAGCCGTGAGCCTGGGCACCATCGGGCTGCAAGCCAGCACCCAGAGCTTGGGCGAAGTAACCGTAACGGCCCAGCGCCAGCTGGTGCAGCAAAAGCCCGACCGGGTCGTAATGAACGTGGGCGAGAGCCTGCTCGGGGCCGGCAACGACGCCTACAGCATTTTGGGCATGGCGCCCTCGGTGCAGTTGGTGGAAGGCAAGCTCAGCTTCCGGGGCAAAAACAACGTGCTGGTGTACCTGAACGGCAAGCGCCTGCCCGGGGCCAACCTGGAAAGCGTGCTGGCCAGCATCCCCGGCGACCAGATTGACCGGATTGAACTCATTAGCAACCCCTCGGCCAAGTACGACGCCGACGCCTCGGGCGGGGTGATTGAAATCTACACCAAGCGCAGCCAAACCTTGGGTTGGAACGCTAATCTGGGCGGCAACCTCAGCCAGGGCCAGCGCAGCGGCGGCGGTCTGAACGGCGGCCTGCGCCTGAGCTCGCCCAAAATCGACTTCACCACCAACGGCAGCTTCGCCAGCAAAGGCGGCTTCGAGCGAGGCAGCTATAGCCGCACCCTCTACCAGGGCCGCACCGAGGTAGCCGCCTTGGAGCAGCAAAACGACCTCGACAAAGTACTGCGCGACGGCAGCTTCAGCACCAGCCTCAACTACCACTTCAGCCCCCAAGCCACCGTGGGCTTCGATTTCGACCTGACCCGAGGCAGCCTCACCGGCGCCGGCTGGACCCAGGCCGCCCTGACCGAGCGCCAGGGCCTAACCCGCAGCCGCGTCGACGACGATGTGTACCTGAGCGAGGCGTTTTCCAACTACACTCTTTTCTACAAGCACAAGCTCGATTCGCTGGGCTCCAGCCTGCTGGTAAGCGGCAACTATGCCCGCTTCGAGAGTGAGCAGCGCCAGAATTTCCGCCAGCAGGTACAGGCACCCACCGACACCGTGGCCGCGGTCAGCAGCTTCGAAAACTTCATTCCGGCCACCTACCACATCTACACCGGCGTGCTGGACTACGGCAAAGTCTGGAACCAGAACACCCGCCTGGAAACCGGCCTGAAGTACACCGACACCCGCAACGAAAGCCGCCAGCTCACCCAAACCCTGGCCGGGGCCGCCTGGCAAACGCCCGGCACCAGCACCCTGGGCTACAAGGAGCGCATCGGGGCCGGCTACCTTAACCTGAACCACAGCCTGGGCAAGCTGAGCCTGCAGGCCGGCCTGCGCGCCGAGCTGACCCGCTACCAGGTAGCCACCGGCCGCGACTCGAGCTACTTCAACCTGTTCCCCAACGTGCGGGCTGACTACCGCTTGTCGGATAATTATACCACCTCCGTGGCCTACGCGGCCAACATTCACCGGCCCGCCTACGAGAGCCTAATTGGCTTCGAGCGACTGATTGACAACTACACGTCCCACCGCGGCAATGCCTCCCTGCGCCCCGAATATGCCCACAGCCTGAGCTGGAACCAGCTTTACAAAGGCTACGGCCTGCAGCTCACCCACACCATCAGCACCCACGCCATTACCTCGGTGTACCGCTACGATGAAGCCAACCAGCGCCTGGTGCAAACCACCGAAAACCTGCGCCAGCGCCACCTGACCAGCCTCACCCTCACGGCCCCGCTGAGCCCGGCCAAGTGGTGGAGCATGACCAACACCGGCAACCTCTACCGCCAGGAACTGAGCTTCCCCACCCCCTGGACCAGACTCTGGCCCTGCGCAAAAGCAAAACCTACTTCTCCGTCAGCTCCGACAACACCTTCACCCTGGGCCACGGTTGGAGCACCCGCCTCTACGCCCTCTACAACTCACCCAGCTTCAGCGGCCTCAACGATTACGACTCCTATTCCTACGTGATGGTGGCCGTGAAAAAAAGCTTCTGGGACAAGAAAGCCTCGCTCAAGCTCGATGTCAGTGACTTGTTCTACCAGCTCAACTTCCGAGTTTCCTCCACCGTGGTGCCCGTGGTCAACAGCAACATCAACTACAACGACACGCGCCGGGTGCGCCTCTCCTTCACCTACAACCTGGGCAAAACCGACCTCAAGGGCAAGCGGGTCGAAACCAGCGGCAACGCTGCCGAGCGCAGCCGCCTGGGCCACTAGCCACTAACCTTATGCAAACGCCCTTTACTGCCCGGGCGGTAAAGGGCGTTTGCCTAAACGAACATAAGAGGCTTAAACTGCGCGGCGCAGGGCCGGAATTTCGAGCAGGTGGCTGACCGTGTGCGTGGGCTGCAGGGCCCGGCACTGGGCTTCCTCGCCAAAGCCGAACGTCACCCAACAAGAGTCAATCTGGCTGTTGTGGGCAAACTGCAAATCGGCGGTGGTGTCGCCTATCATCAGCATCCGGTTGGTGGGTACTTCGGGAAACCGGGGCTTTACGACCTCGTGAAACACCATCGGGTCGGGCTTTTTGGCCAGCTGCTTTTCCGGCATGGTGCCGTCGCCGATAACCAGGGCCACAAAGGGCAGCAGCCCCACCTGGGCCAGGGAGGCTTCGAGCACGGCCGCGCCCTTGTTGCTGAGCACCCCGATCAGCACGCCCTGCTCCGTAAGCTGGGCAAACAGGGCCAGGGCTCCGGGAAACGGCGTGACCAGCGGCTCGGCCTCCCGGGCGTAGATCTGGCGGTAGGTAACAACCCATTCGGCCACCTCGGCGGCCGAGAGCTCCGGCCGCAGCTGCTGCAGCATGTCGCCCAGCACCAGGCCCCGGCCAATCATGGCATGTACTACCTCGGGCGCGGGCTCCGGCACGCCGTAGTGTTCGAAGGTGCGCTCAAAGCCGTAGAGAATAGCCCGGCGGGTGTCGCAGAGCGTACCATCATAATCGAACAGGAAGAGGGAGTACGGCATAAAGGCAAAGCTATTTAAACTTCCCCAGCCGGACTAATCAGCCTTAGTCTTTCCCGCGGGCGGCCCAGGCTGGGGGCCCTGTGGCCCGGCGCTTCAGGGGCTCTGGGGCGCGGCCAGCCGGAGTTTTAGCAAACAGATAGGCATCGGCCCACTGCTGGCGCAAGAGCAGGCGCTGGGGCTTGTGGCGGGCAATGCTGCGGCGGATTTCGTCGCCAAAGCGGATGTCCTCTACGTAGTACCAGGCCGGCGCCGTCTCAATATCCCCGATACCAGTGACCAGGTCGTTGCACACAAACCAGGCCCGCTGCCCGCCGGCCACGGCCAGAAAGTCGGTGGTCACGTTGCGGATGTAGTCGGGCAGGTCGCGCGAAACCCAGCGGACGTCGCGCCCCGGCACGGCAGTATACTTCAGCCCGTAGGCCTCCTTGTAGTAGCGGTAGGGCGACTCGTGGTTCCAGTACAGATACACCACGTCGCCGGGCTGCCAGCGCCGGTTCACAAACAGCAGGCCTTCCTTGAAATACGACTTCTTGTACCCCCCGAACCGGCCCGGCTCGGCCACCTGCCGACCCGAGGTGAACAGCGGCGGGGCCAGCACCAGCACGGGCAGCAGCAGGCGCCAGCGCGGGGCCAGGGCGGCCGCCATGCGCTGGGCTCCCCAGGCCACCAGCAGAATCAGAATGGGAGCCAAAAATACCAGCAGCCGCTCGTAGAACGGGTATTTTTGCAGGCCCGAGGCCAGTAGCGTCAGCAGCAGCGGGAGCAGTAGCACCAGCACCAGCTTTTTGTCGCGCCGGAATACGACGACCAGTCCCACCAGCCAGCACAGCAGCGGCACAAACCGAAACACTGCCCGGGGCAGGGTGCTCCCCCCACTACCGGTTCCCAAAACAAGCCCAGCGGGTAGTCCAGCAGCATGTACAAGGAAAATAAGGTCCACTTTCCGCTGTCGGCCGACAGGTGCAGGGGCAGAAAGGCGTGGCGCGCGCCAAACCAGTGCACCAGCCACAGCGACTCGGTGTAGCGGCCCGTGAAAAAGTAGTAGTTGAGCCCGAAGCTCAAAATCCACAGGCCAAAAGGCAGGACGTAGCGCCCCAGGAGCTTTCCTTGCCTGGTCAACAGGTAGTACAGCGAGATGCCCCCGGCCATGCCCAGGAGCACGAAAATGACGGCGTAGGAAAACCACACCAGCGAAGCGCCCCCAAGACCCCAGAGCAGCCGGCTCCGCAGGTCGGGCCGGTGGTGCAGCCGGGTGTAGAGCCACAGGGCCAGCACCGTGCCCAGCAGCTCGGAGCTGTACTGCTTGGCCTCCACGCTATGGTACACCAGCGGCGGGGCCAGGGCCAGAATGCCCACGGCCACCACCACCCCAACGGGCTTCAGAAAAGTGCGGGCCACCTGCCAGAAGATACCCAAAGAGGCCAGGCCACAGAGCAGCGGCACCAGGCGCAGGGCCATTTCACCCTTGCCAAACAGCAGCACGGCCAAGCGGCAGGCCCAGAGAAACAAGATGGGCGCCTTTTGCTCGTACTCCAGATTGGGCTGGCTGAGGGCCAAAAAGTCTCTTCTAATCAGGCTATTGGCCAGAAAGGTTTCGTCAATCCACAAGGAGCGGTTGTCGAAAAACTGAAAGAGCCGCAGCAGTACACCCAGGGTCAGCAGCGCACCGGCCGCCCAGTACCAGTAAGAGCGGGTGTTATGTGGCAGCTCAAAAGCGGGCAGGGGCCCGGTCTGCCGGGCCGGGGCAGTAAGTGAATAATCCATCGTGCGAAGGTTAATTCTTTGTCTTCAGTGAGTATGGTGTAGCATCCTGACCCGCTTAGGCAACTCAGGGCAGCTGCGAAGCAATGGCTACAGCTCAGGTTAGATTTTTCCGTTCAATGCTCCGCATTAACCCCAGTCTATTCAATCATAATTTGCTGACTGCAAATCATTTACCTAAGCACTAACCCTAACATCATCTGAACAATACCAGGGTACAGAAGGCCAACGGGACCAAATTATATTTTGCAATATTAAAGTAATAATTTGCAATAAACCATTTATTGTATAGTTTTGATATCAACTTATCTGATTTCAAGATAATCGCAAAGGTCAGGGAATGGAAGCGTATACAAACGTGTGCTGGGATAAGGTTAAGGCGGTAATCTTTGATGTGGATGGTACTCTGTATACGCAGCGCAGGCTGCGCAAAAGGATGCTACGGGCCTTGGTGAGTTACTATGCCTTACGGCCCTGGCGGGTGCAGGAAATGCTGATACTGCGGCGCTTCCGGGCCGAGCGGGAAAAGCGCCCGGCCTATGCCGGGCCCAACCTGGAAGAAGACCAGTATGCCTGGTGTGCGACGGGCACGGCATATTCGGTCGGGCAGGTAAGGCAGGTGGTGCAGCGCTGGATGTTTACCCACCCGAACCAGTACCTGAAAGCCTGCATCTACCCGGGTACCCAGGCCCTTTTTGAGGCGCTGCGGGCGCGCCACATCCCCATTGCCATCTATTCCGACTACCCGGCCCACGACAAGCTACGGGCCCTCGGGCTGCAGGCCGACCTTATTGTCAGCTCGACGGACGCGGCGGTAAACCGGCTTAAGCCCGACCCTCGCGGCCTGCTTTACCTCGCTGAGCAACTGGGAGTTGAACCCCACGAATGCCTGTTTATCGGTGACCGGCCCGAACTGGACGGCGAATGTGCCCGGCGTGCCGGCATGCCCTGCCTGATTGTGGACAGCAAGCCCCAGGCCGACTTCGACTTTTATCAGATCCTGCTGAACCAACTCACTTCCAACCCTCAACCAATTCGCTATGAATCAGACATCTATTCTAACGGACGCTGAGCAGCCCGAGGCGGTGCTCATTCCAGCGGGACTCAAAGACTACATTGCCATTGCGCGGCCCGACAACTGGGTGAAAAACGTGTTTATGATGCCGGGTGTCCTGTTTGCCCTCATTGTCTACGGCACCCCGCTCGGCGCGGGCCTGGTGGCCAACGTGGTGCTGGGCCTGGTGAGTACCTGCCTGGTGGCCTCGGCCAACTACGTCATCAATGAGTACCTGGACGCCGAATTCGACAAGTTCCACCCGCTCAAAAAGAAGCGCACCTCCGTTGTTCGGGTCGTCAGCCCGGTGCTGGTGTACGCCGAATGGTTTGGGCTGGCCCTGCTGGGCTTTGTGGTGGCCTACCAGATCAGCATGCAGTTTCTGCTGGTTTCGGCCTTCCTGCTCTTTATGGGCGTGATGTACAACGTGCGGCCCTTCCGCACCAAGGAGCGCCCCTACATTGATGTGCTGTCGGAGTCAGTGAATAACCCTATCCGCTTTGCGCTGGGCTGGTTTACCATAGCCCCAGCCGTTCCCCTAGCCAGCCTCGACCTACTGCAGGTAGTCAACACTTTCCCTCCTTCCAGCATCTTGGTCGCCTACTGGATGGGCGGCGCCTTCCTGATGGCCACCAAGCGCTTTGCCGAGTACCGCCTGATTGGTGACGCGGCCCTGGCCGGGCTCTACCGCCGCTCCTTTAAGTTCTACACCGAGCACAGCCTGCTCATCTCCATGTTCTTCTACGCCCTGACCTCGGCCTTTTTCCTGGGCATCTTCCTGGTCAAGAACCGGGTGGAGCTGCTGGTGAGCTTTCCTTTCTTCGCCCTGCTGTTTTCGTGGTATCTGCGCATCGGTCTGCTCAAGGATTCGCCCGTGCAAGGCTCGGAAAAGCTGTATACGCGCTACTGGTTTATGCTTTATGTGGTGCTGTTCTGCCTGCTGCTCACCACGCTGATGTTTGTAAACATTCCGCCCCTGCACAACCTGCTGCAGGACCACTACAATCTGAGCCGCTAAATCTGCTGCTGCTGCCCCTTTTCCTGGCTCTCCTACCACCAACTACCGGTTTCCTATGCCTGCCCAATTCTATTTCACCGCTGTTCGGGCCCCGGCTCGGTACCCGGCGCTGGCCCCGGGCCCGGACGCGCTACCCACGAGCGGACAGCAGCGCCGGTGTCTAAACCTGCTGCTGGTGGTGGGCATAGGGTTGCGCCTGTTTCACTTCTTCTACAACCGCTCCTTCTTTATCGATGAGCTGTTTCTGAACGTTAATGTGCTTCGGCTAGGCTTTTGGGAGCTGGCCACCCTTCCCTTCGCCTACGAACAGAAAGCTCCGCTGGGGTATTTGTGGGCGGTGAAGGTGCTGGCAATGGTATTTGGCAACGGCGAGCAAAGCCTGCGCTTGTTTTCCCTGCTGGGCGGTATCAGCTCCCTGTTCCTTTTCCGGGCCGTTACCCGCTACTTTCTCGCCTCCTGGGGAGCGGTAGCAGCCCTGGCCATTCTGGTGTTTTCCACGCCCTGCCTCTACCACTCGGTAGAAGCCAAGCAGTACGGCACCGAGCTGCTGGCCACCATCGTAGCGCTGTGGCTCTATGTCCGCTACCACGCCCGGCTGGATATAGGCAGCCGGCTGCGTTGGGGTGCCCTGGGCAGCGTGCTGCTCTGGTTTTCCTTTTCCCTGATCTTCGTGCTGGCCGGTCTGGGCCTGGCTGTGAGCCTCAATGCGCTGCTGCGCCGGCAGTGGAAGCGCCTGCTGCGCTACGCCCTGCCCTTTTCCCTGTGGGTACTGAGCTTTGGCCTGCAGTACGTGCTGATTATTAGCCGCTACCATCAGTCGGGCTGGCTCATTGATTATTTCGAGAAAGTGTACGACGGCTTCCTGCCCTTTCCCCTCACTGCCCTGGCCGATGCCAAATGGCTGGCTCACAAGCTCTACATTCTGCTGCTCAACCCGCTGGGCCTGTTGCTCAATACCGACGAGCTGCCCCCCGTTTTGAGTAACACCCCCTGCGCTTCGTGGTGAAAATGGGCTGGCTGCACGGCTTGTGCATTGGGTTGGGCATAATCTTTCTCATGCGCCGCAACCGGCTACTGCTGGGAATTCTAGTTCTGCCCGTAGTGCTGGTGTTGGCGGCCTCCGCCCTGCGGGTCTATCCTTTTCATGAGCGGTTTCTGCTGTTTTTGGCGCCCCTGCTGATGCTGCTGGCCGGCTTTGGCATCGAAACCCTAGCCCGGCAGTGGGCCCGCCGACCGGTGTGGCTGTATGGTTTGCTGGTCTTGTTTCTGGCGCCGGCCGTGGTGGGCGTCGGCCGGCAGTTAGCCGCCCCAGGCCAGTTTATGAACACCGAATTCAACCGGGAAGTCCTGCTCCACCTCAACGACCGGTATCGGGCGGGCGATGCGGTATACGTATTCTGGAACATGAATCAGGCCTACGATTATTACTCCCTGGCTTACCCGCTGCGCTACCGGGCCATAGCCGGCAGCTACGTAAAAAACACCTCTGCCAGTCCCGCCGACTACCTACAGAACCTACAGCTTGATTTCCGGCAGTTTGCGGGCAAAAAGCGGCTGTGGTTTGTGTATGATAAGACCAACGGTGACGCCATCGGCGACTACGTCGGCCAACCTGCCTGGTACCACCAGCCGGGGTTCAATGCCCCCGAGTACCTGGAACAGCATTTTGCCACGCTGGGCCGGAAAGTCTACCATCATCAGCGCTTCCCCTACACAGTGGTCTTATACGAGTTGACGCCCACTCCCCGCCTGAAGCTCATGCTGCTTCCGCCACTGACCACGGCCAGGAAACCGTCGGCTTTGGCAGCCCATTAACTAGCTTCGTCAGCCAGCAGCTTATTCTGCGGACTTTAGGTAGCTTCCGCAACAGGCAGGTTGCTGGGGCAGGCGCTTCCGGTATTATGCTACTTTTATTCCCGCGCCGTGTGCAATCAGTAACCAGGTGGCATCCGTTAAGTAGCCACCTTATCTAATTTCTGCTTATGCTGGTATTCGTTAAAACTCATTTGCCCCGTCTTGTTACCGGAGTTCTACTCTTGCTGGGAAGCACCGCGGCTCAGGCTCAAACAACGCTGCTGCATACGCCAACAACGGACCTGGCTCGGGATTCGGCTCAGCGCCCGGTTGGCATCAGTTGTACCACCTCCCTTCTCACCGCTACCCAACCGTTGTATGTGCTAAATGGCACGCCGCAGCCGGATTCGTTTAAGCTCGACGATATACCGCCCAAATACCTTAAGGAGGTGAAGGTTCTGACGGGTATTTCTGCCACGGCGGTTGCCGGAGCCCGGGGCGCTAATGGGTTAGTACTTATTACCACCAAACGTGGGTATAAGCCGGCAAAAAGCTAGGCTGGCTTTTGCTGGCCTTAATTCCATAGGCTCCCTAAAACGCCACCGCGCCACTTGTCACGAGCTGTAGGTACTAATCTACAACGTGGCACCGGGCTCAGACCCGCAAGGCCTTGTATCAGGTGACGTCAGGCACCGACGAAGCCACAGTTCACTTTCCGTATCACCATAAGTACAGCGGACATTGGTATTCCTACTAAATAAGCCGGGCTGCTCAACGGAGCAGCCTAGCGAATTAGAATAGGGTATACTTCATATCGAGCTTGTCCCAAGTGCGCTCCGTTAGATTTAGCCGGACGTCAAAAGCGCAATTAGCATTGCTTGACCCTTCTCGATTGATTTCCTTTTTCCAGTTGGGAAACTCCTCATAATCCCATTCGCAAAAGCAGTTAACCCATACCGATTTAACTCCCTTGCTATTGACACTCACCACCAATTGCTTACGATACAGCGTAAGGTCAATGGCCGCGTTACCATAAAGCTTATTCGACGCCTCAAAATCCCGCCCGGTCATTACGTTGTATTCCGTCACGCACAATTGCAGCAGGTCAGCGACTTGGTCTAGTTCGGCGTCGGTAATCGGGTCCGGATTGATAGAAGGTATAATAGCGAAATTAGTAAGCTTGGTTTTATGCGTAATTGTTGAGCCGCTGGTTGGCGTTAGGTCACTCGTTTGCTCAGCCCTAGGATTAGGTGAGCTGCAGGCGGCTAGCAGCAGATACAGGCTGCAATACAGGATGTTCTTCATCCAAGTGAGCTATTAGGAACAAATAACGGCGGGCCTCCGAAGAAGCCCGCCGCTACCAATATATCCAAACTTCGAGTCCGCTACGCCTTGGAGGTGAGGGTAATGAACGGGATGATCACCTCCTCCAGGGAGATGCCGCCGTGCTGGAACGTGTCCTTGTAGTAGTTCACGTAGTAGTTGTAGTTGTTGGGGTAGGCAAAGAAATAGTCGCCCAGGGTAAAGACGTAGGCGGTGCTCACGTTTTCGCGGGGCAGGAAAATCCGCTCCGGCTTGCGCACCACGTACACGTCCTTGTCGGTAAAGCCCAGGTTTTTGCCGTGCTTGTAACGGAGGTTGGTGTTCGTGTTCCGGTCGCCCACAATCTTGAAGGGCCGCTTCACCCGAATCGTGCCGTGGTCGGTGGTGATGATGAGCTTGCCCTTTTTCTCGGCAATCTGCTGCAGCATCTCATACAGGGGCGAGTGCAGGAACCAGGAGCGGGTGATGCTGCGGTACGCCGACTCGTCGGCGGCCAGCTCCCGAATCATGGCCATATCGGTGCGGGCGTGGCTGAGCATGTCCACGAAGTTGTAGACGATGACGTTGCACTTATAATTGTTGTGCAGGTTGCTCATCTTGCCCAGCAGGTCTTTGCCGGCCTGCAGGTTAGTGACTTTGTTGTAGCTGAACTTGTGCTTCTGGTTGGCCTTCTGGAACATGATTTCCATGAATTCGGCCTCGTTCAGGTTCTTACCCTCGTCGTCGTCATCATTCACCCACAGGTTGGGGTACTTCTTCTGAATCTCGCCGGGCATCATGCCCGAGAAAATGGCATTGCGGGCGTAGGCCGTGGTGGTGGGCAGAATGGAGTAGTACATTTCCTCCTGGTCCACGGTGAACATTTCGGCAATGATGGGCTCGAGAATCTTCCACTGGTCGTAGCGCAGGTTGTCGATGAGCACGAAGTAGACGGGCGTGTCGCCGGTTTCCTTCAAGAGCGGAAATACCCGCTTCTGGAACAGCTCGTGCGACATCATGGGCGCGTCGTCGGCCTCGTTGTTGACCCACTCCTCGTAGTTGTCCATGATGAACTTGGAGAAGTAGTTGTTGGCCTCGTCCTTCTGCATGTTAAAGACCTCGGCCATGCTCTTGCCCTCGGTTTCATCAATTTCGAGCTCCCAGTACACCAGTTTCTTATACACGTCGGCCCACTCCGAGGGCGAGAGCCGGTCGCCGAGCTGCATGCCCAGCTGGCGGAAGTCGCGCTGGTAGCTGCTGTTGGTTTTCTCCGAAATCAGGCGCTTGTTGTCCAGCACCTTCTTTACCGACAGCAGAATCTGGTTCGGATTGACGGGCTTGATGAGGTAATCGGCAATCTTGGAGCCGATGGCGTCCTCCATGATGTGCTCTTCCTCGCTCTTGGTAATCATGATGACGGGCAGCGTGGGCTTGGCCGCTTTGATTTCCGTCAGGGTTTCCAGACCGGTCAGGCCGGGCATGTTCTCGTCCAGGAACACGATATCGAAATTCTGCTCCTGCACCTGCTCAATGGCGTCGGCACCGGAATTGACACCGGTTACGTCGTAGCCTTTCTCGGTCAGGAAGAGAATGTGGGGTTTCAACAGGTCGATTTCGTCGTCGGCCCAGAGGATGGAGTATCGTTGCATATAAGGATGTTGGGAATCTTGAAAAGGTTGCGCCCGGCTTCAAGCCCGGCGTTTCGGAAAAGGACATTTGCCGCTCCTGCGGCCCGGCCCGGGTTTGTCCTCAAAGAGGGCAAAAGGCGTAAGCAGGTTGCAAATGACGTTTCGTAAGTAGCTTTACTCCCAATACCCGGTTTTTGGTTATGAAAAATTACGGCAATCCGATATTCGGCCGCCGAACTCCGCCGTAAAGAAGCCAAAAATTGTTGAGTTGGGTTCCTTTTGGCCGAAGCGGGCCGTTTTGCTGCGCCGTTTTAGCCGACCTTGCCCACCCTGTAACGTTCAACGCAGCGCGAAGCAGCCCTTCGCGCTACAGTCTTCCTCCCTTGAACAAAAAGAAAATCTTCAACGACCCGGTATACGGCTTTGTCACGGTGCCCACCGAGTTGCTGTTCGACCTGATTGAGCACTCCTACTTCCAGCGCCTGCGCCGGATTCAGCAGCTCGGCCTCACCGGTTTCGTGTACCCGGGTGCCCTGCACACGCGCTTCCACCACGCCCTGGGCGCCATGCACCTGATGACGCTGGCGTTGCGCACGCTCAAGGACAAAGGCGTGAAGATTTCGGCCGCTGAGGGTGAAGCAGCCCAGGCCGCCATTCTCTTGCACGACATCGGCCACGGCCCCCTTTCCCACGCCTTGGAGCACGCCATTTTTCATGAAGTGCCCCACGAGCAGCTCAGCCTGTTTCTGATGCAGAAGCTCAACAAGGAGCACAATGGGGCCCTGGATTTGGCCATCCGCATCTTTCAGGGCACCTATGAGCGGCCATTTTTCCACCAGCTCGTCAGCAGCCAACTCGACATGGACCGGCTCGACTACCTCAACCGGGACTCCTTCTACACCGGCGTGCAGGAAGGCCGCCCCGGCGCCGACCGCCTCATCAAGATGCTCACGGTGGTCGATGAAAAGCTGGTGCTGGAGGAAAAAGCCGTGTACAGCATCGAGAACTTTCTGGTCAGCCGCCGCCTGATGTACTGGCAGGTGTACCTGCACAAGACTGTGACCAGCGCCGAGCAGATGATAATCCGCATCATTCAGCGGGCCCGGGACTTGGTGCGCAGCGGGCACGAGGTGCCGGCTTCGCCCGACCTGCACTTCTTCCTCTCCAAGCCGGTCAGCATCCTCAATTTCTCCCAGGACGAGAGCATTCTGCAGCGCTTCGTGCAGCTCGACGACACCGACGTGTGGAGCGCTGTGAAAATGTGGGCCGGCCACCCCGATAAGGTGCTCAGCTACATGTCGCGCAGCATGTTGGACCGCAAGCTGTTCAAAATTATCCTGCAAAGTGAGCCGTTTGATGACGACCTGGGGTTGGGCGTCATTGAGCTCATTGCCGAGAAATTCGACCTCTCGCCCCAGGATGCCAGTCAGCTCATGCTGGCCGGGCGCATCAGCAACAACGCCTACGACGCGGCCGGTAAAGACACCATCGACGTGCTGACCAAGGGCGGGCGGGTTATCAACGTGGCCGAGGCCTCCGACTTGCCCAACATCCGGGCCCTGGGGCAGCGCGTCGAGAAGCACTACATCTGCTACCCCAAGGAAATAGCGCACTAACTGGCCGGAATTTGGGCCTCACGCTGAAGGCTTAGTATCTGATGATTAGTGTTCATTCCGTCAGACTTGGCCTAAACCCAGAATTCTATGCACCGGCCGCTAAAAACCAAGCACCAACTTTTCTCTACTTTTGCGCCATGGAATTTACGGTAGGCCAGATTGCAGAAGTGCTCCACGGCGTCGTCGAAGGCGACGCCACCCAGCGCATTGACCGCTTGGCAAAAATCGAAGAAGCGCAGGCCGGGGCCCTCTCCTTCCTGTCGAACCTGAAGTACGAGCCCCACCTGTATACGACCGGCGCTTCGGCCGTAATCGTCAGTAAAACCCTGGCTCTGAAGCAGCCCGTAGGCACGGCGCTGATTCGCGTCGACGACCCGTATACGAGCTTTACCACTCTGCTCGAATTCTACCAGCAGGCCACCCGCACCGGCCGGCGCGGCGTAGAGGAGCCCGCTTTTATCGGGGCCAACTCCGTTATTGGCGACAACCACTACCGCGGCGCCTTTTCCTACATCGGCCAGGACTGCCGCATCGGCCGCGACGTGGTCATTTTCCCCCAGGCCTACATCGGCGACCGGTGCGTGATTGGTGACGGTACTATTATCTACGCCGGGGCCAAGATCTACGCCGAAACCGTCATCGGGGCCCGCTGCACGGTGCACGCCGGCGCGGTTATCGGCTCCGATGGCTTTGGCTTCGCGCCCCAGCCCGACGGCTCCTACAAGACCATTCCGCAGATCGGCAACGTGGTGCTCGAAGACAACGTCAGCATCGGCGCCAACGCCACTATCGACTGCGCTACCATGGGCTCGACCATCATCCGGGAAGGCTCCAAGATTGATAACCTGGTCCAGATTGCCCACAACGTTGAAATTGGCCGCCACACGGTGGTAGCCGCCCAGACCGGCATTTCGGGCTCCACCAAAATAGGGGATTTCTGCGTGCTGGCCGGGCAAACCGGCATTGCCGGCCACCTCACCCTGGCCAACCGCACCACCGTCACGGCCCAGTCGGGCGTGGGCAAGTCCATCAAGACCGAGGGCGTGCTGCTGCAGGGCTCCCCGGCCTTTAATCTGCGCGACAGTCTGCGGGCCAACGCCATTTTCCGCCACCTACCGGAGCTGGACCGCCGCCTCAGCGACTTGGAGCGCAACTCATCCATGTCGGAAAAGTCCTAGCTTTGCCCCTCGAAAAGCTGCTTGCCCTTAGCTACTAGCTAACGTCCGCAGCTTTTTTCTTTGCCCCTAACTCAGTATTCGAAGTCTTCCGCCCGTCAGCCGCCGCCCTTTACGCTAGCGGCTAACAGCCCAACAATGAACGACAAGCAACATACCATCAAGGCACCGGTAACCGTGAGCGGCATTGGCCTGCACACCGGCGTTTCGGCCAACATGACTTTCTGCCCCGCGCCGGTAAATCATGGCTTCAAGTTTCAGCGCATCGACCTGCCCGGGCAGCCCGTGGTTGATGCCGACGTAGACAACGTAGTGGACCTGAGCCGGGGCACGACTATCGAGCAGAACGGAGCCCGCGTCAATACGGTGGAGCACACGCTGGCGGCCCTGGTCGGCCTGCAGATTGACAACGTGATGATTCAGCTCGACGGGCCCGAGCCGCCCATCATGGATGGCTCCTCCTACGAGTTTATCAAGGCCATTATGGAAGTAGGGCTGGAAGAGCAGAACGCGCTGCGCAACTACTTCGAGATTCCCGAGGAAATCCGCTTCGTCGACAACGGCCGGGCCGTGGAAATAGCCGCCCTGCCCCTGAACGACTACCGCCTGACGGTAATGGTGGACTACAACTCGCCGGTACTGGGCTCCCAGCACGCCTCGCTAACGGATATTTCTCACTTTACCGCCGAAATTTCCAGCTCGCGCACGTTCTGCTTCCTGCACGAACTTGAAGCCCTCTACAAGTCCAACCTGATCAAGGGCGGCGATTTGAGCAACGCCATTGTGGTCGTAGACCGGGTGGTGAGCGACGAGGAGCTGACCGAATTGGCTACCATGCTGGGCAAGCCTAAAGTGGCCGTCAAGAAGGAAGGCATCCTCAACAACGTGGACCTGCGCTACAAAAACGAGCCCGCCCGCCACAAGCTCCTCGACCTGGTAGGTGACCTGGCCCTAGTGGGCCGGCCGCTGAAAGGCCAGATTCTAGCTGCCCGCCCCGGGCACGCGGCCAACGTAGCCTTCGCCAAGAAGATCAAGAAGAAGATGATGGAGGCCAACACCTCCCCCGTACCCAGCTACGACCCGAATCGGGAGCCGGTGATGGACATCAACCAGATCATGCAGGTGCTGCCGCACCGCTACCCCTTTCTGCTGATCGACAAGGTGATTCACCTGGATAGCACCACGGTGACCAGCATCAAGAACGTGACCATCAATGAGCCGTTCTTTACGGGTCACTACCCCGGCAACCCGGTTTTCCCGGGTGTGCTCCAAGTAGAAGCCATGGCCCAAACCGGGGGCATTCTGGTGCTGAACACCGTGCCCGACCCCGAAAACTACACGCCTTACTTTATCGGCATCGAAAACTGCCGCTTCCGCAAAATGGTGAAGCCCGGCGACACCATCATTTTCCGCTGTCAGCTGTTGTCTCCTATCAAGCGCGGCATCGCCAAGATGAAAGGCCAGGCCTTCGTGAATGGCAAAGTGGTGATGGAAGCGGAGATGAGCGCGGCCATTGTCCGCAAAGAAGCCTAGTTTTCAATTAGCAATTAGCAGACAAGAATCTCTAACTCTCTGACGAAAAGCGGCCTCCGCAACGTTGAGACTGTTCTTGGCTCCTGATTCTTAATTACTAATTAACCAACGAATGAACCAGCCGCTCGCCTATATTCACCCCGAAGCCAAAATCGCTCAGAACGTGGTCGTGGAACCCTTCACCACCATCGACAAGGACGTGGAAATCGGGGAAGGCACCTGGATTGGCCCCAACGTGACGATTATGTCGGGGGCCCGCATTGGCAAGAACTGTAAGATTTTTCCCGGCGCCGTCATTGCCGCCATGCCCCAGGACCTCAAGTTTGCCGGCGAGAAAACCACGGTCCATATCGGCGACAACACCGTTATCCGGGAGTGCGTGACGGTAAACCGCGGCACCGTGGACCGGCTCAAGACCATTGTGGGCAGCAACTGCCTGCTGATGGCCTACGTGCACGTGGCCCACGACTGCATTATCGGCAACCACTGCGTACTGGCCAACGGCGTGCAGCTGGCGGGCCACGTGGAAATCGGGGACCACGCCATTATCGGCGGCACCTCAGCCGTGCACCAGTTTGTGAAAGTAGGCCC
This sequence comes from Hymenobacter cellulosilyticus, assembly GCF_022919215.1. Taxonomy (NCBI): domain Bacteria; kingdom Pseudomonadati; phylum Bacteroidota; class Cytophagia; order Cytophagales; family Hymenobacteraceae; genus Hymenobacter; species Hymenobacter cellulosilyticus. The sequence continues at coordinate 3,725,185 of NZ_CP095046.1, read as the reverse complement.
CCACGCCATGATTTCGGGCGGCTCGCTGGTACGCAAAGACGTGCCCCCGTTTGTGAAGGCCGGCCGGGAGCCCCTCACCTACAGCGGCATCAACTCGATTGGCCTGCGCCGCCGGGGCTTTTCAGACCAGAAAATCAGCGAGATTCAGCAGCTCTACCGGTTGCTCTTCCTCAGCGGCCTCAACAACAACGACGCCCTGGACAAGATTGAGCTGGAGCTGCTTCCCTCGCCCGAGCGCGACGAGGTGGTAAACTTCGTGCGCAACTCGGGCCGGGGCGTGATTAAGGGCTATTCCCGCAACGGTAACGGTGCAGATTGAAGCAACCGGGCTCGGCAAGCGCTTCTCGCGGGAGTGGATTTTCCGGGGCCTGAGTCACGTGTTTCGGTCCGGGACGGCCACGGCGGTGCTGGGGCCCAACGGCTCGGGTAAAAGCACCCTGCTAAATACGCTTTCCGGCCAAATTCTGCCTACCGAAGGCACCTTGGTTTATTCCTTCCAGGGCCAGCCCTTGCCCGTAGAAGACGTGCCGCGCCGCTTGGCCTACTGCGCGCCCTACCTGGAGCTCATTGAGGAGCTGACCCTGACTGAGCTGCTGCACTTTCACACCCGCTTCAAACCCCTGCGCCCCGGCCTGACGCCCGCCGGTTTGATTGAGTTGATGTACCTGGAAAAGTCGCGCCATAAGATGGTCCGGGATTTTTCCAGCGGCATGAAGCAGCGCCTCAAGCTGGCCCTGGCCCTCTACGCCGACTCGCCCCTGCTCCTGCTCGACGAGCCCACCACCAACCTGGACCGGACCGGTGTGGAGTGGTATCTGGAGCATGTGGCTGCTACCGTGGCCGGCCGCCTGGTTATCGTCAGCTCCAACGTGCCGGAGGAATACAGCTTCTGCCAGCAACAGCTCAACGTAACGGACTTTGGGGCTAAAGCGGCCCGCTAAAGCCCATCGTTTGGGGTCGCCTTCAGCTTACATGTTTATGGCTTCGGTACGCGCTGACAAGCCCGCTCCGCTCCCAGCCCTAAAACCCGAGGTTACAGACATTAACGCCCTTTCCAGCCCAACGGCCGGGTTTTACGGAAGCTCAAGCGTAATTCAATTGGCCGGCAAAAAGCTGCGCGGCCGGGAATTTTCCTGCTGATTTTTACCTTGCAAGTCCAACCTGCGCTTGCTGCGCCCGTATCTTCGCAGCCGGACTTGCATCGTTCGTTTATTCATCTTTTCCCACTTTACTGCCCCTGACAAGGCCATGAAACAATACGACGACCTCGACGACGACTTCCTTGATGATGACGATGAGCTGGATACTTTCGCCAAAACCGGCGGCAGTAAAACCCGCGGCAACGATGAGGACCGCCTAGGTGCCAAGTACGCCGATTATCTGATGTGGCGCGACACTGGCTCTTCCCACGATGAAGCTCTGGACCTGGCCAACATGACGGAGGAAGAATACACCACGGCCGAAGCCGCCGAAGATCCAGATAGTGGCGGATTTGCCAGCCTGGATGATGACGATGACTTCGCCGACGATGACGACGACGATTCGTTTGGCAGCCGTAGCAGTAGCCGCGGCTCCCGCTTCTCAGACGACGACGATTATTAACCGATTAGCGGTTGTTGGCTTCTAGCTGCAACCCCTAGCCAAAAAAGCCCGCCCGAACTGATTCGGGCGGGCTTTTTTGCTGCTTAGTAAGTCAGCGCCAGGAAGGCGCGGCCGGGTACTACCCTGCTTGCTGCCAAATACGCGGCGCAGTAGCTCGGTGGTGCGGGCCACAGGGTTTTCGCGGATGTTTGCTTCTTCCTGCGCAATGAGGGTAAACAGCCCGCCAATAGCCTTGTCGGTGGCGTACTGGTTGAGGTCCGTTTGCACGGGCTTCACCAGCGGAATCATGTTGTAGCGCGTGGTCAGGTCGGTGTAGTAGCGCGTGGCGTTTACCTTGTCCAGCGACTGTTGGATGATGGGCTTGAAGGCCGACGTCAGCTGGGTGGTGGTGGTGCGCTTGAGGTAGTTGGTAGCCGCATCCTTCTCCCCAGTTAGGATGCCCCAGACGTCCTTAAACGTGAGGCTCTTGATGGCCGAAAGGAAAATCGGCTTGGCACTTTTGGCTGCATCTTCGGCGCCGCGGTTCAAAGACAACTCAAACTTATCAACCTGAGCCCCCAGGCCAATGGCCCTCAACGACGTAGCTACACGCTGGGCATCGGGGGGAAAAGGAATGCGGATAAGCCGGTTCAGGTAAAAGCCGTCCTGACGGGAAGCCTGGTCGGCGCCCTTGCTGATACCCTGGGTTAGGGCTTCCTTCAGGCCCATGGCGGCTTCGTTCTGGCTTACGCTGCCCGAGCCGGTGGTCGTGCTGCCGGTTTTAGGAGCCGTGCCCACTTTGTCGGTCAGAATCTTGCCGAGCTTGGACAAGTCGAAGCCTTGTGCCGAAGCAGAGAAATTTAGGGCCATACCGGCCAAAACGAGGAGAAGAGAAGCTTTCTTTTTCATGGTGCGCGGGAGCGAAATGCCCGACCAATCCGGCCGACAGCAGCACTAAAACACAAACCAGACCAATTTCCTTCGATTGGCGGGCAGAAGCTTGGAATGAAAAAAGCCCACCCGGTTTAATCGACCGGCTGGGCTTTTCTCTCGACGCTTGGGGTCGGCTTTTATTTGCCGAAGGCGCGCTTCAGCACGTCGGAACCGCGGGCGGCCGCGTTGAGGCGAATCCGGCCTTCTTCCTCGGCCATGAGGGTAAACAGGCCGTCGGAGGTTTTCTGGGTGGCGTAGGCCGTCAGGTCGGCGTTGATGGGCGTCACCAGCGGAATCTTGTTGTAGCGGGCCACCATTTCCTTATAGAGCTTGGTGGCGCCGGTTTTCTCCAATGACTGTTGCACGATGGGTGTCAGAGCGGCAACCAGCTGCGGCTCGGTGTTTTTGTGCAGGTAGAGCGTGGCCGCGTCGGGCTCCCGGGTCGTAACCAGGGCCATGGCGTCGGCAAAGCTCAGGTTTTGCACAGCCCCGAGGAAGATAGGCTTAGCCTGGGCAGCAGCGGCTTCGGCACCGCGGTTCAGGGCCAGCTCAAAATTATCGACCAAGGCCCCCATGCGCAGACCGCGCAGCGTGGTAGACACCAGCTCGGCCTCGGGCGGAAACGGAATGCGGATGTCGGTGTTGGCATTGAAGCCGTCGGTAGAGCCGGCAATGTCGGTGGCCCGGGTAATGCTCTGAGTCAGGGCCTCGCGCAGGCCGGTGGTGGCCTCAGGCAGGGTCAGCGGGGCAGGCGGCGTTACCACCACCGGCGTCGTCGCTTTCGTGGTCGTCTTAGTTGTGGTGGTTTTAGCCGGAGTCTTAGCGGGCGTCTTCGCCGTAGTTTTGGCCGTAGTTTTTTTGGTCGTGGTGGTTTTAGCTGTGGTCTTGGTTTGAGCCTGAGCTACGAGCGGGCCGGCCAACGACAAGGTCAGGGCGGCCACGAGAATGCGAAAACGCAACATAGAAGTAGAAAAAGCGAAAAACCTGAGGCCCTTAGTGAGCGTCTTATCCGCGTTGGCCCCAAATTGCACCAAATTCCTTCTCCTTCCTAACTCTGTCTCCATGCCCCACATTCCAGACGCTGAAATCATCACTATTGGCGACGAGCTCCTCTACGGCCAGGTCATTGATACCAACTCGGCCTTCATGGGCCAGGAGCTGGGCAAGCTCGGCATTCGGGTGCGGCAGATTACCAGCGTCTCCGACCGGGCCGACGAGATTGTGCAGGCCCTGGATGCGGCCCGCACCCGGGCTCAAGTAGTCCTCATCACCGGCGGCCTGGGTCCTACCAAGGATGATTTGACCAAGAACATCCTGACCGAGTACTTCCACACCGAGCTGGTGCTGAACGAGGCTTCCCTGCGCGACGTGGAGTCTATATTTGCCCGCTTCAACCGGCCCATGATGGAGGTAAACCGCCAGCAGGCCTACCTGCCCGCCTCCTGTACGCCGGTTCGCAACGTGGTAGGCACGGCGCCCGGCATGTGGTTCGAAGACCAGGGCGTGGTGTTTGTAAGCATGCCCGGCGTGCCGTTTGAAATGAAGCGCATGATGACCGACACCGTGCTGCCCCGCCTCAAGCGCCACTTCCAGACTCCCCCCATCGAGCACATCGTGGTGCAGACCGTAGGGCTGGGCGAGTCATTTCTGGCCGAAAAAATAGCCGCGTGGGAAGATGCCCTGCCCGCCAACATGCGCCTGGCCTACCTGCCTTACCTAGGTGGCGTACGCCTGCGCCTGACGGGTTCCGACGACGGGCAGCCCGACTTGCGCGGCCGCATGGAAGCCCGTATGCCCGAGCTGCGTGCCCTGCTTGGCGACTTCATTTTTGCCGAGGGCGAGGTGCCCCTCGAAGCTGCCGTCGGGCAGCTGCTCACGGAGCGTGGCCTGACCTTGGGCACGGCTGAGAGCTGCACCGGGGGCTACGTGGCCCACAAGCTTACCAGCGTGGCAGGCAGCTCCCGCTACTTTCTGGGCAGTATTATTTCGTATCATAATGATATCAAAGTCAAGGAGCTGGGTGTAAGCACCGAAAGCCTGGCTGCACATGGGGCCGTAAGTGAGGAAGTGGTGCGGCAGATGGCCGAAGGCGCCCGGCAGCGCCTGGGTGTCGACGTGGCCATTGCCACCAGCGGCATTGCCGGCCCCGACGGCGGCAGCGAGGAAAAGCCCGTGGGCACTTTCTGGCTGGCCTATGCCGACGAGCACCAGACGGTAGCCCGCAAAATTACTTTTAACCGTGGGCGGCAGCTCAACATCGAGTATGCCACTACCAGCGTGCTGAACCTGCTGCGCCAGAGCCTGCCCCAGCGGTAATGGCGCCTTCCAGAAAAGACTACTAACGGCTGTTAACCTGGCGGCGCGCTCCGCTATATGGTTTCTATTACCTTTGAGGCCTCAATCTCCCACCCAACAACCCCCAACAACCCAACAACCGCATGGCACGAGTGGAAATGGTGATGCCCAAAATGGGCGAAAGCATTATGGAAGGCACCGTCCTGAAATGGCTCAAGCAAGTCGGCGACGCCATCGAGCAGGACGAATCGGTGCTGGAAGTGGCCACCGATAAAGTAGATACCGAAGTTCCCGCCATCTACGCTGGGGTATTGCAGGAAATCCTGGTGCAGGAAGGCCAGGTCGTGGCCGTGGGCGCCCCGATTGCCGTTATTGAAACCGACGTGGCCAGTGCCGGTTCTGCCGCCCCCACAGCTGCTCCCGCTGCCCCGCAGGAAGCTCCCGCTCCTTCACTGAACGGAGCCGATACCAACGTTCCTTATCTGCCCGAGCAAAACGATCCGCAGGCTGACCAGCGCCTGGCGGTGGCCCAGCCCGGCCGCTTTTACTCGCCCCTGGTGCTGAGCATCGCCCGGCAGGAAGGCATTTCGATGGCTGACCTGGAATACCTGCCCGGCACCGGCAAGGAAGGCCGCGTAACCAAGCAGGACATCCTGGCCTACGTAGAGAACGGCAAAAAGCCTCTGACGCAAGCTGCGCCGGCTACCACTGCCGCTTCCCCGGCAGCGTCGGCTCCAGCAGCCGTTCAACAAGCTCCCGCCCAGCCACAGGCTGCACCCGCTGCCACCACCCCCGCTCCGGCGGCTCAGCCTCAGCCCGCAGCTCCAGCCAGCAAGCCGGCGCCCTCGGTGAGCGGCAACAACGAGCTGATCGAAATGGACCGCATGCGCAAAATGATTGCTCAGCGCATGGTCGACTCCAAGCGGATTTCGCCCCACGTTACCTCGTTTGTGGAGGCTGATGTGACGGAGCTCGTGCTCTGGCGCAACAAGCACAAGGATGCCTACAAAAAGCGTGAAGGCGAGAACCTGACCTTTACGCCCATTTTTATTCAGGCCGTAGCCCGCGCCATTCAGGACTTCCCCAACATCAACGTGTCGGTGGATGGGGACTACATCATCAAGAAGCGCGACATCAACATCGGCGTGGCCGTGGCCCTGCCTTCGGGCAACCTGATTGTGCCCGTGATTCACAACGCCGACCAGCTCAATCTGAACGGGCTGAGCAAGCGGGTGAATGATCTGGCTAACCGGGCCCGGGCCAACAAGCTCAAGCCCGAGGATCTGGAAGGCGGTACGTACACGCTGAGCAACGTGGGCTCCTTCGGCAACGTGATGGGCACTCCTATCATCATGCAGCCCCAGGTTGCCATCATGGCCGTGGGTGCCATCAAGAAAAAGCCCGCCGTAATTGAAACGCCGCAGGGTGATTTGATCGGCGTGCGGCACTTCATGTTCCTTTCCCACAGCTACGACCACCGCGTGGTCGACGGCTCTCTGGGCGGCATGTTCGTGCGCAAAGTGGCCGATTACCTGGAGCAGTTCGACCCGAACACGGCCATTTAAGCGCGCCGGGCATTTCCTACTTTTACAAGAACAAGCCCGTCAACCCGACGGGCTTTTCTTTTTGAAAATCAGACTAGTATGAAAAACGTCATTTCCCTTATTGCCTTGGTTGTATCCCTGGGCTGCATTCTGTTTCTCTACCAAAAGCTGACGGCTACGGAAGAAGCCCTGCACCAGGCCGAGCAGAAGTTTGCCGACTGCCAGCAGGTTACTTTTCAGTTGCAAAACCAACTAAGCGCAAACAAAAAATAGGTGGCCGGGCGCCGTACCAAACGAGTCCCGGTAGCTGGCGGCAGGGTCATTCTGACAAACGCCCAGCACCCTTGCCGACAGGCAGAAAACGAAAAAGCCGCCCCGTTGCCGGGGCGGCTTTTTCGTTTTAGAAAGACGTTGAATGCTTGGGCCTACAGCGCGGCCAAGCTTTGCTCCAGGGCCGCAATTTTCGATTCGGCGTCGGCCTGCTTCTGCCGCTCCCGCTCCAGCACGTCGGGCTTGGCGTTCTGTACGAACTTCTCGTTGCTGAGCTTTTTGAGTACTGTGTCGCGGAAGCCGCGGGTGTACTCCAACTCTTTTTCCAGCCGGGCCTTTTCGGCACCGAGGTCAATCTGGCCCTCGAGCGGCACAAAGAATTCGGCACCGCCTGACACGAAACCGACCGAAGCGGCCGGCGCGTCCTGCACCAGGGTTACTTCGGTCAGGGCCGCCAGCTTGCGGATGATGCCGTCGTAGTCCTGCAGCAACTGGGCGTCGTCGGTTTTGGCGGCCAGAGTCAGGGGCTTGTTCGGGCCCAGACCTTTCTGGTTACGGATGTTGCGCACGCCGGCCACGATGTCCAGGGCCTTGTCCATACGGCTGAGCAGTTCGGCGCTGCCGGCCACCGGAGCCAGTTTGGGCCAGGGTGCCACACAGAGGTACTCTTTCGGGGCCCGCTCCTTGAGCTCATGCCAGATTTCCTCGGTAATGAAGGGCATGAAGGGGTGCAGCAACTTAAGCAAAGTCTCGAGGTAGCCGATGGTGTGCTTGAGCGTCTCGGCGTCAATCGGGCCTGGTAGGCAGGCTTCACCATTTCCAGGTACACCGAGCAGAAGTCGTCCCACACCAGCTTATACACCGTCATCAGCGCGTCGCTCATCCGGAACTTGGCGAAGTGCTCATCCAGCTCGGCCACGGTCGTTTGCAGCTTGGCCCCAAACCACTCGACCGCCTTGGCCGAAGCGAAGGGCAGCTCACTGTTCACCTCCCAGCCCTGGGTCAGGCGGAAGGCGTTCCAGAGCTTGTTGGTGAAGTTGCGGCCCTGCTCCACGAGCTTGATGTCGAAGAGCAAGTCGTTGCCGGCCGGCGAGGAAAACAGCATACCGGTGCGCACGCCGTCGGCGCCGTAGTCGGCAATCAGGTCGAGCGGGTCGGGCGAGTTGCCTAGGCTCTTGCTCATCTTGCGGCCCTGGGCGTCGCGCACGATGCCGGTGAGGTACACGTTGCGGAAAGGTACTTCCTTGCGGTACTCCAGGCCGGCCATAATCATGCGGGCCACCCAGAAAAACAGGATTTCAGGCGCCGTTACCAGGTCGTCGGTAGGGTAGAAATAGTTGATATCAGCATTGTCGGGGTCCTTGAACCCGTCGAACACCGAAATGGGCCACAGCCACGACGAAAACCAGGTATCGAGCACGTCCTCGTCCTGGCGCAGATCCGACAGTTGCAACTCAGCATTACCGCTCTGCTCCCGGGCCTGCTCCAGAGCCTGCTCCTCGTTCAGGGCTACTACAAAACTGCCGTCGGGCAGGTAGTAGGCCGGAATCCGTTGGCCCCACCACAGCTGCCGCGAGATGCACCAGTCGCGCACGTTCTCCATCCACGACCGGTACATGTTCTTGAACTTGGGCGGGTGCAGCTTGATTTCGTCGTTTTCAACGACTTCCAGCGCCTTTTTGGCCATGTGGTCCATCTTGCAGAACCACTGCAGGCTGAGCTTGGGCTCAATCACGGCACCGGTCCGCTCCGAGGTCTGCAGCACGCTGTTGTAGTCCTCAATCTTGTCGAGCAAACCAGCTTCCTGCAGGTCTTTGGCAATCTGCTTGCGCACGGCAAAACGGTCCTGGCCCACGTACAGCTGCGCCTTTTCGTTGAGCGTACCGTCGTCGTTGAGGATGTCGATTACCGGCAGGTTGTGCTTGACGCCCAGCTCGTAGTCGTTCAAGTCGTGAGCGGGCGTCACCTTCAGGCCGCCGGTACCAAAGTCCATGGCCACGTACTCGTCGAGGATAACCGGGATTTCGCGGCCCAGCAGCGGAATGCGCACTTTCTGCCCGTGCAGGTGGGTGTACCGCTCGTCGTTGGGGTTCACGGCCACAGCCACGTCGGCCATAATCGTCTCGGGCCGAGAGGTAGCCACCGTAATAAAATGTCCTTCCTGCCCTACCACTGCATAGCGCAGGTAGTACATCTTGGCCACGGTGTCCTTGGCAATAACTTCCTCATCGGAAATGGCGGTGCGGCCCTGCGGGTCCCAGTTGACCATCCGGATGCCGCGGTAAATCTGGCCTTTCTGGTAGAGGTCCACGAACACGCGCAGCACGGCCTCGGTCAGCTCGGGCTCCATGGTAAACCGGGTCCGGTCCCAGTCGCAGGAGGCGCCCAGCTTCTTGAGTTGCTCGAGGATGATGCCGCCGTACTTTTCCTTCCAGTCCCAGGCGTGGGTCAGGAACTCTTCCCGGCTCAGGTCACGCTTCTCAATGCCTTTTTCCTTGAGCAGAGCCACTACTTTAGCTTCAGTGGCAATGGAGGCGTGGTCGGTGCCAGGCACCCAGCAGGCTTCCTTGCCCTGCATCCGGGCCCGGCGTACCAGCACGTCCTGAATCGTATTGTTGAGCATGTGGCCCATGTGCAGCACGCCCGTCACGTTGGGCGGGGGAATCACGACGGAGTAGGCGGGCTTGCGCGGGTTGGCTTTGGCTTTGAAAAAGCCCTGCTCCTGCCAGCGCTGATACCATTTGGCTTCAACGTCGGCGGGGGTATAGGTTTTGGCGATGGACATCGTCAACGGGGAATAGCGGTTCGGAATAAGAGCAAAAGTAGGCAATTCAGCGCGGGGCGGGAAATTCGCCCCTTGCAGTGCACCACGGTTCAGCTTAAGCCCGACATTTAAACCGGCACCGACTTCCATATGCATCAAATCAAGCTACCTTTGCCCGCGACAAATAAAACCTGTGGAGGTTTAATCGGATTTAGGTACCTTCTGACAATTTTTCTGTTCTGCCTTCCGCCTCTATGGCTTCGCTTTTCTCTTTTTTAAAGAACAAGAAACCAGCTTCCGCGCTTGTTTCGCCTCCCGCCCACCCCGAATCGACTGCTACTGTGCGCATTGGCCTGGGCCAGTTGCTGGTAGAAGGCGGGGAGCCCGAGCGCAATCTGGAGCGGGCCGCGCAGATGATTGCCGATGCCGCCCGGCAGGGCTGCGACCTGGTGCTGCTGCCCGAAACCCTGGACTTCGCCTGGACCCATCCCAGCGCCCTAACTGAGGCCTTGCCCATTCCCGGCGCCTTCAGCGACCTGCTCTGCCAGGAAGCTCTGCGTCACAATATCATGGTCTGCGCTGGCCTGACCGAGCGGTTGAACGGGCGCAATTACAACGCGGCCATTCTGATCAGTGCCCAGGGTGAAATCCTGACCAAGTACCACAAGATCAACCTACTTACCGTTGAGCAGCCGTTTTACGCGGTAGGCCAGACGCTGAGCGTCGTGGATACGCCCCTGGGTAAAATTGGCGTCAACGTGTGCGCCGACAACTACCTCGAAGGCTTGTCCATTGGGCACACCCTGGCCCGCATGGGCGCCGAGTTTATCCTGGCCCCCGCTTCCTGGACGGTAGACTACTCCATTACGGAGGAAAACGACCCCTACCAGCAGAAGTGGCTGCGGCCCTTCTCGATTCTGGCTCAGCTCTACAACGTGGCCGTGCTCAGCACCACATCGGTAGGCTACATTGTGGGTGGCCCCTACGAGGGCAAAAAAAGTATCGGCTGCTCCCTGGCCGTCGACGCCTCGGGCGTGCGGGCCCAGGGCGTTTTCAATGAATTTGCCGGTCAGCTGGTCGTCACCGACATGCCGCGGCCGGTGCGGCCCGAGCAGGGCACGGCCATCGGCGAGATGCTGCGCCGCAAAGGCTACCGTTTCGACGAGTTGCCGACCTAACCACCAATCCTTTTGCGCTTGTCCTCAACCACATCCGCTCCCGCCTCTCCTATTGCTCTCCCGCTTACTCTGCCTATGAAGCAAGACTACCGACGCTGCACTCGCTGCATCATGGATACCACCGTTCCCGGTATTCAGTTTGATGCCGGAGGAGAGTGCAATTTTTGCCTGCTGCACGACAAAATGGACCAGGCTTTCCCTTGGGAGAAGCCGGCCGAAAAAAAGTCCAGGAGCTGGCCGCTGATATCAAACGCGTGGGTCGGGGCCGCAAATACGACTGCGTGCTCGGCGTAAGCGGGGGCCGCGACAGTTCCTTTACCCTCTGGTATTGCGTCACGCAGCTGGGTCTGCGCCCCTTGGCGGTGCACTTCAATGATGGCTTCGGCAACCCTGTAGCGGGCGAGAACATGCTCAAGGCCTGCCGCAAGCTGGGCGTGGAAATGCGCACCATCACCTCCGACTGGCGTGAATCGAAAGACCTGAAAATTGCCTTCCTCAAGGCTTCTACCCCGATATGGAGGAAGGCACCGACCTGGGGATTGCCACCGCCCTCTACGGCGTAGCAGCCAAGGAAGGCATTCAACGCATCATCATTGGGCAGTCGTTTCGCACCGAAGGCATTGCCCCACTCTCGTGGAACTACCTGGATGGCAAATACCTAAAAGCCGTGCACCAGCGCTTCGGCTCGGTACCGCTACGGCCTTGGTCGCCCAACGACCCGGGCTTTAATCTGGGTCTGAAGGAAATGTTCTACTACACCTTCGTGCGCCGCATCAAGACCGTGACCCTGCTCTACCACGTGGACTACGTGCGCAGTGAGGTCGACGAGCTGCTGGCCCGGGAGCTGGAGTGGCAAAACCCCGGGGCTCACTATTTCGACGACCTGTATCAGAGCGTCATCTACTACCTGAACCGGACCAAGTTTAACATCGACCGGCGCCTGTTCAACTACTCGGCCCTGATCCGCTCGGGCAGATGAGCCGGGAAACGGCCCTGGAACGCACCAGCAAAATCAACTCCATCGAAGACCCGCGCGTCATCGACCTGTGCATCAAGCGCCTGGGCCTCACTCGTCCGGAGTTCGACCAGATTGTGGCCACTCCGCCCCGCACTTTCCACGACTACCCCAACAACTACCGCCTCATCCGCAGGCTGCGCTGGCCCATTCAGACCCTAAGCCGGCTAAACCTGCTGCCGGAGTCGGCTTACGACAAGTACTTTAACTGCGGCACGTAAGGCCAATGCCAGGGAATGAGCTAAACTCAATCTTGTGTCATTGCGAGGCGCAGCCGTGGCAATCCGTCCTCTGAACTGTGCAGCGCTACCTTAAGTAAAAAGCCCTTTATCGGTAATTCGATAAAGGGCTTTTTAGTAAAAGGACGGGTGTCACGAGCAGAGGACGGATTGCCACGGCTGCGCCTCGCAATGATAGGTAAGTATTAGCACCTTAGCACTTTCCTTACCTCAGCGCATCAGGTTATGCGCCGGCGTGCAGCCACTCTTTCTTGCTGATGAGCTTTTCCTGGCTTTCGCGGTAGTCGGGGTCGTCTACGCAGCAGTCGACGGGGCAGACGGCGGCGCACTGGGGCTCCTCGTGAAAGCCCACGCACTCGGTGCACTTGTCGGACACGATGTAGTAATACTCATCGGACACGGGCGTTTGGGGCGCCGTTCCGGAAACCGTAGCGCCCCCGTCGACCTGTACTTCCTTCAGCGTAGTGCCGTCGGCCCAACGCCACTGGGCGCCGCCTTCGTAGATGGCGGTGTTGGGGCATTCTGGTTCGCAGGCACCACAGTTGATGCACTCGTCGGTTATCATGATGGCCATAGCCGGGTTCCTCTGGGTTGAGTTGATGCTAATAGATTACCGCCTTATACGCAGAAAATGCGTTGGCAGTAATTTGTAAAGGCACGCAAAAGTAGAAACTAACCCGTACTCTTGCGAGTTTTTTAGTCATTCCACCCCGTTACGCAGCTTTGCTCCGGCTAAGCTAGGCGTTTACCCGCATTTTTTTGCCCCTCCTCCATGAATCATTCCGACCGTGTCGCCGCTTTTGTGGCCCTGGGCCAACGCCTGCAACACCTTTCCAGCGACGAACTCGCCGACCTGACGCGCCGGGCCCGCAACAGCAATACCTGGTTTGACGAGCCCAACGTGACGGCCGCCGTGCAGGGTGTGGCCGAGCTACTGACCGAAGACACGCTTCGCACCTGGGCTGCCCGTTACCCAGCCGAACCCGAGCAGGCCCGCCGCGTGGGCGTGGTCATGGCTGGCAACATCCCGCTGGTCGGCTTCCACGATTTGCTGTGCGTGCTCATCAGCGGCCACCACCTGCTGGCTAAGCCCAGCGCCGACGACAAGGTTCTCATGGCCTGGGTTGCCCAGGAGCTGACCACTATTGAGCCGCGCTTTACCGAGCGGATTGCTTTTGTGGACCGCCTCAACGACGCCGACGCCTTTATTGCCACCGGCTCCAACAATACGGCCCGCTACTTCGAGTATTATTTCAGCAAAAAGCCCAACCTGATCCGGCGCAACCGCACCAGCTTGGCTATTCTGACGGGAGAGGAAAGCGCCGAAACGCTGGCCGCCCTGGGCCGCGACATTTTTCAGTACTACGGCCTGGGCTGCCGCAACGTGTCGAAGCTCTACGTGCCCGAGAACTACTCGTTCACTCCCCTGCTCGACGCGCTGCAGCCCTGGGAGCGGGTGCTGACCCATAACCGCTACCAGAACAACTACGACTATAATAAAAGCATTCTGCTGGTCAACAACGTGCCACACTTCGACAACGGTTTTCTGCTGCTCAACGAAGCGGCTCCGCTGGTGTCGCCCATTTCGGTGCTGCACTACGGCCGCTACGCCAGCGAGGTAGACCTAGTCGACCAGCTGACCGACGCGGCCGAGCAGATTCAGTGCATCGTCTCGGACGGGGGCGCTATGCCGGCAGCTTTGCCTTCGGGCAGGCCCAGTCACCGAAGGTTACGGACTATGCCGACGGGGTGGACACCATGGCTTTTTTGGCAGAAATAGGCTGATACTTTCGCCAAATAGCACGAAAGAAACAACTTCACAAGATTAGTGAATTTTTAATAGCATTTTTCAAACAGATTCACCAAGTTACTAGGGCACTTCTCACCTATACGCCCTATATGCACACGCTTGAACAATCTCCAGAAATTGTAGCCAAGGAAATCATTGGCACTTTCCGGTTTCCTATTGACGATGTACTGCCACTGCCCGCTCAGCGGCAGTGGCGGCGCTACGAAGCCGAGCGGGCTACTACCCTCGGCAATGGCTACCACAGCAAGGTTGACATCTATTTTAAAACCGCCGATGGCAGCACCAAGCGGGTTTATACCACCGTTTGGGCCTGCGACGCGGAGCATCTGACGCTGAAGTCGGGTGGGGCACTGCCGCTCCGGGCTGTGGTTGGATTCGACTTTTATTAAGTTCGCGGCTCTTTTAATCCTGGCGAATTTTCACTGCTGCAACAGTTTTCGCCAATAGCACAAAACAAAGCCCCGGTCTTTACAGGCCGGGGCTTTGTTTTGTTGCCGACTACGTTCGTTGAACCGTCTTTATTTGAACTATTCTACTAGCCCACCACTAAACCCGGTCGAGGGTTTTCTGGATCAGGTCGTTGACGGTTGCCTCGGCATTGGTAGCAAACTCACCAGTGGCGCGGTTGGCGACAATGGCGTTGAGCGACACTACCTCGTGACCCAGCATGCGGCCCAGGCCGTAGTAGCCGGCCGTTTCCATCTCGAAGTTGGTCAAACGGAATTCGCCCTCGGCACTCTGGTGCCGGAAGCTCTGGAAGCGGCTGATCAGGTCAGGCAGGCGCAGGTCGAGGCGCAGCACCCGACCCTGGGGACCGTAGAAGCCGGGGCAGGTAAGCGTGTTGCCCACCACCATGCCCGCGCCCAGCTGCTCGCGCAGCAAATCGGAGCCGCGCACGCAGTATGGGCGGTAAGCTAGGTCCAGGCTTTGCTGAATGCCGGTGGCTACTTCCACTTCCAGGCCGGTTTCGACCAACGGGTAGAACTGCATCAGCGAGTCGAGTCCCACGGCGTGCTCGGTCACTAGGTGGGAGCCAATCGGAATGTCAGCCTGCAGGGCGCCGCTGGTGCCTACGCGCACGATGCGCAGGGAAATCCGCTCTTCCAGGGGCGGGGCTCCCGGGTCACGAAGTCGATATTGACCAGCGCGTCCAGCTCGTTGATGAGGATGTCGATGTTGTCGGTGCCCATGCCGGTGGAAATAACCGTAAGGCGCTTGCCCTTGTAATAGCCCACGTGGGTTACAAATTCCCGCTTGTGAATCTGGGTTTCGATGGAATCGAAGTGCTGGCTGACCAGCGGCACGCGCTCCGGGTCGCCGACGGTGATAATCGTTTCGGAAATATGGTCGGGCAACAGGTTCAGGTGGTACACGCTGCCGTCGCGGTTGATAATCAACTCCGATTCGGGAATGGGCATGGGTAGGAGGTTTGGGGTGAGAAAAAGGGTAAACGGGCAAATCCGCCCGACACAGGTCAGACGGTACGATGGTCCTAGGAACCAAAACGCTTTAAACGAAAGAAGCCGGAAACTAGCTACTCAGCTTCCGGCCTTTTCACTGGGACCACCTTAAAGGTGGAAAATATCAGGCTCCCGGCGGGCGGTAGGAAAGCAGGCCTTGCTCGGGATTGTAGTGGTTGCTGAGTTTCGGGTACGTGCCCGTCCCATCGTAAGGGCGCTTATCGGGGTGCTCCTGGCAGGTAGTGGAGCAGGCGCCATCGAGCTGGGCCCCGCAGGTTTCGCACAAGGCCACGTGGGCGTTACAGTGCGGATTGGCGCAGTTGATCATCCGGTCGGAGGCCGTGCCGCAGTGGTGGCACTGGGCAATGACGGTCGGGTTGACGCGGTTCACGTCTACGGTGACGCGGTTGTCGAACACGTAGCACTTGCCGTCGAAGTCCTCCCCGCCGGTTTCGATGCCGTACTTGATGATGCCGCCGTGGAGTTGGTACACATTTTCGAAGCCCTGCTCCAGCAAATACGCACTGGCTTTTTCGCACTTCACGCCGCCGGTGCAGTAAGTCAGAATCTTCTTATCCTTGAACTCCTTGAGCTTTTCGACCCGCTCAGGAAAGTCGCGGAAGTTCTCCATGTCCAGGGTTACGGCATTCTTGAAGCGGCCCACGTTGTACTCGTAGTCGGAGCGCACATCCACCACCACCACATCGTCGCGGTCCTTGAGGTCCTTGAACTCCTGGGGCGAGAGGTGCAGGCCGGTTTTCTCGTAGGGCCGCACGTGGTGCAGACTGCTGTGCACGATTTCGGGCTTCACGCGCACGTGCAGCTTCTGAAACGTGTGTTCCGGAGCTTCGTCTACCTTGAATTCCAGGGCCGCAAACCGCGGGTCGGCCTTTACCAGGCGCATATATTCCTCACAGTCGGCCGTGCGGCCCGATACGGTACCGTTCAGCCCTCGTGGGCCACGATAATACGGCCCAGCAGATTCAGGCGCAAACACAGGCGGTGATGCTCGTCGCGAAACGCCACCGGATCCTCGATGGGCGTGTAGCAGTAGTAGAGTAAAACGCGGTAATCCATATTGTAGAACTGAGAACTACGAATTTAGAGCTGAGGTGTAGCAACGAAGACTGCCCTACCGGCAACTCCGTGCTCTACATGCTCAGCTCCAGGTTCTAACATCACACTTTCGCAGCGGGGTTGCCGAAGACGGTCTGGTTGGCGGGCACGTCGGCCACCACCACCGAGCCGGCCCCAACGCGGGCCTTGGCGCCAATCTTGACCCCGGCCACAATGATGGCGCCCGAGCCAATGAAGGCCTGCTCTTCGACTTTCACCCCGGGGTTGATAATTGCCCCGGCGCCTACCTGCACGTAGTCGGCCAGCTCGGCCCCTACTTCAACCACGGCGTTGGCGCCCACCAGGCAGCCGTTGCCGAGCTTGGCGTTGCTGGCCACCACGGCGCCGGCACCAATCAGGTTGCCGTGACCGAGCCAGGCGTGCTCGGCCACACTGGCGCGGGCGTGAATAGCGTTGACGGGCACTACTTCGTACTCGTCGCGCAGCATGTTGGTCAGGCTGCGGCGGCTGGCGGTGTCTTCTGTAGCCACAAACACTTCGCACTTTTTGCCCAGCAGCTTAAGCAGCTCCTTGTCGTCGGTGTTGCCCATCACGGGCACGTTGTTCAGCTCGGCGTTCTGCAGCTTGGCATCGTCGTCGAGCAGGCAGTAGACCACTACATCATTGCTGGTAAAGGCATCGAGGGCCGTGGTGCCGAGGCTTTGCGCCCCCAGAATAATGACAGGATTTTCCATGCAAACAATTGAAAGCCGAAGGTCGGCGGTGCTTTTAAACCAAACCGCAAAGATACAACGCGGGTGGGGCTACAACAAACCGGAAGGCAAAGCGGTGCAGTCGGGCTGAAATTAGAGGCCAATGCGGCGCAGCCACCGGGCCGCGTAGTCGTTCTGCAAAGCCAGCAGCAGCAAATACGGCAGCATCACGGCCCGGTAGCGGTTGAGCGTACCTAAGTTGGGCGTGCTCAACCCAAGCAGGGCGGCCAGCACCAGGCAATAAAACGCCAAGGCCAGCACCAGGGCAAAGGGCAGCTGCCCCCACTCCCCGCGCGCCGCTGCTGCCACAGCCACCAGGAGCACGGTCAGCAGCAACAGGTTTTCCAGGCCGGCCGCCACGTAAAGCGGGGTAGAATCTTCCCAGGGCATGGGCCGCACCACAGCACTGACCACCGCTTTGGGCACGTTGCGCAACAAGCTGGGCAGTGTCGGGGCCAGGTCGGCGTACTCGATGTGCGGCCGGTGCAGGGAGCCTTCCCGCAGGTCGGAGTAGTTGCGGATTAGCTGGCTGGTAAACTTGTTGAGGCGAAATACCGGACTAACTTCACTACCCAGCCACCCGCCCAGGCTGAGCGTGGCGGCGAATAGCACCACCTGCACCCAGCGGCTTCGGGCTCCCCCAAGTGCTGCGCTACCCGAATAACAACTAATCCGGCCAGGGCCGCAAACAGCAGCACAGCGAAGAAATAGCGCATTTTAAAGTGCAGATAGGCCAGCAATACCGCTCCTGCCACGGGCCCAAAGCGCGGCGGCTGAGTCCCAAAGAGCCGGCTGAGCGCCAGCGCCAACAGCCAGGTGCCGCTGCCTACTAACAGGCATTCCTTGGTTAAGCCCGCCGTCCAGTACACCACCGTGGGCCAAAGCAAAAATGATACTACCGGCGCGCCAAGCGGTGCGCGGGGAAATATCTGCGCCAGGGTTTTCGTTAGCTCCCAGCCGCCTATAAACCCGAACAGAGAAAGGTAAAGTCCGTTGGCCCACAAGCTGCCCAGGGTAGCCAGATTCAGCCCCGAAAGGAGCTTAATTATGAAGAACGTGTTGGAATAGCCGTGAAAAATCAGGCGCTGCCCACGGTGGTCAAAGGCGTCACCAAGCAAGGTCCGGAGCCAGGCGCCGGGCGAATCCCAAAGCTGGGCGGTAAGGCTCAGGGACCAGCGCTGAAAGTAGTCGGCATCGTCGCTGAGCAACCAGCAGGCAATTAGGCAGGCCACCACCTTGAGTCCCAGCAGCGGCAGCAGCAGGTGCCCCAGAGCCGGGTGCCGGTACTGCCGCCCCAGCCAGCTGCCCACCAGCCAGAGCAACCCGCAATTCAGCGCAACAGCTACCAGAACCCTCACCCGAGTACCAGATTTTGCTGCAGAATCTGGCTACCAATGGAGCAGCGCAGGCAGCGGCGGGGCACGCAGTAGGCCCGGTTCAAGGACAACAATCCCTGGGAGTCGGCGGCAGAGCGGTGCTCGAAGCCGAGCAGCTCGTAGGGTTCGGTCAGGTAGTTGTGCTCAGCAGGCAGGTGTTCGAGTAAAGCCACGGCGGTTTCAATAAGCTCTGGTTGTCCCACGTAGCGGGCGTGGGCCACCCGCAGGGGCACCACCACGTTGGCAATCAACAAATGTAGGCTACTGCGGCCAAGCGCGGGCACTTTGCCGGGTTTGGCGGGCCGGTAATGCTGCCGCCAGTAGACCGGTACCGGGGCCAGAAAGAACTGCTCCAGGGTGCGAATATCGGCGGCGGTGAGCAGGGCGTTGAACAAGACCGGCCGGGCGTGTAGCACGGCTACTAGCTGGGCCAGACGCACGG
This sequence comes from Hymenobacter cellulosilyticus, assembly GCF_022919215.1. Taxonomy (NCBI): domain Bacteria; kingdom Pseudomonadati; phylum Bacteroidota; class Cytophagia; order Cytophagales; family Hymenobacteraceae; genus Hymenobacter; species Hymenobacter cellulosilyticus. The sequence goes on along the minus strand of NZ_CP095046.1, from coordinate 3,706,449 downwards.
TAGGAAAGTTGGCGGGCCGCAGCCTGAGAAAATTCCACTCGTGGACCGCCAGGGCCGCCGGCGCCAACTGGTACTTGTGGCGCAGAAACTCGTACTCCTGGGCCAGCTTCCGCAGGTACTCATCTTCGGCCAGCAGCGCGGCATCGGCCAGAAAGCCCGCTTGGCCAAACAACAGGGCCTCCAGCTGCCGCTCTTCGTGGCGGTGACGCCGCACTACGGCCAGCGGCAGGGCTTTGGCTAAACGAGCCAAGGGCTCACTGTTTTTCTTGAAGCCAAAGCCGGCCGCCACAACGTGGTAGGCCGTGGCTTCCCAGTCCTGACCCAGCTGCTCATGCAAGGCGGCCACGTCGTCGGCTTTCTGCTCGACCCGTTCCAGCAGGGCCCGTTCCACCATCATAGTGCGCGTAATGATGGGCACGCGGGGCAGCAAGGCCGCACAGGGCAAGGTGGCCGTAGCGCCGGTATCCACCAGATTCAGGTAGGTATGCACCAGGCTCAGAGCAATGCGCGGCGCCAGGGCCAGAGCCGGAATCAAAGAGCCGTTGGTGCGCACAATGTCCTGGTCGGCAGTATACACCACGTGCAGAATTACCTGGTCATATTTAGGGTCGGTCTGGTGCTGGTGCCGCAGCCAGTCGGAGGCTCGCAGATGAATTTCGACTGCCCCGTTCCACTCCACTTCCCCAATCTGCAGGCGGGCGTTGAGGAAGTCAGGACCGGCGTCGGCGTTGCGGTAGCCGGGCCGGAGCACGGTAATTTCTTCGCCTTGCTGGGTTCGTAGGTCGGCTTTATCAAAATACTGGTGCTGCCAGACATAGTGGAGGAAATCTTCTTTCATAAGGAATACTTAGTAACAACATAGATAACCGGAAGCTAATTTAGCCTTTAAGTTGACACTAGCTATGCCCCTAGAAGATCCAGCAAATACCAATAGTCTACGCTGTGCTTTGAGTGTAATCTTCCGAGCCAATTTCGGTCGTCATACCACCAACCGCTACGTGCGCAACGCCCGGGCTTACTTCCAAGCAGCCGCCACGGCCGGCAACAGCATAGCTATGTATTGGCTCGGAATGCTGTATTATGACGGCTGGGGAGTTGAACAAAACCTGACCCTTGCTCTACAATGGCTACAGGCGGCTGCGGAGGTTGGACATCGTAAGGCCGCATATAATCTTGCCGTAGCTCACGACAACGGCATAGGCTTGCTCAAAAACCGAGTACAGGCTTTTCACTATTATTCCCAAGCTGCTACTGCCGGCGACACCGACGCTATGTGGGCTCTGGGGCAGATGTATTATTGTGGGGAAGGTGTCGGGCAAGATTTGGCAAAAGCACTACGCTGGTATCGGACCGGGGCGCGGAATGGGCATGCTACATCCATGTACCACGTAGGGAAGTGTTACCTCAGAGGGGCCGGAACCAAGCAAAGTATACCCCGCGCCAAGTATTGGTACCGCCGGGCCTTACACAGTGGCTTCAGCATGGGCGGCGCCTTCGGCCTGGGTATGTGCTATTGGCAGCAGGAACCAGCAGCGGACTGGAGCAAAGCGAAGTACTGGTTTGAAAAAGCGGCGGAACAAGGCTCTGCGGGGGCTATGTACAACCTGGGATACTTGGCAGAATGTGGCTGTGGTCAAGTTGAAAATCAAGCAGACGCGCTATTCTGGTACCGAAAAGCTGCTGAACTCGGCTTTGAGCAAGCGCTGCTCAAATTAGCGAAGCTTTCGGGTGAAGAGTTCTAGCGCCGACGGCTGCTCATCAAACTCATCATGGCCAATCCTAGCGTGAATGGTAGCTGGCCTAAACACAAACCGGCCCGCCCCTGCAGCGTGCAGAAGCGGGCCGGACATTTCGGCAGCCTTAAAGCTTAGCGCAGGTCGATAACCTTTACGCCTTTGTACTTGGTTTTGTCGAAGTTGAAGGTCGTGGCATCAATCGGCGGGTTGGGCTGGAACTTGCGGATGGTGTAGGTGTAGCGGTTGCCATTCTTTTTGAACATCTTCCAGCTTTTCACCGACTTATCCACCTTACTTACCGTCAGCCGCACCTTGAACACGGGGTTGTCCTTGTTTTCGGGCGAGAGCTCAATCACGTCGCAGGCTTCCCCAGCTTCCTTAGTTTCCTGGACGTAGGTGTATTTGTAGCCCTTCTTGTAGAGGGTAAAAATCTGGGTCGGCGACACTTCCTGCTCGTCCGGGTCGAAGTCGGAGATGTTCACCTCGTTTTCGGCCTTCATGTAGGTCCACATGGTCTGGCCGTTGTTGATGATTTCCTGACCGTTGAGCTTGATACGGAATTTCTGGCCGCTGACGGTAATGTCGCCGGTCAGGTTTTCTTTCACTTTGGCCGCGTCGTTTTCCAGAGTCTGCGTGAAGTTAGCTTTGAAAGCCTTCATCGCCTGGTACTTGGCACTCATCTGATCCAGGATTTTGCCGGCTTTGGGGTCCTGCTGAGCCGAGGCCGCGTGGGCCATCGTAACCGAAAGGGCGAGCAGGGCGAGTACTTTTTTCATTTAGAAAGGAGTGGTGTCTTGAGTAGTTAGAAGCGGATGGCGGAAATAGGTTTAATCCTGAATGACAACATGCTAACCAAGATGTTAGTCTTTTGTCTCCCGCTTTGCCAGCTAACTTTTCGGGAGGTTATTCAACAACTGTTCCAAACTGTATTCGTCCGGAATTAATACCTCCCGGGCCTTACTGCCTTCGAAGGGCCCGACGATGCCGGCGTGTTCGAGCTGGTCGATAAGGCGGCCGGCGCGGTTGTAGCCCAGCTTGAGGCGGCGCTGCAGCAGCGAGGTACTGCCCTGCTGGTGCGTGACAATAACGCGGGCGGCTTCCTCAAACATACTGTCGCGGGAGGCGGCATCGAAGTCTTCGGCGTCGCCGCTGCCCCGCCGCTTTCCCCGGCCACTTCGGGCAGCAGGTAAGCATCGGGGTAGCCTTGCTGCTCCCCAATAAAGTCGCAGAGGCGGTCCACCTCGGGGGTATCAATAAAGGCACACTGCACGCGAATAATATCAGAGCCCTGGGAAATCAGCATGTCGCCCTGCCCCACGAGCTGGTCGGCGCCGCCGGCGTCGAGGATGGTACGCGAATCAATCTTGGAGGTTACTTTGAAAGAAATCCGGCAGGGGAAGTTGGCCTTGATGATACCGGTAATAACGTTGACCGAGGGTCGCTGGGTGGCCACAATCAGGTGAATGCCGATGGCGCGGGCCAGCTGGGCCAGGCGGGCAATGGGCGTTTCGACTTCCTTGCCGGCCGTCATCATCAGGTCGGCCAGCTCGTCAATCACCAGCACGATAAAGGGCATGAAGCGGTGGCCCTTTTTGGGGTTGAGGCGGCGCTCAATGAACTTGCGGTTGTACTCCTTCAGGTTGCGGCAGCCGGCATCCTTGAGCAGGTCGTAGCGCTTGTCCATCTCCATGCACAGGGAGTTGAGCGTGTTCACCACCTTCTTGGTGTCGGTGATGATGGCTTCCTCGGTATCGGGCAGCTTGGCCAGGAAGTGGCGCTCAATCTTGTTAAAGATGCTCAGTTCCACCTTTTTTGGGTCGACGAGCACAAACTTGAGCTGGGCGGGGTGGCGCTTATAGAGCAGGGAGGCCAGAATCACGTTCAGGCCCACCGACTTACCCTGACCCGTGGCACCGGCCATGAGCAGGTGGGGCATCTTGGCCAGGTCGACAACGAACACCTCGTTGGTAATGGTGCGGCCGAAGGAAATCGGCAGGTCCATTTCGGTGTTGATGAACTTGTCGGTGGCGAATACCGAGCGGATGCTCACCATTTCCTTCTTGGTGTTCGGCACCTCAATACCGATGGTGCCCTTGCCCGGAATGGGCGCAATGATACGAATACCGAGGGCCGCGAGGCTTAGGGCAATGTCATCCTCCAGGCTTTTGATCTTGGAAATACGCACCCCGGCGTCGGGCACGATTTCGTAGAGCGTAACGGTGGGCCCGATGGTAGCCTTGATGCTGGCGATGTTGATGCCGTAGTGCCCCAGGGTTTCCACAATGCGGTCCTTGTTGGCCTCCAGCTCTTCCTTGCTCACCTGAGCCTTGGCCTGCCCATAGTCGTTGAGCAGTTCCAGGGTCGGGTACTGGTAGCGCGACAGGTCCAGCGTCGGGTCGTAGTTGACGGCCGGCATGGTGTCCATGTCCTCGTCGTCTTCCGCAATAGAGGCCATATCGGCCCCGGCGGCGGGGTCCAGCTCCACGGGCGTGGTGTCAATCTGCAGCGTGGGGCCGGCAGTTTCGCGCACCGGCGTGGGGGCCGGGAGTGGCAGGGTGGCGGGCAAGGGAGCATCGTCGGACCCGGCCAAATCGGCCATGGACAAGGGCGTGGGAATGCGCGACGGGGCCACGCTCAGCGGCTCCGGGTCGGTGGGCGTCTCAATGGAGAAGCTCGGGCCTTTGGGCAGGCTGCTGACGGCCGCCCCAGCGGCAGCTACCGTAGCCGAGGCCGTAGCGAGGCTGGCCGCGGCGGCCGGAGCTACCGTTAGCGGAACGGCCGCTGCAGCAGCTACCGTGGGCGCAATGCTGAAGGCCGGCTCCGGGGTACTGACCGGAGCGGGGGCGTTGACTGGGCCCATATGAAACGGAGGCTCGTCCATTTCATCCAGCTCCATTTCCAGCTCCTCCTCCTCCTCAACCACTTGCTGGGCCGCCGCAGCGACGGGTGTAGCCACGGGGCCTACCCGGCGCAGGGTCATTTCGGGTGCGGGCTCTTCCTCCTCTTCGTCGTCGAAAGCAGCAGCGCGGGCGGCCGAGAAGGTGTTGGCGCGGGGGAATGCTCCGGCAGTTCCGGCCAGGGCAGGCTCTTCCGCTTCGTCGTCGGCCTCCGCGCGGCGCAGGTTCAGGCTGGTCACGTTGAAGAAGTATACCACGAAGGAAATCAGCAGGAAGGCCAGTAGCAGCACCGTGCCCCAGCCAATGAGGCTGTCGAGCCAGAGGGCCGCTTCGTAGCCGATACCACCGCTCAAGAAATCGAGGCTGTGGGCCATGCTCGGATCAGCATCGGGCGCTTCCAGGGACCGTACCACGTAGCCCAGCAGAATGCTCAGCCAGGACATGGCAAACAGGCACAGGGCCAGCACATAGCTCAGGGACACCTCGGCGCGCCGGAAGACGATTTTGTAGCCCAGGAAGAACACAATGGGAATTACGGCAAAGGCCGCAATGCCAAAGCCCTTGTAAATGAGCAACTGGGCAAGCATGGCGCCTATCAGGCCGAGCCAGTTGCCGGACTCCTGCCCCGCCTCCTTTACCGGCGTACTGCTCAGGCCCTCCACCACGCTCTGGTCGGCGTGCCCGGTAAACAGGAAAGAGACGAAAGCAATGGTCAGGTAAATGGAGCTGAGCAGGAAAAAGAAGCCCAGAAACAACTGGAAGCGCCGGTCGCGCAGGAAAGCAAACACATTGCCAACCTTGAAGGCCGGCAACTTCAGGGACCGGCCAGCAGCTTTGGGAGCCGCCTTGGGTGCACTGGGCCGGGGCTCACGAGCAGCCTCACGAGGGGGCTCGGCGGAAGGCCGGGCCTGGTTTCGCGCCGGGCGGGGTTCATTGCCCCGGGTCGGGGCAGCAGCAGGAGAGTTCTGCTTGTACGTATTTTTTGCCATCTATCACGCACTAAAAGGCCAAATCTAGGGAATTCCGGCGGTTTTATGCCCGCCAGGCTTGGGCCAGCCCACTACAAACTAGGGCTGCACTTCGTAAAGATACAGGTGCCAGTACGCGTTCCTAGCCGAAAATTCGCCGCGGGGAGTCAGGCCGCTGCGGGCCGGGTGAGCTAAGCGGGCGGCAGCCAGCACGTAACGGCCGCCCAGGCGCTGGAATGCCCCGGCATCAAAGGCAAAATCCTGCACCACGCCCCGCTGGAACGCCCCGACCCGAAAATTCTTGCCCAACTCGGCCGAAAACAGGTAGCACCGGTTGCCCCAGTGGTCGAAGTAAGATTGCAGAGCGGCACTCTTGGCCAGCTCCCCGGCAATGATGGGCCGGAAGGCGTGCTTGTAGGCCAGCGGGTAGTTGTTCTGGTAACTGTCCAGGGTGTAAAACCCATTGAGCTGGGCAATGGCTGGTGGCAGGCCCAGGCAGGCCAGACGGTAACTGCGCGGGGCCAGACCGGTGGCTTGCCGGATGGTATCCTGCACGCGGGCAAACAGCGGAGCGGCCACGAACTGCTGGTAGTTGGGCTCGGTAGCCTTCGGCCGCCCAGCCAGCTCCCGCAGGTTGTGCAGCCACTCCGTATTCATAACCAAACCCACGAATATCTGCATGACAACCAAGCCCATAACTACTCTTTTATCAGGCAACACTTGCAGGCACAACGCCAGCAGCACAAACCCGAGCAAGGCCGTCAGAAAGTGGAAGCGGGTCAGGTTGAAGCTACCCAGGGCGGGTACAACGCGCTGCAGTGGCTCCATCAGCAGCGGGTAGAATCCGCAGAACAACGCCACGGCCAGTAGCGCGACCAGCAGGGCCAGCAGTTGCCGGCGGCGGGCCGGCTCCAGGCGGTGGCGGCTCAGCAGCGTCAAGGCCAGAGCCAACAATATGACGCCGCGGAAAAACTGGCTGGCGTGGTACTGCCCCAGTAAAAAGTACTGCCCTGCCGACTTCAGCGCCCCACCCCAACTCTGGGGCCCTAATTGGCTCAAGTTAAACTCCAGCCGGTGGGGCACAAACTGTTTGGCGACCAGCAAGGAATACAGCAGCGGATATTCAACTACCATATACAGCCCCAGCAGCAGCCCGAGCCCACCCACCACGGGCCACGACCAGCGCCGGCCCTGGCGCAAGTCCCAGAGCAGCAGCAGCCCGAGGCCTACGGCGACAAACGGCCCCACGAAGATGAACATGGACCAGAAAGGGAAAGCTGCAATCAGCAGCCAGTCGCGCAGGCGGCCTTGCCCCCGCCGCAGGTTCAGAAACGCGTACAAGAGCCAGGGCTGGCCCAGCACGGAAAGGCCGTAAATGGAATAAAACGGCAGCACGGCCCAGGCCAGGGCCAGGCCCGCCGCCGCGGCCTGCTTAGTAGGGCCCCGCAGCAGGTGACGGCGCAGCAGCGCGTACATGCCCAGCAGCCCCAACAAACGCACCAGGGCCTGCTGCACCAGGTAGGCCGGTAAAGGCTCCAGCACGCCAAACAGCAGCATCGTCACGCTCAGACCGGGCCGCAGGGCGTTGCGCGGCAGCCCATTCATGACCGGCTCCAGTACCGTGGTGGGCCCGTAGTCGAGGGCCATGTGGTGGCGGGTGAGCAGGTAGGGAATGGTCAGCTCCACGTCGAGGTTGTCGTCGAGGGTGACGTAGCTGCGCTCCTGCAAGAGGGCAAAAGGCAGCAGAAACAGCGCAAGGGCCAGCAAAGCCCAGCCCAGCGGGCTTACAAAACGACGAGGTGTGGGCATACGGGAGAAATGGGCAGCCGCAAAAATAGTGGTTCGCCCTCCCCTGCCGTGCCGAACATTTTCCGGCCGCTTGCGTGCTAGGGGGTAGAATCTATTAGCAGCTAATCCTAGAATATTCCGATAACGCCCCCAATAATGGCCTCCCCCTGTTTTTCCCTGGTATTTCCTAATCAGGCCGTGTACTGCGCGGCCCAGTACGAACCCGAAAATGACTGGTTCCGCATTGTCTGGAGCGGCTTTGTCATCAACGATGATGGGGTGGCCGGGGCTACGGCGTATCTGCAGGCCCTGCAGCAGGCGCCCAGTTCGCTGCTCCTGAATGACAACAGCGGCGTGACGGGCCCCTGGTTTGATTCCCTGGACTGGCTGCAGCACATCTGGGCACCCCAGGTGGTGGCCCTGGGTTTGCGCTACGTGGCCCACGTGCTGCCGGCCAACGATTTTCCCTCCGTCCTGCCCGCGCCCGAGGCCTTCAGCGGGCAGTTTGAGCTCCAGATCTTCAGCACCGTGGCCGAGGCCGAGCACTGGCTTCACACCTGCCGCGACGCGCTGCCGCAGGGGCAGGTGGCTTAGCTGCGGGGGTGAAACTCGGTGATAATCTGGCGCAGGTAGTCCCGGTCGAGGTGGGTGTAGATTTCGGTGGTGGTGATACTCTCGTGACCCAGCATTTCCTGCACGGCCCGCAGGTCGGCCCCGCCCTCGATGAGGTGGGTGGCGAAGCTGTGCCGGAACGTGTGCGGGCTCACTACCTTCTGCACCCCGGCCTTGTCTACCAGGTCCTTGATAATGTTGAAAATCATGACCCGGGAAAGCTTGGTGCCGCGCCGGTTCAGAAACACAAAATCCTCGTGGCCGGGCTGAATATCGAGGTGGCATCGCACCCCGCTGATGTAAAAGCCGATGTACTTGAGCGCGTCGCGGCCGATGGGCACCAGCCGCTCCTTGTTGCCCTTGCCGGTCACGCGCACGAAGCCCTGGTCGGCGTAGAGGTTGGAGAGGCGCAGCTCCGTCAGCTCCGAAACGCGCAGACCCGAGGAGTACAAGGTTTCCAGAATGGCCCGGTTGCGGGTGCCCTCGTTGGTGCTCATATCCACGGCTTCCAGCACCCGGGTTATTTCCTCGTAGCTGAGCGTGTCGGGCAGCTTACGGCCTACTTTGGGCGCTTCCAGCGTGTCGGTGGGGTCCAGGGTGAGCAAGTCCTCCATTATCATAAAGCTGTAGAACGCCTTGATGCCGGAAAGCGTGCGGGCCTGGGAGGTGGCACTCATGCCCAGCTCGCCGAGCCAGGCCAGAAAGTCGCGTAGAATGCGGGTCGTGACCTGGGCTGGGGAGGCCGGCAGCTTCGATATTTCCAGATACTGGCGCAGCTTGCCGATGTCGCGCACGTAGGCCTCCACGGAGTTGGCGGAAAGCGACTTTTCCAGTTGCAGGTAGCCTTCGAACTGCTTGATGCTGACAGACCAGTTGGCCATAAGAAAGGAGTGTTGAATGAAAGAAGGTGAGCGAAGATACGGCACCCCGCTCCGTCGGCTGTCATCCTGAGCGCAGCGAAGGACCTGCCTCACCTACCATATTACGCCTGATACCAACGTACGGAAGCTCTTTACCACTTATGCAGCAAGGGGCTTTGGCACGTTGAATGATGCTTGTCACTTAAGCAGGAAGGTCCTTCGCTCTGCTCAGGATGACAGAAACGTATCTTTGAGCACCACGCTACCAGAATTCAACTCATGCAAATCTTAATCATCAACGGCCCCAACCTCAACCTGCTGGGCCGCCGCGAGCCGGGCATCTACGGCACCCGCTCCTTCGACGAATACCTGCCCGAGCTGCGCGAGGCGTTTCCCGACTTCACGCTGGAGTACTTTCAGAGCAACCACGAGGGCGAGCTGATCGACAAGATTCACGAGGTAGGCTTCACCTACCATGGCATCGTGCTCAACGCCGGCGCCTACACCCACACCAGCCTGGCCCTGGCCGATGCCCTGGCCGCTATCGACTCGCCCGTGGTGGAAGTGCACCTCTCTAACGTGGCCGCCCGCGAGGAAATCCGCCACAAGAGCCTGATCGGCAAAAACTGCGTCGGCAGCATCAGCGGCTTCAAGCTCGACAGCTACCGCCTAGCCCTGCACTACTTCGAGGGCCTGCGTCCCAAGCGCGTGGGCTTTCGGGTGTGAGTTGTCCTTGCGAGCAACGCGAAGCCATCCGTCCTCGGCGCAGTACGACCTGGCCTTTTACCAGATAGCCTTTTCCTGTATACAACGTCAAAGGGCTTTTCATTTTAGAACGGGCAGCACATTTCAGAGGACGGATTGCTTCGTCATTCTTCCTCGCAATGACCCGAGGGCTCTTACCTTTGCGGCTCTTCCTTTAGCCTTTTCCACCTATGTATACATTCAACCCCGGCCCCTCGCAGGTGTATCCTGAGCTGCGTGGCTACTTGCAGGATGCTTTCGACGAGGGCTGGCTTTCGGCCCCCACCGCGGGGAGCGGTTTACGGGCCTGATGCGGCAGACCGTGGCCGACCTGAAAACCAAGCTCAACATCCCGCAGGACTACACCGTGTTTTTCCTGAGCTCGGCCACCGAGTGCTGGGAAGTGCTGGCCCAGAGCCTGACGCCCACCAAGAGCTTCCACCTCTACAGCGGGGCTTTCGGCGAAAAGTGGTTTGAGTACGCCAAGGCCTTGCGCCCGGCCAGCATCGGCCAGCAGTTCGGCATCGACGAGCTGCCGGAGGTTTACACCCTGCCCCTGCCCGACGACTCCGTGGACCTGGTCTGCATCACCCAGAACGAAACCTCCAACGCCACCCAGCTGCGCGACGGATTCATTCTGAACCTCTACAACCGCCTGGGCAACGCCCTGCTGGCCGTGGATGCCACCTCGTCCTTGGGCGGTATTCAGATGAAGTACATCAAGGCCGACATCTGGTACGGCTCGGTGCAGAAGTGCTTCGGCCTGCCCGCCGGCCTGGGTATCATGGTGTTGTCGCCGCGGGCGGTGGCGCGCTTCCGCCAGATCAACGAGCGGAGCCACTACAACAGCCTGGTGGCTCAGTACGAGAAGATGCTCAACTACCAGACCACGCACACGCCCAACGTGCTGGGCATTTACCTGCTCAGCCGGGTGCTCACCGACCGGGAGCCCATCAAGGCCGTGCACCAGCACCTGCTCGACCGCGCCACCAAGCTCTACGACTACTTCGACCAGGCCACTCAGCTCACCCCGCTGGTGACCAACCCCGAAACTCGCTCCACCACCGTCATCGGCCTGCAGGGCCCGCCCGCCCTGATTGATGAGGTGAAGCGCCGCGCCAAAGAACAGGGCCTGCTGCTGGGCAACGGCTACGGCAACTGGAAGTCGAACTCGTTGCGCATCGCCAACTTCCCGGCCATTCCCGACGCGGCTTATGAGCAGCTGGTGCAGTTTTTCGCCCGCGAATTCGCTTAAGTGGTGAAGTTGCGAAAGGTGAAGTTGTGAATCGTTTGACCGGCTCAACCGGCGCGAATTGCTCAGACAACTCACCATTTCACAACTTCACCAGTTCACCATTTAAACCTATGTTCTCTCTCAAGGAAATCTTTTCGGTTACGCTCACGCTCTTTGCGGTGATTGATATTCTGGGCTCCATCCCGATTATCATTCAGATCCGGCAGCGCGAGGGCAAGATTCACTCCGAGAAGGCCACGCTGGTGGCGGGTATTCTGATGGTGGTGTTCCTGTTTCTGGGCCAGAGCATCTTGTCCTTGTTCGGGGTCGACTACCAGTCGTTTGCCCTGGCCGGCGCCATCATCATCTTCCTCATCGGCATGGAAATGATTCTGGGCATTGAGCTATTCCGAAACGACCCCACCACCCGCACCGGCTCCATCGTGCCCCTGGCGTTTCCCATCATCGTGGGGGCCGGCACCATGACCACCCTGCTTTCCCTGCGGGCGGCCTACTCCCTGCCCAACGTGCTGGTAGGCATTGCCCTGAACCTGGTGTTTGTCTTCATAGTGCTCAAAAGCTCGGCCTGGATTGAGCGCAAGCTCGGCAAAGCCGGCGAAGACATCCTGCGCCGCGTGTTCGGCGTGATTCTGCTGGCCATTGCCATCAAGCTGTTTAAATCGAACTTCTAATTCAATGTGCGAATGTGGGAGAATGTGCTGATGTGCTAATGCAGAACGACCATTAGCACATCAGCACATTCTCCCACATTCGCACATTACCCAACATGATTCAACTGTTTACTGACGGCTCGTCGCGGGGCAACCCGGGGCCCGGCGGCTACGGCGCTATTCTGCGCTACGGGGCCCACGAAAAGGAAATTACCCAGGGCTTCCGGCTCACCACCAACAACCGAATGGAGCTGCTGGCCGTCATTGTGGGCCTGGAGGCCGTTACCCGTCCCGAAATTCCGATTACCGTCACCACCGACTCGAAATACGTGGTGGATGCCGTGGAGAAGAAGTGGGTATTCGGCTGGGCCGCCAAGCCCGACTTCGGCAAGAAGGCCAACGAGGATTTGTGGCGGCGCTTCATCAAGATATATAAGCAGCGCAAGGTGCAGTTTCGCTGGGTGCGCGGCCACAACGGCCACCCCGAAAACGAGCGGTGCGACGCGCTGGCCGTGCGCAGTGCCGTGCACGGCCCCCTGCTTATCGATGCCGGCTACGAAGCTGCCGCGGCCCAGCTTTCATGAAGCCGGCCGCTTACTTCCCCGCCCTGACGGGTTTCCGGGCAGTAGCGGCGTTGTGCGTCTTTCTGTTTCATTTTCCGCCGGTGCCCGCCACCGGGGAGCTGGTGCCCAATGGGCTGCACGCCTTTTTCCGGGAAGGTCATATCGGGGTGTCCTTGTTCTTTTCCCTCAGCGGCTTTCTAATTGGCCGGCGCTACTCCCAGCAGAATTTTTCCGGCCCGGCCCTGCGCACCTACCTCTACCGGCGCTGGGCCCGGATTTACCCGGTGTTTTTCCTGGTCACCACCGCCACGTTTGGCTTCAGCAAGCTCTACCAGCAGGACGATGCACTGCGGCTCTATCTGGTCAACATCACGCTGCTAAAGGGCTTTTTGCCCAGCTATGCCTTTTCCGGCGTGGCCCAGACCTGGTCACTGACGGTGGAGGAATGCTTCTATCTGTTGGCGCCGGGCTTGTTCTGGCTGAGTCGGCGCGCTTCCCGGCGCTGGTGGGCCGGCGCAGCGCTGGGGCTGGCGCTACTGGGTTTCCTGGTCTACGGCGTGTTTTTCCCTGCCGCGGAGCCCGGCTTTCCCCGCTTTCACTTCATGCTAATCACCACCATTTTTGGACGCAGCACGGAGTTTTTGCTGGGCGCCACCGCTGCTCTGGTACCGGCGGGCCGACTGCGGGGCCGGGCTACCTGGCTCGGCAGTCTGGCCTTGCTGGGAGTAAGCGCCCTGCTCGTCACGGTTCAGCTTCAAACCGGTAAGGTTGGCATTGATACGCCCGGGGGCGTGGCCCTCAACAACCTGGTGCTGCCGGCTGCTACTGCCCTGCTGCTCTACGGGCTGGCTTGCGAAACGACATGGTTGCAGCACCTGCTCAGCACGGCGGCTTTCCAGCACCTAGGCCGAGCTTCCTACTGCTTCTACCTGCTGCACATGGGCTTTCTGCACGATTTTCTGCTGGGTTGGCTGCCCACCGGCTGGCCCACGGCCCTGCACTACGGGCTAGTCTTGCTCCTGACAATAGCGGCTTCTCTGGCCCTGTATCAGCTGGTGGAGCAGCCCCTGCACCGCTGGCTGCTAGGCCGACGCCGACGGCTGTTAGTAGCCGGATAGTGGCCTGAATATGCTTCCTTCGCCCGGCCATGGCCGCATAGGCCGGGCTTTTCGTACAGCGGATTATTATGAAACTCTCCTTTTTCCCCGCCCTGCTCACGGCCTTCAGCCTGGGTGCCTGTCAGCAACAGATGGAAAGCTCGACGCCGGCCACGGCCCAGAGCGTGTCGGTGCGGCCGGCGGTGGTGTGCAGCTGCCCGGCCGAAGTGCCCCAGGCCAGCACCGTGCCCGACAGCCTGTTCCTGTTTTCGGCGGGCCCGGCTGTGTCGGTGTGCGGGTACAAGGAAAAGGGCAAGCGGCAGGAGTTCTTCTCCGAGTTTGCCGTTTCGACCTGCCAGCCGCGCAAGGTGCTTAAGTACTGGGACGTGCGCGAAAAGTGCCGCCTGAGCTTCCGCAACGACACGCTGACGGTGGAATCGGTGAAAAACCTGCCGGCGGGCAAAAACTTCACCTACGAGTTCGTCGCCTTCCGCATCGACCAGTTTTACTCCCGCCAGGGCCAGGTGCAGCACCGCTCCTTTCTCAACAAAAAGCTGGCGCCCTACTCCCCGAGGAAGTAACCCGCGTGAAGCAGGAGTACGAGAAAACGGCCACGCTCAAGCCCGAAAAAAGTATTGAATTGGCCAACCGCTTGTTACTCAGCGCCCTGAGCGGCGACCAGCAGGCGGGCATTTACTTCCGGCAGTTTCCCAGCAAATACCCGCTCAGCGGGGGCTACGCCGAGGAATACGCCGAGCTCCAGCGCCTGCTCCGCGACTGGAGCAGGGAAGCCGCTGCTAGGCGCTAAGCCTGTTCTATTTTCTCACTTTCTGCCCGGCAGCTCGTTGGCTAATACCTATTTCCGCTTCAAGCACTTTACCATCGACCAGGCCGAGTGCGCCATGAAAGTGTGCACCGATGCCTGCGTGCTGGGCGCCGCCGCCCGCCTGACGACGGCCCGCCGCATTCTGGATATCGGCACGGGCACCGGGTTGCTGGCCCTGATGGCGGCCCAGCGCAATCCCGCAGCCCTTATTGACGCGGTGGAGATTGAGCCCCAGGCAGCGGCCCAGGCCACCGCCAATGTCGCCAGCAGCCCCTGGGCCAGCCGGGTGCAGGTGCGCGACGGTAGCTTGGCTGAGTGGGCAACCACCGCCCCACCCGCCTACGACCATATTCTGTGCAACCCGCCTTTTTTCCGGGAGTCGCTCCGTTCCCCGTCGGCGGCCCGCACCACGGCCCGGCACACGGCTGCCGATACCCTGACGTTTGCGGAGCTGGCGGGGTTTGCCGCCCAGTTTCTGACACCCGCCGGACAATTGAGCGTACTACTGCCGCCCCCGGAAATGCAGCATTTTGAGCGGGCCGCCGCTCAGGCCGGTCTTTTTCCCCAGCAGCGTTTGGTGCTGAGTCACCGGCCCGGCAGCAAGCCGTTGCGCCATATTACCCACTTTAACCCCCAGGCCCGGCCCACTGAGCAGGAGCTATTAGCCATTCACGAGGCCGATAGTGAGGCCTATTCGGCCGGTTTCCGGGACCTATTGCGCGACTTTTACCTCGCCTTCTAGCGCGGAGGCGTGGGCAATAAATCGGCAATCCGGGCCAGCTTATCCTGGTAAAGTGAGTCGAGCAGGTCACCCGACAAAGCGCCGAATTCTGCCGCCTGATAGTGCCGCTGTACCGTGCCGCCAGCCAGCAGGGTTATTTCGTCGCAGGTTTCGGTCAGGGAGCCCAGCAGATGGGAAGTCAGCAGGATGCCCCGGCCCTGGGCCCGCAGGCGCAGCAGGATTTCCTTGAGCAGCAAGTTGGTACCCAGGTCCAGTCCATTGAAGGGCTCATCCAGAATCAGGTAGCGAAAATCCTGGGCCAGCAGCGCCAGCAAGGCCAGCTTTCTCTTCATGCCGGCCGAATATTCCTCCGCATACTGGTCGAGCGGCAGCTCCAGCAGGCTGTTCCAGGCCGTAAAGTCGACCCGGGGCGGTGCCGGGCCTGCAGGCAGAACTCCAGGTATTCGCGGCCGGTAAGGCGGGGGTAAAAGTAGGGCTCGTAGGGCAGCACGCCGGTATGGTCCCGGATGGCCAGCCCGGTGGTTTCCTGAATCTGCCCCGAATAGTCGGTCAGCAGCCCATAGAGGCAGTGCAGCAGGGTCGTTTTGCCAGCCCCGTTGGCACCCACCAGTCCGTGGATAGAACCGGGCCGCAGGGTTAGATTCACGCCCTGCAATACCTGCTGCGGGCCGTAGCTCTTACCCAGATTTTGAATACTAAGCATGCCAGTAGGGTTTCAGACGGTGGCGGCTTTTCCAGATTAATCCCACCAGCCCCGCGGCCAGCAGCGGGGCGTAAGAGGCATCGAGCAAAGGCAGCAGCGCCAGTGCCACGGCCCCGCCCTGGGTTAAGCGCAGCAGCGTAGCGTGGGGGTAGAAGGCATATTTGGCCATGATGCTCATGCTCAGCACCAGCATTCCCCAGAGCAAGGCCCCGGAGGCCCCGCCCCACCCGGCCGGACTCGTGCCCGCCAGCAGCAACAGTGGAGCGGCCGTTAGCAGGTAAAGCCCCAGGCCCAGCAGCAGCTTGCGGCGCCAAAAGGCGGCGGGCCCACTGTACACCGTGACCATGGTAGCCGGTTCGGGAATGGCGTAAATCGAGGTCAGCAGCAGGCTCCAGGCTACCAACACCACGGCCGGAACCACCGTGGCGTGCTGCCAGGTAGCGCCGCCCACAGCCGCCACCCAGCCCAGCACCAGTACCGGCTGCCGCCACCCACTGACCCACTCAAAGGCTTCACTGCGAAACAGGCTCCGGCGCGGCCGTTGCGTGGTGTTCTTGCGCCCTAAGGGAAGAAATGGCCCATCAATCCGGCTGCTATAGTTGCCAAAGCGGCTCCTAGGTAACCCAAACCCAGCAGCACGCCCCACACAGGCACCAGCAGCAACGCCGACTCCACGCTTAGCCACGACTTGTACCGCGGGGACACTATCTGCAGAAAGCCCAGGTCGGTGCGCTGCCGGTAGCCCGACCAGCTCATCAGCAGCCCTAGCGTAGGGCCGGCCCACTGCAAGTGGGGTTTGGACAGCAGCAACTCGATTAGCTTTCCGCCAGTCACGACCAGCAGGCCGCCCAGCAGCAGGAGCCGCACCCAGCCTACTTCGACCAGTAACCGCCCCAGTACGCGCAGCCGCAGCCGCAGATAAGCTTGCATCCGTTACCGCTCGAAAACTCAGGCCTGCGCCAGGGGTTGCAAACTCACCTCGTGCTCCTCGAACCGAATGCCATAGTCAGCCGCCAGCTCGTCCAGGATGGGCTCATACAAGCTCGGTTCGGTCGGAATAACCACGCCCCGCTGCTTTACTAGCCCGGCCGCCAGGCGGCGCACGGCCATTGCCACGGGTAAGCCCACGGTTTTGGCCATGGCTGTGTGAACGGCGTCGTCGCCGAGCACCACCAGCGACGATTCCCAACGGTGGGGCACGCCGCCGAGGTTGTAGTCGAGCGTGTGCTGCATCACAATCATATCGTGGTCCCCGTCCTGCAGCTGCCACTTTTCGGTGAGCAGCCGTTCCAGCAGCTGGGCCGGCGTAGCGTCGGCCAGCCCCACGGGCCGGGCCGTGAAGATGTCGAGCCAGGCCAGCCGCTGCATCTCAGGTCCCTCGGGGCCAGGTCCAGGTACGCGGCAGTGCGAGCCGGCAACGACGTTTCCGAGTCCGGGGGAGCCGGCAGGAACGATTCCAGCAGCGCCGCCCAGCTCATGTCGGCGGGGTTGTTCAAATGAACTGAGTCGTCGGTGAGCCCGAGCCGCACGAAGGCCTGCCAGGCGGCGCAGTAGCCGGCTCGGCGCAGCGTCCCGCGCAGCATCGTCGGTATGTCGTCCAGCCCGTACGGGGCCCGGTAGCTCAAGGAGTCGCGGTTGGCGTAGCCGTCGAATTCGCCGTAGCCGGCTACCGTGATGGGCGTGGTGCGGGCAAACAGCTGCTGGTAGGGAATAAAGCGTAAATGGCCGTTTTCGAGGTATTTGGCGGTGCTTTGTCCGGCCAGCACCACGTTGCGGGGTTCCAGGTAAACTTATACTTCCATGGATTATTCCCTTCCGAATCCGGGGCCAGCAGTCCGCCGCAGTATGACCGAAACGCCGTGAGCTGTCCGCCCCGGGCCCGGATGTCGTGCAGGGCCCGCATGGCCGACATATGGTCGAGCCCCGGGTCGAGGCCGCACTCCATCAGAATCAGAATGTCGGCGGCCTTGGCCAGGGCATCCAGCTCCCGAATTTCGGCCGATACGTAGCTGGCCGTTATTAGGTGGCGGCGAAGCTGTACGCAGGCCTGGGCCACGGGCAGGTGAAACGACGCCGGCAGCATGGAAATCACAATATCGGCCTGCCCGACCAGCTCGTGCAGCTGAGCCGTTTGCTGAATATCGAAGGCCACGGCCGGGCGTAGGCCGCGTGGGCAGCCAGCGTGGCCGATAGGTGGTCGGGGTTTACGTCGGCCACCGTGAGCTGCCAGCCTTCCGGGGCGGCATGGTGCAGCAGGTAATGAAGCAGAGAGGAGGCCGAGCGGCCGGCACCTAGAAGCAAAATGCGGGACATGGAACGGAAGTCAGTTGGCAGGCAGCTCCCCAGGCTGGGGTGACGGGAGCTACACAGGGTGGGAAGTGGGGCCAATAATCGGCAAAAAAAGCAACTCCCGGTACCTATCCTGGTTCGACGGCCGTTTTCCGCCCCTGCATGATTGACAAATGTTACCGGCTCATGGATAATTGTAGTACATTCACCGCCCCTTACCGGAACGGGGCCGCCATTCGGTTCCCGAACATTGTATTTTCCTCCCCGATGGCCCACCCGCTCCATCTGACCATCACCGTCGAGGTGCTGGCTTCCGAAGCCGAACTCTCTCCCGCCGAAGCAACCACGTGGCAACAGGCCCGTGCCGCCACCGACCAGGCCTACGCGCCCTACTCCCACTTCCACGTAGGAACCGCGCTGCTGCTCGATAATGGCACCATTCATAAAGGTACCAATCAGGAAAACGCGGCTTACCCCTCGGGGCTCTGTGCCGAGCGCACGGCCTTGTTTGGCCTGGCCGCCTCCCAGCCCGAGCGCCGCATCCTGTGCATGGCCGTGGCTGCCCGCCCCGCAAACGGCGACTTTGTAGCCGTGACGTCCTGCGGGGCCTGCCGCCAGGTTATGACCGAATACGAAAACCGCCAGGGCTCTCCCATTCCATTGCTGCTGCCCGGCCCGAACAACACCATCTACCGGTTCCGCTCCCTGGCCGATCTGCTGCCCTTCCAGTTTTCGGCCAGCGACCTGCCCCGGTAGTAAAATTGTGAGTTGGTGAGGTTGTGAGTTGATGTTCTGTTGGCGCAGTGCTGCGCCGTTGGAGCGCCTAGCCTATTAGCTCACTATTTCACCATCTCACCAATTCACCGCTATGTCCGAATCGCAGGAACGGCGGCTGACGGTAATCCGCTCGGCCCGCTATTACCAGTCGGGTGAGCTGAGCGCGGCCACGCGCCGGGTGTGGTTTGTGTGCCACGGCTACGGGCAGCTGGCGGCCTACTTTATCCGCCACTTCCACCGCCTCACCCGCGCCGACAAGGCCACCGTCGTAATTGCGCCGGAAGGTTTGTCGCGCTTTTACCTGAACGGCACCAGCGGCCGGGTCGGGGCCACCTGGATGACTAAGGAAGACCGCTTGGCCGAAATTGACGACTACGTGGCCTACCTAAACCAGCTGGCCCGTGCTGTCCTGGCCGAGTGCTCCCCGGAGACAACCGTGACAGTGCTGGGCTTTTCGCAGGGCGCCGCTACCGTCAGTCGGTGGCTGGCCCGCACCTTTTTCCGCCCGGCCCGCCTTATCCTCTGGGCCGGCGCCTTTCCTCCGGATGTCGACTTCACCGTAGCTTCTCACCTGCTCCGGCAGCTGCCCGTCACGCTGGTTTGCGGCACCCAGGATGCCTATATCGACGAGGCAGCTCTGGCCCAGCAGCAGGAATTTCTGCACAAGCTGGGGTAGAGCCCGAAATCATCCGGTTTGAAGGCAAGCACGAGCTAAACGCCGCCGTTCTGGAGCAGCTACATACCCTGAGCTAACAAAAAGGTCGGCCCTATGGAGGCCGACCTTTTTGTTAGGATGTGTGCTGTGGAAGTTAGTCCCGACGAATCAGCGTGGCGGCGCCCTGGGCCCCGGCAAACACGGTTATTTCGGCAATGTGGACGTTGGCCGGCCGGGTAACCATAAACTGGATAACCTCGGCAATGTCCTCGGGCTTGAGCGGGTCGTAGCCCTGGTACACCTTGGCGGCCCGCTCGGTGTCGCCCTTAAAGCGTACCTGCGAAAACTCGGTTTCAACGGCGCCGGGGTTTACCTCCGCCACCCGAATGTTGAGCGGCAGCAGGTCGATGCGCATGGCTTTGCTCAGCGCCGCTACGGCTGCTTTCGAGGCGCAGTACACGTTGCCGTTGGCGTACACCTCGTGGCCGGCAATGGAGCCTATATTGATAATGTGTCCCTGCTGCCGCTCCCGCATGCCCGGCAGCACGGCCTGGCTCACGTTTAGCAGGCCTTTCACGTTGCTGTCCAGCATCACGTCCCAGTCGTTGGGGTCCCCGTCCTGAATCGGAGCCAGGCCGTGGGCCCCACCGGCGTTGTTGATCAGCACATCAATCTGCTGAAACTCGGCGGGCAAGCTGGCTACGGCGGCATCCACGGCAGCCCGGTCGCGCACGTCGAAGGTAAGCAAGTGGGTGCGGGTGGGTGCCAGCTGCTGGGCCAGCTCCTCCAGCCGCTCCTGTCGGCGCCCGGTAAGAATAAGTTGAAAGCCAGCCTGGGCCAGGGCAACGGCCGTGGCGCGGCCGATGCCGGAAGAAGCTCCCGTTACAAAGGCGGTACGAATCATAAAATGTGGCAAGAACCAGCCCGGGCCGGTTATTCGAAATTCAGGTAGAGCGTAACCGTGTTGCTTTTCATGCTCTGCAGGCTGCGGCTGTACACGTCTTTGCCCGGCACCAGTAGGTTGGACAAGCCGTGGGAAAAGCGCAGCTCGGGAGCAAACTTAAACAACGGGTAAAACAGGTCTAGGCCTACCCGTACTCAATGGCCAAGTCGCCGCTGGCAGCTTGCAGCTGGTTGCGCAACGGGTCTTTGCGCCGGTTACCCACGTTGATGCTGGGCTTGACACCGCCCACCACGTACACGCGGGCGTTGCGCCGCCGTTCCGATTTAAACTTGAGCAGCAGCGGCAAATCAATCTGGGTCCCTCCGATTTCCTGGGTGAACACCGAATCGGCCGGCTCGTAGCCGTAGGGCTTAAACTCGATGCGCCGGGTGAGAAAGCTCACGCCCGGGGTAAACCGCACATTAAAGTAATCGGCCAGGCGCACGTCCCCGATAAAGCCGACCGACAGGCCCGGGCTTATCAGTGAATTGGCCGATACGGCCTTACCGTTCTGAATGCCCTGAACATACGCCGCCGACTGCTCAATCTTGAAGCGGGAGAAGTTGGGGGCAATGTAGAAGCCCGGGTGAAACCACTTGTCGTCGTAGCCCGGGTTGTTGTTGACGGTAATGGACCTTACATGCCCGCCGCCTCCCCGGCTGGCGCTGGATTTACTTTTTTTCTGCGCGAGGCTAGTGTGCGGGGCCAAGCCGGCCACCAGTGTCAGAGCCGCCAGGGCGGCTACTTTTGCGCCGTGTAAATGGAGCTGATGCCAAACGTGAGGGGTTGCCATGTAGGATTTGTAAAACCAACCTGCGTGAGAATAGCCAGGAAATTCTGACCATCGGGAAAAGCCTGCACCGACTCGGGTAAGTACGTATAGGCCGCGCGGTCCTTGGAAATCAGTTTACCAAATACCGGCAGAATGTGCCGAAAATAAAAATTATAGGCCTGCTTCATCGGAAAAGCCGTGGGCTTGGAAAACTCCAGAATCACCAGCTTGCCCCGGGCCGCAGTACCCGCTGCATCTCGGCCAGGCCTTTCTGCAGGTTTTCAAAGTTGCGCACTCCGAAAGACGCCGTAACGGCGTCGAAGTGGTTATCGGGAAACGGCAGATTCTCCGAATCACCTAGTTCGAGCTGAATCCGGTTGGCCAGGCCTTTTTCCGTGAGCTTGCGCCGCCCTACTTCCAGCATGCCTTCCGAAATATCCACGCCCGTTACCTTGGTTTCGGGCGAGAGACGCAGGCTTTCGATGGCGAAATCAGCTGTGCCAGTAGCAATATCCAGAATCCGGGCGGGCCGCAACGTTTTGAGCTCGTTCACGGCCTTGCGGCGCCAGTAGATGTCGGTGCCGGCGCTGAGGAAATGGTTCAGGAAGTCGTATTTACCAGCTATGCTGTTAAACATCTGGGCTACCTGCGACTTTTTGCCGGCAGCATCATCTTTGTAGGGAACAACGGACATACTTCTGGTACGAAGAACGAAAACTTAAGAGCAGAATTGCCCAAACATAACGCTAGCTGCGCCATTATGTTGAAAAAAAACGGGCCGGGCGAAATGCCCGGCCCGTTTTACACAGCTCAGAAGACAGCTTAGTCGTTGTCCGTCTTCACTTTGGTCTTCTCGCCATTGGCATCTTTGGTTTTGGCGTCAATCGTACCATTTTTGGTTTTGGTCTTCGATTCTTCGCCGGCCGCGCCTTTGGCTTTCACTTTTACTTTGTCGTCATCCTCGTCCACCTTGGTTTTCACCTTGGTGCCGTCGGCCATCTTTACCTTGGTCTTGCCGGGTACCAAGCCCGAGCCGGGGTTGTTGCCCGAAGCGCCGGAAGAGGTGCGTGTACCGCTGCCCGTAGAAGATGCGCCGCTGGCGGCGGGGTTCAGCGTTGGCATGGCCTCGCCTTCCTTCAGAATCGGACGGAACTCGACGCGGCGGTTAAGCTGCATGTTCTCGGGCGAATCGTTGGTAGCGGCCGGACGACGCTCCCCGTAGCTAACCGTAGTCAGGCGGGTTTCAGCAACGCCGCTTTTCTTCAGGTAGTTGTAGGCAGCATCGGCGCGGTTCTGACCCAGTACAATGTTGTACTCATCCGTGTTGCGCGAGTCGCAGTGACCTTCAATCGAGATATTCAGACCGGGGTTAGCCTTCAGAATACCGCTGATGTTGTTCAGCTCCTTAATCGACTCGGGACGCAGCTTATACTTGTCGGTGTCGAAGTAGATCTTTTTGAAGTTGGCGCCGGCAATGCTGGTAGTATCAACATACGGCACGTAGAAGTTCTTCTCGATGACGGTCGAGTCGCTGGTCGATACCGGAACGGCAAACTCCTGCGTCTCAATGCTCTTGCCATCCTTCGAAACGGCTACCTGGTAGGTACGGCCCGAAAGCACGTTTACCTGGTAATCGCCGGTTTCGGGCTTGGTTACGTCGCGGTAGCTCAGGGCCGTTTTGTCGGCCTGGGTGCCCGAGAATACCAGCTCTACCCGGGGATGATGGTGCTGTCTCGCAGCGAGTACACCTTACCACGGATCGTAGCATTCTTGATGTAGTTGATGGTGTAGATATCCTTCTCACCGTAGCCACCGATGCGATAGCTGGAGAGGTAGGCGTAGCTGCCATCGGGGCTGAGGCGGTAGTACGTGTCGTCGTCGGGCGTATTCACGGGGTAGCCCATGTTCTCGGGCGGCCCCAGGTGCGGCCTACCGAGTCATACTCCGACTTGAAAATGTCGTAGCCACCCATCGTGTTATGACCACGCGAGCTGAAGTACAGCGTCTTGCCGTCCTTGCTCAAGTAAGGGCTGTCATCGTCGAAGGGCGTGTTAATCACGTTGCCCAGCGACTTAGGCGTACCCCAGTCACCACCCGCCTGACGGGTGGCGTAGTAAATGTCCAGCGTGTTCTGCTCCGAGAACTTGCTGGTCGAAAAGTAGATGGTCAGTCCATCGGGCGTGATATAGGCATCCGACTCGAAGGCTTTCGAGTTGATGTTGTTATTCAGCTTTTTGGGTTCCGTCCAGTCGGTACCACCCTTCTCCGAGTAGAAGATGTCGCCGTTCTCGTCCTGGCGGTACATCAGCATCTTGGTGTCGTTGTCGAACACCTGGATGGAAGCATCGTGGCCTTTGCCGTTGAGGGCGCCGCTCAGCGAACGGGGCTTTTCCCAGTTCTCGTCGTCGATGCGCTTGGCCTCGAAAATGTCTTCGTAGTACTCGCCGTCGGCAGCTACGCTCTTGTTCTTGGGGTTGGCCGTCGAGCCGGTGGCACCGGTTACGTTTTCACCACGCGAGGTGAAGAGCAACAGCTTGTCATCGTTGGAAATCACGGGGCTGTGCTCCGAGAAAGCCGTGTTGATGGTCGGGCCCAGGTTCTTCACGAAGATATCCTTGGGGCTGTTGAACTGAATCTTAGCGTTTTTGCTATGCTGGATCAGCTGAGCCAATGCGGCCTTGCGGGTGTCCTTTTTGCCGAGCGTGGTGTTGTACGCCTGGAAGTGCGCAATAGCCTCGTCGAAGTTGTAGTTCAGGTGATCCACGCGGCCGAGCCAGTATTCCACATCCTTCGAAACCTTCGGCTTAAGGCGTTGGGCTTTGTAGATATAGTCGCTGGCCTTTTCCTTGTCAAAGGACATGTACGCAATACCAGCCCGGAACAGGGCCAGCGCGTTGTTCGGCTCCTTGGCCAACACCTGCTCGTAAAAAGGGATGGATGCCCGGTAGTTCTCTTGGTCAAAGAACTTGTTTGCAGTCTTTAGCGTCTTGCGGGTGCTCTGGGCCAGCGCAGGCTGGGCCACGGCCGCGGCAAGAGCGAAGGTGCAAGAGGCTTTCAATAACCTTCTGACTAAGTTGTCCATTGTAGGAGGGGTTTGAGAATAAGGAGTTGCAGGGAGGTTTGCAGAAAAAGAGCCGCCCTTTGCGGCTGCAAATTTTTTAAGAGTTGCCTCTTATACTGAAAACCTGTTCCAGGGTTAAGCCTGCCAGCCGTTTTTTCTGGACTGAAGCGCTAAAAAAATCACATTCACGCTTCTTGGGGAACCAGCTTGGCAATACGGAACAAGGCAAGTTGCGGGCAAAGATAGAAATTTTATAATACGACCTTAGCCGTATCCAATTGTAAAGTGGTTTTACATAATCCGAGGAAAGCAAAGACCCTGGGTTGCTGCATGTAAGAACGGGAGGCAAGCCGCGCAAATATAGGTGTGCTTCGTAAACTGCAAGGTTTTCCCGTAAAAATTTATTGCGCGGCTTCCCCGTTGTTATCTGTTACCTTTGCACCCTCACCCCAGCATTTTGGCTTATGATTATCCGCGAAGCGAAATTTATGATGAGCAATTCGCGCGTTGACCAGTGTCCGCCGCCGACTTTGCCCGAATATGCCTTTATTGGCCGTTCCAACGTAGGAAAATCATCGTTAATTAATATGCTCACGGGCCACAAGGGCTTGGCCAAAACCTCTTCCTTACCCGGTAAGACGCAATTAATCAATCATTTCTTAATTAATGACAATTGGTACCTGGTCGATTTGCCCGGCTATGGCTACGCCAAAGTCAGTAAGGACTCGCGGGCAACCTGGGGCAAGATGATCAATTATTATATGCGCAATCGGGAAAACCTGGCCTGCGTATTTGTGCTGATCGATTCGCGCCATTCTCCCTTAGCACCCGATCTAGAATTTATGGAAATGCTCGGCGCAGAGGGCATTCCCTTTGTAATGGTTTTTACCAAAGCCGATAAGCAATCCAGCTCCCGGACTCAACAGAACATCACGGCGTACCTGCAAAAGATGCAGCAAAGCTGGGACGAGTTACCGCGTCATTTTATTACATCGGCCGAGGAGAAAACGGGCCGTGAAGAAGTGCTCGGCTTTATCGAGGAAATAAACCAGCAATTAGCCCAGCAAGCGGAGAATGCGTAGATTGGCCCTGTAATTGCCAAGCTCACCGGCCAACAATTCACCCCTTGTTTTCTCTTTTCCTCCCGGTTTTTTCCATGAAAAAAATCCCATTTATTCTGGCCCTGGGCCTTCTCGCCGGTACGTCAACGGCCTATGCTCAAAAAACGAAGGTTAAAGTAAAAACCGACGGTCCTGTGCCCGAGGCCGCAGCCCCCGCTACGGAGGCTGCTCCGGCGGCTGCGGCCGCGCCTGCACCCGGCCGCGTAGGCAAACAGATTCCGGTAGCCGAATACTACGAAGGTGGTCAGGAAGCTATGTATGCCTTTATTGAAAAAGAACTGAAGTATCCGGTTATGGCGCGCCGCAACCGGATTCAGGGCACATGCATCGTGAGCTTCACCCTGAACACGGACGGCACGATGACGGGGCACAAGCTAGTTAAAAACATTGGCGGCGGCTGCGGCGAGGAAGCGTTGCGCGTGGCCCGCCTGCTCAAGTTTAACAAGCCTGGCTATGCCGTCCTGACCAGCCTGCCCATCGTATTTAAGCTGTCCGCCCGGGCAAGGAGGCTGCGGCCCCTACCGAGTAACATTTGATTTTCTTACCCAACCCTTTTTTCTATGCCCTACGACCTCAAGGAAATTGCCGCAATCAGTGGAATGCCCGGTCTGTATCGCCTGGTGCGTCCTACCCGAGCCGGCGTCATTGTAGAGTCGCTTGATGAACGCGGCACCCGCTCCGTAGCCTCGGCGCGCAACAAAGTTTCGCTGCTGCAGGAGATTTCCATTTACACCCAGGACTACGACCAAACCATTCCGCTGACGGAGGTATTCGACCGGATTTACCAGAAGTTCGGTACCGATCTGACCGTTACCAACAAGTCGGATGACCGGGAACTGGCCACGTTCATGGGCGAGGTGATTCCTGACTACGATCGGCAGCGCGTGTACATGTCGGATATCAAAAAACTGGTATCGTGGTACAAAGCCGTGAGCAGCCGCCTGCAATACCAGGCTGCCGACGCGGAGCAGCCTGCGGAGGCCACGGAGGAAGCTTCCGAAGCCCAGCCAAAGTCCGACAACCAAACCGCTACCAAGGAGTCGACTGAGGCAGGCACCCAGCAGGAAACGCCTGCCGCCGATGAGGCACTGAGCACGGCCGGAATTATCCCGACCGAGGCAGACGCTAATGCAGCCGGTAACCCGGAAGCTGGCACGGATACGCCATCGAAAAAGAGCAAGTAGAAAGGGGCGGAAGCTTCTCTCCTCTTACTAAAAAAGCCCGGTGGATCCAATCCGCCGGGCTTTTTTATGCTACCATTGCCTGAGTTAGAGCGAAGCTACAGCGTCGGAATACTCGGCGGTCAGAAACTCTTCGGCCTTCTCCACGAGCTCCGTTGAGCCAATGAAGAGCGGGCTCCGGTCGTGCAGGCCTTTGGGCTCGATTTCCATGGTGCGGCTGCGGCCGTTGCTGGACTTGCCCCCGGCTTGCTCCACGATAAAGGCCAGGGCGTTGCACTCGTACATAAGGCGCAGCTTACCGTTGGGCGCTTTCTTGGTCGCCGGATACATATAGATCCCGCCCTTGAGCAGGTTGCGGTGAAAATCGGCTACCAACGAGCCAATGTAGCGGGCCGAGTAGCCCTGCTGCTTGCAGTGGGCCACAAAGGCAGCGGTGCCTTCCGAGAAAAACTCCGAACTGCCTTCGTTGATGGAATAAATAGCGCCGGTTTTGGGCGTGCTGATGTTGGGGTGCGAGAGGAAGAATTCACCCAGGGAGTTTTCGTAGGTAAAGCCATTCACGCCGTTGCCGGTGGTGTACACCAGCATGGTACTCGAGCCGTAAATTACGTAGCCGGCGGCTACCTGATGGGTCCCGGTTTGCAGGCAGTCCTGTTCGGTGCCTTCGGAGCCCGTGGCCGAGACGCGGCGGTAGATGCTGAAAATGGTGCCGATGCTGACGTTCACGTCAATGTTCGAGGAGCCGTCCAGGGGGTCGATGGCTACCACGTACTTGCCCTGGTTGTTGCCGGTCTGAATCATGTCCTCGTCTTCCTCGGAAATGATGGTGCAGACCTCGCCCCCGTTGCGCAGGGCCCGGATAAAGCGAATGTTGGCAATGACGTCGAGCTTCTGCTGGTCTTCGCCCTGCACGTTCTGGTTGCCATAGGCGCCGGCAATGTCGATGAGGCCAGAGCGGTTGATTTCGCGGTTGACAATCTTGGCTGCCAAGGCAATATCACGCAGCAGCTGGGAGAGCTCCCCGGTGGCGTAGGGGAAGTCCTCCTGCTTGCGCATGATGAATCGGTCGAGGGTGGTACCGACGGGGAGAGCCAGTTTGTTGTGGTCCATAAAAGTGGGTGGGTGAGCAGGTGGTTCTGGCCTACAAAACTAAGCTTTTTCGCCACATCTGCCGCCCGCTGCCTACTTTTGGCCCATGCAGGAACCCCATTCCCTCCAGGTATATAAGTTCGGCGGCGCCTCGGTAAAAGACGCGGCCGCCATCCGGAATCTAACCCAAATCGTGCGGGAACACACGGCCGGGCAGCAGCTTCTCATCGTGGTTTCAGCTATGGGCAAAACCACTAATGCCCTGGAGGAAATCTTTCAGCGGGCTTTTACCGGGCAGGACTTTTCGCCCCAGCTTGAGTTGCTGCGCAGCTTCCACACCGGGGTGGCCCAGGAGCTGTTCGGGCCCGACGCGGGGGAAGCAAGTCAGCTGACCACCCTGCTGGACGAACTGAGCGGGCAGCTGGCGGATCTGCGCCAGCAAGCTCCCCCAGCCGACACCTACGACCAGCGCTACGACCAAGTCATCAGCTTCGGCGAACTGCTAGCCACCTGCATCGTAGCCCGGGCTCTGGACGCGCAGTGGCTCGACTGCCGCCCCCTGCTGCGCACCGACCACACCTGGCGGGAGGGCCGCATCGACTGGCCCACGACCGAGTGGAACGTGCGCGACCAGCTGCCCGCTTTGCTGCAGCGTGGGCCGGTCGTGACCCAGGGTTTTCTGGGTGGCACGCCGAATGGGCAGACTACCACACTAGGCCGAGAAGGCTCCGATTATACGGCCGCCATTTTTGCCTACTGCCTGCAGGCTGAGTCGGTCACCATCTGGAAAGACGTAGCCGGTTTGCTCAACGCCGACCCCAAGTTTTTTGCCGACACGGTGCGGTTTCCGCAGATCAGCTACCAGGAAACCATCGAAATGGCGTACTACGGAGCGTCAGTTATTCACCCCAAAACCATCAAGCCCCTGGCCGTGCGGCAGATTCCGCTGCTGGTCAAGTCGTTTCTGAACCCCACGGCCGAGGGCACGCGCATCGGCGACGGGCGGCACGAGCCCCTGGCGCCAGCCTTTATCCGCAAGGACGGGCAGTGCCTGATTTCGTTTGAATCAAAGGATCTGACCTTTATTTCGGAGGAGAATCTGGAAGTGATTTTTGGGGCTCTAGCCCAGGTGCGGCTCAAAATCAACATGATGCAGAACTCGGCCATTTCCTTTTCGGTCTGCACCGACTTTTCCGCCTACCGCCTGGAGAAGCTACTGAGCCAGCTGCGCGACCAGTTCACGATTCACTACAACACGGAGCTGGAGCTCTACACCATCAAGAACTACGATAAGGCCAGTTTGCAGCGGCTCACGATGGGCCGGGAGCTGCTGCTCGAGCAGCGCAGCCGCCAGACCTTCCAGTTTGTATGCCGGAGCCTGCCTGTGGAAGGCCTGATCTAGCCGGGGCAAGAATTCGAAAACCTGATTTTAATCGTTTTTTAAACCTTTTTGGCGGGCAATGACTTCTCCAACTACCTTTGTGGAGAATCATTCTTACCTGTGACACCTTTTTCCGACCATTCTGAGTTTGCAGCTTGCCAGCCCAACCGGGACGAGCTACGCCAGCGCCTGGCTACGGCCGGGCTGCGGGCTACCACCCAGCGCATCCTGATTCTGGAGAGCTTGGTGGTGCTACCGGGCCACCCCACCGCCGAGCAGGTGCACCGGCAGGTAGCCGCCACCGAGCCAACCGTGTCGCTGGGGACCGTGTACAAAACCCTGGATAGCTTTGTGGCGGCCGGGCTGACCAAGCGCGTGGCTTCGGCCGAGGGCGCCTGCCGCCGCTACGATTCGGACTGCACGGCCCACCACCACCTGTATTGCACCGACACCAAGGAAATCATCGACTACAGCAACCCCGAGCTGGACGCGCTGATCCGCGAGTTTTTTGCGAGCCACGGCCTGGGCAACTTCCAGCCCCACTCCTTCTCCCTGCACATTGCCGGCTCCCGGACTTCCTCTTGAATAGCACTAAGAACTCAGAGGGTAGAACTTGGCTAGCTGTTTATACGCCGAGTTCTGCTTTCTAAGTTCTGAGCTTTAAAATCTGACTTCTACTTTTCTCTTTTCACTTACATAATACCCCAAATACAATGGCAGTTCTCGTTGGCAAGCGTGCTCCTTCTTTCAAGGCTACGGCCGTAATCGACAGCGAATTCGAAGAGGACTTCTCTTTGGACCGCTACCTGGGTAAGAAGCACGTTATCTTCTATTTCTACCCCGCCGACTTCACTTTCGTGTGCCCCACCGAAATCATTGCGTTCCAGGACCGTCTGGCCGATTTCGAAGCCAAGGGCGTAGCCATTGTGGGCTGCTCGACCGATACGCACTTCTCGCACTTTGCCTGGCTGCAGACGCCCCGCGACAACGGCGGCATCGAGGGTGTAACCTACCCGCTGGTGGCTGACGCTACCAAGACCATTGCCTCGAACTACGACGTGCTGGGCGGCCACTACGACTACAACGAAGCTGGCGAAATGACCTTCGTTGGCTCGCCCCTGGCCTACCGCGGCCTGTTCCTGATCGACAAGGACGGCATCGTGCGCCACCAGGTGGTAAACGACGGTCCGCTGGGCCGCAGCATCGACGAAGCCATGCGCATGGTGGATGCCCTGCAGTACTTCGAAGCCAAAGGGGAGGTATGCCCCGCCAACTGGGAAGAAGGCAAAGAAGCCATGCACGCCACCCGGGAGGGCGTAGCCAACTACCTGGGCAAGCAGGCTTCCCACTAGTTTCTAGTCTTTATCGGAAGCTTCGGCTGCTGATTCGGAAAGCCCCAACCGCCTGGTTGGGGCTTTTTTCGTTTAACGGCTGGTAAAAAGCTATTTTTGCCGGATTATTCGGCTTTACCTGCCCCATTCTCTTAGCCCACGCTCCCCGACTTGCGTTTTCTATATACCATTGGCCTCCACCTCTACGCCCTACTGCTGCGGCTGGTAGCACCCTTCGTGCCCAAGGCGGCCCAGTGGGTGGCCGGGCGCCAGGGCCTGCTGGAGCACATTCGTCAGACGCTGCAGGCCGATACTGCGCCCCGGGTGTGGTTTCACTGCGCCTCCCTGGGCGAGTTTGAGCAGGGCCGCCCGCTCATCGAAGCCTACGCCCAGCGCCACCCCGGCCACAAAATCGTGCTGACGTTCTTCTCGCCCTCGGGCTACGCGGTACGCCACAACTGGCCCGGGGCTGATTATGTCTTCTACCTGCCCCTCGACACCCAGCACAATGCCGCGGCGTTTCTTGACGCGGTACAGCCCCGGCTGGCGGTGTTCGTAAAGTATGAGTTCTGGTATTACCTGCTCTCCGGCCTGCGGCAGCGTGGAGTGCCCACCATCTGCGTGTCGGCCATTTTCCGGCCCGGGCAAGTGTTTTTCAAGCCCTGGGGTGGTTTTTACCGCCGTATGCTGCAGTGCTTCACCCACATCTTCACCCAGAACGAAGCCTCCGTGCAGCTGCTGCGCCAGGCCGGCATCACCCAGGCCAGCGTGGCCGGCGACACCCGCTTCGATACCGTGGTGCGCACGGCCTTAGCTCCGCCCAAGGAGTTGCCGCTGGTCGATGCCTTTACCGACGACTGGCTGCCGGTCTGCATTGTGGGCAGCAGCTGGCCCGAGGACATGCCCGTGCTGACCCCGCTAATGCAGCAGTACCAGCACGAGCTGCGCTTTATCGTGGCGCCCCACGAAATCAGTGAGGCCAACCTGCGCATCGTGGAAGAGGCGCTGCCGGGTAGCGTGGTGCGCTACTCCCAGGCCCAGCCCGCTACCGTGGCTCAGGCCTCGGTGTTGCTTATCGACAACGTGGGTTTGCTCAGCCAGCTCTACCGGTTCGGGCACTATGCCTACGTGGGCGGGGCGTTTGGCAAAGGGCTGCACAACACGCTGGAAGCCGCGGCTTTCGGGCTCCCGCTGTTCTTTGGGCCCACCTACGGCAAGTTTCAGGAGGCCATCGACCTGGTAGAACTAGGCTGCGCCTTCCCCGTGCGCACGGCCCAGGAGCTGAAGGACGCCTTTGCGCCCCTGTTTCACTACGAAACCAACCGCCTCGTCGTCCAGGACCTGAGCCTGGAATACGTCCACCAAAAAGCCGGCGCCACTGCTCTTATCATGCGCTGGCTTGATGGTGAGATGGTGAAATAGTGAAATGGTGAGTTTGTCGTTTCATCTGTGCGGCAACGCACCAATGCAAATCAGTTCATCATTCTTCCATTCCCCAAACTCACCATTTCACCCTCTCACAATTTCACCCTATGACCGGTATTGTAGTTAAATCGACGGGCTCTTGGTACCTGGTGCGCGAAATGGCCACCGGCAAGCTGCACCGCTGCCGGCTGCGGGGCAAATTCAAGAACAAGAACCTGAAGGTGAGCAACCCGCTGGCCGTGGGCGACCAAGTGGATTTCACGGTGGAGGAGCAAACCGAGGGTGCGGGCGTGATTCACCACATCGAGCCCCGGCGCAATTACATCATCCGCCGCTCGGTGCACAAGGCCGAGCACGCCCACATTGTAGGCGCCAACCTAGACCAAGCCCTGCTGGTCGTCACGCTCGTGTCGCCGGCTACTTCGTTTGGCTTTATCGACCGGTTTCTGGTCACGGCCGAGGCCTACAGCATCCCAGTAACGTTGATTTTCAACAAAACCGACCTCTATGATGAGGATCTGGCCGACTATCAGGACCAGATTCTTAAGATGTACAAGCGTACCGGCTACCCGGGCCTGCGCTGCTCGGCCGAAACCGGGGAGGGCGTAGCCGACGTCGACGCCCTGCTCGATGGCAAAGTTTCGCTCTTGTCGGGGCACTCGGGCGTGGGCAAAAGCACGCTCATCAATGCCCTGGTGCCCGATCTAGATATCAAGACGGCCGAAATCAGCGAGTTTTCCGACAAGGGTGTGCACACTACTACCTTCGCCGAAATGCTGGAAGTACGCCCCGGCACCTACCTGATTGACACGCCCGGCATCAAGGAGCTGGGGCTGGTCGATATTCCACCCGGGCAGCTGGCCCACTTTTTCCCCGAGATGCGCGCCCTGCTCAATCAGTGCCGCTACCACAACTGCCAGCATGTGCACGAGCCCGGCTGCGCCGTGCGCGAAGCCGTGGAGAAAGGCAAGATTGCCCTGCCCCGCTACGACAGCTACGTGAGCATGCTCAACGACGACGACAACCGCCACTAGGCAGTTTATTTTCTGTTTAGGCTGTCCTTGCGAGCTTGCGAAGCAACCTGTCCTCTGAAATGTACTGAGCGACTTTAAGTGAAAAGCCCTTTCCTGTTTGCTACGGGAAAGGGCTTTCTGAGTAACGGGTCACTGCGTACAATGCCGAGGACGGATTGACGCCGCTTGACTTGCGGAATGTCCTACGTCCTCGCAAGGACAGGCCGGCGCTTAGATGTTGGGTGCGGGCGGCAGCAGCACCTGGTCGACAATGTGGGTGACGCCGTTGCTGGAGATGACGTCGGGAATCTGGATGGTGGCGTTGTTAATCATGATTTTGCCGCCTTTCACCGAGACTTTCACTTTCTCACCATTCACGGTGGTAAGCTCCTGCCCGTCTTTGAGGTCGGAAGCTACGAGGCGGCCGGCAATGACGTGGTAGGTCAGCACGCCCTTAAGCTTTTCCTTGCTTTCGGGCTTCATCAGACCGGCCATGGCGCCCTTGGGCAGCTGGATAAAGGCTGAGTTGGTGGGGGCAAATACCGTGAATGGGCCGGGGCCACTGAGCGTACCGCCCAGGTCGGCGGCCGATACGGCCCGCACCAGGGTACTCACGCTGCTGGCCTGCACCGCGTTCTGAATGATGCTCTTATCGGGGTCATGGCCACGCCGTCGACCATCACGCCCTCGGGCTTGGCCATGCGGGCCGAGTCGGTCATCATGGCGGCCGAGTCGACGGTGGCAATGGCCTCGGTTTCGGTGGTAGCTTTTTCGGTGGTCTTGTTGTCGGAGCAGCTGCTCAGGCCTGCAGTGGCTAGCGCGGCGGCGCACCAAGCAAAAGAGGCGTTTCTCAGGGTCTTTTTCATCGGACGCGGAACGGGGTTAGGGATTGGCTCAGAAATGGTCGGTTGAAGGTCGGGGCAATATCGAAATATTCAACTTCCGGCATTGTGGCTCCGTGTACGCAACTCGGCGGCCCCACGGATGTTTTGCCGGCGGCTGATTTGGCTACCTTTGTTCGGCGCACGAAACCTTTTCGGGTCTTTGGCGCTTTTTACCCCCTCCACCTATTCTCTTTTCCTTCGCATGAAAACTGCCGAAATCCATACCACGCACGGCGTGATGAAAGTTGAGTTCTTTGAGCAGGACGCTCCCAACACGGTTAAGAACTTCACCGACCTGGCCCAGAAAGGCTTCTACGACGGGCTGAAGTTTCACCGCGTCATCCCCAATTTCGTGGTGCAGGGCGGCTGCCCTAACTCCCGCGACGGCGCCAAAGGCCAGCCCGGCACCGGCGGCCCCGGCTACAAAATTGACTGTGAGCTCAAAGGTGGCAACCAGTACCACGACCGTGGCGTGCTGAGCATGGCCCACGCCGGCCGCAACACCGGCGGCAGCCAGTTCTTCATCGTGCACAGCCGCGACAACACGGCCCACCTCGACCGCAACCACACTGTATTCGGTAAAGTGGTAGAAGGCCTGGACATCATTGACCAGATTAAGGCCAACGACGAGATTAAGAAAATCGTGGTAAGCGAGCAGGCCTAAGTTGCCTTCGGAGTTGCCCACAAAAAAGCCGGCTGAAGAATCAGTCGGCTTTTTTGTTGTTGCGCAGGTCGGGTGTGTAAAAAAACCAGTAGTTATTTCTTTCTCGGGAATGAACCCCGGCGGGAAGCAGCGGCCTACCAGCGCTGAAAAAACCAACGCGTGTTGCTGGCGTTGTACTGTTTGTAATTCGGACGGTGTACCGTGGGCCGCCCCTTGCTCATGGTCCGTCCGTACGGTCCGCGGCCCGCTGCTACCGCCGAGGCGCTGGGCACCAGCAGGGCAAGAACGAGCAAAAACGAAGCGAGGCGGGCAAGGAGGCAGGAAGGCATGGCAGAAAAAGGCTGGAGGGTGAAACGGGCGTTGGATGGGTTCCATCAGCCCGTTTGGCCGTTGGAATGATACAAAGCAACGCTTTAGGTTCCCGCCTTCCCGAAAGATTTGTCCGAGGGCTATGTTTCGTGGGTGAATGAACGATTTTCCTCGCCGAGCGGATTTACCGGACTGGCAATCAGGCCTAAAAAACCAGAATACTCCTTCGCCCTCTGCGGTTTGCCCCTCAAGCCGCCTGCTCTGGACAATACTGGCCACGAGGCTGGCTAGGCTAGTCGGAGCCCCTGCGCACCGGGCTGACGCCGCCGGTCATCGGCTCTGCTGGACCGCTATAAGCGTAAGGAGTTATGCGGGAAGCCTTATCTTGCCAAGGCTGTTTTAGCAGCGCAGGAGGTTGCGTTTTCCGGCTTGCCTCTTCTGGTTTGAAGCCGGCACTGTTGGTCTTACCCGCTTCTAAGTTTAATTGAGCTGTGCTCCGGCAGCCGGGCAGGGATGGAATAGCAAGATGTAAGCCTGGGCAAAAAGTCCTCAAAGCACTTCCTCATAAACCCGTGCTGCTGGCTTCCGGTTAACAACCCAGCGCTGCCTCTTCAGCGCGCTTAAACATTTCGTCTTATGTCCATCACCTCCCAAGAAGAATTAGTTGGCCTGCAGCGCATCAGCCAGGCCGTCGGCACTACCCTAAAGCAAATGCGCGAGTACGCCCGGCCGGGTATGTCGACGAAAGAGGTAGACGAATACGGCGGGCACATTCTGGCGGACTTGGGCGCGAAATCGGCCCCGCGGCTGACGTACGGGTTTCCCGGCTGGACGTGCATCAGCGTCAATAATGAGGTGGCCCACGGCATTCCCTCGGCCCGTAAAATACTGCAGGAAGGCGACCTGGTGAACATTGACGTGTCGGCGGAGCTGGATGGCTACTGGGCCGACAACGGCGGCTCCTTTGTGCTGGGCCAGGATATTCACCAGCACCAGCCCCTGGTGGACGCCTCCCGGCAGATCCTGCGCACGGCTCTGAGCAATATTCGCGGCGGCGTCCGCATTGCCGATATCGGCGGGCTGATTGAAGCCGAAGCGCGAAAAGCAGGTTACCGGGTTATCAAGAATCTGGTGGGCCACGGCATTGGCCGCAGCCTGCACGAGGAGCCCAAGGAAATTCCCTGCTACTACGACCGGCACAATGTGAAGCGCTTCAAAAAGAACTCGGTAGTGGCCGTGGAAACCTTTATTTCCACCCGCGCCTCTATTGCCCACCAGCTCGGCGACGGCTGGACGCTGGCTACCAAAGACGGCAGCTTCGTGGCCCAGCACGAGCACACCATTGTGATTACCGACGGCCAGCCCCTCATTCTTACCGAGGCCAACAGCATCTGGGACTAAGAATCACCGGGCAGTGCTGCCGGGCGCGAACAACTGGGTAAGGGTCTGTTTGACCCTCGTTCTGAGAGTTTCGCCAGCAGTTCAGCCCAGTATGCCACCGCCCTTCCAGCTCACGGCCCGCTGCCGCCGGGCCGTGGCTTAGGACACCATGTAGCTTACAATGGCGTCCGAGTGGATTTTGACCGTGTCGAACACCGGCACGGCGAAATCGGCCTGACTGATAAGGAGCGGAACCTCGGTGCAGCCCAGCACCAGGGCTGTGGCTCCGCTACTAATCAGTTCCTGCCCAATGGCGAGGTAGCGCGCTTTGGTTTCAGGCCGGAGCAGCCCCCGCCCCAGCTCTTCCTTGACGGTAAGCTGCACGTAGTCCCGGGTTTCCTGCGCGGGCGGCGTGAGCACCGTTATGCCAAAGGCTTGCAGCCGCTCCCGGTAGAAGGGCATTTCCATCGTGAATTTGGTACCGAGCAGACCAATGGTAGTGTGGCCTTCCTGCCGCAGGACTTTCGCCGTTTCGGTGACGATGTGAATGAAGGGCAATTGCAGCTCAGCCGCCAGCTGGTCGGCAAACAAATGGGCGGTATTGGCGCACAAGGCAATGGCCTCGGCATTTCCGCGCTGCAGGCTAAGGCAGGCATCGCGCAGCAAGCTGTAAGAATGCTCCCAGGTGGCCTGCACGTCGGCAAAGTTGAGGGAGTAAAGCAACAGCTCGGCGAAGTTCAGTCCGCCCAGCCGCTCGTTTACGCCCTCATTGATGAGGCGGTAATAGTCCAGGGTGGAAACCCAGCTTATGCCCCTACTAACCCGATTTTCTTTTGTTTCATGGGTGCAACCTAAGTAAGCGACACCGCTGCTTGAAGCTGTGCTGAGCGTGAAATTCTTTCACCTCATTAATTAGCCACTATGGTTTCAGCCGTACGTAGCGCTCGATATTAACCCGGTCTACGCCGGCACTGGCTACCTTCTCCACGCCACTTTGCGTGAGGGTATCGTTTTTTAACGTGAGGGTGAAGGCAAAATCATTATCCTCCCAGTTTCGGGCGCTGCAATACTCTAAGTGCTCACTATAGAGGCTGTCTTTGAGGGAATACTTGCCGCCCCCGGCCACGAACACCGCAGCTGAATCCTTGCCTTTTTTTAAGTCGTGCTGCAAAAAGGCGAAGTGGGTGTCATTAATGACTTTAATAAACGATTCGTTTTTGTTGGTGGCCGTGGTCACCGTGTCCCCCTTCTCAATAACTGTTCTGTTAACCAGCTGCCAAGTACCCGTTATAGGCATTTTACTAGCTTTTTGGGGGCCTCCGTTCCGGACGTGCATGACAGGAAGCTGCCAAATACAGCGGTGAGGGCGACTACAGTTACTATTCTCATTGTATTGATTTTTTATAAACCCAGAAACGTTGCTACTGCATTAGCTATAGGAACCGGGCTTTTCTACTACCAGCGCCACTAGCAGCGGCTAAGGTAGCAGTATCGCATATATAGTGTTTTACATAAGTACTTATTATAGATAAAACACTGTCTTGCATTTCTG
Source organism: Hymenobacter cellulosilyticus (assembly GCF_022919215.1). Lineage (NCBI taxonomy): Bacteria > Pseudomonadati > Bacteroidota > Cytophagia > Cytophagales > Hymenobacteraceae > Hymenobacter > Hymenobacter cellulosilyticus. The sequence goes on along the minus strand of NZ_CP095046.1, from coordinate 3,669,181 downwards.
CATGTGGGCGTATGCAAAGCAAAAGGCTTCCTAGCTGACTCCTAATCCCCTCTTGAAAGACGTTTTCAACAAGTAGAGAATACTCCAAATTGAAACGCCCCGCGCATCTTTCGATACGCGGGGCGTTTTTGGTAGTAGCGCGAACTGTGTAGTTCGCGCACCGGAATGACCCTACCGGCGCGGGGTACGCGAACTACACATTTCGCGCTACACGCTACCGCCGGCGGCGGGGCTTTTCTTCCTCGTCCTCGTCGTCATCGCCGCCGAAGCTGGGCATGGTGAACATGGACGACAGCAGGTCCTTAAACTGGGTGCCGGCCGTGACGCGGTTGCGCGAAATCAGGCTGTGCTCGGCCAGACCGTGCAGGCAGAACTCCATCAGGAACCAAGTTGTGTCGGCATCCTCGTTGGGGTGCAGGAAGGTCACGATGTTGCGCAGGCCGGGCACCTGCTCCAGGGCGGCGTGGTAGTCCTTGTCGGAGCCGTCGTTGAGCACGTCCACGGTGTTGCCGGCCCCAAACCAGTCCTGCACCTCTTTGTAGGGGTTCGGGATGTTCTTCTTTTTCTTCTGCTTGTCGGGGTCGGGGAAGTAGTTGAGGAAGAGCGTGCGGATGGCTTTGCCCATCAGCTTCTCGGCCACGATGCCGGCTCCCTCCTGCTCACCTTCGTACACCAGCTCCACCTTGCCGGTAAGAGCAGGCACGGCGGCCAGGAAATCGGCGATGCGCACGTAGGTTTTCTTCTCCCCGTTGATCAGGGCGCGCCGCTCGGCGGCACTCACCAGGCTTTCGTAGGCGGCAATGGTCAGACGAGCCGACACGCCACTTTTGGCGTCGACGAACTCCGAGGAGCGGGCTTCTACCGCCACCTGCTCCACCAGGTCGTGGATGATTTCGTTGGTCACCACCATACCCTTTTGCTCGGGCTTGATGCGGGCTTCCTGCTTAGTGATGCGCTTCCCGATTTCCACGCTCTTGGGTAGTGCGTGATAATCTGGGAGTCGATACGGTCCTTGAGCGGGGTCACAATGGAGCCGCGGTTGGTATAGTCTTCGGGGTTGGCCGTGAAGACAAACTGGATATCCAGCGGCAGCCGCACCTTGAAGCCGCGAATCTGGATGTCGCCTTCCTGCAGAATGTTGAACAGCGACACCTGGATGCGGGCCTGCAGGTCGGGCAGCTCGTTGATGACGAAGATGCCGCGGTGCGAGCGGGGAATCAAACCGAAGTGAATAACCCGCTCGTCGGAGTAGGGTAATTTCAGCGTAGCGGCCTTGATGGGGTCGGCGTCGCCGATAAGGTCGGCCACCGACACGTCGGGCGTAGCCAGCTTCTCGGTGTAGCGCTCCGAGCGGTGCAGCCAGCTTACGGGCGTGGCGTCGCCTTTCTCGGCAATAAGGTTTTTGGCGTAGATGCTCAGGGGCTCGAGCGGGTCGTCGTTCAATTCCGAGCCTTCCACCACGGGAATATACTCGTCGAGCAAGTCCACCATGAGGCGGGCAATGCGGGTTTTGGCCTGCCCGCGCAAGCCCAGCAGGTTGATGTGGTGCATGCTTAGAATAGCGCGCTGCAGGTCCGGAATAACGGTTTCCTCGTAGCCGAAGATGCCGGTAAACACGTCTTCCTTGGCTTGCAGCTTGGCAATCAGGTTGTCGCGCAGCTCCTGCTTGACGGAACGGGGCTGGTAGCCAGACTTCTTCAAGTCACCGAGGGTACGGATGTCAGTTGATTTCATATCGGGGATAGGGAGTGAGCCAGACGTACGCAAAAACCTGGGCGGTTGGGGCTACGCGTGGGCAGTCAAATAATACAACTACGCAAGGGGGGTGTTGGTTCGGACGGGTTTGCCGGGCGAAGGTAAAAATGTTGTACGCCCGCCTCACATAGATATGTGAGCAGCCGCGGTAGTCTGGGCATATGATTTAGCCTATACTTGCTACCGCACTCAAAGTCAGCATAGTTATGAGAAAGTTTTTCAAATATCTGGGCATGACCCTGGGCCTGGCCACCCTGGCAGTAGCGGGCTTTGCCGTGTACGTGGCAGCCCAAGGTATTCCGACGTATGACCTGCCCAAGGCCCCGGCCCTTACGGCCAGCACGGCCACGCCCGCGCAGCTGGCCTTGGGCGAAAAGCTGGTGCTGTCGGACTGCGCCGACTGCCACCTTAACAAGCAAACCAACGCGTTGTCGGGCCAAAAGCTGGCGGATATTCCCACCGAGTTCGGGAACGTGTACTCGGCCAACATCACCCAGGACAAAACCCACGGCATCGGCAGCTGGACCGACGCCGAGGTGGTAACGCTGCTGCGCACAGGCATCGGGCGCGACGGGCGCTACCGCCTGATTATGCCCAAGTTCGTGAAGATGTCGGATGAGGACGTGCGCAGCATCGTGGCCTACCTGCGCTCCGACCAGCCCTGGATCCGGCCCAACGCCACGCCCACGCCACAGCAGCAGCCCTCCTTTTTGCTCAAGGCCCTGACTCATACGGTAATGAAGCCCACCCCCATGCCCACGGCTGCCATCAATACCCCGGCCGCGCAGGATCAGGTGGCCTACGGCAAGTACCTGGTGGTGGGCCGCTACGCCTGCTACGAGTGCCACTCCAAGGACTTCAAGAGCAACAACGCCCTGGAGCCGGAGAAATCGGAAGGCTACCTTGGCGGCGGCAACGCCATGCTCAACCTGCAGGGCCAAACGGTGCTGAGCCGCAACCTGACTGCCGACCCCGAAACCGGCCTTGGCGACTGGAGCGAGGAGCAGTTCAGCCAAGCCGTGCAGTACGGCCTCTCGCCCCGGGGCGGGCTGAAGTATCCCATGCCGAAGTACACCAGGATGAGCGACGAGGAAGTCAGGGCCATTTTTGCCTACCTGCAGACCGTGCCCAAAATCCGCAATGCCACGCCCGAGGATGCCGCCGAAGTGGCTGTTCGATAAGGAAGCCAACCGTATCTTTTTTCCCAGCTATGCGACTATGAAACAACGTTCCGCTCTTGCCATCGTGTTCTGCCTGCTGGCCATGCCGGGCTGGGCCCAAACCCCGCTGCCAACCCAGTGGCACCACCTCGACCCGGCCGCCGACAAGGTGATGGGCATCAGCACCAATCGGGCCTACGAGCTGCTACGGCAGCTGCCGGCCCCTACCGGGGCGCCCGTCACCGTTGCCGTTATCGACAGCGGCGTGGATACCCTGCACGTGGATTTGCACCGGGTGCTGTGGCGTAACCCAAAGGAAATAGCCGGCAACAGCCGCGACGATGATAAAAACGGCTACACCGACGACGTGTACGGCTGGAATTTTCTGGGCAGCAAGGACGGGCGCAACCTACTGCGGGACCAAAAAGAGGAAACCCGCCTCTACGCCCGGCTGAAACCCCGCTACGAAGGCAAGACCCTGGCCACGGTGCCCGCCGCCCAGCAGGCCGAGTTTCGGCTGTATGAGCAGGCAAAAGCCGCCTATACCCGCAAAACGCAAGAAGCGCAGGAAGCCTACCAGCGCGACACCCAGCAGCTAACCGAAGACCAGGCGGCGCTGGCTTCCCTTAAAAAGACCCTGCAAACGGCCACACTCGACACGGCCCTGCTACGGCGCCCCGCCACAGCCGATACTAGCGCCCTACGCCTGGCAAAGATGTACTACCAGGGTCTGCGGCAGATGCGCCTGCCCAACACCGACACCCTACTAAACCGCTTCGTGCGCTACAACCGCAAGCTCAAGGACCGCCTCGACTACGACTACAACCTGGCCTACGACCCGCGCCCTCTCATCGGCGACCAGCCCACCGACCTGACCGAGCGCCACTATGGTAACAGCAACCTGAGCGCCCCGCTCAAAAGCCACGGCACGGCCCACGGGACGCACTGCGCGGGTATTATTGCCGCCGACCGCCGCAACACCCTGGGCGTGCAGGGCATTGCCGACCATGTGCGCATCCTCGCGGTACGGGCCGTACCCGATGGCGACGAGCACGACAAGGACATAGCCAACGCCATCCGCTATGCCGTCGACCACGGGGCCAAAATCATCAGCATGAGCTTTGGCAAATACTTCTCGCCCGAAAAGTCGGTGGTGGACGAGGCCATGCGCTACGCCGAAGCCCGGGGCGTTCTGCTAGTACACGCGGCCGGCAACGACCACCTCGACTACGACACCACCCCGGCTTATCCGTCGACGCGCTACCTCAGCGGGAAGGATATTCCGAACCTGATTACGGTGGGCGCCAGTGCCCGCACCAACGACGAAAGCCTGGCAGCCAGCTTCTCTAACTACGGCCGGGGCACGGTCGACGTGTTTGCGCCGGGCATGGCTATCCTCTCGACCACGCCGGGCAGCGACTACGCCGAAATGAGCGGCACGAGCATGGCCGCCCCGGTAGTAGCCGGCGTAGCGGCCGTGCTCAAAACCTACTTTCCCCAGCTCACCCCCGCCGACCTGAAGCGCATCATTCTGCAGTCGGCTGTGCCCTGCCACACCCAGGTGCGGCAGCCGGGCAGCAAGCAGCTGGTGGACTTTGCTACCCTGTCGAAAACCGGCGCTATTGTGAACCTCTACGAAGCCCTGAAACTGGCCCGCGCCGAACAAACCACGGCCGCCAAGAAGCCGGCGGTGAAAAAGTCGTAGCAGCTGACGTTTTCGTGGCGTCAAACTTCAAAGGTGGATTTCTACTCGTGCCCAGGGCCGTTTCTTTTGGAATAACACTCCCCGGAAAACGCAACAAGCCCTCTACTGCTTCAACAGTAAAGGGCTTGTTGCCTACTAAAAAACAGGACTGGTAAGGGTTTGCGCTTAAAGCGTTTTGCGGCGGTTTTTCTTATAGTCTTCGAACACCAGGTGCCCCAGGCCTTTAAGGCCGCTGTAGTAGGCCTTGCCCTGATTCACCTGGGTGAACTCCTCCACAAACTGCTGCAGATACGGGTCGGAGGCAATCATGAAGGTGGTAATCGGGATTTTGAGGCGGCGGGCGGCGGCGGCCAGGTTCAGCGTCTTGTTCACGACTTTCCGGTCGAGGCCGAAGCTGTTTTTGTAGTAGCCGTTGCCTTCCTTGAGGCAGGTGGGCTTGCCGTCGGTAATCATGAAAATCTGCTTGTTGGCCGTTTTACGCTTGCGCAGCAAATCCATGGCCAGCTCCAGACCCGCCACCGTGTTGGTGTGGTAGGGCCCGACTTCCAGGTAGGGCAAGTCCTTGACGGTAATGGGCCAGGCGTCGTTGCCGAACACGATAACGTCGAGGAAGTCCTTGGGGTACTTCTCCTTGACGAGCTCGGCCAGGGCCATGGCGACTTTCTTGGCGGGCGTGATGCGGTCCTCACCGTAGAGAATCATCGAGTGCGAGATGTCAATCATCAACACCGTGCTGGTCTGGGTTTTGTGCTCGGTTTCGCGCACTTCCAGGTCACCCTCGGCCAGCATAAAGTCATCGGACAAGCCATGGTTGAGCTGGGCGTTGCGGATGCTTTCGGTCATCGAAATCTGCTCCAGGGAGTCGCCGAAGCGGAAGTCGCGGACGTCGGTGCTTAGCTCGTCGCCCTGCCCAGTCTGGGGCGTGCGGTGGTTGCCGGAGTTGCCTTTCTTAAGCTTGCCGAAAATTTCTTCAAGGGCGCTTTTGCGGATGCCCTGCTCGGTTTTGGGCGTGATTTTGAAGGCACCCCGCTCCTGCTCGTTCTCATCGATGTAGCCCTTTTTCTTCAGGTCTTCGATGAAGTTGCCCATCCCGTAGTCGTTGTCGGTCAGGCCGTACTGCTTGTCGAGCTCGTTGAGCCACGACAAGGCCTCAGCCACGTCGCCCGACGTGATGGTAACCAGTTGCATAAATAGCTTAAACAGTGTCTCGAAGCCTTTCTCGGACGACTCTTCGGGCACGAAATCCCGGAAACGAAAACCTGCGGACATAATTCTAGGGCTTGAGGTCTGATAACAAAGCGGGCGGCGGCAATGTTCAGTACGGAGGTTTTAACGCCAGCTGCGCTCCATATGTCATCCTGCATGGAACGAAGTGGAGTGAAGGACCTGCCTCACTTACTCCACTGCAGTTTATTACCAAGGTGATAATGCCCACTTTTGGTAAAGCGCTTATTCACACTGAATAGAGCTTATCACTAAGGGGAGGAAGGTCCTTCGCTTTGCTCAGGATGACAGGATAAGCACCGATGACAGCCGATTTCTACTCACCAAATTCCTAACGCACCCACCTCCATGAAAGCCATTTGGAACGACACCGTCATTGCGGAAAGCAATGACACCGTGATAGTCGAAAATAACCATTATTTCCCCGCCGACGCCATTAAGCGCGAGTTTTTCGAGGACAGCATTGCCCAGACTTCCTGCCCCTGGAAAGGCCGGGCCAGCTATTATTCGCTGCGCGTCAACGGGGAGCTGAACAAGGATGCGGCCTGGTACTACCCCGAGCCCAAAGACGCGGCCCAGCAAATCAAGAACCGGGTAGCTTTCTGGAAAGGCGTAAAAGTGGTGGAATAAGCTCGTAGGCCTATCTTAGCGGCTCTTGTTGCCGTACTAGCAGCCACACTCTTTTCCGCTTTTGTATGCGTACCTCTTCCCGCCTCTTGCTGGCGGCTTCCCTGCTGGCTGCCGCCAGCTGCGACAGTGCCCGCGAAACCACCACCGGCCAGCCCAACCCCACCACTTCTGCCGCGCCCGAAGCGGCCCCGGCCTCGCCGCCCGGCTTTTCTAAAACCCTGACGGCCGCGCCCTACACGTTCGTAGTTAGCTCGGAGGGGCAGCTTGGACAGCGCCAATTGCTGGTGCGGGCCGAGCAGGACGGGCAGGAGCTTACCACGGCCCAGGACTCGATTCTGGGCGAGGTGAAGGACGCGCAGCTGGTCAAGCTAACCTCCGGGCCGGGCTCCGAGCTGCTGGTATTCGTGGAAGGAGCCGGCAGCGGCTCCTACGGCGAGGTGCGGGGCTACTGGTTTGGCGGCAAGGACTGGGAACGAATGAGCATGCCCAAACTGACGGGCACCGCGGCCCGGGGCTACCAGGGCCAGGATAAGTTCCAGCTGCAAGGCAAGGAAGTAGTGCGCAGCTTCCCGATTTATCAGGAAACCGACGCCAACTGCTGCCCCAGCGGCGGTACCCGCACCATCCGCTACGTGCTGCCCGAAAAAAGCCTGACCTTCCGGCAAACCAGCGTGGTAAACGAAGCGCCAACGGTACAGTAAGTACTCAACTAGTTGTTAAGCAACAAGCCGTTGCCCGGAACCGGACAACGGCTTGTTGCTTTCCCGGGCCAAGTGCGCAAGAATCGGGTGGCGGCGGCGGGCCGCCAAGCGTAGCTTTGGAAACCAATCTGCCAGAGTTATGACCGACTACCAACGCATTGCCGCCGCCATCGGCTACATCCAGGCCAACTTCCGCGCCCAGCCCACGCTAGAGCAAATTGCCGGGCAGGCCCACTGGAGCCCGTTTCACTTCCAGCGCAAGTTTCAGGAGTGGGCCGGCGTCAGTCCCAAGAAGTTTCTGCAATACGTAAGCGTCGAGCACGCCAAAAGCCTGCTTCAGCAGCAACTTTCGGTTGCTGAAGCCACCTACGAAACCGGCCTCTCGGGCCCGAGCCGCCTCCACGACCTGTTCGTAACCCTGGAAGCCATGACGCCGGGCGAGTACCGGCAGGGCGGCGCGGCCCTGACCATCCGCTACAGCTTCGGGCAAAGCCGATTTGGGCCCTACCTGGTAGCTTCCACGGCCAAGGGAATCTGCCGCCTGCACTTCGCCGACGATGCCGATTTGGCCTTGGCCGAGCTTCGCCAGGAATGGCCCCAGGCCACGCTACTGGCCCTGGCCGCCCCGGAGCACGCGCAGGTAGCCCGGTTCTTTGCCCGCGAGTTTGGCCCCTCAGACCGTCTGAATCTGCACCTGAAGGGCACCGACTTCCAGCTGAAGGTCTGGGCGTCATTGCTGCGGATTCCGGAGGGCCAGCTCACAACCTACGCCGGCCTGGCCGCGCAGGCCGGGCATGGGCCGGCAGTGCGGGCCGTTGGTACGGCCATCGGGGCCAACCCGGTAGGCTACCTGATTCCCTGCCACCGCGTGATTCGCAACGGCGGCGAGCTGGGCCAGTACCGCTGGGGCACCTCGCGCAAAGTGGCCCTGGTGGGTTGGGAAGCGGCTCAGGCAGCAGCCAAACTACAAACGACATAAAAAAAGCCCGTGCTCAAATCTGGGCACGGGCTTTTTTTATGACTTAGAGTGGACTATTCAATCCACTTGAACTTGTATTCCAGCTTGGGCACCGGCATACGGTCGGCCACGCGGCGCAGGCGGTTGGGCAGGGCCATGATATAGTCACGGGCTTTTTCGGCGGCGCCGTTCAAACCCGTAATCTGGTCGACTTTCCAGGTAGCAATCAGACCTTCCAAAATGTCGGTGTAGTCCTGGCTGGTGTACACGCCCAGGCGCTGGGCCGCGTCGGTGAAGTGGCCAAAGGTTTTGCCCATCTCCACGCCCAGTTCCCGCATGTAGTGGGCCGGCATCACGATTTTCTTACGCATCATGTCCTCGAAGGCCAGCATCATTTCCGAAGCATCCACCTCGAAAATCTTGTCGACAAACGTCTGGTAGACGCGGGCGTGGCGGGTTTCGTCGCCGGCAATCATCCCGCAGATTTTGGACAGCTGCGCGTCGCCAGCCTTGCGGGCCAGGGTGCCCACGCGGCGGTGCGAGAGGTTGGTAGCCGCTTCCTGGTAGCTCGTGTAAATGAAAGCCCGGTACGGGTCGTGGGCCGTGCCCAGGTCGAATCCGTCGGCAATCAGGTACTGGGTGCTGGTTTCGAACTCGCGCATATTCACGCGACCCGACAGATACAGGTACCGGTTAAGCAGGTCGCCGTGGCGGTTTTCCTCAGCCGTCCAACCCCGAATCCACTGGGCCCAGCCGTTGTTGGGGTCGCGGTTCAGGTCGTCGAGCTGGTGAAACCAGGCTTCGTAGTTAGGCAGGGCTTCTTCCGTGATAGTGTCGCCGATCAGCACCGCTAACAGGTCGTAGCTCAGGCCTTTGGCCCGCTCACGCAGTTCGCGCACTTCGTCAAAGAAGGTTTCTGAGCGGGAATCGGGCAGAAAATCGGCGGGTTGCCAGCTGTCTTCGACCTTTCTGAGAAAGCCGTCAAGATTTTCTTTTAGAAAGGATTCGAGATGCTGAAGCACCTCCCCGCGGGAGGCCACAGTTGCAATCATAGGAAGGAGAAAATGAGGAATTTCGGGTCAAATGTAGGCATTCACCTTTCACAGATACGTAAAACCGACCTCCTCCGCCACCTATAAAATTTTGGCATTTTACCTTTATTTCATCTTTTCTACATCAACGCCATATGGTTGGGCTAAAACAGAAGAAGCCGGCTGGCCGGCCCGTCGGGGTCGTGCACTCAGCCGCCAGCCCTGGGCAGCCAGGTATTTCGACAGCCAAGGCAGGGTTTCCGGGGCCAGCCACCACTGCGTAGCGGGCTGCCGGGCCAGCCGAGCCAAGGCCGGAACCAAGGCCCGGTTGCCCGTGAGCCGGACCCGCAGGGCGGACTGGGATGGGTCGAGCGTGGGCCAGCCCGTGAGGCTGAGCACGGAGTGGGGCGCAAAGTGCAGCACCTGAAACGGCGACTGGGACTTGTAGGCCGCTTCCAGACCGGCCGTCACCAGCACTGCGCCTTGGTTAGTAGCGGCTTGCGCGGGCCCGAGCACTGCCCAGCCCCGCTCCTGCTCCTGGCGTAGCACCTGCCGCCGGTGCACGGTTTTAAAGGCATAGGCAATCAGCAGCAGGCTTAGCAGGGCAAAAAAGGCGGGGGAAAGTCGCGGCAGCGGCCGGCGGGTGTCGCGCAGAAAGTAAATCAGTGTGGTCAGCACCCAGAGGCTGAATAAGGGCATGCCCAGGCGGGGCGGCAGCTTGAGCACCAAAGCCAACCCAAGCAGCAGCCCGATGAAGAACAGCTGGGTAAGCCAGAAGCTTTGCCGCTGCGGATAGCGCCGACTCCGGACCACCAGCAGCCAGCCCACGGCCAGCAATGCCAGTAGGGCGAAATAATCCCGCCCCAGCAGGCTACCCCACCCCAGCAGCTTGCGCGGCGCCACCTGCGCCAAAAAATAGTGCCCATCGAACAGGGTGGCCCGGGCAAAGAGCTGGGCATTGACCAGGGTAGAGTCGCCCAGGGCCCAGTGCTCCAGTGCCTGCAGCCCCAGCGTATCGGCAGCAGAAGTGGGCGCAGTGCGGGTGAGTTCGTAGTCGTTGACGTTGGACTTGAGCACGTCCAGGGTGCGGTAGGTAGCGGTGGCTGGGCTCTGAAAAAGCAGCAGCGCGGCGCTTCCCAGCACAACCAGGGCCCCGGCGCCGCCCGCTAGCGAAGCTCCGCGCCTTCCGGCCAGCCACAGGGCGCCCGGTACGGCTGCCAGCAAACCCAGTCCCGCCGCGCTGGGCCGAATCAGCCAGGCCAGCACCAAAGCCACACCGGCTACGACCAGAATCCGGCGGCGGGTGGGCCGCTGGGCCGCCAGCAGCAGGGCCGTGCCCGCCAGCAGCACCGGCACCCGCACGTAGTTGAACCACAGCCCGTGTTCCAGCCAGGCTAAGCCGAAAAAGACCAGCAGTACCACCGTAATCCGGCTTCCGGCCAGGCGGCCGCGCAACAGCTTGTCGAGCACGGCAAAGCTGAGCACGGTGGCCAGGTACAGCAGGGCGTAGAGCAGCAAACCGTACCAGGGCAGTGCCGGCCACTGCTGATACAAACCCGCCAGCAGCGGCGCCAGCCCGTGCAGGTACAGGTGCAGGTTGGTGACGGGCCCGGCGGCCGTACTGCCCTGCAGCAGCAGCGTGATGCTCAGGTCGTCGTTGGTTTCGTAGTAGCAGCCCAGCCCCAGGCCAGCCAGCAGCAAGAGCAGGGCCGGCAGCACGACAACGCGCAGGAATCGGGAGTTCAGCATCGGGGCGGGCCGCTGGGCATCAGGCTCCGGATTGGGCCAGAAAGGCGTAGCGGCGGGGTAAAGATGGGAAACCACCCCGGTTTCCCCGCACCACCTCGTTTTCCGCCCCGGGCAGCCAGGCAATTCCCTACGGGCAATTGCCGCCAAATCGGTTGCTTTGCAGCTGTGAAGCCCCTGTATTCTTTCCGCCTGGCCGACCTGACCCTGGCTTTTGTGGTGCTGCTGACCGTGGCCTACTTTTTCCTGACCCACGAGGGGCTCTACGACCTGGACGACTATTTCTACGCTCGCTACGCCCACCAGCTGGCCAGCAGCACCTTCCGGGTGGAGCCCGACCCGCTGGGCCTGCTGCACGACCCGCTGAAGGAGCGGTGGCTGATTTTCGGCCCGGTAGCCCTGCTCTACCGGCTCTTCGGCACGGGCATTATCACCACCACGCTCTGGCCCCTGCTGGCTACGCTGGGCTGCTCCGTGGTGGTGTGGGCCGCTTACCGCCGCCGGGAGCCAGTAGTAGCCGCCGGGGCCATGCTGCTGCTGGGCTTGCACTACTTCACGCTTAACCTGTCGAATTACCTGTACCCGGACAATATTCTGATGTTCTGGTGCTTGTGCTGCGGACTGACGCTGCTGAAAGGGCGGCAGGCGGAGCGGCGGCAGGGGCTTTGGGGCGGCGGCTTTGCGTTGCTCAACTTCGCAGCCCTGCTCAGCAAGGAAACCATTGTATACTACCTGCCCTGCTACCTGCTTTTGCTGGCCGTGGATGGGTACCGGCGGCGTAACTGGCGTTTCTGGCTGGCCGCTGCCAGCGTGGGCGCCTTGGTGCTGGGCGCTTACCTGGCCTTGTACCAGGTGTATACCCACGACGCGCTGTACCGGATTCACCTCATCGAGCACACCAACGAGTATCTGAAGGAAGGCAACTATCTGGAAGGCAACCACGCCGCCCTGCTGGCCCGCGTCACTTACCTGCCCCTGGCCTTTTTCGTCGGTATCGGGCTGGGCGGGGCGCTGGTGCTGGCGGGCCTGGCCGCTGGGCAGCGCCGCCTGTGGGCCGAGGCCGACGCGGGTTTCTGGCTGCTGCTCACGGGTACGACGCTGGCGTTGTACTGGCTGGGCAGCACTTCCCTAAGCCAGTACAACCCCATTACCCTGCTGCCCCGCATGACCACGCCCCTACTCCCGCCCCTGTGCCTGGCCGCCGGCTTTGGCCTGCGCTACTTTCTGGATCAAGGCCGGGGCGGCTACGGGTTGGCCTTGCTGCTGCTGGCCTGCGCCGGGTGGCTGCACAACAGCGTGTCGGTGATTTACGGCCTGCTGGCTTTGTACTTCGCCGGAGCGGCCTGGTGGGCTACTACGAGCCGCCAACCCGAGTGGCGACCCGGCACGGGACGCTTTGCCGGGCTGGGTCTGGTGGTCTTGGCGGTGGCCCTGAGCATCCGGCCGGTGTACTTTATGACCAAGCCTAGCGTTTCGGCCCACTTCGCCCAGCAGCGTCTCATCAGCCGGCAGCTGGCCTCGCCGGCCCGGGGCGTGGTCTTCGTGGACGATTTTCTGGTGGGCAACTACGACTTCTACTACGGCTTCCGGGTGCCCGCCGGGCTGCACTTCCGGCGCTACGTGGCCGCCGACTCGGTGCAGGTTGGGCCGGGCGAAAAAGCCTGGCTGCTGGTCAATGGCCGCACGCTGCGCAACCCCGAGCTGACCCGCAAGCTGATTCGCTACTCCGAGGCCGAGGTGCTGGCCCGCTTCCCGCGCCGCCGCCTGCTGGCCCAGGACCAGGACGTGCGGCTCTATCAGGTGCAGTAAAGGCCCCTCTTTAACTCCGGCGCAGGGCTGCGTACCGGCTCAGAAGCCAATCCAGTGGGCCCGCGGCCCGGGTGCGGCGCAGCAGCTGGTACAGGGCCTGAGCTTCCCGGAAGTTTCCCCAGCGCACGGCCTGCCGCAGCTCCCAGCGCAGGCGCACGGCCAGGGCGGCCTGCTCAGCCGGGGTGCGGCACAAGGCCAGGGCCTTTTCGCAAACCCGGATGGTGGAGGCCAGAAACGGGTCGTTGGGCCGGTATCCCCGCCGCGACATAGAGCTGGGGTGCAGGCGTTTGCGGGTCGTGACCTGATCCAGGAAGTAAAAGCGCCAGTGCCGGGCGGCCCGCACCCAGAAGTCGAAGTCCTCGTAGGCCAGGGTTTCGTCGTAGCCGCCGAGCTGCTCCAGGGTGGTGCGGCGCATGAGCATGGTAGGCGTGCTGATAAAGTAGCGGCTGAGCACGTCAGCAAACACCCAGCCCGCGGCCGGGCGCGGGTGCAGTCCGGCCGCGTCGCGGCGGTAGTGGCGGCGCACCAGGCGGGAGGCTTCGTCAATCAGTTCGGCATCGGTGAAGACGACGCCGTAGTCGGGCTCCAGGCGCTGGAAGCAGGCCACTTGCTGGGCTATTCGCTCGGGCAGCAGCACGTCGTCGGTGGCAAAGTCGATGACAAACTCTCCGCTCGACTCGCGCAAAGCCAGGTTGAAGGCCCGGCAGTTGCCCAGGTTTTCGGGCAGCAGCCGCAGCTGCCAGGTTGGGTTGCGGGCGGCGTAGTCGCGCAGAATGGCCGCGCTGCCGTCGGTGCTGGCATCGTCCACCAGCAGCACTTCCAGATGCGGGTAGGTCTGGGCCAGAATAGAATCCAGGGCTTCGGGCAGAAAGGGCGCGTGGTTGTAGCACAAGGCCACGACGGTGACCAGCGGGCCGGATTCAGCCCCGCCCTGCTCTGCCGCTGCTGCCTTAAAACTCCCGAATCCGGATGCTTTCATACCAACATACCAAGGTTAACGCCAGTGGGGCCGAAAGTAAACCAAACAGCCCACCAGCAGGATGCCAAAGCGGGCGGCGTGGGCCAGGGGCGCACCCAGCAGGCCGTAGCGGGGCAGCAACACGGCCAGCAGCGTGGCATACAGTACGGCCGAACCCGCCTGCACGGCCACGTAGCGCCCCACGTGGGCCTTGGCCATGAGCAGAAACAGCAGCGTCCAGGTCAGGAACTTGGCCCAGTCGCCGATAAACTGCGGGGCCAGCAGGTGGCGGGCGGCGGCAAACTGCGCGTCGAAGAGCAGGGGCAGCAGCCAGTCGCGCAGCACGTAGAGCAGGCCCAGGCCCAGGGCCGCGCCGGGGGCCAGCACCAGCAGCACCGTGCGCACGTAGCTGCGCAAGGGCCCCGGCTGCCCGATCAGGGCCGCGAGGCGGGGTAGTACACGCTGCCCATCACGGCCGAAAACACCATGGTATAGTTGTCGGAAAGCTTGGCCACGGCCTGCCACAGCCCGGTTTGGTAGAGGTCGAAATACCGAATCAGCACGTCGCGCATCACGAAGTCGACGGCCTTACTGAAGAGCAGTACGCTGACGGCCATGAGCAGAAACTGCCCCAGGTCCCGCACCGCCCGCCGGCTGAGCTGCCCCCGCCAGGGCTGCAGCAAGCCGTAGCGGGCACAAAGCCCCAGCGTGGGCAGCAGCGTGGCGCCCTGGGCCAGCAGGTAGGCCAGCAGTACGTTTTCCACCGGCAGCCCGGCGTAGAGCGCGGCCCCTACCCCGGCCACGCCAATGCCGCTCAGAATAACGGTCAGCCAGACGTAGGCCCGCAGCCGACCGGCGGCCAGCAGCACGGCCACCCAGAACGTGTTGGCCGTGAGCAGCCCGATGCCCAGCGCAAAAAGCACCACCCAGCTGACCGACGGCCGAAAAATGCCCACCAGAGCCTGCCGCCCCACCACCAGGGCCACCGTGCCCAGCACCAGGGCCAGGCCGTTGAGCAGCAGCCCGGCCCCCAGCCAGGCCCGGTACCGCCCCGAGCCGGCCCGCAGCGGGGCCAGGTACTTCACGATGCCCACGTGGGTGCCCTCGTTGGGCAGGGTCGTAAACAGGGCCATCAGGTTCTGGAAGTGGGCCAGCAGCGTAAGGCCGCCGGGGCCGCCGTACACGGCCAGCAGCTTGTTGAGCAGCAGCGCCCCGGCCGTGCGCGCCCCCACAGCCAGCCCCGAGCCCAGGGCCCCGCGCACAAAGCGGCGCACCCCGCCCGTGGGGGCGCGGCAGCAGTCGAGGCGGAAGAGTCGGCGGGCGGCATGTGCGGCAAAAGTAGCGGTTGTTCGGGCACGGGCCGGTTCGGCCGACCCGGGATGCCGTCTGCACCGGTGCAGGGCGGTTCCAGAGGGGGCTTTAGGCACCCTGCACCGGTGCAGGATGCTTCCCGCCCCGTCCGTACCCGTTCTGCACCGGTGCAAGGTGCCTTCCGAGGGGGCGGGAATAGTGCTGCACCGGTGCAAAGGGTTTTCCGCGGGCCCGGCAAGCAGGCTGCACCGGTGCAGCACTATTCCCGCCACGTCCGGGGCCGTTCTGCAGGGCTACGGCGCGGGGGCGGAGCTACCGCTCAAACGTGAGCCTGAGGCTGGGCACGCCGCCGAGGTGGCGCTTGAACTGCAGCAGGGAGCTGTTCAGGCCCTCGGTCAGCGTGGAGGTGCCCAGGTCCAGGAGCTGCTGCCCGTTGGCCCGCCCAAAGGCGTGCAGGCCCTCGTTGAGCAGCACCACGGGGCTAAAGGTGTTGTAGGCCAAAGGGCTGGCGGGGTAAAAGTTGTAGAGCACCCCGGCGCTGACGCGGATGGCAATGGTCAGGGCGGCCCATTCCCCGGCGGGCGTGCGCACCGAGAACAGGAAATGGTCCTGGGGAAACCGCCGAAACAGCTCCTGCAGCCGCTCCAGGCTCAAGGACAGGGTCTGCCCTTTTTCCTGGCGGCAGCGGCTCAGAAACTCGTAGGCCAGGGGCAGATACAGCGGGGTTTCCTGCTCAAAGACAAAGCCCTGCTGCTGGCACTTGCGCAGGCGGCGGCGCTCGGAAGGGTGCAGGCGCTGCCGGAAGTCTGCCTCCAGGGGCAGGTGGTGGTTGATTTCAGCCAGCGCGACGCTATAGCCCAGCTGCTGCAGGGTGTGGGTCAGCAGGGCGCTGGCGGCGGGGTCGTAGGCAAAGGGGTGGCTGCGCAGCCGCAGGCGGGCAAGGCCCCGGGCGGCCAGCTCGGCGTGCGCGGCTTCCAAAAAGGCCCTGAGTACCGGGCCCGGCAGGCCGGCGGCCATCTGCACCGCCCCGAAGGGTGCCTGCCACGGACTGTAGCCCTGGCCCGCAGCCGTATCGGCCGCCACGTGCAGCTGGGCTACGGTGTGCTGCCGGGTGTGGTCTTCCAGAGAAAACGTGAGCTGCTCGCCCGGGAAGCGCTGCAGCTCCTGGTGCTCGGGCCGCAGGTACAGGTAGGGCTCGAAGGCCAGGGGCAGCGCCGGAGCGGCCACCGCGGGGCCCGGTTCGGCCAGTAGCCGCACCGCGTACCGGCTCCCCTCCACGGGCAAGGGCAGCAGACGAGAGGAAGCAGCAGGCATGCGGAAAAAGAAAAGGGCGACAAACGGGGCTGAAAGGGCGAAAGTACAAGTAAAATCGGGGTGCCGGCCGCAAAGCCCGCCGCCGCGTCGTATTTTTGCGGCCCTTTTGCCTTTTCCCTCCCACTCACCGCTTACTTCCCGCATGCTGGCTCTTTTACTCTCCGTGCTTTGCTCGGTTACCATTGTTTTCATTTTCAAGTACTTTGCCCGCTTCGGCGTCGACACCTTCCAGGCCCTGATTGTTAACTACATCACCTGCGTGGCCGTGGGCTGGGTGGCCTCGGGGCGGCCGAGTCTGGCCCCGCTGCAGGCCGGGGGCGCCTGGCTGGCCGCGGCCGTGGCCTTGGGCGGCCTCTTTATCGGCACGTTTTACCTGGTGGCCCTCACTGCCCAGCGCGTGGGCGTGAGTGCGGCCTCGGTAGCCAATAAAATGTCGCTGATTCTGCCCGTACTCTTCAACTTGCTGGTGCTGCGCCTTTCCCAGCGGCCCTACACCTTCATCAACTACGCCGGTATGGCCCTGGCTTTGGTGGCCATCCTGCTCACGGCCCTGCCCGCCGCACTCCGGCCAATTCCATTGATTCTGACGCCCCCGCGACGCCTGCGGCCGGCTGGTGGCTGCCCCTGCTGCTGTTCGTTTCCAGCGGGGCCGGTGATTCCCTGCTCAACTTTGCCAGCTCCACGCTGCTGCCCGACGCGGCCACCCGGGCCCTGTTCCCGCTCGTTACCTTCGGCACGGCCGGAGCCATTGGTCTGGTGCTGCTGCTGGCCCGCCTCACTAAGGGAGGGCAGCAGTTTGCGACGAAAAACCTGGTAGCGGGCATTGTTCTGGGCATTCCCAACTACTTCTCCATCTACTTCCTGATTATGGCCCTGGGCAACTTCGGCAACGACGGCGCCTTTGTGTACCCGGTAGCCAACGTGGCCACGATTCTACTCGGGCCGTGGGGCCGCCTTCCTGTTTCGGGAGCAGCTCGGCACCCGGGCCGGGTGGGCCTGGCCACGGCCGTAGTGGCCCTGATGCTGATTTCCTACCAGGAAATCGTGGCCGTGTTGTAGCCAAGCCACCTTCTGGTTGCCTGCCCGTCGCCCACCGAACCCGCTTTCGGTGGGCGACGCGTTTATCCGGCTAGCCGGTTGGCCGAATGCCCCGGAAAAAATCTGATTCACGGTTTCTTCATTGAAACCCCACGTGAGAAGCCCTACTTTGGCGGGCCGTTCCGGCCTGTACCCTGCGCTGCCCGCCCTTTTACTACTTTCGCCGCGCCCTATTCTCTGCCCATGACTGCCGATACTTCCCTGCCGCTGCCCCCCGCGCCCGAGCTGGCCCCGGAAACTGATTCTGAAGCCATTGCCGGCGGTATTTCCGACCGGGCCGCCACCCAACAGGCCCGCGAGCAGCAGGTGGGCCAGCGCCCCGGTACGCTCACCATCCGGGAAGGCTCTTTGAAGCCCCGCCTGTTTCTGATTTCCTACAGCGACTCGTTTTTTGCGGAGCGGGAATACGACAGCTACGACGAGCTGCTGGCGTACTTCCAGGCCAACCCGCAGCTTAAGCACTGGCTGGACGTGCGCGGCTACAACGACCTGGACCTGATGCAGCGACTAATGCGGGACTTCGGCATTCACGCCCTGCACATGGAAGACGTGCTGGGCGACTACCAGCGGGCCAAGGTGGACGTGTTCGACGAAAACCGCCTGTTTCTGGTCTCGCGCATGACGGACTTCACCTCGTCCCTGGAAATTGACGACGACCAGCTTTCCCTCGTCACGGGCTCCAACTTCGTTATCTCGTTTCAGGACGACTATGACGACTGCCTCGACTCGGTGCGCAACCGCCTGCGCTCGGGCTTCAGCATGATCCGGCACCGGCCGCCGCTCTACCTGGCCTACGCCCTGACCGACGTGGTGCTCGACCACTACTACCCCACCATGGCCGCCATCGGCGACTACATCGAGGTTCTGGAAGACCGGATTTTCAATGGCCGGCCCAACCGCCGCCTGCTCAGCCGCATTCTGCAGATCAAGAAGGATATCGTGCGCTTTCGCCGCCTGGTGTACCCCGAGCGGGAGAAGATTGCCGAAATCCTGCGCATGCCCGAGCAAGTCATTTCCGAGGAAACCAAGGTCTACTTCAAGGACTGCTACGACCACGCCATTCAGGCCATGGACCTGGCCGAGAGCTACCGCGAATCCATCAGCAGCCTGATGGACCTCTACCTCTCGGACCAAAGCAACCGCATGAACGAGGTCATGAAGGTGCTGACCATCATCAGCAGCATCTTTATCCCGCTGAGCTTCGTGGTGGGCCTCTACGGGATGAACTTCCAGCGCGAAAACCCCGATGGCACCATTAACCACCTCAACATGCCCGAGCTCTACACGCCCTGGGGCTACCCCGCCCTGCTCGGTTTGCTGGCCGTCATTGTAGCGGGCCAGCTCATCTATTTCTACCGCAAAGGCTGGCTGACGAACCGGTAGTCAGCTACCCGTAAGGTCAGTTAAACTTCAGCGCCGTGCGGCGAAGCTCGTTGCCGATGATGCGGTAGAGCTGGTAGGTGTTGGTGCCGGCGTCGTAGTCGAGGCCCACGGTGGGCGCGCTGCTGTCGAAGGGCTGCCCACCTACCAGCCGGCCCTGGGTATCGTAAATGTAGGCTTTGTGGGGACCGGGCTCGGTCAATACATACGCATTGCGGGCCGGGCCGAAGCTCAGAAACTGTACCGGCTTGGGGCCCGAGGTAATAAAGCTCTGGCTGAGCAGTTGCCGGCCGGTGGGCTCAAACAGGTGGAGGCGGCCGCCGTCCTGGCGGGCTACCACGTAGCGGCGCTGGCTCTGGTCGGGTACGAGGCTGAAGATAGAGCTGCGGCTCCAGGTAGCCACCCGGCTGCGTCCCACGATTTCGCCGCTCAACGTGAAGCTCACCCGCTCCCCGTGCTGGCTGACCACCGTCAGGCGGGTGCGGCGCAAGGTGGTTCCACTTTCCACGAAGGCCCCGAGTGCAGCCGCGCCCCCACGCTGATAGGAAAGCCCGGATACACGCTGCCCTGCTCGTCGTAGGCGTAGATGTAGCCGTTTTCGAGCAACACCACGATGACGTCGCGCCCTCCCACTACCAGGTACTGCGGCGGGGCGGCCAGCCCGAACTCCATGCGCTTGGGCTGCCAGCCGGGATAGGCACGGCCGTTGGTGTCGTAGAGGAACAGGTTGCCGCCCCCGCCGCCCACCAGCAGCCGCGGCGCCAGCCGGCCCGTCACGGGCGAAATGGTCAGGGACGAGGCCTGCACGCTGTCGGGCAGGTTCAGGGGAAGTCGGGCCGCTCCCGCCCGCTTTCATCCAGTAAGTGCAGCTGCCCGGGCGTAGCAAACAGGTAACCCGGCGCTGGGCCCACCGTCAGGCGGTTTACTTTCCCCACCAGCGGCCCGGGCAAGGAGTCAGACCAGGCCACCACGTTATCGGGCGTCACGTAGTGCAGCACCTGCTGATTGTCCTGCACCAAGACACCGGGCACGCGGGCCCCGGTTACGGGCACGAGCGTGGGCGCGCTGGTCAGGGGCGTTTTGAAAGCCAGGGCCCCACCCGTCCCGTTGGCCGACTGCGGCTTGGCTACGGCCGGCCCGATGGCCGGATGCCGCAATACGAGCTGGGTGAAATACTGGGCGCCGGGCTCCGCCTCATTTACCGGGGGCACAAACTGCAGGGCAACCTGGGGAAAGCGCTGAAACAGGGTTTCGTTGCGCAGCAACCCAGCCCGGCGCTCCTCTACCAGCCCGCGCAGCAGCACGTTCCAGCTGTTGCGCGTGTCGATGAGCACCCGCATACGGGCCAGCGGCTGGGTTTCCTGCAAAAAGGCCACCTGGGTGGGCGAGCGGCTCCATACTTCGCCCGCGGCCACGTCGGTCAGCCAGAGGCGCAGGTCGGCCGCTTCCTCTCCAAAAGCCAGGTAGTTGCCGACCTGAGCCACGGCGGGCAGGGCAAAGCCCCGGAACATGGGGCCCAGCAGGTGGGCCGGCAGCTCAGGCACCCCGGTCTGGTAAATCTGGTAAGGGCCCACCCGCTCAAATGCCGGGCTGGCCCCGTTTTGCCGCCGCAGCTGCCCCAGCAGCGTGGCGGCGCGCAGCGGGTTGGGGCAGTACACCAGGGCCAGCTTGGCGGGCCGGATCCGGGCCGAGGGCGTAGCGAGGTAGCACAAGGCTGCTTCCTCGCGCAGCCCGGCCGCCAAGCTGTCCAGCAAGGGCCCGTTCTGCTGCTCCAGCACATCAGCCGAGGCCGGGCGGGCCGGGCGCAGCACCTGTACCGGGCCCAGGCCCAGGTGTACCAGCACGGCCGTGCGCAGCGACAATACCTCGGCCATGCGCAGGCGCTGGGTGGGCTGCAGGCGCAGGCGCTGCTGCAGGGCGTCGCGGGCGGTTTCGGGGTTGGCAAAGCCGTTGAACACCACCTTGTTGCCGGCCAGCTTCATTTCAAACTGCCCGTTGCGGGCCAGGCTGGTAACGGTGGCAATGCCCGGCTCGACCTCGGGGCGGAAAAACACGCTCAGAAACCGGGGCAGCCGCCGGTAGTTAATTAGCAGCGTGGCGTCCACATCCTTGAGCTGCAGAAAGTCGGTGCTCTGAAAGTCGGCGGCCACGGAAGGCAGACTCGGGTGCTGCAGGCGCTGCACCACGGCCTCCACCAGGGCCGTGCTGGCACTCATTACCAGGTGGTTGCGGTAGTTGAAAAACGTAATGGCGTTATCCGTATCCCGCTCCCGGATGTCGGTCAGCTGCTCGCCCTGGTATTCGCGGGTACTGACCTGGTAGCGCGGGTTACGGCTCAGGCCGTCGACCAGGGTGCGCACCTGCCGGTATTCGCGCACGCTGCCGATGGGCACCTGAAAGAGCACGTCGAAGGTGCGGGCCCCGGTAACGTGCACCGAGGTCAGCACTTTTTTGGTCCCCAGGAACCGCAGCACCACGTTGGGCGTGCCCGTGATGCTGTCGACCAACCCGACGTGTTCCTCCACCTGCTGGAAGTAGCGCACGGCCGTCAGGTTGTCCCAGAGCTGGGTTTCCTTTAGGTGACGCACCAGCGTGGCATGGTCGCGGGTGGCTACCACAAACACGGCGTCGTCGGGCACCAACGACCACGGATCGACGGGCACGCGGGCCACGGCGCGGCGGTAGTACACGTAGGAGCCGAGGGCCGAAACCAGCAGCAAGCCTATCAGAAACACCAGAAGCTTATGCGACATTACGCGGTGGCGGGAGGAGTTGGCGGCGGCAAAAGTAGCTATTCGTGGCCCAACTGCGCGGCCGTGGGCCGGGATGCCTGCACGTGCACCCGCACGGCGTTGCTGACCAGGCTTACGCGGGGCACGTGGCGCAGTTGCCGGCCCATGGCGGCCCAGTGCTGCGCCCGGGGCTATCCGGGGCTTGTCCGGCCGGCTGAGCTTGGCTATTGTCCCCCATCCACTTGGCCTGCTCGGGCTCCAAGGTGGAGTAGTGAAAGGTAATTTCATAGTCGCCGGCGGGCAGCGTGGGGTACACCTGGCGAACCTGAAAATCAACCTGAGCCGCCTTGAGTAGGGGATTAAAGCTGGCCTGGGGCGGCAGCGTGATAAAGTCGGCCGAGTCGAGGCTGTGCACAATATCGCACCGGGTACTAGCGGCTGGCAGCTGAGCGGGCCGGAGCTGCCGGGCCACAAAATAGGCGGCCGGGCCCGAAACAGCATGTCGGAGCCGTCCAGGGCATACACCAGCGTCAGGGCCGAGTCGGCCTTGTTCAGAATCCGCACCCGGAAGATTATGGGTTCCCCCTGGTAATATTCCTTGCCGATGGGCTCGATGGTGCAGGCCAGCTGCCGGGCCGGTACCCGGGGCCGCTCCAGGCGCTGAGCCGCTCCACCCAACGCCGTTAGTTGAAACCAGCACAAGAACAGTAAGTAACGAAGCGGCATAGCTATAGAGAAGTCAGGAAGAGGGCGGGCAGCTAGTTTAGGTACGAGTCGTATCTTGGACAAGATACACTGTTTCGTGCGCTATGCTTCGTCGTTGGCTTCTGCTGCTTCCTCTCTCCCTGCTCTGCCTGGGCTGTTTCCAGATTCGGGAGCCCGAGCCCGCCGACGCGGTCAGCGACTGGATTTCGCCTACCCAAATTGATATTCTGCTGGCCAACTTTACCAGCGCCGTGCAGCGGGCCAATGCCACCAACTACGAGCGCTGCTTCAGCGGCCCGGCCTACCGCTTCGTGCCCGACCCTACGGCCGCGGGCACGGCCACCGCGCTGTTTGCCAACTGGAGCGTGAGCGAGGAGCGCGACTACTTTAACAGTCTGCGCCGCCGCATGGGCCCCGGAGCCACCAACCAGCTTACCCTCACCGACCGGCGCGACCAGCTGTTCACGGCCGACTCGGCCGAGGTGTCAGCGCTGTACCAGTTGCGCCTCACCCAGCAGGATACCGCGTTTCGGGCCGCCGTGGTAGAAGGCAACATCCGGCTGCTGGTGCGTCGGCGCAACAACGAGTGGAAAATTGCCGGCTGGCGCGACCAGCGCACCTCCACGCGCGGCAGTTGGACCGATGTCAAGAAGTTCTTTATAACTCACTAACTTCCGCCCAGCCGTTTTGCTTGCGCTATGTCGTGGTTTCGAGGTCAATTTGTGGGGAAGTTTTGGCTTAGCCCGGGGCAGCGCGCCACCGTGGCTACGGTGGCTGTGCTGCTGACCACGGCCTGCAACCCCTTCGCTCCCGCCCTCGACGACATGCCCACCGACCCCAATAAGCTGCTGGGCAACCCCGTGACCGTGCGGGGCTTTTTCGAGCGGTTCCGGGCCAGCTACCAGCTGCGCGACTCCACCCTGTACGGGCAGCTGCTGGCCCGCCCGTTTACCTTTACATTCCGCGACTTTGCCAACAACGTGGACCGCTCCTGGAACCGCGACGTGGAAGTAAACACCACTTACCGGCTGTTTCAGGCCGCGCGCACTGCCAACCTGCAGTGGACCCAGTACCTGCCCACGTCCGACACGGCCTTTTCCGATACGCTGATCTACGTGGAGCGTTCCTTTAGCCTGACCATCGAGCAGCGCGACAACCAGGTCTATGCCGGGGCCGGGAGTGCGCGTCTGGTGCTGGTGCGCAAAAACCGCCTGGACCCGTGGCGCATGCGCAGCTGGTACGACCGGAGCGAGTTCTGATTTCGGCGGCCGGTTGCTTTCCAAGCGCTATAGTCTTAGCAGAAGCCCGTGCTTGCCGCGGGCTTTTCTTTTCTATCTTCCGGCTTCCAAACCCCTCATTCTTCCTCTATGCCCGAACAACAAGGCCACTTTCAGCGCGCCATTACCCTTTTCGACGCCGTCATGATCGTGACCGGCAGCATGATTGGCTCCGGTATCTTTATCGTCTCCGC
This sequence comes from Hymenobacter cellulosilyticus, assembly GCF_022919215.1. Classification (NCBI taxonomy): domain Bacteria; kingdom Pseudomonadati; phylum Bacteroidota; class Cytophagia; order Cytophagales; family Hymenobacteraceae; genus Hymenobacter; species Hymenobacter cellulosilyticus. The sequence goes on along the minus strand of NZ_CP095046.1, from coordinate 3,645,493 downwards.
CGACATTTCCCGGCAGGTGGGCTCCAGCGGCTGGCTGCTGGTGGTATGGCTGCTCACGGGCGTTATTACCCTGGCCGGGGCCGTGAGCTACGGGGAGTTGGCTTCCATGTTCCCGAAAGTGGGCGGGCAGTACGTGTACCTGCGCGAGGCCTACAACAAGCTGGTGGCCTTTCTTTATGGCTGGACGCTGTTTCTGGTGATTCAAACCGGCGTTATTGCCGCCGTGGGCGTGGCCTTCGCCAAGTTTACCGGCGTGCTCATTCCCTGGTTCAGCGTCAAGAACGTGCTGATCAAAACCGGCCCGCTGGTCGGCGACTACGCCTTTGAGTTCAGCAGCGTGCAGCTGCTGGCCATTCTGCTTATCGTCGGTATTACGGCCATCAATGCCCGCGGGGTGCGGGCCGGCAAGCTAATTCAGAACGTGCTCAGCAGCACCAAGCTTGTGGCCCTGGCCCTGCTCATTCTGGGCGGCTTGGCCCTGGGTTTGAACGCGGAAGCCGTGCAAGCCAACTTCCACGATATGTGGACGGCCGTGCGCTACCCCGCTCCCGGCGTAACGGCGGCCCCGCTCCCGCTGAGCTTGAGCGGCCTGGTCGTCGCCATCGGCATGGCCATGACCGGCTCCCTGTTTTCCTCCGACTCTTGGAACAATATCGGCTTTGCCGGCGAGGAAATCGTGAACCCCGAGCGGACCCTGGTGCGCAGCATGGCCATCGGTACGGCCATCGTCACGGCCCTCTACATTCTGGTAAATGTGGTGTATCTGCTAGCTCTGCCCCTGGTAGGCTCGCCGGAGGCCACCACCATAGCCGGCCGCGGCATTCAGTACGCCACCGACGACCGGGTAGCCACCGCTGTAGCCGAGCACGTGCTAGGCCCGGTAGGAGCCGTGGTAATGGCCGTGCTCATCATGCTCAGCACCTTTGGCGCCAACAATGGCATCATCCTCTCGGGTGCCCGGGCGTATTACGCCATGGCGAAAGACGGACTATTTTTCCCCGGTTTGGCCCGCCTCAACGCGGCCGGGGTGCCGGCCCGGGCCTTGTGGGCTCAGTGCCTGTGGGCCTGCCTGCTGTGCTTGAGCGGCTCCTACGGGCAGCTGCTCAACTACGTCATGTTCTCCGTTATCCTGTTTTACGTCATTACCATCATCGGCATTTTCGTGCTGCGCCGCACCCGGCCCGACGCGCCCCGCCCGTACCGAGCCTGGGGCTACCCCGTGCTGCCCATCATCTACGTAGTACTGGCCTCCATCTTCTGCGTTATCCTGCTCGTAGCCGAGGACACGGCCTTGTTTTCCCGCCGCGGCCTGATGCTAGTGGCCCTGGGCGTACCGGTCTTCTTCCTGTTTGGTAAGCGCTTCGCCAATAATCCGACGGAGTAACACTGGGTTTGCGCCGAAAGCCAAAAAGGCCGCCAATTGCTTGGCGGCCTTTTTTGTTGGGTTCTACTACTGAGGACTAGCGGCGACGGCGACGGCCGCCTTCGGCCGGCGTCAGGGTTACGTTCAGGGGCTGACCGCCGCGGGCCCGCATTTCCTGGTCCTCGTAGCCACCGTAGCCGTACACCAGCGTATTGTCGCCGGCGGGTACTTCCAGGGTGTAGTTGCCGTTGGCATCGGTGCCGGTGCCTTTGCGCGAGCCTTTCACCAGCACGGTAGCACCCGCCAGCGGCCGGCCGTTTTCGTCCAGAATGCGGCCCGACAGCGTCACGTTGGCGGGCTCTGCGGGAGCGGCTGCGGCTGGGGCGGCGCTTTCCAGCTCCGGCAGCGCTTCGGCCAGCGCGGTTTCGGAAGGGCGCACGGGCTGGGCCGCTACGGCTCCGGTAGCGGCAGGGCGGGCCGCCGGCTTAGCAGCCGCGGGAGCCGGTGCCGCGGCCGTTACGGCCTCTTCCTCGGCTACTTCCTCTGTGGGAGTTTCCTCTACCGGCCGGCTGCCGGTAACGGTGGCATCGCCGAGCACGAAGGAAGGCATGACGCTGGAAATAGCCGTTTGTGCCGTCTTGACGGGCACAAACGCGTAGCCTAAGCCCGCAAACAAGACGATAGCACCCACAATGATTGCCAGCTTACCATTACCGGAAGAAGAATACTCTTCCTCGGCACTGGCCAGCAGGGCAGCCTCGTCGGTTTGTGGCTCATTAGAAGGGGTAGAAGTGCTCATAGATGTGAGAATTGGAGGTTGTATGAAGTTGATCGGTCAGCCAGACTAAAGCCTTCAAGCGAGCCTCGTTGCGGCTTCTTTACTGGTAGCTTTAATTCCGGTTTCTAAAGATATATAAATAGTCATACAACCTCCTAACATTTTCGTAACCCCACGGTTACCCGCTACGTAGCGGGCCATCGGCGGTACCTGTTTCCATCGGCGCGGCCCGGTTTTCGGCCGCTTTACAATTCCGTTTCTGCCCGCCGCCCCGGCCTTGCTTCGGCTAGTTGGTTTGCGCAGTTCATAAAAAAAGCTCCGCGCACTGGGCACGGAGCTTTTTTTATAGTGTAGTCAGGCAGTTGCTAGTCGCGGGGAGTTTTGGGCGGGCCGCTGGGCTCTTTTTCCCCAAACTTCTGCTCCCGGGTCCGGATGTCCATATCCTTCTCGTAGCTGCCTTCCGACTCGAAGCCGGGACCCTGCGATTGTTCGCCGGGACCCGAGTGGTCGTTGGCCCCGTGGGGCGTCAGGTCGTCGCCGCCAATGTGGAGGTTTTCGAGCTGGTCTTTCTGGTCGCTGCGCTGGGTGTAGCCATTGGCGCCCATGTTGCGGTGGGCGGAGGGGTCGTCGGAGGCTTTGCCGTTGCTTTCGCCTTCCTTGTACTCGCGCTCTTTCTCCAGGCCCTCATTCTTGCTGAAGCCCGGGTTCTTGGTGATTTCCTCGTTTTCGTTATCGACAGCCATTGTGGTAGGTGCTTTGGTTGAGACAGTGGGATTTACTTATAGCGTACGCACAGCCGCCCGCGAGGTTGGCCGAGAGCTTCGAACCGAAAAGAGGTTGAGCGCCAAACCCGGATGCAGCAAGCTAGTTTAACAGTAGCCCGTAGGCTCCGGGCGGCATTGTGCAGCGGGCCGCCTACATTTGGGTTCCGGCCAGTGCCGGCGGCTTTTCTCCTCCTCTTCAGTATGCGCCTACTCATCATCGGCAACGGCATTACGGGCGTCACGGCGGCCCTGACGGTGCGCCGCCTGCAGCCCGACGCTCAGATTACCCTGGTTTCGGAGGAAAGCGCCCATCATTATTCCCGCACGGCTCTGATGTACGTGTACCTGGGCCACATGCGCTACCAGGACATCAAGCCTTATGAGGATTGGTTTTGGGCCGAAAACCGCCTGGAGCTGGTAGAGGCCACGGCCACCCGACTCGATACTACGAGCCAGCTGGTTACTCTCAGCAACGGGCAGCAGTTGGGCTACGATAAGCTGCTGCTGGCCACGGGCTCAGTGAGCCGACTGGCCGACTGGCCCGGGCAGAACCTGGCCGGCGTGCAGGGTCTTTACGGCCTGCCCGATCTGGCCCGCATGGAGCGCGACACCCACGGTATCAGGCAGGCGGTAGTGGTGGGCGGCGGCCTGATTGGGGTGGAACTGGCCGAAATGCTGCACTCGCGCGGTATCGAGGCCACCGTGCTGGTGCGCGACTCTCATTACTGGGGCTCGGTGCTGCCCGCGGCCGAGGCCCGTTTGGTAGACCAGCAATTTGAGGAACACCACGTAGCCGTGCGCTACCGAACCGAGCTGGCCGAAATCCTGAGCGACGACCAGGGCCGGGTACGGGCCGTGCGCACCACGGCCGGCGAGGAGCTGCCCTGCCAGTGGCTGGGCTTGGCCACCGGCGTAACGCCCAACCTGACGTTGGTACAAGGCACGGCCGTGGAAACTGACCGGGGCATTCTGGTGGATGAGCACCTGCAAACCAGCGTCCCCCACGTGTACGCCGCCGGCGACTGTGCCCAGCACCGGCAGCCGGGCCAGGGCGAGGTGCCCATTGAGCAGCTCTGGTACACCGGGCGCATGCAGGGCGAAACCGTGGCCCATACCATCTGCGGCAAACCTACGGCTTACCGGCGCGGCATCTGGTTTAACTCGGCCAAGTTCTTTGCCCTCGAATACCAGACCTACGGCCGGGTGCCCGCCCAGCCCGAGGCCGGCATCGACTCGTTTTACTGGGAGCACCCCGGCGGCCGGCTGGCGCTGCGCATCAACTTCAGCAGCATGCCGGGCTTTGCCGTCACGGGCTTCAATGCTCTGGGGCTGCGGCTGCGCCACGAAATCTGCGCCCAGTGGATCGGTACCCAGACGCCCATCCGGGAGGTCATGGCCCAGTTGGGTGCGGCCAACTTCGACCCGGAGTTTTACCGTCAGTATGAGCCCGAGATGATTCGGCAGTTCAACCAGCAGTTTCCCCAGCACGCGGCCGTGCTGCAGCGCCGCAAAGGCCTGTTCTCCAGGTTGTGAGCCGGGCAAGGCGTCCGGTGAAGCCTACCCTCCGGCCCCGAGTTGCTAACTTTCTGCCGGCTTCCCCGAATCATTCCGGCCGCAACGGGCTTCTAGCTACTTCACTCCCACTTCCCTACCCATGGATTTTACCAAGCTTTACCGGCCCAGCGCCCTGAACAGCTTTCAGTTTATTGCCGTTACGGGCCTGATTATGAGCGGAGCAGCCCACTTGGTTCTGCACTACTTTGTGCACCGCCTGCCCCAGGGCTTCACCTGGCTCTACGCCTGCTGGGCGGCGCTCTACGTGGTGGGCTCCCTGCTGAATCTGTTTGGCAAACCCAGTGAAGGGCACCACCATCACCATTAATTAGCCGGGCGGCATGCTTCCTTGCGGGCAATGCCTTATCTTACTGCTCCGCTTGCCGACCTGTTTCCCTCTGCTGCCCCACATAGCTCTTCTCTCCGATGCCCGCTTCTCCTGCTGCGGCTAGCCTGGCGCTGGCTCAGCCGCCCTTACCCGACGTTTCCGCCACCGAGAAAAGCACGCTCACAGCCATTGGCCTGGGCTTTCTGGCCCTGCTTGTGGCCGCGGCCGATGCAAACCCGGGCCGGGCCCAGCTCAGTCTGTACGCGGGCCTGAGCCTGATTAGCGGCGGCACCCTGCTCTGGGCCTGGCTGAAGTACGGCCGCCAGCCCGCCGGCCTGCAGCAGGACAACCTTTGGCTGCGCAGCAGCACCAGCCGCGGGGCCGTAGCCTGGATTACGGGTGTGGTGCTAACGGGCTTCTACGTGCTGCTTTACTGGTACAGCTCCCCGACGACAAGGGCAACTTTGGCTTGCTCAACGGCCTGGTACACACCCTCGACCCATTCAGCCAGGTGCTGCGGCAGCGGCCCGCCGACCAGTGGTTTTTGTACGGCACGTTTTATACGCTGGCCATTCTGCTCATGGGCGGCCGGGCCCTGTGGAAGTACCGCCACTCCCGCTACCAGGTTATCCGGACGGGTTCGGTCATGTTTTTTCAGCTGGCCTTTGCCTTTCTGCTGCCCGGCTTGCTACAGTTTTTCCAGCAGCCCGAGTTCTACTTTACTTATTTCTGGCCCCTGAAGTACGACTACCTTTTTCCCAGCTCCTTTGAATACCTGATTCGGGACGGCAAGGCCCTGGGCGTGTTTATGGTAGTGTGGGGCGCGGCTATGTCGTTTGTGGCCACGCCGGTGCTTACTTACTTCTACGGCAAGCGCTGGTACTGCTCCTGGGTGTGCGGCTGCGGGGGCCTGGCCGAAACCGCCGGTGACCCCTACCGCCAGCTTTCCGACAAGAGCCGGGCGGCCTGGCGCTGGGAAGTACGCCTGATTTACCCCATTCTGGGTCTAGTTATCCTGGTAACTATCGTGGTGTGGCTCAACTTCTGGCTGCATGGTGCCATTTTGGGCTCCCTGGCCGACGGGCTCTACCGATTCTATGGCTTCGCCATCGGGGCCGTGTTTTCCGGCGTGGTAGGCGTGGGCTTCTATCCTATTCTGGGCAACCGGGTGTGGTGCCGCTTTGGCTGCCCCATGGCAGCTTACCTGGGCCTGCTGCAAAAGAACTTTTCCCGCTTCCGCATCACCACCAACGGCGGGCAGTGCATCAGCTGCGGTAACTGCTCCAACGTGTGCGAGATGGGCATCGACGTGAAGCAGTACGCCCAGCGCGGGGAACCGATTATCCGGGCCTCCTGCGTGGGCTGCGGCATGTGCAGCACGGCCTGTCCGCGGGGCGTGCTCAACCTCGAGAACGGGCCCCGCGAGGGACGTTACCAGGGTTCCTCCTTTATCCACGCCGACAGCCTGCGGCTACTTTCTTAACCTCTATGCGAAGCTCCGGTTGCAGTCGGCTGCTGCTGCTTTTTCTTCTCGGTGGGCTGGGAGCCTGCCAAACGGCTTTTGTACGGTACCAGTTTCCGACCGCGCTGCGCGGAGTAGCCCCCACCAGCGCCCGGCCCGGCACGATCAGCGCCCAAACCGGGGTGCCGCTGCAGGTGTGGGATGAGCAGCAGGTGCAGCGCATCGTGCAGGCCCAGGACGAGGACGACGCCCCGGCCGGGGACGTCCAGCCCCTGCAGCTCTACCAGGGCTTTTCCGATGCCCGGGTCGTGGGGTTGCGCTTTGCTGCCGATACGGCCACCGTGGCCCTGGCCCGCCTGCGGGCCTTGCCCCCGCCCAGCCTCAAGATTCAAAAAGCAGAGGATGAGGGCGTGATTCCGCCCGGCGTGGTTTGGATTGGCGACCGGTTTCAGATGGACGAGGTAGAAGTGCCCAACGTGGAGTGGCAGACGTTTTTGCACAGCCTGGCCAAAACCAAGCCCGCGGCCGAAGTCCGGCTGTACTTGCCCGACTCGACGGTGCAGCCCGTGCGGGGTTACTTTACCAACCCGTTTTACCGCCTCTACCCCGTGGTGGGCATCAGCTACGAGCAGGTGCTGGAGTACTGCCGCTGGCGCAGCCGCACCGTGACGCGGCTGCTCAACGAGGACCGGGGCATCCGCAGCGCCCAGGATCCGAAATACGTGCGCGTTACTTACCGGCTACCCACGGAGGCCGAGTGGGAATTTGCGGCTCACTACGGCACCCAATTGCCTTATGGCTACGAGGTGTCGACGGCCGAGGTAACGGTGAACCCGCAGGCGGCCGAGTATCTGCAGCGCCGCTCGGGCAGCATCAATTCCCTGGCCCAGATTCGCCGGGATATACTGGCCTTCAACCGCCAACGCTCCGAAATCGTGATGTTCAACTGCCGCCGGGAAGCGCCGTACTTTCTGGCCGCCTCCACGCCCAGCTACGTCTACGACTTGCCCGTGAACGGCCTGGGCCTCTACCATATGACCGGCAACGTGGCCGAGTTGGTGCAGGAACAAGGCGTCACCAAAGGTGGCAGCTACCAGGACCGGCTCGTGGAATGCGCCATCAAGGAGTGCGGCAGCTACCAGGGCCCGGCGGCCCACATCGGCTTCCGGGCCGTCTGCGACATTGAGTTTCCCAACCAGGCCCCGGTGGCCTCGTCCCGCAAGCCCTAGCTTTTTATTGAATGTATTTACGGTTCTTTTCCCGGGTCAGCGGGCTGGCGTTGGCCCTGGTCAGTGCGGGATGCTACTCAGTGCATGCGCCGACCAGCATCCTGCCCGGACGCTACAGCGCCACCACGGCCCTGCCCCTCACGGATTCGCGGATTCCCCACCTGGCCGCCGGGATTCAGGACTACGATGTTATCGTTTTCAAGCCCAGTGCCAGCGTCTGCACCGAGCCGTATACTTCACCCAGCTTTCCCCTCCTATCCGTCTGGAAAAAGCAGGGCCTGCTGCAACCACCCGGCATCGTGCCCATTACCGAAGCTGGGCTGGGCATTGATGAAGCGGAAGTATCGAATCTGGAGTGGAAATTCTACCAGGAGCAGCTCAGCCGGTCGGCGCCGACATTGGCCGCGAGCATGCAGCCGCTGGCCTCGGCCCAGCCCACGGCCGATTATTACCAGAACCCGTTTTACAACCGTTTTCCGGTGGTGGGCGTCAGCTACGAGCAGGTAGTGGCTTTCTGCAAGTGGCGCAGCCGGGTAGTGACGCAAGCCACCAATGAGGGCCTGCACCACCCCGACTCACTCATTACCAACTACATCCGGTTTACCTACCGCCTACCGACCGAGGCCGAATGGGAAAGCGCCGGGCTGGTCGAGCGGGGCAGCCTTACGGCACCAAGTGCACCGTGCTGCCGGTGGAAGTAAACCCGCAGGCGGCCGCGTATCTGCAGAAACGCTCGGGCACGTCGAAAAGCGCCGCCCAGGTTGAGGCCGATATCAAGGCTTATAACCGCAGCAAGCCCACCCGCAACTGGATCAACTTCCGGCAGCCCGAGCCCTACTTTTTGCAGATGCAGACCCCGGGCTACGTCTGGCAGCAACCACCCAACGATATGGCCACCTACCAGCTGCTGGGCAACGCTGCCGAGCTGGTGCAGGAACCGGGCATCACCAAAGGCGGCAGCTACCAGGATCCGCTGGAAGCCTGCACGCTCAAGGCCAGGGCCGCTATATCGGCCCCGCCCCCACCATCGGGTTTCGCTGCGCCTGCCAGGTTTCGTTTCCCAACCGCCACTAAGCCTTACTTCACAAAGGCCAGCAGAGCGTCCCGGAACTTGGCAAACGCCTCCAGGTGAGGAATATGACCTACGTTGGCCAGCGGCACGAGCTTGGCGCCTTTGATCTGAGCCGCGGTACGCCGGCCCAGCTCCGGATACTGACCCATTGAAGCCAGCACCTGGGGTCTTTAACTAGGCCCTTGCCTACCACCGTGCGGTCCTGCTGCCCGATAATGAGCAGCGTGGGCGTCTGCACCCGGCTGAACTCGTAGCTGACCGGCTGCTGGTAAATCATGTCGAAGGTCAGGGCATTGGCGCGGGCCACTTTGGCAAAATCCGGGCTTTTGGTTTGGGCCATTAGGGGTAGCAGCCACTCGTCGTGGGCCTTGGGGTAACCGCTGGGGTAGTAGGTAGCGTGGTACTTGCGGATGCTTTCCTCGGTGCTTTTGCGCTCGGTAGCCTCCGCCTGGTCTACGGTCTGGAACGGTACGCCCACGCGGTAGTCCTCCAGGCCAATCGGGTTTTCGAGCACCAGCTTTTCCGTGGTGGCCGGGTACATAAGGGCAAAGCGGGTGGCCAGCATGCCGCCCATGCTGTGACCCACGATTACGGCCTTTTGTACGCCCAGCGTATCGAGCAGGTGCTTAGTATTGCGGGCCAGCTGGTGAAAGGAGTAGTGAATATCGGGCTTGTCAGACTTGCCGAAGCCGATCTGGTCGGGCACGACCACGCGGAAGCCCGCGGCCGTCAGCGCCCGGACGGTTTCACGCCAGTAGGCCCCGAAAAAGTTTTTGCCGTGCAGCAGCACCGCGGTGCGGCCGTTGGCTTTGGTCGTGGCGGGCACGTCCATGTAGGCCATGCGCAGGGCCTGGCCTTCGAGCTTTAGGGCAGATACTTGACCGGGAAAGGATACTCGTAGCCGTCGAGCGTGGCGTTGAGAACTTGGGTTTGGGCCAAGCCGGGCCGCGTGAGCAGCAGCGCCAGCCACAGAACAGAAAGGAAACGTAGCATTCGAAAATAGCTGAGTGAGTCGGCAGTGGTTACGCAGAACCGCCGGGCGAGGCTACACTTCGAGTTGCAAAAAACCTTCCGCGCTAGACGTGCGGCCCGGTTTCGTCCAGGCGGCGGCGCAGCTGCTCCCGGTAGCCGGCCAGCAAATCGGTGTCCGGATCCAGTGCCCAGGCCCGGTCAAACTGCTGCTGGGCCTCGGCCAGCTCGCCCTGCTGCAGGTGGTAAATACCCAGGTTGCGGTAGGCGTAGGAATTGGCATCGTCGAGGCGCAGGGAATAGCGCACGTGGCCCAGGCCTTCGTCGGTTTCGCCCAGCATCAGCAGGGCCAGGCCTAGGTTGTTGTGGGCAAAGGCAAAAGTAGGCTTCAGCGCCAGGGCCCGGCGAAAGTCCTGGACGGCCTCCCGGTACTGCTTCGTCAGGAGCCGGGCATAGCCCCGGTTGTTGAGCGCAGCCTCATTGTTTGGGTCCAGATACAGGGCATAGCCATAACAGCCCAGGGCGGCATCAAAATCCTGGAAATGAGTCCGGATCAGCCCCTCATTCACCAAATCGTCGCTGGATGAGCGATGCAGCGGGCCGTAGGTGTCCTGTACCTGCCGGGCCCGCTCGTAGTCATTGCTTTTCAGCAGGGCCGCAATGGTCATCCGAATCGTGTCGGGCTGCAGGGACTTTACTTCCAGGTAAGGCAAAAGCCCAGCGGCCGCCGCCGGATAATCCTCAGCCTGATAAGCCGATACGGCCTGGATGTAGGCATTGGGCACGCCTCGGTAATACCACAAGGCCCGTAGCTGGGCCCCGTCGTTGTACACTTCCGAGCTGCTGGTCGAGGTAATGGGCTGGTTCTGGGGCCACAGATTCCCTACCATGGAAAATAAGGCAGAAATCAGCAGCAGGATGCTCCAGACGCGGGGCAGGTCGTTGGTGGAAAACAGGAATGCACCGACGACGAGCAAGGCCGTTAGCAGAACCGGCAGTACGGGGCCGGCCAGTATCATCAGCATAGCCCGGTAGCCGTCCAGGGATGGCTGACCCGGCACATGCCCCCGCGCCAGAGCCGCATGCTTTTTTTCACGTATAAGCGGGATTTCTGGCCCAAGGGCAGGCAAAAGCTGCCCGCCGTGTCGCCGTAAGACCCCACGAAAACCTGCATGGGCCTCCGCCCAGCAGCCGCCCCACTACGGCATGGCTCAGCTCATGCAGTACTAGATTGACTACAAGGCCCAGAAACATGACCAGAATGGCGGAATAGTACAAGGTAATTGTCATAGTCCAGCCAAAGTACGCTTCCGCCTACACAGTTACCACCTGCCGAAGGACAATTTCTACTCCTTGGGCGGGCCCAGGATGGTTCCCTGCTTGCGCAGCAGCTCAATGGTGCGCGTGTCCTCGTTGCTCCACACCACGCTGCGGATGCTGTCCACGTCCATCACGCTGTGCCCGTCGGCCTCGGCAAACTGGGTGTAGACTTCCAGCAGCAACTCGTCTTCGGTGAGGCGGGCTACGTAGCCGTAAAATGAGGTATCGGAGTAGGTATCGAGCTGCAGCAGTTGCCGGGCTTCCAGGGCTTTCTGCAGCAGGGACGGCACGCTCAGGTCGTCGTTGGTAATTCCGTCGGGAGCGGCCGGCAGGCCGTAAACCACCTCGGGGTTGTGTTCCTTAAACTCAATCAGGCGCACGTACCGGTCGTCGAAGTGCACCTGCGTAACGGTGTGCATGCTCAGGGTTTGGACGCCCGTGGGCAAGCCCTGCCGGGTAAGGGTACGCAGCAACAGCAGCTCGGCGTTGTGGCTGAGCACGTAGCCCAGAAACATGGGCCGCCGGTTTGCACGGCCACTACGCGGCGGCTGCGCTGGGCGCGCTGCAGCATATCGGTCAGTAAGGCTCCCATGGGTTTATTTGTTGAGGCCGGTTAGTACTTCCTTGGCGGTGCTCACGTGGTCGGTGGCCCGGTTCATGGAGTTGAAAATGTACTGAATAACGCCCTGCTGGTCGATGACGAAGGTGACGCGGCCGGGCAGAATACCGAGTAGGGCCCGGGGCACCTCGTAGAGCTTGCGCACCTGCCCGCCCGCGTCGGCCAGCAGCGGAAACGGCAGGCGGTGCTTCTGGGTAAACTTCTGGTGGGAGGCTTCCGAGTCGGAGCTCACGCCCACCACTTCGGCGCCCAGCTCCAGGAAGTCCTCGTACTGGTCGCGAAACGAGCAGGCTTCGGCCGTGCAGCCCGGCGTGTCGTCTTTGGGTAGAAATACAGCACGATGCTGCGGCGGCCCCGCTGGTCGGCCAGGCGAAACGTGTCGCCGGAAGTGGTCTTAAGGGTAAAATCGGGGGCTTGGTCACCAACCTGGAGCATGTGCAGAGACTAGAGGGAAAAATAGAATACCGGTTTAAACCTGCTGGCCGGGGCCAAGGTTACAGCTCGCAATGGGCTTAAACGAATAACGGTGGCGAAGGTGCATCTTTGCACCGGATTTGGCGCCTATACAGCCGGGTCTGCCCTGTTTTTTCCGCTCGTCGGGCCGTTGCTGCCCATGCTTGCCCTGCCCCAATGCCCGATTTGCCCGCCGCCCCGCGTATTCACGTGATTATTCCGGCCTACAACGAAGAACAATCCATTGGTCTGGTGCTGGCCGAAATTCCGGCCGGCCTGGTGGATGAGGTTATCGTGGTCGACAACAACTCTCGCGACAATACCGGAGCCGTAGCCCGGGCCGGCGGGGCCACGGTGCTGCGCGAAAACCGGCCTGGCTACGGGCACGCCTGCCTGGCGGGCATGGCCTATAGCTTTAGCAAGCCCACCGCCGAGCAGGCCGATATTATCGTGTTTCTCGACGGCGACCATTCCGACTACCCGGCCGATATGCCCGCCGTGCTGGCCCCGATTCTGCGCGGGAGGCCGACATGGTCATTGGCTCCCGGGCGCTGGGCGAGCGGGAAAGCGGCTCGATGCTGCCCCAGCAGATTTTCGGCAACTGGCTGGCCACTACCTTGCTGCGCATGCTCTACGGAGTGGAGTTTACCGACCTGGGTCCCTTCCGGGCCATTCGCACCGGGGCGCTGCAACAACTACAGATGGCTGATACCACGTATGGGTGGACGGTGGAAATGCAGCTCAAGGCGGCTAAACACCGCCTGCGCAATCAGGAAGTGCCCGTGCGCTACCGCCGCCGCATCGGGGTTTCGAAGGTTTCGGGCACGGTGAAAGGCACGCTGGGTGCCGGCTACAAGATTTTGTGGACGATTTTTAAGTATTTGTAGCGCAGCCCGCCCGTTTTGATTTGGTTAGTGACTTTGCTGCCCTTCTGATGCAAGGACTGGAAATAGTTCTTCTGGTTCTCTACGGACTCTGTCTGGTGTTTATCCTGGGCTTTAGTTTAACGCAGTTCCACCTCACCCGCCTAGCCCGCCGCGCCTATGCCCGCCCCGGCGCTGCGCCGCCGCCCACCCCGGCCGAATGGCCCCGGGTGACGGTGCAGCTGCCCATTTACAACGAGCTCTACGTGGTGGAGCGCATCATCGAAGCCGCCGCCGGCCTCGACTACCCGCCCGACCGGCTCCACATACAGGTGCTCGACGACTCGACCGACGAAACAGTGGCTTTGGCTGCCACTGCCGTACTGCGCTGCCGGGCCCGGGCCTGCGCATCGACCACGTGCGCCGGCCCAGCCGGGAAGGCTACAAGGCCGGGGCCCTGGCCTACGGGCTGCTCGAAACCGACGGGGAGTTCATTGCCATTTTTGACGCCGACTTCGTGCCCGCCCCGACTTTCTGCGGCGTACGGTGCCCCATTTCACCGGCTCCGAAGTGGGCGTGGTGCAAACCCGCTGGACCCACCTGAACGAGGAATATTCCCTGCTGACCGAGCTGCAGGCCTTCGGGCTCAATGCCCACTTTCTGGTAGAGCAGGTGGGCCGCAACCTGGGTCGGCACTTCATCAACTTCAACGGCACGGGCGGGGTGTGGCGGCGCACGTGCATCGAGGATGCCGGCGGCTGGCACGCCGATACGCTCACCGAAGACCTGGATTTGAGCTACCGGGCCCAACTGCGGGGCTGGCGCTTCGTGTATCTGCCCCAGGTGCAGGCCCCCGCCGAGCTGCCCGCCGCCTTGCCCGCCCTGAAGTCGCAGCAGCACCGCTGGACCAAGGGCGCCGCCGAAACGGCCCGCAAGCATTTGCGCCAGGTGCTGCGCTCGGGCCAAAGTACCAGCACCAAGCTCCACGCCGCGTTTCATTTGCTCAACAGTACCGTGTTCGTGGCTATTCTGCTGATGGCCGTGCTCAGTGTGCCCCTGCTGTATATCCGGGAATACGAGCCGGCCTTTCAGCCGGTGTTTCGTCTGGCTTCGGTCTGCATTCTGGGCTTTTTGCCGCTAACCTATTATTTCTACACCGCCTGGCGAATAGACAGCCCGGCGGGTTCGTTGGGGCAGTTCGTGCCGCGGTTTCTGCTGTTTCTGGCCGTTACCATGGGTTGTCCCTGCACAATTCCCGGGCGGTGCTGGCCGGTTTGGCCCGCCGGCCTTCGGCCTTTGTCCGGACGCCTAAAATGGGGCTCGTCAAGCGGCAGGGCACCTGGATTGGCCGCCGCTACCGCACCAGCAGTCTGGGCGGCCTTACCGTGTTAGAAGGGTTGCTGGCCCTGTATTTCCTTTTCGGCCTGGGCCTGGGACTCTACCTGCGCAGCTACGGGCTGCTGCCTTTCCACAGCCTGCTCACGGTCGGCTTTGGCCTGATCTTCTACTACTCGCTGCGGCATAACCAAACTACCCCGTGAACCCGCGGCTGACCAGCGCGCAGGGGCTGGCCGCGCTGCTGAGCGTCGTGGCCTACGTCGGGCTGGCCTACGCCACGCCCCGGCCGGACTTTGGCCTGCTGCTGACCTGGTACGCCCTGGCCTTCGGCTGCTATTTGCTGCTGCTGCGCCGCCCCTTGCCCCTGCGCTACGGCCTGCTGCTGGCCCTGGCCCTGCGCCTGCTCTGGCTGCCCGCGCTACCGGCCTTGTCCGACGATTATTTCCGCTTCCGTTGGACGGGGCCCTGGTAGTAGCCGGCCAAAACCCCTATTTGCAGCGCCCCGACGAAATACTTACGGCGGCCGATTCTGCCGCGCCCGGCCCGCTAGCACCATTGTCGGCGGCCCAAGCACAGGACTTGTACACCCGGCTCAACTCGCCCCACTATTACTCGGTGTACCCGTCCGTTTGTCAGGCAGCCTTTGGGTTGGCTAGCAAGCTGTTTCCAACCAGTGAGCAGGGCTTTGTTATTGTGCTACGGTTATTGTTGCTGGCAGCGGAGGCCGGTACGGCCCTGCTGCTGCTCCGGCTGTTACCGTACGTAGGGCTGCCCGCCAGCCGGGCTCTGCACTACCTGCTCAACCCTTTGGTCATCGTGGAGATGACGGGCAATCTGCACTTCGAGGCGTTGCTGATTTGCGGGTTGTTAGCGGCCCTGTGGGCATTGACTCGGGGCCGGTGGGCCCTTTCCGCGGCAGCGCTGGCTGGGGCCGTAGCCACCAAGCTACTACCGGTCCTTGTGCTGCCCCTGCTACTGCGGCGCCTGGGCGGCTGGCCGCTGCTGCGCTACGCCAGTATCACGGCGGCCGTGGTGCTGGCGTTGTTTGCGCCCTTCCTGTCGGCCGACCTGCTCCGGCACCTGGGCGGCAGCCTGGACCTGTACTTCCACAAGTTCGAGTTCAACGCCAGCTTTTACTATTTGCTGCGGGCCGTCGGCTACTGGCATACGGGCTACAACCAGATTGCGCGGCTCGGTACCTTCCTAGCCCTGGCTACTGCTGCGGGCATTCTGGTATTGGCCACGACGGAGCGGCGCCCTACCCTGGCTAACCTGCCCCGCACCCTGCTGTTTACCTTCACTTTGTATTTTGCCCTGGCTACCACGGTTCACCCCTGGTACATTACCACCCTGGTGGCCTTGAGCGTATTTACCCGCTACCGGTACGCGCTGGTGTGGTCGGCCCTGATTCCACTGTCCTACGCGGCGTATCAAACCAGTTCTTACTCCGAAAACCTGGGTTTGGTGACGTTGGAGTACGGGGTAGTTGCGGCCGTATTTGCCTGGGAAGTAACGCGGTCCAGGCAGAAGCCGCAGCCAGACTAGGCGCGCTGCTTACTCGTACACCTTGGTACCCTGGCTGAGCCAGGGGCTCCAGAGGGCCGAATACGGGTGAATATTCTTGGTCAGGCCCTGCTGGTTGTACACGGGCCGGCCTTCATTTACCCACTGGAAAATACCACCGTAGAGGTTTTGCACCTGCGTAAAGCCCAAAGCCCGCAGCCGCTCCCCACCCGCTCACTGCGGTAGCCCACGGAGCAGTATACCACTACTTTCCGGTCCCGGGGCAGGTCGGCAAACGTGGCTTTTTCGTAGGTATCAAAGTCCACGAAACGGGCGCCCTGCAGGTGGCTGACCTGGTATTCGGCCGGGGTGCGCGTGTCGAGCACCAGCACCGAAGCCGGATTTTTCTGCAGTTCCCGGGCCAGGGCGGCGGGCCGGATGGTGGGCACCGTGTTCTTGTAGAGGGTACGCAGCAGCCGGTCGTAGGCAGGGTTTTCGCCCGATTGGGCATTTGAGCCGCAGGCCGACAGCAGCAGCCCCCAGGCCAGCAAAGCGGGTCGTTTCATGGTGTCTGGTACGATAAAAAAGGCAGCCCCGCCCCGAAAACCATCCGGGCCGGGGCTGCCGCACTCAAGCGGTGACCGAAGTCACCAACGGTTTTTACATGCTCATTTCCTTGGCCTTGTTCATCATCTGCACCCCGTGCACCAGGGCCGCTCCGCCCTTGATGGCTGCCGCTACGTGCACGGCTTCCATCATCTGGGCCTCGTCGGCACCTTTTTGCAGGGAATCGGACGTGTAGGCGTCGATGCAATATGGGCACTGCACGGCGTGGGCTACGGCCAGGGCAATCAGGGCCTTTTCCCGCTCCGTCAAAGCGCCTTCTTTGAAGACCTCGCCGTAGTACTCGAAAAACTTGCGCCCATTTCGGGCTGCCACTCCGAGATATTACCAAATTTGGCCAGGTCGGCGGGGTTGTAGTAAGTTGATTTTTCCATGATAAGGGTGCGTGTAGCGGGCTGTGGCCCAGGGTGGAGAAGAAAATAAACGGTACGAGGCTCCAGAAGCTCAACCGCGCAGAAGCCAAGTTAGCTTAGCGCTGCCGAACCCGGATGATGACTTTTTCTTCGTCTTCCCGGGTCATAGCCTGTACTTCAATTTCGTCGGCCTCATCGAAGTACGTTGCCAGGCCCGGATAATTCCCACGGCCAGCGCGCCCATGCGCCGCTCCGACTCATACTCCACCTCCAGCTCCTTTTCCGACAGGCGCGTCACGTGCAGAATCGGGGGCCGCGTGCCGGGCGTTTCCCGGCGTACGGCGCCGTGCATGGCTTCCTCGGTGTTTTCAATCATTTCCAGCGTGCCCCAGCCCGGCTGCACGTAGCGCTTATACACCAGCATCAGGTCGGGCACCAGAAACTCGCCAAACTTTTCCTGCAGCTTCTCGGCCGGAATGCCGGTCATGAGGGCCGCCTGGCCTACCAGGGCATACACGTGGGCATCGGGATACACCTCGTTCATTTCGAAGTCGGCGCTGGAGAGGCCCGAAAGCTCGACCAGTTTGTGCCAGGTGCTGTAATCGTACTGGGTCTGAACGAAACGCTTGAGCAGGTTGATGATGGATCCGTGCACTGAAAAGGGGTAAAAAGGTACTGGTACTAGTACTCCTAGAAGGCGCTTAATGTTAAGCTTTCTTCTGAAAGTACTAGTACCAGCACCAAAGGGGTACGCAATGAGGTGGGAACAGACGGCTTAGAATTTCCCTAAAACCGTCATAGTTGATAAGGTCGGGTTTTCGCTGCCGCCAGCCGGCTCTACCGTCATGGCGAAGGCCTCGGCACTGGCTATGTCCTTCATCTGCTGCAGGCTGTCGCCGGCCGTAGTAGTAGCGGCCAGCATGCCCGCGTCCACGGGCTTGCCTTTGTCCAGGGCCCAGAGCTGATACTGCTTGCCTTCGGGTAGGGCGGGCAGATTACGCACATCAACGTACACGGCCTTGGTAGCCGGGTTGTAAAGCACCCGGGCTTTGGCCTTGGGCGCGGCGGGCGTGCCGGCCAACTCTACAGCCCGAAACTGCTCACTGCGCAGCACGGCCAGCTCCTGGGTGCGGGTGCCCAGGCGCTTCTCCACGGCCTGCATGGTCGAAGCCACGCGCGACTGATCGGTCTGCAAGGCCACGAGCTGGGTTTCACTGTCTTTCCAGCGGTTGTACAAAATCAGGTTGGCCGCGGCACTCAGTACCAGCAGGGCCACTGAAGCCGCCATCATCCAATTAAAGCCCGAACCAGCCGTTTCTTCCGCCACCGGGGCCGAGCTGATAGGCCGCACCACGGTTTCGGCCACGGGAGCCGAAGCTACCGGAGCCGCTTCGGGGCCGCCTCCTGCCGGATGGCCGCCTGCCAGCCTGCCAGTACCCGCTCCCGCATTCCGTCGGGAGGAGTTTGCGTATGCGCCTGAGCATAAGACTCTAAGCCTTGCTGCACCAGGTCGAGTTCCTGCCGAACTTCTGGGTATTCGGCGGCGTAGCGCTCCACTTCGGCGCGCTGCGCCTCGTCGAGCACGCCTAGGGCGTATTCTTCCAGAATTCCAGATTCGATGTACTCCTGAATATTCACGGCTATCGAATCAGTTTTGCTAATACTTTGATGGCCGCCCGGGCCCGGGTTTTCACCGTTCCCAGCGGCAGGTTGAGTTCTTCAGCCACTTCGCTTTGTGTAAATCCGCCAAAATAAAGCAGGTCAATGATTTGCTTTTGCTCCGGAGCAAGCTTGCCAGTCATTTCCTGCAAACCAATGTGCTCAGGTCGGAACGTGGGAGTCGCGGCCTGGCGCAGCGCGGCACTTTCTTCAATGGGCTGCGTGCGAGTACCTACGCGGTACTGTCGGGACCGGATTTTGTCAATTGCTAAATTCCGGGAAACATTCAGAACCCAGGTAAAGAGCCGCCCTTTGCTGGCGTCGTACGAGGGAAAGGAGTTCCAGATTTTGACGAGGCTTTCCTGCAGGACGTCCTCGGCAATTTCTTCCTTTTTGACGATGCGCAGGATGACGCCATACAAAGCCGCTGAGTACTTATCGTAGAACAGCGTCATGGCCGACTCATCCCGGTCGCGCAGGCGCTGCACGAGCAGCTCTTCGGAAACGGATGTCGGTGATTCGGGAGTGGTGGGAGACACAGGCAACAGCGTTGAAAAGCCGACAGCACGTACGCTACGCGCCCAGCGGTAAGACGAAAGTACACTATAAACCGTATTCTGCAGCAGGCAGCGTCGGTTGGGCGGGGTAAAACGCCACGGTTTGGGGGTCTACGGCGGAGCTTACTGCTACGTTGTATTAACCGAAACCTATGTTTTGCCTAACAGGACGCCCCTAGAGTTGGTTGTAAACTTTTCGAGTTCATTTCGTTTTCGCATGGCTATTGAATCCTTCAATCCTTATACCGGCAAGGTGCTGCGGCGCTTCCGGGCGTTTTCCTGGTCTAAAACCGAGCGTATCCTCGCCCAGGCTGCCCGGGCCGCTGTGGAGTGGCGCGAAAGTTCGTTTACCGAGCGCCGCCGCCTCATGCACCGGGCCGCCGACTTACTGCGTGAGCGGCAGGACGAGCTGGCCCGCCTCATGGCCCTGGAGATGGGCAAACCCGTAACCGACGGCCGGGCCGAGGTGCAAAAGTGCGCCCTGACCTGCGACTACTACGCCGACCACGCCGAGGAATTTCTGGCCGACGAGCAGATCAAGACCGAGGCCCGGCGCAGCTTTATTGCCTACGAGCCCCTGGGCGTAGTACTGGCCATTATGCCCTGGAACTTCCCGTTCTGGCAGGTTATCCGCTTTGCTGCCCCGGCCCTGATGGCCGGCAACGTGGGCCTCTTGAAGCATGCCTCCAACGTGCCGCAGTGCGCCCTGGCCCTGGAGCAGATTTTCCACGACGCGGGCTTCCCGCCCGCCGCTTTCCGCACCCTGCTCATCGGCTCCGACCTGGTGGAAAAGCTGCTGCAGGACGACCGGGTGAAGGCCGCCACGCTTACGGGCAGTGAGCTGGCCGGCTCGAAAGTGGCGGCCACGGCCGGGGCCCAGATCAAGAAAACCGTGCTGGAGCTGGGCGGCTCCGACCCGTTCATCGTGCTGGCCGACGCCGACCTGGAGCTGGCGGCCAAAACCGCCGCCCAGGCCCGCATGGTCAACGCCGGGCAGAGCTGCATTGCCGCCAAGCGCTTCATTGTCGACAAGTCCATCCTCAAGCCCTTTATCAGTCAGCTCAAAACCCACCTGCTGGCTATGCGCACCGGCGACCCGCTCGACGAGGCCACCCAGTATGGCCCCTGGCCCGCCCCGACCTGGCCGACGAGCTGACCAAGCAGGTAGAAGACACGGTGAAAGCCGGCGCCAAAGTGGAGCTGTTTGGCGGGCAGAAAGTGTCCGGCACGGCCCTGTTCCGGCCCATGATTCTGTCCAATATCAAGCCCGGGCAGCCGGCCTACTACGAGGAGCTGTTTGGCCCCGTGGCCCTGGTGCTGGAAGCCCGCGACGAAGCCGACGCCGTGCGCCTGGCCAACGACTCCCCTTTCGGCCTGGGCGCTTCCGTCTGGACCCGCGACCAGCAGCGCGGCGAGGCCGTAGCGCGCCGCATCGAGTCCGGGGCTGTGTTCGTGAATGCCATGGTGAAGTCGTCGCCGGAAATGCCTTTCGGCGGGGTTAAGAAGTCGGGCTACGGCCGGGAGCTGTCTTACCTGGGCATCCGGGAGTTCGTCAACCAGAAAAGCATCTGGGTAGCCGGCGAAGCCCCGGTAGCGAAGAAAAAGGTGGAGTAACTGTTAATGTGCTGATATGCTGATGTTGCTCGTGTCATTGCGAGGCCAAAGGCCGTGGCAATCCGTCCTCTACTGGTGACAACCTACCTTTTACCAGAAAGCCCTTTATTCCACTTGGAGTAAAGGGCTTTTCACATAAGGGGGCTGAGCACGTTTCAGAGGACGGATTGCTTCGCTTTGCTCGCAATGACACAAGGTTGGCCTTAGCACATTCCCCACCTCAGCATATCAGCACTTTAAATATACCCTAGCACTTTGTACGTCACGTAGCCGAGTAACTCGTGGAGCAGGTGGCTCCAGCGGCCCAGGGCAGCCGCGTCGGGTAGCCAGTAGGTGATGGACCGCGGGCCCCGGTCTTCGGTGCGGAAGTCGACGGGAAAGGACGTGGGATACAGGCCCACTTTGGCAAAGCAGCCCAGAGCCCGGCGCTGGTGAAAGGCTGAAGTAACGAGCACCAAGGTTTTGATATCGGGGTGCTGGGCTAGCAGTTGCTTGGTATACAGGGCGTTTTCGCGGGTGTTGCGGCTGCGCTCCTCCAGCAGAATGTCTTGGCTGGGCACACCGGCCAGCCGTAGCAGCGTGGCAATATCCTGGGCCTCGGTGTGGGCCACTTCCCGCAACGAGCCCGAGCCCCCGCTGATAATGATGCGGCGAATCCGCTTGGCCCGGTACAACCACAGCGTATGCGTAACCCGGTCGGCTCCCTCGGAGAGGTATACCCGGTCGTGGGGCGACTTCTGGGCCGGGTCACGCCGGTGAGCAGCACGCCCGCGTCGTGGGGGCAATGGTGCGCAGGCGTACGGGCGGGAGCTCCCAGGCCAGCGCGGCCTCGTTGACCAGCCCGCCGTTGGTTCCAATGAATAAGAGGACTAAAGCGGCTAGTACAAGGCCGCGCTGCCGGGCCGGCCGCCGGCCGCTAAGCAAGGCGCCTACCAGCAGCACCAGCAGCCAGATGACCGGGTCCAGCAGGTAGGGCAGGGATTTGGAGATGATGAAAAACACGGCCGCGAAGCTAGGACAAAAGCACGGGAAGCCGCTTAGAACTGCAGAAACAACCTCCCGCGCCGGCCGCTTAGTGGTTTTGGGGCAGCCACGCGCGCAGGCGCTCCAGCATGGCCTGCACCTCGGCCTCGGCCGTGAGCGTGTCGCACTCCAGGATGCGGCCCTGGCAGTAGCTCACAAAAAACGGGGCTACCTTCTGCTGCATCAGCTTTTTAGCCACCGGACTTTCCTCCGAGGCCAGGCGTAGAAACAGGATGGTTTCGTAGGGTTGGTCGTTGGCAAACTTCTCGAAGGGCGGGGCCAGGGTTTCGCAGACTTCACAGTTGTCGGAGGTGAACTTGGCAAACACCTTCATATGCTCGTGGGTGTAGCGGCGCAGGCCCTCATCGTCAGTTTGGTAGACACGCTGCCGGTCTTGTTCTTTCATATGCAGGTAAAAAACGGAAGTAAGTGTATACGGGCAGCCGGTAAAACCAGGTACGCCGATCAGGCATAAAAAGGCCGTCATGTCTCCCGTTGGTCGACATGACGGCCTATACGTTGCTGTAGTCAATAGCTGCCAGGACTCCCCTACGCTGGCTTCTTCAGCATCATGGTGCGGATGTAGCGCACCGGGGCGCTGCCGTAGCTGAGGAACTGCTCGTTAAACGCTTTCAGGTCGAAGGCCGAGCCCTGCTCCTTTTTCAGTTCCTGGCGCAAATCGTAGATTTCAGTGTACCCGGTGAAGTAGCTGGCCAGCTGCACCTGGCTTAGGGTGGCCCGCAGCCACTTGTTGGTGGCTTCCGACTGCTCCTGGAACCCGTCGCGGGTGAGCAGGGCCACGATGCTGGCCTCGGAGGCGTTATTGACCTGGATTTCGTGGTCGATGATGGCGTTCAGAGTCACGCGCATGTTCCACTTGTCCCACATCAGCCACATTTCGTCGGAGTTGCCACCGTAGCCGCTTTCCAGCATCATGCGCTCGGCATACACGGCCCAGCCCTCAATCATGGCCCCGTTGCCGAAGATGGACTTGATGAGCGAGGGGGAACGGTTGGCGTAGACCAGCTGGGTGTAGTGGCCCGGAATAGCCTCGTGAATGTTGAGAATCTGCAGGGTGTACTCGTTGTACTCGCGCAGGTAGCTGTTGGCCTGCTCCGCCGATTGCCCGTCGAGCGGCTCCACATTATAATAGGTGTCGGCGGCCTTGTCGTAGGGCCCGGGGGCCGAAACCGAGGCTCCGGCCCCGCTGCCCCGCATGTAGAGCGGGGTTTCGCGCACCACCAGCGGCTTGGTCGGGTCCTGGGTCAGCAGCTTCTTGTCGTTCACAAACTTCACCAGCGTTGGAATCTGGGCCTTCACGGCGGCCACGAAGCCAGCCGGCGTGGCGTGGTTCTGCGACAAGCGGCCGATGACCTGCTTCACGGCCGCCAGCGAGTCGGCGGGCAGGGGCTGACCGGGGAAGTACTTGGGCCAGAGCCGGGCGGCCCGCTTACGCATGTCGCGCAGCAGCTCCTGCTTGTGCTGCTGGGCTTTCTGGTACACCTGGTCGGCCGAGTAGGTGCTCTGGATGTCGTAGTTAAACTTCCGGTCGTAGAGGGCTTTGCCCAGGCGGAAGCTGCGGAACTTGCCGGCCAGCAGCACCTCGTTTTGTAGGAAGCTGATGTAGTTTTCGAGCATCAGCCGGGTGGTGGCTATCCGGTCCCGAAAGTCCTTCTTCTCCCGCTCCGTCAGGCCCGAACGGTTAATTGAGTCCAGCAAAGCAGGCCCAAAGACGGCCAGAGAGCCCTTGGTTTGCTTGATAGCCAGCCGGGTGTGCTCCTGGGTGGGGTTCTGAATATTCTCCTCAGCGGCGGCGTAGTAGTCGGGAGCCCGGGAAATCTTAAGCGAGATGCTGCGCAGACGGCGGTCCAGGGGCTGGTAGCGCCCGTTCAGGATTTCGGCTACCGAACCGCCCAGGTTGTAGCTGGCCGGGTTCCACTGCCAGTCTTTAAGGGTATCGGCGTACCAACGGGCACTGTTCAGGTAGTTTTCAATCAGCCGGAAATCGGTTTGGTTGTTTACCGACAACTCCCCGACCGGGAACGAGCCGAGCTGCTTGCGCACCCGGGCCTGCTGCTTGGCTTCCACCTGCCGGCGGGCGGCGTTGGGCACCACCAATAACGAGTCGTAGCGGTGGTAGCCCTGCCCGCTGGCCCACTCGGGGTTGTAGTACCAGAGCGAGTCGATAAACTGGGCTTTGAACCGCTCGAAGTTGGCATCGGCGGTGGGCGTTTCGGCCGAGCCGGCGTGCTGCTCCTGCCCGCAGGAGCCCAGCCACAGGGCCGCGGCGCAGCCGGCCGCCAGGAAAAAGTATTTGGGAGTAACGGTGTTGGTCATGTAGCGGGATAAGAAAAGGGAGAGCAAGGTAGGCGACAATAACCCCATTTCACGCACTGAGTTGCGCCCAACCGCGCAAATGGGCCGTCCGGGCCTTATCACAAGTGCGGCCGGCTGCCTCAAGCCCTGCTCGAAGCCCGGATTCAGGCCCTGGACGCGGAAATTGCGGCCCTGGAAAAGCTGCTGCCGGCCTCTGCGGAATAGTCCCCAACGCTTACCTTCGCCCTATGTCTCGCCTTCTCTTCCTCGTGCCCGCCGCCCTGCTGGCCTGCTCCCAGTCTGCGCCCGAAACCTCCCGCCAGCCCCTGCCCGACGGTCCGCCGGCCATTCCGGTCGAATCGGCGGGTAGCACCGGGCCCGCCGCCCAGTCGCCCACCGGCAGCGGGCTGACCGAAACCTTCGAGGCGGGCAGCAAGGGGGCCTACTCCACGGCCGACGAAACTCTGACCACCGGGGCCTGGCACTTCGAGGATGCCCTGATTGGCTCGGCCGATGAGGACCACAAAAACGGGCAGCACGCGGCCCGCCTGCGCAACCAGGGCAAGCTGCGAATGAACTTCGACGCCCCGGCCGGGGTGCGCAGCATCCGCATCAGCGCCGCGGCCTACGGCAACGACCCGGCCAGCACCTGGGAGCTCTGGGGCAGCGTGGACGGGGGCCGCAGCTTCCGCCGCATCGGGCAGCCGGTGCGCACCCAGGGCCCCCGCCTGGCGGTGAACACCTTCGCCGGGGCACTACCAACCGGCTGCGCCTGGAAATTCGCAAGACCAGCGGCAGTGGCCGACTCAACATCGACGACGTGCAGCTGGAAACGGTGGCGGGCAGCGGCTCGGTAGCTTCTGGCACTGGTGCGGCACCCACGGTGGGCAGCAGTTCGCCCCAGAGCAACTCCCTGCCGCCGGCTACCACCCGCAAGGCCACGGCCGTGGTCAGCAGCCGGGAAGACCACCTGGCCCTGGGCAACCCCAGCGGGGCCACCAGTAACCCGGCCAGCCCGACCAACTACCTGCTGCTTAAGCCCCAGTTTGCCATCGGCTACAACGCCAACCGCGGCATTCCGACCTGGGTAAGCTGGCACCTGAACCGGGCCTGGATGGGCTCGGCCCCGCGCCAGGACGACTTCCGCCCCGACCCGGCCCTGCCCCGGGAGTTCTACGCTGTGACCCCGCGCAGCTATTCGGGCTCGGGCTTCGACAAGGGCCACAACTGTCCCTCGGCCGACCGCACCACCGACCTGGACGACAACTCGGCCACGTTTCTGATGACCAACATGATTCCGCAGGCGCCCAACAACAACCAGCGCACCTGGAGCAGCCTCGAGGAATGGGGCCGCACCCAGGTAAACCGGGGCCAGGAAATCTACGTCATCATGGGCAGCTACGGCAAGGGCGGCACCGGGCCAAAGGCTTTACTACCACCCTGGATAACGGCAAGGTAACCGTGCCGGCCCGGGTCTGGAAGGTGCTGGTGATTCTGCCCGAAGGCTCGGATGATCTAAGCCGCATTGCTACCCAAGCCCGCATCCTGGCCGTCGACACGCCCAACGACAACAGCGTCAGCGCCGACTGGGGCCAGTACCGCGTCTCGGTGGATGCCATTGAAAATGCTACCGGCCTGGACTTGCTCAGCAAGCTGCCCCTGGACGTGCAGGCTCGCCTGGAAGCTCAGGTAGACAAGGGCCCGACGCGGTAAGGCAGCGCAGCCGAGTAACCACAAACTTCTCGGCTAGCATCAGGAGCCCAGCAAATGCCGCTCCTCACCTATCCCCAAAAGCTCTTACAACAATGAAAAGCCCTTTACCGCTGTAGTGGTGAAGGGCTTTTCGTATTGAAATGAGTTGGTCAGAATACGGAGGAAGGTCCTTCGCTGGGCTCAGGATGACAGACGTTTTTTACAGGTAAGTAACCACCAAATACCACCGATTTTCTATATTTATAGGGCAGCCATTTTTTAGTCTTTCCCTAATTACCAAGACTATGCAGCGCCGAAAATTCGTGTGGACCTCCCTAACGGCCTTACCCTTTGCCACCATTATACCCCCTCCCGCGTGGGCCGACCGTAGCCCGAAGGGCTTTAAGGCCAGTGCCGGAGAAGGGCGCTTCCACGGGCACATCGAGCTCAAGGGCGTGAACCGCAACGTGCTCGACGTGAAGGTATCGGGCAAGGATACCAACGGCGACCTGGCCATTTTTGAGCAAACTAGCGTGTCGCAGGGTCGGGGCACGCCCCTGCACGTGCACCCGGGCCAGGACGAGGTGTTTACGGTACTCGAAGGCGAATACGCTTTCCGGGTGGGCGACGACCGGTACCGCCTCAAAACCGGGGACAGTATCTTTCTGCCCCGGCAAGTGCCCCATGCTTGGACGCAGGTCAGCGCCCGGGTAAGATGCTGGTGACGCTACAGCCGGCCGGCAAATTGGAAGAGTTTTTTGTGGCGCTGGCCGCACTCAAGACCGAGCCTACCGAGCAGGAAGTTGCCTTGCTTTTTGCCACCCACGAAATGAAGGTGCTGGGCCCGCCACTGAAGATTGACTAGGCTCTAGAGGGGCTCGCCAAAATCCGGGGAGCCGTCGGCGCGCCAGCTGAAGGGCTTATAGCGAATCTGCCGGGCCCAGCCGGCCTGGCTGCGGCGGGCGGCGTGGTAGATGATGTAGTCCTGGCCCTGCAGTTCCACAAAGGAGGCGTGGCCGGGGCCGAAGATGGTGCTGGTTTTGGCAAACACCGGCCGGGGCTCCTTGCGCCAAGCCGCGGGGCTGAGCGGGTCACCGCCCAGGAAAGTAAGCTGGCCCAGGCAGTAATCGTCGGTCCAGCTGCCCGAGGCGGAGTATATCACGAAGGTGCGGCCCTGGCGCTGCAGTACCTGCGGGCCTTCGTTGACATGCGGGTAGCCCTGCTTTTCCCAGTCATGCTCGGGCCGGCTGATGCAGACCCTATCGGAGCTGATGGTCCAGGGGTTGCTCAGGCGGGCGATGTAGATATTCTGACTTACGTTCTCGAAGCCCTCCCACCCCGACCAGAGAAAGTACAGCTGCCCGTCGTCGAGGCGGAGCACGGTGCCGTCGATGGCCCAGCGGTCGGTGGGCACTTCCAACCGGCCTTTGAACTCATATTCGCCCTGGGGGTCGGCGGAAATTGCCTGCAGGGCGTAAAGGCGCTCCTCGCCCAGCCTGGCGTTATAGAGGGCAAAGTACACGTACCATTGCCCGTCGATAAGCTGCAGCTCGGGCGCCCAGATTTCCACAAACTCCGGCGTGGCGCCCTGCAGGCCCGGCCACACTTCTACCAGCTCGGCCGCAGCCATATCTTCCAGGCGTGAAAACCGGGCCACCAGGATTTTGCGCTTGAGCCGGTCCACGGTGCAGTAGTAGAGCTGGCCTTCGTGACTAATCACCCAGGGGTCCTCGCCGTCGGGCACCAGCACGTGGGTTTGGTCGGCGCTGGGCGGCTGGGCCCGGGCCGCCCGGGTCAGCTCATTGATCTGCTCCACGGTCATGGGCGCCAGCTGGGCTTCCTGGTAGATATGGTCGTCGGTGGGTGTGGCCATACGGCGGGTTGGTTTGAAGCAGTTTGTCAGGTCTCGTTTTTATCTGTCATCCTGGATGCAGCGTCGCGGCGACGAAGGGCCTTCCTCACCTGGCCCACCGCAGCTCATTCCAAGTACTAAAAGCCTTACCGACTGACGTAGCAAAGGGCTTTGGCACATTGGAAATAACGTTTTCAAGCATCAGAGGAAGGTCCTTCATTCCGCTACGCTGCATTCAGGATGACACTTGGAACAACATCAGCACGCGAGATTCCTCGCGCTACTCGGAATGACGGTCCAACTGTTGAGGGGCAACGAAACAAGATGTATTCTCTACGCCTCACCCATCATCAGGCCTTCGATGGTGTGGCCCTGCACAATGGGCTCCAGTTCGTCGACGAGGCGGCAGGTCAGGTGTTGCTTGAGGCTTTCGGGCAGAGTGGCGTAAAAGGCGCGGGTGATTTGCAGGTCGTGGCGCTCGGCATTGTTGGCCGTGGGTGCGTCTACACCCAGCACCAGGGCCGGGCGCGACTTATCCGAGTGGTTGGCTGTGCCGCGGTGTATGGTCAGGGCCGAGCGGGCCGAGATGTCGCCCATCTGGGGCATTTTGCGCTGAGCCCGGGCCTCGTAACGAGGACTGTTGCTCTTGGGCGGAAACATCTCGTGCTCGAAGCCAAAGGGCAAATCCCACTGGGTACCGGGCGCAATTTCGAAGGGGCCCATGTCTTCGGTTACATCCACAGTAGTGAGGTTGAACGCCAGGGAGTTGAGCCGCCGGCCGATGATAGTGTCCTCGTTGGCGGGAAAGTCGCGGTGCCAGGGCTGGTTCATGGCCCCGGGCCCGGGCACGTCGAAGCCGATTTCCACGATTTTGTAGTCGGGCCCCAGCACGGCCTCGCACACCGCTGTCACCCAAGGGTGCGTGGCCAGCTCGACGAAGCCGCGGATGCTTTCGGGGTGAATTTCAACGTAGTGCCGCTTGGGGCCCCGGCCCAAAGCCCCGCCCGGCCGCTGCAGAGCTTCCTCGTAAAGTCGGTTGATATCCTCGCCCAGCTGCCGGGCCCATTCGCGACTAAAGGCGCCTTTCAGGCCGATAATACCGTCGCCGTAGAGGCCGCCCATAATCTGGGCAATGTCGTAGGTGGCCGTCACGGGCTTATTTTCTTCCACTGCTTTCATATACATCTGCGGTTAGGATTTCGAATACACAACCAGCCGGGGCAAGCTCAAGCGTGGCTTTGGAGAGCAGACCGGCACCTGGTTTCTAACGCATTTACGCCGGGTTTGGTGGCAGAAAGCGTGCTGCCGTTCAGCTCAGCACCCTCTGTTCCAGACTTTTCGCGTCGGCCCTACAGCGGACCTGGATTGCCCTCAACCCCGACACTTTCCGGCCAGAACTCTTATCTTGGAGTACTCCCTATTTATGCCCTATGTCTCAGCTAAAGCCCTTCGCCGCCGGCCCGAAAACGCTGGCCCTACTGCTTGCCCTTACCAGCACCGCGTTGCCGGCTCGGGCCAAATGCATAAACAGTGGCCTGCGGGTGTGGCCCCAGACCCGGACGGTGCACGCGGCCCCAGTATTTGTTGTGGACGGCTATTCGGCCAGCCAGGAAATAATCAGGGGATTGGGCACTACCTACAAAATCTATTTGCAGGCGGCCGACCAGCAGATTCCGCTGGAGGTGCAGCAGCTACTGCCGGGGGAGTTTGCCGTTACCCAGGCCGTGCTCAAGCCGCGCCGTAGTCTGGAAGTCGGCCGGCAGTACGAGTTGGTGATTACCGAAGCCCGGAAAAAAGGCACGGCCAAGCAAAACCTCGTCTTCCAGCTCCACCGCAGCCGGGTGCTCTACACCGTGGTACCGGGCCAGGACCAGACGCCACCCGAGTGGCTGGCCCGGCCCACCAAAAAAGGCCAGCAGTACACCGAGTACGGGTGCGGCCCGGATGTTTTCGTTGACTTCACGTGCCAGGTCCGGGACGAATCGGAGTACATGGTAAAAGCCACCGTAAAGAGCCTGAGCAGCGGCCAGCAAACGACCTATTACGTCGCGCCCGACAAGCAAGGCATTCTATTTATTGGGCGGGGCATGTGCAGCGGCCCGTTTATGCTGGACAAGGGCCCGGACTACTCGGTAACGTTTGCCCTGCTGGATGCCTCGGGTAACACCACACCCTGGGCCTATCCACCCCTGCAGTTTACCCAGCCTCAGCCGAACAATCAGGCCCTGCGCCAGCCCGAACTCCACCTGCCGGGCGAATAATAGCTGCCGGGCCTTTGCCGCTGATTTTACTATAAGCGCCCAAAAGATGTCTGGGCGCGGTCATGTTTTTTATCTGTCGGATCAAAAAGCCGTGGACCGGCTAATTATGGTGCTGGGTGTCAGAATGCGTCATACTGCGTGTGCCGTAAGTGTATTGCCTTTGCTTTTTAGGCCAACCCGCTGGTTTTTATGCCATTCAAATCCTTGCTTTCTCCGAATCAGGAACAATAAATTAGGGCGGATTACCCTTACCAGCCCGGATTCTTTCGGCTGGAGGCAAGAATAAAGGCAAACCGAAAACACCCGTTCGGACCTTACACAACCGATTATCCTGCTCGACCAGTAACGGCTCTACGCCTGTGCTTGGCCGTAGCCGACTTTCCATCCTTAATCTTCCCACCCTTCCTGAGTATGACGACGTCCCGCCGCGCTTTCGTAAAATCTGCCGCCCTGCTGTCGGCCGGAGTTTTGGTTTCTCCTGCTCTGCTAGCTGCCCCAAGCAGTACATTGGCTTGCAGCTCTACACCGTGCGCGAGGCCATGCAGCAGGACCCGGCCGGCACCCTGGCCCGCATTGCCAAGCTGGGTTATACCTCGGTAGAAGGCGCCACCTACACCGGTAGCCAGAAGTTTTACGGCATGGAGCCCGCCGCCTTTGCCAAACTGCTCAAGCAAAACGGTCTGATTATGCCCAGCAGCCACTACCGCCTGGGCGAGGAGCAGGAAAAAGGCCAGCCCGTGCAGGGCACCATGCTCCACGGCTGGGACAAGGCCGTGGACGACGCAGCCCAGGCCGGCGTGAAGTATATGGTGTGCGCCTATCTCTCGGAGGCCGAGCGCGGCAACCTGGACCACTATAAGTTCGTGGCCGAGCAGCTCAATAAAGCCGGGGAGCGAAGCAAGAATGCCGGCATTCAGCTCTGCTATCACAACCACGACTTCGAATTCGCGGCCCAAAACGGGCAGCTGCCCTACGACTTGCTGCTCAGCAGCACCGACCCCAAACTGGTGCAGATGGAGCTGGACCTGTACTGGGCCACCAAAGCCGGCCACGACCCGGTGGCCCTGTTTACCAAGCACCCCGGCCGCTTCCCGCTCTGGCACGTGAAGGACATGGACAACACGCCCAAGCGCGACTTCACAGAAGTAGGCAGCGGCACCATCGACTTCAAGCGCATCTTCGCCCAAGCGGGTAAGGCGGGAATGAAGTATTACTTCGTGGAGCAGGACCAGACGCCCGGCTCGCCCTTCGACAGCATCCAGAAAAGTATTGCGCACATCAAGCGCACTTTGGTGTAGCCCGGCCCAGCTCACGCGCCCCGCTGCCCCCGCCCTTTTGCCCTACCCAATCCCACCTTTTTTTATGGAAAAGAATACCTACGACGCTATTGTCATTGGTTCCGGTATTTCGGGCGGCCTGGCTGCCAAGGAACTGACCGAGAAAGGCCTGAAAACCATCTTGCTGGAGCGGGGCCGCAACGTGGAGCACATCAAGGACTACGTCAATGCCAACAAGAACCCCTGGGAGCTGCCCCACCGCGGCGGCAAAACCCAGCAGATGATGGCCGACCACCCCGTGCTCAAGCGCGACTATACCCTGAACGAAAGCAACCTAGAGTTCTGGGTTGATGAGCGGGAAAGCCCTTACGTGGAGGTTAAGCCCTTCGACTGGTTTCGGGGCTACCAGGTGGGCGGCCGCAGCCTGATGTGGGGCCGGCAGTCGTACCGCTGGAGTGACTACGACTTCGAGGCCAACGCCAAGGACGGGGTGGCCGTCGACTGGCCCATCCGCTACAAGGACCTGGCGCCGTGGTACAGCTACGTGGAGAAATTCGCGGGCATCAGCGGCAACCGGGACGGCTTGCCCCAGCTGCCCGACGGCGACTTTATGCCGCCCATGGAAATGAACTGCGTGGAAAAAGACGTGGCGGCCCGCATCAAGAAGAACTACAAGGACCGCCACATGGTCATTGGGCGCACGGCCAACATCACCGTGGCCCATAACAACCGCACCAACTGCCAGTACCGTAACAAGTGTTGGCTGGGCTGCCCTTTTGGCTCCTACTTCAGCACCCAGTCAGCTTCCTTGCCCGCCGCCGTAGCTACCGGCAACCTGACGCTGCGGCCGTTTTCCATCGTTACCAAAATCATCTACGACAAGGACACCAAGCGGGCCAAGGGCGTGGAGGTGCTGGATGCGGAAACCAACCAGACCTACGAGTACTTCGCCAAAATCGTGTTTCTGAACGCCTCTACCCTGAACTCGGCCTGGGTGCTGATGAACTCGGCCACCGACGTGTGGCCCGGGGCCTGGGCAGCAGCAGCGGGGAGTTGGGCCACAACCTGATGGACCACCACTTCCGCGTCGGGGCTCACGGCGAGATGCCCGGCTACGAGGATAAGTACGTGTTTGGCCGCCGGGCCAACGGCATTTACGTGCCCCGCTTCCGTAACCTCTTTGGCGACAAGCGCGACTACATCCGCGGCTTTGGCTACCAGGGCGGCGCGGGCCGGGAAGGCTGGAGCCGGGAAATTGCCGAAATGAGCATCGGCGGGGAGCTGAAAGATGCCTTGTCGGAACCGGGAGCCTGGACCATGGGCCTGGGCGCGTTCGGCGAAACCCTGCCCTATCACGACAACCGCGCCTTCCTCGACAAAGACAAGAAGGACAAGTGGGGCCTGCCCGTGCTGGCCCTCGACGCCAGCATTCGGGACAACGAGCAGAAGATGCGCATCGACATGATGCAGGACGCCCAAGAAATGCTGGAGAAGGCCGGGCTCAAAAACGTCAAGACTTACAACAACGGCTACGCCATGGGCGGGGGCATCCACGAAATGGGCACTGCCCGCATGGGCCGCGACCCGAAAACGTCGGTACTCAACCAGCACAACCAGGTCTGGGATGCGCCCAACGTGTACGTAACGGATGGGGCCTGCATGACTTCCTCGGCCTGCCAGAACCCGTCACTGACTTACATGGCACTCACCGCCCGCGCCGTGGACCACGCGGTAAGTGAGCTGAAAAAGCAAAACGTCTAATCCGTACGACAATGAACAGAAGAGACGCCCTCACCCGGGTAGCCCTCATCATGGGCGGCACCCTTATCGGCGGTGACTATTTTTTGAGCAGCTGCTCCTCGCCTGCCGAAGAAAAGGATACCAAAGCCACCACGGCCGCGAAAAAGGAAAAGCCCTTTCTGAGCCAGGACCAGGTAGCATACCTCAACGAAGTAGGCGAAACTATCCTGCCCACCACCAAAACGCCTGGGGCCAAAGCCGCCGACGTGGGCTCGTTCATGGCCGTCATGGTCAAGGACTGCTACAAGCCCGACGACCAGCAAATTTTCTTGGAGGGCATTACCAAACTAGAACAAGCCAGCAAGCAGAAAAATGGCAAAGGCTTCCTGGAAAGTACTCCGGAGCAGCGCACGGTCCTGCTCACGGCCCTGGACGCCGAGCAGAAAAACTACAGCAAAACCAAGACCCTAGAGGCGCCCAACCACTACTTCCGCATGCTCAAGGAGCTGACCTTGCTAGGCTACTTCACCTCCGAAGTGGGCAGCACCAAGGCCTTGCGCTACCTGCCCGTGCCCGGCAAATACGACGGCTGCGTGCCCTACAAAAAAGGCGACCGGGCCTGGGCTACAACCTAAACGAGGTAGAGACGCATATTTGCGTCTTATCGTTGAACGAGGACCCTGAACGAACCTACGCTGTAAATATCAGCATAGGTAAGACGCAAATATGCGTCTCTACACCGCTTGTTTCAGCGGATAATCTGCGTACTTGAACCGGATGAAACTACGATTAGCAATGATAGGCGGCGGGCAAGGGGCCTTTATCGGGGCCGTACACCGACACGCCGCCGCTCTGGATGGGCTCTACGACTTGGTAGCCGGGGCCTTCAGCAGCAACCCCGACACCTCCCGGGCCAGCGGGCAGCTGCTAGGCCTCCAGCCCGAGCGGGTGTACGACTCTTACGAGGAACTGATCCAGCGCGAGAAAGAGCTGCCCGCCGAGCAGCGCGTGCAGGTCGTTTCCATCGTCACGCCCAACCACCTGCACTTTGCCCCGGCCAGGCTGGCCCTGGAAAACGGCTTCCATGTCATCCTTGACAAGCCCATGACCTTTTCTTTGGCCGAAGCCAAGGAGCTGCAAGCCGTGGTAGAGGCCAGCTCGGCCAGCTTTTGCCTGACTCACACCTACACCGGCTACCCCATGGTGAAAGAAGCCCGGCAGCTGGTAGCCGCCGGGGAATTGGGCACCATCCGCAAGGTGTACGTGGAATATCCGCAGGGCTGGCTGAGCACCTTCGAGGAAGGCTCGGCCAACAAGCAGGCTGCCTGGCGCACCGACCCCGCCCGGAGCGGCGTGGCCGGGGCCATGGGCGACATTGGTACCCACGCTTTCAACCTGCTGGAGTACGTCACAGGCCTGAGCGTCACTCAACTCTGCGCCGACATCAACACGGTCGTACCCGGTCGGCAGCTCGACGACGACGGGGCCGTGCTGCTGCGCCTCTCGGGTGGGGCCAGCGGGATGCTGGTGGCTACGCAAGTGGCAGCCGGGGAGGAAAACAACCTGCGCCTGCGGGTGTACGGCGAGAAAGGCGGCCTGGAATGGCAGCAAGCCGACGCCAATACCTTGCTGGTAAAGTGGCTTGACCGGCCCACCGAAATTCGCCGCACCGGCACAGGCTACGTCGGCTCCTACGCCCGCCACAATGCCCGCACGCCCGCCGGCCACCCCGAGGGCTACCTCGAAGCCTTTGCCAACCTGTACCGCAACTTCGCCCTGAGTTTGCAGGCCGACCTGGCCGGCACGCCCGCCTCACCCGAAGCCCTGGACTACCCCGGCATAGAGGAAGGCGTGCGGGGCATGGCCTTCATTGAAAACGTCATTGCCTCGGGCCGCTCCGAACAGAAGTGGACCGAGTTTACCATTTAGTCGCGCATGAGAACCATCAAGGGGCCCGCCATTTTTCTGGCCCAGTTTATTTCCGACCAGCCCCCTTTCAACAGCCTGGAAAGCATCTGCGCCTGGGCCAGCAGCCTGGGTTTTAAAGGTGTGCAGCTTCCTACGCTGGACAAACGCTTTATTGACCTGCAGCTGGCAGCCGAAAGCCAAACCTACGCCGACGAGCTAAAAGGCAAGGTGCAGGCCGCCGGCCTGGAAATCACCGAGCTGTCGACTCACCTGCAGGGCCAGCTGGTAGCCGTGAACCCTGGCTTTGACTCGCTCTTCGACGGCTTTGCGCCCGAGGCGCTGCGGGGAAACCCTAAGGCCCGCCAGGAGTGGGCCGTGCAGCAGCTCAAGTACGCGGCTAAGGCTTCCCAGAATCTGGGGCTGACGGCCCACGCTACCTTCAGTGGGGCTTTGCTCTGGCCCATGGTCTACCCCTGGCCCCAGCGCCCGGCCGGCCTCGTCGATACGGGCTTTACAGAGCTAGCCCGGCGCTGGCTGCCGATTCTGAACACCTTCGACGAGTGCGGCGTGGACGTATGCTACGAAGTGCACGCCGGCGAGGACCTGCACGACGGTATCAGCTACGAAATGTTCCTCGACAAGGTGCAGCACCACCCCCGCGCCTGCCTGCTCTACGACCCCTCCCACTTTGTGCTGCAGTGCCTCGACTACCTGGAGTACATCGACCTCTACCACGAGCGAATCCGGGCCTTTCACGTCAAGGACGCCGAGTTTAACCCCACCGGCCGACAGGGCGTGTACGGGGCTACCAAAGCTGGGCCGACCGTGCCGGCCGCTTCCGCTCCCCCGGCGACGGGCAGGTGAATTTCAAGGGTATTTTCAGCAAGCTAGCCCAGTACGACTACCCCGGCTGGGCCGTGCTGGAGTGGGAATGCGCCCTCAAGCACCCCGAAGACGGTGCCTGCGAAGGCGCTACGTTTATCAAAGACCACATCATCCGCGTCACCGACAAGGCCTTCGACGACTTCGCGGCTTCCGGTATCAACGAAGCCAAGAATAAAAGTCTGCTGGGCCTTTAATTACCCGTTAGGAATCATGAAAAAAGTCTTGCTATTGCTGAGCTTCGGCGCGCTGCTGGCGGCCTGCTCTTCCGGCTCCGAGAAAAAAGCCAAGGAAGAATACACTCTGGCCGACTCCGAGGAAACCATGGCTACCGACAGCACCACCGGCGCCAACGTGACGGCCGTAGCCCACCAGCCCCAGATTGATACCAGCGCCACTAAAATCGGAACCGGACCCACAGGAGGGGCCGTAGCTAAGGGCGCCAAGCTCATCGAAGGCAGCGACTGTATGGGCTGCCACCGCGAAAACGAGAAGCTGCTGGGCCCCGCCTACAAAGCCGTAGCCGAAAAGTACCCCAGCAATGACGCCAACGTGAGCATGCTGGCCGGCAAGATCATCAAGGGCGGCAAAGGCAACTGGGGCGACATCGCCATGACGCCCCACCCCGGCCTTTCGGAAGCCGACGCCCAGGAAATGGCCCGCTACATCCTCAGTCTGAAGTAGAACCCCACAACTGCCCGCTGGTGCTCAGCGAAAGAACGTCATGTCGACCAGCGGGAGACATCTCGCGTGGCTTCGTTGGGTTACTAATCAAACCTCAGCACGCGGGATGTCTCGCTTAGCTCGACATGACGGCCTCGTGTAAATGACTTGGAGCAAAGCGGTTCCAAGCCTACTGCGCCGCTTCAGAAGCTTTACTTCATATACGCTCATTACGTCACCTCACCCCCACCGCCCATGAATACCACCATCCGCATCAAGCTGTCCATCATGATGTTCCTGGAGTTCTTTATCTGGGGCGCTTGGTTTGTGACGCTGGGCACCTACCTGCTACGCAACCTCAATGCCACCGGCACCCAGGTGGGCGTTGCCTTTCTGACGCAGTCCATCGGGGCCATTGTAGCGCCCTTCATCATTGGGCTTATTGCCGACCGGTTCTTCTCGGCCCAGAAGATCCTGGGCGTGCTGCATTTGGCCGGGGCGGCCCTGCTCTGGCACGCCTCCACCGCCCCCGACTTCAGCTCCTTCTACCCCAACATCCTGACCTACATGATTCTGTATATGCCCACGCTGGCTTTGGTGAACTCCATAGCCTTCCGGCAGATGCAGAACCCGCAGAAGGAGTTTGCCACCATCCGGGTGCTAGGCACCCTGGGCTGGATTGTGGCTGGCCTGACTATAGGCTGGCTGAACTGGGAGCAAAGCGGCAGCCTGCAAAGCACGTTTCTGATGGCCGCCGGAGCCTCGGCCCTGCTGGGCTTATTTAGCTTCACCCTGCCGGCCACGCCCCTGTTAAAACCGGGCAGGCCAGCTCCCTGGGCGACATGCTGGGCCTCGACGCCATTGGGTTGCTGAAGAACCGCTCCTACCTGATTTTCTTTCTGGCTTCCATTGCCATCTGCATTCCGCTGGCCTTTTACTACGGCTTCACCAACCCTTCCTCAACGAAGTGGGCATGAAGGGCGCCGCCGGCGTACAGAGCCTGGGCCAAGTGTCGGAGCTGCTGTTTATGCTCCTGATTCCGGTGTTTTTCAGCCGGCTGGGCGTCAAGAAGATGCTGGCCATCGGCATGGGAGCCTGGGTCTTGCGCTACGTGTGCTTCGCTTACGGCAACGGCACGGGCAGCTACTGGATGCTGATTGCCGGCATCGTGCTGCACGGTATCTGCTACGACTTCTTCTTCGTCACGGGCCAGATCTATACCGACAACCTGGCCGGGGAACGGTTCAAAAGCTCGGCTCAGGGCTTTATCACCCTGGCCACCTACGGCGTGGGCATGCTCATCGGCACCCTGCTTTCGGGCCGCATATTCGACGCCTACCAAACCACCCCCACCACCCATGACTGGCGCATGATCTGGCTGATTCCGGCCGGTATTGCCGTAGTGGTGCTGCTCCTGTTCCTGCTGCTGTTCAAGGACCGCGCCCAGCCCCAGGCCGCCGAGGCCCCGGCTTTTGACGCGGCTCCTACCCTGGCCCAAGCCAACTAAGCGCCGTGGCTACCTGGAATCGGCGGGCAGCGGTGAAAGGGCTGCTGGCCGGCACGGCGACCGTGAGTACGCTGGGCCTGACCGAAGCCTGCGCTGCTGAGGATAAAAAGACGGAGCAAATCCGGCCACTCAAGGGCAACATCCGGCAGTCGGTGTGCCGCTGGTGCTTTCAGGACCTGCCCCTGGACCAGCTCTGCGCGGCAGCCAAGGAAATGGGAATCCGGGGAATCGATTTGGTGGGGCCTGCCGACTGGCCGACGTTGAAAAAGTACGGCCTCGACTCGCCCATGTGCAACGGGGCCGAAATCAACCTGACGGATGGCTTCAACGACCCGCAGTTTCACGCCCGCCTGCAGAAGCAGTACGCCGAGATGATTCCGCGGGTGGCCGCGGCCGGCTACACCAATTTGATCTGCTTTAGCGGCAGCCGGCGCGGCATGTCGGATGCGGCGGGCTGGGACAACTGTGTACGGGGCCTGGCGCCCCTGCTCAAGCTGGCCGCCCGGCACAAGGTGGTGCTGGTGATGGAGCTGCTCAACAGCAAAATCGACCACAAGGATTACCAGTGTGACCGTACCGCCTGGGGCGTGGAGCTGGCCCGCAAGCTGGGCTCGGAGCACTTCAAACTGCTCTACGACATCTACCACATGCAAATCAACGAGGGCGACGTCATCCGCACTCTGACCCAGCACCACGAGTACATTGCCCACTACCACACCGCCGGCGTGCCCGGCCGCCACGAGCTCGACGACCAGCAGGAGCTCAACTACCCGGCCATTATGCGGGCCATCCAGGCCACCGGCTTCAAAGGCTACGTAGCCCAGGAATTCATGCCCCGCCACACCAATAAGCTAGCTTCCCTGCGCCAGGCCGTGCAGCTCTGCGACGTATAAGCCCGCCGTTTCTATCTTGCTTTTTTCGACTCTGCTCTGAACTCGCCCCGCATGAAGCTGCCCCTGCTGTTGTCCGCTTTTCTCCTCGGCTTTTCCTATATGACTCAGGCCCAGCAAACCGGCAAGCCCGAAGCCACCGAAGTGTGGGAGCCAGTGCCCAAAACCATTACGGCCAACCCGAATTTCACCCCGCCGCCCTCCGACGCGGTGGTGCTCTTCAGCGGCAAAGACCTCAGTCAGTGGGTGTCGGCCGATGACCGCGCAGCCCCAGCCCGCTGGAAAGTGTCCGGCGGCCTGCTCACCGTGGATAAGACTACGGGCAACATTGAAACCAAGCAGGCCTTTACCAACTACCAATTGCACCTGGAATGGCGGGTGCCAGCTAATATCAGCGGCACGGGCCAAGCTCGCGGCAACAGCGGCATCTTCCTGGCTTCGTTAGGCAAGGGCGACTTAGGATACGAGCTGCAAATCCTGGATTCCTACCAGAACAAGACCTACGCCAACGGTATGGCCGGCAGCATCTACAAGCAGCATATTCCCTTGGCCAACCCCGCCCGCAAGCCCGGCGAGTGGCAAAGCTACGACGTGCTTTGGACCGCCCCGACCTTCAAGCCCGACGGCGCAATGCTGACCCCGGCCCGCGTGACTGTGCTCTTCAACGGGGTAGTCGTGCAGCAGAATGTGACCCTGGCCGGCCCACGGTCTACATCGGGGCGCCCAGCTACCAGCAGGCCCACGGCCCGGCCCCCATCAAGCTCCAGGCGCACGGCGACAAAAGTGAGCCGGTCAGCTTCCGTAACATCTGGGTGCGGGAGCTATAATATTCGGCAGCAGCTTTTAAAGTTTGGTTTAGAGGTTAAAACTCCGGTCCTGTCCTACTTGAAATACTGGGCGTACTGCTTCGGCATGGCATCCAGGGGCTTGATCATGATGCCCTTGTAATATACTTCCGCGGCCTCGCTTTGCAGCTGAATCTTGCCGTGGGTCAGGGGCTGACGCTGCCCGTTTACCACGAAGGAAGAGTTGTCCACGGCCAGCACCACGTGGCCGTTAACCAGGTGAATGCTCTTGCCGTTCACGTGGATAAGCTCCAGCTCGTTCCACTGCCCGTTGGGCAGCTCGTAGTTAGCCGCCGCCTGGCAGAAACCCTTGCCGCCCTTGCCCATTGTGACCGGGGCGGCGGTAGGGTTAAACTTGAGCGTGTCTTTGGTTGCGTCAAAGGAGGCGCGGATGTCGGCCGAGGAGTTGGCAATGCACCAGAAGTCGCCCATGGCGTTGCCTTTTTGGTGCTCCGAAACCTGGAATTCCTGGCTTAGCATCCAGCTGTGCCAGTAGTCGACGCCGCACTCGCCCTGGCTGTTGTAGAGAATGCCACTGTCGCGGGGCTCATCGATACGGGGCACCCACTTCTTCTCGCCCCATTTCACTTTCAGCTTCAGGTCGTAGTTGGTGAAGTCCTGCTTGGTGAAGACGCAGCCGTAAATCTCGCCGCTGATGCGCAGCACCGGCTCCCCTTCCTGCATCACCACCGAGAAGACATTCGCCTCGTTCTTGTCGTAGCCGATGGGGGAATCACCTTGCCCTGGGCATCTGTGGGAGCCTGACCCCGGTAGCCCAGTTGGTGCCGGTAGCTTTCGAAGGTCCGCCACTTACTCAGGTTTTTGTCCAGCAACGGCTCCCAGCCTTTGGGTGCGGTAAAGGAAACGGAAGTCAGCAGCAGCGTAGCACCCAGCACCAGGACCGTAGATTTTCTCATCGGATAAAACAGGTAGGTAAAGTTTTCGAGTGTTCTAATCTACTGGTTTTGTGGCAGCGCGAAGGGCCGGGCAGAAATATTTGTCCCAAACAGCCCATCAAGACGCTACTATCCACTTACCCCGTGATAAAATCAGCCACCAAATACAGGCACACCGGCGCGGGCATCTCCGTGGAAAAACCCGTGGGCGTGAGCTGACCGGTTTTTGGGTCGATGTGGTAGCTGAAGATATTGTTGGTGTGCTGGTTGGCTACCAGCAGCAGGCGGCCGTCGGGAGAGAGGGTGAAGTTGCGCGGAAATTTGCCCTGGGTGCTGGCGTGCTGCACCACGCTCAGTCGCCCACTACTCTTGTCCACGGCCAGCACCACGATACTGTCGTGCCCGCGGTTGGAGCCGTACACGAAGCGGCCATCGGGCGAAACGTGGATATCGGCACAGTAGCTGGTTTGGGCATAGCCCGCCGGTAGGGCCGAAAGAGTGTGCAGCTCGGTAAAGGTACCCTGGGCGGCATCATAGCTCAGGGCCGTGACGGTGGAGTTCAGCTCGTTAATTACGTAGGCCCAGCGTCCATTAGGGTGAAAAGCCAAATGGCGCGGACCTGCCCCAGGCTGCCCTTTAAAGGCCGTTTTGCCCGGCAGCTGAGGCAAGCCCGTCGATGCATCCAGCGCGTAGCTCAGCACCTGGTCGTTACCCAAATCCACCGAAAGGGCGTAACGCCCGCGGGGTCGGGCAGAATAAAATGGGCGTGGGCCTTGTCCTGATTAGGGTGCGGCCCCCGGCCCTGGTGTTGGTCGGTTGCGGCGGCCGGGGCCAGCCGCCCATCGGCCTGCACCGGCAGCGCGCTGATGGTGCCAGCGCCGTAGTTGGCAACCAGCGCGGCTTTGTTACCGGGCGCGAGACTCACGTAGCAGGGCCCCGCGCCTACCGAAGGCTGCTCGTTGAGCAAGCTCAGCCCGCCGCTGCTCTGATTGATGCCAAAGGCCCGGAGGGCCCCGCTGCCGCTGCCCGGAACTTCGTTGGTGGCGTAGAGGAAGCGGTGGTCCGTGGACAACGTCAGAAAGCCGGGCTTCACTCCACCCCGAAAGCCCGCTACCCGGGTCATAGCGCCAGTTTGGGGTGTACCCGGTAGAGAAAGATATTGTCCTGCTCGGCGTCCCCGTAGGTGCCGATGTAGAGCAGATATTCCTTAGTTGCCGCTGCGCCTCGCCCCGTGACGCAGGCGGCCAGCAAGGGGCCGGCGGCTACCAGAGCAGTACGATGTAAAAAGGCGCGGCGGCTGATAATAGGATTTAGCATCATAGTAAGGCGGGTTGCAGGAGCCGCCAATATACACAAGTGCCCCGGCCAACAAAGCCTGCTGCTTGAGCAAAAAGCATTGTGCACCGATTAATACCCCTTGTAAACCGGGAAACGGCCGATGACGCCGCCACCCGCGCTGCTATGGCTGAAAAGTCGTTACTTGAGCGCACACTCTTTTCTTCACCCCCTCAACGCCAATGGCTCAGCAGCAAGCTCAGCTTCAAAATCAAGCCGCCCGACAGTATTCCTTCCTGGCGGAGATGTCCCAGGACGACTACTTCCCCCATCCCCTGGTCGACAAGGGCAAAGCCATCCTGGTGCAGCTGTGCTTCGACATCGAGCAGCAGCAGCCCAAGAGTCTGGAAGAGCTCTACGCCCTGACCCACGCCGCCGCCGAGCAGTTCAACGACCTGCAGGAGGAATTTTGGGAAGCCGACAGCGAAATAGAAACCGCCGCCCGTGACTGTATCGGCAACGACTTTGACTTTGTAGCCACAGCGTATGGCTTTGAGGCGGCAGACCCGGAAGAGCTGATAGCCACCCGCGACTGGTGATAGGCACCGGGAGGATGGCTCAAGACGCAACTAAGCACACTCTGATTCATTCTTTTAGTGGGTATACACTACTTTATTATAATTGAAATTAATTACCAAATTAGTAAACATGTCGTACATTACTTTAATCTTGTATACCTAAAGACATCCAACTAGTGGTAATTGTATACCCTATTTAGTATACACATATTTTAAATACCCCTTACTGTATACCTTAACAATCTATTAACTAGCTGCTGGAAACTAGTAGGGCCACTGCCGCCGACAGTTGTTATTCTTAATTCAACCCGAAGATTTTACCCGTCAGATGCACGTAAGTTACCTCACCAATCACTACCTCTACTGGGTCGACCGGTTTGACCACGTGCTCAGCATTGAGGAGTGTAACAACCGTGCCTTCATGAGCTTTACAGACCTAGCAGCAAGGGAGTCTGATCAGGTGCTGGTAACTGAATACTGCCAGGTGGAAGACAGGCTGATTGGGTTTATTGAGGCCGTGGTGGAACACGCTGATACTGCCCTGCAAAACTCGTTCGTACGGTATAGCTGGTTCAGCGCTGGGGCCGAAACCTCCCTGCCGTTATTTACCCCGGCCCAACTCGCCATCCACCAGGATATTGCTACGCTTGACAGAGGAGACGAGAACTGCCTGCAACTGGAATCGAAAGCCCAGCTCCGCGACTTTCTGCAACTCGGGATTCGGGAGCGGCTGAAAGTCAAGCTCCTGATTGGGGAGGTCTATG
This sequence comes from Hymenobacter cellulosilyticus, assembly GCF_022919215.1. Taxonomy (NCBI): domain Bacteria; kingdom Pseudomonadati; phylum Bacteroidota; class Cytophagia; order Cytophagales; family Hymenobacteraceae; genus Hymenobacter; species Hymenobacter cellulosilyticus. The sequence continues at coordinate 3,602,702 of NZ_CP095046.1, read as the reverse complement.
TCGAAACTGGCTTCGATATGGGCTTAGTTGTGCAGAACATCCGGGAAGACAACCTCCTGCAACTGGCGAGTCGGACCGGGGTGCATGTGCTACGCAAATGGGAACATTCGATGTGGGATTAACCGCGCCCCCAACTTAACTGCCTCATACCACATATGTCCTTGTCTGCCAGAGCGCAACACTACCTTCGCACCCAGCGACGCAACCCCCACTATGTAGTAGACTCGCAAGCTATAATTACCTACTTAGCCAAGCAGCTTATCCCGCCTACGCCGGCCCTGCTCGCATTCCAGGAAAACTATTCCGGCGTAGCGCTGACCATCGCAGGAAGTCCTGACAAGACCTTCAACGTATTCCTATTTTCGAAAGGTGACATAGCAACGAATGAGCCGCAGGACCAAGACCAGATTGAGGACCGGCACATCTTCGCTTGCGGCGATACCGAGGTAGGGCAGGTTATGTACTTCATCACCGACCGCGGCGAGGTGTGCACGTTCGAAGACGATGTGAGTCTCAATATACTCTATGAGTCATTCGACACCCTTGTGGAGCAATATGCCTTCCAAAATGAAATCATGTATTGGCGGCAGGCTCCTCCCTATTACAAAGTAGCCGACAGGGCCAAGCTCACGGCCTTAATGGCTGAGAACTACCAGCTGCTTGGGGAGTGCAGCGACCGGTATAATTCCTGGTGGCAAAACGAAAATACGATAGTCACTACAGGCGTATGGCTGGACCGCCCGGCGTTTTACGTCCACGTCTACGGCAAAACCGATCTGGATTGCAGTCAGCTCATTGCCTCTTTCAAGCGCACCGGTATTATAGCCTGAGTTCTGTGCAGTATTAACTATCCTATCCTACTTCCCTGGCCCCGGTATTACTGATGAGCCTATTTTCCCGGATAGATCCACGCCTTGAGCGCTTTGCCGCAGAACAAAATGCAGTCCTAACCCGTGACCGGGATGGCGACAGCCGGCTTGAATTTGAAGAAAGAAGAATAGACTGACAAAAAGATGATATAAATCTTGCCGTGATAATTCAGCCATCTTTCGCACGTACCGGGGTTGATATAAGTAAGTGGAGCTTTCGTATCGTAGCGTGGAGAGACACACCGTTTCACCGGTACGCTACCGGACAAGAATTTCTAAGCGCCGTTGCCTTTTCGCAGGTCGAGGCTCAGCTAGATGAACTACTGGAAACCTCAGAGTTGCTCTTAAAACAACGTCACTGGTCAAGGTCTGCCTCTTATGTATTAATTCCTGTCGTCCTCAATGCTACCTAAAACGGTTTAGCTAGTCCATACGCCAACCTTTCCACCTTCTTTCCTACCTTGTCAGCCTCAACCCTGAAGCTGATGAAACTCCAGTTCCTGCTAGCCCCGCTCCTTCTCGCGTCCTTCGCCACCCTGGCCCAGAAAGCTGCGCCTGCTGAAAACCTCGTGCAGTACGCCCGGCCCATCATCGGGACCCAGAAGATGGGGCACACCTACCCCGGGGCCACGGTGCCCTTCGGCATGGTGCAACTCTCCCCCGATACCGACACGCTGCAGTACGCCAAGGACGGCAAGTACAACCCGGACATGTACCGCTACTGCGCCGGCTACCAGTACGACGACCCCACCATCGTGGGCTTCAGCCACACCCACTTCAGCGGCACCGGCCACTCCGACCTCGGCGACTTTCTGGTGATGCCCACCACGGGCCCGCTGCAGCTCAACCCCGGCACCGCCCAGAAGCCCCAGAGCGGCTACCGCTCGGCCTTTTCCCACAAGAATGAAACCGCCGAGCCGGCCTACTACCGCGTCAAGCTCGACGACCACAACATCCTGGCCGAGCTGACGGCCACGAACCGGGTGGGCATGCACCAGTACACGTTTCCCAAGTCCGACCAGGCCCACATCATCCTGGACTTGATGGCCGGCATCTACAACTACGAGGACAAGAACGCCTGGACCTACGTGCGGGTCGTCAACGACTCGCTTATTACCGGCTACCGCCAGACCAACGGCTGGGCCCGCACCCGCACGCTGTACTTTGCCCTGGCCTTTTCCAAGCCCTTCAAGCAGTATGGCTTCCGCAACTTCTCTAAAAAGCAGGTCTACCGCGGGTTCTGGGGCAAGTTCGACCAAACCAAAAACTTTCCCGAAATGGCCGGCGAGCAGCTGCGCGCCTACTTCGACTTTGCTACCCAGCAAGGTGAAAAAATCAAGGTGAAGATGGCTCTGTCCCCGGTCAGCCAGGAAGGCGCGGTGGCCAACATGCAGGCCGAACTGCCGGGCTGGAACTTCGAGCAGACCAAGGCCCAGAGCCAGGCCCTGTGGCAGCAGGAATTGAGCAAAGTCACGATTCAAAGCCCGAAGAAGGACGACAAAATCAACTTCTACACGGCCCTGTACCACACCTTTCTGGGCCCGACCACCTACCAGGACGTGGATGGGCAGTACCGCGGTATCGACCAGAACAATCACCGCGCCGAGGGCTTTACCAACTACACCACCTTCTCGCTCTGGGACACCTACCGCGCCCTACACCCGCTATTCAACCTGGTGCAGCCCAAGCGCAACGCCGACATGATTCAGAGCATGCTGGCCCACTACAGCCAGAGCCCCGAACACATGCTGCCCGTGTGGAGCCACCACGCCAACGAAAACTGGTGTATGATTGGCTACCACTCGGTGTCGGTCATTGCCGACGCGGTGCTCAAGGGCAACGCGACGTTTGACGCCAACAAGGCCCTGGACGCCTGTGTGGCCACGGCCCGCTACAAGCCCTACGACGGCATTGGCTACTACCTGCAGTTGGGCTTCGTGCCCGAGGACAAGAACTCGTCGTCGGTGAGCAAGACCCTGGAGTATGCCTACGACGACTGGTGCATTGCCCAGATGGCCCAGAAGCTCGGCCGCCAGGATATTTACCAGGAGTTCAGCAAGCGGGCCTTGAGCTACCAAAACGTGTACGACGCCCGCGTGGGCTTTATGCGCCCCAAGCTGGCCGACGGCACCTTCCGCAAGGAATTCGACGTGCTCAGCACCCACAACCAGGGCTACATCGAGGGCAACGCCTGGAACTACAGCCTCTACGTGCCCCAGGACCCCAAGGCCCTTATCACGCTCATGGGCGGCTCCAAGCGCTTCACCGAGCACCTCGACTCGCTCTTTACCATGCACCTGCCCGATAAGTTCTTTGCCGAAACCGAGGACATCACCCGCGAGGGTATCATCGGCAACTACGTGCACGGCAACGAGCCCGCCCACCACGCGGCCTACCTCTACAACTGGACCGACCAGCCCTGGAAAACCCAGCAGCGGGTGCGCATGATTCTGCCCAAGATGTACCGCCCCACCCCGACGGCCTCGGCGGCAACGACGACTGCGGGCAGATGTCGGCCTGGTACATCTTCTCGGCCCTGGGCTTCTACCCCGTGGCCCCCGGCTCCCCGGAATACGCCCTGGGCAGCCCCGCCGTGCACAGCGCCACGATGACGCTCGAAAACGGCAAGACCTTCCGCATCACGGTCAAAAACCAGAGCGACAAAAACGTCTACGTGAAGGAAGCTCGCCTCAACGGACAGAAGCTGACCCGGCCGTTTCTCCAGCACCAGGATATCGTGAACGGCGGGGAGCTGGTGTTTACCATGGCCGGGAAGCCGTAAGCGGGTAGCTAATCCTGCGGAGAAGTAGTTGCATACTATGCTTGCTTAGCCTACATTGATTATCTCAATGTACCGTGGCACTGTTTAATTACTAAATCTACCTTTTATAATTATGCGCAATCAGTTACTAGTAACTACACTATTCACGTTCTTAATTTTTTATTCAGCAAGAGCCAAAACGTATACTGTTCGATCTTTAGAAGGGAAAGCATCTGTAGTTAGTCTCTCGTACAAGCCGTTTAGCAAGAAATTATCCATCTCCTTTAAACGGGATACGATATATCTGCATAACTACACAAACACCCAAGCAGTTAGTATACTGGCGGGTAACTTTTTACAAGTTACGTACGGCATAAGAGCAGGAACGGGCCTGGCGCTTCAGAATACGGCACTCCTGTGCGTTGTCAAAGACCGGCTTCAAGTAGCACTACTGGTTCAGTCGTATGCCAGCGGCTTTTCGACTACGCCGGGCAATGCTAGCACCATAGACAAGCAGTGGCTGAACACGTTGAAATTCAGCGTCCCCAAGCAATCGAAAGCTAATTTCGAATTGCTGTTCACCATTCAACAGCAGCAAAAGTCAAAACTCCATCCTCCGGCAAACTACACGAAGCCCGGCAAAGCTGTTTTGCGCTTTGATACTACCCGTTATATATTCTATTCAACTCGCAACAATATTAACCAGTCGTTTACTCTGGTTGATAGCAGAACTAATACAGAAATTATTAAAGCCATAAAGGAAATAGCACCTATTATTACTTTAGGAGAAGACACTTACTATTTCATTGCAAACAGTTGGTACAGTATTGGCGCTGACAACAAGCTGTTTAAAGAATATGGCAGATGATATCAGGCGACGCAGCGCAATTTGTGCCTAACCTATATAAAAGTTGTATTTCCGGCTACTTAGGGTAGCCACATAATAGTTCTGCCTGGCCGACCCAAAAAGCCAGAAGCACCCGGCAGAACTCTGGAAACCCTTATGGAAAACTTCGGGCACTATCCAGAGCTCTGGAAATGCTTCCGGAAAACTCCGGAGCCCCATCCAGAACTCTGGAAACCCTTATGGAAAACTTCGGGGCACCATCCAGAGCGCTGGATGGTGCCCGGAGAAAAATAGGTGAGCCTTCCAGAGCTCTGCCGGGTTGTCGGAGAAACTTGGGAGGGTATTCCAGAACTCTGGGCGCTACCCGGAACTAACGCGCACCGCTGGGCCGGCTGCTCCGTCGGGGGCTAAGAATGGCAGCGGGGCAAAACATATTCGGCGGCCTACGGTTCGAATTAATCCGGGCGGGCCCGCAGGAGCCGGGCCCGCTTGGGAAGAGGAATGCAGCAACTTGTGTATAGTTCTTGGGGCGCCGTGCACCTGGCCGCGGCCGTAGCGGCGTTGCTGCTGGGCACCGGGGTGCTGGTGCTGCCGAAATGGGGCCGCCTGCACCAGCGCCTGGGCTACGGCTACGTGGGCAGTCTAGTGGTAATGCTCACTACCTCATTTGCCATTTACCGCCAATTCCACGGCTTCGGCATTTTTCACGTGGCGGCCCTGCTCAGCGGCGTTACGCTGCTGGCGGGCATGGTCCCGGTGTGGCGCAAGTGGCCGGCCCGGGGCTGGCTGCAATTACATTATGGCTTTATGTATCTGTCGGTCCTGGAGCTCTACGTGGCCCTGGTAGCCGAGGTGCTGGTGCGCCGGCCGGGCTTCACGTTCTGGCAGGTCGCGGGTTTTTCCTCGGCCATGGTGCTGCTGCCGGGGCCATGCTGTTTCGGCGGTTGCGCCGGGAGTGGCAAGTGGCGGCCCCGCAACCGGCCAAACGCCGAGCCAGCTCTAAGTACCGAGCGTCGAAGGCCGCATAAGGTACGGCCTTCGCGCGGGGCATTCCTAGCTTGACTACCGGCTCCACGGCCTCGGCGGCTTACCTTTGCCCCTAAACCCTCCCGTACCCGAGCCGCCGAAATCTGCCTGTGCCATGAACCGTATTGACCGCCTGTTTGGCATTACCACCCTGTTGCAGGCGAAGAAATACGTTTTGGCCGAGCAGCTAGCCGAGCAATTTGGTATCAGTGTGCGCACGGTGTACCGCGACATTAAAGCTCTGGGCGAGCAGGGCATTCCGGTGAGCTTCGAGCCGCACAAGGGGTATTTTCTGGTGCAGGGCTACTTCCTGCCCCCAGTGTCCTTTACTCCGGAAGAAGCCAACGCTATGGTGTTGCTCGAAACTATAGCTGGTACCCTGGCCGACGCCTCCATTCAGGCCCAGTACACGGCCGCCCTGACCAAGGTGAAAGCTGCCCTGCGGGAGCGGGAACGGGACCGGCTCGAGCAGTTTACCAGCCGCATCAAAATGCACCTGCCCGAGTACTTCCGGGGCCCGGCCGACTACCTAGCCACCTTGCAGTCGGCGCTGGCCGACCGGCGGGTGATTGAAATGGAATACTGCGACAAAAGCGGGCAGAGTAGCCGGCGCCCGGTGGAGCCCATCGGGCTGGCGTTTTATAACCTGGCCTGGCACCTGATTGGCTGGTGCCAGCTGCGGGAGGACTACCGCGACTTTAAAGTGGCCCGCATCCGGCAGCTTACGGCCACCACCCGGCTCTTTACCAAGACCGACCACCTCTTGCTGACCGAGTACATTGCGGGCCTGAACCTGCCCTATGTGCCGTAATTTTTTTAAGGGCAAAAGTTGGACTGCCATAGGGTTGTCAGTGGGCAGGCCGTGCTTTGGGGCATCATTCACTTTTTACTGACACCCCCATGCAATTTGACTCTATCCGCGTAATTACCAACGACGTGCCGCGCCTGGTGCAGTTCTACGAGCAGATCAGCGGCCTGCCCGTGCGGCAGTACACCGAAGACTTTGCCGAGCTACAAACGCCCACGGCCACGCTGGCCATCGGCAGCACGCGCACCTTGCAGTTTGGCGGGCAGCACGTGGCCCGGGCCGCCCACAACTCCTCGGCCATCCTGGAATTCCGCGTTGCCGACGTGGATGCCGACTACCAGCGCCTGGCGTCCGTGCTCGGCGAGGCCGTGGTGCAGCCCCCACGACCATGCCCTGGGGCAACCGTTCCCTGCTCTTCCTCGACCCGGACGGCAACCTGGTCAACTTCTATGCTCCCGTCACGCCCGAGGCCCGGCAGCGCTACGACGGCTAAGCGCAACCCGGCCGGGCCGCTGATAAACGGTATGACGGCCGCCCGACAAAGGCCCGCCGAACCACTACAGCGTACTTAGGCACCCCGGAAAACTTCGGACGGCTCGTGAAACGTTTTCCAGACCCTCTGGCAAACTTCGCCCGGCCCGGAACACGTTTCGCGGGCACTCCGGAAAGCTTCGGGGTGCCCGCGAAAGTCTTTTTAGGGTAGTCGGAAAACTTCGGGGTATCCGGGAAACCTTTCCCGGGTTATTGGAAAAAGCACGGGGCGCCTGCGAAATCTTGCGCGGGTAGTTGGGGAAAGCGTGGGGAGGATTCTGCAAAACGTTTTAGCACACCGCAATTTGACGACCCGGCCGCATTGTCTGGTAGGGCAAAGACTGGTACTTTAGGCCGCCCGAGGAAGCCTCGGGAAGCTGTAGCTCATTCGTTATCTATTCTTATTTCGCCTGCATGGAATCTACCCAAGTACGTACGGCCGCGCCTACCCCTACGCTCAGCACCAAGCCGCACTACGCCATCCTCGACGGCCTGCGGGGCGTGGCGGCCCTGACGGTGGTGGCGTTTCACCTCTGCGAGTCGCACGCGACCAGCCACCTCGACCAGGTCATCAACCACGGTTACCTGGCCGTCGACTTCTTCTTCCTGCTCTCGGGCTTCGTCATTGGCTATGCCTACGACGACCGGTGGAGCCGGCTTACGCTCAAAGAATTTTTCCGCATCCGCCTGATCCGCCTGCAGCCGATGGTGGTGCTGGGCATGATCATCGGGGCCCTCTGCTTTTACTTTCAGGCCTCGCCGGTGTGGCCGGGCATTGCCGCGGTGCCCGTCTGGAAAACGCTGCTAGTGATGCTGGTGGGCTTTACCCTGCTGCCCCTGCCCGTGTCGATGGATATTCGGGGCTGGCACGAGATGCACCCGCTGAATGGGCCGGGCTGGTCGCTGTTCTACGAATATGTGGCCAACCTGCTCTATGCTCTGGGCGTGCGCAAGTTCTCCAATACGGCCCTGGGTATCTTGGTGGCCCTGGCCGCAGCGGCCCTGATTCACCTGGCCGTCACCAGTCCGGCCGGCGACGTCATCGGGGGCTGGTCGTTGGACCCCGAGCAGCTGCGGGTTGGGTTTAGCCGGGTCATGTACCCGTTCTTTGCTGGCCTTCTCCTCTCCCGGGTGGCCCCGCTGGCCCGGTTGAAGTCGGCCTTTCTGCTTTGCAGCCTGCTCTTGCTGCTGGTGCTGGCCTTCCCCCGGGTGGGCGGCCCCGAGCACCTCTGGCTCAACGGCCTCTACGACTCGCTCAGCATCGTGGTCCTGTTTCCCCTGATTGTGTGGCTGGGCGCCAGCGGGCAGATAGCCGGGGAAAAATCGTCCCGCCTGTGCAAGTTCCTGGGCGACATCTCCTACCCTATCTACATGACCCACTTCCCGCTGATCTATATCTACACCGGCTGGGTGGGCACGCACAAGCCGACGCTGGCCCAGGCCGTGCCGGTAGCCCTGCTCACGTTCGGGGCGGCCGTGGTGCTGGCGTATGTCAGCTTGAAGTTCTACGACGAGCCCGTACGGCGCTGGCTGAAAAAGCGGCTGGCCTAGTGCTAAACCGGCAGCACACCGCAAAACTGATTTTCAGCAGCAACGCTTACGTCTGGTCAACTCAAACTTTAACCTAACGTCCAACAACTCCGCTTTACTGAGCCCGGCGCTTCTCGTCCTCGGCCCCGGAGCGGCGGTTCGTGGAGGTTAGCTTGTCGTTGCCCAGGCGCCAGCTCAAGGACAACGTAGCTACCCGGGTGTCGCGGCGCAGGTATAGGTCTTCCTGGTAGTTGTTGTAGTTTGACTGAGCCCGCAGCGGGGTAGTCAGGAAAATGTCGTTGGCGGCCAGGCGCAGGGTGGCTTTCCGGTCCCAGAGCGCCTTTTGCACGCCCAGGTTCACCTGCCCGTAATCCTGGAAGACAAAGAAGCCCACGCGCTGCCGGGAGTAGTAATTGCCGCTCAGCTCGGCGCCCCAGCCTTTGCCAAACGTGAAGGTGCTGTTGCTGCTCAGATTGAAGGCACCCTGCCCGCGGTTCAGCGCGGTACCGGCCAGTTCGCCCTGGTAGTGAATGTAGAAAAACACCGCGTTGTTGTACACAGTCCACCACTTGGCCGGTGTCAGCGGGGCCGTCAGGGTCAGGGAGGTGTAGTGCTGGCGGTCCAGGTTCACATACCTCGATAGGGTCGACGTGGCGTTTTCGGGCTGGGCCACGTCGGTAATGGGGTCGGTGGTGAGGCTGTAGCTCAGGGCCGTGGTAAATTTCTGCTTGAAGGTATGGCTCAGCTCCAGGTTGTAGCTGGTTTCGGGCCGCAGGTTGGGGTTGCCCGAGCCCGACGTGGTGGGGTCAATGACGAAGCGAAACGGGTTGAGCTGCCGGTACGAGGGCCGGTTGATGCGCCGGCTCAGGGCCGCCGTCCACTCGTGGGCCGGGCCGGCAGTATACTTCACCGAAGCCGTGGGAAAGAGCTGGTAATAGTCGCGGCGGAAGTTGTCGGCTGCCACCACCTGCTGGCCGGTGGCGTGGGTTTGCTCGCCGCGCAGGCCCGCCTGCAGGTTCAGCGCCCCCATTTTGTGACTCAGATTCAGGTAAGCCGCCGAAATCAGCTCGTCGTAGCGGAAGCGGTTACTACGGCCCTGGTCTACCGTCGTGACGCCCTCCACGGTATTGAGAAACAGCAGGTCGTTGTCGGAAAACACCCGGCTGGCTTTGACCCCGGCCTCCATGGTCGTGTTTGCGCTCAGCGTCCGGGTGTAATCAGCTTTGGCGGCCTGAATAATCAGTTCCCCGGTCTGGTCGCCGTTGAGCAGGGTTTCGGGCCGGCCCGACAGCTCGTAGAACGTGGTCAGGCTCTGCAGGCGGTGGGTGTAGTAGCGGGCGTAGTCGAGGTCGGCCGTCAGCTCGGGCTTGCCGGCTTTGGCATTGGCAAAGACGTGCTTGAGGTTCAGATTGGCCGTGATATTGGGATTATAGCCCTGGCCCGTGCCCTGGGCCGTGTAGTAGTCGGTTAGCTGCCCGGCCCCGTCGTAGAAGTAGCTCACGTTGTTGCTGCTCCCGCCAGGCCTTGGGTTGGGTACCGCAAAGCCGGTCACGACGCCGCCCAGAATCGTGTTTTTGGACAAGTCCACGTCGGCTCCCGCCCGCCAGATCAGGAAATGGTCACTGCCCGTCTGGTTGTTGCGCTGGTCGGCGGTGCTGACCAGCACCGGCTGCCCGTCACGGGTTTCGTAGAAGCGCCGGAAGGTGTTGCGCATACCGAAGTTGCTGCGCCGGGTGTAGGTCGTGGAGGCAAACAGGTTGAGGCCCGGCTGGCGGTGGTTGCCCGAAGCACTGGTCGAAAACCGGCCGAACTGCCCGCGGCCGTAGCTGATGTTGCCGCTGCCGTTGGTGCCCACTCGCTGGTCTTTCTTAAGCTTGATGTCGATAATGCCCGCGCTGCCCTGGGCGTCGTACTTGGCCGGCGGACTCGTAATAAGCTCAATGCTTTTGAGTTGGTCGGCGGGCAGGGCGCGCAGGTAGTCGGCCAGCTCGGCCCCGGTCATGGGCTGGCGCTTGCCATCTATCATCACCAGCAGCCCTTGCCGCCCGCGCAAGGCCAGGTTGTCGTTAGCATCTACCGTCACGCCCGGGCCCGGCTCAGCACTTCCAGCGTGGAGTTGCCCACGGCCAGCGTCGAGCCTTCCACGTTGACAATAGTACGGTCGGCCTGGCGCTCAAACAGCGGCTTCTGCCCCACCACCTGCACTTCCTTAAGCTGGGTGGCGGAGTTGACGCGCAGGGTTATGGCCGCAACCACGCCGCTACCGGGCAGCTCAAAGGCGGCGCTCCAGGCGCGGTTGTAGCCCACCTGCGCCGCCGACACCCGGTACTTGCCCGCGGCCAGCTGCTCAAACCGGTACTCCCCTTTCGCGTCGCTAAATTCGGTTTTGACCAGCATGGAATCCGCAGCCCGGTGCAGCGTGACGGTGGCGTAGTCAATAGGCGCGCCGGCTTCAGTCTGCACCCGGCCCGTGGCGGTGCTGGCAGTTTGCGCCGTAGCAGCCGATGGCAGCAGCCCCGCGGCAAAGCCGAATGCCAGGCCAGACACAGTTGAGTAGAAGTTGTTTTTCACGGTGCAGAAAGGGTTAGGTGAGTTGGCGACGGTCGTTCGGGAAAGGCAATACTGTGCTGCAGCGCAAAAGAATGGCGCTGAAAGCGGGGCTAAAGCAGGTTTCGGGTAAGAAGCAGGCCGGGGGCGCAAACCCGGCGCCGGGGCCGGACGCGCACCGTGCCCAGGCAGCGGCAAAGTGAAATTCAGCAGTGGACACCGCGCCCGTCAGAGAAGGTTACAGCCTCGGGCAACTTTTTTTCGAACTGGTCCTCTTTGGAGTTCTAGCTACCGGTTGACGTGCCGGCAAAACCTTAGCGGACAACGTGCCGCAGTTGGGAAATAGCCGTTAATTTGAACTCCTTCCCTAACAGCCCCAAATTCCCTATGAAATTTACCCTACTGCTACCCCTCCTCACCTTTGCTTCAGTTACATTAGCCCAAAACGGCCCCGTCAAGGTCGAAGTAAAGCAGGCCAATGGCCGCTACGAGCTGCTGCGTGCCGGCAAGCCCTACTTTATCAATGGCGCGGGCGGCGGGCAGTTTCCCGAGCGGGTGAAAGCCTACGGCGGCAACTCCATCCGCACCTGGAGCACCGACAATGCCGATAAAGTGCTGGCCGAAGCCCAGAAGAACGGTCTGACGGTAATGGTGGGCCTGGACGTGGCCCGGGAGCGGCACGGCTTCGACTACAACAACGCCGAAGCCGTAGCCCAGCAGCTGCAGAAAGTGAAAGCCGAGGTGCTCAAGTACAAGGACAATCCGGCGGTGCTGTTCTGGGGCATCGGCAACGAGCTGAACCTGGAATACACCAACCCCAAGGTCTGGGACGCGGTGCAGCAGATTGCCCAGATGATTCACGAAGTCGACCCCAACCACCCCACCAGCACCGTGCTGGCCGGCCTCAACCAGAAGGAAGCCGACTACATCAAGGCCAAGTGCCCGGCCGTAGATATTCTGAGCATCAACACCTACGCCGGCCTGGCCGAAATTCCGCAGCAGGTGCGCAAAACCGGCTGGACCGGCCCCTACGTGGTAGCTGAGTGGGGCCCGACCGGGCACTGGGAAAGCCCCGTGACGCCCTGGAAAGCCTCGGTAGAGGAAACCAGCAGCCAGAAAGCCGCCGTGTACCAGAGCCGCTACGAGGCCTCTGTGGCCAAAGACAAAACCCAGTGCCTGGGCACCTACGTGTTCTTGTGGGGCCAGAAGCAGGAACGCACGCCCACCTGGTACGGCATCTTCACCGAGGACGGCAAGGAGTCGGAAGTGGTGGACGTGATGCAGTACCTATGGAGCGGCAAGTGGCCCCAGAACCGGGCTCCGCACCTGGCTGCCTTTACGCTAAACGGCAAAAAATCTACCGACAACGTGTATGTGCAGCCCGGCCAGAGCGTGCCCGTCGTTGCCACCGTTTCGGACCCCGACAAAGACCCGCTCACCTACCGCTACGAGCTGCTGCCCGAAAGCACCGACCTGAAAAGCGGCGGCGACCGGGAAAGCCGCCCCACTGCCATTCCCGGCCTGGTACCGGCTGAGGGCAAAGGCAAAACGACACTAAAAGCACCGACCAAAGAAGGCGCCTACCGGCTGTTTGTGTATGCTTATGACGGCAAGGACAACGTGGCTACGGCCAATATTCCGTTCTACGTGAAGGGGAAGTAAGGCCGGTTCAAGCATTACTATTACAACCAATCTACACTACTACGCTTTGCCACTATCCCTATCTAACCAACAGCTTTTAGCAATTGCGCTGGCAACGTCGATGTTGTTCGTACTCGACGTTGCCACACCCCTGAATATCCACAGCCTGCAGCTTGTTTTCCTTTTACTGGTGGTGGCAGTGCTTACGACTGTTACCTATGTATACAGAGTCCTGTTTAAGGCCAGCTTTATCATTTTCAGCGGATTTGTTGCTTTCCTATTGGTCGTTTTCGCCATTGTAGAGGTCTTATTCATCCTCGGAGGCGGTTGGCAAACGCAATCCATTGATTACGTCAACCGGGAATCGAGCAATACGGTAATCGAGTTCCAAATGAAAGACGTCGGCGCTTTAGGATATCGAAGGCGCACTGTAGAAAAAATCAGGTTGCTACCGGGAATAAACTGGATGAAAGAGGTTGACTCCGGCAAGGTTGACACGCTGCTCTGGAAACCGGTACATCTAGATGTGAATGAACTTGGTTTACTCTATCCTTAATGCCCTTTCTCCCATGCCTTTCACTCTCCGCCCCTGCCAGCCCAACAGCCTTTTCAGCCTGCATAAGCTTGCCGGGCTGGTATACGCCGTGCGCCGCCATGGATAGCCTGACCACCCCGCGCCTGCTGCTGCGCCCCATGCAGCCCGACGATGCGCCGGGCATCCTGGCCCTCGACTCCGATCCGGAAGTGCTGCGTTACCTGCCCAATCAACTCATTAGCACCTTGGCGGAGGCCGCTGCTACGGTGGATTACGTCCGGCAGCAATACGAGCAAAACGGTATCGGCCGCTGGGCGGTGGTGCGCCAGGATACCGGGGAATTTGTTGGCTGGTGCGGTATCAAGCTGGTCAATGACCACGTCATCAACGGGCGCACCAACTACTACGATATCGGTTACCGCTTGCTTCAACGGCACTGGGGCCAAGGGTTCGCCTCGGAAGCGGCCCAGGCCAGCTTCCGCTATGCCTTCGAGGTGCTGCAGCTCCCGGAAATCCACGCCACGGCCATGCATGGCAACCACGCCTCCCGTCGGATTTTGGAGCGGCTGGGAATGACAGAGCAAGAGGAGTTTGTGATGGACGAGGCTGCCTGGTACTGGTATACTGCTGTGAACTCACTTTGATCTAACCCTGAGCCTTATTATTCTAATCTGCTAGCCTTCGTTTGTCATCCTGAGCAGCGCGCAGGACCTTCCTCTCTTGTGCGCTCAACGTTCTTATAATGCTGAAAAGCCCTTTACCGCTGGTATGGTAAAGGGCTTTTGTACGTTGGAATAAACAATAGTGGTTTAGAAGAGGAAGGTCCTTCGCCCTGTTCAGGATGACAGACGAGCGTAATATTCCTTACGCCTTCCCGGCCAGTTGCGTCAAACTTTTAGCGGCCTGGGTAAATTCGGAGGGTACCATCACAATGGTCGTGGTGTTGTTGTCGATACCGATTTCAGAAAGCATCTGCAGGCGACGCAGCTCAAGGGCAATGGGGCTTTCCTCCATCTGCCGGGCTCCCTGGGTGAGCTTGATACTGGCTTCGAGCTCGGCCTCGGCCTTGATGATGCGGGCCCGCTTTTCACGGATGGCCTCAGCTTCCCGGGCCATGGCCCGCTGCATGGATTCGGGAATTTCCACGTCCTTGATTTCGACCATTTCAATCTTGACGCCCCAGGCTTCGGTAGCGGCATCCACCAGGCCCTGCAGCGTAGCGTTGATTTGCTGCCGTTCCTTAAGTACCTCGTCCAATTGGTGCTGCCCGATGATGTTGCGCAACGCCGTGACGGAAAGCTGATACACGGCCTGGTTGAAGTTGGCAACCTTGATAATAGCCCCGGCCGGGTCTACCACCCGAAACCAGAGCACCGCATTCACTTTGATGGTTACCGAGTCCTTGGTAATGGTTTCCTGCTGCTCCAGGTCCACGGTTTTGGTGCGGATGTCGATGGTTTGCTGCCGCTCGATAAACGGGATAATCCAGTAGAGCCCGGGCCCGCGGGTGCCCACAAACCGACCGAGGCGAAAGACAATGGCCCGCTCGTATTCCTGGGCGATGCGCAAACCCAGCAACAGAAAAACGACGAGAAAGAGAAGAACTGAATAGAGTGACATGGCAAGGCGAAATAAGGGTTCGGAGTTTCGTTGTTGCCCGCTTCAGCCACACTGCTCGTGCCAGCTTCGCTGCTCCCTCCTGCCAACGGCCTCTCCTGGCTACAAACGCTGTTTTTACTTGTCTTCTCTCCGTGGCGCGCTCAGCCCTGGGGCCCTCACCCTACCATTATGGGTCGGTTAGCTTGTTGTTTTGGAGTGTACCAGGCCCTAACAACCACAAAAAAGGCCCCGATTCCAGGCGGAACCGGGGCCTTATGCCAGTAAAAAGCTGCAGCTCCGGTATCACTCGAAGTTGTAGCGGGAAAACTTCCACTCCTTGGGCATCGGGCGCTTGCCCTGGGTATCGCGGGAAAAGTAAAACCCTTTTACCTCCTTGTTGCCTTTCGAAAAGCTGTGGCTTACGAAGGCTGTATCCTTGGCTCCAACGAGGGTAAAATACACCATCCGGGATTCCGTCACCGTGTCCCCGTCCACAACGGCCGGCAGCGAATACAGAATAAAATCCAGGGAGCCGTCGGGCAGGTATTCCCGCCAGTACGTGTCCCGCAGAGGGTTTCTATAGTGCATGTCGGCCTGGAACTGGCCTTGTTTGGAAAGCCGCTGCCAGTGGCCATAGGGCGTGAACTTATACTTTTTGCCACCAAGCGGCTCCACGCGCAAGGGTCCCTGGTCGTAATAAGTATGCCACACGTCCTGGTAGGCTTTGTGCACCTTTTCCACCGTATCACCCCGGGCCAGAGCGGCCTTTTCGGACGCAGTGAGGTGGCGGCGAAATTCGCCGTCCTGATAGTTAGGGCCGAGCGGAATATGCTGAAGCAGCAGAATGCCGCCGCCCACCACGCCCAACGTCACCAGGGCAATGGTCAAGGTCTCGTTCATAGGTCGAAACTGTTTTCTAGGTGCTGAAGGCTGTTTACCGGCGGCTTAGGTCTCGGTCAGCACGGTCTTGAAACCGGCCAGCTTGCCGTCGGTGGTGCGGCCCAGGGCGTAGGCCTGCACCTGGGGGCCCGTGCCCACGCGGTACACCTTGGTTTCTTCCAGCTCCTGCTTCAGAAACATCTGCAGGGCTTTGTAGCGGTTAGCCAGCTCCGGGTCCCCAAGCACGCCGTCATCGGCCGTGTGGTTGCGCAGAAAGTGCATCAGGTCCACGGTTTCAACGCTGGCAGAGGCCGGCTGGCCCGTAATCTTGAGCAGAGCGGCCTCCGTCAGGGCTCCACCGGGTGCCTCGTAGCTGACTACCTCCAGCGGCGCTTCGGATTCACTTACAAACTGCAGCCCCTGGGTTAGATTCTGCAGCTGCTGGGAAGTGGGGTCGGTAGCGTCGCTGGCAGCACGGGCGGCAGGCGCATCGGTGGCTTCGGTGGTTTCCCGCTCGGCTTTGCTGGCCAGGGGCTTTACTACGGCCGCCGCTTGGCCCCCTTTGCCGGCGGCGGGCACCTGGGCGCTGATGGCGGCGGCCAGCTCGTTCATGCGCCGCTCGTCCACCTTGATTTTGGGGTTGGCAAAGTTCATGTCCGACACCCGCGTCATCGGAATCAGGTGGATGTGGGCGTGGGGCACTTCCAAGCCGATAACGGCCACCCCGATCCGCTTGCAGGGCACGGCTTCCTTCACGCCCTTGGCCACGCGCTGGGCAAACTGGTGCAGGGCGGCCAGTTCCTCGGGGCCATGTCGAAGATGTAGTCGACTTCACGCTTGGGAATGACCAGCGTGTGGCCTTCTACCAGGGGCGTGATGTCGAGAAAAGCCAGGTGGTGCTCGTCCTCGGCAACTTTATAAGCGGGCAGCTCGCCCGAAACGATGCGGGAGAAAATCGAGGGCATAGGGTGAGGTGGTGAAATGGTGAGGTGGTGAGTTTGAGGTTCTGCTTGCGCCAAAGTACGGGTCAAAACGCAAAAGGGCGAAGCTGACAGCTTCGCCCTTGGGTGAAATGGAAAAACTCACCATTTCACAATCTCACAAGTTCACCTCTACCGGCTTACTTCCAGAATCTGGAACTGCAGCTTTCCGGCGGGCACGGTGATTTCGGCCGTGTCGCCGGCCGACTTGCCCAGCAGGCCTTTGCCAATGGGCGACTTCACCGAAATCTTGCCGGCGGCCAGGTTGGCTTCTTCCTCGGCCACCAGCAGGTAGTCGAGCACCATGTTATTCTTCAGGTTCTTGAGCTTTACCTTGCTCAGGATCAATACCTTGGTCACGTCCATGTTGGTGTCGTCGATAACGCGGGCGTTGCCGACGATTTCTTCCAGCTTGGAGATTTTCAGTTCCAGCAGGCCCTGTGCTTCTTTGGCCGCATCGTACTCGGCATTTTCGCTCAGGTCACCTTTGTCGCGGGCTTCGCGCAGGTCCTCAGCTGCTTTGGCCCGGCCGCGGATTTTGAGGTCCTGCAGCTCGTCTTTGAGTTTCTGCAGGCCTTCAGGAGTATAGTAATTAACGGAAGCCATGTCAGTGGATGGGTTTGCTAAAAAACAAGGAGAACGGTCAGCTGGGCCGACCGTTCTCCGAAACAGGTTTAGGACAAATATACGAACCCGCGGCAATTTCTGCTAGTGCGCCGCCCGGACGCCCCGCAGAAATTCTCCGATTTTGCGGGCCAGCACCTCATTTATACGCTGGTACGACTGAAAGCTCCACCCCCCGATGTGGGGCGAAAAAATAACGCTGGGCGAGGCTTTCAGATAATCCAGGGTGGCTTGCTGGGTTTCGGTCAGGGTGGCGAGCTTCTCGTTTTCGAGCACGTCGAGGGCGGCGCCCCGCACCTGCCCGCTTTGCAGGCCCCGCACCAGGGCGGTGTGGTCGAGAACCTCGCCCCGGGCCGTGTTCAGCAGCCAGATCGGGTTGCGAAATCCAGTGAGCAGCTCGTCATTCACGAAGTGGCGGTTGCGGGCCTCGTAGGGAATGTGGATGCTGAGCACATCGGCCCGCTCCTGCAGCTCCAGCAAACTTACCAGAATAGCGTTATGGTCGCCGGGGAGGTCGGGGTTCCGGTCGTGGGCCAGCACCGTGCAGCCGAAGTTGCTCAGGCGCTTAGCAAAGGCCGCACCCATGTGGCCGTAGCCCAGGATGCCCACGACCTTGCCCGCAATTTCCTCGCCCCGGTTGGCCTCGCGCTGCCACAGGCCCTGGCGCACTTCCCGGTCGGCCCGCACGATGTTGCGAAACAAGGCCAGCAGCAGGCCCAGGGTGTACTCGCCTACTGCGTCCCGGTTGCCCTCGGGCGCATTCACCAACGTCACGCCGGCTGCGGCTAAAGCCTCCTCGTCGATATTATCGACGCCGGCTCCGGCCCGGGCCACGTAGCGGAGGTTCGAGCCGTGCGCGAGCAGCTCGGCCGTGATGCGCACTTTGCTGCGCACAATCAGGCCGTCGTAGGGCGCAGCGGCCAGGGCCGCCGGTATTTCGGCGGCTTTCAGATCGGGCCGGTAGTGCAAGGTAATGCCCAGCGGCTCGAGCAACTCGGGCAGCGACGGGTGCATTTCGTCTACGCAGAGGCAAAGGCTCATAACTTCTAGCGAGGAGCTGCGGTGGTGGAAAAATCAGTTTTGTTTAATGCCATTGGTTTTATTGACATAGCCTCACTCGTCATTACATAACCATATTTGGGATTCGTGATGCGGTAGCGCAAAGTTAGAGCGCCGTGGGTAGCACGCATGTAGGCATACCACTGGCCCAGGGTGTGCCGGGAAAACGACTCTGGATCAACTGCTAAACCAGGTGCGTAATAGTAAACCGTTGTTACTCCGTCTTCGACAATCTGCAGGGCCTTGCAGGAATAGCCCAGCACCGTGGCAGTGTCGGGGAGGGCAGTAATCTGTACGTCCGTTGTCAGCAGCGTATCAGCTCTGAAAGCTTTGAAAAGCTTGCCGTTCTGGAATACCTGATACTGGTTGGAAGCGCTGGTGTAGAGTTGGGTCAACTGCTGCTTCTCGTCGTAGTCTTTGTAATTACCATTGTTAATATAAGTCCACATTTCGGCGCCGAAGTACGGCACCAGCTTGGCGGTTATATCAGTCCCATCAAGGCTGGTAAACGAATGACGATAGATAATCCGGCCGCTAAAGGTTGGGCCAGAGGTATCGGTACAGAAACCAACCAGCAACAGGCTCAGAGCCACAACACTTACCTTGTACATAAACGGAATTAGCGAAGCTTATTCTTCTTCGGTTTCGTCGGCAACGTTTTTCGCACGGCGGGACTTGGCGTTGTTCACCGCCGGTGGGGCAACAACGCGGTGCTGCTCAATGTGTTTGGTCAGCTCCACAAAATCGGCCACGCTGAGCTGCTCGGCGCGCTTCTCAAACACGGGGTTGGTCGTGGCTTCGGGCACCATGCCGAAGGGCTTCAAAGCATTGCGCAGGGTTTTGCGCCGGGTTTGAAACGCCTGCTTGACCACCTGAAAAAACAGCTTCTCGTCGCAGCCCAGGTGCTCGGTAGCGTTGCGCGTGAGGCGCACCACGGCCGACTGCACCTTGGGCGGGGAATAAACACGTGGGGCGGCACGGTAAAGAGCATTTCTACGGTGTAAAACGCCTGCAGCAGCACGCTCAGAATCCCGTAGGTTTTGGAGCCCGGGGGCTCGGCCAGCCGGTCGGCCACTTCCTTCTGAATCATGCCCACTACCTCGCGCACCTGCTGCCGGTGGGCCAGCACCTGGAAGAAAATCTGGCTGCTGATGTTGTAGGGAAAGTTGCCGATAATGCTCAGCGGCTGCTCGGGAAACAGCTTGCTCAGGTCCTGCCGGAGAAAGTCGGCCGACAGGATGCGGCCTTCCAGGGCCGGGAAGTTGCGCCCGAGGTAGTCCACCGATTCCCGGTCAATTTCGACCACCGTGGTGCGATACTCGGGGTGCTTGAGCAGGTCGCCGGTGAGCACGCCCATGCCCGGCCCGATTTCCAGCACTTCCGTCACGCCGTCGGGCAGGCGCAACGAGTCCACGATGCGCCGCGCAATGTTAGGGTCGGCCAGAAAGTGCTGGCCTAAATGTTTTTTGGGGCTAACGTGGTCCATTTTGCAGAAATGTGCGCCGATGAAGCGTAGAAGGAAAAAGAAAGAGCCGCGGCAGCCGTGGGGAAGCCCAGGAAATTCGAACCACTTGGTTGCGGGTCCTGATACTTCAGTTCTACCAAAGGCTGCCTACCTTGCGCGCCCTAACTCGCCCCAAAGATACGCCCGTCTATGTCGATTCAACTAGCCACCGCCGCCGAGCTGCCCCAGCACGCCACCGCCGTCTTCCTGCTGCCCGCCGGCACCAAGGAGCTTCCCCAGCACCTGCAGGACCTGCACGAGGCTGCCCGCCAGTACGTTGCCAACCAGCTCGCCACCGACAGCAAGCTCATCACGGTCAACCACTTTTCGCACCAGCACTTCTTTGTGGTGGCCGCCGAAAAAGCCACGACTCACCTCGTAGCAGAAGCCATGCGCAAAAGCGGCCACCAGCTACACGCCCAACTCAAGGCCGCCAAGGTAGCCGAGCTCTACGTGCAGGACTTGTCGGGCCACGCTGATGCCACGCTGGCCCTGGCGTTGGTAGAGGGCCTGGCGCTGACGGCCTACCAGTTTGAGGGCTACAAGACCGACGAGAAATCCAAGGAAGCCGCCAAGCTCACGCACATTCACGTGGTCGGTGGTGCTTCCGAAAAGGAGCTACAGGAGCTGGACGGGGTGCTGCAGGGCGTGTTTCTGGCCCGGGACCTGATCAACATGCCCTTGAACAAGCTCAACGCCGAGCAGTTTGCCGAGCGCATGGCCGCCGCGGGCGAAGAAGCCGGTTTCCACACCGAAATCCTGGACTTGGTCCGCATTGAGGCCCTGCGCATGGGCGGCTTGCTGGCCGTCAACCAGGGCAGCCCCGAGCCGCCCACCTTTACCATTATGGAGTACAAGCCGGAAGGCGCCACCAATGCCAAGCCCTACGTACTGGTGGGCAAGGGTGTCGTATTCGACACGGGCGGCCTGAGTTTGAAGCCCACCCCGGCCTCGATGGACATGATGAAGTGCGACATGTCGGGCGGCGCGGCCGTAACCGGCGTGCTCTATGCCCTGGCTAAAAACCAGGTTCCGCTCCACGTCATTGGCCTGGTGCCCGCCACCGACAACCGCCCCGGCGGCCTGGCCTTTGCCCCCGGCGACGTGCTGACCATGTACAGCGGCCTGACCGTGGAAGTGCTGAACACCGACGCCGAAGGCCGCCTGATTCTGGCCGACGCCCTGGCTTTTGCCCGCAAATACGAGCCCGAATTTGTGGTCGACATTGCGACTCTTACCGGCTCAGCGGCCCGCGCCATCGGCAAGGAAGGCATTGTGGCCATGGGCACAGCCTCGGAAGACCAGATGGCCGAGCTCAAAAAGTCCGGCAACCGGGTGCACGAGCGGGTGGTAGAATTCCCGATGTGGGAAGAATACGCCGACCACATCAAGTCCGACATTGCCGACATCAACAACCTGGGCAAGGCCGAGGCCGGCGCCATTTCGGCCGGCAAGTTCCTGGAGCGTTTCGCCGTGGGTTACCCCTGGGTTCACCTCGACATTGCCGGCCCGGCTTACCTGATGGCCCCCGATTCTTACCGCGGCAAGGGCGGCACCGGCACCACCGTGCGCCTGCTCTACGACTTCCTCAAAAACCGCGCGTAACCTCCCACACGTCATGTCGAGCAGCGCGAGACATCTCGCGTGCTGACGTTACAGTAGTAATCGTCATGCTGAGCTTGCCGAAGCATCTCTACCGCTTCGCTGTAACAGCAGTAATCAGCATGCACGCGAGGTGTCTCCCGTTGGTCGGCATGACGTTCTTAATCATTTTGCTCCAAGCACACTAAACCCTTATGAGTACTCTTCCCCGCCTCGGTATTTCAGTTGGCGACCTAGCCGGTATCGGGCCGGAAATCATTTATAAAACCCTGCTCGACAGCCGCCTGCTCAAGTACTGCACGCCGGTGGTGTATGGCACGGCCACCGTGCTGTTCGACGATTTTCCCGCCGACCAACAAGCCACTCCCCTCACCTTCCGCCAGGTTCGCTCGGCGGCTGATATTGACCCTGGCAAGCCCAACGCGGTAACTTGCTGGGACGAGGACTACACCCTCACGCCTGGGCAGCCGACTGCCGCCTCCGGCCGGGCTGCCCGGGAGTCGCTGCTGGCTGCTGCCCGCGACCTGAAGGCTGGCCTGCTCGACGGCCTCGTTACGGCGCCCATCAGCAAGGAAAACACCCAGTCCGACGAGTTCCGCTACCCCGGCCACACCGAGTTCCTGACCAGCTTCTTCGACGCCCCGGAAAGCCTGATGCTGCTGGCCAGCGAGGATCTGCGGGTGGCCACGGCTACGGGCCACATAGCCCTCAAGGACGTGCCTGCCCGGCTCACCAAAGAGCTGCTCACCACCAAGCTGCGGATTCTGCTCAAGTCGCTCAAGAATGACTTTGGCATCGACAAGCCCCGGGTAGCCGTGCTCGGCCTCAATCCTCACGCGGGGGAAAACGGCCTGTTGGGCTCAGAGGAAGCCGAGGTGGTAACGCCCGTAATTGAGCAGTTGCTCAGCGAAGGACACCTAGTGTTTGGCCCTTTCCCGGCCGACGGCTACTTCGGGACCGGCCAGTTCCGCTCCTTCGACGCTACCCTGGCGCTCTACCACGACCAGGGCCTGATTCCGTTCAAAACCATTGCTTTCGAGCGGGGCGTCAACTTCACGGCGGGCCTGTCGGTCATTCGCACCTCCCCCGACCATGGCACGGCCTACGGGCTGGCCGGCCAATTTAAAGCCGATGAGACGTCTTTCCGCGAAGCCGTATATATGGCCTGTGACCTGATCCGGCAGCGCCAGAAGTACGCTGGGCTCAAACCGTTAGTGCCCGGGCCAGCCCCCGAGGCGGCCGCACGGAGTAAAGTATTTCGCTTTGGAATAGATTCTTTCCAAAAGTGAAATTTTATTTGTTGAATCAAAACTCTGTTGTAGCTTTGCAGCTCCTAAGCAGGTAGCTGTTACCTGTCTGTTCCCGTTTTAACCTCTCCGCATGATTCTGCACACTCCCGCTGACTACCGCACGGCCCTGCGCCGACTCGATGCGCTGGCAGCGGCTGGAGTGGAAGGCAACCCGGCCCTGGAAGCCGAGTTCCGGGAGCTGATTGTGGCTCTGGATGCATATGAGGGCCAACTAGGTCTGCTGCCCATCCCGACCCTGCCAACGTCCCTGGCGGAGATGATTGAGCTGAAGCGGCAGCAGATGCGCCTCAAGCAAAAGGAGCTGGCCGAGCTCTTGGAAGTGCCGGCCGGCCGTCTTTCCCAGATTCTAAGCGGTAAGCGTCGTGTGACCCTGGATTTGGCCAAGCGCCTGTATGAGCGGTTGAATATTCCTTCCGACTTCATTCTCAAAAACGCCTGATCCAGCTGCGAAAGCGCCGCTCACTTTCTTAAAACGGGGAAATCTTTCTACTTTTGCCCCCTTCCTACAAATAATCCTGTGAAAAAGGACTCGCAATACGATTTGAACATCGCCAAGCTGGCCAGCAAAACGCACCATTTCGCGTTTGAGTTGGACCGCGCTTTCTTTGAGCAGTTCGAGCAGAACCTGATCCAGGATGGCCAGCTCCACGCCGACGTGGACCTGACCAAAACGGATCTGCTCATCACCCTGGACTTCCACATTGTGGGCACCGTGCGCCTTGTCTGCGACCGGAGCCTGGAAGATTTCGACCAGCCCCTCGACGTGCGCCACTCCCTGCGCGTGCGCTTTGGCGACCAAAATCTGGAGCTCGACGACGACGTGCTGCAAATCACGCCCGAGACCCAGACGCTCCCCATTGCCCAGCACTTATTTGACTATATCGGTCTGGCCATTCCGATGAAGAAGCTGCACCCGCGCTTCCAGAATGAGCCCGATGAGAACCCCGAGGCCGAAACCAAGCTCATCTTTAGCACCCGCCAGCCCGGTGACATTGAGGATGACGACGAAGGAACCGACCCGCGGTGGGATGCCCTGCGCAACCTCAACTAAGGCCTGACCGGCAATTTGCATTTAAATAATTCAACTTTTAATATTCCCCTGTACCCATGGCACATCCTAAGCGCCGTCAATCCTCGACCCGCCGCGACAAGCGTCGCACCCACGACAAGCTGACCCCCAAAGCAGTAACTATCTGCCAGAACACAGGTGAGTTGCACCTGCGCCACAAGGCTTACGTGGTAGACGGCGACCTGTACCTGCACGGTAAAGTAGCCATCAAAGACTACGCTCCCGTAGCTGCCGCGGCTCCTGCTTCCGACGAAGAATAAGCCCGTCTAGCCGGTTTCGGCCGGCCCGCCTTCCCGACTCCCTACCCTTGACACCTCGTACATGAAGATAGCCCTGGACGCAATGGGGGCGATTTCGCTCCCCAGGCTGCCGTGGACGGCGCCGTGCTGGCTGCCCAAAAGCTTGCCGGCGCGGCTCAGATTGTGCTCATTGGCCAGGAAGATGCCGTGCGCCCCTTGCTTCAACAGCATGGGGCCGCGGCCGACGGCCTGCTTCTCGTCGCTGCCTCGCAGATTATCGAGATGGGTGAGCACCCTGCCAAAGCCTACCAGCAAAAGCAGGATTCTAGTATAGCCGTAGGCTACCGCATGCTGCACAACGGCGAAGTAGAAGCCTTCTGCTCCGCCGGCAACACGGGCGCCATGCTCGTGGGCGCTATGTTTAGCGTAAAACCGGTATCGGGCGTGCTGCGCCCGGCCATTGCCAACTTCACGCCGAAGCTAGCGGGTGGTTTCGGCATTTTGCTGGACGTGGGTGCCAATGCCGAGTGCAAACCCGAAATGCTGGAGCAGTTCGGGGAATTGGGCTCCTTGTATGCGCAGTATGTACTGGGCATCGCCAAGCCCAAGGTGGGACTCATGAACCTGGGCGAGGAAGAAGGTAAAGGCACCGCCATTACCCAGGCCGCCCACCAGTTACTGAAGGTGAATCCCCATATTCACTTTATTGGCAACATCGAAGGCCGCGACCTGTTCAACGACAAAGCTGACGTAATTGTCTGCGATGGGTACACGGGCAACGTGGTGCTGAAAATGGCGGAGTCGGTGTACGACATCCTGGCTGCAAAGCAGATGCACGACCCCTTCTTCGATAAGTTCAACTACGAGGCCATTGGCGGCAGCCCTATTCTGGGTATCAACGACAACGCCATTATCGGCCACGGCGTGAGCACGCCGGAAGCTATTTGCAACATGCTCTTGCAGGGTTACCAAATGGCCAAATCCGGTATTGCCGACCAGATAAAAGACACTTTCAAGTCCTAGCGACTAAGTCCGGCTGAGGCCGGACTTTTTTTGCCTATTTTTCCCGTTTCCCGAATGAAAATCACTGCTGCCATAACCGGAGTTGGCTCTTACGTGCCCGACTACGTGTTGACCAATCAAGAGCTCGAGAAGATGGTGGACACCACCGACGAGTGGATTACAACGCGCACTGGCATCAAGGAACGACGAATTCTGAAGGGCGAGAACCAGGGCACCTCGGTAATGGGTATCAAGGCCGTGCAGCAACTGCTGGACAAGACCGGAACCCGCGCCGAGGACATTGACCTTCTTATCTGCGCTACCACAACTGGCGACATGGTGTTTCCGGCCACCGGCAACATTATCTCGCACGGGGTGGGCGCCATCAATGCCTTCAGCTACGACGTGCAGGCGGCCTGCTCAGGCTTTCTGTTTTCGCTGGCCACCGGCGCGCAGTTCATTCAGAGCGGCATGTACAAAAAGGTCATTGTGGTGGGTGCCGACAAGATGTCGAGCATCGTAGACTACACTGACCGTTCCAACTGCATTATCTTCGGCGACGGTGCCGGGGCCGTGTTGCTGGAGCCCAACACCGACGGTTACGGCATCCTGGACCAGGTACTGCGTACCGATGGCAAGGGTGAGAACTACCTTTTCCAGAAAGCTGGCGGCTCGCGCCGTCCCCCGTCCATCGAAACGGTAACCAACAAGGAGCACTTCATCTACCAGGAAGGCGCTACGGTATTCAAGTTTGCCGTAACCAACATGGCCGACGTGGCTGCCCAGGTGATGGAACGCAACAACCTGACCAAGGAAGACGTGGCCTGGCTGGTACCCCACCAGGCCAACAAGCGCATCATCGACGCTACGGCCAACCGCATGGGCGTGGGTCCGGAGAAAGTGATGCTCAACATTCACCGCTACGGCAACACGACCAACGCCACAATTCCGCTCTGTTTGTCGGACTACGAGCAGCAGTTGCACAAGGGCGACAACCTAGTGCTGGCCGCCTTCGGGGGTGGATTTACCTGGGGCTCCATCTACCTGAAATGGGCTTACGACCCCAAACCTGACCCGCAACAAGCGTAAATAAGCGGGCTGGACGCGGAAAACTCCTATACTTGCACTCCCAACGTGCCGCCCCGCCACTCTCCGGGACGGCACGTTGCGTTTCCGCTCAGCACCTGAATCCCTGAAACTTAAGGAGGTAGCGTGTTTGGCGGGTTTCCACCGCGCAGCATCTGCCTTTCAGAATATTCCTTTCAAAATTCCCAAGCATGGCCACTACCGCAGATTTTCGCAACGGTCTGGTACTCGAGTACAACAATGACCTCTACGTCATTACCGAATTCCAGCACGTAAAACCGGGCAAAGGTCCCGCCTTTGTGCGCACTAAGCTCCGCAACATCAAGACCGGCAAAGTGCTGGACAACACCTTCAACGCCGGGGTGAAAGTAACTACCGCCCGCGTCGAGCAGCGTCCGCACCAGTTCCTGTATAAGGACGACTACGGCTACACGTTCATGGACAACTCGACCTTCGAGCAGGTGTCTTTGCCCGAGGCCATGGTGCCCTTTGCCGACCTGATGAAGGAAGGCCAGGAAGCGACCATCCTGTTTCACGCCGAAACCGAGCAGCCCCTCACGGCCGAGCTGCCCACCACCGTGGAGCTGATGGTGACCTACACCGAGCCCGGTCTGCGCGGCGACACCGCTACTAACACGCTGAAGCCCGCCACGGTCGAAACCGGGGCCCGCATTCAGGTGCCGCTGTTCATTGAGCAAGACACCAAAATCCGCGTAGACACCCGCGACTATTCCTATGTCGAAAGAGTCAAATAAGCAGCCGAAACACCCCACCGAAGCCGCCATGAAAGCCAAAGAACTCCAGGACCTGATTGATTTTATCGCCAAATCAGGGTTGAACAAAGTCAACATCGAAACCGAGGAATTTAAAATCTCGGTGCAGCGCGAGCCCAACACGAAAGTGGTTAGCAGCCACGTAGCCCCGCAGGCCGCCCCCGCGCCCCAGGCCGCCCCGGCCCCGGTAGCCGCTCCGGCCGCCGCCGCGGCACCCGCCGCAGCTACGGCTCCGGCCGCGGCCAGCAGCAACCATCAGCCGCTGAAAGCCCCGATGATTGGCACGTTCTACCGCAGCAGCAGCCCGAGTCGCCGGCTTTCGTGAACGTAGGCGACGTGGTCGAGAAAGGCCAGGTTATTTGCATCATCGAAGCCATGAAGCTCTTCAACGAGATTGAAGCCGAAGCTTCGGGTCGCATCGTGAAGGCTCTGGTAGAAAACGCCACTCCTGTGGAGTACGACCAGCCCCTGTTCATGATTGAGCCGATGTAATTTGAGAACCGAGAACGAAGAGCTTAGAATTGAGACTGAACAACGGAAACCCCGTTCGATGTCTTAGTTCTAAGCTCTTAGTTCTTCCATCCACCCCCAGACCTGTGTTTAAGAAAATACTGATTGCTAACCGGGGCGAAATTGCGTTGCGCATTATTCGTACCTGCAAGGAAATGGGCATCAAAACGGTGGCCGTTTACTCTACTGCCGACAAGGAAAGCCTGCACGTGCGCTTCGCCGACGAGGCCGTGTGCATCGGGCCGCCCAGCAGCGCCCAGTCGTACCTGAACATTCCCACGCTGATTGCCGCCGCGGAAATCACCAACGCCGACGCCATTCACCCCGGCTACGGCTTTTTGTCGGAAAACGCGGAGTTCTCGCGCATCTGCCAGGAAAACAACATCAAGTTCATTGGGGCCTCGCCCGAGATGATCAACCAGATGGGCGACAAGGCTTCGGCCAAGGCGACCATGATTAAGGCCGGCGTTCCCTGCATTCCCGGCTCGGTAGGCCTGCTCGACTCCCTACAGGACGCCCTCAAGATTGCCCACAAAATCAAGTACCCGGTTATCCTGAAGGCTACGGCCGGCGGGGGTGGCCGCGGCATGCGCGTGGCCCACAACGACGAGGAACTGGAGAAAGGCTGGAACGACGCCCGTACCGAGGCCAAAGCTGCTTTCGGCAACGACGGCATTTACCTGGAGAAGTTTGTGGTGGAGCCCCGCCACATCGAAATCCAGATCTGCGGCGACCAGTACGGCCACGTGTGTCACCTCTCGGAGCGGGACTGCTCGATTCAGCGCCGCCACCAGAAGCTGGTGGAGGAAGCTCCTTCGCCCTTCATGACCGACGAACTGCGCGAGAAGATGGGCAAAGCAGCCATTGCCGGTGCTGCCGCCATCAACTACGAAGGCGTGGGTACCATCGAGTTCCTAGTGGATGCCAACCGCGACTTCTACTTCATGGAGATGAACACCCGGATTCAGGTGGAGCACCCCGTGACCGAGGAAATCATCAACTACGACCTGATTAAGGAGCAGATCAAGGTGGCGGCCGGCATCCCGATTTCGGGCAACAGCTACTACCCCAAGATGCACGCCATGGAGTGCCGCATCAACGCCGAGGACCCCAAGAACGGCTTCCGCCCCTCCCCCGGCAAAATCACCGTGCTGCACATTCCCGGCGGCCACGGCGTGCGCGTCGACACCCACGTGTACGCGGGCTACACCATCCCGTCGAACTACGACTCGATGATTGCCAAGCTCATCACCGTGGCCCAGACCCGGGAGGAGTGCATCGTGAAAATGAAGCGCGCCCTGTCGGAGTTCGTGGTGGAAGGCGTCAAGACGACGATTCCCTTCCACCTCGCGCTGATGGACAACGCCGAT
This sequence comes from Hymenobacter cellulosilyticus, assembly GCF_022919215.1. Lineage (NCBI taxonomy): Bacteria > Pseudomonadati > Bacteroidota > Cytophagia > Cytophagales > Hymenobacteraceae > Hymenobacter > Hymenobacter cellulosilyticus. The sequence continues at coordinate 3,574,001 of NZ_CP095046.1, read as the reverse complement.
TTCAAAGCCGGCAACTTTAACACCGGCTTCCTGGAGTCCTCGTTCGACTTCTCGACCCTGTAGACTCAGCCAGGTTGTATTCTAGTACTTTATGCCCGTTTGACTTCGCTCAAACGGGCATTTTGCTTATGGACTTTATTGATTACTACGGCGTTGTTCAAAACACTTTAGGCTTAACTGTTGTAGCAGCAGCTGTTGTGTCTTTGGTTGTATTCCGGGCAGGCATGGCTAAACCGGAACACCGGTATGTGCTCAGGAGTCAGACATTCAAGATTTTGTGGATTACTGCTGCCGTTGGATTTACTGTTCTATTTGTGGTAGGTGGCTCAATCGATAGGTACTTGCAGGCCCGTTTTAGAGCCCACGCAAAACGTACGGCTGCCACTACCTGTCAGATCAGGATAAATGGTAGGCAAACCAAAATGCCTCCTGCCTTCTTTGCCGACTTACTGCGCACGGTAGGCAGAGTTGACGGCCGCAGCACCGTTCTTCCTGGACCTATGACCACGGTTATCTTTCAGGATGGCGGTAGGCCTGATACTTTTTTGTTCGGCCAAGATAGCCGCGACAGTTCCCGCTACTGGATTCTGTATCCGCGGTATAAGATTTCGCAGCGCAACGAAATAGACCGGATCCAAACCTCTTATCTGGAGCCAGTCTTGACCTCACTCAGATAGCCCATAACCAGTGCCTACTTTTCCGGCCATATGACCACACAGGAGCAGTTTGCGGGCAGCCTCATCGGTGGGGCCATCGGCGACGCTTACGGCAGCAGCTACGAGCAAGCTGCACCGGCGGGGCCACTGGCGGCTACCTACTACCCGTTCGGCAAGCCTGTAGTTAAGCACTACTGGACTCTTACCGACGATACCCAGCTTACCCTGGCCACCTGCGAGGCTATAGCTGAGACCGGTGATGTAAACCCCGAAGTCATTGCCCAGAGGTTTCTAACCTACTTCCAAAAGCGGCAGCTCACGGGCTTAGGAGCCAGCACGCTGAAAGCTCTGCAGGAGCTGTCCGCCGGCGGGCACTGGAGCCAGGCAGGGAGGGAGGGCGAGTACGGCGCCGGTAACGGAGCCGCCATGCGGGTTGCGCCCCTGGCCTTTCTGCCCGAGCCCGTGAGCAGGCAAATCCTTGAGGACGTCTGCCGCATCACTCACCAGCACCCGGAAGCCTACACGGGCGCCCTGGCCGTGGTGCTGAGTTTGCAGGCCGTGCGCAACGGAACCTGGACCGGCCACGACAACCTGCTGCCGCTAGTGCTGGAGCAGCTGCCTGATACCCGGGTTAGGGACCGGCTCCTGGAGCTAAACCAGGTGCAGAACACGCTGAGTCTGGGCGAAATGGCGGCCCGGTTTGGCAGCAGCGGCTACGTCGTTGATTCGGTTCCCCTGGCCCTGACAGCGGCCAATCAGGTGCGCCGGCTCGGTTTTGAAGCCATGCTGGCGGGCTTGGTGGCCGCCGGTGGCGACACGGACACCAACTGCTCCCTGGCCGGTCAGCTCAGCGGGGCTTTGTTGGGCGTGGCTGGTATTCCCCGGCCGCTGTACGGCAAGCTGCAGCAGTTGCCCGAGTTTGCCTGGGTTCAAGCCACGGTAACACGCTTCAACGCTGCAATCCTGTCTTAACTCGTCTTTCAGTCAGACAATAAGCGGCGCTGGGCCTGGACCTAAGAAATTTAAGTGGCTGACTACAATTTTTTTCAGCCTTTTTATGACGGCGTTAGAGTTACACTAAACCCATTTAGCAAGCCAAATTACTTGCGTCATTTATTACGATTACCAGCTCATTTACAGATACTTAACTATCTATTTTATACGTAATTATAAATACTTCATTAAAAATGGGTTTTTATTAGTAATACCGAAATGATGTAGCATCATTTCTAGAATATTACTTTATACTTGTCCTATAATTCTGCCCTAACCAAAACACCCACAGTTATGAACAAACTTTCAGCGACGGCCCTCACGGGGCTGCTTGCCGCAGGCATGCTTTTGCCTTCCTGCACCAAGGATGGCGTTCAGCCCGGCACTACTGCTGTGCCCGTCGCCGCGCCCACAACCACCAATGCCGTAGCCGTCAACGGCGTGATGATGCAGGCCTTTTACTGGGACGTGCCCCGCACCACTACGGCCGGTACTTGGTGGCAGAACCTGGGCAGCAAGGCCACTGAGCTCAAGGATGCCGGCATCACGGCCCTCTGGCTGCCCCCGGCTTACAAAGGGGGTAGCGCCACCGACGTAGGCTACGGCGTGTACGACCGCTACGACCTGGGCGAGTTCAACCAGAAAGGCACCGTGGCCACCCGCTACGGCACCATTAGTCAGCTGCAGGGCGCTATTACTTCCCTGCACAACCAGGGTATTCAGGTGTACGAGGACATGGTGATGAACCACCTCACCTTTGCCGACAACCAGGAGCTGGCTAATAACCAGTACAACGTGTACACCAGCTTCACCTACCCCGGCCGCAACAACACCTACAGCTCCTACAAGTGGCACTGGAACAATTTCTCGGCCACCCAGCAGGCCCCCAACAACGGGTGGTACCAGTGGGCCTCCTACGACTTCCAGCCCTACGCCAACGGGGACGCCTACGACAACCTGCTGGGCTCGGAAATCCGCTACAGTGACGTCAACAACGCCAACGAAACCATTACCTGGGGCAACTGGATTACCACCAAGCTCAGCCTCGACGGCTACCGGCTCGACGCCACCAAGCACATCCAGACGGCCTACGTGAACCGCTGGCTCGACAACGTAAAAGGCACCCGCTTCGCCGTCAGTGAGGCCTGGTTTCGCAACCTCACGGACCTGAACAACTACGCCGCCGCTACCGGGGGCCGCACCAGCCTTTTCGACGTGCCCCTGCACTACACCTTCCAGGACATGAGCAATGGCAACGGCAGTTGGGATATGCGGGGCCTGCAGTTTGCCGGCTTCACCGAGGCCAACGGCGCCCTGTCGGTTTCCTTCGTTGATAACCACGACACCGACCACCCCGGCGCGCTCTACTCCCCGTGACGAACCTGAAGATGCTGGCCTACGCCTACATCCTGACCCGGGAAAAAGGCTACCCCTGCGTGTTCTACCGCGACTACTACGAGTATGGCCTGGGCGCCCAGATCAAGAAGCTCATCCAGATTCGCAAAGCCAATGCCTACGGCGCCGCCAACGAGTACACCTCCATCAACGATGCCGACGTGTACGCCTACTCCCGCGCCGGCGACGCCACCCACCCCGGCCTGCTCGTGATGCTCAACGACGGTAGCACCGCCCGCTCCAAAACCATTACCACGCCCTTCAAAAGCGCCACGCTGACCGACAAAACCGGCAACAGCACCGCCACGGTCACCACCAACTCGGCCGGCACCGGCACCTTCCCCGTCAATGCCCGCAGCTATTCGGTGTGGGTACCCGGCGCGGGTAGCACTACGCCCCCTCCCACCGGCACCACGGCCGTGTCGTTCAACGTGACTTACAGCGGCACCACCACCGGCCAGGATGTGTACGTGCTGGGTAGCACCGCCCAGCTTGGCGCCTGGAACACGGCCAACGCCATCAAGCTCAGCGGCGCTTCCTACCCCGTCTGGAAAGGCACCATCAACCTGACCAGCGGCACGAGCGTGCAGTACAAGTATATCCGCAAGGACGCGGCTGGCAACGTACTCTACGAAGGCGGCACCAACCGTAGCTTCACCCCCAGCGGCACCACCCAGACCCGCACCGAAACTTGGCAGTAAACAGTTGAATAAGTGAGGTGAATGCCCAAGGCCCGACTGCTGCTAGTCGGGCCTTTTTTGCTGGAATTTCGCTTTCTTCCCGGCTCATCATTCTCCTCTTATGTATTTCAAGCTAATCCTGCTCGTGCTGGGCGTGTTTGCCCTCTGGCGTGATTTCAACCGGGACCCCGGCCAGCACCTCGCCGCCAAAGGGATACAGGTCTTCTTTGTTCTGGGCCTGCTGTTAAGCTACGGGGGCAGCATTGGCTACGCCCTGAATCTGCTTTTCCGCTTTGAAGATTTTCGAACCCGATTCAGCTCGCCGGTGGGAGCCGTACCGGGTAATGTGCATCTGGTCCTTGCTACCCTGCACATTGCCGTGTGCCTGGTAACGATTATCCTGACTTACCAGCTAGAAAGCCGCCAGGACCGGGCCCGGCGGCTTCTGTGCTACGTACTGCCCCTGCTGACCTTGTTCGAAGCTTTCAACTTTCAGCGCGGCTGGCTTCAGGGAGAAGACACCGCCGATATTCCCCAATTCGCTGTGTATCTACTGGGCGTGGTGCTGTACGGCATCCTGGTGGCCTGCTTTGTGATTCTCTACAACACGGAGTTTATGCGCAGCTTTTTCGCCGGCCCACCCCTGCCAGCTGAAACTGAGTGGCTGGAGCCGGCACTGCCAGGCTCGGCAAACTAACCCCGCCTCCAAAGGTGCCACGGCCCTGATTCAGGTTGCCACCGAGCCCCATCCGCCCGTGCACCTGCTGCTGGGCGCTGACGCCTACGGCCTGGCCGAGGCGAAAATCAAGAGCCTCCAGGCGGACATGGCGACCTGGCAAGCCCTGTCGCACGCCACTGCTGCCGAGCCGGCCCAGGCGTAGCGTTTTGGGAAGGTGGCTCGCCCCTGCCCCAATTTCTGAGGGCCAGGCGGGCCGCTGCAGTCATCCCCATTCGGTCAGGGTCAGCCACCGTCAAGGCTACCTGCTGCGCTGCCTTTTTTACCTCAGTATGCCGTTAATCTATATCAATTGCCCGAAAACACATTTTCGGCGTCGCTATGCATTGACTAAGCCACGGAAGTCCTTTTTGGGTTGCTTCCGCGCGTCGGCCGTTCGCGTGGCGCAGGGTACAACGGCGCTTTTGAACTGTTCTGTGCGCAAGCAGCTTAAGGTGCCCCAATCTCGTTCAACCCTAACGCTCGAACTTCTTGAGAGCCACGGGGCGGGCTAATCCGGGGACGTAAAATGAGGCAATGGCGCGCGCCAGGCCCGGCAGCAGCTCGCCGTCGTTGGTAAGCACGATTATCGTGTAGCCTTCCTCGGGAAAACGCCAGACGTCCCCCAGGCCCGGGCCGCCGCTGTGGCCCGCATACGTGATGGTCGTCTGCTCCTCCGGCAGGCCCCAGCCGGCAGCACTAAAAGCCGCCGGCTTCCCGCCAACGGAGCCACGCGTATACAGCAAAGGATAGGCAAAGGAAGCCGGGAAGAGCACATTCTGATCCAGCCCAATGGCCCAGTTTGCCAGGTCGTCAATGGAGGCAAAGTATCCCCCGCCGTGTAAGAGTACTGAGGGTAGATGAATTTGTAGGCACGCAGCTGCTTTTCCCAGTCGTAGTACGTGGTGGCCTTTTGCGGAATCAGGTCCGTGCGCATAATCGAGCCCACGCGCCGTTCCATGTCGTAAGCCCCGTCGGTCATGTGCAGCGGCAGCAGGACCTCCTCGCGCAGAATTTGCGGAAAAGGTTTGCCGTAGATCTTTTCCAGTATGTGGCCCGCGAGCATAAAATCTGCCTGCGCGTAGTGCTGGCTGGTGCCCGGTACGTACTCCAAGGTGGAGTCCTGGAGGGCTCGCACGACGGTGGCAGTTGACGCGTACGTATCGCCCCGAAATTCGCGGAGCCCGCTCGTATGCGAGAGCAGGTGCTGGACGCGCAGAGCTTGCCAGCTGGTGGGAATGGAGTCCAGGTACTTGCCGATAGGGTCCTCAAAGCGCAGCTTGCCGGCATACACGGCTTTGAGCACGAGCGTGGAAGTCAGCAACTTGGTGCACGAGGCAATCTGAAAGTTGGTGTGGATCGTGACCGGACGATTCCATTCGAGATTGGCGGTGCCGTACGTACTCACTTTCACCCGCTTCCCATTTTTAATCACGGCAACCGCCAGCCCGGGAATGCCGAGAGCTTTCATTTGCTGCCCGATGAAAGCATCGACGCTGTGACTGACGGACTTGGAGGGCTGTTGGGCGCCCCCGCGAGCGGTAGGCACGAGAGTAACGGCAGTAGGCACGCAAGGAACAGCGGTGTTGCGAGATGCTTTTTTAGCGAATAAGAAGAAGGCTGGAAGAAGAGAAAGCGGCCGGGGTGCATGGCAGGCAGTGAGTTGGTGAAACGATACCCCAAAATTCTCCCTAGCCCTGACTGCCCATGCCCCAGTGCATACGTTGACCTGCCTCAATCTATGATCTGGGACGTATTGACTCGCTGGGTGCCTGTCCCACCATCTTCTTAAATACCCGGTTAAACGTTGAGCGTGAGTTAAATCCGCTTTCCAGGGCTACTCCCACCAGCGAGTAGTGCGCAAAGCGGGGGTCAGCCAGCAGCCGCTGCGCTTCCCGTACCCGATACGCATTCACGAAGTCGTTGAAGTTCTGGCCGCAGCCGGAATTAATAATCTTGGAAAGCAGCCCGGGCGTGATGCGCAGCCGTTTCGCAACCTCGGTCAGGGTCAGCTCGGGTTCCAGCCAAGGCTGCTCCTCATCCATTAGCGCCAGCAGCTTTTCCCGCCAGACCAGCAGCTCCGGGGTCAGTTCTGCCGCTGGCAGCCTGGTTTCGGGTAACGCCGGCGTGGCCGGCGCGGCTGGGGCCGGGTCCCCTTCAGCCGTCGGCTCGGGCGCGATGGGTAAGTCAGGGGCGGCATCGAAACGCAGCGGGGTGGTGGCCGCGGCGTAGTTGGCTTGCAGGCCGACGGCAATCAGCCAATACAGCAGGAAGCCGCGCAGGAAAAAGTAATTCCAGGAAGCCGCGTCACTCAGGCCAATCTTCCAGTTGATCAGCGTAAAAAGTTGGCTCAACACCAAGGCCAGCACTTGCACTAGCACCAATTGCCGCAGGCCGGCAAAACGCAGGCGCTCGGTATCCGAAAAGTTGTCGTGGAGGTAACGGGTGTAGCGCTGGTAATCGGTCAGTACCCGCCAGCAGTAGGCCGGCAGCAGCACGTACTGAGCATAGCCCAGGTAGCGGGCAAAGGCTTCCGCCGCCACCAGGGCCGGGCCTTTGGTGCCTACCGCCACCGGTTGCTGCCGTACGACGGGTAGCCACAGCAGGTCGTAGGCCAGCGCCCCAACTATTAGTCCACCTTGCAGCAGGCCCGGTAGCAAGTGCCGCCAAGCCCGTGGAAACAGCCGGAATTCCTGGCTGGTCAGGCTTCGAAAATACAGGTAATAGGCGGGCCCAGCAGCAGGTTGAGCCGCCAGGGCACGTAGAACAGGGCCGTCGTGTACCCGTCGTGGCTGTCGTACCAGCCGGCGTAGGCCAGCATCTGCTCCGCAATGCTCAGCGTGGGCACAACCAATAGCAGGGCCAGCAGCGCATCGGTCAGGGTGCTGCGCCGTAGTGCGCGCAGCGACAACCAGGCCGCGGCCACGATGCCGGTTATTACGGCCGGCAGCAGCAACGAGCTATGAGCCCCGAAAGTAAATAACATAGATACTTTAGTTGGCAAAATGAACCTGAACCTGCGCTAAGCCTTGGATGTACCCCCGACATTGCTGCCGGTGGGGACGCTCAAACGCGCGAGGTAGCAGTAGATGGTGGCGCGGCCGATGCCAAGCAACTGGCCCATTTCGGCCATGTTCTTGTCTTGCTGTAGGCACAGCGTTTTGGCGGCCTGCGCCTTGGACCAGGCTTCTTTTAACAGCCCTGTAGTCTGCCCGAGTACGCTCACGGAGCATGTCACGCTCGAACTCAGCCAGCGTCAAACAGGAGCCGGCCCTAGACCGTGCTTGTATTTAAATGGTGCTGCACGCCTTGCTGCTGAAAACCACTAACCTTCGTCACGAGGTCTTTGAATGAGCGCCCCAGCCGGTCGAGTTGCCTGACCACAAGCATGTCGCCCGGCCGCAGTCGGTTTAGCAAGTGCTGGAGAGCGAAGGGCTCTTTGGCGGACGACACTTTCTCCTGAGCCACCTTCAGGCAGCTGTAGGACTGCAAGGCATTGGTCTGCCGGTGCAGCTGCTGGAAGAAGGTGTTCACGCGGGCATAGCCGAAAATCATAGTAGTCTTTCTCAAGAAGTCAACGAGGGTGAAGATAGCGCGTCGATGATTGCGAAGAATGGCACATAAGACAATTTTTCGTAGCTATTCAGTGCGCGAAGTGGCGTGGCGGATGCGCCGCTAAAACGGCCATTTTTGTTAACCAACTCCGGTTAACTCATCAGTGAGGCCCTAGGGCGTTCGGACTTTGTCCTGACAGAGACCGGGGCCGGAGGAAGTTGGTCATCTTAACCAGTGAGCGGCGGTAGCTACTCAAAAGCTGAACCGGCCCGTCCTGCAGTTTTGTTACCACGCCCGCGCCATGGCATTCCCCTGACCAGCTCAGATGTTCCAGCACAAGCCGAAGCGTTTTCCTCCCTGACAAAAGACCGCCCAGCTATTTTTTCAGGCTCCGCTTGTCTATTACGCTGGTAAACAAAGTGGTCCGCAGGAAGTACTGCAAGCCGCAGTAACCGGTGGCCGCACCGCCGATAAAGCCCCAACAAGCAACCAGCCTCACGAAGCCCCTACGCGCCGGCCCAGGGCATCAAACTCCACCGCGGGCAACGCATACGGGCCCAGAATACGCACGGGCTTCGCGTCGGGCTCTCCAAACTCGGTTGCACTGTCGTCGGCCAGGTAGCTCCCTCCCTGCCGGAATACAATGTCGTAAAACGGACTCTGGGGCTGCTGTGGGTGGGTAAAGGGCACCAGCACCGCCGCCCCAAAGCGTACCGCAAGCTGCCGGCCCAGCCACAAAGCCCGGGCCTCCTCGTCCTCGCTAGGTGTGCGGTAAATGGCCAGGTGCCAGGCAAACTCCGGAACCTCGGCAGGCAGAACTTCAAAGAAAATATGGACCGGGTTGCTCGAATCAAACTCCATGGGCGCCTTCTCGCCCAGCAGCAGCGCCCACGGAAACACGGTCAGCCCCGGCATAGCTTCCTGCAAAAACGCCTGCAGCTGCGCGTCGGGCAGCTCCTGGCTCACGTACATTTCTTCCATAGCGGGTCGGGTCAACGCTCAAAGGTACCGCGGCCGCTGCTAGCCCCCGCCAGCCCGGCTAGCGGGGCTCCCAGAGCTCCACCTTGTTGCCGTCGGCGTCGAGGATATGCACGAATTTGCCGTAGTCCGAGTTGGCAATGTCGTCGAGAATGGTTACTCCGTTGGCTTGCAGCTTTGCCACCAACGCCTCGATATGCTGCACCCGGTAGTTGATCATAAACTCCTTGCGGGAAGGGGCGAAATACTCGCTGCCAGTTTGAAAAGGGCTCCATTGCAGGGAGTGCACCTCGTCGGGTCGGTCTACACCCGGGATTCGAAGGTCGCGCCCCACTCATTCACTTCCAGGCCTAGATTCCGGGCATACCAGTCCCGGGTTTGCTCGGGGTTTTCGGAGAAAAAGAAGATACCGCCGATGCCGGTGACCTTCGGGGTCGTGTCGGCGGCAGAGGCCGGGGTGGCGCTGGGTTGCTGGTCTTGCACGGAGTCGTTTTTGTAGGTAAGCCTCCGCAACTTATCATTCCGACCCCGGCCCCGCAACCCCACCTACTTATTGATTTACAACCCCTAACGATTTTGTCGCAAACCACCCGCACGGGCGCAAAAAAGGCCGACTCTGCAGTCGGCCTTTTCCTTTTTGCCCTAGGCATTCACCGGCGGGCTGTTGGTTTCGATTTCGGTGACCAGCTCCTCGTACCATTCCTCCCCGTACTTGCGCACCAAAGGCTCCTTCAGAAACTGGTAGATGCGCACGCCCAGGTTGGCCCCGAAGCTGCAGGCCGGGTTGCAGATGTTCCACCGGTCGTAGTTCAGGGCTTCGAAATCCTCGTACTTGGTGATGCGAATCGGGTACAGGTGGCAGCTGATGGGCTTTTTGAAGGTCGTCACGCCGGCCAGGTAGGCCTGCTCGATGCCGCACTTCAGAATGCCCCGCTCGTCATACAGCGCGTAGGCGCACTCCCTGTCGTTGATGGTGGTTGTGCTGTAGTCACCTTCCCAGTCCTTGATATACAGGCCCTGCTGCTCAATGGCCTGCTGCCCGGCCTCGGTCAGGAAGGGCTTGATCTTGTGGTACTCATCCTGCAGGATCTGCAGCTCGTGGGTTTCCAACGGGGCGCCCAGGTCACCTTCCACGCAGCAGGCGCCCTTGCAGGCTTCCAGGTTGCAGACAAAGAAATTGTCGCGCACGTCGTCGGAGATGACCGTATTCTGAATGATAATCATGGAATTGCAAAGAAGCGAACTGCAAAGATACACCCGGCGTTGAGAAGCAGTTCAAACCCGAACTGAAACTCTAGTTCGAAGGCTGCAACTCCGCAGGCAAAGCCCTACCTTTGCCCCTTAGCCGAGGCGCTGATTTACTTGACGAATGGCATTAGATTACAACAAACTCCTGAACCCCTCCCAGGCCGCCGCGGTCCTGCAAATCGACGGCCCCTGCATGATTATCGCCGGTGCCGGCTCGGGCAAAACCCGGGTGCTGACCTACCGCATTGCTAACCTGCTCGAGCAGGGCGTCGACCCGTTCAACATTCTGGCCCTGACCTTTACCAACAAGGCCGCCAAGGAAATGCGCGCCCGTATCGAAAAGGTAGTGGGCCCCGATGCCAAGAACGTGTGGATGGGCACCTTCCACTCGGTGTTTGCCAAAATCCTGCGCTCCGAGGCCGATAAAATCGGCTTCCCCCGCCACTTTACCATCTACGACACCCAGGACTCCAAGACGCTCATCACCCAGATCGTTAAGGAAATGGACCTGGACGATAAGCTCTACAAGCCGAGCATGGTGCTGGGCCGGATTTCGGCGGCTAAAAACAAGCTGATTTCGGTGCAGCAGTACCTGCAGGACCCGGTCATCCGCCAGGACGACGACGCGGCCCTGCGCCCCAAAATCGGGGCTATCTACCAGCAGTACCACGCCCGCTGCTTCAAGGCCGGCGCCATGGACTTTGATGATCTGCTCTTCAACACGAACGTGCTCTTCAAAGACCACCCCGACGTGCTGAACAAATACCAGAACATCTTCAAGTACGTGATGGTCGACGAGTATCAGGACACGAACTACTCCCAGTACCTGATAACGCGCAAGCTCTCGGCCAAGGAGCGCAATATCTGCGTCGTGGGCGACGATGCCCAGAGTATCTACGCTTTCCGCGGGGCCGACATTACCAACATTCTCAACTTCGAGAAGGACTACCCCGAATTGCAGGTGTTTAAGCTGGAGCAGAACTACCGCTCCACCAAGAACATCGTGAAGGCCGCTAACTCGGTCATCAAGAACAACAAGGCCCAGCTGCGCAAGGACGTCTTCTCGGAAAACGAGGAAGGCACCCTGATTGAGGTCATCAAAGCCGCCTCCGACAACGAGGAAGGCAAGCTGGTAGCCAACAGCATCTACGAGGACAAGATGAACCAGCATCTGTCGTATGATGACTTCGCCATCCTGTACCGCACCAACGCCCAAAGCCGGGCCATGGAAGAAGCCCTGCGCAAGCTCAACATCAAGTACAAGATTGTCGGCGGCCTCTCCTTCTACCAGCGCAAGGAAATCAAGGACTTGGTGGCCTACCTGCGCCTGACGGTAAACCACAACGACGAGCAGGCCCTGCGGCGGGTCATCAACTACCCCAAGCGCGGCATCGGCGACACGACCATCAGCAAGCTGATCAACACGGCTGAGGCCAGCAACCACTCCCTGTGGGAAGTGGTCAGCAACGCCAATTCCTTCCTGACGGCCCGCATTGCCAACCCGATTGAAACCTTCGCCGAGCAGATCAAAAGCTACGCGGTGCTGGCCGGCAAGGAAGACGCCTTCGAGGCGGCCAAATTCATTGCCAAGAACTCGGGCATGATTGAGGAGCTCTACGCCGACAAGAGCATTGAGGGCCTGAGCCGCTACGAGAACATCCAGGAACTGCTCAACGGGGTGAAAGCCTACACCGAGGACCCCGAGCGCGAAGACAAGTCGTTGGCTTCCTTCCTGCAGGACATTGCCCTCGTGACGGACGCCGACACCAAGGACGCCAAGGACGAAGGCGAGGCCGTAACGATGATGACCATTCACTCGGCTAAGGGTCTGGAGTTCCGCAATGTCTACATCGTGGGCATGGAGGAAAACCTGTTTCCCTCGCAGATGATGATAACCTCCCGGGCTGATTTGGAGGAGGAGCGCCGCCTGTTCTACGTGGCCATCACCCGGGCCGAGAAGAAGCTTACGCTGAGCTACGCCACCTCCCGCTACCAGTGGGGCAACCTGCGCAGCTGCGAGAAAAGCCGCTTCCTCGACGAAATTGACCCCCAGTTCGTTGACTTCAAGTTCTCCTCCGCGGGTCCCGGCGAGTCGCCGTTTGGCCACGTGGTGGAGCGCCGCTCGAACCTTATTCCCCCGCCCCGCGTAAGACGGTGGCCAAGGGCTACACCCCACCGGCTGATTTTCAGCCCTCCGACACGAGCAACCTGCAAACCGGGCAGCGCGTGGAACACCCTAAGTTTGGCTTCGGTAAGGTTACCAAGCTCGAAGCCCAGCAAGGCTCCACGAAGGCCATTATCGAGTTCGAAGAGGTCGGTGAGAAGACGTTATTGCTGAGTTTTGCGAAATTGCGGGTGCTGAGCTAGCCGTAACCTCGTAACTTGACCAGCTTACGGCCGTTTGCTGGTTTGCTACTCGTTGTACATCAGCGGCCTGAGTGTAGCCCACTCTCCTACTTCCTGACTTAACCAGCTGCTTTTCAAAGCGGCTACGCCTTTTTCCAATGGCATTACCTTCGCCTTTTAAACATGAGCTGCTGCTGCGCGAATACGGGCAGAGCACCTACGAACTGATTCAGCAGCTGCGCACGATTGAAGATCGGGAGGAGCGCACCAAGCGGGCCCAGCAGATCGTGCAGCTCATCTTCCGCCTCAATCCCGCCCTGCGCGAGCAGCCCGACGCCCAGGCCAAAGTCTGGAACCACGTGTTCGAAATGACCGACGGCGAGTTGGACGTGGACAGTCCTTTCCCCTGCACGCCCTGGATATCCTGGCCAAGCAGCCGGCCCGTGTGGCCTACCCCATCAAGTCGCCCAAGCTCAAGGCCTACGGCCGCAGCGTGGAGGTGATGATTGAGCAGGCTCTGGCCCTGGAAGATGCTGCCGAGCGGGAGCAGGCTACCATCACCATCGGCCGCACCATGAAGTTCTTGTACCGCTCCTACAGCAAGGAAAACGCGAAGGATGTAACCATCCTTAAGCACCTCAAGGAGCTGTCGGGCGGCAAGCTGGAGCTAGACCCCGCCCAGGTAGACGCCAACAATCTGTTCGACTTTGCTGCTGCTCCGGCAGCGGGTGGCCGCCCGGCCCCTTTTATCGTGCCCCAGCCCCGCGCCGAGCGGGCGGAGCGCGGGGAGCGTGGCGAGAGAGGTGAGCGGGAAGGCCGCCGCGGGGCAATAATAACCGGCGTGACAAGCAACGCCGGGGTGGCAAAAAAGGCCGCCAGGAACCTCAACAGCCGCCCCAGTAACTATATTTGCCGTTAGCCGCTGGCTCTTTGAGCGGTTGGCTAGTAGCAGGGGCGGCTCGTTCCCCTGCTTTTCTTTTATCTACCACTGCCAACAGCTAACAGCGCTTAGCTCTAGCTACCATTCTCATGGCTTCATTTGAAGTAATCGGCGGCCATCCGCTGAAGGGTGAAATCGTGCCTCAGGGCGCTAAAAACGAAGCCCTCCAAATCCTGTGTGCGGTGTTGCTCACCTCCGAGCCCGTCACCATCAGCAACATTCCCGACATCCGCGACGTGAACAAGCTCATCGAGCTGCTGCGCGACATGGGCGTCAAGGTTGGGAAGCTCGCCACCGACACCTACCGGTTCCAGGCCGATGCGGTAAATCTGGATTATCTGGACTCGGAGCAGTTCGTGGCCCAGGGCCGGGCTTTGCGCGGCTCGGTCATGATTCTGGGCCCCATGCTGGCCCGCTTCGGCAAGTGCCAGCTGCCCAAGCCCGGCGGCGACAAAATCGGTCGGCGGCCGATGGATACCCACTTCCTGGGTCTGGAGAAGCTGGGCGGCAAGCTCACGCTGGAAGGCACCGATTTCTACCGTATCAAGGCTGAAAACGGTCTGCGCGGCACCTACATGCTGCTCGACGAAGCCTCGGTAACGGGCACGGCCAACATTGTCATGGCCGCCGTCTTAGCTCAGGGTACCACTACCATTTACAACGCAGCTTGTGAGCCGTACTTGCAGCAGCTCTGCAAAATGCTGGTGCGCATGGGTGCCAAAATCAACGGCATCGGCTCCAACCTGCTCACCATTGAAGGCGTGGAAAGCCTGGGCGGCACCGAGCACCGCATGCTGCCCGATATGATTGAAATAGGCTCCTTCATCGGCTTGGCCGCCATGACAGGCTCCGAAATCACCATCAAAGACTGCCAGGTACCAGAGCTGGGCATTATTCCCGACACGTTCCGCAAGCTGGGTATTCAGCTCGAAGTACGCGGCGACGATATCTACGTGCCGGCCCAGGACCACTACGAAATTGCTACCTACCTCGATGGCAGCATCCTGACCGTATCGGACCACACCTGGCCCGGCCTCACGCCCGACTTGCTCAGCATCGTGCTGGTGGTGGCTATCCAGGCCAAAGGCACCGTGCTGATTCACCAGAAGATGTTTGAGTCGCGCCTGTTCTTCGTCGACAAGCTCATTGACATGGGCGCCCAGATTACCCTCTGCGACCCGCACCGCGCCATCGTCATCGGCCTGGATAAGCGCAACGCCCTGCGCGGCATCAGCATGACCTCGCCCGACATCCGCGCCGGCGTGGCCTTACTCATTGCCGCACTTTCCGCTGACGGCCGTAGCGTCATCGACAACGTGGAGCAGATTGACCGCGGCTACCAGTTCATCGACAAGCGTCTGAACGCTCTGGGTGCGCAAATTCGTCGTCTGTAGGCTCGGTTGAGTTGATTTTCAGAAAAAGCCCGGCCTTGTACAAAGCCGGGCTTTTTTGTGCATATACTACCGCCGATATAGTAGGCGTTACGCAAGGGAACCTGAAGGCCGGAGGATGTTGGATCTGCTCACTTTCTTAACACCTCTTGCCCCATGCGTACCTACACCTGGAAATTACTCGTTTTGCTGCTCTTCACGACGGCCTGCAGCTCTAATACGTCAGCGCCGACGCAAGCAGATGACAAACAGCTGGTAGTGAATGAGCTAATGGAGGCTCCCCCGTAGTAACTTCTGAAGCTGCGCAGGGGAACAAAGTGAAGTGCGTGGCAACAACCAACCCGACTCGCCCGAAGCCAATGAGCCTATTCGGGTGACGGCCGCGCCGGGCACCACGCGCAAGATTATTTACCACGCCAACGTGCGCGTTAAAGTCGATGACCTGGCCCGGGCCAACACCCGCATGGACAGCCTGACCCGCGCCTTTGGGGCCTACGTTTCGGACGCTTCCGAGCGGCGCGAAGACGGGCAATGGGAACATCAGATGACGATTCGGGTACTGCCCTCCCGCTTTTCGGCCATGCTTAGCCGCCTGAACGGCCTGGGTACCCTGGAGTCGAAGACGCTGGGCACCGACGACGTGACGGCCGAGCACGCCGATGTTTCGGCCCGCCTGGCGACCAAACGGGCCCTGGAGCAGCGCTACATTGCTCTGCTCAAACAGGCCAAAAAGGTCTCGGAGATGCTGGAAATAGAAGGCAAAATCGGGGAAGTACGCGCCGACATTGAAGCCACGGAAAGCAAGCTCAAAACCCTGAACGACCAGGTTTCCTATTCAACTATCAATCTCTCCTACTTCCAGGTAATCACGCTTAAAACACCGGATGCGCCAGTTCTGTCCTTCGGCAGCCGCCTGGTGCAGGCTTTCTACAGCGGCTGGGAGCTGTGCACTAATCTGTTGCTAGGTCTAGTTACCACCTGGCCGTTGTGGATTCTGGTTCTGGTCGTTGTCTGGAGTATCCGGGTGTGGCGCCGGCGCCGGGCTGCGGCAGAGGCCTCGGCGTGAGCTACTATCCACAATTAGCCACCTTTTCATCAATAAACACGAAGAGCCCGGGTGTTCTTACCACGCGCCTTGTGGCGTAACTAAACTCAGACACACAAAAAAGCCTTCTAATTGCTTAGAAGGCTTTTTTGTACCTATTGCCAATTGGCTGATTTTAGTCGACCACCATATCCACTACGGACGTCACCAACGACAGGGCAATGCTGAAGATCAGCGCCGAAATAAACCCATCCAGCTTGAAGCCAGCCAGCAGCCAATCGGCCAGCAATACGATTACCGCATTTATTACCAGCAGAAACAGACCCAGGGTCAGGACGGTAATCGGGAAGCCCAGAATCTTCAAAATAGGCTTGAGCACCGCATTCAGAATGGCCAGTACGATTACCAGCAGAATGGCGTCGGTGAACCCACCCAGGTGCGCCCCGGGCAGGAAGCGGGCCAGAACGTAGGTAATAATGGCGCTCAGCAGCAGTTTGAGAAGAAAACCCATAAGTAACGTGTGGTTGGGGATGAGAAAGAAAGAGCAAGAAGCTCGTCTAGGAACCCACAACCTTACGAAAAAATGGACACTCCGTTGGCACCGGCTTATTTCTCCGAAATCTTGGCTTTGATGCGGCCCTGGGAAACGCCCATCCAGTGCGCCATCTGAAACAGCAGTCGGGCACCCACAATGGCATTCCACTCCGTGTCGCCGGGCGCTACTTCGTTCAGGTCGCAGCCGATGATTTCCCGGCCCGATTCCACAATAGCCCGAATCAGGTACAGGGCTTCCTCAAACTCCAGGCCGCCGGGTACGGGGGTACCGGTACCGGGGCAGAGCTTGGGGTCCAGACCATCAATGTCGAAGCTCAGGTATACCTTGGGCGGCAGTTGGGCAATGATTTTGCCGCACACTTTCTTCCAGGATTTCTTGGCAAACTTCTCGTTCGACAAAAACCGGTTGTGGAACATCACCACGCGTCCGCCCGAATGCTCGACTAGCTCGGCTTCCTGCTGACACAAGTCGCGGATGCCGACTTGCACCAGTTTCTTCACCTGGGGCAGCTGCAGGGCATTGTACATGATGGAGGCATGCGAGTACTGAAACCCCTCGTACGCCGGTCGCAGGTCGCAGTGGGCATCAATTTGCAGAATGCCAAACTCCTGGTGCCGCTCGGCCAGGGCGTGCATGTAGCCCAGGGGCGTGCTGTGGTCACCGCCCAGCAGCACCACGCCCTTGCCCGCGTCGAGGTAGGCCCCGGTTTTCTGCTTGAGGTAGTCCAGCAGCGCCTTGCCCCGCTCAGTTACCTGGGCCGGCACCGTAGCAAAGCTCTGGGCTTTGTCGGCAGGCTGTCCGGCTTCGAGCCAGCCAATGTAGTCGGCAGCCAGGGTACGCAGGTTGCGGCTTTCCTCGGCTACTTTTTCATCTTCTTCCTCCATTGCCAGGCCCATGCGCCAAGCTTCTGGAATATCGGGCTCGTAGAGGTCAACCTGCAAAGAAGCTTCGCGAATGGCCTCCGGGCCCTGCGCCGTACCACCCCGGTACGAAACGGTTACTTCCCAGGGAACGGGCACCACAACTACCTGCGCTTCCTCCACGGTGAAAGGCAGACCATAAAGGCCGCCGGCACTGTCGCCCAGAGCATTGGGGTCGAAGGAGGCTAGTTTTTTTTCCAGACTGGAAGCAGCTGACTGAGACATAAGTAAAAGGAAGGTATAAAATCGTGAAAGGTTCGGGCCGTGAGTTGGCATGAAACGAAGCTGTCCTACCTGATGCTGGCCAGCCTACCGCAAGGGCAAACATAGCACGCGTCGGATAGGACAGCTACCGGTAAAGCAGGGGAAACTAACCCATCGGGTTGCTTTCCTGCCCACCCAGAAAGTCGTAAGTGCGGATAATATCCAGAATCTTCTCGAACGTGTTGCGGTCAAAGAAGAGCATCAGGGGCAGCTCCACGGAGTTTTCCTTGTCGGAGAACTGGGTAATTACCGAGAAAATCAGAGGCTGCACCTTGGGCTGGCTGGCAATCAGGCTGGTCAGGGAGCTGGCAATATTGCCTTTGGGAGCTTTGGGAGGTGCTCCGTAGATCTTGGCCTTGAGAATATTGGCCAGCTGAGTCACCAGCGCTCCGGTGATGATGTTGCTGATTTCCAGCAGCAGCGACTCCTGCATCTCATCAATCTGAATCGAATCGGCTACCGACATGCGTAGGCACACCCGCGAGAGGCGCTGCACGTGCTGGCCAGAAAAGAACATCAGCGTCGTGCCGTTGAACTCGCCCCGAATATCGGACTGAATGATGGCGTGGGTGCCCTCGAACTCGTGCACTTTATCCAGGATATTGCTCCCGGGCATAATGTCCAGATTCGGAACTTCCAGCAGCACTTTTTCCTGCGCGATTACTGCAAAGGAATCAGCCGCGCGGGCCAACCCAATATTCAGAATCTCGCGGATAATATCACGCTCTAGTTCCGTCATGTGCAAATCCATAGGAGTGTCTCAATTGAAGGGCTCCCGTTACCGAAAAACCCGAATTTCGCATTACGTTGATTACGGTCGCCTGGCTAGAAAAAGTCGCGTCAGCGCCGGTACGTCAATTACCAAACAAACCTGACCGCTACCCAGCAGCGTCACGCCGCCGAATAAGTCAATCATGTCCAGTGGTTTACTCATTGGCTTGATGACAATATCCTGCTGGCGCAGGAAACGGTCGACGATTAAGCCAAGCTTACGGTTGTTGTAGTTAACAATAATGATGTCCTGCCGGCCTTCCAGTTCTGACTTTACAGCCGGCACCAACGGGCCATCATTACTATGGAGGAGCTTGCGCAAATCTACGATGGGAATATTTTCCCCCAGCAAACGCGCCATCAGAATACCGCCTACCACGTGCAACTGCTTGGGTTGCAGCGACACTACAGAATCGGTGTGCATCAGCGGAATAGCGTAGCTGCGCTCTTCGAGCTCAAATAGCAGGGCTCCTTTTACGGCAATGGACGTGGGCAGTACCAACGTAAACGTGGTGCCTTGACCCAGGATGGAATCGACACGCAACTGTCCACCGAGCGAGTCAATGGCCAGCTTTACCACGTCTAGTCCCACGCCACGACCGGAGATATCGGTTACTTCCTTGGCCATGGAAAAACCCGGCTCAAAGAGAAACGCTCGCACGGCATGGGCGTCCAGGGAGCGGGAGACTTCGGCTGAAACCAGCCCCCGCTCCACGGCCTTGCGGCGCACCTGCTCCACGTCGATGCCCTTGCCGTCGTCGATTACTTGAATCAGCACGTCGTCCCGCTCCGTCTGGGCCGACAAGGTCAGGTTGCCTTGCTCGCGCTTACCGGCCCGCCGCCGCTCCTCGGGCGTTTCAAGCCCGTGGCCAATGGCATTGCGCACTAAGTGCAACAGAGCGTCCGTGATGATCTGCAGAATGTTGCGGTCAATCTGGATATCCTGCCCGTTAATAATGAGCTCTACTTCCTTCTTTTCCGCTACAGCCACGTCGCGCACAACCCGTGGAAACTTGTTGAACAACGAGCCTACGTTAACCAGGCGCGCGTCCATTACGCTGTACTGCAGGTCGTCGGCAATGCGGAACAAATGAGAAGCAGCAGCTTGCAACGCCGGATTGCCGATTTCCTGGCTCAACGTCAGAATTCGGTCCCGGTCAATAATCAGTTCCCCTACCAGATTGAGCAGGTGGTCCAGCTTCTTGATCTGAATGTAGACCAGATCTGAGAGCTCCAGCTTACGAGAGGTATCCTCGTCGGAATTCCTGTCGCTGTCCTCTTCCAGAATAGGCTCCTGCCCTTCCACCAGCAAGTCGAGGTTGTGAAGCAGCATCTCGGGGTTGGCCACCGGCTCATCCTGATCTACCCCCCGAATCATGTTACCAATGGTATCGACCCCGGTAAAGAGCACGGGCACCAGCGAACCCGAGAAAGTACGCTCCTTGCTGCGAATCAGCCCGAAGATGGTTTCCATCCGGTGGGCCACTTCGCCAATGTCGTTGAACCCCATGGCCCGGGCGTTGGCCTTGAGGTTGTGCATCAGCCGGAACAGCTCATTCAGGGCCTTCTCGTCGGCCGGATCTTTCTCCAGCTCACTGATGTGGCGGCTCATGGCGTCGTAGTACTCGAGCGCCTCGGCCATGAAAATTTCCCGGTATTCCTCTTCCCTTGATTTCATCGAGTAGCAAACTGCGTTGATGAAGAGAAAGAGGAAACCCGGTTGATGCGCAATTGGGTAGCCAGGCGGCTTACGTAGCCCGCAATGTCATGAAGGGGAGCCACAATATTCGCCGCCCCAGTCTGGATAACCGATTTAGGCATGCTGAACACGGCTGAGGACGCCTCATCTTGGGCAATGACCGTTCCGCCATGCTGCCGGATGCTTTGGGCTCCCTGGGTACCATCGCGCCCGAGGCCCGTCAAAACCACACCCAGTGCATTGCGCCCCACGGTGCGGGCCACGGATTGCATAAGCAGGTCCACGGAAGGCTCATCAAGCACGGGACTGACCTCAGTGGTTATATCGGTATGCCACGACTGCCACGGACCGCGTACCAGGGACCGAACAACCATATGTTGGCCTCCTGGCGCCACGATGATTTTACCGGCTTCCAGCGTGGTGCCCGGTTTGCCTACTACTACGGGTAGCATTGTAGCCCGGCGTAACCGGTTTACAAAAGACTCGGTAAAGTGGGCCGGCAGATGGATGGCCACCAATACAGCACTCGTGAGCGAGGCAGGTAGAGCCCGAACCAGTGTTTCTACGGCTTGAGCCCCGCCCGTAGAGCCCCCAATAACAGCTACCCCGCTCGGCGGAATGGCAATCAGCTGCCGCTTACCCATGGCGGGCTGCACGGGCTGTTGGGCAATAGCCCGAATCTTGCCAAGTATCTCCTGCCGGTACCGGGCAAACTCAGGATGGTCTTTGCTGGGTAAGGAAGGCAGATAATCAGCCACCCCCCACTGAGCCAATTCCCGAGGCACCATCGAGCCAGCAGCCATAGGGCTGTAGAGCAGTACCGGAATTGGTTGCTGCCGGTTAAGCCGCTCCAAACCCGCTACCTGATTTTCACTCGCAATAACCAGCCCGGGACGTAACCGTCGGGCCTGCGCTACCAACTCTGAAGCACTAGCGGCCGAGCCAATTACCCGCAAGTCGGGCTCAGCATGCAGCAGTCTAGTCAGCTCCAACCGCACGAATGCGGGCAAGTCGCCAAGCAATAGAGTGAAAGGGACGGGAGGGTTATGCACTGAAAAAATTAGAACGTGCCCAAGGACAGCGTTTTGATATACTAAGGAAACTAGGTATTAACCGTTGGAAGAAACTCTTTCCTAGGCCTCCGTTGAGTCAGAATCCTGGTTCTGCAGCGCACCACCAACGATTTCCAAGACTTTTTCCTCGGAAAACGGCTTTACGATGTAAGCTGTAGCACCGCTTTCCAGCGCTTCGTTTACAATCACTTCCTGGCCTACAGCACTGCACATAACAACCTTCACGTCTGGCTGCTCCAAGCGAATGCCTTTGAGCACGTCCAGGCCAGTGTTGTCAGGCAAAATTACGTCCAGGGTAATGAGGTCAGGACGGGTAGCGCTGGCCATTTCCAGAGCTTGCTGACCATTGGCAGCTTCTCCTACTACCTCGTAGCCGGCGTCGGTAAGCATATTCTTGAGCATCGTGCGCATGTAGAACGAGTCGTCCACGATGAGAATGCGGTTTTTCATACAGGGTAA
The DNA here is from genome assembly GCF_022919215.1 of Hymenobacter cellulosilyticus. Taxonomy (NCBI): domain Bacteria; kingdom Pseudomonadati; phylum Bacteroidota; class Cytophagia; order Cytophagales; family Hymenobacteraceae; genus Hymenobacter; species Hymenobacter cellulosilyticus. Next base: position 3,552,317 of record NZ_CP095046.1, on the reverse strand, counting down.
ATCAGTGTGTCGAGTCGGGAAAGGGCAATTAAAATCAAGCCAGTGTACGGGGTACTGCCGAGTAAGATTTCTTATTTCGGCTGCAGCTGCATGATTTCCGTGGGGGAGAGCAGCTTGGGCATATCCAGTACGATGATGATGCGCCCATCCACTTTGGCGATTCCCTCAATGTATTTATCCTGGATGTTGATATCCTGAATGAATTCCGGGGTTTTTTCAATTATGGACAGCGGAATAGACAGGGGCTGCGGTACCTCGCGCACCACTATTCCAATGGTGTAGTCTTTGGCTTCGATGGCCAGCGTATAGCTTACCGAAGGCAACGACTCATTAGCCGAACGGAGCTTAAAGCGTTCCTCCAGATCAATGATGGCGATGATGTCGCCGCGCAAATTGGCAATACCCTTCACGAAGGAGGGTGTTTTTGGCATTCGAGCAATTTCCGGAGTAATGGTTACCTCCTTCACCTGCTCGATGCGGATGCCATATTCCTCATCCCCCAGGCGGAACACGATAAGCTGGATGAGCTTATCCTGCTTAACGGCTTTCTTTTCGCTGGTTTGCTCTGCTTCAGGCATGCTGGTAACATACTTGGGAGAAGCCGGCAGTTGGGCCGACTTCTCTCAAAATGATAAAGGGAATGAGTTAATTACTTGGCTTTCGACTTAGAACGCGCCTTGGGAGCAGCCTTGCCGTTCTCGCTTTCAGGCTGAGTAGCGGGCTTGGCAGCATTCCGCACCCGACGGTTTGAAGCTGCCGTAGCAGCGCCGTTCCCTTCGGGCTTGGCAGCAGGAGCCGGGGCTTCGGCTGCCGCTTTGCGGGCGGCTTTGCGAGCTGGGGCGCTAGCGGCACCCCGACGTGGTTCGGAAACGACAGGTGTTGCCAGCGTCCGGCGCTGTTGCGGGCGTTCCCGGGTTACGGCCGGGGCAGCAGGCTGCGCAGCCGTGCGCTGAGCACTCATACGGCGCAAACCGCCACGGATAGGCTCGGGCTCGGGCTCAGGCAGCAAGTCTTCCATCAGTTGGAAGGCCGACAAGCCTACCTGCAGGTCATCCGCAATGTCGGTCAGATTCTGACTGGAAGTAGTCAGTTCCTGCATCGACGAAGACAGTTGCTTAGCAGTGCTGGCTACCTGCTGGGTGCCGGAAGCCGTTTGCTCGGCAATAGCTACCACTTCTTCCACGTACTTCACTACGTCGCCAATCGAGGTTTTCTGCACCTCGGTAGCTGTGAGAATGTCGCGGGAAGTGCGCAGGGTTTCGCCGCTGGAGGTGGCAATGTTCTTAAAGGCGCTGGACGCTTCAAACGTAGCGTTCTTGCCCTTAAGTACACGGCCTTCCATGGTCGAAATAGCGGTGGCGGCCGTCGTGGTGTCTTTCTTCACGTCGTCTACGAGCGTACCAATCTCACTGGCCGAACGGCGGGAGCTTTCGGCCAGCTTGCGGATTTCTTCGGCTACTACGGCGAAACCACGACCGGCTTCCCCGGCGCGGGCTGCTTCAATAGCGGCGTTCAGAGCCAGCAGGTTGGTCTGGGAGGCGATATCAGTGATAACGCCCAGCGACTTGCTGATTTCCTGGGAGCGAGTGCTTAGTACTTCGATGGTCTTGCTGGTCTGGGCGGCAGCGTTGGAGATTTCCTCCATGTTCTTTACCACCTCAGCCACCGTTTTCAGACCGAGCTGGGAGGTCTGCTCACCCAGGATAGCTGATTTGTTTACGATGTCCGCTTTGCCGGCCGTTTCCTTCGTGGCCTGCATGATTTCTTCAATCAGCTTAAAGGCTTGGTCGGTTTTCAAAGCCTGGTTCTGAGCGCCTTCGGCCATCTGCTGCATGGCCAAAGCCACATCAACCGTGACCCGGCTCATTTCCTGGCCTTTGGCCGCCATTTCCTCCGACGACTCTCCTACAATCTGCGACGAGTCGTTGATTTCGCCGAGCAGTTCGTTGAGGTTTTCAACGGCGATGTTCAGAGCGTTAGACATTGCCAGGATGTCGCCCGCGGTCTGAATCTCCACTTTTTGGGTCAGGTCACCTTCCGAAATGGCGCGTACTACGCGAGACACTTCGAGTACTGGCGAGGCAATGGATTCGATCAGGTCGTTGAGCGTATCCACGATTTCTTTCCAGCTGCCCGATACCCCGCCTACCGTGGCGCGTTCGGTCAGTTTGCCTTCTACCCCAGCCACTTTCGCTACGCGGCTTACCTCCAAGGCGAGGCGGTTCAGGTCGTCCACCATTCGGTTGATGGTATCAGCGAGTTCGGCTACCTCACCTTTAGCTTCCAAGCGAAGCTTCTGGGTCAAGTCACCCTGCGATACGCCGGTTACTACCTTTACAATGCCTCGTACCTGAGTGGTCAGGTTGGCCGCCATCGTGTTTACGTTGTCGGTCAGGTCTTTCCAGATACCCGACACGTTGGGCACGTTGGCTTGGCCACCGAGCTTACCTTCGGTACCTACTTCTTGCGCCACACGAGTTACCTCGCCGGCGAAGATGTTGAGCGAGTCCACCATTCGGTTGATGTTGTCCTTCAGGTCGAGCAGCTCGCCTTTAACATCTACCGATACTTTCTGGCTTAGGTCGCCGCGGGCTACGGCGGTGGTTACGTTGGCAATGTCCCGCACCTGAGAGGTCAGGGAGGCCGCCATGGTGTTTACGTTGTCGGTGAGGTCTTTCCAGGTGCCGCGCACGTTGGGCACTACGGCCTGGCCACCGAGGCGACCTTCGGTACCTACTTCGCGGGCTACCCGGGTTACTTCGTCACCGAAGGTGTTGAGCGAGTCCACCATCTGGTTCAGGTTTTCCTTCAGCTGCAACAGCTCGCCGCGTACGTTTACCGTCACCTTCTGGCTCAAGTCGCCGCGGGCTACAGCGGTGGCCACGTTAGCAATATCTCGCACCTGAGAGGTCAGGTTCGAGGCCATCGTGTTTACGTTGTCGGTGAGGTCCTTCCAGGTACCCGAAACGCTCGGCACGTTGGCCTGACCGCCCAGAATACCTTCGGTACCTACTTCGCGGGCTACGCGGGTTACTTCGCCAGCAAAGATGTTGAGCGAGTCCACCATCTGATTCAGGATGTTTTTCAGGTCGAGAATCTCGCCTTTTACATCTACTGTCATCTTTTGGGTCAAGTCACCTTTAGCTACGGCGGTAGCTACGTTGGCAATATCTCGTACCTGAGAGGTCAGGTTGGCCGCCATCGTGTTTACGTTGTCGGTCAGCTCCTTCCAGGTACCACCCACGCGAGGCACGTTGGCCTGGCCGCCGAGCTTACCTTCGGTGCCTACTTCGCGGGCCACGCGGGTTACTTCGTCACCGAAGATGTTCAGGGAGTCCACCATCTGGTTCAAGATATTCTTGAGCTCCAGAATTTCGCCCTTTACGTTTACCGTCATCTTCTGCGACAAGTCGCCGCGGGCTACGGCGGTAGCTACGTTGGCAATGTCTCGCACCTGAGAAGTCAGGTTGGAGGCCATGTAGTTTACGTTGTCGGTGAGTTCTTTCCACACCCCGGCCACGTTGGGCACACTAGCCTGACCGCCGAGCTTACCTTCGGTGCCCACTTCCTGGGCCACGCGGGTTACCTCGCCAGCAAACAGGTTCAGCGAGTCCACCATCTGGTTCAGGTTCTGCTTCAGCTGTAGCAGCTCGCCCTTCAGGTCTACCGTTACTTTCTGGGTCAGGTCGCCTTTCGCTACGGCCGTTGCCACGTTGGCAATGTCTCGTACCTGCAAGGTCAGGTTCGAGGCCATGTAGTTTACGTTGTCCGTCAGATCCTTCCATACGCCCGATACATTCGGTACGCTGGCCTGACCACCCAGACGGCCTTCGGTGCCTACTTCCTGCGCTACTCGGGTTACCTCGCCGGCAAACAGGTTGAGCGAGTCCACCATCTGGTTCAGGTTCTGCTTCAGTTGCAACAGCTCGCCCTTCAGGTCTACCGTCACCTTTTGCGACAAGTCGCCTTTCGCTACGGCGGTAGCTACATTAGCAATATCTCGCACCTGAAGCGTCAGGTTGGAGGCCATGTAGTTTACGTTGTCAGTGAGTTCTTTCCACACGCCGGCCACGTTGGGCACACTAGCCTGGCCGCCGAGCTTACCTTCGGTGCCTACTTCCTGGGCCACACGAGTTACCTCGCCAGCAAACAGGTTGAGCGAGTCCACCATCTGGTTCAGGTTCTGCTTCAGCTGTAGCAGCTCGCCTTTTACATCGACGGTTACTTTCTGGCTAAGGTCACCTTTTGCTACGGCCGTGGCTACGTTGGCAATGTCGCGCACCTGACTGGTCAGGTTGGCGGCCATGGTATTTACGTTGTCGGTCAGCTGCTTCCACACCCCGCCCACATTGGGAACCGAGGCCTGGCCGCCGAGCTTACCTTCCGTACCTACTTCCTGGGCAACGCGGGTTACTTCGCCGGCAAACAGGTTCAGGTTGTCAATCGTTTTGTTGATGGTTTCGGCCATCACCTTGAAGTCGCCCGACACGGGGATCTGGAAGGTTTCGTCCAGATTGCCCTTGCTGATGTTCTTCAGTACTTTGCCTACCTCCAATACCGGAACGGCGATGCTGTCCACCAGGCCGTTGATATTGTTGATCATATCGCGCCAGAAGCCGGAGGCATTTTCCGCCGAAGCCCGGGCTTTCAGGTTACCCTCTACCCCAGCAACCTTGGAAATGCGCGACACTTCGCCCCCTACCCCACCGATCATCTCTACCATCGAGTTGTAGGCTTCGGCAATTTCAGCGAAGATGTCGTCGTTTTGCTTGGTCAGGCGCACCGACACGTCGCCCTTCTTAAAGGCGTCGAGCGCGTAGAGCACCCGGTTAAGTTGGTCGTTTACGTAGTCCGCTTCCTGGCTGTCTTCCGAACCCCGGCCACTACCGCGCTTGCGGGTGATATCGGAACTGGTGCGGGCACCGGCAGGGCGTAGCATGGGACTACGGTCGTAAGGAGCCGAGGGAGTTGGAGAGGAAGGTGTATTCAAAGACGGGGAATCCTGCTCGGGAGCGTCGTTTTCCGGCGTATTCGTATTCTTGGTAGTCTTACCTGAAGCCATACAAGGTGTGGGAGTTGCGAAGCCTGGTGTAGAGAGGCGATGCTGTAAACCAGGAACACCACTGCTGAAGTTCCTAGACTTGCAAAGGTAGCAAATACCGCTTTGCTAACCACATTTCATTGCGTTTGTCGAAATGATTCTGCAAACTCTCTCCCAGTGAACTACTTGGCGTCGTTGTGGCGTTTCCAAAACCTGATTCGGAGTGCTGATAAGGGAGTGGCTCCCGGCATTATTACTATCAACTGCGGTTGCACACCGGATTATTCCAGCATCTTTGCGGCAAAATTCAACTTTTCCTCTCCCTCGGCCGTTTCCTAGTCCGAACCCTTTTGTATCCCGCCCTCTCCTAGCCTTATATGGTCAAAAATCTAGTCATCGTAGAGTCCCCTGCCAAAGCCAAAACCATTGAGGGTTACTTGGGCAAGGACTTTATCGTCAAATCCAGCTTCGGCCACGTCCGCGACCTGCCCAAGGACAATAATGCCATTGATATTAATAATGGGTTCAAGCCAACGTACGTTGTATCGCCGGACAAGCGGGAAATCATTTCGCAGCTGAAGAAGCTGGCGAAAGAGGCCGAAATGGTTTGGTTGGCGAGTGACGATGACCGCGAAGGCGAGGCCATCAGCTGGCACCTGTCCGAAACCCTGAATCTGAATGAGGCCAAAACCCGGCGCATCGTGTTTCGGGAGATTACCAAGAACGCCATTCTCAATGCCATTGACAATCCCCGGGAAATTGACCTGAACCTGGTGAATGCCCAGCAAGCCCGGCGGGTGCTCGACCGGCTAGTTGGCTTTGAGCTGAGCCCGGTGCTGTGGAAAAAGGTTAAAACTGGCTTGTCGGCGGGACGGGTGCAGTCGGTAGCCGTACGGTTTGTGGTAGAGCGGGAACGGGAAATCAACCAGCACAAATCGTCGTCGGCGTACCGCGTAACGGCGCGCTTTGATGCGGGCCGGGGTACGGTATTGGAGGCCGAATTGCCCACGCGCTTTAAAACCCAGCAGGAAGCCCAGGAATTTCTGGCCCGCTGCATTGGGGCTACCTATAAGATTGAGAATCTGGAGAAGAAGCCCGGCAAGCGCAGTCCCGCTCCGCCCTTCACCACTTCTACCCTGCAGCAGGAAGCCTCGCGCAAGCTGGGCTTCTCGGTAGCGCAGACCATGAGCGTGGCTCAGAAGCTGTATGAAGCTGGTAAGATTAGCTACATGCGGACCGACTCGGTAAACCTCTCGCAGGACGCGCTGGCGGCGGCTAAGGCTGAAATCAGCTCCGCCTACGGCCCCGAGTACGCTCACACCCGTCACTTCAAGACCAAGTCGGCCTCGGCCCAGGAAGCCCACGAAGCCATCCGCCCCACCGACTTTGCCCTGGTGAAAGCAGGTTCCGACTCGGCCGAGCAGCGCCTCTACGACCTGATCCGGAAGCGGGCTATGGCTTCGCAGATGGCCGACGCCACGATTGAGCGCACCGTGGCCACTATTGGCATCAGCACCCAGCCCGGCACGCCGCTCACGGCCACGGGCGAAGTCATTACGTTTGAGGGCTTTTTGAAAGCCTACAGCGAGTCGAAAGACGAGGAAACCCTGGACGAAGAAGTAAGCACCGAGTCGTCGTTTTCACGTGGCTTGCCGCCGCTGAACGTAGGCCAGGAGCTGCCCCTGCAGCTGCTGCGCGCTACCGAGCGGTATTCCTCACCGCCGGCCCGCTATACGGAAGCTTCGTTGGTGAAAAAGCTGGAGGAGATGGGCATCGGTCGGCCTTCGACCTACGCGCCTACCATCAGCACGATTCAAAAGCGGGGCTACGTGGAAAAAGACACCCGGGAAGGCAAGGAACGTAAGTTTCACGTGCTGACCCTGGAAGGCGACGAGGTGAAAACCGAAGCTAAAACCGAGACTTTCGGCGCCGACAAAGCCAAGCTGTTTCCGACCGATACGGCCATGGTGGTGAACGACTTTTTGGTGGAGCACTTCCCCATTATTATTGACTACCAGTTTACGGCTAAAGTTGAGGGTGAATTTGACCTGATTGCCAACGGGCAGGAGCAGTGGGGCAAGATGCTGGCCGACTTCTACGGCACCTTCCACGAAACCATCGAGCGGGGTCAGGACATTGAGCGCAGCACGCTGGGTTCGACCCGGGAAATCGGTATTCACCCCGAAACTGGTCAGAAGCTGACCGCTCGCCTGGGGCGCTACGGCCCCTACGTGCAGATTGAGCCCAAGGAAGGCGCGCCGGAAGGCGAGAAGGCCGTATACGCCAGCCTGCGCAAAGGGCAGTTCATCGAAAGCATCACGCTGGAAGAAGCACTGGACTTGTTTAAGCTGCCGCGCATCGTGGGACAATTTGAAGACAAGGACATGACGGCGGCGCTGGGTCGTTTCGGGCCCTATATCCGCCACGACAGCAAGTTCTACTCGCTGACCAAGGAGCAGGACCCGCACACCATCACGGCCCAGGAAGCCATTGACCTGATTGAGGCCAAGCGTAAATCCGACGCTGAGCGCCTGATCAAGGAATTCCCCGGCCGCGAAGACGTGCAGGTACTCAACGGCCGGTTTGGCCCCTACATCGTGGTGGGCAAGAAGAACGTGAAGATTCCCAAGGGCGAAGAGCCAGCCGAACTCACTCTGGAGCGGTGCCTGGAGCTAGCCGACGCTACGCCCGACAAGCCCGCGAAGGGTGGGCGTTTTGCCAAGAAAACCGCCCCTGCGGCGGAGGAAATGGTAGATAAGCCCGCCAAAAAGCCCGCTGCCAAGAAACCGGCGGCGAAAAAACCGGCAGCCAAAAAGGCGGCTACTACCACCGCCAAAAAGCCAGCCGTAAAGGCTAAGTAAGTAACGGGTATAACTCAGTAAAAAAGGCTCCGACTTCCCGTCGGAGCCTTTTTTACGCTCTTGCTATTTTGCTGTCTGCTTACCGTTGGCAGCGCTGAAATTTTTGTGGCAGCAGCTCGTTAGGCCCTGGTATTCGTCTACCCTTATGTCTAACCTTCCGTGTTTTGTGGCCGCCCTGAGCCTGTTGGTTTCCGTAGCTGATGGTCAGCAGCCAACTGCGGCCCGCCCAGCTACCCCAACCACGGCGGCTCATCCGTATGGCTGGCTGCCGGCTGGCTCCTACCAGACCCGGCAAACGTTAGCCCTGCGCTTTGCGCCCCCGGCTGGGGCTCAACGGGTGGCTGCCGCCCCAAACTCCTTTGCCCAATGGCTGCGCTATCTGCCTCTACAACCCGCCGGAGCGGCTGTGCACCTGCACAATGGCAAGCTGAAAACCCCGCAAACCGTACACGCCGCCGTGGTGCGCATCGATGTGGGGCCGCGCGACCTGCAGCAGTGCGCCGACGCCGTCATTCGGCTGCGGGGCGAATATCTGTTTAGCCAAAACCCGGACAAGGTGCACTTCCATTTGACCAGCGGGCACGACATCTGGTTTTCGGACTGGCACGCGGGCAAAGGTTTTACCGTAACTGGGGAGGAAGTAAAAGTCTCACCGAAAGCTGTGGAGCCCCCGACCCACCCGGTTTTTCGGCGGTACCTGGACCAGATTTTCACCTACGCTGGTACCCGTTCCATCGAGCGGGAAATGCAGCCCGTCGCCCTGGCTTCACTGCAGCCGGGGGACGTTTTTGTGCGGGGCGGCTCACCCGGCCATGCCGTGCTGGTGCTCGACGTGAGCGTGAACTCAAAGACCGGACGCAAGTATTTTTTGCTGGCCCAGAGCTATATGCCTGCCCAGGAAATCCACGTTTTGCGTAATCTGCAGAACCCAAAGCTGAGCCCGTGGTATGAGCTCAATGACCAAACAGTGCTCGAAACGCCCGAGTGGAGCTTTACCACCGACCAGCTGCGGCGGTTTTAACGCCTTGATGACCTACAATCTATGAAGCGAAAAATAGTGGTATTGACCGGGGCTGGTATCAGTGCCGAGAGCGGGCTGGCAACCTTCCGGGGCTCGGATGGGCTCTGGGAAGGGCACCGGGTGGAAGATGTAGCCTCCCCGGAAGGCTGGGCGCGCAACCCCGAACTGGTCCTGGAGTTTTACAACCAGCGCCGGGCCGCCGCCCGGGTCGCCCAGCCCAATGCCGGGCATCTGGCGCTGGTGGCCCTGGAGCAAGACTACGACGTGGTTATCATCACCCAAAACGTGGACGATTTGCACGAGCGGGCCGGCTCCAGCCGCGTGATTCACTTGCACGGCAAGCTGTTCGAGTCGCGCAGCACCCGCTTCGAGCATCTGGTGTACCCCATGACCGAAAACCGAATCGAGCTGGGCGACCGGTGCGAAAAAGGCCATCAGCTCCGGCCCAACATCGTGTGGTTTGGCGAAGCCGTGCCCCTGATGGAGCGAGCCATAGAGGAGACGGCCACAGCCGACATATTCATGGTGGTAGGCACTTCCCTGCAAGTGTATCCGGCGGCCAACCTGGTGCATTACACGCCTACCAACTGCCCTACCTACATCATTGACCCCAACCAGCCGGCCCTTAGCGCCCGGCCCAATCTGCACTTTGTGCCGGAGCCGGCTACCGTAGGCGTACCGCGGGTTGCAGCTGAGTTGTTAGCTCAGGCATCCGACTACCTTCTCTGATATGGCATCTGCTTTTGGGCACGCGCTGCTGGGCGCTACTTTAGGCAAACTCCTGCTGCCGGCCCGCTCCCACCGGCCCTGGTGGCTTTTGGCGGCCGCCTGCGCCGTGCTGCCCGACGCCGATGTGGTGGGCTTTACGTTTGGCGTGGCTTACGCTAGCCTGTGGGGCCACCGTGGCCTGAGCCATTCCATCCTGGCCGCCGTGGTACTAGCCTCAACACTGGTAGGGCTAGCCCGTCTGCTCCGCCCCCGCAACCAGCCGCCGGTGGGCCGACTATGGGCCCTGCTGTTTCTGGCTACAGTGTCGCACGGGGTGCTCGATGCCATGACGACGGGCGGACTGGGCGTGGCATTTTTAAGCCCCTGGGAGCCGCAGCGCTACTTTTTCGGCTTCCGGCCCATTCAGGTGTCGCCCATTGGGGTGAAACGCTTCGCCGGCGCGGCGGCTTGGCGGGTGTTGCGCAGTGAGGCCCTGTGGGTGGGCATTCCCTGTTTGCTGTTGTGGCTGGGGCAGCGGTTTTTGCGCCCCGCCCCGGCGAATACACCGCGCTGACGCACCCTGTCGAGGTTTCTTTCGTACAGTAGAGAATACACTCTATTCTACGATTCGCTTTCCTCATGCGAAAACCCTACCGTCTGCTCCTGGCAGCGCTGCTTACCACACTATCCGCTCCGCTGGCTGCCCAAAATCAGCCGGCCACGCACGCTGTTTATTTGTTGGGAAATACCGCCGGCGACGACGTTTCTGAAACCCATTTGCGGGCCCTGCGCCAGCAGCTGGAGCAACAGAAAGGTCCGTTTACCGTGGTTCACCTCGGAGATATTGCCAGCAACAAAGGCCTTAAAAAAGAGGCTGAAGCTCAAACCACCGCCCGGCTCGACCAGCTGATTGCCTTGGTGCAGGGTCTGCCCAACGGCCGCATCTACTTTGTGCCCGGCGACAAAGATTGGGACAACTCCGGCCCCGACGGCCTGAAGAAAGTGAAGCGCCTGGAAGCGTATATCGAGCAAAAGCTGCCCGGCCAAAATGCCTTTCTGCCCACCGGCGGCTGCCCCGGTCCCGAAATCATTGACGTGGCCCCCAACGTGCGGCTCGTGGCCATCAACTCCCCGTGGTGGACTCACCCCTACGACCGGCCCGAAGCGCCGGACACGGAGTGCAAGACCATGACCAAGGAGGAGTTCCGGGAGCAGCTGCAGGACGTGCTCGACGACACCAAGGGCAAAAACGTGCTGGTCGTGGGTCACCACCCGGTGGTAAGTAACGGCGTCTACGGCGGCCGGATTCCGCTGGGCCGCCATCTGTTTCCGTTCGACAACCCCGTCCCGTTGCCCGTATTTGGCTCAGTGTACGCCGCTTACCGCCAAAACGTGGGCACCCCGCGGGATATAGCCAACCCCGCCTACAGCGACCTGCGCAAGAACATGCTCAGTACGCTAAAGGAAAACCCCGGCGTAGTCTATGCCGCCGCCCACGACTACAGTCTGCAGCTTACTCGCTTTGAAGACAACTACCACGTGGTATCGGGCAGCTTTGCCGAAAAAGAGCACGTTGGCTCCAATTCCCGGGCCATGTACAACAAGGCGGAAGAAGGCTTCTCCCGCCTCGATTACTACGCCGACGGCACCGTCAAGTCCGCCTTCTTCACCTTCGCCAAGGACGGCGCTACTGCCCAGGAAAGCTACACTGCCACGCTGTTCCAATCGGCCTGCACCGAGCCCCGCCTGCCCAACGTGCCCGTCAATGCCTTTATTCCGGAGTGCCCCACGGCCCCCAAAGGCGTGGCCAACCAGAAGCCCGATGCTCCTTTTCAACCCACGGTGACATTGGCCCCCGGCCCGCAATACACGGCCGGGCCCGGCAAGCGGTTTTTCCTGGGGCCGCTGTACCGCTCTTCCTGGACGCAGCCGGTGGAAGTAAAAACCTTGGACCTGACCGCCGAGAAAGGCGGACTGCGCATCTTCGGCAAGGGCGGCGGCCGGCAGACGACTTCGGTTAAGCTCATTGCCGCCGACTCCTCGGAGTACGTGTTTCGCTCGGTAGATAAGGACGTGACCCGCATTCTGCCGCCCGAGCTGCGCAACTCCATTGCCGCCGATGTGCTGCGCGACATTACGCCCACGGCCCACCCCTACTCGGCCTTGGTTACGGGCTCCCTGCTCGACCAGACCGATATTCTGCACGCCCGGCCCCGGCTCTTTGTATTGCCCGACAACAACCAACTTGGCCCCTACCGGGCCGATTATGCTGGCCTGCTCGGTACGCTGGAAGACCGGCCCGTGGACCCCAAGCCCAACCTGCCCGGCTTTGGCGGGGCTGATGAAGTACGCCGCTCGTTTAGCTTTTTCCGCCAGCTCTATAAAGACCACGACAACCAGGTCGACGCTATGGCCCTGGGCAAAGCCCGCGCCTTCGACATGCTGGTGGCCGACTTTGGCAAGCACGAAGACAACTGGAAATGGGCCGGCTACAAGCAAGGCAAAAAAACCGTTTTCCGCCCCATTCCCCGCGACCGGGACCAAAGCTTTACCCTCTGGAACGGCTTGCTCACCTACATTGCCAACCGTGAATGGGCCGTGCCTAGCATTGAGGACTTCCAGGAAGAGTTCCACGACCTGGAAAGCCTGAACTGGCCCGCCCGCCACCTCGACCGGTTTTTGCTGCAGTCCATGACCCGAGAGCAGTGGCAGCAGGTGGCCAAGTATATGCAGGAAAAGATTACGCCCGCGGCCATCGACCAGGCCACGGCCCAGCTGCCCAAGGAAGTACAGCCGATTTCGGGCACCGACCTGAACCGCAAGCTCAAGGCCCGAATTCAGGAGTTGCCCAAGGCGTTGGACGAATACTACCTGATGCTGGCCAAGCGCGTCGACGTGGTAGGCTCCAACAAGGCCGAGGTATTCCAGGTAACCCGCCTCGACGACGGCAAGGTACGGGTGCAGATGTTCGACAAAGCCAAGGACTCCGACCAGGCCAACGGCGAGGCCCTGTTTGACCGCACCTTCGACCCCAAGGAAACCGACGAAGTAGCGCTCTACGGCCTCGACGGCAAGGACATTTTCACCGTGACGGGCTCGGCCCGCAAAAGCGTGCTGGTGCGCGTTATCGGCGGCGACGGCAAAGACCAGATTACGGACGAGTCCCGCGTGAGCGGGCTGCGCACCAAAACCAAGGTATACGACCTGGCCGATACCCAACTGAAGCTGGGCAAGGAAAGTGACAACCGCACTTCCGACAAGCTGACCGTGAACCGCTACGACCGCGAAGCCTTCGAATACGACGGCTACAACCCGCGTGCTACCCTGATTTATAACCAGAGCGACGGGTTCGGGGCCGGGGCTGGCTTCGACATCGTGCGCCAGGGTTTCCGCAAGCCCGATTATAAGAACCTCTACGGTTTCGACGTGCAGGGCTCGACCAACGGCAACTTCCAGGTAGCCGTGAATATGCGCCACCGCCACGCCATCAAGGACTGGGATATTGGAGCCCGCGCCGAATACGGCAACTACTTCCAGTTCTACAACTTCTTTGGCCTGGGCAACAACACGACCAAGGACGAAGGACTCTACGACGCCAACTTTTACAAGGCCCGCTACAAAGGCTACATCGGCAGCGTGTTTACTGAAAAGGTCTTCCTCAACCGCAGCATCTTCCGCTTTGGCCCGACCTACGAGCAGTACCAGTCCAACTTTACGGAAAACAGTTTGCTCGGCGAAAACAACACCCAGCAGCCCCTGCCCACCGACCGGCGCCCGAATACGGCTTTCCAGCGCCTGCTGGGTTTGAATGCCTTGCTCGACCTGGACCTGCGCGACCGGCAGACCTTCGCCCGACGGGGTTTCCGCCTGCGGGCCCAGCACGACAGCTACCACCAGCTCAACCGCACCGAGGGTAATTTTGGCCTCACCCAGCTGTTTGGCGAGTACTACGCCACGGCCCGCCTGGGCATTCCCGTCACGTTTGTGGTGAAAGGCGGCGGAGCCAAAAACTATGGCAACGACGACGAAATTCCGTTCTACAAGTTTACCAGCCTGGGGCAGCGCGAAAACCTGCGCGGCTACTACCGCAACCGTTTTACCGGTGACGCCAGCGCTTATATCAACACCGAAGTACGGCTGGCCCTGGGCCGGGTGCGCAACAACTTCCTTCCCTTCTCGTACGGCATTTTCGGTTTCTACGACCAGGGACGAGTCTACTTCAAAGGTAACTCACCCGGCGGCTGGCACGCCGGCTACGGCGGGGGCTTCTACATTGCCCCCGTCACCGACCAGCTGGCCCTGTCTATTTCCATTCAAAACTCCGAGGAGCAAACGGCCCTGTTACAGTTTGGCGTCGGCTTCCGGATCGATCAATAGTTAAGTTGTCCATACTAAGCCCGGTCTACTAAGGCCGGGCTTTTTTATGCCGTTTAGGTGCCTCTCCAATCAAAACCGCAGGATATGCCGTACTATTCGGCTAGCCTACTTTTGGCAAACCTGTATCTTTGGCCTCTCCTTTCACTCTCTTCTCTCCGCCGCATGAATTATCCGCTTCTGAAACTGGCTGCTATTGATATTGGGTCGAATGCTGTACGGTGTCAGATTTCAGCGGTGTTGCACTACGGCGACCGGTACCGGCTCAAGCGCGTCGAGTACGTACGCTACCCCCTGCGCCTGGGCGAAGACGTGTTTGCCACCGGCCGCATTTCCCCGGCCCGGGAAGACAAATTCGTCAAGTTTCTGCACGCCCTGAAGCTGCTGATGGAAGTGCACGACGTGGCTCATTACCTGGTGTGTGCTACCTCAGCCATGCGCACGGCCGCCAACGCGCCCGAAATCGTGGCCCGGGTGCAGAAAGAGCTCAACATGCCGATTCAGGTAATCGACGGGCAGGCGGAAGCGGCGTACATCAACCGCGTAATCGAGCACCTGCTCGAAGACAACAAGCACTACCTGCACATCGACGTGGGTGGGGGCAGCACCGAGTTTAATATCTACCACGACCGGCGCAAAGTGGCTTCGCAGTCGTTTGAGGTCGGCTCCATCCGGCGCATGCAGCAGGAAGAAAGCGGCGTATCGAGCGACGCGCTGAACGGCACCTGGCAGCGCATGGAAGACTGGGTCAAGGAAAACGGCCGCAAATACCACGTCACCCGCGCCATCGGCACCGGCGGCAACATCAACAAGCTCTACAGCCTGGCCCAGCCCTCGCTTGACAAGCCCGTCACGCGCCGTCGTATTGCCACCATTCTGAATAATCTGAGCAAGATGACGATGGATGAGCGCGTAAACGTGGCCATGCTCAACCCTGACCGCGCCGACGTCATCGTGCCCGCCGGCCAGATCTACCTCTCGGCTATGGAGTGGTCCAACATCACCCAGATGATTGTGCCCGATATCGGCCTCAAGGACGGCATGCTGCAAACCCTGTTCGAGCAGCACTTCGACGAAATCGACCCGCTCAACCAACACGCCGACCACTTGCCCCTGGCTACCGTGCCGAGCCGCACCAACGGCATGGAATAAACAAAAAGGCCCGTAGCGCTAGCGCTACGGGCCTTTTTGCTACATGTACTAGCGCACCAGTTCTCACGAATTGGCGAAGTCGGCTTTTTCGTCGGGCTCTCCTTCTACCAGAGCCTGCACAATGGAAACCTCCTGGGCTGCTTGCTCCGTCAGCTCGTCTTGCTCCTCTTCCTGGGCTTCGGCGCAGGCTTCCGCCAGTTCATTGGCTTCCTCTTCGGCCAGAGCCGCGGCATCGTCGGCCTCCTGCTGATTGCGGCGGGTTTGCTGAAAGAGCAGGTGCAGCAGGCCCTCGGGGTAGCGGCGGCCAGGCGCTCCTCGTCGCGGCGGTAGAAGTCGCGGTGCACGTTAACAATTAGCTCATTTTCAGCCGGCCGGTTGCGTACGTAGGCCCCGTCTTCGCGCATGAGGTAGGAATTCTGATTATCCAGCAGATTGAGCATCAGAATGCTGATGGCCTCACGCTTGAGCTGGGGGTTCATAATCAGGAACAGTGCCTCAATGCGCCGGTCGAAGGAGCGCACCATAATGTCGGCCGAGCCGGCGTACACCTTCGGATTACCGGCCTGGTGGAAGTAAAACAGGCGGGAGTGCTCCAGCAGGTCGCCCACAATGCTGCGCACCTCGATATTTTCGCTGAGCCCAGGGCGGCCCGGCCGCAGGCAGCAGATACCGCGCACTACGAAGCGAATCGGCACACCCGCTTTGGAAGCTTTGTAAAACTCGTCGATGAGTTCCTTGTCTTCCAGAGAGTTCATCTTCATTACGATGCCGCTGGGCAGGCCTTTCTTGGCATTGCGGACTTCCTCCCGAATCAGGTGAATAATCTGCTGGCGCATGTCTTTGGGCGCCGTAATCAGATATTCGTAGTCGTCGGGCTGGGAGTGCCCGGTAATTACGTTGAAGAATTCCGATACGTCGTGGCCGTACACGTCGTTGGTAGTGAGCAGGCTCACGTCGGTGTAAATCTTGCTGGTCTGCTCGTTGTAGTTGCCCGAGCCGATGTGCACGTAGCGCGTCACCTTCTCCCCTTCCTTGCGGATGATCATGAGCATCTTGGTGTGCGTCTTGTACTTGCTCACCCCGTAAATCACGAAGCAGCCGGCTTTTTCCAGGCGGGAGCCTTCCCGGATGTTGCGCTCCTCATCAAAGCGGGCCTTCACCTCAAACAGCACCGACACGTGTTTGCCGTTTTCAGCCGCCTTGAGCAGGGCCGCCGTCACGCGGGAGTCGTCAGCCAGGCGGTAGATGGTCTGCTTGATGCCCAGCACGTGCGGGTCCTCAGCGGCCTGCTCGAGCAGGCGCACCACCGGCTCAATGCTGTTATAGGGGTGATGCAGCAGTACGTCGTGGTGCTTGAGGAACTCAAACAGGTTTTCCTCGGCGCCGTCGGGCAAGCTCAGGGGCGTTACGGGGGCAGGCTGCCGCGTCGACTTACCGCGGAAGTTAGGGTGCTTCAGAATCTGCAACAGACCCTTCATGTCTATCAGGGAGTTGATGACGAACACGTTGCCGTTGTCAATCTTCCAGCGCTCCTTGAGCACGGCCATCATCACCGGGAAGCGTCGCTTTCAACTTCCAAACGAACCACCCGGCCCTTCTTGCGGGTTTTAAGGCCCACCTGAATTTCCTTGATGAAGTCTACATCAATATCATCCGACTCTTCCAGCGTAAAGTCGCCGTTTCGCGTAATCCGGAACAAGTCGGCCGACACGATTTCTACGTTGCGGAACAGCTTGGGCAAGTTGGCCCGCACGATTTCCTCAATCGGGACGAAGATGACTTTATCCTTGCGCGTAAGCTCAAAGAAGCGCGACAGGTTCTGCGGAATCTGCACGAAGGTGAGCCGCTCGTGGCCGTTGTCCATCACGCTGTCGGGGCCGGTGCGCGTCACCACGCCGAAGATGAGCATCTGGTTCATCATCAGCGGGAACCCGTGGTAGGAGTCGTACACCATCGGGGTGAGCAGCGGGAAGATGGTGTTCTTGAAGTAGCCATCGGCCTTCTTCAGTTCGAGCTCCGTCAGCTCACTCATGCGCAGAATATTGAAGCCCGCCTTCTCAAACTGGGGCTTCAGCTCATTCTGGTACGTCAGCGACTGGTCGTTGGTAAACCGGTGGGCAAAATCGAGCAGCTTGCGCCGAAACGGCAGCTCCCGCAGCCCGGAATAGTCAACGCGCTCCTTGCCGTAGTCGAGGTAGTTGTACAATGAGCCCACCCGAATCATGAAAAACTCGTCGAGGTTAGACGAGGTAATGGCCAGAAACCGAAGGCGGTCAAACAGGGTCCGGTTGGTATCCTTAGCCATATCCAGCACCCGATAGTTGAACCGCAGCCAGCTTAGGTCCCGGCTGATGTACTTGCTTTTGCGAATGAGGTCGGCGGATTTGAATAATTTCATGGCTAGGCGGTAATTCGGGCTAAGATACGCAGTTGAGTTGCGCAAAGGCGTATTTTGGGGTTAGGAAATAATGGCCGTGGCCTCGATTTCGACCAGCAGGCGGGCATCAATCAGGGCTTTCACCTCCACCATCGTCGCCGCGGGCCGGATAGTGGCGAAAAACTCCCCGTGGGCTTTTCCAATTTCCTCCCACTGGCTGATATCGGTGGTAAAGATGCGGGTCCGGACGACATCGTTTAGGGAAGCTCCAGCCGTCGTTAGGGTTTCGGCTATTTTCTCCAGGACCCGCCGGGTTTGCTCGTAGGCGGTGGTGCCCGTTACCGAGTCGCCATCCTGGGCCGTGGTGCCAGCCACTTCTACCACGTTTCCCACGCGCACGGCTCTGGAATAACCCACAATACTTTCCCAGGGTGCTCCGGAAGCAATGTTCTGCCGCATGCTGTGTTAATTTACACCTTGGTATTTTGTTAGGTATGCGCAATAAAAAAGCCCGCATAAAGCGGGCTTTTCTACTGTTGGCTGCCTACACGTCCAGTTTGGCGTATTTGGCGTTTTTCTCGATAAAGTCGCGGCGGGGCGCTACTTCGTCGCCCATCAGCATGGCGAACAGGTGGTCGGCTTCGGCGGCCGATTCCACGTCCACGCGCTTCAGGGAGCGGGTGTCGGGCTGCATGGTGGTCGTCCAGAGCTGCTCGGCGTTCATTTCGCCCAAGCCTTTGTAGCGCTGCACGTTCACCGTTTCGGGCTTGCCCCGGCCCATTTCCTCCTGGGCATCCATCCGCTCCTGCTCGGTCCAGCAGTAGCGCTCTTCCTTGCCGCGCTTCACCAGATACAGCGGCGGCAGGGCAATGTAGATGTAGCCTTTGTCGACCAGCTCGCGCATGTAGCGGAAGAAGAAGGTCAGAATTAGGGTCCGGATGTGGGAGCCGTCGATGTCGGCGTCGGTCATGATGATGACCTTGTGGTAGCGGAGCTTGTCCAGGTTCAACGACCGGGTGCTGCTGCCATCGTCCTCGTCGGTCTTCTTCTCGAAGCTCACGCCAAGGGCCGTAATCATGTTCCGGATTTCCTCGTTCTCGTAGATGCGGTGCTCCTGGGCTTTCTCCACGTTCAGGATTTTACCCCGCAGCGGCAGAATGGCCTGGAAAGCGCGGTTGCGGCCCTGCTTGGCAGTACCACCGGCCGAATCACCTTCCACCAGGTACAGCTCACAGATTTCGGGGTCCGATTCGGAGCAGTCAGCCAACTTGCCGGGCAGGGAGTTGGAGCCCAGCACGGTTTTGCGCTGCACCATCTCGCGGGCTTTGCGGGCCGCAATCCGGGCCCGGGCCGCCAGAATCACCTTTTCAATGATGATGCGGGCTTCCTTGGGGTTTTCCTCCAGGTACTGGTTCAGAATTTCACCTACAACCGTATTTACTGCGCCGCTCACGTCGGAGTTGCCCAGCTTGGTTTTGGTCTGGCCTTCAAATTGGGGCTCCTGCACCTTCACCGAAATAACGGCGGTGAGGCCTTCGCGGAAGTCGTCGCCCTGAATCTCCACCTTGGCTTTTTCCAGCATGCCCGACTTGTCGGCGTAGGCCTTCAGGGTACGGGTCAAGGCCGAGCGGAAACCGGCTACGTGCGTGCCACCCTCGATAGTGTTGATGTTGTTGACGTAGCTGAAGATGTGCTCCTGGTACGAATCGTTGTACTGCAAGGCCACTTCCACCGGCGTACCACCCTTCTCACTGATAACGTGAATCGGGTTGGGCATCAGCACCTGCCGGCCGCTGTCGAGATATTGCACGAACTCGCTCAGGCCCCCTTCGGAGAAGAAAACTTCGCCCAGGAAGGAGTCGTCATCGTTTTTCTCCCGACGGTCGGTCAGGGTAATGCGGATGCCCTTGTTCAGGTAAGCCAGTTCCCGCAGGCGGTTGGCTACGGTTTCGTATTTGTAGACCGACTCAGTGAAAATCGTGTTGTCGGGCAGAAACTCTACCTGGGTACCGTGCTCCTCAGTGTCGCCGATTTCTTTCACCGGATACTGTGGCACACCGATTTTGTACTCCTGCTGGTAGATGTGGCCATTGCGGCGCACGGTTACCTTCAGGTCCTGGCTTAGCGCGTTCACGCAGCTCACGCCCACGCCGTGCAAGCCGCCGGATACTTTGTAGGAGTCCTTGTCGAACTTACCGCCGGCGTGCAGTACGGTCAAAACAACCTCCAGGGCCGAACGGCCTTCCTTCTGGTGGAAGTCCACGGGGATGCCGCGGCCGTTGTCCTTGACGGTAATCGAGTTATTTTCGTTGATGGTTACTTCAATCTGGTCGCAGTGACCGGCCAGGGCTTCGTCGATGGAGTTATCGACCACTTCCCACACCAGATGGTGGAGTCCTTTGATGCCCGTATCGCCGATATACATGGAGGGGCGCTTGCGCACGGCCTCAAGGCCTTCGAGTACCTGGATACTATCCGCGGAGTACTGATCGTCGGCTCTTTTCTCTTTCGTTTCGCTCATGTAAGACGCTATTATTTCAGCTTTCTACTAACATACAAAGATACCGATTTTATCCGGTTTTTGCCAGTTTTCGCGCTATTTAGCCGGGTGTAAAGCCAACTGTAAGAAGATGCCGCAGGATCATTGTTCTGAATGGAAAGACATTAAAAAAGCCCTCCCCAAATAATTGGGAAGGGCTTTTTTTTGGCTTATAAGAAAGACTACTCAATCACCAGCTTCTGCTGCGCCACACCGCTATCGGTACGCAGCTCCAGGGTGTAGAGGCCAGCCTTTTCCTTGCTCATGTCGACGGTAGCAACCTGCGAGGCAACGCTGGTAGCGTTCAGCTGCTGGTTCAGCACCTGACGGCCCAGGGCATCAAACACGCGAACGGTAGTGCCGGCCTTGATGCCCGAGCTCAGCTTCAGCTCAAATACGCCTGAAGTGCTGGGGTTGGGATATACCGACAGGCCCTTTTGCAGCTCCGAGTTCTTATTGGCAACGCCTAGGATGGTGGCAGAGGCTTTATATACACCACCAGCGCCGCTTCCATCAGTTTGCGCGCCAGCATAACCTGCTGTGCGGCTCGCGAAGTCTACCGTGGTGCGGTAGGTGCCGCGGTCAATGTCAATCCAGGTAGCACCATTGTCTCGGGAGTAAAAAGACCCTTGCGTAGCAAGAGTAGGCGTACCGGCTACGGTTGGGCCAACACTCACCAGCAGGTTGGTGCCGGGCACGTTGGTTACATCGTAACGGCCGAAGGTACCTGTGAACGTACGGGGCTGCCAGGTAGCACCGCCATCGGTTGTATAAATAACGTTGTTGCCAGTATGAGCAATACCGTTATTGGCATCGGTCATGGCAATGTGGCTAATACCACCCAAAAGGGTCGTAACTGGCGAAGCAGTCCAGGTCAGGCCACGGTCAGTCGACTTCAGAATACGCGCTGGCGCATTCTGGTTGGTAGAAGTCAAATGCTGGGTACCGGCCCAGATAGTGTTGCCAATAGCGGTGTAGGAACCTACCAGACCATATTCACCGGCATCGAGGGGAGCAGGCAAGTTGGAAGCTGGAACGCGCGTCCAGGTAGTGCCACCATTGCTGGTAGTCAGCACCTCGAAAGAACCGTTGGTAGGGTCACCAAGAGCTACACCATTATTGGCATCGAAGAAGTATACCCAGTTGGCAAACCCAGCGGGGCCTACAAACTGCGTCGAACTTGAGACTTTGGTCCAGGTGTTGCCCCGTCCGTGGTTTTTAGAATCTCACCGCCACCAGCGGCAACCGTGTTGAACTGGGTTACAAACGCCGTATTGCCATCAATGGCATGAAGGCCGCCGGCCTGAAAGGGGGACGTACCGTTTATGGAGTGAAACGTCCAGGTAGCTCCTCCGTTCGCGGTCTTAGAGAGGGTATTGGTAGTAGCTTCATCAGCATTTTCCTGGAGCAGCTGCCAGGCAACCTGGTCACTGACCGTATGCATCAGTACCGAAAAATATACGGGGGGCGTTTCAGGGTTCGCCGCCGTGTTCTGCAGTACCCACTGGGCCTGGGCCGAGAGGCCTACACTGCAAAAGAAAGCCAGGGGAGTAAGATTTTTTTCATTGGAAAAGAAAAGGTTAATGAAAGGGTAAAGACCAATAATGCTGCCTAAGGTGATACAGCGACTACGAAGATTCCAACATCTTCGCTGCCCAAGATAGACGTTTAAACGAAAAAAATCCATGCAGCCGCTTGCTTTAACCAAATTGCCGGAATATTCGAGCGTTTTAAAGGCAGCTAGCCAAGCTCCTTTCAGCTATTCAGGTGGATGGGTTTTATTATCTGCAGCCACTACAATTTACTTTCTAACTAAGCTTTTAGCTTGTAAACGGTCAGCATTTACCTTCCCGAAAGGTTAAAGCAATAATGAGGTTTAACCAAATCAACGGTAAGCCCAATCAGCTACATTAGATTTCTCACGGAGGATTTGTCAAGCGCGAATTCAGCTTGCTAGCTGGTTGCCTTCTAGGGTAAAACCCAGGAAGTGGCGCATGAAGGTGGGCGTGAGGAGCAGCGGCACCGACCCCATACACTTACCAGCCCTGCCCCTATAACCACAAAGCCCCGACGTTTCCAACGCCGGGGCTTTTTCCAGAAGCACTTAGCTTGGTCGCTCCAAAATCAATATTTATTTCTGCAATCGAGAAAATATATTTTGGCAGAGCCACTCTCCCAAGCCAGGCGTGCCAGAAGTGACGGCTAGAAAAGAAGAACTTTTTAGCACCTAGTCCTTTGGTGAGACAAGCGGCCTAGTTGCACGAACGACCGTATGGACCAAAAGCAAATGAGCCACCCAACCCGAAGGCTAAGTGACTCACCATCAATGCACCCCGTAAGAGATTCGAACTCCTGACCTACTGCTTAGAAGGCAGCCGCTCTATCCAACTGAGCTAACGAGGCAATTAAAAGCTTGAAAGTCAGGCAAAGGTAACGGAAGACTTTCTGCTTACAAAAAAAGGCCTTCTGAGCGAATCAGAAGGCCTTTATGTTTCAAACACTGAAACGGTTAACGTCGGGGTGGCAGGATTCGAACCTGCGGCCTCCTGCTCCCAAAGCAGGCGCGATACCGGGCTACGCTACACCCCGAAACAAACGGAGGTGCCCTCGGTGAGGAGAACAACCCGATGAAGGGAAACTTTCAGGCTTTTGGTGTTCCAAGGCCCTGAAAAACCTGTGGCGGAGAGAGGGGGATTCGAACCCCCGGTAGCCTTTAGAGCTACGGCAGTTTAGCAAACTACTGGTTTCAGCCACTCACCCATCTCTCCTAGACAAGTCCCTTATTGCTGTAAGGGTGTGCAAATATACGAGGAGAACGCAAAAACAAACCCTTCTGAGAAAAAAATCTTCATTTTCGGGCGTCTTGCGGCAATTGCCAGCAACCTATCTTTACGCCCTACCCCGGCCACGGGCCAGCGTTTCTGTATGAATCCTAACCAGTTGAGTTTAGAAGTAGCACGATGAATTGGGCCTATCCCCTTTCCTGGGCGGAGCTACTGGGAGCAATATTTTTTTTTATTTTGTACGTGGGGTACGCCCTGCGCACCCGCCGGCTGGCCGCTCCGCTCGAACAAAGAGGCTGGCACCTGGGCTGGAAGCTAGCCTTGCGCCTGCTGTATTTCCCCTGCTGCTGCTGGCCCTGCTGGGTCCGGCGTATGGTGTAACCCAGCAGCCGGTGCGCACGGCGGGCAAAGACGTCTGGCTGCTGGTGGACTTGTCGCGCTCCATGGATGCGGCCGACGTGGCTCCTACCCGGTTACAGAAAGTGAAGGCTGAGCTCAGCACTCTTATCAACCGATTCCAGGCCGACCGGCTCGGGCTGATTGTCTTTGCCGGTGACGCCGTAGTGCAATGCCCGCTGACTTACGACCAAAGCGCCCTGCAGCTCTTTGTAAATACGCTCCAGACAAATCTGGTTTCGGCCACGGGTACCGATTTGTCGCCGGCATTGGAGCTGGCCCTGGCCCGAATGAGTGCTACGCCCCAGGCAGCCGGCAGTCCGGCCCGCGTGACGGCCCTGGTGCTGGTGAGCGACGGTGAGGATTTCGGTGAAAACCTGGAGCCCACCCTGCGGGTACTGGCCCGCTCGGGTGCCCGACTCTATAGTATGGGCGTGGGCACGCTGGAAGGAGCGCGCCTGCCCCGCCCCACGGGAGCCGGCTACCTGCGGGATGCCCGCGGCCGGGAAGTCGTCAGCCGCCTGAACCCGGTGGCGCTGCGGCGCCTGGCGGAGCAAACCAACGGGCAGTATTTTGAACTAACGGACCGCCGCAATGAATTTCCGTTGTTGGTAAATGCCCTCAACCGGCTGGAAGGTCAGGCCGAGCAGGTACGCACGGTAGCCGTTGCCGACAACCGCTACCGTTACCCCTTGGCCCTGGCCTTGTTTCTACTGGCTCTCGACATCCTTCTTACCGTTAAAGTAATCCGCCCGTGAGGATCCTGCTTATAGTAGTGTTGCTGGCGCTGCCCAGTTGGGCTAGTCTGACCCGCATCCGGGACCGAAACCAAGCCGTGCAGCAGGCGGAAGCAGCCTATAGCCGGAAAGAATTTGCTCAGGCAGCCCAACTCTACCGCTACGCTATAGAGAAGCTCGGGGCTCAGGAAGAAGCTGTGCTCCTGAATGCGGGACATGCCTACGCCCGGGCTGGACAACCGGTGGCGGCCCGCACCTACTACGGGCGGCTGCTGACGAGCCCGGCGCCGGCGGTGCGCAGCATAGCCCGGCAGCAACTGGCTGTGCTGGCGGCCCAAAAGGGCGAATATGCCCAGGCCGTTGGATTGCTGCGCCAAGCGTTATTGGCGGACCCAGCCAATAAAAGTGCCCGCTACAACTACGAATTGCTGCGCGACTACCTGGCCCGCCGCCATAATGAGCCCAAAATGCCCCCGCCCGCGGAGCAGCAGGGCAAACCAGAAGAATCTTCGAAGCAGAACCAGCAGGAGCAGACGCGCCCCGGGCAGGACAAGCAAGGCCAGCTCAACGACCCAACCCAGCCCGAGGACCCGCGCAACAATGCCCAGCTACGCCCTGACCAGGCGGGCCAGCGCAACCCCAACCAGTCCAGCCCGGGTGCCGGCAAGCAGGCGGGAGAGAATTTCCAGCCCGGCAGCGGCCCTCAGCAGCGGGTGGCGCAGGGCAGCCAGCCCGGCAGCACCCGCGGCCTGGATTCGGGTACGGCGGCCGAGCCCAACGGTGCCCGGAGTCAGCAGGCCGGCAGCGAGCAGGCCTCCCTCAATGACACCCAGCTCCAGACTCAGCGGGAACGGCTCCAGCAAATGAATCTTAGTCAAGGGCAGGCGCGGCAGCTGCTGGATGCCCTGCGCACGGCCGAGGAGCAGTATCTGCAACAGATGCCGCGCCGCTCAACCCGAAAGCCCGACCCGAAAAAGCCCACCTGGTAACTCTCCAGGGAGGCGGAAACCACCCGGGCCTTCCGGAGGTTTTGCACTCGACCAGCCGCTTCAGGTAGCTGCAAGTCGAGCCTGGAAGAACCAGGCTGGCTGCAAGCAGCGCAATTCGTACTTTTGTTCGTCATACACCCAAACTCCCACCCTTTCTCTTTATGCAAATCAAGGAAGTATATATCATTTCGGCCGTGCGTACGCCCATTGGCAGCTTTGGCGGCAGCCTGGCCTCGTTGTCGGCTACCGACCTGGGCGCTGTTGCCCTGAAAGGTGCGCTGGAAAAAGCCGGCGTCGACGGCAAGGAAGTTGATCAGGTCATCATGGGCAACGTTATTTCGGCCAACCTGGGCCAGGCTCCGGCCCGGCAGGCAGCCAAAAAAGCCGGCTTGCCCGACACGGTAGAGTGCACCACCGTTAATAAAGTGTGCGCCTCGGGTACTAAGGCCATCATGTTTGCCGCCCAGGCCATCATGCTGGGCCAGTCGGAAGTAATTCTGGCCGGTGGCATGGAAAGCATGTCCAACGTGCCTTACTACCTCGACAAGGCCCGTTTCGGGGCCAAGTACGGCCACAGCCAGATGATTGACGGCCTGATGAAGGACGGCCTCTGGGACCCGTACAACGACTACGCCATGGGCAACGCGGCCGAGCACACGGCCAAGGAAATGGGCTTTACCCGTGAGCAGCAGGACGAGTTTGCCATTGAGTCGTACACCCGCAGCGCCAAAGCCGCCAAGGAAGGCAAGAAAAAAGACGAAATCGTGCCCGTAACCATCGAAAGCCGTGGCAAAACCACGGTTATCGAAGACGACGAGGAGTACCTGAAAGTGGACTTCACCAAAGTGGCTGGCTTGCGCCCCGCCTTTACCAAGGATGGCACCGTGACGGCCGCCAACGCCTCAACCCTGAACGACGGTGCGGCCGCCATCCTGCTCATGAGCAAGGAAAAGGCAGAAGCTCTGGGCGTGACGCCCATTGGCAAAATTCGCGGCTTCGCCGATGCCGAGCAGGCGCCGGAGTGGTTTACGACCTCGCCTTCCCTGGCTATTCCGAAGGCCCTGAAAAACGCCGGCTTGGACGCCAGTGAAGTAGATTACTACGAAATCAACGAGGCTTTCTCGGTGGTATCGTTGGCCAACAACAAGCTACTGAACCTGGAAGGCACCAAGGTAAACGTGTACGGCGGCGCTGTGTCCTTGGGCCACCCACTGGGGGCTTCGGGCGCGCGCATCGTGACCACGCTGCTGAACGTGCTCAAGAACGAGGGCGGCAAAATCGGCGTTACCGGCATCTGCAACGGCGGTGGCGGCGCTTCCAGCCTGGTTATCGAAAGAATGTAGCACCATCAACTCAGCAGGTTCGCCAGAACTCCCTGGGCTACTGGTAGTAGACGTTGTAAAAAGCCGCTCTTCAGCTAAGAGCGGCTTTTTATTTGCTATTTCGGTTTGGCAAACTAAAGTCCCCTGGCCTGGCGTTTGCTGGTTGGGCGGCGCTGACGGAGTTGGTCAGGCCGCTTTTTTCTCCTTACTGATGATAGTGAACAAGTTGTTTTTCTCTCGATTGGGGCTGCTGGCCACCACCCTTTTGCTTTCCGGCCACGCTGCCCAGGCCCAGAAGCTGCGCCGTCTGGTTTCCTATTTCGACTCGACCAATACCCAGAAGCGGGAAGTGTACTCGGCCCTGGTAGCAGGTGATACCGTGCTGGAAGGTCCTTACAAGCGTTTTTACCGCTCCGGTAAGCTCGAAGCCCAAACCCGGTACGCCGGCGGCAAGCGCGACTCAGCCTACGTCGAGTTTCATCCCAGCGGACAGCGGCGCCTGGAAGTAACCTACAGCCAGGGCACCCGCCAGGGCCCGTTCAAGACGTATTACGAGTCGGGCAAGGTGGCCCAGGAAGGCACCTACGACAATGACCAGCCCACCGGTACGCTGCGCTATTACCACCCGAGCGGGGAAATCAAGCTCGAAACCACGCTCAGCAACGGGCAGCCGGCCGGGGTGGTGCGCGAGCTGTACCCGACGGGCAAGCCCAAGGCCGAAATCAGCTACCAGAACGGGCAAGCCAACGGACCGGTGAAAACCTATTTCCCCAACGGGCAGCTGCAAAGCGAAGCCACCTTCAGCCGCGGGCTGCTGGCGGGTCCGTACAAAACCTACTACGACAACGGGCAGGTGGAAACCGAAGTACTGGCCGACCGCACCGGCCGGGGCAGCTACCGCAGCTACTACCGCTCGGGCAAGCTGCGCACCGAGGGCACCTACGTGGCGTCGGCCCTAACGGGGCGGGCCGTGAAAAACCCGCTCGGGGATGATTTGACCAAGCAAGCTCATCAGCTCACGGGCGGCACCGCCAACCTGGAAGGTCCGGCCAAGGCCTACTACGAAAGCGGGGCCGTAAAAAGCAAGATGACCTACCGCAACGGGGTGCTGGCCGGCACCCAGCAGGACTTCTATGAGTCGGGAAAGCCGGAGCAAACCATTGAGTACGCCAACCAGGGTCGGGACCGAAAAATCACGCTCTACTACGAGGACGGCATGGCCAAGGGGGAGCAGCAGTACAAGAACGGGCAGCCCAACGGCACCTGGCGCAGCTTCTACCCCGGTGGCAAGCAGGTGCAAACCCAGGAAATCTACGTCAATGGCAAGCTCAGCGGCGAAAAGCTGACCTATTACGACAACGGCGCGGTGCAAAGCAAGCTGACGTACGAAAACGGCCGTCCCGCTGGCATAGGCCGCGAATTTTACAGCTCGGGCAAGCTTAAGTCCGAAACGACCTACGTCAAGGGGCTTAAGGCGGGCGCCTTCCGGCAGGTGCGGGAAGACGGCACTCCGGAAATAACCGGTGCTTTTCGCAACAACAAGGAAACCGGCCTCTGGACCTACTACGGCCCCGATGGCAAAGCCGTGAGCAAAAAAGTCACTTTCCGGAATGGTCAGGAAGTAAAGCCGGCTAAATAGTCCTTGACTTGGGCTGGCTTATCAGCGCCGGCCTCCTATTTCTTCCTCGTCCTTTCTCTTTTTGAGAAGCGGCGAGGATTTTTTATTTATTCTAAATACGAGATATTCAATCTGTTAATCACTATTCAGAAGCGTGAATATAAAAAAAGTTCCGGCCTTAGGCAGCCCTTTGCGCTTGGTCGCCATCTTATTACCGTGATGCAGGCAATAGTGCATGAGCCGTCCTTCAAACTCCAATTTGTCGTGACTTTTCCCCTCTAAGTGCAAGGATTTTCAAGCAAATGAAAATAAATTTTAAAACTACCTTGCATCACATAGTACCATATGTTACCTTTGTCATGTTCTTCCACTCTGCCTAGCGGGGAAACGGCCTGAAAGCCGCTTCCGGACCTACCGCCACCAGAATTGCCCTGCCTTGTCGGGGCCCTGACCCTCAGCAGGTTGCATTAGCAGCCACTGTCCGGGCTTGAACTCCCTGCTTTTTGCGTTGCACCGGCTACTCGTCCGGAACAGAACCGCGGCTGTTTGGACGCGCATTGGCTGGCCTTTGTCTTCACCCTTGTCTTTCTGCCTTAGCTATGAAAACCTCCTTTGCTTTCCGTGCCCTCGCCGTGTTTATGTTCGTTGCCCTGCTGATTTCCGGCGTGCAGGGCTCATCCACTCCCACTGCACAGTCCGGCACCCTGACCGGCGTACTGCGGGATGCCGACACCCACGAACCCATTCCGGGTACCAATGTAGTCCTGGTAAGCGGGGGTAAGCAGCTGACCTGCAGCGCCCAAACCCGCGCCGACGGCACTTTCCGCCTGGCTAACGTGCCCTTCGGCAGCTATACCCTGCACACGACGGTGCTGGGGTATCAAATTCAGCAGCCCAAGGTGACCTTCAGCCCTAAGCAAGCCCACGTAGCCCTGGGTACCCTGAGCCTGCAGCCGATGAACTCCCAGGTTCTGGCCTTATCGGTGGCCCGGAAGTAACCATCTCTGGTTGGCGAAGTTACCCCGTTGTTGATCAACGATAAGTACCTGGTAGCTTGCTGTTTCCCTGGTTTCTATTTCAGTAGTACGCTTGCCTTTTTGGTTGGTCGCGGGTGCGGCTGCCCTTCACTTTCCAACATCACCTTCCTGAGCTATGAAAACTTCCCTGATTTCCCGTCTGAGCATGCTGGCCGTTGTATTTGGTTTGTCTGTTTCGGCTGCCACTGCCCAATCTACTCTCTACACGGAAGATGCCAAGCAGCCCGGCATGGGCTACTGGACCATCGAAACCGATGCAGCCCACCGCAATTACAGCATCGTGCGCTTTTACACGGTCAGTCACGAGAAAATCTACGAGGAACGCTTAGACGAGCTGTGTCTGGACCCTAGTAAAGGCACCACCGCCTGCCGGCGCACGGCCCGTAAGCTGAGCAATGCCCTGGTTCAGGTGCAGCGCACCCATAATACGTCCGTGATATCCAACGGGCTAGGCTTGAATCGCCGCGCCCAGCAGATTTACGCGGCCCGCTAGCTTAAATCCTGACTTTTCGCCTCCTCTTATTGACCGGCCGCGGGCTTGTTCCCCACAGCTCCGCGGCCGGCGGGGCATCGCCAGCTAGCCTGGCGGCTTTTTCACCTTCCGCCGCTGTGTGCGGCGTCTCCTACTTAATTGTTTTACAATCGGTTAGTCAAACCAATATCGTAAAACAATTATTTTTTTGAGAAGGTACCTTGCGTTACATAGTACCTTCTACTATATTTGTATCAGTAATTCGCTTCTCCCCTTTCCCTCGGCCTGCCCAGTTGGGGCAGCCCCAGCCCCGCCGCCTTTCCAGCGCTTTGCAGCACCTTCCTCGTGGCCCGCTTCTGTAGCGCCGCTCGTGGAAGAAGCAGGAAATCGCCGGCTTTCGAAAGGATTCTTTAGCCTTCAATACCTCCCTGCGCCAGGGAAGCCCAGCGGAACCGCGGCCGCCTGGATTGGCTTCGCCTTGCCCGGATTTTTCACTCACACTTCTTCTTGTCATGAACTTCTCCTCTGCTTTTAGCCGGGCGCTGCGGTGCCTGGGGTTGCTTGTTACGCTCCTGCCGCTGGGTTTGCGGGCCCAAAATACCGGTACTGCCCCTGGCTCGGTGGCCGGCACCCTGCTCGACAACAGCAACGGTCAGCCCCTGGCCTTTGCCTCAGTAGTACTGCTGCGGGCCCAGGATTCTACCTTCGTTAGCGGCAGTCAAACCGGCGAAAATGGCGCCTTCAGCCTGGAAAAAGTGGGCCTGGGCCAGTACCTGGTACGGGCTACCGTGCTGGGCTACAAGCCGCTGCGTAAGGCCGTGACCCTGACGACCGACGCCCCTAAAGTGCAGCTGGGCCCCTTGAAGCTGTTAAGCACTACCACCCAACTGGCGGGCGTGACGGTGCAGGGCGAACGGGCCGCCGTGGTCGACAACCTGGACAAAAAGGTAATTAACGTGGAGAAGGATTTGAGCAGCGTGGGCGGCACGGCCGTCAACGTGCTGCAAAATGTGCCCTCGGTGTCGGTTGACCAGAGCGGGACGGTGAGCATGCGTGGCAGCAGCAACATTACGGTGCTTATCGACGGCAAGCCCAGCGGAGCAGCCAACGGGGGCACCGGCACCCGCTTGGAGCAGATTCCGGCCAGCGCCATTGAGAAGGTGGAAGTGGTAACCAACCCCTCGGCCCGCTACGACGCGGCCGGCTCGGGTGGGGTTATCAATATCATCCTGAAAAAGCAGCGCAAAGACGGCTGGAACGGGCAGGCCATGGCTACCCTGGGCACGGCCGATAAGTACAACACCTCGTTGAGCCTGAACCGCCGCCGGGGCAAAGTGAACATGTTTGGCAGCTACAACGCCCGCGACGACCGGTACCGCCAGCAAAACGACGTGGACCAGACCGTGGTACTCGACAACCAGACGATTCTGCTGCACCAGGAAGGCCGGGGCCAGCGCCACGGCAGCTCCCACACCGGCCGCCTGGGCCTGGACTACACCATCAGCCCTGAGCAAAGCCTGACTTTCACAGCCGAGCCCCAGATCAACAAAGGCCTGAATACGGGCCGGCAGTCAGCGCTGCTGAACGGCGTGGCCCAGGATAACAGCCAGCGCGTAGTGGAAGACGTGAAAACCCTGGATATGTCGTCGGACTACCGCCGCACCTGGGCCCAGCACAAAGGCCGGGAGCTGAACGCCAATCTGGGCTACACCAACCTGTGGGCCGACGTGGTAGTAGGTCAGCAACTAACCAGCAACTCGGTGCCCGAGCCCGAGTGGAAGCAGGATCTGGGCGTGCGCCTGCAGGCCGTGTACGGGCAAGTAGACTACACCCACCCGCTCGACTCGACCAGCCGCGTAGACCTGGGCCTCAAGGGCCAGTGGCAGACCAACGACGGCACTTACGACTACCTGCTGCAGAACACCGACCAACCCTGGAATTACTCGCGCATCGACAACCGCTCGGTGGCCTACACCTTCCAGGAATACCTGCAGGCCGGCTACGCTACCTACCAGCTGCAGCGCGGCAAATGGAGCTACCAGGGCGGCGTACGGGCCGAGTACACCCACACCCAGGGCAACGTGCGGGGTGGTAAAGGCGCTTTCGACCTGAAATACCTGAACCTGTTTCCCTCGGCCACGGTGGTGCGCACCCTGCCCGGCGACCAGCGCGTGCAGGTGAGCTACGCCCGCCGCCTCAACCGCCCCAACTTTATGCAGCTGCTGGCTTTCCCGCTCTACCAGGACCAGCGCAGCTACCGCCTCGGCGACCCTAGCCTGCGGCCCGAGTACATCAACGCCTTCGAGCTGGGCCACCAGGTGTCGATGGGTGGGGCCAGCCTGAGCACCACGGTGTTTTACCGCCAGACCAACAACGCCATTCAGCGCATTCGCCAGGTGGACGAGGAAGCAACCCGGCTCAACGGCGCCGCCGGCGTGGTAACGGCCGAGCTAAACCGCAACTTCGGCCAGACCCGCAGCTACGGCCTGGAAATGAACCTCAACCAGCCCCTGGCCAAGTGGTGGCGCCTGACGGCCAGCGGCTCGCTGTTTCGCAACACGGTAACGGCCCTGGCCAACACCGAAGCCAGCCGCAGCAACCTGACCGGCACGGCCCGCCTAATGAACAGCTTTACGCCCCTGCCCAAGCTCGACGTGCAGGTAACGGGCACCTACCGCGCCGCCGTGATTACGCCCCAGGGCCGCCTGCTGCCCCAGGGCAACGTGGAAGTGGCCCTGCGCCAGAAGCTGTTCAACGACCGGGCGGCCCTCACGCTGCGGGTTAGCGACATCCTGAACACCCAGCGCCAGCGCATCGAGGCCTTCGGCGACAATGGCTACCGCGCTACTTACCTCAACAAGTACGAAACGCGCGTCGGCTACCTGGGCTTCAGCTGGTATTTCGGCTCCAACAAGCCCCCGAAAAAGATTGAATCGGCGCCCCAGGGCGGCGGTGGCGGCTTCGGCGGCTAAGCCTTGTGCCCGGTCCTTCTGAGCCTGGCTTGGAAGGACCGTGGCTGAAAGCTGGTCCTGCTCGGCACTGAGCAAGCCCCTGCTTTCCAGCCCTTTTTCACCTATTTTTCTCCTTGTTTTCTTCTTTCTTTTCTTTGACCTCCTCCACCGTTACCGACTATTCTTTTATGAAAATCACTACCTACCTGGCGGCCTTGGGCATGGCCCTGACTCTTACCACCAGCGCCTGGGCCCAAGCAGCGCCGGCGGCCACGGCGGCCGACAGCGTGGACGCCCTGATAAAGAACCGGATGCAGCAGCAGCGGATTCCGGGCCTGCAGTTGGCCGTTGTTCACCACGGCAAAATCGTGAAGCTCTCCAACTACGGGCTGGCCAACGTGCAGGACTCGGTGCCGGTAACGAGCCGGACGGTTTTCCCCATCAACTCCATTACCAAAGCCTTTACCGGCGTGGCCGTGATGCAGCTCGTGGAAGCTGGCAAGCTAGATCTGGCCGCCCCCATCGGACAGTATGTAAAGGGGCTGCCGGCGGCCTGGCAACCGGTTACCATCGGGCAGCTGCTGGCCCACAGCTCGGGCATTCCCAACATCATGCCCGACGACGAGCAGATAAGTGAAAACGAGCAGCAGGCCGCCTGGGCGAAGGTGCAGACCCAGCCCATGGATTTTAAGCCCGGGGAGAAGTTCAGCTACAACCAAACCAACTATTTGCTCCTGGGCAAGCTGATCGACCAGCTCAGCGGACAGCCGTTTGCCCAGTTCATTGAGCAAAAACAATTGTGGGCCGTGGGCATGCCGCACAGCAAGTTTGGCGACGCCCACACCGTAACGCCCCACGCGGTACGGGGCTACAGCTTTCTGCACGCCGTGGATGGGGAACTGCGCAGGGCAAGGAGCTGCGCAACGTCTTCGAGGTATTTGCCCCTATCCTCTACACCGCCGCCGGCCTCAACTCTACGGCCGACGACCTGGCCCACTGGGTGATGTCTTTGCAGCAAGGCAAGCTTTTGAAAGCCAACAACCTGGCTAAACTCTGGACGCCGGTGCTGCTCAATAATGGCCAGACCGGCGGCTTCAGCCGGCAGCTGAATGGCTACGCCGCGGGCTGGCCCACGGTGGGCCGGCCCGAGCACCGCGCCGCCGCGGCCGTGGGCGGGGGCCGCTCGGCCGTATTCGTCTACCCCGAAGACGACCTGGCCGTGGTGGTGCTGACCAACCTGATTGGGTCTAACCCCGACCGGTTTGTGGATGAAATAGCCAGCTTTTACGTGCCTGATATGCGACTGGCTACCGGCTTTGGCTTGCCGCCCCAGCTGCGGGCGCTACACAACGAGCTGCGCAAACGCGGCTTTGAAAACGCGCTGGCCCTGGTGCGGCAGCAGCAAAAGCAGAACCCGGCCTACCAGCTGCCCGAAGACGACGTCAACGCCTGGGGCTACACCCTGCTACGCCAGCAGATGACGGCCCAGGCCCTGGAAATCTTCAAGCTGAACGTGAGCCTCTACCCAACCAGCCCCAACACCTACGACAGCCTGGCCGAAACCTACCAGGAAATGGGCAACAAAGCCCTGGCCGTGAAAAACTACCGCCAGGCGCTTAAGCTGGACCCCAGCAGCCGCAACGCCGCCGAGCAGCTCAAAAAGCTTCTGTAATCCTTTACCCCACCGCTTTTTTCAGCGTATGAGCCGCCTGCTACCCGCCACTCTGCTCCTGGCCCTGCTGCTGACCGGCTCCCTCGTGCGGGCCCAGAGCCTGACGTACAACCAGCTTCTGGAAGGCGCCGCCCGCCAGTTGGGCCAAAAAAACTACTGCGCGGCCACTGCTGCTTTCACCCAGGCATTTGCCGACAGCTCCCGCGTTGGGCCCTTCGACCTCTACGCCGGGGCCGGAGCGGCAGCTAATTGCCCCGGCCAGCAGGCCCAGGCCCTGCGGTGGCTGCTGCAGCTGAGTCGGCAGCCGAATCTGCCCATCACCGCCCGCGACATTGACCAAATGGCGCAGGACGCCAGCCTGAGCAGCCTGCACAGCTCAGCGGACTGGAACCGTTTTCTGGTCAGTATGCGCCAAACTGCTGCCCGCCGGGTAGCCGAAGCCCAACGGGCCGCGGCCGAATGGCAACAAGCTGCGCTGGGCCAAGCCCTGCCAGCGCCGACCAAACCGGGTGCTTTTGCGGTGGCCCAGCCCGGCTTTGCTTTGTATTATGCCCCCGTCGACACGGTGCGGGTGCCCTACTTAGTATACGTACCCAAAACGTACAACCTGACCCGCCCGGCGGCCTTGCTCGTGTATTTGCACGGGGCATTGCTGGCACGCCGCAGTTTCGGACCACTGACCCGGGGGTGGCGCAGGAGCCGATTTTTGCCGCGGCAGCCGAGCAGAATGCCCTGGTGCTCTACCCCTTCGGCCGGCAGTCGTTTGGGTGGCTAGAGCAGCGGGCGGCCTTGGACAATGTACGCCGCATGGTGGAGCAGGTGCAGCTGCGCTACCATATTGACAGCCGCCGGGTATACCTGGGCGGCATGTCGAACGGGGCACGGCGGCATTTTGGTACGCCTGCCAGTCGCCGGCCGGCTTCGCGGGGTTCTATGCCCTTTCGGCGCAGCCAACTAGTGCGCTGGGGCCCTTAAATTTTAAACAGCTGCGCCGGGGTGCCCCACTGTACTCGTTAAATGCCCAGGACGACGACGTATTTGCCTACCAGGATGTGCGCGCCGTGTACGAGCAGCAGCAAGCTCAGGCCCGGCAGTGGCACTTCCTCTCCCGGCCCACCGGCGGCCACGGCTTTTTGTACGGCCCCGACGGCCCCGCTGCCCTACGCAGCCTGCTGACCCAGCTGATGCAGACGCAGGCTGCAGCGCCAGTTAAATAAGAGAGCGGTACACCGAAAGGCTTGGCCCGGGAAGTTGAGACGAGCCTCCATTACGGAAGTTTTTCCCACCTTTCCCGGGCTAAGCTTTTTTCAGTGGGCTCTACCCGGCCTAGCTTTCTACGTTACGAGAGGCGCATGTACCCGGCCCTGGCTTTTCTTCTGCTGTTCTTCTCCGGCGCGCGCCTGCCCCTGAACCGTCAGTTCCGGCAAACCCCGGGCGGGGTGCCGATATTCGTGGTGTCCAACGGGTTTCACACCGACATTGTGGTGCCCCTGCGTGAGCCCCGCACCGGCACCGACTGGCTGCAGCAACTAGGCCAGCCCCAGCTCACGGCTCAATTTGCCCACTACCGGTACGCGGCTTTCGGCTGGGGCAGTGAGCGGTTTTACCTCAAATCCTACGGGGGGCGTATGCCGGGCGTGGGTACTGTGCTGCGCGCCGCCGGCCCGGGTCCCACGCTTATGCACGTGGGCTTTTATCCCCAGGCCCCGCAGCCGGGCAAGCGCGTGGTAGCCCTGCAGATTTCAACCGCCGAATACCAGCGTCTGGCTTCTCTGCTGCAAGAATCCTTCGCGCCCGACAGCACCGGTGCGGCCCAGCTGCGCAACGCGGCCGGCTATACGTCCCACGACTTTTTCTTCCGGGCCCAGGGCCGCTACCACGCCCTGCACACCTGCAACGACTGGACCGTGCGGACCCTGCGCCGCACTGGATTGCGGGTGCCCCTGAAGTCGCCGCTGGCTGGGCCGGTGCTGCGGCAGCTGCGCCGCAGCCGCCCGGGCGCCGGGCAAGCGCCACAGTAGGCGCTACTTTCTTTCCATCAGCCAGTATTTCCTTGCTAAATACCAAGTCGTGGGCAAAGTCCAACTCGTATTGGTAACCCGGTAGCCCCTTACCCTACCGTGCCTTGCCGCCCGCCTTGCCATGCTTGATGTTCATCGTGAAGAATTACCCCAGAGTTACTTGCTGGTTCTGGCCCCTTCCCGGCACGAAAAAGATGAACTGAAGCTAACGCGGGCCCTGCACCGGGCCAGCCGTAGCCCTAAAAAGGCCGTGTGGGTGGATTGCAGCCTGCTCGACCACCTCTCGGCCGAAGCCATAGACCTGCTGCTGGCCTACGCCTACATGCTGCACTGCCAGAACCGCCGCCTCGTGCTCTGCCACGTGCCCGATACGGTGCGCCACCACTTCCTGGACCTGGACGCCGAGTCGCAGCCGCTGGTAGTGCCCTCCCTGCTCGACGCGGAAAGCTACGACGAGGCCAAGCCCTCCGGTTTCTTCTCCGCCTAAGCAGTAGAGGTTGCCCACGCCGCAGCGGGGAAGTCAGGCCGGGCGTTGTACCTTCGCGCCATCATTCCGCATATTACCCGATGAGCGTTCAGAAACCCAGCATTCCAAAAGGCACCCGCGACTTTGGCCCGGCCGTGGTGGCCCGCCGCAACTATATTTTCGGCATTATCCGCCGTACTTTCGAGAAGTTCGGCTACGCCCCACTCGAAACTCCCACTCTGGAAAACCTGTCGGTACTGACCGGCAAATACGGCGACGAGGGCGACCAGCTCCTGTTTAAAGTTCTCAACTCGGGCGACTTCCTAAAGGACGTGACGGCCGAGGACCTGCTAAACGAAGACGGCAAAGCCACCCGCCGGGTGCTGCCCAAAGTGGCCGAGAAAGGCCTGCGCTACGACCTGACGGTGCCCTTCGCCCGCTACGTGGTTATGAACCGCGGCACGCTGACTTTCCCCTTCAAGCGCTACCAGATCCAGCCCGTGTGGCGCGCCGACCGGCCCAGCGCGGCCGTTACCGCGAGTTTTACCAGTGCGACGCCGACGTGGTAGGCACCGATTCGCTGCTGTGTGAGGCGGAAATCGTTCTGATGATGAGCGAAGTACTGAACGCGCTGGGCTTGACCGACTTTACCATTAAAATCAACCACCGCGGGGTGCTGCGCAACATCTATCAGGCGCTGAACAGCGACGCCCGCGAAACCGACCTGTTCGTAGCCATTGACAAGCTGGACAAAATCGGGCGGGACGGCGTGACCAAGGAGCTGCTGGAGCGGGGCTTCTCGGCCGCGGCAGCCGAGCAATTGTTTGGCCTGCTGGCGGTAGAAGGCAGCTTTGCCGATAAGCTCAGCGCGCTGCGTAGCGCCTTCGGCGCGGCGGGTGTGCCCACCGATGCCCCGGAAGCTTACAAGGGCTTGCAGGAGTTGGGCCAGGTCGTGGACTTTCTCACCAGCTTCGGCTTCGAGCAGTTCGAGCGCCTCGAATTTGACCCCACGCTGGCCCGGGCCTTTCCTACTACACGGGCTGCATCTTCGAAATCAAGATCAACAACGTGAACATGGGCAGCGTGAGCGGCGGGGGCCGCTACGACAACCTGACCGGAGCTTTCGGCCTGCCGGGCGTATCGGGCGTGGGCTTCAGCTTCGGCGTCGACCGGCTCTACGACTGCCTGGAGGAGTTGCAACTCTTCCCCGAAAACGCCGCTACTACCACGCGCTGCCTGCTCACTAACTTCGACGCTGAAGGCATGCTAAGCCTGCTGCCGGTGCTGCGCGAGCTGCGGGCCGCGGGCGTACCGAGCGAAATGTACCCAGAAAGCAAGAAGCTGGCCCAGCAGTTTAAGTACGCCGACGCCAAGGGCATTCCCTACGTGCTCATTCAGGGCCCCGAGGAGCGGGCCGCCGGGCAGTTTAAGCTCAAGGAGCTGCGCACCGGCGAGGAAAAAACCCTGACCCTGGAACAGGTGCTGACCACCCTGACAGCTTAGCCCGACCGCGGCGGGCAAGGTGTGGTGGGCAGCCCGAGAAACTCCGGAGTGTCCGCCATAGGTGTGGTAGGCGCCCGGAAGTTTTCCGGGACCCTCAGCACACCTGTGATGGGTATCCCGGCCTTTTCCGGAGTGCCCGCCACACATGTGGCAGCTATTACGAGGTTTTCCGGAGTGCTCATCACCGCTGTGATGGGCACTCCGTGCTTTTGCTGGTTGCCTACCACACGTGTAGTGAGCCCTGCCAAGTTTGTCGGGGTATGGAACACACCGGTGGCGGGCAGCCGAAAACCGCTGGGCGGCACGGGGAATTGGCAGCCGGACGTGGCCGGTTCCAAAAGATTTCAGGAACTTGCCGGTCACCCGTTTTTCTTTTTCCACCACCCGCATGTCCGCCGACGTTTTCTACCTCGACCCCAGCACCCACCTCGACTTACCAACCCTGCGCCAGCTGCTCGCCAGTGGGCAAACCGTAAAGCTTAGCCCAGTCGCCACCCAGCGAATTGAGGCTTGCTACCAGTATTTGCACAACCGTCTGGCCCAATCCGACGCGCCGGTGTACGGCATCAATACCGGCTTTGGGGCCCTCTGCAACACCGGCATTGCCCCGAGGAGCGGCAGCAGTTGCAAGTCAACCTGATGATGTCGCACGCCTGCGGCACGGGCGAGGAAGTGCCCGCCGAGCTGGTGCGCCTGATGCTGCTGCTCAAGGCCCAGAGCCTGAGCTACGGCCACAGCGGGGTGCAGCTGGCCACCGTGCAGCGCCTGCTCGACTTCTACAACCGCGGCATTCTGCCGGTCGTGTATCAGCAGGGCTCCTTGGGCGCCAGCGGGGATTTAGCTCCCCTGGCTCATTTGTGTTTGCCCCTGGTGGGTCTGGGCGAAGTAAACTACGAAGGCTACCGTCTGCAAGCGGCTGATGCCCACCACCTCTTCAGCTGGACGCCCATCACGCTCGAAGCCAAGGAAGGCCTGGCCCTGCTCAACGGCACCCAGTTTATGCTGGCCTACGGCGTGCATAGCCTGCTGCGGGCCGAGCGGCTGGCCCAGGCCGCCGACGTCATCGGGGCGCTTTCCCTGGAAGCTTTCGACGGCCGCTCGGAGCCGTTTGACCACCGCCTGCACCAAATTCGGCCCCACGCCGGGCAGCTCAAAGTAGCCGAGCGGATTCGCGGCTTTTTGCAGGGCAGCGAGTTGCAGCAGCAGGCCAAAACCGCCGTGCAGGACCCCTACTCCTTCCGCTGCCAGCCCCAGGTGCACGGCGCCTCCCGCGACGCGCTGGCCTATGTGGCCCAGGTGCTGGAAACCGAGTGCAACGCCGTAACGGACAACCCCAACATCTTCCCCGACGACGACCTGATTCTCTCGGGCGGCAACTTTCACGGGCAGCCCCTGGCCCTGGCACTCGACTTTATGGCCATTGCCGTGGCTGAACTGGGTAGCATTTCTGAGCGCCGCACCTACCAGCTTATTGGCGGGCAGCGCGGCCTGCCGCCCTTCCTGGTAGCCGAGCCGGGCTTGAACTCGGGCTTCATGATTCCGCAGTACACCGCCGCCGGCATCGTGAGCCAGAACAAGCAGCTCTGCACCCCGGCTTCGGTCGACAGCATCGTGAGCAGCAACGGGCAGGAAGACCACGTGAGCATGGGCGCCAACGCCGCTACCAAGGCCCGCCGGGTGCTCGACAACGTGGAGCAGATTCTGGGCATCGAGCTGATGAATGCGGCCCAGGCCCTGGCTTTCCGCCGCCCGGCCCGCACCTCGGCGG
This sequence comes from Hymenobacter cellulosilyticus, assembly GCF_022919215.1. Classification (NCBI taxonomy): domain Bacteria; kingdom Pseudomonadati; phylum Bacteroidota; class Cytophagia; order Cytophagales; family Hymenobacteraceae; genus Hymenobacter; species Hymenobacter cellulosilyticus. The sequence continues at coordinate 3,512,509 of NZ_CP095046.1, read as the reverse complement.
TGCTGGAGCAAGTGGTGGAAGCCTTCCGCGAAAAGGTGAAGTTTGTGAGCCGGGACCGTATTCTCTACCCCGACCTGCACGCCGCCGCCGCCTTCGTACGCGGCTATGAGTGGCCGTAAGCACTGCGCTAAGAAAAGAACGACATATCGAGCAACGCGAGGCATTTCGCCTGCTGATGTTGTTTAGACTGTCATCCTGAGCTTGCGAAAGACCTTATAGGATATGAACGACGGGCGTAACCACAACTCGGTCTGGCGGGATAAGGCCCTTCGCAAGCTCAGGATGACAGATAAAGCATAGTATTGCGCGGGTAGTTCCTATTTTTAGCGGAGTGCAAAACGCTAATGCGGATGTCGTACGTTATGAATTCTGTGAACCACTTCCGCTACCTCGCCTTTCTACTGCTGACCTTACTGGGTTTAACTGGCTCCGCCCAGGCCCAGTGCCGGGACCAGCTGCCCAGCAACTGTGACCAGCCCTTCGAGGCTTTTGACCAGCAAACCGGGCTGCCCGTGCAAAACTTCTGCGTGGGCCGGCCGGTACGGATTGTCATTACCTGCCCCGGTCGCAGCGGCGTGGACCGCAACGCGCTCTACTACCAGTTTGTGCCCGGCGCCCTGATCTCGGCGCCCTGCACCGGCTACAACAGCCGCAGCAATACCTTCACGCCCACCCAGGCCGGCACCATCACGGTGGCCGAAAACGCCCAGGCCGGTGCCGGCACGGGCACTATTTTTCTGCGGGTCTACGAGGTTTTTGCCACTACCAAGCCCACGTTCCAGGTAGAGGCCTGCGCCCCGGGCTTCGTGCGCGTCAACGTGACCGATCAGGCCTACGACGCCTACACCATCCGCATCGACGACGGGCCGGTGCAGCCTGTGAGCAAGGGTGCCGGTCCGCAGGTGTACGCCGTGGCCGGCACCACGGGTAAAATCAAGGTTACCGGCTTCTATGCCGTGGGCGGCCTGTGCGTAGGCGCCGACAGCACGACATACTCCACCCTGGGCACGGCTCCCACACCGGTAATTCGGCGTCTGGCGCTGACGGGAACCACGCTGCAGTTTCAACTGGATGCTTTGCCCACCGGCTACCGCTACGAGCTCCAACAGGCCGATGCCGGTAGTCCCGGCGGCTTCCGGACCCTGCCTCAGGCCGTGTTTGGGGGCAGCGGCGCCACGCTCAGCGGCGTGACGGGCCCCGAGTGTTACCGGGTGCGGCTGCAGGACGTGTGCGCCACGCCGGGCCTGCCGGTTTCGCCCACGGCGTGCTCCCTGCTGCTGACGGCTACTTCCACTAATGGGCAAAATACCCTGACTTTTCCCGGCACGGCCAGCACCTACCAGCTCCGCCGCAACGGCCAGAATCTGGTGACGCTGCCGGCTGGCACTACTACCTACACCGATGCGGCCGTGACCTGCGGCGTGCCGTATTGCTACCAGCTCGAAGCCGTGAGCGGCCCGCCGGTAGCCCGCACTACGGTGGTGTCGAATGAGGCCTGTGTAACGACCACGCCCAGCCCCGTGCTGCCCGTGCCCCAGCTGGTAGCCAGCTTTACGCCTGCTAACCAGGTGGTGCTGACGGCCACCGTGCCGGGCCTGCCCACCGGCGGGCGGGTGCGCTACCTGCGCGCGGCAGTGGTGGGTGGGCCCACCGAAATCGGGCTGACGGCCCGGCGCACCCTGCGCGACTCTACCCAGCGTTTCAACCCCGAGGCGGCCTCCTGCTACCAGGCCCAGTTTGTGGACGACTGCGGCAACAGTTCGGCGTTGAGCCCGGCCTTCTGCCCCGTACTACTCACGGCCAAAACCGCCGACCCCGACGGCAACTCGGTGCAGCTAAGCTGGTCGGAGCTGCGCGGGCCCGACCCGACGGGCGTGCAGTACACGGTGCAGCTGGTGGATGCCAACGGCGCAGTGCTGAGCCAGCCAGCAGCCAACAGTAGCAGCACCTCATTCTTGGACCAGGCCCCGCCCTCCGACCGGCAAGTGCTGCGCTACCGCATTGCGGCCACCAGCCCCGGCCTGACCCAGCCTAGCTATTCGAACATTGCTCTCATAACCCGGCAGATGAAAGCAGTGCTGCCCACGGCCTTTACACCCAATGGCGACGGGCTCAACGACGTGCTGGAAGTCAAAGGCCGGTTCCTGTCCACGTTCACCTTTACCGTAGTAGACCGCAACGGCCAGCAGGTGTTCCGCGGCACCGACCGGACCCAGGTCTGGAACGGGCGCATCGGCAATGAGGAACCCGTGCCCGGCGCCTACGTCTGGCGCTTCGAAGCCACCGACGAAACCGGCAAGCGCGTGGTGCAGCACGGCACCATCACGCTGCTGCGCTGAGGTAAGGTTGGTAGCCATTTAATTGTATATTAAAGCAAAAGGCCGCTCCCGAATCCGGGAGTGGCCTTTTTCATAGCAGCTTAGCCTGAGCTATTTCTCAATCATGAGCTTTTGGGTCTGGACCTGACCATGGAGTACTAGGCGGCAGGTATAAAGGCCGGCAGGCAATGTTTTGCGGTCCAGCGTGAGTTGGTACAGCTGCCCGGCGGCGGCCGGCGCGTCGAAGAGGGTAGCCACGGTTTGACCCAGGGCATTGAATACCTGCACGCGGGCCGCGGTGGTAAGCTGGCTGCGGAAGCTGATAGTAGTGCGCTCGGCAAACGGATTGGGGTAGGCATCAAAACTGGTAGCCAGGCCCGAACCTGCCGTTTTGCCTTCGCGCATCGGGGTGAAGCCGCAGGTAGCTAGTTGATCCTGGTGGTTGGTCAGGTGGGCGGCTACGGCGCTGGCATCCACGCAGAGGAGCTTGCCGTTGTGGCAGATAAGCACCTTGTCGTTCTTGTTCCCGCAGCGGGCATCCAGCACCCGCAGCGTAACCGCGGCCGTGGCCGTGCAGCCGTACTCGTTGGTTACCGTTACGGTGTAGGCGTAGGTGCCGGGCGTGGCAGCGGTGAATACGGGCGCAGCGGCCGAAGCGTCACTCAGGCCCGCGGCCGGGCTCCACTGGTAGCGCTGCCCGCCCGTGGCCGTAAGCGTGATACTCTGTGGCCCGTACCCCAGATACAGCGTTGTGGGCACGCCGCCGGTGTAGATGGGCGTGGCGGGCGTCACGGTAATAGCGGCCGTGGGCAGGCTGCCCAGTACGGTTACGGTAGCCGTGGCTGTGGCCGAGTTGCCGTTCTTGTCGGTCACGGTCAGCGTCACGGGGTTGGGGCCCGGGTTGGCACAGGTAAAAACGGCCGGGCTTACTTCCACCGAGGCAATACCGTAGGCGTCGGAAGAGCCGTTGTCCACGTCGGAGGCGCTGATGCGGGCCTGGCCTGAAGCGTCCAGCGTTACAGTAACATCCTTAGCCAGAGCCACCGGCGGCACATTGTCGACCGTGGTAAAGGACCATATTTCCCCGGTCACGGTTTCCCCGTCCCGAATTTCGTCGCCGTCGTAGAGGGCGTCTACGCGCCAGTAGTAGGTTTTCAGCTCGGCCTGGGCGGCCAGCAGCAGGCTGATTTCGGGAGTGGTGGCTACCATTTCCAGCTCCTGCGGGGAAGTTCCCACGAAGACGTTGTAGCGGCTGGCGCTACCGTTCCAGCGCAGGGTCAGGTTTTCGGGCTGGGTGGCGGCGTACCCATCGGCCGGGGCCACGTTGGTAGCGCTGCTGCCTTGGCGGGTAGCGGCGGCTCCTACCAAGGTAATGTTGGGCGTGGGCGGCGGGGCCATGTCGCCCCCAGGTAGTAGCTGGGGTGAGGCGGCTGGTTATAGGCCGAGTTCTGCAAGGCCACCTGGGCGCGGTACTGCGCGTCGTGCATCAGCGTAGGCAGGCGGTGCGTGGTTGGGATGGTCGTGGTCAGAATTACCAGGCTCTGGTTGTCGATGCTGCGGCTGATGACTTCCTCGCGCCAGTCGCCGAGGATGTCGGCCGAAACGCCGGGGTTGCGCTTGGTCGTGTTATTATAAGCCATGTTAAAGGGCTCGGCATAAATGGTAGCCAAGCGCGTCACGGAGTTGGTAGCCGGGTTCCACTTGTCGATTTTGTCGCCGTCGAGCAGCTCCCGCTGCAAGTCGCCGTCCCACCACAGGCCGAAGTTGATGCTGGGCCGGGAGGTGCTGATCTGCTGGCCGGTGCAGGTGTACACGCCCCCGCTGGAGCCCCACAGTTCATAGCCTTTGTAGCGCGGGTCAATATCGGCGGCCATGGCCCGGCCCACGTCGCCGGTGGTAGGTACCCCGAATATAAGCTGGCCAGTGCGGGCGTCGCGCAATTGCAGGCCCTTGCCGGCATACTTGGCCGGTTCTTCTTGGCACTGCCACACTTCCTGGCCGGGCCGGTCAGGGTCCATGTCGCTCATGTGCAGGGCGTCGCCGTGGCCATAGCCGCTGCTGAACAGCCCCCGGCCGTTGTCGTCGATGGTGCTGGCTCCGTTGCAGATTTCATCCTTGCCGTCGCCGTCCACGTCGCCCACGGTAAGCTGGTGGTTGCCCTGCCCGGCGTAGGCCGAGTTGCCGCTTGTGTTGGAGTCGAAGGTCCAGCGCTGGGTGAGCTGACCACCGCGCCAGTCCCAGGCCACGCGCACCAAGCGGGTGTAGTAGCCCCGGCCCATAACCAGGCTAGGCCGCTGCCCGTCGAGGTAGGCAATGGCCGACACGAACCGGTCGACGCGGTTGCCGTAGTTGTCGCCCCAGCTGCTCACGGTGCCGCGGGCGGGCAGGTAGTTGGTCGTGGCCATGGCCGCTCCGGTTTGTCCGTTGAACACGGTCAGAAACTCGGGACCCGAGAGAATATAGCCCGCCAAGTTGCGGTAGTCGGCCGTGGCGCTGCCAATGACCACCCCGCGCCCGTCGGTGGTGCCGTCGGCGGTTTTCACGGCTACCTCAGCTTTGCCGTCATTGTCCAGATCATACACCATGAGCTGAGTGTAGTGGGCCCCGGCCCGGATGTTGCGGCCCAAATCGATGCGCCAGAGGCGTGTGCCGCTGAGCTTGTAGGCGTCCAGGTAGACGTTGCCAGTGTAGCCGCTCTGGGAATTGTCCTTGGCGTTGGAGGGGTCCCATTTCACCACGACTTCGTACTGCCCGTCGCCGTCGAGGTCGGCTACCGAGCAGTCGTTGGCTGAGTAGGTGTAGGCCTCGCCCGTGGGCGTGGTGCCGCCAGCCGGAATCTGGAGCGGAATCTTGAGAAACTGCTGAGCCAGGGTGGGCGCGGTGGCCGAACCGGCCTGCTCCACCCCGTTGATTACGGCCCGCACGCTGTACGCTGCATCGGTGGAGTTGTCGTCGACGAAGTTGGTGGAGTTGGTAATGGGCGTGGCGTTGGCCTTGGTAGCGCCCCGGTACACGTTGAAGCTGATGCCGGCCGGGTCGTTGCCAAACAGGCGCCAGCCTACGTACACCTGGCCGGGGCTGGTACGCACGGCCACCACGCCGCGGTTGAGCTTTTCGAGAAACTTCTGGGCCTGAGCCGGCAGCGTGAGCAGCAGCCAGGCGAGACACAGCAGCACAAGCTGCCGGCCACGGGGTAGGATTGGTTTCATAGTAGGAATTTTGGGTAGTGGAAAAGGTCGGGGCGAGGCCGCGGCCAGTGGGCGGGCAGCGGGTTGAAAGTCCGGAATCCACTGAGACTAAGTGTCCTGCACTATCCTGCTCTGTCATAATTATTTCTAGAGGAGGCAGTACTCCAAGCAGTAGCGCGAACTTTGTAGTTCGCGGGCCGGAACGGCGGGTAGTGCGCAGGGCTTCACAGACCCTAACCGCCGGTCAGCGGAGCTATAGTGCCCGCAACGGCCCGCCCCCGGGTCAGGCATGACAGTACAGGGAAGCTACGGCGGGGGCGGCAGTTACTTTTAGCCACCTTCGCTACCAATCCCGCCCGCCTGATGCCCACCCCCTTCCCCACCACTTTGCTGGCCGCCACGCTCCTCACCAGCGGGGCCTTAGCCCAGGGCAACGCCGCCAGGCCTAAGCTGGTATACAAATTCGACTTTGGCAGCGGCAAAACGGCGCCCGGCTACACGGCCGTGGGGGCCGACGCGGTGTACTCTCCCGCCACAGGCTACGGCTTCGACTTTGGCACCAGCGTCACGGCCGTGAACCGCGGCAGCAAGGGCGCGCTACGCGGGGATTTCGTGACCAGTAAGCAGCCGTTTTACTTCTCGGTAAACCTGCCCGAGGGCAACTACACCGTGACCGTAACGCTGGGCGACGCCAAGGGGGCGTCCAGCACGATGCTCAAGGCCGAGTCGCGCCGGCTGCTGCTCGAAACCACCACGACCAAGCCAGGGCAGCTCACGACCCAGACCTTCACGCTCAATGTAAAAAGTCCCCGTATCAACGCCACCGAGAGCGTCAGCCTCAAGCCCGGGAGCTTAGCAAGCTGGATTGGGACAACAGGCTGACTTTGGAATTCAACGGCCCAAACCCCTGTTTGGCGGCCCTGGAAATCGTGCCGGCCCCGCAGGCTACTACCGTGTTTCTGGCCGGCAACTCCACGGTGGTTAACCAGGATGATGAGCCCTGGGCGGCCTGGGGGCAGATGCTGCCGCGCTTTCTGGGGCCCGGGGTGGCCGTGGCCAACCACGCCGAGTCGGGCCTGACGCTGGGCTCGTTTCTGAGTTCAAAGCGGCTGGAGAAGGTGCTCAGCGTAATGCGGCCCGGCGACTTTCTCTTCATCGAGTTTGGCCACAACGACCAGAAAGACAAGGGTGAGAATGACGGGGCCTGGAAAGCCTACACCGAGCGGCTGCGGCTGTTTGTGCGCGAAACCCGGCAGAAAGGCGGCATTCCGGTGATTCTGACCTCGACCAGTCGCCGCAGCTTTGGAGCCGACAGCAAAATCGAAAACAGCCTGGGCGACTTCCCCGCCGCCGCCCGCCGGGTAGCCCAAGAGGAAAAGGTGGCCCTGATTGACCTTAATACCCTGACCACCACGCTCTATGAGGCCATGGGCTCGGAAGAGTCGAAGAAGGCCTTTGTGCACTATCCGGCCAACACCTACCCCGGGCAGGCTCAACCCCTGGCCGACAATACCCACTTCAACCCCTACGGCGCCTACGAAATTGCCCGGTGTGTGGTGGAAGGCATTAAAGCCAACAACCTGGGCCTGGCTAAACTGCTGCGCCCCACACCCACCTTTGACCCCGCCCACCCCGACGCGCTTACCGCCTGGCAGTGGTTTGACAGCCCCCGCAGCGCCGTGACCAAGCCCGATGGAAATTAGGGCCGGAGCCGGTTGAGTAGAGTTCCGTTTATTTCTTACCAATCCTCACGACTTCCACTCGGTTGATGCCTACCCCAATAAAACAGCTTGGTTTATTGCTTCTGCTCCTGCTGCCCCTGGGTGCATTAGCCCAGGCTAATCCGGCCGGTAAGCTGGCCGCCAAGCCCTTGTTTCGGGACCCGGTGTATGATGGGGCCGCCGACCCGGTCGTAATTTGGAATAAGAAGGAGCAGAAATGGTGGATGTTCTACACCAACCGCCGGGCCACCGATACCACGGCCCAGGGCGTCACCTGGGTGCACGGCACCCGCATCGGCATTGCCGAATCCGGGGACGGCGGGGCTACCTGGCGCTACCGCGACACGGCCAACATTGGCTACCGACCCACCCCGCAGTACACCCACTGGGCCCCGGATGTGGTGGAGGACAAGGGCCTGTACCACATGTTTCTGACCTACGTGCCGGGCGTGTTTACCGACTGGAACCACCCGCGCCACATCCTGCACCTGACCAGTTCGGACTTGCTCAATTGGCAGTACCAGTCGACCCTGGCGCTGGCCACGGACAAGGTCATCGACGCCAGTGTGCTGCGCCTGCCTGACGGCACCTGGCGAATGTGGTACAACAACGAGCGGGCCGGCAAGAGCATCTACTACACCGACAGCCCCGACCTCTACCACTGGCAGGACCACGGCCAGGCCCTCAAGGAGCGCGGTGAAGGCCCGAAGGTATTCCGCTGGCAAGGCCAGTACTGGATGATTATCGACAAGTGGCAGGGCCTGGCCGTGTACAGCTCCCCCGACCTGAAAACCTGGACCGCCCAGGCTGAGCGGCTGCTGGAGCTGCCCGGTAAAGGCCCGAGGACCAGGCCATCGGCGGGCACTGCGACGTGGTAGTGCACAACGACCGGGCTTACCTGTTCTACTTCACCCACCCTGGCCGCCGGCAGGGGACGCCCTCGGCCGCCAGCACCATTGCCGCCAAGCGCAGCCTGATTCAGGTCGTGGAGCTGCACTACGCGGCGGGCAAGCTTTCCACCAACCGCGACGAGCCGACCTACGTGGATTTGGGCAAAGCAGGAAAGCGGGGCCGCAAGAGGTAGTTGGTAGATGAGCTTCAGGAAGTTGTCTGTCTGTCATCCTGAGCTTAGCGAAGGACCTTATCACGCTGGCACGAGGCGTTGTTTAACTTGTCGTTCGTATCCCATAAGGTCCTTCGCAAGCTCAGGATGACAGTCCACTTTTAGCTTTCTCAAGAATTCTATGATGTCGTTTCTTTCGAAGAACCTGCTTCTAAAAATACTCCTGCCCGTCGCCAATCTGCTTCCCCTGGCCACCGCAGCCCAGCAGCCGCTGTCGCAGCCCCTGGTGTTTGCCTACTTCAAAGGCAACAGTAAGGATGGTCTGCACCTGGCCTACAGCCGCGACGGCTTCCAGTGGACGGCCCTGAAAAACGACAGCTCGTTTCTGAAGCCCGCCGTGGCCCAGGACCGCCTCATGCGCGACCCTTGCATTCTGCGTGGCCCCGATAGGCGGTTCCATATGGTCTGGACGGTGAGCTGGAACGACAAGGGCATCGGTTACGCTTCCTCTCCGGACCTGGTGCACTGGTCGGAGCAGCAGTTTATTCCGGTGATGCAGCACGAGCCCGGAGCCCGCAACTGCTGGGCCCCGGAAATCAACTACGACGAGAAAGCCAAGCAGTACGTCATCTACTGGGCCACTACCATTACCGGCCGCTTTCCCCAAACCCAGGCCAAGGGTGAAAGCAGCTACAACCACCGCATCTACTACACCGCCACCAAGGACTTTCAAACCTACACGCCCGCCCAGCTGCTCTACGAGCCCGGCTTCAACGTCATCGACGCCAGCATTCAGCAGGATGGCAAGCGCTACGTGATGTTTCTCAAGGACGAGACGCTGGAGCCCACGCCCCGCAAAAACCTGCGCCTAGCCTACAGCAAGTACCTCACCGGCCCCTACACCCAGCTCTCGGCCCCATCACCGGCGACTACTGGGCCGAAGGACCTTCGGCTGTGCGCCTGGGCCAGGACTGGTTGGTGTACTTCGACAAATACCGCCTGCACCGCTATGGAGCCGTACGCTCCCGGGACCTGAAAACCTGGACCGACGTCTCAGACCAGATTCAACTGCCCGCGGGTCTGCGCCACGGCACCATCCTGCCGATTACCGAGCAGGAGTTGCAAGTGTTGCTCAAGCAATAGCCAAGGCGCAGAAAAGAACGTCATGTCTTGCTTTGCTCGACATGACTTGTACTAAAAACGCCAAGCAGGAAACTACAGGACAGGCGGCAACGGAGTGGGCAGTACGTTAGCGTCTGGTAGCCCGGCTGCCCTTCCCCGAACCCTTCCCACCTTCTTCTACCCCATGGGCCTTTCCACTACTTTCCGCCAGCTGGCGCGCTACGTGCTGGCCGGCGCGGCGCTGCTGAGCACCTTGCCCTCAGCTGCCCAAACTGCCCCGCAGAAGCAGGTGCAGTACCTCTCGGGCCGCGACAACAAGCCCACCGTGCAGTGGGACTTCTACTGCACCGGGGCCGGAAAAGCGGGTTCTGGACCAAGATTGCGGTGCCCTCTTGCTGGGAGCAGCAGGGCTTCGGCAGCTACAACTACGGCCGCGACTACAAAACCTACGGCAAGAATTTCCGCTTCGCCGACGAGCAGGGCCAGTACAAGCATCAGTTTACAGTACCCACTGGCTGGCAGGATAAGCAGGTCTTTATCGTCTTTGAAGGCTCGATGACGGACACTGAGGTGAAAATCAACGGGCAGAGCGCGGGCCCGATTCACCAGGGCGCCTTCTACGAGTTCAAGTACGACATTACCGACAAGCTCAAGCCCGCGGGTCAGAGCAATCTGCTGGAAGTCACGGTGAGCAAGATGTCGGCGGAACAGTCGGTCAATAACGCCGAGCGGCTGGCCGACTACTGGGTGTTCGGGGCATTTTCCGGCCGGTCTACGTGGAGGCCTACCCCGGCAGTTCATCACCCACACGTCCATCGACGCCAAGGCCAACGGCTCGTTTGGCATGCAGGCCTTCGTGCGCAACGCCCCGGCCGGCGCCCAGGTGCAGGCCGACATTCTGGACGCGGCGGGCCAAGTCATCGGCACGGCCAGCGCAGCCGTGAACCCCAAAGATACCGTCGTGACCCTGCGCACTTCAGTGAGCAAGCCCCGGCTCTGGACCTCGGAAACGCCGAATCTGTACCGGGTGCGCACCAGTTTGAGGCAGGGCGCCACCACGCTCTACCAGACCACCGACAAGTTTGGGTTTCGCACCATCGAGGTGCGGCGCGGGCAGGGCATTTACGTCAATGGCACCCAGGTGAAGATGAAGGGCATCAACCGCCACAGCTGGTGGCCCGAAACCGGCCGCACCCTCAACGACTCCATTCAGCTGGCCGACGTGCGGCTGCTCAAGGAAATGAACATGAACGCCGTGCGCATGTCGCACTACCCGCCCGACGGGAAGTTCCTGGACCTCTGCGACTCGCTGGGCCTCTACGTATTGGATGAATTGGCCGGCTGGCAGAAGGCTTACAGCACCAAGGCCGGCGAGAAGCTGGTCAAGGAAATGGTGATTCGCGACGCCAACCACCCCAGCATCATCTTCTGGAGCAACGGCAACGAGGGCGGCACCAACAAGGAGCTGGACGACGACTACGGCAAGTTTGACTTCTCCCGCCGCCCCGTTATTCACGCCCACCACCGCCCCGGCAACCAGCACAGCGGCATCGACTGCAACCACTACGAGAATTACTACAGCACCCAGAAACTCCTCAGCGATTCGCTGATTTACATGCCCACCGAGTTCCTGCACTGCCAGGACGACGGCGGCGGGCCGTGGGCCTCAACGACTTCTGGGAGCTGCACTGGAAGTCCCAGCGCTCGGGCGGCGGCTTCCTCTGGGCCCTCGTGGACGAAGGCATCGTGCGCACCGACCAGCGCAATATCATCGACGTAAACGGGGTGAATGCGCCCGACGGCGTGGTGGGCCCGCACCGCGAAAAGGAAGGCAGCTTCTACGCCATACGGGAAATTTTCTCGCCCATCAAGATTGACCTCAAGGAACTGCCCGCCAGGTTCAACGGCACGGTGGAAGTCGAGAACCGCTACCATTTCAATAACCTCAATCAGTGCTTTTTCCAGTGGGAGCTGGTAAACTACCGCAAGCCCACCGACCCGTTTGCCGGCTCGATTTCGGGCAAGAAAAGCCGCCTCAAAAGCCCCGACGTCAGGCCCCTGGCCAAGGGGAAGCTTAAGCTGGAGTTGCCCAAAGACTGGAAAAACTACGACGCGCTGGTGCTCTCGGCCTTCGACCCGCAGAAAAACCTGGTGTATAAATGGACCTGGAAAACCGGCGGCAACCAGAAGGTGCTCGACGGCGTGGTAGCCCTGGCTTCGGCCGAGAAAAGCCCGGTGGAAGTCACCGACGCAGACTCCTTGCTGACTCTGAAAGCCAACAACATTGTGGTGGCCTTCAACAAAACCACCGGCAAAATCACCGGCGTGAAAGGCAACAACGGCGACAAGCTTTCCTTTGCGGGCGGCCCGGTGCTGGTCAGCGGCGCGGCCTCCTTTACCAGCCTGCAGCACCACGCCGAGGCCGACGGCGAAATAGTCGACGTGACGTACAGCGGCGACCTGAAGGCGGTGCGCTACAAGATGCACGGCTCGGGCTGGCTGCGCATGGACTACGAGTACAGCCTGCCTGCCGGCGACTACGCCTTCAGCGGGCTGAGCTTTACCTACCCTGAAAACTACGTACTGGGTGCCAAGTGGCTGGGCAAGGGACCTTACCGGGTCTGGAAAAACCGCCTGCAGGGCGTGGGCGACAACGTCTGGGAAAACGCCTACAACAACACCCAAACCGGCGCTGCCCCTGGATCTACCCTGAATTTAAGGGCTACTTCGCCGACATTGCCTGGCTAGAAATGAACACCGTGGAAGGCAAATTCCTCATTGCCTCGCCCGACAAAGGTCTCTATGTGCGCCTGTTCGATTTCTACGGCCTCTCGGGCGTGAAGCCCTCCCGGCTTTGCCCTCGGGCAACCTCTCCTTCCTCGATGCCATTCCGCCCCTGGGCACCAAGCTGGCGCTGAATATCGACGCCAACACCAAGAACCTGGGCCCCAGAGCGAATTGAACCACCTCAGCGGCAGCACCAAGCGCACCCTGTACTTCTATTTCGGCCTGCCCAAAACGGACTCCAAGCCCCAGCCCTACACAGCTCCGGTCAAGGACGACTTGTTTTAAAACGGAAGGCGGTATAGAAAGTATGCATACCAGTATGCACTTGGAAACTAGCGTAAGTTTAGATTAAAAGTTCGTGCAGCATTGCCTACCTTTAGCTAGTACGGCTCATTTTCTTAATTTCTATTGCATGCCAGATACAAACAGAAATAACAAACTTTTTTCGCTTAAAATACTAGGTGCACTAATTTTTTCAAGCATTATCGTTATTAGTCAAATAAGTAAAAGCAAAGGGAAATTTATTAAGTCAAAAGATGTCCATTCATTTATTTCAGGAAACGAATATGAGCAAATGAGAATACGGGGTGTAATAGACACAATTTATGGGTATAATCGAGGTGAACCTATGGTTAGGATAGGTACCTATAAGGTAATTCTGGCTGTTCCCGGACCTTGTAGCGACTATCTCACGGCAGGAGACTCACTTGTAAAAAAATCCCACGAGAGCAGCGTTAAAATAGTACGAGCATACAAATCTTATACAGAAGTAACAATTTGGTCCTTTGACAATAGTGTCCTAGCAGGATTCACCTTGAAGAAAATTAAGTTACCTAGATAACATTTCGTAAAGTTCTTACCCCAATAGCTCAAATACTTTCCCCTTATTTTGGATTATAATGTATTCTATACCGTCGGCAAGCTGTGCAGCACGACCCGGCCCGAGGCTTCGAGCAATGCAAACCGTTGGCGGTCGGTAGTGGTCAGCGCGGCCACAAATTCGCTCTGGGTTTCGATGGTGCGCACCAGACGGGGGCCGTCCGCCGAAAGGTGGTAAAGCTCTACGGCCTGAATGTCGACTACGGCCACGTGCTCCGGGCCACGAAGCGCAGGTCCATGTTGGCAGCGCAGTTGGTTGCTATTTCCGGGGTTGGTTTGCGCTTGGCCGAGTTTTCGGGCTCCCACACCTGCAGGCCCGTTTGCGTGGCCACTGCCAGCTGCAGCTCGGCCGTGTAGGGCGAGCGGGCCAGCTGCACCACTGTTCCGCTTAACTCATGCGCCGCAATAGGTCCCATGATTTCGTCCATGACAACCAGCCACTGATTCCAGTAGGTGTAACTCCGGGCAGCATCAACAAACAACTCACAGGGCCAAGCCCGCTCAACGGACGTAAAAGTCGGCGCTGTTTTCGTCAGGTCGTAAGTCCAGGTATCCAACAGTTGGCCGGTGCCGCTAAACCCTTGCTCCTGCACCGTATTGCCGTCCTGCAAACTCATCGAGACGATGTTGCCATGGGGCAGCAGCGCCACCCGGCGGGCCACTCCGGCAACCAGGGCGGGCACTCCACAGTGAGGCTTTCGGTGAAGTACTTGTTTTTGGGCAGCACCTTGGTGTCCAGCAGTACCCCGCGGGACGGGCGCACCAGAATGCGGGAACTCTGCCGGTCATCGGCTACCAGCACCACCCGTAGCCCGGGTCGATGGAGTTTGACCAGGAATAGTATTCCACATTGCCGTACCCGTTGCAGCGGGCCAGGTGCAGCTGGTCGTCGCGCTGGCCCAGTAGCAGCCACTGTGCCCCGTGGCTGGCGGCCGTGAGCCAGGTGATGGTTGCATCCAGCTGAAAGCCGGCCGGAGCGGTTGGCAGCGCGTCCCGCAGGCGCTTTTGCCGGCTGGTGGCGTAGCGGCTCACGTCGGCGCCTAGCAGCCGGTCGTCGGGCAAAAAATGGCGCAACAGGGCCAGGGGCGTGGTATTGCCGGCGGCAGCTTCGGCACTAACCACTTCGTAGGCTACGTCGCGGGAAGTGGTCAGGAGCTCGGCATCGGGGTGTTGTTCGTTTACGGCCGCCAGCACTTGCAGCAGGGTCACGCGCCGTTCGGTGGGCGTGTGCTGCCGATATACCTGGCGTACCTGCGCGCCGAGGTCAGGCTCGGGCGCCGCCGCGGCCAGGGCAAAGTACTGCTTGAGGCAATTTTCCGCCTGCCGGGAGCCAGCCCAGCCCTGCAGCAGCACCTGTTGGGCCCGGTCAGCAGCAGCGAGCTTGTCGCTCAGAATCCGGGCCGCGTCGAGGTGGTCCTGATTGCCGAGCAGCTTGTCCACGCTGCGCTCGTAGTGGCGGGCGGCCAGTTCGGGCTGCTCCAGCTGCCCGTATAGGTCACCGGCTTTTTCGTGCTGCTGCAGCTCCTCATACAGCTCCACGGCTTCCAGCAGCAGGCCGCCGTTTTCCAGGCACTGGGCGGCGAGGGGCAGGTTTTTGAGGTGGTCTTTGTAGAGGGCGGCGGCTTCGCGGTAAAAGCCGCCCTGCTCCAGCACCTGGGCAGCCGCCAGATAGTTGCCCAGCAAGTGAGCCTGAATGTAGGCGGCCTTTTTGTAGCGCCCCGCCTCGGCTTCCTGGCGGGCGGCCTGCTCGTAGCGCTGCTGCAAATCGAAGCGGTAGGCGTCGATATTCCAGGAATCCACGGCCCGGCCTCCACCCAACCCCCGAGGCTAAAATCGGTAGCGCGCGGGCCCAGGTGGGCCGAGGGAGCCGCCGTGCCGCGGTCCTGGTAGGACCCGCCCAGAGGAATGGCGTATTTCAGGGCTTCCTCCATATTTTCCCCGAACAGACGCAGCAGCCGCTCTATCTCGTTCTGCCGCTTCTGCTCCAGGTCCTTGATGCTGCCGCCTAGCCACCGCTCCAAACGGCTTAATCCACCCGGGCCACCCGAGCTGCCCGTTGGGCGCCGCACCGGCTGCCGACTGGTGCCTCCGGAAGAAACCCGGCCACTCATAAAGCTGCCTATGCCCCGGGCCAGCAGCATGAGCACTACGGCCACTACGATGCCCATCCCGGAAAAACTACCATTGCCCACACTCACGAACAGGCCCAGGAATAACAGCACGAGCATTAATATGCCCACCGCCGCGCCCAGCACCTTGAGCAGCTCACTGCCAAAAAATCCGCGCACTGCCTGCACCACTCCCAAAGCGGCCACCAGAAGCGCATGGCGCAGGTTTAGCCAGAGCCGGGAGCCAGGCCCAGGCTGGCTTTCCTTGGAGCCCAGGAGCTGGGTAAGCGGCTCGGTGCCCACATCTTCCCGGATAGACTCTACCACTTCCTCGGCCGAGGGACGCAGGATTTCCACCCGCAGCAGGCGCGGCTTGGGCGGCAGGCCGGGCCGGGCCAGTCCCCAGTCGGTGGCCCGGGGCGGACCCGTGCGCAGCAGGGTGCTTAGGTCCAGCTCGTCGGCAGCCTCAAAGCCGATAAATCCGAGGCTGG
Organism: Hymenobacter cellulosilyticus; assembly: GCF_022919215.1. Classification (NCBI taxonomy): domain Bacteria; kingdom Pseudomonadati; phylum Bacteroidota; class Cytophagia; order Cytophagales; family Hymenobacteraceae; genus Hymenobacter; species Hymenobacter cellulosilyticus. The sequence goes on along the minus strand of NZ_CP095046.1, from coordinate 3,496,832 downwards.
GGTGCAGCAGCTGCCGGGGCCAGAGTAGCAGGCGGCCTAGTTCCTCGGGCGTAGTAGAAGGCCACAGCCCAGCCTGGACGGGCACAAACAGCCGCCCGGCCACTACGCCGTAGGGTTCCAGCAGGTCGGCAGGCAAGGGGGCGCTGGCTACCACAAACAGCCCGGCCACCTGCACCGACCGGATGGATTCGGGCACCAAGTAGCACTGCAGCTGGGCAGCATCCAAGTCCCAGCGGCCCATTTCGCGCAGCCAGGCGGCCGGGTCGGAGCCGCGCAGAAAAGCCGCGCACACCGGGCGCTGAGCCGTTTCGTGGTACCGGAGCGTGAGTTGCATAGGGGTTTGGTTAGTCAATCAGGCCACTGATGAAGCGACGCAGGTATTGCTCGTAAAATTCTTCAACCGGTATACCTGAGGCGGGCTCCGGCCCGGTAAAGTAGGAAGAGCCGCACACGGTTCCGTCGGCGGCCCAGGCGGCCAGCGGCCGGCCCAGGATCAGCGTCAGGGTCATTTCGGGCACGCTCAAGTCAGAGCTGCGCAAATGGAGCAGGCCCCGCGAATCAACAATGGCCTCGCTGCCGCCGGGCCAGCGGAAGCGCTGCAGCCGCACCCAGGCGTTGGTCGACAAAGGCTCCTCCTCCACGAATTGCGCCGATTTTAAATCCTCGGCCGCGTAATAGGAGCCCGGCTCAGTGCTCGTTAAATAGAGGTCGGCGTTACTTCGCAACGTGATTTTGTGGTTTCCTATGACCAGGTCCCGGGCTGTTGACTCCCATCCGCTTGATGCGCAGCAGCGGGGTGTAACCGTTGTTGATATGACGCTTAACCTGGCCAAAATCTGGCTTAAAACCACTGGTTTCGGCTTCCGGCAACCACGGCAACGCCCGGTCAATAACAGTCCGGCTCTGGCAGTCGAATACCAGGTTGCTGGCGCCGCGGCGCACGTAGAAGCAGCCCTCCTTGAACCGGACCTCAACTTCTGCCGACGTACTCAACTCGTTGTCCAGATCAATAAATTCCACGTCTCCACTTGGCTCGTTGACAGCAAACCGGTAGATGCGCAGCAGCTCGTCGGCCGTGACCAGCACGAACAGGTCCGTGTGCTGGTGGGAGCCGAAATAAAAGGTACCTGGCTCAATGCTAGGCAGCAGCTCCCGGGCTCCGGTACGCCGGTCGGGCCAGAACAGCACCCGGTTTGCGTCGGTGATGGCCAACACGCCGATGCGGTGATAAAAGGTATTGCGCTCCGAAACGCGCAGGCCGGTGGCCGGAAAAAACAGTGGGGCCGGCTGTTCCTGCACAAAGGCCGGCCCCACCGCTCGGGCGGTGGGATTCGGCGCGGCTGGCGCGGCACCGGCGCAAACAGCAGCTCTTCCAAATTGAAAGAAGTAGTACTGAGCAAGCTGCGGTAGCCGTTGTAAAACTCATAGAGCTGCAATTCCCCACTCCTATTTACCGTGAGCAGAAAGCGCAGCGTAGCGGTGGCCTCGGCCAGGGCCGCGGCAAAAGCGGGTTCCGTCAGCTGCTCAGCGGCGGTAATAAGTAGGGCGTCGGCTCCGGCATAGTCCGTCTGGTTGCGGGAAAAAACCTGCAGGGCCGCTCCCGGGTGCAGGGCGGCGTCGAGGCGGCCCAAGGCTTCTACCACGCCCTCGAAGGAATCCAGATCAGCCCACTCCACCAGCCGCCCGCCCAGGGCGTAGGCCAGCACCGGGGTCGGCTGGCGGCCGTGCTGGGAGTTGCGGGTCCAGGCCAGGGCGGCAGCCAGGGCAAATACCCGCGGCACACCCCACATCCGCAGGGTAGTATCGAGCAGCACGGCGCGGGGCCGAACTTCCGGCGCGGGCGGCGCTTCCCGCCGCAGATACAGCGCCTCATTGTTTACCAGGCGGGCCATCAGTGTCAGGTCGTCGTGGGCCAGCTCACTGAGCAGCAGCCGGTCGAAGTTGCCCCGATTTGCGACGTCGGCAATGCCCCCGAGCGGCTGCTCACTAGCGTGGTGCGTGTGCATCGGTATGCGCAGGGCGGCTACCAGGCGCTGGGTTAGCCGGGCCAGCCCAGCCGTGCGCGGGTCCTGGGCCAGCTGGTCGAGCAGGTCGGTGGGCTGCGCGGCGGGCTCTTCCGGCAACGCGGGTTCGGGCAGCGGCTTGGGAACCTGGTCGAGGCCGGTACGCAGGCGCAAGGCCAATAAGTCGGCACTGGGAAAGCGCTGGAAGGCCTGGTCGAGGCACTGCAAATCAGCCAGAAAGCACTCCACCGCAACGGCCGGCCCGCTGTGGCGCAGCGCCTCGTCCAGTCGGCCGCTCGCCCATTGGGCCAGGGCGCCCTGACTGTCGCCAAAGTCAAGGGTACGCTCGGCTACCAGCTGCTGGCCTTTGGCGGTCCGGCGGGTGCTTGCGGGTTGCAACACTTCCTGAAACAGCTGCAGCTTCCGGGGACCGGTGCGCAATTCCGGGGGCAGCTCGTGGACCAGGTCCATAAACCGGCAGGCCTGGTTGAGGTAGAACTGCAGCTCGTCGGTGCCCTTGTGGCCCCGGAACATGGTTGCCAGGCCTGCCAACACGCCCTGTCCACCCGAGGCGGGCCAGCCCTGGGAGCAGGCCGCCAGCAGCAACAGCACCGCACCCAGCGGCGGCAGGTTCTGCGCGGCCAGCGTGGCTATTACCACCTGCAGCTCGTCGCGGTAACTGATGGTGACGCCGTTTTGCCACTCCACGATTTGGCCCGAGTCGGCCCAGCGCCAGAAGTAGTTGGCTGGCGCCTGGAAGTACAGCAAAGCCGTATTGGTGGGCGGCGAAGTTGGCGTCTCACTCATGCGTTGAAGCTCTCGGCCGTTAACCGCACGGCGCTGCGGGTGACGGGCACCAGGTCCTCGGCCAAGATTTGCTCCCAGCGTCCATCGGCCCCAAACAACACCACGCCGTCGGCCGTCGGATTGAGCTTGCGGGCCAGCAGCGGAGCCAACAGCGGCGCTTCCAGGTCGAAGCCGGCGGGCAGCAGCAGGCCGTGCTGCTGCCAGTATTCCTGCCCCATTACCGGCGGCAGTGGCGTACCCAGCACCAGCACCTGCCCTTCCCCGGACACGGCAAAGCGGAGCCCGCGCAGTCGGATTTCGGGCGCAGTTTCGGCATAGGCCAGCCACTCAGGCAGCGTGGTGAGCAAGGCCGCGCCAGCTTCGGCCCGACCCGAAGGCAGCAGCCGCACCCGGTACGAGGGTGCAGCCCGGGCTGGTAAGGCAGCCGTGGGCAGCTCCAGGGGCATAAATTCGGCAATGGGCTGCCACGTACCCTGCGGAAGCAAGCCGGTGGGCGTACGGGTTCCCGGCGGAAAAAGCCGCTCCTGGGCATCGACCGAGTACGCTGCCGTGGCCGGCAAGGCCCGCAAAGGCAGGGGCAGCTCGTCGGTAGCCGGCAGGCCGCGCACCCACAGTTGCCCGGCCGTTTCGGTTACGCGCAAGCCGGGCACGGTGCGCACATGCCCCAGCGTGGCCCGGTCGGCACTGGCCAGCACGATTACCCGCTCCGTCATGCCTGCAGCACTTTCTGCCAGAGGGCATCCAGGGGCTCCTGCACGTAGCTGCGCTGCACCTCGTTGGGCAGCCACTGGGCCCGCCCGTGCAGGTAGCGCAGCTGATCCTTGATGACGGTGCGCTCGGCCAAAGACGTTTCGGCCTGGTCCCACTGGGCCGTCAGGGCTTGTACTTCGCTCAAGATGGCGTCGGCGTTGGGCGCTTCGGCTCCCAATGCTCGTGGGTGCTGGCCGGGCTGCTCATCAGCTTCGACAACGGCATTTACAATGCCGGCAATGACTTCGCGCTGCTCATCCGTGTCCCAGATATAGCGCAGCACCCACATATCCGACGGAATGACGGTGGTGCGCTGGCACAATAAGGCACTAGCCGCCAGCAGGCGCTGTAGCTTCACCGCCCGCCGGTCGGACACGGCCACACCGGCCAGGCGCAGCTTACTGATCAGCTCCACGTACTGGGCCCGCACCGGCTGCAGATCAATGCCGGGTATGGCGGCCTGCAGCTGCAACACGTCGGCGGCCGTAATCGTGGGGCTTCGGCCCCACCCCGCCGCTCCAGGTTCCAGCCCGCTTCGAGCACGTCGGCCAAGGACTCCGGGGCCACGTAGTCGCAGTGCACGCGCACCAGAAACCGGTCGAACAAGGCTTGCAGGGCCTCGTCTTCGGGCAGGTGGTTGCTGGCCGCTACCATGAGCAGGGCGGGCAGGGCGCGGGTTTCGCGGCCCCGCCGAAACACCCGCTCGTTGAGCACCATCAGCAGGCTATTGAGAATGGCGCTATTGGCATTCAGCAGCTCATCGAGGAAGATAAGGTTGGCCTCGGGCAGCATGCCTTCGGTGTTGGTCACCAAGTCGCCCTCGCGCAGCTTACGGATATCGAAGGGCCCGAACAGCTCGTTGGGCTCGGTGAAGCGGGTGAGCAGGTACTCGAAGGTTTTGCCTTCCAGGCGCTGGGCCAACGCCCGCACCAGGGCACTTTTGGCCGTGCCGGGCGGGCCTAGCAGAAACAGGTTTTCGCGGCCCACCAGGCACAAACTCATTAAGTCGATGATGTCGTCCTTGCCCACGAAAGTGGCTTTGAGGTGGCGCGTGACGAGGTTGAGCTTTTCGACCAGCAGCCCAGACTCAGCTAGCTTGTTTTCCATCAGTAGTTAAAAGAGTAAAGGCCTGAAAATCGGGCCAGAGCGTAGCCGCGTGGCCGCCCAGGGCCGCCTGCACCAGCGGCCGAAGCTGGTCTTGCCCGGCCCGGCGCCGGTCCTGGATCCGGATGATGCGGTCCACGTATTCCTGCCGCAGGGACGGATGAGCCAGCACCTGGGCTTCGGACTCGGGCAGCGGTAACTCTTGCCCCACCAGCGACAACGGCCACTGCCGGCCCAAGGTCTGCAGGCGGGCTACCAGCGCGTCGCCGGGCGCGAGGCCTTTGGCCAGGCGCAGCAAATCGGGCAGGTAGCGCAGGGTAAGGTCGGCAGAGTACACCACCTCGGGGGTGCTGTCGCCGGCAAAGTCGGTGAGATACTCTTGAATCACGATTTCGTCGAGTTCCCGCACCAGGGTCAGCAGAATGGTGTAGTACAAAATACGAGCGGCCCACAACGCGGCCGAAGCGTGAAAACCCGGAGCCGTGTGCGGCATTTCCCGGGCGTCCTCGGCGTGGTAAGTCTCTAACAACCTTCCGGCCGCCAGCAGATCCTCGGGGCAAACGGCGCGGGCCGGCCCACCAGCGTAACGGTGCCGGTGGTCAACAGGTCGTGTAAAAAACTGGTGAGCAGCATGATAAGCAAACGAGGATAGCGCAGCTGCCCTTCCGGAATAAGTCCTAGGATAAACGACTCCTAAAGTATTCTATTTCCGGCGTAGTCGGGCAAGCAAAGGCCGCAGACTGCGAAATTTAAGCTTATTGCCCACCGCCCGCAGCGGAGCCTGCCGAAACAAAAAAACGCTGCTGACCCGAAAGCCAGCAGCGTTGTAAATCAGTAGGCAAGCAGCTCAGCGAAACTGTTACTGCGCGATTTTCACCTTCATATCCGTGAAAGTACCGTTGATTGTGATGTCGCACTTGTTGCCGACGGAAACCACCAGCGGGTCGGTTTGCGCGGGGCCGTTACCTCGTAATTGCCGCTGATAAGCTGACGCTTGGCGTCATAGGCCGTGATGGTCACGTGCCCGGTCAGGACTTGCGTGAAGTTGCTGAACCGGAAAATTCGGTAGCCGTCGGTGTGGTAGGAATACGACACAAATACGGGGTTTGCGGGCTGGGCGCGGGACTTGAGCGAATACTGACCCTTCCAGTCGGGCTTGAGCTGGGCCCGCTCGATTTCGAAATGGGGCATGTCGGGCTTGGCCACAAAATCCAGGGCGAGCACCGTCGGAAACAGCCGGGCTTCACCGGTAATGTCCTGCTTCGGATGAATGATGGCCGCCCCGCCATTGGTAGCGGGGTAGTAGAAATAATGACTCAGTTCATACGTAGGCGTAGGGTCGGGCGTGGGGCCGGCTCCTCGTTTTTGTCGGAGCAGGCCGAGAGCAGGCTGCCGGCCGCCAGCAGGACCGTTGCGAAAAGGATACGAGTAGCGTTTTGCATAATGGGTGGAGTAAAAAGGATGTAAGCTTGATTTGCTGAGTTCGGCCTTTCCAAGGACTATACCAGTAACCAGCGCCGTGCCCGGCCTCCTACCCTGCTGCGACAATAGGTTGCGGCATTGTTTCACCAGTAATTTTGCCTTAACCGCCTGACCCTTTATATCTTATTTCCCTAATTGACCAGTCGAAATTTTCATGCCTTCCCCAGATAAAAACCTGGGTGGGGAGGCTGGTTGTAGCCCACGTTTTCGCGGGCCACGCCCAGGCGGTAGGCCCGGTCCTGCATCAGCGTCACGAAGCGGTGCTCGGTGGGAATGGTCGTGGTGCAAATCAGCAGGGCGTCGTTGGCGGCCGTACGCCACATCACTTCCTCGCGCCAGTCGCCCAGCAGGTCGGCCGAGAGGCAGGGCGTGGCCTTGCTGCCGTTGCAGGAAGCGGCATTCAGCGCCCGACCGTCGAGCAGCGTGGTCATTTGCCCGGCCAGGTAATCCCACTTGTATACCAGCGGGCCGTCGAGCAATTCGCGCTGCAGGTCGCCGTCCCACCACAGGCCGAAGTTGACGGCGCGCGGGGCCGGGCCGATTTTCTCGCCCCGGCAGGAACGCAGCCCCAGCTCTGGGCTGCTGGCCCACAGCTCGGCGCCGGGGTAGCGCGGGTCAATATCGGCGGCCATACCGCGGCCCACATCCTGGCCCGGCAGCTCGGCTAGGAGAATTTGGCCCGTGCCAGCCGCGTAGAGCGCCGCGCCAGGGCCGTTTTCGTGGCCGGGCACCTTGTCCTCATTTTCGTGCACGCCCCAGGCTTCCAGGCCCGGGGTGCCGGGGTCCAGGTCCGACACGTGCAGCGCGTCGCCGTGGCGCAGGCCGGTGCTGAAGAGGCCGCGGCCGTTGTCGTCGACTACCATCGAGCCGTACACGACTTCGTCGCGGCCGTCGCCGTCCACATCGTTGATGCTCAGGCCGTGGTTGCCCATGCCCGAAAACGGACTTTTAGCGTCTTTTGAATCGAACACCCAGCGCTGGATAAGCTGCCCGCCGCGCCAGTCCCAGGCGGCCAGCACGGTGCGGCCGTAGTAGCCCCGGCACATCACCACGCTGGGGCGGCGGCCGTCGAGGTAGGCCACGGCGGCCAGAAAACGGTCGGCGCGGTTGCCGTAGCGGTCATTGCCCCCGTTGCCGCCAATGCCGCCCCAGCCGTCGAGCGGGGCACGGCCGGGCACGTAGGCGGTGGTGGCCAGCGCCGCCCCGGTTTGCCCGTTGAAGACGGTAAAAAACTCCGGCCCGGCCAGGATGCGGCCAAACTTATTGTCGCGGACCGTGGCTACAGTTTCTCCAGCGGTGGGCACGGTGAGGCTGCGGTAATCCTTGGTGGCGTCGCCGATGGTTTGCCCCCGGCCATCGGTGGTACCGTCGGCGGTTTTGCAGGCCACTTCTGCTTTACCGTCGCCGTCGAGGTCGTACACCATAAACTGGGTATAGTGCGCCCCGGCGCGAATATTCCGGCCCAGGTTAATGCGCCAGAGCTGGGTGCCATCCAGCTTATAGGCATCCAGCAGCACCGGGCCGGTGAGGCCAGCCGAGCCATTGTCTCGGGCATTGCTAGGCTCCCACTTCAGCACAATTTCGTACTGCCCGTCGCCGTCGAGGTCGGCCACGGAGGCGTCGTTGGCCGAGTACGTATAGGGGCTGGTTTCGGCGCCGCTGCTTACGGTGCCCCGGCCGGAATGCGGAGCGGTACGCGCAGGAAGCTTTGGGGCCAGATGGCAGCCTGCTCAACCAAGCCGGATTTGGTGCCCGCCAGCTCTACGGAGTATGCCACAGCCGGGGCGTTACTCGATACGTCCACTTTATCCAGCCAGTTGGTGCGGGTAGTGGGTTGGCTGGTAAGTTTAACCTTTTGGCCGTTGCCCAGATGCCGGTAGAGCGTAAAGCTTGCCGTGGCCGGGTCAGAGGCTAGCAGGCGCCAGCTCAGGAAAATGCGGCCATCGGGTTGGGCTACGGCCACCAGACCCCGTCCCAGCCGCTCGGCCTGCACCGGAGCCGCGGCGGGTGGGTAGGCGTTGAACCCGCGCGGCGCAGCCCCGACGAAGCTCAGGCCGGCCGCCATCAGCATAATCCAGGCCGCACGGCAGCGCCTGCTGGGCAAAAATCGAATGTTTCCGGACGGATACGCGGCGCTCATATGGGTGGCAAGTAGAGGAGAAAACGGGAAACCCGGCAAAAAAGAAGCTGCCCCAAACCTGAGGCAGCCTCTCACCTGCATGAAATGTTGGCTTAGCCAAGCCAAGCTTAGTTGTAGCCGGGATTTTGCTCCCAGAAACCGGGATTGATGCGCAGCTCCTGCTGCGGGATGGGAAAAAGCAGGTCGTGCTCGTCCAGCACGCGGCCCGTACCCACGGCGTTGTCTTTCAAGAACTTGTTCATTACCGGCAAGGCCCGCTCGGTGCGCACCAGGTCGAACCAGCGCTGACCTTCCCCGGCAAACTCCCAGCGCCGCTCCCGCTCCAGGGCCAGGCGGAAGTTTTCCTTGCTCATGCTGGCCAGGGCGGGCACGCCGGAGCGGGTCCGGATGCGGTTTATCAGGGCCAGGGCTGCCGGGGGCACCGTAGCACCGGCGCCGGCTTCCTCATTGAGCACTTCGGCCTGCAGCAGCATCACGTCTTCGAAGCGTACGATGGGGAAGTTGTTGGGGTAGTCGCGGTTATTGACCGGGTCCTTAGTTCCTTTTTCCAGGAACTTGATAAACTGAGGCCGCAGCAGCACCGTGCCGACGCGGACGGCCGAGTCGACGGTAGCGGCCTTGCGCTTGTCGGCCTTGGGCCAGCCGTTGCCGAACAGCTCGGGGCCGGGCAGGGCGTCAATCTGGCTGGGCTGAAAGGGGGCGTAGGTGATAGGAAAGTTGTTGCCCTGGTCCCAGGGCACGGTGCTGCCCAGGCCGGTACCACCCGAAATGTACTGGACCTCAAACACGCTGAACTTGTTGTCGTTGGCCACCTTGAACAGGTCGGCGAAGTTAGTGGCCATGGCCCCGGCGGAGCCTTCCTTGGCCAGCACCTCCCCCAGCTGCTGCTTGGCCAGCGGCAGGGCGCTGCTTTGCTTGAGCGGGTAGCCGTACATGGTCAGATACACCTTACCCAGCAGAGCTTTGGCGGCCCACTTGGTGGCCCTACCCTTGTCGGCGGCGGCGTAGGTTTCGGGCAGAGCGTTAGCCGCGTACTCCAGGTCGGCCACGATAAACTTATAGACGTCGGCAAGGGCGGCACGCGGCACCTGCTTCGACTCCTCAATGGTCAGCACCTTGTCGGCAATGGGCACGGGGCCCAGTAGCGCACCAAATCGAAGTAGGCCAGGGCGCGCAGAAACCGGGCCTCGCCCTGAAACTGATTAACGCGGGCAAAAGTGAAGGGCTGCACCTTGGTCAGCAGCATGTTGGCGCGAAACACCAGCTCGTAGAGGTCGGTCCAGGTGGCCTGCAGCTGCCCGGTCTGCGACACGGCCGTGAAGTTACTGATGTCGCTGTAGTCGCGCTGCACGTTCAGGTTGCCGATGAGTACGTTGTCGGAGCGCACCTCGGCAATGTTCCAGTGGGAGCTCTGCGGAAACGACAGGGCCGCATTGTAGATGGACAGCACGGCCTGGTTGAGCTGGCCTTCGTCTTTGTAGAAGTCGTCGGAGCTGTTATTGGCCGAAGGCGTGATGTCGAGCACGTCTTCGCTGCAGGACGTAAAGGAGGCGCTACCCAGGCCGAGGGCGGCGGTGAAGGCGAGAATTTTAAGGGCTTTCATAGGAATGGCGGGTCGTCTGGAAGAGAGAAAATCGGCTTACAGCGTCACGTTGAAGCCCAGCGTGAAGGTGCGGGCCTGGGGGTAGCCGCCGTAGTCGCCGCCCTCATTGTTGGCCGCCTCCGGGGTGAAGCCGCCGGTGTACTTGTGCCAGATGTAGGCGTTTTCTACCGACACGTACAGGCGGGCCCGGTCGTAGTATTTCACCTTGGGCAGGTTGTAGCCCAGCGTAATGTTCTTGAGGCGGATGTAGTCGGAGCTGTAGAGCCAGCGCGTGTCGTAGTAGGCGCCGGTGGTGGCGTTGATGCTGGGCGTCATGCCGTCACCCTGTTCCTGCTCCGACTTCCAGCGGTTTTCCCACTTGGCCAGCTTGTTATAGAGGTAGCCCATGCCGGGCCGGTCGATGCTGCGGCCAATCATGGAGTAGATCTGCCCGCCCTGCTGGGCATTGAGCAGGAAACTCAGGTCGAAGCCCCGGAAGGTAAAGGTGTTGGTCACACCGAAGATGAACTTGGGCTGGGGGTTGCCCACGATGGTGCGGTCGGCCTCGGTGACGATACCGTCGCCATTCACGTCGCGGTACTTGGAGTCGCCGACTTTGGTGCCGCTCATTTTGGGGCCGGCATTCACTTCCTCCTGGGTTTTGTACACGCCCACCACATCGTAGAGCATGAAGGCATTCAGGGGCTGGCCCACCTGGATAATCTGAGTCAGCCGGTCGTAGCCGGCCACGATGGGCGTGTTGTTGAAGTCCAGGGCCAGCACCTCGTTGCGGTTGTAGGAGGTGTTGAACGAGGTGGCCCAGGTAAAGGTGCCCACCATGTTCTGGCTGTTGATGCCCAGCTCCACGCCCTGGTTGAGGATGTCGCCCACGTTCTGCCAGCTGGTGGTGTAGCCCGTAATCGAAGAAACCGGGGCCCGCAGTAGCAAATCCTTGGTGCGGCGGTTGTAGGCGTCGGCCGAAATCTGGATGCGGTTGCTGAGCAGGCCAAAGTCGAAGCCCGCGTTGAAGCTGCCGGTCCGCTCCCAGCCCAGGTTTTCATTTTTGTAGGAGCCCGGGGCAAAGCCGGTCTGGGCCACGCCGTTGAGCGAGTAGTTGGTCGAGGAAAGGATAGAAAACTGGGCGTTGCTGGGAATGCGGTTGTTGCCCGTCACGCCGTAGGAGGCGCGCAGCTTCAGGTCGCTGATAAAGGTGATGCCGCGCATAAATTCCTCACTCGACACGCGCCAGCCCACCGACACGGCCGGAAAGTAGCCCCAGGGCTGGCCAAACTTGGCCGAGCCGTCGCGGCGCAGCGAAGCCGACACCAGGTATTTTTCCTTGTAGTCGTACTGCACCCGGCCGAAGTAGGACAAGAGCCAGTTGATGTCGGGCGCGTAGAATTCGGAGGCGCTGGGCGTGGCGTTGTTGCGGCTCACGAAGGGCGACCAATCGTTGGGCAGGGGCGAGAATTCCTGCAGGCTGCCGTCGCTGCGAAACCGCTCCACCGAGTAGCCGGCAATGGCGTCGAGGTTGTGGCTGCCCAGCTGCCGCTTGTAGTTGAGCACACCCTGAAACAGGTAGCGCGTGCCGGCTGTTTGGGCCAGGCGGGCCCGGCTGAGCTGCCCCACGTAGGTAGCCGTGGCCCAGTCGCGGCTGGTGTTGGTCGGAAAAAACTGCTGGTCGTTGAGGTAGTTATTGTCCATGGCGCCCAGCAGCTGCAGCTGCAGCCCTTTGTAGACGTCCACGTTCAGGCCCATGTTGGCATTGAGGCGGGTCCGGGTGGTGTTGATGTCGCTGCGCTCCATCACGGCCACCGGGCTGATGTAGCGGCCCGACCAGGCGTAGGGGAAATACGGCTGAGCACCCACCAGCACGCCGGCCCCTTGCTGGGCGACGGGCGGCATCTGGATGGCGTTCATGGCCTGGTTGTCCTTGCCGTCTACCCGGCCTAGGCTCGACCATTCCGTGGAGGGCGCCAGGGTCATGGTCAGCTTGATGCCCTTGCGAATCCGGGCATCGAAATTGGCCCGCAGCGTAGCGCGCTTCAGGTCGGTACCCACAAAGATGCCTTCCTGGTCGAGGTAGGAGCCGTTGACGTTGTAGCTAAAGTCGTCGGTGCCGCCCGAAACGCCAATCTGGTACTGCTGCATGCGGGCCTTGCGGAACACAGCATCCTGCCAGTCTATGTAATCCAGCGAGTCGGAGCCGTAGGCCCACTTTGGGTCGTACATATAGGTTGGGTTGGGCGTATTGAGCGGGATGTTGAGTTCCCGGGCCCGGTAGTCCATGGGGTCGGAGGCTTTGTAGGGCTTGTTGACGGCGGCGGTTTTGCCGCGGTTTACCCAGGCCTCGTCTACCCCTTCCTGGCGCTGCTTGATCCACTGCTCGGGTGTCATCATATCGATGCGGCGCTCCAGGGCCTGCACGCCGGTGTAGCCCGAAAACTGCAGCTTGGCCGGACCCTTCTTGCCGCGCTTGGTGGTCACGAGCACCACGCCGTTGGAGCCGCGCGAGCCGTAAATGGCGGCCGAGGCAGCATCTTTGAGCACCTCAATGTTGGCCACGTCGGTGGGGTTGATGCCCCGCAGGTTGTCTACCGGCACCCCATCCACCACGTACAGGGGCTCGTTGCTGGCGTTGATGGAGCCCGTGCCCGCACCCGAATCTGCAGCTCGGCGCCCGGCTCCCCGGTTACGGTCTGCACCGTTACGCCGGGCATCTGACCAGCCAACGCATTTTCGATGCGGTTGACGGGCCGCTCCTCAATCTCCTTGGCTGTGACGCCGGCAATGGCGCCGGTTACGTTGCTGGCCTTCTGGGTGCCGTAGCCCACGACCACCGTTTCCTGCAGCAGCTGAGCATCCTGGCTTAGTACTACATTTACATTTGGGTTGTCTCCCAAGACAACTTCCTTGGTCAGATACCCCACGAAGGAGAAAACCAGGGTGCCACCGGTGCCGGGCACGCTCAGGGAAAAAGTACCATCCGGGTTGCTGCCCGTACCAATGGTCGTACCCTTGAGCACAACGGTTACTCCGGGAGGGTTTCTTTATTTTCAGCCGTGGTAATCTTACCGGTGATGGTCCGGTTCTGGGCCAGCAGCGTATGCCCGACCAGCAGCAGAACCAGCAACGGCAGTACCCTGGCTATGTAGTACAGCTTTTTCATAGGGTGAGGAATGTGGAAAAGGGAAGAGAGAGACTGTCAGCACATCGACCTGATGAAGGTAGAGTGAGTAGTCACTTTCGGTATCCCGCACTCTCCTGCCTACTTATTATTTTATCATAACCCGTATAATTTGGACACAAAAAAGCCCAACGGTCGGCCGGGCTTTTTGCTAGTTGGATAAGTTAAGCTGGTTTTCTAAAGCGCAGCCGCACCCCGGACTCGGATTGGCCCCGCCGGAATGGGGCGCGGGGCTACCCGGACTAGGCGGGCAATGCGAATATTGACCAGCGCCACAGGAGTTGCGGCCGTAGCCGGCGTTACCTGGATTTCTCCAATAGCAGCAGTGGCGATGCGCAGGGAGGCATCATTTACCGGCAGTCCCTCAACGGCGTAGCTGACGGAGCCAGGCAGCTTCAACTCCTCCCCGATTTCGGCCAGGGTTTTACTTTCCACGCCTGCCAAGACTTTCTTTTTTACCCTAACGTCCACAATGTCGTTCGCCGCCAGGCTACGCCACTGCGAGGGGACTTTATTGGGCCGGTACAAATTTGCCCGCATCACATTTTTACATCTGCTGGTTGCTCCACTAATGCTAGATAACACCCCCAGATTAATAACCATGGAGGTATTCAGCAGAAGAAAATACTGGGGTTCAGGAGCCTTTGACGGCACCGGCAAAACAGCTGGCAGGGCCAACTGAACCGTTGGCGCTGTAACCGCCGGTCTAGCCTGCACCACTGACGGAATACTTGGTGCAAGGGGCGAAACAGTACTTCGTTGCGCCAGACTCAGTCGACCGAATCCACAGCAGAAGAGGGTGAGCAGCAACGTATAAAATCGGGGGCAGCACATCATGAAGACTCTTCTGAGACCTAATTAGAATTATCAGGCCTAACAAGGTAGAAATTATCCGCTGACGCCAACCGCGAAACGACACGTTGTTACCCCTATATAACGGACGAGCCGCATAGTGGGAACAGAAGCCTAACGTTCTGTCCGCCCTATGCGGCTCCCTCTATACCTGTGTTTACTCGTCAGGCAACGCTGGTGCTAAGCAGCAGCTTTGGGAAAGAGCATCCTCCGCTCTTACCTCGCTTCGCCCGCCGTGGCGGCTACCTGTGCGGCCGGGGCTTCCGGCGTAATGGCTTTGGCTTCTTGTGCCGCCGGTGCTTCCGAGCCCAGGTAGTTGCCGTAGCCCACGATGACGGTAGATAACACCACGGCCAGAATGCCCAGCGACACGGTGCGCATCGTGAGGCGGTTGGCGCCCCGCCACTCGTGCAGGTACAGGCCCCAGAACGAGCTGAAAGCAATGATAAAGGCCATGTGCAGCGTCCAGCCCGAGAAGCGGAACTCGCCCATTTGCGAGTCGCCCATGCCGTAGAAAAAGAACTGCAGATACCACGTGAAGCCGGCCATAGCACAGAACACGACGTTGCGCAGGGCCGGAGCCGTGGGGTTGAGGTAGTCGGTATAAGTCTTGTTCTTGATATTCAAATAAATACACCAGATGGCGTTGGTAGTCAGCCCGCCCAGCAGCACGACTACCAGCACGGCGTTGTTCATGTAGAGCGGGTCGGTGCCGGACGCTTTGGCCAAGTCGGCAATGGGCTGCCCGGCGGTGAGGCCAAACGACATGCAGGCACTCATCACGCCCGAGAAAATGGCCACGCCCAGGCCTTTACGTAGGTCAAACTCGGCCACTCCCTCCTTTTTCTGGTCGGCCGTCAGGTGCTTTTCCTTCATGATGCCGGCCAGCCCGCAGATCAGAATGCCCATTACGCAGACCACCAGCCCCATCAGAATCATCTGTCCGGAGGCCGATTGAACCAGCGTCGGGAAGGTGCCCAGCCAGAGCGGCGGTACGATGGTGCCAAATACGGCGCACAAACCCAGCGTGACGGCCATGCCCAAAGACAAGCCCAGGTAGCGCATGGCCAGCCCGAAAGTAAGCCCGCCGAAGCCCCAGAGTACGCCCCACAGATAGGTCCAGGCCAGCGTGGAAGTGTCGGCCTGGGCCAGCACGCCAAACAGATTTTTCACGGTGAGGGAGCCCATAATGAGGGGCGCAAACACCCAGCTCACGATGCCCCGACCAGCCAGTAGCTTTCCCAGGACCAGCCTTTTACTTTCTTATAGGGCAGATAAAAGCTGCCGGAGGCGAAACCGCCCAATGCGTGTAAGATTACTCCCCAAATGACTGCCATAGTGGTAAATGTGGTGGGTTTAGGCAAATCTGCCCTTATAGCAGCACCCAACTATCCTGTGCTCTCCTGCTAGAAAAGTAACGACTCACTCATTTTTCACCTTGGCGCCAAGTAACAATTATTTTTCCCGCTGAGCAGGAGAGTGCAGGATGTTAGCCCCGGGGCAGCCCGCGTAATTTGTTGAAAAGCAATTCTTACCTGTTTTCTGCATACTCCCTAAACAGAAGCGCCATCATGGAAAAAACGCTGACCTTTCAACACGTTAGTTACCTCTGGGACGAAGCCAAGGCGCTAGAGTTAAGCGGCGACGAAGTAGCCCTGTTTCTGTACCGCTCCAACCTGCTCGGGGCCGACCTGCGCCTGACCAACTACGCCGGTGGCAATACCAGCTGCAAGCTCACCGAAACCGACCCCGTGACGGGCCAGCCGGTAGAGGTAATGTGGGTGAAAGGCTCGGGCGGCGACATTGGTACGCTCACCAAGGCCGGCTGCGCCAACTTGTATGTAGACAAGCTGCACGCGCTCAAAAACCGGTACCGCGGCCTGCCGTTCGAAGATGAAATGGTGGCCCTGTTCGAGTACTGCCTCTTCGACCCCAAGTGCGCCACGCCTTCCATTGATACGCCCCTGCACGGCCTGCTGCCCTTCAAGCACATCGACCACCTCCACCCCGATGCCTTGATTGCCATTGCCGCCAGCAAAGACGGAGAGCAAATCATGCGCGACATCTGGGGCGACACCATGGGCTGGCTGCCCTGGCAGAAGCCGGGCTTTGACCTAGGGTTACAGCTGGAGAAAATTGTGGCCGACAACCCCGGCCTGCGCGGCGTAATCTTGGGCGGGCACGGCCTCTTTACCTGGGGCAATACGAGCTACGAATCGTATATCAACACGCTGGAAGTCATTGAAATGGCGGCCACCTACCTGGAAGCCAACTACGGTAAGCATAAGCCGGTCTTCGGCGGGGTGAAGCTCGAAAACGGCCCCGATGCCGAAACCCGGAAGCAGCAGGCGGCCGAGGTAATGCCCATCCTGCGCGGCCTGGCCTCCGGGCAGCGCAGGATGGTGGGCCACTACACCGACGACGCCCGGGTGCTGGAATTCGTAAACTCCCACGACCTAGCCCGCCTGGCCCAAAAAGGCACCTCCTGCCCCGACCACTTCCTGCGCACCAAGATTCGCCCCTGGTGCTCGACGAGGCCACCATGCGCCAGCCGCTTTCGGCCGTGAAAGAGTACCTGCAGGAGCAGTTTGCCGCCTACCGCCAGGACTACGCCGCCTACTACGAGCGCAGCAAGCACGCCAACTCCCCGGCCATGCGCGACCCGAATCCGGTGGTGATTCTGTGGCCCGGCGTGGGCATGTTCTCCTTTGCCAAAGACAAGCAGACCGCCCGCGTGGCCGCCGAGTTCTACACCAACGCCATCAACGTGATGAAGGGCGCCGAGGCCGTGAGCGAGTACACCGGGCTAGCCGAGCAGGAAGCCTTCAACATCGAGTACTGGCTCCTGGAAGAAGCCAAGCTCCAGCGCATGCCCAAGCCCAAGTCGTTGTCGGGCCAGATTGCCTACGTTACCGGCGGCACCGGCGGCATCGGCTTGGCTATCTGCGAATTGCTTTTGCAAAACGGGGCCGTAGTGGTTGCCACCGACCGGGACCGGCTCGACGAAACCCAGACCACGCTGCGCAAACGCTACGGCCAGGACAACGTCCTGACCACGCCCATCGACGTGACCAACGACCAGGCCATTGCCGACTCGTTCCGGGCCACGGTGCTGCAGTTCGGCGGCGTGGACATTGTGGTCAACTGCGCCGGCCTCTCCATCAGCAAACCGCTGAGTGAAACCACCCAGGCCGATTGGGACATTCTCAACGACGTGCTGGTGAAAGGTCAGTTTCTAGTCACCCAGCAGGCTGTGGAGATACTGCGCAAGCAGAACCTGGGCGGCGACGTGGTCAATATTGCCAGCAAAAATGGCTTGGTGGCCGGGCCCAACAACGTGGCCTACGGCACGGCCAAAGCAGCCCAGCTGCACATGTCGCGCCTGCTGGCCGCCGAGCTGGGCGCCGACAAAATCCGCGTCAATACCGTGAACCCCGACGCCGTGCTGCGGGGCTCCAAGATCTGGGAAAGCGGCTGGGCCGAAGGGCGGGCCAAGGCCTACGGTGTGAGTGTGGAAGAGCTGCCGGCCCACTACGCCAAACGCACCCTGCTGGGTGAGGAAGTTCTGGCCGAGGACATTGCCAAAGCTGTGCTGGTCTTCGTGGACGGCTCCTTGAGCAAATCAACGGGCAACGTGCTCAACGTGGACGGCGGCGTGGCTATGGCCTTCGTGCGCTAAGCCTCAGTTGCTATGAAAACAGCTTAAAAAGACCTGGCAGGCCGATTTCCGGATTGGTTTGCCAGGTTTTTTGCTGCGGTAGAAATGCTGGCAATTCGTTACATTTATTCTTATTACAACCCTGAATTACAGACACTTTAGGCATAGTAAATCGATTGTTTATCTACCATCAATCCGTTGCCCGTCCTTGAACGGGTGATTATTGCTTTGCCAATCCGCGCTTTATCCGTTATCATGACCTTTCCTTTCCCACCCAAGCGCTCTTCCTGTCATGCTAGTAAACTCGGATTACCGGAGTCGGAATGCTGTTTCGGGCCCTAAAGAATCTTCCCGCGACGCGACCCCCGGCATGTATACCCTCCAACTGAAGCCCCAGGATAAAACCCCGAAGTACAAGCAGATTGTGCAGTCGGTTATCATGGACATTGAGCGCGGCATTCTGCGCAACGGCGACCAGCTGCCCTCCATTTCCGAGCTCAGCGTGGAACACTACCTGGCCCGCGACACGGTGGAAAAAGCCTACCGCGAATTGCGGGAGCGGGGCTTTATCACCTCGGTGCAGGGCAAGGGCTACTACGTGCAAACCAACGACACGGCCAAGCTCAAAATCCTGCTGGTGTTCAACAAGCTGAGCTCCTACAAAAAGATCATCTACTACGCCTTCCTCGAAGCCCTCGGCGACCAGGCCACTGTCGATTTGCAGATTCACCACTACAACGTGAACCTGTTTCAGGAAATCATCGAGAAGAACCTGGGCAAGTACAACTACTACGTGGTGATGCCCCACTTCACCCTCGATACGCCCAAGGCCACGTATCAGAGCATCCTGAACACGATTCCGAGCCAGGAGTTGGTGCTGCTCGACAAGGATTTGCCCGAGCTGCAGCACGACTGCCTGCGCGTGTTCCAGGACTTCGACAAGGACATCTTCAACGCCCTGGAAAACGCCCGGGACCTGCTCGATAAGTACTCCCGCCTGGTCCTCATTCTGCCCTCCGACGCCAACCACCCCGAGGAATTGCCCTGGGGCTTCCGCTCCTTCTGTTTGATTCACAACAAGACCTTCGCCGTGGTGGAAAACGCCATGAGCGAGGTGCTCGAAACCGGCACGGCCTACGTCGTCATCCGGGAAACCGACCTGGTGGAGCTGGTCAAGAAAATCCGGCAGACCAGCTACCTGCTGGGCCGCGAAGTGGGCATCATCTCCTTCAACGAAACCCCGCTGAAGGAGCTGCTCAACATGACCGTCATTACCACCGACTTCGAGGCCATGGGCAAAACCGCCGCCACCAAGCTGCTGGAAAAGCACCGCGGCAAAGTCCGCAACCCGTTCTACACCATCCGGCGCGGCTCGTTGTAGAACTAAAACCGTCTGTCATCCTGAGGCGGAGCCGAAGGACCTTCCTCGCCTACCCCACTGCCGGTAGTACCAACGCTCAAAGCCCTTTACTGTAAACTCGGTAAGGGGCTTGGAGCATTTAATCATCCCTAAGGCATGGTCGAAATACACGGCTGGATTACCTTACGCTACAGCGACTATCATTCCGAAGAAGCTCCCCAACGGGAATTCGTAGCCAGGTTTAAGCAGTACTTAGAGCAGACCGGCATCTGGCCTGGCTTTGCCCACCTGTGCCAGCTCACGGTTTACAACGGACAGTATTGCTTTACCATCACAGCCCAGCACAATCATCCTGGCCAGCCTTTCTATCCCCTGGAAATCTTTACCTGGATAGCCCAGGAATCGACGGGCAGCTACGGACTGTTGCATTTCCATGACGACGAGGACCCCGCTTTACACAACGAGTTTCAGGTCTATGTCCTGAAGCGTGGGAAACTCATCAAAGCGGCTGACTCATTTCTGTCCCCTTATTTTGAAGAAGTTGAGCGGGAGTATGATGCAGCAAATCCGCCTTTAGATTAAAGGTAGAGACTGAGCAGATGTTTGTGGTAGCCACTTAGAAATGGCCTTACGCATTGACCAACCTTGCATGGCGTAAATGAGGAAGGTCCTTCGCAAGCTCAGGATGACAGACGGGGAAAGTAACTCTGCTTCTACTAAAATAAAACCACGTGGGCAGGAGAGTTCAGAACAGTTTGGGCCGAGTCGATAAGCTACTTTGCTATTGTTAAAACAAGACTCCCACGAATTCCGCAGCAGCGGCCCTGCCTACGCCAGCCCGCTTTTTCGGCCACTCCAACCCCGCCTTCCCATGCTTACTGACCAACGCCTCCACGACCTCAACCAGCCCTTGCTGGCCGAGCATCAGCTGCAGTTTTCCTACCTGGCCGATTTGCTGAGTCGGCGCCAGCAGGACGCCCAGGAAGTAGTGCGCGAGCTAATCAAGTTTCAGGTGGCCATTCCGAGCTGGGCGTTGGGTACCGGCGGCACCCGCTTCGGGCGCTACCCCCTGGGCGGGGAGCCCCGCAACCTGGAGGAAAAGCTCGGCGACGTGGGCCTGCTGCACCAGCTCAACCGCTCCTCCAACTCGATTTCCCTGCACATTCCCTGGGACATCCCCAGGATATTGCCGGCCTCGAGCAGCTGCAAAAAGAGTACGGCCTGGTGATTGACTCGGTGAACTCCAACACCTTCCAGGACCAAAAAGACCAGGCTTTTTCCTACAAGTTCGGCTCCCTGAGTCATACGGAACAAGCCGTCCGCCAGCAGGCCATTCAGCACAACATCGACTGCATCAACTACGGCCGGCAGCTGGGGGCCAAAACCCTGACCGTGTGGCTGGCCGACGGCTCCAACTTCCCCGGTCAGCAGCACCTGCGCCGCGCCTACCTGCGCACCCAGGAGTCGCTGGCGGCCATCTACGAGGCCATGCCTTCCGACTGGCAGATGCTCATCGAGTACAAGCCCTACGAGCCCCACTTCTACTCCATGGTCATTCCCGACTGGGGCACCTCGTACTCCTTGTGCCAGAGCCTGGGCCAGAACGCCAACGTGCTGGTCGATTTAGGCCACCACTTGCCCAACACCAACATCGAGCAGATTGTGGGCCGCCTGCAGCAATTTGGCCGCCTCGGCGGCTTCCACTTCAACGGCTCCATGTACGGCGACGACGATTTGACCACCGGCAGTATCAAACCCTTCCAGCTCTTTTTGATCTTCAACGAACTGGTCGACGCCGCCCGCGACCCGGCCGTCACCAACCCGCTGGTAGCCTATATGATTGACGCCAGCCACAACACCAAGGACCCGCTGGAAGACCTGCTGCAGTCCGTCGAAAACATCCTCGGCGCCTACGCTAAGGCCCTGCTGGTGGACCGTGAAGCCCTGCACGAAGCCCAGGAAAGTAACGATGTGGCCCGGGCCGAGGAAATCCTGCGCGACGCCTTTTTGCTCGACGTGCGCCCCCTAGTGTCGGAAGCTTACCGGCAGAGCGGCGGGGCCCTGAAGCCCGTGCAAGCCTACCGCGCCGCCGGGGTGCGGGAGCAACTTATTCAGCAGCGGGGCAAACTGAGCGTATCGACCGGGCTATGAAAAAGCGCATGAAAAAGTCGATTTACGCCGTTTTTGACATCGGCAAGACCAACAAAAAACTCATCCTCTTCGACGAGGAGCAGCAGATTATTGATGAGCAGCTGCACGTCTGCACCGACGTGCTCGACGACGACGGCTTCGACTGCGACCACCTGCCCCGCCTCACCGAGTGGGTGCTTCGCCATTGGCAGGACTTGCGCCAGAGCCCGCACTACTCGGTGAAGGGCGTGAACTTCACCGCCTACGGGGCCAGCTTCGTGCATCTGGGCGCCGACGGCCAGCCCGTGGCCCCGCTCTACAACTACCTCAAGCCCATTCCCGAGCAAATCCAGCAGCAATTCTACGCCGCGCTGGGCCAGTCGCCCGACGAATTTGCCGCCGACACCTGCTCGCCGCAGCTGGGTATGCTCAACTCGGGCCTGCAGCTCTACTGGCTGAAATACGCCAAGCCCGAGCTCTACGCCCGGATTCATACCTCCCTGCATTTGCCCAACTACCTCTCCTACCTGCTCACGGGCGAGAAGTTCAGTGACTACACCTCCGTGGGCTGCCACACGGCGCTGTGGGACTACCAACGCCGCCAGTACCACGACTGGGTCCGGCGCGAAGGCATCGACGAAAAACTGGCGCCCCTGACCAAGGACTCCATTGCCAGCGTCGTGGATGGGATTATGGTGGGCGTGGGCTTGCACGACAGCACCTCGGCGGTGATGCCCTACCTGGCCGAAAATGACGAGCCTTTCGTGTTGATTTCAACCGGCACCTGGTCCGTTACCATCAACCCGTTTAACAGCCAGCCGCTTACGCCCGAGCTGCTGCGCCGCGACTGCCTGAGCTTTATGACGCCCCGGGGCCAGGCCACGCGTGCTTCTAGGGTCTTCCTAGGCCGGGAGCACGACTACCAGGTCGAGCGGATTGCCGCGTACTTCCACGTCAAGCCCGATTTCTACCGCTCTATCGTGCTGGCCCGCCCCTACGACGAAACCTCGACCCTATTTACGCCCGCCTGCATGGCCGGCACCGGTCCCTTCCCCGACCAGCCCGCCGCCGACTGGGACCTGTCTGGCTTCCGCACCGCCAGTGATGCCTACCAGCACCTGATGCACGGGCTGATCAACATTCTGCTCGAATCCATCCACCTGGTCTGGCAGGGCGAGAAAACCATCTTCGTCGACGGCGGCTTTGCCCGCAACCCACTCTTTATGCAAACCCTGAGCTGGAACTTCCCCAAGGCTGAAATCCGGACTCTGGAAGTCCCCCAAGCCACGGCATTAGGCGCTTTGGTTCACCTCGAGCAGGGCGAAGCCTGGAAGAAAACCCAGCTGCTGTTTACCTGAACCAATTTTGATTGGTAGCCACGAACATATGCTACCTCTTTGGCTGTCATCCTGAGCTTGGCGAAGGACCTTATAGGATTCGAACGAGTGTCGTACCAACGATTCGTTCTGCCGTGATAAGGTCCTTCGCCAAGCTCAGGATGACAGGAAAAATAACGCGCATGAAAGTCGCCCTTTTCGTTCCCTGCTACGTCGACCAGTTTTACCCGCAGGTGGGCATTTCGTCACTGCAGCTCCTGCAAAAGCTGGGCGTTACGGCCCACTTTCCGGCCCAGCAAACCTGCTGCGGGCAGCCCTGGCTAATAGCGGCTGCGAGCGGGACGCCCTGCCCATCTACCGCCACTTCGTCGACACCTTTCACAGCTACGACTACATCGTGGCCCCCTCCGGCAGCTGCGTCTACCATGTGCGCAAGCACTTCGACAAGCTGGAGCAAACGGCTGAAGTGCAGCAAGTCCGCACCGCCACCTACGACCTCATCGACTTCATCACCCAAATCCTGGGCGTCACCGAGCTGCCCGGCCAGTTTCCGCACAAAGTCGGCCTGCACCTGAGCTGCCACGGGCAGCGCGGTCTGCACCAGGCCAACGAGTCGGAGATGACGCCGGTGCGCGACGGGCAGCTACGCCGCCTGCTCGGCTCCTTGGACGGGATTGAGCTCACCGAGCTGGACCGCAACGACGAATGCTGCGGCTTCGGGGGCACCTTCTGCGTCTCGGAGGAAGCCATTTCCGCCCGCATGGGCCAGGACCGCGTGCAGGACCACTTGCGCAACGGTACCACCATTCTCACCGGCGGCGACATGTCCTGCCTGATGCACTTGCAAGGCATCGTGCGCCGCCGCCAGCTCCCGATGCAGGTCCTGCACGCCGTGGAAATCCTCAATAGTGAGACGGTCAGGTGGTAAAACTCCCTTCGTGTCATTGCGAGCAGCGCGAAGCAATCCGTCCTCTGCGAAGTTCGACACATTCTTTACCCACAAAGCCCTCGTCGCAAAGAAACAGAAGGGCTTATCACATCTGGCACTTAGCACATTTCAGAGGACGGATTGCCACGGCCTTCGGCCTCGCAATGACACAATCCGCTAGCGCTAGCCGAACCGCCACTCACCATTTCACCACCTCACCATCTCACCGCATGTCCCACGCTGCCCGCGCCTCTACGTTTGTGGCCGATGCCGACCGTACTACCTGGCACGACGAAACCCTGTGGTTTGTGCGCCAGAAGCGCGACAAGGCCGTGTATGCCGTGCCCGAGTTTCAACAGCTGCGCGAATTGGCTTCCCAGATTAAGGAGCACACCCTGAGCCGGCTGGATGAGTATCTGAAGCAGTTTGAGGCCGAAGCCCAACTCAATGGCGTGCATGTTCACTGGGCCGCCGACGCTGAGGAACACAACGCCCTTGTGCTCGACATCATTCGCCGACACAAGGCTACACGCGTGGTTAAGAGCAAGTCGATGCTCACGGAAGAGTGCCACCTGAATCCGCACTTGATTGGGCACGGTATCGAGGTCATTGACACCGATTTGGGAGAGCGAATTATTCAGCTGCGAGAGGAAGCACCCAGCCACTTGGTATTGCCCGCTATTCACCTGAAGAAGGAAGACGTGGGCCACACGTTTCACCTGCACCTGGGCACCGAAAAGGGCAACCACGACCCGCAGCAGCTCACCGAAGCGGCCCGCCAGCACCTCAGGGCCAAGTTTCTGGCTGCGGAAGTGGCTATTTCGGGCGTCAACTTC
This sequence comes from Hymenobacter cellulosilyticus, assembly GCF_022919215.1. NCBI lineage: Bacteria > Pseudomonadati > Bacteroidota > Cytophagia > Cytophagales > Hymenobacteraceae > Hymenobacter > Hymenobacter cellulosilyticus. The sequence continues at coordinate 3,472,676 of NZ_CP095046.1, read as the reverse complement.
GCCGTGGCCGAAACCGGGGGCGTGGTTATCTGCACCAACGAAGGCAACGCGGATTTGGGCGTGAACTTGGCCAAGGTGCACATTGCCAGCATGGGCATTGAGAAGCTGATTCCCCGCCTCACGGATCTGGGCGTATTCACCCGCCTGCTGGCCCGCAGCGCCACCGGTCAGCCCGTGACGACCTATACTTCGCATTACACCAAGCCCGCCGCGGGCCGGGAAATGCACATCGTCATCGTCGACAACGGCCGCACCCAGCAGCTGGGCCGCCCCGACTTCCGGGCCTCGCTCAAGTGCATCCGGTGCGGGGCCTGCATGAACACCTGCCCGGTGTACCGGCGCAGCGGCGGCCATAGCTACGACTTCACCGTGCCCGGCCCCATCGGCGCTATTCTGTCGCCTAACATCGACCTGAAAAAGCACAGCTCCCTGCCGTTTGCCAGCACGCTCTGCGGCTCTTGCACCGACGTGTGCCCGGTCAAGATTGACATTCACGTGCAGCTCTACAAGTGGCGGCAGGTCCTGGCCGAAGCCGGCGAAATTCCGGCCAGCAAGAAGTGGAGTATGAAGTTTATGGGCCGCTTTCTGGCCAGCCCCAAGATGTTTGGCATGGGTGGCAAACTGGCCCGTACCGGCCTGCGGCTCTTACCTTATCAGCTCACCCACGCCAAGGCCTTCAATGCCTGGGCCGTGGCCCGGGAACTGCCCGAGCCGCCCCAGCAAAGCTTCCGCGAATGGTATCAGGCAACGGTGAAATAGGCAGATAGGGAGGTGGTGAGGCTCCTTTCTGTCGGCTCGGTTTAAACAGTTGCTCACCACTGCACCAGCTTTTTATTTGACCAGCTTACCATCTAACCACTTTGAGTTCCTCGCGCGAAAGAATCTTAGCCGCCGCCCAGGCCAACAAGCCCGCTGAAACGCCCTTGCCGAACGTCCCGGATTTCGGCGGTGATGCCTCCGTGGAGCGCTTTACCGAAATGCTGGGCAGTATTGGCGGCCGGGTAGTGTGGGTAACGGGTCCGCAACAACTGGAGCCCGTGCTGCGGCAGCTGTTTCCGGATGCCCGGCGCACGGCCTCGCCCCTGTTTCCTGCTACGGTAGCAGTGAGTGCTCAAACCCCGACCGAGATGCTGGCCGATGTTGACCTAGCCGTGTTAGCGGGCGAGATTGGGGTAGCTGAAAACGGCGCTATCTGGCTGCCCGAGGCCAACATGCTGCACCGGGCCTTGCCTACGGTTACCCAGCATCTGGTGCTGGTCCTCGACCACCGCCGTATTGTGGCCACCATGCACCAGGCTTACGCGCAACTGCCGGGCACGGGCGGCTACGGCGCTTTTGTGGCGGGCCCTTCCAAAACGGCGGATATCGAGCAGTCGTTGGTCATTGGGGCCCACGGGGCCCGCAGCCTGCTGGTGTTGCTGTATTAAGCCGGCAGTCATATTACATCCGCCCGCAGAATTGATATAGGCAAGGACGAAGTAGCGACGAGTCGCGAGGATAGAAACAAGAAAAACCCCCGGCCGGTTGACCAGGGGCTTTGTAACTACTTGCTAATAAACCCTTACTGAATAATGATGCGCTGGGTACGGGTCTGGTTGCCGTGGAAGCGCAGCAGGTAGATGCCAGGACGGAGCGTGCCGCTGGCAATATTCACCCGGGTTTGCTGTTCGACACTGACCTTCTTGATAATGCGGCCGGTTACGTCGACCACGTCGATGCTGCGCACCTTCAGCGGGTTGGCGCCCAGTATCACGGTGAGTTTGTCGTGGGCCGGGTTGGGGTATACCTCGATGCCGCTGGTTGCTGCCTCAGGAATGTTGGCCGTAACTGTGCAGTTGGTGGCCGCCGCGCCCAGGCCGCTGATGGACGCCATAGAGGTAGCCAGCACAAGCTTATCCAGCTTGGCCCCGCCGCCGGTGTTGTAGGCAATGGTCAGGGTGTGGGTACCGACGGGCAACACCATGTCCTTGAGCTTGGTCCAGCCCCAGCCGCTGCCGGCATTCACTTCTTTCACGCTCACGTCGTCGATGTAGTAGGTGTTGGCCACCTGCCCCATATCAAACAGAAAGGTAGTGGAAGCCAATCCAGCCGTGATGGTCCAGGTGACCTGCTGCCAGGCCGTGCCGATTGTTTGGTCGGCCTGGTATTGGGCGCTGCTGGGCCCGGTGGACAGGCGGATGGAGCCGCCGGCTGCCGCCGCTCGTACCCAGTACGAAATGGTATACTGCTTGCCAATGGTGGTGGGGAAGGCCGCGCTGCTTACCTGCACCCGCCACTGGTTGCCGGGCTGGGCCGTCGGGTTTACCACCTTCATCGAGCCGGTACCGGTACGGGCCTCAGCGGCCACCGTATTGGCGGTAATGGTAGCCCCGGTCGTATTCAGCGTGGTCCAGCCCGTCAGGCCGTTTTCGAAGCCCGCGTTGCCTACCAGTTGGCTGCCAATGGATTGAAACGGCTCATTATCCAGCTTTAGCCAGTAGCCGTACTCCTCCCCGGCCGGGACGCTTTGCCGGGCTACCAGGTTGTAGGTGGCCGCACTATCAATGGTGAAGGGTATAATCAGGTGGGAAATGGTGCTGGTGGGCGCCGTGCTGGGACTGCTCAGGCCGGATTTTACCCGCACCGATTTCCCGTTTGAAGCGTCCGTGTCATTTACGACATCCCAGTTTGAACCCACCGTGGTGCACTCGGCTTCCAGCCACAATCTTTTTCCCAGCGGCTCGGCGGGCAACACGGGGTTGGCCGTGCCCCACCACTGGTACCAGCGCTGGTAGTTCAGCTGCGGATACGGGTGCACCATGATGTTCGTATTGACGCTGGTGTTGCCGACTAGGAACTTGTCTACGAAGGCCTCCACGGCGGGCCGTTGGGTGGCCGGAATGGCGCAGTGCCCGTGTCCGCCGTCGATGTAAAAGCCAAACCGGTCCCCGATGCCAAAGCTCTTCCACACCTCGTGCGCGGCCCGGGCCGACACGTAAGCCGAGGGGTTGGCCAGCCACTCGAAGTCGGTGTTGCCCGTTACCAGCAAGGCCCGGGGCGCAATCATAGCCATCAACTCGTGGTGGTCGTGGGGCAATTTGGCCACGTTGGCTTCGGCAAACTGCCGCATGTCTTCCCGGAACCACTTGTAGTCGGTGGCACCCAATTTCTCCACGGCACCCAGGGTTTCGGAAACCCGCCAGGCCGGCGCCCCACCCCCACCCGACTCCTGGGCAATGGTCAGCGCAATTCGCTCGTCAAAAGCGCCGGAGAAGAGGGCCATCTTACCGGCGTAGGAGCAGCCCGTTACGCCCAGGCGGGATAAATTAACCGGCAGATTCGACTGCACCAGCTCCAGGCCGTCGATAAGCCGGCTCACGCCCCAGGCCCAGGCACTGTACTGGCCCGCATTGTCCAGGTTCTGGTCAGGATACAGGCGGTAGTAAGGGTCCGTCAGCTGTGGATTGCCGTAGGTTGTTACCTGGTTGTGGTTGTAGCGGACAGTGGCAATGTTGCGGCTGGTAAAAATGTCTGCCGGCACACTCCCAGCCGGACTGTTCATGCCGATAATAGCCGGAAATGGGCCATTCCCGGTGGGCAGCACTACTTCCGAAGTCAGCGTCAGAGTTTGCCCGTTCACTGTTACGTTTACCGTGAGTACACCCGCGGCGTAGCTGGCGGTAATGTTCTGGGGCGCGTGGGCTTGGTACCAATTTCATAGCGCTCAACCTCGGCCTTGATTTCGTTGCGCCGGCACTCCCAGTCGCTAAAGCTAGTGGACCGCCCGCGTCCGTCGGACCACATAAATGGGTCGGTCAGGGGCTGCACGATGGGCAGCTGGCTAAAGGTGGGTAACGGCGGGGCCGTACAGGTAGCGCCCGTGTTTTCGGCTGAGTACACCAGCGGAATCTGGGCTTGCAGGCTCGGGTGCAACAATGTAAAGGCCAGCACCAGAAGCCCGGCTTTGGCTTGGCGCCAGGGGCACCCGGCTAACGCCTTGGGAAGGAGCAGTGCGGAAAGATTGATTTTCATAGAGAAAGGGTTTGGTGGGTAAGAATGATACAGTAATCGGGTTACAGAATCGGTAGCCGGATCTAGTGGGCAGAGCAGCACGAGGATTGTTCCGCAAACGTTTCCGGGAATAAATCCAACTGCCGCACCTCATTAGCCTAGCGTGGCGCCTGTGGCTTATTATGCCGCTAGGAGCCACTAAAACTCGATTCTTCTGGAAGATACTGTCCTGCCCTAGCCACGCTACCCCGGGACCTAAACCGAGGAAAATGAAAGTACCGCAACCGTTTGCGGGAACGTTTGGATATCTACCAGGTCGCAAACTATTTTGCTTAGTCCCTGCCCCTTTCCTGCTATTAAAGCCTTAGGCCGATTTCTCCGCTTGATTACCGCCCGGCAAAGAATAGTGCAAGTGCTTAATCCCGGTAACAGAGGCCTTGCCCTCCACCCGTGGCAGGTTACTGGACCAGCGCGGCAGCGCCTACGGGCACTTTCCCATTGGGTGGATAACAAAACACCGGGCCGGCAAACTGCCAACCCGGTGTCTCTTGGTCCCAGCGCGTCTGGCGGCTAAACCAGCACGTTGCCGCCATCTACGATAATGCTCTGACCAGTACCATAGCGCTGCTGCATCAGGTAGAGGTAGGTCTGGGCAATGTCGGAGGCCTCGCCCACGCGGCCGACGGGCAGGTTGCGGCCAATACTGGTGTACATAGCGGCCCGGTCGGAGTCGGACATATCGGCCCACAGGTCGGTTTTTACCACGCCGGGGGCCACGTTATTCACCCGAATCGGGGCCAACTCCACGGCTAGGGCCCGGGTCAGGGCATCCATAGCCCCGCAGATACTGGCTCCCACGCTCCAGCCTTTGCCGGGCCGCCGACTGGCAATGCCCGATGTGAGCGTGATGGAGCCGCCGGGCCGCAAATGGGGCTGGGCATACTTCACCGCCGCCAAGGCACCGTAGTAGCGCAGCTCAAAAGCCCGCCGGATGGCTGATAAGTCAGTAAAAGCCAGCTCGCCCAGCAGCAGCGACTCGCCGGCAGTAAAGACGAGGTGGTCGAAAGCGCCGATACGCTCGAACAGCGCCTGCAGCTGGTTTTCCTGGGTTAGGTCGGCGGCGTGGCCGGTACTGGCCTCAGGCAGGCTGCGCAGGGCCGCCTGCACCCGCTGCTCGTTGCTGGAGACGATGACAACCTGGGCGCTAGCCGCGGCAGCCGCCTGGGCCGTAGCCAGGCCGATACCGGCGCTGCCGCCGAGCACCACAACGCGCTGGCTGGTTAATAATCCTGAGGTGATTTGCTTGTGCATGGGGTTGGAGGACGTTGGTTGAACACCACAAAGGTCCTCGGCACCCCCGCCGTAGTCACTTACCAAATGGTAAAAACGGCCCTAGCGGCGGCCACGGCGAATTCGGCTGAGCGACTGGGGCGTGATGCCCAGGTAGGAGGCTGCATCGGTGAGCGACACGCGTCGGGCAATATCGGGCTGGCCCTGTAGAAACCGTTGGTAGCGCGTGGCCGAGTCCTGGCCCAGATACGCGTTACGGGTCTGAATCTTGTCGAGCAGGCCCTGCTGAATGATCTGGTCGATGCGGGGGCGCAGGTAGGGCAGCCGCTGGTAAAGCGCCTCCAGCCGGGGCTTGCCGATGGCCAGAACCCGGGCCGGGCAAGCCGCCTGGATGGATTCGGCGGCGGGCACTTCGTGGGTAAAGCTGTGCAGAATCGTGCAGAACCGATTTTCAGCCAGAAAAAAGTGAGTCACCTCCTTGCCCGTTTCTTGGGCTACCATAATGCGCAACACGCCCTCTTCAATAAAAAACAGCTCCTGACACACCGACCCCGCCGCAAACAGCGTTTCGCCTTCGGCCACGCTCCGGGGCGTCCAGGCATCGGCAATCAGCGCCTGATCGGGCGGCGGCAGTGGTCCAAACAGGTGTAAATACGCCAGTAGAGCAGCAACCATGGAAACAGAGTGAAGAGCAGAAACTGCGGCAATATCCTAAAAACAAAAAAGCGGCCCCTACCAGAGGCCGCTTTTCTCTCCCAATCCAATAAAAAGGTTCTAAAACTTCATGCCCGTGCTGTTGATGACGGCCACCGGCTCCTGGTCTTGGGCCGTGATGTTGATGTTTTTCACGTGCCAGCCCGTTCCGTAGTTGATGCCGCCGGCCGTTTCGGCCGTCATGGTAATATTTTCCAGGGTCATGTTTTCCAGCAGGGAATTGGCCTGGCCTTCGGCTGAAATAGCCGTTTTGGCGTTGCGCACCCGCACGTTGGTGATGGTCACATCCTTGAAGTGGGGAATGCCCTTCTCGGCGGGCTCCACCTTGGTGAGCATGGCTTTCCAGTGGGCGGGCAAGGTTTCCTGGGTGTAGCCCTCGGGCAAGGACGAGTAGCTGTAGGCCGGGTTCCAGTTCATGGTCATCAGGATGGCCGTGCCCACGCCGTCCATTTCGATGTTGTCGACGGTAATGTCTTCCACCGTGCCGCCCCGGGTCAGGGCCGACTTGATGCGGATGCCGACCTTGGTGCCCTTGGCCTTGAGGTTGCGGGCAATGACGTGGCGGATGCCGCCGGAGGTTTCCGAGCCGCAGGTGAAAAGCCCGTCGCCGGCCCCGGCCACGCAGTTCTGAATCAGAATGTACTCGGCGGGACGGTTCACGCGCAGGCCGTCGGCGTCGCGGCCGGCCTTGAGGCAGAAGTTGTCGTCGTTGCAGTCGATGTCGCAGTTCTGCACCAGCACGTATGAGCTCGAGTCAATGTCGATGCCGTCGGTGCTGGGGCCGTGCCCGCCGATGTTGTTGCGAATCGTCAGTCCGTCGGCCGTCACGTTTTTGGAGTAGAGAATGTGGACCGTCCAGAAGCCGGCCCGCTGCAGCGTGATGCCCTTGAGCGTGACGTTGGAGGAATTGGCCACCAGCAAGGTGCGGGGGCGTTTGGCGTCGTAATCCACAATCCAGCGCAGGCCCTTGGGGTCGTAGTCTTTGCGCATAGCCCAGTAGTTGTCCCAAAACGGCTTGCCCTGCCCGTCCACGGCGCCTTCACCGAGGATGGCCACGTTGTCCTGGTCCAGCACGTTGATCAGGGCGGCGGGCCACTTCATTTCGATACCGGCCACGCGGGTGGGTAGCTCGGGTAGTCTTTCAGATCCTGGCTGCCGAGCAGGGTCACGCCTTTGTCGAGGCGCAGGGTCACACCTTTCTTGAGGAAGATGGAGCCCGTCAGGTACTGGCCCGGCGCGAAGGTCACCACGCCCCCTTTTTTGGCCGCCGCGTCAATGGCTTTCTGAATGGCCTGGGTGTTGAGCGTTTTGCCATCGGCCACGGCCCCGTACTTGGCTACGGTAAACGTGTTCTTGGTGGCGGGCAGGGTTTTGGCGCCGGTTTCTTTCACCCAGGCCGGGTCGGCGGGAGCGGCAGAAACGGTAGTAGCCGGCACGGGCTCCATGAAGCTGCCTAGCCAGGTGAGCAGCGGCAGCAGAAAACTCAGGTTCAGGAACATACGGATGGAGTGAGGAGCGGGAGCGGGACCGGAAAGGCAAAATCAAAGGAAAGCCGAAGTGACGCGTGGCCGACAGCAGAAAGACAAATTCCCACATAAGCTTTCCGCAGCCCTAATGGCCACGCGTCATTCAACAAGGCTCTCCATTAACTCAAATGTGCGGTTACCCTGAAGCAAAACTCTCCCGCACCCTCCTGCTAACGCAGTTTCTTTTGGGTATGGAGTTTAGTCTTTCTCCTTAGTCTTCCCGGTCATTGCGAGGAACGAAGCAATCCGTCCTCTTAAATGTGCGGAGTTGCCTGAAGTGAAAAGCCCTTTACTATTGCGGTAGTAAAGGGCTTTCTGAGTAAAGGGTGTTTGTCACTAGTAGAGAACGGATTGCTTCGTCATTCTTCCTCGCAATGACAGGAGGATAGGGCGAATTGCTTTTCCTCATTCCGGACGGCAGACAAGAGGCTTCGCCACGGTTACTGCAGACCTAGTACCCGGGGTTTTGCTCCTCGCGGCGCTGGTCAGCGTTCAGGGGCTGGCCGTTGCGGGAAATTCGCTCCAGGTGCTCCCGCGGAATCGGGCGCAGCTTGTGGTAGGCCTGAATATTTTCCCGGGTGTCGGGGTTGAAGGCCTTGGCGCGGTCCAGCAGGGTTTCGGTGCGCACCAGGTCTTCCCAGCGGTGCAGCTCACCGGCCAGCTCCCGGGTGCGCTCATTCAAGATGAAGTGAATAAACCGGTCCCGCGGCGACGACACCGTGGCCGGATAGAGCTCGGCCGGGTCGTTGGTGGTGAACTTGTTCATAGTCACCTGCAGGGCGGCGGCCGTGCTGCTCACGTCGCCGCGGGTGCCGCCTTCTACCAGCGAAAACGCCGTGGGCTTGGCTTCTCCGGCTTTGTAGGCGGCCCGGTTGCGCAGGGTATTGATGTAGGTCAGGGCCTTGGTGTAGTCGTTTTTGCGGCCGTAGGCTTCGGCCGCAATCAGGTAGGTTTCGGCCAGGCGGGCCAGGATGCCATCCCGGGTGCCGGCTTCCTCATTCACGCCCGCGCCCTGCCGGAAGGGGTCAATGTACTTTACCAGCTGCGGATACTTGTTGCGCACGCCCACCGGGCCGGTCGGGTCGTAGGCCGAGGCCGTGCCGCCGCTATTGGTGCGGTAGTAGCGGGCAAAGGTGCGGTAGCGGCTGCGGGCAATGCGCTGCTCGGTCCAGGCCGTTTGCTGAGGATTATTGACCACAATGAAAATGGCCGTGTCGCCGAGGGCAAACTTGTTCTGGCCCACCAGTGCCGGGGTGGGCGCGTCGGCGGCGGTCCATTTTGGAATGGTGGCCGAGTTATTGGCCAGCCAGGCCGTTTTAAAGCTTTTGTAGAAGCGGGAGTCGTTTTTCCGGTCGTAGATGTCCATGGTATAGTTGGTGGCCATCAGGCGGCGGAAGGGCCGATCGTTGAGCAGGTCGCGGGCCATGCCGGGCTGGTCCTCGTAGAACATGGTGAAGTACGAGTGCACCCGGTTGCCGAAGCGTCCGGCCAGGGCCGTCACGTTGTTGAACTGCGTCGAGAAAATGATTTCCCGGCTGGTCTGGGCGGTGCGGCTGTTGGCGTAGCTGGAAATATCCCAGAGCTTGCCAAAGTCCGCCTCCAGGGCGTAGCGCTGAGACGTTATTACCTGGTCGGCGTAGTAGGCGGCGCTGTCCATGTCGGTGGGCTGCTGGCCGCGCTGGTCCGTTACGGCGCTGCCCCGGGTGAGGTAGACCTTGGCCAGGTAGTGCTGGGCCGCGCCTTTGGTAGCCCGGCCAAACTCCGAAGAAGTAGCCGAGAGGTTATCGGCGGCAAAGCGCAAGTCACTGACGATTAAGCGGTACACCTCGGGCACGGGCGTACGGGTGTATTCGAGCTGCACGCTCTCGGTAGCTTTGGTCGACACCGGAATGGCGCCGTACTGCTGCACGAGCTGGAAGTAGTAGTAGGCCCGCAGAAACCGCAGCTCGGCCACACGCTGGGTCTTCTGGGCGGGCGTGGCCAGGGAGCCGGTGCCGTTGATGAGCGGAATCTTCTCGATGCCGATGTTGCAGCGGTTGATGCCGTCATAGTCGGCCGTCCACACGTCGTGCACGAAGCTCTCAATGCCGTTGCCGGTGTTCAGGCGGTTCCTATCGTAGGTGTTCCAGTAGATGTAGTTGACCTGGTCGGCGTGGGTAAACTCGTCGGTGCCGAAGTTGAACATGGCGTAGCTATGCTCGTTGGCGTACTTGAAGCGGGTAGGCTCGTAGGCGGCCTTCACCAAGTCTTCCAGGCCCTGCTCGGTTTCGTAGTAGTCGTTGGTCAGGGTCGAGACCAGCTCTTCCTCCAGAAAGTCTTTGCAGGAAGTAGTAAAAGCCAACGACGACACCAGGGCCGCGAGCAGCAAGGTTGAGGGGCGTTTGATAAACATACAGGTGGGAGTTCGTCGTGGAAGTTAGAAACCAATGCGCAGGCCAAACACCAGGCTTTTGGTGCTCAGGTTGCGGGCCTGGGCCAGCTCGGCGGTGTTGGAGCCAACGTCGGTGGCTTCGGGGTCGAGGCCCTCGTACTTGGTAATCAGGAAGGGGTTCACCGCGTTGACGTACACGCTCAGGTTGCTACTGTAGAACTTGGAAACCAGCTCTTTGGGGAAGGTGTAGCTGAGCGAGATGCTGCGCACCTTGGCAAAGCTGCCGCTGCGGTAGAGCATCGAGGAGCTGTAGGTAGCCTGGTCTTCGCGGCTATTGGGGCGGGGCGCGCTGTTGCTGGGGTTAGCCGGCGTCCAGTAATCCACCTGCATGCCGGGAAAACGGCCGCCGAGGCCGGGCCGGTAGCCGGTGCCCAGCAGTTGGCCTACCCGGGCATACACCAGAAAGCTCAAATCGAAGCCGCGGAAGGAAAACGAGTTGTTCACGCTGCCGGTCCACTTAGGTCGGTTCGAGCCCAGCACCACCTGGTCGGCGGTATTGATCAGGCCGTCGTTGTTGACGTCGACCACCTTGATGGTGCCCGGCGTGGCGCGGTAGCGGGCCAGCCCTTCGGTTTCCCACGTTTGCCAGATTCCGTCGTATTGATAGTCGTAGTACACGCCCAGGGGCTGGCCGATAAACCACCGGTTGCCGATGTCGTCCTGCTTGCCCGAGGCCAGCTCCACGAATTCCTCCTTGTTTTTGGTGAAGATAAAGTCGGTGCCCCAGCGGAACTTGCCCCGCTCCATATTCACCGTCGACAAGGACACTTCCACACCAGTATTGCGGGTGGCGCCGATGTTCTGCAGCACGTTGTTGAAGCCCGACACCGTGGGCAGGGCCCGGGGCAAGAGCAGGCCGGTGGTGTTGGCGCGGTACACTTCCACCGAGCCCGTCACGCGGTTGCGCAGAAAGCCGAAGTCCAGCCCCACGTTGACGGTGGCGGTCCGCTCCCACTCCAGGTCCCGGTTGGGCAGGCCGCCTAGGGTGTTGGGCAAGGTGCCGGGCGTGGGCGTGTAGCCGTAGGCCGCTATTTCATCCCACACGTAGGGCGTCTGCTGCAGGGTGCCGCCGGTGGTGTAGGGGTCCACCGAGGCTTGGCCTACGGAGCCGTAGCCGCCGCGCAGCTTCAGCTCACTGAGGTAGGTCAGCTCCTTGAAGAACGTTTCCTCCTGCAGCTTCCAGGCCAGGGCCACCGAGGGAAAAAAGGCCCATTTACGGCCCTGGGCCAGCACCGAGGCCCCGTCGGCGCGGCCGGTGGCCGTCAGCACGTAGCGGTCCTTAAAGCTATAGTTGACCCGGCCCATGTACGACATCAGGCGGCGGCGCACGAAGGGGCCGGAGCCGAAGCTCTGGGCCTGGGCGTTGTAGGTCGAGCCGATATTATACCACTTCTGGCTGTCGTAGGGCAGGTTGGTGGCACTCACCGACGAGCCTTCACTGCGGTCCTGCTGGGCGCTTTGCAGCAGGGTCACGCCCAGACTGTGGTTTTCACTGAGCTGCTTGTCGTAGAAAAGCAGGTTTTCGATGACGTAGGTGAAGTTCTGGCTTTGGTCGTACTGGGCAAACGACACGGCGTTGCTGCCGCCACCCTGGCCCGTGGAGCGGGCCCCGCGGAACTGTCCGTTGCGGGCGTTGCGGAAGTCGGGCCCGATGTTGAGCCGGTAGCGCAGGCCTTCGAGCAGGCGGGCTTCGGCGTAGAGGCTGGTAAAGAAGCGGGCTACGCGCCGCTCGTTAAACGTGTTTTCCGGGTCCCGCAGCGGGTTCAGGATATTGGCGTCGGCCCCGGGGTTAAACTGAAACACGCCCGCCGCGTCGTAGGGTGCCGCATAGGGCAGCTGGCCCACGGCCTTGCCGTAGATGTCGGGGCCGTAGTTCTGCACGCCCAGGCTGGCGTTGGTAGAACCGCCCACCGAAATAATCTTGTTGATCTTGAAGTCGAAGGTGGCCCGGGCGGTGTAGCGGGTAAAGTCCTGCCCGTACTGAATGCCCTCCTGGCTGAGGTAGCCCACCGACAGCGAGGTGCGCAGGTTTTCGGAGCCCCCGCTGGCGCTGAGCTGGTGGTTCTGGGTGAAGGCTGTGCGCAGGGCTTCCTTCTGCCAGTCGGTAGTTTGAATCTTGCTGGGGTCGTAAATCGGAATCTGGGTTACGTTGGGGAAGCCGTACTGGGCAAAGCGGGCTTTTTCTTCGGCCGTGGCTTCCCGGGTTTCCGGCACGCGGGCGGTGCGGTCCTTCCAGGTGTAGGCGTTGGCAATGTTGTTCCACACGTTCGGGTCGGTGCCAAACAGGGTGAAGTCGCCGGCAGGATTAGGATACGGCGTAGTATAGGAGCCCGAGGTGCGGTAGGCTTCGCGGCGCACTTCGGCAAACTCGGCCCCGTCGAATACGTCGAGGGTGCGCTGGGCCCTGTCGAAGCTGGCGTAGGAGTTGTAGCTGATGCTGAACTTGCCTTCCTTGCCGCGCTTGGTGGTCACGATGACCACGCCGTTGGCCCCGCGGGAGCCGTAAATGGCCGTGGCCGAGGCGTCTTTCAAAACTTCCACCGACTCAATATCGTCGGGGTTGAAGTCGTTTAGGCCCGTGCCCTGGGCCAGGGGAATGCCGTCGACCACGTAGAGCGGCTCGTTGGAAGCCCGCACCGAGCGGTTGCCCCGGATGCGGATGGAAGGGCTTTCCCCGGGCCGGAAGTTGGAGCCGGCCACGTCCACGCCCGCCGCCCGACCCTGCAGGGCCTGGGTTACGTTCTGCACCGGCACCTGCTTGATTTTCTCTTCCGACACGGACGACAGGGCCCCGGTTACGTCGCTCTTTTTCTGGGTGCCGTAGCCCACCACCACCACATCGGCCAACTGCTTCACGTCTTCCTGCAGCGTCACGTTGACGGGCCCCGCTCCTACTGTAACTTCCTGGGTCAAATAGCCCACAAATGACAGCACCAGCGTGGAACCGGGGGCGCTTGTAGCGAAAAGGTGCCGTCGGGGCTGGTGCTCGTCCCTGTGGTAGTTCCTTTCACGACCACCGTCACGCCTGGCAGGCCGGCTTTGTCGGTGGCCGTAATGACGCGCCCCGTTACCGTCTGGGCCGTTTGAGCAAAAGCCCCGACCGGTGCCAGCCCGACCACAACGGTCAGCGGCAGCCAGCGGGCAGGAGTGTAGAGTTTGAGCATGGGAAGGTGCGGTTGAGTGGGAAAGCAGGTGAGTGACTCATCACTGCTCCCAAAGTAACCGTGCGCTCCTGCCCCAGCCGTACCGCACTCTCCTGCTAGCAGCCGAATATTTTCGTCAGCGTGAGTGTCTTACGCCGAATAAAAAAAGCCCGGCCCGACCAGTAGCAAGTCGGGCCGGGCCAGCAGTGGAGGGTAACGGCTCTAGTCCTGGTGAAACACGCGGGTCAGCGGCTTGACGACCGGGGAATTATCGGGGTTGGTTTCCATCAAATCAGCCATATAGGCCCACCACCGCTGCATAATGGCCTGGGCCGGCAAGGTATCAGCCAGATGGCCGGGCCAGCGCTTCTGCACGGCAAACAGCCGCCCGCTGCCCTCGTCCAGGTAGATAGAATAGTCATAGATACCGGCCTGGGTGAGCAGGGCCGTTAGCTCGGGCCAGATTTCGTCGTGCCGGCGCTGGTATTCGGCGGCCACGCCGGGCTTGAGCTGCATGGTAAAGGCTATTTCTTCCATGTGTGAAAAGGAATGTAGAAGCTAGTTATGAAGTAGAAGCCAGCAGTAGCATTCCGCGCCAGCAGGATTTTGAATGCTACTGCAAGTTGAAAAGGTAGGCCGGGGACAGATCAAATAACGTCAGAGCCTTACAACAGGCCCTGGGTTTTAAGCTTCCATTTATCGGTGCGGAAGGGCGAGGCGGGCAGGCCAGCGGCGTTGTAGAAGTTAGGGTTGGGAATGGCCCGCCAGGCAAAGCGCACGGCCACGGGCTGCGTCACCTGCTCGTTCCACACAAGTACCGAGTTGCCTTCGATGCGGGCCTGGGCGGGGTGGAATACGCTGTCGGGGCCGGCAATGGTGAACTCGCGCAATGGGCCATTCTGGGCTATTAAGCCGGTTTCGGCGTAGTCGAAGCGCAGGCGCACCCGGCCGTTTTCAACCTTCATGCTCTGGTAGATAGGCCCGAATACACGGTTTGCTTCTGGCCGTAGTCTTTGGCCAGGGCCCACTGGGCCAGGCGGTGACCCACCACCTGTTTGTTGCGCGGGTGAATGTCGAGCGAGTCGCCCCAGTCGGTGATGACGGCCATGCCGGTGCGGGGCACGGTTTGCATCGTCAGCAGCTGGGCTTCCCGGATTTCGGCGTTCTGGCTGCGGTGCGGGGCAATCTGCACGAAGTAAAAGGGCATGTCGGGCTGCTGCCACTCCTGCCGCCAGCTCTTTATCAAAGCCGGAAACAGGCGGCGGTACTGGTAGGCCCGGTCGGCGTTGTTTTCGCCCTGGTACCAAAGCACGCCCTTGAGCGTGTAGGGAATCAGGGGCCGAATCATGCCGTTGTAGAGCTTGTAGGGCGACTTATTGGAAGTAGCGCCCACCGGGGCCACGGGCGCCAGGCGGGTGGTGTGGGGGTTGGCGGCCCGCTCCTGCTGAAACTCGGCCTGCCGGAGCTTGTAGGCTTCCTGGTCCTGGGCGAAGGTGGTCAGGCCCCGCTCGTAGCGCCGCAGAATGGGCCGGAACTCCGGGTCCTGCTCCAGCACGTCCTGGCGCATCCACGACTCGGCCGGGGTGCCGCCCCAGGTGGAGTTGATCAGACCGATAGGCAGCTTGGTTTTTTCGTGGATTTCCTGAGCGAAGAAGTACGCCACGGCCGAAAACTCGCCCACCGTCTGCGGGCTGCACACGGCCCACTGCCCCTTGGTGTCGCGCTGGGGCACATCGGCCACCGTATTCTTGACCGTGAACATGCGGATGGCCGGGTAATTGGCCTTGGGTACTACCTCCGCCTCATTTACTACACCCGTATACGAGCCGCTGTTGGGCTTTTTGCTGACGGAAAACGCCATGTTCGACTGCCCCGAGCACAGCCAGACTTCGCCCAGCAACACATTGCTGACGGTCAGCTGGTTTTTGCCCCGAAACTGCAGGGTATACGGCCCGCCCGCCTTTCCCGTGGGCACGCGCACCAGCCAGTTGCCCTGGGCATCGGCCGTGGCCTTGACCGGGGTCTTCTGCCAGCTCGCCGTTACCGTCACAGTTTCCCCCGCTTCCGCCCAGCCCCAGAGCGCCACCGTGCTTTTCTGCTGCAGCACCATGTTGTCGGCAATCAGGGCCGGCAGCGTCACGTTGGCCTGGACCGAGTAGCTCAGGGTCAGCAGGAAAGCGGCTGAGAGCAGGCAGGAAAGGCGCATAGATTCAGGAAATAAGGAAAAAGGAAATGAGCAGAAAAAGGCAACTGTCATCCTGAGCCTGCGAAGGACCTGCCTCACTTACCCGGCCGCAGTTTTTGTTTATGCGCCCAAGCCCTTTACCACCAGCGCAAAAGGTTTAGTTACGCTGAATAAAACTTGTCACCAAGACGAGGAAGGTCCTTCGCAGGCTCAGGATGACAGGATAAATAATGGCGGCGGTTCACCGAGCCTTACTGCACCTGCTGCCCGGTGGTAGTCGGGGTCAGGGTCACGGGGCCGAGCAGGCCAGACTCGCGCGGGGTCCACTTCTCGGCCGTAAACAGGCCGTCGGCACCCCGGTTTTCCTTGAGCTTGCTCGACATATTGATGTTGTAGGCATTCTTGTAGGATACGTGGTTGCGGTCCATATCCGAAATGCGGTTGGCCATGCCGTTGCTCACGGCCACGGTCAGGGTATTGGTGGCTTTCAGCTGGTTTTTGGGGATGAACACCTGGTAGCTGGGCCCGATGAGCGTGGCCAGGGGCTGGCCATTGAGCTGCACCCGGGCCGTTTCGGCTACCCGGCCCAAATCCAGCAGCCAGCCGTCGGCCGCCCCTTTCGGCATGGGGAAAGCCAGGGTGTAGGTGGCCGTACCGGCAAATTTCTTTGTGGCCTCGCCGGGCCACGTGGTCCAGGAAGTCAGGCTCTGCACCTTAGTTTGGGCGGGCAGCTCCGGCCCGCCCGCCACGAAATTCACGTCCCAGGTGCCGGTGAGAGGCTGAGCGGCGCCGGCCGGTTTCTGGTAGGCATAAGCCGGCGCATTGATGGCTGCCACAGAGGTTTCCAGCACGCAGGATTCGCCAGGAGCCAGCTGCACGTACACCTCAGGCTGGCCTTGGGCCGCAGTGCGCACCGCGGCCATGCCCAGCTGCTCAGTCATGGGGTTGTAGAGGGCTACCGACTTGGCCGCCGTTTGCAGCGAGACCCAGGCGTTTACTGGCTTGTCGTTCCAGTTGGCAATAAAGTAGGTGTAGCCTTTCGCGGTGCGGCGGCGCTCAAACTGCAGGCCAGTGTCGACCATAGTTTCGCGCTTTACTCCAGCCTGGGTCAGCAGCTGGGCTACATCCTTGCCTATTAGCACTGCGCCCTTGCCCAGCGTGGCTTTTTGGCTGCCGCCCGCACCAGCCGCAAACTTGAGCTGAGCCAGCTGCTTTTGGAAGGCGGTGCGGCGGGCAGGCAGGTTGCCCATTCCCGGCACGTCGTCGGGCAGGCCGTTCTGAAACACGATGGTAGCGCCGTTGCTGGCCAGCTTCAGCAACTGCTCCAGCGTGGGCAGCGGCAGGGTGCGGGCATCGGGCACCAGAATGGTCTGGTAGGTGGCTCCGCCGGTTTGCAGGGCCTGGCCGGCGGTGGTTACCTGCAGCAGCTGCTTGTCGGAAATGAAGTCGAAGCCGTAGCCGCGCCGGAGCAGCTCCTCGCCGGTCGTGCCTACGGTCATGCCCTTGAAGCCGTGCTCGATGCCGTCGAAGTGTTGGAGTAGCACCTTGCCGGGCCGGGCGTAGGCGTCGTAGATGGGCAAATATACCAGCACGTCGTTAGCGGGCTTACCGGCCTGCAAAAACGACTGGCAGTGAGCCATGTAGCGGTTGAGCTGCCCGAAATCCTGCCAAAAGGTGTTGTTCGGGTTGAAGTGCACGGCGGCGTAAAATAGCCAGCCGGGCCAGGCCGCCGTTTGGGGCGAGTAGTTGGTGCCGTGGTAAAAAGTGTGGTTGATGCCGCCGAGCAGCATCCGGTCCATGGCCTTTTTCACGTCGCCGAGGGAGGACAGGAAATGGTCGTTTTCCCAGGTTGCCGTTTCCGAGGAGGCCAGCTTTTTGCCCGTGACGTGGGCCGCCGAGGAAGCAAACTTGATGCGCAGCAAGTCCTCCCCTTCCGTTTCGGGAATGTCGGTTACGGCGTACAAATCCAGGATGTTGGCCGGGGAGCCGTGGGCCTGGTTGCGAATCAGGGCGTTGTGGGTTTTGGCCCAGGTGCTCCAGGTCTGGGTGTAGTTTTCGAGCAGTAGCTCCGATACGGTTTCCCGGTAATCGGTCAGCACGCGCTGGTTTTCGTCGGGCTTGGCCTGTCCAAACAAAGCGGGCAGGTGCTGGCGCAAATCGTAGCCCCGGCGCTTTTGAAACTCACTGAACATCTGCGGGGTCCAGTTGGCCTCCCCCTGGGCGTCGTCGACTTCGTAGGAGTCGTTGAAAAAGGCCCGCAGCCCCTTCAGGCTACGACCTTTAAAAGCCTGGTCGAAGTGCTCCAGGTAGTGCTGGGTGGCAGTTTTGGAAAAGTGGTCCACCACGTCGCCTTCCCCGCCGGGGCCGGCCCGCTCTACCTGCTTGCCGTGCCAGCCCTGAAACAGGGCGTAGAGCTGCCAGTTGCCGGCCGGCGCGGTCCAGGTGAGCTTGCCGGTGGCGTCCACTTTGCTCGTCAAGTCCAGGGTTTCGCCTTTGTCGGAATAAGCCATCAGGGCTTGCAGGGGCAAGGGCTTTTCGAAGCGCACCTGGTCGAAAGCGTGGAGCTGCAGATTGGGGTTGCTGGCCACGGGCTCCTTCAGTTGCTTGAGGTCAATGGGCTGACCCACGGTGCGCAAAATCGGCTTTTGCAGAAAGGTCACGGCTTCCTTAAGCTGCTCCCCACCTTGCACGGAGTAGGTCTGGTAGGTGGCATACTTGCAGGCATCGGCCGACGACACCCAGGGCCCGCCAAACGGCCAGCCCGAGGCTTGGGCCATGTCCACGCCCAGCCCCAGCCTATTCGACTCCTTGAGCGTGTGCTCCAGCATGTCCAGCCACTTGGGCGAGAGAAAGTTGATAAACTGCGGCTCGGCCCCTTTCTGCCCGTAAATCGTGGTGATTTCCACCCCGCCCAAACCCGCCTGCTGGTACTGCGTGAGCTGCCGGGTCAAATCCTGCTCGTTTACGGCGCTGCCCTGCCACCACCAGCGCGTCCAGGGCTTGGCCTGCTGGGTTATTTCGGGCCATTTGGGTGCCTGGGCAAGGCTCGGTTGGGTTAGCGCGGCGGCCAGCAACAGGGACAGGGCGAGGGGCTTTTTCATAGAAAAGGAAAAGGTGGTGAGGCAGCGGAACGTGCCGGGTTGCGCCGGCCGCTGCCCCAGCGCGGTTATGGTTGCAGCTTATAGACCTCACTGCCGGCCAGCAGGAAGCAGCCCAGGCCGTAGTCTTCAAAATCGGGCTTGCTGGTGTAGCTTACCGGCTGCCCGTCCTTGGGCTCTTTGCCGGTGCCCTGCACGTAGCCCAGAAAGCCATCGGGGTGCAGGCAGTCCTTAATCATACCCTGCCAGGCTTTGGCAATAATGGGCTGGTAGATTTTGCGGTCCAGCAGGCCGCGGTTGACGCCCCAGGCCATGCCGTACACGAACAGGGCTGTGCCCGAGAGTTCCTTGCCCCCGAAGTGCGTCTCGTCGTGCAGGCTCACGTTCCAGAAGCCGTCCTGGCGCTGCAAGGGCGGCAGGGCTTTCATCATGGTCTGGTACATCTGCAGGTATTCGTCGCGGTGCGGGGCGCTGCGGGGCATCACGTCGAGCACGCGCACCATGGCCGCTACCACCCAGCCGTTGCCGCGGCTCCAGTAGCAGTCTTGGCCGTTGGGCTCCTTGTAGGGCGCCACAAAGTCCTTGTCGCGCCACCACAGGCCGTCGGTGGCGTTGAACAGGCCTTTGCCGCCGTGCTGGGTTTTCGAGTAGTTGTAGATCTGGTACATCTTCTCGTAGTAGCGGCTGTCGTTGTACTCCGAGCCCAGCTTGGCAAATACCGGCATAGCCATCTGCAGGGCATCAATCCAGCTCCAGTCGTCGATTTTCGGGCTGCTCACCATGTTGTCGATGCAGGCCTTGATGTCGCGGATGCGCTCGGGCTTGCGGTCAATCAGGTAGAGGTCGATGTAAGTCTGGCCGGCGCACTGGTTGTCAGCGTCGCGGTCGGTAATGCCGTTGCGGATGCCCCACTTGTGCTTTTCGGCCCAATCCACGGCATAGTCGTAGTAGCGCTTTTGCTTGTCGAGCTGGTACAAAGCCATCAAGCCTTCGTAATACACGCTGCGGGTCCAGATATGACTGGGGCGCAGCTTGTTGGTCATAATATCCTTGCCCGGATCAGGCCACTTCTGCATGAAGTAGTCGTTGGTCAGGGTCATGGCTTTGAGCACCTTTTCTTTCTTGGGCAGCTTTTGGGCCGCGGCCGGGGCAGCCGTAAGCATCAGGCCCAGAAAACTCAGGCCGGCAAGGGAATTGGTGAGCAGGGAAGGAAGCTTCATGGAGGACAGGAAAAGGAAATCGGGTAAGGAAAGGCTGAACCCGGAAGATAGGGCTAGGAACCGGCTTTTGCCACTTCCCGCGCCCCTACCGGCGTTCGGTCTTTGCAGTTGTCCCGAAAAATAACCCATTTGTTTAAGCCGGATCCAGGCCGGCAGCTAGCAAACACGAAGAGCAGGCAACGGCTGGGGTGCATGGGCGCGGCTAAACAAGTGGACCACAAAGCCGCGGGCAGCAACCGCGGCTTTATGTTTGGCAAGAAAATCGGTGGCCGCGCCCAAACCCTCCTGTACTCTTCGGTACGCTGCTTTTTGTGGCTTACCGGCGCCTCCCTCCGCCGGTTGTAAGTCACAGGAGAGTGCAGGATGGCCCGCGCCGGCCGCCGTGCGTCCTTGCCGTAGAGTAATTTGGCTCTCCTCCGGCAGCCCCCATGAAAACTTCTCCCCTTTCTTCTCTTGGCTTCTGGCTAACCCTGGCGCTGACCAGCGTGCTGCTGGCTTTTGCCGGCCCGCCCCGGCGGCCCACCCTGTTCCTTATCGGCGACTCGACGGTGCGCAATGCCAATGCCCCGCAAATGGGCTGGGGCACGCAGCTGCCGGCTTTTTTCGATTCCACCAAAATCAGGATTGACAACCGGGCCATGGCCGGGCGCAGCACCCGCACCTTTGTGGCGGAGAAGCGCTGGCGCGTGGTCGACTCGCTGCTGCGGCCCGGCGACTTTCTGCTCCTGCAGTTTGGCCACAACGAAGGCAGCCCGCCCGATACTACCAAGGCTGGGCGCCGCGGGGTGTTGCGCGGCACCGGCGAGGAAACCAAGGAGCTGACTTGGCCCGACGGCCGCCGCGAAACGGTGCACACCTACGGCTGGTACCTGCGCCAGTTTATCCGCCAGGCCAAGGCCAAAGGCGCTACGCCCATCGTGGCTTCGATGATTCCGCGCAACCAGTGGCAGGACGGCCGGGTGAAGCGCGCCAGCTCCGACTTTGGCGGCTGGGCCCGGGAGGTGGCCCGGCAGGAGAACGTGGCCTTTATTGACCTCAACGAGCTGACCGCCGCCAAATACGACCAACTCGGCCCCGAGGCCGTGGCCAAGCTCTTTGCCGGCGACCATACCCACACCAACGAAGCCGGCGCCCTGCTTAATGCCACTTCGGTAGTAGAAGGAATCCGAATGAACAAGAAAATTGCGCTGAACAAGTACCTGACGAAAGGCAAGTAGCCTCACCTGCACGTCATTCCGGGCTTGCTGCGCCAGAAGCTACGTTCATGCAACCACGTGTTTATTCTGTCATCCTCCATCTGGCCTACGCCTGCCAAGGACCTTCCTCTCCTACCCCATTACCAGCTGTACCAACGTGCAAAACCCTTTTTTCTGCTGCCGGCAAACAGCTTTAGCGCCTTGAATAGTGTTTGTCACCAGGGTGAGGAAGGTCCTTCACTCTGCTTCGCGCCGTTCAGGATGACAGACGATTTAGTTGCCCGGCACCTGCTGCCCCTCCACTCCTCTTCCTTTCATGAAATTCATCCGCACCGCCCTCATCCTCCTGCTTGGCCTCAGCTTGCTCACCGCTTTTCTGCCCCGGCCCAAAGCCCGGCCCACGCTGTTTCTTATCGGCGACTCCACCGTGAAAAACGGCAAAGGGCGCGGCGACGGGGGCCTCTGGGGCTGGGGCAGCTTCCTGCCGGCTCACTTCGACACGACCCGCATTACAGTTGAGAACTACGCACTGGGCGGCACCAGCTCCCGCACCTTTCGCAGCCAGGGCCACTGGGCCAAGGTGCTGCCCCGCATCAAGGCCGGCGACTATGTCATTATGCAGTTTGGCCACAACGACAGCAGCCCCGTGAACGACTCGACCCGGGCCCGGGGCACCATCAAGAGCAACGGCGAGGAAACCCAGGAAATCGTGAACCTGCTCACCAAACAGCCCGAAACGGTGCATTCCTACGGCTGGTATCTGCGTCAGTTTATTGCCGAAATCAAGGCCAAGGGCGCCACGCCCATCGTCTGCTCCCCGATTCCGCGCAACGCCTGGACCGCTGGCAAAGTGACCCGCAACAGCGCCGACTACGGCCGCTGGGCCGCCGAAGCCGCCCGCCAAGGCGGCGCGTCTTTCCTTGACCTCAACCTACTGGCTGCCAACCACTACGACCAGCTGGGAGAAGCCGCCGTGCGCAGCACGTATTTCAACGCTACCGACCACACCCATACCATCGAGGCGGGGGCCAGACGCAATGCCCAGGCCGTGGCCGAGGGAATACGGGAGTTGAAGAACTTGGCTTTGCGCAAGTATTTGCGGAAATCGTAGCCAGATGTGGCGGCTACCGCCCATCTTGTCCGCTCGTTCTTTCGCTTTACTTCCTTCCAACCAATGCACTATTTACCGAACCCCAGCCGCTACCAGGACATGACGTACCGCCGCAGCGGCCGCAGCGGCCTCAAACTACCGGCCCTGTCCCTGGGCCTGTGGCACAACTTCGGCGACGTGGACCAGCTTTCCGTGGGCCGCAGCACCCTGCGCCGGGCTTTCGACTCGGGCGTAACGCACTTTGATCTGGCCAACAACTATGGTCCGCCGCCCGGCTCGGCCGAGCTCAACTTCGGCCGGGTGCTGCGCGAGGATTTTGCCGGCTACCGTGACGAGCTGATTATTTCCACCAAAGCCGGCTACCACATGTGGGAAGGCCCCTACGGCGAGTGGGGTTCTAAGAAATACCTGGTCAGCAGCCTCGACCAAAGCCTGCGCCGCATGGGCCTGGAGTACGTCGACATTTTTTACCACCACCGCCCCGACCCCGACACTCCCCTGGAGGAAACCATGAGCGCCCTTGACCTTATCGTGCGCCAGGGCAAGGCCTTGTACGTGGGCATCAGCAACTACCAGCCTGCCGAGGCCCGGGAAGCATTTCGCATTTTGCGCGAGCTGGGCACGCCCTGCCTGATTCACCAGCCCAAGTATTCGATGTTTGAGCGCTGGGTCGAAGACGGCCTGCTCGATTTGCTGGGCGAGGAAGGCGTGGGCTGCATTCCCTTTTCGCCCCTGGCTCAGGGCCTGCTCACCGATAAGTACCTGCACGGCATTCCCGCCGATTCGCGGGTGGCCAAGGGCGTCGGCTTCCTGACCGAAAACCAGCTTACGCCTGAGCGCCTGGGCCAAGTGCAGCGCCTGCACGAGCTGGCCCAAAACCGCGGGCAGAGCCTGGCCCAAATGGCCCTGGCCTGGCTGCTCAAGGATGAGCGGGTAACCTCGGTGCTCATCGGGGCCAGTCGTCCCGAGCAGCTCACCGACTCGCTCCACTGCCTGCAGAATCTGGCTTTCACCCCCGATGAGCTAGCTGCCATTGAGCAGATTCTCCAAGCCGAATAAGGTCCAGCCGCCGTTTATCGGTTACGATTAAAGTCTGCAGCGCCCAACTAGCAGTAGTCTGGGCGCTACTTTTTAAACAAGGCATAAGCTCCTGCGTGGTAAACCACCACTCAAGGGCTACTTTTTAATCCACTAAGCATTTTCCAGCAGCTGGACGCACTGCCGGGCAATTTCCAGCTCCTCATTGGTGGGAATTACCAGGATACGGGCGCGGGATTCGGAGGTGCTGATGTCGCGCAGGCCCGGGGTCCGGCGCTGGTTCTGGTCCTCGTCCAGCTCCAGGCCGAAGAAATCGAGGTCCTGGCATACGCGGGTGCGCACCAGGGCGTCGTTTTCACCCACCCCGGCCGTAAACACAATGGCGTCCAGCCCGTTGAGCACGGCCGCGTAAGCCCGATGTATTGCCGAATTCGGTAGGCGTATAAGTCGTAGGCTAGATTGGCGCGGGCGTCGCCGGCAGCCAGGGCCTTGGTTACGTCCCGCATGTCGCTAAAGCCCGTCAGACCCAGCATACCACTTTGCTTGTTGAGCAGCGTGCTAACCTGCTCCACTGAGTAGCCCAGGGGCCCGAGCAGATGCAGCAGCACCGAAGGGTCCAGGTCGCCGGAGCGGGTGCCCATTACCAAGCCGGCCAGGGGCCCGAAGCCCATGCTGGTATCCAGGGCCCGACTGCCCCGCACGGCGGCCATGCTGCACCCGTTACCGAGGTGAATGGTAATCAGGCGGGCGTCGGGCTTTCCCAGGTGCGTTACGGCCTGTGTCGCCACGTACTGGTGGCTGGTGCCGTGAAAGCCGTATTTGCGGATGCGCTGCTCGGTATACAAGGCTTCGGGCAAGGCGTAGCGGAATGCGTGTTCTGGGAGGGTCTGGTGAAAGGCCGTGTCGAATACTGCCACCTGCCGGGCCTGGGGAAACAGCTGCTCGGCCACTTCAATACCGCGGTAATTGGCCGGATTGTGCAAGGGAGCCAGGGCAAACAGGCGCTTGATTTCGGCCTTCACCGCCGGCGTAATAAGCGTGGTAGCCGCAAACTCCTCCCCGCCGTGCACCACCCGGTGCCCAATGACGTGAATATCGGCCGGATTCTGAATGACGGCCGTTTCACCCTCGGTGAGCAGGCCCACCACCTCGCGCAGACCAGCCTCGTGGTCGGCTAGCGCCAAGGTACGCTGCTGCTTGCGGGGCTCGGCTCCGGCGGTGTATACCGTGTGGGAAATAACGGAATCAGGCAGGCCGATACGCTCCACCAGCCCGCTGCAAACCGGCTGCTCGGCGGGCCAGCGAAAGAGTTGGTACTTAATGGACGAGCTGCCGGAGTTGACGACGAAGATGTTCATAGAGAAAGTCCGCCCCGGCCTGGGAGTTGGAAGCCAGGCGGAATAGTTGGTTGTAAACGACACTACGCGCTTTGAGCCGGCAAAGTACACTCCGCCGGGCGCTCTACCTGCCTGCGCCGCCCTCCCAAGTCTCTAAGTTCGTGGCAATCGGCGCTTTAAGGGTTGCCACGGCCGCGCTACCCGAGTCTCCCGCTTCGGCCTTTTTTGGCTGCCTCTATGTCAACCACAAAAAGAAAATTAGAAAAATTAACCGACTGCGCTTGTTTGCTTTGAGAAACAAAGTACTTTTGAAGCATCTTTAAAGGCAAAAGCTTCCCTCCATAGCACTCGCCGCTTTCTTGCCCAGAGTGAGCCATGCCGGCACCCAAAGATTTCTCCATCACAAGTTGCCATAAATCTGATAAGCAAGCCTTTACAGCAGTGGTGCAAACCTTGGTGGCAACCCTTTTCTCTTTTTTCAACAACCCCTGATTCCTAAAGCAACAGTCATGGACACCACCTCAAATCCTTCGACAATCGTTTCGAATCTAGTTGGCTGGCTGTTTGGCCTAGTCGTTCTGGCTATCGGAATGGTAAACACCTTCTGGGGCAACGACCCCGGCTTCGGAATCTTTATCATCGTACTTTCCCTGGCTTATTTCCCTCCCGTAAATTCCTTAATCATGGAAAAGACGGGCTTACGCATTCCTCCCATCGCCAAGGTTCTTCTCGGCGCGCTCATTATCTGGTCCTCCCTGGGTGTAGGAGAGCTTTTCGACAAAATTGACCTGATGATGAAGAGCTTGTAGGATTATATATCCAAGCCGCTACCCTTTATCTTATCCTTGTATAGAATTACACTAGTTGTATATAAATATCCTAGCAACAGGAAGCCTGACGTAGCTACGTCAGGCTTCCTGTTGCTCCATAAAATTTCCATTCTGATGAAGCCGTCACCACTGAATTACAGCATGAATTCTCAACTCTGCTGACAGCTAATAGAAGGCAACCATATTATTAGTAGTATTTACCTATTAAGAAGACAACCTCCCTACCATCAGTTCTAACAGGTGGGTTAAAGCAAATACTCTATTTAGCAGCACGCAAGGATAGTTGAACGATGAAAGTATTCAAACGAATTTTGCTTATAACCTTCGTTCTATCGACAGTCGGAATTCTATTTCGCGGTTGGCTTTACCGGTATCTTATAACCTATGAGTCGGTTGGCACTCGGGCTACTTATTCGGTAACCAACAAAAACCTTACGAGCTACCTTAACGCAAGCAGTAATAAAGCAACCAACCTAAATATCGAGCAGGTCATCAAACTTGGGCTTTCCCTAACCTCCAGACAGCTGCGCTTTACAGCTAACAAAAACGATAATGATCCAAACAAGCTGGTAAGCTCCAAGACGTCTCACTGCATTAGGTATGCTTCGTTCTTCGCCACAACGTGCAACTACTTACTAAGAAAAAACAATCTTGCCGACGAATGGAATGCAAAGCCCCAAGTCGGACAACTCTATTTTCTGGGAAATAATGTTCATAAATACTTTAACTCTTCGTTTTTCAAAGACCACGATTTTGTAGTAATTGAAAATAAATCAACGGGCGAATCATTTGCGGTCGACCCAACTGTTAACGACTACTTATACATTGATTATATAACACACATTAAACAATAACTACTGCTGTTGCACAAACTACCAGTGACATTAGTACAGCGTAGCAATTTACGTGCTTCAATAAAACCTTGTGTTAGATTTTATTGAAGCACGTAACCTATTAAGCTTTTAGATTAAAATAGCGCCACCTCGCCAAGCTGTAAACTGTTGGCTAAATCTTGACTATCCCTGCTGACTCTGAATAGCGGTAATGACCACCGTGTTGAATATATCATCCACGGTACAGCCCCGACTCAGGTCATTGACCGGCTTATTCAGTCCCTGTAGCACTGGGCCAATGGCCAGAGCCCCGGTTTCGCGCTGCACGGCTTTGTAGGTGTTGTTGCCCGTGTTCAGGTCCGGGAAAATCAGCACGCTGGCCTGCCCGGCCACTTCCGAATCGGGGAGCTTCTGCCGGCCTACCAGGGGGTCCACGGCGGCATCGTACTGGATAGGTCCTTCCACCTTGAGGTCGGGCCGCTTCTGGCGCACCAGCTCGGTGGCCTGCCGCACTTTTTCTACATCAGCCCCGGCTCCGGACGTACCCGAGGAATACGAGAGCATGGCCACGCGGGGCTCAATCCCGAAGGCCAGGCTGCTTTCGGCCGAGGAAATGGCAATTTCGGCCAGCTGCTCGGCCGTCGGATTGGGGTTCACGGCGCAGTCGCCGAACACGGCCACCCGGTCGGGCAGGCACATGAAGAACACCGACGACACGACCGACACGCCCGGCTTGGTTTTGATGAACTGCAAGGCCGGCCGGATGGTGTGCTGGGTGGTGTGTACCGCCCCGGATACCATGCCGTCGGCGTGGCCCTTCCACACCATCATCGAGCCGAAATACGACACGTCGCGCAGCAGGTCGCGGGCCATGTCCTCGTTGACGCCCTTGTCTTTGCGCAGCTCATAAAACGTCTGCACGTAGTCGGTGTAGTACTCCGAGTTTACCGGGTCGATGATGCGCACGTGGCCGGCCGGGAAGTCGAGCCCCAGCCGCTTTACCGAGGCCAGCACCTGCGTGGGGTCGCCCAGAATGGTCAAGTCCACGATGTCCTCGTGCAGCAGCTGGGCGGCGGCGCGCAGAATCCGGTCGTCATTGCCTTCGGGCAGCACAATATGGCGACGCTCGCGCTTGGCCCACTGCAGCAGCCGGTACTGAAACATGTGGGGCGTAATGCCTTCCGACTGGAAGCTGATGAGCTTCTCTTCCAGGGTCCGCACCTCCACGTACCGCTCGAAAGTGCTGATGGCCAGCTGAATCTTCTTCGGGTTATCGGGGCCGATGCGGGAGCGGATGGCGCCCACCCGGGTCGAGGTTTCGAACGTGCCGGTGGGCACGGCCAGAATTGGCACCACGTTGGGCAAGCCCTCCAGCAGCCGGATAATGGGCGCGTCGGGCTCGGAACCAGCCGTGAGCACAATGCCCGCCACCCGCGGGTAGCTCACCGACTGGTTGGCCTGCAAAGCGCAGATGATAATGTCGCCCCGGTCGCCGGGCGTCACGATGAGCACGTTGTCTTTGAGGTAGTTGAGGAAGTTAGGCACCTGCATGGCCCCGATGACGTAGTTGTCGACCTGGTTGTCGAGCCCGGATTCGCCAAAGAGCAGCTTGCCGCCCAGGCCCTCGTGGATTTCCCGCATGGTAGGGTGCAGCAGGTTGGCGTCTTCGGGAATCACCGAGAGCAGTACTTCCTCGGGCAGCTGGCTTCGCAGCAGCTCGCGCACATCGGCGGCCTGGTCGGGGGCAATGCGGTTGGCCACGGCCAGCAGCACGGGCACTTCCCGGGCCTCGAAGTTACGCAGCAGCGTCAGCACCGAACTGACTACCTGGGCCGTGCTCTTGCCCGCCCCGACACCACCAGAATAACCGGTACGCCGAGGTTTTTGGCAATGGAGACGTTGGCGTCAAACTCGATGGCGGTACCCATGCCGAGGTAGTCGCTGCCCTCTACCACGGTGAAATCGTAGTTGTCTTCCCACTGCTTAAACTTGTGAATGACCTGATCAATCAGCTCACCCTGGGCATCGGCTTCCATCAGGCGCAAAGCCTCGGGCCGGGTGAAGGCATACGTGTCGTCGTAGTTCAGCGGCAGCTTGAAGTAGCTGAGTACCGTGTCGATGTGCGGGTCGCGCTGCTGGGGCGGGTCGTAGTCGATGATGGGCTTGAAGTAGCCTACCTTGCGGGCCTGGCCCAGCAGCATGTTTACTAAACCCAAGGACACCAGCGACTTACCGCTGTAGGGTTCGGCGGCAGCAATGAAAACGGCTTTCGTCATAGCTCGTACTAACGGGACAACGGGCGCGGGTGTTGGCGCCGCAATTGTAGTAATTCACAAAACCCGTTCTAGTTTCGACTACCCAAGAAAAGGAGCCAAGAAGAGCAACACCAAGAGCAGCAGGATGCCGAGCACGATGCCACAGCCGATGCTAAAAGGGCTACGGTGGGGCTTGCCGGTGCTCGAGGTGCTTGGTTGCAGCACTTTTAAGAGGGTATAAAACAAAACCAAGGCCACCAGAAGTCCCACCCCGAGTATGAAGTTGCCCATCAGACCGAGAACATAGGTTTCGTCGAGAAGTAAGGGACGCATGGCAGAGAGGTGGTTTTGAATATCGGTGGACCAGAAAGGTAAGGAAGACTGCCTAAGCTTACCGCTGATTCTTTAGCACTTACGTTTCAATGGGCACTGGTTTTCCACCCCGGGAGTAGGTCAGCATATAGGCCGGCCTACTCCAGAACTGTCCTTGTGCCTGGGTTTGACGTAAATTGCGGCCTTGGCGGCTCTCTGGGTGGTGTTGAACTTCCTTTAGAACCAGCGTCGCTGCCAGACAGGAGGCCCCAGGCGTTGACCTTGAAGCTTCTTGCACGATGAATTCATTTTCAAAACCCTTCTAGAAAGCTAGAAGCCAACATTCTGACCTATGTTTGACATGATGGGCATGATGGGCAAAGCCAAAGAGCTGCAGGAAAAGATGCAGCAGGCCCAGAATGATTTGCAGCACCTGACCGTATCGGCCGAGTCGGGCGGGGCATGGTGAAGGCTACCGTGAACGGGCACCGGCAGCTGCTTAAGCTTGACATCGACGAAACCCTGCTCACGCCTCAGGACCGCGACATGCTGGCCGACCTGGTAGTGGCGGCCGTGAACAAAGCCATGAACGAGGTGGCCGACAAAGCCAAGGAGGAGCTTAAAAGCAAGACCTCGGGCCTGCTGCCCAACATACCCGGCTTCGATTTGGGCAGCTTTGGCCTCTAGCCCGGCCGCGCCCGGCGGCCTGTGCGCCGACGTGGCCGTAGTAATTCTGAACTGGAACGGGCAGCAGCTGCTCCGGCAGTTTCTGCCCGCCGTGCTGGCTCACTCCGACGGGGCCCGCATCATCGTGGCCGACAACGCCAGCACCGACGACTCGGTAGGAATGCTGCAGCGCGAGTTTCCGCAGGTCGAAATCATCTGCAACCCCGACAACCTGGGCTTTTGCGACGGGTACAACCGGGTCCTGAGTCAGGTACAGGCTACCTATTACATGCTGCTCAACTCCGACGTGGAGGTGACACCCGGCTGGCTGCGCCCGTTGCGAGAATTGCTGGAGCAACGGCCCCAGATTGCCGCCTGCCAACCCAAAATCCGGCAGTATAGCTCGGAAGCGGGACCACGGGAACAGTTTGAGTACGCTGGGGCCGGCGGGGGCTACCTCGACCGGCTGGGCTACCCCTTCTGCCGGGGCCGGCTGTTCGACACGCTGGAAAAAGACCTGGGCCAGTACGACGACCCGCAGCCCGTGGCCTGGGCTACCGGCGCCTGCGTGCTGGTGCGGGCCGAGGCCTGGCACCGCCTGGGCGGCCTGGAAACGGCCTTTTTTGCCCACATGGAGGAAATTGACCTGTGCTGGCGACTGTGGAATTCGGGACAGGAAGTGTGGTACCACGGCGGCAGCACGGTGTTTCACGTGGGCGGCGGCACGCTGCACAAGTCGAACCCGCGCAAAACCTACCTCAACTTCCGCAACGGATTGGCCCTGGTGTATAAGAACGTGGCCGAGCCGGAGCTGTTTGGCGTGCTGGCTACCCGGCTGGTGCTGGATTGGGTGGCGGCCCTGCGCTTTCTGCTGCAAGGCCAAAGCGGCGACACCAAAGCCATTCTGCGCGCCCACCGCGACTTTTTCAGCAAGCGGCAGTACTGGAAGCAGCGGCGGCAGGAAAACCCGCGCAAGCTCCGCACTGCCCAGCGGCCCGGCGTGTACCAGGGCAGTTTGGTGTGGGCGTACTTCGTAGAGGGCGTACGTGCTTTTTCCCAGTTGCAGCCCACCGACTTTCCGGACACGAAAATGCCGGGCGACTCCCAAAGCCGTCCGGTTTCAAACCCAGTACCTCACTAAATCAGCAGCTTGCCTACAGGTCCCAGACGGTGCTGCGCTGCCGCCGCATGGCCCGGCGTACATTCATCCAGAAGGCTAGGGCGAAGTAGAGCACGATGGGCGAACCAAAGGTGAAGAACGACGCGTAGACAAACGACAGGCGTACGCTGCTGCTGGAGAAGCCCAAACGCTGCCCCAAAGCATTGCAGACGCCAAAGCTCTGCTTTTCGATGAAGTCGGTAAAACGTTTCATAGCTCCTCATTTTTAACCGGTTGACCCGGTTAATGCTCCTCAAAATAACAAGAAAACTGCCGGATGGCAAGCTCAGCTTTTAGAATTGAGCACAATTTCTGACCCCTCGCGGCAGTTTTTACGTTTGTAGGCCAGAATTTCTGCCCCGCATTCCTACTGCCCAGCTTTTTGCCTATGAGAGTTTATTTGCGCTTGTTTCCGTCCGTGTGGGTAGTGCTGGCCGCCGCGGCGCTGCCGGGTTGTACGTTGCCCCGGATGCTAAAGGTTGCGCAAGAAGGCCAGCAAGTTACGGTGCAGCCCTCAGTGCTGGAAAGTAACGGGGAAAACGTCTTGTTTGAAGTCACGGCCCGGGTGCCGGCCAAGCACCTTAAGAAGGGCAATGCCTACAACCTGGCTTTGAGCTACCGCTACGACAACGGCCTGCGCGAGGACACCGTGGGCCGGCTTACGTTCGTTTCGGGCGAGTACACCTACGACACCGAGAAAAAAGACGAGCTCGTCATTACCAAGCAGTTTTCCTTTCCCTATTCCCCCGCAAAAGCCCCGGCGAGCTGCTGGCCCAGCCCGATGCCCATCAGCTCAAACCCGGTGGCAAGCTCGTGAAAGGCACCCAGATTCGGCTGGCCCGCGGCATCGTGACGACGGGCCGGCTGGTGGTGCGCCAGGATACGGCCATTGCCTTGCTGCCCGAAACGGTCGACAACAACATGAGCGGCACCCGGATTCTGCCCTTCTTCTTCGACCAGGGCAGCGCCGCCATTCGCAATTACCTGGGCACCAACGTGCAGGCGCTGGAAGACTTTATTGAGGCCAACCAGCACACCAAAAAGGTGATGATTGCCGCCGGCCACTCCCCGACTCTATCGATGCCCGCGACGCCCGCCTGGCCGACAAGCGGGTGCAGGGTTTGCTGCGCTACTACAAAAAGCGCGTCGATACCGATTCCTACCTCAATAAGCTCAGCAATATTCAGTTTGAGACGGTGGCCTACCACCGGCGCTGGGACTTGTTTTTGAACAAGGTCCAGAACTCGGCCCTGAAGCCCGCTCAGATCGACTCGGTGGTGCTGCTCATCAACGACTCGAAAGGCTCTTTTGCTCAGAAAGAGCGGCAGCTACGGGCCCTCTCCTTCTATGACTACATCGACCAGTACATTTACCCGGTGATGCGCTTCGGCACGGTGGCCGTGGAATACACCGCCCCAAGCGCTACGATTCGGAAATCTATCTGCTCTCCAAAAAGATTGTAGAGAAGGAGATGGAGGCCGATGCCCTCACCCCGAGGAGCTGCGCTACTCGGCTACTCTCACCCCGCTGCTGGCCGAAAAGCAGCGCATCTACGAAACGGCCGTGGCTACCACCGGCCGCTGGGAAGCCTACCACAACCTGGCCGTGGTGCTCTTGCAGCGTTCCGAAAAGGAAGTTAGTGATAAGGTGCGCAAGGCCTACCTGCGCCGGGCCGCTACCAACTTCACCCTGGCCGCCCACCGCAACCCCACCGCCGATCTGTTTTACCGCGTAGCCACCGCCTACCACCGGGCCGGCGACCGGCTCGAAGCCCTGCAGAACTACGACTACGCCATCAAGCTGGGGGGTCCGCGGCCGGTGCTGGAAAAGGTGTTTGCCGACAAGGCGGCCCTGGAAATCGAAGTCGGACAGCTCGACGATGCCCTGGGCAGCATTAGCTACAGCGGCAAAAGCTACCAGAACACCATGAACCGCGGCCTGGTGTACCTGCTCAAAAGCAACTACGAAGGCGCCGCCAACCTCTACCAGGAGGCCCTGACGCTCAAGCCCCGGGACCCGATGGCCTATTACTGCCTGGCTGTGGTGGCCGCCCGCAGCAAGGACGAAGGCCAGGTAGGCCAGTACCTCACCCGCGCCGTGCAGCTCGACCGCGCCTACGCCCAGCGCGCCGTGGAAGACCTCGAATTCCGCGACTACGCCGCCAGCAAGATGTTCCTGGAGGCCCTGCGGTAAGCCAGTAGCGCGAACTTTGTAGTTCGCGTACCCCGCGCCGCTACAACGATTGTCGTTCTGGCACGCGAACTACAGAGTTCGCGCTACTGTGCCGCCGCCGGCAACGTTCTACTACATGCCGGCGACGAGCTTCTAAGCGTCGGAAATTACATTCTAAGTGGTGGCAACGATGTTCTAAGGGCCGGAAACGCCCTACTAAGCGGTGGAAATAATGTTCGAAGCGCTGGCAACGCCCTTTTAAGCAGTGGAAATGATCTTCTAAGGACCGGCGAAGACGTTCTAAAGGGCGGAAATGACCGACAGTAATGTGTCATTGCGAGTAACGCGAAGCAATCCGTCCTCTGCGAAGGTAGTCCCGCCCTTTACCCAGAAAGCCCTGACGGTACCGTCAGGGCTTTTCAGTTAAGAAGACTCAGCACATTTCAGAGGACGGATTACTTCGTCGTGCCTCCTCGTAATGACGGGTGAATTGGAATGCCTGGAAAAAGGGTTGCCCGTCCCGGCTTGTCGTTGTAGCTTTACGGGCCGGAAAATTTCCGGCATTTTGTTTCTGACGTTTCGAATTCCTGTAATCTGATTATGCGGACCATCCAATTCCGGGAAGCCCTGCGCGAGGCCATGTCTGAAGAAATGCGGCGCGACCCGCGCGTGTTTCTGATGGGCGAAGAAGTAGCTGAGTACAACGGCGCCTATAAAGTAAGCCAGGGCATGCTCGACGAGTTTGGCGCTGAGCGGGTGATTGACACCCCGATTGCCGAGCTGGGCTTTGCCGGTATCGGCGTGGGCGCGGCCATCAACGGCCTGCTGCCCATCATCGAGTTCATGACCTTCAACTTCTCGCTGGTGGCCATCGACCAGGTCATCAACTCGGCCGCCAAGATTTACTCCATGTCGGGCGGGCAGTACTCCTGCCCCATCGTGTTCCGCGGCCCTACCGGCAACGCCGGTATGCTCTCCTCGCAGCACTCCCAGAACTTCGAGAACTGGTACGCCAACACCCCGGGCCTGAAAGTAGTGGTTCCCTCCACGCCTTACGATGCCAAGGGCCTGCTGAAAAGCGCCATCCGCGACCCAGATCCAGTGATTTTCATGGAGTCGGAGCTGATGTACGGCGACAAGGGCGAAGTGCCTGAGGAAGAGTACCTGCTCGAAATCGGCAAAGCCAACGTGGTCCGTCAGGGCAAGCACGTAACGCTAGTAAGCTTCGGCAAAATGATGAAGATTGCCCTGGCTGCTGCCGATGAGCTGGCCAAGGACGGCATCGAAGCGGAAGTAATCGACCTGCGCTCGGTGCGCCCGATTGACTATGACACGCTGGTGGAGTCGGTGAAGAAAACCAACCGCATGGTGGTCGTTGAAGAAGCCTGGCCCCTGGCCAGCATCAGCTCGGAGCTGGCCTACACCGTGCAGCGCCGCGCCTTCGACTTCCTCGACGCCCCGTGGTGCGCGTAACCTGCATGGACGTGCCCCTGCCCTACGCCCCACCCTGATTGAGGCCTCGCTGCCCAACGTAGCCCGCACCATTCAGGCCGTGAAAGAAGTAACCTACCAGAAGGCCTAGTTTCTGGCTTTACTGAATTACACAAAAGCCCTGGCTACTGTGGTAGTCAGGGCTTTTGTGTGGTGTACTTGTGGAAGTTGAGATGTGCTTTTGTTGCTTGTCATCCTAAGCTTGCGAAGGACCTGCCTCATTTACCCCACTACAGTTCTTGCTACTGTAACAACGCCCTTTATGCATTACGCGGTAAAGGGCGTTTTGCGTTGAAGAAAGCTTGTCACAAAGGTGAGGAAGGTCCTTCGCAAGCTCAGGATGACAGCCGCAGCAGCTGCGTTTCGTGTTGCAGAAGCGCGGGTTTGTATACCTCCACAGGCAGCCCGGCGACAGACCTTTGTCAGGTAGAAACTATTCATCCTTCTAACCTGAACACAAGATGAGCATCCTCAAAAAAGTAGCCCTGGGTAGCCAAGGCTTGGAAGTACCCGTGCAAGGCCTGGGCTGCATGGGCATGACTGGCGGAATCAACGGCATGAGCGTGTACGGCGAGGCCGACGAGGTGGAAAGCGTAGCGACTATTCACCAGGCCCTGGAGCTGGGCGTAAACCTGCTGGACACGGCCGACCTGTACGGCCCCATGCACAACGAGCGGCTGGTGGGGCGGGCCATTGCCGGCCGGCGCCCAGAAATTATCCTAGCCACCAAGTTTGGGTTTGAAGTAGACGACCAGGAAAACTGGACCGGCGGCTACAACGGCCGGCCCGAGTACGTGCGTAAGAGCATCGAACGGTCCTTGCGCAACCTGCAGACCGACTACGTGGACCTCTACTACCTGCACCGCATCGACCCTAACACCCCGCTGGAAGACACCGTGGGGGCCATGAGCCGGCTGGTGGAAGAAGGCAAGGTGCGCTTCCTGGGCCTCTCGGAAGTAACTGCCGAAGAGCTGCGCCGGGGCCACGCCGTGCACCCGATTACGGCCCTGCAAACCGAATACTCGCTCTTTGATCGGGGTGTGGAAGAAGACGGCGTGCTGCAGGCCACCCGCGAGCTAGGCATCGGCTTCGTGGGCTACTCGCCGCTGGGCCGGGGCTTTTTGTCGGGCGAAATCAAGACCCCAGACGACTTCGAAGCCACCGACTCGCGCCGCTTCTTCCCCCGCTACCAGGGCGAGAATTTCTATAAGAACCTGGCTTTGGTCGAGAAGCTGCAGAGCCTGGCCCAGGCCAAAGGTGTCACGGCGGCCCAGCTGGCCCTGGCCTGGGTGCTGGCCCAGGGCGTGGTGGCTATTCCCGGTACCAAGCGCCGCAAGTACTTAGAGCAGAACGTGGCCGCCGTCAGCCTCGCGCTGAGTGCCGCCGAGCTGGCCGAACTGGAAGCCATTATGCCGGTAGGCAGTTCCGCTGGGGCCGCGTATCCGGAGGGGTTTTAGCCACAGGCGGGGTCGAGTCTGGTGCGGTTCTGCCCATGGTACTTCGGGTAAATACCGTACTTGCCGCCCGAACTACATCTGACTCTGCATGAGCTACCCGGTAGGTTACCGCCGCCTCGACGTACCCGACGCTACTCTAAACCTGACGCTGGCCCTGGTCCTTCTCTACCCGGGCCAGGAGCCGGAGCAGCCGGAAGCCCTGGGACCCTATCCGTTGAGCGTAGCCCGAAACGCCACTCCCGCCGCCGGGCAGTTTCCCGTAGTCCTGATTTCCCACGGTACCGGCGGCTCGGGCCTGGTATACCGCACGCTGGCGCATTTTCTGGCCAGTGAGGGTTTCATAGTAGGCCTGCCGGAACACCCGCACAACAACCGCGCGGACGACAGTTGGGCTGGTACTCCGCAAAACCTTACGGCCCGCCCCCGCCACGTGCAGCTGGCCCTCAACGCCCTACTGGATGACCCGAAAATCGGGCCCGCGGCACTGCCCGATTCGGTGGCCTTGATTGGTCATTCCCTGGGTGGCTACACGGCTCTGACCCTAGCCGGCGGCGCACCTACTACTTTGCCCCACGAGTCGGCCGACGGGCAGCCGCGCCCGATTCCGACCCCGACCGATAGCCGCATCCGGGCTCTGGTGCTGCTGGCACCGGCCACACCCTGGTTTCGGGCGCCCGAAACCCTGCGCCAGGTGCGGGTGCCCATTCTGCTGCTCACCGCCGAGAAAGACGAGCACACGCTGCCCTGGCACGGCCAAAACGTAGTACAGGGCGTGCCCGATCCGGCCCGGGTGCAGCACCGCGCAGTAGCCAATGCCGGGCATTTTTCCTTTCTGAGTCCCTTTCCCGCCGAGGGAACCAGCCCAGCCTTTGCGCCGTCTCAGGACCCACCCGGCTTCGACCGGGCCCGGTTTCAGCGGGAACTGCAGGCCGAAGTGCTGACGTTTCTGCGGGCGGTGTTCTAACCTGTGGGGCCCTGCCGGGTTTGTAGCTCAACGGCCCGCGGGCGGCAATCAGCAACCCATACCATCTTTCTTATGAAACAGTCAGCCCGCGAATTCAAGGTATTGCACACCGTGTCGGATTTCACCCAGCACTTCGGGTTCCCGCCGCCGGCTCACCCGCTGCTCACCGTTATTGACCTGGCAAAGACACGGCATTTAGTGCCGCCTACTACGCCGGTCGTGCGGCAGCTCTACATTATTACGCTGAAGAAAAACCTGAAGGGCAAGCTGCACTACGGCCACCGTGCCTACGACTTCAGCCAGGGCGTGCTGGGGTTTTACGCGCCCGGGCAGTTCTGCGAAGGCACCCCGGGAGTAGATATTTCGGAGATTAGCGGCTGGATGCTGGTCTTCCATCCCGACCTGCTGCTGAAGCACCCCTTGGCCAAGAAAATCAGCACTTACGGCTTTTTTTCCTACGCCGTAAACGAGGCCCTGCACTTGTCGGACAGCGAGGAACAGGCCCTGGAAGGATTGATGGACAGCATCCGCCGCGAGTACCAGCAGCCCATCGACGCCTTTAGCCACGACGTGCTGGTGTCGCAGCTGGAAGTGCTGCTCAGCTACGCCAACCGCTTTTACCACCGGCAGTTCCTGACCCGGCGCACGGCCGAGCACGACTTGCTTACCCGCTTCGAAACCCTGCTGACAGCGTATTTTGCCCAGGACGCCGAGCAGCCCCTGCCCACGGTGCAGCACTTTGCCGATGCCCTGCACGTGTCGCCGGCCTACCTGAGCGACATGCTGCGCACCCTCACCGGGCAGAACACCCAGCAGCATCTGCACCACGGCCTGATTGAAAAAGCCAAACACCTGCTGCTAAGCACGTCGCTGAGCATCAACGAAACGGCCTTTCAGCTGGGCTTTGAGTACCCGCAGTATTTTACCCGCCTGTTCAAAAGCAAAACGGGCCTGACGCCGGCGGCTTTTCGGTTTTCGGCTCAATAACCCTGCAGGCTGGCACAAGACGGGCTCAGCGCTGGGCTTCGGCCCCACCCAGTGGGGCCAGCACCCGCACATCGGCCGTGAGGTGGGCCTGCGTGTGGGCCGAAAGCCGGAAGCAGAGCCCCAAAAACACCAGGTAGCCGGCAGCCAGCAGCGCTATTCGCGGCCAGGAAACAGTAGTGAAATCCCGCCGCCACTGCGCCCCGCCAAAGCAGGCTACGGCATACAGCAGCAGCTGTACGGGCAGCAAAAACCGGCACTCCGTAGCAATGGGTAAGGCGGCCAAGCAAGGCAAGGCCAAGGCAGCCACCGTGAGCAGCACCCGCGTATTTAGCTGGCCCAGCCGAAAACCAACTACCGCCACCACCAGCGCCCCAAACCAGACGGAATAGTGCAGCCCAGCCAGCCAGGAAGAGCGGACGGCCACCCGTTGCACAAACAGGCTCGGATACTGCACGTCCAGCCCGTTAAACAAATGCCGGGCGTAGAGGCCGGCAAAAGCCAGGGGCTCGCGCAGCACGGTAGCCAGGTAGGAACCGTAGCTAGTGAAATGGCGGATAGCCAGGCGGTGCAGCAGGGCCTGCCCGGCCGGGTCGGTGTAGAGCATGCGGGGCGAGGGGAAGGCCGGGTCCAGACTGGTTTCGTACTTCTGAATCACCAGCCCCCAGCCCAGCTGGGCCAGATACAGATTGGCTGTGGGCAGGCGGGCGTCGCGGGAGAGAACCAGCGGCGTGGGCGCCTGGTGATGGCGCAGATTCAACAGCAGCTGCGGGCCGGCAATCAGCGCAAAGCCCAGGGCCAGCCCCAGCAGATTCAGCAGGCGCCGGCGGCGGTCAGCGGCTCGCAGCAGGCTAAGCAGCACCACTGCCGGGGCGGCTAGCAGATACACGGGTCTGATGTTGCTGGCGGCCGTGAGGCAGGCTCCGGCCAGCACAGCCGTGCCCCAGCTGCCGCGCCCCAGCACCAGCCACAAGCTCAGCACCAAAGCCAGCAGAGCCGGGAAGTCGGACAGCACGAAGTTGAAATAGTCGCGCCAGAACAGGAAGCCCAGCCCCGCAAAAGCCAGGCGCGGCACCCACCCCAAACGGTGCTGCGGAAACAGCCGGAGCCAGAGCGCGGGCCCGGCCCAGCCAAACAGCGCCGCCGCGTAAGCCGCGCCCATCACGCGGGAGAGCGTGAGCGGGGCCGCGCCCGTAAAGTGGGCCACGGCCTTGGCCGGCAGGTTGAGCAGAGGCAACAGGTAGCCCCGCAGCGCGTCGTCGTAGGCTAGCGGGTGAAAGCGGCCGGCCTGAAAAAACCGTTCGGTCAGCGTCCAGTAGTTCAGCGCGTCGTACACCATTTCCGAATAGCCCGAAAACGGCAGATACAAGCAATAAAGCAGGAAAATGCCGCCCGTTAGCCACCAGCCCACAGCTTGGGTGCGGTGGCGTAACGGGTCCGCAAGGGGTTGGGACTCGTTCATCGGCGGACCGGTAAAAGAAAGAGGCCGAACCTGGCCGGACTTGGCAGATGAAAAAACAAGGGCAAGCAGCTCATGCGTGGGGCGGAAAAGAAAGGACCAGAAAAAGAGGCGGGGCGGCCGGGGCGGAAGGTCTAGCGCCGGGCTCCAACTGGGTATTTTATGTACCTTTTGCCCAAATCTACTGACTTCTTCCCGCCCCCACCCGCATGAATCATCGTCTGCACATCCGGTTCGAGCAACTCGAACAAGCTACTAACCGCCTGCTGGATATGGCGCAGGCCCTGGGCGAGAAGGCGCACCAGTCGCCCGGCACGGGGCAGTGGTCGGCGGCGCAGGTCGTGCAGCACCTGCTGGTGGCCGAAACCGGCATCGGGCAGTACATCAGCAAGAAAATCCAGCAGGAAGAAGGCTTGCGCAAAACCAGCTTCCTGACTTTTGTCCGCTCCCGGGTGCTGCGCCTGGCCCTGCGGCTGCCGTTTTTGCGCTTTAAAGCGCCCAAATACTTGGCCGCCCTTACCCCCGAAACGGCCCCGCCCCTGCCCGAGCTGCGCACCGAGTGGCAACGGGTGCGCCGGCAGTTGGAACAGACCCTCAACGAGTTTCCCAGCCCGCTGCTGAACCGCGACATATTTAAGCACCCCCGCTCGGGCATGCTCAACATCTACCAAACCCTGGACTTTATGGTGGACCACGTGCTGCACCACCAAAAGCAGCTGGAACGGATTACCAAGGCCGTGAAGTAGCAAAGCTGGTGTCATTGCGAGGCGTGAGCCGAAGCAATCCGTCCTCTGCTAAGGTAGTAACGCCCTTTTACCAGAAAGCCCTAACGCCTGCTCAGGTGTTAGGGCTTTTCACTTTACAAGGCTCAGCCCATTTTAGAGGACGGATTGCTTCGCTCTGCTCGCAATGACAGAACGTCAACTCACCATTTCACCACTTCACTTCTGCCCCCGCTCGATGTCGGCGTAGGTTTCGTGCTTGTCGAGCTTGAGCATGGCGGCTACCATTTCGGTGGGGGGCACGGTGAGCTTACGCAGGCGCAAATCAAGCCAGGCCCCGTCGACGGCCACGGTGGCGGCCACGCGGCCATCGGCTTTGTAGATGGTGTGGATGATGCTCCACCGGGCCCCGTCGGCGCTGAGGCCGCTGAGCTCGGCGGATACTCTGATGGTTTCGCTCAGGCTGATTTCCTTCAGAAACCGGGTGTCTTCGCGAAACAGAATCGGGCCGATGCCCAGCTCGGCGAAGCGCTTCATGGGGAAGCCTTCCTCGGCCAGAAACTCCAGGCGCAGCTGGGCGGCGTAATCGGTGTAGGCCGAGTGGCGCATGTGGACGTTGGGGTCCATGTCGGCCCAGCGGGCAGTATAGGTTTTGGCGTATTCCATAAACTGAGGAGTAAGTAAGAGGGCGGCCGGCTCAGATTTTCGGAGCGGCGGGCAAACTTAGTTGTTGTCGATGTTCTGCTGCTTGAGCGTGAGGCGCACCAGATACTGCTGCTGCTCGTCTTCGCCCAGAAACTCGACTTCGTAGCCAGCTTCCTCGGCGTAGTCCTGCAGCAGGCTGGCGTCGGCAAAGAGCCAGTCGAAGGAGGCGCCGGTTTCCTCGCCGAAGGTCATGGAGTACTCCACTTCGCCGTAGTAGGGGCCGTTGAGGTTGATAACCAGGGCGCCTTCCTCGTCCTCGTAGAGGTAGCTGATGTCGGAGGAAGTAGCCAGAATCTGGCCGCCGGGGGCTAGCAGGTGCTTGGCCTGCTGCAGAAACTTCTCCAGTCCTTCCAGCGTGCCTACCAGCCCGATGCCGTTCATGAGCATCAGAATCGTGTCGTAGTGCTGCTCGCCGGCGGGCAGCTCAAACAGGTTGTGGCAGGCTGCTTCCTGCACGCCCCGGGCCTGCAGCACCTGCACCGCGCCGGGTGAGGCGTCAATGGCCTTGACCTGAAAGCCCCGGCTTTGCAGCTCCAGACTGTGGCAGCCGGCGCCGGCGCCGGCATCCAGTACCCGGCCCCGGCACTCTTCCAGGGCCGTGCGCTCCAGCTCGGGCATTTCCCAGAGGGTGCGAAAAAAGTAGCTGGCCGGCAGCGGCTCTTCGTCGGCCACGTTGCTGTGCACGGTCAGCTCGGCCTTCTTGTTGCCGTGCAAATAAGCCAGCAGCGCTTGGCCAACGGGGTCGGAAACGGTTTTTTGGGACATGCCGCAAAGGTAAGAGGAGTTGCCACAGGGTACGAACAAGCGCGGCGCCGGGGTTACGCCAAGGCCGGGTGCCACCTATTTCCGGGGCCGTTTGTATCCTTCCGGGCCCAATCTGCGTTGTTTTCCCGCAACCCTTTCTTTCCTTTTGCCCCTTCTGCAATGGCCAGCAACCTCGACTACCTCGACCCCGCCCTTCTTCCACTCGAAGACAAAGTAAAAGCCTACCTGGAGGCCGAAGAAGACCTGCGCAAAGCCACCGTGGAAGCCAAGTCCCTGCCCAACTCGGCCGCCGACGAGGCCCAAGCCAATGCCGCCTTCGACCACCGGCCCGCCACCGGCAGCTTCGACCAGCATGCCGACGAAGTAGAGCAGCGCCTGCAGAATCTGCGGGACGACTTGCAGCTGCTGCGCCAGGAAATCATCGGCCTGCTGCCCACCCGCAACGAGTTTGTGAAAGTAAACTTGGGCTACGGCCCCAGCCGCGTAGGCGCCTTTGCCGTAGAGCACGGCGGCTCAGCTTCTGCCGAACCTCAGTACGAGCTACGCATCGTGCATTAAACTAGCTCGCTACGCGACAGTATAAGAAAGGACCTGGTCGGGGAAAAGCACGCTCCAAGAACGGCTTTTCCCCGACCAGGTCCTTTTCATGCGTGGCTAGGCAGGTGGAGCAGCCTTCTGAGCCGTCAGGCGCCGGATGAGAGCCTAAACCAACCGAGCCCAGGCATTTCTTTCGGTAGTTTGTTTACAGCAAGGAAAGCGGGTCGCGCTTGCGCAGGCGGTACTCAAACATGGTGGCAATGTTCAGGGCCCGCACTTTGGCTATATCGGCCACGGGGCCGGCGAAGAGCTCCTCCACGGTGGCTTCGAAAAGCTGCAGCCAGCGGTTGAAGTGCGTGGCGTCCACGGGCAGGGGCATATGCTTGGGAAAGGGCCGGCCGCTATAGCGCGAAGTACCCAATAGCAGGCCGCTCCAGAAATCGTACATAATAGGCAGGTGCCGGGCCCAGTCGACGTGGGCAAAGCCATTGAATACCGGGCTGAGCAGCTCGTCCTGGTTTACTTTCTGATAGAACGTGTCGACGAGTTGCTGCACGTCGGCTTCGGTGCGGATATCGGGGCGAGCATCAATCATGGGCAGCAGCAAAGACAGAAAAGGGTCAGGCGGCTAGCTCCGCGGGGCAAAGCCAGCTTTTCCAGGGCCGCTTTAAACTCGGGCGTGTCGTAGTCGGCCATGCCGTCGTGGCGGGCTGCTACCTGGCCGTCGGGCGCCAGAATCACCGTGGAAGGAATCGAGTTCGAATCGAAGGGCGCGGGCAGGTTGTCGGTAGGGAAATACACCGGAAAAGTGTAGCCCTTGCGCTGCAGCAGGTTGCGCGCCTTGGCCGGATTCTGGTCCAGGGAAATCATGACGAAGGCGACCTTCTTCGGGTCCAGCTTTTTGTAAAGCGCGTGAATGCCGGGCATTTCGGCCACGCAGGGTGGGCACCAGCTGGCCCATAGATTGACAAAGACCACCTTGCCCTTCAACGAGCTCAGGTTTACTTCCTGCCCGTTCATATCCAGCAGCGGCAGGTTGTGCGGGTACCCCACGCTGCTGGTAGCCAGCACCGGAGCAGTGGCGGGCAGCCGGGGCTCATCGGCCTGCCAGAGGCCCGTGGCCAGCAAGCCGCGCTGCAGGGTTCCAAACACGACGGTGCGCAGGTCGGTAAACAAAACGACGGCCAGCAGCACGTAGGGCAGCCACTGCAGCAGGTTT
Source organism: Hymenobacter cellulosilyticus (assembly GCF_022919215.1). Lineage (NCBI taxonomy): Bacteria > Pseudomonadati > Bacteroidota > Cytophagia > Cytophagales > Hymenobacteraceae > Hymenobacter > Hymenobacter cellulosilyticus. Next base: position 3,429,867 of record NZ_CP095046.1, on the reverse strand, counting down.
TTACGATTCATAGGAAAGTGGCCCGGTCGGGAACAAATGAGGTGCTCAGCTAACAACGGCAAAGGTACGGCAGTTTCAGATCAGCAAACTGCGGGTACCACCTTCCGCGCCCGCGCTAATTGCCGGATGGCGGCCAAGTGGGCCAGCAGCACCAACGGCACCACGCAGCCGGGCAGCCACACGAAGGGAAAGTGCAGCACGGCCACGTTGGGCTGCCCGAAGCCGAAGCGCTGCAGCGGCCCTGGCACGGCCAGCACCGCGTAGAACACCACGTTCAGCAAGAGCAGCAGGCCGAACCCGTTCCAGATCAGCAAAGCCGTGGAGCCCAGCTGCCGCCGCTGGTAAGCCAGATAATACACCACGGGCGCGCTCAAGCCGGAGAGAATGTCCCAGTTGCGGCCCTCCAAAGTCATGAGTTCGGGCACCGCGCCGTACACAAACAGCCCCAGCAGCACCAGCTCCACCGGCAGCCGCACGACGTGCAGCAGCGTGAGCCACTGCGGGTGCAGCGTGTCGAGGTAGCGTCGGCCCCGCTCGGTCAGCAACAGCGCGGCAGTAAGCAGCAAAGGAGGACCAATTGCCAGCAAAAGCCGGGGCGGCAGGGCCTGGGGTGCGTCGTAGAACCCGGTCAGGACTACGACAGCCTGCCCCGCCAGCCAGGCCAGCAGCCCATAGAGCGTGGGGCGGGAACGGCCGGCAGCTAAGTAAAACAGCCCCACGGTGAGGGCAGTAGTCAGGACGAAGGCCAGGCTGAGAGTAGCAGGTACGGCTTGCATGGGGCAGTAGCTTAAAGGACTCCGCAAAGGAAGCCGCCGACCCGGTCCCGTCCCTTGCCAAATGACAAGAAATTACCCCGCCTCCGGCCCCTTGGCCGCCGCGGCCCGCAGGCGGCTCAACGAAGAATCGGTGATGCCCAGGTAGGATGCCAGGTACTTGAGCGGCACCTGCTGCAGGATTTCGGGGCTGGCTTGCCGCAACGCTTCGTAGCGCACCGCCGCCGGGTCGAGGGCCAGGCCCAGCAGGCGAGTCTTCAGGCGCATCAGTTCCCGCACGAGCAGGGAGCGGCCAAACTCCCGAAACTCGGGCCGGGCATGAAACAGACCATTAAGCTGGGCATAGGTTATAAACCAGCCCCGGCAGTCGGTCAGGGCCTGCAGATATTCCGGGGAAGGCGTCCGGTTGAAAAACGAGGAAACTTCCAGCGCCACCTGCCCGGCCGAATACAGGCCAGTGGTTACTTCCTGCCCGTCGGCATTGTAGGCAAAGGCGCGCACAATCCCGCTGTCAAGAAAGAAATACTCGTTGCTCACGGTGCCGGCCCGGAGCAAATACTCGTGCCGGTCCAGCAGCCGGAACGAAAAGCCGGCGGCTATGTCGGCGGCCTGGGCGGCAGTCATCAGGCCGGTACTTTGGAAAAACTGGATCAGCGGCTCTGGGTTCATACGTCAGGCGCGCCTTATTGTGGCCTGGCGCGGCGTTCTAGTTACAAACAAAAGCGGAAGCGTCGGGGCCGAAGCAGGCCTTAACCCAACGGATACTTTCCCAGCAGCACGGTGGTGCCGGCGCGCTGGTACCAGTCGTTGAAAACCAGCTCCACGGCCCCCACCTCGAAGTCGCCGAAGACGTGGTGCTCGTACTGCTCGATTTTCTGGATCAGCCGGGCCGGGTTGTGCAGCGGGGAAGTAAACCGCGCCACAGTGGCGTGGGCCGTCTGGATGCTGTAGCGCTGGTCGATGGACTGCTGCAGGCTGGAATGCCGGAAGAACTCCCGCACCCGGCTGCGCAGCTCACTCAGCCCCTCTCCCACCGGAAAGCCCTGCACAAGGATGGCGCCGGGCGAGGCCGTCAGGCCCGCGAAGCGGACGGTAAATGGCCGCACCGGTTGCACTATTGCTTGTACGGCCTGCTGGTAGAGGGCCGGATCTATGGCCTGCAGGGTAAAGCCGCGGTAACAGGAAATAATGGAGAGAACCGTCAGGTGCAGGTCGGCGGCGGGGTAGTAATACTGCTCGGGCTCGGTCTGGCGGATGTCGGCCAACACCTGCTCAATGGCCGCCGCAATGGCGGCCGGCGGCCGGGCCAGCAACGTAATACCGCGGCGGGTATCGGCCGCCGAATGCAGCAGCGGGTCCAGCTCGGGTAGGCCCTGGCGCAGTTGCTGAAAGGCAGCCTGGCGCATGGCTGCGTAGTAGGCAGGCAGATTCATAAGCAGCAAGATCAGGCCGGAAGATACACCTAGGGCACAAAACCTCCCTTAGCAGCTGTCCTGGAACCGCCTTCCAGACCCTCTGAACCCGTAAAGCTCCTACCGTCCAGTCTAGCAGAAACATACCATGATAACCGGCATACTTATATTCGTGAACCACTACACCCCGAAACCGCAGAACCGTCAGCTCTTCCACGATGCCCGGCAAAGCAGGACGCCCCGGCACGAGTGGTCGAAGAGTGGCTTTACACAGAGCCCGTAAAAGCAGGTACGGCCCAGCTCAATCCGGTTCAGCGCAAAAGTTTACGTTGCTTTTGATACTTTGGGCCTGCTGATACCAAGCTGCCATGACTTCTGATTCCGTCGCTCAAAACCTACTGCTGCATCGTCTCCGCCTGGGGCTTACGCAAGAGCAGCTAGCGGAGCGGGCCGGCGTGACGGCCCGCACGATTCAGCGTATCGAAGCCACCGGGGCGGCCCACCTGACTACGCTTACCCTGTTGGCTACGGCCCTGGCCATCCCCGTGCAGGCTCTGCAGACACCCGCCCCGACCCCAAAAAGCCCTGCGCCAACGCCGGTTTCGGCCGACCGCCACGCCCTGGTGCTGCTGCAGCTGCTACCGCTGCTGGGAGCCGTGGTTCCTTTTGCCAACGTGCTGGCTCCTCTGTTCTACTGGCTCCACCGCCGCAGTGATGACCCGGTTTTTGCAGCGCAGGCCCGGTTGGTAGTTAACTTTCAGCTATCCGTTACTGTGGGCATCGGCGCAGCAGTGGGGCTGCTGCTAAGCTATTTCCCGGCCGGCCTAGGACTGCTGATGCTCTGCTCCGCAGGCGCGCTGGCCCTGAGTCTGGTAAATGCGCGGCGGGCCTGGCGGGGCGTGCGGGTGCGCTACCCCTTGGCCCTGCCAGCACTCAGTTCCGGGCCGAAAGTGGGGTCCCCAGCCTAGCTTTCAGGTAGGCGTCGGGTACACGTACCCGTTTCGTGTGAGCTAACAGCTGTTTACCAGACGTTTGCATCAGCCCGGCAACAAACCAACCCAGCCGGCTTCCGCGTATGAAAATCTGGTTATCCATGCTGCTTTGCTGGGTCATGATGGGTACCGCTCAGGCCCAAACCTCCTCCCCAGTGCGGCAATTGCTCGGCCCGGCCCGGTCTTCCGCCCAGCTCACTGCCCGCTTGGCCCGGGTGGTCGACTCGGCCCACGTGGCGGGCCTTTCCGTGCTGGTGCTAAACCGGGGCCGGATTGTCTACGAACAGTTTTTCGGCACGAAAGATCGTCGCACGGGAGAAGCCTTCGGGCCCGAAACGGTTTCGTACGCGGCATCTTTAACCAAGCCTGTAACTGCTTATCTGTGCCTGCGCCTGGTGGACCAGGGCGTTGTGGCCCTCGACACGCCGGTGTACCGCTACCTGAAACGACCGATTACAGCCTACGAAAAGTGGCAGGATCTAGCGCAAGATCCGGCCTTCGCGCGCGTGACCATCCGGATGCTGCTGAGCCACAGCGCGGGGCTACCGATTCTGCGCGGATTTTACGGCCCAAAGCTGGAAACTATTGCGGAACCGGGCACCCGTTTTTTTTACTCCAACGAAGGCTACAACCTGCTCGGTACAGTGCTGGAAGAACGCACGGGGCTTGATTTACAGACCCTGGCCGAACAGGAGCTATTCGGGCCCTTGGACATGTCTCACACCAGCTTTGTATGGCAGCCGCGCTTTGCTGCCGATCGGGCCGTGGCCCACGATCAGGCGGGGAAAGTGCTCGGGTTTGAGCAGCGTCTGAGGGCCCGCGGAGCCGGCTCGATGGTTACCACCCCGCGCGACTACGCCGCTTTTCTCCGTCAGGTGCTGGCGCGCAAGGGCTTGTCGCGGCAGCTGTACCGCCTGGTATTTACTTCGCAGATCAAGGTCACCAGTCCGCGCGGGTGGGGGCCGGGCCGGGACAGCACGGCCCGGCAGCCCGATCCGCTTGCCAAAGCCTGGGGCCTGGGCTGGGGCCTGTTTACCTCCCGCTATGGACCTGCTTTTTGGCACGGAGGACACGCCGAGGGCTGGCAGAATTTGTGCGTTGCCTACCCGAAAAAAAGACTGGCCGTGGTTCTGCTTAGCAACAGCGACAATTTCCAGGCGGTAGGCGCCCAACTGCTGCGCAGCTGCCTGGGTGATGCCGACGCCCCGCTGGAGTGGGCGGGGTATAGCCCGGCCCCGCGGCCGGCTGGCAGTTCCTCTACCAACTCACGCAAGTAAGGCTGCTTGACAGGAAAAAAATGCCCAGGCGACTATAACTGTCATTCCGCCCTTATGCCTGTTAGGATTGCCGGGTGATGCCGCGGCCACTCCGCTACCCGGAACCCTGTTACTTTAGCGGCACCGGCTTCCACTCCTTTCGTTGTGCCAAAAACCAGCATCCTTACCCAGAACCTGCCCCACCACACCCTTTCGCCCTTGGCCAGGGCCGGGGTACTGGTCCGCAACTTTCAGCAGCCCACTGCTGCCGACGACCACGACAGCGCCGCCCCACACCGCGATGCGCATTACCTGCTGGTGCTGCTCACCCAGGGCGAGCTGCACCTACGGCTGGACTTTGAGCCGGTTGTCCTCCGAGGACCGGTTCTGGCGCTTATTGGCCCCGGCCAAGTGCACCAGCTTCTGCGCACCGATTCTCCCCAGGGGTGGGCCCTCAGTTTTGAGCCGAGTTTGCTGGAAGCCGCTTTTCAGCTCCTCTTAGAACAAGGCTTACGCCAGCCCTGCCCCTTAGACGCCTACTCACCTTTTTACGCCCGGGCCACGGCCCTGCTCACGCTACTGGCCGACTGCCAGGAAGGCTTGGCCGACGCCTACAGTGGCCGCACCCAGCAAGCCCTGCTCCTGGCTCTGCTCAGCCTGGTGGCCGGACAACTCGCGCCCGACCCGGTTGCAACTCCGCTTCGGGAAGGGCGCGGACCCCAGCTGGAACGGGCCTTTCAGCAACTGCTGCGCCAGCATTACGCCCAGTGGAAACAACCCGCCCAGTATGCCGCCGCCCTGCACATTACCGTCGCGCACCTCAATGATACGGTCAAGAGTCAAACAGGCCTCTCCGTGTCGGCGCATGTCCAGCAGCGGGCAATGCTCGAAGCCAAGCGGCTGCTGGGCTTCACGCAGCAAAGCGTTAAGGAAATCGGCTACGCGCTGGGCTACGAGGAACCGGTGTATTTTGGCAAGCTCTTCCGGAAAGTGACGGGTATGACGCCGCAGCAGTTTCGACTGCAATTCCGCGGTTAGGACTAGTATTCCCGCCAGCAGGCCTACTTTTCGGTGCCTTCTCCCCTCTTCCTTTGCAGCATCATCAACTATTTCATGCTGCAATGTCAACGCCCCTTAATACCTCCGCCATTCTGGCCGCCGTGCGCCACGCCGGCGCATTATTCTTGCCCGACTTTCGCCACTCGGCTATTCCCCAGGATATGGCCACTTTCAGCCAGCAGTTGGCCAACATTGAACGCCGCTGCCTGACCGCCCTGCAAGCCCACCTGGCCAATGACTTTCCCACCACACCCTGGCTATCGGCCGACTTTCCGGAGCTGGCGGCCGGTGAGCAGCCAGCCTACCCGGAATATTGGCTGTGCGACGCTATGGACGGGGCAATTCAGTACCTGCAGCACCTGCCCGGCTGGACCATCAACCTGGTGCTCGTGCGCGCCGGGCAGCCGTACTTTGCCGCCATCTACGACCCGCTGAGTCAGGAGCTGTTCTGGGCCCAGGCGGGCGGTGGGGCTTACCTCAACGACACACCTTTGCGTCCCAGCGCGAAGCAGGATTCGGCCCTTACCCTGGCCGTGTTCGAGCACTCGCATGGCTTGGGAGCAGACCCGGCCCTGCTGGCCCGGGTAAGCCACGGGGTAACCGACTTGCTGCGTACGTTCGGCGTGGTGCGCAACTACGGACCGCATGGCCTGCAGCTGGCCTACGTGGGTGCCGGCCGGCTCGATGTGTTCTACCAGGAGGGCCGCGACGTGGAAAACTGGCTGCCGGGCCTGCTGATTGCCCGCGAAGCAGGCGCCGAAGTAACTACCGCCGACGGCCAGCCCTGGCACTGGGAGGCGGATAGCCTACTGGTTGCGGCCCCGGGCCTGGGAGCCGCGTTTCGGCAGTCGCGGACTGCTCCCACCGTATAAGTCGCCCCCTGGATCATGAAGATTACCATTATTGGCGCCTCCTCCGGCGTGGGCTTGCTGGCGGTGCAGCAAGCCCTGGCCAAGGGCCATCACGTCACTACCCTCTCGCGCACCATGGGCGCACTGCCCCAGCATCCTCGGCTAACGAAAGTAACCGGCAGCGCTACTTCAGCGGCGGATCTGAGCCGCGTGTTGCCCGGGGCCGAAGCCGTGCTCATCACGGTGGGCACCACCAAAAAGAATGCAACCCCGCTCTTTAGCGACACCGCTAGGGCCCTGCTGGAAGCCACGGCCACTGTTCCATTTGCGGCCCGGTGCTGATACTTACCGGCTTCGGCGCCGGCAGCAGCGCGGCGTACCTGAGCTGGTTTATGCGGCTGGTTATCCGCCTGTTCCTAGGGCCCGAGTACCGCGACAAAACCCAGCTGGAAGAGATGCTCAGCCAGAGCAACCTACGGTGGGAAATCGTCCGACCCGGCATGCTGACCAACAGTCCGCGCACGGGCAAGTACCGAGTGCTGCTTGCCTTAACGCCTGGAATGAAAGTGGGCAAAATCGCCCGGGCTGATGTGGCCGATTTCCTGCTGCAGCAGGCCGAGCACCCGACTTTCCTGCACCAGTATCCGGCTCTAACGAGCTGATAAGTCCGGAATCAGAGAGGCGGCGTACTGGTGTATTCAGCAGATGACGCCGATGTAAAATGGCCAGGACGCTTGACTGACGCGGTAATTAGTCTGCTGCTTAGTGAAGCCCAGCCTGCTTCCGGATGCGGCTGAGCGTTTCGCGCGACACGCCCAGATACGAGGCAATCATGTGCAAGGGAATGCGCTGATAAAAGTCGGGAAAGGCGGTTATAAACTCTTCGTAGCGCTCTTCAGCACTGTGGCTGATGGACGTATAGAGCCGGTTGATCTGCGCATCCAGGTTGCGGCCGGCAAGTTGGCTTTCCAGGGCGTTGAAGGCTGGTACTTCTCTTTTCAGGCGCTCAAAGGTTTCTCTCGACCACAGCAGCACTTGCGTGTCTTCCAGCGCGTCGATGGCGCCCTTGGCTGGTAGGCCGGTCCGAAAGCTTTCGGCGTCCGTAATCCACCAGTTCTCAATGGCAAAGCGCAGAATGTGCTCTTGCGCCTGCTCGTCGGTGCGGTAAAGACGCAGAGAGCCGCTGACGACAAAAGCCATGTCCCGGCAGACGTCTCCTTGCCGCAGTAAAAAGTCGCGCCGCTTCAGCTTTTTAACCGTTGCCCCTGCTTCCATTTGCTCCAGCTCGGCGGCGGTAAAAGCGGCTTTGGAGGTCAGGTAGTTTCGGAACGGTTCAATCATGGCTACGCACGTCTTTTCTGGAGTGGGTTACGCTGGCCGAGCTGCCGCGTTAGGTGAAGCGAAGGAAAGCAAGTAATGGCAATTCTGCCTGGTAAACCCCAACCCCGGGCGGGTGTTTGGCGCACCCGTGCTTTGGCTATAACAGCTCCCGGCGAAAGTCCTCCCGGCGTTGACTACCCGCACCTCCTGCGCGGATTAATGAGGCAGGACTAGCCTTTCTTCTGCACCCCCTGGAAGTTAGATTGAGCACTGACACTCCGAGCTTTCGGCCAGATATACAACACGTTAGCTAGCAACAAAGGTAACTCCAGCATTTGCAGCCATTCCCTCGAAGGCCAATAATTTAGTGACAAATGTCCTCGTTTAGCCCCCGGTTCACGCCCCAATTTTGCCTCACCAAACGGCCCTGCCTACCAAACAGGCGGGGAGTTCAACCCTCAAATCAACGCAAAAGTGAGCAAGCTCAATAATAAAGTAGCCGTCGTAACGGGGGCGTCAAAAGGCATAGGAGCCGCTATTGCAGGCTATTTCGCTGCCGAAGGGGCAAAAGTGGTGGTCAATTACGCCTCCAGCAAGGACGGCGCCGACCAAGTAGTGCAGGCCATAACCGCCAGCGGCGGCACGGCCATTGCGCTGCAGGCCGATGTGTCGAACGAAGCCGATGTGCGCCGTCTGTTTGCCGAGACCAAAGCCGCATTCGGCACCCTGGATATTCTGGTCAATAATGCCGGCATTTACCAGTACGAACCGATTGAGGTCGTATCCGCAGAAACCTTTCATCAGCAGTTCAACATCAATGTGCTGGGGTCGGTGCTTGCCATTCAAGGTGCGTTAGCGCTATTCGGGACGGCTGGCGGCAACATCATCAACATCAGCTCGGAAGCGGGCAGAAATCCGCTTCCTACTGGGTCACTCTACTCGGCTACTAAAGCCGCACTGGATGCCCTGACCACGGCGCTGTCGAAGGAGTTCAGCGGCCGGAACATCCGTATCAATTCCATTTTGCCGGGCATCGTGGACACGGAAGGCGCACGCAGCGGCGGCTTTATCGGCAGCGAGGCGGAAACCCGGCTGGTGTCGACCACGGCCCTGGGTCGGACGGGTCAGCCCGAAGATATTGCGCGCGTAGCCGTGTTCCTGGCTTCGGAGGATGCGGCCTGGATTACGGGAGAAAAAATATCCGTTTCCGGCGGGATTTACGGACTGTAACAAGCCTAATAATCAACCTTTTACTCCAATGAAACAGAACAATTATAACGGCGCCCTGCAAGCTCCCCTCAGTTCGGGATTCACGGCTACTTCCACGGCCAGCGAGGTAATTCAGGGAATCAGCCTGGCGGGCAAAGTGGCAATTGTCACGGGTGGCTACACGGGCATCGGCTTAGAAACCACCAAAATACTGGCCGCCGCGGGGGCAACCGTCGTGGTACCCGCTAGAAGCTTGGAGAAAGCCAAGGAAAACCTAGGCGGCGTGGCCAATGTAGAGCTGGCCGAACTAGACCTGATGAATCCGGATTCCATTGACGCCTTTGCGGCCACGTTCCTGGCTTCGGGCCGGCCGCTGCATCTGCTCATCCATAACGCGGGCATTATGTTCGTGCCGTTGCGCCGAAACAGCCGCGGAATAGAGTCGCAGCTGGCCACCAACTACCTAGCCCCTTTTCAGCTCACGGCCCGGCTGTGGGGCGCCTTGCAGCAGGCGCGCGGGGCCCGGGTTATCAACGTCTCTTCCCAAGGGCATCAGTTTGCGCCGTTCAACTTCGACGACCCTAATTTTGACAATCGGGACTACAAAACGCTGCAAGCCTACGGGCACTCGAAAACGGCACTCAACCTGTTTACGGTGGAGTTAGACAATCGGGCCCAGGCGTTTGGCGTACGAGCGTATGCCGTGCATCCCGGCAACATCTGGGGCACGGAGCTGCTTCGGGAAGCACCGCTGGAAATGCTCCAGCAATTCGGCTTCTATGATGCCCAGGGCAAGGTTGTTCCCGAGGTCATTGCCTCGCTCAAAACCATTCCGCAAGGCGCCGCTACCACAGTTTGGTGTGCCACGAGTCCGTTGTTAGCCAGCATCGGAGGCGTATACTGCGAGGATGGGGATATTGCCGCCCTGGCTCCCGGGCCCGGAATGTCAGCCGGAGTGAAGCCCTATTCGGTTGATACAGCCGCTGCCCAACGCCTGTGGCGCCTGACCGAAGAACTCACCGGCCTCCCTTTTGACCTGGCAGAATAATGCTTTGCTCAGTCTAACAGTCCCGCCTAAAGAACGCCGCTTCTTCACTTGTCTGCTGTCAAAGCGAGGAATCTGAGCTGGCCCAGGCTGGAAACAATCTTTTTTGAAAGCCCTGCCGGCCACACGGCGGGGCTTTTCATTTCCTCCGCTCACAGTCCATTTCCGCAGGTAGAGTTCAGCAAGCTGCTCCACCAGATCAAACAAGTAACGCCCTAATTATTTGACCAGGACAGCCGCTATTTGAGCAGTTGAAACTCTCTTTCCCGGTGCTGTAGCACAACATGCAGGTAGTCCGACTCAGCTTTGTGAGCAGACGCTACAATGGCCGCAGCAGCTTTTCCTGGCTTACCGTGGGGAAACTGGGGTAGGCGGAAAAGAAATGGAGAGCGGCCTACCCGATGGCAATACGCAGTGAAAAGACCCGCTGACCCTGTGGCTGAGCGGGTCGTAGAACGACCGGCCCGTGGCCTGCGTGGCTTCTCCCTTATCGGTGCTCACCTGCACCAGGTCGGTTTCGTTGGCGAACTTAATGCCCGGGCTGGCGGTAAACGAGGCCCGCAGCCGGCCTTCCACAACTAAGTCGCCTGATACTATCAGCAAGGGCGCTGTGGTATAGTGGGCGGCTTCGATGCGGCCCCGGCCCAACGGATACGGCAACAACCCCGGTTGCTGGGCAGTGAGGCGTACGGGGGGCCAGCGGCTTTGGGCCGCCGTGGCCTGTCGGTCCTGCCACTGCCGGTACCAGTTCCAGCCCAGAAACCCGATGACCAGGAACCCGAATATTCCCAAGGTCCAGGCCACGACATCCTTTAGTCCTTGCGGGGCCCAGTCGCTGCGAAAAAATGCCCGCAACAGTGCCCAAGGAATAATCACGTACTGCACCAGCCCCAGGGCCACGACAAAAAGTAGCGCCAACAGCAGGAACAGCAGGAGTAGAATAGCTTCCATTACCAGGGAACTTGGTTTGGCCGGCGGCCGGCAGGGCCCCGTATCACGTCCGGTCAAATAAGTGCCGAACTTATAATAAGTAAAGTAAGAAATACGGTGGCTGGGTAAAGTCCAGTTCTAAAGAACCTTCGTAGCAAACGAAATGGCCCTGTATCCTGCTGATTTCCAGAGCTAATCATACCCGACCCAACTGGGCCCGGATTCGGCTGAGCGAAGGGCCCTTGATGCCAAGATACGAGGCAATATGACCTAACGAAACCCGGTTGGTTACTCCGGGGAACTGCTCTAGTAGCGCCAAATAACGCTGTTCTGCCGTTTGAAAAAGCATAGCCTCCGCCTTGGCCTGCTGCACCACTAAGTACTGCTCGGCCAGCAGACGGCCAAACCGTTCCCAGCCGTGCGACTGGTCGAAAAGGGCCTGCAACTGCCCCACGCTGATGACCAGCAATTCGGCATCTTCCAGGGCGGCAATGTAGTACGGGCACGCTTCCTGGGTGAGCAGGCTTTTGAGGGAGGTCAGAAACGTACCCTCCGGCACAAACACCACATTGTGTTCCGTGTCCGTCACGGGGTCGACGTAGTAGACGCGAAACAGACCGCGCACGATAAAGCCGACGTACTGGCACACGGCATTGCGAAAGTTGAAAAACTCATGACGCGGAATGGTGCGCAGCGTCCAATGCTCTTCGGCCAGGCGAAGATCTTCTTCGGAAAGGCGGGCAAATGCCTGCAACTGCTGGGTCAGGAGCTGGTGCGGGGAAACAGGAGAAACGGGAGCCATAGCTGAGCAAAGTAACCAGGAAAGCGCGGGCTGTAACACCCCCGTGTTTAAACGAAGCGAAGCCCAGCCGCAGCAAGCCTGTGCTTTCGCACCCAGCCCGTGGGCAGCGGTAAACCTGAACAACCAGCTAGTTCACCTAAACGACCTATTGGTCGACGCTTTTTAACCTAGGTGAAAAATCAGGTGAGTGGGCGACGGGACCTTTGTCCCATCATCCACTTCAACCAAAGCCTTGTGCTTTCCTGATTATGAGAAAACTCATTGTTGCCCTCCTGGCCCTGGTGGACACTACCACGCTGGCCTGCCAGAAAGCTGACCCGGAGCCCGCGAAGAAAAAGGCTACCATGGTGCTGGTACACGGCGCCTGGCAGGGGGCTTACACCTGGGCTCCGGTCGTAAGCAAGCTCGAGCAGCAGGGCTACACAGTGGTAAACGTCGAGCTGCTGGCGCACGGCAAAGACCAGACGGCCGCGGCCGGCCTGACCATGAACCGCTACCGCGACCAGGTGTTGGCCGCCATCAATGCCCAACCGGCCGCCCAGGTGGTACTGGTGGGCCACAGCCTCGGGGAGCCATCATTTCGACGGTGGCCGAAGCTGCCCCAGCCAAGATTGCCAAGTTGGTCTACGTAGCCGGTTTCCTGCCGACCAACCAGCAATCCGTGTTTGAGCTGGCCGGGCAAGACACCCAGTCCCTGCTGGGGCCGGCCCTTTCTACCAGTCCCGACGGGTCGCTGGCAGTGGTAAACCGTGCCCAACTGGTGAACATCTTCTGCCAGGACGGCTCGGCGGCGGTGCAACAGCAGGTGCTCGAGAATTACCGCGACGAGCCCGCCGGACCACCCGCCGAAAAAGTTACCCTGTCGGCCGCCAACTACGGCCGCGTGCCCAGGTACTACGTGCGCACGCTGCAGGACCATGCCCTTTCGCCCGTCCTGCAAGACCTGATGCTGCGCGCGACGCCCGTGCAGAAGGAGTACCGTCTCAACAGCGGCCACACCCCCCACTTAACCAATGCCGAGGAGCTCAGCGGCATACTCGCGGAAATAGCCCAGTAACCTCGGCGAGAAAGAGAAGCCTGAGTTGCCTGCCAAACGGTGCGTGAGGGCTGCGAAAATTGACTGCCTGCTTCCGTCTAGGACAGGCCTTGCACCAGACAAAACCGGCCACCACGCACCTTAAAGCGGGTTTCAACTCACTACTCTTCCAGCTTTGGAACAGAGCAGTTCTTGGGGCAGACCGCCTTAAAGGCTTGCACCGCTTAGTGTACTCTCCTCCCCTGTTTTACAAATCAACTCACAAACTATGTCCGTTTCCACAGCCACCATTTCGGCTCCCGTTCGGGTTGCCCAGGCCCTGCGCACTTTGTATTTCGTGCGCGCCGGTTTCTCGCTGGTCTGGGTTAGCCTCGTTTTTCTAAGCGTAAAATCCTCGCCCACCCTCACGACGGTCTTATTACTGCTCTACCCGGCCTGGGACGTCCTGGCTACATTCGGGGATATCCGGGCCAACCGGGGCACCAGAACCTCAATGCAACCCCAATACGTGAACATTATCATTGGCAGCCTCACAACAGTAGCCGTGGCCGTGGCTTTGCGTCAGGGCGTTCCGGCAGTGCTCATCGTCTTTGGCGTGTGGGCTGTGCTCACCGGGCTGATTCAACTGCTGCTCGGCCTGCAGCGGCGGCGCCAGCTGGGCGGGCAATGGCCGATGATGCTCAGCGGCGGGCAGTCGATGATAGCCGGAGTAGTGTTTGTGCTCCAGGCCCACAACCCGACCCAGGGCGTGACCAACCTGGCCGGCTACTCGGCAGTGGGAGCATTCTATTTTCTGCTGGCCGCGCTCCGCCTACGCAAATCAACTCAGCCAACCGAGTAAGTACCAACTTCAGCCGCTTGCAGTATAGCGTATTTCAAGGCACGGACTGCTTGCCTATTGCAGCTATTTCTCAATCGTTCCAGCTTATCAGTGGCCGAGCGGAAGTGCCTGCTGGTCCTGCCGGATACGTCTGTTGAGTGGATCCAACTCTACAGCATCAGGTAATGAGGCATAAAAAAAGGACGCCGATACGACGTCCCCTTTTCCACAACCAAAACACCTAAAAAACTATTCTTTCAAGATTGACTTACGCAAGTTCTGTGCCAAAACGAGTGTGAGATGATCCTGAATGCATCTGTTTTCTGATTATTTTCAGATAACAAACATCTTTTTTACTTCGGCTACGTAGCCTTTGAACTTTGCGAATAATGAGTTTCACAAAGGCCAGGCATTCTGACGAGTAGCCTAGATGGTCTGGTTGCTGCAATTTTCTTACCGAACTGTAAGACAGTGGTCTGAAGCTATTGCTTTACTACCCGCGTAACGGTTTTGGCTCCCGCAGCCTCCAGCGTCACCAAGTACACGCCGGCCCGCAGTTCCGGCGCGTTCAGCTCCGTACGGTTAGCACCGGGCCGCATAGCAACGGGCACCGTCAGCACGGTACGGCCCACCAGATCCGTAACCTGTACCGTGGCAGTACCAGCAGCGCGGGCGTCGAAGGTGAGGGTAAACGAGTTCTGGAAAGGGCTTGGATAGGCCGCAAACGAGCCGCTGACGATGGGGCTGGACGAGCTCAGCACGAAAGAGAGGTTCTTGGCGCCCCGCAATACCTGCCCGCGGATCTCACCGGCTGGGAACTGAGCCGTGTGCAGATTCACGTACATACTGTCGCGGCGGAACTGAATGGAGCGACGCAGGGTGAAAGGACGGCTGGCATTGGGGGCAGCATTGGCTGTGGCCTGCCAGTAGCCGTCGGCTGCCATCGGCGCCGTGGCATTGTCGAAGAAGGGCATCAGATCAAAAACCACGGGACCAGCCTGCGTAATCAGGCCGGTGTGAAAATGGCCAGCCTGGGCAGGACCGGTAAGACCTCCCCACGAGAGCATAAAGTGCGCGTTGCTTTGGTCGCGGTCGATGGAAACCAGACCCGAGCCGTAGCCGGGCGAGGCTACCGGCGTGGGCCGCTCCTGGTTGCCGGCCATGGCAAACGTGTAGCCTTCGCGAGCCAGGCGGTACACCTGCCCACGGATTTCGCCGTTGGGGCGTGCGGCCGTAGCCAGTTGCAGGTTGACGTTGCCCAGCAGCATGCTCCGGCCCAGCGGGCTGGCGTTGGTGTTGAGGCCTGTAAACAGTACCCCCAGGAAATCATTCTGGATAAAGCCCGACAGCTCGTTGCTGGCCTGCACGGCCGGCGTATTGGGCTGACCCGCAGGCGAAGTATACAGCAGTGCCGATGTCACTGGGCCGCTCAGACCAGCATACGTAGCGAATACGTACATCGAGTCGAGCGTAGGGCTGAGGCGCAGGATGGCAATACCCTTGGCAAAGGAGTTGCGGCCACCCACAACCTGGGCGCTGTCCAGGCGGGCATCGAAGTTGATAAAGGCGCGGTCCTGGAAGATACGGCCGCGGATTTCGCCGCCAGCATTAGCAGCTGTGGTGATGTTGACGTACAGAGTGCCGGCTTCGAAAGCGGCCAACACGGCCGCAGTCGGGGTAAATTCGCCGCTGAACACGTTCGGGTTGAACGGGTCGCGGAAGGGCAGCAGGTTCAGCACCGACGTGCCGGCCGTGGTGGCGGTGGCATTGCGCAGTTCAGCCCCGGTAATAGCCCCGCTCAGGCCCCGGACGATGGTTTGGAACTTGATTTTGCTTCTGTCCTGAGACAGGGCAAACCCGCCAAAGCCCGAAGCCGTGGTGGTAACGGCCGGTACGGCCGCGGCGCCCGTCATCTGGGTGATGTAGGCAAAATCCTTTTCGAGCTCAATCTGGCCCCGGATTTCGCCGTTTGGGTTGGCTGCGGTGTGCACGTTGATATAATACGCGCCAAGCAGGTACTTGCGGCGCTTGGCCACGTCAAAGTCGGCGCCGGTGAGGAAGCCCTGCAGGCGGTTGCCTCGGAGCATTGGCACCAAGCTTGTCACAATAGGGCCAGCCACTCCCCGAGCACCCAAGTGCACGTGCGCGCCGGTGATGGGCCCGCTCAGACCCACAAACGAAGCGGTGATAAAGAGCGTGTCCTGGGTGGGGCTCATCGTGAAGCTGGCAACACCCTTAGCAGTTGTATTCACCGCCGGCACTTCCTGAGCGCCTTCCAGCTTAGCCGAAAGCAGCAGGTGGGCCCGCAGGTGGTCGGCCCGCAACAGGCCGGAGGTCAGCAGTAGTAATCCGGTCAGGATTAGAGTAACGTGTTTTTGCATGGCAAAGGGGTTAGATGTGAAAAATGAGTATTGGTAAGCAGTACGTAGTGCCTGAGCACGAATACGGCCTTACTATCCGTAACGATACGGAGTAACTCGTAGATTAGCAGTCAGATGGTTGCTTGTTCTTAAAAAGTACTACTGCCGGCTACCGCCCAGCAGTGGCAAACCCGATGCTTTTTGCTTGCTTCCCCGGACACGGATGCCGCTCCATTCCTTGCGCAAGCGTATCTTGCGGGCTTTTCCCTCCTACTCTCCCCTCCTATGGAAGCTCCCCGCGACGAATTTATGCGCGAAGCCATTCGCCTGTCCATTGAAAAAATGCAAGCCGGGTTTGGCGGTCCGTTCGGTGCCGTCGTGGTTAAAGACGGCCGCATCATTGCCCACGGCTTCAACCAGGTAACCAGCACCAACGACCCCACCTGCCACGCCGAGGTAGATGCTATCCGCAAGGCCTGCAAAGAACTGGGCACCTTCCAGCTCGACGACTGCGACTTGTACACCAGCTGTGAGCCCTGCCCCATGTGCCTGGGGGCTATTTACTGGGCCCGGCCCCGCCGCGTGTTCTACGGCAACACCAAGCAGGATGCCGCCGCCATCGGCTTCGACGACCAGTTCATTTACGACGAAATCGAGAAGCCCCTGGGTGCCCGCCAGATTCCGATGACCCAACTGCTGCGCGACGAGGCCCTGGCCGGTTTTCAGGCCTGGCAAAACAAGGAAGGCAAGACTGAGTACTAATCTGCCCGTAGCACGTACACAGCTATAGTTTTAAACCTAAAGGCCTCTGCGGAGGCCTTTTGTTATCTTGCCGCCCATGAAACCGACTATGCTGCTTGCCGCCCTGACGCTGCTGACTACCGCCTGCGGCACAAGCCCCGAGGAACAAAAGGCCATTGCGGCCGTGGAGCGCCATGTGCAGGAGCAAGTCGGCGGAGGGCCCATCACCCCAATTCATTCCGAAGCCCACAGCGGCCACCAGGAAGATGCCCAGGGCCGCAACCGCAGCGGCTACACGGTGGAATATACCTTCGAGATGGAACCAACCCCGGGCAAGAAGGAGGAAGTAACGGCCGTGTACTTCGCCGATTCGGCCGGCAACGTGATGCCCTCCACCAAGTAAGACCTCCCCTTCTAGTCCGCAGCACATAGATACCGCGGGCTTATATCTTCAATTATTCCTATTTATTACCTTTACAGTACGAAACTATTCCCCGCGGCGAAGTCTTATTCTACCAGTGTTTTTGCAGCCTCTTAGGCTGATTAGATTGGTAGAATTACAATTAACCTCCCGCGCTTGAAACACGTAGCCGCTACTCTCTATTTACTATTTCTGCTGATTTCGACGGGCCGCGCCCAAACTGGGAGCTGGAACCCGCCCGGTGCTGACCTGGCTTATCCCCGCACGCTGCTGCGGGCCGCCGCCGTACCCGAAGTGCAGGCGGCTTTGCTTCAGCCCACGGGCCGCACGCTCTATCAGGGCCTCTACCAGAGTGCGGTTTCGTCGCCACCCGCCGATAACACCTCTACCGATGGGCGGCACCGGCGGGCGACGCTGGCTAAAAACGCCGCCTTCGTGGCCCTGCTTGACCGGAAAGCGGAAAATGGCGCCATCAGCCCTTTGACGGCCGCGGAAAAGGCGACCCTGATTGCCACCACCCGCGGCCTGCTCGAAACCATTAATACCGATGTCGAAGTGTTTGCCACGCTGTCGAATCTGTCGTCCTACAACGAGTGGCAGTGGCGCTCCAAAGACCTGATTGACTACCTCATAGCCTACGACCTGCTGCGGGGTGCCGGCGAAACCGACAATTCCCTGACCGCGGCCAAGCGCCGCTTGCAGGAATTTGCCGGCAACCTCGATTCCCAGGCCGTGAAGCCCTTCAGGCCGGTGAGCTTTGCGAGTTACGAGTTCTTTAAGCAAGTTAAGAACAACCACGCGCTGATGACGGCCGCGGCCTTGGGCATGGCCGCCGTGGTGCTCAACGACGTAGGCAGCGCCACGCACGTAAGTCGCCGGCCTACTTCCTGGATCAACCACGGCCTGTATAACATCGACAACGTACTGTGGCAGGATGCCCAGCGGCAGTCTGACCCGACGAAGGTGGCGGGCTACGCCGAAGGGCCCTACTACTTCAAATACGCTTTTCTGAACTGCCTGCCGTTTTTCCGGGCCATGGGCAATTTTCTGCCCGACAATACGCTGACGTACTCGTTTGGCGGCACCTCCCGGCCCATCCGTAACCCTTATTACGACCCGCGCTACGACCAGCTCTACGACTGGATTACGGCCATTCTGCTGCCCGACGGCCGGCTGCCTGCGTTGGAAGACTCATTCGTCGACATGGGCATGCCCGAGCTGGCGCTGACAGGGAAGAGTCGCTACCTCAAGCCCTTGCACCTGGGCAGCCTTTCGGGCCGGCAGCTAAATTCCCTGACGGCCCAATTGCGCGACGTGAGCGTGGACATGCGGGCGGCTTACTTGGCGGCCAACCTTACGCCTACGGCCCCTACGAACACCACGCTGACGGCCCTGCCGCACAGTGGCAACCTGGTGTTCCGCTCCGGCAACGACTCGTTGGCCACGTATCTGCATCTCAACGGCAAAGGCGGCACGGCCCAGGCCAACTCCGGCGGGCACAGCCAGGCCGATGCCAGCAGCTTTCTGCTTTACGCCCACGGGCAGCTGCTGGCCCTGGACCCGGGCTACCTCAGCTACGGCCGCCGCGACTCCCTGGGCCAGGCTACCAACCACAACATGCTACTGGTGGACAACGCCGGGCCGGCCATCGGGGCCCCGAGTGCGCCCAACGACGCCCCGGCCAGCATCCGCGCCGCGTTTCAGACGGACAAGCTAACCTACGGGGAAGTACAAACGGCCTATAAATCGGCTACTATTACCCGCAAAACCCTGTTTATCCGCAACAGCTACTACCTGCTGGCCGACTTTGTGCAGGCCGCTGCGGCCCATACCTATACCTGGCAGCTGCACGGCTACGGCCTGGAAAATGGGCCGGCCGCCACAGGCACCTTCACCGACAATCTTGCCGGCCACGAAGGAACCTGGCAGAAAAACGGGGTCAGCCTGCTGGCCCACGTCACGGCTACGGGTGGGGCCAGCGGGTATACTAAAGCCACCAACCGCCACGAGCTGACTTACAACACGTCGGAAAAGCACACTACGCTGCTGGTGCAAAAAAGCGGGGCGGCCAGCACGCAGTTTCTAGCTGCTCTGGTGCCTTTCAATTCTACTGCCCCGCTCCTAACGACTACCAGCACGGCTTCTACGGCTGCCGTCACTGCCCGCGGGGAGTATCAGGATCTGGCCTTCGCCCAGGCTGATACGGTGCTAACTACTGATGCCAGCAGCCTGCTACCCCAGCCCGTGAAGGCCGATGGGCTGGTGAATTTCTTTTCCCTGGATGCAGCGGGCAATTTCGCTCAACTATTTCTGGAGCAAGGAAAGGTGCTGTATTACGGAGCCGCACCGGTGGTGCAGTCGACGAAGCGGGCTACGCTCAGCTGGCAGCGCACCAGCTCCAACACGTACGCCGGCTACGTAAGCCGCGCCACCACGCTGACCATTCCGATGAGCAGTGCGCCCTCATCCGTCACCGGTCCGGGCGTCACGGGTTTCCAGTACGATGCCGCCACTCAGCAGCTCAGCCTTACGCTAACCATGGCGGCGGATTTTCGGGTAACCATGCCCGTTACTAACGGCAATGTGCTGCCCGTGGAGCTTACCGGCTTTACGGCCTCTCGCATGGGCAGCGCGGCTCGCCTGAGCTGGCAGACGGCCTCCGAGCTGCGTAACCGGGGCTTTGCCGTGGAGCGGCGCACTACGGCTGAAAGCCAGTTCCACGAAATCGGCTTTGTGAGTGGCCGGGGCACTACCAGCAACAGCCAACGCTACCAGTACAAGGATGATGCTGCGCCTACGGAAGCAGTGTATTACCGGCTCCGTCAGCTAAATGAGGATGGCACCACGGCGTATTCGCCCGTGGTGGTGCTGGCTGCCACAGCCGCTACGCCCGTGCTTAGCGTGTCACCCGTCCCGGCCCAGGACTTTTTGCAGATCACGCTGAGCGGTGTACTTGCTGCGAATACCGAGGTGACGCTGCTGGATCAGCAGGGCCGGCCGGTATTGCGGCAAACGGTGCGCGGCGAGGCCCGGCTGGAAGTAAGCAGCCTGGCCGCTGGCCTGTACTTTCTGCGCGCTACCGATGCGGCCGGCAATGTAGTAGGCAAACCCCAGAAAGTGCTGATTGCGCGGTAAACCACCCCACGGCATTTACCATTCTTCTGCACAGCCCGGAGAAACTCCTTAAACTTCTGCTCATAAGCATCCTCGCCCAGGCCATCAATAACCAACTATAGTACCCTATCATAAGCCCGCCACCGGGGAGCAAATCCGCGACCATCACTGAGCGTGATAAACCCTTTAGCCATACTGGGGAAGAACTGTAGGTAGTTTTAGGTAATCCGCGGAGCTGCCATCTGCTGATAAGAACCTAAATGAAAGGGCCGGCCCATGCAACATGGTCCGGCCCTTCTTTTCTTAGTCAATACCGTGGCTTACTTGCCGCGCATGCCCATCATCTTGGCCATTTGCTGCATACCGCCCTTGGTAGAGCTCATCTTGTTCATAGTACGCATCACTTTGCGCATGTCCTCAAACTGCTTCATCAGGTTGTTGACCTGCTGAATGTCGGTGCCGCTGCCTTTGGCCAGGCGACGGCGGCGGGAGCCGTTGAGCAGCTCGGGCTGGGCACGCTCTTGCGGGGTCATGCTCTTGATGATGGCCTCAATCGGCTTGAAGGCATCGTCGTCGATTTCCACGTCTTTGATGGCCTTGCTCATGCCGGGAATCATGCCCACCAGGTCCTTCAGGTTGCCCATCTTCTTGATCTGCTCTAGCTGGGAGAGGAAGTCGTCGAAGTTGAACTGGTTTTTGCGGATCTTCTGGTTGATGCGCTTGGCTTCATCCTCGTCGAACTGCTGCTGGGCCCGCTCCACGAGCGAAATAACGTCGCCCATGCCCAGAATCCGCTGCGCCATCCGGTCGGGATAGAACATGTCCAGGGCTTCCATCTTCTCCCCCGTCGAGATGAACTTGATGGGCTTTTCCACCACAGCCCGAATCGAGAGGGCCGCACCACCGCGGGCGTCACCGTCAAGCTTGGTCAACACCACGCCGTCGAAGTTCAGGCGGTCGTTGAAGGTCTTGGCCGTGTTCACCGCGTCCTGACCCGTCATGGCGTCTACCACGAACAGGGTTTCCGACGGGTTAATCGAGCGTTTCACCAACTCGATTTCGCGCATCATCTGCTCGTCTACGGCCAGGCGGCCGGCGGTGTCGATGATGACTACTTTCTTGTTGTTTTTCTTGGCGTAGGCAATGGCGTTCTGCGAAATCTCGACCGGATTCTTGTTTTCCGGCTCCGAGTACACTTCCACGCCGACCTGCTCGCCCAGCACCTTGAGCTGGTCGATAGCGGCGGGGCGGTAGATGTCGCAGGCCACGAGCAGCACCGTGCGGTTTTGCTTCTTGATAAAGGTGGCAAGCTTGCCGGCGAAAGTCGTTTTGCCCGAACCTTGCAAGCCCGAGAGCAGAATTACGGCCGGATCGCCCTTGAGCACCACGTCTTCCTTGGTGCCGCCCATGAGCTGGGTGAGCTCGTCGTAGACGATTTTGGTCATCAGCTGGCCCGGCGACACGGTGGTCAGCACGTCGCGGCCCATGGCCTCGTCCTTAATCTTGTCGGTGACTTCCTTGGCCACCTTGTAGTTCACGTCGGCATCAACCAGGGCGCGGCGGATTTCCTTGATGGTAGCCGCGACGTTGATTTCGGTGATGCTGCCCTGGCCTTTAAGGGTTTTAAAGGCTTTGTCGAGCTTAGTACTTAAATTATCGAACATGGGAAATCTGAATTTCGTGGAAGCCGCCGGCCGGTGGGAAAGAAGGTGAAGCCCTGAAAAATAATTTCATAGCCTACCAAGGGCGGCAGAAACACAAATGTCGTGGTATATGCGCAAATATCCCACTGCCCTCCTCTTAAAGGTAAGCCACCGGCCGCCGGCTCCGGCATCCGGGGTTTATTTCAGCCCCGAAACGTCGAGCTTGGAGCCCGGCTCCAGGTAGGTATTTACCAGCTCGGCCACTACGGCGGGCCGCTTCGAGAGTTCTAGCCCCCGGCTCACGTTTACCACGTCGGCATCCACAAACGAGTTGTAGCTCACCAGGTCCCGAATCAGGCCGGCGTGGCGGGCTTCCACCGACACGATTTTGCCTGCCAGGGCCAGATACGCCGGATTGGTCAGGAAACGAGCCGCGCCGTTATAGGCAGCTACACCCAAGTCCTCGAACTGCCGGGCCGCGGCCAGCACCTGACTCCGGCTGGTCACATCAATGCTGGAAAAATCAGTTTCCAGGGTTTTAATAGCGTTGTTTCCCAATACGTTGCGCAGCAGGTCGCGGTGGACATTTTCGTGGTTGCTGATAT